>NZ_JBLZXE010000002.1:0-2450000 GCF_056156825.1 Sphingobium sp. RS1 | reverse complement strand
AAAGGGAAACAGCCCTAACCTACAGCTAAGGTCCCCAAGTCACGTCTAAGTGGGAAAGCATGTGGGATTTCCAAAACAACCAGGAGGTTGGCTTAGAAGCAGCCATCCTTTAAAGAAAGCGTAACAGCTCACTGGTCTAAACAAGAGATCCTGCGGCGAAGATGTAACGGGGCTCAAGACGTGCACCGAAGCTTAGGGTTCAGTCTTTGACTGAGCGGTAGCGGAGCGTTCCGTAGGCCGTTGAAGCGGAAGGGTAACCGACCGTGGAGGTATCGGAAGTGCGAATGCAGACATGAGTAGCGATTAACAGTGTGAGATGCACTGTCGCCGAAATTCCAAGGGTTCCTGCTTAAAGCTAATCTGAGCAGGGTAAGCCGGCCCCTAAGACGAGCCCGAAGGGGGTAGTCGATGGGAACCACGTTAATATTCGTGGGCCTGGTGGTGTGTGACGGATGCCGTAACTGGTCAGGGCTTATTGGATTGCTCCTGGCTGGGAAGGTGTCCCAGGAAATAGCCCCACCGTATAGACCGTACCCTAAACCGACACAGGTGGAATGGTAGAGTATACCAAGGCGTTTGAGAGAAGTATCCTGAAGGAACTCGGCAAATTGCCTCCGTACCTTCGGAAGAAGGAGGCCCCATCTATGCGCAAGCACTGATGGGGGGCACAGGCCAGGGGGTAGCGACTGTTTAGCAAAAACACAGGGCTCTGCTAAGTCGGCTTCAAGACGACGTATAGGGCCTGACGCCTGCCCGGTGCCTGAAGGTTAAGAGGAGGAGTGCAAGCTCTGAATTGAAGCCCAGGTAAACGGCGGCCGTAACTATAACGGTCCTAAGGTAGCGAAATTCCTTGTCGGGTAAGTTCCGACCTGCACGAATGGCGTAACGACTTCCCCACTGTCTCCAGGATATGCTCAGCGAAATTGAATTCTCCGTGAAGATGCGGAGTACCCGCGGTTAGACGGAAAGACCCCGTGCACCTTTACTGCAGCTTCAGAGTGGCATTAGGAAAGAACTGTGTAGCATAGGTGGGAGGCTTTGAAGCGATGACGCCAGTTGTCGTGGAGCCATAGGTGAAATACCACCCTGTTGTTTTCTGATGTCTAACCTCGCACCGTTATCCGGTGCAGGGACCCTCTGTGGCGGGTAGTTTGACTGGGGCGGTCGCCTCCTAAAGAGTAACGGAGGCGCGCGATGGTGGGCTCAGGACGGTTGGAAACCGTCTGTTAGAGTGCAATGGCATAAGCCCGCCTGACTGCGAGACTGACAAGTCGAGCAGAGACGAAAGTCGGTCATAGTGATCCGGTGGTCCCTCGTGGAAGGGCCATCGCTCAACGGATAAAAGGTACGCCGGGGATAACAGGCTGATGATTCCCAAGAGCTCATATCGACGGAATCGTTTGGCACCTCGATGTCGGCTCATCACATCCTGGGGCTGGAGCAGGTCCCAAGGGTTTGGCTGTTCGCCAATTAAAGTGGTACGTGAGCTGGGTTCAGAACGTCGCGAGACAGTTTGGTCCCTATCTGCCGTGGGCGTCGAAATTTGAGAGGAGTTGACCCTAGTACGAGAGGACCGGGTTGAACATACCTCTGGTGTACCTGTCGTCACGCCAGTGGCGCAGCAGGGTAGCTATGTATGGACGGGATAACCGCTGAAAGCATCTAAGCGGGAAGCCTCCCTCAAGATAAGATTTCTTCGAGCCGTCGTAGACCACGACGTTGATAGGCTGGATGTGGAAGTGCGGTAACGCATGGAGCTAACCAGTCCTAATTGCTCTGATCACGCTTAAACGGTTCTTATGAACCGCAGAGTCCCACCATCAACAACAGCACTGGACAAAGCACCAGCGCAGACGTTGAAAATGGCGGTTATAAAACAAGCCAGATCTACTAAGTTGTTTGAACGTTCATTTTCTCAAGTGAAAATGAAAACGCGGCTGTTGCCGTGTTTGACAAGCAAACACTCATGTGCACGGCACCGATTAAAACCCTTATATGCGCAAGCTTCATTGCTTGGTGACCATAGCGTCTGTGACCCACCCGATCCCATCCCGAACTCGGCCGTGAAACCAGTCTGCGCCGATGGTACTATTGCTCAAGCACTGGAAGAGTAGGGCGTCGCCAGGCATTGTAGCTCGCGCATATATCTAAAACCCATTCATGATTACATAAAAAGGCGGTTCATAAGTAACCGCCTTTTTGTGCTTCAATCACACTGCTACACAAGTAGTGTAACGTCGCGGGATGGAGCAGCCCGGTAGCTCGTCAGGCTCATAACCTGAAGGTCGTAGGTTCAAATCCTACTCCCGCAACCAACAAAAAGCCCGCCGATCCGGCGGGCTTTTTTGTTGGTCACCGCTACCAAGCGAAACACCGACTATTCTTGGCGGCCGATTCAATCTCCCTCCAGCCGCTGGCTGAAATATACCATCTGCATCGCCTGCAATCGGGCACCCTGCTCTATGTCCGCGTCCCCACTATGACCCCCGGCCATATCCTCATAGAAATGATAGGGCAGGCCATAATCCTTCAGTCGCGCCGCAAATTTGCGAGCATGCTGCGGCCCTACGCGGTCGTCCTTGGTCGTGGTCCAGATATAGGGCGTGGGATAGTGCACCCCCTTGCGGATATTCGCATAGGGCGAAATTCTTGCGAGAAAGGCTCTCTCTTCCGGCACCGAGACGCTGCCATATTCGTCCACCCAGGACGCCCCGGCCGCGATTTGCTCATAGCGTAGCATGTCCAGCAGCGGCACCTGGATCACCACCCCGTTCCACAGGTCGGGATGCTGGTTGAATTCCACCCCCATCAACAGCCCGCCATTGGAGCCGCCATAAATGCCGAAGCGACGGGGGGATGAGAGTTTGCGGGCGAAGATATCCCGCGCCACCGCGGCGAAATCATCATAGATGGTCTGCCGCTTGGTCTTCAGCCCCGCCTCATGCCAGGCCGGGCCGAATTCGCCGCCGCCGCGGATGTTCGCCAGCACGAAGCTATTGCCCCGCTCCAGCCATAGTTTGCCGGTGATCGCGGCATAGCTGGGCGTCATCGGCACCTCGAATCCGCCATAGGCGGTCATAATCGTCGGCGTCGATCCGTCCGGCTTCATGTCCTTGCGATGGACGATGAAATAGGGAATTTTCGTCCCGTCGGTCGATGTCGCCTCATATTGCTCTACCAACAGTCCGGACGCATCGAAGCGCGCGGGCATCGCCTTCACCTGGCGCGGCGCAGGATTGGCGGCGTCGATCGCCCAGAGCGTCGTCGGCGCCAGAAAGCCAGCGACCGAGAGATAGGCGGCATCACTCTTGTCCGTCGCCGTCGCAATCGAGATGGTTGCATTGTCGGGCAGGGTGACCGGCCTGGTCGTCCACCTGTCCTGTTCCGGCGCCAGGACCAGCACCCGGCCGCGGACATTGTCGTTGATCGCCAGAATCACCCGGTTCTTCGTCGCGGTCACGCCGTCGATCGACTGGCGCGCATTGGGGGCGAACAATATCCGGGGCGTCAGGACCGCGCCGGATTGCAAGGCGCTCAGCGGCACCGCCGCCAGCGATCCTGCCGGCACGGTCACGCCGCCGCTTTGCCAGGCTTCGCTGGTCTGGATCAGCACCTGTCCCTGCACCATGCCCTGCAACTGGCTTTTGGCGGGCAGGGGCAGCCTCTTCACACTTTCCCCGGTGACGAGGTAAGTCTCGTTGCCGAAGAAGGTGACGCCACGATAGAGGAACGCTGCCCGGTTCCCCGACCCGTCCGACAGCAGCATCGGGAAGGTGCCGACCTGATCGCCCGGGCTGCCGCGATAGATTTCCTGCGCGGCCGACAGGGGCTGGCCGCGCTTCAATATCTTCACGACAAAGGGGTAGCCCGATTTGGTCATGCTGCCTTCCCCCCAGTCGCGGGCGATCAGCAGCCTATCCTTGTCGAGCCAGGCCTCATTCTGCTTGGACGTGGGAATATCGAAGCCGCCCTGCACGAATGTGCCCGTCACCAGGTCGAACTCGCGCAATGTCACGGCATCCTCGCCGCCATCCGACAGGTTGAGCAGCGCATAGCGTTCCTCGGGATCGAGGATGGTCGCACCCTTCCACACCCATTTCCTGCCGTCCGCCTTGGACAGGGCGTCCAGATCGAGCACGGTCGTCCAGTGCGGCACGTCGGTCGCATAGTCGGCTTGCGACGTATAGCGCAATATGCCCTGCGGATGATCGGCATCGCGCCAGAAATTATAGATGCGGCCGTGGATCAGCATCGGCATGGCGATTCGGTCCTTGGCCGATGCGATGGCCAGTGCGTCCTTATAATAGCCGGCATAGCGCGGATCATTTTGGAAGGCGGCGACCGTCGCCCTATTCTCTGCCTCGACCCACTGCATCGCGCGCGGCCCGGTCCAGTCCTCCAGCCAGATGAAAGGATCATCCGCCGGGGCGGGAGCGGGGGCAGGGGGCGCACCGGCCCCGGTCAGCATCGCGGCAGTCACCAGCAACATCATCCTTTTCATGGGCTATTTCTCCCTTTGCGGCATCATCCGCCCGCGCCGGTATCGCCGCCGCAACAGCGCGCCCGCGACCAGCAAAGGGAACGCGGCCAGCATCAGCAGGCTCCCCAACAGGCTGGGCGACCAGCCCGCTATGCTGTGCAGGCCAAAGGCGGCGGGCGCCATCACCAGCAGGAAACCGAGCGTCAGCAACCACAGCCCCCAGCGGCGCGGCCGCACCGCCACCATGCGCATTTCATGACGCCAGGCCTTGCGGCCAGCCTTGGTCGAAAGATCGGGGGGCGGGGTATCGAACATAAGCTGCTGGACCTTGTGCCGTTTCGCCCCTATCCTGTCCAGCATCCCCGGGGGACCGCGCACAGGCGGTTGAGAGGTGGCTGATGTGGCCACGACCCGTTGAACCTGATCCGGCTGACACCGGCGTAGGGAGGGAACGGCTCTGAGCAACCAGCAGTCCGCGCCCGCCCTGCGTCTTTGAAAAGAGACGAAAGAGAGGCGGCCCATGGATACGATTTCCGTTCTGACGCTGCGCCTGGCCGAGATTTTCGGCCTCTACATGATCGTCGTCGGCCTTGGTGGCCTCGCCAGTCCGCCGCGCTGGCGGGCGGTGATGGACGATCTCAACCGGTCGCCGGGGCTGGTCGTGGCGCTGGGCTTCGCGGTCTTTGCGGTCGGCGGCACCCTGGTCCTGATTCACAGCATCTGGACCGATCCGCTCGCCATTATCGTCAGCCTGATCGGCTATGTCGCGCTGATCGAGGGCGCGACCCTGCTCGCGGTGCCGGGGCCGCTCATCCGCATCGGCCACTGGTCGACCGGCTTCATCCGCGCCTGGGCCAGCATCGCCCTGATCCTCGGCATCCTCCTCTTCCTCGCCGGCCTCACCGGCCGCGCCACCCTCATCGTCTGAAAGGCAAATCCATGGCAGATGTCCCCGCCCGCACCGAGATGCCCGAAGCCGAAGGCTTCAATGGCCGGCAGGCCGCAATGCGCGTCACCACCGGCCCGATCCGTGGCTCGAAGAAGATTCATGTCGGCCCGCGCAAGGTCGCGATGCGCGAAATTCATCTGGAGCCGGGCAGCGGCGAGCCGCCGGTACGCGTCTATGACACGTCGGGGCCGTACACCGATCCCGATGCGCATATCGACATCATGGCGGGCCTCCAGCAATTGCGCCGCGACTGGATACGCGAACGCGGCGACGTTGAAGAATATGACGCGCGCGCGATCAAGCCGGAGGATAATGGCCTGAAAGGCCCCGACCGCAGCGGCGGCGTCCAGCCCTTCCCGAATGTCGTGAAGCGCCCCCTGCGTGCCAAGCCCGGCATGAACGTCTCCCAGATGCATTATGCCCGCCGCGGCATCATCACCCCGGAAATGGAATATGTCGCCGAGCGCGAGAATCTGGGCCGCGCCCGCCTGAAGGACTATGTCCGCGATGGCGAAAGCTGGGGTGCCTCCATCCCCGATTATGTGACGCCGGAATTCGTCCGCGATGAAGTGGCGCGCGGCCGCGCCATCATCCCGTCGAACATCAATCACCCGGAATCCGAACCGATGGCGATCGGGCGCAATTTCCTGGTGAAGATCAACGCCAATATCGGCAATTCGGCGGTCGCTTCCGATGTTGCCGCCGAAGTCGACAAGCTGGTCTGGTCGATCCGCTGGGGCGCGGACACGGTGATGGACCTGTCGACCGGCCGCAACATCCATGACACGCGCGAATGGATATTGCGCAACTCGCCGGTGCCGATCGGCACCGTCCCCATCTATCAGGCGCTCGAAAAGGTCGGCGGTATCGCCGAGGATCTGACCTGGGATGTGTTCCGCGACACGCTGATCGAACAGGCCGAACAAGGCGTCGATTATTTCACCATCCATGCCGGCGTCCGCCTCGCCTACATCCCGATGGCGGCTAAGCGCGTTACCGGCATCGTGTCGCGTGGCGGTTCGATCATGGCGAAATGGTGCCTAGCCCATCATCGCGAAAGCTTCCTCTACGAGCATTTCGACGAGATCACGCAGATTATGAAGGCCTATGACATCGCCTATTCGCTCGGCGACGGCCTGCGCCCCGGATCGATCGCCGACGCCAATGACGAAGCGCAGTTCTCCGAACTCTACACGCTGGGCGAACTGACTCATCGCGCCTGGAAGGAAGACGTCCAAGTGATGATCGAAGGCCCCGGCCATGTGCCGATGCACAAGATCAAGGAGAATATGGAAAAGCAGCTGCAGGTCTGCGGCGAAGCGCCCTTCTATACGCTGGGACCGCTCACCACCGACATCGCACCGGGTTACGACCATATCACCAGCGGCATCGGCGCGGCGCAGATCGGCTGGTACGGCACGGCGATGCTCTGCTACGTCACGCCCAAGGAGCATCTGGGCCTGCCCGACCGTGACGATGTGAAGGTCGGTGTCGTCACCTACAAACTGGCCGCCCATGCCGCAGACCTCGCCAAGGGCCATCCCGCCGCGCAGGTCCGCGACGACGCACTCAGCCGCGCCCGCTTCGAATTCCGCTGGCGCGACCAGTTCAACCTGTCGCTCGATCCCGACACGGCCGAACAATATCACGACCAGACGCTCCCGGCCGAAGGCGCGAAGAGCGCCCATTTCTGCTCGATGTGCGGTCCCAAATTCTGCTCGATGAAGATCACCCAGGAAGTCCGCGATTTCGCCGCGAAGAAGAACCAGCCTGCCGACGGTTTCCTCGAAGCGGGCCTGACCGGCGCGGAAGTGGCGGAGGCCAGCAAGGCCGCGGCCTTGAAAGGCATGGAAGAAATGAGCAGGCTCTTCAAGGCCACCGGTAGCGAACTCTATATGGGCGCTGGCGGACGGGAGCATGATTGAGGGAGGTGGTCTTACCGACCATTTCCAATCATGCCTTGGACGCCGGCATAAGCTATGATGTAGATGGTTCGGCCTCATATCGGAGGACATGTGATGCCGACCATCTTTCGCCTCGATGGCTATCGCTTCTATTTCTACAGCCACGAACCCAATGAGCCGCCCCATGTCCATGTCGATAAGGGCGGCTCATCCATGAAGGTCTGACTCGATCCGGTCGATCTGGCGAAGAACACCGGCTTCCGCCGATCGGAGATCAATGGCATAATCGTGATGGTGGCGACCCATCGCGGTTGCCTGCTGGAGGCATGGCATGAATATTTCGGCTAGGATCACGGACGAGCGCGTCGCCGACGTCCGTTGCGATGCGGACAGCCTGATCGTCGACCTGATGGACGGCCGCACCATTTCCGTGCCGCTCGCCTGGTATCCCCGCCTTATGCACGCAACACTCGCTGAACGTGCCATTTGGGAAATCGCAGGCGGCGGTTATGGCATCCATTGGCCTGAAATAGATGAGGATTTGAGCACCGAAGGTTTGCTCAGGGGCGCACCGGCCGTCAGGTCAGCCTAATATCCTGTCCTACACGCCAAATCTCTGATCTATCCTTATGGATGGACCAACCTTCTCCCTCCAATCCGCCCGCTCGCCTTTCCAAAAAGCGCCGCCTCCGCTGGACGCCGGCGCTACAGGCCAGCTTCCTTGGCACCTTGCTCCAAAGCGGCAGCGTCCGCCATGCTGCGCGCGCCGTGGGCATGTCGCCGTCCAGCGCGCATCGCCTGCGTCAGCGTCTTGCCGGCACGGAGTTCGACCGCAACTGGGCCGAGGCGTTGATGCTGCATGAACAGACGATGCATCACCCGCTGGCCGTCTATATGGGGGCCGGGGGCGCTGCCGCCATAATAGGAAGGGACGCGTCGGGAGCGCATCGGTGACGCCTTGCGAGCGCCTGACGAAGGCTTTGCGAGCGCTTCGGGCCGAAAATGGCGTTACCGTGTGAACTTCGCCAGCCTATCCCTGTATCAGCACCGCGCCGCGCCGTTTCTTCCATTCCAGCGGGACGGCGATCCGCTGTTCCAGCTGGCCGTCCCATTGTGTCGTCAGACCATGGGCTTCCAGTTGTTCGACGATGCGGTGGCCGATCGCGACGGCGGCCGGCTCGCCCTGTTCGCAGGCGCCATAGTTGAGATAAAGGCCATGCCCCTCCACCGCCGCTTCGGTGTCCTGCATGTGGAAAAAGGCATAGCCCTCCACTGCCAGCCCTTCGGCCTGCGCCGTCTCGATCTCGTCCCAGATTTCGGATGCGCCGCATGTGCCGCAGCAGGTGAAATTCTGCCGCGCGACGATGCCTTCCGTCTCCAGCGCGGCGAAGGCGGCGTCCAGCCGGTCGCAATCGGTCATGTCCGACCAGTCGCGCTCGGCGGCGCGATGCTCTGCCAGCGCAGCGCGCAGCGCGGCCGACGCCTCGACCCGCAGCAGCGGCCGGGGCAATTCTTCCTCGAACACGTCATTGGCGTTGGTCAGGATGGCATCATCGTCGAAGAAGCCGCCGGCGACGTCGCGCCGCACCAGATCGCGCAGCGCAGCGACCGGATCATAGCTTGCAGTGGGGCCAGCGGAAGGGCCGGAAACGGGGGCGGCGTCTTTCGCCTCGCACATCTGGTCGTTGCCGGCAGCCTTGTTTCCGAAAATCCGCTTCCACAAAGACCCGAACATGCGCCTGCCTTGCCTCCTGCGATGCGCCGCAACCGGCCCATCATGCCGCGCGTTGCTACAAAGGAAAAGAGTCTAAAACGGCCCTTTGTTCCGGCAAGCGGCGCAACCGCCCCCTTTGCCCCCGTCTCCGGCACGCAAAAGGGGGCGGACGCCGCCATTCAGTCAGCGTCGCGCGCCCGCGCCTTCACCTTGCGGATTTCCGCCAGCTGCCCCATCACTATGGTCAGCGCGTCGCGCTCCGCCGCGTCCAGCGCCTTGCTGTCGAAATGACGGATCAGCACCTCCAGCGCGTCGCCGATCCGCCCGATCTGCCGGCCATAGCTGCCAACATCGTTCAGCACCGCCCTTTCTATGTCGGGCCGCGCCGTCTGGCCCAGCGCGATGTTGATGAGGCCGATCTGCCCGCCATTCTGGGTCCAGGTAAGAGGGTTGATCGCCTGCCACAGCCGTTCCGGCGCCAGTGCCACGCTAAAGGGTTCCATGCCGCGCATCATCCTTGTCGAAGAGGGGGAGGAGCGCGCAGGCTGCCATGGTGCACCGCAGCAGGCAAGGCGCGATACCACATGTCTCTTTGGTGTCTACAAGATGGCCAATTGACTGGATCGCCGCGTCACAGTGCCTACATAGGGGCCGATGCCACCCATCACGCCCGATTCTACGCCGATCCCGCCCGTTTGGGCGACATTGCGGCGCTTCCTGCCCTATCTCTGGCCCGCCGATTCGGCCGCGTTGCGCCGCCGGGTCGCCATCGCCATGGTGCTGGTGCTGCTGGCAAAGATCGTCAGTCTTGCCATGCCCTTCGCCTACAAGGGGGCGATCGACCGGATGGCGCCGGGGATGGAGCCGGCCGTCGGCCTCGCCATGGCGCTGGTCGCTACCTATGCCGGGGCACGCTTCGGCAGCGTGCTGTTCGACAATCTGCGCAATGCGGTGTTCGAGAAGGTAGGGCAGGAAGCTGGCCGGCGTCTGGCCGACGATGTCTTCGTTCATCTTCACCGCCTGTCGCTGCGCTTCCATCTCGATCGCCGCACCGGTGCCGTCACCAAGATCGTGGAACGCGGCACCAAGAGCATCGACACGATGCTCTATTTCCTGCTGTTCAACATCGCGCCGACGGTGCTGGAACTGGTGGCGGTCTGCGCCATCTTCCTCGTCAAGTTCGGCCCTGGCCTGGTCGTCGCCACGCTCGCCATGGTGGCGCTCTATATCTGGTTCACCCGCACCGTTACCGAATGGCGCAACCAGCTGCGCCGCGACATGGTCGACATGGACACCAATGCCGTCGCCCATGCGGTCGACAGCCTGCTCAATTTCGAAACGGTCAAATATTTCGGCGCCGAACAGCGGGAAGCGACCCGCTACGGCAGTGCGATGCGCCGCTATGCCAGGGCAGCGGTCAAGAGCGAGAACAGCCTCGCCTGGCTCAATATCGGCCAGTCGCTCATCACCAACCTGATGATGGCCGGGGCTATGGCCTATACCGTTTGGGGCTGGAGCCGGGGGCAGTTCAGCACCGGCGACGTGGTGCTGGTGAACACGCTCCTGTCGCAGCTGTTCCGCCCGCTCGACCTGCTCGGTATGGTCTATCGCACCATCCGCCAGGGGCTGATCGACATGGAGGCGATGTACCAGCTGATCGACACGCCGCAGGAAATTGCCGATGCGCCCGGCGCCCCTGCACTACAGGCGGGTGGCGGTGAAGTGCGCTTCGACCATGTCCGCTTCGGCTATGATCCGGCCCGCGAAATCCTGCATGATGTCAGCTTCACCGTGCCCGCGGGACGGACGCTGGCGATCGTCGGCCCGTCGGGCGCGGGCAAATCCACCATCGCCCGCATCCTCTTCCGCTTCTACGATATCCAGTCGGGGCAGGTATCGATCGACGGGCAGGATATATCCGGCGTGACGCAGGCATCGCTGCGCGCCGCGATCGGCATCGTGCCGCAGGACATGGTCCTCTTCAACGACACGGTCGGCTATAATATCGGCTATGGCCGGGAAGGCGCCAGCCAGATGGAGATAGAGGCGGCTGCGAAGGCCGCGTCGATCCATGACTTCATCATGAGCCTGCCGCAAGGCTATGCCACTCGCGTCGGCGAGCGCGGCCTCAAACTGTCGGGCGGTGAAAAGCAGCGCGTGGCGATCGCCCGTACCTTGCTGAAAGACCCGCCGGTTCTGGTGCTGGATGAGGCGACCAGTGCGCTCGACAGCCGCACGGAAACGGAAATCCAAACCGTCCTGCGCGATATCAGCCGCAAGCGCACCACGCTCGTCGTCGCCCATCGCCTCTCGACCGTGGTCGATGCGGACGAGATCATCGTACTGGACAAGGGCGTGATCGTGGAGCGCGGCCGCCATGCCGACCTGGTCCGCGCCGATGGCCTCTATGCGGTCATGTGGGCACGGCAGGCGGCGGAACGGGACGGGCGGCCGGGCGAACCCGGCGTCGAGGATATGTTTACGGTGGTGACGCCCTCCTGATCGCCCGGCGATCGAGGAGGGCGTGACGCCTCAATTTTGCGTGGTGACCGTGGTGGTGGTCCGTTCCGCCGCAGCGGTACGTGCCGGCGCGGTAGTCGTGGTCTTGCGCACGATCCGCTTGGCGGAACTGCTGCGCGTGGTCGGTGCGGCCTTCACCGTTTCGGTGGTCACGGTGGTGGTCGCCGGCTTGGACGCGGCCCAGGCGGCGGCATTGCGCGCGGCTTGGGCATCGGCGGCCGCCGACGCGGCCGCCTGTTCGGCGGCATCGGCGCGGGCGTTGGCGGCGCTGGCCTCGGCCTGCGCATCCACGGTCGCCTGCGCCTGCACCTGCGCATCCATGTTGGCCTGCTGCTGGTTCTCGCCGATCATCGTGTCGGCATATTGTTGCGCCTCAACGGCGGACTTGATCGCGGCCTGCTCCTTGCCGCTCTTGTAGCTTTCCTGCGCCAGTCGCAGCGACGCCTGCGCCTTGGCCAGCAATTCCGGCGTGGTGGGATTGGTCGCCGGCAGGCGCTGCGCGGCATTGATCTTGCCCTGTGCCTGCGCGATCGCGGCAAGTGCCCGCTCCTCATCACCGGCAAAAGCCGGCGTAGCCGTCAGGACAAGGGCGGATGCGGCAAGAAGACCGCGCATGGTGGACCCGAAATGATTATGCATTTTATTCTCCTGTCATTGTTCATGACGGCCGGAGAAACGTACTGATCTTCCAGGTTGTTCCTTTATCTGAGGTTCAGGAAAGGTGCTGCGACTTCGGCCGGGACGCGCATTAACCGGCCGGATTCCTTGTCTATCATCGCCCAGGTTGATCGCGCCGCGACCTTCACCTTGCCGTCGGGCCCGGTGAATTCGATCAGCCGGTCGAAACGCGCGCCGCGTGGCGGATCGGGAATCCAGGTCCGCGCCGTAACCGTCTCGCCGTCGGTCACATTGCCGCGATAGTCGATCTCGTGCCGGGTCACGACCCAGATATAGGCATCGACATGGGCGGGCAGGGCATGGGTCGTCCAATGTTCGACCGACACCTGCTCCATCCACTGGACCCAGACCGCATTGTTCACATGGCCCAGCACGTCGATATGCTCAGGCCGGGCGGTGATCTGCTTGGTGAAACTGGACGCCATCAGCCCTCCACACCCAATTGCCACAGGATGAAGGCGAATTCTTCCGCCGTTTCATGCAGGCTTTCGAACCGTCCCGACTTGCCGCCATGGCCCGCGCCCATATTGGTCTTGAGCAGCAGGATATTGCTGTCGGTCTTGGTCGCGCGCAGCTTCGCCACCCATTTGGCCGGCTCCCAATATGTCACGCGCGGATCGTTGAGACCCGCCGTCACCATCAGCGGCGGATAATCCTGCGCGCGGACATGGGTATAAGGATCATAGCTCTGGATCGTGCGGAACGCGGCCTCATCCTCGATCGGATTGCCCCATTCGGGCCATTCGCCCGGCGTCAGCGGCAAAGTCTCGTCCAGCATGGTATTGAGCACGTCGACAAAGGGAACATGCGCCACCACCGCGCCCCACAGGTCGGGGTCGGAGTTGATGACCGCACCCATCAGTTCGCCGCCAGCCGATCCGCCTGAAATGCTGATCCTGCCCCTGCTGCTATAGCCAAGATCGATCAGCCCCTTCGCCACATCAACGAAATCGGTGAAGGTGTTGACCCGCTTGTCCAGCTTGCCATCCAGATACCATTGCTGGCCCAGGTCATCGCCGCCGCGAATATGGGCGATGGCGAAGGCGAAGCCGCGATCCAGCAGCGACAGGCGGCTGGTCGAGAAGCCCGGCTCCATCGCCAGACCATAGGCGCCATAGCCATAAAGGTGCAGCGGTGCGCTGCCGTCGCGCGGGAAATTCTTGGGGTAGACGATCGATACCGGAATCTGCGTGCCATCGCGCGCCGCAATCATCAGCCGCTCGGCGGCATAGCCCGTTGCGTCATAGCCTGACGGGATTTCCTGAACCTTGAGCACCTCCAGTTCACCGGTCGCCAGATGATAGTCGTAGATGGTGTCGGGCGTGACCATCGATTCATAACCGATGCGCAGCTTCGTCACGTCATATTCGGGGTTGTCGTCGAGGCTCGCTGAGTAGCTGGCTTCCGGGAAGGCGATGCGCTTGGGGCTATGCGTGGCGTAATCACGCAGTTCGATCTGGTCGAGGCCGTCCTGCCGACCTTCCGTGACGTAGAAGCCCTTGAACAATGTGAAGTCGGTCAGGTAGAAATGCGCGTCGGCCGCGATCACCTCGACCCACTGGTCGGGCGCGTCTAGAGTCGCCTTCACCAGTCGGAAATTGGGGTGGGTGTCGTTGGTCTTGATGTAGAGCGTACCGTCATGCTCGTCGACATCATATTCGCGGCCAGGCTTGCGCGCAGCCACCAGCAACGGGTCGGCGGTGGGATTGTCGGCCGGGATCAGCCAGGCTTCGCTGGTCACATGGTCGCCGGTCGCGATAACGATCCATTTTTCCGAGGAGGTCAGGCCGATCGAGACGCGAAAGCCCTCATCATCCTCATGGAACAGCTCGATATCGCTGTCGACGCTCTGGCCCAGCCAGTGCAACCGCGCATTGTCGGTGCGCCAATTGTCGTTGGCGAGGCCGTACAGCAATCCTTTTGAATCGCTTGTCCATACTAACGAAGACAAGGTGTCGGGAATGACTTCGGGCAATATCTCGCCGGAAAACAGATCCTTGATCCGCGCCTCGAACCGTTCTGAGCCATTGGTGTCGATCGCATAGGCGAGGTAGCGGCCATCGGGGCTGACCGACATGGCGCCCAGACGGAAATAGTCATGGCCTTCCGCCAGCGCGGGTTCGTCCAGGATCAACTGGTCGTCACCGCCTGCCACGGGCTTGCGATACCATTTGCGATATTGCGCACCCGTTTCGAACGCGCGCCAGTAGATATAGTCGCCATCCTTCTGCGGGACCGACTGGTCATCCTCCTTGATGCGGCCCTTCATCTCCTGGAACAGCGTGTCGAGCAGCGGCTTGTGCGGCGCCATTGCGCCCTCGAACCAGCCATTCTCGGCCGCCAGATAGGCGAGCACATCCTTGTCCTTGACGTCGGGATAGCCCGGATCGCGCAGCCATGCATAGGGATCGTCCACTATGATCCCGTGATGCGTGAAGCTGTGGGGCCGACGTTGGGCGACAGGCGGCTGCATTTGATCGGTCATTAACTATCCATGGTCCAGACGGGGGCTGCGCTGGCATAAGCCGGCGCGCCCCTCTATGTTGTCGGCATTGTCGCCGGTGCAAGAGGCCGGAATGATCCAAGGGAAGTGTGATGTCCAGTTATGAAGATCGCCTGAAGGCCCTGCGCGCGCAACTGGTGCGCCAGAAGCTCGACGGTTTCGTGGTCCCCCTGACCGACGAGCATATGAGCGAATATGTTGGCGCCTATGCGCAGCGGCTCGCCTGGCTGACGGGATTCCAGGGATCGGCGGGCAGCGCCGTGGTCCTGCCGGAGGAAGCCGCCATCTTCGTCGATGGCCGCTATACGCTTCAGGTTCGCGAGCAGGTGGATGGCGCGCACTGGCAATATCAAAGCGTGCCGCAAACCTCGATCGCGGCCTGGCTGAAGGATCATGCCGGGCAGGGCGCGCGCATCGGCTATGACTCTTGGCTCCACACCCGCGCCTGGGTGCAGCAGGCGACGCAGGCATTGGCCGAAAAGGGCGCTGAACTGGTTGCCGTCGACACCAACCCTGTTGACGCCGTATGGCCCGATCGCCCCCTACCCAGCGACGCCAAGCTGGTGGTGCATGAAGATCGTTTCGCCGGCCAGTCCGCCGCCGAAAAGCGCGCTGCCATGGCCGACTGGCTGACGGAGAAAAAGGCCGATGCCGTCGTCCTCTCAGCCCTCGATTCAATCGCCTGGACCTTCAACATCCGTGGCAAGGATGTGGAGCGCACGCCGGTCGCGCTCGCTTATGCCATCGTTCATGCCGATGCGACCGCCGACCTCTACGTCGCCCCGGAAAAGATGGACGAGGCCGTTGCCAAGCATCTGGGCAATGCGGTGCGCATTCACGATCGCGCGGCTTTTGCCGATGCGCTGGCTGATCTTGATGGCAAGACCGTCGTTGCTGATCCCGAACGGGCGGTCGCGGCGATCTTCAATGGCCTTGATGCCGGCGGCGCGACGGTCCTTTCGCTGCGCGATCCCGCCGTCCTACCCAAGGCGATCAAGAACGATATCGAAGTCGCCGGCCACAAGGCTGCGCAAGCCCGCGACGGCGCCGCGCTCAGCCGCTTCCTCCACTGGATCGCGGTTGAAGCGCCCAAGGGCGACCTGACCGAACTTTCCGCGTCGGACCGGCTGGAGGCGTTCCGCAAGGATACCGGCCTGCTTGAAGACCTGTCCTTCGACACGATTAGCGGTGCGGGTCCAAATGGCGCGGTCGTCCATTATCGCGTCGAGGAAAAGACGAATCGCCCGATCGAGCTGAACAGCCTCTATCTGGTCGATTCAGGCGGCCAGTATCGCGATGGGACCACGGACGTGACCCGTACCCTCGCCATCGGCACGCCGACCGAAGAGATGCGCCACCGCTTCACGCTGGTGCTGAAGGGCCATATCGCGCTCGCCCGCGCTGTCTTCCCCAAGGGCACGCGCGGCGGTCAGCTTGACGCGCTCGCTCGCCAATATCTCTGGGCGGAAGGGCTGGATTATGCCCATGGTACCGGCCACGGTGTCGGCAGCTTCCTGTCGGTGCATGAAGGGCCGCAGCGGATCGCGACTTTTGGTGGTGGCGACGAGCCGCTGGCGGCAGGGATGATCCTCTCGAACGAGCCGGGTTATTACAAGACCGGCGAATATGGCATCCGCATCGAAAATCTGGTGCTGGTCGAGGAACGCGACGTTCCAGGCGCGGAAAAGCCGATGCTGGGCTTCGAGACGTTGACCTTCGCGCCGATCGATCGGTCGCTCATCGCGACCGAGATTCTGAGCGATGCGGAACGCGCCTGGCTCGACGCTTATCACGCCGCCGTGCTGGACTTGGTCGGTCCGCAAATGGAGGGCGATGCGCTCGCCTGGCTCAAGGCGGCTTGCGCGTCGCTTTAAAGCCTGATCCGATTGGATAGAATCGGATCAGGCTTCAGGAGTCTTTTGTTTTTCGCATTTTGCGAGCCGTCAGCTGCGCCAGCTCACTTCAAAACACTCTAGTCGCCGGACGTATCAACGGGAGGGCGCGGCGAGGCGCCCTCCCGCGCTTGCGCCTTGCGCCTGCGCAGATTGTCGCGCAGCGCCTGCGCCAACCGTGCCTTTTTCTCGTCCTGCGTTTCAGCCATGCGATGCGCATAAGCAAAATGCATGATCGACCGCAACCCGCCTTGACATGCGCCGCGAGGGCGGCCATAGGCCCGGCCTCCGCAGCGCAGTTAGCGCTGAGGAGATGAAATAGAGTGCTGCCGTAGCTCAGTGGTAGAGCGCATCCTTGGTAAGGCTGAGGTCGGGAGTTCAATCCTCCCCGGCAGCACCATTTCTTCCATATCCATTTGAAATCAGATCATCGCCCATGCGGCGATCGCCGTCATCTGCGCGACCGCGATAGACCAGAGCAGCGCCGAGAAGGGTTGTTTGCGCGTCTTGTGACGAAAGACATGGCGGCCCAGAAACGCCCCCGCCGTTCCGCCTGCCAGCGCCCAGAGCAGCAGGCTGCGTTCGGACAAGCGGCGCAGACCCATCCGGGCGCGCCGCTTGTCCATGCCGAACAGGGTGAAGGCGATCAGATTGACCAGCAGCAGGGCTGCTACGGCCATCGGAATCAGGATCGCCCGAATCGCGTCAGCCCCCGAAGCTGACCCCGATCCACAGGGTGCGCGGCGTGCCGAGATCCATCGATCCGCCTGCATTGCGGGTGACGATCGTTTCGTCGAACAGATTTTCGCCACGGGCGACAAGGCTGACGCCATGGCCGACCGGCAGGCGGGCGATGGCGTCCAGCGTCAGCGCATCGGGCAGGACGTCACTTTGCAGATCATCCTCATATTGCCGGCCGACATAGCGCAGCGTGGTCGATAGCGATGGCCCCTGCGCCGGGCTGTAGGCGATCGTCGCGCTGGCGGCGTGCCGGGGGCTCTGAGCCGGGCGGAAGCCGTCGAACGCTGCGCCGGGGGCATGTACGGTGCTGTGGCTATAGGCATAGGAGGCGGACAGGTTGAAATCGCCCAGCCTGGCGGCAGCGGTCAGTTCCACGCCCTTGGCCACGATCCGGTCGACATTCTGCCGCTGGCGCGTGTTGGTCGCGACTGTGACATTGGCGATGGCGTCGTCCAGCCGGTTGTAGAAGGCGGTCGCCGACAAGCTTATGCCTTCGGCCGGGGTCAGGTCGATGCCGGCTTCCGCACCCTTCAGCTTCTCCGGATTGAGCGCAGCGTTGGCCTGGGTCGTGATCGGAAAGACGACGAAGGGGCGGTATAGCTCGTTCAGCGTCGGCAGGCGGAAGCCGCTATAGGCCGATGCCCGCAGTGCGAAGGCGTCGCTCGCATGATAGAGCGCACCGATCCGGCCCGAAAATTCCCAGTCCGATCGGTCGGCATAGTCGCTGCCGGTGGCCGCGCCAGTCGTGGCGCTGACCTGATGATAGAAGCCGTTGCTGATCGACCAGCGATCGGCGCGTGCACCGCCCGTCAGCACCAGACGCCCAAGCGTCCAGTCGTCTTCGGCGAAGAAACCCGTGGTCCACTGGTCGCCGCCGGCATGGCGCAGGAAAGTGCGCGGATTGGTTGCCAGATTGGCGTTATAGGCATCCTCATACATGTCGCCGGTCGCGAATCGCGTATCGACGCCCAGTCGCAGCAGATGCGTTTCGCCCACCGGTGGCCGGATTTCGATCTTGCCGCCAATGCCGGTCGAGGGCGTGTTGCGCTGGTCGAGCGACTTGCGGAATGTGGAGGAGGACATGACGATGTTCGAGAAGTTGCGCGCCTGGATATAGGCCAGCGCATCGACCTGCCATGGCCCGCGATTGATGTAGCGGATGCTGGCGTCCTGCCCCTGGCTCATGCTGTCCGCGCCGGCGAAGCGCAGGGTGCGATTATCCTCAAACAGGGTCGCGCGGAATTGCAGTTCCGATGCCGCAGAGATCGGCGCCACGGCCCGCAAATTGGTCGACCAGCCGTCATAGGCGGCCGGCACGGTGGCGGCGACGCGCTGGTCCTTGGGGGTGGTCTGGAAACCATCACCCCGGTCCCAGCGACCCGACAGGGAGACAAAGCCGCCACCCAGATCCTGTGTCAGGCCGGCGGACAATTCGGTGGCGTCGCGGCTGCCATAAAAGGCACTGGCGGAAAAATCGGACAGTTGGTCGCGGATCGCGCTGGCCAGCTCGATGGTTCCGGCAACGGCCCCTGCGCCAAAGGCGCCGATGCCGCCGCCGCGCGTGACCCGCACCACGGACAATCTTTCGGGTGCCAGCGCGCTGAAGGGGATATAACCGAAGAAGGGATCGGCGACGGGCACACCGTCCAGCAGCACCAGCGTACGGCTGGACGCATTGCCGCCCAAGGCGCGCAATGTAGCGCCTTGGTTGGAAGGGTTGGAGGCGCGGCTGTCCGACCGGCGGAACTGCTGGAAACCGGCGACGTCTGCCAGCGCGCTTTCGATCCGGCCCGATGCGCTGTCCATCAACCGCTTGCGATCGATGACTACCGATCCATAGGCCGGCGTACCCGGTGGCAGGTCCAGCCCAGCGCCGGTGACGATGATCTGCGATGCCTCACCCGCTGCGTCATCGGGCGTTTGCGCCCATGTCGTCGTCGGCGCGGTCAGCAACAGGACAGGCAGGATGGTGTATTTCATAGCGATCCCCTCGACGCCCCTGTCCCTATTTTTCA
The DNA here is from genome assembly GCF_056156825.1 of Sphingobium sp. RS1. Lineage (NCBI taxonomy): Bacteria > Pseudomonadati > Pseudomonadota > Alphaproteobacteria > Sphingomonadales > Sphingobiaceae > Sphingobium > Sphingobium sp. RS1. The sequence continues at coordinate 2,430,604 of NZ_JBLZXE010000002.1, read as the reverse complement.
TGCCTTTTGCAAATGGAAAGGGGCCGCATCCCTTGTAGGATGCGGCCCCCGCCCCGTGACATTGTCCCTTGGGTCGGATGGTGCGTCAGAAGAAGAGAATGGCACCCGCAGCGATGGCGTCCGACGTGGCCTTGTTACCGTTATGCGCTTCCGACCTGGTGTTGATATATTCGCCCAGCAACGTCACCCAGCTGTTGAGGCCATAGCGAACCTGGCCCACCCAACTGCTGTTCTTGTCGACCAGCGTGGGGTTGGCCAGCGCGTCGGCGACGTTGGCATAGTCCAGATTGCTCTCGCCGTAGCTGCCGCCGACCGAGAATTTGCCGAATGTGGTCAGTCCCTGAAGGTAGAAGCCATGGCTGTCGCGCTTGTTGCCGAGGCCATCGGTGTCGAACAGGTTGAGCGCGGTCGTGCCCAGGCCCGATGCGTCATAATAGGTGCCTACCAGCGTGACCGGCCCGAATGTGACCTTGGCGCCCGCATCCCAGCCCCAGCCGGTATAGTCCGGTCCGGAGACGACATTATGCTTCTGAGAGATACCCGACGCCCACAGGCGGGTCGCGACATCGCCGAACTTGCCATCATAGACGAGCTTGGCCTGGAAGCCGGGCTGCTTGTTCGATTCGGCCGGGCCGGTAAGCGAGGAAAGCGGTTCGAAAATACCGACGCTGGCGGTGAAGCCGCTGAAGTTTGGCGTCGTATAGGTGATCTGTGGCTGGAAGTCGGTGTAGATATAGCCGGTGCCGATGCGGCCCAGCGTCGTGTTGGATGGCGCGACATTGCCCGCCGGCGTGCCCGATGAAAGCAGGGTGATGTCGTTGAGGATCGCTTCGGACCCGAACAGACCGATGTCGCGGCCGATCTTCACCTCGCCAAAGCCGGCGCGGCCGAAGGTCAGATAGGTCTGGCGGAAGTCGATGCCGGCGGTTTGTAGCGCACGGGGGTTGCCGCCGCTATTCGCGCCGCCGCCAACATAGCTGACCGAATTGATACCCGGATACATGCCGAAATGGGCGCCCACGTCCCAGCCGTCCAGGCTGGTCGATGCTTCCACCTTCAGGAAGCCGGGCAGCAGGCCGTTGCGGATGGCCGAGCTGTTGCCGCCCACCGTCGCAACCCCGCCCGTCACCGCCGTAGTGGCGCTCGGCGTATCGCCATTGTCATGAACATAGAAGCCGTTGACCGAGCCGGAGAATTTCAGCGTCACGTCACCGATCTGGAGGCCAACCCCGCTGTCGGTCATGCGGACATAGCCCGCGCCCCCCGACGCGTCGGGCGTTACCGCCGGTGCGGGCGCTGCTGCCGTCTGCGCGGCTTCGGTGGCCTGTCCCTTGACCAGTTCCTGATATTCGTCGTCGGTCAGGATGCCCTTTTCGTGCAGCCGCTTCAGCAGGTCCGCGGTGGTGCCTGCCATGGCCGGTGCTGCGGTGGCGGCGAGCATCAGCGCTCCAGCCGCGCTCATCAGGCGCAACGTCCCCTTCATATCATCCTCCCTGTATTCCCGCCGGCTTGTGTCCGGCTGGGGCGGAGAGTGGGGCGGAAGGGACGGAGGAGAAATTGGACTTAGGTTCTCATCCCTTGGGACAGGGCGCGAATCAGGGAGCGGCGACGATGCCCCACGGCGCTGCGCCGACTGCGATCGTCCCGGTGACTTCCGCCTTGGCCAGATCAATCACGGAGACATTGTCCGAAAGGCCATTGGCGGCATAGGCATGGGTACCGTCGGCGCTCACCGCGACATGCCAGACGCGCTTGCCCACGGGCACATAGGCCCGCACCTTGCGGGTCGCGACATCGACGATGGCGACATGATCAGCCCGGCCCAACGCGATCACCGCCGTCCTGCCATCTGGCGTGAAGCGGATGCCGCAGGGCAGGATGCGATGGTCGGGGATGCCGGGAATGGCGAAGTGCAGCGTCTCGCTCACTTGGCGGCTGGCGGTGTCGATGATCTGCACGGTACCGCCGACTTCCGCCGCGACCCACAATTGCTTCCCGTCCCCGGTAAACTCGACATGGCGTGGCCGCAGATCGACCGGCGTTTCGGCGACCATCGCCCTGCTCTTGAGGTCGATCCAGTTGACGACATTATCTTCCTCGGATGTGACGACGACCCATTGGCTGTCCGGACTTTGTGCCACGCCTTCCGGTTCGCCGCCGACATCGACCTGGAAAGCGACGCTCTTGCTGGCAAGATCAATCGCAGTCAGCGCGGCATCGTCCTCATTGGCGACGAACAGGCTCTTGCCGTCGCGCGACAGGAAGAATTGCTCAGGATCTTGGCCGGAGGGCAATTCAGCGATGACCTTGCCGGTTGCCCGCTCGATCACCTGCACCGCATGATCCAAGCTGGCGCAGATGTAGAGATATTGGCCGTCCTTCGACAGGGTGATGCCCCGCGGGCGCCCCCCGACGGCCCATGTCGCCGTGACGGTGCCGGATGCCGCGTCGATTACACTGACGCTATTGCCCCGTTCGTTGGAGACATAGAGGGTTTCGGCATGGGTCGCGGCAGGCAGCATCATCAGCCCGGCCATCAAGATGCGCTTCATTCGTCTCTCCTCTCCGTCCCTGATCTTGTTCCAACGATCTACCCAGAGGCCGTCAACTGCGGGATTATACCAATGGCCAATGGGGGCGCCGCCCACCCCGGCCTACACTCAGCCGCATCAGGGAAAACCGATCGGGTGAGGATGAAGTGATGAAAATGGGTAGGGTCGCATTGCTGGGTGCCATGGCTGTGCTGGGCATGACCGCAACGACATCATTGATGGCGCATGGTGACGTCACGCCGCAGGCGGTGGATACGTCGGCGCTGCCGGACATCGGCGAAGCCTGGCTTGAAAAGAATCCTTATAGCGGCAACGCAAAGGCGATAGAGATTGGCCAATCGGCCTACGGCCAGAATTGTGCGCGCTGTCATGGGCTGGATGCGGAGAGCGGCGGTATCGCGCCGGACCTGCGCTATCTGGAACAGGGCGACTCGGGCGACCAGTGGTTTGTCGAACGCTTCCGCCATGGTTCCAGCCATGACGGCAAGGTCTATATGCCACCCTTTGGCGACGTGCTGGGCCAGAAGGCCGGCTGGGCGATTCGCGCCTGGCTCGAAACCAAGTTCCAGGGGTAAGGCCCATGCTTTCGCGGCGGGGGCTGATCGGCGGGGCGGGGGCAGCGCTGGCATTCGGGCTGATGTCTGGCGGCCTCAGCGCAGCCCCGCTTGCCAAGGTCAAGGCGCTCGGCACCATCCGGGTGGTCGTCTATCAGAATAACCGCCCATGGTCCTGGGAAGAAGGCGGCAAGCTGGTTGGCCTCGATGCCGATCTGGCGCAGGCGATCGCGAGCAAGCTGGGCGTGCGCGCAGACGTGGCGCAGCTGGTCGCGGACGAAAGCGCCGACGATGATCTGCGCAACGGCGTTTGGAAAGGCGGGCTGCTGGGCTTCACGCCGGGCGATCTGATGCTGCATGTCCCGTTCGATCGCGGCTTCGCTGCGCGCAACGATCAGGTCGCGATCATCGCGCCTTATTATCGCGAAAGCTTTGGTCTGGCCGGTGGCGGCGGCATGGCGGTCGAGGCCATGCCGACCGAATGGAAGGGCCGCAGGCTGGCGGTAGAACTGGACAGCATCCCCGACTTCTACCTGATCGGTAGTTTCGGTGGCGTGCTGGCCAAGGATGTCACCCACTATCCGACCGGATCAGACGCGATGGTTGCGCTGACAGATGGACGAGCCGACGCGGTGCTGGCGAGCCGCGCGCAGATCGAGGAAGGGCTGCGCCGGGCCGGCGATGCCGCCGCCGCAGTCCGGATGCGCAAGGGGCCGCTGCCGGCCTTTGCCTCGCCCGGTTGGGACATCGGCATGGCGGTCAAGGAAAACAGCCGCACGCTGGGCGATGCGGTAGAAGAGATCATCACTGCCATGGGGACCAGCGGCGAGATGAAGGCGCTGTTTGCCGGCTATGGCGTCACCTGGACCCCGGCCGTCGCAGCCGGGTGAAGGCCCGACCCAAGGTCCAATTGCCGCTTTGTCGGGGTGGCATAATTTGCACGTAAACGGGGGGCGTAGAGCGCCCGTTTTAATAGGGAGGATGGTTATGAAGGGACCGATGATGCGGGCGCTGTCGGGCGTTGCCGCACTGTCGCTGGCGGTTGCTGCGGCGCCGCTGCTGGCCAATGGGCCAACGGACGCGGATCTGATGAACGACGCGGCATCGACCGGCGACGTGCTGACCTACGGCATGGGACCGCAGGCGCATCGCTTCAGCGCGCTCAATGCGATCAATAGCGGCAACGTGTCCAAGCTGGTGCCCGCCTTCGCCGCTTCGCTGGGCGGGGAAAAGCAGCGCGGGCAGGAAGCCCAGCCGATCGTCTATGACGGCACCATCTATGTGACGGGCAGCTATTCGCGCGTCTTTGCATTCGATGCCCGCACCGGCGAGGAAAAATGGCAATATGACGCCCGCCTGCCCGACGGGATCATGCCTTGCTGCGACGTCGTCAATCGCGGTGCGGCCATCTATGGCGACAAGATCATCTTCGCGACGCTCGATGCGCGCCTGGTGGCCCTCAACCGTAACACCGGCAAGGTGATCTGGAACAAGCAGATCGCCGATTACAAGGAAGGCTATAGCGCCACCGCCGCGCCCCTGATCGTCAAGGGCATGGTCATCACCGGCAATTCGGGCGGCGAATTCGGCGTCGTCGGTGCCGTGGAAGCGCGGGACGTCAACACCGGTGAACTGGTCTGGCATCGCCCGGTGATCGAAGGCCATATGGGCACGCTCAAGGGCAAGGATAACGGCATCACCGGCAAGACCAATGCGACTTGGCCGGGCGACCTGTGGAAGAGCGGCGGCGGCGCGACCTGGCTCGGCGGCACTTATGACCCGGAAACCAACCTGCTCTTCTTCGGCACCGGCAATCCGGCACCCTGGAACAGCCATCTGCGTCCCGGCGACAATCTCTACACCAGCTCGACGCTGGCGATCGATCCGGACACCGGCGTCATCAAATGGCATTTCCAGACCACGCCGCATGATGGCTGGGATTTCGACGGGGTGAACGAATTCATTCCCTTCGATGCCACGATCAACGGCAAGCCGATGAAGCTCGGTGCGAAAGCCGACCGCAACGGCTATTTCTTCGTGCTCGACCGCACCAATGGCAAGTTCCTGGGCGCCCACAAGTTCGTTATGCAGACGACCTGGGCCAATGGCTTCAACAAGAATGGCAAGCCCAACTATATCCCCGAAGGCCGCCCGCCAGCCCCCGGTGAGGGCAAGGGCAAGCCGGTCTTCGCCTCGCCATCCTTCCTGGGCGGCAAGAACTGGATGCCCATGGCGTTCAGTCAGGATACCGGCCTGTTCTACATTCCGTCAAACGACTGGGGCATGGACATCTGGAACGAGCCGATCGCCTACAAGAAGGGGGCTGCCTATCTGGGCGCGGGCTTCACGATCAAGCCGATCGCCGAAGATCATATCGGCGCCCTGCGCGCGATGGACCCCAAGACCGGCAAGATCGTCTGGGAATATAAGAACAAGGCCCCGCTATGGGGCGGCGTTCTGAGCACCGGCGGCAATCTCGTCTTTACCGGCACGCCCGAAGGCTTCCTCAAGGCGTTCGATGCCAAGACCGGACAGGAATTGTGGAAGTTCCAGACCGGTTCCGGCGTGGTCGGATCGCCCGTCACCTGGGAACAGGATGGCGAACAATATGTGGCGGTGATGTCTGGCTGGGGCGGCGCTGTGCCGCTGTGGGGCGGTGAAGTCGCCAAGTCGTTCAAGGATATCAATCAGGGCGGCGCCCTTTGGGTGTTCAAGCTGCCGAAGTAAGGAACTAGGCAATGATCGTCATGGGACGTGGACATTATACGCAACCGGCCCCGGCATTCCCGCCCGGCGCGTTGCGGCTGGCCGCGTCCCATGGCTTGACCGATCATCATGGGCAGGGGCATGATATGGGGCACTATATGGGCGGGGAAGCGATCATGGAGCGGGTGCTGATCATCGACGATCATCCCCTGGTGCGCGACGGGTTGCGCAGCGTGATTGCCATCAGTTTCGACAATATCGAGATTTTCGAGGCGGCGAGCCTCGAAGAGGCGGTTTCGACCTTGGAAAAGCAGGATAATTTCGACCTGATCCTGCTCGATCTCAATATTCCCGACGTTCGCCGTCTCGATGGCCTTAAATTGCTGCGCGACCGGTTCCCGATCCTGCCGGTGGTAATGGTATCCGGCGCGTTCGACCGGGCCATCGTACAGGAGGCGCTGGCTGCCGGTGCGGCAGGGTTCATCCCTAAGTCGCTCAAGCGCAGCGCGATCGTGGAGGCATTGCATCGCGTGGTATCCGGCGAAATCTACCTGCCCGAAACCATGGGGGAGGGTGCGGCGCCTTCAGCCGAAGAGGATGACATCGCCCGGCGCATCGACAGCCTGACGCCGCAGCAGAAGACAGTGCTGGGTCATCTCGTCAATGGCCGGCTCAACAAGCAGATTGCCCATGACCTTGGCGTGTCGATGACCACGATCAAGGCGCATGTCTCGGCCATCCTGCAAAAGCTGGGCGTGCTCAGCCGCACCCAGGCGGTTATCAAGGCGAATCGGGTACATTTCGGCGCCGACTGACATCGACTGATGTGGCCATGCGCTGCCTGCCCCTCCGGCTGGCGGCGCATTTGCATTTCAGGCCTTGGCCGACAGTGCGCTCATTTCTTCTAGGTCGAGGTCGCGCTCCAGTTCCTGCAACACATGTTCGTCAATGTCGCCGATCCGGTGCAGGCGCAGCAGTTCGGCGCGGCCGGCGGCCACCGCCATCAGCACCAGATCGAAATGGGCGTGGAGGATATGGGCATGTTCCGCTTCCTGCCCGGCATAGCCGGCCGATAGGGTCGCATGGCGCTGATAGCGTTCCAGCAGGCGGGGATGTACCAGGACCCCGTCCGCATCATGGGCATGGACTTCCACCACGCGGAGCTGCGCCTGCGCCATGGCGGCTTCCGCCTCGCTCATGCTGAGGCGCGCCCGGTCGCTCGCCGGTTCCGCCAGCCGCATCAGGCGGATCACGGCGCCCAGCGTGGTGCCCTGGATCAGCACCGTGCCGATGATGACGGCGAAGGCCGCAACCAAGATGAAATCGCGGCCGGGAAAGCCCTCTGGCACACTCAGCGCCACCGCCAGCGTCACCACCCCGCGCATGCCGGCCCAGCCGAGCACGACGGCCGATCGTGGACCGATCGGCGTGTAGCGACGCACGCCCATGGCGCGCAGCAGGCGGATGACGCCATCCGACCCGAAGACCCAGGCAAAGCGGGCGAGAGTCAGCGCCAGCAGGATCGCCAGCACCGGGACGATCATTTGCGCCAATACCAGTTCGAATCCGCCGACCCGATCGATCACCCCGCGCAGCGAGGAGCCGATCAGCAGGAAGACGAAGGCCTCCATCAGGAAGATCATCACTGCCCAGAAGGCCGTGCCGTTCATCCGCACCGTCGCTGAAAACACGACATGCTGGTACCAGCCGCAGATAAGGCCAGTGGTCACGGTGGCAATCACGCCCGACACATGCACCGTTTCCGCCAGCAGATAGGAGGCCCAGGGCGCCAGCAGGGACGAGGCGATCATCAAATATTTGTCGTCCAGGCGCGGCGTCAGCCTGACCCAGGCAGCGCCGACTGCCGCACCGATCGCCGCGCCGCCGATCGCGAGCAGCAGGAAGCTTTCCACCGCTTCGACCAGGCTGAAGGCGCCGGTGACGCCGGCGGCGATGGCGAAGCGGAAAAGGACGAGGCCGCTGGCATCGTTGAACAGGCTTTCACCCTCCAGCAGGATGGAAAGGCGGCGGGGCAGGCGGACATGTTGCAGCACGGCGCGGGCGGAGACGGCATCGGGCGGCGAGACGATCGCGCCGAGCGCGGCGCAGGCGGCCCAGGGCAGGCCGGGCACCAGCATATGCGTAACCAGTGCGACGATCGCCGTGGTGAAGACCACCGCGCCCACCGCCAGCGCGATGATGCCGAGCATGTGGCGATGCAGGTGGCGCAGCGCGATGAACCAGGCGCCGTCCATCAGCAGCGGCGGCAGGAAGATCACCAGCACCAGTTCGGGGTCGAGCGACAACATCGGCAAGCCCGGCACGAACGCGAACAGCACGCCGCCGGACAGCAGCGCGACGGCAGGCGGCAGGCCAATTCTGTGCGCGGCATAATGGAGAAGGATGATCGCCAGCAGCATGGCGATCACCAGTTCGAACAATTGCATCGGATGCATGTGGCCCCCGGTCCTGGCTATCGTCTTCCAGTAGCGTCTGAACGAGACTGGTCCAAGGGATGCAGCGCCCTATTTGAGCATGGTGCGGAGCAATGCGCGCAATTGCGCCGGCTTGACGGGCTTGTTGAGCAGCGGGATGCCGTCGGCGTCCAGCCGCGCTTTCAATTCCTTGCCGCGATCGGCGGATATCATCACGGCAGGAACAGGCAGGGCGAAATGCACCCGCAACCGATCAAGCGCGGCATCGCCTGTTTCCCCATCATTGAGATGATAGTCGATCAGGATGATGTCTGGGATTTCGCCGGACGCGAACAACCCAGTCGCCTCGTCAAAGCCAGCGGCGGTCTGCACAGTGCAGCCCCAGCCGCTCAGCAGCGTCCGCATGCCGGTCTGGATGGCCCGTTCATTGTCGATAACCAACACATTGAGGCCGCGCATGGTCCGGTCGCGGCCCATGGTGGATGGTCCGTTGTCAGGGTCTGCGACCGGTTCGCCCACCGGCAGGTCGATTGCGAAGGTCGATCCGCGCCCCGGCACGGATTCCAGCGTCACCCGATGGCCCAGCATGTCGCTGGCCCGCTTGACGATGGCGAGGCCCAGCCCCTTGCCGCTGGTGCGGGTATCGAACCGGCGAAATTCGTCGAAGACCAATGCCTGTTTGTCGGCGGCAATGCCCGGACCGCTGTCGATCACGCTGACGCGGATCGTAGCGGCGCTGAGGGTGCAGGCCACGCGGACCGATCCCTGCTGGGTATAGCGCAGCGCGTTGGACAGGAAATTCTGGAGAATGCGGCGCACCAGCCGGATGTCGGAACGAACCCAGAGCGGTTCGCTTGTCATGTCCAGCGTCAGCCCGGCCGCGCGCGCCACCGGGGCGAACTCCACCCGTAACGTGCCAAGCAGCATGTCGAGGCGGAAGTCGCTGATTTCCGGCTGGATCGCGCCGGCATCGAGGCGGCTGATCTCCAGCAGCGCCTCCAGCAGATCCTCGACCGAATCGAGCGCGGTCGATGTCTGGTTGACGAGCGCGCGGGTGGGCAGCGCCAGCCGCCGGTCGCCCAGCGCCGCGACGAAGAGACGGGCGGCGTTCAACGGTTGCAGCAGGTCGTGGCTGGCGGCGGCAAGGAAGCTGGTCTTCGACAGGTTTGCCTTTTCCGCGGCCGTCTTGGCGTCGCGCAATTGCCCCTCGATCTCGCGCCGCTCGGCGACTTCGGCGCGCAGTTCGGCGGTGCGTTCGGTTACGCGCCGTTCCAGCGTTTCGGCAGTTTCCTGCAAACCAGCCTGCGCGCGCAGCATGTCGGTGACGTCGGTGAAGCCGATCACCTGCCCGCCGCGATCCAGCGCGGTGCTGCGCAGTTCGAAATGGCGGTCGCCGGCCGCGACAAGGGCATGGGCCGGTTCGCCGGGCTGATCGCCGCGCCAGTCGAGACAGCCCTGATCGGCCATGCCCAGATGGTCGCGGCACCAGGTGAGCAGCGCGGCGTGGCTGGCGCCGTCCTGCACCCAGTCGTCGGGCAGGCCCAGAAGATGCTGCAACGCTTCGTTCCATGCGGCGATGCGGCCCTGCGGGTCGAACAGGCACACGCCTTCTGACAGGTTGTCCAATGTCGATTGCAGCACCAGATTGCGCTCGGCCAGTTCCAGCGCGCGGTTGCGGGCATCCTCCGCCTTGACTTCGGTAATGTCGGTATAGATGCCGACGATCCCGCCTTCGCTGGTGCGCAATTCGTTGATCTGGACCCAGCGCCCGTCCGCGAGCGCCTGAACATGCCCGCCATCGGCGATGCTGTGGCGCGCCAGTCGGTCGGATACCCAGCGATCGGGGGCCACTACTGATCCAAGCGGCTGATGATAGGCCGCAGCCAGGCGGGCCACTTCCTCGAAGGACAGGCCTTCGCGAACATGGTCGGCGATTTCCGGCCAGAAGCCGAGATAGGCGTCATTATACAGGACCAGCCGATCCTCGGCGTCGAACAGGACGAAGCCTTCGTTGATCGAATCGATCGCGTCGCGCAGCCGCCCCTGCGCCGCATCGGCGGTGGCATGGGCCTGCGCCAGGTCTGCATTGGCAGTGGCCAGTCGGCCCAGCGCATCCTCCAACTCCATGGTCCGGTCGCGCACCATGGCTTCCAGCGTGATCGCGGTTTCGAACATCGAAAAGGCATTGCCGGCCATGTCGCTCGACCGTTCTACCCGGTCGATCAATGCCGCATTGATCTTGCGCAACTTGCGGTTCTCTTCACGCAAGCCATCCAGTTCGTCGTCGCGTTCGGCCACGCTCATCGTCCGATCGCAAGCCCGCTGAACGTCTGGTTGACGTGCAGCGCATGATATTGCTCGCCATAGGTGTTGAACCCGATCACGCGGTGGCGGCCGTACAGTTCGGACACGGCACGCGTGATTTGCCGCTGCTGCGCGTCGATGCGGTTAAGCACGCAATCGAAGGCGATGATCCGGTCGACCTGTCCAACATGGGCGCCGATATCGGCGAACATCGATTCCATGCCGGCGATGCGGTCGATCGGTTCGCCCACGGTCAGCACGATGCCTTCGTCGATGGCGCAATAGAAGGTCAGGCTGCCGTCCGCATTGGCGCTCTGGATCGAGCGGACATGATAGTCGCCGCCGGCCCGCACCATAGGGGGATGCGCGGCGTAGAAGGCCAGCCCCAGCTCCTCGCCGGCATGCCCTGCCAGCCGCAGATATTCCTGTGCCGCTGGTTCGGCATTGATTTCGGTCACGATCCGGTCCTGCGGGATGGCGCCGGTGACGACCATCTTCGCGGCGCCGGGGCGATAATGCTGCGCCTTGAACACATGGATTGGCCGCGGCGTGGACAGGATGGCGATCACGGCCGCGCGCGTGTGAAAGCGGCCGCCCTCGAAAATCGCCGTCTCGCGAAAGGCGAGGCCGTCGCCGGACGACCCGCCGATCAGCGGAATGTCGCCCAGCGCATCCTGCATCGTCATCGTCAGCAATTCCTCGCGGTGGGACAGGCCATCGACTAGGAAGAGCGCGACATGATTGACCTTGTCCCCCAGATGGCGGCTGTCGCGATCGGCGATGGCGGCGAGTGCACGAATTTCCTCCCGTGCGGCGACGGGGTCGAAGGCGTCGATATCGTCGAAGATATGGGATGTCAGGTGAAAGGCGTCGGCCGGAAAGCCGATGACGCTCAGGCTGTCCTCGTCATAGCCGGCCTCGGTCAGTTCGCCCGAACTGGTGCAGCCGATCGCGACGACCTGCTCGCTGTGGCGGTTGACCGCGCGGGCCAGGGCATCACGATCGAAGCGATGGGAGCAGAACAGCAGCGTGCCCGCCAGCGGGGTGTCCCCCAGCTGCCGGGCAACCTCCGCCATCGCTATGGCAGGATCATGCGAATGGCTTGATGCAAAGCCGATCTCCGACGCCAGCATGGTCATGCTTCTCTCCCCATCGCCTCCCCCTTTTCCGGGGGTTATGCACTGTCCTGCGCCCCATTGTCATCCGGGGAAATTGCGTCATCTACCCGACGAAGGCGTTCCCTCTGGGCGGATCGCCGGCCGCTTCCAGTCGGGCATTTTCGTCGTCGTCGAATATGCGGGACCGGACGATGAAACGCACGCCTTCCGGGCTTTCCAGCGACATGCCTGCGCCGCGCCCCGGCACGACGTCGATCGTCACCTGGGTATGGCGCCAATATTCGAATTGCGCCGCGCCGATCCAGACAGGGATGTCGCCCGCGACATGGCCCAACAGCACATCCTGTCCGCCGACCTTGAACTCACCGCGGGGGAAACACATCGGCGCGGAGCCATCGCAGCAGCCGCCCGACTGATGGAACATCAGCGGGCCGTGCTTGTCCGTCAGCCGTTGCATCAGTGCCTCGGCGTCTGCCGTCGCCAATATCCGTGGTGGAAGTGCCGTCATGTCTGACCTCCGGTCCCTCGAAACAACGGTGCGGCGGACACCGGGGAAAGGGTGTCCGCCGCCGTCGAAGGCGTGTTGGAGAGGGAGAACGCCTTCTGACGAACCGTTCGCCGCTTTAGAAGAAGCCCAATGCCTTGGGACTGTAGCTGACCAGCAGATTCTTGGTTTGCTGATAATGATCCAACATCATCTTGTGGGTTTCGCGGCCGATGCCCGACTGCTTGTAGCCGCCAAAGGCTGCGTGGGCCGGATAGGCATGGTAGCAGTTGGTCCAGACGCGACCCGCCTGGATGGCGCGGCCCATGCGATAGGCGCGGCTGCCGTCGCGGGTCCAGACGCCCGCGCCCAGGCCGTAGAGCGTGTCGTTGGCGATGGCGAGCGCTTCGGCTTCATCCTTGAAGGTCGTGACCGACAGGACCGGCCCGAAAATCTCCTCCTGGAAGATGCGCATCTTGTTGTGGCCCTTCAGCACGGTCGGGGTCACATAATAGCCGTCGGCCAGTTCGCCATCAAGCGATGCGCGCTCGCCGCCGGTCAGCAGCTCGGCGCCTTCATTGAGGCCGATCTCGATATAGGATAGGATCTTTTCGAGCTGGTCGTTCGAGGCCTGCGCACCGATCATGGTGCCGGGGTCGAGCGGGCTGCCCTGCTTGATCGCCTTCACCCGGGCGATGGCGCGTTCGATGAACTTTTCGTAGATGGATTCCTGAATGAGCGCGCGGCTGGGGCAGGTGCAGACTTCACCCTGATTGAGGGCGAACATCGCGAAGCCCTCCAGGCACTTGTCGAAATAATCATCGTCGGCGTCCATGACGTCTTCGAAGAAGATGTTGGGCGACTTGCCGCCCAGTTCCAGCGTGACCGGGATCAGATTTTCCGAGGCGTACTGCATGATGAGGCGGCCGGTGGTGGTTTCACCGGTGAAGGCGATCTTGCTGATGCGCTTGTTGGTGGCGAGCGGCTTGCCCGCTTCGACGCCGAAGCCGTTGACGACGTTGAGCACGCCAGGCGGCAGCAGGTCGCCGATGATTTCCATCAGCACCAGGATCGACATCGGCGTCTGTTCGGCAGGCTTGAGCACGATGCAGTTGCCCGCGGCCAGCGCGGGGGCGAGCTTCCAAACCGCCATCAACAGCGGGAAGTTCCAGGGGATGATCTGGCCGACGACGCCGAGGGGCTCGTGGAAGTGATAGGCGATCGTGTCATGGTCGATTTCCGCGATCGAGCCTTCCTGTGCACGCACGCAGCCGGCGAAATAGCGGAAATGGTCGATCGCGAGAGGGACGTCTGCATGCGTCGTTTCGCGGATCGGTTTGCCGTTGTCGATCGTCTCGGCCATCGCGATGAGGTCCAGATTGGCCTCCATCCGGTCGGCCATCTTGAGCAGGATATTGCTGCGCTCGGTCGGCGAGGTCTTGCCCCAGGCGTCCTTCGCCTTGTGCGCGGCGTCCAGCGCCAGTTCGATATCGCCGGCGGTGCCGCGCGCAATCTTGCCGACGACCTGACCGGTGACGGGCGAGATATTGTCGAAATATTCGCCCTGCACCGGGGCGACCCACTGGCCGCCGATATAATTTTCATATTGTTCGCGGATCAGCGTCTTCCCCGCGAAACGCTCCATCACCTGCTGCAACATGGCTCTACTCCCGAATGATATGCGTCTGAATGAAAGGGCCGAAGCTCACTTCACCTTGGCGAGCGCGGCGGTCATGCGCTTCGCGGCGAAGGGCGGCAGCTTGACGGCCTTGGCAGCGGCGATGTCGGCCGGCGTCACCTTGCCCACCTGCACCAGCGCGACCATGCCCATCGAATAATGGGGCATGCACTTGATGCCGTAGAGGCCGCTCTTGCTGACGGTCAGCACCGCTTCCTTGTTCATCACGCCCTTCATCGGCGTGGCGCCGGCGGGCAGCATGTTGGCCATGGTTTCGGCATTATGGCTGGCGTCGGACGGCTGGAAACGGATCGTGTCGCCGGGCGCGGCCTTCACATAGCTGGGCTCGAACACCATGGCGCCGTCGGCCCCCTGATTCTTCATGTGGACGATGATGTCCTTGGCCGAGGCCGGCAGCGAAACAGCGAGGGCAGCAGCGGTCAGCAGGCAGGCCGGAATGCGCAGGTCAGTCAAATCACTCTCCATGGAATCGTACGGCTTGGTCCGCCGGATTGGGGAGAGAGTGCGACCACAGGAGGGCTGCGCACAATTGACCTTTGGTCCTATGGGGCGGTTCCGCCGTCGGGATCGACGCGGGAAAGTGGCCGGTTGAGGTCGGTCCAGCCCTCGACTCCTTCGGCCAGCCACCAGATATTGGCATAGCCCTGCGACCGCAGCCTTTTGGCCGCATTCCAGCCCATCCAGCAATCCGACCGGCAGAAGAGGATCAACATCCGGTCGCGCCGCCCCTCGGTCAATCGGGCGATGCCCTGCATGAACCAGTCGCCGATGCCGGGGGCCAGTTCGCCCCGCCCGGCTTCGGGGAACCAGTGGGCGCCGGGAATGGACGCATGCGCCGTTGCGAGCCGCCAGCGCCCGTCCGCTTCCCTGTGGCCGCCCTCGGCCGGCAGCACGTCGATGAAGAGGGCATCGCGGCCGGGGCGCAACTGGGCGGCGGCTTGTTGGGCAATGCGGCCGACGCCCGGTGGCGCCTGATGCACCGGCGCGCGATAATGGGCGATGCGATAGCCGTCCGCATTGAACAGCGCGTCCTGCGCCAGCGCGGGCGCGTGCAGTAGCAGGGCGGCGATAAGGACGCCGATATGGGCAGGGCGCATGTCTCTCTCCCGATACGACCAACGGCCAATGGTAACCTGCGACGCAGGAGAATAGACCCCACCATAAGGGAGAAGGATAATGCAAAGGCAGGCAAGCCTTTGGGTCGCGATCGCCCTGGTGTCGGTCGCGGCCGATGCCGGGGCGACTACGCCCGCTGATCCGCTGGGATCGCCGATGTGGGGCGCGCATGCCCGCACCCTGTTTGGCGATGATCCGGTGCGGTTCGATCCGCGGGTGAAGGTCGACTTTCCGATGATCGCGGAGAATCAGCGGTCCTTTCCGGTCGCGATCGACGCTCGCGCCATTCCCGGCGTCACTCGCATGGTGCTGCTGGTCGACCTGAACCCCATACCGATCGCGATCGATTATCGCCCGACCCGTGCCGCAGCCTATGTCGCGACCCGGATCAAGCTGGACCAGCGGACGCCGGTGCGGGGCGCGGTGCAACTGGCGAGCGGTGAATGGCTGGTGTCGGGCGGCTGGGTCGATGCGGCGGGCGGGGGATGTTCCGCGCCGCCGGTCAGCCGGGTAAAGGGCGACTGGGCCGATCATCTGGGCGAGATACGGGGCGAGGCCTGGCCGATGCCGAACCATGTCAGCCGGGTCAGGCTGAACTTCCGACATCCGATGGATACCGGGCTGGTCGACAACATCGCCACCTATCATCTGGAGGCGCTGAGCGTGAAGGCGGGGGAGCGGGTGCTGGGCGAGATGGCAATATGGGCGGCGGTAGCCGAAGACCCGGCGATCACGCTGATAGTCGATGGCGGCGCGGGGGAGGCGCTGCGCATCGAGGCGCGCGATACCAATGGGCGCGAATATCGGGCGGCGCTGAACGTGGCACGGCAATCGCCGATGCCGGGTGGCCGATGATCCTGTCGCGGCGATCATTGCTGGGGAGCATGGCGGCGCTGGCGACAGTGCCTGCGCAGGCGGCGGATTATGCGATCGTGCCGGAGCCGATCGGAGCGGGTCTGTGGCTGGTGCGCGGCGCTGACGAAGCGATTGAGGCGGGCAATGGCGGGGCGATCGCCAATATCGCGATCATCGCCACGCCGGCCGGGACGGTGCTGTGGGAATGCGGGCCGTCGGTGCGCTATGCCCGCGCGCTGCGGCAGGCAGCGGAGCAACTGACGGGCAAGCCGGTGGTGCGGGTCTATGTCAGCCATCTCCATCCCGATCATGGCATGGGGCTGGCGGCGTTCGACCCGGCCATCGTCGCGGCGCTGCCCGGCACGATCGACGCGCTGCGGGCGGAGGGGCAGGGCTATGCCGATGGCATGTACCGGCTGCTGGGCGACTGGATGCGGGGTACGGACCTGGTCCTGCCGGGAAGGGTGATCGGGCAGGGGGAAGAGGATTTTGGTGACCGGAAACTGCGGCTGCTGGCTTTGTCGGGGCATAGCCGGGCGGACCTTGCCCTGATCGATGCGCAGACCGGGTTGCTGCTGGGCGGCGACCTCGTCTTTCACGACCGGGCGCCGAGTACGCCGACCGCGGACCTCACCAAATGGCGCGCCAGTCTGGATCAGTTGAAGGCGTTGCCGCACAAGGGGGTGGTGCCGGGCCATGGGCCGTTCGACGCGGACGGGACGGCGGCGATCGACCAGACGCGCGACTGGATCGACTGGCTGGAAGCGACGCTGACGCAGGCGGTGCAGGGCGGGCTGGACATGGTGGAGGCAGGGGAACTGCCGATTCCCGAGCGCTTCGCGAATATGGCGGCGGCGCGCTACGAGTTGCAGCGCAGCGTGTCGCATCTCTATCCGGGGCTGGAAGCGATGCTGATGCCGCGGGTGGATGTGCCGTAAATGCGACAGCGAGTTGGACAGGTGTTTCGGTTTTTCTGAAATGCAAGCCGTTGTTAAACAAGGGCATTCAGGATGGCATGCGTTGGGGTTGTACGCATGCTATCCTATTTTTCTTTATAATCAATGACTTGAATTGCTTCAGAAGCGCGCCTTCATGCCGACCTGCCACCGGCGGGGTACGCCGGGGCCGTAGGCGCGGGGATTGGAGGCGTCGGGGGCTTCGTCCAGTTCGATCTCGTCCACCTCGCTGAAAGTGCCGAAGGTGGCGTAGCGCCGGTTGAAGGCATTGCTGAGCGTGCCGAACAGGCTGACGCCCTTGATGAGGTCCACGCTGGCGCGCAGGTTGACTACTGCATAGCCGCCCAGCCTTGCCTCGTCATTGCCTTCGTCGCCGATCAGATATTGGCCGGAGCGAGCGAGCAGATCGCCGCCGATGGCCCAACCCTTGCCTGCATAATCCAGGCTGAGCGTCGCGCTGTGGCGGGGGATGCCGGGCAGGCGGTCGCCGCGTTCCACCGCGATCAGGCCATCTTCGTCCGCCGACGGATTGGCGGGGCTGGAGAGGGTGAGCGGGGCGCGATAGCTGGCGTCGGTGAAGGCGTAGCTCAGGCCCGCTGTGAATCCGCCCCGGCTGGCGCGCAGGGTGGCTTCGATACCCTGCCGCCGGGTCATGCCGATATTGCGGAAATAGGCGCGGCCCCGGATTTCGGAGGCGACATATTGGATGTCGTTACGATTGTCGGTGCGATAGGCCGACAGCAGCCAGTCGAGGGCGAAGCCGCCGACCTGCCCCTTGCCACTGGCGCCTGCTTCCCAGCTTTTGGCGACGACCTGCTTCAGCGGCGGATCGGCGATGAAGAAGTTGGTGAGGCTGCATGGCGCATTTTCGTCGGCGCAGGAGAGTTCGGCCGGGGTCGGCACGCGGTTGCTTTCCGCATAGCCGGCGCGCAGGCTGACGCTGTCCGACAGGGCATAGTCGAATTCGATGCCGGGATTCAGCCGTTCGAACCGATGGCGGCCGTTCAAGGCCGTGCCGATCTGGTCCTGCATGACGATGCGGGCATTGTTGTAGCGCAGGGCGATTTCGGCGGAGAGGCGCGATGTGATCGGCAGGCGATCCTGCGCGAAGACGCCCCAATAATCGGTATGGGCGACAAGGCCGACCGGGGCGATGGCATTATCGTCCTGCACGATGATCGGGCCAAGACCATCAACGCTGCGGTCGTCGGTCAGGGCACCCAGTTCCGTGGAGGTGTCGAAACGGGTGCGGCTGCTGTCGTAGCTGAAGCCCAGGGCGAAGACATTTTCGCCTGCGCCGAGCGTGCGCTTGTCGATCAGTTGCACCAGCGCGCCCATGGCCCGCGTGGCGGTGCGGCCCCGGTTGAGCACGCCATAGCCTTCGCCATCCAGCGTATCGACAATGGGGTTGCCATCGGCGTCGGTCAGGACGGCCTGTTCCTCGTCATCATCGTCCGCGCTGACGGTTTCGAGGCAGACGAAGCCGGCATCATCGTCATCCTCGCACCCTCCGATATCGGCGGCATCGCCATTGACGGTGCGCAGGGTGAGTTTCTGGGCGTAGAGTGTGCCTTCGATCCGGGTGGTGTCGGACAGAGCGACCCAGGGGTGAAGGCTGACCCGGCCAAAGCGGCTGCGGCTGTTGTCGGGCCAGGTGAAGACGGCGCGGCGGTCAGCGGCCAGCAGTTCGACCGGGGAGACGCCATTGCCGGTCAGGTTGGTGTTGGCGCCGACGACTTTGAGATGCAGGCCGCCGGTCGCGGTGTCGAAGCCGAGGTCGGCATAGCCATTATAGAGGGTGGAGGGCGAATGATCGCGCCAGCCATCGTCATGCGTATATTGGAAGGCGCCGAAGGCGCTCCAGTCACCCCCCCAGCGTTCCATGCGGTGCCGCCCGCCACGCTGGCTTCCATCATGCCGAAGCGGCCGTGGGAGAGGCTGGCCTCCAGCCCCGGATCGCTGGCGCCGGTCTTGGTTTCCAGCGTCAGCGCGCCGCCAAGGGCATTGAGGCCGTAGACGGCACTCTTGTCGAGCAGGTTGACGCTGCGGATCGCGGCTTCGGGCAGCAGGTCGAACTGGACGGTGTCGCCAAAGGGCTGGTTGAAGCGGGCGCCGTCCAGATAGACGGCGATGCCCTGCGACTGGCCCTGAAGCGGGGAGGCGGTGAAGCCGCGATAAACGAGATTGGGTTGCCAGGGGTTATTCTGCGCGTCCTGCAACGTGACGCCGGCGAAATTGCGGGTCAGGGCGCCGAGGAAATCGGGGCTGCCGGTGCGGCTGATGTCGGCTGCGGTCAGGGTCAGCGCGTCGTCGATATCGACCGCGCCGCCCGGCGCGGTGACGATGATCGGCTGGCGGGGGCTGTCTGCCTCATCGGGGGTTTGCGCCCATGCCGCGCCGGCGGTGAGCGCCATCGCGCTGCCCGCCAGAAGCGTCACCAAAATCCGCATGCTCGTCCCTCTCCCCGTTCGTCTTTGGCGGGAAGGGTAGGGGCGGGCCAAGCGGCGCTCCATTATACCTTGGGTCGAGAGCCTCTTACGCCGCCTGCGCTTTCAACAGCTTGTCGATGGTCAGGGGATAATCCCTCAAGCGAAGACCGGTGGCGTTGTAGAGGGCGTTGGCCACCGCCGCGCCCGCGCCGCATATGCCGAGTTCGCCCACACCCTTGGCCTTCATCGGCGAGCTTTTGTCGTCCAGTTCGTCGATGAAGAGGACGTCCTGTTCGGGTATGTCGGCATGGACCGGCACCAGATATTCGGCCATGTCATGATTGACGAAGAAGCCGAAGCGGGTGTCGACGTCCAGTGCCTCCATCAGCGCCGATCCCGCGCCCATGGTCATGGCGCCGATCACCTGGCTGCGTGCCGATTTGGGGTTGAGAATGCGTCCGGCGGCAAAGGCCCCGCCCATGCGGCGGATACGGACTTCGGCCGTGTCGATATCAACGCCGACCTCGCAGAAATGCGCGCCGAAGGTCGCCTGCGCATAGCGTTTGTCGAGATCGCCGAAATCGATGCTGTCTTCGGCCCACAGGCCATCGCGTCCGGCCAGCGCGGCGAGCGTTTGCGATTTATTGTCCAGCTTGATGAGGCCATCCTCGAACAGCGCCTGATCGGCGGGGTAACCGGCCTGTTCCGCCAGTTTCGCACGCAGCGACATGGCGGCGGCATAGACGCCCGCCGTGCTGCTGTTGGCGCCCCACTGGCCGCCAGAGCCGGCCGAGACGGGGAAGCGGCTGTCGCCCAGGCGCACCGTCACCTGATCGAGCCGGACGCCCAGCATTTCCGCCGCCGTCTGGCCGATGATGGTGTAGCTGCCGGTCCCGATGTCGGTCATGTCGGTTTCGACGATGACCCGGCCCTGATGATCGACGCCGATCCGCGCGCCCGACTTGCCGACCAGATTGTTACGGAACGCCGCCGCCACGCCCATGCCGACCAGCCAGCGGCCGTCGCGCACCTGCCCCGGCTTGGGGTTGCGCTTGGCCCAGCCGAAACGGTCGGCGCCGGCGCGCAGGCATTCCACCAGCTTGCGGCTGGAAAAGGGGCGCTGCGGGCCGGCTTCGGGATCATATTGAACATCGTTTCGGATGCGCAACTCTACCGGATCGACGCTGCAGGCTTCGGCCAGTTCGTCCATCGCCACTTCCAGTGCGAGCAGGCCGACCGCTTCGCCGGGCGCGCGCATGGCGTTACCTTCGGGCAGGTTGAGCGTCACCAGCCGGTGCGCGGTCATCCGGTTCGGCCCGCGATAAAGGAGGCGGGTCTGCTGCGCCGCCGTTTCCGGCCCGCCGCCGGGCAGGTCGCCCGACCAGACTTCATGGCCGATCGCGTCGATCACCCCGTCCTTGTCCGCGCCGATGCGGATGCGCTGGATCGTGGCGGGGCGGTGGGTGGTATTGTTAGGAATCTGGTGCCGGGCGAGAGCGACCTTGACCGGGCGGCCGACCTGCTTGGCGCCCAGCGCGGCGAGCAGCGCATCGGCGCGCAGGAACAGCTTCGACCCGAAACCGCCACCGATATAGGGGGAGACGAGGCGGACCTTCTCCCTGGGGATGCCCAGGGTCTTGGCCACTTCGCCCACGCCCCAGGCGATCATCTGGTTGGAGGTCCAGAGCGTCAGCCTGTCGCCGTTCCAGGCGGCGGTGGTGGCGTGCGGTTCCATCATCGCATGGCTGTGGTCGGGCGTGGTGTAGCGCTGGTCGATCTTCACGGCCGCCTTTGCGAAGCCGGCATCGAAATCGCCTACCTTCGTGTCGGCGGGGGAGCCGAAACTGTCAGGCGGCATGGCGCCCTTCAGATGTTCGGCCGCGAGGTCGAACCGGCCATCTGCGCCGGCATAGTCGATCCGCACCAGCTTCGCCGCGTCGCGCGCATTTTCGAACGTGTCGGCGATGACCAGGGCGACCGCCTGCTCATAATGGTCGATCTGCGGCCCGCCGAGCAGGGGAGCGGTGTTCATCGATCCTTTGCCCAGCTTCCCGGCATTTGCGTGGGTGACGATGCCCAGTACGCCGGGCGCAGCCTCGGCGGCGCGCAGGTCCATGGCGGCGATCCGCCCCTTGGCGATGGCGGACCCGACGATCCAGCCATAGGCGGCGTTGGGCGCGGCATCGTGCCGTTCATAGGCATAGGGCGCGCTGCCCGTCACCTTGGCGGCGCCGTCGATGCGATCATGGGGGATGCCGATCACCCGGCCACGGTCGATCGGGTTGGGGCCGGCTGGCGTGTCGAACTTCATGCCCGTGCCTCCTGCTGGCGATAGAGGGACGCGAGCGTCCGTTCGACCAGCGTCTTCTTGAAATCATTATGATGGGTGGTGCGAGCGCCGGTCAGCGCGGCTTCCGCCACCGCCTTTGCGCCCTGCTTGCCGGCAGCGTCGGCCGCTGGCATGCGCCAGGGCTTTGCGCCGATGCCGCCAAAGGCGAAGCGGGTGGAGCCGTCCTTGCCGAACACCGCCGCCACCGACACGAGCGCGAAGGCGTAGGAGGCGCGGTCGCGGACCTTGCGATAGACATGGGTGCCGCCGACAGGTTTGGGCAGGGTGACGGAGGTGATGATCTCGCCAGCTTTCAGCGTGGTTTCCCTGTGCGGGGTGTCGCCGGGGAGCAGGTGGAAGTCCGCGATCGGGATCGAGCGGGCGACGCCGTCCGCGCCCATCGTGTCGACCTGTGCATCCAGCAGCCGCATCGCGACCGCCATGTCGCTGGGATGCTGGGCGATGCAGGCGTCGCTGGTGCCGAGAATGGCGAGGCTGCGGCTCATCCCCTGCATCGCGCCGCAGCCGCTGCCGGGCTGGCGCTTGTTGCAGGGCATGCGCGTGTCGTAGAAATAGGGGCATCGGGTGCGCTGGAGGAGGTTGCCCCCGGTCGTCGCCTTGTTGCGAAGCTGCCCCGATGCGCCGGCCAGCAACGCGCGGCTGAGCACGCCATAGTCACGGCGGACGATCTTGTCGGCGGCCAGATCGGTATTGCGGACCAGCGCGCCGATGCGCAGACCGCCCTCGTCGGTCTTCTCGATCCGGTCGAGGCCCAGATGATTGACGTCGATCAGATGGGTCGGGGTTTCGATCTGGAGCTTCATCAGGTCGAGCAGGTTGGTGCCGCCGGCGATGAAGCGGGCGCCCTGGAAAGAGGCCGCCGCTTTGGCCGCCGCCGCGACGCTGGTGGCGCGTTCATAGGTGAAGGGTCTCATGCCTTTGCCTCCGCTACGTCGCGCATGGCGGCGATGATGTTGGGATAGGCGGCGCAGCGGCAGATATTGCCGCTCATCCGCTCGCGCAGTTCGGCGTCGCTCAGCGCTACATCGTCCAGATCGTTAGTGACATGGCTGGGTACGCCCGCTTTGATCTCGTCCAGCACCGCGACCGCCGAGCAGATCTGGCCCGGCGTGCAATAGCCGCACTGATAGCCGTCATGGACGATGAACGCCTGCTGCATCGGGTGCAGCTTTTCGGGTGTACCGAGGCCCTCGATCGTAGTGATCTTTTCGCCATCGTGCATCACCGCCAGCGTCAGGCAACTGTTGATCCGTCGCCCCTCCACGATCACGGTGCAGGCGCCGCACTGGCCATGGTCGCAGCCCTTCTTGGTGCCGGTCAGGTGCAGATGTTCGCGCAGCGCATCGAGCAGGCTGGTGCGCGGGTCGAGTTGCAGATGGACCTCGCGGCCGTTGACGGTCAGTTCGACGGGCATCATCGCGCTTCCTCCCTTGGCGGCGGGCTTCGTGGCGGCGGTCGACAAGGTCGGCGCAGCGCCGGCAAGGACGGCGCTGCCCTGCAACAGGCCGCGGCGCGTCAGGTGATCGGACGACATGGTTGCATTTCCCTGCTGGTATGGCCTGTAGGCTTGTGATCAGTACGAAGGGCGGCGCCAAATGATCCCGCCGCGCCGGATAGGACAGAAGATTAGCAGATGAACGGCCTGCGCCAAGCGATGCTTTTGCGGGACGATTCGCCGGGCGGTGGTAAAGTGTCGGCCCGGCGGGCATTTTCGATGTTGCGCTAAACCGCAGAAAAGGCTGGTTTTCTGCGCCAGGGAAAGAGGATTTCATTTTTCTGCAATTCTGCCCCTTGCCGATTTGGGAAAGCCTTGCTAGTTGGCCGCCACCCGCCGAGAGGGGTACACTCTCCCGGCCGCCAAGAGCGGGCGTAGCTCAGGGGTAGAGCACAACCTTGCCAAGGTTGGGGTCGAGGGTTCGAATCCCTTCGCCCGCTCCAGATTTTCTGCCAGTTGGCCACATATGCTGAAAAGGCAACTTTTCGGCCGCCCGAGCGGGCGTAGCTCAGGGGTAGAGCACAACCTTGCCAAGGTTGGGGTCGAGGGTTCGAATCCCTTCGCCCGCTCCAGTTTTTCAGAATCGACAGACTATCGCCTTCGGGCGCGGCCCTGAATCCGCTAACCCTGCGGCTGGCCCAATATCTCGCGGGCACGGGGCGTGAGGCGCTCCACGGCGGCGGCATGGATGCCGGGTGCGGCGCAGAGCAGGCCGAAGGCGGTCGGCTGGGGGCGGTTGAACAGCAAGGGATCGCCCAGCGCATCGGTGACGGTGCCACCCGCTTCCTGCACGATCAGCGCGGCGGCGGCGACATCCCATTCATTGCCCCAGCGCACGGTGGCGACCAGATCGGCCTCGTCCGCAGCGACCATCGCCATGCGCAGCGCAATGCTGTTGGGTTTTTCCACCGTCACCAGATCGCGGTCGATGCGGGGCAGTTGATCGGCGGGGACGCGGGCGCCGGGCAGGCTGTCGCGCGATCCGGCATGCAGCGTCACGCCGTTGCGGGTCGCGCCCTGGCCCAGTTGCGCCACCCACAGTTCGTTGCGGGCAGGGGCGGCCAATATGCCGAGCGTCACTGCGCCCTGATCGACCAGCGCCACGGATACGGCCCAGCCCGGCCGGCCGCGCAGATAGTCGCGGGTGCCGTCGATCGGGTCGACCACCCAGACGCGCGGTACACCCAGGCGATGTACGGTATCGGCCGTCTCCTCCGACAGCCAGCCGGCCTGCGGATCGATCGCCGAGAGCCGCTCGCGCAGCATGGCGTCGACCGACAGATCGGCCTCGCACACCGGATGACCGGGTACTTTTTCCCACTGGCGCACGCGCGTTTCGCCATTGGCCCAGAGGGTCAGCGCATGATCGGCCGCATCCGCCACGGCGGACACGATCGCGCGCAGGGCGGGGTCAGCCGCCGGCAACGGTCATCCCGTCCACGCGCAGCGTCGGCACGTTCATGGCATAGCGGAAGCTGAGATCGCTGGCAGGCGTCAGGGCGCGGAACATGTCCTTCAGATTGCTGGCGATGGTGATTTCCGACACGGCATGGGCGACCGCGCCATTTTCGATCAGGAAGCCCGCCGCGCCGCGGCTGTAATCGCCGGTGACGCCGTTTACGCCCATGCCGATCAGTTCGGTGACGTAGATGCCGCGCTTCACATCCGCCATCAGGTCGCCCGGCGAGATGGTGCCGGCCTCCATATGCACGTTGGTGATGCTGGCGCCGGGCGCGCCGCTGCCGCCGCGGCTGGCATGGCCGGTGGGTTCGAGGCCCAGCTGGCGGGCCGAGGCGCTGTCCATCAGCCAGCCGGTCAGCACGCCCTTGTCGATCAGCGCGCGCCGCTCCACCGGTAGCCCTTCGCCATCGAACGGGCGCGAGCGCATGCCGCGCGGCAGCAGCGGATCGTCGATGATGGTGATGGCCGAATCGAACAAGGATTCGCCCAGCGAATCCAGCAGGAAGCTGGAGCGGCGGGCGATCGCCGGGCCGACCATGCCGCCGATCAGATGGCCAAGCAGGCTGGAGCCGATGCGCGGATCGAAGATGATGGGCATGACGCCGCTTTCGACCTTGACCGGGTTCAGCCGCGCCACCGCCCGCTGGCCGGCGCGGATGCCGACCGCTTCGGCATCGTCCAGATCTTCCAGATGGCGGACGCTGTGGCTGGCATGGTCGCGCTGCATGTCGGCGCCGGTGCCGGCCAGTACGCTGGCCCAGGTCGCATGGCTGGTGCCGGCATAGGCGCCGGCAAAACCATGGCTGGTGGCCAGCGCCACCTGGCTGCGGCCGTTGGATGCGCCGCCGCCTTCGCTGTTGGTGATGCCCGGCACGCTGCGCGCGGCTTCCTCCGCGATCAGCGCGCGTTCGCGCAGCGCGGCCGGCTCGGGTTCCTCGTCATCGGTCAGGTCGAGCGAGGGCGGGCGTTTCTTGAGCAACCGGTCTTCGGGCGCGAGGCCGGCATAGGGGTCTTCGGGGGCTTCGCGGGCCATGGCGATGCAGCGATCGACCAAGGTGGCGAGCGTCGCGGGGTTCATGTCCGACGCGGAAATGCTGGCGGAGCGCTGGCCGATGAAGACGCGCAGGCCGATCTCCTCACCCTCCGACCGTTCGACATCCTCCAGTGCGCCCAGGCGCACCGACACGTTGGTCGATGCTGTGCAGGCGTAGATGGCGTCGGCGGCATCCGCCCCGGCCTTGCGCGCGGCGCCGACCAGATCCTGCGCGCGCGACTGGGCTTCGTCTAGGCTGAGCATGGAGGGGAAATCGTCCTCGAATATAGGGATAGTTGCGGTCGGCCTTACGCGCTTGCCGGCAAAGGGGCAACGGCGGCCAGCCAGTGATCGAGCAGGTGCCAGGCGACGGCCATCTGCGGCGGGGCGAGGAAGGGCGCGTCGGGATCGCCGGCCAGTGCGGCGCGCACCTGATCGGCGTCGCACCAGAAGGCGTCCTCGATCTCGGTTTCGTCCAGCGTCAGCGCGTCGTCCTGCGCCTGACCGATGCAGGCGATCATCAGCGACGAGGGGAAGGGCCAGGGCTGGCTCATCACATAACGCACATCATGGACGCGGACGCCCGCTTCCTCGAACAATTCGCGGGCGACCGCTTCCTCGATCGTCTCGCCCGGCTCGACGAAGCCGGCGAGCGCGGAATAGCGGCCGGGCGGCCAGGCATGCTGGCGGCCGAGCAAGATGCGCCCGCGATGTTCGGCCAGCATGATGACGACCGGGTCGGTGCGGGGGAAATGTTCGGCGGCGCAGGCGTCGGCATCGCATTTGCGCGACCAGCCGGCCTTCACCGGGCGCGTGGTCGCGCCGCAGACCGAGCAATGGCGATGCCGGGCATGCCAGTGGACGAGGCTGCGCGCGGCGCCATAGAGCGCCACCTCTTCGGCGGGCACGAGGCCGGCGATGGCACGGCTGCGCGGCGTAGGGGTGAGATTGGGGCCAAGATCGGCGACCAGCCGGGCGAAGATCGGTCGGGCGGCGGGATCGACGCCCAGCAGGACATGATCCTCCGCGCGCGCATCGGGGGCGAGCGGTTCCAGCAGCAGATGGCCGTCCGCCTCCACCGGCTCCAGCCCTTCCAGCACCAGCAGGCGGGCGGCGGGATCGGCGAATGTTTCCGCCAGCAGGGCGGGATTGGTGCGGATGTGGTCGACACGGTCCAGCCGGCTGCCGACGAAGCCCGGCATGGTCCTTGCCGTCGGGTCAGTTCCGTGCATGCGTCTGCCTTTCCTTCCTCACCGCTTCGGCCGCGCGGGCGAACAATGTCGGCAATCCTGCCTCCCCGATCCGATCGACCGGCCACCATTCGCCGACGCCCGGCGGCGTCACATCCGCCCCCACATGGGCATGGTGGACGCGCAGCGCCAGTGAGAAATGGGTGAAGACATGCGCGACCGGCTCATCGATCGTCGTCCAGTGCGCCGGCAGCGGCGGGGTGGCGTCCGGCATATCGCTCCAGTCGGAACTGGGCAGCGCGCGCATGCCGCCCAGCAGCCCCTTGTCCGGGCGGCGGACCAGCCAGACATGGCCGTCCCGCTCGATCCACCAGCCATGGCCGGTGCGATGGGGGCGGGCCTTTTTGGGCGGCTTGACGGGATAGGCGGCGGGATCGGCGGTCAGTACGGCGGCGCAATCGTCGCGGATCGGGCAGATGCCGCAGGCGGGATTGCGAGCGGTGCAGATGGTGGCGCCCAGGTCCATCATCGCCTGGGCAAAGTCGCCGGCGCGAGCGTCCGGGGTGATGCGATCGGCGGCTTCGCGAATCTCTGTGCGGGCGGCGGGCAGGGGCGTGGTGATGGCGAAGAGGCGGGCGACCACCCGCTCGACATTGGCGTCCACCACCACCGCGCGCCGGCCAAAGGCGATGGCGGCGACGGCGGCGGCGGTATAGGCCCCCACGCCCGGCAGCGCGCGCAGCCCCTCCTCCGTATCGGGGAAGGCGCCGCCATGATCGTGCGCCACCGCCCGTGCGCAGGCGAGCAGGTTGCGGGCGCGGGCATAATAGCCAAGCCCTGCCCATGCGGCCATCAGGTCGGCGTCGTCGGCGGCGGCCAGATCCTGCACCGTGGGCCAGCGGCTCGTGAATTTCGCGAAATAGGGGCCGACGGCGGCCACCGTCGTCTGTTGCAGCATCACTTCGGACAGCCAGACGCGATAGGGATCGGCCGCGTTGCTGCCGGGCGGCGCGCGCCAGGGCAGGCGCCGGGCATGGACATCATAATGGGCCAGCAGGTCGCCCGCGATTTTTCTGTCTCTACCCTCGACGCGCATGCCGGCCCTATGCCATTAAGTGCGCCATGACGGAACGCCCGGTCCCCCCTAAATATAAGAGTCGTGCCAAGGCGCCGGCCGAGCGTCCGCGCACCGGCGCGCCGCGCGCCATCGCCGACCTGATGCCGGATATCGGCCGTGCCGCCTTCCGCAAGTTCGGTTTCGTGCAGTCCAGCATCGTCACCCGCTGGGCGGAGATTGTCGGCAGCCATTATGCGGAGATTTCCGTGCCCGAATCGATCCGTTTCCCGGTGGGGCAGAAGGCGGGCGGGACGTTGCAGCTGACGGTGATGAGCGGCCATGCGCCGATGATCCAGCATATGCTGCCTGACATTGTGGAGCGGGTGAACCGCTTTTTCGGCTATGCCGCCGTCGTCAAGGTCGCGATGCGGCAGGGCGAGGTCACGCCGATGCGGGCCGAGCGCCGCCCGCCGCCCCGGAACCTCAAGCCCATTCCGGTCGAGCTGGGCGATTCGCTGCGCGACATTGGCGACCCGGAATTGCGCGCGGTGCTCGAATCGCTGGCGCAGGGCCTTGCCAACAGCAGCGGATTGCCGAAAATTAACTAGAGCGATGATGGAGCGGATGGCAATCCGGTCCTTCGCCCACCACGACCCCTATTCGGCTCCGGTTCAGCGGAGCCTTTCTACGGACGCGCCTCATGAAGAAACTGCTCCTGCCGCTTGCCCTGCTCGCCGTTCCCGCCGCGCTGGTCGCCGCGCCCGCCGCCAACTGGGTGAGCCGGGTGGTGCTGTCGCCGATCGGCGGACACCTGATGGGCAATCCCGCCGCGCCGACCAAGCTGGTCGAATATGTGAGCTACACCTGTTCGCACTGCGCCCATTTCGTCGGCGAGGCGAGCGCGCCGCTCAAGAGCGGCTATGTGAAGGGCGGCAAGGTCAGCGTCGAGGTGCGCAATGCCGTGCGCGACAAATATGACCTGACCGCTGCGCTGCTCGCCCGTTGCGGCGGCCCGGCCCGTTTCATGGGCAATCATGAGGCGCTGTTCGCCAACCAGACGCCATGGATGGAGCAGATCCAGGCCTATGACGGGAGCGGCGACAAGCCGGCCGATCAGGTCGCCGCGCTCAGGGATATCGGGCAGAAGACCGGCCTTTATGCGCTGATGACCAAGCGCGGCTTCACCAATGCCCAGCTGGACGCCTGTATCGCCAATCCGGCGTCGATGAAGCAGGTGCTGGCGATGACCGACGAGGCGTGGAACAAGGTCAAGATCACCGGCACGCCCGGCTTCGTCGTCAACGGCACGAAGGTGGACGGATCGAGCTGGGCGATCCTCCAGGCCGCATTGCCCCCCGCCGCGCGCTGATCTAAACCGCTTTTCATCCTCTCTGCATTCGGAGCCTTGCCCGTCGTGAAAGCCTTTTCCGGTATAGCCCTCACCGCCCTCAGCGCCGCCCTCAGCCTGACCCTCGCCGCCTGCGGCAAGAATGAGGACGCCGCCAAGCCCGCCGGCGAACCGGTCGCCGCCGTTGCCGCGCCCGCCGGCACCAGCTGGTCGGAAACGATCGCGGAAACGCCGGACGGCTATTTCGTGATGGGCAATCCGTCGGCCAAGGTGAAGCTGGTCGAATATGGCTCCTACACATGCAGCCATTGCCGCGATTTTTCGGCCGAGGCATCGGAAGAGATCAAGAAGATTGTCGATACCGGCAAGATGAGCTTCGAATTCCGTACCTATCTGCGCGATCCGATCGACCTGACCACCGCGCTGCTCGCCCGCTGCGGCGGCAAGGACATCTTCTACCCGCTGTCGGAGCAGTTCTTCGCCAACCAGTCGGCGATGTTCGAGAAGGTGCAGGGCAAGGAAGCGGCCTTCCAGGGCGTCGACAAGCTGCCCCCGGCGCAGCGCCCCGGCGCGATCGCGCAGATTGCAGGGCTGGTCGAATATGCCCAGCAGCGCGGTATTTCCGCCGATCAGGCGAAACAGTGCCTGGCCGACACGGCGGTCGCCGAAAAGCTGGCCAAGAATGTCGAGAAGGCCAATAACGAATATCAGATTCAGGGCACGCCGAGCTTCCTCATCAACGGCGTGCTGCTGGACAATGTCGCCAGCTGGTCCGCGCTCCAGCCAAAGCTCAAGGAAGCGGGACTCTGATTGCGCCAGAGGGGGCTGACAGGCGCGGATACGCATAGCGGGACCGGGGCGGCAGGCTGCCCCGCTTTGCCGTCATGCAGATAAAGCGCCTCAAGCTCTCCGGCTTCAAAAGCTTCGTCGATGCGACGGAACTGCGGATCGAACCGGGGCTGACCGGCATCGTCGGCCCCAATGGTTGCGGCAAGTCCAACCTGCTGGAAGCGATCCGCTGGGTCATGGGCGAATCCAGCGCCAAATCCATGCGCGGCGGCGGCATGGAGGATGTCATTTTCGCGGGCACCGCCACGCGGCCGCAGCGCGACTTTGCCGAAGTGTCGCTGCTCACCATCCAGGAACAGGGCGAACTGTTTTCCGCCGTCGATGTCGGCGCGGACGGCGAACTGGAGGTCACGCGCCGGATCGAGCGCGGGGCGGGCAGCGCCTATCGCGCCAATGGCAAGGATGTGCGGGCGAAGGACGTGTCGCTGGTCTTTGCCGATGCCGCCACCGGGCCGCATAGCCCGGCGCTGGTCAGCCAGGGGCGGATCGCCGCCGTCATCGCTGCCCGGCCGCAGGAGCGACGCGCCATGCTGGAGGAAGCGGCGGGCATTGCCGGCCTGCATGTCCGGCGCAAGGATGCCGAGCAGAAATTGCGCGCGGCCGAAGCCAATCTGGCGCGGCTGGACGAGATCTTGCTGGATATGGACGCGCGCGCCAATGCGCTGCGGCGGCAGGCGAAGGCGGCGGAACGCTATATCTGCCTGTCCGATCAGATAAGGGTGGCCGAAGGGCGGGTGCTGTTCGCCCGCTGGCGCGAGGCCAATGCCAGCGCGGAAGCAGCACGGGCCGAGGCGAAACAGGCTGACGCTGCCGTGTCGGCTGCGCAGGAAGGGCAGATGGCCGCCGCCGCCCATGCGCAGGCGGCCGTGGCGGCGCTGGCCGAGCGGCGCGCGGCGGCGCAGAGCGCACGCGATGCCGCCAATGAGGCGGGGCACAGGCTGGCGGCGCTGCGCACCGAACGGGACTCGGTGGTCCGCCGTCTGGCTGACCTGACCCAGCAGGCAAGCCGGCTGGAGGAGGATCGTGCGCGCGAAGGGACGCTGGCCAATGATGCGGCCGATGCGATCGCCCGGTTGACGGCGGAAATCGCGACGCTCAAAGGCCGGGTGGCCGAGACGGAGAAATTGCGACCAGCCTTTGCCGCGCGGATTGCTGCCGCCGAGGATGCGGCGCGTGACACTGAACTGGACCTGGCCAGGGCGATGGCGACGCAGGCGGCCGAGCAGGCCGAATTGCGCGTGGCCGAAGCGGCGCTGGCCGCCGCCCGCAGCCGGCTGGACCGGGCCGAGCGGGAAGTGGCGCGGCTGACTGCCGAGGCGGACGCGTTGCCCGATGCCGCGCCGCTGGAGGCGCAGCGGGCGTCGGCGCTGGCCGATCAGGACAAGGCGAAGGGCGAGCGCGATGCCGCCGAAAGCGCGATCCAGTCGGCCGATGTGGATCGCCAGTCCGCCGCCGAGGCGCGGGCCGGGGCCGAGGCGGCGCTGGCGTCGGCGCGGGCCGGGCTGGCGGCGCTGGATAGCGAGGCGACGGCGCTGCGGCGCGCGGTCGATAGCGTCGGCGCGGGCAAGGCGCGGGCGCTCGACCGGCTGAAGGCCGCGCCGGGTTATGAGCGGGCGCTGGCCGCCGCGCTGGGTGACGATCTGGAGGCGCCGGTCGGGCCGGAGGGCAAGCGGCGCTGGGCGGGGGCCGATGCTTTGCCCGGCGATCCGGCCCTGCCCGCAGGGGCCACGCCCTTGGCGGCGCATGTCATGGCGCCCGCCGAACTGGCCCGCCGTCTGGCGCAGATTGCCGTGGTGGACCGGGATGAGGGGCAGGCGCTGGGCGTCGGGCAGAGGCTGGTCACGCGGAACGGGCAGTTGCGCCGCTGGGATGGCTATGTCGCGATGGAAGGCGGCGCTGCGGCGGCCGAGCGGCTGATCCGGCTCAACCGGCTGGATGCGATTGCGGCCGCGCGTCCGACTGCCGAGGCGGAGGTCGAAGCGGCCGGGGCTGCGCAGGACAGCGCGAAAGCGCGGGAGCAGGCGGCGGCTCAGGCTTTGGCGACGGGGCGGACCGCATTGTCACAGGCGGACCAGAAATTGCGTGCGGCGCTGCGAGCCGCCGACGAGGCGACGACGGCGCTGGAGCGGCTGGCGGGTCGGCGCGAAGCTGTGGAGGAACGGCGGGCCGAGGCACGGCGCGACCGGGATGGCGCGCAGGGCGAGCATGAGAAGGCAGAAGCGAATCGGGCCGCCGTGCCCGAGGGCGCGGAAACCCGCAATCTGGTCGCCACCCTGTCACAGGCGAGCGAGAAGGCACGCGGCGCCGTCAGCCAGTTGCAGGCCGAACAGGCGCTGGCCGACCGTGCGCTTTCCAGCGACCGGGAGCGGCAGGCGGCGGCTGATGCCGAGGTAAAGGGCTGGCGCGCCCGCGCCGGCGAAGCGACCAAGCGGATCGCGGCGATGGTCGCGCGGGCCGAGGAGATTGTCGGCGAGCGCGACCGGATCGCCAGCCAGCCGGAGACGCTGGCGCAGGCCATCACCGACCTGGGCGACCGGGGTACGGCGCTTGCCGACGCGGCGGATCAGGCACGTCGGTCCGAACTGGAAGCGGAAGCGACCTTGCGCAGCGCCGAAGGGCGCGCGGCGCAGGCGGGCGAGGCGCTGGCGGCCGCGCGCGAAGCCCGCGCCACCGCCGCCGCGCGGGCCGAGGCGGCCGATGAGCGGCGGATCGAAACCAACCGCCTTTCGGGCGAACGGTTCGAATGTCCGCCGCCGGTGCTGCCGGAGAAACTGGGCTTTGCCAGTGCCGAGATTCGCATCGCCCAGACCGAACTGGCCGATCATGACCGCTTCCATGCCGAGCGCGAGCGGATCGGCCCGGTCAATCTGGTCGCGGCGCAGGAACTGGAGGAACTGGAGGCCAGCCAGGCCACCAGCCGGGCGGAAAGTGCGGAACTCACCCAGGCGATCAACCAGCTGCGCGGGTCGATCGGCAGCCTCAATCGCGAGGGGCGGCAAAGGCTGCTGGCCGCGTTCGAGGCAGTGGACGGTCATTTCCGGCGGCTGTTCACGACCCTGTTCAATGGCGGGCAGGCGCATCTGGAACTGATCGACAGCGACGATCCACTGGAGGCCGGGCTGGAGATCATGGCGCAGCCGCCGGGCAAGAAGCTGGCGGCGCTGACCCTGTTGTCGGGCGGCGAGCAGGCGCTGACCGCCGTGGCGCTGATCTTCGGCCTGTTCCTGACCAATCCCGCGCCGATCTGCGTTCTGGACGAAGTCGATGCGCCGCTGGACGACGCCAATGTCGAGCGCTTCTGCGACCTGCTGGACGCGATGGTTGCGCAGACAAACACCCGTTACCTGATCGTTACCCATAATGCCGTCAGCATGGCGCGCATGCACCGGCTGTTCGGCGTGACCATGGTGGAGCGCGGGGTCAGCCGGCTGGTGTCGGTCAACCTGCAAAGCGCCGAGGCATTGCTGGCGGCGGAGTGATTTTGTAGTTACAAAAATACTTGACGATTTTTTGTAGTTATGAAAAATAGGGGATGCGTTTTTTCCACCCTGCACGCATCGGTATTTCCTTTGGCGGCGTGGAAATTGAAAATCAGTTTTGATCCTGCCAAGCGACAAATGGCGCTTGAGCAGCGCGGACTGGACTTCGCAGACGCTGCACAGATTTTTGATGGCCCTGTCTTCACGAGAGAGGATGACAGATTCGATTATCCTGAACCGCGTTTCCAGACTTTCGGCTTGGTGAGTGACCGCCTTGTTCTCCTCGTCTGGACGCCGACGGAGGATGGATTGCGGGTCATCTCGATGAGGAAATGCAATGACCGAGAGCAGAAAGCCTATGCCCGCCGATTGGGATGACGATGACATCCCGGAATGGACGGAAGAGATGTTCGATCAGGCCGAATTCCGGATCGGGGACAAGGTCATTCGGCCGGGCGTTGGCGCGCCTGCAAGGCCCGGCCGCCCCAAATCCGACGATCCCAAGCAGCAGGTGACGTTACGGCTCGACCGGGCTGTGCTGGATGCCCTTCGCGCCGGCGGACCCGGCTGGCAAAGCCGGATCAACGCCGAATTGCGCAAGCTGCTGGGATTGTAGTCAACCCCGCCCGAACCAGCCCTTCATTCGGCGGAACAGGCCGCGTTCGCTGACCGGTTCGAACATTTCCTCCGGGCCTTCGGGGTCGAGTACCTCATGGTCGGCGATCCATTGCTGCACGTCGTTCAGGTCCGGCGTTACATAGGGGCGCAGCGTGCGGCCGGGCTTCTGGCGCAGTTCCTCGATCGCGGCGACGAGGCCCCGTTCGGCGATCACGGCGGATACCCGCTCGGCGGGCAGGTCGAGATGTTCGGCGATCAGGTCGTCGCGAATCTTCACGATCGTCTGCTGCCGCCCTTCATTGCCCGGCAGCGCCGTGTCGATCGACACGTCGCATTCGGTGTCGAGGCGCATCGACCGGTTGTTCATGTTGGAGGAGCCGACGCGGATCAGCCGGTCGTCCACGATCAATATCTTGGCATGGACGTAAATCGGCACGCCGCGGCTGGTGAAGGGGTGATAGATGCGGAAACGGCCGTGCGGATGGCGGCTCTTGAGCGTTTCATAGAGGCGCGCGCGCGCCGTATCCATTGCCTGCTGTTCCAGCCAGCCATCGGCCTGTTCCGGATTGATGATGACGATTTCCGGCCCGTCCGCCTCGCTGAGCCGCCTGGCGATCGCCTCGGCAATGCGGCGGGAGGCGAAATATTGGCTTTCGGCATAGATATGGCGTTTCGCCGCCGCGATCTGATGCAGGTAAAGCTGCTCGATCTCGGTCAGTTCCTCCTGATCGTCCATCTTGGGCGCGGTGCGGGCGATGGCGATATCGACGCCTTCGAACATGACGGGCAGCTTGTCGGGCCAGCAATCCGAGACGCCGTCGACCGGCTCCAGCGGATCGCCGCCCGCGCCGACCCAGCGGTTGCGGGCATGTTCGCCCAGCGCGGCGGCGACCGGGCCGGCCAGCGCGGTGGTGGCATCATGCCAGGGGCCATAGGGCGATCCGTCGGGATGCAGGCGCCCCGGCTCCTCGTCGCGATGATGGCGCGTGTCCCAGCGGTCGCCAGTCATGTCGATGCCACCGCAGAAAGCGAAGCAATCGTCGATCACCACGATCTTCTGATGATGGGATGCCGCGGGCGGATGATGGCCGTCCAGCTTCACCGTGATGCGCGGATGGGCCATCCAGCGCAAAGTGGTGACGAGGTGCGACGGGCGCGCCATCGACTTGATCGCGCCGACATCCCAGCGGAGCAGGAAGATTTCCAGCTCCGGATTTTGCTCCACCAGCCAGGTGATGAAATCGCCGATGACGACCGGCGCGCCATCCTTTGCCTCATCCTCACGGATCAGGCTGATGGCAGGGTCGAAATCCCAGCCGATCAGCATGATGCGGCGCTTCGCCTTCATCATCGCGTCGCGGGCGATGCGGAAATAATTGTCGGCGTCGATGATGACGCTGGCCTTTTCGGCGCGGGCGATGCGCCAGCAGTCGGTGCCCAGTTGCGGCGTCATAGCGATGCACTTCCCACGACCAGACAGCCCAGGAACATCAGGAAACCGGAAAAGCGGTTGGACCGGAATTTACGCAGGGGATCGACTCCATCTTCCTTCAATGTGCCCGTTTGCCATAGCAGGTGGACGGCCATGGGCAGCAGGGCGGCCAGCGCCAGACCCTGTGGTCGTATCTGCCAGATTGCGCTGCCCCACAAGGCCAGAGCGAGCAGGTAACATAATGTCACGCCGCCGCGCACATGACGGCCCATGGACAAAGCGCTGGAGCCGATGCCGATCAGTGCGTCGTCTTCGCGGTCCTGCAAGGCATAGATGGTGTCATAGCCCACCACCCAGAATAGGCTGCCGGCATAGAGGAGCAGGCCGGGCAGGGTGAGCGCGCCCGCCACCTCGCTCCAGCCGACCAGCGCGGCCCAGGAGAAGACGAGGCCGAGCCAGACCTGCGGCCAGCCGGTGATCCGCTTCATGAAGGGATAGGCGGCGACCAGCGCCAGACTGCCCAGCGCCACGATCTGCGCATAGGGGCGCAGTTGCAGCAGGACGATGAGGCCGATCAGGCAGAGCGCCACCAGCCACAGCCATGCGGTCCTGACCGCCATCGCCCCGCTGGCGAGCGGCCGGGCGGCGGTGCGGGCGACCTTCCGGTCGAGATCGCGGTCGACGATATCGTTGAAGACGCAACCCGCGCCGCGCATGGCGATGCTGCCCAGCAACAGCCAGCCGATCAGCGGCCAGCGGGCAAAGCCGCCACCGGCCAGCGCCACGGCCCATGCGCCGGGCCAGAACAGCAACCACCAGCCGATCGGCCGGTCGAATCGCGCCAGTTGCGCGAGCGTACGGGGCGTATCCGGCAGGCGGGCGAGCAGGCCGCGCGCTTCGCTGTCGGGAACGATGGTCTGATTCAACGACGACTCCATTCACCCTGACGCTTGTCGAAGGGCCATGCTTCTCTTTAGGGAAGAACATGTATCCGGCAAGACAAGAGACGAAATGACCGCAACCCCCGCCTGGCCCCCGCAAAGCGCCCCGCGCCTGCATGTCGAAACCCAGCTGGGGGAAGGCGTGATGGTGCCGGTCGACGGCAATCCGGCCCATTATCTCATCAGCGTGATGCGAGTGAAGCCCGATGATATCGTACTGCTGTTCGACGGGCGATCGGGCGAATGGGCAGCGCGGGTGCGCGACATGCGCAAGCGTGACTTGGTGCTGGAATGTGTGCAGCAGATCAGGCCGCCCGAACATGTGCCCGATTTCTGGCTGTGCTGCACGCCGATCAAGAAGGGGCGGATCGACCTGATCGCGGAAAAGGCATGCGAACTGGGCGTGGCGCGGTTGCAGCCGGTGCTGACCCGGCGCGCGGTGGTGGACAGGCTGAATCTCGATCGGCTGCATGCCCATCTGGTCGAGGCGGCGGAGCAATGCGGGCGCACGGCCCTGCCGGAACTGGGCCAGATGGTGAAGCTGGATGCGCTGCTGAAGGGCTGGTCGCCCGACCGCCACCTCTTCTTCGCCGACGAAACGGGCGGCGGCCCGCTGGAGGCGACCTTGCGCACCCATCCGGGGCCGGCGGCCTTCCTGATCGGGCCGGAGGGGGGCTTTGACCCCGTAGAGCGCGAGGCGATCCGTGCGACGCCCGGCGCCGTGCCCGTGTCGCTCGGCCCGCGCATCCTGCGGGCGGAGACGGCGGCGATCGCTGCGACATCGGCCTGGATGACGATCAATGGCGACTGGAAATAGTTTCATTCCGCCATTGGATTGAAGCCGTCATAGGCAGGCCCTATGTGGTGATCGCCCGACTTTGTTTGACGGGCCAAGGGGAAGCACTAAGGGCGGGGCATGAGCACCAGAACCGACTCAGGGGGACATGATCCCGTCATCGAGAATCGCGATCAGCTGATCGCGGCCTTTTCCAAGGGCGAAAAGCCCAAGGACCGCTGGCGGATCGGGACCGAACATGAAAAATTCGTCTATAGCCGCAAGGATCATCACGCCCCGGCCTATGAGGAAAAGGGCGGCATCCACACGCTGCTGATCGGCCTCACCCGCTATGGCTGGAATCCGGTGTTCGAGGGCGAAAATATCATCGCCCTGTCCGGCGCCGACGGCACGATCAGCCTGGAGCCGGCGGGACAGCTGGAGCTGTCCGGCGCACCGCTCGACAACCTCCACCAGACCTGCGCCGAAACCGGCCGCCATCTGGAACAGGTGAAATATGTCGGCGACATGCTGGGCCTGGGGTTCCTGGGCCTTGGCATGTGGCCGGACAAGACCCGCGCCGAATTGCCGATCATGCCCAAAGGCCGGTACGACATCATGCTGCGGCACATGCCGCGCGTGGGGTCGCTGGGCCTCGACATGATGCTGCGCACCTGCACCATCCAGACCAATCTCGACTATGGCAGCGAGGCGGACATGGCGCAGAAGTTTCGCGTCTCCCTCGCCTTGCAACCGCTCGCGACGGCGCTGTTCGCCAATTCGCCGTTTACCGAAGGCAAGCCCAACGGCTTCCTGTCCTATCGCAGCCATATCTGGTCGGATACCGATCCGGGGCGCACCGGCATGCTGCCCTTCGTGTTCGAGGATGGCTTTGGCTATGAACGCTATGCCGACTATGCGCTCGATGTGCCGATGTACTTCGTCTACCGCGACGGGAAGTATATCGACGCGGCCGGGCATAGCTTCCGCGACTTCCTCGACGGCAGGCTGGCCGTGCTGCCGGGCGAAAAGCCGACCGAGAAGGATTGGGAGGATCACCTCTCCACCGCCTTCCCCGAAGTGCGGATGAAGAGCTTCCTTGAAATGCGCGGTGCCGATGGCGGCCCGTGGAACCGCATCTGCGCGCTGCCGGCCTTGTGGGTCGGCCTGCTCTATGACCAGGGCGCGCTGGACGCGGCGTGGGACGTGGTCAAGGACTGGACCATGGAAGAGCGGCAGCTGCTGCGCGATTCCGTGCCGAAGCTGGGCCTTGACGCGCCGATCGGTGGTGGCCGCACGCTGCGCGATATTGCGGGGCAGGTGGTCGATATCGCCCGCAGCGGCCTTACGGCGCGCGCGCGGCTCAACGGCGCGGGCGACAATGAGACGGGCTATCTGTCCTTCCTCGACGAGGTGGTCGCCAGCGGCAAGACCAATGCCGAACGCCTGCTGGAACGCTATCATGGCGACTGGCAGGGCGACCTCAGCAAGGTCTATGAGGAAGAAAGCTTCTAGGTTCTATTCCGCCGGTTGCGCGGTAGCGGCCATCGTCTCGCGCTTCTTCCCCGTCACCCAGGCGAAGAAGCGCGGCACGGGGGCGTTGCGCTCCATCCAGTCGCTATAGGCGCGATAGTCGGGATCGGCGGACAGATGCTGTTCCTCCGTCTTCGCGCGCCAGTAATAGACGGCGTTGGTGAGCGCCAGCATGGCGCAGTTGCGCACCATGTCGGTCAGGCTGCCCGACACCGCCAGAAAAGGCAGGGCGGAAAACCACCAGAAGAGATTTTTCGACAGATAGGCCGGGTGGCGGGTCCAGCGATAGGGACCGTGGGTCAATATGCCGCGATGGGTGAGGTTGGAAAAGCGCAGCCCGAACGCCACCGTCGCCCAGGCATATAGGCCCGTCAGCAGCACCAGCCAGCCGCCCAGCAGCCATTGCAGCGCTGGCATATCCTGCGTCCAGTAATCCCATTCCGCGCCGCCGGCATGATAATCGAGCGGCCCGCCGCCGCCCATCAGCACGAAGGGCGGGTAGCAGATCAGCGCCGCCAGCCAGCCGCTTAAATATGGGTTGGCGGTACGGATATGGGAATCCAATGGCTTGAAGGTCAGCATATAGCCGACCGTCGCCATGCAGACGTCGATCATGAACATGACCGCGATCAGGAAGCCGGCCATCGCGACCGGATGGGCCAGGGCATCCTCGATCCGCCAGTTGACCACGCTGGCGAAATTGCCCGGCACGATCGACACCATGAAGGCGAGGAAGAAGCCCTTCACCGCCCAGGCACGGGCATGATGGGCAACCTGTACCATGTCCGCCTGACCCGCGACGCCGCCGATCACCCATTGGCCAAAGCTTGTAGGAGGCATCCTTTGGCTCCACCAGCCGCCGGTCGATCCAGATCACATAGGGGATGGACAGCGCCAGCAGCCAGGGCGCGGCGCCCATGAACAGGTCCATGGAGAAGCGATAATTGCCGGCCCAGTACCAGCGGGCGATGCAATAGAAGATGGCGATGGCCAGCCAGGTCGCCCACAGGCCGGCAATCTTGACGATGCTGATATCCAGCACGGCGCGCACGGTGCGTGTCGGGGCATTCCAATCGATGCCGGTCGATGCGTTGCGATGCACCTTGTCGACGATCAGCGACCACAGCACCATCGGCAACCCGCAGGCAAGAACGGCGGTCAGCCCCGCATTAGGGCCATCCATGCCATAATGACGCGCCACCAGCGTCCACAGGCCCAGGCCGATAAGGCCGGCAATGCCGACGCCATGGCTGACGGCAGATTTGGGGGGGGATGAAACGCTATGATCGACCATATTCATGACCGCTGCCATTAGCAGATAATGGTAAGCAAGCGGTGAACCGCGGTATGGGGCAATGGTCTTCGGGGGAAGTTTGTGGTGCCGGGGACGACGTCGAACTCGAGGCTTAAGTATTTGAATAACAGTGAATTTATTGCACTTGACATTTGACGATACCATTAAAAATACCATCAAAATTCGTTCATTTTTAGTTCGACGTTTGTTCACGCTAAGTCGCAACTATTCTACGACGAAGCGTTTCTGCGGAGACGCTTCTGTCAATTTTGCGCAAAGAGACCCAGAAGAGTATCTCGGGCGTCGCCTAGGCGCTTGATTTCTTGATCAAATCGTAAACTTGAGAAGCGCCAGTGGCATCAATAGCATGATCTGGATTGGTAGAGAGAGTTGCACGTATATAGTCGGGAACGATTGAGACCTTGCGCTTAGCGATTCGCGTCTAGGCTTGGGACATTCTGCTCGTTCAGCTCTTGAGCAGCACACGGTTGATGACGCACATTCAGTAGGCGAACCGCCATGTCCGCTTTGCGCCCTCACATCGGTCATAGCTCGCCGCTTAACTGATCCTGAAACCAGACGTTCGTTCATCTCTCGATGATACCCAGGATTGGGCAGTCCGCCTCCGCATTGGACCGGGGCGACGCCTTCAACCGTGCTGTCCTCCACGGTTTAACGATCGCTTTGCGCACCATTTCGGTCGTTAAGCCGATGGCTGACTGTCTTAAAGCCGCTGTCGATCCGCAATGCCGAAAACCAATGGGGGACTCAGCGACCAAGTGACGGCAGAAAAATGCACGCCGCACTTCCCCGAGGATGCGTGACGTATCAATCCTGCATCGCATCTCCAAAAGGTGCACAGTCGCCATATATAATGTTGACATTTCGCGCAGAGAGGCCATCTTATGTTGGAAATTCGAACATGAGGTAATCATGGCGGCTACCAAAGAAGAGCTCAAAGCGATCTTCGCCTCGAAGGCGAAGGAACTCGTGTCTGAGTTGGAAGCATGGTTCGAGGAAGAAACGGAGTCGATCGATGGCTCGATTGCCGCGGCGGCGCCCTCGGGTAGCGGAGGTTCCATCATGGGAACCTGTCCGGCCATCGATTCAAAGCGGGTCGTGGACGCCACTGTTATCACCAAGAAGGTGCTCGACATCGAATTGCCGCCTGAAATCATCCAGCCTGGGGGCTATGCTAGCTGCGATGAGATGATTGCCGATCTCGTGCCGAAACTCGAGCGGGTCTTTATCGGCGACATTAAAGTGAAAAAAACGAAGCCGGTCAAATCATTAGAGCCGGCGTGAAGGGTCTGCAATGAGTGATGAATCCGACAAGTGGCGTGCAATCGGAGAGCGGTTGCGCCAAGCCCGCGAATATCTGGAGCTGAAGCAGGAGGAAGCTGCAGACGCGATTGGTATTTCTCGGTCGGCACTCTCGTTGGTTGAGAATGGCCGCCGAAAAGTCGATGCGGTCGAGTTGGGCCGGTTTGCTCAGGTTTACGGCCAATCTATCGAAGCCCTAACCGGCTCTGCCGAGACACCACCGCTTCCGGAGAGTGTTCAGGCCTTAGCGCGCGCAGCGACCGAGTTATCGTCGGACGATCGCGCGGAACTGCTTCGTTTCGCGGAATTCCTCCAGATGCGTGGACCTCGAGGAGAAGATCGTGGCTAGGTCGGCGGCAGCGGCTGTCCGTCTCGATGCTGTTGCGGCGGCCAAGCGAGTTCATCGCGAACTCGATCTCAAGGAACGCGTGACCGAGGGCGGCGGCCTCATCGATATCTTCGAAATAATCGGAGATCTCGGCATCCCGTTGGTATTTAAGCCGCTGAACTCCGCTTTGGGACTATGTCTGCCTGCCCCCTTGCGCGGCATCATGGTAACGACCCGCCGTGGATTGCATATCCAGCGTTTCACAGCCGCCCATGAGTTGGGCCACGTCATTTTGGAACATGCTGGCAGCGTTGATCGGGTGATCCTAGAGCGAGCGCCGCAGCCCGAAGACGATGGACGCGATCTTCAAGAGGTGGCGGCGGACGCGTTTGCCGCTGAAATGATGCTGCCGAGGTGGTTGTATCGGCACCATATTCGCGCTCAAGGTTGGACGGTAGCTTCCCACCTCCATGATCCAGATGTCGTCTATCAACTCGCTCTGCGGATGGGCGCAAGCTATGAAGCCGCCTGCTGGGGGCTCTTGAGCCACCAGATCCTGAACTATGCCGACGTCACCCGTCTACGGAACGCCCAGGTAGCCAAGCTAAAGCATCGCCTCGGCGAGGAGCATCGGCCGGAAAGTAGCTGGTCCAATGTTTGGCGGCTGACGCAACGGGACAACGGCGCGCGGCTGGTTGGCAACCCCGATGACCTACTGCGTATTGAGCTCGACGAAGCGGCGGGCAGCGGCCACCAGTGGCAGATCGAAGCCCTTCGCGAGGCAGGGTATTCTGTTCTTTCCGATCAATCAGACTTCTCCCGTGAACCACTGCATTATGGTGCGTCGTCTCGTCGAACCGTGATCGTCAGGCCACCCGAGAGCGGGATTGGCGACGTTACGATGCACGAGTCTCAGCCTTGGGCAGGGGCATTGCCGGATGACGCCACCTTTTCGATCGAGCTCGCGCTGGAAGGTCCAGAGGCGGGCGGAATGTCGCGTGCTGCCCGTCGCCGGTTTGGAGGGCAGTCTTGATCACTGCATCAATAGACTTGCGTTCCTTGTTGTTGCCCGTCCGTCAGCAAGGGCGGCGGCAGTCGTGCCTCGCATTTGCAAGCTCCGCTGCCCATGAGCACGGCGCGAACACCGGCGAGCATCTGTCGGTCGAATACCTGTTCTTCCATGCGGTAGCACGGACGCCGGGCCAGAACCCTGATGCTGGCACTACTATGGCAGCAACGGCCCAGGCGCTTGCTCATGAGGGGCAACCGGTCGAGCCAGCTTGGCCTTACTCGCCGATCCAGGCTCTCCCCTGGATGCCGCCCTCCTTCTCCAATCCGCTGTTCAAAACGACGATGGTGCCCGGCAAGCCGACGTTTGCCGATCTGGCAGCGACGCTTGACGAGAAGGTGCCGGTGATCCTGGGGCTGGTGATAACTGACGCATTCTTTCGGCCCGACGCGCTGGGGATCGTTCCCGATGTAATGCCGGACACCGAGCGTGGCGGGCATGCAGTTCTGGCTGTCGGCCATGGTCTCGATCCCGCCGGTCAGGAAGCCGTACTTATTCGCAACAGTTGGGGCCCCGGCTGGGGGCTTGATGGCTATGCATGGCTTTCACGGTCTTACATTGACCGCCAACTTCACGAGACCGCCAGCCTGATCTAGGAAAGCCCCATGGAATTGATCAAAGGTGAAACTTCTCCCGCAATCTGGCTCGCGGCTGCGGAGCATTTGAATGGCCTGAAGAAGTCCGAAGATTTCGACGTGATACTCCATATCGCGCAGCCGACCGTGCTTTCGATAGAGGACCGTCGGGTGCATGACGAGGTCGACAGGTTCCTCCGGTCGCATGGTGCTTTTGGAATTCACACCGTGGCTGAGACGATTTTCCCTTTTGACGAGTATCAGAGGGCAGGAAAGGCTGGCCTATTCGGGCCTTTCCCGGAGAAGCTGAAAGCAATCCAGAAAGCCCGAAGCGACGGGAATTGGGGATCCTATGCCTATCGGATCCTGCGCCAGCGCGATGCGAAGGGAAATATCTTCAACCCGCTCGAAGACATGCTTATCAAGATCAAAAAGCACGGAAAATACCGGGCATCGTTTGAGCTTGGCCCGGGTAGCCCCATGGAAGACGAGATCCAAATCTACGATCCGGCAACTGATCGTGGCCGTCTCTACGGGGGCCCATGCCTCAGCCATCTCAGCATCAAGGTTCACGATGGGCAGGTTCGATTCAACGCCACCTACCGATCACACTATTATGTGCGTCG
Source organism: Sphingobium sp. RS1 (assembly GCF_056156825.1). Taxonomy (NCBI): domain Bacteria; kingdom Pseudomonadati; phylum Pseudomonadota; class Alphaproteobacteria; order Sphingomonadales; family Sphingobiaceae; genus Sphingobium; species Sphingobium sp. RS1. The sequence goes on along the minus strand of NZ_JBLZXE010000002.1, from coordinate 2,386,620 downwards.
GCTTCTCGGGAATCTTGTCGGACTGGGGCGGCTGCAGTTCTTCTTGGCCCATGAGGCCGGCTTGAAGGTTGGCCCCCTGACCGTCAACTCGACCTTCGCTCGCCTCGATACCGGGTCTGGTGAAGGGTCTGGCGGCCATTGGACGAAAGCAGAAGCGAAAGCTTTGATCGGCCGCTGCCGCGCAATCTACGACGAATCGGCCTTGGCGGCCTAACGAGGACGATGATGAGCGTATGCGATCACTTGCTGACCCTTCAGTGGGCTCAGCTTAAGCACGACGAAGCCTATCACAAAGATATTGTGATCCTTCCCCTCGCTCAGCGCATGAAGCACATGGCGCTGCATAACGCGAAATACACCGCGTACTTCCTTGCGGCCGTCGATGACGGTGATGAAGTGCGTTTCCAGCGAACGCTGACGGACGCTTTCATCATCTGCCTTGCCGTCGCCAATACGCTCAATCAGCATTTGGGTCATGAGCTCACGGCTTCGAATCCGGACCGTTCGCTGCTTGAGCTTGGAAACGCGCTGGCGGGAACGCTTGGTCGCGACGACGATCCACTCTGGATCATGCGGCAGTATTGCAAACATAGCGGGCAACTGGCGAAGCTGTGCGAAGCCTGGGACCATCTTGAGGATCTACAGTTTCGTAGCGGCATGCATCAGTGCAATCTCAGCCTCGTTTCCGCAGTGCTGGCGGAGGCAGCGGCGCGCGGCATAGACCTCGCTGCTGCTTATCGCGAACGCATCCGAGCAGTGGAAGCGCGGTCAATTTTCGACAGCTTCACGCGCGCAGGCGCAGGAGGGGAAGCCTAGTGTTCTGGGGCGGCGAACGGCTGAAGGATGAACTCGGAGCTCTGATCGACGACTATGATGTGAAGCGCGTCGACCGCGCTGCCTACCGGCTTCGTGTCGGCGGTGAGGTGTACGTGTCACCGACGGGTGAGCCGAACGATCCCCGCAACAAGCCCAAGAAGCCTTTGGGCGAAGGTGAGAGTTTCACGATCCCAGCAGGTCAGTTTGGTTTTATCTTGACCGAGGAGCGGATTCGCGTGCCGCAGCATGCGATTGCGTTCATTTCGATCCGAGCGACCTACAAGTTTCGCGGGCTGGTGAACGTGTCGGGATTCCATGTGGATCCCCGCTATGAGGGCAAACTGCTCTTTTCGGTGTTTAATGCTGGTCCCGGCGCGGTCCATCTCTCTCGTGGGGAGGAGTGCTTCTTGATCTGGTACGCCAGTCTCGACCGGCCCAGCGTCCTTCAGACGAAGATGGGATTCGAGGCAATCCCGTCTGATCTCCTCGGGCCCATAGCCACTGGCGTTGAATCCTTTGCCGGGCTGAAATCGAAGATCGACGAGAACGACAAGAAGCTGAGTGACCGAGTCACTACCGTCGAGCGTGAGCAGGCGGTCATGAAGTGGGCAAGCGCGCTCCTCATTGGCGCGATAATAACGTTCGGCTTGAAGGAGTGTTCTCTCTCACGGCCAGCGGCTGCCCCAGCTGCGGCGGTATCGAGCACGGTTCCATCGCCATCGCCGACCATTACTCCCTCGCCGAGCGCATCTCCATCGCCGGCTGTCACGCCAGCGCCAGCGGAAACACCGTCACCAAGTCCGGCGCCAACAACCCCATCTTCCGGTCCTTCGGGCAGGTAGCCAAAGAACGTCGTTTTCGGCTGCGCCGATCTGCTCTAGGCAGTGGAAAGACTCACAATCGGCGTCGGTGCGGCCGGACGGCATGCTATGCATGCGCCCGGCTAATCCACAGTCGCGCACGGAATGACATGGAAACAACGCTCGTTTTTGACACCTACTGGCGATTCGCCGCTGAGCGTCAGGCACTCTATTTTCGGCGCCTTGCCGATCCGATCGGCCCTTGGACCAGCGATCCGGTTCTCGCGGCACATAGGTTCACGAATGCATACCGCGCGAGCGACCGGGTCAGTCAGTACCTGATCCGTGAAGTCCAATACCGTGAGGATCGCCCGCGCACGCCGCGGGAAATCTTCTTCCGCACCCTCCTCTTCAAGCTTTTCAACCGTATAGAGACCTGGGAACTGCTGGAAAGCGTCCTCGGCCCCTTGACATGGGAAGGAAGCGATCTGAACGAGATTAAGCGTACGCTCGATCGCGCGATGGCCGCTGGGCTCAAGCTCTACTCGCCGGCCTACATCATGCCAGCGCCAAAGCTCGGGCACGCGCGCAAACACGCCAACCATCTCGCCCTGCTGGAGAAGATGATCGAGGACAGGCTGCCGGAGCGTGTACGCCAGGCGCCGAACCTTCGGGCGATCTATGAACTTTTGCTTGGCTATCCGGGGCTTGGTCCCTTCCTAGCGTTCCAATATGCCATCGATCTCAACTACTCTGAGATGCTCGACCATGATGAAGGTGATTTCGTCATCGCGGGGCCTGGGGCCCTTGATGGGATTGCTAAGTGCTTTGTCGACACGAAAAAGCATTCGGCAGAGGAAGTGATCTTCTGGGTCTGCGAGCAGCAGGATCGCGCGTTCGCTAAGGCTGATATCAAGTTCCAAAATCTGTTCGGGAGGAAGCTGCAGCCCATCGACTGTCAGAATCTCTTTTGCGAAATATCCAAGTATGCGCGTGTCGTCCATCCAGATGTCAAAGGCCTTTCGGGCCGAACACGCATCAAGCAGGTCTATCGCAAGAGCTTGGGACCGATGCCTCAGCCAACCTTCCCGCCCAAATGGAATCTCGAGGTGCCGACCATCGCTGCTCCGGTCGAGCAACGGCCGATCGGGGATTTGATGGGTCTTATGGGATGAGCGAAAGGCTGCGAGAGAGGATGGCGAAGACGCTGCGTACATCGAAGGTCGTCTACACCTGCGTAGCGGTTGCAAGCCTCATCGCGTCCATCGCATTGGGCTGGAAGTCCCTCTGCGTGTTAGGCGGATCGCAAAGCCCGCGAGCGCTGGTTGATCATGCGCCAGCATTGTTCGGCATGCCGTTTGCTATCACGGCAGCATTGACATTGGTTTGCTGCGCCCGCGCGCTTGACCCCCAAGCGCATATCGATTTTCTTGGATTGCGCGTAAGGGGGGCAGCCGCGACGATCGTGTGCTGGATTGTCGTCTTCGCCGTCCTGACGATCGCCATCCGAGCGCTTTGGTAGCGCCGGTTGCTCCTTGGAGTTGGCCTTGACCTTTGCAGGATCGCACCAATTCGGCGGTCCGTGAGCCGGCTCGGGAAACCTTGGCTGGACGAGATCTTCATCGAGGCCGAGCAGGCCGAGCTGGTGAGATCGACGGACTTGGCGGTGTCGGCTGCTCGAGGGTTTGCAGCGAAGGAGGCCAGCGCGAAAGCTTTGAGCACCGGGTTTGGAGATGGAGTGCATTGGCTGGATTTCGAAACTGGTCCAGCAGAAACCGCCAGACCGGTACGGCTTCACGGCGGCGCCCGTGATCATGCCCACGCGCTTCTGCCCGCCAAAATACTTATCGAATGCCAGACTTGGCTTAGTCGGGACTGCGGATGGGCGGTAGCGGTCGCGCTCATGTCGGATCGAAGTTCCAGCCTCGCTCAAACTATCATTTGGAGCACGATATCTGAGGCCGTCGTAAAGCGTTTATAATCATGCTTGCTGCGTTTGAATGGCACGCAGGTCTTTCATCGCACACGATATAGGGATTGAGAAGTCATTGCGAAACTCGCTCGCACACACCCTTTTGCAAACGCGGATCGGCGCCCTTTAATGTAGCGCTCGAACAGAATTTTTGACGCTTGAATCCCGTGAGCAAACCGGAAGGACAGCACGGCCCTAATCGAGAGGGCGCAAATTGCCCGATGAGCGGAAGCCGTACAGTAACTTTGCGCGGTGTATACACGGCAGCTCGCGGCCTCAGCGGTCATCCTGTGCTTCACCCGGGACGCGACCCTAGTTTGCCTGTGCCATGTTAAATTCAGCACCAAGGTCGGCGCGCACCGTCCCAACGCCGGGCCAGCCCCTCATCGATGAGTTGTTGACCTAAAGAACGACCGTCTCTCATCAATACCCGCAGCTGCCGCCCGTACCGGTCCTGCGCCCGACCATTTACGATCACCTCGAATGGGCCCGCGTTCATCAGTTCGGCCAAACGCTCAGTGGCCCGCTCGCCCAATCTGGCCTCCTCTTCACAACGGGGCGGATGCGTCTCGGGCGCGTCGATGTCGGCAATGCGAACTTTGACGCCAGTGATCCAAGCCGTGTCACCATCCACGACACAGTTCACCCCGCCACCGGTGTGGCAGATGGAAAAATTACTCGACGAGAATGCCACTTCGGGTTCGCCCGACTGGAGCGCCGGAAGAGGGGGCGCTGCGCTCGATGCGATTTGCGCCGTCCCATCGGTCACGATTGCCGCCTCTGCCTGATCAACCTGCCGTTCGACGGCCTTGGGGCGGATGATGTCGGTGTAGCTGAAAGTCACGGCGAATACCGCGACGAAAACCAGAGATACCACCACCAGCAGGATCCTTTCGACCGGTCCGATCCGTCCAGGTTCAGACCGCCTCTCTTCCGACCGTCGTCCGCGACGCCGGCCGCCTCCACGGCGCCCCACCCAATCAACCGCCAAAGATGCGCGCGAACCATCCACGCGGCAATTCGCCCGTCGATGCCGTCGGCGCGAGTGTAACGGTTTCATTCGAAACCGATAATGGCTGCGGAACATGTGTACGAGCCCTTTCGGCCCGTCGTTCCCTAGCTGCGACCGCCGCCTTTAGCGCGGTGAGATTCTGATCGAGCTGGTCCATCAGCGGCGAATCGACGGCGAGGCCTGTTGCGTCGAACGTCGCATCCGAATCTCGATGCGCCGCCGACGCTGATCGTCACCTCGTGCCGAACCGTCGGCCACCCGATCGACTGGCACGATCATCTGCGCACCCGAGAGCGGTAGGATCGCCACGTTTCGCAGGCGCGGATCAGACCGCAGCACATGGACTACTGCGACGGCACGCGCCATGGCTAGACCCGCGTTGTCGGTGGAACGCAGGCCGGAGATCGGAGAGCGCCCGACAGAGGCAGCGATGAGGGAGGAATCCAGATTGCTGTTCCCGGACATCGGCACCTCATCGGTATGGCCGATCACCTCGACCACATCGACATCGTAGTCGGCCACGCTCTTAGCTAACATGGGAATGACCTCCCCTCGCAGGTTCCGGTCAAACTCCGGACGTAGTGTCGCCTTGCCGCTGTCGAAGAAGTAGCCACCCGCCTCGCTCAGGCTGAAAAACGGCGGCCACTGCCCCTTTCGACCCTTAGATGAAGCGGCGACGATCTCCTTCACGAACTTCTCGGAATCTTTCACCCCGCTGGCGGCGGCAGCCTCGCGCACCTGTCGCCCAACTTCCGCATCGGCCATCAGGTTCTCGGCTCCGTCGTTGGCACCAGCTGCCTCAATCTGACGGCGGGCTTCGATCGCACGCGTCAGTTCCTTGAAGTATTCTTCAGAATTCTTCGCCTGGGGGTATGCGCGTTGGAGCTCTTCCACGAGCCGGGACGCTCCGCCGCTATCCAGCGCTTGAATACGCTCGTCGCGATTTTGGAGCGCTGCGGCCAATGCCATGAGCAGGACAAAGAGCAGAAGGATCATGATCTCGGCCATGGTGAGGCCCAAGACCAGTCCGCGGCGATAGGACTTATCCTGTCTTAGATCGAGTTGCGGATCGCTCACGCTTCGGTGGCCTGAACACGGTTGACCAGCGAACCCGTCATCTCGACGAGTGCGGTGTGGACCTTGCCGACGTTCTCACGGGAGCGACCCAAATCGTGCTCCAGCGCGGCGTTGTGCCGGTCGAGCATCGCAGCGCTTTCCTCGGCGCGCCGCGAGAGATCCTCGACGAAATTCTCCTGCGCGCGGGCGATGGTGGCGAACTGCTCCTCCATCGCCTCGGCCGCCTTCGCGAATGCCTCCGCGGTCCGCTTGGCGGTGTTCGCCGGTACCCCTTTGACCTCCTCCAGGCGCATGTTGACGTTGGTGTCGAAGCGGGTCGCCGTCTCGTCGAAACTTTTCACCTGCGCGGCCATGTCCGCGACAGCCTGTCGGAGATCACCTCCGGCCTGGACCAATGACGTCTGGGTGCCAGCCAGTTCCTCTGCGCGAGCAGACAGTTCGCCCAGATTCTTCTGCGTGCTTTCCGCCGCACCTTCCAAGGTGATCAAGCTCGCCCCGATGGCCTTGGTCGAACGCTCGATTCCGGACATCGCCTCGGAGTGTTTCTCAATTCCGGTGATGACCTTATCGGTGGCCGTCGAAAGACGCCGTGACCGTGCCACCGCCTCGTTCGCCTGCTGCGTGACGGTCGCCGTCGCCGCCGTGGACATGGTCGACAGCGCATCCGTGGCCGACGTCGCAACGGACCTGATCGCTTCGCTTGCCGTCGCAGCGGTTTCGCTCATCGACTTGGCGGCATCCCCCTGCACGGCGCCAAGCGCTTCAACCACCTGGCCACGCAGTTCCTCCAACGCCTGCCGGGTTTCCCGACCGTAGTCGCTCATGCTGACCGTGATTGCCTGGAGCTCGGACTTCAGCCGGCCCGCCGCGTCGGCAAGCTCGATGCGCGCAGTGTCTTCGGTCTGCACCAGATCAACCCGAGTCTGATTGAAGAAGACGCGAAGCACCAGACCCATGATCGTCGTGGCGAGCGCGATCCCGAAACCTTGAACGACGGTGGTGGCCGTCGTGGCGGGGTCGAAAAAGAAGATGGCATAGGCCAGGCTGATCAGCGTGTAGATCAGTCCAAGATAGTAGCAGTTGTCGCCAGCCTGATCGGCACGCAGCTTCCCGGTACCCGACGCTTGCACGATATAGGCGTACGCGACCATAGCGGCTGCCGCGAACGCCGCCACTGGAATAGCGGCTAACCCGATCGACTTGGCGACGAGAATCGCGGCACCGCCGCCAAAGGCGAACAGCAGGAAGCCCCACCTATCGATCCAGCTTCGATCCTCAAGTACATCCCGCTGAAATTCTGCCCCCTCGTTCATCGTCACCCACTCACATTGTAGATACGTCGCACATCGCCACCCTCGGCTCCTATGATGCGCTCCCAAAGATCGGCCAGCGAACGCGGCTGCGTCGTGGCTGCGTCCGACCGCTCCAGCATCCAGAGTTCCACCTCGACGCCGCGGAGATCGGTCCGAATGCGTCTGAAAACGGCACCATCGGTAAAGGACTTGGGTTCAGGAAGCCCGCGATAGAAGCTCACGTCGGCCGTGTTCTGAAGAAGGTCGGATGCCACGATCAAACGCTTCGGCAGCGTCTCCTGCCCCGGCTTCTGGAGTTCGGTCAGCGCCACTGACTGGATGCTCTCCAGGATCGGTGATTGGTTTGCACCTGTCGCGCCGCCGAGACGCGTGAAGGCCGCGGTCAGAGGGACGTTGAAGCCCTCGTCCCATTGTTTCTGGACCGACGCAGGATCACCGGTCGCCGAACTGACGTCATCCGCCGTCCCCGGATTACATCGCGTAATCACCGGAGCGAGCAACCTGTTCGCCGTCGCATCGACCTTCGCGACGACCAGCTTGCCGTAGCGAGGTATCGAGTTCTTCAGCTTTGTGAGCTGATTCTCGAAATCCTGACGCTGCGCCATGTTCATGGGATCGGTGACATCAACCAACAGCACGGTGATGCTGTCCGGCGTCGTAGGACAGAGCTGATCGTCAAGCGTCCGACGTGATGACGCCGCCCAGAAATAGATTCCACCAACCAAAAGCACGACGGCCACGACCAACGCAATCTTCATGGTCGCCTTGCGGTTTTCGGACGAAGCCCGCTGCGCGGCGGCGGAGCCACGACGGTCGCGCGAACGACCGCGATTGCGATCCCTAGCCATCTGCTATCCTTCTCTTCAGTTCGTCCAGCGGCTCGAAGCTATCAATGGCATCGTCAAAGGCACTTGAGATCTGGGATACGGTTGCCTCAAGGTCCTGCTCGGCGGCGTCGATCGCAGAACGAGGGATGTCCTCTCCCGGGGCGATCGGCAGCGGCTCGTGCGACAACTTCCAGGATTGGTTGAAGCGAGACGGAGCCACGGTCGAGCGGGCGGCCCGGTTCGCTGCCCGATATTCTTGCAGCAGCGCGTTCGCGGTGGATTCGAGCTGTTCAGCGTATTCCTCATAGCGGCGGCGGAACGTGTCGCGCGCCGACATGATCTGTTGGCGCTGGGTCAACTGTCGACTTAGCTCCATGCGGATATCTGTTGCCTCCCCTATGGCGTCGTCACGAATGTCCAGCAGTTCATCGGTCGCCGCCTTCACGTCTGCGACGTAGTCCTCGCAGCGCTTGGCATGACGGCGCCAGACGGGGCCATAGCCAGGATATGGATCATCCATTTTGTAGGCGGCGATCGCGGCCCCGAACGCGAATATAAGCCCAGCCAGCAGGAGACCGTAGGAATAGATGCTCTCCAGCCCGGAACCGAGCATGCCGAGCGCCGCTGCCTCCGGATTGGCCACACCGAGCGACTTCGCATCACGATAGTGACCCGCCATCAGGTTCCAGCCGACGGTCAGGACGAGCCAGGCGGCACTGCCGATCCAACCCAGCATCCGCACGCCAGCCTCGCGATGGTTGATCTTCGGCCAGACCTGTCGTCCTACGAAGGCGGCGAAGCCCACGTTAATCGCGCCGACTACGGCGGCGGCGATCACGCCGCCCAGCCACCCCATGCTGTCGCCAAGCCGGAGGAACATGGAGTTGGCGATCGTCTCTAGCAGCCAGAACACCATCATCGAGCCGACGGTCGCGCTAGTCGGGGGCACGTCATGGGCAGGACGCCGTAACCTGTTATCCTTGCGGAAATCACGCAATTCCTCGTAGCTGTCCCGAATCGCATCCCGGCTCGGGGTCAACTTTCCACGGCGATTTACGACTTCGGTCTTGAACTCGCCCACCGCGATGCTCGCTTGGGTCCTGATCGAACTGAGGTTGGCGATTAGCGCTAGCCCGCTCAGACGGGAATCGTACGTACGGATACTGTTGGCGGCATCGATCTGAGCCCGCTTAAAATGATCGCGGATTCTCGCCTCGACTTCAGCCTCGACAACATCGGGCGCCTGCATCGACGTGTCGGGAAGTTCGAGCGCTCCTTGTTCTGTACCACGCTCGCGTAGGCGCAGTTCGCTTGACAGTACGTCCCTATCCAACTGAATGAACGGGTCATCCATCGGCGCGCGCAACTGCTCACCCCGATCGAAAAATCCACGCATTTTAGACCATGCCCCCATGACCTGACCACTAGCCGGGGAAACGACGGGATTCCAAGCGACATTTGTCGGGCTCATGTAATTTTGATAATTGAATGGTCGGCAGGCAGGGTTTCGTATTGACGCGATCTCGCCTCGTCTCTCAGATGATTGTGTTGATCCTTTCCTTACACCGACAAGGCTCTGCTTGCTTGAATCCAGTTAAAATGCTTTTCTTGAATTTCGAGATCAGCAGCTTCCGTTGACAGCTTACCCGGTGAAGGGCATTTTTTTGGTCGACAGCCACAAACCGGACGGTCGGCAAACTGGGTAGCTAAAATTCGCGCCTGAACGTCTCATGGATCGTGATTAAGGGCCAAAATTCGTGCCGAAGCTTGGATCACCAGCCGAGCACGGATTGCATCTGCTGGATGATTAATGCAGCGTCATGGCTTCGGTAAAAATGGATCCTGCGGGTCCAGTTCTGCCGCCACATAAGCACAAGCTCGCAACTGTTCTACTGCGCTCGACGAGCCCTCGAGTTTGATAGCGGAGACCACTGCGCCCTGCGGAGTCAGTACCGCCATGAAGCCGGACCTGGCAAAATCGGCCAGGAAATCTTTGTAGGTGGGTGATGCGCTGAGAACACGTTGTGCGTCCACCTTATGAACATCGAACGGCATCACATGTTTGCTGGTAAAAGGCCGTCCAGGTTCGCTGCCAAATACAACAACCAGCGACTTCACCTCGCCCGCCCGAAGCGATGTGGCGTGCTTGTTGGTGATCATCACGCTGGTGCCGACGCGCGGTTTGTAGCCAATGGTGACATATTCGCCCGACGCCGTTGGAAATCCCAGGTCGCACATCTCCTCGTCTGGATAGGCGAATACGCGCCAGCCCTCTTCACCGGACCAATATGGCGTAAGGTCTGAATCGATCCGCGCAGTGCTGTCCTGCATAGCTGCAAGCAGAGAGATGGCGGCGATCGCTGTGAAAGCTGGCATGGTCGTCAGGTCCGTTTGAAATGTGAGACCATTGGCCGCTTAGCAGATGCTTTCACAAGGCACCCCATCGCCATCACCATCCAACCGACCAACGCCGCACTCGTTGAGATAATGATAGGCTTCCTCGCAGCTGTTCATCTGTCGGCATAGATGTTTGCTTCCACAGCTTGGTCCCTCATCGCGCGCGCCCAGTTCCTCCAAGGCGCTGCTTGAGGCCAATGCTGCCGGCTCGGGAGCGGGCTCGGGCAGTGCCTGGACAGGCGTATCCGAAGAATTGCTTTGAGAAGCGACAACATCGGATGACATCAACGCTACGGGAGCAGTGTCAGTGACGGGCTTAGGGCCTTCTGCGGAACATCGGCCGAGCGCAAACAGAAAGGCACCAATGGCGATGAAGCCGATCAGGCTGTCATTTTTCTTCCTCCGCATGGACCTGCCCTATGCCACGCAATCCTTTATACGCCGTATCGCTTGTTACCACTACGCGTGATGCAATAACGCCCTCCTCTTGGGCCGACGCAGACTTTGCCGCCGTTACATGGGCATTCGCCATCGTCTGTCGTGCCGCGACCAAATAAAGGCGTGGACGCGCCACTGCGGGTCCGGCGCCTTGTCTTGCGACTGCGGCGCTTGGCATCGCCATCGCTTTCAAGTCCAGTGATTGCTAGCGCAAAAATGCCAGCCAAAAACGCGCGTCGATGCATCTCGTCCCCCTCCCCATAACAAGATCAATCGACAGCAAAGTTGATAATAAGTCAAACAGGCTTGGATCGAAGATGCAGGTCATTGATCTTGGGAAAGAGATTGCTGCCTTGTACGGCTTTCATGTAGCAGTGGCGCTGCCCGGTAACATGATAATGGCTATGCAAACTCAGACAGCATGTCTTCCCGCGATCAGATCATCGAGCCGATGAGCCACCGCCTGCCATAGGGCAACGCCACCATCCTCGCCATGATGTGCCAATCTCGCGATCCGGCCGGCGACTTCGGATGACGCTTTATCGCCATGCTGCCGCAGCATCATGAGGGCCATGCCCCAAAGCTCTTCGTCTCGCGTCATGCGGGTTCGATTTTCTGCACAGCGAGCAAATCGAAGCCATCGCGGACGCCGACAACCCTCACGCGTGTGCCGAAAAGATGTTTGTGGCGCTTGGTGATGTCTAACCGCCATTCGCCACCGCCTGGCATACGCAGGATGGGGTAGAATCCTTTTTCGAGCAGGATCCCAGTCAGATCATGTTCGCTTCCCCGTGGCATCGAGCGTGATCATAATCCTGTTCGGTGCTGGAGATCCATGTCATTATGGCCATTCACTGTACTCAACTGCCATAAGCAACCGGCCTAGGGCTGGCATTTGGCTGGGCTGCGTTGTAGTTCGCTGTGGAATGAGGTGCGGGCAATGAGACTGTGAAGGGTGTCTTCGAGATCAGCGGGGCGTCGCGCTATGACGATCTCATTGCTGAGCGTTATCACTTCCCACGCATTTACCTGCGGGCCGCGCAAGCCTGTATCGGCGACTGGATCATTTACCGCGAGACGGGATCAGGTGGTGGTCGCAAAGCCTATGTCGCAGCAGGTCATGTCGACCGAATTGACGCCGACCCGACCGCACCTGGCCTCTATTATGCGCGGATCAGCCAGTTCGTCGAATTTGACCGCCCGGTTGCCTATCGCGACGCGACAGGTCGGTTCGCTGAACAAATGCTGCGGGATCTCTCGAATCCAGCTGAGGCAGGGCGTGCACTGCGCGGGCGGTCGGTGAGAGCATTGAGCGGCAGCGATTTCACTGCGATCGTCAGTGATGGGCTGACCGACACGCATTCGGAGCGGCTTGCTATTCGCCTGGAATTGGACGCCGCGCATCTTGATCCGATGACGCAGGCCTTGCTGCACGAGCCCCCATCTGAGCGTCGGATCGAACAGATCCTTATCAATAAGAAGATCCGGAGCGCAGCCTTTCGGGGGCATGTACTCGACGCGTATGACAATCGCTGTGCGGTGACGGGGCTCAGAATGATCAACGGCGGCGGCAAGGCAGAAGCGCAGGCAGCGCATATCTGGTCGGTCGCCGACGGGGGACCTGATGAGGTGCAGAATGGGATAGCCTTGTCGGCGGCGGCTCATTGGCTGTTCGACCGGCATCTCATCAGCCTGGATGAGCAGTTCGGTCTACTCGTGTCGCATAATAAGGTGCCGTCCGAGCTCAGCCGCCTCTTCCCGCCTTCCGGCATGCCTATTCACTTGCCTACCAATCCTAAATTCCGGCCCCGGCCTGAATATGTCGCGCGGCACCGGGCCCGCTTCATGGGTGACCTGCACTGACCTCTTACGCCCGCACGATCGCAGCCTATGATGCGGCAGCGGCAGATCTGGCTGCGCGATATGAGGCGTTGCCTGGCGGCGCTGCCTTTGTGCAGGCCCATGGCCTGTTGCCCAAAAAGGGATTGGCGCTCGATGTAGGGGCCGGATCTGGACGGGATGCTGCCTGGCTGCAGGCGCAGGGATATGATGTCGTCGCTGTAGAGCCTGCTGACAGATTTCGCCTGGAAGGCCGCGCGCGTCATAGCCCAGACATTCGTTGGCTCGACGACCAGCTGCCCAGTCTGGACCAGGTGCATCGACTCGGCTTGGCGTTCGATCTGATCGTGCTGTCAGCCGTTTGGCAGCATGTCGTGCCAACAGACCGGGCGCGCGCCTTTCGAAAATTGGTTACCCTGCTCCGTGCGGGTGGCGTTATGGTCCTCACTTTACGGTCCGGGCCGGCGCCTGAAGACCGGCCGATGTTCTCTACCTCGAGTGGCGAGATCGAAGGCCTGGCACGAACCTATGGCATGGAGATCCTCAAGGTCCATGCGTCTCACGATCTACAAGGACGCGACGGCGTCAGCTGGACCACTGTCTGTCTGCGTCTGCCTGATGATGGCACCAGTGCGCTGCCTCTGATCCGCGGCATTGTGCTGGGCGACGAAAAGTCATCCACCTACAAGCTCGGCCTATTGCGGGCAGTGGCCCGGATCGCAGAACAGACGCCAGCGGCCGCCACGCCTTCGCGGGAACTGGATGATGCCGTCGACCTTCCTCTTGGCCTCGTGGCACTGACCTGGGTTCGCCTCTATTTGCCTCTGATTCGCCTGGGCATGCCCCAGGCTCCGCGCAACAGCGGTCCTGACGGGTTGAGCTTTGCCAAAGCGGGGTTCCGGGCGCTTCTCGCTGATGGCACGGATGCTTCCGACCTGCGTGTGGGATCGGTCTTTGAAGCAGAGCGCGGCGCTGCGATCGCGGCAGCGATTACCGAGGCAGCGCGCACCATCACTGCAATGCCCGCCCATTTTACGCGCCTTCCCAATTCAGAGCAGCCCGTCTTCGCTGTGCAGCGTGGGCGATACGGCCGCCAGCAGGGTCTAGAACTTGGTGTTGATCAACTGCGATCATGGGGAACCCTCACCGTCCCTGGCAATATGTGGCGTGCGCTTTCTCGCTTTGGCCCATGGATCGAGCCGATGCTCGTGACGGAATGGGCAAGGCTCATTCGCCGATATGCTGATCATATCGGGTTCGCGGTCCCGGCCGGCAGTGCCGAGGCTGCACTCGAATGGCGCGAACCCGTGCGCAGCACGGCAACCGCTCGCTTTGCGGCGCAGAAGCTCGTGGCTGGAGGGCCGGGGCTATCCTGTGTCTGGACCGCCCGGAGACTGAGCGAGGCCAAATTGGATGTGGATCACTGCCTGCCTTGGTCGGCATGGCCATGTGGCGATCTTTGGAATCTTGCGCCCTGTGATTCTCGGATAAACCGCCACGAAAAGCGGGATCGGTTGCCCTCTGCTGCCATGTTCGCGGAGAGCCGCGAGCGGATTATCACATGGTGGCATGATGCTTACCTCGACGATGCGGCCCTGCGCCACCGATTCCTGCGCGAAGCAGCAGCCGCACTGCCTGTCCTCCAAGGGGAGGATCTGGGCGAGATTTTCACTGCCTTTGATTGGCGGCGCCTGAGGCTTTTGCAGGACCAGCGCGTGCCGGAATGGCATTGGTCGGCCTGATTGCTGCCTCAAGGCCTTTGGCGAATTGACCAGATGAGACCCGACAAGTACGTCCTCATGCTTCAGGAGATGGTCGGCCCCGCTCGACCGCGCCCGAATTGCCAGCTGATCCCATCCGTGCGCATGATGGTCGAAGCGGCCTTGCCGATGTTGCGTTCAAGCACGTCGCGCCACGGCACCAACGTGAAGTCCCGCGATCGCTCGACAACAGCGAAACTTCCACTTTCCAGATCGACCCGACGGGCGATCTTTCCCTCGATCCGCTCGCCGAGCCGCGCCGGTTCGAACCGTTTCCCGATATCGTCGCCGAGCCGCTCGCCGGCGTGCTGCAATTCACGCTGGCGCAGCGTGTCCAGCGCACCGTCCCGATATCGGAACCCGGGCCGCTCGTCGTCCGCCAATTGCTGCTCGACCAGCCACTGCCGCCGCACCACAAGCGCGTTACGAACCTCACGCCCGAAACCGATATCGCGCACTGCACTGCCGGATCCATCGACCAGTTCGCGATCGAGCCATGTCGGGGCATCCTTGGCCGCAAGCTCGGCAACCGGCGTTCGGGACAAGACTGATAGGACTATTGGCCGATCGCGTTGCTGACGCTGCGCATAGGCCGCGGCGCGGGAGAGATGATCGCCGGGGATCGTCCAGTTGCCGTCCGCCAATCGCTCCGGTCCAACGCCGGCGCGTCTCATAGCTTCAAGCCGACGAACATGACTCGCGGCATAGGCTTCGCTGGCTTGGGCGTCATGCGCCAGGTGAAGATCGACCGAATAGCGCCCACCGTTGGCGCGAGCGACGGCATCGACTGTATGATCCGCCTGTGTCACGTTCGCCCTCGTCGGCTCTATCCGTACAGTCGCATTCTCAGGGACCTGCGGCACAGCATCGCCCCGACCGATGTCTACATAATGGACCCGACCATCGACACCGTCGACCATCACATAATGACGGTCCCTATGCTCGTCGGAGAAGCCTCGCTGGATCAACCGACCAATAATCGGTTCGCGGACCTCTTGAACAGGCCCGCCACCCAGCGCACGAGATCGAGCCGACGATTACGCCAGAGCCGGAGGTCGCCGACCCCCTGGGCCTCGGCGAAGACGACACCGACCAGGCCGCTGAACGCCGCACGATGGACCGCGTCCAGGCGCTCGGCACCGCGCGGACGGTCTATGGCCTCGATGCTGCCTCCACCCGCCCTGATGACCTGCAGTTGGGGCTCTGACCATGGAGAAGATCCGCCACCAGCTTTTCCTGCCCCGGCCGCTCTCCGACCGGCTGGAGGCTCTCGCCGCCAAGCCTGGCGCCACCAAGTCGGCAATCCTTGTCGATGCGCTGACCGCCTGGCTCAATCGTCGGGGCGCCTCCGAACTTGAGGACCGGTTCTCGATCAGGCTGGACCGGATGACGCGGTCGATCGGAAGGGTGGAAGCCGACACGCATGTGATCCTGGAGACATTGGCGCTGTTCATCCGGTTTGAGCTCGCGATCCAGACGCCACTTGCAGAGAATGACCAGGCGGGGCGCGCGCTTGGGGCGAAGCGTTTCGAGGCCTTCGTGACCCAGGTTGGCCGCCATGTCGCCAGTGGACGACGGACGCTCGGGTCGGAGGACGGGAAATGAGTCCCCGCCAGCCTCTTTCGCTCTCCGCTGACCGCCGGCGTGCAATGCTTCGGACAGCCATGGGCGAGGATATCGCAGCCCTCCTTGCCGATCCCCTGACGCAGGAGATCATGGTCAATCCGGATGGGGCTCTGCGGGTGGATCGGCTTGGCGAGGGACGGGTCGACACGGGCATATCGATCGAACCTTCCCAGGTCGAAAGGATCATCCGGCTCGTCGCCGCCCATGGCAGCGCGGAAATCCATGCCGACAGGCCCATCATCTCTGCCGAGCTGCCGCCCCATGCCGAGGGTCATGCGGGCGAGCGGTTCGAGGGTGTCTTGCCGCCGGTCGCACCAGCACCCTGCTTCTCGATCCGGAAACCTGCCGAGCGGCTCTACACGCTCGACGACTATGTCGCCGACGGCCTCATGCCGCTGGCCATGGCAGATGCGCTGCGGGCCGCCGTAACGCAACGCCTCAACATTCTCATCGCCGGCGGCACCAGTTCGGGCAAGACGACGCTCGCCAATGCGCTGCTTGCCGAGATGGCCTGGGTCGACGCCAGGGTGATCCTCATTGAGGACACGCGCGAGCTCCAATGCCCGCTGCCCGATACGGTCGCGCTCCGCACCAAGGCCGGCGTCGCCTCCATGACCGATCTCGTGCGCTCGACGATGCGCTTGCGGCCCGACCGCATCGTCGTTGGCGAGGTCCGCGGCCCCGAGGCGCTCGACATGCTCAAGGCCTGGAACACCGGGCATCCCGGCGGAATCGCCACGGTCCACGCCAATGGTGCGCAGGCCGCGCTGACCCGGATCGAGCAACTGGTCCAGGAGGCGGTGGTCACCGTTCCACGCCAGCTCATCGCCGAGGCCATCGACCTCATCGTCTTCATTTCAGGACGTGGCAGCGCCCGGCGCATCGCCAGCATCGCCCGGATGGCCGGGCTCGATCCCGACACCGGCGCCTATCGCCTTGCCAACATTCTCAAATCCCAAACCCAAGGAGATGCTTCATGACGGCCCAAACTCGCTTCCTAACCTTCTCGGCCCGGCTTGCCGGCGCGGCGACAGGCCTCGCATTCGCCCTCGCAATCTCCATACAGGCGCGGGCGGCCGGTTCCGGCATGCCCTGGGAGGAGCCGCTCCAGCAGGTGCTGGAATCGGTACAGGGCCCGGTCGCGAAGATCATCGCGGTGATCGTCATCATCGTCACCGGTCTCAGCCTGGCATTCGGGGAGTCGTCCGGGGGCTTCCGGCGGCTGATCCAGATCGTCTTCGGCCTGTCGATCGCCTTTGCCGCCTCCAGCTTCTTCCTCAGCTTCTTCAGCTTTGGTGGCGGAGCGCTGATCGCATGACCGGGAACGGCGAGCATCTGGAGGGCTTCGAGGTGCCGATCCACGGCGCGCTCGGAAGTCCCATCCTCCTGGGCGGCGCACCGCGCATGCTCGCCATTGTCAACGGCACGCTGGCCGCCGCCGTTGGCCTTGGTCTCCAGCAATGGCTCGCCGGGGTGCTGCTCTGGGCTGCCGGTCACAGCCTCGCCGTACTCGCCGCGCGGCGTGATCCGAGCTTTGCCCCGGTGCTTCTTCGCCATCTTCGCCAGAAAGGGCATCTTTCGTGCTGAACCTTGCCGAATATCGGCGCCGCGCCGACCGTCTTGCCGATCACCTGCCCTGGGCCGCCCTCGTCGCCCCGGGTATCGTCCTCAACAAGGATGGCAGCTTCCAACGCACGCTCGCCTTTCGGGGACCGGATCTTGAATCGGCAACCGAGGCCGAACTCATTGCGGCCTGCGCCCGCGCCAACAATGTGCTGAAGCGCCTGGGCTCGGGCTGGGCGCTCTACTTCGATGCCGAGCGGCTCGAGAGCCAGGGCTATCCCGACAGCAATTTCCCCGATCCGGCGAGCGCCCTCGTCGATCGGGAAAGACGTGCCGCGTTCGAGGCTGCCGGCCTGCATTTCGAGAGCCGCTACCACCTGACGCTGCAATGGCTGCCGCCTGCCGACAGTATCGACAGCGCCGGCCGCGCGCTGGTCGAGCGACCGGATGCAGACAAGAGGCGAGACTGGCGCGGGACCGATGCTGTCCATGCCTCAGTCTATCACGATGCTGCGAGAAGTGCCGCTGCGGTCGGCATGCTCGCTCCCTTCGTTGAGAATCTGTTCACGGGCATTTTTCGAGGCATCGGAAAGTTGGGTGTCGACTCTTTAGGGCACGGCTCGGACTCTCCGCGCTCGGAGCGAGCAAAGGCACTTTTCTGGGATCCTCACCATTATTTTGGCGACGGCGAGGTCAAGAGCGACTTGATCCGTGGCATCGTGCAGCTGGCAGATTCAACCGAGTTGAGGCCGCATTTGCCGAGCGACTTGGAGCCGGTTCTGCAGGCGCTGCTGAGCTATCGAAATAACATCCTGCACAATGGTCTGGAGTGGCCCGTCGAGCGCCGGGAAAAGTTCGCGAACCAGGTCACCCGATGGCCAAAAGGATGGTTCCAGAAGGCAGAGAGCAACCACAAGCCATGGGTCTGGTATATGTCGGAGGCGTTCATTCAGCGCGTATTGGGGTTCATCGACGAGGTGCTCGACGCTGCCGGGCAGCATATCCGGCTGCATTACGTTCCGGTGGGCGCGGCGGATCATGAGGGTGCAGAGCCCGAATCCTTTAAGCCTTAATATTCTCGCGACTTGATCGGCCGCACCGGCATGACGCCCATAATTTCCTCAGCTTCGGCACCCGATATGGGATAGCCATGAGCAACACATGCGCCAAGATCGAGATCAATAGCGAGGTGTCGGAACGGAACACCATTTTGCTGACCAATCTCGAAGCAGGTGTCGAGAGCGATCCTAAAATTTCTGCCGCAACAAAAGGTATCCCACAATCCACTGACATCGAACGAAAAGTCGATCGGCCCCTCTCGCGATGGGATTTCGTTGACGCTCATAATGTCCGAAAACCAAGACCAGAACAGGTTCGATAGTGTACTCGATTTCCAATTTTTATTGAAATAGGAGATATTCCTGCTCGCCATTTTTGGGCCCGCGCTCGAAAAATGCTTTCCATGCTCTCCGGGGCTTAGGAAGTGCAACCTTCCAAGCCGTCCGACTCCCTTCAGGTAGAAATCTTCTGCAGCGGGCCTGCGCTCCTCGAGGTTTAACCGTGTACCTTCGTCAGGGATGTCGTAGACATCATTTTCAAATAAGACCGTCTCCACAAGCTTGAGCTCCTCGCTCGACACCGATACCCTCGCAATCGATCGCACCCACTCATAGTGGAGAAGTTCGAGGGCGTCGGGGCACTCATCTTCGAACCCGTCAATGGCTTCCCAGTCGACCGGGCATGCGCAGAGTGCCGGGATTTCCGGCGTCGGTTCGTTGATGTCATGCGGCATGCAAGAGACCTTCCGCGCGGCTATCAAAAACTGCCGATACGCGAGAGGGTCTCGCGAAAGCTGTCCTGCAGGCGGCCGATCTCGGTCGTGACGGTGTAGATATTTCGATAGTGCCCAATTGAATAATGCCCTGCGAGGGTGGGCTGCTGGGCTGGATGCGAGAGCGCTGGCTTGGGAAGTTGAAGCTCGCGCCGGCAGGCAGGACCGTGCCATCTCCCTGACGGAGTGAGACGCGCCAGAAGCGCGTCATGTGACGACGAACAGTATAGGCCAGCTTCATCAGGACCCAAGCCTCAAGTGCCTTGCCCTCGCCAGTGGGTACGGCCATGCCTCCATGGGCTGCGCGGAATGCCCTTAACATATTTCTCAGCTCTGTTTCGGCTGCACTGCTGAATGCCACGTCAGACGCCGTCGGCTTGAGGCGGCGCGATCATATTCGGCAGTCGCATCAGGAGCGCGTCGAGCGCGTCCGCGACACTGGTATCACCCACGTCCCGCGTGCTGATTGGCGATGTCGCAGCACGCTGTTCGGGATCGATGAATTCTATACGGACTTGACCATCACCGGCAATCTCATTGGCGATTTTCTCAGCCTCGACAAATGCTCTAACGGGGAGCACGAGACGTGCTCGCAGGATGTCTATGGCTGTACGTAGCTGATCGGTTTCCTCGATCGGCACGCGCGTGATTACTGTCTCGGCTAGATCGGCTTTGTCCGATTGGTTCTCGACATAGACCTCCTTCTCAATCTCGCGCCCGAGGCTGATCTCAGTGAGGAGCTCGCCCGCGAGTGCCCCGAAGCCCTCTTCTTCTAGGACGAAGATGATCTGCCGCACTTCTTCGCTTATTGCCAATTAACCGCCCCTGATTTGTTGAATTACCACAATGCATTAAACGAGTTTTACCTCAAGAGCGATATCGGCGTTCACCAACTTAAGGAAGATTGGAAAACCGTGCTCCCAGGCAAGCCAACTTTGATAGTAACGAAATTCGATGGCGCCGTTGGCCTTCTTGAGAAGGCGCCCGGCTAGACAGTTGTTGGTGAATGTGTTGAGCGGCGGGTGCGCTCTGCGCCGGCCCATCAGAAGATGTTCTCAATATCAGGCACAGATTTGCCGGACCTCTGATCAATGACCATCTCCAGATCGAGAGCGGCAAACAGCGCATAAATAGAGGATAAACGGGTGCCCGTCATCAGTGGGAATGGGTTCTTGGACACTGGGCGAAATAGGAGAATTCGATGGTGAAGATCACTGGTTTCGACAAGCTGACTAAGACGCTTGACGACGCATCCCGTGCGTTCAAGGAACTTGACGGCACGATCACGGAGGTCCGTTTTGACCCAAACGATCAAGCCAGCATCGATGAAGCGATCAGGGCGATGGAGAACGCGATCGATCAGAAAGTGGGTGCTTTTCGGAGTAATCCAATGGTGGCCCAACTGATCCCGCAAATGAAGGCCAGGTACCGGGATGGCATTCTCGCCCGCGCGGAAAACGCTCGGACCTGTTCGAACTAAGCGAGAACGCTTCGTCTGATTTGTGAAACGATTAGTTGAAATGTAGGAATTTGCCTTCTATCTTGAGCGCAATCGAACCCGCCAGGCCTCTACCCGAAAGGGCATGCACACTTGGCGGGTCTTTTATTTTCAGCACCACAGAAGCTAAGTAGCTTGGTGACTCGCCCTTTCAATAAACCCGCAACGACGATCGCCCAGCAGATTGCGCACCTGACAGCGCAAGGCATGGCGATCGCAGATGTTCCTCGTGCAGAGCATTGGCTCCGCCATGTCAGCTACTATCGCTTGAGCGCTTATTGGCTCCCATTCGAAAAGCCTAAGGGCCAGCCCGGTCCAAGATTCCTGCCCGGTACTGACTTCGATACAATTACCGCCCTTTACGAGTTTGACCGCCGCTTGAGGCTGTTGCTGTTGAATGCGATTGAAAGAATTGAAGTCGCAGTTAGAGGAAGCTGGGCTTATGCGCTGGCACAGCATGGCGGCCCGCACGGCTATCTGGATGCTGCGCTCTACACCGACCGTCGCCAGTTCCACGACAATCTTTCACGCCTTGCGCGCGAGGTCGGTACGTCCCCCGAAACCTATATCGATCATTACCGAAAGACATATGATGATCCGGCAATGCCCCCGGTATGGATGGTGGCTGAGATGATGTCTTTCGGCCAACTATCCCGCTGGTATTCCTCTTTGGATGACAGGGCTCTACGGAATGTAATTGCCCAACCCTTGGGTTTACCCGAAGCGCTCCTCGTTCCCATTCTCAAACATCTCTCGATCGTACGAAATAGCTGCGCGCATCACGCTCGTCTGTGGAACCGCGGATTTCTGATCAGGCCGAAACTGCCTAACAAGCCCGCCGACCTAGCCGCAACCTTGGAACCGCCGGCTGGAAATGGCCCTGCTATGCTTTACAATTCGCTGGTCTTGATCGGCTTTCTTGCTGGAAAGGTGGATCCGACTTCTACTTGGGCGGCCGATCTGAAGGCGTTGCTAGCGACCCATCCGACAGGTCACCTTACGATGATGGGATTTCCGGCTGGGTGGTCTGGCCGTCCTTTATGGCTTTAGGGCAGGCGGCGATGGCAAGACATTCGATGCGATCTCCCACATTAGCGCGACACCGGCGACTGGGTCTGCCGAAGCAATACGAAACTGCAAATTCGAAACCTCAGTTTTTACCGCGACTTCAAATCCGCGCATAAAGTTCTGGATGTGCCTGAGCCAGCTTGAGCCTCGCGGCGCGCGCCACTGAGGTGGTCTCGCTTTTCTGGACAGGGTGCTAAGCTAATCCCGACCTGATGGATTGGTACGGGAATGAAGACGACGAGGAAGCGCTACAGCGCCGATTTCAAAGCCAAGGTGGCGCTGGAAGCGATCCGGGGTGACCTGACGTTGGCGGAGCTGGCGGCAAAGCACGGCGTGCACCACACGATGATAGCGTCGTGGAAACGCCAAGCGATCGACGGGATGGCGGGGACGTTCTCCGGGGCGGGTGAAGCGGCCAAGACCGTCACCGAAAGCGAGGTGGAAAAGCTGCACGCGAAGATCGGGCAACTGGTGGTGGAGCGGGATTTTTTGGCGAAAGCCTTCGGTCGATGAGCGTAGATCGGAGGCGAGCGATGGTGGAAGTTGCTCACAGCCGCCTGTCGATCTCGGCGCAATGCAGTTTGCTACGGATCAGCCGCTCTTCCTATTACTACGCTCCGGTGCCGGAAACGGACGAGACGCTGGGACTGATGAGGGTCATCGACGAGACCTTCATGGAGTGCCCATGGTACGGCAGCCGCCAGATGGCGCGGCACCTGCGCCGGGCAGGTCATCAGGTAGGGCGCCGCCGGGCTCGGCGGCTGATGGCAAAGATGGGCCTGACGCCAATCTACCAACGGCCGCGCACGAGCGATCCGCACCCGCAGCACCGGGTCTATCCGTACCTGCTGCGCAAGTTGGTGATCGAGCGGCCCAATCACGTCTGGTGTGCCGACGTGACTTACATCCCGATGCGGCGCGGCTTCCTCTATCTGGTGGCGATCATGGACTGGGCAACGCGCAAGGTCTTGGCCTGGCGGTTGTCGAACACGATGGATGCCGGCTTCTGCGTGGCGGCGCTGGAGGAAGCGTTGGGCCGCTTCGGCAAGCCGGAGATCTTCAACACCGATCAGGGCAGCCAATTTACGTCGCAGGCCTTCACCAGCGTGTTGCGCGACGCCGAGGTCCGCATCAGCATGGACGGTCGGGGCCGGTGGATGGACAACGTCTTCATCGAGCGCCTGTGGCGATCCTTGAAGTACGAGTGCGTTTACCTCCATGCGTTCGAGACTGGCTCGGAGTTGCGTGCTGGCCTTGGCCGGTGGATCACCTATTATAACACCCAGCGTCCGCACTCAGGTCTTGCCGGAAAAACCCCGGCAGAGGCCTATGGGCGGTCCGAGCAATCAGATCATGGGGGGCATGCCCCCCATGATCTGATGATCAAGCAGGCGGCATGAACGACAACCGGGATTAGCTTAACTCAGCCGCCAAACTGTCCAAGAAGGCGGGACCACCTCACCACCTCGAGTCGAGGAATGGTCGCCTCCCAGGCTGCCAACGCCGCAACCAGATGCCCGGATCGTTGCAGAATTCGATCAGCCAATTCCACGACAACGAGATTGGGTGTAGCCTCAGGGCGGACCGCCAGCAGGCGATCGAGCGCTTCGCGTTCTGCGCCCGGACCAAGCCGGTCGGCAATTATGGCTAGAGCGATCGCGGTCGAGCGCCCGACGCCGTGAAAGCAGTGAACTAGCAAAGAACCTTCCATATGGAGCCGAGCAAATTCTATCGCCGCGCCAACCTGCTCAGCGGTTGCAACGCGGATGCCAAGGCTCGTGACATCCACATCCTCAAACGTCAGGACAAGATGCGCTGGCGCAGGCTTACCTCCAAATCGAAGCCGCAAATTCTGCCGTGCATGCGGATCTTCAAGAGTGATGATGGCATCAAATCGTCGCTTGTGCCTCTTTGCCTGAGCAAGGCTTCCTACCGCGATCGAGCCAGGGACAGGTTCACTAATTTCCGAAGACATGCTTCGATCTCCCCCAGTTCGCCCAGCCTACGACGCTCACTTCGTTGCGCGCCTGAAATTCGCCTTCAGCACCTTCCCGCCGGTCTGCAAGTCATCAAGGTAGTTCGACCAGTGCCGCATCATCCTGACACGCTCGTCCCAATGAGTGCCGCGCGCATACGCTCGTCGAACATCATTGGATTCGACATGCGCCAACTGGCGTTCGATGGCGTCCGGATGCCACTTGCCCATTTCGTTCAGGAGCGTGCTTGCGGTGGCCCGGAACCCATGGGCCGTCACCTCGTCTTTCCCGAAACCGCCTTCGCAGCACCTTCGGCACGATCTTTCGCTACGCGATCGTGACCGGGCGCGCGCAGCGGGACGTGGCCGTCGATCTTCGCGGCGCCCTGATAACGCCGAAGCCGCAACACCGGGCGGCGATCCTGGAGCCCAAGGCACTTGGCGGCCTCCTTCGCGCGGTCGATGCCCATGACGGCCAGCCCACTGTGCGAATCGCGCTGAAGATGCTGCCGCATATGTTCCCGCGCCCTGGCGAACTGCGAATGGCTGAATGGAAGGAATTCGATTTCGAGGCGGCCGTCTGGACCATCCCGGCGGCGAAGACGAAGATGCGTCGTCCCCATAAAGTGCCGCTCACGCAGCAAGTCCTGGACATGCTGGCCGAACTGGAACCGATTACCGGCAGCGGCAAATATCTCTTCCCCAGCGTTCGTTCCGCTGATCGACCGATTACCGACAATACTCTCAATGCCGCGCTGCGACGGCTCGGGTTGCCGTCTCATACCGCCCGCGCACCTCAACCGTGCGGAGGACTTCCAGCAATTCGGGTGCAGTGAGGTCTGCGATGGGCCGGTTGCCAATGAGTGGGTAGGCGAGATCGAGCAGCCAGCGCATCTTCTGGAGCGTCTTGGACGCACGCCCCTCGATCTCAAGGCGGGCAAGCCACTCATCGGCGATCGCCTTGAAGGTTTCCTCTGATTTGGCCTTTGCCTCGCGAACCTTGGCCTTCCGCACTTCAGCCGGGTCTTGCCCGTCCGCCAGCGCTTCCCGCGCCGCCGTTCTCTTCTCGCGAGCCTTGGCGAGAGATACTTCGGGGTAGCTGCCAAAGGAGAGCGTCTTCTGTTTTCCGAGGAAGCTGTAGTTCATCCGCCAGAGGCGGCCGCCCGTCTCCTTGACCAGAAGATATAGGCCCAAGCCATCGGTCAGCTTGTATGGTTTATCCTTTGATTTTGCTGCATTTATCGCCGTCACCGTGAGGGCCATCATGGTATCTCCGAAATGGCAAATTGCCGGATACCATGAAAATACCATGATCAGGGGGTGGCTGACAGTGCACCCCCGGGGACGTGGGGGGACGAGGGGCTATTGAAAAACCCACGTTTTCCGCCATTTTCTGGATGGCACTGGACGCTGCTGGATGAGGAAAAAAGAACAAATGGTGCCCGGGGACGGATTCGAACCGCCGACACTGCGATTTTCAATCGCATGCTCTACCAACTGAGCTACCCGGGCATCGGGTCATCGGCGGAGGCGTCCGCCGGTTGGAGGCGTGCCTATAAGCGTCAATCCGGCTCGCTGTCCAGCCCATAATTACCGTTTTTTTGCATGTCGCTATCGGCAGGCGGGCCGGGGACGCGATAGCCCTCGCCCAGCCATTGCAGCAGGTCGCGGTCGCGGCAGGCGGGGCTGCAAAAGGGGCGCATTGCCGTATGCGACGGCTGACCGCAGACGGGGCAGGAGGCAGGCTTATGCGACATGGCCACCGGCAAGGTCCATCGTGGCCTCCGCCTTCAATGTGATCGCGCCACCGCGTCGCTTGGCTAGTAGTTCGATCCAGTCGGTCCGCTTGTGCAGAAGATCGATGATCGCGGGCGCGGCGGTGATGGTCGCGGCGCCACCCTGGCCATGGCGTTCCGCGCGGCGCAGCAGGGCCAGCGCAGCGGTCAGCACCGGATCTTCGCGCAGCAATTCCATCAGGTTCGCGCGCTCGCGGCGGCGGATGATCTGGAGGAAGCCGAAGCCGTTCACCGCCGTGCGTTCGAAGGGCAGCGGCAGGAATTTGTCGATCTGGGCGGCGGCGATCATCCGCTCGTCCTTGTTGTTCATCGTCGGCAGGTCGATGCCGATCGACCCCGAAAGCCCCATGCGCCGCACCGCCTGCGCCGCCAGCTTCGCGCCCTTGGGGCCAAGCTGCGCAGGGGGGAGCGACCCGTCGACGTCAATCAGCACCATGGCCGGCGTCAGGAACAGGCGCAGCGCGGCGTCTTCCGCGCCGACCTCGCCGCTGATCGCCTCGTCCATCAACTCGCTCCAGCCATGGGCTTCCAGCCGGTCTTCCTCATGCGCGGGGCAGGGGACGACGGGCGTGCCGGTGGCGCGGATGCGCTGGAGCAGGCTGGGGCCGGCATGGGGCTTCGATCCGGGCTGGGGCATGCGGCCCTTGGCGCGCTTGGGGCGGCCTTCCTCGGCAATCGCCTCGCGGATGATCTCGACCAGCACATTGGCGCCTTCGGACAGGCGGGGCGGGATCGGCTCCAGCAGCACTTCTTCGCCCGAGATCAGCCGAACGACGCCGCGCTTCTTGGGGATGAGGGTCGCGACCAGCCGCCCCTGCGCCACCGCGCCCGGACGAACGGCATCGCCGTCGCGCTCGATCAGCGCCTCGACCAGCTTGCCCTTTTCGATCAGCGCGGCGCGGGCCTCGCCAATGCCTTCTTCATAAAGCCATTCGGCCATGTGCGTTCCTAATCGAGGCTATAGCCAGCCGCCTTGAGCAGCGTGCGGGTTTCGTAAAGCGGCAGGCCCATGATCGCGCTGTGGCTGCCCTGTATCGTGCGGATGAGTCCCGCGGCGCGGCCCTGTATCGCATAGCCGCCCGCCTTGCCGCGCCATTCGTCGCTGGCGATATAGGCGTCGATCTCGGCCGGCTCCAGCCGCTTGAAGATGACGATGTTGGTGGACAGGCGATGCCAGGCCCGCCCTTCGCCATTGATGAGCGTGATGGTGCTATACACCTGATGCCGCCGCCCGGACAGCAAAGTGAGGCAGGTGCGTGCCTCGTCCTCGCTCTCCGTTTTGGGCAGGATGCGCCGGCCCACCGCGACCACCGTGTCGCCCGACAGGATCAGCGCACCGGGATGGCGCGCGGCTACCGCCACGCCCTTTTCCGCTGCCACGCGCGCGGCATAGGCGGCGGGCAGTTCGGCCTTGCGAGGAGTTTCGTCGATATCCGCCGGGTCGACCGCATCGGGGGCGACACCGATCTGGCCCAGAAGGTCACGCCGTCTGGGAGAAGCCGAAGCTAGAATAAGCCGCATCAGTCCTGCGGCTTATTTGAAGCGGTAGGTGATCCGACCCTTGGTCAGGTCGTAGGGGGTCAGCTCGACAAGCACTTCGTCGCCCACCAGCACACGGATGCGGTTCTTGCGCATCTTGCCGGCGGTGTGGCCGAGGATTTCGTGGTCATTTTCAAGCCGCACGCGGAACATGGCGTTGGGGAGAAGCTCCACAACCTGCCCGCGCATTTCCAACAGTTC
Organism: Sphingobium sp. RS1; assembly: GCF_056156825.1. Lineage (NCBI taxonomy): Bacteria > Pseudomonadati > Pseudomonadota > Alphaproteobacteria > Sphingomonadales > Sphingobiaceae > Sphingobium > Sphingobium sp. RS1. Next base: position 2,359,272 of record NZ_JBLZXE010000002.1, on the reverse strand, counting down.
TTCTTTAGCCATTATTGTCCCGAATTCGCAAAATCGCGCCGCCATAGCGCCAAAATGCGGAAAATGAAAGTCAGGGTTGCATGCCGAATATATCGCCGGCTTCGGCGAGGGCCGCAAAGAGCCGATCGAGCTGATCGGCGTCCAGGCAATAAGGCGGCATGAGGTAGATGGTGTTGCCCAGCGGCCTTAGCAAGAGGCCGCGTTCCAGGAAGAAGGCGCGCAGCCGCGGGGCAAGGTCCGACAGATAGCCGGCGTCGGCGGCGATCAGGTCGATTGCGGCGATCGTGCCCAGCTGGCGCGCATTGGCGAAGGCGGGGTGGGTGGCCAGCCGGGCGAGGCGCATGGCGATGCCATCGGCGAGTCGTGCGATACGGCCCAGCACATCCTCCTCCCGCCAGATGGCGAGATTCGCGGCGGCGGCGGCGCAGGCGATGGCGTTGGCGGTATAGCTGGACGAATGATAGAAGAGCCGCGCGCGATCGGTCGACAGGTGCGCGTCGAAGATCGGGGCGGTGGCCAGCGTCGCAGCCAGCGGGATCGCGCCGCCGGTAATGCCCTTCGCCACGGCCATGATGTCCGGCACGATGCCCGCTTGCTCGCACGCGAAGAGCGTGCCGGTGCGGCCCCATCCGGTCATCACCTCGTCCGCGATGAACAGCACGCCATGCTTACGGCAGATCGCCGCCATCTCGCGCAGCAGATCGGGCGAATAGGGCAGCATGCCGCCCGCGCCCAGCAGCAGCGGTTCGACGATGAAGGCGGCGGGCTTGTCGGCGCAGGCGGCCTCCAGCGCATCGATACTGGCCTGTTCCTGACCCGCTGCGGGAAAGGGGATGGTGCCGACGTCGAACAGCAAAGGCTGCCAGGCGGCATTATAGACGCCGCGCTCGCCGATCGACATCGCACCGATCGTGTCGCCATGATAGCTATGTTCCAGCACCAATATGCGGCTGCGGGCTTCCGCCAGCCCGTCCAGCGCCAGATTATGCCAGTAACCCAGCGCCATTTTCAGCGCGACTTCCACCGCCGTCGATCCGCTGTCGGAATAGAAGACATGGGCGAGTTCGGGCTGGCCCTCCGCGCGGGGGGCGATGGCGATCAGGCCGCGTGCGACTTCTTCCGCCGGTGCATGGGTGTAGGCGGCGAAGATCAGCTGGTCGAGCTGGCCGGCCTGCTGTGCAATGGCGGCGGCGATGCGCGGATGGCAATGGCCGTGTGTCGTCACCCACCAGCTCGAAATCGCGTCGATCAGCGTGCTGCCGTCGTCCAGATGCAGCGTCGCGCCCTGCGCCCGGACGACTTGGGGGATCGGCTCGTTCAGGCCATGCTGGGTGAAGGGGTGCCAGACGGGAGAGGTCATGACGGAGCCTTACGCGCGGCCGCGCGCAATTTCTACGGCTTTGCCCCGCCTTCTGCCTTGGTCGGTTCGGCCTGATTGGCGACGACGGGCGGCGGCACCATCACGGCTGGCAGCGCCACATGCACCTCGACCCGGCGATTCTTCGCCCGGCCTTCGGGATCGTCCTTGCCATCTTCGGTCGCATTGGGCGCGGCGGGGCGGGCCTCGCCCAGTGCGACGATGCTGATCCGCGCCTTGTCCACGCCCCTGGCGACCAGATAGTCCCGCACTTTTTCCGCCCGGATGCGTGACGCGACCTTGTTGTCGCCGTCATTGCCGCGCGAATCGCTGTGGCCACGCAGGGTGATCGGCCCGCTTTCCTTCATCGCCGGGGTGGCGAGCAGCGTATCGAGCGCGGTCCTGGCATCATCGTCCAGCGCCATGGGCGATGCGCCGAACCCGACCAGCGCGTCGACCGGCTCGATCTTCGGTTCCTCCACCTCCGGCACCACTTCGGGGCGCAGGATGGAGCGTTGCGGTTCCACGCCATTGTCGGCGGCGTTGGCGGCCATGATATTGGCACCATTGTCCGCTTCGTTGGCCGCGTTGCTGGCGCTGCCGTCCGATGGCGGCTGGCAGGCGGCGAGCGCCGCGCTCAGGATGATGGCGGCCGGGGCAAATCTTGTCATTCTTCCTCTCCTTTCGGCCTTTTCGGGGTTGGCGGGACATAGGATAAGATCGTGTCGCCGGGCTGCGGCGTCGGCCGCGACGCATGGGTGAAGAAGCGCAGCGCGCCATTTTTCCGCAGCAGCAGCAGCATGTCGCCATCTTCCGGCAGCGAAGCGCGGGCGGCATCATAGTCGAACTGCTCGCTGATCCGCGTCTTGCGAAAGGCCCAGCCCTGCTCCTCGCGCTCCATGATGTCCTCGACGCCATGGCCCGACGCGAAGAGGGCGCGACCGCGCAGGGATTCGGGCAGGGTGCGCGGATCGTCATCGTCGCTGGCGTCGCCCAGCTGATGCACATTGTCGCGGCCGATCTCCGGCGCGAACTCGTTACAGACCAGCGCATTATAGGCTTCGTTGTCGGTCGTCGCGGCCAGCACCTGAAACTGGGTCAGGTCCAGCCGTTCCTCGGTCGCTTCGGACAGGATTTCGCCATGATAGGTGGGGATGCCCTGATGCCGGGCCGGGGCCAGCCGCTGCCAGCTGGTGTCGGCAATGGTCACCGGCACCTCCAACTGGCGCAATTGCGCGGCCATGCCCAGACTGAACGGCGTGGCGCCCACGATCAGCAGCCCGCGCTCCGAAGCACCGGTGACCTTCAACAGTCGCGCCGCCGCCTTGATCGAAAAGCCATGGGCAATGATGGTGGCCACGACCACGGCGAAGGACAGGGTGACCAGGATCGACCCGTCGCTATAGCCGAGCCGATCGAGCCGCAGCGCGAACAGGCCGGAAATGGCGACCGCCACGATACCGCGCGGGGCGATCCAGGCGACCAGCAGCCGCTCGTTCCACGGCACTTTGGAGAAGGCGAGGCTGAGCAGCACCGTCGCCGGGCGCACGACGAACAGCAGTGCCAGCAGGAAGGCGAGGAAGCGCCATTCGAACTGCCGCAGGACATTGAGGTCGAGCGAAGCGGAGAGGATCACGAACACGCCGGAAATCAGGAGGACGGTGACATTCTCCTTGAACGGCTGGATATCACGCAGGGAATCGAGCCGCATATTGGCCAGCGCGATGCCCATCACCGTCACCGCCAGCAGGCCGGTTTCCTGCTGGATCATGTTCGACCCCACGAACACGCTGATGACTGCGACCAGCAGCACCGGGGCCTTGAGATATTCAGGCACATGGCCACGCGGGAACAGCCAGCCGATGATGCGCGCCGCGATCCAGCCCATCAGCCCGGCGACAACGGCGGCGGCCAGCAACGACAGGATGACCGACGCCAGCGTACCGCCTTCGCCGGCCCGGCGCAGATATTCATAAGTGACGACGCCCAGCAGCGCGCCGACTGGATCGTTGACGATCGCTTCCCATTTCAGGATGGCGCGGGGGCGGGCGGCGACATTGGACTGGCGCAGCAGCGGCAGCACCACGGTCGGCCCGGTCACGACCAATATGCCGGCGAACAGGATGGCGACCGGCCAGACCAGCCCCGCGACATAATAAAGGGCGAGCGACCCCAGTACCCAGCCGATCGGCGAGCCTAGCAGGACTAGGCGCGTCACCGCGCCGTCGGTCTTGCGCAATTCGCGGAAATTGAGGCTGAGGCCGCCTTCGAACAGGATCAGGGCGACGGCGACCGACACCATCGGTTCCAGCAGGTCGCCGAACACGGCGTGGGGGTGGATCAGGCCCAGCACGGGGCCGCCGATGACGCCTGCGGCCAGCATCAGCGCGATCGCCGGCCAGCCTGTGCGCCACGCCACCCACTGCGCGCCGATCCCCAATATGCCGATCAGCGCGATGGAAAGAGCTTGTTGCTGCATTGCGGCAGAATAGACGGACCGAAACGCGCGCGTCACGCCCGATATTTTTCGTGGGACGGGGAACAATCCGTCCGGCCATGTGTGGCGCGCGGCTGATGCGCAAAGAAAAAGGGCCGGTAAATGACCGGCCCTTTCCAAATTATCTTATTGCGGCTGCTGGCCGGGCTGCGCCGGAGCAGCCGGGGCTGCGGGCGCCGCAGGGGCGGCCGGTGCCGGCGGTGCGGCTGCCTGAATACGCTGCTGGAGCGCGGGGTCGGCAGCGGCGGCCTGACCGATCTGGTTGAACTTTTCAGGCGGCATGCCTGAAGCCTGCAAGGCGGCCAGCATCTTGGGCTGCTTGTCGGCGTCGGCGATCGACGTGTCCGACTGAATCTTGGTCACTTCGACCGCAGCGGCGGCGAAGGCCTTGATGTCGGCGTCGCTGAAGTTGCTGGCGCCGGCCGCAGGGGCGGCAGCGGCCGGTGCAGCCGGGGTCGCCGGTGCGGCGGCATCCTGCGCCAATGCGGGATAGGCAGCGAAAAGGGCGACCGAAGCAAGACCCGTTTTCAGCAGGGCGGTGGTTTTCAGACCCGTCAACTTTTTTCTCCTCTTGACCGATATGCTGATGAACAGACGGCCAAGCTGTTGAAATCGTTCCGGGCGGGAAAGGGCGCAACGGTGAGTCGTGCGATTCAAGGGGTAACGAGACTCGCAAAAACGGCTCGTCCCCCGGCAGGCGCTATTCGTCGCAGCCGTTATTCGCAGGTGCGGAATACACAGCGGCCCGGACTCGTAGTCCGGTCCGGGCCGCTGCCTTTGGCTTACCAGATCTTCACGCGATCCTTGGGCGCGAGGTAAATCTTGCCGCCCGGTGCGGGTTTGAACGCATCATACCATTGGTCAAAATTGCGCACGATATCGGTGCGATATTGCGACGGTGCATGCGGATCGGTGACGAGGCGCTGGCGCAGATTGGCCTCGCGATAATTGCGGCGCCACACCTGCGCCCAGCCCAGGAAGAAGCGCTGGTCGCCGGTCATGCCGTCGATCACCGGCGCGGGCTTGCCGCCCAGCGACGCATGATAGGCGTCGAGCGCGACGGCGAGGCCACCCAGATCGCCGATATTCTCGCCCATGGTGAAGGCGCCCTTCACATGCGCGCCGGGGAACGGCTCATAGGCGTCATATTGCGCGCCCAGCTTGCCGGTCAACGCCTTGAAATTAGCGACGTCCTGATCGGTCCACCACTGGTTGAGCTTGCCCGTCTCATCATATTTCGCGCCCTGATCGTCGAAATGATGGCTGAGTTCATGGCCGATCACCGCGCCGATGCCGCCATAATTGACCGCCGGGTCGGCGTGCGGATCGAAGAAGGGCGGTTGCAGGATGGCGGCGGGGAAGACGATCTCCACCATGCCGAAATTGGCATAGGCGTTGATCTCCATCGGGGTCATGCCCCATTCCCAGCGATAGATGGGCTTGCCGAGCTTCCCGATATTATAGTCGAACTCGAACTGGTTGGACCGCAGCGCATTGCCGAACAGATCGGTGCCGTTGATCGACAGGCCGCTATAGTCGCGCCACTTGTCGGGATAGCCGATCTTGGGCGTGAAGGCCGCCAGCTTCTTGTGCGCGCGCGCCTTGGCCGTGTCGCTCATCCACGGGAGCGCGTCGATGCGGCGGCCCATGGCGGCGAGCACATTCTTGACCAGCACGTCCATCGCCGCCTTGGTTTCGGGCGGGAAATATTGGGCGACATAGGCCTTGCCCACTTCCTCACCCAGCGATTCCTTGAGGAAATCGACGCCGCGCTTCCAGCGCGCTTCGCGTTCTGGCGTGCCGGACAAAGTGGTGCCGTAAAAGGCAAAGTCGGCGTTGGCGATATTTTCCGGCAGCTTGTCGGCAAAGCCATGCAGGCTACGAAGTAGCAGCGCGTCCTTCAGCACGCTGATCGGCGTCTTCGCAATCAGCGCGGCTTCACCGGTGACGGCGCTGGGCTGGGCCACCAGCAGGCTGGCCGGGGTCAGGCCGTTCGCCTTGTAATAAGCCGCGAAATCGAAGCCCGGCGCGGCCTTCTGCAAATCGGCCAGCGTCATCTTGTTATAGGTCTTGTCGGCGTCGCGGCTGTCGACCTGGGTCCAGTGGACCTTAGCCACTTCCGTCTCGAACGCCATCAGTGCGGCGGCGCGCGCCTTGGCATCGCTTTCGCCGGCCAGGGTCAACATCTGTTCCAGATGCGCGACATAGGCGGTGCGGATCGCCGCCATCTTCTCGCCCGCGTCCAGATAATAGTCGCGGTCGGGCAGGCCGAGGCCGCCCTGACCCATGGACAGGATGTAGGTTTCGGGGTCCTTGTCGTCCTGACCCACATAGAAGCGGAACGGGCCCTGCACGCCGGCACGGGCGGCCTTGGCCGCGACCTGTGCATAGCCGTTCAGATCCTTGACCGCCTTGATCTCGTCCAGCCAGGGCTTGATGGGGGTCAGGCCCTGCTTTTCGACGGTGGCGCTGTCCAGATAGCTGGCATAGGCCATGCCGATCTTGCTGTTGGGATCGGTTTTGGCGGCTTCCAATATGCCCTTGGTCCGCTCGCGCGACAGGTCGTCCAGCGTGTTGAACGCGCCATAGTTGGACTTGTCGGCCGGAATCGGCGTGTTCTTCGCCCAGGTGCCGTTGGCATAATCGTAGAAATCGTCGCCGGGCTTGACCGACTTGTCCATGCCGGTCGCGTCGAAGCCATAGCTGCCATAGGTCGGCTTGGCGGCAGTTGCGGACGAGGCGGCGGGGGTGGCGGGCTGATCGGCCTGCGCCATGGTGGCGGCCAGCGCCAGCGCGGTGGCGGCAGCGCCCAGAAGGAGAGTTTTCATCAAAGCATCCCTTGCTTGTGATAAATGGGCTTGTGACAGATGGGCGCGCGTTAGCAGGCCCGGCGTGACCGGGACTTGAACGCCCGTGCAACAGGCTTGTCCATGTCGTTGGTCGAAAATTGTCGACCGTTGAAATATTAGGGAAGGCGCTTCGGATATTGATCCATCCCGTCATTGCGAGCGCAGCGAAGCAATCCATGGTGCGCCACGATGGATTGCTTCGCTGCGCTCGCAATGACGATTCAGGTGGATCTTATCCCACTTTAGGGCAGTCGGATGTTCGCCGCGAACGCTGCCTTAAGGGACACCGGGTCTAGCCGGTCCAGATGCGGCAACCGACCGAGCGAGGGCACGCCGGCCAGTTGGGGTATGATCCGCTCATTCTCCGCATGCGGATCGCCGATGAAGGCGATGCCCGCCAGTTGCGCGCCGCGCGATCGCAGCGCCTCTATGCTGAGCAGGCTGTGGTTGATCGTGCCAAGCCCGGTGCGCGCGCACAGGATCACCGGCTGGCCCCAATAAGCGAACAGGTCGGCCATCAGCAGCGTTTCGGAAATCGGCACCAGCACGCCGCCCGCGCCCTCCACCACCAGCGGCCCGTCCACCTGTGGCAATGCCAGTTGTTCTAGGGCGATGGTGATGCCGTCAATGCGCGCGGCGAGATGGGGAGAAGCGGGCGTCTTGAGGCGAAAGGCTTCAGGCAGGATGCGTGCCGAGGGCAGGCCGGACAGCGCGGCCACCGTTTCCTTGTCCCCCTCCGGATCGACGCCGGCCTGGATCGGCTTCCAATAATAAGCGCTCAGCGCGCCGGCGAGGCCCGCGGCGAACACGGTCTTGCCGATGCCGGTATCCGTGCCGGTGACGATAAACACGCTCATTTCATCGCCTTTCGCAGCACATCGCCCAGCGCGGCGACATCGTGGCGGCCGACATTCAGGGTCAGCGAAATGCGCAGCCGACTGGTGCCGGCGGGCACGGTCGGCGGGCGGATGCCGCGCACGTCGAAGCCGGCCTCCTGCAAGGCCACCGCCACTGCCATGGTGCGCACATCGTCGCCCAGGATCACCGGCACGATCTGGCTGCGGGGCGAAGGCAGGCCCAGCGGGGCGCAGATGGCCTCGGCCGCGTCCTGCCGCAGCGTCGTCAGCCGGTCGCGCAGGTCGCTTGCCTGTTCGATCCGGTCCAGCGCGGCCGACGCGGCCACCGCCATCAGCGGCGAAGGCGCGGTCGAGAAGATGAAGGCGCGGGCGCGGTTGATGAGATAGTCGATATGGATGCGCGGGCCGCAGATCAGCGCGCCTTCCGTCCCCATCGCCTTGCCGCAGGTATGGAGCGTGATGACATTGTGCAGCCCGTCGAGGCCCGCCGACAGGCCGCGCCCGCCAGGTCCGAACACGCCGGTGCCATGCGCTTCGTCCAGCAGCAGCATCCCGCCATGGGTGGCCGCCAGCTTGGCGAGGTCGGCCAGCGGCGCCATGTCGCCGTCCATCGAATAGAGCGTCTCGACCGCGATCCAGACGCGCCCGGTGCCGCCCTCCTTGCGCCAGCCGGCGATCAGGTCGGCGAAGCTCTGCACATCATTATGGCGGGCGAACACGGCCTGTGCCTTGCCCATGCGGATGCCGTCATGCGCGCTGGCATGGATCAGTTCGTCCGCGACGATCAGGTCGCCGCGCTGCGGCAAGGTGGAAAACAGCGCCAGATTGCCGACGAACCCGTTGGCGACGAACAGGGCTGCCTGGGTGCGGAAGAAGTCGGCGGCCTTCGCCTCCAGTCCTTCATGTTCCGGCGCATTGCCGCGCAGCAGGCGCGATCCGCCCGATCCCACCGGCACGCCGCGCCCGATCGCGTCGGCGACGGCCTGGGCGATGATCGGATCGCCGGCCAGGCCCAGATAGTCGTTGGAGGCGAAGTCGCGGCCGGCACGGGGGATCAGGCGACGCAACCGCCCGCGCGACTCCAGCGCGGCAAGCTGCTTGGCATAGGGTTCGGCGGTCATGGCGCGGGCTATAGGCCCGCCCGGAAGAGGCGGCAAGTGATGCCGCCTCTTCCTGTCGTTCAGAAGCTGAAGCTCAGCGAGACGGAGGCGACATTGTCGTTGCTGTCGTCCGCATCGGGGCGGAAGCCATGCTGGTGCAGATAGCCGATTTCCGCATTCACATTCTTCGCCACCGGGGTAGTGATGGCGATCAGGTTGCGCATCCGCTCCTCGCCCTGGACCCGCTGGAAATTGGTCTTGTTGAGGTCGAAGAAGCTTTCATGACTCAGCACCAGTGCGGTCTTGCCGCCCTCGCGGAAAGGCATGACCAGCTTCACATAGGGGCGCAGCCGCCAGGCGGTGCCGTCCACACCCTCGCGCCAGCGCTCCTCCATCCGCATGCGGGCGCTGATCGAGACGCGGCCGATCTTCGCGATATTGTCGAACGTCACCTGCTGGCGGCCGCGATGCTCCATCACCGTGAAGTCGCCGCCGGCATATTGCGGGTCATGGGTATAGCCCGCCCAGACCGTCACCGCCTTGGACAGCTTGTAGCCGACCAGCGTGTTGGATTCGACTTCATACAGGCCCTTCCGGTCGTCGCTGAAGCGGGCGACGATTTCCTGCGACAAGCGCCAGTGATCGCTCAGCTTTACCGTCGCGCTGGCGGTGGTCCACAGTTGCTCGTCTTCGCTGGCATGGGCGGCCGCGGGCAAAGCAAGGGTGGCAATCAACGACAGAAGAACGAGGGTCGGGCGCATCGGGCATCATCTCCACCGCCGGCCTTGGCAGTGGCGCGCCTCTATGACGGTTACATGACTCCTTGGTTACACATGCATGTCATTTTGATGACAATGCGTGTCCACCCCGTGTCCCGTCGGCTTTTCCCGTCATGCCGGGTTATGGGCCTTCAGAAATGCGTCCATCTTTTCAAGGAATTCGATCCGGTCTGCCTCGCGAGAGAAAAAATGGTCGGCCAATGGCTGCTCGACATATATATAGTCGCGTCCTTCCACCTTGCCGGCCGCCTTCAGCTTTTCCGCCATTTCGCGCGACTGGCTGACCTGCACCCGCCGATCCTTCTTGCCGTGCATCAGCAGGATGGGGGTGGAAAATTGCGCAGCGAAATTCACCGGGGACACCGCGCCGAAATCGGGCGCCTGCTCCTTCATCCAGTCCTTGCGCGTGCCATGATACAGGAACCGCCTATCATAGCGCATCATGGCCGACAGGTCGGACACGCCGGCATAGGATATGGCACAGCGATAGCGGCTGCCGTCGCGCTGGGCGGCGCGCATGGCCGCGTAGCCGCCATAGGAGGCACCGACCATGCAGACCCGCTTGGCATCGGCGATCCCCTGCTGCACCGCCCAGTCGACCGCGTCGTTCAGGTCGTCCTGCATCGCCAGTCCCCATTGGCCTTCGCCCTTTTCGGCGAAGGCCGTGCCATAGCCGGCCGATCCGCGATAATTGGGTTGCAGTACGGCATAGCCGCGCCAGGCCAGAAACTGCACCCACCAGTCCCATTGCTCGCTGTCGCGGGCGAAGGGGCCGCCATGGGGCATCAGGATCAGCGGCAGATTCTTCGCCTCGCGACCTGCCGGCACGGTCAGCACCGCCGCGATCTCCAGCCCGTCGCGCGCCTTGTAGCGGATGGTCCTGACCGGCGCGAGGCGGGCCTTGCCGGCAAACCGTTCGCTGACGCTGGACAGCAGGCTCATCGCGCCGGCCGACGTGTCGTAATAATAATAGGCGCCCGGCTGGTTGGCGGTGCCGACATGCACGATCATTTTCTGGCCATCACGGCTGGTCGAAATGATGCGGGCACGACGGTCGCCCACGGCCTTGTCGATGTCCGCCTGAATCTTGGCCAGATTCGCGTCGAACCAATGCACGCCGGGCGCATCGGCGGTGTAGCGGACGCCGGCCAGTGCGGTGCCGGGGGCATCCTCTTCCACGCCACCCAGATCGAATCCGGCTATGGAAAAGATCTTGCGGCCCAGTTCCAGGCTGTTCAGGTCGAATTCGTATAGCGCGTCGGTCCCTTCTCTGTCGTCGCGCGCGATCGCCTTGCCCGGATCGGCGGTGAAGAGCAGTGGCACCACGAGCGATTCGTCGCGGCGCCGGTTGGCCTTGTCGACCACGCGAAAACTTGCCTTGCCATCGGGACGATAGAGCAGGGTGGCCGTGCGGTTCGCATCATTATAGCCCACGCCCATCCGCACCGTGCCGACGGCGTCGGCATACCAGTTCCTGACATGCTGCCGGGAGCCCACGACGCCGTGCATGCGCCCGGTGCTGATGTCGATTTCGTCCACTTTGGGCCAGAAGCCGGGCTGGTTGTAATAGATGGATGTCTGGTAGGACAGCAGGATGCGGGGGCTGCCATCGCGCGCCGTCCAGATGACATCGTCCGCATTTTGGGCGGCGACATTCTTGGCCAGCAGCAACACCTTGCTGCCGTCGCGTTTTACGCTGACGACGCGGCTGAGATACCACGGCACGCCCTGGACACTGGATTCATTGCCCACGCCGGCGATCAGCCAGTCGTCATTGACCCATTTCCACCAGTTGAGGTCATTGTCGCCCAGGCCCATCGAGCGGATGCGATCAGGCCCTTCATGGACGTCAGCGATGACCAGTCGCTGTTCGCCGTTGATGGCGACCCGGCTGGCGATGTGCAGGCCGTTCGGCGACAAGGTGGGGCGTTCCATCAGCGGCAGCGCGCCGAAATCCTGTACCGTCCATTGGCGCGGGGCGGCCGGTGTCGCCGGGCCGGGCGCCGGCGTCTGAGCCATGGCGTTCCCACCCAGCGCCACGCCCGCCAGCAGCAGCATGATCCGCGTCATCCGTTCCCCCTCTTGACCCCGGGCCGACTATAGGGTCGGGGGCTGGGAGCGTCATATGAAATTGACTGTTAATCAATCCCTTGTGACGGAAGGCGTCAGGCCGCATATTCCCTGGCCAGCGGCGCCAGCACGGCGCGATTGCGGCCGCTGCGCTTGGCTTCGTACAGCGCGGCGTCGGCTGCGGCGATCCAGTCGTGGCTGGTGATGCGGCCGGGGCCGATGGCGGCCAAGCCGAAACTGGCAGTGACATGCAATGGCGGATCATGGGGAATCTCCATCTCCGCGATCGCGGCGCAGAAACGGCGCGCGGCGGCCAGTGCGTCGACCTCGCTCGTTTCGGGCAGCAGCAGGGCAAATTCCTCGCCGCCGATCCGGCCGAGCGAATCGCTGGGGCGCGATAGTGCGGCGCAGCGTTTCGCCACCGCCTCGATCACCCGGTCGCCGACCGGATGGCCGTGGCTGTCGTTGATCTGTTTGAAATGATCGATGTCGAGCATCACCAGTGCGGCCGGGCGCTGGTGCCGGACATACAGCGCGATGCGCTTGTCGATTTCGGCGACGAAGGCGCGGCGGGTCATCGCCCCGCTCAAATGGTCGCGCTCGGCCAGCATGCGCAATTCCATCTGTTCGACCACGATCGGGGCCAGGCTCTTCAATATCTCTATCTGTTCGGGCGGAAAGTCGCGGGCGCGGGTGTCGATGGCGCACAGCGATCCGATATTATAGCCATCGGGCGTGCGTAGCGGCACTCCGGCATAGCTGCGGATGCGCGGATCGCCGGTGACCAGCGGATTGTCGCGGAAACGCGGGTCGTCGAGCGCGTCGGTGACGATCAGCGGCTCGTCCTGGCGGATGGCATGGTCGCAAAAGGCGGCGCTGCGCGGTGTTTCTGTCGCCTCGAGGCCGTCGAGCGACTTGAACCATTGGCGATCGGTATCGATCAGCGACACGGCCGACATGGGGACGCCGAACAGCGCGCGGACCAGGCCGGTGACCTTGTCGAACGCATCTTCGGACGGGGTGTCGAGTATCCGATAGCGCCGCAGGGCCGCGATCCGGCCGGGCTCGTCGTTCACAATGGCGTGCATCATCAAGGCATCCGCTCCACGAACCATGCCATGCCGATGGGCATGACGGAACATCCGTTGCGGCGCGGCCCGCCCCCTGATCGGCCGACCACCCCAGCAGACTGCGCTTGTGGCCTGAAGAAAGGGTTAAAAAAGGCTATGGATGCCCGATCCGCGACCGGCCGGGCCTGTCATGGGGGGAGGAGAGGCTTGCTGCCCCTCCTCCATCCCGTCATCAATCAGCCGCCATGCGCCAGCGCCGCCAGCAACAGCAGCGCAACGATATTGGTGATCTTTATCATCGGGTTGACCGCCGGGCCGGCAGTGTCCTTATAGGGGTCGCCGACCGTGTCGCCGGTCACGGCTGCCTTATGCGCCTCGCTGCCCTTGCCGCCATGATGGCCGTCCTCGATATATTTCTTGGCATTGTCCCACGCGCCGCCGCCCGACGTCATCGACAATGCGACGAACAGGCCGGACACGATGACGCCCAGCAGCAATGCGCCGAGCGCGGCAAAGCCATTGTCGCTGCCCGCCACCGCCGCGATCGCGAAATAGACGATGATCGGCGCCAGCACCGGGAGCAGGCTGGGGACGATCATTTCCTTGATCGCGGCGCGGGTGACCAGGTCCACCGTGCGGGCATAATTGGGGCGCGACGTCCCTTCCATGATGCCCTTGTTGGTGGCGAACTGGTCGCGCACATCCTTGACCACGTCGCCGGCCGCGCGGCCCACGGCGGTCATGCCCATCGCCCCGAACAGATAGGGCAGCAATGCGCCCAGCAGCAGGCCGACGATGACATAGGGATTTTTCAGGCTGAAATCGACCGGCTGGGTCAGCCCCAGCGCCGAGCCATAATAGTCCAGATCCTCGGTGAAGGTGCCGAACAGCACCAGCGCGGCAAGACCGGCGCTGCCGATGGCATAGCCCTTCGTCACTGCCTTGGTCGTGTTGCCCACCGCGTCCAGCGCGTCGGTCTTCACCCGGACGCTGTCGTCCAGATGCGCCATTTCGGCGATGCCGCCGGCATTGTCGGTGACCGGACCATAGGCGTCGAGCGCCACCACCATGCCGGCCAGCGCCAGCATCGCGGTCGCGGCGAAGGCGATGCCCATCAATCCGGCAAGCTGATAGGCGACGATGATGCCGACCACGATCACCAAAGTCGGCAGCGCGGTCGATTCCAGGCTGATGGCCAGCCCCTGAATGACGTTGGTGCCATGGCCGGTTTCCGATGCTTTCGCGATGGAGCGGACCGGGCGATAGGCGGTGCCGGTATAATATTCGGTGATGACCACCAGCAGGCCGGTGACGGCGAGGCCGACCAGCATCGCCCAGAACAGGGCCATGCCGGTATAGCCGCCGACCCCGTCCAGATCCGCGCCGAACACGGCGTTGAGGTCGCCCAGCGTATATTGGGTGGCGAAGTAGATGGCGGGCACGGACAGGATCGCCGTGGTCCAGAAGCCCTTGTAGAGCGCGCCCATGATCGACTGGCTGGCGCCCAGACGGACCATATAGGTGCCGATGATGGAGGTGATGATGCACACGCCGCCCACGATCAGCGGCAGCGCCATGAGCTTCATCAGGAAAGCATTGTCGACGCCCGTTACCAGCAATGCGGTCAGCACCATGGTGGCGCCGACGGTGACGACATAGGTTTCGAACAGGTCGGCCGCCATGCCGGCGCAATCGCCGACATTGTCGCCGACATTGTCCGCAATGACGGCGGGATTGCGCGGGTCATCCTCCGGGATGCCGGCCTCGACCTTGCCCACCAGATCCGCGCCGACGTCTGCCGCCTTGGTGAAGATGCCGCCGCCAAGACGCGCGAAGATGGAAATGAGGCTGGCGCCGAAGGCCAGCGCGACGAGGCTGTCGATCACCAGCCGGTCGTCGGGCGCATGGCCGGCGGGGCCGGTCAGATACCAGAAGAACAGGCTGATCGCGAGCAGGGCGAGGCCCGCCACCAGCATGCCGGTGATCGCGCCCGCCCGGAAGGCTACGGTCAGGCCGCTCTGCAATGTGCCGCGCGATGCTTCGGCGGTGCGCACATTGGCGCGGACAGAGATGTTCATGCCGATGAATCCTGCCGCCCCCGACAGGATCGCGCCGATCAGGAAGCCGATCGCGGAAATATGGCCAAGAAAGTAAAAGACCAGAGCGGCCACCACCACGCCGACGATGGCGATCGTGGTATATTGGCGGCCGAGATAGGCCTTGGCCCCCTCCTGAATCGCCCCGGCGATCGCCTGCATGACGTCATTGCCGGGTGGCTGGCTCAGAACCTGGCGACTGGTGAAAAGCCCGTAGAGCACGGCCAGCAGGCCGCACCCTATGGCGATATAGACAATCTGCATGGATGTTCCTCTCCCCCTGTTATGACTGTCATCGACCACTCCGCAGGGAATGACGGGCAGGCGACAGGCGTAGAGGCGGGCGGCCGGACGAGGACGGTCCGACATCGGGCACCGCGTCAATCAGCAACTGGATCATGCGCATCGCAAGCGCTCCAACCGGCTGAGAATAGGGTGCAAGGAAGCTACAGACCTGACCGCGCGCGTCAAGATGGCTGGGGGAGAGGATGGCGCATCCCCATCCTTGTGGATAAAAGAGAGGCAGAGAGAGGGGGCGGGCATGGACAATGCGGACAGCAGGCCGATCATGCGACTGTCGCGCATCATCGAGATGAATCTCGGCTTCCTGGGCATCCAATTCTCCTTCGGCCTGCAACAGGCGAATATGGGGCCGATCTATCGTTATCTGGGCGCGGATGAGGCGAGCCTGCCCTTGCTGTGGCTGGCCGGGCCGGTCACCGGCCTGCTGGTCCAGCCGATCGTCGGCGCGATGAGCGACCGAACGGTCAGCCAATGGGGCCGACGCACCCCCTATTTCCTGCTTGGCGCGATCCTGTGCAGCATCGGCCTGCTGGCTATGCCCTACAGCCCGACGCTCTGGTTCGCGGCCAGCCTGCTCTGGATGCTCGACGCGGCCAACAATATCACCATGGAACCCTATCGCGCCTATGTCAGCGACCGGCTGAACGAAAGGCAGCGTAGCGTCGGTTTCCTGACGCAAAGCGCCTTCACCGGCCTTGCCCAGACACTTTCCTATCTCGCGCCCTCGCTGCTGGTCTGGTGGGGCGCCGACGCCGATCTGGTCGACGCCAATGGCATACCGGACATCACCCGCATCGCCTTTCTGATCGGGGCGGTGGTGTCGCTTTCCACAATCCTCTGGTCGGTGCTGCGGGTGCGCGAATTGCCGCTTTCGGGGGAGCAGGTCGCGCATATGCAGGCGCAGCCATTGTCGCTGCGCACCGCTCTGCGCGATTTTGGGGCGGCGGTACGGGACATGCCACTGCCGATGCGCCAATTGGCCCTGTCCATGGCGTTCCAGTGGTTCGCGATGTTCGCCTATTGGCAATATATCGCCTTCGCGCTGGCCCGCTCGCTGTTCGGAACCGCCGATCCGGCCAGTCCGGCCTTTCGTCAGGCGGTGTTGCTGGCGGGGCAGGCGGGGGCGCTCTACAACGCCATCGCCTGCGTGGCCGCCTTTGCCATGATGCCCCTGAGCCGCCGCATCGGCGTGCGCAACCTCCACGCCCTGTCGGTCGCGCTGTCGGGCGCGGCGATGATCGCCATCCCGCAGGCGCGCGACACGGCGATGTTGTTCGCGCTGATGATTGGCATCGGCATCGGCTGGGCCAGCATGATGGGCAATCCCTATGTCCTGCTGTCGGGCGCCATCCCGCCCGAGCGGACTGGTATTTATATGGGCATTTTCAACATGTTCATCGTCCTGCCGATGCTGGCGGAAACGCTGGTCGTGCCAATCATCTATCGCCCGCTGCTGGGGAGCGATCCGCGCAGCCTGATCCTGCTGGCGGGCGTGATGATGCTGTGCGCCGGGGCGGCGACCCTGCTGGTCAGGGTCGATCCGCAGAACATTGTGAAAGCAGCAGATTTAGCCTAGTCTGCGGCCATGGACGATCAGGGTTCCGGTCCGCTCAAGAGCATCGCCGATCTGGCGCGTCTGGCCGGCGTGTCCGTGTCCACCGTGTCGCGGGCGCTGACCGGCAAGGGCGCACTGAACAAGGGCACGCGCGAGCGGATTCAGGCGCTGGCCGATCGCCATGGTTTCCGCCTGAACGTGGCCGCTCAGAATCTGCGGCTGGGACGCACCGGCGCAGTCGCCGTCTTGATGCCTTTGGGCCATGCGCGCGGCCAGCAATTGTCCGATCCCTTCTTCCTGACCATGCTCGGTTATCTGGCCGATGCGCTGACGGATCGCGGCTATGACCTGCTGCTGTCGCGGGTGCTGCCGGACCGGGACGACTGGCTCGACACCTTCATTCGCACCGGCCGCACCGATGGCGTCATCGTCATCGGCCAGTCGGATCAGGGTGCGGTGCTGGCCAGCGCTGCTGCCAAATATCGACCGCTGCTGGTCTGGGGCGAGCAGGCGCCCGGCGATGGGCCGACGACGGTGGGAACGGACAATGTCGCCGGCGGCAGGCTGGCGGCGCAGCATCTGGTTGATCGCGGCCGGCGCAAACTCGCCTTTTTCGGCGATGTCGGCGTGCCCGAATTTGCCGCGCGCCATGCCGGCTTCCTCGCCTGGCTGCCGTCCGAACTGCGCGACGATGTGGCGCTGGTCCCCAGCCCGGTGACGCCCGAAGCGAGCGAAGAGGCCGCGCGCGACTGGTTTGCGGCGGGCAACCGGCCCGACGGCATTTTCGCCGCGTCTGACGTCGTGGCGATGAGCCTGATCGCCGCCGCCGAGCAGCAGGGACTGCATGTGCCGCGCGATCTGTCGATCATCGGTTTCGACGATATTCCGCTGGCCCGGCTCGCCCGCCCGCCGCTCACCACCATCCGTCAGGATATAGAGGCGGGCGCGCATCACCTGGTCGACCTGCTGTTCCGCCGGATCGGCGGGGAAGAGGCCGGATCAGTCCAGATCGCCCCCGAACTGGTGGTGCGGGAAACGTCTTAAAGGTCCGCGATAACGATATATTGCTTCGTGAATTAATCCCATGTCATTGCAGTCTAAAGATCGGCGACGATCGCTTTCGCCGCGCGGGTGACATCGTCCCAGGTCAGGTCGAACCCGGCATCGTCGCCAAAATAGGGATCGACTACGCCCGTCCCCTCGCGCCCCGGCACCATGTCCATCAACAGGCGCAGCGTGGCCGTCCCGTCAGACGGCCGGATGCGCCGCAGCTTCTTGAGATTGTCCGCATCCAGCGCGAAGATATGGGTGAAACGGCGGAAATCCTCCGCCGTCACCTGCCGCCCGGCATAGGCGCTGATGTCGATGCCATGCTTGCGCGCCACCGCCTGCGCGCGACGGTCCGGCGCATCGCCGACATGCCAGTCGCCGGTCCCGGCCGAATCCACGACGATATCGACACCCGCCTTCTCCGCCTCCACCCGCAGCGCGGCTTCGGCCAGCGGCGACCGGCAGATATTGCCAAGGCAGACGAAGAGGACCAACGGCGTAGCCATCAGTCCGCCGCCGCCGTCGACAGGCCAAGGCCCGGCACGCCGATCGAGCGCTTGCCCGAAAAATCGGTGCGCGCGACGATGACGCCCAGTTTCTCCATATAGTCGATCAGGCGGCGGACGCGGCCCGGCGAACTGGTGCCATAGGCGCGGGCGAGCAGCGTATCGTCCGGGCAGGGCTGCCCGTCCAGCGCCGCGCGCGCGATCAGCAGGAAGGGGGCCAGCATATCCTCCGGCACCGGCTCCGCCGCGCGGATCGCATCCTGCCAGCGCACATCATCGGCATCGGCCATCCCGGCCTGTGCCATGGCGAAGCGCTTGCGGAAGGCGGGCAGGTCCAGCGGCGATCGCTTCAGCCCCTTCATCCGGCAGCGCACGCCGAAATCCTGATAGAGCGCCGACACACTGGGCGCGGCATCGCCAAGGTCGGCGACGATATCCTCCAGCACGGCGATGACGACCGGTTCATTCTCGCCGAAATCCAGTTCCGGTGCGGCGGGCTTGGCGGCGGGCGTGTCGGCCAGCGCGCGCATGATATCCTCGGCCGGGCGAACGGGCGGTTCGGGGCGCGGCGGGGGCGGCGGCAGCGCCTCCTCCTCGACCCGCGCGAACAGCATTTCCTGAAAATCGCCGCCGGTCGTGACCGGGGGCGGCATCAGCTTGTGCGTGCCGCCGCGCGTGCCGGTCTTCACCGAACCGATCTTCACCGCCACCGGCCGCCGCGCGATGGCGGGGCCAAGGCCCAGGAACCGCCCGCGTTCCAGATCGCGAATCTGCTCCGCCTGCCGCCGCTCCATGCCCAGCAGGTCGGCCGCGCGGGCCATGTCGATGTCCAGAAAGGTGCGGCCCATCAGGAAGTTGGACGCTTCGGCCGCGACATTCTTGGCCAGCTTGGCGAGCCGCTGGGTGGCGATCACGCCGGCGAGGCCACGCTTGCGGCCACGGCACATCAGGTTGGTCATGGCGGCAAGGCTGAGCCGCCGCGCTTCGTCCGACACATCGCCGGCCGATACCGGCGCGAACATCTGCGCCTCGTCCACCACCACCAGGGCGGGATACCAATGGTCGCGCGGCGCATCGAACAGGGTGGACAGGAAGGATGCGGCGCATTTCATCTGCGCCTCCAGCTCCAGCGATTCGAGGCTCAGCACCACCGAGGCGCGATGTTCGCGGATGCGCGTCGCCATCTTGACGATCTCGCGCTCATTATAGTCGCCCGCGTCGATCACCACATGGCCATATTGGTCCGCCAGCGTCACGAAATCGCCTTCGGGATCGATCACCACCTGCTGCACCATCGGCGCGCTTTCCTCCAGCAGGCGGCGCAACAGATGCGACTTGCCCGACCCCGAATTGCCCTGAACGAGCAGCCGGGTGGCGAGCAATTCCTCGACATCGACCAGCACGTCCTTGCCGTGATGATCGGTTCCTATGCTGATGCTGGCGGTCACTGATGCCCTTTGGCCCAAGCGGGCAGGGGAGTGCAAGGGCGCTTGACGCTAATCCGGTTTGACCCAGTCGAGGATGACCATGACCGACTCTTTCGGGGCTCGACCGCTCATCCAGCTTTCCTTGCAAAATTCGACGGTTTCAAGACGGCTGGGCGCAATATGTCTGGCGATCAGCAAATCCCGGACGACAGCGCGCCGCTTTACCGCTTCGTTCGAAGACGACGGAATCGAACAGATTGTGACTTTATCGTCGGGAAAACTATTCATGATGGCGACGATCAGGTCTGCGACCTGGGCTTGATCGGCCGGCGCGCTGAACTCCCCCTCAAAGCGGACATAGACGGGGCCGAAACTCAGCGACAATGCAGAGGCGGGAAGCGTCGCCATCGCCCATAACAGAGCTGACGCCAGGATCGACAAACGGGACATGGGCGGATGCTATCTGCTCGCCGGATGCAGGTCGATGCTCATTCTGTTCAACCTCCCCTTGACCATCGACATGTTGCGGTGCAGCATCGACACATTATGGAGAGAACAGCACCCGCCACGCCCGCGGCGCAGGCCGCCCCTGCGATCACGCAGAATCCCGATATCCGCTATCTGGGGCGGCTGCTCGGCGACGTCATTCGCGCCTATGGCGGAGACAAGCTCTACAAGCAGACCGAATATATTCGCTCAGCCTCGGTCGATCGGGCGCGGGGCTTGCAGGGGGCGGACCTGACCGACACCGGGCTGGATGCGCTCAGCCTGGACGACACGCTGAATTTCACCCGTGGTTTCATGCTCTTCTCGATGCTCGCCAATCTGGCCGAGGACCGGCAGGGCGTGGCGGCGGAGCCGGGCGCCGATGTCGCCTCCGCTGTCGAACGGCTTGCCGCCCACGGCGTCGACCGCAGCGCCGTGCTGGATCTGCTGTCGCACAGCCTGATCGTGCCGGTGCTCACCGCCCACCCGACCGAGGTGCGGCGCAAGAGCATGATCGACCACAAGAATCGCATCGCCGACCTGATGCATCTGAAAGACGCCGGCCGCAGCGAAACCGACGAGGGCGAAAATCTGGACGAGGCGATCTTTCGCCAGATCGCCTTGCTGTGGCAGACGCGCCCGCTGCGCCGCGAAAAATTGTTCGTGCAGGACGAAATCGACAATGTCCTGACCTATTTCCGCGACATCTTCCTCCCCGTCCTGCCGGCGCTCTATGCCCGGTGGGAACGGGTGCTGGGCGCGCGACCGCAAAGCTTTTTGCGCGTGGGCAATTGGATCGGCGGCGACCGCGACGGCAATCCCTTTGTGCAGGCGGATCAGCTGCGGTCGGCGCTGGGGCGCGGTTGCGACGCGGCGTTGGCCTTCTACATGGACGGCATCCATGGGCTTGGCGCGGAACTCTCGCTCTCGACTGAACTCGCCCATGTGCCCCAGGCGGTGCTGGCTCTGGCCGAAGCCAGCGGCGACGCCTCGCCCAGCCGGCAGGACGAACCCTATCGCCGGGCGCTGTCGGGCATTTATGCGCGGCTGGCCGCCACTTATGCCGCGCTGGTGGGGAAGGCGCCGCCGCGCCCCTCTGCGCTCAAGGGCGAAGCCTATGCCAACCCCACCGATCTGCGCCATGATCTTGTCGTCGTCGCGCAGGGGCTGGCGAGCGAGGGCGACGGTGCGTTGTCGACCGGCGGCGCGCTTGGTCGCCTGATCCGCGCGGTCGAAACCTTCGGCTTCCACCTCGCCACGCTCGACATGCGCCAGAATAGTGCCGTGCACGAGCGGGTCGTGGCCGAACTGCTCAAGGTCGCGGGGGTCGAGGCGGATTATCTCGCGCTCGACGAATATGCGCGCATCGCGCTGCTGCGCCGCGAACTGGCCAATAACCGGCCGCTCGGCGGGCGTTTTTCCGCCTATTCGGAGGAAAGTGCGTCCGAACTGGCGATCGTCCATGCCGCGGCGCAGGCGCATCGCACCTACGGCCCGCAGAGCATCACCCACTATATCATCTCCAAAGCCGAAAGCGTGTCGGACCTGCTGGAGGTGAACATATTGCTCAAGGAAGCGGGCCTGTGGCAGGCCGGCATTGACGGCGCGCCGCCGCAGGCCGCGATCATGGCGATTCCTTTATTCGAAACCATCGCCGACCTTGAAGCCGCGCCCTCCATCATGACCGCCTATTTCGGCCTGCCCGAAATCGCCGGCGTGGTGAAGGATCGCGGCCATCAGGAAGTGATGATCGGCTATTCGGACAGCAACAAGGATGGCGGCTACATCACCTCCACCTGGAGCCTGTACAAGGCCAGCCTCGCGCTCGAACCGGTCTTTGCCGATGCTGGCGCGGCGATGCAGCTGTTCCACGGGCGCGGCGGCGCGGTCGGGCGCGGCGGTGGTTCGGCATTCAAGGCGATCCAGGCGCAGCCCAAGGGCAGCGTACAGGGCCGCATCCGCATCACCGAACAGGGCGAGGTGATCGCTGCCAAATTCGGCACGCGCGACGTCGCCATGACCAATCTGGAAGCGATGACCAGCGCGACCCTGCTCGCCAGTCTGGAGCCGGAGGGGATTTCGGACCGCGACGCCGCCCGTTTCGCGGGCGCGATGGACGAACTGTCGAAGAACGCCTTCGCCGCCTATCGCGACCTCGTCTACGGCACCGACGGCTTCAAGGAATTCTTCCGCCAGCTGACGCCGATTCAGGAGATATCGGGCCTGAAGATCGGATCGCGCCCCGCCAGCCGGACCAAGAGCAATGCGATCGAGGAT
The DNA here is from genome assembly GCF_056156825.1 of Sphingobium sp. RS1. NCBI lineage: Bacteria > Pseudomonadati > Pseudomonadota > Alphaproteobacteria > Sphingomonadales > Sphingobiaceae > Sphingobium > Sphingobium sp. RS1. The sequence continues at coordinate 2,336,993 of NZ_JBLZXE010000002.1, read as the reverse complement.
CTGCGCGCTATCCCCTGGGTGTTCAGCTGGGCGCAGGCGCGCGTCATGCTGCCGGGCTGGTATGGCGTGGGGCAGGCGCTGTCCGCGTTCGAGGACAAGGCGCTGCTGGCCGACATGGGCCAGCATTGGTCCTTCCTCAAATCCGCGCTCGCCAATCTGGAAATGGTGCTGGCCAAGTCCGACCTCGGCATCGCCGCGCGCTACCTGCCGCTGGTCGAGGATCAGGCAGCGGGTGAGGCGATCTTCGGCCGCATTCGTGAAGGCTGGCAACAGGCGCATGACGGGCTGCTCGCCGCGACCGGCCAGTCGCGCCTGCTGGAAAATAACCCGGCGCTCGACACCTCGATCCGGCTGCGCCTGCCCTATATCGAGCCGCTCAACCTGTTGCAGGTCGAATTGCTCAAGCGCCATCGTGCGGGTGAGGATGATGCGCGCATCAAGGAAGGCATCGAACTGTCGATCAACGCGATCGCCACCGCGTTGCGCAACAGCGGGTAGGATTTCCCCTATTTACAACCTCGATGGGATGCCTGCTACACCAGCCCCAATTTCGTCAGCTCGCTCATCAGCGCCGGCGGCATCGCGTCCAGATCGTCGGCCTCGCCGCCGTCCAGATCGGCCGGCGCGTCCTTGTCCTCCAGATAGCGCCAGCCCTGATGCGCGCGCTTGGGCTTGGCCCGCACCGGGATCAATTTCGGCTCCAGCCTGATCCAGTAACGGCCCTGCCCCGTTTCCTCGAAACCCAGGATCGGACTGCGCCCGACCAGCATATGCCCGTGAATCCAGTAAAGCGACCCGCCCGCCATTTCCTCCACCCGCTTGGGCAGATAACGGGTGCTGGTCCGCGCTTCCCCCGCATGGCTTTCCAGCCAGGCGCGCAAGGTGGCGGGGCTTTCGGCGCCAAAGGCGATCTTGGTCATGTGCAACGGCATGGATCGGCAGATGGGTGACGCGACCCCGCGGGTCAATGCGGCATCAGGTCAGGAAGAGGGTGGCCAGTCCCAAAAAGGTGAAAAAGCCCATCGAATCGGTCATCATCGTCACGAACACCGCCGATGACACGGCCGGGTCGATATTGCTGCGGTCCAGCGTGACGGGGATCAGGACACCCGCCAGTCCCGCCACCATATTGTTGATGAGGATCGCGGCGGCGAACACCAGCGACAGGCCGATCTGGCCATAGACCAGATAGGAACCGATCCCGATCAGGACGCCAAGCACCGATCCATTGGTCGCGGCGATGCGAAATTCCCGCACGATCATGCGCAACGTGTTGGAACTGGTGACCTGATTGGTGGCGATGGCGCGCACCATCACCGCAAGCGTCTGGGTGCCGGCATTGCCGCCCATGCCCGACACGATGCCCATCAGCGCCGCCAGCATCGCCAGATGCTCGATCGTCTGTTCGAACAGGCCCACGACCGATGCGGCGATCATCGCCGTGCCCAGATTGACCACCAGCCAGACCAGCCGGGTACGTACGGTCATCAGGATCGGCTGGTTGATGTCGCCTTCGCCCGCACCCGACAGGCGCAGGATATCCTCGCCGGCTTCTTCGGAAATGATGTGGACGACGTCGTCGACCGTGATCATGCCGACCAGCCGCCCCGCATTGTCCACCACGGCGGCGGAGATGAGCGCATATTTCTGGAAGCGCAGCGCGACTTCTTCCTGGTCCATGTCGACCGGGATCAGCGTCTGCTCGCGCTTCATCAGGTCGGCCATGGCGATGCCGCGCGGGCAGGTCAGCACCCAGCTCAGCTGGCAATAGCCGATCGGCCGGTGCATCGCATCGACGACGTAGATTTCCCAGAAATCGCGGGTCAGCTCGTCATTGTCGCGCAGATAGTCGATCACCTGACCGACCGTCATATGTTCGGGCACCGCGACCAGATCGCGCTGCATCAGGCGGCCGGCGGATTCTTCCGGATAGGACAAAGCGGATTCGATCGCGGCGCGATCTTCCGGCTCCATCGCCTCCAGCACGGCCTGCTGGTCGGCCTCCTCCATATCCTCGATGATGGCGACGGCGTCGTCGGTATCGAGTTCGGCGGCAAATTCGGCGACCTGCTGCGGCAGCAGCGCGCCGATCAGGTCGTCGCGGACATAATCGTTCAGCTCGGACAGGACTTCCGCGCCGACCAGATCGCCCAGCGCGGCTGCCACCTCGGCGCGCCGCTCCGACGGCGTCAGTTCCAGAAGGTCGGCAATGTCGGCCGGATGCAGCGGCGACACCAGGTCACGCGCCGTCTCGCTGTCGCCTTCCTCCACCGCGTCGAGCACGGCGGACAGGAATTCGGGCTTCAGCCGGTCATCCTCGTCCAGGCTCGTCTCGGCCTGTTCCAGGATGATGTCTTCGTCAGTCTCGTCCCCATGCAACAGGGGTTCGGCTGTATCGCCGCGCTCGCTCATGGCGCCCCCTACTGTCCGGTTCCTGTAACATGGGGCTGCTTTCGCTTATGCACCATCGAATTGCAATGGGGGTCTGGCCGGTTACGACCCTTACTCACAAGAAACTTCCATCCCCTTTTGAAGCCTCTATATGGGGGCATCACTCCTTCAACACCGAGAGGAAGCCTCATGGCCGACGAAACGCTTACATTCACCCTCGACAGCGGCGGCGACGTCGTCATCAAACTGCGTCCCGACCTCGCCCCCGGCCATGTCGCGCGCATCGTGGAAAATGCCAAGGAAGGCTTTTATGACGGCGTCGTGTTCCACCGCGTCATCGCCGGCTTCATGGCGCAGGGCGGCGACCCGACCGGCACCGGCATGGGCGGCCATCCCAACAAGCCCGACCTGAAGGCGGAATTCAGCCGTGAACGCCATGTCCGTGGCGTCTGCTCGATGGCCCGTTCGTCCAACCCGAACAGCGCCAACAGCCAGTTCTTCATCTGCTTCGACGACGCCACCTTCCTCGACGGCCAGTACACCGTCTGGGGCGAAGTGACGTCGGGCATGGAGCATGTCGACGCCCTGCCCAAGGGCGAGCCGCCGCGCACGCCGGGCAAGATCCTCAAGGCAACCGTCGCTTAAAGCGCTTTCTAAGCAGATGGAATCATCTGCTGACTCGGAAAGCGCGGCAAACCAAAAACTTAGAGCAGCCGCGCCGGTGCAATCGGATCGCAAGCTGCTCTAGAGCATCGTGCGGAAAAGTGGGGACCGGTTTTCCGCTTAAAACGATGCGACAACAAAACTTAGAGCATGCGATCCGCGTCGAATTTAACGCAGCATGCTCTAAGGAACGGGCCAAACGGATGGCAAAAGGCGCCCGATCATACGATCGGGCGCCTTTTTTCATGTCAGTCGCTGGCTGCTTCCGGCGTCAGGGCTTTTTCGCCATGCCGTCCGTCATGGAAATGGCATGGCCCGCCTCTGCGCCATTATCTGCGCCGGGCATATGTGCCGGGGGAACATAGGCGCCGATCGATTCGATATGCCAGCGCCGCTGCTCCGCCGTCGATCCTTCTATGTCGTCCACCCGGCGCAGTTGCACCTGCCGCAGCACATGCCAAGGCTTGCCGTTGGCGGCGATGCGGCCGTAGACCTGCACCGGCACCGTGACATAGATTGACCCGGCAGCGCCCTCCGGATCGGACGGCGCGCCGATATTGGCGTGAATCTCGCTGAAGCCACGGAAGCGCGCCGCGAAATGCGCTTCATCCTGCGATCCGATCGCGCCGCTCTGATCCCACAGATCCTGCGCATCGACGAAGCGCTTCTCTTCCAGCAGGCCATAATAGCCCTGCACCACCTGCGCCGCGCCCTGCGCGCTGTCGGGCGTGATCGATCCTTCGACAATCGGTTCGGGATCGACCGGCAGGCCGCCGGGCGTGCCCGGCTCCGGCGGGTTCAACGGTTCCATCAGGGCCATCGCCTCGGCCCGGACATTATTGCCCAGTTGCGCCGCATTGGCGCCATTGGCCAGATTGTCGATCGCGCTCTCCTCCCGCCCGTCGCAGGCCGCGACGAGCAGGAGGGGCAGCAGAAACATGGTCTTCGTCGATACCCGCATCAGTTAGGGCGTACCCGCGCTGCCGGTTCGCGTCCACCACCCGATCGCATGCCGCCGCCCCAACTGCGCTGCGGGCGCGGCTGGTTCATTTGCGGCCGGCTGGGCCGGGGTTGCTGCACCTGCGGCTGGCGCAAGCCGGGCTGGGGCGTCGGGCGCCCCCCATTTCCGGTGCCGTCATTGCCGCGCCAGCGGTTTCCGCCCTGGCCCGGCGTGCGATCCCGGCCCCAGTTGCGGTCGGGCCTGTTGCCATCGGGGGTAGTCGTGTCTTGCGGCGGTCGTGGCGGACGGGTCCAGTTGCCCGGCCGGCCATCGCGATCCCGCCAGTTGCCGTCGCGGTCGCGCCAGTTGCCGTCGCGGTCCCGATCGCGCCAGCGGTCATCGTCGCGGCGGTCGCCCCGGCGCCCTTCCCAATAACGGCGCTGGCCATCATTCCACCGGTGACGTCGACCGCCCCGATCGTAGACATAGTAGCCGCTGCCCGGATAATAATAATTGTCGTACCAGCCGCTGTAGAGGCCGGGCTGATAATAGCCCGACGGCCCATAATAGCCGTCGCCATAATAGCCACCGCCGCCATAATAGCCGGTGCCAACATTGACGCCGCCATAGCCATAACCGTCGTCATAGGCGCAACCGCCCAGTGCCAGCGCACCCGCCAGCCCGATCACAGCCAGAAACCGATGTCGGATGCCCGTCATCGCCTTTCTCCTCATCTCCATCTTCTGTCAGGCGTAACGCAGTCCGCTTGAATTGGTTGTGAATGGATTATCCTTTATGCACCAGCGTTTATCGCAGGTTCAGAAAAAGCCCCTTTCGTTCATCGGGCTGACAGAAAGCGTGTTCTTTCCGTCACATAATCGCCTTTTGCCGCGCTTTTATGATCTGTTCAGGAAACCTTCCGCCCCGGCCGGCCATTATCTCCCCTGTCGACAGCAGCCGCTTTGAGCGCTCGCATCGGCCCGGCGGGTCCAAACCGCCGCATAAAATCCACGATAGAAAAAGGGTCATACCCATGAAGACACTGCTTTTTTCGGCAGCCGCTGCCGCATGCCTGTTGCCCGCCGCCGCGATGGCCCAGGATGATGCCGGTTCCTCCACCCGCCGTATCGAACCCTATGTCGGCGTGATGGGCGGCGTGCATAATTTCGACAGCGAAACCGGCAAGGAAGGCATCCCGCCCGTCGGCTATAAGGGCCGCATGGTCGAAGGCGTCGCCGGCGTGAACTATAATGTCGCCGGCCCGGTCGTCGTCGGCGTAGAAGGCACCGCGTCCAAGGGCGTGTCGGGCGATATCGACTGGGAATATGGCGTGGCGGGCCGCGCCGGGATCAAGGCGGGCAAGGACAGCCTGATCTTCGGCAAGGTCGGGTATAAGTGGGTCAATTTCGACGCGCTCGGCCCCGACAGCCCTGACTTCCATGGCACCACCTATGGCGCAGGCGTCGAACTGTCGCCCGCCGACATGGGCGGTTCAGCCCAGAGCAGCAATATCCGGCTGCGCGTGCAGGCCGACACGATGGGCAATTTCCGCTCGATCCGCCCGATGGCGGGCGTCGTCGCGAAATTCTGATCTTTATCGGTTAGGCGGGGGCGGGTCTGCGCGATCCGCCCCGTCATCTGGTCAACCTCCTGTCCGATATCCTCTTGAGCCAGGAGTTTGGGGTGCGGAACGGTTTTTAGGACTGCAACCGTTCCGCATTCCCACATCGCCTTCTGCGCCGGGCCAGTCATGGACGCTGGCCAAAGGCCGGCAACCCCGTCATCCCCTATCGCACAACGCAAAAAAGCGGCCCGGTTAGGGGCCGCTTCTTATGCCGAAACGAATCGAGAGAATCAGGCTGCGACGGCAGCCTTCTTCTTGACGATGTCGCGCTTCAGGCGACGTGCCTTCAGCGACAGCTTGTCGTCGCTGGTCTTGACCAGCCAGTTGTCCAGGCCGCCATTATGCTCGACCGAACGCAGACCATGGGTCGACACGCGCAGCTTCACGGTGGTTTCCAGCGCTTCGGAGATCAGCGACACGTTCTGCAGGTTCGGCAGGAACACGCGCTTGGTCTTGTTATTGGCGTGGGAAACATTGTGACCCACCTGGCGACCCTTACCGGTCAGCTCGCAAATGCGCGACATAGTCAATCAACCTTTGAAATTCGGGTTCGTTCGGAAAGCCGCGCCGATAACGGGATTCGTTCATCCCGTCAACCCGGCGCATGGCTTCATTCGGCCGTATCGCAACCCTTTTGCGGGGATGCGCGTTGAAAGCCCGTTAACGCAAAGGAGGCCGACATGCGAATCATTGGTGGCTTACTGGTCATTATATTGCTCGTTCTCGCCGGCGGCATCGCGACCGGCTTCATCGATCTGCAAAAGACGCAGGATGGGCGCCTGCCCGAAATCGCGGTGAAGGAAGGGGCGCTGCCCAAATATGAGGCGAACGTCGCCAAGGTGGAAGTCGGCACCCGCAAGGAAACGGTCGACGTGCCCACGGTTGACGTGAAGAAGCCCTAACTTTCTTCCAGCTCCAACTTTCTTCCGGCCCCAACTTCTTTCCGGGCGGACAATCCTGTATCGGGCGGGGCCGATGGCTCCGCCCTTTCCCTTGCCTGCGCCGATGCGCCGTGCGCTCGATCTCGCCCATGCGGCAGAAGCGGCGGGTGAAGTGCCGATCGGCGCCGTCGTGACGAAGGATGGCGCCATCATCGGCGAGGGCGAGAATCGCAACCGCCGCGACAATGATCCCACCGCCCATGCCGAAATCGTCGCGATGCGCGCGGCCGCCGTCCATCTGGGCGACTTTCGCCTGACCGGCTGCGACCTGTGGGTGACGCTGGAACCCTGCCCGATGTGTGCGGGCGCCATATCCCACGCCCGCATCGCCCGCCTTTATTATGCCGTGGGCGACCCCAAGGGCGGCGCAATCGAGCAAGGGCCGCGCCTCTTCGCCCAGCCGCAATGCCTGCACCGCCCCGAAGTCTATGGCGGTCTTGCCGAAGCCGAAGCCTCAGCGTTGCTTCGCGACTTTTTTGCCGCCCGGCGCTGAATAATCGATTCTGTAAAGCTGATAGGGCAGCGTCATGCCCGTCTTCAGTTCCACCGGCACCAGCCAGTTCGGAATCGTGCCCCGCATCAGCCCGGCATAGAAGCCGCGCGGGCTGCGCGACTGGTAGATGGTGCCTTCGGGGAACCAGGGGCAGACCAGCAGATAGGTGGCATGATGCTTCGCCGCGATGGCGCGGAAGCCACCCGCCGGCCCGTCATAGGCATGGTGCATGTCGAGGATGGTCGCGCCGTTCCGATGATAGGGACCGGCGACTGCGCTATGATGGGTCGTCGCGATCAGGCGCGGGCCAAGATCGACCATGGTAAAGATGGTCGCGGGCGGCAACTGGTCCAGCACTTCCAGCGCGGGCAGCGTGCGACAGCGGCCATTGGCCTTCTTGATCGATTCGGTGCGCGCGACGGCGGAGGGGCGCCAGGGGCGGGGCGTCGTGCCGGTCGCCTGCTGGTAGAGCTTCACGACCTGCGGATAGAGCGGATAGGCGCAGGCGATCGCCACTAGCAGCGCTATGCCTGCCCCGGCTGCGATCCGCACCCGCCGCGTACCGGTGACGATAGCGGCGACCAGCCGATGCGCGGCCCAGGCGGCAGGCGGGATTGCCAGCAACTGCGCCGCCGGCCCGGCACGTAGCTGCCAGAAGAGCAGGGCGGTGGAAAAGACCATCATCGCGCCGACCGTTGCCCAGGCCCAGAGCCGTTCCGTGTCGCGCCGTGCATCCCACAAGGCCCAGAGCAGGCCGATCAGCCCCGCCACCGGCACCGCCAGCAACGGCACGACCATGGATTGCGCCTGCGCCGTGATCGGCTTGGCCTCCCGGATGTTGGCGAGCCACAGCCGCTGGAGTTCGGGCGAAATCTGATAGGGGGTCAGGCATTGCGGCCAGTTCATGTAGAAGAAGACCGCCACCGCGCCGCCCACGACCGCGCCGGCCACCAATCGCACGGGCCATGTCCGCAGCGGCGCGATCGACAGGATCACCATGCCGGCGCCCGCCGCGCCGAATACCGACACCCAGATGGGCGATATGGCATCGCACACCATGGCCCGGTTGGCATAGCTGGCGAACAGCAGATAACAGAGCGACGTCGCCCCCGCGAGGCTGAGGCCATAGGGCAGCATGCGCCGCTCCGCGCCCGGCCGGAATACCCAGCGCAGCGCGATCAATCCGCCGCCCGCCGCCAGATAGACGATCATCTCCATGCCGATGGCCACCGACAGCGCGCTGCTGATCCCGGCCATCAACCCGCCGCGCAGCCGGTTTTCGTCGATCACCCCGGCCAGCATCGTCACCGCCAGCGCCAGTTGCCAGCCATGATGGTCGATCCGCATCGGCGCATACATGCCCAGCCCCATTTGCGCGGCGAGCGGCGCCAGCACCGCCAGCAACCAGCCATGCGGCCCGGCCAGCCGCCGCCCGATAAAGCCCAGGCTGAGCATCAGCAGCAAGAGCGGCAGCAGCGGCGCGATGCCGCAGGCCAGCCGATCGGCCAGCCCCTGATCGAGGAAGGCGCGGAAGAAGAGGATCAGCCCCGCGATCGGGATATCGACCAGCCGCGACCAGTGGATATTGGCGCCGCCCGGCGGATCGAGCCGATATTGGCGCAGATCGTACCAGCCCTGCCCAGCCAGCCAGTCCTTCACCTGCACATAGCGGATATTGTCGTCGGTATCGCTCAGCACCAGCCAGTGAATTGCGGGCCAGCGCGTGACGAGCATCGTGACCGCAATGACGATCCAGATCAGGAAGGTCAGCCATTTCCAGTGCCGCTGCGCATAGGCGGTCAGGATCGGCACCCAGTGCAGGGCGCGGGCGCGCAGGCTATCGCGGCTAGGCAAGGTCATGGCGGTGGATTAGACGCTCCGCATCAAAGCGCAACGGGGCATGCCATGAAATATCTGTCACGACTTTATGCAGAGCATGGCGCGCTCTTCTGGCAGATCGTCCGCTATGGCGTGACCGGCCTGTTCGTCACCGCCTGCCAGGCGGCGATCTACTGGAGCCTTGCCGCGCTCGTCGGCCTCCATCCGCAGGCCGCCAATTTCATTGGCTATCTCGCCGCCGTCGCGATCGGCTATGTCAGCCACAGCCTCTTCACCTTCCGCGGCCATGGCGGGGAGGCGAACCATGCGGCGCGCGGCGCGAAATTCATCATCGTCTCGCTGGTCAGCTATGCGCTCAACGCGCTCTGGGTATTCCTGTGTGTCACCCATATGGGCTGGCCGGAATGGTCGCCCATACCCGCCATGCTTTTCGTCACGCCGGCGGTGATGTTCGGGTTGAACCGGCAATGGGTGTTTCGCTGATCGACCGCCGTCAGTCAGGCGACCAGCGCATTGACCCGTTCGGCCACGACTTTCAGGTCAGCCACGAAACGCGCCTGCTCTTCCGCCTGGCGGTGCGGATCGGGTAGCCGCAGCAAATAGCTGGGATGCACCGTCACCCATGCTTCCGCGCCATCCGCCAGTGCGATCGCGGCGCCGCGCGCGCGGCTGATCGTCACCGCCTTGCCCAGCATCGCCCGCGCCGCGCTGGCGCCCAGCGCGACGATGATGCGCGGCCGAATGAGGTCGATTTCCTGCCCCAGCCACCAGCGGCACGCCTCGATCTCGCCGGCGTCGGGCGACTGGTGCAGGCGGCGCTTGCCCTGCCGCTCGAATTTGAAATGCTTGACCGCATTGGTGACATAGGCGCGGGACCGGTCCACCCCGGCCTGCGCCAACGCCCGATCCAGCAACTGCCCCGCCGGCCCGACAAAGGGACGTCCGGCCAGATCCTCCTGATCGCCCGGCTGCTCGCCGATGAACATCAGCGGCGCGTCCAGTGGGCCTTCGCCGAACACCATCTGCGTTGCGTCCCGGTGCAGCGGGCAGCGGGTGCAGCCCCTTGCCTCATCGCGGATCGTCGCCCAGACGGTCGCGACATCACCCCGCCGCTTCGGCGCTTTTTCCGGCAGCGGCGCGGTCGCGATCATCGCCGCCTCACGCGCCTGCGCCCCGGCGATCAGGTCCGGGATCAGCGCCGCCTCGGGCAGGTTGCGCCAGTATTTTTTCGGCATTTCCGACAGCATCGCTCCGGTCTTGAGCCGGGCGGGGTTGAAGATTGCGCTGTAATAGCCTTTCCACAGGGCCTCCACCGGATCGCCATCCGGCGCGTCGCTTCGCTGCGCACCGGGGCTTTGCGTCAACGCGGCGCCATCCCAGTGAATGCTGATCTCCGGCGTCAGGATCGACCAGCGCATCGATGCGAAACGGCGCATGAAGAAGCCCGCATTGGCACGCACGATATGATGCTCCGGCTCGAACCAGGCGACGAAGCGCGCGCCCTCTTCATCCGCCATTTCGCGAAAGCGCACGAAGGCGCGCATCTTGTGGATGTCGCGCCGCACCGCCTTGGCCAGCACGTCCACCCGGCGCAGCAACGGATCGGCCTTGTCCTCCATCAGCCCCGGTCGCGCGCGCAGCCGGCACAGCAGCGCATAGAGCAAGGCGAAGCGTTCTGGCTCGCAATGCAGGATTGCCTTCTCGGCCAGATCGACAAAGGCGCGCGGCACGGAAAAGCCCGCATCGGGCTGCTCAGGCGGCAGCGGCGTGTCGCCGAACAGGTCGGCGCTCTGCTCACCAACCTGCCACACGATATCGGCCGGATCGACGCCCACCAGCGCCAGCCGCCGTGCCGCCGCCCGCCAGCCGTCAAAATCGTCCGGCGCGGTCAGTGCGATGCGGTACATGTGCGCCTGTCGTACCATGATCCGCTCGTTTCGAGCGGTGGACTGGTCCTCAATCCTCGGCCTGTGCCCGCTCCAGTTCGGCGGGCTTGCGCTTGGCGAACAGCTTGCCCAGCCGCTCTTCCTCGGCCGCCGACAGTTGCTTGGCGGCGTCGGGGAACATCTCTTCTTCCTCCTCCTCGATATGGTGGAGGTAGCGTTTCTTCATCTCGGCGAACTTTTTCCGCCAGGCTTCGCCATTGAATTTCAGTTCGGACAGCTCTTCCAGATAATCGTCGATTTCCTTGTGCTCGGACACGCTGTGCTGCGCATCCTCGCGCAGGTCCGGTTGCGCCAGCATGGTGGCATAAAGCGACTCTTCCTCGGCCGCCGCATGGGCGGTCACTTCGACCGTGAACTGCTCGAACAGCTTTTCCAGCCGCTCTTCGTCCTTCTCGCGCTCGGCCTCCGCCATCTTGGCGAACAACTGGCGATGGGCGTCGTGATCCTGCTTCAGACGGTCGAAAATGGTGGCGTCGGCCATGGATGTTCCTCCTCGTTCGAGGAAGGACAACGACGGTCGCGGCAATTGGCTCCGAAGGATTAGCCGAACAGGAAGCGGAAGATGATCGCGACCGGAATCCACAGCAGCGCGCCGATGATGCTGGCGCCCCAGAGCTGTACCACATCCCGGCGGAACCGCAGTGCCATGCCGTCCTGCGGCAGGCCGCCTTGCTCCAGCATCTGCCAGCGCCGCTCCAGTCCGCGCGCGGCGACGCCATAGCCGCCAATGGCGACGATGATGCCAAGGTGCAGGACCAGCGAGCCGCCCATCTTGGCGACGATGAAGATCTGCGCAAGGCAGAAGACGACCAGGGCGGCGGCAAGGTGCGAACTGATGCGCTTGGCGAAACTCTTACCCTGCGCGCGATTGCCGATTGCGGTCGCCAAGACCTCATTCTCCTTTTGTGACCCTGGCAACAGAATTTCATGTGTCGTGCGCGCAATCAACCCAAAATGACCAGCCGGAACGGCAATTATGCGAATAAATCGAGCTGCCGCGCAGGCGGCGCCAGGCTGGCGCGCAGATCGGCGCGGTCGGTCAGCGCCACCGGCCGCCAGTCCGCCGTCACCAGGAAGGGGCGCAATTTGCGGATGGACGTGGTCAGCCGCGCGACATCCTCCAGCCGCAACCGGCGATGGCGCCGGCTCGCCACGATGCGGTCCACCGCCTTCACGCCCAGTCCCGGCACCCGTAGCAAGGCCTCGCGCGGGGCGCGATTGACGTCGACGGGGAAGGCGGCGCGATGGTTGAGCGCCCAAGCGAGCTTGGGATCGATATCCAGCGGCAGGCAACCCGTCGTCCTGTCGGTCGCCGCCGCAATCTCCCCGGCATCATAGCCATAGAAACGGATCATCCAGTCCGACTGGTACAGTCGATGTTCCCGCATCAACGGGGGGCGCCTTAACGGCAGCACCGCGCTGGGCGAGGGGATGGGGGAAAAGGCGCTATAATAGACGCGGCGCAATTTGTGCCGGTCATAAAGGTTGCTCGCCTTTTCGATGATCGCCCGGTCGTCGGCGGCGTCCGCGCCCACGATCATCTGGGTCGACTGGCCGGCAGGCGCAAAACGCGGCGCGCTCTTATATTTGCGCCGCGCATCATGCCCGTCCTCGATCTCGCCCCGCAAATGCCCCATCGCCCCCTCGATCCGCTTGCCGTCCTTTTCTGGCGCCAGCCGTAGCAGGCCCGTTTCGGTGGGCAATTCGACATTGATCGACAGCCGATCCGCATGGAGCCCGGCCAGCCGCAGCAAGTCCGGATCGGCATCGGGAATGGTCTTCAAATGGATATAGCCGCGAAAATCATGGTCCTCGCGCAGCGACCGGGCGACCTCGACCATCTGCTCCATCGTATAATCGGACGATCGGATGATCCCGGACGACAGGAACAGTCCCTCGATATAGTTGCGGCGATAGAAGTTGAGCGTCAGCGCCACCACCTCCTGCGCGGTGAAGCGCGCACGGCGCACATCGCTCGACCGGCGGTTGATGCAATAATGGCAGTCGAAAATGCAGCTGTTGGTCAGCAGGATCTTGAGGAGGGATATGCAACGGCCGTCCGGCGCATAGGCATGGCATATGCCCATCCCTTCGGTCGATCCGATCCCCTTGCCGTCGCGGCTGTCGCGCTTGGCCGTGCCGGACGAGGCGCAGGAGGCATCATATTTGGCCGCGTCGGCCAATATTTCAAGCTTTTGACGGGTGGAGAGTTGCGCCATATGTTCCTGATATGTTCAGGATACGGCGCTGTCCATAATCTCGATCAAGACATGCCCCAAGGGACAGGGGGTATCGTCCCCGGTGCCGCCGGCAAAGGTCGCGCCAGGACGCGGGCTACAGGGTGCCGCCGCCGACATGTCGCCGGCGGCGGCCTTTGTGTCAGGCCGGTTCGTGGGCGGCGTTGGTCAGGCGCGCGACGATCGCGGCCTTGATCGGGCCGGCGCGGGGACCACGGCGGACGCGCGGCAGGCAGTCGGGATAGGCCGCTTCGGCCTGGTCCACGGTCATGTGGATGTCTTCGGGGAAGCGTGCGGCATAATCCGCCGCCTGGTCGAAGCTCTTATATTTGGGATGATGCTTGAAGCTTTCCGACGCGACGCCTTCGGAAATCAGCATCGTGTGGCGCGCCAGGCGGACATGCCAATATTGCACCTGGGTTTCGGCGAAATCGATGACGATCGACTGGCCGTTGACCAGGGTGCGGGCGGGGATCATCACGTCGCCAAAGCCGATGGCATGGCCGGGCGATACCACCAGGTCGCGGGTCGGCAGGCGGCCGTCCAGCGCGCCGGCACGGATGCGGATCGGCAGATGTTCGGGCATGAAACCGCCACGCGCACGCGGCACGGTGGTGCAACCGACCCACAGGACCGGTTCGGCCGTGCCGTCCAGCGTTGTCAGCATGTCGCCCGCAACCAGATCCTCGACCGCCTTTTCGTTGCCATCGGCAAGCAGCAGGCGGGTGCCACGCTGGAAGCAGACCGGCATCGGGCCATTGTCGATCGCATAGGTGCCGGCCGGATATGTATTATTCATCGTGTTGAAATAATAATTGCCGCCACTATCGGTTGTCAGAAATCCCCCGTCAAAATGGCCGACATAGGAATCCGTCGGCGTGCCATCCGAATAAGTGATATTGTCGCCGGCTTCGAACGTGTTGTCCGTTTCACCATCGGTCACATTGACTGTGGGTGTGCCGAAGTTTTGAGCCGCTCCGCTGATCGTCATCGTGCCGGATGCGGAATCATATGTGACTGTATAATAATAGTTGGAAGTATAATCCGCCATCATCATTCCCCTGTTGTTGCACGGGAAGATTATCAAAAACTTCTGATAAGGAAAGAATATTTCATATCATTATGAATTTTTGTGATTTGAATAAAATATCGGCCGGAGAAGGAATAAAAATCGGTCACCATCCGTATATCGCGCACCGCCCGCGCCAGCCATGATCGTGCATTCGCAATTGGCCGGCCGGCGATGCTGAAGTTGCTGGCGATGGCCGCGCCGGCCTGACACCTGGCAAATCCCCTGTGGCCCATTCAGGGAGGGGGGCGGCCATTCTCGCCGCTCTTGCCATCCCGCCGCCGCCCCGCCATCACGCGCGGCATGACATGGCAATTCTGGATCGATCGCGGTGGCACCTTTACCGATGTGGTGGCGCGCGCGCCCGACGGGCAACTCCATACCGCCAAATTGCTGTCGAACGATCCGGAACGCTATGCCGATGCGGCGGTGGAGGCGGTGCGCCGCCTGACGGGCGCCGGATCGGGGGCAGGATCGGCGGGCGCCATCCCGCCCTGCACCCTGCGCATCGGCACCACCATCGCCACCAACGCGCTGCTGGAACGCAAGGGCGAGCCGGTGCTGCTGGCCATCACGCGCGGCTTTCGCGACGCGATCCGCATCGGCACCCAGGAACGGCCCGACCTGTTCGTGCGTCACATCCGCTTGCCCGACCCGCTCCATGCCGATGTGATCGAGATGGACGAGCGGCTGATGGCTGACGGCACGGTCCGCACCCCGCTGGACGAAACCGCCGCCCGCGCTGCGCTGCAATCCGCCTATGACAGGGGCCTGCGCGCCATCGCCATCGTGCTGATGCACGGCTATCTTTATCCCGCGCACGAACAGCGACTGGCCGCGATAGCCGCCGACATCGGCTTCACCCAGATCAGCACCAGCCATGACGTCGCCCCGCTCATCAAGCTGATCGGGCGCGGCGACACGACGCTGGCCGACGCCTATCTCTCCCCCGTCCTGCGCGCCTATGTCGATGGCCTGCGCGCTGCACTGGGCGCGGATGCCGACATGCTGTTCATGCAGTCGAGCGGCGGCCTGACCGACGGCGCGCTGTTCCGGGGCAAGGATGCCGTGCTGTCCGGCCCCGCAGGCGGCATCGTCGGCCTCGCCCGCACGGCGGAGCAGGCGGGCTTTGGCGAAGTCATCGGCTTCGACATGGGCGGCACCTCGACCGACGTGTCCCATTATGCCGGTGCTTACGAACGCGACAATGAAGCCCGTGTCGCCGGGGTGCGTCTGCGCGCGCCGATGATGCGCATCCACACCATCGCGGCGGGCGGCGGCTCCGTCTGTGCCTTCGTCGACGGCCGCTTCCGCGTCGGCCCGGAAAGCGCGGGCGCGATGCCCGGTCCGGCCTGCTACCGGCGCGGCGGCCCGCTCACCATTACCGACTGTAACGTCATGCTCGGCAAGATCCAGCCGGCTCATTTCCCCAGCCTGTTCGGCCCGGACGGCGACCAGCCGCTCGACACGCAGGCCGTGGCGGATCGCTTCGCCGCCCTCTGCGCGCAGGTGCAGGCGGACACCGGCCGCGCCATGACCCCGCGCGAAGCGGCGCAGGGCTTCATCGCCGTCGCCGTCGCCAGCATGGCCAATGCGATCAAGCGCATCTCCGTCGCGCGCGGCCATGATGTGTCGCGCTACACGCTCGCCAGCTTCGGCGGGGCCGGGGGGCAGCATGCCTGCCTCGTCGCCGACGCGCTGGGCATGGACCGGGTGATGATCCATCCGCTCGGCGGCGTACTCTCCGCCTATGGCATGGGCCTGGCCGACCGCCGCGCCGTGCGGGAACGCACACTGGCGCTGCCGCTGGGCGATGCTGCGCTCGGCGCTGCTCTTGCCACGCTGGCCGACGATGCCCGCGCCGATCTGCCCCAGGCCGACCGCATCGAAACCCTGCTGCGCCTGCGTTATGATGGCACCGACAGCCTGTTCGATGTCGTGCTGTCCGACCCGGCAATGATGCGCGAAGATTTCCTCGCCCAGCATCAGGCGCGCTTCGGTTTTGCGGGCAAGGGGACGATCCTGATCGACATGGCCCGCGTGGAGGCGATCGCCTCGACGCAGGAAGCCATGGACGGCATCGTCACCATCGCCGCACAGGCTGCCCCGCCCATCGCCCATGTCGACTATGCCGGTGTCCCCGCGCCCGTCCACGACCGCGCCACCCTCTCGTCGGACAGCATGATAGATGGCCCGGCGCTCATCATCGATCCTGTCTCCACCACGGCGGTCGAGCCCGGCTGGCGCGCGCAACTCGACCCGCACGGCAACCTCATCCTCACCCGCCACATTCCCCGCGCCCGGCCGGACAGCGAAGACGCCACCACCGTCGATCCGGTCCGGCTGGAGGTGATGGGCGGCCTGTTCATGGCCATAGCGGAGGAAATGGGTGCCGCGCTCCAGCACAGTGCCTCCTCGGTCAACATTCGCGAGCGGCTCGATTTCTCCTGCGCGCTGTTCGACGCGGCGGGCAATCTGGTCGCCAATGCGCCGCATATGCCGGTGCATCTGGGCAGCATGGGCGACAGCATCCGCACCATCATGCACCGTCGTGGTACGGATGCAGGCGGCCAGCCGATCGACGGGCGCGGCATGCTGCCGGGCGACGTCTATGCGCTCAACGCCCCCTATGATGGCGGCACGCACCTGCCTGATGTCACCGTCGTCATGCCGGTGTTCGTCGGCGAAGCCGGCATGCCCGCCTTCTATGTCGCGGCGCGCGGCCATCATGCCGATATTGGCGGCATCACCCCTGGCTCCATGCCGCCGGGCAGTAGCAGCGTAGAGGAAGAGGGCGTCGTCCTCGACAATCTGCTGCTGGTCGATCGCGGTGATTTCCGGGAGGCCGCGATCCGCGCCCTGCTGGCGTCGGGATCATGGCCGGCCCGCAACATCGATCAGAATATCGCTGACCTCTCTGCCCAGATCGCCGCCTGTGCCAAGGGTGCGAGCGAACTGCGCCGCATCAGTGACGCTTATGGCGTCGACACCATATCGGCCTATATGGGCCATGTGCAGGACCAGGCCGAAGCCGCCGTCCGCCGCCTGATCGATCATCTGTCCGATGGCCGTTTCAGCTATGCGATGGATAGCGGCGCGACGGTCCAACTCGCCGTCCATGTCGACCGTGCGGCCCGCGCCGCGACCATCGACTTTACCGGCACGGCGGACCAGCGGCCCGACAATTTCAACGCTCCTGCCTCGGTCGTGCGCGCCGCCGTCCTCTATGTCGTGCGCACCCTGATCGATGAGGCCGTGCCGATGAACGACGGGTGCCTGAAGCCCATCACCATCATCGTGCCCGAAGGATCGATGCTGCGCCCGCGCTTCCCCGCCGCCGTGGTCGCGGGCAATGTGGAAACCAGCCAGGTCGTGACCGACGCCCTGTTCGGCGCGCTCGGCGTGATGGCCGGCGCGCAGGGGACGATGAACAACTTCACCTTCGGCAATGACCGGCACCAATATTATGAGACGATCGCGGGCGGCGCCGGCGCCGGCCCCGATTTCGACGGTGCCGACGTGGTGCAGACGCACATGACCAATAGCCGCCTGACCGACCCTGAAATCCTGGAAACCCGTTTCCCGGTGCTGCTGGAGGCATTTTCGGTGCGCGCCGGGTCGGGCGGGCAGGGCCGTCATCCCGGCGGCAATGGCGCGCTGCGCCGTGTCCGCTTCCTGGAGGATATGACCGCCGGCATCCTGTCCAATCGCCGTATCGTGCCGCCCTTCGGCCTCGCCGGCGGGGCGCCGGGCGCGCCCGGCCGCAACAGCGTGGAACGGGCCGATGGCAGCATCGAACCGCTCGGTCCCACCGCCACGATCCAACTGCGCGCGGGCGATGCCTTCGTCATCGAAACGCCGGGCGGCGGTGGCTTCGGCGATTGATCCCGATCAGGGTCTGATCGCTTGACAAGCGCCCCGTTCAGGTCTGTTCTGCTGTCGGGGGAGTGGGGCATGACGCCGGACTCAACAACGCAGATCAGATGGGGTGTGGGGGCCGCGCTGCTGGCGGTGGCGGTCGTCGCCATATTGGCGCTCGTGCCCGATCCCTTCTTTCGCCAGCGGGTGATCGCCACTACGCTCGACGATGTGGAGGGCGTGTCGCCGGGCGTGCAGGTCTATTTCCGGGGCGCCCCGGTCGGCGCCGTCCGTTCCGTCGATCTCAACCGCCAGAACCGCACCTTCGCGGTCGCCATGGGCATCGACCGCAACTGGCAGCCCTCTGCCTGCGCCTTCGCCACCGTGGCCTCCGCCAATCCGCTCACCGCGCCGCGCATCGAACTGGTGGCATTGGAAACCGCCGCTACACAATGCGCCGCCGCGCGCCGCGCCTATGGCTGCGATCCGGTGCCGGGCGGGCGTGACGGCGCGACTTTGACCGGCTGCCGCCGCCCGGCCGACCTGTTCGAAACCGCTGCGCTCGCGATTGGCGAAGCGGCGAATGTCGCGCGCACCGCCAACGCCATGGCGCAGAAATTGTCCGGCCTGTTGCAGGGCGATGGCACGGGCGGCGCGGTCGACATGGCGCAGGTCGCCCGCAACGCGACGCAGACGCTCGCCGCGCTCAACAGCCTCAGCACGCAGTTGGACCGCAGCTTCACCCCCGGCCAGGGCGACATTGCCGTCACCCTCTCCCATGTTCGTCAGGCGACCGGCCGCGCCTCTGAAATCGACGTTGCGGCGCTGAACGGCATCTTGCGCGAAACCCGCGCGCTGGTGGCGCAGAATCAGGCCAGCATCGCCGGCCTGCTGGCCGAAGGAAAGAGCAGCGCGGGCGAAGTACGCACCATATTGGAGGGGGCGTCGGCCTCGCTGGTAGCGACCAGCGCCAATCTGGAGCGCACCAGCAGCAGCCTCGGCGCGCTCAGCGAGCGCCTCGCTGGCGATCCTACCTATGCGATCCGGGGCCAGCGCTATGCCGATCCGCCCCCGCCGGGAGGCCAGAAATGAAGCCCATCGCCCTCATGCTCCTGTCTGCCCTGTCCGCCTGCGCCGCGCTCAAGGGCGGGGACACGCCCGTCACCATGCGCCTGTCGCCGGCTTTCGCCCCCGGCCTGCCGGTCGCCAGCCCCAGCTTCACCGTCGCCCCGGTGCAGGCGCGCGGCCTGTCGGGCGGGTTGCGCTATGCCTATGTCGATGCCGCCGCGCCCGGCGAAATCCGTCAGGCCGCCACCTATTTCTGGGAAGAGCCGCCGGCCGACAGCCTGGCCCGCGCGCTGGTCGCGGGTCTGCGTACCCGCTTCGCCACGGTCACCGGCCCGTCGCTGCCGCTCGCCGCCGACCGCCGTATCGTGGCGACGCTGGACCGGTTCGAGGAAGTGAGCGCCCCGGCCGGCGCACAGGCCGTCATCGCCTTCGACGTGACGCAGGTGGCGCAGGGCAAGGCGATCTGGGCCAGCCGTTATTGCGCGACCCGGCCAATCCCGTCGGCCGCCGGCACCGCCCGCGCCGCCGCCTTCCAGGCTGCGATCGAACAGGCCGTCGCCGCCTTCGTTCAGGATGTCGCGTCCGGTACGGTCACCGCCGCCTCCTGCTGAATCAGCCTGCCGCGCTCCAGCCGATAGATGCGCTCGCACAGTCGCCTGGCCAGCGCCGCATCCTGCGTCAGCAGCAGCAGCGCCCGCCCCTGCGGCACGATGCGCCGCCGCACTTGCGATTCCAGCGTGTCGCCGCGCGCAAAGGCCCCTTCGAACGGCTCGTCCAATATCAGCAATTCGGGATCGCGCACGAAGGCGCGGGCCAGTTCCGCGCGTCGCCGCTCGCCTGCCGACAGCGCATCGGCGCGGGTCGCCGCCATCTGCTCCAGCCCGAATTCCAGCAACAGCCGGTCGATTCGCCGCGCCATGCGCCCGCTGCCGCTGTCCATCGCCAGCCGCATATTCTCCTCGATGCTGAGCTCGCCCAGCAGCGACCCGCCCTGCATCGCCACGCCGCAGCGCGCGCGCAGCAACCGCCGCGCATCCGGCCCGGCCGCGTCCAGCGCCACGTCCATCAGGCGCACCGTGCCGCTGCCCGGCGGCGCCAGCCCGATCGCCAGTTTCAGCAGCCAGCTTTTCCCGGTCCCGCTATCCGCCAGGATCGCCACTCGCTCTCCCGGCCCGATGATGAGGTCCACCCGGTCGAGCAGCCGCGTACCGCCCAGCACCAGACTGACCGCCTCGAACGCCAACAGCTTACTCACGACAGGGCGGTCCACAGCGCCGCCGCGCTGAATATCCCCAGCAATCCGGCGGTAAAGGCGGTGGTGGCGCGCCGGCCGATGTCGGCGGGCGACCGCACCGGCTTCGCGCCCACCGCGCTCCCCACGGCAAAGGCGATCAGGGCATAGAGCAGCAGCTTGGCCATGCCGGTCAGCATCGCCTGCGCTGCGTCATGGGAGAAAGCGAAACCGCTCCACAGCGCCCAGCCGATATTGGCGATCATCGCCAGCGGCAGCGCGCAGCCGATGATCGCCGCAATCCCGCCCAGCGCCATGTGGATCGGCGCGGACAGCAGCACGGCGACCAGCGCCGGCCCCAGCGCATGCGCCACCGGATCGCGCCCCAGCGCTTCCAGCGCGTCGATCTCCCGGTTGAGAGCCATCGCCCCCAGCCGCGAGGACAGCGCCACCGTCACGCTGCCGCAGGCGAACAGGCCGACCAGCAACGGCACGATGTCGCGCAGCAATATCTCCGCCAGCGCGCTCAGCACCGGGATCTGCGCATTATAAAGGGCGAGCAGCCGCGCTGCGCCGATCCCGGCGATGATCCCCGCCAGCATCGCCAGCGGCAGCAATGTGCGCAACGGCCGCCAGACATGCAGCGGCAGACCATCGGCCAGTTGCCGCCCGGCCAGCCTGTCGCCGGCGATCACCCGCCGTCCCATGCCGGTGCCGGCACGCATCGTCAGCCAGGCCCCGGCGCCGATCGCCGCCAGCAGCTTGGCGGGGCCGGTCAGCCTGTCCATGGCGCCCGGCCTATCCCGCCATCCGCGCTGATCGTCACGGCCCGCTTGTCGTCCATCGGCCGGTTCGCCAGCAACAGGTCGGCGTCCGCCGCCAAAGCCGTTCCCGTGCCGGCATGGATGCTGTCGGCGCCCTGCATCAGCGCGGCGGCGGCCAGCGCCTCGGTCGGCGGCAGGGGATCGATGATGGCCTGCACATGCGCATCCAGGATCGGCTGCACCAACTGTCCCTGCCGCTGCAACGCCACCAGCAGGTCGCGCGACCAGCCATCGGACAGGTTACCGGCAAAGACCGGCGCCCGGTCGGGATAATGGGCGCCGATCGCCGCGATCAGCGCTGCCGGATCGGGCGCGGTATCCTCACCGCCCGGTTGCAGCAATATGCGCAGCGTCCGCAGCGCCCGCCGGCCGGAGGCCCCCAGCAGCCGCGCCATGATCCGCACCTGCTCCCGGTCCAGATCCTTGATCGCCTCGCTCAGCGCATCATAGGGCACGATATCGGGATGCAGCCTGCGGGCATCGTCGCGCACCGGGCCATGGGTCCATCCCTGCACCAGCTTGGCCGCCATCCAGCGATCATGTTCGGCCCGCGACAATTGCTCCAGCTCGTCCGGGGTCAGGGCCAGCGACGGGCCGCTGCCCTCCACCAGCCGCGCGCCGATGTCGCGCAGCTTCAGCTGATAGCAATCGGCCACCAGCCGGTTATCGTCGCGAAAGCTTTCGGGCAGGTCTTCCCATTCCTGCATCGACGCCCGCGCGCCGATCCGCTCGCCCTCGGCAAAACGCCCCTCCAGATAGAAATCATGGATCGACCGGGCCAGCGCGTCATGCCGGTCCTGCAACAGCATGTCGGGATCGGCCAGGTCGGCGAGGCTGCCGAACGGAAACAGGCCGGCGCCGACATGATGGTCGTGCGACCCGGCCATGCGCACATGGATCGGCGGGGCGGGCAGGGCGGCGGCGCGGTAGCGGGCATCGACCGCCAGCGCCACCGCCAGCGCGCGATCGTCATCATTCAGGTCGATGAGGATGGCGACCGGTTCCCCGGCCTGCGCGACATGGGCATCGATCAGCCCAGCCATCCCCGCCGGATCGAGCCGGGCCTCCACGAAGCGCAGCGGCGACAGGCTGTCGGCGCCAGGATTGCGCGCGCGAAACGCCGCCTCGCCCGGCGCGGCATCGGCCATATGGATGGCAAAGTCCGGCTTGCCACCGTCGCGATAATGGCCGCCCGCCAGCGTCCGCAGCACATAGCGCTCGATGAGCGGGGTGAAGCCGATTACCAGCACCCCGCGCCCCGCCTGCCCCTCGCGCGCGAAGGCGTCGATCGGCCGGGCCAGCGCCAGGTGCCGCGCGGCAATGTCGGGCAGCGCCGCCAGCCGCACCCGCGCGGTGCGCCGGTCGCCATGGTCGAATCGCTGCTCGACGCTGCGCCGCAGGTCGAGGTCGTCGACACGCAGGATGATGTCGATCGGATCGCCCGCCGGCCGCACCGCGGCCGCTCGTGTCAGCAGGGCGGAGGCCAGCGCGATATTGCCGCGTGCCTCGCTCGACAACAGCATTGCCGCCCGCGCCTTGTCCAGCGCCAGCGCGGCGGCGCTGTCCCCGGCCACGCCCTGTTCCACCTCCGCCGCGCCCGCTTCCAGCGCATCGCCGATCCACCGACTCCGCCGGTCCTGCGGCCACAGCAGCACGCGCCGCCCGTCTGCCAGCGCGCCCTGCGCCGCCTGCGCCGCCAGCCCGCCGCTCTCGTCCCCGGCGATCACCAGATGCGCGCCCCGCGCCCGGATCAGCGCCAGCCGCAGCGGGTTGCGCAATTGCTCCCACGCCAGCGCCGCCGTCGACCAGAATGTCAGCAGCGGCAGTGCCCAGCGCGCGATATTCAGCGACAGGGGCAGGTCGCGCCCCTCCAGCACCTGCGGAAAGCTGCCGACGATCAGGCGCAGCGCGCGCAGCCCATCCTGCATCACGGTGGTGGGCAGGCGCGCTTCGGCATAGGCCTGCGCAAAGCCCCAGCTGCCGAGCAGGAAGGCGATCGCCATCGCGCCGAAACGGACCACCGGCGCCACCGGGGGCAGGCGGAGCCCCCCGGTCCTTTTGCGTCCCTTATGTCGCCGGTCCCCCATGACCGGGGTCAATTGCTGGTCTGGAGCCGGACGAAAGCCGCCGATACGCCGTCGCCCTGATGCGCGGCCAGCTTGGCGCGCAGCCGGGTCAGGAATTGCCGTTCGGTCCCGTTCACTACCTCGTCATCGCCGAACAGCGGCTTGGCGGAGGCCAGCGCGACGATCATCTCCGGGCCAAAGGGCGGCGCCACCTGATAGCGTTGCACCGTTTGCGACAGGCCGATGGTGACGCGGCGCAGGCCCTTGCGATCGGGTTCGGGATGGCCGCGATGCAGTTCCACCGCGCTGCCGTCCGCCTGAAGATAGATGATGCTGAGATAAGGGCGCGCTGCATTGGTGGTCGCGCTGACGCCGAAAATGTCGTTTTCCTGCATCGCGACCGGGTCGCCGGCGCGCGTCTGCCCCTCCGCCGTCAGCACGCTGATCGCCGTGCCTTCGCGCCCCAGCGGCGCAGCCAGCGTCAGCGCCGCCTCGCATTGCGGCCAGGGCAGATGGCGCACCGCGAAGCTGCGGCCGGGATCGGCCTTGGTCGACGCTTCGCGCAGCGCGGCGATCGCGTTCATGTCGCCGGAAAAGCCGGTCACGCTCCTGCCCTGCACCGACACGGCGCCGCATGGCATGGCCGCCATCTGGTCGGCAAAGATCTGCGCATCGCTGCGCGGCGGCGGGGGCGGCGTGCCGGGTACGGCCGGGCCCATCGGCGCTTCCAGCGAATAGGCTTCGCCGCTCAGCAGCTTGAACGTGTCATAGCCGATCCAGGCATAGCCCTTGTCGCCCCATCCGGCGCCCCAGCTGTTCATGATGCGCAGCGCCTGGCGATCCTCGTCATAGCCCACGATCGCCATCGCATGATAATTGGCCTTTTCCGGCTTTTCTGCGCGGGCATAGATGCCATCGCCGCGGAACGCCTTGAAATCGGCCGCCACCGGCATGGCGAAGATCACCGGTGCGCCGCGCGCCAGCGCACCCTTCACATCGTCCAGGACGATCGGCGTGCGCCAGTCGTCCTTCACCTCGCGGTCGACCGCGCGCCAGTCGAGCAGGCGGAAATTGCCCGCCTTGGCCTTCAGCGCGTCGGGCGCGGGGATGGCGCATTTGGTCATGTCGTCGGGGAAGTCGGCCAGACTGACCGCCCCCTCATTCTTCAACAGGGTCAGCGCCTGGACGATGCTGATCGTGCCGGTGCAGGGCGACCCCGCCGGGCGCAGCCGGTTATAGACATAGGCCGGGCTCATCTGGTCGGCCGGCTCGTCCGGCTGCACATTCTTGTCGCGGAAATTGAGGAAGGTGCGCGCGGCATAGGTGGTGGCCCAGGCGACGCAATTGGGCTGCGGTCCCTGCGATCCGGGCGGGGGATAGGCGTTGGACAGGTCGACCTGCTTGGGCAGGTAGGCGCGGAACCGCCCCTGTTTGGGCAGCTTGGCATAATCTTCGGGAGAAACGGGTTCGGCGCCCGTCATGAACTGGCTGTCATCGGCCTGTTGCGCGGATGATCCAGCGGCGCAAAGCGCCAGCAGGACCGGCGCTCCCCATGTCACGAGACGGCGTGTCATCGCCCGTTCCTCCCCTGATTCCAAGCTGTTAGAAACGGTAGCCGATGGTCAGCGTCACCGCGTCGAAATCGAAATCATGCGAAAAGCTGCTGACGCCATGGGTGTAGATCAGGCCGATGCGCAACTGCTCGGCACGGCTCTTCTGCTCCACCTCGCGGGTGCGGATGCCCATGCTCAGCGCGGCTTCATGCACATTTTCATAGGCTTGCGGATCGCCGGACAGCTTGGTCCAGGTGTAGCTTGCGCGCAGCGATCCCTGCCGCCCGCCGAACATCCGCCCCTTGAACGGCAATTGATAGGCGATGCCGTTGCGGAACGACCAGACATCTTCCTTGAAATAGAAGAAGGGCTTCTTGCCGATGCCGGTATCGGTCGTGGTGGACCATCCGACCATGTTGCCGATGGTCAGGTCGCCCCGGCCGACCTGCGCGATCTTGTAGCGGCTGGTGGCGGACAGGGTCAGCACTTCGCTGCTGGCGCCGAACGATCCGTCATTGTTCGACACGCCAAAGGCGACGCGTGGCGTGATGAGCCAGTTGGGCTGAACCGGCAGCTCGACGCCGGCCGACAGCGTGCCCAGCACCGCCGTATCACCCTTGTTCACATGCAGGACGTTCAGGATCGGGTCGACCAGCACGCGGGCGCGGCTGCCCTCGAACGGGCGGAACGCCTTCTGGTAGCGCAGTTCGTAGCGCTCGCCCTCGATCCCGGCCGATCCCCAATAGGTAAAGGCGCCGCCGATCGTGTCGGCATCGCCCTCCATGTCGAATCCGGGCGTGTCCGGATCATCGTCATAATCAAGGTCGTTGAGATTGAGCGCAGTCGTCACCGCCGTATGTTGCAGGCTGTTCGGGCTGCCGATGCTCGCATAATAGGGCGAAGCAAAGGCCGTGCCCGGCACCAGGACCGCCACCGCGGCCGCGATCAGAAACTTGTTCATCGATGTCACCCCTCATCCTGCGCCGGAATTCCCAATCTCCGGCGCAAACCCTCAATTCATCCCCGGATCAGGCCCGGATCACGACGATCCCCCGATTTCGTCCTGTTCCAGATCGCGCACGACGCGCAATCCTGCATCCTGCCGGCGCTTGCCCGGCGGTACGGTAAAGCGATTGGCCGATCGCAGCGCGTCGGGCGCGCTCTCGAACGATCCGCCGCGCATGATCCGCCCCTTGCAGGACGTATCGGTGCAGCCCGACGTCCATTCCCACATATTGCCCTGCATCTGGTTGAGGCCGAAGGCATTGGCGGGATAGCTGTTCACCGCCTCGGGATAGCCGCGATAGGGTGCGGTATCGGAACCGTGATAGCGGGCGGTATGATCGTAATTGGCCATGGACGGGCCGATATCGTCGCCCCAGGGAAAGGCCGTGGGTGCGCCCGCACGGCTGGCATATTCCCATTCCTGCTCGCTCGGCAGGCGATAGGCGCGGCCCGACTGGACCGTCAGCCAGGCGACGAAGGCTTGCGCATCCTCATAGCTGATGTCGCTCGCCGGGATCAGCGGATTGGGATTTTCCTTCGACCAGTTGCCCAGCTTCGTGCAGGCATTGTCGCGCACGCAGGCATTCCATTCGGCGATCGTCACTTCATAGACGCCGATGGCGAAGGGGCGGTCGATCTTCACATCGGCCTGTGCGGGTTCGTCCCCGCCCCGGCCCGGTTCCGACACAGGCGATCCGAACGGCGTGATCCCGGCCGGGATCGCCCGCATCCACGGGCAGTTGGCGCAATCGTAGAAACGGTCGCTCGCCGCCCGGTCGCAACTGATGAAACAGGGGGGCGCACCCTGAAGGCCATAGTCGAAGGTCGGCTTCTGGAAATTCTTGGCCGAAGACAGCGCGACCCGGTCGGACACGCGCTTCAGCGCATCGGCGATATTCTGCTGCGGCCGGCGGATTTCCTCGGCCAGCACCTTGGAAAAGATGCCGTCGTCGAACGCGACCTGATCGGCGCTGGTGGAAAAGGCGACCAGATAGCCCTGATCCGGCCGGATCGCGGCGGCGGGCGCACGCACCATGCGGCGCAGCCCCTTGCTGCCGGCCAGTTCGCCGACCGCGCTCGCCTCGGTCCCCGTCTCGGCGGCGATCATCTGCGTCAGCGAAGGCGGCGGCGCGGGCAGCACGTTGCGGCACATGTCGAGCACGATCAGCACCGTCTTCGCGCCCGATCCCAGCAGGTTATGGGTCAGCGCCGCGCGGGTCATCGTTGCGCTTTCGGGCGTCAGGTCGCGACCGGCATCGACCGGCAACAGCATGACGTCGCCATAGCTGCCCAGCGCCGCGCCATGGCCGGAAAAATAGAGCGTGCCGAACGCCTTGGGCCCGGCGGCGGCCAGCTTCGCACGGAAATCGGCGACGGCCTCCTGCATCGCCGCGCGGGTCAGGTCGCGGCGCACCTGCACCGGGCCGGTCCCGCTGGCATCGACGAAGCCGGTGGCATTGAGCGCGGTCGCCACCTTGTCGCCGTCGGTATAAGTGGAGCCGAGTTTGTCGAAGGACTGGTAGGCGCCGTTGACGATCACCAGTGCCAGCCGCGGTTCGTCCGCTGCACGCGCAGGCCCCGCCAGCGCCAGCAGCAGCGTCGCCAGCATGGCCGCCAGCGCGCGGAGCCAGCCGCGCCCGCCCCCCGGCTGAATCTGGCTCATCGCGCGGCCTTGCGCGGCGCGAATTCGACCTGGGTCACGACCTGATCGACGGCGTCGACATGCAGCACCGCGTCATAGCGGCGCGCGGCCTTATAGGGTTCGGCCGGTCCGCCGCCGAACAGCTTGGCGAAGAAGCCGCCGAACCCGCGACCTTTCTGGCAATAGGGCTCAACGCTCACGGTACCGCCGCTTTGCTTCACCTCATTGAGCCAGGCGCCCAGCGGCAACGGCGCCTCATTGTCTGCCGGATAGGGGGTGTCCATGTCGACCACCACGGTCCGGCCGCGCCGCAGCTTGCCCTTGAGCGCCCGGTCGAAGGCGGCACCGTCGCCGAAGCGCAGGGTCGGCCTGGCCACCGGGCGGTCGCAGCTTTTGAGGACGGGCAGCGCCACCGCCTGCTTGCCGGGATCGGCAGCGGGGCCGGGCGCGACCGCATGCGCGGGCGCCTGCTGCTGCACTTGTTGCTCATTTGCAACGGGTTTGGGCGCCGGCGGATCGGGCGGCAAAATACGCACGCCACGGCCTGCGGCACCGCTCGCCGGCGCCTGGTCGGACGGTGGAACGGTGCCATCCTGCGCCAGAGCGTTTGTTACGCTACCGGAAAAAAGCAGAAGGGAAGCAATACCTATAGTGCAACGCAACACGGTCATTTGCCCGCTCCGAGTCATGATATAGTTATTGCCCCAAATACCTATCTAAGATTATGAGTGTACTGGTTTGAAGGCAACAAAAAAGCGCGGGGGATTCCTGATGTCGAAGGGGCGACGTGGACTCTGGGCAACAGTATTGTCCGCCTTTGTCACAATAATATCTAACCCAGGTTATGCTCATGCCGAGACGCGGGCGTTGCTGGTCGGGGCATGGCAATTTAAATCCAGCCTTATCATGGACCTGGTCGGGCCGGAAAATGATCTGGCGGCGATGGAGACGCTGATCCGCGGGCAGGGGGCCAGCGACGTCACGGTCCTGCGCAATGACGGGGTCAGTCGCACGACGGTGGAAACCGCGCTGCATGCGCTGGGCCTGCGGTCGAAACCGGGCGACTGGATCTTCCTTTATTACACCGGCCATGGCGCGCTGGCAGAGGCAGCGGTCAAGGGGACGCGCGACGGCGATACCGACCAGTTTCTGCCGCTGCCCGGCTTCGATCCCGACGTGAAGGATGCCGAACGCTTCATCGTCGACAAGGATTTCTACACCTGGCTGTCCATATATGTGCCGCGCGGCGTGCAGGTGCTGATGATGGCCGACACCTGCCATTCGGGGACGCTGCACCGATCGGTCGATCCGCGCGCCATGGGCATGACCCCGCGCCTGACGCTGGGCGCCCGCAATGTCGAGCTGGGCGCGCGCCCCGCGCCGCGCTTCGCCTCCGTGCTGGCGGCGAGCGGGGATGCCGGGGGCAATGCCACGCGCGATGATTTGCCCAATCTCTTCTACATCGCCGCCGCGCGCGACGACCAGATCGCGTGGGAAAATGCGCTGCCGGTGGAGGGGGCGCCGACCCGCGGTTTCCTGACCTGGTCGTTCGAACAGGGCGTCACCACGCCGCGCGCCGATGGCAAGGGCATGGCCGCCGATCAGGATGGCGATGGTACGCTCTCGATCGGCGAACTGGGCGCCTATCTCAATGTGCAGGTGCGGATGCTCAGCGGCCAGCGGCAGGAAAGCAATACCGTCATCCCGCCGGGGCGCGAACGGCAGGGCCTGTTCGCCACCGTGCCGCCGCCGCCCGCGCCCCCGGCCCCGCCGCCCCTGCCCGGCCTCTATGTCGCAGACCTGAAGGCCCGCGCCAGCGTCAGCGGCGATCATCCCTGGCGTATCCTGACCGACGGGCAGGGCGCCGACTTCGTGTGGGACGCGCGGGCGCAGGCCATGCTGCGGCGGACCGGCGACATCGTCGCGCAGAATGTGAAGACCCCGGCGCAGGTGCGCGGCGTGGTTGATAAATGGGCCGCGCTGGAGGCGCTGCGTCCGCTCCTGTCCGAACGCAGCGCCCGGCTGATGGTCGGTCCGCTCGACAATGGCGCGCGCTATCCTTCCGGTGCCCCGGTCACGCTGGCGCTGGCCCAGGTGCAGCCCCCATCCCAATCCCAATCTGGCCAGGGCGTTACCGCCGCTCCGCGCTATGCGACCGTGTTCAACATCGCCTCGGATGGCACGGTGCAACGGCTCTTCCCCGTCGCGGCGTCGGACGGCGATGGCGCGCTGGCCGCCGGCCAGTCGCTCCCCGTCCTCGACAGTCAGGTGATCCCGCCCTTCGGCGCCGATCATGTCGTCGCGCTGGTCACGCCGCAGCCGCCGCAGGATTTCCGCCTGCTGCTGCGCACGGTGGAAAATCAGCGCGCCGCCGCCCGTCTGGTCGAACCGATTCGCGCACTGCTGGCAAAGGCCGGGGGACAGGCCAGCCTGTCGATCGGCGAACTCTACACCGGCAACTGACCCGCCATGCGCCCGTCCCTGTCCCTGGCCTCAGTTGCTCAGGATCACGGTCCGGCTTCTGGCGGCGCTGCGATTGCCGATATCGACGCGATATTGCCCGGATGCGCGGGGCGTGACGGCGCAAACCGGCGCATAATCCTTGTTGTCGTCCATGCAGATCTGCTTGCCCGACGCATCGAGCAGGCGGATATACATGGTGGTGCCGATGTCGCCGATCGCGCCGATGCGCAGCGGCTCGCCCCCCTTGGCGGTGACGGTGAAGCGATAGGCGTTGCGCGGATCGACATCCAGCACCCGCCGCACCAGCCCCTTGCCAAAGGCGGAGGCGACCACGCCCCGGCCCGACGACTGCGCCATGCGAATCTGCAACAGCAGATTCTGGTCGTCGCGCGCCAGCGCCCTGGCTTCGGTGAACAGCGCCTCGGGCGAGAAGGGCGCATCGCCCTGCGCCTTTTCCTCGCTGATCGGCACCTGTTGCAGCATCCGCGCGGCGGTCAGCATCGCATAGGGATCGCGTTCGCGCCGGGCGAAGTCGGCCACCTGCCGCGCGGCGATCGCCTGCGCGAAGGGATTGGCCGGCGCGGCTGGAGTTGCGGCTGGCGGCGCGACTGGAGCGGGCGCCTGCTCCTGCGCCGCGACCGGACCGTTCACGACCATCATCGCCCCCGCCATGCAGGCGCCCGCGACCAGGAATCCGCGTATCATGTCCAGTCCCCTCGGTAAGATTTTCTCCGCCCCTGTGGATACTGCCGCAGCGGTCGGAAAGCCAGTGCTTGCAGGGGGGGCGGAACTGGCCGGCTATGCCCATAAACATCTGTCGGCGCTGGTCGGCGGCGCGGGCGACGGCCGCTATGCCGCCTTCATCAGCTACAGCCATGCCGACATGAAAGTGGCGCGCTGGCTGCATCGGGCGATCGAAAATTATCGCGTGCCCAAATCGCTGGTCGGAACGCCGGGCGATCGCGGGCCGATCCCGGCGCGGTTGCGCCCGGTTTTCCGCGACGAGGATGAACTGGCCGGCGCCGCTGAACTGGGGCCAAAGCTGCAAGGCGCGCTGGCCCGGTCCGATGCACTGATCGTCATCTGCTCGCCCGCCGCCGCCCGCTCGCTCTGGGTCGATCAGGAAATCCGCTCCTTCAAGCGGCTGAACCCGGACGCGCCGGTGTTCGCGCTGATCGCGGCGGGCGTTCCCGGTGACGGGGAGCAGGCCTGTTTCCCCGCCCCCCTGCTGTTCGCGCTCGATGCCGCGGGCGATCTCGACCGCGGCCAGCCGCTCGAACCGCTGGCACCCGACCTGCAGAAAAATGAACGCAACATCGTCAAGCTCAAGCTGATCGCCGGACTGCTCGGCGCGCCCTATGCCGCGCTCTACCGCCGCGACCAGCGTCGCAGCCGGCGAATCGCGGCGGCGCTGTCAGCCTTCGCCTTCCTGCTCATCGTCACCCTGTCGGGCCTGTCGATCGCCGCCTTCACCTATGCCCGCATGGCGGTGCAGCAACGTAACGAGGCGCAGGCCGCCCGCAAACTGGCGGAGGAAAATGCCGACAAGGCGGAACGGCGCGCCTGGCTGGCCCAGGTCGCCGCGCAGGAGGTGCGGCGGCTCGCGGTCGAGGGCGAAAACTGCCCTCGGCCCTGACCCTTTGAAAACGGGACGGCGTCATTCTTCATCCGTTCGCTTCGAGCGAAGTCGAGAAGGGGATTGCGCTACGTCTGGCTTCTCGACTTCGCTCGAAACGAACGGCGGTAATGGGAAGTCGCCGGCTGCCCTCAATCCCGCCAGCTTGAATCGATCCGGTCGATTCGCCGCAACATCGTCTGGAAATCCGGTACCCCCGGCCCAACCGGCAATTGTACCGCGCTCAAGTCGCGCTGATGCACTGCGATCACCTCGGGCGGGATGTCGGTCGGCGTCCCCGCCGCGCCGGCCGCCACCTGAATCTCGCAGGCGCGTTGCAACAGCCAGTGGGTCAGGAAGGCTTCGGGCAGGCTGCCCGCCATCACCAGCGTCCCATGATTGCGCAGCATCATCACCCGCTTCTCGCCCAGATGGGCGATCAGCCTTTCGCCTTCGTCGGGCCGAATCGTGACGCCTTCAAAGTCATGATAGGCGATTCGGCCGATAAAGGCGGCGGCGTAGAAGCTGATCGGCCGCAATCCTTCGGCACAGGCGCTCACCGCCATGCCGGCGGTGGTATGGGTGTGGATGATGCAATGGGCGTCCGGCAAATGCCGGTGGAACACGCTATGCTGGGTGAATCCGGCGCGATTGACGGGGTAGGGGCTGCCGTCCAGCACATGCCCGTCAATGTCGATCTTGACCAGGTTGGACGCCGTCACCTCGTCATAGCCAAGGCCGAAGGGATTGATGAGAAAAGCCGCTTCTTCGCGCGGAACGCGCAGGGTGATGTGGTTGTAAATGAGTTCCGACCAGCCCATATGGTCGAAGATGCGGTAGCAGGCGGCCAGTTGCTGTCTGGCCTCCCATTCGGCGGCGGACATGTCGGCCCGATTGGCGGTCTGTTTGGCGGCGGTGGCCATGGCAATCCTCCTGTATCTTTATCGCATCACTATCGCGCCAGCGGCGTGGAATGTCGAGTTTCGGCCCTTTGGGGTTGAATTTGCATGGGCCTGCTGGTAGGGCGCCGCCCACATGGCGTGGGGTGACCCGCGACGACTCACTGGCTTTGCTATTCGGTCGGCCCGTCGGGATGGACAGACAAGTCCCGGCGAACCGCTCGTTTTCGATTGGAGATTGACGGACTTATGCAGATCATCGTTCGCGACAACAATGTCGACCAGGCTCTTCGCGCGCTCAAGAAGAAGCTGCAGCGTGAAGGCGTGTATCGCGAAATGAAGCTGCGTCGTCACTACGAAAAGCCGTCGGAAAAGCGCGCCCGTGAAAAGGCTGCCGCGGTCCGCCGCGCGCGCAAGATGGAGCGCAAGCGCGCCGAGCGCGACGGCGCGAAGTAAGCGCCGTTCGGGGCGGTTTCACGCCGCCCCGCTCCCTTGAAGCTGCTTTCCTGCCCATAATTGCGAGCTAACGCCCATGTCCACGACGGCCGTTCCCCTTCGTCCTATCGCCAAGGGGTCGTTGACGCGCCTCTGGATCGGCGTCGCTGCCGTTGCGCTGGCCGCAGGCGGCCTCGCATGGGCGGGTCAGCAGGGCGTTGCGCCTTCGCCGGCCGCCTTCCTGACGCAGAACAGCCATGCCGATGGTGTCGTGACCACCGAATCGGGCCTTCAGTACAAGGTTCTTTCGGAAGGCACCGGCGCCAGCCCGACCACAGCAGACGTGGCGCTGGTGGGGTATAAGGGTACGCTGCTCGACGGCACGGTGTTCGACGAGAATCCGCAGGCGCCGATGCCGATCGATGGCGTCGTGCCCGGCTTCTCGGAAGGCCTGCAAAAGATGAAGAAGGGCGGCAAGTACCGTCTGTGGATTCCGCCGCAGCTTGGCTATGGCGATCAGGCTGCTGGCCCGATCCCGGCCGGTTCGGTGCTGGTGTTCGACGTCACGCTGCACGATTACAAATCGAAGGCGGAACTGATGCAGCTCCAGCAGCAGATGCAGCAG
The DNA here is from genome assembly GCF_056156825.1 of Sphingobium sp. RS1. Lineage (NCBI taxonomy): Bacteria > Pseudomonadati > Pseudomonadota > Alphaproteobacteria > Sphingomonadales > Sphingobiaceae > Sphingobium > Sphingobium sp. RS1. The sequence goes on along the minus strand of NZ_JBLZXE010000002.1, from coordinate 2,303,566 downwards.
CAGGGTGGCATGCCGCAGGGCGCTGCGCCGCACGCGGGCAACTAAGCATCGTGCGGAAAAGTGGGAACCGGTTTTCCGCTTAAAACGATGCGACAACAAAAACTTGGAGCATGCGATGCGCGTCGAATTTAACGCAGCATGTTCTAAGCCATAGCGTCGCAAAGCCGGAATGAAGAAGGGGTCGTCTCGCGACCCCTTTTTTCATGCCCGAATCAGGCCTTTCATCAGGCGTGACCCTGGCAGACCGAATCGTCGGTCGCCGGGCTGATGCCGAAGGCCAGCGCATCGGCCGTCCCGATCTTCTCTTCGCCGCTGAACAGCTTGTCGAGCCGGACCTTGATGTCACGCCGATATTCGGCGGTGGCGACGGAGCGCGGGGCAGACACTTCGATGTCGCAGGCAATCGCGCCCTTGATCCGATCGATGGCGCCGTCGTCCAGCACGCCCGCGCGGCGCAGTTCCAGACAGAGCTGCAACAGTCCCACGGCGGTCGCCTGCGCGCGCATCCCGACATTGGTCAGGTCGAAATGCAGCTTCTTCTGCTTGTCCAATGGCATGGTCATGGTCGTTTCCTCTCCAGCGGCGGTCCTTGAACCTGTCATAAGGCCAATGACCGGCCAGCGGCTGTGGTTCCCCATCCTGTCCTACAGGCGGACAAATAGCTATAAGGAAGGCTACGGCGCGCGGTGCGACAGAAAATGTCCAACTTGGGTTCGTTTATATCGAAACCAGCGGGAAATATGCGAAGTTAAGCGGAGGTGGGTTCACACTGATCCGTCATTGCGAGCGCAGCGAAGCAATCCATGGCGCGTACCGGTGGATTGCTTCGCTGCGCTCGCAATGACGAGCCTGTCAGCCGTTCGTATCCGTCTGGATCAGGCCCTTCTTCCCGGCCAGCGCCTTGGATCGTTCCTCCAGATAGACCTTTATCATCGCCACGATCGGATCGGCCAGGAACAGTCCCATGATGCCGAACAGCGCGCCGAACAGGATCTGCGCGCCCAGCACCAGCGCCGGGGCGAGGTCAGTGGCGCGCTTGGCCACCATCGGCACGATCAGATAGCCGTCGACGATCTGAACCGCCATATAGACGCCAAAGGCATAGAGGCCGGTATCCGTCCCGCCGGAAAAGCCGACGATGATGATCAGCGCGCCCGATATGATCGACCCGATATTGGGCAGGAAGGCGAACAGGCCGGTCAATATGCCCAGCAGCCCCGCCATCGGCACGCCACCGGCCCACAGCAACAGCCATGTACCCACGCCCTCCACCGCCATGCCGATCAGCCGCCCGAACATCAGCCGGCGCAGCGTCCAGCCCATTTTGTCGGCGATGGCGTAGAAATGGGCGCGCTTGTCCATAGGCAGCATCCAGGCGACGCCGCGCTCATACAGCTTGGGTTCCACCGCGATGAAGATGGCCAGCACCAGCATCATGACCCCGCTGGTGACCGCGCCGACCGCCGTGCCGACCGCCGCCGTCACCCGGCCCATGCTGCTCATCGCCTGACTGGCCAGGCTTTTCAGGTCGTCGGGCGTGGTGGAAATGCCCAGTTGCTGCATCCAGCCGCCGATGCGGGCGACCTGTCCCTCCACGATGCCGCGCATCGCCTGCGCCTGCGCCGCCAGGCTCGCGCCCGTCAGGTAGAATGTATAGGCCATGAAGGCGACCGCGCCCAGCAGCACAATGGTCAGCCGCCAGCCGCGCGATATCGGCAGGATGCGACCCAGCAGCCTTGTGCCGCCGTCCATCATCGTCGCCAGCACCAGCGCGCCCATGACCAGCATCAGCGGCTGCGCCAGCAGCACGATCAGGGCGATGATGACGGCCAGCCCGAACCACACGCCGGCGCGCTGCAATTCATGGCTGACTAAACGACTACGGACTTCGCTGGGACCGGGAAGCTCGACATGTTGCTCTTGCGCGTCGCTCAAAACCCGGTGCCCCTTTTTGCGTTTATTCCGGGACTGTAACGCTCTTTGGCCGCAGGCTGTTCCCGGCCCGACCGCTGCGGAACGCATGAATCCAGGTCATCGGATTCCAGGTCGAATCGCCGTCCAGGCTGAAGGTGATGAACTCTGCCCGGCCGCCGATCGCCTCGAACGGCACCGGCCCGCCCAGGCCATTTTCCTCCAGCGGCGCGCGGCTGTCGGCGCTGTTGTCGCGATTGTCGCCCATCAGGAAGACATGATCCGCCGGCACCCGCACCGGCCCGTACCAGTCGAGCGCGCTCGGCCCCATGTCGATCGTGACATAGGTCTTGCCATTGGGTAGGATTTCCTGCCGCACCGGCAGTTCGCAATATTCCTTGCCGTCCGTGCCGGTCACCAGCGCGCCGGGGAATTGCAGCGGCGGGCAGGGGGCGTTGCCGTCGACCGGCAGCCGCATGGGCTTCAGCATCTTCTGCTTCACCGCCACGCCGTTCAGGATCACCTGACCGCCGCGTACCTCCACGATATCGCCGGGCAGGCCGATCACCCGCTTGATATAATCCTCGCGCCGGTTCTGGGGGCTGACGATGACGATGTCGCCGCGTTCCGGCAGCCGCCCCAGCACGCGCCCTTTCAGGAACGGTAGCGGATGGAAGCTGGGCGAGACATAGGACCAGCCATAGGGGAACTTGCTCACCACCAGCCGGTCGCCGGTCAGCAGTACCGGCATCATCGATTCGGACGGGATGTAGAAGGGCTTGGCGACGAAGCTGTGAAAGGCCAGCACCGCCAGGATCAGCAGGATGATGCTTTTCAGTTCGTGCATCCAGTTGACCGCCGGGGCCTTGTCGTCCTGGGGCAGAGCGGGGGCAGGTTGGTCTTCTGGCAGGTCGATGGCCGTCACGGGCTGGCTTTCGCTTGGGGGAATATCGCTCACAGGGGTAGCGCTTCGATGATGACGAAGGCCTGCGCCCATGGATGATCGTCGGTGAGCGTCAGGTGAATGACTGGCCTGTGCCCCTCCGGCACCATGGATTCCAGCCGCTGCAATGCTCCGCCGGTCAGCGCCAGCGTCGGCGCGCCCGACGGCGCGTTGACGACGCCGATATCCTTCATGAACACCCCGGCCTTGAAGCCCGTGCCGACCGCCTTGGAAAAGGCCTCCTTGGCCGCGAAGCGCTTCGCCAGCGTCCCCGCTTTGGTGAAGGGCCGGCGCGCCGCCTTGGCCTGTTCCACCGGGGTAAAGACGCGGCTCTCGAATCGGTCGCCAAAGCGATCGAGCGAATTCTGGATGCGCTCGATATTGCACAGGTCGGAACCGAGGCCGATGATCACGCCAGCATCACCTTCACCGCGCCAGATCCATCTGCCGCCGCATTTCGCGGATGCTCGCTTCCAGCCCGCCGAAAATTGCCTCGCCGATCAGGAAATGGCCGATATTGAGTTCGGCGACCTGCGGGATGGCGGCGATGGGGGCCACATTGTCGAAGGTCAGGCCATGGCCGGCATGCGGCTCGATCCCGTTCTTGGCCGCCAGCGCGACGGCGTCGGCAATCTTGCGCAGTTCGACCGCGCGGGCTTCCCCGGTCAGGTGGGCATAGGCGCCGGTATGAAACTCCACCACCGGCGCGCCCAGCCTGATCGCCGCCTCGATCTGCGCGGCATCCGCCTCAATGAACAGGCTGACGCGAATCCCCGCATCGTTCAACTGCCCGACGATGGGCATCAGCGTGTCCAGATGCCCAGCCGCGTCCAGCCCGCCCTCGGTCGTGCGCTCCTCGCGCTTTTCCGGCACGATGCAGGCGGCATGCGGCTTGTGCTTGAGAGCAATGGCCAGCATCTCGTCCGTCGCCGCCATCTCCAGATTGAGCGGCACGTCCAGCGCCGCCATCAACATCGCGATATCCGCGTCGCGAATATGGCGCCGATCCTCGCGCAGATGCGCGGTGATGCCGTCCGCCCCGGCCTTCACCGCCAGCAGGGCGGCCTTGACCGGATCGGGATGTTCACCCCCGCGCGCGTTGCGGATCGTGGCCACATGGTCGATATTGACGCCAAGGCGCAGGGGGGTGGTCATCTGTCTTACTGCTTCCGGCTGCCCGGCTTGATTGCCGGCACCGCCGCCAGTTCGGGCGGGATGGCATCGGCTTCATAGACCGGGAAATTGATGGAGACGAGGGGGTAGAAGGGCACGCCCAGATCCACTTCGCCGGCCGACCGGTCGACCAGCGCGACTTCGGCGACGACGATGCCGCCTTCCGCCTCGACCGCCTCGATTGCCTGGCGCGACGACAGGCCGGTTGTGACGACGTCTTCGACCATCAGTACCTTCTGGCCCGGCGTGATCGCAAAGCCGCGGCGCAGCTCGAACGTGCCTTCGGGCCGTTCAAGGAACACTGCGTCCTTGTCCAGTGCACGGCCGACTTCATGGCCGACGATCAGGCCGCCCATGGCCGGCGACACGACCAGGTCGATCTCCTGCCGTACTTCACGGGGCAGCTTCTGCACCATGGCGCGGGCCAGCTTGCCGGCGCGATCGGCGTTCATCAGTACGCGGGCGCATTGCAGGTAATTGGCGCTGCGACGGCCAGACGACAGGATGAAATGTCCTTCGAGCAGCGCCCCCGCCGCCCGGAATTCCGCCAATACTTCCTCGTCTGTCATGCCGTCCTAAATCCATGTCGTGCGACCCGGTGCCCTGCGGTCCGGTCGGTCTTCCACCCGCATGACGCACGCCCTGGCGCGCCATGATCGCGCCCCTGTGCGCGGAGCCTGCCGAATAGGCGGCCAAGGGAAGCGTTGCAACAGCGAAGAAAATCTGCTCCGACATGCTTGAGGCAGGGAAAAACCATGCCTATAAGCCGCGGCAGAACCGAAACGGGCGAGGACTATAGCGCATGACATGCGCGTCTTCGTTGCAGCGGCGCCAAGGGGTTACGGGGTAGAAGACGCTATGAAAAAGGTGAAATCGCTCGTTCTAGCCGGGTTGTTGGCCTTAGCGCCTACACTCGTTTCGAACGGACCGGCACTGGCTCAGGAGAATGCGGCGACCGCCGCGCCGGCTGCTGAAAATGCGGCCGCACCGGCCGAATCGGCCGCCAACGCCACCGCGCCGGCTGCGGAGGCCGCGCCTGCCGCGACCATCGCCGCCCCGCCCCGGATGAAGCCGACCGAAGGCATCGGCATGCCCAAGCCGGGCGAAATTACCCTCCAGGAACAGTTCACGTCGACCGGCCACACCGCGCGCTGGCTGCATGACGTGATGCTGTTGCCGCTCATCACCATCATCTCGGTCTTCGTGCTGATCCTGATGCTCTATGTGATGGTCCGCTTCCGCCGCAGCGCCAATCCGGTCCCGTCGAAGACCTCGCACAACACGCTGATCGAAGTGATCTGGACCGTCGTCCCGGTTGTGATCCTGCTGGTCATCGCCGTGCCCTCGATCGGGCTGCTCGCCGACCAGTATAAGCCCGCGCCCAAGGATGCCGTCGTCGTCAAGGTGACCGGCTATCAATGGTATTGGGGCTATGAATATCCCGACAACGGCATTCCGGAATTTGTTTCCAACATGCTGCCGGAAGACAAGGCGAAGGCCAATGGCGAGCCCTATCTGCTCGCGCCCGACAATCGTCTGGTCCTGCCCGCCGGTCGCCCGATCAAGCTCATCATCACCGGCGCCGACGTGATCCACGCCTTTGCCGTGCCCTCGCTCTGGGTGAAGATGGACGCCGTGCCGGGCCGTCTCAATGAGAAGAGCTTCACCATCGAAAAGCCGGGCGTCTATTACGGCCAGTGCTCGGAACTGTGCGGCGCGCGCCACGGCTTCATGCCGATCGCGATCGAGGCGCTCCCGCCCGAACAGTTCGACCAGTGGGTGCTCTCGCAGGGCGGCAAGCCCGCCGGCGCCGAGGCGGAGAAGACGGCTGACGCCGCGCCCGCTGCCGACGCGAAAATCTGATCAGGGGTAGGAACGCCATGACCACCATCACCGCAGATCATCACGGCGATCACGCCCACGATCATCATGATGCCGATCACAAGCCAGCCTTTTTCCAGCGCTGGTTCATGTCCACCAATCACAAGGATATCGGCACCCTCTATCTGATCTTCGCGATCATCGCCGGGATCATCGGCGGCGGCATTTCGGGCCTGATGCGCGCCGAACTGGCCCATCCGGGCATCCAGTATCTGCACACATGGGCGATGATGATGGACGGGCCGGAGGCGACTCTGGACCAGGCCTATCATCTCTGGAACGTGCTCATCACCGCGCACGGCCTCATCATGGTCTTCTTCATGGTGATGCCCGCGATGATCGGCGGCTTTGGCAACTGGTTCGTCCCGATCATGATCGGCGCGCCGGACATGGCCTTTCCGCGGATGAACAATATCAGCTTCTGGCTGCTCATCCCCGCCTTCACCCTGCTGCTGGGTTCGACCTTCGTGCCCGGCGGCACCGGCAACGGCGCGGGCACCGGCTGGACCGTCTATGCCCCGCTGTCGACCAGCGGCTCAGCTGGCCCGGCCGTCGACATGGCGATCCTGTCGTTGCACATTGCGGGTGCCAGCTCGATCCTGGGCGCGATCAACTTCATCACCACCATCCTGAACATGCGCGCGCCGGGCATGACCCTGCACAAGATGCCGCTGTTCGTCTGGTCGGTGCTGGTCACCGCCTTCCTGCTGCTGCTGGCCCTCCCGGTTCTGGCCGCCGCGATCACCATGTTGCTGACCGACCGCAATTTCGGCACCACCTTCTATGATGCCGCCGGCGGTGGCGATCCCGAACTCTACCAGCATCTCTTCTGGTTCTTCGGCCATCCCGAAGTCTACATCATGATCCTGCCGGGCTTCGGTATCGTCAGCCAGATCATCTCGACCTTCAGCCGCAAGCCGGTGTTCGGCTATCTCGGCATGGCCTATGCCATGGTCGCGATCGGCGTCGTCGGCTTCGTCGTCTGGGCGCACCATATGTTCACCACCGGCATGTCGGTGAATGTGAAGATGTATTTCACCGCCGCGACGATGGTCATTGCTGTGCCTACCGGCATTAAGATCTTCTCGTGGATCGCGACCATCTGGGGCGGATCGATCAGCTTCAAGACGCCGATGGTCTGGGCGCTGGGCTTCATCTTCCTGTTCACCGTGGGCGGCGTGACCGGCGTCGTGCTGGCCAATGGCGGCGTCGACGATGTGCTGCACGACACTTATTATGTCGTCGCCCACTTCCACTACGTGCTGTCGCTGGGTGCGGTGTTCGGCCTGTTCGCCGGCTTCTACTACTGGTTCCCGAAAATGTCGGGCAAGATGTACAATGAGTTTCTCGGCCAGCTGCACTTCTGGGTGTTCTTCATCGGGGTGAACCTGCTGTTCTTCCCGATGCACTTCCTGGGCCTGTCGGGCATGCCGCGTCGCTATCCGGACTATCCGGCCGCGTTCGAAAAGTGGAACTCGCTCGCCAGCCATGGCTATGAAATCATGGCCGCTGGCATGGGCATCTTCTTCATCAACCTGATCTGGTCGCTAGCCGCCGGCAAGAAGGCGGAAGGCAATCCCTGGGGCGAAGGCGCCACCACGCTGGAATGGACCCTGTCCAGCCCTCCGCCCTTCCACCAGTTCGAAACCCTGCCGGTGATCGACGACACGGCGCACCACTAAGCGCCACGCCTCCGGGCGCCCCGGTTCGCCGGGGCGCTCCAAGGCCCCGGGGCGGACAATCTGCCCACAGGAGGCCCCGTTGCCCGGATCAGCCCGGCCGTGTACAGGCGCGGGGCTGAACCCAAGAGGAGATTATGGCCAGTTCGCCGTTCGCCACAGGGGCCCAAACCCCTACCGACAGCCCTATGCTGCCCGCCCATTGGCGCGATTTCGTCGCGCTGACCAAGCCCAGAGTCATGACTCTGGTCGTGTTCACGGGCCTGTGCGGACTGCTTGCTGCGCCGGGACATATTCACCCGATCCTCGCCTTCACCGCGATTCTCTGCATCGCCATCGGGGCCGGCGCCGCTGCCGCGCTCAACCAATGGTATGAGGCCGATGTCGACGCAAAGATGAAGCGCACCGCCAATCGCCCGCTGCCCGCCGGCCGGATGGACCGGCAATCGGCGCTGCATTTCGGCGTCGGCCTGTCCTTCTTCTCTGTGGTCCTGCTCGGCCTTGCGACCAACTGGCTCGCCGCGGCGGTGCTGGCCGTCTCGATCCTCTTCTATGTCCTCGTCTACACCATCTGGCTCAAGCCCCGCACGGCGCAGAATATCGTCATCGGCGGCGCAGCCGGCGCCTTCCCGCCGGTGATCGGTTGGGCGGCGGTGACGGGCGATATCAGCGCGCTTCCCGTCGCGCTCTTCATGCTGATCTTCTTCTGGACGCCGCCCCATTTCTGGGCGCTCGCGCTGTTCGTGAAGACCGATTATGCTGCGGCCGGCATTCCGATGCTGCCCGTGGTATCCGGCGAAGTCGCGACCCGTCGCCAGATCTGGGGCTATACCGCGATCATGGCGATCGCCGCGATGGCGCCGGTGCTGTTGCAACTGACCGGCATCGTCTACGGTACCGCCGCGCTGCTCGGCACCGCGCTCTTCGCGGTCTTTGCCTTTCAGGTCTATCGCCGGCGTGAAAGCGACCCGGCCCGCATGGCCCCGGAAAAGCGCCTGTTCAAATATTCGATCCTCTATCTCTTCCTGCTGTTCGGGGCAGTGGTCGTCGACCGCTGGCTGCTCGCATGACGCCGGAGGAGAATGACCGCATCCGCGCCCGGCAGAAGTCGCGCGCACTGGTGATGGGCCTGCTTCTGGGCGCACTTGTGCTGCTCTTCTACGGCATCACCATCGCCAAGATGGGCGGTAACTGATGGCCAGCCTGCCGCCATCCCCCTTCGACCGCCATCGCCGCAACCGGCGCACGCTGGTCGCGATGGCGGCGGTGGGCCTGTCCATGCTGGGCCTGGGTTTCGCCTCGGTCCCGCTCTATCGCATTTTCTGCGAACAGACCGGTTTCGGCGGCACCACCGCCCGCGCCGCCGCCGATGTGCAGGTGCAGGTGGCGACCGGCCACACCATGTCGATCCGCTTCGATTCCAACGTCCAGCCGGGCATGCCCTGGCAATTCTACCCGGAACATCGCACGGATACGGTGACGATCGGGCGCAAGGACATGGCGATCTTCATCGCGAAGAACCTGTCGGACAAGCCGGTGACCGGGACCGCCAGCTTCAACGTGACCCCGACTCAGGCGGGCGCCTATTTCACCAAGATCCAGTGTTTCTGCTTTACGCAGCAGACGCTGAAGCCCGGTGAAGAAGTGCGCATGCCGGTGCTCTATTATGTCGATCCCAAGATTTTGCAGGATCCCGACAATAAGGACACGCAGCAAATTACCTTGAGCTATACTTTCTATCCTGTTGAGCAGGATGGTAAGCCAAGCTAAGACCAGACACGATAACGGACAAGCGAACAGGGAAGAGACGATGGCAGGCGCCAAGAACCACGATTATCACATCCTTCCGCCCAGCATCTGGCCGTTCTTCGGCTCCATGTCGGCGCTGGTCATGGCGATGGGCGCGATCATGTGGCTTCACCCCGATGCCATGGGGCCGGGCGGCGGCTGGGTTTTCCTGATCGGCGTCGCCGGCGTCCTGTTCACCTTCTACAGCTGGTGGGCCAATGTCATCGCCGAAGCGCATGCCGGCGATCATACCCCGGTGGTCCAACTGCACCTGCGCTACGGCATGATCCTGTTCATCGCGTCGGAAGTGATGTTCTTCGTCGGCTGGTTCTGGGCCTTTTTTGACTTCTCGCTCTTCCCCAGCGCGCTCGCCCCGATCGAGGGCCTCTTCCCGTCCAAGGGCGTGGAAGTGATGAATGCATTCGAGCTGCCCTTGCTCAACACGCTGATCCTGCTCTGTTCGGGCACCACCGTCACCTGGGCGCACCATGCGCTGATCCATGGCGACCGTGACGGCCTCATCAAGGGGCTGTGGTGCACCATCCTGCTCGGCGCGCTATTCAGCAGCATCCAGGCTTATGAATATGCCCATGCCCCGTTCGACTTCGGCGGCAATCCCTACAGCTCGGCCTTCTACATGGCGACCGGCTTCCACGGCTTCCATGTCCTCGTCGGCACGATCTTCCTGATCGTCAATCTTGTCCGCGCCTATAAGGGCCACTTCACCGCGCGCCAGCATTTCGGTTTCGAAGCCGCCGCCTGGTACTGGCATTTCGTCGACGTCGTGTGGCTGTTCCTGTTTGTCGCCATCTATGTCTGGGGCGGCTGGGGCGCACCGGTCCACGGCGGCTGAGGCAACCAGCTTCGGCTAAAAGGTCAAGCGGCCGGGGCCTCTGCTCCGGCCGTTTTCTTTTGTGCCGCTTCCTCTGAACTTTATCATCGTTATTGCGAGCGTAGCGAAGCAATCCACGTGGCGTGACATGGATTGCTTCGCTACGCTCGCAATGACGATGCTCTAACAAGTCTCAAGGACCGGCCATGACCGATCAGCCCGCCAAAGCCCGTATCCCCCTGATCCCCACGATCCTCGTCGCGCTGGCGGTTATGGTGATGATCGGCCTTGGCGTCTGGCAGCTTCAGCGTCGCGGCGAAAAGGAAGCGGCGCTGGCGCTGGCGGCCGCCAATCCCGGCCGGCCGGCCGTCGCCTTCCCTCAACTGCCGCCGCTCGATGCCGATATCCTCTTCCGCCCGTCCTCGATCCATTGCCTGCGCGTCGTCGGCTGGCGGGTAGAGGCGGGCCGCGCCGCCGACGGATCGACCGGCTATCGCCATATCGCCGAATGTTCGACCGGGGCGGAAGGGCCGGGTGCGCTGGTCGCGATCGGTGTGGGACAGAAGCCCGACGAAAACCCCGCTTGGACCGGCGGGCAGGTGGCAGGCTGGATTTCGCAGGAGCCCGACCATCGCGCCCTGGTGGAACGCATAGGCGGCAAGGCGACGCCGCTCCGCCCGATGCTGATCGCCCGCAATGCGCCCGCTGGCCTCAAGCCCGCTGCGCCGCCCAGCGCCGCCGACGTGCCCAACAACCACCTTGCCTATGCGGTGCAATGGTTCCTTTTCGCCGCCGTCGCAGTCATCATCTACATCCTTGCCCTGCGCCGCCGGAACAAAAGCGCCTAATCGCTTGCTCCCGCGCGCGCGGGCCGCTACCGCGCTTTCCCATTATGCAATATCAGAGCACCAGGGGGAGCGCGCCCGCGCTCGGTTTTGAGGATGTGACGCTGGCCGGGCTGGCGTCCGATGGCGGCCTGTATCTGCCGACCAGCTGGCCGGCCTTTACCGCCGACCAGATCAGCGCCCTTGCCGGCCTCTCCTATGTCGAAACCGCCGTCCGGGTGATGGCGCCTTTCGTTGCGGGATCGCTGACCGAAGACGAACTGCGGGACCTGTGCACCGCCGCCTATGGCCGCTTCAGCCATCAGGCCGTGACCCCGCTGGTCCAGCTCGACCATCAGCACTGGCTGCTCGAACTGTTCCATGGTCCCACGCTCGCCTTCAAGGATGTCGCGCTCCAGCTGCTCGGCCAGCTGTTCGAGCGTTTCCTCTCGCGCCGGGACGATCATCTGACGATCGTCGGCGCCACCTCGGGCGATACCGGTTCCGCCGCGATCGACGCGGTGGCGGGCCGTGAGAAGATCGACATCTTCATGCTCCATCCCGAAGGCCGCGTGTCGGATGTGCAGCGTCGCCAGATGACCACGGTGCTGGCCCCCAATGTCTACAACATCGCGATCGAAGGCAGCTTCGACGATGCGCAGGCGCTGGTGAAGGCGATGTTCAACGACGCCGACTTCAAGAGCCGCTTCAACCTGTCGGCCGTCAACAGCATCAACTGGGCGCGGCTGATGGCGCAGGTCGTCTATTATTTCTACGCCGCCGTGCGCCTCGGCGCGCCGGGCCGACAAGTCGCCTTCTCGGTCCCGACCGGCAATTTCGGCGATGTGTTCGCCGGTTATGTCGCGGCCAAGATGGGCCTGCCCGTCGCCCGGCTGATCGTTGCCACCAACGTCAATGACATCCTGCATCGCGCCTTGTCCGAAGGCGACTACAGCCAGGGGCAGGTGGTACCCACCGCCACGCCCAGCATGGACATCCAGGTCAGCTCGAACTTCGAGCGTTTGCTGTTCGATGCAGGCGGTCGCGACGGCCTGGCCCTTGCCGAACAGATGCGCGGCTTCGAAGCCAGCAAGGCCATGCGCCTCACCAACGCCCAGCGCGAAGGCGCGGCCCATCTGTTTACCTCCGCCCGCGTCGATGCCGATGGCATGACCATGGCGATGCGCTGGGCCTATGACGGCGCGGCGCAGATCATCGATCCGCACAGCGCCATCGGTCTGGCGGCGGCGCGCGAAGCCGGCCTCGACGCCTCCATCCCGGTGGTGACGCTGGCGACCGCGCACCCGGCCAAGTTCCGCGATGCCGTTGAACGGGCGACCGGCACCCGTCCGCCGCTGCCGGCGCGCGTGGGCGACCTGTTCGCGCGCGAGGAAAGCTATGCCAAGCTGCCCGGCACGTTCGAGGCCGTCACCGCCTATGTTGCGCAGCGCGCGACCCCGCGGGCATAACCAGCCTCCGTTCGGTTCGAGCTTGTCGAGAACCGGATGTGCCAGGGTTCTCGACAGGCTCGAACCGAACGAGACATTGCTATGGAATTGAAAACCCTCATCGGCGAACCCTGGTCGGATTACGGCCTGCTCGACAGCGGCGACGGGCGCAAGCTGGAGCGCTATGGCCCCTTCCGCTTCATCCGCCCCGAACCGCAGGCGATGTGGAAGCCCGCGACGAGCGACTGGCGCGCCGATGGCGAATTCATCCCCGGATCGGACGAGGATGGCGGCGGCCGCTGGTATTATGAAAAGCCGGTCCCGGCCGAAGGCTGGCCGCTGCACTGGCGCGAAGTGACCTTCCAGTCGAGTTGTACCCCTTTTCGCCATCTCGGCTTCTTCCCCGACATGGCGCCGATCTGGGACGATCTGCACGCCACCTATGCCGACAAGCCCGATGCGGAGGTGATGAACCTGTTCGGCTATACCGGCGTCGGCACGCTGGCCCTGTCGGCCGGCGGCGCGCGCATGGTCCATGTCGATGCGTCCAAGAAATCGGTCGCGCAGGCCCGCGCCAACGCCGCCCTGTCCGGCATGGAGGACAGGCCCGTCCGCTGGATCGTGGAGGATGCCGCCAAGTTCGTCGCCCGCGAAGTGCGTCGCAATCGCCGCTATGACGGCATATTGCTCGACCCGCCCAAATATGGCCGCGGCCCCGACGGCGAAGTCTGGCGGCTGGAGGAGGATCTTCCCGGCCTGATCGCCAATTGTCGCGCGCTGCTCGACGCCGACAGCCGCTTCCTGTTCCTGACCGTCTATGCCGTGCGCATGTCCGCGCTGGCGATCGGCGAACTGCTGCGTCAGGCGTTCGCCGACCTGCCGGGCACCGTGGAAGCAGGCGAACTGGCGGTGCGCGAAGAGGCGCGCGGCATTGCGCTCCCGACCGCCATCTGGGCGCGCTGGAAGCGCTGACGGCGCGCCAATTGTTGCCGCTGCCCTTGCCGTGCAAAGGCGCAGAAACGTAGCGGACACATCCGCAGGGGCGGTTCTCGTCAATCGTTTGCAAAGATGGCGCCGCGCGCCGCGGTTCGTCGCATCTTACAGGCTTTGTTTACCATTTGGCCATTAATTTGGCGGCCGTTTAACAAGGTCGCTTATGTTCACCTCTCTTTCCGCCCGGATCGCCGCCTTTGGTGCGCTGGTCTTCGTCGCCTTGCTGGCGCTTATCTGGATGCTGGTGGGCGCGTCGATGCAGACGCGCGACAGTTTCCGCTGGGTGACGCATTCGGCCGAGGTGATCGAGACGATGGACGACGCGCTGTCCGCCCTGCGCGAAGCGGAATCGGGCCAGCGCGGCTTCGTCCTCACCCGCAATGCCAGCTTCGCCGATCCGGCCGATGCACGGCTCGCGGTGTCGCGTCAGGCGATGAACCATCTGGTCGAACTGACCGCCGACAATCCGACCCAGAATATGCGCGCGCGCGAATTGCGCAGCCTGATGGACCGCCGCATCACCATGTTGCGCGGCACGCTGACTGACGCCCGCAGCGGCGATTTCGACAAGGCGCGTGCGGTCATCGCCAGCGGCACCGGGCGTGACCTGATGGCCATGCTATCGCTGCGCGTCGACAGTTTCCTGGCCGAAGAACGCGCGCTGCGCCTCACCCGCATCGACGCCGCGGATCGTCGGCTGGTCTGGGTCCGGCAACTGGCGCTGATCGGCGGCCCGATCATCGCGCTCACCATTCTGTCCGTCTCCCTGCTCCTCATCTGGGGCATCCGCCGTCCCGCCGGTGTCATTCGCCGGGCGATGACGGCCTTGGGGGAGGGGGACCGCAGCGCGCGCGTCACCACCGCGATGGGATCGCAGGAATTCGCGCAACTCGCCTCCGGCTATAATGAAATGGCGGAGCAGTTGCAGGCCGCCGTCGCCGATCAGGGGCGCAGCGAACTGGAACTGAAGGCCGCTCACGCCGAACTGATGCGCAACAGCGATGTCCTGCGCGAACGTGGCGGGGTGATCGAACTGCTGGGTGGCATGGCCCATCGCATGCAGGCGGCCCGCACGGACGAGGAACTCGCGCAGGTCATCCGCGTATTCGTGCCGCGCGTGTTGCCGGGCATTCCCGGGGGCCTTTATGCCCATAATAACAGCCGCAACCTGCTGGTACCGATTGCCGGATGGGGCGGCTATGTGCCCCGTGTGGATGGTTTTGCGCCCGACCAGTGCTGGGCGCTGCGGCGCGGGCAGAGCCATTTCGTCGCAGAACCGGGCGGTGACATCGTCTGCGCCCATGTCGATCCGGACGCCATCTATCATTGCGAACCGCTGCTGGCCGGCGGCGAAGTGATCGGTACCCTCTATCTGGAGGGCGTGGTCGAGGATGAAAGCCGGTTCCGCCTGACCGTGATGGCGGAAAATATCAGCTCCGCGCTGGTCAATCACCGCCTTCAGCGGGGTCTGCGCGAACAGACGATTCGCGATCCGCTGACCGGCCTGTTCAACCGCCGCTATATGGAAGAGGCACTGACGATCGAGATCGCCCGTGCCCGCCGCTCCGGCGTGCCGCTCAGCGCCGTCATGTGCGACGTCGACCATTTCAAGCGCTTCAACGACGAATTCGGCCATGATGCCGGCGACGTCGTGTTGCAGGCCGTCGCCAATGAAATGCGCAGCCGCTTCCGCGACGGCGATATCGTCTGCCGCTATGGCGGCGAGGAATTTGCCGTCATCGCGCCGGGCACCAATGCGCAGGCGCTGGCCGCCCGCGTCGAGATATTGCGCAAGGGCATCACCGAAATCGTGCTGCGTCATGGCGGCCGGGCGCTGGGATCGACCAGCATGTCCTTTGGCATCGCGACCTGGGACGAAAGCATGTCGGGCGAAGGCGCGGGGCTGCTTCAGGCGGCCGATGCGGCACTCTATCGCGCCAAGCGCGAAGGCCGCAACCGCACCGTCATAGACCTGCCGGCGGCGGCCTGACGGCATTTTGGAGCATTGAGCGTGAAATTGGTATCACCCAATTTCCGTTCGTCCGGAGCCTGTCGAAGGACGTAGCGCGCATCGTTGGCCTCCGCTCGCCTGCGGCTCGACCGGCTCAGGACGAACGGATCACGCGCTGCTCCAGCTTCCGGCATTGCTTCGCTACGCTCGTAATGACGATATGAAGATGATGATCGCTCAGGCCATCGTCAGATAGATTTCCGCCTCGATCAGCCAGTCGCCGCCAACCGCTCGCCATTTGGCGCTATATTGGCCCGACGCGACTGTCGTGCCGCCAACCATGCCGGTCCAGTGGCCATGTTCCATCGCGATCGGCTCCACCGACGAAACGACGATGCGGTCGGGCGTCCGTGTGTAGATCATCCGCTCCTTCGCCGCGAACTCGCGTTTCCACGCCAGCAACTGCGCCTTGCGCCCGGCGATGATGGCGCTGTCCGTCCCGGTCATCATCACGACATTCATCGTCAGCAACGGCCCGATAGCGTTCAGGTCGCCATCCGCCAGCGCCCGGTTGAACGCGGCGCGCGCCATGCGAATGGCCAGATCGGCGGTGGGGGTCATTGCGATAAAAATCCAGACAGTCCGTTTGTTTCGAGCGAAGTCGAGAAACGGGGCAAAGCCAAGTTCAGCGAAGCTAAACGCTGACATAGCGCTATCGGCTTCTCGACAGGCTCGAAGCGAACGGAGGAGGGGGTCAGCCGCACCGCGCGGATATAATCACCATCGCCTCGTCATAGCTGACGGTCAGCCGGTCGGGCCGGAAATCCATCGTCATCGCCATGCCGGGCCCGCCCCAGCGCAGTGTCTTCGCGCCGGAAACCTTGAGCAGTTCCGCGCCCACCTCTGCGCTGGCCTTCTGCCCGGTGAAGCGGTCCAGCCCGTCATTCCGGCACGGCCCTTCGGCGGTGGCGGGCGGGGTAGCCGGCCCTTCGCCCCCCGCGCCGGCGCATGCGGACAGGCTCAACGCCATCAGGCCCAAAATCGCCATCCGCATCACAAATCTCCTTATTCCGTGCGCGTCATCTTCAGCCGGCCGTTGCGGACGGCAAAGGCCATGCGACCCTCGACCAGATCAACCGCGTCCCGGCCAAATTGTTCATAGCGCCAGCCCTCCAGGATGGAGAGGCCTTCGCGCACGCCCGCGGCCAGAGCGTCGATATCGTCGCTGCGCGCGATCAATCGCGCCGCGACATTGATGTCGCGCGACCGGATCTTGAGCAGCAGTTTCAAGAGGTCGGCGACCAGCGCGCCATCCTTGCCAAGGCCGGGCCGGCGCGGTTCGCGATCGGGCATCTCGTCGCGCGACAGCGGCTGGTGCTTGGCCAGCGCATTCATCAGCCGCGCGCCGATGTCATTGCTCTTCCATGTGGCGGACAGGCCCCGGACCTTGCCCAGATCCTCCTGATGGCGCGGCGGATGGCTGGCGATATCGGCCAGCGTCTCGTCCTTCACGATGCGGCCGCGCGGCAGATTCTTGTCCTGCGCTTCCATTTCACGCCATGCCGCCAGCGCCTTCAGCCGGCCCAACACGTCGGGCTTCTTGCTGGCGATGCGCACCCGCTGCCAGGCGTCCTGCGGGTTGTTCTCATAATTGGACGGATCGCTGATCCGCTCCATTTCCTGATCCAGCCAGTCGCCCCGCCCGGTCTTGCGCAATTCTTCCAGCATCTTGGGGAAAATCTGGATCAGGTAGGTGACGTCGCCGATCGCATAGTCGATCTGGCGCTTGTCCAGCGGCCGCCGCGCCCAGTCGGTAAAGCGCGCGCCCTTGTCCAGCTGCACACCCATCCAGGCATCGACCAGATTGCCGTAACCGATCTGCTCGCCCAGACCCAGCGCCATGGCGGCAATCTGCGTGTCGAACATCGGATGCGGCGTCTTGCCGGTCAGGTTGTGGACGATCTCGATATCCTGCCCGCCGGCATGGAAGACCTTGAGCACCTCCTCATTGTTCACGAGCAGGTCGAGCAGAGGCTTCATGTCGAGGCCGGGCGCCTTGGGATCGATCGCCGCGGCCTCATTCGGGTCGGCGACCTGCACCAGGCAGAGTTCGGGCCAGTAGCTGTTTTCCCGCATGAATTCCGTATCGACGGCGATGTACGGGGATTTTGCGATGCGGGCGCAGAAATCGGAAAGTTGCTTGCTGTCGGTAATCAGCGGATGAATTTGCATATGGTCTTCGATCTTATTATGGGCTGGCCCGCGTCCGCGGACTGGTCAATGTGACATTGCTGGCCATAGCGGGACTGCAACAGTTTGTCATTTCCGTAAAACGAAGCTGAAAGATCGAAACGCCATGCACGCCTATCGCACTCATACCTGCGGCGCCCTCACCACGGCAGAAGTCGGCAATGATGTGCGCGTGTCCGGCTGGGTCCATCGCAAGCGCGACCATGGCGGCGTCCTCTTCGTCGACCTGCGCGACCATTATGGCATCACCCAGATCGTCGCAAAGGCGGACAGCGATCCGCTGCGTACGCTGGAATCGCTCCGTCTCGAATCCGTCGTGACGATCGAGGGCAAGGTCGTCGCCCGCGCCGCCGAAGCCATCAACCCCAAGATGGCGACCGGTGAGATCGAGGTCGTGGCCGATGTCGTGACCGTCCTCTCCTCCGCCGCCGAACTGCCGCTGCCGGTCGCGGGCGAACAGGATTATCCCGAAGATATCCGCCTGCGCTACCGCTTCCTCGACCTGCGCCGCGAAACGCTGCACGCCAACATCGTGAAGCGCACCAAGGTCATCTCGGACATGCGCCGCCGCATGGAAGGCGCGGGCTTTACCGAATATTCGACCCCGATCCTGACGGCCAGCAGCCCGGAAGGCGCACGCGACTTCCTCGTGCCCTCGCGTATCCATCCTGGCAAATTCTACGCCCTGCCGCAGGCACCCCAGCAATATAAGCAGTTGCTGATGGTCGCGGGCTTCGACCGCTATTTCCAGATCGCCCCCTGCTTCCGCGACGAAGACCCGCGCGCCGATCGTCTGCCCGGCGAATTCTACCAGCTCGACCTCGAAATGAGCTTCGTCACGCAGGAAGACGTCTGGAACACGATGGAGCCGGTCATCGCTCAGGTGTTCGAGGAATTTGCCGAAGGCAAGCACGTCACCCCGGCCGGCAGCTTCCCGCGCATCCCCCATGCCGAAGCCATGCTGAAGTACGGCAGCGACAAGCCCGACCTGCGCAATCCCATCCTGATTCAGGACGTGACCGATCATTTCGTCGGTTCTGGCTTCGGCATCTTTGCCTCGCTGGTCGAAGGCGGCGCGCGCATCCGCGCGATTCCCGCACCGGGCGCAGGCGCTGGCAGCCGCAAATTCTTCGACGACATGAATGTCTGGGCGCGCGGCGAAGGCTATTCGGGTCTTGGCTATATCAACATCAAGGATGGCGTCCCCGGCGGCCCCATCGCCAAGAATCATGGCGAGGAAGCGACCGCCAGGCTGATCGAGGCGCTCGGCCTCGGCCCGAACGACGGCGTCTTCTTCGCCGCCGGCAAGGAATCGCAGGCCGCCAAGCTGGCCGGCCTCGCCCGCATCCGCGTCGGCGAACAGCTGGACCTGATCGACAAGGACCGGTTCGAACTCTGCTGGATCGTGGACTTCCCCTTCTACGAATATGATGAGGATTCGAAGTCGATCGACTTCGCCCACAATCCCTTCTCCATGCCGCAGGGTGGCCTCGACGCGCTGAACAATCAGGATCCCCTGACGATCAACGCCTATCAGTACGACATGGTCTGCAACGGCTATGAAATCGCGTCCGGCTCGATCCGCAATCAGTCGCCCGACCTGATGGTCAAGGCGTTCGAACTGGTCGGCCTGTCCCAGCAGGACGTCGAGGAACGTTTCGGCGGCCTCTACCGCGCCTTCCAGTATGGCGCCCCGCCGCATGGCGGCATGGCCGCTGGCGTCGACCGCATCGTGATGCTGCTGTGCGGCGCGCAGAACCTGCGCGAAATCACGCTGTTCCCGATGAACCAGCGCGCCGAAGACCTGCTGATGGGGGCGCCGAGCGCCGCCGAATTCAAGCAGCTGCGCGAACTCCATGTCCGCGTCGTGGAACCGCAGACGAAGGCTTAAAGTCACCCTCCGTTCGTCCTGAGCTTGTCGAAGGACCATCCTTGTTCTTAAAGAAGAACAGGGCTTCGACAGGCTCAGCGCGAACGGAGTTGAGTGATGACCATCGACCTTGCCGATTACGAACAGGGCGCGAAGTATAAGGGCGATTATGAGGCCGACCTCGTCGCCCTCCAGCATCGCCTGGCCAAGATTCAGGTCGCCCATATCCTGCACGGACGGCGCAGCGTCATCCTGCTGGAAGGCTGGGACGCGGCCGGCAAGGGCGGCATCATCAAGCGGATGAGCGCCGACTGGGATCCGCGCTATTATCAGGTCCATCCGATCGCCGCACCGACCCAGATCGAACAGGATCATCATTTCCTCTGGCGATTCTGGACCCGCCTGCCCGCCAGCCACAATATCGGCATCTTCGACCGCAGCTGGTACGGCCGCGTGCTGGTCGAGCGGGTGGAAGGCTATTGCAGCAAGGCCGACTGGAAACGCGGCTATGACGAGATCAACGCCTTCGAAAAGCAACTGGCGCAGGCCGGCACCAATTTCGTCAAACTGTTCGTCCACATCACCCAGAAGACACAGGATGAACAACTGGCCCAGCGGCTCGACACCCCATGGAAGCGGTGGAAGACCGGCGCCGACGATTACCGCAATCGGGGCAAACGCGCCGACTATCTCGACGCGATGCAGGCGATGTTCAGGAAGACTGACACCAAACACGCCCCCTGGCAGGTGATCGACAATAATAACCGCAAGGCGGGACGGATCGCCGCGCTGACCTATGTCGCTGACCGGCTGGAGAAACTGGTGCCGATGGACTTTCCGGACGCCGATCCGGCGATCGTCAAACTGGCGCGGGATGCCTTCGGGTATAAGGTAAAAACATAGGAAAAACAGTATCTTGTAACAAAACTGTCATCAAAATCTAACGCCGTCTTTACCATTAAGGGGCTAGGCCGGCGGCATGAACGCCGTCCCCCTCATTGTGTCCGACGCTTCCGCCGCGCTGGACTGCGCGCTGGCCGAGCGCAGCCCGATCATCCGGCTGGGCCGCCCGCTCAGCGAGGCGGTCGACTGGTTTCAGCGCGATTCGGGCCTGCGCCTGCTGCCGGTGCTGGATGGGACGGATCGGCCGGTCGGTGCCATCTATGAGCGCGACATGCGCCGCATCCTGTTCAATCCTTTCGGCCATGCGCTGCTGCGCAACCCCAGTTTCGGGGGGCGTCTCGACGATCATGTCCGCCCCTGCGCCACGGTCGATCGGACCGAGAGCGTCGAAGCGCTGGTCGACCTGTTCGCCGGGCAGGGCACCGGTTGCGAAGGGCTGATCGTCACCGATGGCGGCCGCTATGACGGCGTGCTGGGCGGGCCGCTGCTGCTGCGCCTCGCGGCCGAGCGCGATGCCCGCGTGGCGCTGGAACGGGCGGTGCGCGTCGAACAGATCACGCAGGAAAGCGCCGCCTTCCGCCATGATATCGCGACGATGATCGCCGACATGGCCGCCATGGCGGAACGACTGTCCGCACTGGCGGGGCAGGCGGCGGAACGCGCGGCTGGCGACGGCGCCGATTCGGCCGCCATGGCGGTTGCAGCGGCACAGACCGCCGAACGGCTGGGCCAGCTGGCCGCCGGCGGCACCGAACTTGGCCAGCTCTTCCGCGCGATGGAAGCCGAAGCGGAGGCCGCCGGGCAAGCCATTGCCGAAGCCGCCGCGCGCAGCCGATCCGGCATGGAGCGCAGCGCGGCGCTGCGGATCGAGGCCGACGGCATCGGCGAAGTGATTGCGCTGATCGACAGTATCGCGAAGGCCACCGCCATGCTCGCCCTCAATGCCGGGATAGAAGCGGCCCGCGCGGGGGAGGCAGGGCAGGGCTTTGCCGTGGTCGCGCGGGAAGTGAAGTCGCTTGCGCAGCAGACCCGCGAAGCGGCGGCGGGCATATCCGGGCGCATCGACCATATCCGCGCCACCATCGGCGAAGTCGCAGCTGGCCACGCCCATATGGACGCCACCATGACCCGCGCCGACCGGCTGTCGGCGGCGGTGTTCGAAGCGGTGGCGCGGCAAAGCGCCTTCAGCCGCACCATGGCCGACAGCGTGGCGGAAGCCGGCGCCTCCAGCGCCCATATCCGTACCGGCGCCCGCCAGATCAGCGACAACGCCCAGGCCACGGGACTGGCGGCGCGCGGCATGCGCGACGTTGCCGACAGGCTGGCAGGGGAGGCGTACCGGCTGGAACAGCGCGCCGGCGGCTTCATCGCGGCGATCCGCGCGGCCTGACCGCATAATCAGGGCTGGCGCGGCCGGCGAATCACGTTAGGCTGTTCATCCAAAGCATAAGGAGAGGACGCCATGCTCACGATGTTCGTCGGCACCGATCGCACCCAGACCGCGATCAACCCCGCGCAGGTCACCTTCGTCACCCAGGTCAGCGACGGCACCCGCATCCGCTTCGGCGAGGGGCGCAGCGTGACCGTCACCGAACCGATCGACGCCGTCATCGAAACCCTCAATCAGGCGCTCCGCCCGCACGATTAGGAAGAGCGGCCCTGCCGGCGGAGGCGGGGCATACTCTTTCCCCAGTCCGTTCGTTTCGAGCGTAGTTGAGAAACGAGGCAAGGCCGAGTTCAGCGAAGTTAAACACGGCCGCAGTGCTCGTAGACCCTCGATCTTGCTCGAAGCGACCGGCCTGGCCCTATTCCGCCAGCTTCTTCGCCAACGCTGCCTCCGCCCGCTCGGCATAGCGACGGCACACGCCCGGATCGATAAAGGGATTGGGCGTGCGTGCCCTGGCCAGTTGCGCCACCCGTTCCGCATCACCATCCTGCGGATGCGACGCGATCAGCATGTCGCACGGCATCGCCTTCATCGTCGCGATACTGCCGCGAAATGCCGCCACAAACTGTCGGTGCGCAGGATCGGCAAAGCGCCAGCCATCGGCCGCGATCGGATTGAGACTGGCGGCAAAGACGATCGTCCTGCAATCCTTCCCCTCGCAGCTTTTCCAGCGCCAGCTCATGCTGCCCAGCGTATGCCCCGGCGTCGCCTGCGCGGTGACGACCGTATCGCCCAGCCGGATCGCCTCGCCATCGCGCGCCACGCGCAATTTGGTGACGCCGGGGAAGCGCTCCAGCCAGGCCGCCTGCGGATCGTCGGAATCGCCGCCGCCCTGACGCAGCACAGCGGCCGCCGGGCCGCTCGCGATCACGGTCGCGCCGCTGTCCCGTGCCAGCGCGGCGATGCCCCCGGCATGGTCGAAATGCGGCTCCGTGCTCAGGATCAGCTTCACCTGCCTGATCGAAAAGCCGAGGTTGCCGATCTTCCGCTCGATATCCCCCACCGCCTGCGGCACCGCGCCGTCGATCAGGATCAGCCCCGCGCTGGTACGGATCAGCGCGACATTCAGCCCACCAAAGCCCACCAGATAGGTGTTGCCATGCAATCGCGTCGCCGGCTGCGGCGCCAGCCAGCGCTTCGCAGACTCCGGCGCGATCGGCCGCGTCAGCGGATCGTCCGGCTTACCGGCACTTACCTGCATTATGCCAGCCACACTAATGGCCAGACACGCCATTTTCCGCATCTTACACGCCTCCAGACCCTGAATATAGTCAGATTGCCGTGCGGTAACGCCCCGGACAAAGCATCATTTCTCGACAGAGGCATAAGGCCAGCTTATGTATCAGGTCCATGGACCGCGCCCAACTGCCGCTAAATGCCCTGCGCGCCTTCGAAGCGTCGGCGCGCCACCTGAACTTCACCAGGGCCGCGATCGAACTGTGCGTCAGCCAGGGTGCCGTCAGCCAGCAGGTCGCACAGCTGGAAGCGCGGCTCGGCGCCCCGTTGTTCCGCCGCCTGCCGCGCGGCCTGATGCTGACGGATGAGGGGCGGGCCCTGCTCCCGGTGATGGGCGATGCGCTTGACCGGATCGGCGCGACGCTGGACCGGATCGAGGGCGGCCGCCCGCGCGAAATCCTCAATCTTGGCGTGGTCGGCACCTTTGCGGCGGGCTGGCTGCTCGACCGGCTGGCCGATTTCGAACGCGCCTGCCCCCATATCGACCTGCGGATCATGACCAACAACAACCGGGTCGATCTGGCGGGGGAGGGGCTGGACCTCGCTATCCGCTTCGGCGACGGCGCCTGGCACGGCACCCATGCCGAACCCATCCTGCGCGCGCCGCTCGCCCCGCTCTGCACGCCGGATCTTGCCGCGCACCTGCCCGATCCTGCCGCACTTGCTCGCGAAACGCTGCTCCGTTCCTACCGCGCCGATGAATGGCCGCGCTGGTTCGCACTGGCGGGGCTTGTTTGCCCGCCTCTGCGCGGGCCGGTGTTCGACAGTTCGATTCTGATGATACAGGCGGCATTGCGCGGTCTTGGCGTCGCCCTCGCCCCGCCCTCGCTGTTCGAGGCCGACTTGCGCGCCAGCCGTCTGGTTCAGCCCTTCGCCGCCTCCGTCGATCTGGGCGGCTATTGGCTCACTCGCCTCATGTCGCGCCCCGACAGCCCCGCCATGGCCGATTTCCGCCGCTGGCTGATTACAGCGTCATCCGTGATTTAAAATCACGAATGAGCTGATTGCTTCCGGCCGCGCATAAAAAGCGCAAAGCCCGAACAACTGTCCAACTCGATGTCTCAAATCGGATAGGCGATCGCCATAACCTCATATTCCTTCTCGCCCGCCGGCAGCCTGACCCGGCGCAGATCGCCTACCGCTGCGCCGCGCAAAGCCCGTGCGATTGGCGATCCCCAGCCGATCCGGCCCGCGTCCACATCCGTCTCGTCATTGCCTACGATCGTCACGGTGCGATGATTGTCATCCTCGTCGGCGATGGTAACAGTCGCGCCGAAATAGACCCGGCCCTTGTCCGGCTGCTGGCGCGGATCGACGACCTTGGCGTCCTTCATCTTCTTCGACAGGCGCTTCAACTGCCCGTCAATCTCCCGCATCCGCTTGCGACCATAAAGATAGTCGCCATTCTCGCTGCGATCGCCATTGCTCGCGGCCCAGCTTACCACCTCGACGATTGCCGGCCGCTCGACGCCGAGCAGATGGTCGTATTCGGCCCGCAGCTTCGCGAACCCTTCGGGCGAGATGTAATTGGGATAGGGGGTGGTCATGCCGCTGCCTTATCCTCTGTCGGGCATGTTGCGCAATTTGGTTCGCGCAAAGGCGCAGAGGGCGCCGAGCTCTAAATATCTCACGCGGAGGCGCGGAGACGCAGAGCTTTTCTAAAGCGGCCTGCGGCCGAAAGCCCGCCGCGCAGCGGCCCTCGAATCTCTCTGCGCCCTCTGCGTCTCTGCGCGAACATAATCTTGGAAAAGCCGGCCCACCGACGACTCCCCTCCGCGTCTCCGCGTGAACTCAATCAACCCGGCGTCTGCTTCCCCAGATAGCGGCTCAGCACGGCGTTCGTCCCCCGGAACTTGGCCCGCTCAGGGTTCATTGCTTCATAGACCACGGCATTTTCCAGCACGCGCTGCACATAGTTGCGCGTCTCGAAGATCGGGATCTGCTCGATCCAGCGCAGCATGTCGGCGCCGGGCATGCGCGGGTCGCCATTGGCGCGGACCCATTTGTTCACATTGCCGGGGCCGGCATTATAGGCCGCCACGGCCAAGGGGTAACTGCCGCCATAATAATCCAGCATCCGCTGGAAATAGCCCGACCCCAGCATGATATTGTAGCTGGGTTCGTTGAGCGATCCGGGATTATAGTTCATGCCCAGCTTCCCCGCCTGCTCGCGGGCAGTGCCGGGCATCAGCTGCATCAGGCCGCGGGCACCGGCATGGGATACAATCTGCTTGTCGAACTGGCTTTCCTGCCGGGCGATGGCATGGACCATGGTCCAGTTATATTGCGCTTCCGACGGCACCGGCACGCGCGGGAAAGCGGCCTCGCCATAGCCGGTCAGGCCGCTCGACACGGCGCGGCGGCCCACCATCACGCCCATGTCCGGGCGGCCGATCTTCTGCGCCAGCTCGGCCGCCAGATAATGATCGACGTCGCTGTCGGCATTGTTGGCGATGGCGCGGGCGAATTTGCTCTGGTCTTCCCAATAGCCCATCTGGCCCAGCGCCTTGACCGCGCGCACCACTGTTCGATTGTCGAAGGCGGTGCGTTCGGCCGCCGAAATCGGCACCGGCCGCTCGACCGTGGCGGGGGCCGGGATCGGCCGGCCCAGCCGCTCCAGCGCCAACTGGCCGTAAAACTGGTCGGGATAGACGCCGGCCTGGCTGAAATAGCTGTTCGCGCTCGCCTGATCGCCGGCCTGCAACGCGGCGCGGCCGGCCCAATAATAGCCCTTCGACTTGGTCTGGGGCGATTTGGCCGCGTCGGCATAGCGGCGGAACATCGTCACCGCATCGGTCGGCCGGTTGAGATTATAGAAGGCGGTGCTGCCCGCCAGCCAGGCGAGGCTGGTATAATCGTCGCGCACACCGATCGGCTGGACGCTGACATCGGTGCCCGGCGCAATTGCATCGTCGATCTTGCTGGCGATGCCATAAGCGAAGCTCCACTGGCTGTCATTGGCGGCGGCCCGCGCCTGCCCCAGCAGAACCTCATAGAATTTCTCGGCATTGGACGGGCGGTAGGTCACGCTGCCCCGGTTCGCCAGATATTGCCGCGCCGCGACCCAGTTGCCGCTATCGCGCAACCACACCGCCTTGTCGGCGACATAGCCCGCATCGCTTGCGCCAATCCCCT
Source organism: Sphingobium sp. RS1 (assembly GCF_056156825.1). Taxonomy (NCBI): domain Bacteria; kingdom Pseudomonadati; phylum Pseudomonadota; class Alphaproteobacteria; order Sphingomonadales; family Sphingobiaceae; genus Sphingobium; species Sphingobium sp. RS1. Next base: position 2,277,302 of record NZ_JBLZXE010000002.1, on the reverse strand, counting down.
CGGCCGCCTGCATCAGGCTGGCGGCATCGGGCGACTGGCGGCGGAAGGCGATCCGCGCCTGAAAGGCCGCTCGCCGCGCCGGGCTGACATAGGCGATCATCCGCGCCGCGCCATTGCTGTCATTGGCCCACAGCAGGGCGTCGGCGCGCTGGTCATGGTCGGCCGGCGTCAGGCTCGACCCGAACAGCGACAAGAGCCGCGCCTCGTCCGTCACGCTCAGCGATCCGCCGATCCAGGCATTGCGCGCGGCGACCCGCGCTTCGTCCATCCGACCGAGTTGCATCAGCGCCAGCGCGTTGCGGGCATGGCCGGTCGCGGTGCGCGCCGGGAATTGGGCGAAGAAGCCCGCGACCTGATTGGGATCGAAGCTGTCGGGGTTGATGCCCGTTTCGGCCAGCCGCCGCATGCGGTCTTCGCCCGGCCAGCCGGGATTGGCGACGATGAAGCTGGCATAGGTGGAAAAGCCCAGCCCATCGCTTTGCTGCAACGCGCGCCATGTACTGATCGTACCGGTGATGCTCCCATCCTGCGCTACGCCGATTCGGCTCTGCGCCTGCTGCCAGGGGCTCGGGCGGCTGTCCTGCGCGGGCAGCGGTTGCACCATCGGCCCGCTTGTTGCGGGATATTCCGGCGGAACGCGCTGAACCGTCTCGGTCTGCGCGCCGGCACCGGCGGTCATCAGCAATAAGGCAATAATAGGCATGCGGATCAGGTAACTTTCGACAATCGGGGGCGTGCGCATGCTGGACATAATCGCAATTGCATCCTTATCAGGCCCTGAATGACGCGCTATAGCGCGCGGCTCGACGGATCATGCCTTGGCTGCCCGGAGATTTGAAGGAGTTTAATCATGTTTTCGGGCTCGATTCCGGCTCTGGTGACCCCGTTTCGCGACGGGTTGGTCGATGAAGCGGCCTTTCGCGCGCTGGTCGACTGGCAGATAGAGGAAGGATCGAGTGCGCTCGTCCCCTGCGGCACCACCGGCGAAAGCGCCACCATGACGGTGGAGGAGCATAACCGGGTCATCGCCATCTGCGTCGATCAGGCGGCCGGTCGCGTCCCCGTCATCGCTGGCTGCGGGTCGAACGACACGCGAATCGCGCTCGAACATATGTATGCGGCGCAGGCCGCCGGCGCGAACGCCGCGCTGGTCGTCGCGCCTTATTATAACAAGCCCAATCAGGACGGCGTGTATCAGCATTTCGCCTATCTCGCCGAACGCTGCGACCTGCCCATCGTCCTCTACAATGTCCCCGGCCGCACCATCACCGATATCGGCGTGCCGGTGATGTACCGTCTGGCCGAAGAATATCAGTCGATCGTCGGCATCAAGGACGCGACCGGCAATCTCGGCCGCGTCACTGCCCAGCGTCTCGCCTGCGGCCCCGATTTCTGCCAGCTGTCGGGCAATGACGAAACCGCGCTCGGCTTCAACGCGATGGGCGGCCGCGGCTGCATCAGCGTCACCGCCAATGTCGCGCCGCGCCTGTGCGCCGATTTCCAGGCCGCCTGCGCCGCGCATGACTGGGATGGTGCTTTGGCGTTGCAGGATCGTCTCTATCCCCTGCACGACGCCCTGTTCAGCGATTCTTCACCCGGCCCGGTTAAGTACGCTTTGACCCGCGTGCGCGCCGACATGCCCGGCGACGTCCGCCTGCCGATCACCTGGCCGTCGGAATCGAGCCGTTCGGCGGTCGATCGCGCGCTGGAGATTGCAGGGCTGGTCTGAGCCCCTACATAAGAATTGAAATTAGATTATGGCCCGTCCCCGCCCCGCAACCTTCGACAAGAAGAAGATCGTCGCCGAAAACCGGCGCGCCCGTTTCGATTATTTCATCGAGGAGGTGTTCGAGGCCGGCCTTGCCCTGCAAGGCACGGAAGTGAAGGCGCTGCGTGGCGGTGAAGGCAATATCGCCGAAAGCTATGCCGAGGTGAAGGGGAATCAGGTGTTTCTGGTGAACAGCAACATCCCCGAATATAGCCATGGCAATCGCGAAAATCACGAACCGCGCCGTCCCCGCAAGCTGCTGCTGCACGAACGCGAGATCGAAAAGATGCACAGCGCCGTGTCGCGAAAGGGCATGACGCTGGTGCCGCTGATGATCTATTTCAACAGCACCGGCCGCGCCAAGATCGAACTGGCGCTGGCCAAGGGCAAGCAGAATCACGACAAGCGCGAGGCGATCAAGGATCGCGACTGGAAGCGGGATCAGCAGCGCATCATGCGGGACAAGGGCTGATCCATGGACAATCGGCTCACTCGCTGGTGGCATGCCAATGCCCCGACCCGCGAATCGCTGGAACAGAGCCGAGTCCTTGCCCCCGTCGCCCATCGTGTGCTGGAACCCTCGCTCTGGCGTTTCACTCGCCGCTCGGTCCCCCGTGGCGTGGCGCTGGGCCTGTTCGTCGGCATCTTCCTGCTGATCCCCGGCGTCCAGATCGCCGGCGCGGCGCTCCTCGCCCTGCCGTTCCGCGCCAATATCCCGGTCGCGGCGGCCATGACCTTTCTCTCCAACCCCGCGACCACCCCGCTCATCCTGATGGCGTCGGTGTGGCTGGGCAACTGGATGCTCGGCCGCAGCGCCGATGCGACCGGCTTCATGGCGCTGGTCGATGGCCATGCCTCGGTCCGCGAATGGACCACATGGCTGCTCTCCGAAGCCGCGCCGGCCATGCTGCTCGGTCTGTTCCTCATTTCGCTCGCCAGCGCCGCGATCGGCTATGTCATCGCCGACTGGTTCTGGCGCCGCCGCATGGGCCGGAAATGGCAGGCGCGCAAATTGAGGATTGGCAAGGTCCATAAAAGCGGCGCATTGGAGAAAGCGACGGGCGCCTGACGCCTGCGCGTTTCGATACCAAAAGCAGGACATCGGGTTTGAAAAGAGGTGAAGAGGCCTGGCTGATCCAGCCGCGCTCGCGACTGGCGTTGCCGCTGCTGATCCTGGCCGCGCTGGCGTCAGCCGCGCTGGTTCTCTACGCCGCGGGCAGCTGGCCGCTGGCCGCCGGGTTCGGCGCCACCATCCTCACCGCCGCCGCCTTGCTGACCTGGTACCAGCATCTCTATCCGCCCCAGATATCGGATCGCGAAGCCACGCCCGACTGGACCGTCGCGCGCGCCGCCGCCGATGCCTCCAGCATGGCGATCGCCGTCACCGACCGGGCCGGTCGCCTCGTCTGCGCCAGCGACCTGTTCGGCGAATGGTTCCCCGGCTATCCGACCCCGCCCGCCGTCACCGCCGACGAAGCGCTGGCCGACACGCTGGCCAAAGCCGCCCGCGCCGCCTGGCGCGATGGCGAGGCAAAGGTGGAGGGCTTCACCCAGGGCGCCCTGCGCCTCGATATCGACATCGCCCGCACCGGCCGGTCGGAAGATTATCTGCTCTGGCGCTTCACCCCGGTGCGGCAGCCGAGCGCGCTGGACGACGTCAACCGCTTCCTGACCGGGGAAGCAGGACGGCAATTGGGCGAAGCGGGCATCATGGCGGTGATGATCGGCGGCGAAGGCCGCATCCGCGCCGCCAATGGCGCCTTCCTGCTGCGCGCCGCCGGGCGCATCGACGCCAATATCAGCGGCCGCGATTTCGCCGCCCATATGCGGGTGGATGACAAGGGCCGGCTGTTCCTGGCGCGCGAGGAGCAGGGCGGCCTGCCGCTGCGCCTGCTCCAGGTGCCCTTGAAGCGCGCCGCCCAGCCCAACGGAGCGCAGGCATCGATGCAGGACGGGCCGATGCTGCTCCTGCTGATCGACGAGCCTTCGGGCGGCGGCGGCACCTCGGCGCTCTCCTATATCGAAACCCTTCTGTCGCTGCTGCCCTTCGGCCTTGCCATGGCGGACCGGGACGGCCGCGTCCTCTTCCTCAACCACGCCTTTGCGCGAGTTGCGGGTCTGCGTGATGGCGAAAAGCCCAGCTATCCCGGCGACCTTGTCGTGCGGGAGGATCAGGCGGCCGTTGCCGACGCGGTGCGGCGCTTCGCCGTCGGCCCGCAAATGTCGGGCGACATCGCCGTGCGCATGCGCGACAATCCCGATGATCCGATCGCGCTGTCGCTGGCCGGTGTGCGCGGCCTTGGCGAGGCGGCGGTGCTGCTCAGCCTCAAGGACAATAGCGAGGAATCCAACCTCAAGCGGCAGGTGGCGCAGGCGACCAAGATGCAGGCGATCGGCCAGCTCGCCGGTGGCGTCGCGCATGACTTCAACAATATCCTGACCGCGATCATCGGCCATTGCGACCTGATGCTGATGCGCCATACGCCCGGCGACAGCGACTATGACGATATCCAGCAGGTGAAGTCGAACAGCAATCGCGCTGCGGGCCTCACCCGCCAGCTGCTCGCCTTCTCCCGCCAGCAGACCTTGCGCCCGCAAATCCTGCAACTGCCCGATATCGTGGCGGACGTCTCCACGCTGCTCAAACGCCTGCTCGGCGAAAATGTGAAACTGGACGTCACCCATGGCCGTAATCTGGGCGCGATCCGGGCCGATCCGGGCCAGCTGGAACAGGTGATCGTCAACCTCGCGGTCAATGCTCGCGACGCCATGCCCGAAGGCGGCACCGTCAATATCCAGACCTATGCCGTTCCCGCCATCAAGGTGCGGGAAATGCGCCAGCAGATATTGCCTGCCGGCGATTATACCGCGCTGCGCGTGTCCGACACGGGCCTTGGCATCCCGCCGGACATCCTTGCGAAGATATTCGAACCTTTCTTCACTACCAAGGAACTGGGCAAGGGCACCGGCCTTGGCCTCTCCACCGTCTATGGCATCGTGAAGCAGTCGGGCGGCTATATCTTCGCCGAATCCGAACTGGGCCGGGGTGCCAGCTTCGTCATCTACCTGCCGGTCCATAGCGGCGCCGATATCGAACAGCCCGCCGCGCCCAAGGCATCGGCTCCGCGCGCCGAAACCTGGGGCACCGGCACGGTGCTGCTGGTGGAGGATGAGGATATGGTCCGCGCCGTCGCCGAACGGGCGCTGACCCGGCAAGGCTATAAGGTGCTGACCGCCAATGACGGCGAACAGGGGCTGGAAGTGCTGGGTGGCGCGGAAAAGATCGACCTGCTGATTTCCGACGTGGTCATGCCCAATATGGATGGCCCGGCCATGGTGGCGCAGGCCCGTCGCACCCATCCTGACCTGCCGGTCCTGTTCATGTCGGGTTATGCGGAGGAGCAACTGCGCAAGTCGATCGACATCGCCAATGTCGCCTTCCTGCCCAAGCCCTTCTCCGTCAACCAGTTGGCCGAAGCTGCCCGCGACGCGCTGGCCAGCGCGTCGGCGGCGGAATAGCCCTGCGCTGGATCAAGGTGAATATGCTGGGCAATGCCCCCGCGATGCGGTAGCGAATCGGCTGCATAAGAGCGTTTTCTAAGCAGATGGAATCATCGGCTGACTCGAGAAAACGCGGTAAACAAGAATCTGGAGCATCCGCGCCCATGTAATCGAGGCGGATGCTCTAACGGGCCAGAAGAACAGGGGCACAGCAGCATGTCGGACGCCAAGAGCATATTGATCGTCGAGGATGAGGCGATGATCGGCATGATGCTGGAGGATTATCTCGACGCGCTGGGCTATCGGCTGCATGGGCTGGCGGCATCGGTCGATGAAGCCTGTGCCATGGCCAGCAAAGGCGGCTTCGACGCGGCGCTGGTCGACTGCAACTTGCAGGGTGAAAAAAGCTGGCCCGTCGCCGATATCCTCGCCCAGCAGGACATTCCCTTCATTTTCGCGACCGGTGGCATGGCTGACGATCTCCCCTCCACGCATGCCGACCGGCCGACGCTCGCCAAGCCCTTCACCATCGGGGCCGTCGAACGCGCTCTGGGCAAGGTTCTGGGCAGTTAAGAACGGCGCAGCGGGAACCGGATAGGAAATTTCCGTTCCCCTCTTGTTCTTGTGGAACAAACAGGATACATCATCGGTCAGACGCACGGAGCCCATGCGTTCCGCTTGACAGAGGACTGGCCGATGACTGCACTGCTCTCACTCATCGATTCCAAGAAGACGGGAAACATGGACAGACAGAAAGCATTGGACGCGGCGCTCGCACAGATCGACCGCGCCTTCGGCAAGGGCAGCGCGATGAAGCTCGGCAGCCGGGAAAAGATCGAGATTGAAGCGATCTCGACCGGCTCCATCGGCCTCGACATCGCGCTCGGCATCGGTGGCCTGCCCAAGGGGCGGATCATCGAAATCTATGGTCCCGAAAGCTCGGGCAAGACCACGCTGACGCTGCACGCCATTGCCGAAGCGCAGAAGGCCGGCGGCACCGCTGCCTTCGTGGATGCCGAACATGCGCTCGACCCGGCCTATGCCAAGAAGCTGGGCGTCGACATTGACGAACTGATCGTGTCGCAGCCGGACACCGGCGAGCAGGCGCTGGAAATCGTCGATACGCTGGTCCGCTCCAACGCCATCGATATTCTTGTGATCGACTCGGTCGCCGCGCTGGTGCCGCGTGCCGAAATCGAAGGCGAGATGGGCGACAGCCATGTCGGCCTCCAGGCTCGCCTCATGTCGCAGGCGCTGCGCAAGCTGACTGGTTCGATCGCGCGCTCCAAATGCATGGTAATCTTCATCAACCAGGTGCGCATGAAGATCGGCGTGATGTACGGTAACCCCGAAACCACGACCGGCGGCAACGCCCTCAAATTCTACGCCTCGGTTCGTCTCGACATTCGTCGTACCGGCCAGATCAAGGATCGCGACGATATCGTCGGCAACGCGACCCGCGTGAAGGTGGTGAAAAACAAGGTTGCCCCGCCGTTCAAGCAGGTGGAATTCGACATCATGTATGGCGAAGGCATCTCCAAGATCGGTGAAATGCTCGACATCGGCGTGAAGGCCGGCCTCGTTGAAAAATCGGGCGCCTGGTTCTCCTACGACTCGATCCGCATCGGGCAGGGGCGGGAAAACGCGAAGACCTATCTGCGCGAACATCCCGAACTGGCGGACAAGCTGGAACAGGCGATCCGCGGCAAGACCGACGAAGTCGCCGAAGGGATGATGACCGGACCCGATGCGGAGGATGATGGCGAATAAGCCCTGACGGTGCGCCCGGCCGGATCAGCCGGATCGTACCCCATGGCCTCCGCCCGCCTTGCGCATCACGCACTGAAAAGGCCCGCCGCGTCTCCCACGCAGCGGGCCTTTTACCGTCGATGGTGGGGAGGGGGGGACTTTTCGATAGGATCGTCGCTGCGTAACGAAATGTCGGAATCCACGGGAAATGTGCGAAGTTAAGCGCGTCCGTTCCTGTTGTTGATGTCTCTCCGGCCTCATCGGGCGCCCTGCTTTCTCCCTCATGCCAAATCTGTTCTGGCAATCCCCTTGCAGGCCTTCGATGCTGCCTTGGGCGCGCCGATTCGACCCGCCCTCCTCTTGTACCGGACCCATGTCATGCGCGTCGCGATCGAAGCGATACTCGACTATCAATTTGCCGAACCCACCGACGTCCTCCTTGCGGTCGAGGCGGCGGCGCTCCCCGATCAGCGGGTGGTGGAACAGTCGCACATCATCGACAATGCCGGGCCGCTCACCAACAAGGTCGGCGGTAGCGGCATCGGACGCCGCACCTGGACCCGCAGCGGTACCGGCCGGATGGTCAGCAGCTATCGGGCAACGGTCGATGTGGAACGGGCCCCGGTCGATATCGCCAGCCTCGCCCGCAGCCCGCTGCCCAGCCTGCCGGAGGATGTCCTCCCCTTCATCTGGCCCAGCCGCTATTGCGAGGCGGATCGCTTCGTCAGCTTCGTCTGCGGCCATTTCCCCGATCTGGATGGCGGCGCGCTGGTACAGGCGCTGGTCGACTGGGTGCATGCCAATCTCGTCTATGTGCCCGGCAGCTCCAACATCACCACCACCGCGGCCGACACCTTCGTCGCCCAGCAGGGCGTTTGCCGCGACTATGCCCATCTGACCGCCGCCCTCATCCGCTCGCGCGACATTCCTGCCCGACTGGTATCGGTCTATGCCCTCGATCTCGATCCGCCAGACTTCCACGCAGTCGTCGAGGTCTGGCTCGACGGTGCCTGGCATCTGGTTGATGCGACCGGCCTCGCGCCGGTGGAAACCATGGTCCGCATCGCCGTCGGCCGCGACGCCACCGATATCGCCTTCATGACCATCTTCGGCGGCGCGACCATGAACGCCCAGTCGATCAGCGTCACGCGCGTCGCCGACGACCTGGCATAACGGCTGGTTGCCGATGCGCGACTATGCTTGGTTGGCATCATGGAAATGCTCGAAAACCTGTTCCGCCACTATGCCGCACAATGCGATGCGCGCTGGTGGATCGGTCCTCGGCCGGGCGGCCCGGTACATGACATCCCCCGCGCTATCGCCGCCCATATCGGCTATCCCACCGCCCGCCGCGACCCCTTCGTACCGCCCGCTTTGCTGACACTGGATTTTCAGCAGGCCGCACATATACTTGCGGTCGCAGGAACGGTCGGTCTGGCTTACGGCTTTCGTGCGCCCCGCTTAGATGACGTCAAGAGCGCGGCCCTTGCCCTCAACACACTTGGATCGAACCGCCAATTCGTCGCCAACGGCCTGTGGTCGGCTGACGCCGATGGCAGCATGGAATGGATGCCCCTTACCTCGGCGACCTTCGACTGCGGCCTGATGGGTTTCGACCGCGACCACGCCTTCATCTTTTGGGTGGAGGAAGAGGACTGATCCTCTTCCTCCTGCCTCAATAATCCTTCGAATAGCGCAGGTTCGCCGACGACCCGGCATTGGTGCCGGTCTTCGACAACAGGCTCAGCGTCTTGGACAGCGCGATCTCCAGCTGGGTGGCGGTGAAGCCCTTCGAGTCCGTGATCACCTCCACATAGATATTGTTGGAGATATGCTGCCCGACCGCCAGCGACGTGCCGCGCCCGGTCGTATCATCGCCGCCGACAATGCCGATCCGGTCGATGCCAGACGCGCCCTGCAACTTGCCCATCGGATTGAGCCCGCCGCTGCCGCCGCGCAGCCCGTTGAGCGCCGCCGCCAGTTGCACGGCCTGTATCGGTGACAGGTTGGCGACATTATCGCCGAACAGGATGCGCGACAGGATTTCGTCCTGCGGCAATGTCGGCGTGGAAATGAAGGCGATATCGGGTTGCTGCGCCGATCCCGTCACCTGGATGCCCGCCGTCACCGTGTCGATCCGCGTCTGCGCCTTGATCTGCAGGATCGGGTTCAGCATCGGCCCGTTGAAGGTGATGACGCCCTGCTCCAGGTCGAACTGATGGCCTGAGAAGCTGTAGCGCCCACGCAGCGATTCGATCTTGCCGACCACGCGCGGATTGGCGGTGGTGCCGGTGACGCGCATATTGGTTTTCCATTCGGAATCCAGCCCCATGCCGGTCACATAAATCTCGTTGTCGGCCCGCACCCGGATATCCAGCTTCCAGTCGGCCGGCTTGCTCGCCGCCTTGCGCGCCGCCAGTCGTTCGGCCAGCGGATCGGAGCCATCGCCCTTGCGCCGCACGCCGGTGAGTTGCCGGATTTCCGTACCGCCCTGCCATGCGACGCGATAGCGCGTCTCGGGCAAGTTCAGGTCGCCCTTGATAAGGCCGCCATTGGCCGCGCTGTTGGTGATGGCGAGCGTCCCGCTGACCACGCTGGTAATCGCCTCGCTGCGCGCCAGCCGCGCCCGGTTGAGCTTCACTGAAATGTCCATCGGGAAGCCGCTGTCCGCCGCCAGCCCGACATTGCCCGACGCCTGCACCGTGCCGTCGCCGGCCCGACCAGAAAAGTCGCGAATCTCCAGATGGTCGTTGGTGAACCGGCCATCCAGCTTCATCTGCGTGACCCGCGTGCCGAACGTCTCATTCTCATAGGTCAGCGCATTGGCGCGGACCACGCCATTGAGCCGCGGATCGCTCATCCGTCCGCTGAAATCGGCCGCAACCGCCAACCCGCCGGTCAACTGCTGGTCGGCGAGGCCAGCGAAGGAGAACAGCACGTCGGCCGGCCCGGCATAGCGGATGCCACCGCCCAGCGGCGCATTCTGCAACTGCTCGGCCCAGCTTGCGCCTGCACCCGGCGGTGCCAGCGTGGCGGTGAAGCGGCCCAGCGTGCTGGTGCCCTCGCGGATCAGTCCGCGAAGGTCGCCGCCGGCCGAAGACAGCTTGCCCTCGACGCTCATCGACACCGGATCGGACACGGCGGTCAGGCTGGACCGCCGGAAATCGTTGATCGCCAGCCGCGTCGTCGCGGTGGGGAAGGCGCTGCCTTTCTGCGCATAGTCCAGCGTGCCGGTCATCCGCCCGCCAATGCCCATGCCCGGCGCCATCATGTTGATAATGGCCAGGTCGAAATCCTTGAACCGCGCCTGCGCGCTGGTCGTGTCGCCGAATCGGCCGGCCAGGTCGACCTTGCCCTGCGGCAGCACCAGCGTCACCGGCTCCAGCCTGTAACCGCCCGGCTCGGTGCGGATGATGGCCGGCTGTGCCAGCCTGAAATCGACATTGGCGGCCTTCCCCTGCAACACAACGGCATAGAGGTCGGGGCGCAACGCCGCATTGACCGCGACGGAGAAGGGCACGCCGCTCGACCCGTCGGCGACCATCTGCGCCCGCCCGCGTCCGCCCTGATAGTCGAGCCGCGCCCGCGCCTTGCGCACGACATAGTCGCCATAGGCCGCATTGGCGATCTGGGCGTCGGCCTTGATCTGCGGCTGGTCGGTCAGCAGCATGGAGGCGGTAACGATCGCCCGGCCGATCACGACATCGGCTTCGCCCGGCAGTTTGGCGTTGCTGGCGGTGGCGTTGACATCCACGCCCTGCACCTTGCCGACTGCCGCCAGCTTGACTGCGCCGGTGACGCCCGACCCGTTCAGTGCCAATTGTCCGGTGAAGGGTCCGGCGGGGCTCTGCTGGATGCGACCGTTCATGTCCACGCCGGCAAAGCGCGCCTTGGTGACGTCGATGGTCAGCGGTCCCTGCGCCGTGCGAATGAGGACATTGGCGAAGAAGGGGCCATAGGGCGACCCGCCCGTCGCCTCCAGCCGATAACCGGCCGCTTCGCCGTTCAGCTTCGCGACGACATCGGTCAGTTGCACACCGACATTGGGCCGCGCCGCGCGCAGCACCGCTTGCGGTCGCTCCATGGTGCCACGGACCGTCAGCGCCAGCGGGCCATATTGCTTGGACGAAGCCGTGGCATCGAACGCGACCTGCCCGTCCGTGTCATAGCTGCCAGAACCATTATGAATGGTGAAATTGGGCGCCGCACCCTTCAGGCCCGCGAGCGTGAACTTGCCCTCCGGCGTCATGCCGATCCGGCCGGACATGACCGCATTGCCGCCCAGGAAATCGCGGACCGAAGCATTCTCCCAGCGCGCCGTGCGCACACCGAAGCGTCCGCCCAGACCGAAGCCACCCTTGGGTCCGGGGATCAGCTCAACATCGGTATTGAGGTTGACGATGCCGACGCCGTCGATCTTATAATCATTGACCCGACCTTTGAGCGCACCGCGATAGATGGCGTTGTCGAGGTCGGCCAGTACGATCGCGGTGGCATCCACCTTGTCGCTGTCGATTTTCAGATTGTCGCTGATCAGCTTGCCCGCGGCATAGGCGAAGTCGCCCTTCACGCGGAGGTTCTGGAGCAGGCCGCCCGCCGCGGCATTGAGGCCCGTCACCCGCGTCGCGGTGGCGTTGACCGGAATGCGGATGCGATCCGCGTCGATCACCGCCCGGCCGCTGGCCTTCAGATTCTCGATCCCGGTCGCGTCGAAGGCGATGCTCCGGGCGCTGATGTCATAGTCGATGAACGGCGTCGCCATCGGCCCGTCGAGGATGATGGAAGCGCGCACGTCACGCCCCTTCACCTTGTCCATGATCGCCCCGGGCGTCAGCAGCGCCGCGTTGATCTTCAGCGCGCTGAACTGGCTTTTGCCCAGATCGATCAGGCCCTGCGCATCGGCGGTCATCGCCGGCGAACGCAGCGTCCCCTTGATGTTCACGCGCCGCTCGTTCAGCCCGGCGAACAGGTCGACGTCCAGTTGCGGCGCGGTCAGCCGGTCGACGGTGCCGGCAAAGACCAGCCCCGGCCGCACCGGGCCTTTCGCCGAAAAATTGCCGTCCCGCGCGGCCAGCATGATGTTGGCCAGTTCGCCCTTGGGCGATGTCGCGACGATCTTGCCGTCCCAGGCCTGCCAGGTGCCCTTGCCGTCCAGCGTTGCGGTCATGCCGTCGGTCAGGCCGGACATGGCGGCAATGACGCCACCCTTGGGCGCGGTCAGCGTACCGCTCATCGAAAGGCGGTTCTGCTCCGGCACCGCGTCCAGCTTCGCCTGCAACCGGTCGCCGCTGTCCACGATGGCATCGGCGGACAGGATAGCACGGCCGTCCGCAATATGGGTGACGCCGTCGATCGCGATCTCGCGCTTCTGGCCGATCACCGGCTTGGCCAGCACGAACTTGCCGATCTTCATCCGGTCGACGTCAATGTCCAGATCCGGCAGGATCGGCGCATTAGGATCGCTCTCCACCACATTGAACTGCGGGCTGCGCGCCAGCACGACCAGCGGCGTTTCCAGCAGGCTGACCGAAATATGGTTGTTGATGTAGCGGAAGGGCCGCCACACGACATGCACCTTCGGACTGACTGCGAACACACCCTTGGGATCGCGCAGCACCAGATCATGAATCGTCATGTCGCTATAGATCGATCCGTCGATCCGCCCGACCTCGATCTTCATGCCCGATTCCATCTGGAGCGCGGCGATCTGCTGGATCAGGAATTTCTTGCCCGGCTGGGTATTGAGGCCGAGCAGCAGGCCCGCGATCAGCACGACCAATCCGACGACGAGGCCAAGGGCGCCGATCGCGATCTTCTGCCACAAGGGCCGCTTGGTCCGCACAATGACGGTTTCGGTCGCTTCGGGCGCCGGGGTGGGGGTGTCGTCCTGCGCCATCAGAATGCCTGCCCGATGCCGATATAGAGGGCGAATTTGGATTCACCGGGTTGCCGGTTGATCGGCATGGCGATGTCCGCGCGGAACGGACCGAAATTGGTGTAGAAGCGGCCGCCTATGCCGACGCCATAACGCATGTCGTTGAATTTGGGCATGGAGCTTTCATAGACCTGACCCGCATCGACAAAGGCGACGACGCCATAATTGCCGAAGCGATAGCGGCCCTCGACCGCAAATTCATTGACGGACCGGCCGCCGACCGGATCATTGTTCGCGTCCTTCGGCCCCAGTTCCTGATAGCCAAAGCCGCGCACCGATCCGCCGCCACCGGCATAGATGCGCCGCGACGGCGCGACATCGTCGCGGCTGACGCCGGTAATGGTGCCGACCTTCGCCCGGCCCGCGATGACCAGGCTATCCGACACCGGATAATAGCCGGTCAGATCGAAACTGGCGCGCAGATAGGGGGAGAAATTGCCCTGCAATGATCCTTCCGGTTCGGCGCGCAGGTTGGCCCGGAACCCCTTCGTCGGGTTGAGCAGGTCGTTGGACCGGTCATAGCCGACCTGCACTGGCAGGCCGCCGATGAAATAGGTGCGCCGCGTCTTGTCCGCCGTCAGCAGGTTGGTCACTACCTGCTCGTTGGTCAGCAATATTTCCGCGCCATAGGCATAGGTCCAGCGCTTCTGGAAGATCGGCGTGGACTGCCGCGACCAGCCGACATTCAGGCCCGCCGTAAACGCCTCATAGGCGTCGTAATTCTGGTGATTGAGCGTGATGCCGGTCTGGAACGTCTTGTCCCGCTTGCCCGCATTGGACCGGCGGAAGGTTGCCGACGCGCCCTGTTCCTGCGTTCCCGCGATCGCACCCAGGATCAGCGCGCCTTCGGGCTTGAACATGTTGCGATGGGTCCATGTCCCTTCTGCGCGGAAGCCCTGTCCGGTGCCATAGCCCGCTTCGCCGGCCAGCGTGCGCGGTGGCCCCGCCTCCTGCTCGACCATCAGGTCGACATATTCGGTGCCATCCGGCCCGGCCTCGCCCGTCCGCACCGGCTCCACCGACACGCTGGAAAAGAGCGCGGTGGCCACCAGCGCCTTGCGCAGATCGTCCACCTTTCGGCTGTCATAGACCTGACCTGGCTTGTAGCGCTTGATGACCTCCATATGGTCGGCGCCGAACGCCTGCTTCTCGCCGGAGGTGACGATCTTGCGGAACGTGCCACGCGGGCCGACCTCGACCGGCAGCGTATAGTCGCCCGTTACCGTCGCGGGATCGAGCAATATGTCGCGCTCGCCCACCTTGGCGAAGGGATAGCCATTTTCCGGCAGCTTCAGCGCCACATTGGCTTCTGCGCCTTCCACCAGCGTGGCGACGATATAATCGCCGCTCTTCAACGGCAGGCTGTCGCGGGTCAAATTCGGAGGCACAGTTTGATCTGCGGTGATGACGATGTTGCCGATCTTGTACCGCTTGCCCGGCGTGACGGAGATCACGGCCTTCAACGTCCCGTCGCCGGCCTGATCCAGACTGGCGAGCGCCGTCGCGTCATAATAGCCCTCGGAATAAAGCAGGCGCGTCGCCAGCTTCTCATCTTCCTGCGCGCGGGCCTGCACCATGGCGGCGGTTTCCGCCTTGCCCTTGCCGTCGATCAACGCGGATGCGTCGCGGAACGCATCTTCCAGCCCGGTCTTGCCGAACCCCTCGATGCTGGTGGCATAGCGCACGTCAGGCAGCTTGGCATTGGGGTCTTGATTGGCCGCGACATTGGCCGGCACGGTCACGCTGTCGAGCGGGGGCAGCGGCTGGGCCAGTTCCTGCTCCTCGGCCGGGTCGATCGCCGGCGGCAATTCCGTCGGTGCGTCAGCCTGTTGCGGCATCTGCTGGTCGATCCAGCTGTCGATCGAGGGCAGGGGCGTATTGGGGTTTGTGGATTGGCTGTCGGACGAACTGCCGGCCGGCACGTCGGCGGGCACTTTCGGCAGCCGCGCCTCGAACTGGTCGTCGGGCAGGATCGGCTCTTCGGCTTCACTCTGCGCGGCCTCCGCCGGTGCCGGTGGCGTTGCGCTCTGCGCCATCAACGGCAGCGGAGAGCCTGTCATCAGCGCCACGGCAAATATGCGCCGGACATGAATGGCCTGCCGTCTGCTCATGAAATCGCGATGCCCCTTTCGCGCCGGACATTCCACACGCCCCGCAAAGAGGCAATACGCCCAAAGGGTTGCGACGGTTCCGCCCGCGACATGATTTGCCGTGCTTCCATCATGACGTCGCGCGGTCTAGAGCCGGTGCATGACATTTGCGCTCAATGTTTCACGATCCTTTTCCGGTCAGCCCTGGCGCTGGCGTGGTGGCAATGCCGACGCCCGCGACCCGTCCTACCTGCCCGACGATCTGGTGACGCAATTGCTGCTGGCGCGCGGCTGCCCGCGCGATGCGGTGGAGGCGCACCGCAACCCGACCATCCGCGCCTTCATGCCCGATCCCAGCCTGTTCCGGGACATGGATGCCGCGGCCGAACGGATCGCCGACGCGGTCCAGCGCGGAGAGGATGTCCGCATCTTCGGCGATTATGATGTCGATGGCGCGACCAGCGCGGCGTTGCTGATCCGCCTGCTGCGCGACCTTGGCCTTGATGCCAAACCCTACATCCCCGATCGCTTGATGGAGGGCTATGGCCCATCGGGCGAGGCGCTGGTGCGGCTGGCGGGGGAGGGCGCCACCCTGATCGTCACCGTCGATTGCGGCGCACAGGCGTTCGAGGCGCTGTCGATGGCCAAGGCCACCGGCGTCGACGTCGTGGTGGTCGATCATCATAAATGCGCGACCCAGTTGCCCGAAGCCTTTGCGCTGGTGAACCCCAACCGGCTGGACGAACATCCCGACGCCGCCGTCCACGGCCATCTGGCGGCGGTCGGCGTCGCCTTCCTTCTCGGCGCGCGTCTCTTGAAGGCGCTCGATGCACGCGGCTGGTTCACCAGCCGGACCAAGCCCAATATCCTTGACCTCCTCGACATCGTGGCGCTCGGCACCGTGGCGGATGTGGCGCAGTTGCGCGGCCTCAACCGCGCCTTCGTGGCGCAGGGGCTGAAGGTCATGGCGAAACGGCACAATATCGGCCTCGCCGCGCTGATCGACGCCAGCCGCCTGACCCGTGCGCCGCTCTGCCATGATCTCGGCTTTGCGCTTGGCCCGCGGATCAATGCCGGCGGCCGTGTGGGGCAGGCGGATCTGGGTGTGCGCCTGCTGACGACGCAGGACCCGGCGGAGGCCGCCCGCATCGCCGCGCAGCTCGACCATTATAATGAAGAACGGCGCGCCATCGAATCGACGGTGCAGGAACAGGCGGAGGAACTGCTTGCCGCGCAGGGCAATCGCGCCGTCGCCGTCATAGCGGGGCAGGGCTGGCATCCCGGCGTCATCGGCATCGTTGCCGGCCGCATCAAGGAAAAGGCCGGCCGCCCCGCCATCGTCATCGCCGTGGACGAAGACGGCGTGGGCAAGGGGTCCGGCCGCTCCATATCCGGCGTGGACCTGGGCGCGGCGGTGCTGGCGGCCAAGGATAGCGGCCTGCTGGTGGCGGGCGGCGGTCATGCCATGGCGGCGGGCCTCACCGTCGCGGCGGACCGGATCGATGCGCTGGCCGATTATCTGGACGATCGCCTGTCCACCGCCGTTGCCAAGGCGCGCGACGACCGTGCCTTGCTGATCGACGCGGTGCTGGCGCCCGCCGGCGTGAACCCGGATTTCGTCGCCGCGATCGAGCAGGGCGGTCCCTATGGCGCCGGCTGGCCTGCGCCCCTGATCGCGGCTGGCCCGATGCGGGTGGTGAAGGCCGATGTGGTCGGCAACGGCCATCTGCGCGCCGTCATGGCGGGCATGGACGGCCGGTCGATTAAGACCATCGCCTTCCGCAAGGCGGACAGCGAGATGGGGCAGGCGATCCTTGCCGCACCCTATGACCGGAAATTGTGGGTCGCGGGCAAGGCGAAGATCGACGACTGGGGCAGCCGCCCCGCCGCCGAACTGCATCTGGAGGACGCCGCCTGGGCCGATTGAAAAAGATTGCATTTTTCTTGCGCAAAAGGGGTTGACCGTTTCGCCGTCCCCGCCTAATTGCGCCCTCGCTTCGCAGCGCTGCCACGGCAGCAGCAACGAACGGCCCCTTCGTCTAGCGGTTAGGACGCGGCCCTTTCACGGCTGAAACACGGGTTCGATTCCCGTAGGGGTCACCACTTCCTTTGATTGTCAGGAAGATGGCGATCGGCATCATCGCCGGTTGCATGGTGATTGCGCCCTCTCTAGGGCTGCCTCCAATGTTCGTCCTCTTTCGTCTGCTCTGCCTGCTGATCGGCCTTGTCCCGGTTGCGGCCTTCGCCCTTCCCGCCAATCGGCCGACGCCCGGCTTCACCCGGGTCGCGATCGAAACATCGGTCGGCACCATCATCGTCGCGGTCGATCAGAAGCGGGCGCCGCGGACATCGGCCAATTTCCTCACCTATGTCGATGATGGCCGTTTCGACGGCGTGACCTTCTATCGCGCGGCGCGGCGCAAGAGCGATCCGAAATATGGCCTGATCCAGGGTGGTATCGACACCGATGCGCGCCGCTCGCTCCCGCCGATCCCGCATGAGCCGACGACGCAGACCGGGATCCTCCATCTCGACGCCACCCTGTCGATGGCGC
This sequence comes from Sphingobium sp. RS1, assembly GCF_056156825.1. Classification (NCBI taxonomy): domain Bacteria; kingdom Pseudomonadati; phylum Pseudomonadota; class Alphaproteobacteria; order Sphingomonadales; family Sphingobiaceae; genus Sphingobium; species Sphingobium sp. RS1. The sequence continues at coordinate 2,259,705 of NZ_JBLZXE010000002.1, read as the reverse complement.
GGCCGAATCGACCCAACTCGGCCATGGGCAATTTCTTCATCACCATTGGCGCCACGCCCAATATGGACGCACGCGGCAATTATATCGGCTATGCCGCCTTCGGCCATGTCGTCGGCGGCATGGATGTGGTGCGCAAGATATTGGCCGTGCCGACCTGTTGCGGGTCCGGGCCGATGCGCGGTCAGATGATCGTCAAACCCATCTCGATCCTGCGCGCAAAGCGCCTCGACGGCACGCCCAGGCCATCGCGCGGGGTCAAGCCCTGGCTGATCGGCCTCAACCGCAAACCGGCGAAGTGAGCGCCCGCCAACTGCGACAGCGCGTTGGACAGCTTCACGCGAACACCGCCCGCTTTCGCACCCACTGCCGCGCGCTTTCGCGCGGTGGACGCGCCTGAATCTTCTTCCACGCCTGTTCGTGGAAAAAGAAGGCGACGGCGTTGATGACCGGCTCGACCAGGGCGATGCCGCCGGCCAGCGCGACCGATCCGGTCATCAGATAAGCGACGGTGAAACCGACCGTCAGGTGGATGGTCAGATAGGTACCGGTCTTGATGAGGTCGAGCGACATGGGGCGTCTCCTTGTTGCGGCCCAATTAAGAATTGATCGCAACAGCTGCCAATGGCTTTTTCCTCTGGCTCTGATCGGCAGGAGCGATCAGGTTGGCGCTGGCTAAGGAGAGCGGGTATGGCCGGACGGATCAGGGTGGGCATTGGCGGCTGGGTCTATGAGCCATGGCGCGGCAGCTTCTATCCGCAAGGGCTGCGGCAGAAGGACGAGCTGGCCTATGTCGGCCAGCATCTGACCGCGACCGAGATCAATGCGACCTATTATAGCAGCCAGAAGCCCGCGACCTTCGCCGGCTGGGCCAAAGCAGTGCCGGACGGTTTCCAGTTCGCGGTGAAGGCATCCCGCTACTGCACCAATCGCAGGATATTGGCGGAGGCCGGCGACTCGATCGCCAAATTCACCGGGCAGGGGATTGCTGAACTGGGTGACCGACTGGGGCCGATCCTGTGGCAGTTCATGGCTACCAAGGCGTTCGACGCGGATGATTTCGGCGCTTTCCTGCAATTGCTGCCCGCCAGCGTCGATGGCGTGCCGCTGCGTCATGCGCTGGAGGTCCGCCACGACAGTTTCGACGATCCCGCCTTCCTCGCCATGGCGCGGGATGCCGGTGCGGCCGTGGTCCTTGCCGATCATGATGATTATCCCGCCATTGCCGGCCATGATGTCGGCTTTGCCTATAACCGGCTGATGCGGACCCGGGCCGAAGAACCGGCAGGCTATCGTGCCGCCGCCATCGCCCGCTGGGCTGATCGGGCGCAGGGGCAGGCGCAACAGGGCGACGTGTTCAGCTTCTTCATCGGCGGCGCCAAGGAACGCAATCCCGCTGCGGCCCAGGCGATGATCGTGGCTTTGGGGTAACATCCCTGTTGCTCTGTTGCGTTTGATGCAATCGGAATGCCGCGCTTTGCGATTGTTACAAGAATGTGACGAGCGTAGTGGCCCGCAACCCCGAAGACCGGGGTATGATTCTTGATACTATGGAGCAAAATATGCGTCAGATGTTTCAGGGCACTGTGCTGGCCGTCGCGGTCGGCATTCAGATGCTGACCTTCTACTCGGTGCTTTATGCCTGATCGCCTATTGTGCGCGATCTTCATCCCGACGGGTCGGGATGCAAAAAGGCCGCTCCTGGGATAATCCAGGGCGGCCTTTTACTTTATGGGAACATCGGATCATCCTGATCCACCGAGGTGGATGCTTCAGCCTTCCGCCAGCCATCCGGCGAGCAGATAGGCCACCACGCCGATCGGCCCCAGTGCGCATAGCGTCAGCAGCACCAGCGCGACGCGGATCAGCGTAACGTCCAGGCCGGTGCGGTTGGCGATGCCGGCGCACACGCCCATGATCTTGCCATGGCGACGGTCGAGGGTGAAGCTGTTGTTCATGACTTGGGCCTTTCGTGGATAGGGGGCTGGTGCTGGGCGATCAGGCGATCGGGGCGACGGGCACGGCCGCGCTGACGAACAGGCTGGCGACAATGAAGGCGCCGACGAGGGCGAAGGCGGTGTTCTGGATCTTGGCGATGGACATGGTGGATACTCCCTGCTTTCTGTCATCGGCCGTCTGGCCTTGATGCCAACAGGGATTGCAGATGCCGTGCCAGTTTGAATTTTTGGCCGAAATGCGGGAGTTTCGGCATTATAGTCGATGCATCACGCTGGTGAAATATCCGGCTATTGGGAAATTTCACCGCGTTCTGGCGAAAATATCGCGATGAACGCTAACTTCCTGTTCGTCTACGGCACGCTGCGTCCCGCCTTTGACGGGCCGATGGCGCGGCGGCTGCGGGCGGAGGCGCGCCATGTGGGGCCGGCATGGGCTGGCGGCACCCTCTACCGCCTGGACGGTTATCCCGGCTTCATAGCGGGGCCGGACGGCATGGTCATGGGCGATCTGTTTGCGCTGGCCGATGCGGATGCCACGCTGGACTGGCTCGACGATTATGAGGAATGCGCTGCGCACAGTCCGGAACCGCATGAATATCGGCGCTTATGGCTGACGGTCACGGGGCCTGACGGCCCGGTCACGGCATGGGCCTATGTCTATGCGCGCGATCCGTCCGCCTTGCCGGTCATCGACAGTGGCGACTTCCTGATACCAGTTTAGGACGCCATCGACCGTGGCGGGTTGCGCAGCTTGCTGACGTCGACCGCGCCGGCAAATTCCACGCCCATGCGATCGTCCTTGGACCAGCGGCTGGTGGCGTTGACGAACTGGTTCTCGGCCAGTTCGATCGCAAACAGGGTGCCGACCGGCACGTTCCATAATCCCTCGATCAGCGCGCCTGTGGCGCTGATGTTGCGGACACGGCCGGTATAGACATGGCCGTCATGATGGACCGCGATGGTGCGCAGCATCGTCTTGCGCTCGGGGCGGCTGGACTGGAAGCCGGTGGCACTGGCGGCAGTACCGGCGCGGCTCTGACTGGCCATCACATCGGCCATGGGCATCGGCCGACCGTAGATATAGCCCTGGATATGGCTGCAGCCCAGCTGGCGGATCAGTGCCAGCTCGTCCTGCGTCTCGGCGCCTTCCGCCGTGGTGTCCATGCCCAGCGCCTCGGCCAGGCTGACGATCGCCTTGATGATTGCGCTGTTGCGATTGCCCTTGATCGCGGCGCCGCGCACGAAGCTCTGGTCGATCTTGATCTTGTCGAACGGCGCTTTCTTCAGATAGCCGAGCGAGGAATAGCCGGTGCCGAAATCGTCCAGCGCCAGCCGAACGCCGATCGCCTTCAGCCGGTTGAACATCGCATCCGTGCCATCATTGTCGTTCAGGAAGACGCTTTCGGTGATCTCCAGCTCCAGCCGCTCGGGCGCCAGCTGTGACGCGGCGAGCGCGCTCATCACCGTCGAGGGGAAGCCCGGATTGGCGAACTGGGTCGGCGACACGTTGACCGCGACGCGGATACCGTCATGCCATTGCGCGGCGTCACGGCAAGCTGTGCGCATCACCCATTCGCCGATCTGGGCGATCAGCCCGCTATCTTCGGCGATCGGGATGAACAGGGCGGGGGATATCGGCCCGCGCACCGGATGGTTCCAGCGCAGCAGCGCTTCATAGCCGGTGATCTGTTCGGTCTTGGACGATACGACCGGCTGGTAGACGAGGTGCAGGCCATCGGCGGTGAGCGCGCGGCGCAGATCCTCTTCCAACTGGCGGCGATTTTCCGCATCGGCATGCATATCCGATGAATAAAAACGGTGGACGCCGCGCCCGTCGCCCTTGGCGGCATAAAGGGCAAGGTCGGCATTGCGGATCAGCGCGTCGGCGGTGACGCCGTCCTGCGGGCAAGCCGACAGGCCGATCGACACGCCGATGACCACGGCATTGCCTTCGATCGTATAGGGTTGCGACACAGCGCTGATGATCGCCTGCGCCAGATGGGCGAGTACGGTCTGGTCGTGGCGGCCCGGCAGCAATATCTTGAACTCGTCGCCGCCCTGCCGGCCGACCAGTCCCTTTTCGCCGACCACCCGTTGCAGCCGCTGGCTGACCTGCCGCAGCAGGGCGTCGCCGGCGGGATGGCCCAGCGTATCGTTGACCGTCTTGAACCGGTCGAGATCCAGCATCATCAGCGTGCATTCGCCGGGCTTCCCATGGCGATCCGCCACGGCCTGCTCCAGCGAACGCAGCATCTGGATACGGTTGGCAAGGCCGGTCAGCGAATCGAACTGGGCGAGCCGCGTCACCTCCGCCTGATTACGCCGGGTTTCGGTCAGGTCGGTGCCCGACCCGCGAAAGCCGTGGAACTGGCCATATTCGTTGAACACCGGTTGGCCGGAAATCGACCACCAGCGCTCCTCTTCCTTTGCCATGGCGGCGCAGACAGCGATGTCGGCAAAGCCGGTGCGCGCGGATAGGTGAAAACCCAGCGTGCGTTCGCCATCGCCCTGCTTCTTGTCGCCGGGGCGGACGATCTCGGTGATCGGCTTGCCGATCAGCGTCTCGACGGACAGCGACAGCGACTGGGCCAGCGTGTCCGAAATATAGGTCAGGCAACCCTGCCGGTCGGTTTCCCAGAACCAGCCGCGCCCGGTCCGCTCATGTTCCTGAAGCAGGCGATCGGAACGCTGGGCGCGCAGATCCTGCTGGTGCCGGGCGATCGCCTGGTCGCGGTCTGCCGTCGCCTGGCGCAGCGTCGCCACCAGCATGACGATGACACAGCTCAGCAGCAGGCCGATCTGGGCCATGCCGGCCTTTTCCACCACCGATACGAGCAGTGCGCCCAGGAAATAGCTGATGCCAAGCAGGCGCCGGTCGCCGAAGATGCAGACGGCCAGAAGCGCGACAGACAATTCGGGCACGGCTGCCAGGAACAATGCGTCGGTCGCCGCCTTGGTTTCATAGCCCAGCCACAGGCTGAAGGTCAGGCCCGACAGGAACACCATCGGCAGCATCATCCAGTTCTGGACATGCGGCATGCGGTGGCGGAACCAACTGCGACGCGGCAGCAGCATCAGTGCGCCGTCGATCATCAACATGGCGATCATCAGCGCGATCTGGAACGGCTCGCCCGAATAGAAGGGCAGGTTGAGCAGTGCCACGACGCTGAACTTGGCCAGCAGGATCAGCGGCCACAGGCGTGCGATATGAAAGAAAGTGCCCGAAATCCAGGAGGCCGATACCTCGGTTCCGCTCTCGGAAAGGCCGAGGGCGACCATCAAAGTCATCGGACGGGACGGGCTATCGTTCAGGGATGCGCGCAGCAGGGACATGGTCTACTAATAGCGCAAACTTCTTGCCAGAGGATTACCTCCGGTCCGCTTTGGTGCAGGCTGGGGCCTGCACCAAAGGTCAGGTCACACCCGCATCGGCATCAGCACATAGAGCGCCGGGCTGGCATCGCTTTCGCGGATCAGCGTCGGCGCTGCGGCATCGGCCAGGTGCAGTTCGACCAGGTCGCTGTCGATCTGTCCCAATATGTCCAGCAGATAGCGGGCGTTGAAGCCGATATCGAACCCTTCGCCCTGGAATGCGCCGGGCACTTCCTCGGCCGCCGTGCCATTTTCAGGGCTGGTGACGGACAGGGTGATCTTGTCCTTGTCCAGGCTCATCTTGACCGCGCGGGTCTTTTCCGTGGCGATGGTGGCGACGCGATCGACGCCATCCTCGAAACTGCGCGGATCGATCTTGAGCAGCTTGTCGTTCGCGGTCGGGATGACGCGGCTATAATCGGGGAAGGTGCCGTCGATCAGCTTGCTGGTCAGGATCGCGCTGCCCAGGCCGAAGCGGATCTTGCTGGCCGACAGGGCGATGCCGACCGATCCTTCGACCTCGTCCAGCAGCTTGCGCAGTTCGCCGATACATTTGCGCGGGATGATGATGCCGGGCATGCCGTCGGCGCCATCAGGCCGGGTCACGGTGACGCGGGCGAGGCGGTGGCCGTCGGTTGCGGCGGCCTTCAGCACCGGCTGGTCGTCGTCGGTGACGTGGAAATAGATGCCGTTCAGATAGTAGCGCGTCTCTTCGGTCGAAATGGCGAAGCGCGTCTTGTCGATGATCTGCTTGAGCGTCTCGGCCGGCAGTTCGAACGTCGTCGGCAGGTCGCCCTCGGCGATCACCGGGAAATCGTCGCGCGGCAGGGTCGACAGGTTGAACCGGGCGCGGCCAGCCTGGATCAGCATCTTGCCCTCGGCCGCGTGCAGCGACACCTGGCTGCCTTCGGGCAGCTTGCGGGCGATGTCGAACAATGTGTGCGCGGAAATGGTGGTCGCACCGGGCTGCTCCACTTGTGCCGACACGCTTTCGACGATCTGGAGGTCGAGGTCGGTCGCCATCAGCTTGATCGCGCCGTCGGCCGATGCTTCGATCAGAACGTTGGACAGGATCGGAATGGTATTTCTGCGCTCGACCACCGACTGTACGTGGCTCAGGCTCTTGAGGAGCGTTGCGCGTTCGATGGTGGCCTTCATGTCCCTGTTCTGTCCGTTCTTTTTAAGCCGATAGCCGGGGGTTCGGTCGAATCCCGGCGACAATGATGGATGCTCCTTCATAACCGTTGGAACGCCTCCTGCAAGCGTCGCATGCACGCTTTTACCCGGTCGGGGTTGCAAAAGGGGACGGCTTGCGCTTTGCCTCAACCATGCGCCCCACAACCCCTAGCGCCCTGGTCCTGCTCCCCCTGCTGCTGCTTGTGGCATCACCGGTCACAGCGCGTGATTCATTGGGTATTTTCGAAAACTGGGGCGCCTTCCGCGATCCTGTGACCCCGCGCTGCTACGCCATCGCCCAGCCGGTCGCGCGCCGTGGGCAGCAGTCGAAGGGCTTCGCCTCGGTCGGCACATGGCCGCGCAGCCATGTGCGCGGTCAGTTGCACGTTCGCCTCAGCCGGGCGCTCGGGGGCAAGGCGCCGGTGATCCTGACCGTGGGTGAACGGCGCTTCACGCTGGTCGCGGGGCAGATGGACGCCTGGGCTGCCGATGCGCGCGGGGACGCGCAGATCATTGCCGCCATGCGCTCCGCCAGCAGCATGAGCGTTGCCAGCGTCGGTGCGGATGGCCGCGGCTTTGCCGACAGCTATGCCCTGCGCGGCGCTGCGACGGCGATCGACGCGGCGGCATTGGGTTGCGCGAAATTGCGTTAAACTTGAAAATGCGCGGTAGAGCGCATTTTTACGGCACCGGCCCACACCCCCACCCGACTGCCCAATCAGGATACGCTGTAGGCGGTCGGATGGGGGTGTGGGCCGGTGCCGTGCTTCGACGTTCAACCCATCTTTAAAATTCTGCGAAAATCGACTATGTGCGCGGCCATGCAATCAGCCGCCAGCCCACTCATGCCGATTCCCGGCCCCCTTGATCCTGTGCCCGTGCCGCGCGCCGTGACGCCGCGCGAAGATGGCCGCATCGACCTGATGGGCCTGTCGCGCCCGCAGATAAAGGGGGCGCTGGAGGAGGTCGGCCTCGACCTGAAGGCCGCCAAGCTGCGCTCCAAGCAGCTGTTCCACTGGCTCTATCATCGCGGCGAAACCGATTTCGAGGCGATGACCGACCTGGCCAAGCCGATGCGCGGCTGGCTGGCCGAACGTTTCGTCGTCGGCCGCCCGCAGGTGGTGGAGGCGCAGGTGTCGAGCGACGGCACCCGCAAATGGCTTCTCCGCTCCGACGACGGACAGGATTATGAAATGGTCTTCATCCCCGATGCGGATCGCGGCACGCTGTGCGTCTCCAGCCAGGTCGGCTGCACCTTGAATTGCAGCTTCTGCCACACCGGCACGATGCGGCTGGTGCGCAACCTGACGCCGGGCGAGATTGTGGGTCAGGTGATGCTGGCCCGCGACGCGCTGGGCGAATGGCCCAAGGGCAATATGGGTGCGGCCAATGATGCCGACGAGGATGAGGACGCCCCGCAATATTCGCCCGACGGGCGGATGCTGACGAACATCGTCATGATGGGCATGGGTGAGCCGCTCTATAATTTCGAGCATGTGCGCGATGCGCTCAAGGTCGTGATGGATGGCGACGGCCTGGCCCTGTCGCGCCGCCGCATCACCCTGTCCACCTCTGGCGTCATCCCGATGATGGCGCGCGCCAGCGAGGAAATCGGCGTCAATCTGGCCGTCTCGCTCCATGCCGTGACCAAGGAAGTGCGCGACGAACTGGTCCCGCTCAACCGCAAATATGGCATCGAGGAATTGCTGCAGGCCTGTGCCGACTATCCCAAGGCCAGCAATGCGCGCCGCATCACCTTCGAATATGTGATGATTCGCGACAAGAATGACAGTGATGAGGACGCGCGCGAACTGGTTCGCCTGATCCGCAAGTACAAGCTGCCGGCCAAGGTCAACCTGATCCCGTTCAACCCCTGGCCCGGCACCGACTATGAATGTTCGACGCCCGAGCGCGTCCGTGCGTTCAGCAGCATCGTGTTCGAAGGCGGCATCAGCGCGCCGGTGCGCACACCGCGCGGCCGCGACATCATGGCGGCTTGCGGCCAGCTCAAGTCGGCGAGCGAGAAGAAGAGCAAGGCGGAAATGAAGCGCCTCGCCGAAGAGAAGCAAGCCGCACTGGGATAATCCGGGGACGACAAGCTGTGCGGCATACGCATCATGACAAGCCCCGCCCGCAACGGCGGGGCTTTTCTTTTGGGGGAACGAACATGACCGATGACGAGATCGAGGCGCTGGCGAATGGTTTTTGCGCCTGCACCCTGCCCAAGGAATGCTGGACGCATCAGGCGCATTTTGCGACCGCGCTCTGGCTGATTCTGAAACGCCCCGACATCCAGCCCGAACGCGACATGCCCGACCTCATTCGCCGCTACAATGAAAGCGTGGGTGGCGTGAACAGTGACAGCAGCGGCTATCATGAAACGATCACGCAGGCCTCGCTGCACATGGCGCGCGCGCTACTCGCTGGCCTGCCCGACAACATTGCGCCGACCGACGCGCTGGCCGCACTGATGGCGTCTCCGCTGGGCGACAAGGACTGGCTGTTCACTTATTGGTCGCGCGATCTGTTGATGGCGGCGCCGGCGCGACTGGCCTGGGTGGAGCCGGATCTGCAACCCTTGCCCGCCTGACTTTGGCAGGCACAAGAAAAGGGCGGCCTCTTGCAAGGCCGCCCTTCCTTAAGATCTGATCGTTTTGAGAGGGATCAGAAACGGAAGCCGATGCCGACCACCGCGGCGTCGCGGCCGCCGATGTTCTGCTCATATTCGGTGCGCTGATATTCAGCCGAGATGTAGGTGTTCGGGGTCGCCGCGAACTCCAGGCCACCGCCGTAGCGCACGCCTTCCAGGCCGACGCCGTCACCAGCGGCTTCGAAGCGGGTCGAAGCGTAGCCGACCTTGCCGAAGGCCAGGACGCGCGGGGTCACGACATAGCCGGCGCGCAGCGACGCGGCGATGTCACGGCTGACGTCCAGGCCGCTGTCGTCGACGGTGCTGTCGCCCAGGCTGACTTCCACGCCGCCGACGATGCGCGGTGCGAGCGCGAGGTCGTAGCCGGCGTTGACGCCGTAGGAGAAGCCGTCTTCGCCGCCGATCTTGTCATAGCCCAGCGTCACGCCCGCGCGCGGCCCGGTGAAGGGCGCAGCGTCCTGAGCGAAAGCAGGAGCCGAAACAACGGTGGCAGCAGCAATCGCTGCGAAAATCACAGTCTTCATAAAGTCCTCGATATTTATCTTGTCGCCGTGACTTAGACATTCATCCGGCGTTCAGGTTCGATGCAAAGATATTACGAACTTATTCTCATAATAACTCCTGCGTCTCTTCTCTCCATTATCGGGAGATCAAGAGCGCGATCCGCATCATGACCGCGCAGCAGCCATCTAGGATTGCGAGTTTGAGTTGCAAAGGGGGTCGATCTTTATTTCAATCAATTTCAGGGCTTGTGTTGCAAAACGGTTACATCAGCGATGGTGGCTTCCGCCGTCCGGATCGTGCCGGAACACGCCCTTGCGCATGGTCGCCTATGGACCCGTCGCCAGAATCGGATAGGATGGTGCCATGGGCAGCAAAGCCGACAGCGCAGACAGGATGGTCCGACGCCATCGTCTTTCCACGCGCCTGTGGCACGCGCTGAACGCGCTGCTGCTCTACACCCTGTTCACCAGTGGCCTTGGCATCTTTAACGCCCATCCCCGACTCTATTGGGGGCAATATGGTGCCAATTTCGACCATCCCTGGCTGACGCTGGATCGCTTTCCCGGCTGGATCACCCTGCCGGGCCATTACAGCCTGGCCCTGTCGCGCCACTGGCATCTGGCCGCAGCGCCGATCTTCGCCTTCGGGCTGCTCGCCTATATGCTCTGGAGCCTCGCCAACCGCCATATCGCCCGCGATCTCGCCTTTCGCCGTAACGAATTGACCTCGCGCCACCTCTGGCAGGACATATGCGACCATGCCCGGCTGCGCTTTCCCACGGGGGAGGGCGCCTTGCATTATGGCCTGCTGCAGAAGGCCAGCTATGTCGGCGTGCTCTTCGTCGCGCTGCCGCTCGTCATCCTGACCGGCCTCACCATGTCGCCCGGTATGAATGCGGCCTGGCCCTGGCTGGTCGATCTGTTCGGCGGGCGGCAATCGGCGCGATCGATCCATTTCATCACCGCCTTTGCACTGCTCGCCTTCTTTCTCGTCCATATCCTCATGGTGCTGCTCAGCGGGCCATGGAAGCAGGTTCGGGCGATCATCACCGGCCGCTTTCGCCTGTCGCAGGACCGGCCATGATCCTGACCCGTCGTACACTGCTGCTCGGCGCCACCGCCACGCTGGCGGGCTGCGATCGGCTGGCGCGCGACGAGCGCTTCCGAGAGGCGCTCTTTTCCGCCGAGAATTTCCACAAATGGGCGCAGCGCGGCCTGATGGCGCCCGAAGCGCTGGCACGGGAGTTTCGGCCCGACCAGATTTCTCCCATCTTCCGCGCCAATGGCACCGCCAATCCCAACACGGCCGCCTATAAGGCGCTCTGGCGGGGCGGCTTTGCTGACTGGCGGCTGCAGGTAACGGGGCTGGTGGCGCGCGACCTGTCGCTTTCGCTATCGCAATTGCACCGCCTGCCGCATCGCGAGCAGATCACCCGTCATGATTGCGTCGAAGGATGGAGCGCGATCGGCAAGTGGCGCGGCGTGCCGCTGAAGACGATTCTCGACGGGGCGGGGCTGAAAAGCCGGGTGCGCTACATCGTCTTTCGCTGCGCCGACGATATGGGCGGGGGGCGGCCCTATTATGAAAGCATCGACCTTGCCGATGCCTTTCATCCCCAGACCATCCTGACCTTCGCGCTCAACGACCGGCCGCTCTCCGTAGCGAATGGCGCGCCCCTAAGGCTGCGCGTCGAACGCCAATTGGGTTACAAACAAGCCAAATATCTCATGGGGATAGAGGCGGTGGACAGTCTGGCAAAGATCGGCAAGGGTAAGGGCGGCTTTTGGGAAGACCATGCCGATTATGACTGGTATGCCGGTATTTGACGCCTGCGTAACGACATGACAAGGTAGCGACATGAAACTGTTTGAACTGGTTCTCAAGCGGCTCGTCACGCGCGGCCGCGTGACCGTCCATTACGCCAATGGCAAAACGATTACGGTCGGCCAGTCCGATCCCGAATTTCCCGATCTGGCGCTACGGTTCAAGGATGGCCGCGTGCCCTTCGACATCGTCAAGGACCCACGCCTCGGCATGGCGGAAGCGTGGATCGACGGGCGGGTCGCCATAGAAGGCGGCGGCATCATGGAATTCATATCCATGATTCGCGCCAACAATCCGTGGGAGCAGGGCAAGTCGATCGAATCGAAGAGCCGGCTCAAGCGCGGCATCAGCGAAGTCCGGCAAAAACTCTGGCGTGCCAACCACCGCGCCCGGTCGAAGGCCAATGTCGCCCATCATTATGACCTGTCGGGCGCGCTCTACGCACTCTTCCTCGACCGCGACCGCCAATATAGCTGCGCTTATTATCCCGATGTGGACAATGAGGCCGGGATCAGTCTGGAGCAGGCGCAGGAGGACAAGAAGGCGCATATCGCCGCCAAGCTGCACCTGAAACCGGGCATGAAGGTACTGGACATCGGCTGCGGCTGGGGCGGCATGGCGCTTTATCTGCATCGCACCTGCGACGTCGACGTGACCGGCATCACTTTGTCGGAGGAACAGCTCAAGGTCGCGCGGCAACGGGCGATCGACGCCGGCGTCGCCGACCATGTCCGCTTCGAATTGATCGACTATCGCGACATGACCGGTCCGTTCGACCGGATCGTGTCGGTCGGCATGTTCGAACATGTCGGCACGCCCGATTACCGCACCTTCTTCGATAAGTGCCGCCAATTGCTGACCCCCGATGGCGTGATGCTGGTCCACACCATCGGGCGCATGGGAGGCCCCGGCACGACCGACGCCTTCACCACCAAATATATTTTCCCCGGCGGTTATATTCCGGCCCTGTCGGAAATGGTGGCGGGCAGTGAGGGTACGCGGCTGATGGTGACGGACGTGGAGGTGCTGCGCGTCCATTACGGCCTTACCCTGCGCGAATGGTACAAGCGGACGATGGCGCACAAGGCGGATATCGTGGCGCTCTATGACGAACGTTTCTTCCGCCTCTGGACCTTCTACCTCGCCGGCGCGGCGACCGTGTTCGAACATGGCGGCATGGTGAATTTCCAGATTCAGTATGCCCGCAACCGTCGCACCTTGCCCATCACCCGCGACTATATGCAGGAAGCGGAAGCGGCTCTGCGCGGGCGCTGAAACGGTTGGGCGCGATGGGCCATCCACCCACCGTTTCAGGCTGAACCGTCGCTGACAGATGCATTCCCGGACGGTTCAGCCGGGCAAGGCCATTCTCTCCTCATGCTCCCACCCCCTCATGGGCGGGATCTATGAGGAGAGAAGAGATGAACATGTTTTGGAAGGGCGCGGCGGCGCTGGGCCTCGCCATCACTGGCCTCGGCGCGGCGGCTGCGCCGGCGCAGGCACAATATTATGGCGGTCATGGCTGGCGCGGCGATCGCGACCGGCATTGGGATAACCGGCGCTGGGACAATCGCCGCTGGGATGATCGTCGCCACTGGCGCGGCGGTCGCGACTGGCGGGGCTATCGCGGCTATTACCGCTCCAGCTATCGGACCCGCTGCTGGACCGAATGGCGCTACGACTATTATCGCGATCGCGACGTGCGGGTGCGCATCTGCCGGTAACAGCGTGATAAATTGACATGGCAACCCGTCCCGATTGAACCTCGGGGCGGGTTGCTGCATTTCTGACGGCATGAGCGATCCAATGCCCGTCATCCAGAGCCTGTTGTCGGGCCTCCCCATCCTCTTGCTGCATCTGGGCAGCGCCACTTTTGTCTGGCTGGCGGCGCTCGCGCTCTACATGTGGATCACCCCGCATGACGAATTCGCGCTGATTCGTGGCGGCAATGAAGCCGCTGCTATCTCGCTCGGCGGCGCGGCGATCGGCCTTGCCGTACCCCTGGGTTTCTGCCTCGCCGGATCGGTCAATGTCTGGGATATCGTCATCTGGGGCAGTGTCACGTTGATCCTGCAACTGGTCGCCTTTCGCCTGGTCGATTTCCTGCTCGGCACCCTGTCGGCCCGGATCGAGGCGAATGAGCGGTCCGCCGCAATCTTCCTTGCCATGATGAAGGCGGCGATCGCCTGCCTCACCGCCGCGGCGGTGGCGGGCTGATCCGATGGCGGGTGGCAAGGGCTGCGGCTGCCTGCCCTTCGCGCTGGGCGCGCTGCTGCTGGTCGCCTGGTTCGGGCAGGATGTGCGCGTGCCGCCGCTGGAGGTGGAGCAATATGATCCGCGCTCCCCGCGCCGCCCCATGCCCGGCTGGGGCGACGAGCAGTTCGTGATCGAGGACAGCCCGGATGGCCCGACCGATTCGATGGGCACCGCCTTTGCCGTGGATCGCGACGGCGCCTGGCTGACGGCGCAGCATGTCACCCATGGTTGCGCCCGCGTCGGGCTGGAGGATGGCCGCTTCGCTCGTCCGGTGTCGCGCGTGCTGGAAAGCCGGGAGGCGGACGCCGCGCTGGTGCGCGACGGCCTGCCCAGCGATGCGGCGCTGCCCTTATCGGCCCATGTGCCGCAGCCGGGCACACCGGGCTATCATATGGGCTTCCCCGCCGGCCAGCCGACCCTGGTCTTGTCCGAACTGATCGGGCAAGCCAGTGCCCGGCGCGGCCGCACCGACCTGACCCAGCCGGTGCTGGCCTGGGCCGAAAAAGGGCGCATCCCGACCAGCGACGGCACCTTGTCCGGCATCAGCGGCGGTCCGGTCTTTGCCGAGGACGGCCATGTCGTCGGCGTCAACAGCGCGTCGACCGACCGGCGCGGCCGCATCCTGACCACTGCGCCTGATGCGCTCGCGCGGCTGACCCGCGCCAGCGGCGCAGTGGACGACCGGCCGGTCGCCTATCCCTTCGCCGGCATTGCCGACGCCGAAAGCCGCTTTGCCGCCTGGCTGGACGAAGGGGTGATCCGCCGCATCTTTTGCGATGTGGACGAAAAGCGCGGCGGTTGACGGCAATAGGCCCCAACCGCTAGGCGGGGCGCAAATTTTCAGGGAATATGATCATGAGCGACACGCCTCCCAACCACCTCTCCACCAATCCCAAAAGCCCCCATTTCGATATGGAGGTGCTCCAGCGCGGCATCGGCATCCGCTTCAAGGGCCGCGAGCGCAAGGATGTGGAGGAATATAATATTTCGGAGGGCTGGATTCGCGTCGCCGCCGGCAAGACCCGCGACCGCCATGGCAATCCGCTGACGATCAAGCTGACCGGCGAGGTCGAGGCCTGGTTCGAGAACCCGGCCGAAGGCGCCGAGGACAAGGCCGCAGACGCGGAATGACATAAAGAAGGGCGCCGGAGACGGCGCCCTTTTTGTTTGTCAGTTCATCGCCGTTTCGCGCCGCACATCGGCGATTATCGCGCTCAGCGTCCGCTGCGACGGCGTGGCATCGGCATATTCCACTACGAAGGGATCGGCTTCCAGATGCGGCTCGCGTGATGCTTTCGCTGGTTTGCTCGCCTTCACCGCCTTGACGGGCGTCGCCATCGCCATCCGGGTCGGGCTGGCCAGCACCGCCTTCGCCGGCATTGGCACCGGCGCCGCAAGCGGCTGGCGCATCACGGCCGGCAGCGTCCGCTCGTCCCACATGTCCGAATCCACCTTGGCGAAGCGCACGCTCGCGCCCAGCGTCGGATCGGGCGTGAAATCATGCAGCTTGGCCTTGACCGGGTAGATGAAACCAAAGGTCGGGTTGGTCCGCGCCCCCATCTGGTTGGTCGGACTGTGCCACACCCGCACCTGGCTCCAGTCGCCCGCCGCCGACACGTCGATCGCCAGCACATCTTCTTCGATGGAGCCGGGCACCGACCAGTTGGCATGGCGGATCAGCACGCGGCGATCATCCAATATCTTGCTGACGACGGCGACATGGCCCAGCGTCATCGGGCCATTGGGCCTGAACGCCAGCACCGCGCCCTTTTTCGGCCGGTCGCCCCTCTTATACTGTCCGTCCGCCTGATCCCACCAGGTCAGCGCATCGCCCCTGATGGCCACGCCCGACACGATCCGGGCATAGGGCACACATTGCAGCACCGCCGATCCCCAGGAGGGCGCGGTTGCCAGACCGGACAGCAGCAGTGCTGCGGTCCAGCGCATCGATCGAAACATATGCGATCCCGAAATTTTTAGAATCGCCCCACCGGGATCGACCCTAGGCCCGGCTTCCTTTGGAAAGGGTTAAACCGGCATCCGGGATAGAGGTGGGATAGGAAATATTATGGGGAAAATTCGGCTCAGAAGGCCGAACGGACGGCCGCGCCGCCGGTCGTGTCGGCCGACGCGATCTGCACCGGCTGGTCGATGCCCTTGGGCGCGCTGGCGTAGATGAAACCCTTGGCCGGATTGGAGCGGAGGCCCAGGTCGCCGATCGGGCCGTACCACACGCGCACGTCGGACCAGTCATTGTTGGCCGACACGTCGATGGCGCGGACATTGCGCTCGATGCCGCCGCGATAGGACCAGTTGGCGTGGGTCAGCAGCACTTCGCGGTCGTTCACGACCTTGCTGACCATGGCGACATGGCCGACCGGCATGGAACGGCTGGCCGAGAAAGCCAGGACCGCGCCGACGCGGGGTTCATGGCCACGGTCGTAGCGGCCTTCGGCCTGGCCCCACCAGGTGTTCGCATTGCCGTGAATATCGATGCCGGAAACCTGCCGGGCGAACGGTGCGCATTGCAGCGTGCCGGCGGTGGCGGGAACAGCGAGAAGGGTCGAAAGCGCAAGAACAGACGCCGCGAAAACCGCGCGAAAACCAGCGAACATGCGATTGCGACCCCGACTTGTTTTTAGGCTTGAACCCCGATGCCGGTCTTAGGCCAGACGCCGGACGAACCGACAAGCGCCGGGCGACGAGTCGTTTTATCGATGCGTTATGCTGCGGAACGAAAAACATGGCCGGCCGTTACAGTCAGCCGGGTTGCATCCGGTAATTCGCTGAAAAGACTGGATTCGGTGCCCGTCATCCACACCTGACCCCCACTTTCCCGCAAACGTTGGAACAGTGCGGCGCGGCGCAACGGGTCGAGATGGGCCGCCACTTCGTCGAGCAGCAACACCGGCGGCTGGCTCCGGTCGGCCGCGACCAGCGCGGCATGGGCGAGCAGGATCGACAGCAGCAGTGCCTTCTGCTCCCCAGTGGAACAGAGCGCGGCGGCCTGCCCCTTGGCGATATGGGTGACGGACAGGTCGTGGCGATGGGGGCCGGACAGCGTTCGCCCCGCCGCCGCATCGCGCCGCCGCTCCCGCGCCAATCGCTGCGACAGCGGTTCATCGCTCCCCTCATCCCCCAGGATAGCGATCAACGGCCGGGCAAAGGGTTCGTCGGGCTGGTCGGCCAGCGCGTCATTCAGCCGCGCCACCAGATCGGCCCGCGCCGCTGCCAGCGCCGTGCCATGCTCGCCCATCTGCGCCTCCAGCGCGCTCAGCCAGGTCGGATCGGCGCGGCGTATGTCCGCCAGCAACCGATTGCGTGCCCGCATCGCCGCGTCATAGCGGGCGCTGTGCGCGGCATGGCCGGGATGCAGCGCCAGCGTCAGCCGATCCAGAAACCGCCGCCGCCCGCCCGGACTGTCCAGGAAGAGCCGGTCCATCGCCGGCGTCAGCCATACGATCGACAGATGATCGGCCAGCGCGTTCGCAGAGGAAGCGACCCCGCCGATCCGCACCTGCCGCCGGTCGGGGCTGGCGGCGGTCACGCCCGTGCCCAGCATCACCCCGTTCACTTCCGCCGCGATACCGAAGCCACCGCCACCCCCCTGCCGCGCCATGGCGGACAGCGCCGCGCCACGCAGGCCACGCCCCGGCGCCAGCATCGACACGGCTTCCAATATATTGGTCTTCCCCGCGCCATTATCGCCGGTCAGCAGGATGAAGGCATGATCGGGCAGGATCAGCGCATCCGCATGATTGCGGAAATCGCTCAAGGTCAGACGGCCGATCATCGCGCGGCTGTAGCGGCGCGGCGCGGGGGAGGGAAGAGTCGGCGTTTAGGGATGCGTGATGATCGTTGCTGCTGTGATGACAAGGTGAGTGGATGGCGGACAGGCAGGTTAAAGTCGCATTCCAAGCCAAATCACCGCCTCTGTTGACGCCATGACTATTGGTTCGATGGCAACTGACCAAAAGCGATTTGTTGAAGTGTGCGCCAGCGAAAGGTCATGATGCTCCTGCTCATCAAGAATGATTTTGCGAAGCATAACGGTGGCCTCGATATCGCTACCGTCAAGCGCCTCAATCTGCTCACGCATATGCCGTAGGACGACCCGTTCGATGGCAACAGTTGTCGCGCCAACAGCTTCGCGCCCCGCTAAACCTGTCACCGTGCCTAAGAGAAAACCTCCTAATCCACACAAATAGTAGCTTCGACAGCGAGGCCGGTGTCGGCGTTCAAGTTCGGCTCCAAAGCGGGCGCGATGCCCGATTTCGTGTTGAAGAAATTGGTCAAGTTCACTCAACAATTCCGGTGATCGCCAGCGCGAAATCCATCTTTGCGCCCGATAAACACATACTGCGCCATGCTCGCCCGCATGATCGACTTTGATAACGCGGTCGCCCAGCGTCTCACCGCGATTTAATCGTGCTGAAAGAGTCATTGCGCCTTATTGTCAGTCAGTTCCTATGTCCGCAACTGGGATGGGATTTGAGGGAACTGAACGGCAAAAACCGGTCGTTTCCAGACTCAAACATCCGTTCGCCCTGAGCCTGTCGAAGGGCCGCACTTTTCTTCAAACATAAGCCCAAAAGAAAGATCAGGGCTTCGACAGGCTCAGCCCGAACGGACGTTGGGTGTCCGAAACTGGTCGCTTCCAGACCGTCCGCATCTGCTCATCGCACCCTCTCGAAAGCCTTTCCTAATAGGATTTTGTCTGATCTATCCTGCGGAATGACGCCGTCCCGCATCCATCGACGCCATCGCCCCGGCATGCGACGCGCGCAAGGTGCAATGGCGGCGCGTAGGTGGTGCATGCCTGTCACCACGGCGAAGAAGGAGGTGACGCTTCGGGAAAGCCTTAGTGACGCTTCGCGAGAGCCTTGCGAGCGCTTCGAGAATGCTTCCGGCCCAAAACCCCTGTTACACTGTGAACTTCGGACGCTGCCCTTTTTCAGTCCGCGACCGCCCTGCCTCAGCAGCGTTTGCGCGTCACTGCGGCACCGTCATTCACCACGGTCAGCGCCTTGCCATCCTTCGACAGGCTGAGCGCCAGCGTGCGGGTCCAGCTCTGGCCCTCGCCGGTAAAGGCGGCCTCCACCGCTGCGCGCCCGTCCTTGTCCTGGGTCACGCTTTTGACCGTGCCGACGCTTTCGTGGAACAGCAGTTGGTCGGGCATGACCGTTAGTTCCAGCGCCGCCGCCTTGTCGCCGCAACGCTCCGCCGCCCCCGCCCAACGCCCCTGCATCGCCGCCGGGATCAGCCCGTCCGGCGCGGCGGCGGGTGGCGGCGTCTTGACGTCCGGGGCCGCCTCGACCGGCGTGATGCCGTTGTCGGGCGCCTCCGCGACATTGGGCCTCGTACCGGGTAGCGTCTGGTCCAATATATTGGTGACGACGCCGGGCCGGTCGCCCTGTTTATCCGGCGTCCGGTCACAGGCGGTGGTCAGCAGCAGCGGCAGCGCAAGCAGGGCGGCGGAAACATATCGCATGCCTGTCCAACCGACCACCGCCCCCGCCAGTTCCCGTCCGCCCTTTCCTTGTGCCACCGTCCTGCTAGGCTCGGTCCGGTCCATAAGGGGAGTCGATGCCATGCCGGTGCTGGGAATGGGCGGCCTGTTCTTCCGCGCGCGCGATCCCGATGCGCTGGCGGCCTGGTATCGCACGCATTTGAACGTCGGTGGTGGCTGCGTGGTCGATCCCGCTGACCAGCCAAACGAATGGATCTGGCAGCCGCAGGGTGGGCCTATGGTCTTCGCCCCGTTCAAGGCGGACAGCGACTATTTTGCCGCGGACAAGGCCTTCATGCTCAATTTCCGCGTGTCCGATCTCGATTCCCTGCTGGCCCACTTGCGCGGCGCAGGCGTTGAGATCATCACCAAGCCCGAATGGGACGATCCTGTCCTCGGCCGTTTTGCCCGCATTCACGATCCGGAGGGCAATGCGATCGAATTATGGGAACAGCCCGAACATCGCCCCGAAACGCCGCAAGGAACCCCGTCATGAAGCGCCTCTCCCTTCTCCTCGCCGCTGCCGCGACCCTCATGTCCGGCAATGCCATGGCTGCGCTCGCCATCGGCACCAAGGCGCCCGACTTCACCACCCGCGGCGCGCAGGCGGGCAAGACCTTCACCCTCACTTTGTCGCACCAGCTCAAGCGCGGCCCCGTGGTCCTCTATTTCTTCCCCAAGGCGTTCACGCCCGGCTGCTCGGCCGAAGCGCGCGAATTTGCGGAAAATATCGACAAGTTCAAGGCCGCCGGCGCCACCGTCATCGGCATGTCGGCCGATCCGGTGGACGATCTCGTCGCCTTCTCGACCAAGGAATGCGCGGG
This sequence comes from Sphingobium sp. RS1, assembly GCF_056156825.1. Taxonomy (NCBI): domain Bacteria; kingdom Pseudomonadati; phylum Pseudomonadota; class Alphaproteobacteria; order Sphingomonadales; family Sphingobiaceae; genus Sphingobium; species Sphingobium sp. RS1. The sequence continues at coordinate 2,239,635 of NZ_JBLZXE010000002.1, read as the reverse complement.
CAAGTTCGCCGTCGCCTCGGCCGGTCCCGGCATCGTGTCGGGCTATGACGTCGCCTTGAAGATGCGGCCGGGCATGACCGACCGCACCTCCTATGTCATCGCCCCCTCCGGCCGCATAGCCTTCGTCCATAGCGAGATGAGCTATGCCGGCCATGTGAAGAGCACGCTGGCGGCAGTGGAAGCGATGAAGGGGAAATAACGAGCGGGAAATAAGCGCCAACGGAAGTTGCTACTTTTTCACATAGGTGCCGAACCAGCCAAGCGTCGCCTCCCAAGCGGCCTTGGCGGCGGCTTCATTATAGCTGGGGCGGTAATCGGCCATGAAGCCATGCTCCGCCCCGGCATGAACGGTGATCGCATCGGGTGGCGACTTGCCCGCCTTGGCCAGCGCGGCGCGCATCGCCTCCACGTCCGTGATTGGAATGCCCTTGTCCAGCGCGCCATATTGACCCAGCACCGGCGCCTTGAGTTTCGCAACCTCTTCGATCGCGCTGAATGGTTGCAGTTCGGTCTTGTCGCTCACCAACCTGCCATAATAGGCGACCCCGGCATCCAGCCTGTCACTATGCGCGGCATAGAGCCACACGATCCGACCGCCCCAGCAAAAGCCGGTAATGCCCCGCTTCTTGCCATTGCCGCCATGGCTGCCGGCCCAGCCATAGACGGTGTCGATATCGGCCAGCACCTGCGCGTCGGGCGCCTTCGACACGATGGTGCCCACCAGTTGCTTGAAGTCCGCAATCTTGGTCGCGTCGCCATGGCGGGCGAACAGGTCCGGCGCGATGGCATAATAGCCTTCCCTGGCGAAGCGGCGGCACATGTCGCGGATCCATTCATGCACACCGAAAATCTCATGGACGACGACGATCACCGGCGCGGCCTTCCCACCCGCCGGACGCGCGACGAAGGCGGGCAGGGCGAAGCCGTCATCGGCCGGGATGGTGACGCTCTCTTCCGTCAGCCCTTCGCCCGACGTCTGCACCGCACTGCTGGCGACCGGGCGGCAAGCGGCGGCAAAGCCTGCCGCAAAGGCGCCGCCGGCCAGCACATGCCGGCGTTGCAAGCCGGTGCTGCGTACCCAATTGCTATCCTCGGACAGGCGTTCATTGTCGTCGCTGGTCATCGGCATGCTCCTCTTGCCCGGCTGCTCGGTGAACAGCTTAAGCAAGCGCACAGCAAAGGCACAACGAAAAGGGGGGAAGGCGCGGATGCCTGCCTTCCCCCTTTTGCAATCGTCCGGGCGTAGATCAGGCGGCGATCGCCACCGGTTCCGGCTCTGCGACGATCATGCCACGGCCCAGATCGCGGATCAGGCCGATGAAGCGGGTGGCTTCCCGTACGATCATCGCCTTGTTGAAACAGGCCGCCGCACCCCGGTCCATCGCCTCGGCGACGATCGGTGCGCCGTCGCGCATCAGGCTGGACAACATGATGACCGGGCACGGCTCCATGTCCATGATCTCGTCCAGGATGGCGAGGCCATCCTTCCCCGGCATGGCGATGTCCAGCGTCACGACATCGGGCTTTTCCAGCCGGATCATGTCGATTGCTTCCTCACCATTGCGGGCGATGCCGACCACCTCGATGCGGCGGTCCCGTTCCAGCAGCGTCTCGATCATCGCACGGATGGTCAGCGAATCATCGACCACCACTATTCTGACAGGCTTCATCATCTCGGTTCCCCAACCATTATGGGCATCATAACGGCCGGGGAACGAGCAGCTTTAGCCGTGCCTAATGCGAATTTAACTACGGGGCCGATCGGCCGCGAAATTGGGGAAGAACAGCTTGCGGAAACTGATCGACACGGTGCGGCCCAGCGGGTCGAGATAGCCCGGCTGATAACGCAGCGGCGTCGCCCCGGTTGCGTCGGTCACTTCGCGCCGCTGGTTGAAGATATTGTCGACGTTGAACGATATGCGCGCCCCCCGCATGAAGGGAATCTTGCGCTCCAGCCCCTGCACCTGCCCCAGATTGGCGAAGATGCGCAGGTTCGCGGTGGCGAGGCTGCCGAAGTTCAGCCGTGATGCGCCGCCCGCCGTGCCGGTCAGCGCGCCGTCCACATGGGTGCCGCTTTCCCAGTCGATGCCCAGCCGCGCGCCGATGCCGTTGTTCATATAACCAATCCGCGCCTCGATCTCATGCCGGGGCTGGCCGCCCGACGATCCGGTGGCGTCGCCGTCCAGCAGGTTGAGCTGTGGCACGCCCGGCGCGATCTGGATGCTCTCGGTCAGATGCCAGGTGTGATAGAGGCTGAACGTCATCCGCCCGCCGCCCTGACCGCCGCCTGGCCCACGGAAGCCGCCGGGGCCGCCAAAGCCGCCGCCACGCGGACCGCCGCCTTGGCCGCCCGCACCGGCATTGCCGCCCTCGCCACGCGGCCGATCGCCACCCCCTTCGCCCTGTGGCGGGCCACCTTCGGCGCGGGGCTGGCGATTGCCGAACAGCGCCTGCAATTCGGGCGGCCGGTCTTCCGGCTTGCCACCGGACGCGCGCCAGGCTTCCATCAGCTTCTGGATATGCGACTTGATCGGGACCGACAGGTCCACGCCCCAGCGCAACTGCTCGCTCTGCGACGACAGGAAATTGATCGGCCGCGCATCGATCTGCAACAAATTGCCGTCGGCATCGCGCAGGAAACGCTGCGGATAGGCCGCCTCCAGCGCTGGCGTCGGCGTGGGGAAAGCGGCGATCGGGTTGCGCGTCCGGCTGTTGAGATAGGTCGCCGTCATCGTCAGATTGGGCTTTTCGAACGGCTTAATCCGCGCGCTCAGGCGAAACTGGTCGCGCACGCTTTCACGCAGCGCCGCATTGCCGCCCGACAATTGGGTGACGAAAACTGTCTGCCCGGTCGCATAGTCGAACACCGACACGTTGGGGGTGGAAATCAGCGGGTCGGTGATGTTCGCGCCCGTCGGCGCGGCACGATCCTGATTGGCGGACGCCAATATCTGCACTGCGTCGACCGGCTTCCAGCGCAGGCCATAGCCCAGCGTCGACAGCGTGCCGAAGTCCGAATAATGCTGCGCGGCCGCGTTCAGGTTGACCGCGACGTCGCCTACCGCGCCCAGCACGCCGCGCGACCGGCTGGTGATCGGCAGGTCGAGGCTGATCTGCCCACTGCCGATTTCCCGGCTATAGTCGCTGCCGCTTTCCACGCCGGATCGGACGGAGCGGCTGGTAAAGCCATTGGCCGACGCGCCGATGCTGATTGATGTGGTCACCCCGCCGGCCGGCAGATCGAACAGCGTGCCGCTGATCAGCAGGTCGCCCTGCACCGCCTGGCTCTTGGCGCGGGCGCGGTCGGTCAGGCGGGTGGCAATCAGGTCCGGCGCGAAGCTGCCATAGGGATTGACGCTGGCGTCGCCGGCATCCAGCGCCGCCTGGATCGCATCGGTGGATACGCCACGATCGGTACGGGTGCGGGTGATCGACAGATCGCCATTGCCGGTGAAGGACCATTGCCAGCTGCCACCAAGCCGCCCGTTCAGCGTCAGCCCGATATGGCCGGTCGTACCCCTGATCTGCTGCTGCAAGGCGCCGCCCTGCGCCAGATAGCGATAAAGCGTCACATCATCAGCGAAGGGGGAGAAGGCACTGCCCGCCGGCAGGTCGAACGCAGCCTGCGACAGGCCTTGCAGCGAATCATTGTCGGACAGTTCCAGCCGCCCGTTCAGCGTCGCCGATATGCCGCCCAATGCGCGGGAGAGGGTGGCGTTGGCGGCGAAGCTCTTGGTCGAAGGGCTGAGCGTGCGGTAACGGGTCAGGTCGCTGAGGCTGGCGACATTGGCGCCCGCGACGAAATCATTCAGGCTCGGTGGGCCGGACGCGGCGCTGCCCGGGACGTTGGCGACCGTGACGGTTTGACCGGCCAGCGCCGACAGGGCCGGGTCTATCTCCCCGTTCGCACCGGTGCCGACGACATTGCCGGCCAGGGCATAGGGGCGGCTCGGCGCCGTCGCGATGATGCCGCGTTCGCTTTCCAGCAATTGCGCGGCCCGATTATATTGCAGGTTCAACGTGAAGCGATTGTCGCCCTGGATGCGCAGCAGGCCCACTTCCACCTTGCCATTCTCGCCCCCGCCCTGCGTCGTCGTGCGAATGCGTCCCTCGGCCGTTTCGCCACGAAAACGCTGGCGCAGGACGATGTTCACCACCTTCTGCGTCGGCGCATAGCCATAGGAGAGCGCGACCTGCTCAGGCAGGATGTCGACCCGCGCCACGGCCTCCGATGGGATATCCTGAATTTCCGAAAAGCTGGAGATGCGCTTGCCGTTCAGCAGGATGACCGGCGTGCCGTTGGTCTGCGGGGCCAGTTCGGTGATGAGTTCGGAAATGGAGGTCACGCCCAATGCGCGGACATCCGCGCCGGACAATTGCTGTTCGGGCTGGACATTGCCGATCACCGATCCGCGCTGCGGCTGGCCGGTGACGATGATTTCCTCGCCATCATCGACCGGGGCGGTTTGCGCAGCCTGGGCGGCCTTCGTCTCCTCCTGCGCCATCAGCGCAGAGGGCGCGACCCCGGACAGGAGCGCAACACCGATGATGGACGCAGAAAAACGCACGGAAACCGCCACAGAAACCCCCAAAAAACCCTATGCTATGACCGCTGGACTAGCAGGCGCTTGTCGCAAAATTCTGGCAACAACCAGCGATATTTGTCGCAAGATGTAACCATGCCGGCTGAACGGGGGATGGCCGGGGATCAGGGCGCGTCATGGAAAATGATGCCCAACGTGTAGCGTACGCCCCACAGGAGCCGACTGACGCCGTGCCGCATCTGCACGCGATGGACGCCGCGCGTGCCCACGACTGGCCGATCGCGCACCGGGAAGATGACGGCATCCCCCTGCATCAGTGGCACGACTTCGGCGCGCGACTGCATGCGCGGCCGCTGCTCGGTCAGGACGAAGGCGCCGCCGGTGAAGTCCTGCTCCGGCCGGGACAGCAGGATCGCGGCCTGAAACGGAAAGATATGCGGGCCAAAGACATCCTGATGCAGCGCATTCCAGTCGCCCGCTTCGTATCGCAGCAACAGAGGCGTCGCCTTGTCCTGCCCGGCCAGAGCGCAGCGCGCCAGATAATCGGCATGATGGGTCGGATAAATGTCGCTTGTGCCCAGCCGCTCGGCCCAGCCATTCGCATGACGCGCCAGCGCGGGATAGAGCCGCTCCCGCAGCATCGCGATCGGATCGGGCAGGGGATAGGCGAAATAGCGATAGCGTCCGCTGCCAAAACCATGGCGCGCCATCACCACCTCCTTGCGGAAGGCGGCCGGCTCTTCCCACAGCGCGACGATGGCGGCGCATTGTTCGGGCGACAGCAGGGCAGGCAGGCGCACGGCGCCATGGCGGTCGAGATCGGTCAGGTCCATTGGTGCAGCATCGCGGCAATGCGCGTCCGGGGCATCCCGCGCCTTGCGTTCAAACACTTCCCTTCGCCGCCGCCGATTTATAGGATGTGCCCATGCGCACGCTCTATCCCCCGATCGCTCCCCATGCCTCCGGCCATCTCGATGTCGGCGACGGCCACCATATCTATTGGGAACGGGCCGGCACGCCCGGTGCTAAGCCCGCGGTCTTCCTGCATGGCGGGCCGGGCGGCGGCATTTCGCCCGACCATCGCCGCCTGTTCGATTCCGCCCGCTACGACGTTCTCCTATTCGACCAGCGCGGCTGCGGCCAGTCGACGCCGCACGCCAATCTGGACGCGAGCACGACCTGGGATCTGGTCGCCGATATCGAACGGCTGCGCGTGATGATGGGCGTGGAGCAATGGCTGGTCTTCGGCGGCAGCTGGGGTTCCACCCTCGCGCTCGCCTATGCGCAGGCGCATGTCGATCGCGTGACCGAACTGGTACTGCGCGGCATCTTCACCATCCGGCAAAGCGAGATCGACTGGTATTATCAGGAAGGCGCCAGCCGCATCTATCCCGACAAGTGGGAGCGGTTCGTCGCGCCGATCCCGGAGAGCGAACGGGGCGATCTGGTCAATGCCTATCGCCGCCGCCTGACGGGGGATGATCGCGCCGCCCAAGTCGCCGCCGCCCGCGCCTGGAGCGTGTGGGAAGGAGAAACCATCCGCCTGCTGCCCGATCCGGCGCTATCGGCGACCCATGATGCGGACGATTTCGCGCTCGCCTTCGCTCGGATCGAAAATCATTATTTCGCCCATGGCGGCTGGCTGGAGGACGGTCAACTGATCCGCGACGCGGGCAAGCTGGCGGCCATTCCCGGCGTCATCGTGCAGGGCCGCTACGACATGGCCTGCCCTGCGGAAACCGCCTGGGCGCTGCACCGCGCCTGGCCGCAGGCCCGCTTCGAAATGATCGAGGGCGCCGGCCACGCCTATAATGAGCCGGGCATCATGGATGCCCTGATCCGCGCGACGGACGGCTTTGCAGAATAGGCGTTACAAACGGGGGATTGATATTGATGCGACTGACAGGAACCGGCGTAGTGGGCCTCACCATGCTTTTTGTGCTGACGCTATCGGGTGTGCTGTGGGGGTGTCCCAGCTATAATGTCTACAGCAAGGAACAGGCCGGTCGCGCTGCGCTGGCCGAGGCGCAGTCGTCGCGCCAGATCGCGGTGCTGGAGGCCAAGGCACGGCTGGAAAGCGCCAAGATGCTGGCGGATGCGGAAGTGGTCCGGGCCGAAGGTGCCGCGCGGGCCAACCGCATCCTTCAGGATAGTCTGGGCGGGCCTGACGGCTATCTGCGCTATCTTCAGATTCAGGCGATCGATTCGAAGGAAGCCAGCATCATCTATGTGCCGACCGAAGGCGGGTTGCCATTGCTGGAAAGTTCGCGCCTCGCACCCAGAGCCGCGCCGGCGGATTGAAAGCCGCCATCCGATTCAGCGCGATCCCGGCCCCAGCGCAGGGTCGAGGTCGCGCGGGCGGGTGAAGCTGGCCAGGGTTGCGATATTCTCCCGCGCGTCGTCCCAGCGATCGATGGCCAGGTCCAGCACCGCGATGCTGGCGGTCGGGAACTTGACCTCCACATCCTCGCGCAGCGGGCTGGCGCCGTCATCGGGGACGAGGTCGAGGATCAGTTCCTCCAGCCCCGGATTATGCCCGGCCATCAAGGCACTGTTGGTGCTGTCGGGCAGGTCGCGGATGACATCGAACAAAGTCGGTGCGGACGCCAGATAGATGCGCCGGTCCCAGCGCGCGTCCAGCGTTTCGCCATAGCCGGCAAAGAAGGTTTCCAGCGTCTGCACCACGCGCACCGCGGGGGAGGCGACCAGCAGGTCGAACGCCATCTTCCGCTGCGCGGCGAACTGGCCCATCAGCATGGCGGCCTTTTCCCCCCGGCGATTCAAGGGCCGGTCGAAATCACGCGCGACCGGATCGTCCCAATCCGATTTGGCGTGGCGCAACAGGGTCAGCCTTTTCATTGTCTCTCCTGTTGGGGAGGGCCTGATGGGGGTAGGCCGGATTCGCGCCCCTGATGCCCCAAAGCGGGCGCTGCGCCAAGGGCCTGTTCGCGCGCCTGTACGCTGACCGCGATGATCGCCTCGTCCAGCGTCAGCCGGCGAATCGGCGTGCCGGGCGGGAAGGCGCTGAGCAGGCGGCTGGGCATGGCGGCGGACAGGATGACGAAACTGCCCTTGTCCTCGGCCCGGCGGATCAGGCGGCCGAACGCCTGCGCCAGCCGCGCCCGGATCAGCCGGTCGTCATAGGCGCTGCCCCCGCCTGCCAGCCTGCGTGCGGCATGCAGCACCGTGGGCTTGGACCATGGCACGCCCTCCATCACCACCAGCCGCAGCGAATGCCCCGGCACGTCCACGCCGTCGCGCAAAGCATCGGTGCCCAGCAGCGAGGCGCGCGGATCGTCGCGGAAGATATCGACCAGCGTGCCGGTATCCATCGGATCGACATGCTGGGCATAAAGCGGCAGGCCCGCCCGCGCCAACCGGTCGGCGATCCGCGCATGGACCGCTCGCAATCGTCGGATCGCGGTGAACAGCCCCAGCGTGCCCCCGCCCGCCGCTTCGATCAGCCGGCCATAGGCACCCGACAGCGCGGCGATGTCGCCCCGTTTGATATCGGTGACGATCAGCACCTCGGCCCGGCCCGGATAGTCGAACGGGCTGGCTGCCTCGAACCGTTCCGCGCCATGCGGCAAATGGCTGGCGCCGCTGCGCGCCTCCGCATTGCCCCAGTCGCCCCCGCCCTTCAGCGTGGCCGACGTCAACAGCACGCCCTGCGCCGGCTTCAGCACCGTCTCCGCCAGCGGCCGGGTCGGGTCCAGCCAGTGCCGGTGAATGCCGATATCGAACTCGCGTCCCTCGATCCGGTCGACGGTCATCCAGTCGACATAGTCCGGGTCCGCCGGCCCGCCGATCCGCGCCAGCAAGGCCAGCCAGGCCGCGATCAGGTCGCGTCGCCAGCCGAGCGACGCGATCGCCCCCTCGACCCGCGCCCGCGCCGCACCGTCCAGCCAGTCGGGCGCATCCTCGATCACCGCCTCCAGCCGCCGGGCGAGCCGCACCAGCGGCTTGATGAGCGCGTCGAGCGCCAATGCCGCTTCCTGCGCCGCTTCGACCAGCGCGCCATCGGGTTCGGCCAGTTCGGTTTCCAGCCCATAGCCGGCATCGGCCTCACCCGCCGCTTCCGCGCGGGTGTAAACGGTGCCGCGCACGGCGGCGAGCAGCGCCTCCAGCGGCCCGAACGGTTCGCCCGCGACGATGCGTTTCAGCCAGTCATCGGCGGGCAACGCCTGCGCCGCGTCGATCGCCGCGCGGATCGCCTGACCGCCGTCCTCATCATAGCTGGCCAGGTCGGACAGGCGCGCCGCCAGACCCCGGCGTCGTCCGCGCGATCCGCCCTCCGGTCCCATGATCCAGCGACGCAGCTCGATCGCCTCCTGTCCCGACAAAGCGACGGAGAAGGTCGAATCCGCCGCGTCGAACAGATGATGGCCTTCGTCGAAGACGATCCGCTGCGGCCGCTGCCCTGTTTCCCGCCCGCGCGCGGCGTTGATCATCACCAGCGCATGATTGGCGATGACGATATCGGCATCTGCTGACGCCCGTGCCGACCGCTCGATGAAGCATTTGCGATAATGCGGGCAACCGGCATAGATGCACTCACCGCGCCGGTCGGTCAGCGCGGTGGAGCCGTTGCGGCGGAACAAGGTCGGCAACCAGCCGGGCAGGTCGCCGCCCACCATGTCGCCATCCTTGCTGAAGGCCGCCCACCGCGCGACCAGTTGCGCCAATATCGCCGCGCGCCCCGAAAAGCCGCCCTGCAACGCATCTTCCAGATTGAGCAGGCAGAGATAATTTTCCCGCCCCTTGCGCACCACCACTCGCTTGGCCGCCACTGCTGCATCGGGAAACAGCCGCAGCGATTCGCGGTCGAGTTGGCGTTGCAGCGCCTTTGTATAGGTCGAAACCCAAACCGTGCCCTGCGCTTCCCCGGCCCAGAGCGACGCCGGCGCCAGATAGCCCAACGTCTTGCCGATGCCGGTGCCGGCTTCGGCCAGCAGCATATTGGGCTGATCGCGATGCTTGCGCGGGGTGAAGGCAATGCTGGCGGCAGCGGCATAGGCGCGCTGGCCGGGGCGCGGTTCGGCGCCCTTCCCGGTCAGCGCGTCCAGCCGGGCCAGCACCTGATCCTCGTTCAGGCTGATCGTGCGCGGGGCAGGGCGGGGCTGCGCCTCCTCCCATTCGGGCAATTTGGAAAAGAGCCAGCGTTCCGCCTCGCGCGGGCGAGCGATCCGGGGCGCGACCAGCGGCGACCAGGGCCAGCGCAGCCGGTGCAGCGCCTGCGCGGCGGTCCATCCGCCCTCGCGCTCCGTCCAGTCAGGCGCCTCCAGCCGGCCGAGCAGCATCGCCGCGCCCTGTTGCAGCAGCGCGGGAATATCGCCCTCGCTCGTAGGCGCAGGCAGGCCGAGCGCCTCCGCCAGCCCCTTGGGCGTCGGCACCAGAAAACGCGCCGGATGCAGGAACGCCCAGAGTTCCAGCAGGTCGAGTCCGTTCAGTTCAGGATAGCCCAGTCGCTGCCCGGTGAGCGGCGCATTGAGCAGCAGCACCGGCGTTTCGGCGCTGCGCGCGATTGCCTGCCCCTTGGCCAGCGCCTGTGTGCGGTCGCCTTCGCGCAACCAGATGCCGCCATGGCTGGCGTGGAGCGCGGGCAGGGTGGCGGGATCAATCACTTGCCCGATCTAGGCGAGCAGGAACAAAAGGAAAACCTGAAATATGGCCTCTACGCCGGGAAGAGCGTCAGCCGGTGCGGCGCCCGAAGCCGCCGCCACCGACATAGGCGCTACCAAACCCCGTCTGTTGCTGGACGCGTGGCTGGAAAGCGACTGGCGCGCGCTTGGCGGCGCGGGCCATCTCCAGGCGCTCGTACAACGGGCCTTCGCTCAGTTCATAAGGGAAACGGATGCCCATGCGATCCTCTTCGGACCAGCGCACCGTGCCGAAGACGATGAAGCCGTCCAGGTCGATCTGGCATTGCGACCGGGCGGGCAGGGTACAGCCCACAACCTGCGCGCCGCCCTCGCTCAGATCCACGATCACGCCTTCCAGGCTGTCCAGCACCGTCGTCACGACGATGGGGATGTCCACGGCAATGCGCTCGCGGCTGCGCTGTATCTGCATATCGCCTCCTGTCGGCCCATTATCGATACGCAGGGTTAATGAAATCTAAAGCTGCGAACGATTGTCAAAACGCTTTTGCGGCCAAATAGCATTTTCTTTCGCTTTAGCAGGGTTTAGGGGGCGTGAATCATGACAATGTCCGATATCCTCCGCACTGCGGCGACCGCATCCAAGGCCTGGCCCTATGAAGAAGCCCGCAAGCTTCTGAAACGTTACGCCAATGGTGCGCCGGACAAGGGGCATATCCTGTTCGAAACCGGCTATGGCCCATCGGGTCTGCCGCATATCGGCACCTTCAATGAAGTGCTGCGTACCACCATGGTCCGCAACGCCTTCCATGCCTTGTCGGACATTCCGACCCGGCTGGTCGCGTTCAGCGACGATCTGGACGGTTTCCGCAAGGTGCCGGACAATGTCCCCAATCAGGCGATGCTGGCCGAATATCTGGGCAAGCCGCTGACGCAGGTGCCCGATCCGTTCGAAAAGTTCGAAAGCTTCGCGCATCACAATAATGCGATGCTGCGCGAATTTCTCGACAGCTTCGGCTTCGACTATGAATTCGTCTCCGCGACCGAACGCTATCAGGCCGGTGCCTTCGATGAAGCGCTGCGGCAGGTGCTGCGTCGCTATCAGGCGATCATGGACATCATGCTGCCGACCCTGCGCAAGGAACGGGCGGCGACCTATTCGCCCGTGCTGCCGATCAGCCCCAAGAGCGGCATCGTGTTGCAGGTGCCGATCGAGGTGGTCGATGCCGAAGCGGGCATCGTCCGCTTCGTCGATGAAGGTGAGACGATCGAACAGTCGATCCTGGGTGGCGCGGCCAAGCTGCAATGGAAGGTCGACTGGGCGATGCGCTGGTATGCGCTGGGCGTCGACTATGAAATGGCGGGCAAGGATCTGATCGATTCGGTGACCCAGTCGTCCAAGATCTGCCGCGCGCTCGGCGGCCGTCCGCCCGAAGGCTTCAATTACGAGATGTTCCTCGACGAAAAGGGCGAGAAAATCTCCAAATCCAAGGGCAATGGCCTCAGCCTCGAACAATGGCTGACCTATGGTCCGCAGGAAAGCCTCGCCTTCTACGCCTATCGCGAGCCGAAAAAGGCGAAGCAGCTGCACATGGGCGTCATCCCGCGCGCGGTGGACGAATATTGGCAGTTCCGCACCAACTATCCCAAGCAGGCGGTCGAGCAACAACTGGGCAATCCGGTCCATCATATCCATGATGGCAAGCTGCCCGACGGCGAACTGCCGGTGACTTTCGGCCTGCTGCTCAACCTCGTCGGCGTGATGGGCGATGCCAGCCGCGAACAGGTCTGGGGCTATCTCCAGAATTATGTCCCCGGCGCCAGCGCGGAAACCTATCCGGAACTCGACGCGCTGATCGGCCATGCGCTCGCCTATCACCGCGATTTCGTCGCGCCGACGCTCAAGCGCCGCGCGCCCGAAGCGAACGAGGCCGCGGCGCTGCGAAAGCTGGACGATGAACTCGCTGCGCTGCCGGCCAGTGCCACGGCGGAAGATATCCAGAATATCGTCTATGCCATCGGCAAGGATGAGACGTTCGGCTTTGCCGAACTGCGCGACTGGTTCAAGGCGCTGTACCAGACGCTGCTGGGCGCCGATCAGGGACCGCGCATGGGCAGCTTCATTGCGCTCTATGGTGTGGAAAACAGCCGCAAGCTGATCGCGGAATCGCTCGCTTCCTGATCTGGATCAACATCGGTACGGAACATAATGCCGTGCCGGGCGTTTGCGCATCGGTCCACCCCCCTTTCGGACTGGTGATGCGCCTGGCGCGCGTCATCGGCCGCGTGCGCCCGGAAACGGGCGGCGCGGCCAAGCTGGGGGGACATGCAATAACGGCCCCGGATTTCGCCATCCGGGGCCGTTTTGCTGCTGTGATACCGGCGCCTTACCAGAAGAAGGCGCGATGCGCGGTAATCACGCGGCCGGTGCGTACATTGACCAGCAGCACGTCATTATAGTGGCGGACCCAGCGCTGGTTGTAGCCCGGGCGGGGCAGGCGATAGCGATAGGGGTCGGCGATATAATAGCGCGAATTATAGTAAGCCGGGCGAAGCTGCGCACCGGCATTCCACTGGCCGTAGCGGAAGGGCGCGCGCCAGTTGCCGCCGCGATAGACGTCCCTGTGGCTGCGGCGATAGTCACGCCAATCCTCGCGCGCTTCCTGACGGGCGTCGCGGACGTCGCGGCGCGCTTCGCGTACATCGCGGCGGTCGCCATAGCGCTGCGCCTGGCGCAGGTCGCGCTTCTCTTCGCGCAGATGCTGTTCGCTGCGGCGCGCTTCGCCATAGGACTGGGCCGATGCAACCCCGGGGACGACGGTGGCGGCCAACAGGCCCAGGATGATGAACTTACGCATATCTTGTCTCCCATATTCCGTGGCGGTTGAACCTGTCCGTCAGGATCGGGTTCCGTCGCCTACATTCAGGGATATGGGCCTCGCCAACTGAACGTGCCGGGAATGGGTCAGTCAGATTCCAGTCATTTATGTCGCAAAGTGTAACCGGTCGCCCGTTCAACCCCATGGCCGTTCGCGAAACCATTTGGTGACGACATATTTCGTGCCGCTTTCCACCGGCCGCGCCGCGTGCAGGCTCTTGCGGTTGGGGGCGCCGTCGCGATCCATATTGTTCCAGATCAGGATCATGCCTTCGACCGGCGGCACCATGAATTCGCATTGCGGAAAATGCGTCTCACCCCCCGCCTCGACCGGCGACAGATAGATCATCGCGGTCCATGTTCGCTGCCCGCCGCTGGTCCGCATCTGCGGCCAGTAGCTCGCCGTGACCGGGAAATAGTCGCAATGGACCTTATATTCCTGCCCCGGCGCATAGCGTTGTCCCTGCAATGTCTCGCCATGACGGGCTGGCAGGCCGGTCATCGCGCAGATGCGATCGCTGACCGCCATCACCAGCTCCTGCCAGGGGTTGAGGTTGCAGCTATGGCTGGTGCGATAATCGGCATTCGCGCTGCCGGAAAACAGGGTCGACGGCTTGGCGTCGGCGTCGATCAGCGCGCGCAGCCCGGCGCATTCCTCCGCGCTCAGGAAATGCTGGCGGCCGTAAATTTCCAGATCAGGCGCCGCGATCTTCTGCACCATCGGGTTGCGGTCCAGTCGCTTGCGCACATCTTCGCCGATCCCGGCGCGCAGCGGCGACGCGATGCCGCCATCATCTTGTCCTTCGCTCATGCCGGCGTCCTGCCACAGACAGGACCGGCATGAAAAGACCCCGGCATGTTTCCATGCCGGGGCCAGTCGTTCCTGAAGGCCAGTCCAGGAAGGGGGAGTCTTTTGGGTGCGCTCACGCGCACGGCGCATCACCGGCCCGCGCCCCCACCCGACCACCCACAGGCTACTATCGTTGGGTGGTCGGGTGGGGGAGCGGGCCGGTACCGCTCATCACCAGAAGAAATTATTGATGACGTCGACCACATAGCCGTCGCGGATATCGACCAGCAGCGCATCGTCATAATAGCGAATCCAGCGCAGCGAGCCGTAGGCCGGCGGCAGGCGGTAGCTATAGGGATCGTCGAGCCAGTAGCTGTTCGAATAAAGCAGGCTGTTCAGGAAGATCCCGACCGAAAAGCTGCGATAGCCATAAGTCCAGCCGCGCGGGGCATAATAGCGGCCCATGCGATAGCGGTCGCCATAGCGGTTGCGGTAGCTGTACCAGTCATAGCGCCGATCCTGGCGCCAGCCATTGTCCCAGCGTCGCTGATTCGCCCAGCGGGTGCGATCATCGAACCGGCGGCCATTATTCCAATCGCTGTTGTTCCAGCGGTTGCCGGTCCAGCCGCGATTGTCGGTCCACCGCCGATCGTCTCGACGATCGGCGCGCCAATCCTGTCGATCGTCTCGACGATCGGCGCGCCAGTCCTGTCGATCGTCCCGACGATTGTTACGCCAATCCTGCCGATCGTCGCGGCGGTCATTGCGCCAATCCTGCCGGTCATCCCGGCGATCGTTACGCCAGTCGCGCCGATCATCCTGGCGCCCATCCCGCTGCTGCTGTTGCCGCTGGTCGCGCCAGTTCTGCATCTGCTGCTGCCGGTCGCGCACCACTGTGTTCAGGTCGCGATTGGACGGCTGGTTGCGATCACCGCGCGACTCCGGCCGCACTTCCGGGCGCGGCGGCGCCATAGGCGTAGCCGGACGTTCGGCCGGGCGCTGTTGCCAGCGCTGCGTCGGCGCATCGCTGCGCGGCTGCTGCTGGTTCATGCGCTGGCCGCGCATCTCGCCATCGCCGCGTGACTGGGCGGGGCGGCCATCCGCCCGCTCGCCACCGCGCCAGCCACCGCGTTCACCGCGCTGCTCCATGTTGCTCTGGGCATAGGCCGGCGCAATGCCGCTCAGCAGCGTCGCACCCATCAGCCCCGCCAGCATCATCTTCCTCAACATCGTCGTGACTTTCCTGGATCGGGGGCACTACGCCCCCTCATGATTCCCTCTCTACGACAGGCGCGATGTCATGAGGCTGAACTTGCCAGACAGCATTCAGAAAGAATCGGGCAGAAAGAATCGGGGCAAAAGAAATGGCGACAGACGATAGACATTGATCGCCGAAACGCCCACTGTCCGCGCGTACATATCGCATTGTCGATAAACCATGGTCGCGCGAGAAAAAGCTGATCCAGATCAGTGCAGGGCCGTGTAACTGCCTTTAGGATCAATGCGTGAAGAAATCGACCGATGCTGGCCAGACTCGCCAGGCCCTGCGCGAAGCGACGATGGGAAGCCATCGCCGGGTGGATGCCATCTACGGCGATTTCGCGCTCGATTCGCCGATCGACTATCGCGCTTTCCTGACCGCCCATGCCCGTGCACTGGCGGGCCTCGAAGCAGCGGCCCGCCCTGATGCGCCCCGCCTGCCGCTCCTGGAACAGGATCTGGCCGCGCTCGATCTGCCCATGCCGCCGGCTTTGCCGCTGGAGGCGAATGCGGCCAATGGCTTTCATTGGGGCCTGCGCTATGCGTTGGAAGGATCGCGGCTGGGCGGCGCCATGCTCTCGCGGCAAGTCGGTGCCGGCCTGCCCAAGGCCTATCTCTCGGCGGCCCATGGCAAGGGTGAATGGATAGCCTTCCAGCGCGCGCTCGACAGCGCTGCTGCGGAAGGCGGCGAAGGCTGGCTGGACGACGCCGTGCAGGGCGCGCAGGCCGCCTTCGCCCTGTTCGCTGATGCGGGGCAACAGGCGTCGGCGCATGGCTGATTTGAAAGATCCGGCCCCGACCTTCGCGGTCGACCTTACCAATTGCGATCGCGAACCGATTCATGTGCTGGGCACGGTACAGCCCTTCGGCTTTCTCATTGCGCTGACCGCCGACTGGCTGGTGTCGCGCGTCTCGGCCAACAGCGCGCAATTTATCGGCCTGACGCCCGAAGATATGCTGGGCAAGCCGATCGCCACCCTGTTCGATGGGGAGGCGATCCACACGCTGCGCAACCGCATCACCCTGTTGCGCGGACCCGATTCGGTCGAGCGCATCTTTTCCGTCGCGCTGATGCCGGGTGGGCCGTCCTTCGACGTCGCGGTCCATTTTTCCGGCCCGCTGGTGGTGATCGAGGCGGAGCCCGCCAGCCATGACGAGATGGAGGCGAGCAGCACCGTCCGATCGATGGTCGCGCGCCTCGCTCAGACCGACAGCATGACCGCCTTCCTGCGTGACGGCGCGCGGCAGGTGCGGGCGCTGACCGGTTTCGACCGCGTCATGGTCTATCGCTTCGCCGACGGAGGCGATGGCGAAGTGGTCGCGGAAGCCCTGAAGCCTGGCATCGACAGCTTCTTTGGCCTCCATTATCCCGCGTCCGACATTCCGGCCCAGGCCCGCGCCCTCTATCTGCGCAACATCTTCCGCGTGATCGCGGATGTAAAGGCGCCGCCGGTGCCGGTCGTCCCGGCGCTGGACCCGACCGGAGTGGCGCTCGACATGTCGCTCTGCATCACGCGCGCAGTGTCGCCGATCCACATCGAATATCTCGGTAATATGGGCGTGGGCGCCTCGCTCTCCATCTCGATCATTGTCGAGGGGAAATTATGGGGCCTGTTCGCCTGCCACCATTATGCGCCGCGCCTGCCCACCTTTGCACAGCGCAGCGCGGCCGAACTGTTCGGCCAGATTTTCTCGATGATGCTCGAAAGCCGTGAGCGCGGCGAAACCGCCGCTTATGAAGGCAAGGCGCGGCAGGTGGCCGACCGGCTTCTTTCCGCGGTGGCGCAGGATCATGACCTGCTGACCAATGCGCGCTGGCTGGGCGACATCATCTTCGACACCATCCCCGCCGATGGCGTCGGCGTCTACATCGATGGGCAGATGACCTTTTCGGGCCTTGTCCCGGACGCCCCAGCCTTTTCGGCGATCGTGTCGATGCTGAACCGGGTCGCCGCCAGTCAGGTCTACACAACGGACAATCTGGCGGGGGTGATGCCCGAAGCCGCCGCCTATGCCGACCGCGTCTCGGGCCTGCTGGCAATCCCGCTCTCGCGCCGCCCGCGCGACTATGTCGTGTTGTTCCGGGCCGAGCAGTTGCGCTCGGTGCGCTGGGCGGGCAATCCGGAAAAGGAAATCGAATATGGGCCGAACGGCCCGCGCCTGACTCCGCGCAAGAGTTTCGAATCCTGGTCGGAATTGGTGAAGGGCGTTGCCCTGCCTTTCACCGCCGCCGAATTGCGCGTGGCCGAAGCGCTGCGCACCGCCTTGCTGGAAGTCATCCTGCGCATGTCTGATTCCGCCGATGCGGAACGGCAACGGGCGCATGAGAAGCAGGAATTGCTGATCGCGGAACTCAACCACCGCGTCCGCAACATCCTCTCGCTGATTCGCGGCCTCCTGTCGCAGACGCGCGACAGCGCCCGTTCCGTGGATGAATTTATCGGTACGCTCGAAAGCCGCGTGCACGCGCTGGCCCGCGCCCATGACCAGATTACCGCCGATCGCTGGAGCCCGGCCCGCCTCTATGACCTGATCGAGGTCGAATCGGGCTCTTATCTCGGCGAACGCAGCGATCGCGTGCGCCTGTCCGGCCCCAATGTCCTGCTGACACCCGGTTGCTTCACGGTGCTGGCGCTGGTCATTCATGAAATGCTGACCAACGCCGCCAAATATGGCGCGCTGTCGGATGGCGGCACGGTGGCGATCGACTGGCGGGTGGATGAAGATGGCAGCCTGCTGCTCGACTGGACCGAAAGCGGCGGCCCGCCGGTCGTCGCGCCGACGCGGCGCGGCTTCGGCTCGACCGTGATCGAACGGTCGATCCCCTATGATCTGGGCGGTCATGCCGACATCAGCTATCGTCTTGCCGGGATAGAGGCGCATTTCTGCATTCCCTCCGCCCATATCGTCTCGGTCCTGCCGGACGCCGCCGGAGCGGAGCGCGGTAAGCCCGCCGCGCCGGTCGTCCCCGGCCTGCTCAAGGGACGCAATGTCCTGCTGGTCGAGGATAATATGATTATTGCCATGGATGGCGAGGATGCGTTGCGTGATCTGGGTGCAGAGGTGATGACCGCCGCCAGCGTCGGTCGCGCCTGCGAGGCGCTGGCGATCCAGTCGGTCGACCTGGCCGTGCTGGACTTCAACCTCGGTCCCGAAACCAGCCTGCCGGTTGCCGACCTGCTGGCCGAACGCGGCATCCCCTTCCTCTTCGCCACGGGCTATGGCGATGGTCTGGAACTGCCGGCCCGGTTCGAGGATGTGACGCTGGTGAAGAAGCCCTATAGCGGCGCCACCCTGGCCCAGGCCCTCGCACCGGTGATCGAGGCTGCACAGCCCTGATCTGCCCGTTGCGCGCGTAACCGGGAAGCGGACAGGGCTGTTTGAGGGGAAACGGACAGTTTCCACCTCGCCGATTGCAGGATCGCCTGCCTGCGCCGATCTATCCTGCATGCCTGCTATCCTGTCCTACATCATGGCATATTGCTATGATGTCGGTCCGGGATGACAGGCAGTGCAGGCCGCTTTCCGATAGGATCGCAGCCACGTAACAAAATGTCGAAACATGCGGGAAATGTGCGAAGTTAAGCCCGCGCCATCCTATTGCCGGACCTCAGCATGACCCAGCCTACCCTTTTCATTCCGCATGGCGGCGGCCCCTGCTTCTTCATGGACCCGTCCGACCCGGATCACCCGCACAGCGACCCGATGTGGCAGCCGATGCAGGATTATCTGGCGGGGCTGATCGCCGATCTGCCCGAACGGCCCCGCGCCATCCTGCTGATATCTGGTCATTGGGAAGAAGCCGCCTTTACCGTCCATAGCGGCGAACGGCCCTCGCTGCTCTTTGACTATTACGGCTTTCCGCCCCACACCTATCAATTGCATTGGGATGCGCCGGGCGCGCCAGATCTCGCCCGCCGCGCCGCCGGCCTGCTGGCAGGCGCGGGCTTCGCCACGGCGGAGGAAGCGGCGCGCGGCTGGGATCATGGCGTCTTCATCCCCATGAAGGTCGCGCTGCCCGATGCCGACATTCCCGTCGTCCAGTTGTCGTTGCGGCACGATCTGGACCCGGCGGCGCATATCGCGGCCGGCCGGGCGCTCGCGCCGCTGCGGGATGAAGGCGTGCTGATCGTCGGCTCCGGCATGAGCTTCCATAATCTGCGGATACGCGGGCCGCAGGCGATCGGACCCTCGACTGCCTGGGATTATGCACTGACCGCGGCCGTGACCGATCCCGATCCGCAGGCCCGCGCCGCCCGCGTTGCCGCCTGGGAACAATTGCCGCAGGCCCGCTTCGCCCATCCCCGCGAAGAACATCTGCTGCCGCTGATGGTCGCGCTCGGCGCGGGCGGCGACGATGGCGCGACCTGCACCCATCGCAGTTCGGTGCTGGGCTGGTCCGTCTCGGGCTATCGCTTCGGCTGACGCGCCATTATCCCGACAGCCGTTCGGGCTGCGCTGGTCGAAGCCCCGCACTTTCTGGCAGATGTCCTTCAACGGGCTCAGGGCGAACGGTGTCTATTTCGGGGGTGGTGTTTTGCCGGGACGCCCCAGTGCCGGCACGGTCCGCGCGGCCTCTTCCGGCGTGATGCCCGGCGGCGGCGCGGCGGCGATCTGGCCTTCACTGCCCTCATCCTCACCGCGCATGATCCGCCCGGCCCGCTTGATCGCCCCGCGCAGCCGGGGATAGATGCCGCAACGGCAGATATTGGTGATCGCGCCGTCAATCTCTTCGTCGCTCGGATCGTTGGTCCGGCGCAACAGCACCGACGCCGCCATGATGACGCCGGGGATGCAATAGCCGCATTGCGACACATTGTCGGCGGCGAAGGCCTGTTGCAGCGGATGGCCGCGATCGGGCGACAGCGCCTCGATCGTGGTGACGAAGCGGCCTTCGGTATGGCCGATCGTCACCTGACAGGATCGCACCGCCTCGCCATCGATATCCACGGTACAGGCGCCGCAATCGCCGGTGCCGCAGCCATATTTGGTGCCGGTCAGGTTCGACGCATCGCGCAAGGCCCACAGCAAAGGCGTGTCCGGGTCCATCCGATACTGGATCGGTCGGTCGTTGACGGTGAAGCGGGTCATGCCGACTCTTCTTCCTCGGCCTTGTGGAACAGCACTTCGTTGCGGATATGGATGATCCGCGACGCCAGCCTGATTTCCTGGATGAAGGTGGCGAAGGCGGCGGCCTGCAATATCATCGCCAGGCTGAAAAGGATGGCGACCGGCGTGCCCAGATGGGCGTTGAACAGGTTGCCGGCGAACAGCAGGATGACGACCAGACAGACGGCGCAGGCGGACGCGACCGAAAAGAAGATGGCGCTGTTCACCACGCTCATCCGCCGGTCGAGCACGCGGATTTCCCCGACCATCCGGTCATGTTCCTTGCCGCGCGTCGACAGCACCCATTTTTCCACATCGCGCGCCCGGTCGATGATTCGCGACAGACGGCTGACGCAAACATTCAGGAACGCGCCGATACCCGCCAGCAGGAACACCGGGGCAAGCGCCAACTGGATCGTCTGCGCGACCTGGCTAACCTGGGGAAGGGCGGGGATCATGGTCATTTCTTCTTCCCTACCAACCAGCGGATAAGGAAGAAAGTGGCGATGCCGGAAAGAGGCATCGTCAATAACAGCCCCGGCACCCATGGCTCTTTAGCAGCGCATGCAGTGTCCGGTGGACAGTCGCCAATAGCGAAGGCCACGAACACCAGCATCTGAAAAGCCATGACGGGGAGCGCGGCCAAACAGCCGCAGCGCCCATCGCCCTGTACGTCAGGCAGCGCCCTTGGTCGATGGCGTGTTGACGCCCATGGACTTGAGATACTGCTTGATGTTGCGGGCGGCCTGCCGCAACCGCTGCTCATTCTCGACCATGGCGATGCGGACGAAGCCTTCGCCATCCTCGCCATAGCCCACCCCCGGCGCGACCGCGACCTTGGCATGGGTCAGCAGCTGTTTCGAGAACTCCAGCGACCCCATATCCTTCAATGCAGGCGGCAGCGGCGCCCAGCAGAACATGGAGGCGCGAGCCGGCGGAATGTCCCAGCCGGCGCGGCCGAAGCTCTCAACCAGCACGTCGCGGCGCTTGTGATAGAGTTCGCGGTTCTTTTCCACGATATCCTGCGGCCCGTTGAGCGCCGCGCAGGCCGCCGCCTGAATCGGTGTGAAGGCGCCATAGTCCAGATAGGATTTCACCCGCGTCATCGCCGCGATCAGCTTCTGGTTGCCCACGGCAAAACCCATGCGCCAGCCGGCCATGGAGTAGGTCTTGGACAGCGACGTGAATTCGATCGCCACATCCTTGGCGCCCGGCACCTGAAGGATGGAGGGCGTCGGATTGCCGTCATAATAAAGCTCGGAATAGGCAAGGTCGGACAAGATCCACACCTTGTTCTCCTTGGCCCACGCGACCAGCCGTTCATAGAAGGCGAGGTCCACCGTCTCGGCCGTCGGGTTGGACGGATAATTGACCACCAGGATCGACGGGCGCGGCACGGTGAAGGCCATGGCGCGGTCGAGCGACCGGAAATAATTCTCGTCCGGCGTCGTCGGCACGGAGCGGATAGTTGCCCCGGCGATGATGAAGCCGAACGTATGGATCGGATAGCTGGGATTGGGGGCCAGCACCACGTCGCCCGGTTCGGTGATCGCGGTGGCAAGGCTGGCAAGTCCTTCCTTCGACCCCATGGTCACCACGACTTCCTTGTCGGGGTCGACCTCCACGCCGAAACGGCGGGCATAATAGTTCGCCTGCGCCTTGCGAAGGCCCGGAATGCCGCGCGACTGCGAATAGCCATGCGCGCTTGGTTTCTGCGCGACTTCGATCAGTTTCGCGATGACATGGTCGGGCGGCGGCAGGTCAGGATTGCCCATGCCCAGGTCGATAATGTCCTCGCCCGCGGCCCGCGCGGCGGCCCGCATGCCGTTCACTTCGGCGATGACATAGGGCGGCAGACGCTTCATGCGGTAAAATTCTTCGGACATTATAGGGGCTTTCCTGAAAGCTCTCTGTAGGGAATAGTGCGCGACGCGCCTCTGGCATGTCACAATCTGGCTATAACCCGCTCGATTGCGACACGCCAGTGAAAGCGGCGCAGGATGACGATGCCAGGAGGAGCAAGGTGGCCATGGATAAAGCCGATGTCATGGAGCCCCATCTGCCGACCCTGGAACAGATGCAGCAATGGACCCAGGTCATCGGCCGCGCCCAGCAATTGATGCTGGAGCAGGCGGCGGGTGCCACTGGCCGCGTCTTGCCCTTCGACCCGGAAACTGTGTCGCGCATCCAGACCAGCTTCGCCGACGAAGGGCTGGCGCTGTGGCAGCGTTTCCTGGATTCGGGCGGCCTGCTGCGCGACCAGCCCGATCCTGCACCGGCTGGCAGCCCGGCGGCGGCGCGCGATCGGCGCTTTGCCGACCCGGCCTGGACCGATCATCCCTTCTATGACCTGATCCGGCAAAGCTACCTGCTCGTGTCGGATTATCTGACGCGCCTGACAGATGCGGTCGACGGTGTCGATCCCAAGGCCAAGGCCAAGCTGCGCTTCGCCACCAGCGGCATGCTCGACGCGTTGTCGCCCTCCAATTTTCCACTGACCAACCCCATCGTCATGCAAAAGACGATCGAGAGCGGCGGCGAAAATCTGGTCAAGGGCCTGAAGCATATGCTGGCCGACCTTGAGAAGGGCCAGCTGACCCATACCGACGGCACCCATTTCGAACTGGGTCGCAACATCGCCGCGACGCCGGGAAAGGTCATCCACGAAACCCCGCTCTATCAGCTGATCCATTATGCGCCCACGACGGAGACGGTGCTGGAAACGCCGCTCATCATCTTCCCCCCCTGGATCAATCGCTTCTACATTCTCGACCTGTCGCCGGAAAAGAGCTTCGTCAAATGGGCGGTGGATCAGGGGATCAGCGTCTTCCTGGTGTCGTGGAAGTCGGCCGACGCTTCCATGAAAGAGCTGGAGTGGGATGATTATATCCTGCGCGGCCAGATCGATGCGATCGACACGGTGCGCGATTTACTGAAGGTCGAGAGCGTCCATACTATCGGCTATTGCGTGGCGGGTACCACGCTGGCCGCCACGCTGGCGCTGCTCGCGGCCCGGGGGCAGGGGAGCAAGGTCGCCAGCGCCACCTTCTTCACCGCGCAGGTGGATTTCAGCGCGGCCGGTGACCTCACCCTGTTCGTCGATGACGAGCAGATGAAGTTGGTGGACCAGCTGTCGTCCAACGGCTTCCTCGACGGGCGCTACATGGCCGCGACCTTCAACCTGCTGCGCGGGCGCGACCTGATCTGGAACTATGTCGTCAACAATTATCTGTTGGGCATGGATTACCCGCCCTTCGACCTGCTCTACTGGAATGGCGACACGACCAACCTGCCGGCGCGCTGGCACAAGGGGTATCTGACCCAGCTTTATCGCGACAATCTTCTGGTCGTGCCGGGCGCACTCAGTGTGGATGGCACGCCGATCGACCTGACCAAGGTGATGACCCCTGCTTATGTCCAGGCCGGACGGGAGGATCATATCGCGCCGCTGGAAAGCGTGTGGAAGCTGACCGAGAATCTGTCCGGGCCGATCCGCTTCCTGCTGGCCGGGTCGGGCCATATCGCAGGCGTGGTCAATCCGCCAGCGGCCAACAAATATCAATATTGGACGGCGGAGGCGTCACAGGCGACGCTGGATGATTTTCTCGCCGCGGCAACCGAAACCAAAGGCAGCTGGTGGCCGGACTGGCGTGGCTGGATCGGCCAGCATGATTCGCAGGAGGTGCCGGCAAAGGGCGCGCGGCAACCCGGCAAGGGGCGGTTGAAGGCGATCGAGGATGCGCCTGGCCGTTACGTAAAGGCGCGATAGACGGTTCCAGAAGCGCGTAAATTCGCGCTTTTCGACCGACTGTGCGGAAAAGCGGGCGAGCCGCCCATGTCAATTTTGTTGCACTGCACAATAACTATTGCGGATGCAGTGCAAAAGGCTTATTGTGCAGTGCAACAAACGGAGGATGGTCATGGCTGTTTCACCGAAGACCCCGAAAGTCAGCCCGCGTGGCAACGCCGGTTCGACGACCCTGTCGGCGACCGAGGCGCTCAAGGCGGCTGAATCGGCGATTGGAAGCGCGCCGGTGAAGAAGCCCGCGCCCCGGAAGCCGGCTTCGATTTCGGCTGCGGTGAAGCCGATCGACACAAATCCGCAAAAGGAACCGACGCCGACGCCAACTCCCGCGCCGACGCCAACCCCCACACCGGCGCCCACGCCGACGCCGACCCCTTCGTCGGCACTCGAAACCACAGAGAGCCTGACCGAAAAGGCCGAAACCATCGCGACCCAGCCGCTGCCCGCAGAAGGAACCAAGAGCATGACCGACGTCATCGAAACCGGAAAGAAGTTTGCCGAAGAAACCAAGGCCAAGTTCGAAACCGCCTATGCCGATTTCAACGAGAAGGCGAAGGCCGGCGTTGAAAAGTCGACCAAGGCGATCGAAGAACTGAGCGACATCGCCAAGGGCAATGTCGAAGCGATGGTCGAATCGGGGAAGATCGCTGCCAAGGGCATCGAAACGCTCGGCCAGGAAGCTGTCGACTACAGCAAGAAGAGCTTCGAAAAGGCGACCGCCTCGTTCAAGAGCTTCTCGACCGTCAAGACGCCTACCGAATTCTTCCAGCTCCAGAGCCAGCTCCTGTCGAGCAGCTTCGACGAGTTCACCAAGGAAGCCGCCAAGAACAGCGAAGCGATGATGAAGCTGGCCGGCGACGTGGCCCAGCCGCTGACCGCGCGCGTCACGCTGGTGACCGACAAGGTGAAGGCGCTGGCCGCCTGATCGGCTGCCCGCTTATTGTCATAGCCTGAAAGGGGCGTCGCTTTCCCATGAGGGAGGGCGGCGCCCCTTTCGCGTTAACGTTGAATTATTGGCACGGCTTGCCCGATCGACCGTCCCGCCCCTTGCCATGGGGCGGCAAATCGCCATATCCTTGAGCATCATGAACAGCTTCACCCCATCCCATGCAGGCCTCGTCACCATGGCCGGCCAGGATCCGGACGATCAGGGCGAAGGCCCCGGCGGCCCCAGCGTCGGTATCGCCACCCGCACCCGTACCCGCACCAAAAAGCCTTCGCTTTACAAGGTGCTGATGCTCAATGACGACTATACCCCGATGGAGTTTGTCGTGCATGTGCTGCAAAGCTTCTTCCGCATGGACATGGAGGAAGCGACCCGGGTGATGCTGCATGTGCATCAGCGCGGCGTCGGCATATGCGGCATTTTCAGCTATGAAGTGGCCGAGACAAAGGTCAATCAGGTGATGGATTTTGCCCGGCAGAATCAGCACCCGCTGCAATGCACGCTGGAAAAGGCCTGACCGCGATCGTGCGTTAACCATCGTTTGATGATTGTAGCGCTTATATTTCAGTAAATTACGTCCTTGAAATACAAGGTTTTTTTAGACCTTGCCGGCATGATGGTCCTCGCTGAAATGAAGTGGGGACTTCAATCATGACCAGTATCAATAGTTATAGCATGAACATGCCACCATCGCCTCGCGCGATGATGGATCGTAAGATCGGCGCCGCCGTGGAGGCGGGATCGCTGTCGGAGGTCGATGGCGACGCTCTGGAAACCGCGCTGGATTCGATCGACAGCGCGCTCTCTTCGTCCGCCAGCGAAAGCACGTCGCGGCTCGATCCGTCCGAGATGAAGGACCGGATCGATTCGCTGATCGACGATCAGGTGTCGGCGGGTACGCTGACCGAAGATCAGGCCGCAGCCTTGCAGAGCTTTTTTGCGCAGGGGCCGGGCGGATCGACCGCCACGGCCGATGCCAGCAGCGACGAACAGGGT
The DNA here is from genome assembly GCF_056156825.1 of Sphingobium sp. RS1. NCBI lineage: Bacteria > Pseudomonadati > Pseudomonadota > Alphaproteobacteria > Sphingomonadales > Sphingobiaceae > Sphingobium > Sphingobium sp. RS1. Next base: position 2,213,707 of record NZ_JBLZXE010000002.1, on the reverse strand, counting down.
TTCAGCATCGACGGCATGGGCGGGGTCGGTGGTCCCGGCGCCATGCGTGGTCCGCCGCCCGGCCCGCCGCCATCGGCATCGAGCGAGGATAGCGAAGACAGCAGCACGACCAGCAGCACCGACGCGACCAGTGCGACGGAGCAGTTGGACTCGATCATCGCCTTCCTTGAAAATCTGCGAACCAGCCTGTCGCAATCGCTCTATGGCAGCGCCGCCAGCAGCACTGACAGCAGCAATAGCGGGCTGGTGATCGACAGCCTGGCCTGATCCTCTTCGTCCGGGGACTGACGAAGGCCCGGCGGTGGCATGCCAAGGCATGTCGCCGCCGGGTTTTGCATTTGCCGGTTCCCTCAGCCGCCAGCGCGCCCTACATCATGGGGCGTGAGCGATATGCCAGCAGCCGATATCTACGACCTGGCCGTCATCGGCGGCGGGATAAACGGCTGCGGCATTGCCCGCGATGCGGCGGGGCGCGGCGCGCGCGTACTGCTGCTGGAGCAGGGTGATCTCGCCAGTGGCACATCCTCCGCCTCGACCAAGCTGATCCATGGCGGCCTGCGCTATCTGGAACATCATGCCTTCGCGCTGGTGCGCGAATCGCTGATCGAGCGGGAACGGCTCTGGGGAATCGCTCCGCACATCATCCATCCGATGCGGTTCGTCCTGCCATGGACCAAGGGCTTGCGACCGCGCTGGATGCTGCGGCTCGGCCTGTTTCTTTACGATCATATCGGCGGCCGTCGCGCTTTGCCCGCGACCGAGGCGATCGACCTGCACCGCCATGTCGCGGGAGCCGCGCTCAAGGACGGTTTTGGTCCTGCCTATTGCTATTCCGACGGCTGGGTCGATGACGCCCGGCTGGTCCTGCTCAATGCCCGCGATGCCGCTGACCGGGGAGCGGACATCCGAACCCGCACCACCGTGGCCCGGCTGGACCGGGCCGGCGCATATTGGCGCATCGTGACGCGGACGGAAAAAGGGGGAGAGGCATCCTTCTTCGCCCGCGCCGCCGTGAACGCCACCGGTCCTGCCGTGCTCGACCTGCTCGATCGCGCGCATCGGCCGACCGATCGGCATATGCGGCTGGTGCGCGGATCGCACATCGTCGTGCCGCGTCTGTTCGATCATGACCATGCCTATTTCTTCCAGTTACCCGATGGCCGGATATTCTTCGCCATTCCCTATGAGCGCGATTTCACCCTGATCGGAACGACCGACCAGGATCATCAGGGCGGGCTGGATCATGTCGTCCCCAGCGCGGAAGAGGTCGCCTATCTGTGTGAGGCGGCCAACCGCTATTTCGCGCGCCCGATCGCGCCGGCCGATGTGCTGTGGTCCTATGCCGGCGTGCGCCCATTGGTCGATGACGGTTCGGGCCGGCCGGAGGCGGCAACGCGCGGCTACAGGTTGGACCTGGACGAAGCGCCAGGGCAGGCGCCGCTGCTCAGCGTCTTCGGCGGCAAGATCACCACCTATCGCCATCTCGCGGCGGAAGCCGTGGAGAAGCTCAAACCCCATTTGCCTGCTTTGCAGGGCGATGACTGGACCGCCGACGCACCCTTGCCCGGTGGCGATTTTCCCATGACCGGTCTGGCCACGCTCACCGCCGATCTGGCGCGCGACTATCCTTTCCTGGCGTCGGCCACGGTCGATCGGATCGCGCGCGCCTATGGCACGCAGGCACGGGTCTGGCTGGGCGATGCCACTGACCCCTCGCAGCTCGGGCTGGATTTCGGCCATGGGCTGAGCGAGGCGGAGGTCCGCCACATGATGACTCGCGAATGGGCGCAAACCGCTGAGGACATAGTCTGGCGGCGCAGCAAGCTCGGCCTGCGACTGGACCGCGTGCAGGCGGAGCGGCTGGCACAATGGGTGAAGGAGAGGGCATGAGCGAGCGTCATCTGCTGGTGCTGGATGCCGGGACGACATCGACCCGGGCGATGCTCTTCACCCCCGCTGGCGCGCGCGTCGCGACTGCGCAGGCGGACCTGACCCAATCCTATCCACAGCCCGGCTGGGTCGAACATGATCCGACGGAAATCTGGACTCGCACGCTCGATTGCGCGCGACAGATGGTGGCGCGGGCAGGCGGTGCCGATCGGATCGCCGCGATCGGCATCACCAACCAGCGCGAAACGGTCGTCGCCTGGGACCGGCAGAGCGGCGATCCGCTTGGGTCCGCGATCGTCTGGCAGGACCGGCGCACCGCCGACCACTGTGCCTTGTTGCGCGAAGCGGGGCATGAGGCACTGGTCCAGCAGCGCACCGGGCTGATTCTCGATCCCTATTTCTCGGCGACCAAGATGCGCTGGATGATCGATCACCGCCCGGAGGTGGCGGCGGCCGGCGACCGGCTGGCCTTTGGCACGGTGGAAAGCTGGCTGATATGGAAGCTGACCGGCGGCCTGCACATCAGCGATGCCAGCAATGCCAGCCGCACACAGTTGATGGCGCTGGACGGGGCGGGCTGGGACGATCAGCTATGTGCCCTGTTCGGCGTACCGCTACGTGCCTTGCCGGACATCGTCGACAATGCCGGCGATTTCGGTGCGACCCTGCCGCAACTGCTGGGCGGGCCAATTCGCATCTGCGGCCTGGCCGGCGATCAGCAGGCCGCGACCATCGGTCAGGGCTGTCTGGCGCCGGGTACGGTCAAGGCGACGCTCGGCACCGGTGCCTTCCTATTGGCGTCGCTGGGTAATCAGCTGCCAGCCTCCACACATCGGTTGCTCGGCACCGTCCTTTGCCAGATGGGCGGCCGCCGCCACTATGCGCTGGAAGGGTCCATTTTCGTCGCCGGCAGCCTGATCCAGTGGCTGCGCGACAGTCTGGGCCTGATCGCTGTGGTGGCCGATACGGACGCAATTGCGCGGTCGGTGCCCGACAATGGCGGCGTGACCTTGCTGCCGGCCCTGTCCGGCCTGGGTGCGCCCTATTGGCGGCCCCAGGCGACCGGGATCATCAGTGGCCTTACCCATGGCACCGGCCGCGCGCATATCATTCGCGCAGCGCTCGAATCGATGGCGCATCAGGTGCATGACCTGGCCGCCGCCTTCGCCGCCGATGGCGCGCCCTGGCGCATGCTGCGCATCGATGGCGGCATGAGCGCGAATGACTGGATCGCGCAGGATATGGCGGACATTCTGAACCTGTCCGTTGAACGCCCCGTCGATGTGGAAACGACGGCGCGGGGCGCGGCGATGCTGGCGGGGGTCGGTTGCGGCCTGTTCCCGTCGCTGGAGGCGGCAACGATGATGCTCTCGCCGTCGATTCGGTTCGAGCCGGCCATGGCGACGGAGATACGAGAGATTCGGCTGGCGGCTTGGCGCGCCTTGCTGGCCCGGTCGTAATGGTCCCGTCATCATGCGGCGGGGCTCGTGAGCAAATATTAAGAATGAAGGCGTAGCACCGGCTGCAACATGCCGCGTACCGCCCTTCGTCAGCCTCCCTCCTGGATCGCACCGGTTGCCACCGGTTGCGTCTATTTTGCGGTGGCGTCGCTGGCGCTGGCCATGTCCCGCTTTGAAGGGGGGCTGGCTTTCATCTGGGCAGCCAACGCTTTCCTGATGGCGGAATTGCTGACGTCGCGCACGGCCCATTGGCCACGCGCCATCATCGCTTGCGGCATTGCCAGCGCGGCGGCGACCGCCTGGGTCGGCATGGGGCCGGCCGCTGCGCTGCCCATGGCGGCGATCAATATTCTCGAATCGCTGATCGTGGCGGTGATCTGTCGCTGGTTCGTGGCGGACCGGATGGTGACCGGTGCGATCCGGCCGCTGGTCGTGTTCGTCATCGCCCTTTGCGGCGCCGCCAACATCATCGCCGGCCTGTGCGCGGCCTGGGTCGCATCGACCCTGACGCCCGTCTCCTTCAGCCATTCCTTCCTGCAATGGTATACCGGACATGTGCTGGGCGGACTGATCTGCGCACCGATCCTCATCATGGCGTTCCAGGGCGAATTTCGCCGTTGGCTGGACGAAGCATCGGCACGGTCCAGGGTGGAAGCCGTGCTGCTGCTCGCCCTGTTTGCGCTGACGACCGTCCACGTCTTCCATTGGGCACGCTATCCACTGCTGTTCGCGCCGCTCCTGCCCCTGGTGCTGATCGCCTTTCGCGTCGGCCATATGGGATCGGCGCTGGCGATCATCCTTCTGGCCGCCATTGGCGGGCAGGCGACCATGGCTGGCGTTGGTCCGCTCGCATGGGTGACCGATGGCACGGGTGAGCGCATCCAGTTCTTCCAATTCTATCTCGCGCTCAGCTTCCTGCTGTGCATGCCCGTCGCGGTCGAACTGGCGGCGCGCAAACGGCTGTTCCAGATGCTGCAACAGAGCGAAGCGCGCTATCGGGCCATGGCCGAATATAGCGGGGATGTCGTACTCAATATCGGCGTCGACGGGGTGATCCAATATGCCTCGCCGTCCGCGACCGAACAGATAGGTTGCGCGCCGGAATTGCTGATCGGGCAGGAGGCGGCCAATCTGGTCGATCCGCAGGACCGTGCCCTGGTGATCGCGGCCTATCGTCGCGCGCTGGCGCGGCCCGGTTCGGTCCACAAGGTCGAATTTCGTCCGCTCGTGCTGGCCGAGGGGCTGGAATGGTGCGAGATGGTGAGCCGGGCGATGATCGACGAACGCGGCTTGCCCAGCGGCGTCGTCAGCATGATTCGTGACATGTCCCGGCACAAGGCACGCCAGCGTGCCCTGCAACAGGTCGCCTCGCGCGACTCGCTGACCGGGGCCGACAGCCGCCGCGCCTTTCTCGAAAAGCTGGACCGCGAGATTGCGCGCATCGCCATGGGCGCTCGCTCTTCCTTGCTCCTCATCGACATCGACCATTTCAAGTCGGTCAACGACCGGTTCGGTCATGGCGCCGGGGACCGCGTGCTGACGGCCTTTGTCGAACGGCTGCGTCCGGGCCTGCGGGCGGGCGACAGCATAGGCCGACTGGGCGGCGAGGAATTCGCCATCCTGCTGGAGAATAGCGACATCGACCGGTCGAGCCTGATGTGCGAGAGGTTGCGCGCCCTGCTGGCCGAACCGATCCTGATCGAAGAGTCGGTCGCCATCACCATCACCTTCAGCGCCGGGCTGGTCGAACTGGACGGCAGATCCGATCGTTCGGCCATGCTCGAAGCGGCGGATAAGGCGCTTTATCGCGCCAAGCATAGCGGCCGTAACTGCCTGCGCCTCGCTGCCTGATCCATCCTTGTGTCGCTCGCCGCCCAAGGCGGAAAAATCGCGATGTTATGTTGTAACTTACGATGGGTTAGCCTATGTAGCGGCGACCATGAAGTTGACTCTGCGCCATGCCCTGATGACTGGTCGTGTCGATCGTATCGCGATTGCACTCTCGGGTCTGTGCGTTGCCCATTGTTTCGCGACAGCGGTGATCCTGGGCCTGCTCGCGTCGGCGGGCGGTATCTTCGAAAGTCCGATCTTTCACGAAGCCGGTCTGGTGCTGGCCATCCTGCTCGGGGCGGTGGCGCTTGGCCATGGCGCTCTGGTGCATGGCTATATGATGCCGGCGGCGATCGGATCACTCGGCCTGGGTGTGATGGCGGGCGCACTCACCATGGACCATGGCATGCAGGAAAGTGTCTACACGCTGATCGGCGTCGGCATATTGGCGCTGGGCCACGATCTCAATCATCGCGCCGGTCGCTAGGGCATTTTTGCAGTCATCTGGAAAAGATGGCGGCGCGGAAAATTCGGAAGGCAAAAGCCTTCTGACGAGGGAGCCGGCGGCTCCCCCTTTCCCTTCTCAATTCTGGTTCTTGTGATCGAAACGGTGTTCGCCCTTTACCCAGCGCACCGTGCCGGTGCTGGCGCGCATCACCACGCTTTCGGTGGTCAGCTTCCCACCAGGCAGGCGCTTCACGCCATCGAGCAGTGATCCGTCAGTCACACCGGTTGCGGCGAAGATGCAGTCGCCTTTCGCCAGTTCGTTCAGGTCGTAAATCTTGTCGAGGTCGGTGATGCCCCATTTGCGGGCGCGAGCCTTTTCATCCTCGTTGCGGAACAGCAGCTTGCCCTTGAACTGGCCGCCGACGCAGCGCAGCGCGGCGCAGGCCAGCACGCCCTCCGGCGCGCCACCCGATCCCATATAGATGTCGATGGTGGTTTCCGGATCGGTCGTGGCGATCACCCCGGCGACATCGCCATCCGGGATCAGCATGATGCCGCAGCCGATGGCGCGCAATTCGCCGATCAGCCGCTCATGGCGTGGCCGGTCGAGCACGCAGACAATGATCTCGTGCGGGTCGACCCCCTTGGCCTTTGCGACGGACTCGACATTCTCCCGCACCGATTTCTTCAGGTCGATCGTGCCTTCAGGATAGCCGGGGCCGATCGCCAGCTTGTCCATATAGACATCGGGTGCGTTGAGCAGGCCGCCTTCCTCGGAAATGGCCAGTACCGCCAGCGCGTTCGGGCCGGCCTTGGCAGTGATGGTGGTGCCTTCCAGTGGATCGAGGGCGATGTCGATTCTGGGACCGGTGCCGATCGCATTGCCGACCTTTTCACCGATATAGAGCATCGGTGCCTCGTCCCGTTCGCCTTCGCCGATCACGACAGTGCCGTCCATGTAAAGATCGTTAAAGGCCAGGCGCATCGCCTCCACGGCGGCGGCATCGGCTGCCTTCTCGTCACCCCGGCCGATCAGCTTCGACGCGGCGATCGCGGCCGCTTCGGTGACGCGGACCATTTCGAGCACCAGGACGCGATCGAGTATCGAGCTTCCCTGAACCATAGTCTTCCTCTGCCTTGTCTTATGGGAGGAGGCGATAGGAGTTTGCCCCCTGCTTGTCGAGCGAGGAAGCCCTTGCGCCTGATCCATTTCGCACCGGGTCCGGGCCATGATGCGGCCATGATTGGCTGCTTTTCTCCTTTGCGATGAAGCGCATCTTCCTTCTTGTCGCGTTGATGACGGCATCGCCGCTGGTTGCGCAGGAAGCGGACGGGGACCGGCTGATGGCGGCGTATCGAGAGAAGACGCAGGTGGTTCGTCCCTGCGATCGCAGCGGCGACGCGATCGTGGTGTGTGGCACGCGGGCGGAGCGCAATGAGAAGGAGCGCCTGCCGCTGCCGCGCGCGCGCGACGAAGGAGCAGGAGCGCCCCGTGGCGAAGCGCCCCGAGCCTCGGCTGCTGCGCCCAGGCAGGGGAGTTGCGGGGTAGTCGGCGGGCAGGGAACGGGCTGCACCGGCGGCCTGCCGGTTTTGCAGGCCGTGGGCGCGCTGGCGAAAATTGTGACGGCGATTGCCGATCCAGACGCCGACTTGTCGCCACCGCCGCCCGAACGCCTCAAGGGCGCCGGGCAGCATTAGGCAGGCTCAGTCGAGAATGTGCATGACCATCGGCGTGTCGAGCAGGCTGTCCGATCCGGCCAGTCGCTCCAGCGTCTCGCGCACGCAGCGTTCCTCGCCGGCATGGGTGACGATCGCGACCAGAACGCCATCTTCCTGATGGGCGCCACGCTGGATCATGCTTTCGATCGAGACGCCGGCATCGCGGGTGGCGGCGGCAATCTCGGCCAGCACGCCGGGGCGGTCCTGCACCTTGAAGCGCAGATAGGCCCGGCCGATCCGCTTGCCTGCATCGGCCGTGTTCTGTGGCGTCAGGGCGGCGACCGGCATGGCGAAGGCGTCGCCATATTCGTCGCGCGCCACGTCGATCAGGTCGGCGACCACGGCAGAAGCGGTCGGACCGTCGCCCGCGCCGCGCCCCTGGAAGAAGAGGCGGCCGACGAAATTGCCTTCCGCGACCACGGCATTGAGCGACCCATCCACATGGGCAAGCGGATGATCGAGCGGCACCAGCATCGGATGGACGCGCTGGAACAGGCCTTCAGGGCCATTTTGCGCCATACCGACCAGACGGATGCGATAGCCCAGCGCCGCGGCCTCGGCTATGTCGGCGGCGATGACATGGCGGATGCCGGTGGTGGCGACCGCATCGAAATCCAGTTCCGTGCCAAAGGCCAGGCTGGCGAGGATCGTCAGTTTGTGCGCGGCGTCTACGCCATCGATGTCGAAGCTGGGGTCAGCCTCGGCATAGCCCAGCTCCTGCGCTTCCTTCAGAACCTCGTCGAAGCCCCGGCCTTCCTTTTCCATCGTGGTCAGGATGTAATTGCAGGTGCCGTTGAGAATGCCGTAGACGCGGCTGATCTCGTTGGCGGCGGCGCCTTCGCGCATGCCCTTGATGACCGGGATGCCGCCGGCGACCGCGGCTTCATATTTGAGCGCGATGCCGCCCTGCTCGGCGAGGCGGGCCAGATCCAGACCATGATGCGCCAGCATCGCCTTGTTGGCGGTGACGAACGGCTTGCCGACGATCAGGCACTGGCGCGCCAGGGTCAGGGCCGGGCCGTCCGCGCCGCCGATCAGTTCGACCACGACATCGACATCGTCGCGGGTTGCGAGCGTCGTCATGTCGTCCACCCATTCATAGGGCGACAAGTCGACGCCGCGATCCTTGTTGCGGTCGCGCGCGGAGATGGCGACGATCTGGATCGGGCAACCGGCACGGCGCGCAATCAGGTCGCCATTGGCTTCCAGCAGGCGAATCACCCCGCCGCCCACCGTGCCGAGGCCGACAAGCGCGACGCGCAGCGGGGCATGGCGGTGCAGATTGGTCATGGCGGTGTGTCTTCCTTCCGGCTGATGAACGCCGCGCTGATAGCCGCCCCAGCGTCTCTGTCCAAGGAAAAGCGGGGGCGTGTCATATGTGTGTCCGAATCAGGTCGGCTCAATCAGGATGGGCTGCGGGTTCGCCCACACGGGCCGAGCGCGGCGATGACCACGGCATAGTCTGCGCGAGCGGCCTCCGCATCCTGGACCGACAGGCTGCGAACCGATTGGGAAGGCAGTGTCGCGGGCAGGCTGCATGCCATCCGATACCAGAGCAATGTGTTCGGTTCGGGCGGACGGGCGGCTTCATCCATGATCTCGCCCAATGCCACCGCCCAATGCGGCGCCTGCCCTGGCCTGCGCAAAATCGAAAGCGACACCGGATCGCCTTTTTCCGTGCGCAGGAATATCTGCGTCTCGCCTTCGCCCGCGATGGTGCCCGCGACATGGAAGGCGTCACCCAGGCCAATGATGCGGGGCGGTGCATTGGGCGCGACCAGAGCGGACAACACCGCCTTCACCCGCTCGACCTCGGCTGGCGTGGCCGCCAATTGCGCGTCGGGGGCGATCAATTGAATCTCACCCGGCCTTCCGCCTGGCCGTGCGAAGAGGATGACCTGCTCCTTCTTCAGCTTCGGCACCTTGCCGCGCGCGTCAGTCGGGGCGTCGTAGAGATAGGTTACAAGGGGACTGATTCCCGATTCACCGCGAATCAGGCCCGTTACGTCGGCCTCCACAAACAGCCTCTTATACCCTTGCGGGACGGTTCCGGCCTGTGCCGGCTTCAAGGGGATGATGTTGCGAATGCGCACATTGGCCACCAGCGGTGCTTTGTCTGCCATGTCTACAATGTCTGCATAGGACGGGCCGACCTGACCGGAAGATGGTTGCGGTACCACTTTTCCATTTTGAGCAAAGGCCGGGAAAACCGCGGGAGATGCGGCGGCAATGAGGCAGGCCAACCCAAAAGGGATCAGACGGGTAGCGGATTTCTTTGTCATCTTCGTCCTGTGTTTTTGGCCCGTGGCAAGGATGTCACAGGCAAGTCATTCCGATATGAAATGGTAACCGCAAATGAACAAAACGATAAAGCGTTTGCGTGCCACGATGCGCCGCGATAGGAGTTTGCGCGGTAGCAAATGAACGGACAGGGGCCAAAGGCGATTGGGATAGCCCGGTCGGCTTGGGTCGTTTTTGGCTGATTTTGTATAAACCACTGGTAAGATGAGTTAAGGAGTGTCGTTGCCGAATGGCCTATGCTGACCACTCGCAAGGATCGAGTCGGACTGTCTCGATCGTCATCGTCGCCCTGATTCACGCTGTTCTTGGCTATGCCTTCGTCACCGGTCTTGGCATGAAATATGTCAAAAAGGCGGCAGAACAGCTGAACGTGATCGACGTGAAGGAGGAACCGCCGCCACCGGATGAGGAGCCGCCGCCGCCGCCGCCAGACCAGCCGGTCGAGCCGCCGCCGGTCGTTGCGCCTCCGCCGATTGTGCAGACCCCGGCGCCTGCGCCGCCGATTCAGACCGTTCGGACACCCCCTCCGGTGTTCAATCCGGTTCCGGTCGCTGCACCGCCGCCCCCGCCGGCTGCGCCGCCGCCACCGCCTCAGGCCGCTACGCGTGCTTCGCCGCGCAGCTCGCCGGGCAGCTGGCTCAGCGATGCCGACTATCCGAGCCGCGCACAGCGTGAAGAACGTTCGGGTACGGCCGGCTTCCGCCTGGAAATCGGCGCAGATGGTCGCGTGACCAACTGCACCATCACCTCCTCGACCGGCCATGCCGACCTCGACGAGGCGACCTGTCGCCTGCTGCCGAAGCGTGCGCGCTTCAAGCCGGCCAAGGGTTCTGATGGTGCGGAAATGCCCGACACCTACAACGGGCGTATCACCTGGCGTCTGCCGGAATAATCCTGATCGGGAAGGCGCGCGCGCTGCGCCGCCTTGCCCTAGCTTGATCTCATTGAGAGGGAAGTCTTGAACATGTTGATGTATCTCGCAGCTGCGGCTCCCAAGCCGGAAAACCCCTATGGCCTGATGGAAGCCCTTGAACAGGGCGGTACCATTGCCTGGACCGTGTTCCTCATCCTGTGCGCCATGTCGGTCGGTACTTTCTACATTCTGTTCACCAAGCTGATCGAACAGCAGAAGGTGATCAACCAGGGCAAGAAGGTTCGTGCGACCTTCTGGCGCTCGGCTTCGCTCAAGGAAGCTGCTGCCAAGCTCGAAAAGAACTCGGCCTACAAGCAGATCGTCGACGACGGCATCAAGGCCCAGGACGAGCATGGCAAGCTGAAGGACCCGGTCGAAGCGCATGACTGGCTGCACGGCTCGCTGGCCCGCTCGGAAGCCGCGATCAACTCGTCGCTGAACGGTGGTCTGGCCTTCCTGGCAACCGTTGGTTCGACCTCGCCGTTCATCGGTCTGTTCGGTACCGTTATCGGTATCTACCGCGCACTCATCAAGATCGGCGCTGCCGGTCAGGCTTCGATCGACGCCGTCGCCGGCCCGGTCGGTGAAGCTCTGATCATGACCGCGCTGGGTCTGGCCGTGGCCGTTCCTGCGGTGCTTGCCTACAACTTCCTGCAGCGCCGCAACAAGTCGATCGCCGAACAGCTGAACGGTTTCACCGTCGACCTGCTCGCCTATCTGGTTTCGGACGGCGCCGTGAAGCCTTCGGTTGCTGCCGCTCCGGCCGCTGCTGCCAAGCCGGCTGCTGCTCCGACCAAGGCCTGATTGCCTTAATACTCCGGTTCGGGGACCGGGTGGCGGCTGCGACCGCCCGGTTTCCCGCCGGACGTGGGCCTCGGTTTAACGGGGCACCATCGACACCAAGGTTAGGATAGTATCAATGGCAATGAGTGTTGGCCCCGGCGGCGGTGACGACAAGCCCTTGTCCGACATCAACACGACGCCGCTCGTCGACGTCATGCTGGTGTTGCTCATCATCTTTCTCATCGCGGTCCCGGTCGTCGTACAGACGGTCGATCTCCAGCTTCCCAAGGTGGCTTTCGAGCCGACCACGACGAAGCCGGAAAATGTGTCGCTTTCGGTCACGCAGGCCTCTGATGGCAAATGCGCGGTATTCTGGGGCATGGCCCCGGTCAGCTCCAGCGAATTGCTGGATCGTGCCGTCGCCAAGCTGGAAGCGGACATCAAGAAGGCAGGCGGCGTTGAGAATATGACGCCCGAGGATCTGCCCGAAGTGCATATCCGCGGCGACATCAACACCCCCTATCGTTGCATCGGCGGCACCATCTACACGATGCAGCGCGCTGGTTTCCCGAAGGTGGGCTTCATCTCCGAGCCGGAACCCGGTTCGCAGACGACCCGTCTCTGACCGGCTGATTAAGGAGATTTCGCTATGGCTATGAGCATGGGCTCCGACGAAGGTGAGCCGATGGTGGAAATGAACACGACGCCGTTGATCGACGTCATGCTCGTTCTCCTCATCATGTTCATCATCACCATTCCGATCCAGACCCACGCGGTGAAGATCGACCTGCCGCAGAACGCGCCGCCCACGGACAGCGTGATCGACCCGGTCAAGAACAAGGTCGCTATCGATCCGGCTGGTATCATCACCTGGAACGGTTCGCCGATCGACCTGCTGACCCTGCGTCAGTATTTGCAGCAGTCGCTGCGCCTGCCGGTCGAGCCGGAACTTCAGTTCCAGCCGAACGCTGCCACCCGCTATGTCGTCGTTGACGAAGTGCTGGCGGAGATCAAGCGTGCGGGCGTGACCAAGCTGGGCTTCGTCGGCAACGAACAATATGGCAGCTTCTGATCGCTGACCTCCGGCAGCGCTTTTCCCGCGCAAGACTTCCCGGTTTTCGGGATGGCGGGCCGGAGCGACGAGAATGGAAGATTGCAGATATTAAAGGGTCGCCTTCGGGCGGCCCTTTTTTTATGCGCGGCACGCTGGAAAAGCGGTGGATGACGGTGCAGCCAGCGTGAACTTAACCCTTTGCTTACTTCAATCGCCGAAGATGCGGCGACGGAAGAATGGTATCGGCATGGGTGCGGAACGACAGACAGAATATGACCGGAAGGGGCGGGCGGCCGAGCGTCGGCATGTCCAGATCGGGGTCAAGGTACGGCGACCGGGGGAAACCTGGTTCACCAGCCGCATCACAGACGTGTCGGTTACCGGTTTCCGCCTGCAAAGCTTCATGAAACTGACCGTGGGCAGCGACCTGTGGATCATGCTGCCGGGCTTCGAAGGGCGGCGTGCGCGTGTGTTGTGGACTCGCGGTCCGGAATCAGGTTGTGCGTTCGAGCGGCCCCTGCACCCTGCGATTCTCGACCATATCGTCAAGCTGAACCTGAACGCCGTCATTCGCTGACACGCCGAATCAGGCGGCGGCCACATCCTGAAATTGCAGGCTCGCCAGTCGCGCATAGAGGCCATCCTGCGCCACCAATGTGGCATGATCGCCCTGTTCCACGATCCGCCCTTCATCCATGACCAATATACGGTCTGCAGCGCGCACCGTGGCAAGCCGATGGGCGATGACGATGGTCGTCCGCCCCTGCATCAACCGGCCAAGCGCATCCTGCACCAGCCGTTCGGACTCGGCGTCGAGCGCCGAGGTCGCTTCGTCCAGCAGCAGGATCGGCGCGTCGCGCAGCAGCGCCCGGGCGATCGACAGGCGCTGGCGCTGGCCGCCCGACAGACGCGCGCCACCTTCGCCCAGATGGCTGTCCAGCCCTTGTGGCAATGCGCGGAGGAAGGCTTCGGCATTGGCAGCGCGGGCTGCATCCCAAATCTGTTCGTCGGTCGCGTCCCACCGGCCATAGCGCAGATTATCACGCGCAGAGGCGGCGAAGATCACGCTGTCCTGCGGCACCATCGCCATCATCGCGCGCAACGCGGCGGGATCGGCGTCTGGCAAGGCGACCCCGTTCAGCCGCACCATGCCGGCGGACGGATCGTAGAAGCGCAGCGCCAACTGGATCAGCGTGGATTTGCCTGCGCCCGAAGGGCCGACCACCGCCACCGTCTCACCCGGCGCCACCGCGAAGGAGACACCATGCAGCGCGGCCTGATCGGGGCGGGTGGGATAATGGAAATGCACATCTTCAAACGCCAGCCGTGCGCCCTGATCGATGGTCGGCAGGGGGGAGGGATGGGCCGGCGGGACGATGTCCGGCTCCGCCGTCATCAATTCGTGCAAGCGGCTGGCGGCACCGGCGCCGCGCAGCAGGTCGCCCCAGCTTTCCGACAGTGATCCGAACGCGCCGGCCACCAGGCCGCCGGTCAGGACGAAGGCGGCGATACTGCCGCCCGACAGCCGCCCGGCCGCGACATCGAGTGCACCCTGCCACATGACGGCGGTAATCGAGCCGAAGACCAGAGCGATCACCACGGCGGTCATCAACGCGCGCAGGGCGATCCGCTTTCGGGCGGTGCCAAAGCCGCTTTCCACAGTGGCGTCGAAGCGTGCGGCTTCCCGATTCTCCTGCCCGAACGCCTGGACGATCCTCATCGCGCCCAGCACTTCGCTGGTGACGCTACCGATATCGGCCAGACGATCCTGGCTGGCGCGGGACAGGCCGCGCACCCGCCGGCCCAGCCCGATCAGGACCAGCAGGATGATCGGGATGCCGAGCAGCAGCAGCGCGGCCAGTTTGGGCGCCAGCGCGAACAGATAGACGAGGCCGCCAATGCCGGTGACGAGATTGCGCAGCGCGACGGAGACGGTCGACCCCACCACCTGTTCGACGATGGCGGTATCGGCGGTCATGCGGGACGCGATTTCGGACGGGCGGTTTTCCTCGAAGAAACGGGGCGCCTGCCGCAGCAGATTGGCCTGGGTGGCGCTGCGGATATCGGCGACGACCCGCTCACCCAGCCAGGATACGAAATAGAAGCGCAGCGCGGTCGCCAGGGCCAGCACGACGACGATCATCAGCAGATATTCGAACCAGCGGCTGATATCGCCGCCGCCCATGAATCCGCGATCGATCACGAGCCGGAAGCCGCTGGGAATGCCCAATGTCGCTGCCGATGAGACGATCAGGGCAAGCAGGGCGCCGGCGATGCGGCCGGGATAGCGGCGGGCAAAGCGCCATAGCATCGCCAGACTGCCAAGGGCGGGTCGCGCATCGGCGCGGGCTGCGGTCTGTGAGGCGTCCTCCATGCATGCCGCGCTTAAAGCGATTTCGCCCGATAGGAAATATCCGACCGCCGGGAAATCGCCCCAGGACCGGAAAAACCCATGCTAACCCTTTCATGCAGGGCGCCTTCAGCTCTGCCGGCCGGCTCGATTATCCCGGTGCAATCTCTCCCGCCAATTGCATGACGCGGCGCGTGTCCCCCCGACCGGTCAGGGCATAGGCCATCGTCCCCTGCTCCCAATAGGCGATCGTTTCGCCCGCGCGCCGTGCCATCAGCGGCGTGGCCTCCGCCGGGGTCTCGGCCCGGTCGGCGAAGAAGGATAGCGCCTCGCCCTGCGGCGTGGTCAGGCTCATGGCGATGGCCGGGCTGTCGGCGGTCGGGAAAAGCTGAACGTCGGTGACGCGCCATCCTGCCGGCAGCACCGGCAGGATGATGCCGGTCGACCGTTCGATCTCCTGGGGGTTGAGCGTCGCGCTTTCGACCTGCGACGTCATGCCCTGCCGCAGCAATCCGGCGCGGCGGGACGCGGCCGCTTCGTCCAGGAAGCTGCTGGCCTGCGCGCTCTGTGGAAATTCGCCCAATTCGCCGCGCGCGATCCAGCCGGTCGCGATCAGCGCCGCGATGGCGGCGGCGCGGCCCATATGACGCCAGGTGCGGCCGGCCTCATTGTCATTGGCGACCGGCAGGCTTGTGTCGCGCCGCCGGCCGACCAGCGTCCCCTTGGTTCCGTCCTTCATCAGACGGAAGTCGATATGCGGCCATCGCTGCCGCCAGCGCCGCGCCACCAGCCGCTCGCCGGGGCGGGCGGCATCGTCCAGCAGAACGACGCCATGGGGTGACAGGCGCGCGAACAGGCTGTCGGCCGCACCGCGCACCAGAGGATGCACGCTCCAGGGCGGGCCGTCGATGATGATGAGGTCGATCTGCTCGGGCAATTGATCGATCGCGTACCAGCGCCCCGGCCAGTCGGCGCTCTCATGGGTCAGCGGCGCATGGCGGATGTCCACGTCGAGGGCGTTGTCCGCAAGCCACTGGCGCGTCGCATCGACGAACCCGCCATGCTGGTCGAAGCTGTGAAGCCGGCCGCCGCCATGGATTTGCAGCGCGCGCGCGGCGATCAGGGAGGAGGCGCCGGCGCCCAGTTCGACCACATGGGCGGGGCGCAGTCGGGCGATTTCGCGCACGATATGCCGCAGGAAGCCGACATCCGCCTTCCAACTGCCCAGATGCGGCAGCGCGTCATGGGCCAGACCCAATTCGTCCAGCAACGCGCGCTTGTCCGCAGGGCGCCCGCCCGACAGGCTGGCCAGCAGCCAGGGCCATCCGATCGCGCCAAAGGTCAGGCGCCAGGCCATGTCCGACAGGCGGCGCGGCAGGTCATTGTCGCTGCGCCCCGTTTCGGTGAGGGGGAGAAAGCCGGTCAGGTCACGGGATGTCACTGGAAAACATGCTCCTTCTGGAATCGCAGGACTATGCCGGTGCGGTTGTTTCGCGCATATGACAGGGCTGATAGGCCGAGGCCGAAAATGGTCAATTGATGACGCAGGGAACGCCGATGACCCGTATAATTTCCGCGACAGTCGAACGGTGGCCGGTGGCGGGGGCCTTCGTCATCAGCCGCGGTGCCAAGACCCATGTCGATGTGATCGTCTGCGTCGTGGGCGACGGCGTGCATGAAGGGCGCGGTGAGGGCACGGCAATCTATTATGAAGGCGAGAGCGCGGAAGCCTGTGTCGCGGCGCTCCATGCCTATGCCGGGCCGCTGCAGCGGGACGCGCTGCTGACCCATATGCCACGCGGCGCGGCGCGCAATGCGCTCGACTGTGCGCTGTGGGATCTGGAGGCGAAGCAGGCAGGCGCGCCGGTGTGGCAACTGGCCGGACTGGCCGCGCCGGTCGCGCTGCCCACGGCCTTCACCATCAGCCTGGGCGATCCGGCGAAGATGGAGGCGGATGCGCGCGCGGCGGCGGCGCGGGGTTTTGCCCTGCTGAAATGCAAGCTGACCGGCGAGAGCGACCGGGCGCGGATCGCCGCCGTGCGCGCGGGTGCGCCCGACGCCCGGCTGATCGTGGACGCCAATGAAAGCTGGCACGCCATGGATATCGCGGCCGAGGCGGCGGCGCTGGCGGCGCTGGGCGTGGAGATGGTCGAGCAGCCGGTGCTCCACGGGCGGGAGGAACGGCTGGCGGGCGTGCGCGCGCCGCTGCCGCTCTGCGCCGACGAAAGCTGCCATACACGCGCCGATCTGGACCGGTTGGGGGATTTCGACGCGGTCAATATCAAGCTGGACAAGGCTGGGGGGCTGACCGAAGCGCTGGCCCTGGCGACCGAGGCGCGCGCGCGCGGTTTTCGCATCATGGTCGGCTGCATGCTGGGTACGTCGCTGGGTATCGCGCCCGCCGCACTGGTGGCGCAGGGCGCGGACTGGATCGACCTGGACGGCGCGCTGCTGCTGGCGCAGGACCGGGAGGGCGGCCTGCCGCTGCGCGACGGGCTGTTGCAACCCGGTACGCTCTGGGGGCAGGGCTGACGCGCGATCAATACCCCACCCGATCAGTAACCCCCGATCAGTAACCCCCGATCAGTAACCCAGGGTCAGGCCGACCGCATAATATTTGGGACCGACATTGGCCTTGGCGCGCAGCTTGGGGATGATCGGCATCGCCAGCGTCGCATAGGGGCGGGTATTGTCGCCGCTGAACCGCACGCCCGCGCCGATCGTGGCCGACAGCGGGATGGTATAGGCGGCCTCGACCCGGCCATAGAGCTTCGTGTCGCCATCGCGGATATAGACGCCTGCGCCCGGCGTCAGGCTGAACCCGGCCATGTTGAGGGCATAGCCCGCGCCCAGTTCTGTACCCCAATGGCCGTCGGCGCGGGCATAATTGGCCTCCGCGCCCAGACCCTCGGCAGAGGCGGTGGCGGGCAGGGCGACGGAGAGCGCGGCGGCGGTCAGGGCGAGGTGGATTTTCTGCATGCGAAAGGCGGCTAGGGCGGCGCTTTCCCATCGGCAAGGCGGATCGGGACGAGGCGACTCGTGATTGCGGCGGATCGCGTCAGGCGCGCGCCGACGAAGTTCACACCATTGTCGGCAAAATGGCGGCGAAGCGCTCGCGATGCGCTCGTAAAGCGTCCCCGACGCCTCCCCAACGCGCCACGCAGGCGATACCGAAGCGCCATGGGCACGCTGGCGGCGCTGCGCGGATTGCGCAGGGCGCGGTGCGAGGGGGACGGCCTGTTCCATCCGACAGCAGGGAACAGATATTATCCAACATTGGAAGGCTGTCGATCAGCCCTTCTCCCCCACCGCACGCACCGGCTGAACCTCGGGATAGGGCATGATCGCCTTGCCGTCCGGGCCTGCGGTGATGCTGGTCTGGGTGGGATAGGCGAATTCGATCCCCTCGGCGTTGAACCTCTTCCAGATGGCGAGGCCGACGCGGTGGCGGGTCTGGAAATAGTCATGATGGTCGGGATCGGGCACGTCGAAATTGAGCTGATAGTCGAGGCTGCTGGCGCCGAAGGCGATAATGCCGCAATTGACGAAGATCAGCCCTTCCGCCTCGATAATCTCCTGCAACATGGCGGGGATCGCTTCCGCCTTCGCCTCGTCGGTCTGGTAGATGATGCCGATGGCATAGGTGACGCGGCGCTGGGCGAGGGTCTGGAGACTGGTGATTTCCTTTTGCAGCAAATTGGCGTTGGACATCACCTTCTTCTCGCCGCTCATCGCGCGCAGGCGCGTGCTCTTGAGGCCGATCTTCTCGACCCGCGCGGTGGTCTGGTCATAGGTGATGATCTCGCCCCGGCGGAATGGCTTGTCGAAGATGATCGAAAGCGCGGCGAACAGGTCGGAAAAAATGCCCTGCGCCGCAAGACCGATGGCGATGCCGCCGATGCCCAGACCCGCGACCAGACCGGTGACGTTGACGCCCAGATTGTCCAGCACCACGATCGCGGCGATGGCGAACAGCGCGAAGCTGACCAGCACGCGGATCAGCCCCATGGCGTTGGCCAGCGTTTCCCCACCGCCATCCTCTGCCAGCGTCTTGCGCTCGATCAGGCCCAGGATGATTTCCCGCGCCCAGAGCGCGGCCTGCAATACGGTGGCGATGGTGAAGAGGAAGGTGACCGTCTTGGACAAGGATGGCGGCGCGTCCGCATAGCCAACCACCAGCTTGGCAGCGACCAGGATCATGAAATAATGGGTGGTGCGCGCCGCCGCACGGCCCAACACATTGGCATAGCCCAGCGGATCGCCGATGCCGCCCTTGTGTCGCTTGCCCAGTTCGCGCAGCGCCGTCAGCGCCAGATAGATCAGCGTCGCCGCGCCGACCGCGATCAGTATCTGGACATAGTGCAACTGGAACCAGGCGATTGTGCTGTGCGCCATTTCGCGCAGGTTGGGCGCGTGGACGCTGAGGTCGGGAAGGGAAGTGTCGGTCTTGTCGGCCATGCCTATCCTGTCTGGTCGAAAATAATGTATCAGGCCGCCGCTGCAAGCGGGGCGCAATCCGCGATCGCGTCGAGGAAGGCGATCAGCCCGCGTTCCTCGCGGGAGAGATAGCGGGTTCGGCGCGGCAAGCGAAGCCCCGCGCGCCATTCGTCCTGCCCGTCGCGGCAAAGCGCGATCAGGGCGGGGTGAATGTAGCTTTTCCGGCTGATCGCCGGGGTGTTGCCCAGCGCCTGCGCGACCGGTGCGATCATCTCCTTCAACGAGACATGGCCGGCCGCCAGCGTGGCGAAGGCGATGGTGGAGGCACCCCACGTGCGGAAATGCTTGGCGGTGAAGGGCGCGCCCATGGCGTCGGCGATATAGGCGTTGACGTCGCTGGAATTGATCGGCCGCGCGTCCCCATCCTCGTCCAGATATTGAAACAGATGCTGGCCCGGCAGATCCTGTACCTGCCGCACGAAACGCAGCAGGCGGGTGTCGGTGACGGTCAGTTGCTGCTGCTTGCCCGACTTGGCACGGTAGCGCAACGTCAGCGTCTTGCCGCTCAGGTCGACATGGCGGCGGCGCAGCGTGGTGGCGCCGAAACTCTTGTTGGTGGTGGCATAATGTTCGTTGCCCACGCGCAGCTTGGCCAGGTCGAGCAACCGGATGACGGCGGCCAACGTGCGGTCCTTGCGCAGGCCACGCTTCGAAAGGTCGGCCTCCAGCCTTTCTCGTAATTTGGGCAGGGCGCGGCCGAAATCGGGGCAGCCGGCATATTTTTCCGCTTCCCGCGCGGCGCGGAAATCGGGGTGGTAGCGATATTGCTTGCGGCCCCGGTCGTCATGGCCGGTCGCCTGGATATGGCCGTAGGGAGAGGGGCAGAACCAGCAGTCGCGATAGGCGGGCGGCAGGGCGATACGGTTCAGCCGGTCGATTTCCTGCCGGTCGGCGATGCGGCTGCCATCGGCGCGATAATAGCCCCAGCCATGTTTCAGCGCGCGGCGCGTGATGCCGGGGCAGTCATGGTCGCTGTGGATGAGCGGGGTGTCGGGCATTTGCAGCGAAAAACCCGCCATTTGCCGCTTCGTTCCCGCGTACCCGGCGCGCCGGCATGGCGGTCAGGGCTGGCGACCGAGGCGCAGCCTGACCGGCACGGCACTGAGCCGCCATGGCATGACCGGACGGCGCAGCACCGACAGATGGGCCAGTACCCAGGCGGCGCAGACGGCAAAGGTCGGCGCGGCGAAGGCAAGTGCACCGGGAAAGAGCAGGGACGCCGTGACAGCAGCCGCGCCGCCGCCCAGTGCGAGCGCGAGCGCGCGCGGTTCGCCGTCGGGTCCGCGCAGCCAGACCATGCAGGCGGCAACACCGGTAAGGAAGCTGAGCGTGAGATGCAGGGCAGGCTGGGCCATCGCGCCGGTCGCCGCGATCAGCAGCGCAAGCGCACCCGCGACATGCGGCAGGCGGCGCCGGCCGATCAGCAGGGTTGCGAGCGGATAGGCCAACAGTTCGCAGGCGACGGCCGCCGTCAGGATTGCGCCAGCCAGTCCCATGTCCCCGGCGATCAGCGCGACCACCGCCGCCGCCCCCCAGCGCAGCAGTCGCGATGGGGCCATGATGATATGGCTGACCCATTCCTTTGCCCCCATGCGCAGGGTGAAGCGGCGATCCATCAGCCGCAACTGGAAGCCGCCGACCAGCAGCAGCGCGTCGATGCCCCATGACAAAAGGCCCGGCGCCACAAGCGGGCAGGCCAGCGCCAGACCCAGCAGCAGGCCATGGGCCACGCCCAGCGCGCGCAATTCGCCGTTCATGCCGGGACTCCGTGCCGCGCGGCAAGCGTGGCGGCCAGGTCGCGCTTGGCCGTCTCCTTGCGCAGCCGGGTCAGATAGGTGTCCAGCCCGATCTGGAGCGCGAGCATCATGAAGATGAAGGGTTGGTAGGCGATACCCACGAAAAGCGATCCGATCATATAGACGACATGACCCTGTTGCAGGGCAGAGGCGAAGGGCGAGATCCAGGCTTCGTCCGGATATTTGTCCGGATCATTGGCGCGCTTGCGATAGAGGCGACGGATCGATTCGGTGCGGATGAAGCAGATGCCGTGGATCAGTGCCCAGATGAAGAAACCGAAATAGCCCTGTTCGCCCAGCATCTCGAAATAGGCGCTGTGATAGGCGCGGCCGCGATCGGTGACCGTGCGGCGTTCGATTCGCGCGCCGCCGCCGTCGACGACGGTGCTCTGGGCGAAATAGGTGAAGCTGTTCTGGAGATAATTGTCGAAGCCGCCGCCGCCCGGATGCGTCTTCACATAGTCGAGCGTCCACATCCACACCGCGACGCGGGTGGAGGCGCTCTCGTCGCCCTGGTGATTCTCGATCGTCCCCATCCGCTGCGTGAAGCTGGCGGGCAGGAAGGGGATGGCGGCGAGCGCCGCGACGGCCAGCAGCGGGCCGTAGACGAATTTCTTCTTCGACCGCATCAGCATCATGCCGAACAGCAGGACGAGGCAGACGAGCCCGGTGCGCGCTTCCGTGCCGATCGGCATCAGCATGCAGGCGAGGTACAGGGCATAGCAGAAAGCCTTCACGCGCCAGTCGGGCGGGAAGATGGTGCCATGGTTCGACAGCCAGAGGATGAGTGGCATCAGCGCGATGGCGACGCAACTGATGATGCTGCCTTCATAAAGGCCACTGTTATTCTCGACCATCAGGTTCAGCACGCCATAGCCGCCGCCCGACAGCGCGGTCTTCATGCCGCCGTTGATGATGATCGTGCTGGCGCACAGGATCATGAACACGGTCAGCGCCTCGATCCGCAATCGCGTGCGCAGCACCAGCGGCAGGAAGATGCCGGCGATGATCGCCTTCCACACCCAGTTCCATTTGGTGAGCGCCTCGGCCGGGAAATCCGCCGTCATGGTGGTGTAGCCGCAATAAGCCACCAGTAGGAGCATCAGCCCCTGCCGCACGGAGAATCGGCAATCCTTCTTGTCATCCATCACCAGCCAGGCCCCGACCATGGCGGCAAAGGCCATGGCGGAGATGGGGATGGAGTTGAGGAGGAAATAGGACAGGCGCTGGGGCGAGACGATGTCGATATAGGCATAGACCGCGACCAGCAGGAATGGCCGGCGCAGACCCATCAGGCCGAAGAGGCCAAGGAAGGCGATGAAGAAGAGGTCACGCATCGGACCGTGGCTCCGACGCAGGCGGCCGCTGGGGCGGCGGATCGCGGTCCAGATCGGCGCGCGGCAACAGGCGCCAGGCGGCAAGCAGGATCACGCCATGGCTGATCAGCAGCGACAGGGCGTCGATCATCGCGCGTCCATCATGGGGTCTGGGGTGATTCCGTTTGGCACGGTCCCTCCACTAACCAGACAGAGTTGACGGGCCGTTAAACCTTTTTCGGCAAACAGATCGGGCTATGACTCGCATACTTCATGTCCTGGACCACAGTCTGCCGCTGCACAGCGGCTACACTTTCCGCACCCGTGCGATCCTGCGTGCGCAGATGGCGCGTGGCTGGGACGTGCGTGGCATCACCGGGCATCGCCATGTCGCGGATGGACCATCGGAAGAGGTGGTGGACGGCCTGACCTTCCATCGCACACCTGGGACGGCGGCTGGCGGCAATCCGCTGATTCGCGAATGGCGCGACATTGCGGCCCACGCCGATGCGATCGACGCGCTGGTGCGGCAGTGGCGGCCAGACGTGATCCATGCCCATTCGCCGGTGCTGAACGCGATCGCGGCGCAGCGCGTGGCCAAGCGCCATGGCCTGCCGATGATCTACGAAATTCGCGCCTTTTGGGAGGATGCAGCGGTCGGCAACGGCACCGGCGTGGAGGGCAGTCCGCGCTACTGGCTGACCCGCCAGCTGGAAAGCCATGCGGTGCGCGCGGCCGATGCCGTCGCGGTGATCTGCGAAGGGCTGCGCGGCGACTTGATCGCGCGCGGCGTGGATGCGGGGAAGATCGTCGTGTCGCCCAATGGCGTCGACATGGACCAGTTCGGCGCACCGGTCGATCGCGACGCGGCGCTGACCGCGAAGCTCGGCCTCGAAGGCGC
Source organism: Sphingobium sp. RS1 (assembly GCF_056156825.1). Lineage (NCBI taxonomy): Bacteria > Pseudomonadati > Pseudomonadota > Alphaproteobacteria > Sphingomonadales > Sphingobiaceae > Sphingobium > Sphingobium sp. RS1. The sequence goes on along the minus strand of NZ_JBLZXE010000002.1, from coordinate 2,190,450 downwards.
AGACGTCGTCGGCTTCATCGGCAGCTTCTATGATTATGAGGGGCTGGACGACCTGATTGCCGCCATGCCGCGACTCGTGCGCGCCCGGCCAAGGGCGAAGCTGCTGCTGGTCGGTGGCGGGCCGATGGAACAGGCTTTGCAGGATCAGGCGATGGCATCGCCCTTTGCCGACCATATCGTCTTCGTCGGCCGGGTGCCGCACGATCAGGTCGAACATTATTATGCGCAGGTCGATGTGCTGGCCTATCCGCGAAAGGCGATGCGGCTGACCGATCTGGTCACGCCCCTGAAGCCGCTGGAGGCGATGGCGCAAGGGCGACTCGTTGCCGCTTCGAGCGTGGGCGGACATCGTGAGCTGATCGAGGATGGCGTCACCGGCACCCTGTTCGCGCCGGATGATCCGGCCGCGATCGCGACGGCGCTGGCGGACCTGTTCGCGGATCGCGCGATCTGGGACGAGCGGCGGACCGTCGCCCGCGCCTTTGTGGAGCGGGAGCGTAACTGGTCGTCAAACATTTTGCGTTATGAGCCTGTTTACCAGCGGCTGCTGGCGCGCCCGACGGGGACGCGGGTAGCCGCTTGAGCAAGGATTGAACGAAGACGTGCCGGCAGGAATCGACAGGAGGCGGGGCATGGCGATGGCGGCATTGGCCGGTCTGTCCGTCGCCCTGCTGTTCCTGTGGATGCCGGTCGGCCTGGTCGAGATGCTGGTGGCGTCGAGCGGCCTGAGCGAAGCGCTGCCGGCGGCGGCGCCGCCGCTGGGCCTGAAGGCGCGACTGATGATGGCGGGTTTCGCCGGATTGATGGCGGTGGGCGTGGTTGGCCTGACGCGCCGCGATTCGGGGGTGCCGGCCCTGGAAGATCAAGAAGGGCGCGCCAAACGCGCCCAGGGAGCAAGAAAAATGGGTTTCGCATTCTCAAAGCTGACCGCATTGGCCCGTGGCCGCGCCGCGCCCGAACCGGACATGCCGGTCCTGCGCCGCGCCGACGCCCATCCCGATGCGCCATCGCGCCCGCCCATCTTCGCCAGCCGCGACTTTGATGGGCTGGATATCTTTCCCAGAACCGAAGCGGGGCGTCGCCCACTGGTGACGCAGCGCGAACCGGAACGCGACACGGTCGTGCCATTGGGCAATCTGGCCATGCCCAGCGCGCCGATGCCGCTGGCCGACGACCAATTGCCCCAGCCCGCCTTCCTGCGCCCGGCCGGCCCGTTTGCCGCGCCGACCCTCGTACAGGATGAGTCGGCGGACGAGATGGAGGACGAAGCCGTCGTCGAGGATGTCGTTGCCGAGGATGTCGTTGCCGACATTCCGGAGCCGATCTGGACGCCGCCGGTAACCGCCCCTATCGCCCCGGCCATGGCCATGCCGACGTCAGCCCCCCTTTCCGCGGCCGAGCGGGCGGTCGAACCGGTCCGTCCGGCGCCCTTGCCGACCCATGGCCTGTCGATCACCGAACTGACCGACCGGCTGGAGCGGGGCCTCGCCCACCGATCGCGCAAGATGAGCGCGCCGGCGGGCACGATCGCCGACATGCCGGTCGCCCCGGCCGTCCCGGTCCGCGACAGCGTGGAGCAGGATCAGGATGACGCGCTGCGTGCCGCGCTGGGTGCGCTGCGCTCCATGGCCAGCCGGCGCTGATCCTACCAGTCCTCGACCGTCAGGGCCGACAGGTCCAGCCATTGACCCTGATCGTCGTAGCCGTCGCGATCCACGAAGATATCGCCGACGAAATAGCCTGATAGCGTCCACTCGGCTTCCGGCAGTTCGTCCAGCAGCCGGTCGCGGCGGGCCTGCGCATCCTCTCCGGTCAGGCGCAGGCTGATGACATGGCGGCGGCCCTGGAACAGGGCGCTGGCCCAAGGGCGGCTGACCGCCCGCTCGATCCTCGCGGGCTGGCCCGCCCGGGCGAGCAATTGCACCAGCAGGGCCGGCAGCGGATCGTCCCGTCTTTTTCCTATTGCTTGATTTCGGATGATTTTCGCACCTCTGAAGCGATGATCCGCGCTTGTCATTGGCCGACGCTCCTGCGATATGTGTTCATGAAATGTTCTACACGTCTCCGCACCCGATCGCCGGGTTCCCGGCCCAGGCGCAGGTCGAAGACCAGGCGCGGGTCGCGCGCGCAATCGCGTCCGAACCGGGTTGGCGGCATGTCATGTTCGCGCAGGAATCGCTCGATCATAGGCAGCAGCATGAGCCTTCTTCTCCCCCGTCAGTGCGACTCGCCCGATGCGAGTCGATAGGTATATTCCTATCTCAAACTCGATTTCCTACTTGTCTAGGAAAATTCCTATCATTATGGACTGGATATGGATGAATCGCAGCACGCCCGGATCGCGCTGGACCGGCTGATCGCCGAACGGGGGGAGAATTATGCCGATCTGTCCCGGCTGATCGGCCGCAATCCGGCCTATATCCAGCAGTTCATAAAACGCGGGACGCCGCGCAAGCTGGACGAGGCCGATCGCCGCGTGCTGGCGCGCTATTTCGGCGTGCCGGAACAGATGCTGGGCGGGGCAGAGGTGCCTGTATCCGCTGCGGGTGCTGCGCCGATCCGGATGCGTGGTATGCCGGCCGTGGTGGCCGTGCCGCGCCTGGCGCTGGGCGCGTCGGCAGGACAGGGATCGCTGGACGAGGATGAACAGGCGGCCGGGGTGATGGCGTTCGACGCGCGCTGGCTGCGCCACCTGGGCGTACGGCCACAGCGCGTGTCGATCATCCGGGTGGACGGCGAATCGATGGCGCCGACGCTGAATGATGGCGACGATATCATGGTCGATCATGACGACGATGCCGGCCGGCTGCGCGACGGCGTCTATGTGCTGCGGCTGGACGGGGTGCTGATGGTCAAGCGCATCGCCATGGGGCCGCGACGCGGCTGGTTCAGCGTGGTCAGCGACAACCCCCATTATCCCGACTGGACCGACATCGACCCGGCGCTGGTGGATATCGTCGGTCGGGTCGTCTGGAGTGGCAGGCGCTTGCACTAGAGATTGGTCCTAGGCGTGGCTGCATCCGCGTCCCATATGGGAAACGGATGCAGGGTCCGGCGTTGGATGCGCTGTCGCAGGCCGGGGAGCTTTACTTGAACGACAATGGTGCGGTGATCCGCAAGGCGATCGAATGGCGCGGTGCGCGCATGGCGCTGGCGACGGTGGTGTCGACATGGGGATCGGCGCCGCGTCCGCGCGGCAGCCATATGATCGTGCATCAGGACGGCCGGTTCGAAGGCAGCATTTCCGGCGGCTGCGTGGAAAGCGCCGTCCTGCAACGCGCGGCCGAGGTGATGGACGGGCGGGCGGCCCATGTCGAACGCTATGGCGTGGCCGATGGGGATGCCTGGGAGGTCGGCCTGCCCTGCGGCGGCGAGATCGCCGTGCTGGTCCAGCCGGTGAGCAGCGCGGGCTTCGTGCCGGATCTGTTTGCGCGAATCGCGACGGAGAATGACGCCGGTCGATCGCTGACGCTGGCGACCGATCTGGCCAGTGGCGTGACCCGCACGGAAGGAGACAATGGCGATTTCCTCAACCGTTATGATCCGCCGCGCCGCCTGCTGATCGTGGGTGCGGTGCAGATTGCGCAGAGTCTGGTGCCGCTGGCACAGGCGATCGGGGTTACGCCGGTGGTGATCGACCCGCGTGGTCGCTTCCTGACGGCGGAGCGCTTTCCCGGCGTCGAACTGGATGACCGCTGGCCGGACGAGGCGGTGGCGGCACGGCTTCCGGGCGAATCGACGGCGGTGGTGGTGTTGAGCCATGACATCAAGATAGACGATCCCGCTCTGGCCGCGGCGCTGCGGGCACCGACCGGCTATGTCGCGGCGCTCGGGTCGCGCCGCAGCCATGCGGCACGGCTGGAGCGGCTGGCGGCACTGGGCTTTGCGGCAGAGGATCTGGCCCGCATCGATGGCCCGGCCGGTATCGATATCGGTGCTATCGGTCCGGCGGAAATTGCCCTGTCGATCTGTGCGGGGATGGTCGCGGGCTTCAACGCGTCGAGATAAAGATCATGGGTGCCCCCTGCCGCAAGGGACGGGCAGGGAGCACATCCTCTACGCTGTCGGGCACAAAGGATGGCGCGCCCTAGCAAAGCGACGGAAGCGATCAATACCCCATATGGCGTATTTTTGAAATTTCTGGTCGCGAATTTGGATTTTACAGTCGTAATATTACGAGTGTTGCAGCATGTGTCGTTCCGGACAATTGTTAACAGACTGTTTCTTGTGTGGTTTCAGCAGCAGCGACCGCCATTTTTGCCGCCATAGCGAGCTTGCTGTCGGTCACGAAAAAATTCGATGCGAGTCATGGCTGGCCGGTCCGGATGCTGGTCCGCCATATGGCGCAGATAGGCGTCATAGTCCGGCTGGCCGACCATGAGTCGCGCGGTGCGGCGCGCAATGTCGAGCCAGCCGCTCATTCCGCCGGCACCAGTTGCGACGGAATTTCGCGTGCGGTGGGGGCGGCGATGCGACGCGCGGCAAGACAGGTCTTCACGGTGAAGAACAGCAGCGAGAGCACCACCGCCAGGAACAGCGCCACCAGCGCGGCATCGACCCGGTCGTTGAAGATGATCCGCTGCATCTCCGCCATCGACTTGGCGGGGCTGAGCACCTCGCCGGCATCCGCTGCGGCACTGAACTTCGCTGCATGGGCCAGGAACCCGACCTTCGCATCGGCGGAGAAGAGCTTCAGCCAGCCGGCCGACAGGGTGCAGATCAGCAGCCACGTCGCCGGCACCATCGTCACCCAGGCAAAGCGATCCCGCTTCATGCGGAACAGCACCGCCGTGCCCAGCATCAACGCGATCGCCGCGAGCATCTGGTTGGAAATGCCAAATACTGGCCAGAGTGTGTTCACCCCGCCCAGAGGATCGGTGACGCCCTGATAGAGGAAAAAGCCCCAGGCCGCGACGCACAGGCCCGTGGCGACGATGCCGGGCACATGGCTCTTCGTTTCCTTGAAGCTGGGTACCGCCAGCGCGATCAGATCCTGCAACATGAAGCGGCCGGCGCGGGTGCCGGCGTCCACGGCGGTCAGGATGAACAGCGCCTCGAACAATATCGCGAAATGATACCAGAAGGCCTTCATCGCCGGCCCGCCGACGACATGGCTGAAGATTTCCGCCATCGCCACCGCCAGCGTCGGCGCACCGCCCGCGCGGCTGATGATCGTATGTTCGCCCACATCCTTCGCCGTCTGCGCGATCAGATCGGGCGAGATGGGGAAGCCCATGGCGGTGACGGCGGCCGAAGCGCTTGTCGGATCGGTGCCGATCAGCGCGGCCGGGCTGTTCATCGTGAAATAGATGCCGGGGTCCAGGATCGACGCGCCGACCAGCGCCATGATCGCCACGAACGCCTCCATCAGCATCGCGCCATAGCCGATCATCGGCGCATGGGCTTCGCTGGCGATCAGCTTGGGCGTGGTGCCGCTGGAGATGAGCGCATGGAATCCCGACACCGCCCCGCAGGCGATGGTGATGAACAGGAAGGGGAAGAGGCCGCCCGACCAGACCGGGCCATTGCCGCCGACAAACTGGGTGACGGCATGCATTTTGAGCGGCGGGGCCATGATGACGATGCCGACGGCGAGCGCCGCGATCGCCCCGATCTTGAGGAAGGTCGACAGATAATCGCGCGGCGCCAGCAGCAGCCAGACCGGCAGGACGGAGGCGACCGCGCCATAGCCGATCAGGATCCAGCAGAGCTGCACCGGCGTGAAGGTGAAGGCCGGGCCCCAGACCGGTGATTCGGCGATCGCCTGCCCATAGACGATGGCGGCGAGCAGGCCGATGAGGCCGAGGATCGACACTTCGCCGATGCGGCCGGGCCTGATCCAGCGTGTGTAGGCGCCCATGGCCATGGCCAGCGGCACGGTAGCAGCGACGGTGAACATGCCCCACGGGCTTTCCGCCAGCGCCTTGACCACGATCAGCGCCAGAACGGCGAGGATGATGACCATGATCATGAAGGCGCCGAACAAGGCGATCGTGCCCGCGACCTGCCCCATTTCCATGCGGATCAGCTCACCCAGCGACTTGCCGTCGCGGCGCATGGAGATGAACAGGACCATGAAGTCCTGCACAGCGCCTGCCAGCACTACGCCGAAGATGATCCACAATGTGCCGGGCAGATAGCCCATCTGCGCCGCCAGCACCGGGCCGACCAGCGGCCCCGCGCCCGCAATCGCCGCGAAATGATGACCGAACAGCACTGTCTTGTCGGTCGCCACATAGTCGAGGCCATCCGCGCGGCGGATCGCCGGGGTGGGCCGGGACGGATCAAGCCGCATCACATGGCGGGCGATATAGAGGGCATAATAGCGATAGGCGACCAGGAAGCAGCTCACCGCCGCGACCACGATCCACAGCGCATTGACGGCCTCGCCGCGCGACACTGCCACCACGGCCAGCGCCACCGCGCCGAGAATTGCGGTCAAAATCCAGGGAATGTGCCGGGTCATGCCGCCTCGCCGATGCCAGATTGTTCGTTTCGATATGGACGCGCACCCTAAGCTGCTGGCCCTGAAAGACAACCTGCTACCGGCTGCTACCTTCGTCGGAAGGGCCAGTCGATGACGGTGCTGGCCCAGAGCGCCCACCAGATGATGACCGGTTGCAGCGCAAGGCGCGGGCCATGATACCACCAGCTCAGATGTACGCCGCCCAGCGCTATGTCGTTCATCGCGTGGTTGATATTGGCCGGCCAGACGCACAGGGCATAGAGCGCCAGCCCGATCCCGGCGGCGCGGCGCAACGGCGGGATCATCAGGCCCGTTGCCCCGGCGAGTTCGCCAACGCCCGTCAGCGCCACGACCAGTGTGGGCGCGGGCACCCAATCGGGTGTGATCGCGACAAAGCCAGCCGGTCGCATCAGGTGCGCGACGCCGGCCAGCGCATAAAGGACGGCAAGCGTGATGCGGGCGATCGTCCGGCCGCGCATCCCGATCAATGCATCACGTCGATTTCCAGCTCGCCCTCATCCTGTCCGTCCCAATAATGGGCGCGTTCGGCATGGACGCGGATCATCACCAGACCCGGCGTGTCGACGCCATCCTCGAACCACAGTTCCAGGTCGGGATTCCAGTGATCGACAAACAGGCTGCGGTCCCGGATCAGGGACGCATGGCCCTCCAGCGCGATGAACAGCGGGCGCTGGCCAAACAACCCGCTCTTGCCGTGGAAGGACAGGCTGACGCGCGGGTCGCGCTCGATATCCCGCACCATCAGCGTATCTTCGGTGGTGAAATAATAGCTGTCCCCGCCATGGGCGACATCCTGATTGTTGCTCATCGGCCGGGCGCCGATATGGCCGTCCTCGGTATGGGTCGACAGCATCGCGAAATCGATATGCTGCATCTTCTCGGACAGGCTGGCGATTGTGTGCTGCATATGCCTCACTCCTTTCCTCCATCGGGTCTTAACGCAGGATAGGGCGATTCGGGTTCCTGACCCAATCGACACAAAAGGGAATGGAACATATAAAGAACATTCTACATGATTCGGGAATCGTTATATGGGCCGCCGGGCTGCCCCCATTTATCGCCTGTTCTTTGCGGTGAAGCCGCCGCCGCGCGTCGCACGGCAGATCGATCATTATGCAGAGATATTGGCGGGCGGGGCTGATCGCATATTGCCTGCGCACCAGCATGTGACGCTAGGCATTTCCGCGGATGTGCCGACATATCCACAGGCGCTGATCGAGAGGTTGCAGGGCGCGGCGACGCGGATCATGGCCGATCCGTTCGACCTGCTGCTCGATCGGTTGAGCTATGGTGGCCGGTCGGCGGCGCTGCGTCCGTCGCGCAGCAATGCGGCGCTGGCCCGGTTGCAGCGGCAGGTGGCCGACACGCTGAAACGATCGGCGACCCCGCCGCGCGAGGACTGGTCCTTCAGCCCGCACCAGACGCTCTTCTATCGCGACGGTCCGCCGGGGCAGCGCCGCATCGACGGCTTTGGCTGGCGCGTGGAGGAACTGGTGCTGATATGCAGCCATGTCGGCCGCACCCGGCATGATACGGTCGGTACATGGACGCTACAGGGCGACGCGCAATATAGCCTGTTTTGAGGGTGGGCATATATTAAGCCCCTCCCTTTCAAGGGAGGGGTTGGGGTGGGTGCGAGCGAAGCGAGTTTCCAACCTATCGGTAATAGGGCGCCGCTGGTGTTGTGTACCCATCCCCGGTCCCTCCCTTGAAAGGGAAGAAGGAGACAGGTGCAATCCGCACTCACCGCTTCCGCACGAACTCCGCGCGCAGCACCAGTCCCTTGATCCCGTCATATTTGCAGTCGATTTCCTGCGCGTCGCCGGTCAGGCGGATCGCCTTGATGAGCGTGCCGCGCTTCAATGTCTGGCCTGCACCCTTGACGGTCAGATCCTTGATCAGCGTCACCTGATCGCCATCGGCGAGCAAATTGCCGACCGAATCGCGTACTTCCACCGCGCTGGTCGCGTCCGATTTCGCGGCGGCATCGGCCGCGCTGATCCATTCGCCGGTCGCTTCGTCATAGACATAATCGTCGTCGGCCATGGCGTCTTATCCCTGACTGACGGCTTCCAGCACCGCGGCGCGCAGTTCGGGGATACCCATGCCCTTCTCGCTCGATGTGGCGATGATGTCGGGGTGGGCGGCTGGGCGCTTGCGGATCGCGTCGGCAGTCTTCTGCGTCACAGCGGCCAGTTCGCTGGCCTTGATCTTGTCGCTCTTGGTCAGGACGATGCGATAGCTGACCGCCGCGCCATCCAGCATGTCCAGCATGTCGGTATCGACATCCTTGATGCCATGGCGGCTGTCGATCAGCACCAGCGCACGCTTCAGTGCCGCGCGCCCGCGCAGATAGTCGTTCACCAGGAAGCGCCACTTCTTCACCAGATCCTTGGGCGCCTTGGCATAGCCATAGCCCGGCATGTCGACCAGCCGGAAGCGCAGCGGATCGCCCACGTCGAAGAAGTTGAGTTCCTGCGTGCGCCCCGGCGTGTTGGACGTACGGGCGAGGCCGTTGCGGTTGGTCAGCGCGTTCAGCAGCGACGATTTGCCCACATTGGACCGGCCGGCAAAGGCGACCTCATTGACCGCCATGTCGGGCAGGAAATCCAACGTCGGCGCGGACTTGAGGAAGGCGATCGGCCCGGAAAACAGCTTGCGCGCTTCCTCGATCAGGGCGGTGTTATCTTCTTCTGTCATTCCACACTCCGTTCGGTTCGAGCTTGTCGAGAACCGTAGGCACCCGTTTCTCGACAAGCTCGAAACGAACGGGCGTGGTGCCGCGATTTACTTCGCCGTCGCGGGGGCAGCGACCGGGTGCTTGCGATAAAGCCACCATTGCTGCGCCATCGACAGGCAGTTGTTGGTGATCCAGTAGACCAGCAGGCCCGCCGCGAACGGCGCCATGATGAACATCATCATCCACGGCATGATCGAGAAGATCTGCTGCTGCATCGGGTCCATCTGCGCGGGGTTCAGCTTGAACTGGAAGTACATGCTGATGCCCAGCAGCAGCGCCAGCACACCGATCGCCAGGAAGGAGGGCGGGGTGAAGGGCAGCAGGCCGAACAGGTTGAGGATGTGCATCGGGTCGGGCGCGGACAGATCCTTGATCCACAGCACGAAGGGCTGGTGACGCATTTCGATCGTCAGCTGCAACACCTTGTACAGCGCGAAGAAGATCGGGATCTGGATGAAGATGGGCAGGCAGCCGGCGAGCGGGTTCACCTTCTCCTGCTTGTACAGCGCCATCATCTCCTGCTGGAGGCGCGGCTTGTCGTCCTTATACTTCTCCTGGAGCAGCTTCATCTTGGGCTGCACCGCGCGCATCGCCGCCATGCTGGCGAACTGGCGCTGGGCGACCGGGAACATCAGCGCGCGGACGCAGAAGGTCAGGCCGATGATGGCGACGCCGAAATTGCCCAGCGTTTCGAACAGCCAGTGCAGCAGCGCGAAGATCGGCTTTTCGAACCAGTAGAACCAGCCCCAGTCGATCGCGCGATCGAACAGCGGAATGCCGGCATCCTGATAGGCTTCCAGCGTCTTCACTTCCTTGGCGCCGACGAACAGGCGGATGGTCTGGGTCGCGGCCTTCCCGGGCGCCAGCATGGTCGAACCCAGAGCGGCGTCGGCCTGATATTGCGTGCCCGCACCCTTACGGAACTGGCCGGCAAAGTCGGCGTCGGTGGCCGGGACCAGCGCGGACAGCCAATATTTGTCGGTGAAGCCGATCCAGCCGCCCTTGGACTGGAAGCTCTGGGTCGAGGGCCCCTTGTCCAGATCCTTGTAATTCACGTCATAATTTGCCGCGCCATTGAACACGCCCATCGGGCCGACATGGATGGTCCAGGTGTCGGGGTCCTTGGGGATGCCGTTGCGGCTGATATAGCTGTAGGGCTTTACGCCCACGGCGCCGGCGCCGGTGTTCGACACCTTCTGCGCGGCGGTAATCATGTAATTTTCGTCCACCGAAAGGCGGATTTCGAAGGTCTGGCCGGCGCCGTTGTTCCATGTCAGCGTGACTGGGCTGGTCGGCGTCAAGGCGGCGCCCTGCGCGGTCCAGACCGTGTCCTTGGTCGGCGTCTTGAGACCTTCGCCCTGCCAGCCGAAGCCGGCGAAATAGGCGTCGGCGGTGCCGCTGGGGCTGTAGAGGCGGACGGCGGGCGAATCCTTGGCGATCGTCTCGCTATAGGTCGGCAGCACGATATCGTCGATGCGCGCGCCCTTCAGGTTGATCGATCCGGTCAGCTTGGGCGTGCGGATCGGCACGCGCGGGCTTTCCTTCAGCACGATCGCGCGATCGCGAATCACGGCCGGGCCATCGGCCGTATCGGTACCGGGCGCGGCGACCGGCGTGGTCTTGCCGCCTTCGATCTTCGTCGCGGGCGGATTGGCCGCCGGGAAGACATAATGGGAGACATAGGGCCAGCCGAACAGGATCGCTGCGGTCAGCAGCACCGCCAGAATGATATTCTTCTTTTCGTCCACGCTTTTCGGCTCCGCCGTCTTATGTCTGCTATGTCAGGGGACCGGGTCGTAGCCCGATCCGCCCCATGGGTGGCATCGCATTAGCCGCTTGAACCCCAGCCAGCTACCCTTGATCGCGCCATATTTGCGGATGGCCACAATCGCATATTCGGAACAGGATGGGGCGTAGCGGCAGGTGGGGGGCAGGATGCGCGAAGGACCAAGCTGCCAGAAGCGCGCGATCAGGATCAGCAGGCGGGCGATCACGCCCCCTTTTCCTGCTTGTGCGCCTGCGGCTTGTCGCGGGAAGGGCGGCCACGGCCCCTGTTCTGATTGCCAGTCCGCGACGAATCGCGCGGGGGATCGACCGGGCGGGACATGATCTTGCCCAGCGCCTTGGTCAGTTCCGCGTGGAGCAGGGTGAAATCGCGCTCGATCCCACCATCCCGGCCGATCAGCACATGATCCGCGCCGGCAATGCCATGCAGCGGCAGCAACTCGCGCGCCAGAACGCGAAAACGGCGCTTCATCCTATTGCGGATGACAGCGCCGCCAACTTTCTTGGTCACCGTGATGCCATAACGCATCGCCGGATCGCCGTCGCCGCGCTCACGCACCAGCAGGACAAAGCCCGGCATGGGGGCGCGGCGTCCGCGATTCGCCGCCAGAAAATCCGCGCGCCGGACCATCATGGCCGGCGCGGCAGCATTTTCAGGCGTGGAAGTCAGGCGCAGAGATTCTTGCGGCCGCGAGCGCGACGGGCGCGCATCACGTTGCGACCACCCGGGGTCGCCATGCGGGCGCGGAAACCGTGACGGCGCTTCCGAACCAGATTGCTCGGCTGAAAAGTGCGCTTCATCGTTCATTCCTCAAAACAGATAGAGAATCAGGCGTGACAAAAAAGGGCCGCCAAATCAGCGGCCACCAGTCAGGGGGCGTCCGATAGGCAAAAGGGGGGGGGAAGTCAATGGGTGAGGCGGCAAGAGTCCGTTCGTTTCGAGCGAAGTCGAGAAACGCCGGCGCAGCGCTTCCCGCTTCTCGACACGCTCGAAGCGAACGGGCGTGGGTTATTTCCCGCGAGCGCTCGCCACGCCGTCCTTCAGCGCATCGAAACCCACCGCGCCATTGAGCACCTGACCGCCGATCACGAAGGTCGGGGTGCCGCTGGCCTGCAATTTCTGGGCGAGCGCGATGTTGGACTGGATTTCCGAATCATATTTGGTCGACGCGATCGCCGATTCGGCTTCCGATTTGGTAAGCCCCGCCTTGGCGGCGGCGGCCAGGATCGTCTCGCGCGTCACCTTGCCCGCGCCATAGAGCGCCTTGTGATAGGGCATATACTGCCCACGCTCGGCGGCGAGCAGCGACACCTTGGCGGCGTCGCTGCTGGCTTCGGACAAGATCGGCAATTCGCGATAGACGACCTTTACCTTCGCGTCCGAGCTGACCAGCTTGGCGAGGTCCGGCAGCGAGGCGCGGCAATAGCCGCAGGCATAGTCGAAAAATTCGACCACGGTGACGTCGGCATTGGCCGCGCCTTCCCATGCCCCGGCATAGGGGGTTTCGAGCGCGCTGCGGCTGGCATCGATGGTGCTCGACATGCGCTTGGCCTGCAACTTCTCCACCGCCTGCGGGATGATCTCGGGATGCTCCAATATATAGTCGTGCACGATCTTCTCGATCGCGGCCTTGTCATTGGCATTGACGCTGGCGGGCGCCTGCGCGGCCAGCGCGACGCCGGCAATGGCGGTCAGGGCGAGGGCGCCAAGGGTCATCTGTATGGTCCTGTTGGAAAGGGCCGCGCGAAAGCTGGGCCGGGTCTGGTCTGTCATATCTATCTTTTCTTGCGCTGCTGTTCGATCGCGGCGCGGGATGTCATCGCGATATCCTGCGCCCGCAGATAGTCAACCGTGCCGGCCTTCAATCCCTGCATCGCGGCGTCTGCGCTGCGCAGCGCCATCGGGTGCTGGCCCATCATCGCATAGCGTTCCGCCGTCGCCAGCGCGGCGCGGGGCGTGTCGCCGCGCCGTTCGTAGACGACGCCCAGCTGATACCAGGCGAAGGGATTTTCCCGGTCGCGCTGCACGGCCAGACGCAGCACCTGCTCGGCCTCGGCAAAATTGCTCTCATCCTCCGTCGCGATCAGCGCGTGGGACAGCAGCACCGAAATGAGCGGCTGATTGGTGATCTTCACCGCCTCGCGCAGCGGCGCGACGGCATCCTTGGGCCGCCCGCTTTCCAGCAGGATCTGGCCTTTGAGTTCCAGGAAATAGGGATCGTGCGGTGCGGCGGCGAGCAGCGCGTCGGCCTCGTCCAGTGCCTTTTGCGGATAGGCGCTCTTATGCCAGGCATAGGCCCGCGCATAATGGGCCGGTATCGACTGGTCGCTCTCCGGATATTTCTGCAAGGTCTGGGTCGGTTCCGACACGAAGCCGATCAGCTTGGCCTTGATCCGCTCGAACCGCGCCTCCAGCGCCCTGTCCGGCGGGCGGTCCCAGGCCGGGTCGACGGTATAGACCTCGCGCAGCACATTGATGCGCTCGCCCGACAGCGGGTGGGTGCGGCCGTAACTATTGTCCTGCGGAATCGCGAGGCGATATTCCTGATTTTGCAGCTTCTTGAAGAATTCCAGGCTGCCCTTGCCGCTCAACCCCGCAGCCGACAGATAGCGCGCGCCGGCCAGATCGGCGGAGCTTTCCTGCCCGCGCGAAAAAGCCAGATATTTCGACATGCCGACCTGCTGGCCCAGACCCATCAGGCCCATGCCCGCTTCCGCGCCGCCCGCGGCGATCGCCGCCGCGCCGAGCACCAGGCTCAATATGGTAACGCTGGTGGCTTCCTTGATGCCCTCGCCAGACCGGATGACGTGCCCGCCCTCGATATGGCCCAGTTCGTGCGCGACGACGCCCTGCAACTGGTTCACATTGTCGGCCTGCGCGATCAGCCCGCTATGCACCCAGACATATTGGCCGCCCGCGACGAAGGCGTTGATCTCCGGGTCGTTGATGACCATCACCTGCACATTTTTCGGCTCCATGCCGGCCGCCTTGACCAGCGGCCCCGACATGTCGGCCATGAAGGATTCGGTTTCGGCGTCGCGCAGGATGGACTGCGCCATGGCTGGCCGCGCCATCAGCGCGAGCGATGCCAGCAGGAGGGCGATGCACTGGGACAGGCGGATCATCGGGCGGATCATTGGGTTTTGGCGATGCCATGCCCGCCCTGAACCTGCCGTGAAGACAGATGCAATGAAAAGCGCCGCTGCGCACCGGTCGGAACCGGAAGGGCAGCGGCGCTCGTTCATCGGCTATGGCGTCCTGGGCTTACTGGCCGAAGGTGCGCTGCCACCAGCCGCGGCGCGGTTCGCCATTTTCGCCTTCGCCCTCTTCGCCGGCCGTTGCGGCTTCGGCGACAGGGGCGTCCGGCGCAGCGGCTTCCACCACCGTCTCGGGGACGGGGGCAGTGGCTTCGGCCTCGGCCGCCACGACATCCGCCTTCTTGCGGCGGGTGCGCTTGGGCTTGGCCGGTGCTTCCTCAATTGCGACGGGTTCAGCAGCCGGGGCCGTCTCGGCGGCAGCAGCAGCAGCGGCGGCAGCCTCTTCCGCCAGGATGTCGGCCTTCTTGCGGCGGGTGCGCTTGGGCTTGGCTGGTGCTTCCTCCACCGCAGCTTCGGCCGGGGCCTCGACGGGGGGGGCGGCCGGGGCAGGGGCCTCGGTCACGGCCTCGACGGTCGGCTCGACATCCGCCTTCTTGCGGGCGCGGGGACGACGACGGGTCTTGGAGCTTTCCTCGGCAGGCGCTTCCTCGACCACGGCTTCGGTCACCGGCTCGGGCGCCGTCTCGACCATATCGACCTGCGCCGGTTCGGCAGCTTCGGCATCGACCGATGCGCTGTCCTCACCATCGCCACCTTCGCGACGGCGACGGCCACCGCGACGACCGCGACGGTTGCGACGACGGCCGGTGCTTTCCTCTTCCTCGCCGGCGTCGACGGTTTCGGCTGGGGCATCGCTTGCCTCGTCCGCCATTTCGTCGCCTTCGGCTTCCAGATCGGCGCTGGCATCCTCGCCGCCTTCATCGGTGCCATGTTCATCGCGCGACCCGCTGCGGCGGCGGCGGCGGCGGCGGCGGCGGCGGCCACCACCTTCCCGCTCTTCGTCCCGGTCGCCACGGGGGCGGCGCTCTTCGGACTCAGCTTCGGCTTCGGCCTCCTCGACCTCTTCCTCTTCTTCCTCCTCGATGACGTCCAGATCGTCATCCTCTTCCGGCAGCGGCGCATAGGTCACGACGCGCTCGGGGCGCGGGCCACTGGCCTCGACCGACATGCGCGCGCCTTCGATCTCGCCATCGGGCAGGATCGCGATGCGCACGCCATAGCGCTGTTCGATCTCGTCCAGTTCGGCGCGCTTGTTGTTGAGGACGTAGAAGGCCGCTTCCTGGCTGGCGCGCAGCGTGATGAGGCTGCCGCGTCCACGCGCCGCTTCCTCTTCCAGCATGCGCAGCGCGCCCAGGCCCGCCGACGATGCGGTGCGGACCAGGCCCGTGCCTTCGCAATGCGGGCACTGGCGGGTGGAGGCTTCCAGCACGCCGGTGCGCAGGCGCTGGCGGCTCATTTCCATCAGGCCAAAGCCCGAAATGCGGCCGACCTGAATACGGGCGCGATCGTCCTTCAGCGCCTCCTTCATCGCCTTCTCGACCTTGCGGATGTTGGAGTTCACCTCCATGTCGATGAAGTCGATGACGACGAGGCCGGCCATGTCGCGCAGGCGCAACTGACGCGCGATTTCGCGCGCGGCTTCCAGATTAGTCGCCACGGCAGTCTGCTCGATGCCATGTTCACGGGTCGACCGGCCCGAGTTGATGTCGATCGACACCAGGGCTTCAGTCGGGTTGATGACCAGATAGCCGCCCGACTTCAGCTGCACGACGGGGTTGTACATCGCTGCAAGCTGTTCTTCGACGCTGGCGCGCTGGAACAGCGACACAGGGTCGGCATATTGCTTCACGCGGCGCGCATGGCTCGGCATTAGCAGGCGCATGAAGTCCTTGGCGGCCTTGTAGCCATGCTCGCCCTCGACGATCACTTCCTCAATATCCTTGTTATAGATATCGCGGATCGCGCGCTTGATGAGGTCGCTGTCGTTATGGATCAGCTCCGGCGCGGCGGCCTTGAGCGTCTTTTCGCGAATCTCGTCCCACAGGCGAGCGAGATAGTCGAAGTCGCGCTTGATCTCCGGCTTGGTGCGCTGGAGGCCGGCGGTCCGCACGATGCAGCCCATCGACGAAGGCAGCGCCATTTCGGCGATGATCGACTTCAACCGCTTGCGGTCGGCCGCATTGCTGATCTTGCGCGAAATCCCGCCGCCATGGCTGGTGTTCGGCATCAGCACGCAATAGCGACCGGCCAGCGACAGGTAAGTGGTCAGCGCCGCGCCCTTG
This sequence comes from Sphingobium sp. RS1, assembly GCF_056156825.1. Taxonomy (NCBI): domain Bacteria; kingdom Pseudomonadati; phylum Pseudomonadota; class Alphaproteobacteria; order Sphingomonadales; family Sphingobiaceae; genus Sphingobium; species Sphingobium sp. RS1. Next base: position 2,174,057 of record NZ_JBLZXE010000002.1, on the reverse strand, counting down.
TTGCCGCGCTCTTCCTTGACGACCTGTACCAGCAGCACCTGGCGGCGCTTGATGACGTCCTGAATCTTGTAGCGGCGGCGTAGCGCCATGCGCTTGCGGCGCAGTTCGTCGGCGGCATCGTCGCCGGCCCGGCCGCGACCACGACCACCGCGACGGCCACCGCGCGCCGAATCGGCTTCGCCGGCTTCGCCGCCCTCGGCATGCTCGCCTTCTTCCTCATCGTCATGATGATGGGACGCCTCGACATATTCGACGCCGCCTTCGGGCGCGACATGGTCGTGCTCTTCATCCTCATCGTCATAATCGGCGCGCAGCGCGGCTTCTTCTTCGGCATGGGCGCGTTCTTCGCGCAGCAGCGCCTCGCGGTCCTCGCGCGGAATCTGGTAATAGTCCGGGTGGATTTCGCTGAAGGCCAGAAAGCCGTGGCGGTTGCCGCCATAATCGACGAACGCCGCCTGGAGCGATGGCTCCACGCGGGTGACCTTGGCCAGATAGATATTGCCCTTGAGCTGCTTGTGCTCGGCGGACTCGAAGTCGAATTCCTCGATCCGGTTACCCTTGACGACCGCGACCCGGGTCTCTTCCCGGTGGCGCGCATCGATCAGCATACGCATTGTCATGTAATAGTCTCCGGCGTGGACGGGTCGCGACGCTGGGCCGCGACGCCACGCGATTGTGAAGGGACGGCCGGGCGCGCGCCTTGAAGGGCGCGGATGTCGGCATCGTCCAGGTTTCGAAGGAAAAGTGCGCGTCTGCTGCGTCGGCAGGGCCGGACAAGGCGCCGGGCCGTACCATCCACGCCGCATCGCCCGTTGCCGGGGTCAGCGTGGAATGGAAATCATGCCTCATGCAGCGTCAACCTGTTCATATCATCGACGGGGGTGCGATCCCGCGACCGCCGATGCTTATCTCATTGCCCTGAAAGGCCATCCTCATATGGGCGGACCTGTCAGGAATATGAATGGGTAGCAGTCAAATACCCATGGGGCAACGTCTGCCTGAAATATTGTGACTCGGTTGCCACATTTGGCGTGGCGGAGGGATTTCATGCTGAAGCGCGCGTTAACCGTCTCATTTTACGGGACTCAAACGGCTGATGCTTAATCCGGTGTTCAGCGTGGGGACGCTCAAGACGGAACATCGTCATGAAATTTGGCTGGACGGCCAGCGGCCGTGCGTTGCACAAGCAGCGCATGTTCCAGAGCCTTGCCCTGGCAGGGATGATTATCGCAGCCGCTCCCAGCAGTGCGGGCGGCATCGCTGGCGTCGATGTGCGGGACGATGATGTCGTCGTGCGCTTCGATGGCCGGGTTGATGGCGCATCGGCCTTCCTGCTGGACGCGCCGCGCCGGGTCGCACTCGATATCGATGGCGCGCAGATGGGGCGTTTCCAGTTTGCGCCGGGCAAGGGCAGCGTGTCTTCGGTGCGTCAGGGGCAGTTGAACAGCGGCACTGCGCGGGTGGTGCTGGACCTGTCTTCCCCCGCCACGCTCGGCAATCTGCAAATGGCGCCCGATGGCAAGTCGCTCAGCTTCTCGCTTCAGGGGGTTAGCGATACGCGCTTCCGCAGCGAGGTGGGCAAGGGGCGTACCCGTTTCGATGCGCCGGCCGACATGGCGGCGCGTCCGCAAAAGCGCATCCATTCGATCACAGTGCCGATCCCGGCTGCGGCGCGCGGCGTGGCCCTGCCCGCGGTGGAGGGCGCGCATGACGGTGCCCGGCCGCTGGTGGTTATCGACGCCGGCCATGGCGGTCATGATCCGGGCGCAATCAACAAGGACAATGGCAAGCGCGAAAAGGACGTCACGCTCGCCATCGCCCAGGCGATTCGCGACCAGTTGGTCAAGTCCGGCCGGGTCCGGGTGGCGCTGACCCGCGATGACGACAAATTCCTGGTGCTCCAGGAACGCTATGGCATCGCGCGCAAGCTGGGCGCTGACCTGTTCATCTCCATCCATGCCGATGCGGCGGAAAATACGGAGGCGCATGGCGCCACCGTCTACACCCTGTCCGAAACTGCGTCCGACCGTGAAGCAGCCCGGCTTGCCGCGCGCGAAAACAAGGTGGACATCATCAATGGCGTGAACCTCGGCGGCCAGTCGGGCGACGTGTCCTCGATCCTGATCGACCTGACGCAGCGCGAATCGATGAACATCTCGGCCAATTTCGCCCGATTGCTCCAGCGTGAGGCGGCGCCCTATGTGCCCTTCCGCAGCGCCTATCACCGCTTCGCCTCGCTGATGGTGCTGAAAGCCCCGGACACGCCGTCCATCCTGTTCGAAACCGGCTATATCAGCAATGAAGCCGACAGCAGCTTCCTCTCCTCGCGCGAGGGGCAGCAGAAGATCGCCCGCGGCGTCGCCCGCGCGATCGAAGTGCATTTCGCCCGCAAGCTGGCGATGCGCGACGGCACGGCAGGCGGATAAACTGTCCTATCGGCCGGACGTCTGCTATCATGGCGGTGTCTTTCCGATAGGATCAGGCCCGCGTAACAATATGTCAAAATCTGCGGGAAAAGTGCGAAGTTAACGGGCGGCGCGCTGGTAGTGGGGGCAGGGACGACCGGATGATGCGGCGGATCGCATCATCCGCACTGGCCTTGGCCGCAATTTGACCCTAGAGCCTCTTTCCCATGGAAGAGGCCCGTTCCGATACCGCCCCATCGTCTTTCGCCTATCGCCTGCGTCGCGATGCCGGGGGCTTTTTCAGTCGCCTGGCGCCGCTCTGGTCGCGGCGCCTGTTCCGCTGGTCGGCGATCTTGCTGGGCGGGTTTCTGCTCGGGATCGGCCTGTTCTGGTTGATCTTCGCGCGCGGCCTGCCGGATGCGGCCACATTGCTGGAATATGAGCCGCCGCTGCCGACCATCGTGCGCGACATCAACGGCCAGCCGGTCCACAGCTATGCCCGCGAACGGCGCGTCCAGCTGCAATATAGCGATTATCCGCAGCAGTTGATCCACGCCTATCTGGCGGCGGAAGACAAGACTTTCTTCGAACATCATGGCGTCGACATTCCGGGCTTTGCCGGCGCAGTGTTCGACTATGTCAGCAAGCTGGGGTCTGGCCAGCGCGCCCGTGGCGGTTCGACCATCACCCAGCAGGTCGCCAAGAACCTCCTGATCGGCGACGAATATTCGCCCACGCGCAAGGTGAAGGAAATGATCCTCGCCTACCGCATGGAAGGGGTGCTGTCGAAACAGCAGATCCTCGAACTCTATCTCAACCAGATCTTCCTTGGCCGGAACGCCTATGGCGTACAGGCCGCCGCGCGTGCCTATTTCGACAAGGATGTCGCCGACCTGCAACTGCATGAAATGGCCTATCTCGCCATCCTGCCCAAGGGGCCGGCCAATTATCGCCCGGAAAGCGAGACCGGCCATGCCCGCGCGCTCGACCGCCGCAACTGGGCGCTGGGCGAAATGGAGAAGAATGGCTGGATCAGCGCTGCCCAGCGCGCTGCCGCGCAGGCGCAGCCGCTCGGTACGGTGCAGGCCCATGGCTCCAGCTTCGACGCCCGCGCCGGCGGCTATTATATGGAAGAGGTGCGCCGTCGCCTGATCCAGCTGTTCGGCGAAAAGGCGGAGGACGGCCCCAACAGCGTCTATGCCGGCGGCCTCTGGGTCCGCAGCCCCTATGATCCGGTCTTGCAGGACAATGTGGCGACCGCGCTGCGCAATGGCCTGCTGCGCTTCGACGCCGGGCGCGGCTGGTCTGGTCCGATCGGCCATGTCAATGTCGACAATGGCTGGGAACGCGAACTCGCCGCCAGCTATGTCGATGTCGACTATGCCCAGTGGCGCGTCGCCGTCATCATCAGCCGCACGTCGAGCGATGCGCAGATCGGCTTTGCCGATGGCAGCACCGGCACCCTGCCGGCCAGCGCCGCCAACACCCCCTATCGCAAGACCGGCGGCCCTGCCTTCTCGGCCATGAAGCCGGGTGACCTGATCGTCGTTGCGCGCAACGGGGCAAGCTGGGCGCTGCGCAACATTCCCGAAGTGTCGGGCGGCATGGTCGCGCAGGAAGTGCATTCGGGCCGTATCCGCGCGATGCAGGGCGGCTTCGATTCGCGCCTGTCCAGTTACAACCGCGCGACGCAGGCGCTGCGCCAGCCAGGCTCCACCATCAAGCCTTTCGTCTATGCCGCCGCGCTCGACAATGGCATGACCCCGGCGTCGATCATCGTCGATGGTCCCTTGTGCGTCTATCAGGGCGCGGGCCTTGGCCAGAAATGCTTCCGCAACTTCTCCGGCGGCAGCGCCGGGCCGCAGACGATGCGCTGGGGCGTGGAACAGTCGCGCAACCTGATGACCGTGCGCGCCGCCAGCCAGACCGGCATGGACCGTGTCGTGCGCACCATCAAGAATATGGGGATCGGCGACTATCAGCCCTATCTCTCCTTCGCGCTCGGCGCGGGCGAGACGACGGTGGAGCGGATGGTCAACGCCTATGCGACGCTCGCCAATCAGGGCAAGCAGTTCCCGTCCAAGGTGATGGACTATGTCCAGGATCGCCGGGGCAAGGTGATCTGGCCGGAACGCTGGCGCCCGTGCGACGGCTGCAACATGGCGAACTGGGACGGCAAGCCGATGCCCCGCTTCGGCATGGAGGGTAAGCAGGTCATGAATCCGATGACCGCCTATCAGGTCGTCCACATCACCGAAGGCGTGATCCAGCGCGGCACCGCGACCGTGCTGGCGGACCTGAAGCGCCCGCTCTTCGGCAAGACCGGCACCACCAATGGCCCGACGAACGTCTGGTTCGTCGGCGGCTCGCCCGACATCGTGGCCGGCGTCTATATCGGTTACGACCAGCCACGCAGCCTTGGCGGCTGGGCGCAGGGCGGGCGCATCGCAGCCCCAATCTGGAAGGCGGCGATGACGCCCTTGCTGGAAACCATGCCCAAGACGCCCTTTGTCGCCCCGGCCGGCATCCGCATGGTCGCGATCGACCGGCGATCGGGCAAGCGCGTCTATGGCGCCTGGCCGGGCACTGATCCCAAGCCCGCGATCATCTGGGAAGCGTTCAAGCCCGAATCCGAACCGCGCCGCACCATCCGCAAGGAAGAGGCCGAGGAACAGGCCAAGGTCGCCGCCGCCCGCGCCGACCGCGCCATTTCCACCGGCCGCCGTCGCACCGACGCTGACTTCCTGGAAGGACAGGGCGGGATTTATTGACGGCCCGTCTTTGACGAAATGGTGAAAGACAAGGGGGGCGGACATATCGCCCCCCTTGTCCTATCGGGCGGCGTGTATCAGGCCGCCCTGCGCCGCGCGGGCTGCCCCAGTTCCATGTCCATCAGCAACTGCACCGATCGCAGCGCGCAGCAGAAGGTGCACAGCAGCGCGTCGCTGCATGCATGGGCAAAGGGGGCGGTGCGCCGGCCCTGCAACAGGTTGATGAGGCGATTTTCGTCATCGGACAGGGAAGTGCCCCGGCCCAGCCGCAATGGCCGCCCCAGTAAGGCGACGGTCAGGTCCAGCAAACTGTCGATCGCCGGCAGCAACTGACCGCAGCCATAATGGCCGAGCCGTCCATGGAGGCTGGTCAGCGTGGGCCGCTGGTGGCGGCGCGCCTGGCCCCAGCAGCGTACGGCGTCAAGAAACAGGAACAGTGCCGATGGACTCTGGCGGGCGATGGCGGAATGCGCGTTCGCACGGGCGGTCTTGTGAATGGTCGTCATGGGATAGCCTTTTTATGAAGCCTGTCCCCCTTTCGCCGCGCCGGTCGGTCTGCGTTGGACCCACTCTGCGCACGCCCCTGTTAGCGTCCTGATATGTCCTGAAAATTTCGCATTTGCGTGAAGATCGCAATAGGCGGGGGCAGGCTTTTCGATGGATTGCATCGCCATCGCGACAAGGCAGGTGCTTGACGAACGGCGATTTCCTCAAGAAGGACGGCCGTTCGACAAATCGGGGCCGAACGCCTAATGCGCTGTTCGACCGCTGAGGCGTGAAAGTTGGAGAATCAGTCATGCGCGCCGAAGCGCAGCAATATATCGACCGTATCGACGCCGCGCTGGCCCTGCTGCGCCAATCGCTGGACTGGGACCGCGCCCTGCGCCGCCTGGACGAACTGAACGCGCGCGTGGAAGACCCGACCCTGTGGGACAATGCCAAGCTGGCGCAGGAAGTGATGCGGGAACGCACCCGCCTCGACAGCGCGATCGGCGCCACCCGCGCGATCGAGACGGATAAGAGCGATACCGCCGAACTCATCGAAATGGCCGAGGCCGAGGGTGACGAGGATATGGTGAGCGAAGCGATCGGATCGCTGAAAGCGCTGGCCGACCGGGCGGATGAGGACAAGATCAAGGCTCTGCTGTCCGGCGAAGCCGACGGCAGCGACACCTATCTGGAAATCCATGCCGGCGCAGGCGGGACGGAAAGCCAGGACTGGGCCGAAATCCTGTCGCGCATGTATCGCCGCTGGGCCGAACGGCGCGGCTACAAGGTCGAACTGGTCGATTATCAGGCGGGCGAAACCGCCGGCATCAAGTCCGCCACCTTCCTGTTCAAGGGCGAAAATGCCTATGGCTATGCCAAGACCGAAAGCGGCGTTCACCGCCTGGTCCGCATCAGCCCCTATGACAGCGCCGCGCGTCGCCACACCAGCTTCTCGTCGGTCTGGGTCTATCCGGTGATCGACGACAATATCGATATCGAGGTCAAGGAATCCGACCTCAAGATCGATACCTATCGCGCATCGGGTGCGGGCGGTCAGCACGTCAACACCACCGACTCCGCGGTCCGCATCACCCACGTCCCCTCGGGCATCATCGTCGCGTCGCAGAATGACCGGTCGCAGCACAAGAACCGCGCGACCGCGATGAACATGCTCAAGGCGCGCCTGTACGAAGCCGAACTGCGCAAGCGCGAGGAGGCGGCCAGCACCGACTATCAGGCCAAGACCGAGATCGGCTGGGGTCACCAGATTCGCTCCTATGTGTTGCAACCCTACCAGCTGGTGAAGGATCTGCGCACCGGCGTCACCTCGACCGCGCCCGACGATGTGCTGGACGGCGCGCTCGATCCCTTCATGGCCGCCGCGCTCTCGCAGAAGGTGACGGGCGAGAAGGTCGATGTGGAGGATGTCGACTGATGAACCGGGCGGTTCTGGCGGGCGCGTTTCTCCTGCTGGCCGCCCCTCTGGCCGCCTGCGACCAGATGGGCGGCGGCAACGAGACGCAGCGCTCCGCCGCCGCCGAACCCTTTCCGCAGGCGGACCGTCCCGTCGCGCCGATCGTGTCGACCCGCTGGTCGAGCGAGGAAGCGCGCGACCGGGTCAACGAAGCGGCGGATATCATGGACCGGGCGGGCATCCGACCGGGCATGACCGTTGCCGATCTTGGCGCGGGTGAGGGCTATTATACGGTGCGTCTGGCCAAGCGGGTGGGGCCAAAGGGCCGCGTCCTGGCCGAAGATATCATGCCCGAGGTGATCGAGGCATTGTCGCGTCGCATCACGCGCGAAAAATGGGACAATGTGAGCGTCAAGCTGGGGGTTCCGGAAGATCCGAAACTGCCCGAAAACAGCTTCGACCGCATCCTGATGGTCCATATGTATCATGAAATTGCCGAACCCTATGCGTTTCTCTGGCACCTCAGCCCCGCGCTCAAAAAGGATGGCGAACTGATCGTGGTCGATGCCAATCGGCCGACCGACCAGCATGGCACGCCCCCTCGCCTGCTGGCCTGCGAACTGGCTGCCATGGGCTTCCGCATGGAAGAGCTGATCCCCAAGCCGACCGCCGGTGGTTATCTGGCGCGTTTCCGCCGCATCGCCGCGCGTCCCGACCCTGCCAGCATCGTGCCCTGCGCCCTTCAGGGGTAGCTTGCTCCTGCAGCACGGCCTGCTGTAGGGGCGGATGATGCATTTCGACGATCAGCTTCTGCGCTATTTCGGTACCACCGATCTCGACACCCTGCCGGCCCCAACGATCGAGGCCGGGATCGACCGGATGCAGGTCGACCTGGGGCTGGAGGAGGATCGCGGCCGTCGATTCGCGCTCTGGTCGCTCCTCTATCTGCTGGGCAACGCGCCCGATCTGGATGTCGCCTTCGAGGATGCGGCGGATCGGGAGGCGGCGCGCAATTTCATGGACCTGACCGACGACGCTTGATGGGCGCTCATGGGGCGATGAGTTTTGATTAAGCGCCGCGCGCCCTCTTTCCTTGCGCCCCTCGACAGATAAGAGGCTACCCCAACATTTCAGGAGGATCGGATGGAATATCGCACGCTCGGCCGCACGGATATCAAGGTCAGCCTGATCTGCCTGGGCACGATGACCTGGGGGTCGCAAAATAGCGAGGCGGAAGCCCATGCGCAGCTTGACCATGCGATCGGGCAGGGCGTCAATTTCATCGATACGGCCGAGGCTTATCCTGTCACGCCGGTCAGTGCCGACACGCAGTTCCTGACCGAAACCTATATCGGCAACTGGATCGCCAAGCGGGGCAGGCGCGACGACATCATATTGGCGACAAAGGTGGCCGGGCCGACACGCGACCCGGTCCGCACATTTCGCGGCGGTGGCAACCGGCTGGACCGGCGCAACATATTGGAAGCGGTGGACGACAGTCTGAAGCGCCTGCGCACCGACTATATCGATCTGTATCAGGTCCACTGGCCCGACCGGCCGGTGCCGTCCTTTGGCCGACGCGGGCTCGCCGCGATCGGGGATGGCCCCGAAACCGTCTCGATCGAAGAAACGCTGGGTGCGCTGGCCGAACTGGTGCAGGCCGGAAAGATCCGCCATTTCGGCATATCCAACGAAACGCCTTGGGGCGTCAGCGAATATCTGCGCCTGTCGCGCGACAAGGGGCTGCCCCGCGTCGCGTCGATCCAGAATGCCTATAATCTGCTCAACCGGCTGTTCGAAACCGGCCTGTCCGAATTTGCCCTGCGCGAGGATGTGGGGCTGCTCGCCTATTCGCCGCTGGCGGGCGGCAACCTGACCGGCAAATATCTGGGCGGGGTGATCCCATCGGGTTCACGCCGCGACGTGGCGAAGCAGTTCATCCGTTATGATCTGCCCAATCAGGCTATCGCCAGCGCCCGCTATGTCGCGATCGCCCATGCCTTCGGCCTGGACCCGGCGCAGATGGCGCTGGCCTTCGTCCATGCCCAACCCTTCGTCACATCCACCATCATCGGTGCGACCAGTCTGGAGCAGTTGCGGGCGGACATTGCCAGCGTCGACATCCGTTTGACACAGGAGCAACTGGCCGCGATCGATGAAATTCATCGCCTCATTCCCGACCCCTGTCCCTGAAAAGGCAGGACGGTCAGGCCGCGCGGGGCGGCTGCGCGTCCGCTTCGGCCAATATGTCGGAATCCGTCATGACGGCGATGCCCTGCCACCATTGGTCGAGTGGCGGGGTTAGTATTGCCAGTGCGCCATGGCGGGGGCGGGCATGCCAAATGGTGCCGTCGCTCCAGAAGCGCCATTGCGGATCGCTGTTCACCGGACTGTGGCTGAAACGAGCCTGTGCGCCGCCTATGGCAGGATCGAGAGGGCGTAATTCGCTGGGAACCGAGCGCCAGCTGCCGTCGGGATATCGCACATCAATTGCCATCGCCATCCTCCATCCCGCCATCTGTCCGTCTCAACGCGCCACAAGCTATTGAGTTCATTGCGCCTTGCATGATCTTTGCAGAATAAGCGCGGGGAATGTCCTTCTGGTTACCGCGAAGGCGGATCATTATAAATTTAAACACTGCAATTGCGAATCCATCGCATTAAATGTAACGCGCCTCTCAATCGACATATCAAAGGGGGCGTTGAAATGAATGTGAAGACGATCGCGCTGGGCAGTGCAGCCGTCATGGCCCTGTGCCACACGGCGGCTTATGCTGCAGATGAGGCCGCCGTCGCTGATACGGATCAGGACAGCATCATCGTCACCGCCGCCACGACCGGCACCAAGACGGACACGGCGCTGATCGAACTGCCCCAGCCGATCAAGGTCATCAGCGCCGACCAATATCTGTCGCAAGGCGCGATCAGCATCAGCGACACGGTGAAATATGCCGCGGGCGTGCTGGCCAATCCCTATGGCCGCGACACCCGCGTCGACGGCTTCAATGTGCGTGGCCTCGATGCGCTCCAGTTCCGCGACGGCATGCGTGACATCTTCAGCTACTATGCCAGCATCACGTCGGACCCCTACAACTTCTCCCGTGTGGAAATTGTGCGCGGCCCGGCGTCGGTGCTGTTCGGTCAGGGTTCAATCGGTGGCCTCGTCAACCTCGTTAGCAAGACGCCCGAATTCCGTACTGGCGGCGAAGTGAACCTCGTCTATGGCAGCTTCGATCGCAAGGAAGCGATGGGCGACGTCAACGTCGCGCTGGCCGACACTCTGGCGGTCCGCTTCGTCGGCCGCGTGCGCGATGCCGACACTTATGTCGATCATGTACCCGACGACCGCGTGATGTTCGCGCCGTCGATCCGCTGGCAGCCGACGCCCGACACCGATATCGTGCTGACCGGCCTCTATCAGGAGGATGACACCGGTTCGACTTCGCAATTCCTGCCGATCGTCGGCACCTTCCGCCCGAACACGGCCTATCCGGAAGGCAAGCTCGGGCAATATACTTTCGTCGGCAAGCCCGGCTGGGATCGTTATAATGGTCGATCGCTTCAGGGTGGCGGGTCCATTACCCACAGCTTCTCTGACAATGTGAAGCTCAGTCTCAAGGCTCGCTATATCGACAGCGACCTCGAATATTTCACCCATTACACCAACAGCTATTCGAATCCGCAAAATCCGTTCGAGGCGGATGGCCGGACGATCGGACTCTATGCGGACGCCAGCGACGCAAAAATGAACGTCTTCTCGACCGACAACAACGTCCAGTTCAATTTCAATACCGGTGCGAACATCGAGCACAAGCTGCTGGTCGGCATTGACTATAGCTGGAACAAGGTCGGCAAGCGTTATGCTGGCGGCTATGAGGTTATCGACCTGTACGATATCGATACCGATGCGCTGCTGACCTACGATCCCAGCGGCCCCTATACCTATGAGTCGCAAAAGCAACTCGGGGTCTATGTGCAGGACCAGATCCGTTTCTACGACCGCGTCTCGGTCGTGCTGGGCGCTCGCCGCGACCGCGTGACCGGTTCCTCGGGCCAGAAGGACAATGCCACCACTTTCCGCGCTGGCATCATCGGCGAAATCGGCGCCGGTATCTCGCCCTTCTTCAGCTATACCGAAAGCTTCCTGCCGGTCGCAGGTCGCATCGACAATGGCGACGGCAGCTTCGGCGATCCGTATCGGCCGCAGACCGGTACCCAATATGAGGCCGGCGTAAAGTGGCAGCCGGGCATTAACACGCTGGTCACCGCCACGGTCTTCAAGATCAAGGAACGCAATCGCGTCCTCTATCTTGCGGCGGGCGGCACCGCCCAGTCGGGCGTTCTCAACACCAAGGGGTTCGAGATCGAGGCCAGCCACACCCTGCCCGGCGATTTCGAACTGCTGGCCAATTATGGCTATGCGAAGCTGAAGTCGGAAACCAACACCAGCCTCGATTATATGCCGCGCCACACGGCATCGGTCTGGTCCACCAAGACCTTCGGCCTGCCTGGCGAGGCCAGTCTGCGTCTGGGCGGCGGTGTCGTCTATAGCGGCAAGAGCATCTCGACCAGTTCGATCTGGTCGATCGTCACGCCTGCCCGCACCACGGTCGATGGTCTGGCGGAGATCAACTGGAACAACTGGCGCTTTGCCCTCAATGCCACCAATTTGCTGAATAACCGCTATTATGCGTCCTGCCTGGCGCGGGGCGACTGCTTCATGGGCGCGCCACGCAACGTGATGGGCACGGTCGGTTTCCGCTTCTAAGGATGATGATGGGAGAGAAAAGATGAAGACGCTTTCTTTTGCATTGCTGGCACTGGCCGGGATGACCTCGGTCGCGCAGGCGCATGAAGTCTGGGTGGAGCGCGACGGAACCGGCCCGGCGCGCATCTATCTGGGCGAACCCGGCGAAGTCCTGCCCGAGGGTGGCGATCCGGAGTTCGAGAAGCTGAAGGCGCCCAAGCTGGTGCCGGGCTCCAGCGCTGCCCAGACCCGCAAGGCCGGCTATATCGAGGTAGCGGCGCCTGCCGGTGACGTTCGCGTCATCGACGACAGCGTGTTCGCGCCCTGGGGCGAGGAAGGCAAGAAGGAGGGCGTGATCTATTATGCCCGCGCCGGCCGCAGCGAAGCCAAGGCGGGCCTGCCGCTGGAAATCGTGCCGACCGCCGCCCATGCCGACAGCTTCACGCTGCTGCGCGACGGCAAGCCCGTGCCTGCCACCAGGCTGACCGTCATTTCGCCCGACAAATGGTCGAAGGCACTGGTCACCGACGCGCAGGGCCGGGTGACGCTGCCGATCAAGGACAAGGGGCGCTTCATCGTCACCGCGACGCAGGAGGAAAAGGGCGACCTGACCCTCGCCAACCAGAAGGTTGCGACCCTCTATCATATCGCGACGCTGACCTTCGTGAACGACTGATCGACAAGGCCGGGGAGGGCGCCGCTCTCCCCGGTCCCATTATGACAGGCCTGTCACGCGACTGACTTCGCGCCGTCAACCATCCCACATTGCACTGCAACATCGCGCAGCTAGGCCGCCCCCCGACCAAGGGTCCAAAGGGGGATTATCCGACCATGCGTATCACCACCGCTCTGCTGATGGCATCGACCGCCATCATCGCCATGCCCGCCTTCGCGCAAGATGTCGCGCCCGTCGATGCGGCCGCTGCCGATGCCGGCGCGGAGATCATCGTCTTTGGCCGCGGCGAAACCCGCCAGGTGCAGGAAATCACCAGCAAAGACATTATCACGCTGACGCCCGGCACCAATGCGCTCAAAGCCATTGAGAAGCTGCCCAGCGTCAATTTCCAGTCGTCCGACCCGTTCGGCAATTATGAATGGTCGCAGCGCGTCACCATCCGCAGCTTCAACCAGAATCAGCTTGGCTTCACCTTCGACGGCATTCCGCTCGGCGACATGAGCTATGGCAATCATAATGGCCTGCACATCACCCGCGCCATCAGCAGCGAAAATATCGGCAGCGTGCGCGTGTCGCAGGGCGCCGGCTCGCTTGGTACCCAGTCGACCGGCAATTTGGGCGGTACGGTCGAAACCTTCTCCGCTGACCCCGCCGACTATCTGAGCGGCGGCGCGCTCGGGGCGCAGGGCAACCTGACCTATGGCAGCGACGAAACCTGGCGCGCCTTCGGTCGCATTGCGCTGGGCACCCGCGACGGCATTCGCGGCTTCCTCTCCTACGGCTATGGCGCCACCGACAAGTGGAAGGGTCAGGGCACGCAGGATCAGCATATGGGCAATGCCAAGGTCGTGATCCCGGTCGGCGAAGCGAAGATCGACGGCTGGCTCAGCTATTCCGACCGCCGCGAGCAGGATTATCAGGACATGTCGATGGGCATGATCCGTCGCCTCGGCTGGAAATGGGACAACACTTACCCCGACTATGCCCGCGCGATCGACTATGCCGACCGCCTGAACGACGTTGATCTCATCAGCAATACGGGCGGATCGCCCTTCCCCGATGGCCTGTATGATTATAGCGGCGCATCGGTCGCCGGCGGTCAGGTCTATCCCGGCAACGTCACCAGCGCCGACGACGCCTATTATGACGCGGCCGGCCTGCGCAAGGACTGGCTGGGGTCGATCGGCCTGACCACGCCGCTGGGCGAAAATGCCAATTTCAAGATCAAGGGCTATTATCACAACAATAGCGGCATGGGCCTGTGGGCGACGCCCTATACCGCCAGCCCCAACGGCGTACCCATGTCGATCCGCACCACCGAATATGACATGGATCGCATCGGTGCCTTCGGTAGCGTCGATTACACGATCGGCATCCAGACGCTGAGCGCTGGCGCCTGGTATGAAAATAACAAATTCCATCAGGCCCGCCGCTTCTACGCCTTCGCCAGCCGCACCGATCCGGGCCTTTCGTTCCGCGACTATCCCAAGAACCCCTTTTTCACGCAGTGGGAGTTCGATTTCACCACCAACACCTTCCAATACCATGTGCAGGACAAGATCGACCTTGGCACGGTGACCATCAACCTGGGCTGGAAGGGCTTCAACGTCACCAACAAGGCGGATGCGATCGTCGCTTCGACCTTCCCCGAGGGCAAGATCAAGGCGCAGGACTGGTTCCAGCCCCATGCCGGATTCGCGGTCGAACTGAACCCGGAAATGGAAGTGTTCGGCGGCTTCACGCAGGTTACGCGCGCCTTCGCTTCGGCCACCACGACCGGTCCCTTCCAGACCAACCAGGCCGGCTTCGACCAGATCAGGGACGATCTGAAGCCGGAATCGTCGGATACCTATGAACTGGGCCTGCGCTACAACAGCCCCGTGTTCAACGGCGTACTGGGCGCCTACTTCGTCAACTTCCGCAACCGGTTGAATGCGGTGCAGGTAGGTAGCCCGATTCAGGGTCTGGCGTCGGCGCTCCAGAATGTCGGCAAGGTCCGTACGATCGGCGTCGAAGCGGCCGGTACCGTCAATCTGGGCTCAGGCTTCAGCCTGTTCGGCTCCTACAGCTACACCGACGCCACCTATCGCGATGATGTGTTCAACAGCTCGAACGGCACGTTGGTCGCTGCGCTGAAGGGCAAGACGGTCGTGGACAGCCCCAAGCATATGCTGCGTGGCGAGCTGAGCTATGATCAGGGTCCGGTCTTCGCCCGGATCGGCGGCAATTATATGTCGAAGCGCTTCTACAGCTACACCAACGATGTGTCGGTCCCCGGCCGCGTGATCGTGGACGCCTCGATCGGCTATCGCTTCACCGACAAGATCGAAGTGCAGCTGAACGCCAGCAACCTGTTCGACAAGAAATATATCAGCACGATCGGCTCGGGCGGCTTCGGCAACAGCGGCGACGCGCAGACCCTGCTGATCGGTGCGCCGCAGCAGTTCTTCGCGACGCTCAAGGCCGGCTTCTAAACCTGTAACGATGGACGGTTCGGTCACAAATGCGTGACCGAACCGTCATCATTTTGACCGATCGCGGTTATCCCGCTGCAACGCCAATGTAGGCGCCCTGTCACGCGCAGCCTGTAATCCGGCGACATGATCGCGACACATCCCCGCCAGATCCGCATCCCCGCCGCCGACAAGGCGCGCCTGCGCATACTCTTCCTTGCCAAGCATGCCTGTGCCGACGGCCGGCCGGACGCGCAGGATGGCAACCATGCCATCTACCATCATGAAATGCGCACCACGCTGGAGGCGATCGGCCTCCATGTCGATGTGGCGAACAGCTATGACGCGGTCTATGATCGGCCCGATACGGACTTCGTCGTCACCCTCCTCAACCGGGGTGGCTTCCAGAATAGCGAGATGCTGGCGCCGCTTCTGCTCAGCCGCCGCGACATGCCCTATCTTGGCGCCAGCCCGATCGTGCGTGGCCTGTCCGACGACAAATATCTCAGCAAGATGATCGCCCGCGCGCGCGGTGTGCCGACCATGGCGGCGCAGCTCTTCCGGCGCGGCGGCCTGTTCGAGGCGCCCGCGTTCGCGGCAGACCGTCTGGTGGTGAAGCCCAACGCCTCCTCCGCCTCCTGGGGCGTCAAGATGGTCGACACATGGGCGGAGGCCCGCGACCATGCCGACAGCCTGTTTGCGCTCGGCCATGACGTGCTGGTGGAACAATGGGCGCCGCTGCTGGACGTGGCGGTGCCGGTGGTCGGCGGCAGCGGCGGCCAGCCCTGGATCTTGCCGCCGATGATGTACGTCCCCGCCGACCCGCATCGCGAACGCAGCTATGAGGAAAAGCGCGGCCTGATCGACGCAGGCGATGATCCGCTGATCCTGGTCGAGGATGCCGAATTGCGCAGTCGGCTCGAATCGATGACCGCCGCGCTGCTGCCCGAACTCTGGCCGTTCGACTATGGCCGCTTCGAGTTCCGCTATGATCCCGTCTCCGGGCAGGTGCTGTTCATGGAAGTGAACCTGTCCTGCAACCTCTGGTCGAAAAAGACGATCTCGCGCTCAGCCGCGTCGATCGGCGTCGACCATGCCGCTTTGGTCGAAACCATCGTCGGCCATAGCCTAGCGCGTCAGGGCCTGCTGGACGAAGCCATTGTACAGGTGGCGGCATGAGCGCGCGCCATAACGAGACTAGGGCGACCGCGATTCTGCTCGCCGGGCGCCGCGACGGCGCAACCGATCCGCTGGCGCTGGCCCATGGCGTCAGCCACAAATGCCTTGTGCCCGTCGCCGGCCAGCCGATGCTGCTGCATGTGATCGACGCGCTGGTCGCCAACCGTCGCCTCGGCACGGTGCGCGTGGTTATCGAAGATCCCAAGCTGCTGGCGACCATCCCGGCGCTGCGGGGCTTGCTGCATAGCGGCCGGCTTGTCGGCGTGGCGGCGCAGCCCAATCTGGTGGACAGCGTGCTGGCGGGCGCTAAGGGCGCTGCCTTCCCGCTGCTCATCACCACCGCCGACAATGTGATGCTGACCCCAGAAGCGATCGACGAGATGCTGGACGGTTGCGCCGCACAGGGGGCGGACGCCGCCGTGGCCTTCACCCGCCGCGCGTCGGTGCTCGCCGCTCATCCGGAGGGGCAGCGCAAATTCTACACCTTCGCCGATGACGGCTATTCCAACTGCAACACCTATTGGCTGCGCGATCGCAGGGCGCTCAAGGCCGCCGAAACCTTCCGGTCGGGCGGGCAGTTCGTGAAGCATCCCGGCCGCATCATCGGCGCCTTCGGCCTCATCAACCTCATCCGCTTCCGTTTCGGCATCGGGACGCTGGATCAGGCCTTCGCCCGCTTCTCGCGCCGTTTCCGCATGACGATCAGCCCGGTGATCCTGACCGACGGGGCCGCGGCGATCGACGTCGACAATGCACGGTCGCACGGCGTCGCCACGACCTTGCTCGACCAGCGCATGTCCCTGGCGCAGGCGGCGGAGTAACGTCGTTGCTGACCGTGCGTGCGCTGCCGCTGCGGGACCGGGGCGGCAATGCCCTGTTGCGCGCCTATCATGACGGGCTGGTCCGGCACTGGACCCCGGTGCAGCGCTTCGCCGGCCATATGTTAGCCGCGCTGGGGCGGGGCGGCTGGACGCCGGCCGAGCGGCTCTATCTGGGCGACTCGGTGCGCGGGCAGGGGCTCAGCATGCGCGATCGCAAGGGACTGCATCGGCTGCTCAATCCGGCCGCCTTCCCGCTCGCCGCCAATCCGCTGAAGAACAAGCAACTCTTCGCCCAGATGGCGGCCGGCCTGCCGCTTCCCGACGCCTGCGATCCCGATCGGCAGGATCTGGACCTATGGCTCTCCCAACAGGGCGATATCATCGCCAAGCCCAGCTATCGGTCAAAAGGGCAGGGGGTTGAGCGTTTCGTCCGCGACGGCAAAGGCTGGCGCGGGGGCGATCGGGTGCTGGACGCTGCCCAGTTTGCCACCCATCTGCGCCGCGTGTGGCGGCAGGGCGGGGTAATTCAGCAAAGGCTGCCGACCCATCAGGCTCTGGCCGCCATGTCGCCGGGCGCCTTGCCGACATTGCGTGTCGTCACCTGCCTGAACGAACAGGGCGCGCCGGAAATCTGCGACATGGCGCTGCGCCTGTCGGCCGGCGGGCCGCGCCCTGTGGATAATTTCAACGCCGGCAATCTGGTGCTGGCAGTCGATGATGCAGGACTCTGCGGCCCGGCCTGGCGCAGCGGTGGCAAGCGGCCGCCCTCCCGCCATAGCCGTCATCCCACTACCGGCGTACCGATTGAAGGTGTGCTGCTGCCCGATCATGCGGCGGCGCAGGCACTGGCGATCCGTGCGCATGAGCGGTTCCGCGACGGTTTCACCCTGATCGGCTGGGATATCGGTCTGACCGCGCAGGGACCGGTGCTGATCGAGGGCAACTGGAATCCCGGCACCGACATCGTCCAATTGGTGAGCGGCCGGGGACTTGCGGACAGTCGACTCGGAATCCTCTATCGTCACGCACTGGCGCGGCTGACGCCGACCGACTGGCGTGACGCGCGGGTGGTGCAGCGGGACCGGCGATGAAGATCGCCCTTTATGTGCACGCGCTGGCGGCGACCGGCGTGGTCCGCAATGTCCGCCTGCTCGCCGCAGACTTTCGGGCGCGGGGGCATGTTGTGGAATTGCTGACCGCGCTGCCCGGCGGCACGGCTGTGGACGGCGTACCGCATCATGCGCTGCTGCCCGATACAAGTGGATCGCGCCTGCTCCAGAAATGGCGGGCCATGCCCCGTCTCCACGCGCACCTGCGCAGGCAACGGCCCGACCTGCTGATCTCCGCCGGCAACCATGGTCATCTGACCGCCCTGCTGGGCAGCCGCATGCTGCCGGGGCTGCGCCGTGTCTATCGCATCAGCAACGACCTGCGCCGCGCAGCGCCGGGTACGCCCAAAAGCACGATCCGTTCGATCGGCCGATCGCTGGTTGCGTGGCTGCTGGCGGCGGACGCCGATCATCTGGTGCTGGTTTCGCCGACGCTCGCCAACGACACGCCTACTTTCGGTCGAGCGCTGGCCCAGGGCCGAGCCACCATCATCGAAAATGCGATCGACCCCACCATCGCCTGCGCACGCGCCGCCGGTCCATCGCCTCATGGCTGTTTCGACGATGGCATTCCAGTGATTATCGCCATCGGTCGCCTCGCACCGCAGAAGAATTTCGGCACTTTGCTCGCCGGCTTCGCCCAACTCAAACAGAGCGGCACCGCGGCCCGCCTCGTCATATTGGGCGAAAGTCGCGATAGCTCGCAGCAGAGGCTGCGGGAACAGGCGGACGCTCTCGACATCGGCTCAGACCTGCTGCTGCCCGGTACGGTCGACAACGTCTTTCCCTGGCTTGCCCGCGCCGCCGCCTTCATCCTGCCCAGCTGGTGGGAAGGATCGGCCAATGTGCTGCTGGAGGCGATGGCGCTCGACAGACCCGTCGTGGCTTCGCACAGCGCGGGCAATGCGGCGTCGGTGCTGGATCAGGGGCGCTACGGATTGCTGGTCGATCCGGCAGACCCGGCGGCGATGGCGAATGCTCTGCGCCAGCAGATCGATCCGGCCATGGCGATCCGGCCGGGCGACCGTATCGCCGCCTATCGGCTGGATGCGATGTTCGATCAATGGGCCATGCTGCTGGACGGGTGTGTCCCGCATTGCCGCCATCGGCCGGACAGGCTAATTCCCGTCCTCACCCATGAGCGACGATAGCCCCATCCTCCACCCCATAACCCATGACCGCTTTCTGGCCGATGTGCAGGCATTGGCCAGCGCGATCGAGGCGCGGGACTGGGCGCCCGATTTGCTGGTGGGCGTCGGGCGGGGCGGGCTGGTGCCGGCTGTCTATCTTTCCCACCGGTTGAACCGGCCGATGCTGTCGATCGATTATAGCAGCGCATCGGCGGATGCGGTGCTGGCCGATGTGGCGGCGCGGAGCGCTGCCGGCACCCGGTTGCTGATCCTCGACGATATCAACGACAGCGGCGGTACCATCGCCGAACTGCGCGAAAGGCTTCGCGACAAAGGCGCTGCCATGGCCCATCTGCGCTTTGCCGTGCTGCTCAACAACAACCGCTCGGGCCAGCCTGTCGATTATTGGTCGGAGATGATCGATCGCACGACCGACAAGCGCTGGTTCGTCTTCCCCTGGGAAGCGCTGGCCACGCAACAGGCGATCGTGGATGAGGCGTTGTCCGTGCCGGATCGGCTGGCCTGACGCAGTGCTGCCATAGTGTATCGAAAGTTCAGCATATCGAAATCGCTGCCTCATCGAAATGATCGGCCGGCTTCGGTTCGTCGAACATTACAGTGGATGTAAGTTGCCAGCGCAATCTTTCTGGGGCATGCAGAAATAAACTGGGGCTCTGCCATTTTTTCGTGAAATGTGGCAGAGTACTGGAGGGGGCTTGTTCGCGCGGCCGGGGCACTGTGCTTGTGTTACATCGCTGGTTAGTCAGAAGGGGGCTCGACCTCCGCGATTCCGGGCGCGTGGCGATCGCGCTTGCGATGATGGCCTGCGTCCATGGCCCGGCGGTCGGTGCTGCCAATGCCCCGCGCCGCCTGGTGCAGCCGGTCAATCCACGCCCCTTCACCGCACCGGTTGCGGATGATCCGCTGCTGGCGCTGGCCAGGCCGGCGGCTGCCGATCCGTTGTTCCGGTCGGAGATAGAGGCGGCGATCCGCAACAACCCGTTGCTGGACGAGGCCCGCGCGAGCGAGCGCGAGGCGCGTGCGGCGCGTACCCAGGCGCGATCATTGCTGTTCCCCACGGTCGACCTGTCGGTCGATGCCAATCGCTCCTTCGCGCGCAATTTCTCCAACGATGTCGGCAATATCATCGAGCGGTCGCGACCCGAGGGGCGGACCGACGCGACCGCATCGGTGCGGCAACGTCTGCTGGATTTCGGTGCGGCGTCGAGCCGCATCAACGCCGGCAACGCCCGCGTCGATGCCGCGCAGCAGGGCCTGCTGGGCTATGGCGAGGAAGTGGGGCTGCGCACCATCACTGCCTGGTATTCGGTCTTCGCCCAGCGACTGATGGAGCAGGCGGCGCTGGAATATATCGCGCGCCAGCAGCAATTGCGCCATGGCCTCGAACGGCGGATCGACCAGGGCTTTTCGGCGCAGGGCGACTTGCCGCGCGTCGACAGTTCGATCGCCAATGTTCAGACGCGGCTGGCCGGCATAAGGCGCGATCTGGCAACGGCAGAGGCGCAATATCGCGCGCTGGCCGGCCATGATGCGCCGCCGGCGCTGACCCGCGCCATCTTGCCGCCCGATGCCATGAACGATGCCGATGTGCTGGACGCCATCGTGCTGCGGTCACCCGTCGTCCGCAAGGCGGAGGCGGAGGCGCGAGCGGCACGGCAGGAGGCGCGCGCCACGCGGTCGGAACGTTTGCCCACCATCGCTGCCGGGGTGGATGCGGGCCGCTATGGCGTCTTTGAAAATCCCGGCGACTATGATGTGCGCGGGCGCATCATCGTGCGGGCGCAACTGGGCGCCGGCTTCAATGCCAAGGCCGATCAGGCGACGGCACGGGCCGATGCGGCGGATGCCTATGCCAACCGGGTCCGGCAGGAAGCGATGCGCGACGCGCAGATGGCGCTATCCGACATTCGCGGGCTGGAGGATCAACTCGCAGCGGCGGAGGCAAGCTATATCGCCAACCGCAACACGCGCGACGTCATCGCCACCCGGTTCGACGTTTCGCAGGGCACCCTCTACGACCTGCTTTATGTCGAGGATAACTACTTCTATTCCATCGCCAATTTTATTCAGACACTGGCAGAACGGGATGTCTCGCGCTTCGCCCTGCTCAGCCGGACGGGGCGGTTGCTGCCCAGCCTTGCTATCGCCGCCAATCCTTCGGACCGGATGGAAACGCCATGACCGACCAGCCCCTGATCGCCGCCGCCCGGCAACGCTTCGCGCCATGGCTGATCGAGCCGATGCTGCGCAACAAGGGCACCTATATCAAGGTCGGTATCGCCGCGGCGATGATCAATCTGTTCGCCATGGTCTCGTCGCTGTTCACGATGACGGTCTACGACCGGGTCATTCCCAATGATGCCTCCTCCTCGCTGGTGGGGCTCAGCATCGGGCTGGTGATCGTGGTCGTCTTCGATTTCGTGCTGCGGCTGCTGCGCGTCTATTTCGTCGACATCGCCGGCGCCAATATCGATTATGAGGTGGGCGACACATTGTTCGCCAAGCTGCTGTCGATGCGACTGGACAAGCGGGCGGGGTCCACTGGCACGCTCACCGGCCTGATGCGCGAACTGGAAACGCTGCGGGATTTCTTCGCCTCGGCGACGCTGACCGCGATCATCGACGTGCCTTTCATCATCATCACCCTGGCGGTCATGACCATGCTGGGCGGCATATTGGTGCTGCCGCCGCTGGCGATGATCCCGGTCGTCGTCATTGCCGGCCTTGTCACCAATCCGGCGCTGGATCGTCTGTCGGCCGCCAGCCTGGGCGACGGGCTGCGCAAGCAATCGGTGCTGGTGGAAACCGTCGGCAGCCTGGAGACAGTCAAGGCGATCGGTGCCGGTGGCATGCTGGGCGATCGGTGGCGGATGGCACTGAAAAGCCATGCGCACAGTTCGCTCAGCCAGCGCCTGACGGCATCCATCGCCATGACGGTGGCGAACAGCGCGAACATCATCGCCTATTGCGGCATCATCATTCTGGGCGTCGGCCTGATCCGCGATCATGTCATCACCACCGGCGCCTTGCTGGCCTGTTCCATCCTGTGCGGCCGCGCGATCGCGCCGCTGGCGCAGATCGCCAACCTGCTGGCCCGCCTGTCGGCCACGCGCATCGCCTGCCGCCAGATCAACACGCTGATGGATACGCCCAGCGAAGGACCGGCGGGTGAACCGTTGCAGCCGGCGCGGCTGCTGGGCGCGATCGAACTGCGCAATGTCGCCTTCCGCTATCCCCGCGCCGCCGAAAAGGCGCTGGACCAGATCAGCCTGTCGATCGCACCGGGAGAACGGGTGGGCTTTCTCGGCCGGGTCGGATCGGGCAAGTCGACGCTCGCCCGGCTGATCCTGGGCCTGTATGAGCCGCAGGAAGGTGTCGTCATGATCGACGGCACGGACGTGCGCCAGTTCGACCCCGCCCGGCTGCGCGGCTTCATCGGTGCGGCGATGCAGGACAATGTGCTGATCGCCGGATCGGTGCGCGACAATATCTGCCTCGACCGGCCCGGCATCGACAATGACGAAATGCTGCGCGCCGCCTCGCTCAGCGGCACCCATGGCTTCATGGGCAAGATCGTCAACGGCTATGACCTCAAACTGGCGGACCGGGGCGATGGTCTGTCCGGCGGCCAGCGTCAGTCCATTTCGCTGGCCCGTGCGCTGGCCGGGCGGCCACCCATCCTGGTCTTCGACGAACCGAGCAGCGCCATGGATTCGCAGACCGAAACCGACCTGATCGACCGGCTGCAACCCGAAGTGGAAGGGCGCACGATGCTGCTCATCACCCATCGCCCGTCCTTGTTGCGACTGGTCGACCGGATCATCGTCCTGGAGCAGGGGCGGATCGCTGCTGACGGGCCGCGCGATGTCATCCTGCAACGTCTGACGCGGGGCAAGGCAGCATGAACGACGACGTCCAGCGGCCGGGCGCCATGCACATCCGGCCCGCCATACCGGCCAATATCTTCCTCTGGGCGATCGTCGCCTTCCTGCTGATCTTCCTGCTCTGGGCCGGCCTCACGGAGATTGACCGGACGGTGCGTGCGAACGGCCGGGTCATCCCCAGTTCGCAGCTTCAGGTCATTTCCAACCTGGAAGGCGGCGTGGTGGAAACCATCCTCGTGAAGACCGGGCAGGATGTGAAGGCGGGCGCCCCGCTGATCCGCCTCAGCCCGATCCAGCCGGGTGCCGAACTGGCCAGCAATCGCGCCAGCGGCGATGCCCTCAGCCTCAAGATATTGCGGCTGGAGGCGGAAATTGCCGGCCGGACGCCGGCTTTCCCCGCCGCGCGCAACCCCAGCATGGCCAGCCAGATCGCCGTTGAGCAAAGCCTCTATCGCGCGCGGATGGCGGAACTGGCGAGCCTGTCCAATGTCGGGTCGGCCCGCGTCACCCAGGCGCAGCGCGGTATTGGCGAGGCGACGGCCGCGCAGGCGGCGCGCATTTCCGCGCGCGACACGGCGCGGGTTGACCTTGACCTGATGCGGCCGTTGGTGCGCGAAGGGATAGAATCGCGCCGATCGCTGCTCCAGGCGGAGAACAGCTATAGCGTTGCCACCAGCGAGGCCGCGGGCGCCGGTGCCGCGCTCAGCCGCGCCCATTCGATCCTGGCGGAAGCGCAGGCCAGCGCGATGCAGCAGAAGCGCGACTGGATCGCGCGCGCCGGAGACGAGCTCACGGCCGCCCGCGCGGAAATGGGCGTGCGCGAAGCAAGCATGCCGGCCTATGAATATAAGCTCGATCGCACCGTGGTGCGCGCGCCGCTGGACGGGCGCGTCAACCGCGTGTTCGTGACGACGGTGGGCGGCAGCGTGCGGCCCGGCGACCCGCTGCTCGAAATGGTGCCGGTCCGCGACAATCTGCTGGTCGAGGCCATGGTGGCGGCGAAGGACATCGCCTCGGTCCGGCTTGGCCAGCGGGCGAAGGTCGAAATATCGGCCTATGACAGCGCCATCTATGGGTCGATGCAGGGACAGGTGGTTGCCATCTCACCCGATGCCGTCGTCAATGAGCGTACCGGGGAAAGCCATTATCTCGTCCGGGTACGAACGAGCACCGATGCCATTCTGGACAAGGACGGGCATCGCCTGCGTATCGGCCCCGGCATGGGCGCCAATGTCAACCTGCTTGGCGACAAGCGCACTGTGCTCGCCTATATCCTGACCCCGCTTACCCGCCTCAAGGAAACCGCCTTCCGCGAATGATCTTGCGCCTTCCTGTTCGGCAGGGGGCGGGTTGATTGATGGCGGCGGCGGGACAACGCAGACAAAAAAAGGGCCACCCGACGGATCGGGTGGCCCTGCTGCTGTCGGTCGTGCGGGGTTACACGACCACGAATTCTGCCGGCACCATCGCCAGTCCGGAACTGAGCGTTGCGAACTGGATCGCAGCGGTCGCGCCCGTACCGTCGGCGTCGAACAGAAGCGCACCGGTCGCCTGGTTATAGATGATCCGATCGGTTGCATCATGGGCGGCGGACCCGATGAAGAACTGATCGGCAGCCAGCGTCCCCAGCGCAAGGCCGGTGAAGATGGCGTCATCCAGCTGGATGGTATCGTCCGCCACGACATAGTCGGTGACCGAATCGACATTCCCGCCGCCCAGAGCCGATGCGAAGAGGAAGATGTCGGCCCCGGTTCCGCCAGTCAGCGTATCCGCACCGGTCCCACCATCGAGCACGTCGTTGCCGGCGGCACCGTTCAGCACATTCTGGCCGCTGTTGCCGATCATCGTCTGAGCCAGGCCGTTACCGGTGCCATTGATGTTGGCGGATCCGGTCAGGATGAGCTTTTCGATATCCCTGCCAACCAGAGAATAGCTCACGCTGGCATAAATGATATCGCCGGAACCGCCGGTGCCATTCTCGACCACATTGTCGCCGCTGTTATCGACATAATAAATGTCGTTGCCGATATCGCCGGCCATATAGTCAGCGCCGGCCCCGCCATTGATCGTGTCGTTGCCTCCACCGCCATAGATGGCGTTCGCGCCGCCATTGCCGGTCAGGGTGTCGTTATAGGCCGTGCCGGTCAGATTTTCGATCCCGGTCAGCGTGTCGGTACCACCCCCGCCGGTATTTTGTGCACCGGCGATGGCCAGGCTTACGGTAACCCCGGCCGTCATGCCGGCATAGGTCACCATGTCGGTCCCGGCGCCGCCATCCATAGTGTCGTCGCCCGTGCCGCCGTTCAGCGTGTCGGCGCCATCGCCGCCTTGCAGCACGTCATTGCCACCCAGCCCGTTCAGTTCGTTGTCGCCGCTATTGCCGATGATGGTCTGGGCCAGGTCGTTGCCGGTCCCGTTGATGGCGGCCGAACCGGTCAGCGTCAGCCGTTCGATATGGCGCCCGGCGAGACTGTAGGTGACGGAAGAGATGATCCGGTCGTCTGTGCCGCCGCTCGCCAGATTTTCCACAACATTGTCGCCAACATTGTCGACATAATAAGTGTCGTTGCCAACATCGCCCACCATATAGTCGGCTCCGGCACCACCATTGAGGGTGTCGTTGCCGACACGCCCATATAGTTCGTTGTTGCCGCCATTGCCCGTCAACGTATCGCTGTAGGGGGAGCCGGACAGATTTTCGATCCCGATCAGCGTATCCATGCCAGCATTGACGGTATTCTGCGCCACGGCGATGGCCAGGCTGACGGTTACGCCGGCGGCGGCACCGGCGTAGTTTGCCGTATCGATATCCGCACCGCCATCGATGGTGTCGTTGCCCAGGCCGCCATTCAACTGGTCATTGCCAGCACCACCTTGCAGAACGTCATTGCCGTCCAGGCCGTTCAGCGTATCGGCGCCAGCATTGCCGATCAGCCGGTTGGCTGCGGCCGATCCGGTAATCGTGTCATTGCCCGACCCGGTCGTCGCATTCTCCACGCTGGCCAGCGTGACCAGACCGGAGCCGCCACTCAGCACAAATTCGCCTTCCGTCAGGTTGACGATGAAATTGCCGGTCAGGGCTGTGCCGTCGATCGTGTCCGTGCCGGTGCCGCCCGAAAAGAGTTCGCCATAGCCGCCATTCCAGCCGCCAACGACCTTGAAAACGTCGTCGCCGGCCTCACCATAGGCGACGTCGACGCCGGCGCTGCCATTGATGATGTCATTGCCGTCGCCGCCGACCAGAATGTCGTCGCCATAGCCGCCGTTGATCGTGTCGTTGCCCCCGCCACCATTGATCTGGTCGTCACCATAATTGCCGTTCAGCACATTGCCTGCACTGTTACCGGTGATGGTGTCGGCCAGTTGGGTGCCATCGACATTCTCGACATTGACGATGGTATAGGGTCCGCCAAAGCTGGGATTGAAGTCCCATGTGCCAGCGGCGAGATTGACCGTGGCACCATAGTCGACCGTATAGTTGCTCAGATCGAGCCGGTCCGTGCCAGTGCCGCCGTCGATATTGTCGCCAAATTCGCCCTGCAGCACCTGAAATACGTCATTGCCAGCTTCACCAAAGACATTGTCGGCGTTGAAACCGCCCTGGATGATGTCGTTGCCGTCACCGCCATAGATGGTGTCTGTGCCGCCATCGCCCTTGAGCGTATCATTGCCGGCATTGCCGCGCAGGACGTTGTTGCTGAAGTTACCGGTGATGGTGTCGGCCAGCTGCGTGCCATCGACATTTTCGACGCCAGTGATGGTGTAGGGGCCGCCAAAGCTGGGGTTGAAGTCCCAAGTGCCGGTGCTGAGATCGACGGTTGCGCCATAGGTTGCGGTATAATCGCTCAGGTCGAGCCGATCGGTGCCCGTGCCGCCGTCGATATTGTCGCCAAATTCGCCTTGGAGCACCTGGAAGACGTCGTCGCCGGCCTCGCCAAAGACATCGTCTTCACCGAAACCGCCCTGGATGATGTCGTTGCCGTCACCGCCATAGACGGTGTCGTTGCCGATTCCGGACTTCAGCACGTCATCCCCGCCATTGCCGCGCAGGACGTTGTCGCTGCTGTTGCCGGTGATGGTGTCGGCCAGTTGGGTGCCGTCGACATCTTCCACGCCGGTGATGGTGTAGGGACCGCCAAAGCCGGGGTTGAAGTCCCAGCTGCCGGCGCCGAGATCGACAGTTGCGCCATAGGTTGCAGTATAATTGCTCAGGTCGAGTCGATCGGTGCCCGAGCCGCCGTCGATATTGTCGCCAAATTCGCCCTGCAGCACCTGGAAGACGTCGTTGCCGCCCTGGCCGTAGACAAAGTCGGCGTTGAAGCCGCCCTGGATGACGTCGTCGCCGTCGCCGCCATAGATGGTGTCGGTACCGCCACCGCCCTTCAGCAGGTTGCCCACGGCATTGCCGGTGATCGTATCGTTGCCCGAACCGCCGGTCGCATTCTCGATCAGCGACGCATTGCTGCCACCGAAGGTCAGCGCGTTGAAGATGTTGCCGCGGGCATAGTTGCCACCGCCCAGATAGGCCTGCTGCGTCCCACTGAATAGCGAATAGCCGCCGGGCGTCAGGTCGATGGTGAGGTTGTTGCTGTAAGCGGACAGGTCGTAGGTATCGACGCCGCCGCCGTCCCAGATGGTCGCAAAGATGCGATTGGCACCGGGCTGGATGGCGATCTCGCCATTGATATAGGTGATACCCGTGGTCGGGTTCCAGCTATAGGTCGTGTTTTCGGAATGAACCGTATAGTCCGCGCCATACATGGTCTGGAGCGCCGCGATGTCGAGCATCATGTAGGTCTGCGGTGCGCCGAACTGTTCGTAGCTGTAGCCGGTCAGCGGTGCGCCGACATAGCTGCGATAGGTCATGACCGAAAATTCGATCGAGTCCCACGCCGTCGGGAGGGCGGTGTTGCTGACGCCACCCAGTTCCTGTCCATGCTTCAGGCCCAGCGAGTGCCCAAGTTCGTGCAGCATGGTATGCCAGGCATAATTGCCCGCCACCGGATTTTTCAGCGAGTTGGATGTGCCGTCATAGGCATTGCCGAAGAACGTGTCGCCGCCATAGATGTTATTGGCCGGATAATAGGCATAGGCGGTCGGGGCATCGCTGGAATTGGCGCCGCGAATGGTCGCCGTGGCGCTGCCTGCGCCACTATAATCGATAGTCAGGTTGGTGAAGCCTTCGATCGAAAAGCCGTAGGCGCCCGCCAGCTGTGTATAGGTGAAATCATTGAGCGCACTATGCATCGCCAGCAGCTGTTGCGGCGTGAATTGGGAAAAGCCCTCATTCTGCGCGCTGATTCCATCGCCGTCGCTGTCGGAAAAATAGCCCGACTGATAATCGGCGTTCGAATCGACATCCGAATAGGTGATGGCACCGGCCCATTTGACGCCGCGCAGGATGCCGTCGATCTTGGCATCACCGGTGGCGCCGACGGCGGCCGTGGTGGACGCGCTGCCATTTTCTGCGAGATCGCCCGAGCTGGACGGCGGCGTTGCCGGCGGTTCGGGCGCATCCATCGGGTAGAGCAGTCGCACTTCGCCGCGAACCTGCGCTTCGCGCGACAGCGACCAGGCGCCTGTAAATTCAGGGCCGGAACCTGCGGCGTCGGAAGTCGACGGCAGGGAATAGTCGGGGGTTAACTTAACCTTGACGGGGCCTGAGCCAGTGACCTTGAACATACATCCTCCTAAAGAGCTTAGAGGCTGACACGTTCACTGTGTCGATTGGCGACCGTTTTGTTGTGCGCACTCATGGCACTATTTCCAATTCGTGCCAAGCATTACATTATGGCAATAAATCAAGGACATACTATTAGGGAAAGACTAGAATATTGTATTGTCTCGACTTTTGGAAAAGCGACTCTATGCAAAATCAGGACGTCGTGTCGCAATTGCGCCGGTCTGCGTCGGGACATGGGCTGGAAACATCCTTGTGCGGGGACTTGGCGCCCAGCGCCGCGGCCCTGCGGCTGGCTTCGTCGGCCAGTCTGTGACCGGGATGGCGCTGTGCAAACAGCGTATAGGCCTGCGCCGTGCCCTTACGCTCGATCGCCGCGAATTCGGATCGAATGGCGTCTTCGGGATCGGCCGGCGGCGCCATGATGCCGCCGGTGCCGGGCAGCTTGCGGGTTTCCGTCGGTGGAGCCGGTTCATCCGCCTGCGTGTCGCTCACGCAGCCATTAGCGAGAAGGCTCAATATCAAGACATGCGCGGGGTTCGTCATGAACCGCTCCATCATCCACTATGACTGAAGATATGCTGCGCCCTTGTGCAGCGATGCTATCATGGGGTGTGGCTCGCGACAATGGGATGAAAGTCGGGCCTGTCTAGCGCTTGCCCCGCCCCGGTTCGCCTGCGAGGGGCTTCTGCCGATCGCCGACACATAATATCGCATGGCACGCACCACCGGATATGGGCGGCGGCATGGGCTCGCCATGACCGGGCGGCGGCGTGCCGCAAAAGGATATGCGGTGCGCAGCCGCCGGTGCCGGCAACACCCCGATCGCCAGATTGAGGCAAGCGAACATCGCCAGCCAAAGCGCGTCAGACCGCATGGCTGAACCGCTTTTCCTCGACCGCCAGATAGGCGTCGAAACGGGCAGCAATGGCGCGGGCATAGGGGCGGGCGGCGGGCGTCAGCAGCACCCGCCCCTCGCTGCACTGGACCAGCCCCAAATCTTCGAACCTGGACAGATCGGGCATCGGCGTCGTGCCGACATGCGCCTCGCCGCGACACAGCAGCGCTTCGATGATGCGCCCGCGCCGCCGATCCTCGCCATGGCGCAGCACTCCGCGCGTGGCGGCGAAGCGGCCTGCGGCGATGTGTTCACGCCATGCCCCGGCACGCTTCTCATTCTGGATCAGCAGGTCGGGAAAGGCGCTGATCGCACTCGCGCCCATGCCGATCAGCACATCGGCATCATCCTCGGTGAAGCCCTGGAAATTGCGCCGCAGTCGGCCCTCCCGCGCGGCCCGTGCCAGGCTGTCGCCGGGCAGCGCGAAATGGTCGAAGCCAATCGCCTGATAGCCGGCCGCGACCAGCCGGTCATGCCCCTGCGCTGCCATGGCGAACCGGCTTTCGAGATCGGGCAGGTCGCTGGCGTCGATCCGCTGCTGGCGCGGCAACAGGCGCGGCATATGCGCATAGCCGAACAGCGCGATCCGCGCCGGGGCCATGGCGATGCTGGCGTCGAGCGTCGCGACCAGATCGTCCATCCCCTGTCCCGGCAGGCCGTACATCAGGTCGAACCCTACGGAGACGCCGGCGCGCGCGAATCCCTCCACCGCGCGCTCCACCATGTCGTGCGGCTGGACCCGGCCGATCCGCGCCTGCACCGCCGGGGTGAAGGTCTGCACGCCCAGATTGACCCGGTCCACTCCCATGGCCGCCATCGCTGCGATCCACTGGCTGTCCAGTCGGCGCGGGTCCAGCTCCACTGAAATCTGCGCGTCACCCGCATCGAAACAGCGGGTCAGTTGTTGCAACAGGCGGATGAAATCGACCAGCGGCAGCGAGTTGGGACTGCCCCCGCCAAAGGCGATGCGCCGCACCCGGCCCCGTCCGCCCAGCCGGGCGGCGACCATCGCCATCTCCCGCTCCAGCGCCTCGACATAGGCCGTCAGGCGCTGGGTGCGATTGGCCGCGCCGGTGTTGCAGCCGCAATACCAGCATATGTCATGGCAATAGGGGATATGGATATAGAGCGACAGCGGTGTCTCCGCTTCCAGCCCGTCCAGCCGCGCCAGCAGGTCCGCCTCACCCACCGTCTCGCTGAATTGGGCGGCGGTGGGATAGCTGGTGTAGCGCGGCACCGGCCGGGCGAGCAGATCGGGATGATAGGTCCACATGGCTGCCGGATCGCATGGGTGCGATTCCCATGCATTGCGCTTCGTCAAATTACATGTTGCGCCGGATCAATGCCGGGGCGTGTCGCCAGGCGCAAAGGGCAGTCACCAACCGGAAGGGAAGGAGACCCCTAATGAACAGGAAAGCCATTTTGCTGGGCGCCGCGGCCATCGTCGGCGCGCTCGCCACCCCGGCACAGGCGAAGCAGGGCGACGTGCTGGTCCGCGTGCGCGGCATCATGGTCGCGCCCAATGAAAAGAGCGGCAGCGTGCTACCCGGCTTCCCCGGGGAGAAGGTAAGCGTCGACAATGCGGTGACGCCCGAAGTCGATTTTACCTGGATGGCCAGCGACCATGTCGGTTTCGAACTGATCGCCGCGACCACCAAACATTCGGCCAGCGGCCGCACTGGCACTACCGGTTCGATCGGCAAGCTGGCCTCGACCTGGGTGCTGCCGCCGACGCTGACGGCGCAATATCATTTCCTGCCCGATGCGAAGATCCGTCCCTATGTGGGCGCAGGCGTCAACTACACGCTCTTCTACAATGAGGATGCGTCGAGCGGTCTGGAAGGCGCGGTCGGCAAGACCGGTGTGCATATGTCCGACAGCTTCGGCTGGGCGGCGCAGGCGGGTGTCGACATCGACCTCAACGACCGCATGTTCCTCAACATCGACGTCAAATATATCGATATCGACACCACCGCGCGCCTCTCCACCACGGCGGCGGGCGTGCAGAAGGTGCGCGTCAATCTCGACCCGCTGGTAGTAGGCGTGGGCGTCGGCTTCAAACTGTGAGGATTGGGGACGGTAGTCCAGTCGGACTGCCGCCCTGCATCTTGGCGTTCAGGCAGCGATCGCCTTCACCTCGAAGGGCAGGGTCTGCCCATCCGGCTCGATCAGCATGAGGTGACTGCCCGACCGGATCATCGTTGCTTCCATCCGGAACGATGGCTCATTGGCAGCATAGAATAGCGTCCACCCTTCCGCCGTGCGCAGCAGATGGCCATGCCGGTCCGGTTCGTTCGGCCAGAAGCGGCGCACGGTCGCATATTCGGGATGGTGGCGATATTCCTGTTCGTCGATCCGGCCGTCCGGGTCGATCGGCAATCGCATCACATAGCTGCGTGCGGCCGACCCGTTTGGGAAGGCCGGGGTGCGGGCAAGTTCCAGGCGTATCGTGGTCCACGTCATGTCGGTTTGAATCCCGTTTCAG
Organism: Sphingobium sp. RS1; assembly: GCF_056156825.1. Taxonomy (NCBI): domain Bacteria; kingdom Pseudomonadati; phylum Pseudomonadota; class Alphaproteobacteria; order Sphingomonadales; family Sphingobiaceae; genus Sphingobium; species Sphingobium sp. RS1. Next base: position 2,141,895 of record NZ_JBLZXE010000002.1, on the reverse strand, counting down.
TCCCGGAAATGCTATAAGGACTATCCCTGATGGTGATCGCGCGGGGGCAGGCATAATCGGGGCATGAACCGATGGAGATGCGCCATGAAGACGATCCTGCTGCATATTCATGATGACCATGGGGCCGACAGCCGGTTGCAGGTTGCCTGCGATCTGGCCCGCGCTGCGCGCGCCCATGTCCAATGCGTCCAGGTGACGCCGATGCCGGAGATGATCGCGGCCGGCGCACAGGACGGCATGGGCTACGCCCCCATGGTCGCAGCCGAACTCTACGCCATTGACGAGGCGTTCCGGACCCGCACCGAAACCCATTTCGCGCAGGAGGATGTCGCCTGGGACTGGCGGCAGATGGAGGGGGACAGCCTGCCCGGCCTGCTTTCCGCCGCAAAGCTGGCGGACCTCATCGTTGCCAGCCTGCCCGAAGGCGGGCGGAGCAGCCTGCGCGATCCGCTGCCGATCGTGCCGGATCTGCTACTGGGCGGGCGGACGCCGGTGTTGGCGGTGCCGGTCGCGGCAAAACGGATCGCCGTTACCGGTCGCGCCCTCGTCGCCTGGGATGGCAGCGCGGCCGCCGCCGCCGCCCTGCGCGCCGCCGTGCCCTTGCTCAAACTGGCTGAGGCGGTGGACGTGGTGACGGTTGAGGATGCCGACAGCGCCTTCCCCGCGACGGACGCGCCCGAATATCTCGCCCGCCACGGCATCAAGGCGCAATTGCACAGCTGGCCCCGCGCCGACCGACCGACCGAGATCGCATTGCGCGACGCGATCGCCAGCCTGCGCGCCGACTGGGTCGTCATGGGCGCCTTCGGGCATAGCCGCTGGCGTGAACTGATCTTCGGCGGCGTCACCCGCTCGCTGCTGCGCACCGCGCCCGTGCCGCTCTTGCTGGCGCACTGAAAGGACGGCATGATCCCCCGATGGCAGTAGCGGACGACGACACCGACGGATTGGGCTTGCGCGATCATAGTCTGGAACAGGCGCTGCTGGGGTCGATCCTGACCACCGTGCCCGATGCGCTGATCGTCATCGACATGCGCGGGGGCATCGTGTCCTTCAGCCCGGCGGCGCAGCGCATGTTCCAATATGCCGAAGGCGATGTGTTGGGGGAAAATATCTCCATGCTGATGCCCTCGCCCGATCGGGAGCGGCATGATGGCTATATCGACCATTATCTGACCACCGGCGAACGGCGGATCATCGGTATCGGCCGTCTGACCAGCGCGCGGCGGCGGGACGGGTCGACCTTTCCCATCGAATTGTCGGTGGGGGAGGTGGAAACGGCGGGCCGCCGCCTGTTCACCGGCTTCATCCGCGACCTTACCGAACGGCAGCAGGCCGAACGGCGCGTCGCCGATTTGCAGGCCGAACTGGCCCATGCCGGGCGCGTCACCGCCATGGGCACGCTGGCCGCCGCGCTGGCGCATGAACTGAACCAGCCGTTGACCGCCATCGCCAATTATATGGAGGCGGGGCGCGATCTGCTCGATGTGGAAGGGCCGGTCGACCGCGACATGCTGCGCGAGGCGATGGACGAAAGCGCGGGGCAGGCGTTGCGGGCCGGGGAAATTATCCGCTCGCTGCGCGAATTCATCAAGCGCGGCGAAGCCATGCGCCAGCCTGAAGCGCTGCGTGGCCTGCTGGCGGAAGGCGCGGCACTGGCCTTCATCGGCATCGACAGCCGGGGCATCGACATGGACGTCAGCATCGATCCCGCGATCGGCCGGGTGATGGTCAACCGCGTGCAGTTGCAGCAGGTCGTCATCAATCTGGTCAAGAATGCGGTGGAGGCAATGCAGGACCGGCCGGTCCGTATCCTGCGCGTCACCGCCGCACCCGCCGCCGACATGCCCGGCAAGGTGGAGGTGGTCGTCGCCGACAGCGGGCCGGGGCTGGACCCGGACATGTCACGCACGCTCTTCACCCCCTTTTCCACCACCAAGGCGCGGGGCATGGGCGTGGGCCTGTCGATCAGTCAGACCATTGTGGAGGGGCATGGCGGCCGCATCTGGGCCGCGCCTTCACCATGGGGCGGCACCGCCTTCCACTTCACCCTGGACATAGCAGAAGACTGAGCCGGAGACGCGCATGAGCGAGCCTTATCCCATTTATGTCGTCGATGATGACGACGCGATCCGCCGGTCGCTGTCCTTCATGCTGCGGACCAGTGGCTATGCGGTCCGCCTGTTCGATGGCGGCCACGCATTTCTGAAGGATGCGGCCGGGCTGGAGCCGGGCTGCGTGCTGCTCGACGTGCGCATGCCCGACATTGACGGCATGGCCGTGCAGCAGGAACTGCGCGCGCGTGGCATAATGCTGCCGGTCGTCATCATGACCGGCCATGGCGACATCGACATGGCGGTCGCCGCGATGAAGGCCGGCGCCAGCGACTTTATCGAAAAGCCGTTCGAGAAGGCGGCATTGATCGCCTGTATCGAGGCCGCCCACCGCCAGTCGATCGCCGCCCGCGGCACCAGCGCCCGCGCGCAGGAGGCGCAGGCGCGACTGAATATACTCACCGACCGCGAACGCGACGTGCTGAACGGGCTGGTCGAGGGGCTACCCAACAAGAGCATCGCCTATGATCTGGGCATCAGCCCAAGAACGGTCGAAATCCACCGCGCCAACCTGATGCAGAAACTGGAGGTAAAAAGCCTCGCCGAAGCCCTGCGCATTGCGTTTCATGCGGGTGAGGGTGTGGAGGCGACGGGCGGGTAGCGACCATTTGCGGACGTAACTCCGATTGATTTTTGATCCCATTAGCAGACATAATCTGCCAAAATATTTTACGCCCGGTGGAACAATATGAAATTTATTTTCACAGGATTAGCCACCCTGCTCTTGATCGCAATTACTGGCCTAGGCACCTTAATATGGCTTTCTTCTAAAGAGGGTGAAGATCGTTGCGAGAAAACCCTGATTGCGTCTCTCAATCATCCTAAAAGCTATGAGCGTGTCAGCATCAATGAAGATAATCGTGAAAGCGATGGTATCGAGGGATATCGGATTGATTTTGTAGAGGCAGTAAACAGTCGATCGAAAAAAAAGACGGAAAGTTATATGCAACTACATTCCAGATGATCGAGAGGCACATATCGTGAATATGTGAGCTAGAGCGGAACGTCCGCTTCCCACCCAAAGCTGCCATAGCCAACTCTGTCCTATCGTAGCGCTCCCTGCTATAAGCGCACCGGGTTAGTCCTTGCCGCTCTCGTAATAAAATTTCCAACATTTGTTCTGAAATGTCGCATTCAGCGGGAAATGTGCGAAGTTAAGCGCGCGATATCCTATTCTGCTCATCCCATCCCCACCGTTACGGACATTTACGGATAGGTCGCGGCCTGCGCGCCCGTCATGCAGCGGGCATGGATATGCGATTTGACATGGCGCAAAACGCCGCCCCTCCGCCCATGGCCCGCCCTTGTAGCGGCCAGTCCTGCGACGCCTGTGTGGTGCGCGACCACGCCATTTGCGCGGACCTCATTGACGGCGATCGGGATGCGCTGAGCCGCATCGGCCGGCGGGTCACGCTTCAGGCCGGGCAGACGGTGATGTGGGAAGGCGACGACAGCACCGTCGTTGCCAATGTGATCGAAGGGACGCTCAAGCTCGCCACCTCGACCGGCGACGGGCGTGAACAGATTGTCGGCGTGGTCTACGCCGCCGATTTCATCGGCCGCCCCTTTGGCGTGCGCACGCCGCACAGCGTGACTGCGCTTACCGACGCCCGGCTCTGCCTGTTTCCGCGCGGCGCCTTTGACGGCTTTGCGATGCGCCATGGTGAATTGCAGCATCGCCTGCTGCAACGGACGCTGGACGATCTCGACCGCACCCGCGACTGGATGCTGCTGCTCGGCCGCAAGACCGCGCGGGAGAAGGTCGCGACCTTCCTGCTCGACATGGGACGGCGGCTGCGCGCCGATGCGGACGGCATAATTGACCTGCCCCTGTCGCGCCAGCAGATCGCCGACATATTGGGCACCACCATCGAAACCGTCTCGCGCCAGATGACCGAGATGAAGCGCACGGGCGTGATCGACCTGGTCGGCCGGCGCGGCGTGCGGCTGGTGGACAGGCAAGCGCTGGAGGCTTTGGCCGAGGCGGGTTGAAACAAGATCCGTTCGGGCTTCGACTTCGCTCAGGGCGCACGGATGGGGACAGCCGGCCCAAAGGTCTACGCACTATCCCGTAAAGACCCGCAGCCCCACTTTTGACACTGGTCAAGGCATAAGCGCGGCGCCTGTCCGATGGAGCGCCGCAAAGACCTGATGCGGGGACAAGTCGATGGACAAATTGGTGATGCGGACGGGCGGCTGGTTCGCGCTGGCGCTGATCGCCTTTGCGGCGATGCTGGCGGCGCGGGACAGCGGCTTTGCCGTCCATATGGGGATAGTGAGCGCGACTGCGCTGGGGCTGGCCATCTATGCCATGCGCAGCGCCGATTATGCCGGCTTTGCGCGGGGGCTGGTGAAGATGCCCGCCGATCAGGGCAAATATTATGACGATGTGATCCGCTGGGGCGTGATCGCGACCGTCTTCTGGGGCCTCGCGGGGTTCCTCGCGGGCCTCTACATCGCCTTGCAGCTCGCCTTTCCCGCCCTCAATCTCGGCATTGAATATACCAGCTTCGGTCGCCTGCGCCCGCTGCACACATCGGCGGTGATCTTCGCCTTTGGCGGCAATGCGCTGCTCTCCACCAGCTTCTACGTCGTTCAGCGCACTTGCCGCGCCCGACTGTTCGCGCCGAAACTCGCCGATTTCGTCTTCTGGGGCTATCAGCTCTTCATCGTGCTGGCCGCGACCGGCTATCTGATGGGCATTACCGAGGGCAAGGAATATGCCGAGCCGGAATGGTATGTCGACCTGTGGCTGACGATCGTCTGGGTCTGCTACCTGATCGTGTTCGGCGGCACCGTCATCAAGCGGTCCGAGCCGCATATCTATGTGGCGAACTGGTTCTACCTCGCCTTCATCCTGACGATCGCGATGCTGCACATCGTCAACAACCTGTCGATGCCGGTCAGCCTGCTCGGTTCCAAAAGCTATAGCGCCTTTGCCGGCGTGCAGGATGCGCTGACGCAGTGGTGGTATGGCCATAATGCGGTGGGCTTTTTCCTGACCGCCGGCTTCCTGGCCATGATGTATTATTTCGTGCCCAAACAGGCGGAACGACCGGTCTACAGCTATCGCCTGTCGATCATCCACTTCTGGTCGCTGATCTTCCTGTATATCTGGGCGGGTCCGCACCACCTGCACTACACCGCCCTGCCCGACTGGGCGCAGACTCTGGGCATGGTCTTCTCGATCATGCTGTGGATGCCCAGCTGGGGCGGGATGATCAACGGCCTGATGACGCTCAATGGCGCATGGGACAAGATCCGTACCGATCCGATCATCCGCATGATGGTGATGGCGCTGGCCTTTTACGGCATGTCCACCTTCGAAGGACCGGTCATGTCGGTGAAGGCGGTCAACAGCCTGTCCCACTATACCGACTGGACGATCGGCCATGTGCATAGCGGCGCGCTTGGCTGGAACGGGCTCATCACCTTCGCCTGCCTCTATTATCTGACGCCGCGCCTGTGGAAGCGGGAACGGCTCTACAGCCTGCGCCTCGTCAACTGGCACTTCTGGCTCGCGACGCTGGGGATCGTCCTCTACGCCGCCGCCATGTGGGTCGCGGGCATCATGCAGGGGCTGATGTGGCGCGAATACGGAGCCGACGGCTACCTCGTCTACAGCTTCTCCGAAGTCGTGAGCGCGATGCTGCCCATGTATCTGATCCGCGCGGCAGGCGGGCTGATGTATCTGGCGGGTGCGATCATCATGGCCTGGAACATCGGCATGACCATCGCGGGCAAGCCGCTGCGCGACGAAAAGCCGATGCGCGATGCCGTTTATGACGCGGGCGCGGACAAGCCGCTGACGCCCGCCACGATCTGACCCTCAGTTCGAGGACAAAGACAATGACAAGCAAACCAAAGGGTAGGTTTTTCGACCATGGCCGGCTGGAGCGAAACATCTCGCTGCTCGGCATTTGCGCACTGGTCACCGTCGCCATCGGCGGCATCGTGGAAATCGCGCCGCTCTTCTGGATCGATAACACGATCGAGAAGGTGGAAGGGATGCGCCCCTATACCCCGCTCGAACTGGCTGGCCGGAACATCTATATTCGCGAAGGCTGCTACAACTGCCACAGCCAGATGATCCGCCCCTTCCGCGACGAAACGGAACGCTATGGCCATTACAGCCTGGCGGCGGAAAGCATGTATGACCATCCATTCCAATGGGGGTCGAAGCGGACCGGGCCGGACCTCGCCCGCGTGGGCGGCCGCTATTCGGACGAATGGCATGTCCAGCATCTCAAAGACCCGCGCGCCGTGGTGCCGGAATCGATCATGCCGACCTATCCCTTCCTCGCCGAGCGGGAGTTGAAGGCCGGGGACATGCGCGACGACCTGACCGCGCTGACGCGGGTCGGCGTGCCTTACAGCAAGGAAGATGTGGCCAAGGCCAATGACGACCTGAAGGCGCAGGCCGATCCCAATGCCGACGCCGCCGACCTGCTCAAACGCTATCCCAAGGCGCAGCAGCGCGACTTCGACGGCAATCCGGCCAAGCTGACCGAGATGGATGCGCTGGTCGCCTATCTCCAGATGATCGGCACGCTGGTCGATGTGGATGCCGCGAAACCCCAGGAGGAACCGCGATGACTTACGACGCGCTTCGCCATTTCGCCGACAGCTGGGGGCTGGTCTTCATGGGTGTGAGCTATCTTGTCCTTGTCGGCTGGCACTTCCTGCCGCGCGGACGTCGGCACAGCCGCGACGCCGCCACGATGATCTTCAGCGATACAGAGACGGAGGCCGACAATGGCTGACGGACAGGACAAGAAAATCGACGCTGCCACCGGCACCGAACTCAAGGGCCATGAGTGGGACGGCATCGCAGAACTGGATACGCCGCTGCCGCGCTGGTGGCTGTGGACCTTCTACGCGACGATCCTTTTCGCGATCGGCTATGTGATCGCCTATCCGGCGATTCCGATGCTGCATGATTATACGCGGGGCGTGCTGGGCTGGTCGAGCCGCGGCGCGCTGGAGAAGGAACTGGCGTCACGCGAGGCGCAGGTCGCCCCGTTGCGCCGGGCGATCGCCGACACCGCCATCACCGACCTGCCCGGCAAGCCGCAGCTGATGCAGGCAGCGGTCGAAGGCGGGCGAGCTGCGTTCAAGGTTCATTGCGTCCAGTGTCATGGCTCTGGCGCGGCTGGCGCGAAGGGCTATCCCAACCTCAACGATGACGACTGGCTGTGGGGCGGCGATCTGGCGACGATCGAGAAGACGATCACCGACGGCGTGCGCAACCCCAACCATGATGCGACCCGTATGTCGATGATGCCTGCCTTCGGCCGCGACCAGTTGCTGACCGCGGCGCAGATCAACGATGTGGTCGCCCATGTCCGCGTCATCAGCCGGCAGGATAAAGCCAGCGCCGCGTCGCAGCGCGGGGCGAAGGTCTTCGCCGATAATTGCGCGGTCTGCCACGGTCCGAACGGCAAGGGGACACGGGCGCTGGGCGCACCCAATCTGACCGACGGCATCTGGCTCTATGGCGGCGATGCGGCGACGATCCGTGAAACCGTATGGAACAGCCGTCAGGGCGTGATGCCGCGCTGGGACGACAAGTTGGACAAGGCGACCATCCGGATGCTGGCGACTTATGTCCACAGCCTTGGCGGGGGCGAAGCTATGCCAGTGGAAGCGGGTAATGCGGCGCAGTGAGGCATTCCTCCCCGGCACGGGTAGGGGGACCGCCGTGAAGCGGTGGTGGAGGGGGGATGCCCCCAGACGCCACGGTTGCGTCAGGGTGCCCGCCCCCTCCGTCAGCGCTGCGCGCTGCCACCTCCCCGTGCCGGGGAGGAGAGGATGCTGATGCCGACCGGGTCCAGCGACCTCTATGAAAAGCGCAAGGGCGTCTATCCCAAGGCGGTCGATGGCTTCTATCGTCGCCTGAAATGGGCGATCATGGCGGTGACGCTGGCAATCTACTGGGGCACGCCTTGGCTGCGCTGGGATCGTGGGCCCTATGCCCCCGATCAGGCGGTGCTTGTCGATCTGGCGCATCGACGTTTCTATATGTTCGCGATCGAAATCTGGCCGCATGAATTCTATTATGTCGCTGGCCTGCTCATCATGGCGGGGATCGGGCTGTTTCTGGTGACGTCGGTGGTGGGCCGGGCCTGGTGCGGCTACGCCTGCCCGCAGACGGTGTGGACCGACCTCTACCAGCATGTCGAACGCTTCATCGACGGCGACCGCAATGCGCAGATCAGGCTGGCCAAGGCCCCTTGGGGCGTCGCGAAACTGACCCGTCGGCTGGCCAAATGGACTGTCTGGCTGGTCATCGCCTTCGCCACGGGCGGGGCATGGATTTTCTACTTCGCCGATGCGCCCAAACTCAGCCATGATTTCTGGGCGGGCAGTGCCTCACCGGTCGCCTATGGCACCGTGGCCTTGCTGACCGCGACGACCTTCGTGCTGGGCGGATTCATGCGGGAGCAGGTGTGCATCTATATGTGCCCCTGGCCGCGCATCCAGACGGCGATGCTGGACGAAAAGTCGCTGGTCGTCACCTACAAGGACTGGCGCGGAGAACAGCGCGGCAGCGTGAAGAAGGCGCAGGCCAATCCCGATCTGTTCGGCGACTGTATCGATTGCAACCAGTGCGTCGCGGTCTGTCCCACCGGCATCGATATTCGTGACGGGGCGCAGATCGGCTGCATAACCTGCGCGCTGTGCATCGACGCCTGCGACAAGGTGATGGCGCAGGTCGGGCGGCCACGCGGCCTGATAGACTATTGCACGCAGGAGGATGCGGAGGCGGAACAGAAGGGGGCGCCGGCCAAGCCTGTTCTCAAGACGCTGCTGCGCCCCCGCACCCTGGCCTATGCGGCGGTGTGGCTGTCGATCGGCGCGGCGATGCTGTTCGCGCTGGGTGCCCGTACCCGGATCGACATCGCCGCGCAGCAGGATCGCAACCCCATCTTCGTGCGCCTGTCCGATGGAGCGATCCGCAACGCCTACATGGTCAAGGTCCGCAACATGGAGGCACGGCCGCGCCCGGTGACGGTTGCTGTCGAGGGGCTGCCCGGCGCGAAGCTGTGGACCGACGTCATGCCGCGCGAGCAGGCCGCAACGATCGTCACCGCCACCATTCCCGCCGACAGCGTGGCCAAGCTGCGCATATTCGTCGCCGCTCCGGCCGTGGGCGCCACACGGCAGGACTTTGCCTTCACCGTCAGCGCCACCGATCGCGAAGGCGGCGGCGACAGCGAACCCGCCCGTTTCGAAAGGCCCTGAGACATGATCCGACGCTTCACCGGCTGGCACATGACCGGCATCCTTGTCTTCTTCTTCGCGGTGGTGATTTCCGTCAATGTGCTGATGGCAACCGTCGCCATCCGCTCCTTCGGCGGCACGGTAGTCGACAACAGCTATGTCGAGAGTCAGAAGTTCAACCGCTATCTGGCGGAGGCACGGGCGCAGGATCGCCTCGGCTGGAAGGATAATGTGGCGCTGGACGGCGCACGTCATGTAACGCTCTCGCTGGCCGACGGCGCGGGCGCACCGATCCGTCAGGCGCGCATTGCGGCCATCGCAGAACATCCGCTGGGCCGCGCGCCCGACATCGCCATCACCTTCCACGAAATCGCGCCAGGCCATTATGTCGGCAGCCGCGCCCTGCCCGTCGGACGCTGGCAGGTGCGGGCCGATATCAACAATGGTGCACAGCATCTGTTGCGGGAGGTCTTCTGATGGCGACTCAGCCTGTTTTTGCCGAAGCCCCGGCCTCCGACAGCATCGAAAGCCTGTTCGCTGTCCCCGCGCTGCATTGCGCTGGTTGTATTGCGAAGATCGAAAACGGCCTTGCCAGGGTGCCGGGGGTCGTGTCCGCACGAGTCAACATGACGGCCAAGCGTGTTGCTATCCGCCATGATCCGATGCTGGCCCCGCCCACGATCAAGGCTGCGATCGCTGCGATCGGTTTCGATGCCGAGCCATTGGCCGATCCCGGCTTCGATGTCGCGGCGGCGGAAAACCGGGCGCTGATCCGGGCACTGGCGGTCGCGGGCTTCGCCGCTATGAACATCATGCTGCTGTCAGTGTCGATCTGGTCCGGCGCGGACGGGGCGACGCGGCAAATGTTCCATTGGCTTTCCGCTCTCATCGCGCTGCCGACCGTGGCCTATGCCGGCCAGCCCTTTTTCCGGTCCGCCTGGGCGGCAGTACGGCAGGGCCGCACCAATATGGACGTGCCGATCAGCATCGGGGTGCTGCTGACGACTGGCATGAGCCTCTATGAAACGCTGACCGGCGGTCATCATGCCTGGTTCGATGGGGCGGTGATGCTGCTCTTCTTCCTGCTGGCCGGACGCTGCCTGGACAGCATGATGCGGGTCCGGGCACGCGCCGGGGTGGCGGCGCTGCTCAAGCAGAGCGCGCCGGGCGCACTGGTGCTGGAAGCAGGCGGGCGCAGCCGCTGGGTAAAGTCCGACGTGCTGCGGCCGGGAATGGAGATGCTGGTTGCGGCAGGGGAACGGCTGGCAGCGGACGGGCGCGTGGTTGCAGGGACGAGCGGTCTGGACATCGCCTTCCTTACTGGGGAAAGCGCGCCGGTCCGGGTCGTTCCGGGCGACATGGCACAGGCCGGCGCGCTCAATATGGACGGGCCGCTCACCGTTGCGGTGACGGCGGCGGGTGCGGAAACCGTTATTGCCGACATCGCCCGGCTGATGGAGGAGGCCGGGCAGGGCAAGTCGCGCTATGTGCGGCTCGCCGACCGGGCGGCGCGCCTCTATGCGCCCTGTGTGCATCTGCTGGCGGCCCTGTCCTTCGCCGGATGGATGATCGCGGGGGCGGGCGTGCATCAGGCGCTGCTGATCGCAGTGGCGGTATTGCTCATCACCTGCCCTTGTGCGCTGGGGCTGGCGGTGCCGGCCGCGCAGGTTGTGGCCTGTGGCGCGCTGATGCGGCGCGGCGTGCTGGTAAAGGACGGTTCTGCGCTGGAGCGGCTGGCTGAAGTGGATGAGGTCGTGTTCGACAAGACCGGCACGCTGACGCTGGGTCGTCCGGTGCCCCGCGATCTTGACCGGCTGGACGCGGCGGACCAAGCGATCCTGCTCGCGCTCGCCCGCGCCAGCCGCCATCCGCTCAGCAACGCCCTGCGGCAGGCGCTGGACGGGGTCGAGGCCGCCGCGATCGATGATGTGCGCGAGGTGGCGGGAGAGGGTGTATTCGCCCACTATCGCGGAGAAGCTGTGGCGCTGGCCCGGCCGCGCAGCCTCATCAACCTGTTCGGTCTCGCCAGCGAATATCGGCGCGGCGATCATGCGATGCTGCTGCGTTTTGCCGATGCGCTGCGGCCCGATGCGATTGCGGTGATCGATAGCCTGCGGCGCGACGGGTTGACGGCACTGATTGCCAGTGGCGACCGGCCCGAAGCGCTGGAGGAAGTCGCACGTGCCACCGGCACCACGGCGATCGGCCATTTGCGCCCCGCGGACAAGCTGGCGCTGATCGAGCGGCTGAAACGGCGCGGGCAAAAGATATTGATGGTCGGCGACGGACTCAATGATGGGCCGGCGCTGGCGGCGGGCCATGCCAGCATGGCGCCTGCATCGGCGAGCGATGCGAGCCAATTGACCGCCGACATCGTGTTCCTGGGCGACCGGCTGGCCCCCGTTGCCGTCACCCTGCGCGCGGCGCGGCGGACGGTGCGGGTAGTGAAGCAGAATTTCGGCCTCGCCATCGGCTATAATGTGCTGGCGGTGCCGCTGGCGATCGCAGGACAGGTGACGCCGCTGGTGGCGGCCGTCGCCATGTCGCTATCCTCGCTGATTGTCGTCGCCAACGCCCTGCGACTGAATGGAAGCGCGCAATGACCGGCCTTGTCCTCCTCATCCCCATAGCCCTGCTGTGCGGGTTGGTGGCGCTGACCGCCTTCTTCCTGGCGCTTCGCAGCGGGCAATTCGATGATCTGGACGGGGCGGCCATGCGCATGCTGTCCGACGGCGAAGAGGATTGATTGGACGGAACCCATGCCATCGGCCTGGGTCTTGGCTTTTGCGAGACGGGGCAGTGCCGTGCCGATCGGGTCAATGGCAACGCAACGCAGCAAGGTGCCGGTTAGCGCGTAAATCAGCCCATCAATGCCCGGACACTGGCTGCCAGCGTCAGCGGGTTGAAGGGTTTCAATATCACCCCCTTGGCGCCCGCATCATAATAGCTTTGCACGTCCGCTTCGCGCGCGCGGGCCGTGACGAAGACGAAGGGCTTGTCGGCAAAGCCGGGCAGGTCGCGCAATTCGACCATCAACGCGGGGCCATCCATGCGCGGCATCATCACGTCCAGCATGATCAGGTCCGGCCGCCAGTCGTCCGTCCTGGCCGCATGCAGCGCGTCGGCGCCGTCCGCGCAAAGACGCAGTTCGATTCCGGGATCAAGGGCGAGCGACAATTTGACGATATGGCGAATATCCTTGTCGTCATCGACATAGAGGACGCGCAATTTGCCGTCGTCGCTCATGCCCCGTCTTCTCCCCCATTTTTGGCATGCCGGGTCGCAACCACGCGGCGTACCGTCGCCTTGAGATCGGGTAGCGACGTACGCGACTTCACCAATATCGCGTCGATCTGGCCGGAGATTTCCGTGTCGATATCATGCGCCGAATAGATGATGGTCGGAATGGCTACACCTTTTTCGTCCACCAGGTCGGGCAGCAGGTCGAGGCCCAGTCCCTTTTCCAGATGTACATCCAATATCGCCAGATGCGGCGTTTCCACCCGCAACAGCGCGCGCGCCTCGTCCAGCGTCGTGGCCTTGAGGATATAGGCGATGCCCTTGAGCGCCGAGGCCGTGATTTCCAGCGTGTCCTGATCGTCGTCCAAATGCAGGACGGTCGGCCGGTCGATGCCCGAATGGCGGAAGGACGCGGCAATTGCGGTCTTGAGCCGGCTGGGGTCGATCGGCTTGTCGATCCAGTCGACCAGATCGAGCGAAAGCGGCGCGGTGCTATCCCCGGTCAGGGCAGACACCATCAGGATCGACAATTCCTGCGGTCCCTCCACGCGCCGGACTTCGCGCGCGAAATGGAAGGAATCGGCGTCGTCGAGCGCCATGTCGAGCAGCAGCAGATGATATCCGCTGGCTGCGATAGCCTCCCGAGCCGCGCGGGCGCTGGTGACGACGCGGCAGGCATAGCCTTCTTCCGACAATTGCGACTGAAGCTGTCGGGCAATGGCGGGATTGCTTTCGCAGATCAGGATGCTGGCGATGTCGGCCCGATCGTCCAGCCGATCGCGGGGGATCGACACGGGCAGCATGACTGGCAGCGAGAAGGCGAAGCGGGTACCGCCGCTGGCCCGATCCTCGAACCAGAGTTCGCCGCCATGCTGGCTGACGATTTCGCGTGCTATGGCAAGGCCAAGGCCGGTACCGGGCGACGCCTCGTCATTGGTGGCCCGCTCGAAGCGGCCAAAGATGCGCGATCGAAATTCTTTGGGGATGCCCGGCCCGTGATCGTCCACATATACGGTCGCGCGGCGGCCATCGGCGCTACGGCGCAGGCCGACGGTCACGCGACTGCCTTCCGGCGCTGCCTTGACCGCATTGGACATGAGGTTGGTGAGAACCTGCAACAGCCGTTCCTCGTCACCCTGGATCATCAGATGCTCATCCGGCAGGGTGCAGTCCAGGATGGCACCCGCGGCGCGAAGCAGGCTGCTATTATCCTCGCAGGCGCGCTGGATCACATGATAGAGATCGGTCGGCGCCAGCGTCATCCGCAGCTTCCCCGAATCGATCCGGTCGATGTCGAGCATGTCGTTGATAAGGCGGATCAGCCGCTGGGCATTATTTTCGGCAATGGTGACCAGGCTTGCCGGCTCGCCCTCCAGCCTGTTGCCGACATCCAGCCGCAGCAGCGCGAGCGCACCGACGATCGAGGTGAGCGGGGTACGCAATTCATGGCTGACGGTCGATATCAGGTCGTCCTTCAGCCGCTCGATCCGCTTGCGCTGGACGATGTCGCGCAGGGACATGACGATATGGTCGCCGTCCGGCAACGGCATCACGCCGAGCGCGATGTCGACCGGCAGCAGGCGGCCGCTTTCGTGCCGCACCTGCCGGTCGGTCCAGTAGGGCATCCTTAATTCGCCATCGACCAGACCGATGCGGTCAAGGAAGCTGCCGACGCCGGGCGCGATGTCGGAAATGACATCGAAATCGCGTCGCATCAGCTCTGCCGGGACATAGCCCAGCATTTTTGACGCGGCCTTGTTGATCGTTTCGATCGTGCCGCTGGGATTGATGATGATGATCGGGTCGATCGTGCTGTCCAGGATCGTCTCGTTGCGCTGTGCGGCGGCATAGCCCCGCAGTTCGATCTGATATTGGGACAGGCGCTGCCGCCAGAGGCCGAGTAGCGCAATGGCGAGCGACAGGCTGCTGATCGCGACCAGAATCCACATTACACGCTGAAGTGTTTCGGTCCGGCTGCGATAGGCGACGACACGGGCACTGCCTATCTGCTGTTCGTCCCGGATCACCATGTCCAGTTGATGTTGCAGGCGCGCCATCAGCCTTTTGCCCTCACCGTCGGCAACGCGCTGGCGTGCGGCTTCCGGTCCCCGTGTGCCGTAAAGGCGCAGCACCTCGTCCATCTCGGCGATCTTGGCCTGGGCCAATCGATGCAGGCTGTTGAAGCCGGTCCTTTGCGCCGGCACGTCGCGATAGAGCGCGTCAGCGCTGGCGAAGGCGCGGGCAATGCTGGCATGCCATTCGCCGTAGCGGGTGGCGAATTCCGGATCATGGGTGATGACATAGCCGCGTTGGCTGGATTCGGCGGCGCGCAGTTGCGACAACATGTCGATCAGCAGCACCCGCCGCTCAAAGCTCTTGTCGGCATCTTCGCGCAGTCCGTTCCAGCGGCCATATTCGCCACCCAGCCAGAAGAGCAGGGCGGCGAGGCCCATCGGCACGAACAGAGCAAGCAGGAGGAAGGGGAGGGCGCGAGGCGGGCGGGGCGGTGCGCCGGTCATGCCGGGCGCGCCGCCGCTACATCACCCAGAAGAGGCTGCACCGCCAACAGGGCCTGCGCTCTATTGCTGACGTCCAGCTTGCGGAAAATGGCGGTCAGATGGGCCTTCACCGTCGCTTCGGACACGTCGAGATCGGCGGCGATCTGCTTATTCAGCCGCCCGTCCGACAGCGCGATCAGGACGCGCAACTGCGCGCCGGACAGGGTCGCGATGCGATCGCGCAGCGTGCCTGGGTCGCCGGCTGTTCCTGCGGGTGGAAAGCTGGTCTGCCCCTCTGCCAGTCTTTTGATGTCACGGGCGAGATCGTCGAATGGCCGGGTCTTGTAGAGGAAGCCGGCTGCGCCCAATGCGCGCGCGCTTTCGCCCAATGTAGGATTTTCATGGGCGGAGATCATGGCGATCGGCACGCGGCCCGCCTCATGCTGCAGCTGTAGGAAACCGGAAAAGCCGCGTGCGTCGGGCAGGACGAAATCCAGCAGGATCAGACGATATTTACTATGGCGCGAAAGGGCATCCAGCGCTTCGCCGATCGTACCGGCGGTATCGATGGTAATGCCGGGCATGACCGCGCGCGCGGCCAGCGCCAGACCTTCGCGAATCAAAGGATGATCGTCCGCGATCAACACGCGGCCGCCAGCTATGGTTTCCGCCATCCTCCTGCCCTGTGATTATCCATCCTGATCGGAATGGGTTAGTGATGCTGCATCGGATTGTGAGGGTAATGCACCTATGTATCAATCGCAAAATACATTGGCTGTCATCTTTATTCCCGCCGTCGGAATATTCCGGCATGTTCGGGGCGGGCTGTAGATTGTTGGACTGGACTTGCGATCATCATGCAGGGCGATGAGGATCTGGCGCTGACAGCGGGCTTGGCCCGCATTGCGACGCTGCTGGGGCGCGATGGATTGCGGCCCGTGGTGGAGGGATTGCAGGCCGAATTACGGCAGGCGCTGGACCGCCCGGAGGAAGCTGACGCGCACCGGATTGCCGGACTGGCCGGGACATTGGGCTTTGCCGATGTCAGCTGTCGCTGGCAGGCGGTGGATCAGGGCGGCGCTGATGTTGCGGCGGCGCTGCATGTCAGCCGGATCGCGCTGGTGGCGATCGACGGCTGGCTGTGTGCGGAGGGGTAGAGGGGTCAGATCAGGTCGGGTGCATCCAGCATCGTGGCCAGGGTGACGCTGCTGACCGGTTGCAGGAAGCGGAAGCCGCAACTGTCGTCGCGGGTCCAGCAGATTTCGCCCGCCACGCTCTGCCGATCACCCAATATCAGGTCGAGTACGCCGGGCTTGCCCCGTTCCAGCGGCGTGAAGAGGGTTAGTCGGACGCCGCCGACCGAAATATTCTCGATGCGCACCGCGACAGGCGCGTCATCGACCAGCAGCATGGTTTCCCGGCGAAAGGCAAAGCGGGGCTGGCGCGCGATCCGACCCGATTTGTTGCTGCGCGCCGCGAAAATATCCGCCGGGCTGCACCGCAGGTCGAACATCAGCCCGGCTTCATGGCCCGACGTCCAGCAGATCCGGGCGAGGCGAGGGTCCAGCCCGCGCATCTCGATCAACACGCGCATGCCCGGTGGCGGGGGGAAGGGCAACTGGATGCGCATGCCGCCTTCTGACAGGTCGCGGACCATGCAGGGCAGGCTGCGGCCGGCAAAGCTGATCTTGCCGATCGTAAAGACGGTGGCCGCCCGCCAGTCCCGTCGTCGCTCCACAGGATTTGGCGACCAGCCGTCGGACAGTTCCGGCAAGACGGTTATGATCGGTGTCGGCGATGCCTGTTCCAGTCCATGCGGCATGGGGTTCTCCTGTTTCAACGCAGCTTGACGCGGAAGCGGACCGTGAAGGAGCCGCCCGTCTTGAAAGTGGTCACGGGTTTGATGCGAATGGCGCGGACGTTGGCGTCATAGCCGTCGGCGTCGGGAACGGGTGTGTAGGTCCAACTGGTGCCGTTGGAAAATTCGATCCCGTCGGTGGCGCTGGACAGGCTCGTGAAGCTGTAGGTCAGGCCGCTGTCGCCCACGCCCAGCACGATCGCGCCGTTGGTGAAGATAACCGGGCCGCTGCCGCTGGCGCCCAGATCACTGACGCGCAGGATGACATTGGCGGGCAACTGATCCTCGAAGGCGATGCCGCGCACCGTCTTGCCGGCATTGGCGAGCGGATTGGCGAGCGTGGCCGTATAATCCAGCACCGCGCCGGGAATGGCGCGCGGGATCAGGTTGCCCATCGGGTCGGACACCATGGCGACCGATTTGGTAGCGGTGATCGGATCGGCCAGCGCCGCCGTCGGCAGCATCGCCAGTAGAGCGGGTAGGAGAAGGGCGGGTGCGCGCATCAGCGGCGCTTTCCGAGCAGGCCGGCAATGGCGCCGCGATCGAACTTCACGCGCATCGTCACATAAGGGCCGCGACGGGTATAGCGATCATCTTCGAAATCGCGATCGCGATAGCCGGCGATGTTATAGCCGGTGCTGATCCAGACGTTCGGCGCGGGCGAGACGCCGGCGGACGGTCCACCGCTGAAGGCGAAGACGCCCCGGCTCCAGGCATGCTGCACCGATCCCTGCACGCCGATGTCGAACCGCTTGCCCATATCCATGCGCAGGTCAAAGCCGGTGACGTCGATATAGCCGGCATAATCGTCCACGCCATAGCTGCCGCGCACCCATTTCGCGCCATAATAAACGGTCGCCTCGACTGCGTGGCGCGCGCCTTCCGGCCCGGTGCGATAGTTTACGGCGAGATTGTTGATAAGCCGCAACGTGCGCTGACCCACGCCGCTGCCCGCCGGGACGCCCAGCACATTGCCACCGCCGATACCTGAATCCGCGCTTTCCTTGCGCAGTTCAAACCGTTCCAGCAGCGACCAGTTGCTATCGAGCGGGCGCCATGCGAGCGCGACCGATGTGGTCAGGCTCTTCGCCTGCGCGCCTGTCACCTGGCCCAATGTGGAGTAGCGCACCGTGCCGGCTAGCGTTTTGCCTTCACCCAGGGCGCGGACGACGTTGCTGGTGATGTTGAAGCGGCTGTTCTGGTCGGACTTGCGATATTCGACCTGGCCGTTCCACGACCAGAGATCAGCGCGGTAATTGGCGCCCAGCGTGACGGCCTTGTAGTCACCGTCATTGCCATAGAGGCCGCCCAGTGTGCCGCCGACGCTGCCGGAGCCGCTGGTCTGGAAGGGCTGGACCAAGCCGCCGGCGGGGATCTGGCCACGAACTGTGGTGCTGGCGTCGAAGGTCGCGTCGATGGTCCAGCGCTCGCTGATCGGGAGCGATTGGATCAGGCCGTAATTGGCGAACAGGCGGGCACCATTTTCACCCGACGTCTGGTTGTTGATCGCGGTGGTGACCTTCGCTCCTTTCCAGGGCTGGACGTCGAAGCCGATCTGCGCGGTATGGGCGGTAAAATCGGCACCCTGCGCGATTTCATAGCCGCCGATCAGGCGGATGCCGGGCTTCACGCGCCAGGCGGCGATCAACTGCTGCCGGGCCGGGAAGTCCACGCTATCCTTGTCCCCACCTGGTGCGAACTGGGTTTGGCCGGTCAGGGTCAGCTTGCCGCCGAGCATCGCCTGCGTGCCACCCAGCGTGAGCAAGCGGCTGTCGCGATCCTTGCCATCGATGCTGCGATCCATGGCGAACTGGGTGCCGGCGAACAGCGTGCCGCGCTCGCGGCGATATTCGATGCGTGCTTCCCCGGCGACGCGGCTGCCCGCGCCGATCAACTGGTCCTGATACCAGGCCAAAGCGGTGGCCGCCCATTTGTCGGCGATCTGTATCCGACCGTCGAATCCGACACGGCGGGTGCCGGCCTCCACCAGATTCTGCTGGCCCAGGCCAAAGGCATCGTCCTGCTGGCGCGCATAGGCCAGTATGTCGGCACCTTTGCTGTGATGTTCGACCTCCGCCAGATAGGCGCGGCCGTCGGACAGGCCATCGTGGCTGCCGGCGGCGAATTCGGCGCGCAACTGCGTGGTGTCGGTAACGCGGGCGCTCAGGTCGGCACCCAGCAGCAGGCCGTTGCCATGGCTGTCATCCTTTATCGCCGATACGCCGACTTCCGCCTTGCCCTTGGCGAACTTGATCGAGGCGCGGCCGCCAGCGGTCAGTTTCTTGCCCTTGCCGTAGGTTTCATAGTCGACGACGATAAAGACCGGATTATTGGCGGCATCGCGGCCCAGCACCGGTTCGCGGAAGCGGATCGTGCCGATAGTCACATCGATATCATAGTCGATATGGCGGGTCAGCGGGGTCGAGGACAGGATGCGTTCGGGGCGCAGCCGATCGCGCACCTCGATGCTCAATTTGTCGCTGTTGGGCACGATGTCGCGCCCCGACAGACGATAGGGGCCGGTCAGGCCATTGCCCTGAATCTCGTCGCGGGCATGCAGGTCGTCGCTGTTGGCGGCAAAGGCTGTGAAGCTGAGGCGATCATTGGCAAAGTCGGCCTTCATGCCGTTCAGCGTGCGGCTGTAACGAGTCAGCTGGGTCTGGGTCATGCCGGTTTCGAAATCGCCGAACAGGGCGCTGAAATCCGGCCGTTCCAGCCGCAGATAGAGTTTGCGGGCAGTGGGCGCATCCTGACCCTGACGGGTGGCGTCGCCATAGACGGTGTAATAGCGATCCGGGTCGATCTGGCCCAGCAGCCCGCGCGACCGGTCATATTGGCGGTCGCTGTCATAGGCGATGGTCATCAGCCAGCTGCCCTTGATCCGTCCCTTGGCATAAAGGGCCAACTGGCCGTCAGTGACCAAGCTGTTGCGGCTGGATGCGGGCAGGCGCGCCGAGCGCTTGCGCAGCGTG
Organism: Sphingobium sp. RS1; assembly: GCF_056156825.1. Lineage (NCBI taxonomy): Bacteria > Pseudomonadati > Pseudomonadota > Alphaproteobacteria > Sphingomonadales > Sphingobiaceae > Sphingobium > Sphingobium sp. RS1. The sequence goes on along the minus strand of NZ_JBLZXE010000002.1, from coordinate 2,121,989 downwards.
TCGTAACCGATCGTGCCCGCGCCAAAGCCCACCACGGTCCAGTCGCGCGCCACGGCGGTAAGGCGGCTGCGCAGTTCGATCACGCGCTGCTGCCGGTCGTCGGTCAGCGTGACGGTGGCGCGCAGCGCGCCGGCCTGGCTGGTGGGTTGCAGCGCCAGATAGGCGATGCCCTCGTCGCCGATGACGAGCGCCGTTCCGCTGTTGCGCCCGATCCGGTCGGCGGGGCGGGCACCTGCAACGGTGGCATCGACGGCGATGCTGTAGGGCTGGTCGATGGTGACGGGAACGGTGGTGCCGTCGCGCACCGGGCGGCCGGTCCGATCGGTCAGACGGAAGGCGAGCACGGGGTTGGTGAGGCCGTCTGCGGGCAGCTTGCTGGATTCAGGCGCGAAAACCGCATTGGCGGCTGGTCCGGCATAATGGACGGTGCCATGCAATGTCTGCGCGACCGACCCGTCGTCATTCATGACCGTGGCTTCCAGCGCATTGTCGCCGGTATTGAGGCCGATGCCGGACCATTTGGCGATGGCGACATCGCCATCCGTATCGGTCGCGTCATAGGCCAGCGCATCGACCAGCACGCCATTGAGGCGCAGGGCGACCTTCTGACCGGCATGATGCTGGATGACGACGCGGGTCGAGGGCGAACGAGGGCTGTAGCCCTGCGTCGGGAAGAGCAGGGCGATGCCGGCATCTTGCCCGGTGAACCACTCGCGGTTGCCTGCGGCTTCGGCGGCATCGGGGGCAACCGGCAGGGCGTCTGCCATGCTGGCGACAGCAATGCCGGTCAGGCGTAGTTGGAAATCGACGCGCTTCAGCAGGCCGCCGTCGCTTTCGACGAAGCGGGAGATGGCGCTGCCGGCCTGGCGGGTGTCGGCATCGCACAGCGCCGGTGCGTGGCTGGCGGGCAAGCTGGCACTGTCGAGTTGCACGACATGGCGGCCGTTACGGACAGCCTCGAAATGGTAGAGCCCATCCTTGTCGGTGACGACATAGCTGCCATCTTCCATCAGGATGCGGACGCCGGCCACGCCCTTGCGGCCGCTGGCTGGCGCGTTGCAGTCGCCTTCGGTCACGCGGCCGACGACTGTGAAGCCATCGGTGAAGAGCAGGGCGCCGATGCGCACCGCGGCGGCGGCCTCGTTACTGGTGGCACCGGCCGAACCGGAGGCGAGCACGCGGTTCAGTGCCTCGCCACGCGGCGCGCCGGGCGCGACGGACACGACATAGCGCACCTCCGCCGTCTTGCCAGCCGGCAGAGTGGGCACACTGAAGTCCAGTGTACGGCCATCGGTTGCAACCTCGGGTTCCTCTGCTCCGCGTGTGGAGCCGCGCTCGTACCGCAGGCCGGGAGGCAGAATGTCGGTCAGGTGGATGCCGCTGGCGTCGCTTTCCGAGCGATTGTCGACCCGGACGAGATATTGGATGAAATCGCCCGGAGAGGCTTCGCGCACCGACGCCGTCTTGGTCAGCAGCAGATGCGTGTCGCCAATGCGATCGAGCGGAATGTCGGCTATGAAGGGTTCCGGGTCTTTCAGCGTGAACACGCCGCCGAACGACGCCTCGTTCAGCATGAAGGGATGGTTTTTGGGGTCGCGCAGCGCTTCCAGTTCGGCCCGGCTGCGGGTCGACGGGGCGACATAATGGGCCGGCGGGGTGATGCGCAGATGGTAGCGGCCCGGGGCTGTCAGTGGGAAACGATAATTGCCCTGCGGGAATTTGTAGGTCCGCCCGCTGGCGTCGGTCGCGCTGCCGCCGCTGACCACGGTTGCAGGATAGGCGCTGATTCCGTCGTCGCCAAAGACGCTGGCGGGCCGGTCGCTGTCGTCGAGCAACGTTACGGTCGCGCCATCGACCAGCGCGCCGGTTTGCGAATCGAAGACGTAGCCGGTGGGATCGATCAGGATCGATGTGGTCGATCCATAGCTATATTCGTCCTCGGTGAAGCTGAGCATGAGTTCCGCCCCGCGATCGAGCGTCGGGTCGCAGGGGGATGAGGAGCCGTCATCCCCCTTCGGCACGCCGCCGGCGAAGACGCCCGTGTCGGGGCCCGTCTCCAGCAACGGGATCGTGCTGGTCAGATATTGCGTATGAACGTTGATCCGAGCCGTTTCGCGGACATTGGGATCATGATTGCCGCCCGGATTGTCCAGCACCAGGATCAGCGGGACATGGATGTCGATGGATTCGGCCACCGGCGCGCGCGCGAGGTCGGCAGTGTCGATCGGGGCGGGGGTGAAGCTGATGGTGGGCGACGTTTCGCATCGCATGCCTTGCAGGCTGTAACCGACCGGGAGCAGACGAAAGCTCAACCGGGTCGGGCGCTTGCCGCGCGATTCCACGTCGAAGATCACGGTATTGGAATCGACGCTGACCGGGCCGGTCGGAGCCTGCCAGGTCAGCGTCGCAGTATTGGAAACGCGAGTCTGCCCCTGCGCCACGACCGGGGTCGCGGCGACAAGGCCCATCAGGGCAGCCGTCAGGCTGGCAGAAGCGCGGATTTTGGGCATAGGGTTCCTGTCGACGCGCGCGGGTCAAGGCGCACGACGTTGGTTTTTCCTTTGCTGTGTAGGGAGTTAGTTGATCGTCACCTTGAAGGCGAGCGCCACCGAGCCGAGGCCGGCGACAGTGCCGACATCGGCGGTCACGGTCTTTGTCCCGCTATTATAGCTGGCGGTATAGCCGTCGGTTTCAGCCGCATCGTCCGCGTCATCATCCTCGGTCGTCCCGGCCAGCACGCAGGTGCCGCCCGGCAGGCCGATGCTGATCGAACCCGGCACATAGGTGGTGTTCGATGGCACGATGTCGGTCAGGACCACGCCATTCGCCCCGGTCAGCGCGGTGCCGTTATGGACGAGCAGGCAATACTGCACCGTCGCGCCCGGCAGCGCCTTGGGATTGGCGACGTTGACGCCATCCGACAGGACGAGTGCGGATTTGGTGACGGTCAGCGCGACATTCTGGGTACCGATGACATAGGCGGCATAAGCGCGACCCTGGCCGTTGCGGGCGACGTCGCCCAGATTGAGCGTGCCGTCGCTGTCGTCGTCGGCGAAGACGATATCGACGACATTGTCGGCATTGCCGAGGCTGAGGTCGGTCGGGACCAGGATCGCGCCCTTGGTGCCGGAGGTGCCGCCCGCTGCGGCAATGACGTGCAGCGAAACCTGTGCTTCATGGATACCGACGGTCGAAGGGATGTTGCCGACGATGAACACCGCAACGGAGGCTTCGGGCGCCAGTTCGTCGATATAGGTCTGGGTATCGACATCCGCGTCATAGACGCCGTTGCCATTGCTATCGACAAAGACCTTCATCGAGGAAATGTCGAAATCGTCGGTACCGGTCAGGATGCCGACGGACAGGGTGGTCTGGTCGGGATCGAGCCAGAAATCCTGTATGCCGTTGGTATGGTTGGTGACCTTGAACTTGGTGACGGCCGCCTGCTGGCTCAGATTGACCTGGGTGGCGCCGGTCTGGTCGGTGATGACAGTAAAGTCGACCTTGCGGTCGACTACGAACTTGGCGGTGTTGGACGTGGTGGTCTGCGAAGCGCCGTTGACGGTATAGGTGACGGTAGCGGTATTCGAGACTTCCGTGCCAGCGGCGGTGGCCGTCGATCCGGATTGGGCATGCGCCGTGCCGGTCGCAACCATGGCGGCGCCGCCCAGCAGCATCAGCCGCAGTGAGCGAGACATCATATTCGAGGTTCCTGTTGCTTGAGGGGCATGCGCGCGAGCGCCCGGGGGAGCGATCACTTGAGGACTGCCTTGAATGCGAGCTGGCCCTGTCCTCCGGCAGGGACGGTCGCGATGCGCCAGCGAATATGGCGAACATCATTGGATGTGGCCGCGCGGCTGCCGCCACCGACCGTGGGCACGCGCAGCTGGGCGAGCGGGCCATAGGTCTTGCCGTCGACCGACAGGAGCGGCGTTGCCGATCCGGCGCCGGGCGCGCGATAGGTGATCGCGCCGGGCACCGGATTGTCGAGGACGATGTCCGACAGCGGCTGTGCGCCGGTGTTGCGGTAGGCGAGCACGAAGACGACATGGTCGCCCGGCACGGCGCGGGTGGCGGGCGCCAGCGAGGTGCTGACGGCGCCCGTCTTGTCGAGGGCACGCTGTTCGACGAAAATCTTGGAGGCGACCTGCAACGGTCCCTGTGCAGCGACTGCCGGCGTGCCGACGGCCGCAGCGGCGATAAGAGCGGTAATCAGTGTACGGGCCATGGTTCCAGTCCTTGCTGTGAGGCACTGGAGCCCTTGGATGATTTTGCGGCTAACGAACTCTTACCGGCCGATCCGTGGTGGAGCGAAGTTCGACCATGGTCTAAGGGTCATATGATTTTCGAAGCGGAAAGCGGCTTTTAAGCCATGGCAGGGCGCGCCGCAGGGCGGCGCCCCCGCAGGTCAGTCGAACAGCAGCACCGGCTTGATCGCCGCGCCGTTCTCGGCGTCATGGAAGGCCTCATTGATCGCCTCGAATGGATAGAAACGGATCAGCCGGTCGAACGGGAACTGGCCAGCCTGATGCAACGCGACCAGATGCGGGATGAAGATCTTGGGATCGGCGTCACCCTCCACGATGCCGCGGATGGTGCGGCCGCCGCTCATGACCTGTGAAACATCTGCCTGGAACAGTGTTCCGGGCGCTGCTGCGCCGACGATGCCGCAAGTGCCGCGTATACCCAGCATGGCGATGCCCTGCTGGATGACAGCGGGCAGGCCAGTGCAATCAATGGCATAGTCCACACCGCCGGGGATTGTTTCCAGCACGCGGGCGACGGCATCGTCAGTGCGGCCATTGATGGTCAGCGTCGCGCCCAGTTCTGACGCGAGTGCGAGCCGGTCCGGGTTTAGGTCCACCGCGGTGATCGAAGACGCGCCTGCGACCTTCGCCGCCATGATCGCGGACAGGCCAACCGAACCCGCGCCCAGCACCACGACGCTTTGCCCAGCCTGGACTTGCAGCGCATTCATCACCGCCCCAGCGCCGGTCAATATGCCGCAGCCAAGGGGGCCGGCAATGCGCAGGTCAAGATCGCGCGGTACGACCACTGCGTTACGGACATGGCAAATGGCATGACTGGCGAAAGAGGATTGGCCGAAGATGTTGGCGAAGACAGGAGAGCCGTCTTCCGCCTTGAGCGCGCTGCTGCCATCCGGGCGAGTGCCGAAGAAGTTGCGCGGGAAGAAGTCGTGGCAATAGCTGCTATGATCCGAACAGCAAGTTGGACAGGTGCCACAGCTATTATAGCTCATCACGACGGGGTCGCCGGGCCGGATGTCGGTCACGCCTTCGCCCACCTGCTCGACGATCCCAGCGCCTTCATGGCCCAGTACCACCGGTTGCGGCACGGGCACGCCCTGCTGCCACATGGTCGCATCGGTATGGCAGATCCCCGTCGCGACCAGGCGGACCAGCAGTTCGCCGGCGCGGGGCGCTTCGATGGTCAGGGGACGGATGACCATCGGGTGATCCGATGCTTCGACAATAGCGGCACGAATATCCATATGATCCTCTTCCTTTGGCACATGTGTATGTCATGGGACCGATATCAAATGACGGCGATGCGGCCAAGCCCGCGATTCGCGCCGACGGATTCTTCGGTCGTCTTTTTCCGAAATCAAACGATAAAAAGCCAAAAATGAGAGAAAATAGCGACATTCTGCGCATCAAAGTCTTTCTCATTTCCTCCTTGCAAGGGGATTGCCTTGTCTGGGCATGTTCGTTAATGTGACCGATATCACGAGCAAGCGGATGGTAGATCCGGCAGTGTTGGGAGGATGAGTTGATGCATCGCATTATGGTGAATCGCTTCAAGCATGGATTGATGAGCGGCGGCGTAGTATTGTGCGCGCTGGTGGTACCGGCCATGGCGCAGGAGGCTGTATCCCAGCCGACGCCGCAGCAGGCAGAGGTGGATGACGCGGCCGCGGCCGACATCGTCGTTACCGGATCGCGCATCGCCCGGTCGGGCTTCAATGCGCCGACGCCCGTGACCGTGGTGGGTGAGGAGCGGCTGGCCCAGCGCGCGATCACCAATGTCGGCGACGCCCTGAATGAACTGCCGTCCTTCCGTCCGCTGGTGACGCCGGCGACGCAGCAGGCAGTGGGCGGCAATATCGGTGCGCGTGTGCTCGACCTGCGCGGTCTGGGGGCGACGCGGACGCTGGTGCTGCTGGATGGCAAGCGCTTCGTGCCGTCGACCACGCAGGGCACGATCGATGTCAACCTGATCCCGAGCTCGCTGGTGTCGCGGACCGAAGTCGTGACAGGCGGCGCGTCGGCGGCCTATGGCTCGGACGCGGTGGCGGGTGTCGTCAACTTCATCCTCGATCGCGACCTGACCGGCCTCAAGGGATCGGTGCAGGCCGGTATTTCCAGCCGGGGCGATTATGGGCAGCGGAACGCTCAACTCGCCTGGGGCACGAAATTCGCCGATGATCGCGGCCATTTCATGATTGCGGGCGAATATGACAAGTCGGACGGGATGGGCGATTGCTACACCCGCAGCTGGTGCCCGCGCGAACAGCTGATCGGCAATACCCCCGCGGGCGCGGGCGGACTGCCCGCCAGCATCCGTGGCGGGCCGGCAGGGACCGGCACCATTTCCTCGGGCGGTCTGATCGTTGCCAATTCGGGGCCATTGCGTGGGTTGGCATTCAACCCGGACGGCACGACGCACAATTATGATTATGGCACCATCTACGGTACCAATCCGTCGCCGCTGTTCACTCAGGGTGGTGAGGAATCGGTGCGCAACGGCTTCTTGGACGGCATCTTGCTGATCCCGCCGGTCAAGCGCTTCGTCACCTATAGCCAGGCCTCCTATGAATTTTCGGATGCGCTGAAGGCCAGCGTCGACCTGTCCTATGCCCGGTCGAAGGGCATGGTGATCGGGTCGGTCGCGCGCACGACGCAGACGATCCAGCGCAGCAACGCCTATCTGCCCGATGGCGTCGCGGCGATCATGGACGCCAATGCCATCACCTCCTTCACCCTCGGCCGCGCGCTGATGGACCTGGGCGGGTCGGTCAATCATAGCGACAACCAGACCTATCGCGCGGTGCTGTCGCTGGAAGGCAAGATCAGCGACAACTGGCGCTGGGACGCCTATTATCAATATGGCCGCAACGAGTTCCGTCAGGACTATACGGGTAACGTCGTCGCCTCGCGCGTCACCAATGCGGCCAATGCCGTCACTGTGAACGGGCAGGTGGTGTGCGGCATCAATGCCGACGCCAGCACCGCCAATGACGACGCCAGTTGCGTGCCGATCAACCTGTTCGGCTCCGGCAATATCTCGCAGGCCGCCGCTGCCTATATCGCGCCTTCGGGCTACCAGACCACCGACACGACCGAGCATGTCATTGCCGCCAATATCAACGGCGCGCTCTTTGCGTTGCCGGGCGGCGATTTCTCAATCGCGGCGGGCGGCGAATATCGCAGCGACAAGGCGGTCGGTACCGCCGATGCCCTGTCCACCGCCAACGCCTTCTGGTCGTTCAACGGCAAGGCGGTGAATGGCAGCATACGGGTCGCCGAAGCCTATCTGGAAGCGCTGGCGCCGGTCCTGAAGGATGTGCCCTTCGCGCAGACGCTGGAATTCAACGGCGCGGTTCGTCGGACCCATTATCGCCGCTCCAGTCCCGGCCTTGATACGACCAGCGTCAACGCGACGACATGGAAGCTGGGCGGCGTTTATGCGCCGATCGAGGAAGTCCGCTTTCGCGTCACGCGGTCGCGGGACATCCGGGCGCCCAACCTGACCGAATTGTTCGGCCCGGTGACGCTGGGCCGCACGACGATCGTCGATCCGCTGAACAATGGCGCGCAGATTCAGGTGAACAGCTATTCGGGCGCCAACCAGCAATTGTCGCCGGAAAAGGCCGATACGTGGACGGCGGGTGTGGTGTTGGCGCCCAAGGGCTTCCTGCGCAACTTCCGCTTCTCGGTCGATTATTATGACATCGACTTGCAGGGGGCGATATCGACCCTTGGCGCGCAGGTGGTGGTGGATCGCTGCGCGGCGGGACAGGCGGCATTGTGCGACTATGTCCAGCGAGATTCGTCCGGCGCACTTACCAGCGTCAGCGACGTGCTCCAGAATGTCAGCCAGGTGCGCAATCGCGGCATCGATATCGAGGCGAGCTATCGCACCGATGTCGGCAATCTGGGCAGCCTCGACTTCCGGTTGCTCGCCACCCATTATCTGAAGCTGGAAATTGGCGGCATCGATCGCACCGGCCAGACCGGTTATCGCCCCGGCACTACCACCGGCGTTCCCGACTGGATCGTGGACGGCACGGTGCTGTGGGATCTGGGCAGCGTGGCGCTGAACCTGCACGGCAAATATATCCCCAAGGGGGTGTTCGACACGACCCTGATCGGCCCGGAGGATGATGGTTATTCGCCCAGCCTGTCCAACAGCGTGAACAGCAACCGCGTCGCCGGCCGCTTCTACCTCGACCTTGGCGCCACGGTGAAGGTGAACGACCAGTTCGAACTGTTCGGCGTGGTCAACAATCTGCTGGACAAGGACCCGCCGCTGGCCGCCAGCGCGCAGGGCGGCACGAACCAGGTCTATTTCGATCCGATCGGCCGCTACTTCAAGGTCGGCGCCCGCATCCGCATGTAATTGGTTCAACAAAGGAAACTGGCAAGCACATGGCAAAAAAGTCTCTGCAACAACTGCTCGAAACCAGCGACAAGTGCATCGTCGCCCCCTGTGTCTATGACTGTGCGTCGGCGCGGGCGGTGGAGATGGTCGGCTTCGAAGCGATGATGCTGTCGGGCGGCGAAGTGTCGATCGCGATGAACGGCGTGATCGACTATGGCTTCAGCAATCTGACCGACGTGGAATGGATCACCAGCCGCATCAGCCAGACATCGCCCATTCCGCTGGCCGCCGATATCGAGGATGGCTTTGGCGGGCCGCTGGCCGTCTATCGCAGCGCCCGGCGCATGGCGATGGCGGGCGCGACCGCGCTCCAGCTGGAAGATGCCGACGATATGGAGGAATCCACCGGCCTGCTGCCGCGCGAACGCTATCTGGAAAAGGTGCGGGCGGCGCTCGCGGCGCTGGAGGGCACCAACTGCTTCCTGATCGCGCGGACCAATGCCGATCCGGAAACGCAGATGGACGAAGGCTGCGAGCGGATGCGGCTGGCGCATGAACTGGGCGCGAAAATGACCACCGTGGTCAAGATCGGCACGCTGGAGCATGCGCAATATGTCTCGTCCAAGGTGCCGGGGTGGAAGATGTTCCCCGACGTGCGCAACATCAACGGCAAGCCCGCGGTGACGGTGGACCAGATCCATCCGCTCGGCTTCAACATGATGACGATGCATTATACGCTCAAGGCCGCGATGGACGGGATGCTGGAACATGGCATCCGCAATTTCGCCCAGCAGGGCTGCGACTATACCTGTGAAAAGGTCGACGCGACCGGCATCATGGGGATGAGCGCCACGCCGCTGTTCGATCCGCAAAGCTATATGGAACTGGAGGGCCGTTTCTCGGGTCGCGCCAAGGAATATACGATCGTCGGCAATCAGGTCGAAAGCTTCCCCGAAGGCTTCGTCCGCTCCTCGATCGACGACCGCCTTTAAGGCATAATCTCTCCTCCCTGGAAGCCCGGTCGACTGCACGCGACCGGGCTTTTTTTGTGCGTGGCGTAGGAAGGTCGGCGCTTAACTTCGCACATTTCCCGCTGATTGCGACATTTTGGAACGAATGTTGGACATTTTATGTCGTGGCGGGGGTGCGGTGGCTGACGGTGTGAAAGAACAGGAGATGGGGTAGCAGTTGGGGCGGGAGTAGGACAGGGCGGAAGTCCGCTTTGGCTTGCGCAACACCGCTAAGCAGACAATTATGCTTCCAACCAAAGGGAAGGCGAAGATGCTTGAAGGGCGTGACTGGTTCGGGGCGGATGGCGCCACTATAGCGGAATTAGCTACCTTAAAAGCCGCCGCGCCTGAAGGCATCCCTTCCGTCTATCTCGACCTGCTTGCGTTTAGCAACGGTGGTGAAGGCCCTTTACCTGTTAGCCCTTATAACCTCTGCTTAGATGCAGCGCTGACTGTGGTGGAGAGCATCAAAAACTCAAACCACGGCCAACCTCATTTACAAGGCTTTCTGATCTTCGGCGGTAGTGGAGGTGGCGAGTATCTCGCCTTCGACATTCGTGCGCCAGCATCCTGGCACGTCGTCACGATTGACATGGTTGCAGGTAGTGACACAGCAGAAGTTATCGCGCCTGATTTTGACGTTTTTTATGACTGGATCGGGCTAGAGGCAGCAGCGTCCTAGACGTCTGAAACTGGTCGCTTCTAGAGCTTCTATTGCTCGCCATGCCGGGCCCTTCGACAGGCTCAGGGCAGGCTTGACCCGGCATCCCGCTTCTTTCCGGGGACTGTAGGCGAAGAAAAGCTGGACCCCGGATCAAGTCCGGGGTGACGGTGCGTTGTGGCGCTTAAGTTGGCGCTTACCCTTCCAGCCCTGCCAGCCGCAGCGCCCGGTACGGCTTCAGCGCCAGCAGCAGCAGGCCGCACATGAGTGGGGCGGCGCAGCCGACGACGATCGCCAGCGAATAGCGGATGTCGGTGGGGGCGGTGAAGAGATGGTCGGTCATGAAGCCGATCACCACCGGGCCGATGCCGATGCCGACCAGCGAGATCACCATGATGTAGAGCGCCGTCACCTGCCCGCGCGCGCGGTTGGGCAGGATGAGTTGCAGCGCGGTGCCGGCGCAGGGGACGGGCATGCAGCTGAGGAACATGGCCGGCGCGATCAGCGCCAGCGCCGCCCAGGCGTTGGGCATCAGCGGGGCGAGCGTGCCGAAGACGCCGCAGGCGAGGAAGCCGAAGGCGGCGACGCGCAGATGGGCGTCGACATGGCCGGCGCGGGTCAGCCGATCGCTCAGCCAGCCGGCGAAATAGGTGCCGCCCGTGCCGCAGATCATCATGATGAGGCCGAAGCCGATGCCGACCTGCGCCGGGGTCCAGCCATAGACGCGGGCGAACAAAGCGGGCGTCCAGACATTATAGGCGAAGTTCACCACCGTCACCATCGAGAAGCCGGCGAACATCAGGATGAGCGCGCGGCGGCGGGCGCGGATGACGCCCAGCACTTCGGCGATGCTGAGCGGAGCCGTGCCGCCGGGGCCGCGCCGGTCCGGTTCCTTCATGAACAATAGCAGCGGCGCGAGCAGCAGGCCGGGCGCACCGACGATCAGGAAGGCGGCCTGCCAGGGTTCCAGGCCGAAGGGCAGGCCGGTGCCATGCCAGCGTTCGGTGAGCGACTGGAGCAGCTTGCCGCCCGCCATGAAGGCGAGGCCGATGCCGAACGGGGCGCTGAGGAAAAAGACGCTGACGGCGCGGCCGAGCTTTTCGGGCGGGAAGAGATCGCTGAGCAGCGAGAGGCCGCTGGGCGTGACGCTGGCTTCGCCGCAGCCGACCGCAACGCGCGAGAGGAAAAGCTGCGAGAAATTGCGGGACAGGCCCGATGCCATCGACGCGAGGCTGAAGAAGAAGAGGCTGATGCCCAGCACGATGCGTCGTTCATAGCGATCGGCGAGGCGGCCGAGCGGCACCGCGCCCAATGTGTAGAATATGCCGAACGCCACCCCCTGCAACAGCGCGAAGCTGGTGTCGTCCAGGCCGAATTCCGCCTTCACCGGCTCGACCGTCAGGTTGAGGACGACCCGGTCGAACTGCGACGCGATCGAGGCGAGCGACAACAGCAGCGCCACGGTCCAGGCGCGGCGCGGGTTGGGCCATGGGCGCTGGTCTGTGGCATCAGGGGCGATGTCCGGCTGGGGCATCAGGGCCATGGTCTTCCTCTCGTCTTGCGGGCTGGCGACGTCAGCCTCTTTATGAATATTGCAGCGCGGCTGCGATCTGGCGGACCTGCTCGGCGACGGGCAGATTGCCGTCGAGGACCAGTGCCCGCTCATCCGGGTCCGGCGGTTCCAGCGTGGCAAGCTGGCTGTCGAGCAGGCTGGTCGGCATGAAATGGCCGGGGCGCTGGGACATGCGTCGTTCCAGATCGGCGCGCGACAGATGGGGCAGGACGAACAGTATATCGCCGACCTGCCGGCGGATCAGGTCGCGATAGTTGCGTTTCAGCGCGGAGCAGGCGGCGACGGCGCCGTCCCCCGACGCTGTGAGCGCGGCGGCAACGCTCATCAGGAAGGGCTCGCGCGCGGCGTCATCCAAGGGCAAGCCGGCGGTCATGCGGGCGACATTTTCGGGGGGGTGGCAGAGGTCGCCCTCCACGAAGGTCCAGCCCAGATGGGTCGCCAGCGCCTCCGCCAAGGTTGACTTGCCGCAACCCGCCACGCCCATCACGACGATGGCGCGAGTCATGCCGGCTGTTCCCCGTCCATGTCGAACAGGCGCATATAGGCGGCGCTGTCCGCCGGGCCGAGGCCGCCGGCGACGGCCATGCGGTGCAGGTCGGCGATCAGCGACGTGACGGGGAGCGGCGTGCGGGTGGCGAGCGCGGAGGCCTGCACCGTTTCCAGATCTTTCAGCATATTGTCGATCCGGCCGGTCGGCGAATAATCGCGTTGCGCCATCTTCGCCATATATTCCTGAAGGATGCGGCTATCGGCGCGGCCGCCGGCGAGAGCGGCGGGGATCAGCGTGGCGTCGACGCCATGGGCTTCGGCAAAGCGGACGGCTTCGGCGACGGCCACGAAATAGTTGGCGCAGAGAATCTGGTTGATGAGCTTCACCGTCTGGCCCGCGCCGGGTGGGCCGAACAGGGTGATGTTGGTAGAAAGATGATCCAGCACATTGCGGGCGCGGGCGAAATCCTCTGCCGAGCCGCCGACCATCAGCGTGAGTTTTCCTTGCGCGGCGGCGGGGGCTCCGCCCGACAGGGGAGCATCGACCCAGCCCATGCCGGTTTCCTCGCGCAGCCGCTGCGCCATGGAGGCGGTGCGGCCGGCGTCGATGCTGGACATGTCGATCAGCAGTTTGCCGGCATCCGCCGCCTGCGCGACGCCATCGGGGCCGAAGACGGCCTGCTCCACGATGGCGGCGCTGTTGAGGCTGATGATGACATGGTCGGCATGGGTGGTGGCTTCGCGCGCGCTGCTGGCGGCGATGGCGCCGCGCGCGACGAGCGGGGCCAATTGCGCGGCATTGCGGTCGTAGAGGTGGAGGGTGGCTCCGTTGGCCAGCAGCCGGCCGGCGATCGCCGACCCCATGACACCGACGCCGATGACCGCAATTTGCATCTTATCTGTCCTTGATGGAGGCCCGCTCCACGATGCGCAGGCCGACGTCGACGATTGACGGGGCCGGGGTGGCATCGCTGGCGAGCATGTCGACCAGCATCTTGCCGGTGCGAAGCCCCAGCGCGCGGAAGTCGACATGGATGGTGGTGAGGGGGGGATTGATTTCCCGCCCGATTTCGAAGTCGCCGAAACCCATGATGGAAATATCTTCGGGGATGCGGATGTTCATGCGCTGCGCCTCCATCACCGCGCCGACGGCGGACAGGTCGGACACGGCGAAGATCGCCTCGATATCCGGCTGTGCTTCCACCAAAGCGCGGAATGCGGTGGCGCCGTGGTGGAAGCTGACAGGCGCACTGCCATGGCGCAGCACGGCGTCGGTGGGCAGGCGGGCGAGGCGCAGTTCATCCTCGAACCCGCGCATACGTTCTTCGCCGCGATGGTCGGTGACTTCGCCGTCGGGCGAGGCGGCCAGCGCGCCGATCCGTGTAAAGCCGCGATCGAGCAGATAGCGGGCGGCGGTGCGACCAACCTGATAGTTGGAAAAGCCGATCGCATGTTCGATCGGCTGGCTGGGCAGGTCGGCAATCTCCACCACCGGCACGTCGGCGGCCATCAGCATGCGCGACGCATTGCGCCGGTGCATTGCGCCGGTCAGCACGATCGCTTCGGGCCGGCGAGCGAGCAAGTTGAGGAGCTGCCGTTCCTCTTCCGCCATGTCATAATCGGTATAGGCGATCAGCAGATGATAATTGGCCTCCCGCAACGCTTCCGTCAGGCCATGGGCGACCGCCGCGAAGTTGGCGTTGGTCAGTGTCGGCAGCATGAGCGCAATGAAGCCGGTGCGGCGGCTCGATAGGCTGCCGGCGGTCTTGTCGGGGACGTAGCCGAGGTCGGCGACGGCCTTCAGCACCTTGTCCCGCGTGGTTGGCAGAACGAGTTCGGGATCGCTCAGCACCCGCGATACCGTCATTCGCGACACGCCGGCCAGCCGCGATACGTCACGGATGGTCGGGCGTTGCGACGCGCGCCGGCCGGGTTTAGGCTCGGCAGGGGCGGCGGCGGTTTCGCGGGGGGGACGGCTCATGAGCGGGGCTTTCCTGATGGCTGCGATCCCTGTCGCATATCAGCGTCAGGCGGCCTCGGCCACAACGTTGCCGCCGCTGATCGTGTGGTAGAAACGCCCTTCGAACATCTCCAGCAATTCCAGCGTCAGGGCGCGGGCCTGGGTGCGGATGGGCGAGGCGAGCGCCTCGTCCAGCGCGGCAAGCGAGGGATAGTCGACCTGCTGGATCATCGCGATCGGCGGCGCGCCATCATCGACCTGATCCACGAAGAAGAGGCGGACGTTGCTGCCATGGGGGAACTGACCCCAGAGCGGGGCGAGGCGGGTGCGGACCTCTTCGCGGAAGCGGTCCTCTAAACCCGGCTTGATTATGCCTTCGAAAATGGCGGTGCGTGTGATCACAGGATATCCTTGTTGATGGCGATGTGCAGTTTGACGAAGCGCGAACGGTCGCCGGCCTGTTCGAAGGCGTCCACCGACTGTTCCAGCGGGAAGGTGCCGGACAGGATCGGCGAGACGTCGATCGCGCCGCTGACGATCAGGTCGACGGCGAGGCGGAATTCGCCATTGGCGCGGAAGGCGCCGACGAATTCGATCTCCCGCGATTGCAGCGGGTTGACCGGGATGGGGGCGGTGCCGGGGGGCAGCATGCCGACCTGCACGATGCGGCCGCCGCGCCGGACGATGGGGAAGAGCGAGAGCAAGGCGGAGGGCGCGCCGGAGGCTTCGAACGCGACGTCAAAATGGCCGGCGGGGCTGGCATAGGCGGCCAGCGCGTCGGGATCGGTCGCGACGTTGATGGTGCGGGTGGCGCCCATGCGGTCGCGCGCGACGGCGAGCGCGGCATCCTCGACATCGGTGCAGACCACCTCGATCGCGCCGGCATGGAGGGCGCAGCGCGCGGTCAGCAGGCCGATCGGGCCGGAGCCTGTGACGATGACGCGCTTGCCCATCAGCGGGCCGGCGCGGTTGACGGCATGGAGGCCGATCGACAGCGGTTCTGCGACCGACAAGGCGAGCAGGTCTGCATCGGCCGGGACCGGGATGATCTGGTCCCCGCGCAGGATCAGCGTTTCAGAAAAGCCCCCCTGTACATGGGGGAAACGGCCGGCGCTGCCGAGGAAGACCATGTCGGTGCAGAGGTTCATGCGGCCGGCGCGGCAATAGTCGCAGGTGAGGCAGGGGCGGCTCGGGTCGAGCGCGGCCTTCATGCCCGGTGCGACATGGCTGACGGCCGATCCGACCTCCAGCACCACGCCGGAGATTTCATGGCCCAGCGCCATCGGTTCGCGCACGGCAAAGTCGCCCACTGCGCCGCGATGATAATAGTGCATGTCCGACCCGCAAATGCCGCCATAGGCGACGCCGACCCGGACCTCATCGGCGGCCAGCGCCCGCTCCGCACGGGATTCCACCCGCAGATCCTTCTTCCCGTGACATATTGCAGCCAGCATATGACTCTCCTTTGATGGGACCGATATCATTTGTCACATCGTGCCGCAATAACGTTATGAACCATAAAAAATTGAAAAATGCGGATTGCAATGTGACCGGTCACTTTCTACGCTTAGAGGCAAGTATGGAGGTTTCCCACATGTCCCTTTTCTCTCTTGAAGGGCGCACGGCGCTCGTCACCGGCGCGGCGCGCGGTATCGGCTTTTCGATCGCGACGGCGCTGGGGCAGGCCGGTGCCCGGGTGGTGCTGAATGGGCGTAGCCAGGCCGCGCTGGATGCCGCTGCCGCGCAACTGGCGGCGGAGGGTATCGCGGTGGCCACCAGCCTGTTCGACGTCACCGATCAGAAATCCGTCAATGCCGGCATCGCGGCGGTCGAGGCGGATGTCGGGGCGATCGACATCCTGGTCAATAATGCCGGCATCCAGCGCCGCGCGCCGCTCGACACGTTTAACGACGATGACTGGCGCGAACTGATGGCGACCAATTTGGACAGCGTCTATTATGTCAGCAAGGCGGTGGCGCCGCACATGATCGCGCGCGGCCATGGCAAGATCATCAATATCGGCAGCGTGCAGTGTGAACTGGCCCGCCCCGGCATCGCCCCCTATACCGCCAGCAAGGGCGCGGTGAAGAATCTGACGCGCGGCATGTGTGCCGACTGGGCGCGGCACGGGTTGCAGGTCAACGCGATCGGGCCGGGCTATTTCGATACGCCGCTGAACAAGGCTCTGGTGGAAGATCCTGTGTTCGACGACTGGC
Organism: Sphingobium sp. RS1; assembly: GCF_056156825.1. Lineage (NCBI taxonomy): Bacteria > Pseudomonadati > Pseudomonadota > Alphaproteobacteria > Sphingomonadales > Sphingobiaceae > Sphingobium > Sphingobium sp. RS1. Next base: position 2,105,458 of record NZ_JBLZXE010000002.1, on the reverse strand, counting down.
TGTGCAAGCGCACGCCGGCCGGCCGCTGGGGCAGACTGGAGGAATTGCATGGCGCGGCCGTGTTCCTCGCGTCGTCCGCATCCAATTTCGTCAACGGCCAGACCATCTATGTCGATGGCGGCATCCTGTCCGTTATCTGAAGAAGGGGAGCGGGATCATGGAACAAGGGGTCGTGTTGCAGCTTTGCCCGCTGTCCGATTATCTGGAGGCGCAGCTGACTGCGCGTCGCCCGGTGGTGCGGTGGTTCGAGATGGACGAGGCGGCGCAGGGCGCGTGGCTGGCGTCGGAGGCGGAGAGTGCCAAGATCGTCGTGACCGGCGGGCATCTGGGCTGCACCAATGATCTGATCGACGCGCTGCCCTCACTCGGCCTGATCGCCATCAATGGCGTGGGCTATGACAAGGTCGATGTGCCCTATGCGCAAGGCCGGGGCGTGGCCGTCAGCACGACGCCGGGCGTGCTGACCGACGATGTCGCCGATCTGGCGGTGGGGCTGACCATCGGCCTGCTGCGTGGGCTTGCCGCGGCCGATCGTTTCGTGCGGGACGGACGCTGGCTGGAGGAAGGCTTTCCGCTGAAGCGCAAGGTGACGGGGCGGCGGTTCGGGATTGTCGGGCTGGGCCATATCGGCCGGGCGACGGCGGACCGGTTGGCGGCGTTCGGGCCGATCGCCTATCATGGCCGCATGCCCAAGGATGCGCCCTATCGGTTCGAGCCTGACCTGCATGCACTGGCGCGGGACAGCGATGTGCTGGTGCTGGCCTGCGCCGCGACCGAGGAAACGCGCGGACTGATCGATGGGGCGGTGCTGGAAGCGCTGGGGCCGGAAGGCTATCTGGTCAATGTCGCGCGCGGCAGCGTGGTGGATGAGGATGCGCTGGCGGCGGCGCTGGAGCGCGGGACGATCGCGGGCGCGGCGCTGGATGTATTCGCCGACGAGCCGGTCGTGCCCGCCGGGATCATCGCCAGCGACCGTACCGCACTGGCGCCCCATATCGCCAGCGGCACCGCCGAGACGCGCAAGGCGATGGCCGATCTGGTGCTGGCCAATGTGGATGCGTTGCTGGCCGGCGCGCCGCTGCCCACGGCCTTGTCGTGACGGGCCGCGTCGCGGTCATCACCGGGGCGGGCAGCGGGATCGGCCGGGCGGTGGCGATCGCGCTCGACCGGCGCGGTTATCGGCTGGCGCTGGCGGGGCGGCGCGCGGAAGGACTGGCGGAGACGCAGGCGCTGCTGGAAGGCCCGAACCATCTGTCCATTCCCACCGACGTCACCGATGCGGCGAGCGTGACGGCCCTGTTCGATGCCACTGTCGCGGCATGCGGCCGGGTCGACCTGCTGTTCAACAATGCCGGCGTCAATGTGGTCGATGTGCCGATCGACGCGCTGGCGGAAGGCGACTGGCGCCGGGTGATTGACACCAACCTGACCGGGGCGTTCCTCTGCCTTCAGGCAGCGTTCCGCGTCATGAAGGCGCAGGTGCCGCAGGGCGGACGGATCATCAACAATGGCTCCATTTCCGCGCATAGCCCGCGCCCGGAGTCGATCGCCTATACTGCCAGCAAACATGGCGTGACGGGCCTGACCAAATCGACGGCGCTGGACGGCCGGCCGTTCGGCATTGCGTGCAGCCAGATCGACATCGGCAATGCCAGCAGCGCCATGGGGGATCGCATGTCGGCTGGCGTGACGCAGGCCAATGGCGAACGCATGCCGGAACCGGTCATGAATGTGGTGCAGGTGGGCGAGGCCGTCGCCTATATGGACGGATTGCCGCCCGAGGCGAATGTCCAGTTCATGACATTGATGGCGACCAACATGCCCTTTGTCGGACGCGGATAGTAAAATCCCTGCTATTCTTATCGCATAGAGGCGTCAGCACTAAAGGCTTATTTACGATCTTACGCTAGGGCATGGCCAAACCTCGGAGAGTCTGGCCCTTTGCACGTCAAGTTTGTTCATTCGGGTCGGCGTCCGGTTAACCTGTCCTTTCCGGCAAAGATACTGACCAGCTACGCGCTGGCGGCGCTGCTGTTGATCGGGTCGTTGCTGCTGTTCGGTATTCATCAGGCGCGGGAGGAAGATCGCACCGAAATCGCCTATACGAGCAAGGCGGTGGAGTCCGCGATCGACGCCAGGGCGAAGAATTTCCGCAGCTGGCTGAAAGGCTATGCGCTGTGGGACGAACTTTACGCCCATATGGTGCGGACGGTCGATCCGGCGTGGACCAACGACAATGTCGGGCCGGGCGTATGGAAATCCTTCACCATGCCGATGAAGGGCATTTATATCAGCGATGCGGGCAGCCATGCCTTCTACAGCTATTGGGACAAGGGTAAAAAGCCGGCCCTGACGGCGTTCAGGGGCGCGGATCTGCCGGCCCTGTACCGCGCGGCCGACCGCACCGAAACGCCGATCGTCAGCTATATCCTGTTTGAATCGCAACCCTATTTCATGGGCGTCGCCCGCATCCGCCAGACCGATGGAGCGGTCGTGGAAGGGCGCGACCCCAAACGTTATCTTATCTGGTTGCAGCCCATTGCGGGCCATCTGCTCGACGATATCGGACAATCCATGGCGATCGATCATCTGCGCTGGGAAACAGGTGGCGATGGTGCTGACGGGCCGCAACTGGACCTGTTCGCCGAGCCGGCGGTGATCGGCTATATTAGCTGGAACCCCCGCCGGCCGGGCACGGCGATGCTGAAAAATGGCTGGCTGCTGGCGCTGGGGCTGGTCATCGCCACCGCGCTGGTGGGATTGGCGCAATATCTGCTCGCCCGGCGCCTCAATCAGCTGTTGCTGGAAAAGCAGGCGGAAGCGCAGGTGCAGGCAGAGCAGAGCCGTCGCGCATCCGACCTGTCGATGCAGGCCGAACGGGAGGCGCAGGCGCTGATGGCGCGACTGCGCGAGCAGGAACAGGCGGTGGTGCGCCTGTCCGAGGAGCGCGACGAGGAGCGGGAGCGGCGCAAGGATGAGGGGCGGGCACGGTCGCTGGCGACGCTCGCATTGTTCGAGCAGGATTTCGATAGCGTGCTGCGGCCTATGCTGGAGATTGCGACGGCGCTGAACAGGCAGTCGGGCGAACTGGAGCGTGGCGCGGAAGCCGGGCGAGACGCAGCGGCGATCGTCGTCAGTTCGGCGCAACATTCGACCGAATCGATCGATATCGTGGTCGATGGCAATCAGGCGCTGAGCCAGGCGACCGTCAGCCTGGACGGCAATGTCAGCGCGGCGGTGGCCTCTACCCGGCGGGCCGAGCGGACGATCGACGATCTGGTCGCGCGGTTGGCGGACCTGAGCGCCAACACGATCGCGGTGGAAGGCGTGGTGTCATCCGTCGCGGAGATTGCGGCGCGCACCAACACGCTCGCGCTCAATGCCCGGATCGAGGCGGCGCAGGCCGGGGAAAGCGGCAAGGGCTTTGCCATCGTCGCCAATGAGGTGCGCCAGATGGCGGAACTGACCAGCCAGTCGACGGCGTCGATCACGGCCGTATTGCGGATGATGCAGGATACCGCGCAGACCGCGACGTCCGGGGTCCATGCGGTGCGCGATCTGGTGGGGGAGATTGCGCGTGTCACCGGATCGTCGCGCGCGGCATTGGACCATCAATCGGTGGTCGCAGGGGAGATCCGTGACGCGGTGATGGGTACCAAGGCGCGCATGACCGATACGGATGCCGCGATCCGCCAGCTGGAATGGGTGATCGGATCGTCCGAACGCACGGCCCGCGCCGTCAACAGTGCGGCTGGCGAATTGCGCGATCGATCGGAACAGTTGCAGGCGCGCGCCGGACAATTTGCCGAGGCGCTGCGGCAGGAAGGAAAAGGCTGAGGCTTACAACCGCTTGCCGCAGGCCCGATCGGGCATGGCGAAGCGGGGATCGGTCAGGAAGCGGGCGTCCGTCATCTGGTCGAGAAGCGCGCCGAGCGGAGCCATCGCGTCTTCAGGCAGTGACAAGCCATGGCGGCGGATCGCGTCGGCCATGGTGCGGGCCGACCCGTCATGCCACCATGGCCCGGTCACCGCGACATTGCGCAAAGACGGCGTCCGGAAATGGCCGGCATCCTCCGCCCGGCCGGTCTTTTCGATCAGGCCGGGGTCGCGCGCTTCCACAGGTTCGAAGCCGTGATAGCGCAGGTCCGTGATGTCCTGCCCGCCATGGCAGGATGCGCAATGCCGGTCGAACAGGCGCAGGCCCTGTTGCGCTGCGGCGGGCATGGTGCCTTCGCCCCTGCGATATCGGTCATAGGGGCTGTCGCGCGCGATCAGCGTGCGCTGGAAGGCGGCGAGGGCGGCTGTGACGGTGCTGGTGTCGATCCGCCCCCTTTCCGCCGGGAAGGCGCGGGCGAACATCTTACGATAGCAGGTGTCGGCGCCCAGCCGGCGCGGCAATTCCGCCTCCAATTCTTTCATGCCCATTTCCACCGGCTGCGTGCCCAGCAACGGCACCAATGCCTGATCCTCCAGCCGGGTGAGGGCGGGATCGGCGGCGGTCAGCGGCGACAGCCAGCCGACATTGGCCAGCCCCGGCACGTTGCGCCGGCCCGGATCGCCATGCACGCCCGGCCGCGTGGCATTACCATCGGCAAAGCCGCGCTTCTGTTCATGGCAGGCGGCGCAGGCCATGGTGCCGTTGGCCGACAGGTCCGCGTCGTAGAAGAGGCGGCGGCCCAGCGCGACCTTGGCCGCGCTCATCGGGTTGTCGGCGGGCACGGGCGGCGGCGCTACCCCGGCGGGCAAGTCCCAGTGCCATGGCTTGCCGGCCGCGACCAGCATCAGCAATGCAGCAGCCGGCAGCAGGGCTTTCACGGCAGGCGCGTCACCAGCAGGGTCAGGCTCTCTTCGCCATTGGCGGCGATTTGCAGCGTGTAGCGGCCGGGCTTCAGGTCATAATCGACCATCTTGCGGATGCCCGAACAGTCCGGGCCATGGCCATGGGCGATCGAGGTCGCCGCCTGACCGCCACTGATGACGTCGACCCAGGCGCCCGATCCCAGTGCCACGCGCCAGGTGCCGGCCTCTTTCACCGTGAAGCTGGCCAGGCCGCCATGGCTGACGCTGCCGCCCGGTTTGGCGGGGCGTAGCGGATAGGCGACCTTGGGCGTGGGGAGCAGCGCCAGCGTCACCGTCTGGCCCGGCGTCAGGACGGCGCGCGCGGCGCCCTTGCGATCGGTGCCGGCCTGCAAGGGGATGGGGCTGCGCCAAGAGGCCATGGCTGCGGGCAGGTCCGCCGGGGCGGCGCATTGCGCGGGGGCATGATCCATCTGCGCGGCGGCGGGCGCGGTGCAGAGCAGCGCGGCGAGGGCGGGAAGAATAGCTGACATGGGGCGCAGCGGCTGGGCACGGAACGGCATCTGGGGCTTCCCTCTGGAGGTTTTGGCTATATACGGCCGGATATATCGAGTCGAATGACCGGATAAAGGGGGAAAATCTATGCGTATCGCTTTCACCGCTTTGTTGCTGGCGGGCAGTGTCCTTGCGGGCCAGGCCCAGGCACAGACCGAGCCGGAGGAGGGAAGCGATCGCTTCTCGCTGGGCCAGATCATCGTCACCGCGCCGCGGACGCAAGGGATCGAGATTGACGGCAACACGCTGTCGTCGGACGCCATCTATACGTTCAGCCGCACTGCGCTGGACGATGCGATCAACCTGATGCCCGGCGTGTCGGCCGGCAACAGCGGCGGCACGCGTAACGAGCGGCTGGTGTTCGTGCGCGGCTTCGACCGGTTTCAGGTGCCGCTGTCGATCGACGGCATCCGCGTCTACCTGCCCGCCGACAACCGGCTGGACTATGGCCGCTTCCTGACCACGGACATCGCCGAAGTGCAGGTGGCCAAGGGCTATGCGTCGGTGCTGGACGGGCCGGGCGCGATGGGCGGGGCGATCAATCTGGTCACGGCCAAGCCGACCAAGGCGCTGGACATCGACATGCGCGGCACGGTGAATTTCGACAATGATGCCGATTATGCCGGCTATAATGTCTCCACCATGGTCGGGACGCGCCATGACCGCTGGTATGCGCAGGCCAGCTATGCGCGCAGCTTCACCGACCATTGGGATCTGCCCAATGACTTCACCCCGCGCAATACGGCGCTGGAGGATGGCGGCGCGCGCGACTTTTCTCGCACCCGCGACTGGCGCGTCAATGCCAAGGTCGGCTTCACCCCCAATGCCACCGACGAATATGCGCTGAGCTATACCTATCAGGAGGGCGCGAAGGGCGCGCCGCTGCACATCAGCGATACGGTGACGACGCCGCGCTATTGGGACTGGCCGGAATGGAACATCACCAGCGTCTATTTCCTGTCGACCACGGCGCTGGGCGACCGGGCGACGCTCAAGACCCGTGCCTATTACAACCAGTTCGATTCGATCCTGCGCAGCTTCACCGACCGCACGATGACTACGCAGACCCGCCCCTATACGTTCGACAGCCCCTATGAGGATCGCGCCTGGGGCGGATCGGCGCAGCTGGATTTTGACGCGAGCGAGGCAGATACGCTGCGGCTGGCCTTCCATTATCGCCATGACCGGCATGTCGAATATCAGACCAGCTTCTCCACCGCCGGCGTCGGCACGACCGAACCACGCCAGACCCAGACGGAGGAGACATTCTCCGCCGCGCTGGAAAATGAGCTGCGCCTGACGCCCGACCTGCGCTTCACGCTGGGCGGCAGCTTCGACTGGCGCAACCTCATCAAGGCGGAGGAATATGGCGCGCCGCTCGGCACGACGGGTGCTTCGGTGATCTACAATTATCCGCGCCGCGATGCGGATACGTGGAATGTGCAGGGCCGGTTCGACTGGCAGGCCAATGAGGCGGTCAACCTGCACGCCAGCCTGTCGTCGCGCGCGCGCTTCCCGACCATTTTCGAGCGGTTCAGCCAGCGGTTCAACACCGCCATCCCCAATCCCGACCTGAAGGCGGAGCGCGCCACCAATGCCGAAATCGGTGGTAGCTGGGCAGCGGGCAAGCTGCGGGTCGAGGGTGCGCTCTTCTATAGCTGGGTGCGAAACGCCATCTTCAGCGTGCCGACGCCGGCCTATCCCTGCACCGCATCGACCACGGCGCCGGCGGTGCCGGTCGCCGGCTGCGTGCTGACCAACCTGTCGCAGAGCCGCAATGTCGGCAAGGGCGAATATTATGGCGTCGAACTGTCGGTGTCGGCGACGATCCTGCCGGGGCTGGATGCCGGGTTCAACTATACCGGGATCAAGCGAAAGCTGGACTATGCCGCCAACCCGCTGTTCCGCCCGACCGGCGTGGCCACGCACAAGGGCTTCGCCTATCTCGACTGGGCGCCGGTCGAGAAGCTGCATATCGTGCCGAGTGTCGATCTGGCATCGAACCGCTGGACTCTGTTCACCGCCACGCCGGCGTCGCAGCCGCAACGCTATTATCGCACCGGCGCCTATGTGAATGCGGGGCTGCGCGTCGATTATGCCATCACCGACAATGTCGAAATCGGCGTGGGCGGCCGCAATCTGTTCGATGACTATTACACGCTGACCGACGGCTTCCCGGAAGCCGGCCGCACGCTCTTTGCCAGCATCCGGGCGCGCTACTGACGAGCGGTCGGGGCTGCGGCGGGCGATCAGCCGCAGCCCCGACGGTTGCAACGAAAAGCCATTGCGCAGAGCGATCTGTCCCGTCAGTCTGCTCCCATAAAATATGGGAGTGAGATATGCGCCGAATGATGCTGGCTTCGCTGCTTGCCGCGATATCGTCCATGGCCATGGCGGCGCCGACACCCAAGGAACAATTGCTGACGGCGCCGTCCGATGCGCGCCACTTTACCATCAGTTCGACCGCCGGCAATCATGGCGATATCTGGTCCTGGACGCTGGCCGACGGGCAGGTCGCCTATCGCATGTCCATGTCGCTGCGCGGCTGGGTGACCGAGACGGACGAGGTAATGAAGCTGGGCGCCGACGGGCGGCCGACCCATATCGTCATTCGCGGCTTCACCGATCAGGGGGACGCGGCGGAGACGTTCAGCGTCGGCGCGGACGGCATCGGCCGGTGGAAGACGGTGATCGATGAGGGCGCGGCGCCCTATACGGGCAAGCGCTATAATACATATGGCGGCCCTTGGCTGGCGGGGGAGAAGGATATCGAGGCGCTGGTGGCCGCCGGCGACAAGGGCATCGACCTGCTGCCGACCGGCCATGCCAGCATCAGCATCGGCCAGCCGGTAGAGATTGAGGGGCCGCAGGGGCCAAAGACGGTCAAGCTGGCTTTCATCAGGGGCTATGGCTTTTCGCCGTCGGCGATGTGGCTGGACCAGGATAATCGCTTCTTCGGCAATGCCGGGGTGATATCCCTGCTGCCGGCGGGCTATGAGAAGAACGGGCCGAAGCTGAAGGATATTCAGGATGCCGCAACCGCCGCCATGGTGCGGGATGTGGCGCACCAGTTCCTCAGCCCCGCCAATCGCACCCCGACCCTGATCGACCATGTGCTGCTGTTCGATTCGGTCGCCGGCACCTACCTGCCCGATCGGGCGGTGCTGATCGCCGATGGCAAGGTCGCCGCCGTCGGCGTGGGCGGATCGATCAAGGCGCCGGCCGGCGCGACGCTGATCGACGGACGTGGCAAGACGCTGTCGCCGGGCCTGTGGGATTCGCACCAGCATGTCGGCGACGACTGGAACCTGTTGCAGAATCTGGCAACGGGCATGACCAATTATCGCAGCCCCGGCTCCATGATCGACGAGGCGCTGAGTATCCAGAAACGCCGGGCGGCGGGCGACCTGCTGGCGCCGGACGGCAAGATATCGGTCATCATCGATCGCAAGGACCCGCTGGCGGCGCAGGGCGCGCTGACCGTATCTTCGGCGGCCGAAGCGGTGGCGGCGGTCGACAAGATCAAGGAAGCGGGCCTGTGGGGCGCCAAATTCTACACCTCCATGGACCCGGCCTGGATCGCGCCGGCCGCAGCGGAGGCGCATAAGCTGGGCCTGCATGTCCATGGCCATGTGCCCGCCGGCATGCGTCCGCTGGATGCGGTGCGCGCAGGCTATGACGAGATCACCCATATCAACTTCATCATGATGCAGGCGATGCCGCAGGATGTGGTGGACAAGGCCAATACCGCCGCGCGGCTGGAGGGGCCGGCCAGATATGGCAAGGATGTCGATCTCGATTCGCCGGCGATGAAGGCCTTCTATGCCGAGCTGGCGAAGCGGGGCACGATCATCGATCCGACGCTCACCGTGTGGGAACCGCTGATGACATCGGACGGCACCAGCATCTCGCCTGAATATGCGCCTTTTGCCGATATCGCCCCGCCATCGGTGGCGCGGGGCTGGAAGATTGGCGGCTATCCGCTGGTCGATGGGCTGACGCGGGCGGATTATCGCAAGAGTTTCGACAAGATGGTCGGGCTGGTCGGGCGGTTGCATGCGGCGGGGGTTCGCATCGTCGCGGGCACGGACGGCTATGGGCTGGAGTTGGTGCGCGAACTGGAACTCTACCAGCAGGCGGGGCTGACCAATGCGCAGGCCTTGCAGACCGCGACGATCGTGCCGGCGCGGATGACGGGCCTTGCCGACAGCATCGGATCGATCGCGCCCGGCAAGAAGGCGGACATCATCCTGGTCGATGGCGACGTGTCGAAGGACATTACGAAGCTGCGTCAGGTCAATATTGTGTTCCTGGACGGCTATCGGCTGGATGGCGCTGCCCTGCGGCAGGCCAGCGGCCTTTCAGGCATGCCGAAATGAGGTGAGGCGGGCGACGATCGGCCCCAAATTTTTCTGTCATGCAGTCGAGCATTGCTTGCAGGACGATTCTCTATAGCATCAGTAGATAAGCCGCATGAGTCGGCGCGGAGAATCTATGCAGGACGGGCAGGAACAGGATGGGGCCGATGGCCTGTTCGGGCGGTGGCGCGCGCGTCTCGCGCAGGCGATCCTGCGTGAACCCTGGGTCATATTGATCGACCGGGATGCCGATACCCTGTTCGCTCTGCCCCGTTCCGACGATGCTGCGCTGCCGACACGCGAAATGGTGAACTGACCCCCCTTCGCATGCGGCGATGAACGCCTACATTGGCGCTTCTTTCCTCATCCTTCCCTTCCAGGAGATAGCATGGCCACCAATCCCCGCGCCACCACGCGCGCCGTCGACAGCCTGTTCCTTGACCGCTGGTCGCCCCGCGCCTTCGATAGCTCGGCGATTCCGCAGGCGGACCTCGACACTATCTTCGATGCGGCACGCTGGGCGCCGTCGGCCTTCAATTATCAGCCCTGGCGCTTTCTCTATGCGCATCGCGACGATGCCGACTGGCAGCGTTTTGTCGACCTGCTCTTCCCCTTCAACCAGGGCTGGGTGAAGAATGCCGGCGCGCTGGTTTTCATCCTGTCCGACACGCTGATCGCCGCGCCGGGATCGGACGATTTCAAGCCGTCGCACAGCCATAGCTTCGACGCTGGTGCGGCCTGGGCGCTGCTGGCGTTGCAGGCGACGCGGCTGGGCTATCACACCCATGGCATGACTGGCGTGGATTTCGACAAGGCGCGGGCCGAACTGGCCGTGCCGGAACGCTTCCGGATCGAGGCGGCGGTCGCGATCGGGCGGCAGGGCGACAAGTCGGTCCTGCCCGAAGCCTTGCAGGCGCGCGAGGAACCGAGCGATCGCAAGCCGATCGAAAGCTTCGCCCATCAGGGCAATTTCGCGGGCTGACCTTTTGAAATCATTCCCTTGCCTTGCGGTCGGGGGGTGAATTGGGCACGATGACGGGGGGTGTCGCTGCGGCGGCGCTCCCCTTTTTGTCATCCGAGTGCCTGCCGTTCATGTCCCTGCCCGCAACGACCGCCGAAATGATCGCCGAAAGCGCCGTCGCGGCCGTCGTCACCAATCCGCGTCTGCCCGACAATCCGATCGTGGCGTGCAACGACGCCTTCGTCGCACTGACCGGCTATGCGCCAGACGAGGTGATCGGACGCAATTGCCGCTTCCTGTCCGGTGCTGAAACCGAGGGTGCCGCGATCGAGACTATTCGTGGCGCGTTGAAGGCGCAGCGGCCGGTGCTGGTGGAACTGCTCAACTATCGCAAGGACGGAACCGGTTTCCGCAATGCGGTGATGATCGCACCGATCTTCGGTCAGGACGGCACGCTCGACTGGTTCCTGGGATCGCAGGTTGCGGTCGAGGATGTGGGGCCGCCGCGCAGCGAGACGGTCGCAGCGCTGATCGCGACGCTGACCGATCGGCAACGGTCCGTGCTGGTTGGCATGGCCGAGGGGCGGCTCAACAAGCAGATCGCCTTCGACCTGGGCCTGACCGAACGGACGGTGAAGATGCACCGTGCGGCGATGCTGCGGGCACTGGGCGTGCGCACCGCGGCCGATGCCATACGCATCGCCATCGAAGCGGGGCTTTGAAATGAAACGGGCGCGCAACTGATGGTCCTGCTGGGCATCGCCATCATCGTGGCGGGGTTTCTGCTGCGCTTTCACCCCCTGCTGGTGATCCTTGCCTCGGCGATCGTCACAGGCCTTGCGGCGGGGCTGGACCCGCTGGCGATTCTTGCCGCCTTCGGCAAGGCATTCAACGACGCCCGCTATGTCAGCATCATCTGGATCGTGCTGCCGGTCGTCGGCCTGCTGGAAGCGAACGGCTTGCAGGAGCGGGCGCGGGGCCTGATAGCGAGGATGCGCGGCGCGACCGTCGGGCGCTTTCTGACCTTCTATCTGATTCTGCGGCAGGCGCTGGCTGCCGTGGGCCTGACCTCCGTCGCCGGCCATCCCCAGACCGTCCGGCCGCTGGTCGCACCGATCGCCGAGGCGGCGGCCGAGCGCCAGGCGGGAGATCTTGAAGAGGCGGAGCGGGAGGAGATCAAGGCCTGGGCGGCGGCAACCGACAATATCGGGCTCTTCTTCGGGGAGGATATCTTCCTCGCCATCGGCTCGATCCTGCTCATCAAGGGGCTGCTGGAACAATATGGCATCAATCTGGAGCCGTTGCAGCTGTCGGTCTGGGCGATCCCGACCGCGATCGCGGCATTGCTGATCCATGGTTTTCGCCTGTGGCGGCTCGACCGCAGACTGGCGCGCAACCGGGGGGAGGTGCAGCCATGATTACGCTGCACTGGGTCTATGCGCTGGCCGGCGCGGTGTTTGCAGCCTTTGCCCTGCTGGGCGTGCGCGACCGGGACAATCCCCGCCGCTGGACCACCGCTGCCTTCTGGGCCTTGCTGGCGACGTCGATGTGGGCGGGCGACAGGCTGGGCGATCTTGGCAATGGCGTGCTGGTGCTGGGCCTGATCGCCTTGGGCGCGCTGGGCCTTGGCCGCGGCGATGGCGTCGTTGCGCCGGCTTTGCGGCAGGCGCGTGCCGACCGCTTCGGCAATCGCCTGTTTGCCATCGCGCTCATCATTCCGGTCACGGCGCTGGCCGGCACTTTCCTGTTCAAGGCTGCGCCGGATTGGTTCGATGCGAAGCAGGCAACGCTGATCGCGCTGGCGCTGGGCGTGCTGATTGCGATGACGGCGGGCTGTGTCTGGCTGCGCGCCGGGGCGCTGGTGCCCTTGCAGCAGGGGCGGCGGCTGATGGATTGCATCGGCTGGGCCGCGATTTTGCCGCAGATGCTGGCCAGCCTGGGCGCGGTCTTCGCGCTGGCGGGCGTGGGCGATGTGGTGGGCGGCATCGTTCAACAGGCGATCCCGCAGGGCAGCCTGCTCGGCGCCGTCATCGCCTATGCCCTTGGCATGGCGCTCTTCACCATGATCATGGGCAATGCCTTTGCCGCTTTCCCGGTGATGACGGCGGCGATTGGCGTGCCCCTGCTCATCCGCACCTATCATGGCGATCCGGCGGTGGTGTGCGCCATCGGCATGCTGGCGGGCTTTTGCGGGACGCTGATGACCCCCATGGCCGCCAATTTCAATCTCGTCCCCGCCGCCCTGCTTGAACTCAAGGACAAGCATGGCGTCATCAAGCGGCAGGTCGGCACGGCGCTGCCGCTGCTGATCGTCAACATGGCTCTTATCTACTGGCTGGCATTTCGATGACGCTTCTGACGCAAGATATCGGCGAAAATTTCGCCGCGCTGACCCTGTCGCATCTGGGGCGGCAATATCCCTACAAGATGGATCTGGTGATGGGCGGGCCGGAGGATGCGCGGCCGCCGCAGGAGCATCACCCGATCTTCCATGGCAGTTTCGACTGGCATAGTTGCGTCCATGGCTGGTGGCAGGTGATGCGCTTGAAGCGCCTTTTCCCGGCGCTGGCGCAGGCCGATGCGATCCGCGCCCGCGGTGACGCGATGCTGGTGCCGGACAAGGTGGCGGGCGAACTGGCCTATCTGCATCGGCCGCTGAGCGCCGGGTTCGAACGGCCCTATGGCTGGGCCTGGGCACTGGCGCTGCATCAGGAACTGGCGATGCATGACGCATCCTGGTCCGATGCCTTCACGCCGCTGGCTGATGCCTTCGCCGCGCGCTTCCACGCCTTTCTGCCCAAATTGACCTATCCGCTGCGGGTCGGTACCCATTTCAACATCGCCTTCGCGCTGATCCTGACTTTGGGCTGGGCGGAGACTCGCGATTCCACGCTGGTGGCGCTGATCCGGGACAAGGCGCTGGGCTGGTTCGGGCATGACCGCGCCTGTCAGGCGTGGGAGCCGGGCGGCGACGAATTTCTCTCGCCCGCCCTGTGCGAGGCGTTGCTGATGAGCCGGCTGCTGGACCGCGCTGCCTTTGCCGACTGGTTCCACGCCTTCCTGCCGCATCTGGCAGCGGGCGAGCCGACGACGCTGTTCACGCCCGCAACAGTGTCCGATCGCAGCGACGGCAAGATCGCGCATCTGGACGGCCTGAACCTCAGTCGGGCCTGGTGCTGGCGCGGGATCGCCGCCGCGCTCGGGTCGGGCGACCCGGTCGCCGATGTGGCGGTGCAGGCCGCGCGCGTGCATATCCACGCCAGCCTGCCCCATGTCGCGGGGGACTATATGGGCGAGCACTGGCTCGCCACCTTCGCCCTGCTGGCGCTGGAATGACGGGTCAGTGCGTCACGCTGTGGACGAACATATAGCCTTCGTTGCGGATCGTGCGGATGACCGGGCCCTTGAGGCCGCAGGCCGACAATTTGCGCCGCAACCGGCATAGCTGGACGTCGATCGACCGGTCATAATGGTCGGCGGTCGCGCCATAGACGCGGTCGAGCAGGCGGCTGCGATCGAGCACCTGCCGCGGATGTTCGATGAAGACGCGCAGCAACTGGAATTCGCCGTCGGACAGGGCGACCGGCATGCCGACCGGATCGAACAGCTGGCCGGTGGTCATGTCCACGCGCCAGCCTTCAAACGAGGCGAAGCTGCGGGCCACCGGAGCATCCGCCCGCTGGGCCGACCCGGCGCGGCCGCGCAGGGCCGCCCGGATGCGGGCGAGCAGCTCGCGCGGGTTGGCTGGCTTGCACAGGCAGTCTTCCGCGCCCAGTTCCAGCGCGGCGATCCGGTCCGCTTCGCTACAGGCGGCGCTGTGGACGATCACCGGCAGGCGCCGCTCTATCGCCAGTTCACGCAGCAATGCGGCGCCCTGATCCGGCGCGATGGCAGGATCGAACACGACCAGCGCATAATCTTCTTCCGCCAGCCGCTCGCGCATCTGGAGCGGGGTGTCGGCGCCGGTGACATGCAGTCCGTAGCGGGCGAAATTGTCGGCCAGCTGGCCGATATGGGTGGCGTCATCGTCAACGATGAGCAGGTGACTGAGCATGACCGTCATATGCGCAAGGACGCTGCCGCCAGCGCAGAACCGTCCCGTCCCCATCCCTGTTGTTGGCATCATTGCGCGCCTGCCATTGTAGCCGCGCCGCCAGCAGTCGCTCACCGGGAGCGAAATGGGCGCGCAGCCGGGCGGCCAGCGCATCGTCGAGCAGGTCGCGGGTGCCGAGCGGGCGGCCGAACCGGCCCGATCCGTTGGCCCGGCGCAGCAGGGTACGGCTGAGGCCGTACCAGCCGGGAATATGGACCAGCCAGCTTTTGTCAGCCACGGCGCGGCGGGTGAAGAGGTTCATCGCCCGCGCCAGCGACAGCAAGGGCAGGCTGAGCGAGGGATTGCGCGTGCCCCAGTTGATTTGGGCCAGATCTACGTCCAGCCCGAAGCGTGCCGCATAGGCAGCGGCAAAGCCGCGCGGATCGGCACGAAAATCCTCATAGCGGAAGACATGGACCCGGTCCGGCCCGAACAGTGCGTCATAATGGGTTATCAGCCGGACATAGTCGAAATGGTCGAGCCTGAAGCCCGGAGGCTCATCCCGTTCCGGCGCCACCGGGCTGAGGCGGTCGCGGCCGAACAGATAGCGGCGCAGGCCGAAGGTGCCCCCGCCCTTCACATATTGCAGCCAGGCGGACACGATCGCAGACAGCGGGTCGCGCACGAAGATAACGATCTGCGCATGGGGCAGGGTGCGTAGGATACGGTCGGCGACATCCTTGGACAGATTGCCGGCGAGGCCACCATTATGCAGGCCGCCGGTGAGATTTTCCTCGCACAATATCGCCTGTTCGGGGGCCTCGCCCAGATGCGTCCGTGCCTCCACCGGATCGAAATGCAGCGCCCCCGGCGCGAGGAAGGCGGCGCGGACGGTGGCGCGGGGGATGTAGCGGCGGTTGCGCACCACCGGATAGAAGCGATCCTGAAACCAGGTCGTGCCGGTCTTGTGATAGCCGATATGGACGATCGGTCCCATCAGGCGGCCTCGGCCAGCGGGGCAGCCCGGTCAGCCGGCGTGGCAGGCAGTTCGCCCAGGCACAGGCGGCAATGCCGGTCCCAGGACAGATTTTCGCTGGCCCAGACGCGCGCCCGTTCGCCGATGCGGCGGCACAGCGCCGGGTCGGACGCCAGCAGGTCGACGGCGGTGCGGATCGCGTCGATCGACCGGCCATCGACGACGAAACCGGTGACGCCGTCCTTCACAAATTCGGCCGGGCCGCCATCCTGCCCGACGATACAGACCAGCCCCTGCGCCATGGCGTCGGCGATGGACAGGCCGAAGCCTTCCACTTCCGCACCATCTTCCAGCGCGATCTGCGGGTGGAGGAAGATGTCGGCGCCGGCATAGGCGGCGGCCAGTTCCCCGGCGGGGACATAGCCGGCCATGGTCACGCTGGTGTCGAGGCCGCAATGGCGGATCGTCTCGCGCACCCGCACCGAATCGACGCCACGGCCGATGATGACATGGCGCAGATGCGCGCCCGCCTGTACGCAGCCTGCGACGGCAAGCACGGCCGCCGCGACATTCTTGCGCGCGACCAGCCGGCAGACGGTCAGCAACTGAGCCGGGCCATCGCCCTGGGCAAAGCGGGTCGGCTGGCGAGGCGCGGGCGTGACCACCCCGTTCCAGGCGGTGACGGTGCGCGCGGCCAGATGCGGCAGGCGCGCGAGCAAAAGGCTGCGGGTGACGTCGCTGACCGCGACGATCCGCCGTGCCCGCTTCAGCGTCAGGCGCAGCAGCATCAGCGCCAGTCCGCGCGGACGGCCCACTTCGCGGCCATGGATGGTGACGACCAGCGGCCGGGGAAAGAGCAGGGCGGGCAGCGCCGCGCGCCAGGTGCAGGCGTGGATCAGCGCCGGGCGATTGCCGCTGACCCAGGCGGCCAGCATCGCGCGGAACAGGCGCCAATAGACCGCCATCATTGACGCCGCGCCGACATCGATCAACTCCATCCCATCCAGCTGCTCGCGGCGCGGGCCGGCCGAGCTTTTGGCGAAGATGGTGACGCGGCGACCCTGCGCCGCATAGGCGCTGGCGACTTCGCGAGCATAGGTCTGCACCCCGCCTTCATCGGGTGCAAATACGCGGGCAACGAGCCATATGGATGGAAACATGTCAGGCATGGGCGGCAAGGTCCAGTCGAGGGAGGCCGTCAGGGGACGGGCGGGCAGCGGTCTGGCTGCGTTGGAGATAGTGGGACAGGGCACGGGCCGCGCGAGCGCCAGCGCCGGCATCCAATGTGCCGAAGGTGCGTGTGACGCCCTGCTGCTGTGCGTCGGCATAGGCGGCATGGTCCGCAATTGCTGCCGCCGCGGCATCGGCTATGCCCTGCGCGTGCTCCAGCACCGGGCCATAATGCCAGTGACCATAGCTGCGATCCTCCTGCCAGTCGGCGCGATGACCGTTCAGGAACAGGCAGGGGCGGGGACGGGCGAGATATTCGTAGATCTGGCTCGACACGTCACCCAGATAGAGCGAGGCCATATGGACATAGCGCATGTCGACGCTGGCCCGGCTGCCCAGGTCGACATGGATATGGGGCAGGCTGGCAAGATCGGCCAGCCGATCTTCCATCGCCGCCCTTTTCCGACGATTGTCGAACAGCCGGATATGAGGCGCGACGATCAGGTTGAACCGGTCGTCCTGTGCGAACTGGCGGATCACCTCTTCCCCCATGGTCGGCCATGAGGACAGTTTGGGCGAGAAATGCGGGTTGTAGAGGATGACCGGCCGATCCTGCGCAAATAGTCGGTTTCGGTCGCCATGCGGACGGGTCAGGTCGAACTTGTTGTAGCCGCTGATCGCATAATGGCCTTCGCGGATCAGCCCTTCGTCCAGCATCCGCCGCCGCTGCTTCTCGCCCGCCAGCAGCACGAAATCGAACTGGGCGATGCGCCGGTCATAGCCGACCGCCCGGTCGCCGGCGCCATGGCAGGTGTGAATGAAGCGGGTGTGCGACAGGCCGAGCCGCTTGAGCAGCAGCGATGTGCGTTCGGGCACGACGATCGCGTCATAACCGGCGAGGTGACGCCGGGCGGCGATCAGGCTGGCGATCTTGGGCGGGATGGTGGCGCCGGTCAGTCCCGCCAGCGCGTCCAGCCAGCGACCGCCGCAGCGCAGGAAACGGATCGGCCCGGCACCCTGCGCCGACGCGATGTCGCGCGCCAGCGCCAGATGATCGTCGGTCGCGGCCATGACGTCCACGGCAAAGCCGGGATCGCGCGACAGGGCGATGGCGATCGGCAGGGCGTGGAAAAGCTGATGGATCTGGGCATTGAAGAAGAAGCACAGCCGCTGCGGCGGGGCCAGCGTCGCGGCGTCGCTCCGGTCGAACCAGTCGCGTCCCATGATAATCTCCGTTCGAGCAGACCCGAACGGAGCAATGCCACGCTATTATCGCGAGGGAATTTCAGAGTGCGTCAGCCGTAGCGTCGCCTGTAACAAAGGCGCGACGCAAGCGCCGGGCAGCGCAACAATTGCGCCGCCCGGCCGATGAGGGATCAGTCGCGCAACAGTTCGTTGATGCCGGTCTTGGAGCGCGTCTGGGCGTCCACGCGCTTGACGATCACGGCGCAATAGAGGCTGGGGCCGGGCGTGCCGTCGGGCAGGGGCTTGCCGGGCAGGCTGCCGGGGACGATGACCGAATAGGGCGGGACTTCGCCCATGAAAACTTCGCCAGTGGCGCGGTCGATGATCTTGGTCGACTGGCCGATGAACACGCCCATCGACAGGACCGAACCCTTGCCGATGCGTACGCCTTCGACGACTTCGGAGCGGGCGCCGATGAAACAGTCATCCTCGATGATGACCGGATCGGCCTGCAACGGTTCCAGCACGCCGCCGATGCCGACGCCGCCCGACAGGTGGACATTCTTGCCGATCTGGGCGCAGCTGCCGACCGTTGCCCAGGCGTCGACCATCGTGCCTTCATCGACGAAGGCGCCGATATTGACGAAGCTGGGCATCAGGATGACGTTCTTCGCGATATGCGCGCCGGCGCGGGCGAAGCTGCCCGGCACGGCGCGGAAACCGGCGGCGCGGAAGGCGGCCTCGTCCCAGCCGGCGAACTTGCTCGGCACCTTGTCGAACCAGTGGCCGGCGCCGGGGCCATTGTCGATCATCACATTGTCGTTCAGGCGGAAGGACAGGAGCACCGCCTTCTTCGCCCACTGGTTGACCTGCCAGCCATCCGCCGTCGGCTCGGCCACGCGCAGTGCGCCGCTGTCGAGCAGGGCGAGCGCCTTGTCGACGGCCTGACGGACGTCGCCCTGGGTCTGAAGGTTGACGTTGGCGCGGTCTTCCCACGCGGCGTCGATGGTGGCGATCAAATCTTGGCTCATGCTTTTGTCCCCAGAATATCGGCCAGAAATGGCGTCAGATGGTCGGTTTCGTAATCGATGAAATCGGGATGATGGCCGTGGTCGCCCGCTTCGGAGCCGTTATTGACCCAGATCGTCGTCATGCCGATCGCCTTGGCGGGCGACAAGTTGCGCGCCATATCCTCGAAGA
Source organism: Sphingobium sp. RS1 (assembly GCF_056156825.1). NCBI lineage: Bacteria > Pseudomonadati > Pseudomonadota > Alphaproteobacteria > Sphingomonadales > Sphingobiaceae > Sphingobium > Sphingobium sp. RS1. The sequence goes on along the minus strand of NZ_JBLZXE010000002.1, from coordinate 2,086,223 downwards.
AGGCGGCGCGGGTGGGATCGACGCTGTGCACACGGCACAATTCCGCATAGCCCGAGGGATCGGGCTTCGGAATATATTGGCAGGCATGGATGTCGTGGATCAGTTCGAACGCGCCAGCCAGGCCGAGGCGATCGAGTACGCGGCCGGCATAGGCAGCGTCGCCATTGGTGAAGATCAGGCGGCGGCCGGGCAGGGCGGCGATATGGGCATTGAGCGCCGGGTCGACCTCCAGCCGGTCCATCGAGATGTCGTGGACATAATCAAGGAAGGTGCGCGGTTCGATGCCATGATGATGCATCAGCCCCGACAGCGTCGTGCCATGCTCCAGAAAATAGCGCTTCTGCGTCTGTTTCGCGATGACCGGATCGCAGCCCAGCAAGCCCTGGATATATTCGCCCATCTTCACGTCGATCAGCGCGAACAGGTCCGCCTTCGCCGGATAGAGCGTATTGTCCAGATCGAAGATCCATGTGTCGACATGGTCGAGGTCGGCGCGCATGGCCGCGCCCTAGTCCCACCGGGCGGGCAGGGCAAGCGCGGAGGCGCTTTTGCGCAACATCCGTTCGTTTCGAAGGGCTCGAAACGAACGGAGCTTTCGCCGATGATTCAGCAGCCAGGGGCTTCGCTATCCTGATAGAAGGTCTGCACCGCGGCCCATGCGTCCTCTGCGCTTTCGACCCAGGTCAGCAGGTTGAGGTCGCTATGCGAAATCACGCCTTCATCCGCCAGCGCCTCGAAATCGACCACGCGGGTCCAGAAATCCTTGCCGAACAGCAGGATCGGGATCGGCTTCATCTTGCCGGTCTGAATGAGCGTCAGCAGTTCGAACATCTCGTCGAACGTGCCGAAGCCGCCGGGGAAGACGGCAAGGGCACGGGCACGCAGCAGGAAGTGCATCTTGCGCAGCGCGAAATAGTGGAACTGGAAACTGAGTTCCGGCGTGACATAGGGGTTGGGCGCCTGCTCATGCGGCAGGACGATGTTCATGCCGATGGTCGTCTGGCCGACATCCTGCGCGCCGCGATTGGCGGCCTCCATGATCGATGGGCCGCCGCCCGAACAGACGACGAAGTGGCGGCAACCCGCCGCGTTCACCGGATATTGCGCTGCGATCCGCGCCAGCTTGCGCGCTTCTTCATAATAACGAGCCTTGGCGCCCAGATTTTCGGCGATGCGCTTCTGTTCGGGCGTGGTCGCGGCATCGATCCGGGCCTGCACCTGCTCAGGTTCGGGAATGCGCGCCGATCCGTAGAAGACGAAGGTGGATTCGATCTTCGCCTCGTCCATCAGCAATTGGGGTTTGAGCAATTCCAGCTGGAACCGCACCGGGCGCAGATCCTCGCGCAGCAGGAAGTCGGTATCCTGGAAGGCGAGCTTGTAGGCGGCGCTTTGCGTCTGGGGTGTGCCAAGCTGCTTCTTGGCGTCATGGGCCTCTTCGCGGGCCGGGCGGAATTTGCGTTCTTCGATTTCTTTTTTCGTCATTTGCACCAACTTAGTGTCGGGCAGTGACAAATCCAAGTCTGCATCCGCGCAAATGCGGCGACAGGATCATCCCGGCTTAACTTCGCACATTTCCCGCATATTTGGACATTTCGTTACGTGCTGCTGATCCTATCGGAAAGTGGCAAGCCTCGTGGCGCCATCCGGCGGCGTTTGTCCATTCATCGCAAAATCGGGCAATGTAGGACAGCTTTTCCCGATTGGCGGCAAAAGTCGCCCCCGCCGATTTAGCGGCAAAACCCCCCACGTTTCTAATTCCGTTACCGGCAAAAGCCGCCGCGGCCGCCCATGTCGAAATGGAAATGGTCGTGATGTGCGGCGTTGTAATCCGGGCTCAGCACTGTGTTGAACCGCTTGCAGGCGCTGGCATGGACGATTTTCAAGAATTGGCGGGTCTGCCGGTCGCCGTCCCAATCCTTCTGGATGCTGATTCGCCGGCCATCGGACAGGACGAAGGCGGACACATCGATCGCATTGCTGTGGGCATGTTCGGACAGCTTGCCGCTGCCCGCGATCGGTCGGCAATTATAGGTGCCGAACGTCTCGATCTTCTCGATCTCCGCGCCGAAGATGACGCGCGCGGCGGGCTGGACGCCATATCTGGCCCAGGCCGCGAAATTGGCGGCGAGGTTGCAGGTCATCGCGCCCAGATTGGTTGTTGGCACGCCGATATCGGTCAGTTTGACGCTGTTCAACGCGCTGCATCCGCCGCCGAAATTCTGGTCAGGCAGCGGGGTGAAGGCGACGGCCTGCGATGTCAGCTTTGCGAAACATTGCCGCGTTTCCAGCGCCGGGCGGGCCGGCGCGCGGACGGGCGGTGGGGCCTTTGGCGCGGTCGCCACACGGCCGCGCGGGACCAGATCGCCGCTACAGGCGCTCAGCATGATCGCGCAGGCGGCGGCGAGGGCCGCGCCGCGCAGAAATCCCGTTTCTGTCACCCGCTCTTCCATGAATCGGATGTTTACCATCGCGAATCTTTACGAAAGTTAACCGCCTCCTGCGGCTCATCGCATTTCGATATTCGGCTTGACTCTTTTTTCGATGCCACTAGTGCGGCCGACGGGCCACGCGGTCCCAACGCCGCGCGTGCTCTCTGTAAGGAGAAGCATTACATGACTGATTTGACTGCCGTTGACGCCAACCTTGCGCCTGCCGCAAAGCCCGCTACCCGTCCGGCTCGCCCCTTTTTCTCTTCCGGTCCCTGCGCCAAGCCTCCGGGCTGGGATGCCGCCAAGCTGGCTACTGAGTCGCTCGGCCGTTCGCACCGCGCCAAGATCGGCAAGACCCGTCTCGCCTACAGCATCGACCTGATGCGCGAGTTGCTGAACCTGCCCGACACGCACCGCATCGGCATCGTGCCGGGCAGCGACACCGGCGCGTTCGAAATGGCGATGTGGACCATGCTGGGCGCGCGCCCGGTGACGACGCTGGCCTGGGAAAGCTTCGGCGAAGGCTGGGTAACGGACGCTGCCAAGCAGCTGAAGCTCGACCCCACCGTGATCCGCGCCGACTATGGCCAGCTGCCCGACCTGTCGACCGTCGATTTCAGCAATGACGTGCTGTTCACCTGGAACGGCACCACGTCGGGCGTGCGCGTGCCGAATGCCGACTGGATCCCGGCCGACCGTGAAGGCCTGACCTTCGCCGACGCGACCAGCGCCGTGTTCGCTTACGACATCGACTGGGCGAAGATCGACGTCGCTACCTTCTCCTGGCAGAAGGTGCTGGGCGGCGAGGGCGGCCATGGCGTGCTGATCCTTGGCCCCCGCGCTGTCGAGCGTCTGGAAACCCATACTCCCGCATGGCCGCTGCCCAAGGTGTTCCGCCTGATGGCGAAGGGCAAGCTGGCCGAAGGCGTGTTCAAGGGTGAAACCATCAACACCCCGTCCATGCTGGCGGTGGAAGACGCGATCTTCGCGCTGGAATGGGGCAAGTCGCTGGGCGGTTCGGCCGGCCTGATCGCGCGCAGCGATGCCAATGCGGCCGCGCTGAACAAGATCGTCGCAGAGCGGGATTGGTTGGGCCATCTCGCCATCGATGAAGCTTCGCGGTCGAAGACCAGCGTCTGCCTGACCGTCGAGGGCGCCGACGAAGCCTTCATCAAGGCCTTTGCCGCCCTCCTCGAAAAGGAAGGCGCCGCCTATGACGTTGCGGGCTATCGCGACGCCCCGGCGGGCCTGCGCATCTGGTGCGGCGCGACCGTCGAAACGGCGGATATCGAAGCGCTCGGTCCGTGGCTCGACTGGGCCTATGCCCAGACGAAGGCTGCCGCTTAACCCAATTCTATGCCGTGCTCCTGCGAAAGCAGGAGCCCAGGGCGGCCAAGTTCCGCCCATGAACCCTGGGCTCCTGCTTTCGCAGGAGCACCAAGAGACAAGGATATTCTCATGCCCAAAGTCCTTATTTCCGACAAGATGGACCCCCGCGCCGCCGCAATCTTAAAGGAGCGCGGTGTGGAGGTCGACGTCATCACCGGCAAGACCCCCGAAGAACTGATCGCCATCATCGGTGACTATGATGGCCTCGCCATCCGCAGCTCGACCAAGGTTACCAAGGAAATCCTCGACGCCGCGACCAATTTGAAGGTCATTGGTCGCGCCGGCATTGGCGTCGACAATGTCGACATTCCTTATGCCTCGTCCAAGGGCGTGATCGTGATGAACACGCCGTTCGGCAACAGCATCACCACCGCCGAACATGCCATCGCTCTGATGTTCGCGCTGGCCCGCCAACTGCCCGAGGCGAACGCCCAGACGCAGCAGGGCCTGTGGCCCAAGAACGGCTTCATGGGCGTGGAAGTCACCGGCAAGACGCTGGGCCTGATCGGTGCCGGCAATATCGGTTCGATCGTCGCCACCCGCGCGCTGGGCCTGAAGATGAAGGTCGTTGCCTTCGACCCGTTCCTGACGCCGGAACGCGCCATCGAAATGGGCGTGGAAAAGGCCGATCTCGACACGCTGCTGGCGAAGGCCGACTTCATCACGCTGCACACGCCGCTGACCGACCAGACCCGCAACATTCTGAGCCGCGAAAATCTGGCCAAGACCAAGAAGGGCGTGCGCATCATCAACTGCGCCCGTGGTGGCCTGATCGACGAAGCGGCGCTGAAGGAAGCGCTGGATTCGGGCCAGGTGGCTGGCGCCGCGCTGGACGTGTTCCAGACCGAGCCGGCCAAGGAATCGCCGCTGTTCGGCACGCCCAACTTCATCTGCACCCCGCATCTGGGCGCGTCGACCGACGAAGCGCAGGTCAATGTGGCGTTGCAGGTTGCCGATCAGCTCAGCGACTATCTGCTCGACGGTGGCATCACCAACGCGCTGAACGTGCCGTCGCTGTCGGCTGAAGAAGCCCCGAAGCTCAAGCCCTATATGGCGCTGGCGGAAAAGCTGGGCAGCCTCGTCGGCCAGCTGGAAGGCGACGCCATCACCGGCGTTGCGGTGGAAGTGGAAGGCCATGCCGCCGAACTGAACCAGAAGCCCATCACCGCGGCGGTCCTCGCCGGCCTGATGCGCGTCTATTCGGACACGGTGAACATGGTCAACGCGCCCTTCCTCGCGAAGGAACGCGGCCTTGACGTGCGCGAAGTGCGTCATGACCGCGAAGGGGACTATCAGACCCTCGTCCGCGTCACCGTCACCACCGAAAGCGGCGAGCGTTCGGTCGCCGGCACGCTGTTCGGTCATGCCCAGCCGCGTCTGGTCGAACTGTTCGGCATCAAGGTGGAAGCCGATCTGGACGGCACGATGCTCTACATCGTCAACCAGGACGCGCCGGGCTTCATCGGCCGTCTGGGTAGCAAGCTGGGCGAGGCCGAAGTCAATATCGGCACCTTCCACCTCGGCCGTCGCAACCAGGGCGGCGAAGCCGTGCTGCTGTTGTCGGTCGACGGCACGGTCACCGAGCCGATGCGCTGGGAAATCTGCAACCTCACCGGCGTGAAGCAGGTGAAGCTGCTGCGTTTCGCGTAACAGCCGACCGGGTTCGGGCTGGTCTTGCGCACATAAGTTGCTAAAGGCCAGCCCATGACCATGACGACCAGCGTGATCCCGCCAAGCCTGCTCCCGGAGGGGCTTTCCGACCGTCTGCCGCCGCAGGCCGAAGCCTCTGCGCGTCTGGCGCGCCGTGTGCTCGATACGGTCGCGGCCCACGGCTATGAACGGGTCATGCCGCCGCTCGCTGAGTTCGAGGATACACTGACCCAGCGCCTCAAGTCGATGCGTGCGCAGGATCTGGTGCGCGCCGTTGATCCCGTCTCGCAGCGCAGTCTCGCCTTCCGTCCGGACATGACGGCGCAGGTCGGCCGTATCGCCGCCACCCGCATGGCCAGCGCGCCGCGTCCGCTGCGCCTTTCCTATGCCGGCCCGGTCATCCGCCAGAAGGCGAGCCAACTCCGCCCCGAGCGCGAGAAGATGCAACTGGGCGCCGAACTGATCGGCAGCGACAGCGCCGCAGCCGCGGTCGAGATCGTCAATATCGCGATCGAGGCGTTGCAGGCTGCGGGCGTCGCCGGCATCACCATCGACTTCACCCTGCCAGACCTGATTGACGCGCTGGCCGCCGGGCCGCTGCCGCTGGCCGCCAATGAGGTGGAGGCTGTGCGTGCCGGACTGGACGCCAAGGATGCCGGCGCGCTGGTCGCGATCAGCCCCGCCGCCGCTGCCTATCTGCCGCTCATCGAGGCGACCGGTCCCTTCCACGCCGCGATGGAAAAGCTGGAAGCGTTCAGCGCGCTGCTGGGGGGCGCGATCGATAGTCGCATCGCGGGCCTGCGCGCCATTGCCAAGCCGATCGGCTGGGACATCACGCTGACGCTCGATCCGACCGAGCGGCACGGCTTCGAATTTCAGAACTGGTTCGGATTCTCCATCTTTGCCGAGGGGTTTATCGGCGAGATCGGGCGCGGCGGCAGCTACGCCATCGCGCGCGCCGACGGGGCAGACGAGCCGGCCATGGGCTTCTCGCTCTATCCCGATCCGCTGATCGATGCGGGCTTTGGTGGCGATAGCCCGAAGCGGCTGTTTCTGCCGCTGGGCCATGATGCCGCGCGCGCTGCCGCGTTGCGGGCTGAGGGCTGGCACACGGTCGCGGCCTTGTCCGAAGGCGAAGATGGCGCGGCCCAGCGCTGCTCGCACTGGCTGGATGGTGCGGCGCCGCGCGCTTACTGAGCGAAGATGCGCTTCAGCCAGTCATCCACGATCAGGGTGCCCGCATAATCGGGGTCGCCCATCGACCGGTTGATCTGCATATGGCCGCGTAGCCCGCGTCCTTCCAGCGCATGCACCTCTGCCGACGTGCCGGCCGTCTTGAGCGCGGTGGCGAGGCTCTCCGACTGGGCGGTGCCGTCTGCCCGGTCGACATGCAGGATCAGGAAGGCGGGGGCGTTTGGCTTGGCCGCCTGAAGCGTCGGCGACAGCGCCTTCTGCCGCGCCGGATCGGTGCCGAACGCCTGTTCATAGGTGCCGGCCATGAAGCGCCCGCCCTGCGCCATTTGCTTGCCCACGTCATAGGCCGCGCCGTCGAGCGGGATGATGCCCTTCACCGCATCGGGCTTCAACCCGGCCTTCGCGAAATAGCGCATGTCGGTGCCGACCAGCGCCACCAGATGCGCGCCCGCGCTATGGCCCATCAGGACGATCCGGTCGGGATCGAAGCCCAGCGTACCTGCCTTGCCGCGCAGATAGGCGAGGGCATCCGCCACATCCTGCGCCTGCTGCTCGACCGTGGCGTCGGGCACGAGCCGATAGTTGATCGACGCGAAGGCATAGCCCAGCCCGGTATAATGATCGACCTTGGCCGCGCCGGTCGCATTGTCCTTGTCGCCGCGCTTCCACCCGCCGCCATGGACGAAGAGGATGAGCGGGGGCTTTGCGCCCTTGCCGCGCCAATAGTCGAGCGATTGGAGCGCATCCCTGCCATATGTCATGGGCTGCCCGCCGGTGGCCGGCTGCTGTCCATGCGCCGTGCGGGCGGCCCATCGTTCGCGCATCGTCTGCGCGTCGGCACTGCCAGCCGTTAGCAAGGCCGGGATCAGCAACAGGGAAAATCGTCCGCGCATCATTTCCTCCACTTCCCCGTCATGATCGTTCCGCCGCATGTCCGGGTAAAGCCGTCACGCTGTATCAAAGTGTAATGGCGCTCCTGCCTTGACGTGCCGCGCCCGCGCGGCTAACGCGCGGCCCGCATAGGGTGCTGCGGCGCCCGCTCTATCCCACCGGCATGCCGAGTCCCGTCGAAGGGCATGGCCGGTCCGCGCGGCGGGCGGAGGACTGTATCTGTGGCAAATGTGACCGTGATCGGCGCCCAGTGGGGTGACGAAGGCAAAGGCAAGATCGTCGACTGGCTGTCGGAACGTGCCGATGTCGTCGCCCGTTTCCAGGGCGGGCATAATGCCGGTCATACGCTGGTGGTGGGCGAGAAGGTCTATAAGCTGTCGCTGCTGCCGTCGGGCATCGTGCGCGGCACGCTCAGCGTCATCGGCAATGGCGTGGTGCTGGACCCCTGGCATTTCCGTGACGAAGTCGCGAAGCTGAAGGGGCAGGGCGTGGAGATCACGCCGGAAAACCTCCAGATCGCCGAAACCTGCCCGCTGATCCTGCCCTTCCACCGCGACCTCGACGGCCTGCGCGAGGATGCGTCGGGCGCCGGCAAGATCGGCACCACGCGTCGCGGCATCGGCCCGGCCTATGAGGACAAGGTCGGCCGTCGCGCCATCCGCGTCTGCGATCTCGCCCATCTGGATGACCTCGATCTTCAGATCGACCGCCTGACCGCCCATCATGACGCGCTGCGCGCCGGCTTTGGCGAAGCGCCGATCGACCGGGCGCAGCTGATGGCGGACCTGACCGAAATCGCTGCCTTCATCCTGCCGTTCGTCAAGCCCGTGTGGCTGACGCTGAACAAGGCGAAGGCCGCCGGCCAGCGCATCCTGTTCGAGGGGGCGCAGGGCACGTTGCTTGACATCGACCATGGCACCTATCCCTTCGTCACCTCGTCCAATACGGTGGCGGGCACGGCGGCGAGCGGTACCGGCCTTGGCCCCAATGCGGCGGGCTTCGTGCTGGGCATCGTCAAGGCCTACACCACCCGCGTGGGTTCCGGCCCGTTCCCGACCGAACTGGACGACGCCACCGGCCAGCGTCTTGGCGAACGTGGCCATGAATTTGGCACCGTCACCGGTCGCAAGCGCCGTTGCGGCTGGTTCGATGCGGTGCTGGTGCGCCAGTCGGTCGCCGTGTCGGGCGTGACCGGCATTGCACTCACCAAGCTGGACGTGCTGGACGGCTTCGACACGCTGAAAATCTGCGTCGGCTACAAGATTGGCGACCAGACCTTCGATTACCTCCCCGCCCATGCGCAGGATCAGGCGAAGGCCGAGCCGATCTACGAGGATATCGAAGGCTGGCAGGACACCACCGCCGGCGCGCGCAGCTGGGCCGAACTGCCGGCGCAGGCGATCAAATATATCCGCCGGATCGAGGAACTGATCGGCTGCCCGGTCACGCTGGTTTCCACGTCACCGGAACGCGAGGACACGATTCTCGTCCGCGATCCCTTCGCGGATTAAAGGGCATGGGCGAACAGCGTTTCGAACGGCACAAGCAGCCCTGGACTCAGGATGAGATCCAGAAGCTGCACACGCTGGCCAAGAAGGGCATGGCGCTGAAGGCGATCGCCAAGGCGCTGACCCGCAGCGAGGAATCGACCAAGGCCCGTGCCAAGGAAGACGGGCTGAACATCGCCAAGCTGCGGTAAGAGTGGACGTTGCCGGGCGCCGGTGCGATAAGCCTTTCCATCACATCAGGGAAGGCTTCGCATGGCGCTCGACATCCTCGTCCTCTACGGTTCCTATCGACGCGGCCGGCTAGGCATCCGCTTGGCCGATTATCTGATCCGGGGTTTCGAAGGGCTGGGCCACAAGGCTGAACTGGTCGATGCGAAGGCGGTGGACCTGCCAATGCTTGACCTGCGCTACAGCGACTATCCGGCTGGCGAAGCGCCGGCCGGCATGGCGAAACTGGCCGATCGCTTGTCTGCTGCGGACGCCTTCGTCTTTGTAGCGGGCGAATATAATCGGGGCATGCAGCCGGGCCTCAAAAATCTGGTCGATCACTATCTCAAGGAATTTGATCGTCGGCCCGCTGCTATCGCCAGCTATTCGGCGGGGCGCTTTGCGGGGGTGAACAGTCATGCCGACTGGACGGTGACGCTGTCGGCCATGGGCATGGCGATCGTGCCGGAACGGCTGAGTGTCGGTCAGATCGGGCAGACGCTGGATGAGCAGGCGCAGCCGCAGGGTGAGGGCGGCGCGGCGTTGGAGCGAGGTTTCGCTGGCTTTGCCAAAAATCTTATCTGGTGGAGCGATGGCGCGAAGGCCGCCCGCTGAACCGGCCGTCGATCCAGACCAATATGTAGCCCGCCAGCACGAAGCCGATCGCGATCAGCAGCGCGTTGATCGCGACTTGCCTGATCCCCAGTTTCGTCAGGTTGATGAAGGGATAGGCATAATGGCCGTCCGCCATCCCGCGCAGCAGGGCATAGGGCAGATAGGCCGCCGGAAAGATGGCCCAGATCCATGGATCGCGGCGGTGCAGCTTGCCCTTGCGCGCGAAGGCGATCCACCAGAGCGTCGCCAGCAGCGGCGTGACCTTGTGCAGCAGCGTGTCGGCGAGCAGCGCATCGCCGCCCAGCGTCACTAGCCCGCGCAACAGGGTGGCCGCGACAATACCGACCAGCAATATCGCCAGCAGTACGCCGCCCGTCCATCGCGGCGTCACCCGGCGCCCGGCTGCCACGGCAGCAAAGGTCAGTGCTACCGCGCCGTTGGTCAGGATCGTGAAGAAGCGCAGCAGCACCCATGAGGTTTCCGTGACCGACCCCGTCTGTGCCAGTGTCACCCGATATTGGATCGTCAGGCCCGCCAACGCCGTGAGTGCGACGATGGCCGCCCCGATCCGCCCCATTGTCTTGTTCATGCCCGCGCCCGCCCATCGTCTTCACCCGCGGAGATCACCGTAGCAGCGACCAGGTCGCCCGTCACATTGAGCGCGGTGCGGCACATGTCGAGGAAGCGGTCGACGCCCAGCACCAACCCAATCCCTTCTGGCGGCACACCGACCATGCCCAGGATCATCGCCACCACCGGCAGCGATCCGGCCGGTACGCCCGCCGTTCCCACGCCACCCAATATGCACACCGCCATCACCATCAATTGTTGCGTCAGGCTGAGGTCGACGCCGAAAAATTGCGCGAGGAAGATGACGGTGATGCCTTCGAACATCGCCGTACCATTCTGGTTGGCGGTCGCGCCGATGGTGAGGACGAAGCGGGATATGCGGCGCGGCAAATGCAGCTTGTCCTCCGCCACGCGGATGGCGGTGGGCAGGGTGGCATTGGACGAGGCGGTGGCAAAGGCCATCACGCTCGCTTCCTGCACCGCTGCGAAGAAGTTCAGCGGCGACCGGCGCGCGATGAAGGCGATCAGCAACGAATAGACGCCGAACATCTGCAAGCCCAGCGCCAGCAATACCACGCCGACATAGGCGGACAGGCGGATGAGCAAGTCCCAGCCGAACTGCGCGGCGAGATTGAACATGAAACAGGCGATGGCGATCGGGGCGAGGCGGATGACGATGCCCATCAGCCGCATCGTGACCTCGAACAGGCCCTCCATCGCGCTCAGCAGCAGCTGCGTTTCCTTCGTCTGCACCAGTACCAGCCCGATGCCAAAGAAGAGCGCGAAGACCATCACCGCCAATATGTCATTGTCGGCCATGGCGCGGATGATGTTTTGCGGGATGATGTTGAGCAGTGCCTCCATCCCCGAAGCTGTTTCGCCGCCCCGGTCGAGGATCGCCTTCGCGCCCTGTCCGGCATCGGCCAGCAGCGCCTTCGCCTGCGCGGGATCGACCCCGCCGCCGGGGCGAAGCAGATTGACCAGGACGAGGCTCAACACCACCGCGATGCCGGAAACGATCAGCGTATAGACCAGGGTTCGCAATCCTACCCGACGGAGCGACCGCAACTCGCCCATTTCGGCAATGCCCACGATCAGCGCCGACACCAGCAGCGGGATGACCAGCATGAACAGCAGGCGCAGGAAGACCTGCCCGATCGGCCCGGTGACATAGGTGGTGATGCTATCGACCCAGCGGGCGTCGGGTGCGCTCATATAGACGATCAGGCCCGCGACCAGCCCGATCAGGAAGCCGGCCAGCATCTGCCACTGGAGCGACAGGGCTGCTTTCTTCTGGCCCGCTTCGGCCGTGTCGCTGGTCATGCGCCTCTCCCCGCTGAACCCTCCGTCAACGAGCAATCTCCATGGCGGTTGCGCTGTGCGCAATATTTCGTTTCGCTGTAGCATCAACGGAGCATTTCGGCGGAGCTAGGCGTTGCAGCCGTTCCCGTCCCATGGAGATATTGATGATCGTAGATGCCGTTCCCAGCATGCGCCGGATTGCATCGGAAGTCTGGAAGCCGCTGACGGCGCTGTTCATCTGGGACTGCGCCGTGACGGTCACCTATTATGTGCTGCCCTTCAAGGCGCCCTCGCTGCCGCTCACTATCTTCGGTTCGGCGCTGGCACTGTTCCTGGGTTTCCGGTCGAACAGCAGCTATCAACGCTGGTGGGAAGGGCGCGTGCTGTGGGGCGCGATGATCAATGCCTCGCGCAGCCTGTCGCGCGCCACGCGCAATTTCCTGCCCGATCCGGAAGGACGCGACCTCAAGCGCGAGATCGTCAAGCGCCAGATCGCCTATGTGAATGCGCTGCGCTGCCAGTTGCGGCGCCAGCCGATCGGCGAAGAGGTGACCGCCTTCCTGCGCGAGGAGGATAGGGGCAAGGCACTGGCCCGCACCAATGCCGCCAACGGCCTGCTCGACAGCACCGGGCGCCGGATCGACATGGCGCGGCGCGAAGGCTGGATCGACACCATCCAGCAGACGCAGATGGAGGCGGTGCTGGTCGACATCGCCAATGCGCAGGGCGGCATGGAGCGATTGAAAAACACGCCGCTGCCCTATCAATATCGCTTCATACCGACGGCCTTTACCCATCTGTTCTGCATCCTGCTGCCGATCGGGCTGGTGGAGACGCTGGGCTTCGCCACGCCATTGGGATCGACGGTGGCGGGCTTCATGTTCATGTCAGTGCTGCGGATCGGCGATGATCTGACCGATCCCTTTGCCGACAGCGTGCATGACGTGCCGCTGACCGCCATGTGTCGCACGATCGAAATTGACCTGCTCCAGTCGATCGGCGATCCGGCGCCTGATCCGATCACCCCGGTGCGCGGCGTGCTTTGGTGATATAAAAAAGCCCTCCGTTCACCATGAACGGAGGGCTTTTTCATGTCGGAAGTGACGGTATCGGTTCACCCCTTGCGGTTGTCGTCCACCATGTCGGGCGCCAGTTCGAGGCCCGCGCGGCCATGGGCCGCGCCATGGGCCGGGGCCTTGGGATGTTCGACGTCGATCGGCTCCTCGACCTCCAGCATGCCCTCCCATTTGGTGATGACCGACGTGGCGATGGCGTTGCCCAGCACGTTGGTCGCAGTGCGGCCCATATCCATGAAATGATCGACCGCCAGGATGAAGGCGATGCCCTCGACCGGCAGGTCGAACTGGCCCAGCGTCGCGGCGACGACGACCAAGCTGGCGCGGGGCACCGCGGCGATACCCTTGCTGGTCACCATCAGCACCAGCAAAATGGTGATCTGCGTCGCGATCGGCAGGTCGATGCCATAGGCCTGCGCGATGAAAATGGTCGCGAAGGTCGAATACATCATCGACCCGTCGAGGTTGAACGAATAGCCCAGCGGCAACACGAAGCTGTAGATGCGGCGCGGGATGCCGAAGCGGTCGAGTTGCTCCAGCATCTTGGGATAGGCCGCTTCTGACGAGGCGGTCGAGAAGGCGATCAGGATCGGTTCGCGGACATAGCGGATCAGCTTGAACATCCGCTTGCCCAGGAACACCGCACCGGCACAGAAGAGAAGCACCCACAGGCAGATGAGGGCGATGTAGAATTCGCCGACCAGCGCGCCATAGGTTTTGAGCACGCCCAGGCCCTGCACCGTCACCGACGATGCCAGCGCGCCGAACACCGCGAAGGGCGCGACACGCATGACATAGCCCGTGACCTGCAACATCAGCTCGACCATGGCCTCGATCATCGTGACGATCGGCTTGCCCTTGTCGCCGATGGCGGTGAGCGCCACGCCCACGAACAGCGAGAAGACGACGATTTGCAGGATCTGGTTGTCCGCCATCGCCCCGATCATGGAGGTCGGGAAGACATGCAGGATGAAGTCGCGGAAATTCAGCGCTTCAGTGCTGACGCCCGCATCCGCGCCGGACCGGACGAGGTTGAGGCCGGCGCCTGGCTCGAAGAAATTGACGAAGATGAGGCCCAGCGTCAGCGAAATCAGGCTGGCGATGATGAACCAGGCGAGCGCGCGGCCGCCGATCCGCCCCAGCGCCGCGCTGTCCCCCATATGGGCGATGCCCGCAACCAGCGTGGAAAAGACCAGTGGCGCGATAATCATCTTGATCAGGTGGAGGAAGATGTCGGCCAGCAGGTGAAAATAACCCGCCACATCCTTCGCCAGCGTTTCATCGCCGCCGACCATCTGATTGGCCACAAAGCCCGTTATCACCCCCAGGACCATGCCGATGAGGATGAAGGCCGTCAGTCTGTTTCGCATCAAATTCCTCTGGAGGCCCGCGTACGCGCCCCTGTTCCATTATCCGTCTGTCAGGCCGACACCTAACAGGCGCATGGGATGCCCGCAATCGGGGGTGCATCCACGCACATCAGGCAAGACGAAGCAGGCGCGGCTTTCCACGCCCTCGCCATGCAGTGCTGCACCGGGATATCAGGGGTAAAGCAGCCCTTCGTGCCAGTTGTCTCCGGCCCGTTCGAACAGGCGGCGCTCGTGCAGTCGATGCTCGCGATCCTGCCAGAACTCGATCCGTTCCGGCGTCAGACGGAACCCCGACCAGTGCGGCGGGCGCGGTACCGGGCCGCCGGCGAATCGGACGCTGACCGTTTCGAACCGTTCCATGAAGGTGGCGCGATCGGGCAGGGGGCGGGACTGGTCGGATGCCCAGGCGCCCAACTGGCTGTCGCGGCTGCGGGTCGCGAAATAGGCGTCGGCGGTGGCATCGTCCACCGGGCCGACCGGTCCTTCAATGCGGATCTGCCGGCGCAGCGATTTCCAGTGGAACAGCAGCGCGGCATGCGGATTGGCGAGCAGTTCGCCGGCCTTGCGCCCTTCGAAATTGGTGTAGAAGACGAAGCCGTCCGGGCCATGCCCCTTGAGCAGCACCATGCGGACGGAGGGCCGCCCGCGCGCGTCAGCGGTAGCCAGCGCCATGGCGTTGCTGTCATTGAGTTCGGTGTCGCGCGCCTGCGCGTACCATTCGTCGAAAAGGGCGAAGGGATCAGTCATGCCCATCTCTTAGGCAGCGATGGTCGCACTGTCGATACGGGCAAACCGCGATCCGGGGCGGGAAAGGGACCGCCCCGGATCGCGGACGGGTCAGAAGCGGAAGCCGAGGCCCGCCGACCAGCTGGTATAGCTGCCCGCCTTGATGAGGTTCATGTTGAGGCGGATGAGGTCGCGGGCATTGCGCGCGCTTTCCTCGCGGCCGCGCAGACCCAGTGACAGCGTGACCTCATGGAATGTGTTGTAATAGAGTTTGTCGCCCGCATAATTGGTCATGGCATAGCTGACACGCGCCGATGTGTTGCGGCCGAACCCACGGAATTTGAGCGGCAGGTCATAAGCGATGCCGTTGCGGAAGGCCCAGTTCTTCAGGCCCGGATTAACATTGTAACCGGTGAAACCGGTGCTCATCGTGGTGGTATAGCCGACCATGTTGCCGATCACGATCCGACCGCGCCCCAGCCCGTCCAGCACATAGCGGCTGGCCAGCGTGGTCGACAGCATGTTGCCGACCGACCCCAGTTGGTCCGACGCCGTGATGCCATAGCCGATACGCGGCTCCAGCGACCAGCGGCGGGCGATGACGGGAAATTCGACGCCGACGCCGAACTGGGCGGTGGCGGCGCGGGCCCCATTCACTTCGGAATAGCTGACCGGCAGGTCGAACTTCAGCAGCGCGCGGCCGCCTTCGGTCAGGCGGAAGCTGCGCGCGATGCGCCCGTCGATCCGCATGAAATCGTAGCGGCCGCCGTCCGAAGTGCCCGCATTATAGTTGGCACCCATGATCCAGGGATCGCCGGCGGTGTTGGTGCCGCCGCTGGCCGCATCCTGCTCGATCGCCGAATCGCCCGATGACAGGTCCAGGCTCGACCGGATGAGGCCGCTCTGCACCGAACCGGGGTTGCCGGCCAGCGGATCGACCGGTGAATAGCGCGCCAGAGACTTCAGCAGCAGTCGTACCAGACGCTCGGCTTCTGCGTTGTCAATGTCGTTGAGGTAGCTGTCGAACAGGTCATAGGAAGCCTGGCGCGTGACGCCGTTGAAGCGATTCTGATAGACTTCGCCTTCGGCATCCAGCGCCGGGATCGAAATGCGGAATATCGAGCTGTTGGCGTCATAATAGCCGTAGATCGGCAGGCCGCGAAAATCGAGGACGCCACTGACCGGCAACAGGTCGTTGTAGCGCGCGCCATAACGTTCGCGCAGGCGCTGCGGGTTCATGAAGTCCTGGCCGTCATTGGCGATGTCGAGGCCATAGCTGTCGGTGAAGGTGACACCGCCGCCCGCGCCCAGCGTCACCCCGATGCGGAACAGGCTCTGGATACCGTCCAGTTGCTCCGGTGACGGCGGGCCGACCTGCGCCTGCGCGGCCGGCGTGATTGCGCACAGCGCGGCCATGGCGCCAAGGGCGCTCCATCCAAATTTCTGCATGTTTACAACCCCCAATATTGGCTCGCCAACCCCAGGCGAGCGGTCGGCGCGCTAGCAGCGCGCGGCACCGTGCACATACCCCGATTGGGGTATCCGCCCGGCTGCGGGGTATCCACGGCTTGAATGTCGGGGCCGCATCGTCCACATAGTCGGCAAGTGATGCTTTTGTGCAACAGGTAAGATGATGGCCGATCCTTATTCCTTATTGGGTGTGACCCGCAGCGCGACCGAGGCGGAGATCAAGTCCGCCTATCGCAAGCTCGCCAAGGAGCTGCACCCGGACAAAAACAAGGATAATCCCAAGGCGGCGGACAAATTTTCGGCCGTGACCAACGCCTATGATCTGCTGTCGGACAAGGACAAGCGTGCCCGTTTCGACCGGGGCGAAATTGACGGCGATGGCAATCCGACTGCGCCCTTCGGCTTTGGCGGCGGGGGTTCTCGCGGTCAGTCCGGTGGATTCGAGGCGGGCGGCGCCGATTTCGGCGATATTTTCGAAGGGCTGTTTGGCGGCGCAGGGCGTCGGGCGGGTGGTGGTGGCGGCTTTGGCGGTGGCTTTGGCCGTCAGGCGCCGCCGCAAAAGGGCGCGAATGTCGCCTATCGCCTTGCTGTCCAGTTTGTCGATGCGGCAACCCTGGCGCCGCAGCGCATCACGCTTCAGGACGGGAAGACGATCGACCTGAAACTGTCTGCCGGGGTCGAGACGGGCACGCAGATGCGCCTGTCGGGCAAGGGGCAGGCCGGGCCGGGCGGAGCGGGCGATGCGATCGTGACGATCGAGGTGAAGCCCCATCCCTTCTTCAAGCGGGATGGCGACAATGTGCTGCTCGACCTGCCCATCACGCTGGATGAGGCGGTGAAGGGCGGCAAGATCAAGGTGCCGACCGTCGATGGCCCGGTCATGCTGGGCGTGACGCCCGGCGCCACTTCCGGCAAGACGCTGCGCCTGCGCGGACGCGGTTTTACCGGCAAGGATGGACAGCGTGGTGACCAGCTTGTGACGCTCCAGATCGACGTGCCCGCCGATGACCCCGCGATTCAGGCACTGGTCGAAAGCTGGAAGGACCAGCGGGCCGTGCGCGCCCATCTGGGCGTTTGAGGCGTTAGATCGGGCGATGCCGATGCCTTCGCCCCTCTCGCCCGAGCAGCGCCGCCAGATGGCGCAGGAGGCGCGTGCCCATTTTCATCGGCAGATCGACCGGGTGCGGCCCGGCACCCAGCCATTCGAGGTGATGAAGCGCGTCGCAGTCGGCACCTATAGCGATGGTTTCATCCATGCCGGGAACCTCGCCTATCTGTCGCTGATGACGCTGTTCCCCTTCTTCATCGTCGCGGCGGCGGTGGCCAGCATCTTTGGACGGACCGAAGACGGGGTGCAGGCGGTTAACGCCTTTCTCTATACCGTGCCGCGCGGCGTGGCCGATGTAGTGCGCCAGCCGATCAATGATGTGCTGACCGCGCGCAGCGGTCCGCTGTTATGGCTCGGCGGCGTCGTGGGCCTGTGGACCGTGGGCAGCCTGATCGAAACGATCCGGGACATCCTCCGCCGCGCCTATGGTACGAAGAGTACCAAGCCTTTCTGGCGCTATCGCCTCGGCGCGATCGGCATCACGCTCGCCAGCGTCTTCGCGGTGATGTTCGCCTTCTCGCTTCAGGTCGCGATCACCGGCATCGACCAGTTTCTCCACCAGATATTGCCCTGGGCAGATGAGGCGATCGCTTTGGTCGCATCGGCCCGGCTGGTGCCGATGGGGATCACCTGTGTCGCGCTCTGGTCGCTGTTCGTGGCGCTGACGCCGACCGCCTACAAGTCGCGCCGCTTCCCCAAATGGCCCGGCGCGGTGGCCACGTCGCTATGGTGGTATGGCACGACGATGCTGCTGCCGCCGACGCTGTCGCTGCTGGGGGGCTATGGTCGCACCTATGGCAGTCTGGCCGGCGTGATGATTACCCTCATTTTTTTCTTTCTCGTCGGGCTTGGCGTGGTAATTGGCGCGGAATTGAACGCGGCGCTGGCGGAATTCCCCGAAGAGGATGAGCAGCCGATCGCGCAGGACAAAGGGAACGGAATAAGATTATGACAGGCTTGATGGCAGGAAAGCGCGGGCTCATCATGGGGCTGGCGAACGACAAGTCGCTGGCTTGGGGCATTGCCAAGCAGTTGCACGCTCAGGGCGCGGAACTGGCCTTCTCCTATCAGGGCGACGCACTGGCCAAGCGCGTGAAGCCGCTGGCGGAGCAGGTCGGATCGGACTTCCTGATCGACTGCGACGTGTCCGACATGGACAAGCTGGATGCGGCCTTCGCGGAAATCGAAGCGCGCTGGGGCAAGCTCGACTTTGTCGTCCACGCCATCGGCTTTTCCGACAAGAATGAGTTGCGCGGCCTCTATGCCGACACCAGCCTCGACAATTTCCTGCTGACCATGAACATCTCGGTCTACAGCTTCGTTGCGGTGACCGCGCGCGCGCGCAAGCTGATGAAGGAAGGCGGCAGCCTGCTGACGCTGTCCTACTATGGCGCGGAAAAGGTCATCCCCCATTATAATGTCATGGGCGTGGCCAAGGCGGCATTGGAAACGAGCGTCAAATATCTGGCGATGGACCTTGGCCCGGAGAATATCCGCGTCAACGCCATTTCCGCCGGTCCGATCAAGACGCTGGCCGCCAGCGGCATCGGCGACTTCCGCTATATCCTCAAATGGAACGAGCTGAATTCGCCGCTGCGCCGCAACGTGACGATCGAGGATGTCGGCGGCGCCGGCCTCTATCTGCTGTCCGATCTGGCATCCGGTGTGACTGGTGAAATCCACCATGTCGACGCGGGCTACAATGTCATCGGCATGAAGGCCGAAGACGCACCGGACATCGCGCTGGACAAGGCATAAGGCATCAACGCGGCCGGATCGGGAATTTTATGAGCTTCAACACATTCGGCCGCATTTTCCGCTTCTCCACCTGGGGTGAAAGCCATGGTCCTGCCATCGGCGCGATGGTGGACGGCTGCCCGCCCGGGCTGGACCTGAGCGAGGCGGACATCCAGCCCTGGCTCGACCTGCGCAAGCCCGGCACCTCCAAATTCACCACGCAGCGGCGTGAAGCGGACGAGGTCCGCATCCTGTCCGGCGTGTTCGAAGGCCGGACCACCGGCACGCCGATCAGCCTGATGATCGAGAATACCGACCAGCGGTCGAAGGATTATTCGGACGTGGCCAAGGCATACCGCCCCGGCCATGCCGACTATGCCTATGACGCCAAATATGGTTTCCGCGACTATCGCGGCGGCGGGCGGTCCTCGGCGCGTGAAACCGCCAGTCGGGTCGCAGCCGGCGCGGTCGCGCGTGCGGTCATCCCGGAAGTCGATATCTTCGCCTATGTCAGTGAAATCGGCGGCGATGCGATCGACTATGCCAATTTCGATGCTTCGCAGATCGGCCAGAACCCCTTTTTCTGCCCCGATGCCAAGGCGGTGGAACGGTGGGAAGCGCTGGTCGACGGCGCGCGCAAGGATGGGTCGTCCATCGGCGCTGTCGTGGAATGCGTCGCCTCTGGCGTGCCCGCCGGCTGGGGCGCACCGCTCTACGCCAAGCTGGACAGCGAACTGGCGAGCGCAATGATGAGCATCAATGCGGTCAAGGGTGTCGAGATCGGCGATGGTTTCGCCGCTGCCCGCCTGCGCGGCGAGCAGAATGCGGACCCAATGCGCCCCGGTAATGACGGCCCGGTCTTCCTGGCCAACCATGCCGGCGGGATTGCCGGAGGCATCTCGACCGGCCAGCCGGTCAAGATCCGTGTCGCGTTCAAGCCGACCAGTTCGATCCTGATCCCGGTCGAAACCGTGACTCGCGAAGGCGAGGCGTCGGACATCATCACCAAGGGGCGCCATGACCCCTGCGTCGGCATTCGCGGCGTACCAGTGGTGGAGGCGATGATGGCGCTGGTGCTGGCCGACCAGAAGCTGCTCCATCGCGCCCAATGTGGCGAGCGGGTCGAGGACTGACGCGCCGAACCGCGCCAATCGCGCGCTCAACGTCAAATCGGCGCAAGACGACTCACCCATATTACGCTAAGATGACGGTCATCGCCCGCGGGAGGGCGAGCGGCAGAGCGTAAGCCTGGGGAGCGTCACCGCGCGTCAAAGCGTTTTTCCTGAAAAACGCTGCGATTAAAAAGCACGGATTGACGGTCAAAACGTCCCCTCAAAGCCGCGACACGGGCCAGCCATGCAACCATGGCTGGCCCATTTCGTTTCACCTCCGTCAGGGACGCGACCACGCGACCGATCAGGGGCCAACGACATATGCATTTCATCACCGCGCTGCTCGGCATCTATCGCGCGGAAATCGGCCTGCTGATCCTCGCCTGCATGTTCATTGCCTTCGTGCGCGAACGCTATTCGCCCACCGTCATCGCCGTCGTGGGCGCCTGCGCCTATGGCGTGCTGGGCATGCTGGATGAAAAGGCGATGTTTTCGGTCTTTTCCAACAGCGCGCCGCTGACCGTGGGGGCGATGTTCGTCCTGTCCGGGGCGTTGATCCGCACTGGCGTCATCAGCCGCGTCGCGGACCTCATCATGACCCGCGCGCAGCGCCATCCCCGTATTGCCCTGGCCGAAGTGGCGCTGGGCACATTGATGCTGTCGGCCTTCCTCAACAACACGCCGGTCGTGGTGCTGATGATCCCGATCATGTTCAAGCTGGCGCAGGCGACCGGCTATCCGGTCAAGAAGCTGCTGATCCCGATGAACACGGTGGCAGTGCTGGGGGGGTGTCTGACGCTGGTCGGCACCTCCACCAACCTCGTCGTCGCGGGCATTGCAGAGGATCAGGGCATGGACCGTTTCGGCATCTTCGACATCAGCCCCTATGGCGCGGCGGGTGCAGCGGCTGGCATCGTCGCCTTGTTCTGCCTGTCCTTCCTGCTGCCCAGCGATCCGCCGTCGATTGCGGGCGAGGATGGCGGCGCAGTGCAGGATTATCTGACCGAACTGGTCGTGCCGCAGGATAGTGACGATATTGGCGAGCCGATCGGATCGCTCGGCCTGTTTGGCCGGTCGGTACAGCTTCTGGGCCTCAAGCGGGGCGGGGAAATAAGGCGGCAGGATCTGGAGGCGGAAGATCTGCATTCGGGCGATCGCCTGATCGTGCGGGCCGATGGCGCGACGATCATGACCTGGCGCGAATCCGGCCGCTTCGATCTGGGCGTCGCCGCTGATTCCCGCACCAGTGCGCAGGACGGGACGGTGGTGGAGGCGATGATTGCGCCCAGCCATCCCTCGATCGGCGAGCGGCTGATGGATATTCCCTTCCTCCACGCGCTGCGCGTGCGGATCATTGGCATCCACCGGGCACGGCATCTGCCCGGCCCGGACCTGGCCGATGCGCGGGTGCGGGGTGCCGACCGCCTGCTGGTGGCGGGCGGGGACGATGCTATGCGCGCGCTCAAGGACAACCCCCACCTGATCGGCGTCGATATCAGCCGCACTCGTGCCTTCCGCCCGCGCAAGGCGTGGATTGCGATCGCTGCGATGGCGGGCGCCGTGTTCCTGTCGGCCTTCGACGTGGTTGGCATTGGCCTTGCCGCCGTGATCGCGGTCGGCCTGATCCTCGTCACCCGCTGCATCGACCCGGAGGAAGCCTGGGGCGCGATCGATGGTGATACGCTGATCCTGATCTTTGCCATGCTGGCCGTAGGCCTCGCGCTGGAACAAGCGGGCAGCGTCGCGCTGATGGTCGGCTGGATCACGCCGCTGATGGAGGTGGCGCCGGTCTGGAGCCTCGTCTTCATCATCTATTTCGCGGCGCTGATCCTGTCCGAACTGCTCAGCAACAATGCGGTCGCGGCGCTGCTGACGCCCATCACCATCGCGCTGGCGCATCAACTGAACGTCGATGCCCGGCCGCTGGTGATCGCGCTGATGATCGGGGCGTCGGCCTGTTTCGCGACACCGATCGGCTATCAGACCAATGCGCTGGTCTATGCGGCGGGCGATTATCGCTTCGCAGATTTCGTGCGCATCGGCGTGCCGATTAACATCATCGTCGGCCTAGCCGTGTGCAGCGCGCTGGTCCTTCTCGGCTGAACTGGCCCTATTCTTGGCCCGGCGCGCGCGCCATCACGGCGCAAACGCCATAGAGGACCAGCCAGATGACCAGCCTGCCCTTCACCCAGGTCGATGCCTTCGCCGACACGCCCTTCACCGGCAATCCCGCCGCCGTCATCCCGCTGGAAAGCTGGCTGGACGACGCCACGCTCCAGTCCATCGCCGAAGAAAACAACCTGTCCGAAACCGCCTTCACCATACCCACGCCGGACGATGCCGCCGCCGATTATGAACTGCGCTGGTTCACCCCTACGGTGGAGGTCAAGCTGTGTGGCCACGCCACGCTGGCGAGCGGCCATGTCCTGATCAACGGGGATTCGATCCGCTTCCGTACGCGCCATGCCGGCATCCTGACCGTGACCCGCGACGGCGACGGCTATGCGCTCTCGCTGCCGGCCTGGGATATGGCGCCCAAAGCGTTGCCAGACCTTGTGGCAGGACTGGGCGGCCAGCCAACCGAAACCCATTGGCGCGAAGGCGGCTATGCCCTGTTCCTCTATTCCGATGCCGCTGCCATCCGTGCCCTGACGCCGGACTTCGCCGCGCTTAAGGCGCAGGGCGATATCCTGCTGATGGCCACCGCGCCGGGCGACGACAGCGACATCATCAGCCGCGTCTTCGTGCCCGGTGGAGGCGTGGATGAAGACCCGGTCACCGGATCGGCCCATTGCCTGCTCACCCGCTTCTGGGCCGAACGCCTCGGCCGGACGCAGATCAGCGCTTATCAGGCTTCGGCGCGCGGTGGGCGCCTTGGCTGCACGCTGGTGGGCGACCGTGTGATCCTGACCGGCGCCTGCCGCACGGTGATCGAGGGCCGCTTCTTCCTCTAGAGCGCGCTGCGTTAAATCTGACGCAGTTCGCGCGCTCTAGTTTTTTGTTATCGCATCGTTTTAAGCGCAAAACCGGTTCCCACTTTTGCGCACGATGCTCTAGCCGGGAAACAGCCCCATCAACCTGGCCAGCGCGCCCCGCACGGCCGCGCGCTGTTCCTTTTCCGGCGACATGCCGATCCGCACGACGGTCAGCCGCTGCGACGGCGATATCAGGATATACTGGCCATTATGGCCGACGCAGCCGAACAGGCTGGCGGGAGCCTGCCCCGGCATCAGCGCGCTCTCGCTGCTGTCGCGATTGAGCCAGAGATGCGCACCATAGGCCGGGTTGCGCGGGGAAGGTGCGCGCATGAAATCCACCCACTTCTCCGGCAATATCTGGTGCCCGTTGGGGGACCGGCCGTCATTGCGCAGCAATTCGCCGAACCGGCCATAATCGCGCGCGGTCATGTGCAGGATGCTGCCGCCGATCATCGTGCCGGTGGCATCATATTCGGGCGTCAGGCTGGGCAGATTGCCCGGCGCCTTCAGCCGGCCGTCGATGAACATCTGCATCGCCTGTCGCCGTACAGCCGGATCGCTGCTGCCGGTCAGCATCCGCGTCATCAGGTCGGACAGGATCACGCTGCTGCCTGTCGAATAGGAAAAGACGGCGCCGGGCGGATGGCCCAGCGGCTTGGATTCGGCATAGGCGCGCATGTCCTGCGCCCCCTGGGTGAACAGCATCCGCACCGTGTCACCGCTGGTGATCGGCTCGCCATCCTCGACATGATCCAGCCCCGACCGCATCTGGAGCAACTGGCGCAGCGTGATCTTCCCGCGCGGATCGCCCGGCTGGCTCCACGCGGCGACTGGCACCGGCGAATCGAGCGCCAGCCGCCCGTCCGACACCATCAGGCCCACCAGCACCGCCGTCACGCTCTTGGCGATCGACCAGGACAGCAATTTCGTGTCCGGCCCGAAACCGGGGGCATAGCGTTCGGCAATTACCTTGCCATCGCGCATCACCAGCAGCGCGCGCGTCTGCCCCATCGCATCATCATCGAACAGGGGATCGATCGCCCCGCGCAGAGCGGCCTGCCCCACCACCGCATCGCTGTCGACGCGGTAGACGGGCGTGGCCGTAGGCGCCGCGCGGCTGGCCAGCGTGCCTGCCACGATGACTCCAGCGACACCCAGCGCCAGCCCAAGGCGCTTTACGATTCGACTGTCGATCTGCATAAGCCGGCGCCCTTACAGAAGGGAATCGAAAAGGGCCATGCTGGTTCGACGCAAATGGTGGATATTGGGCGGTTTGCTCATGTTGTTGCTGCTTGGGCTGCTGGCCTGGCATTGGACAACGCTCAGCGCGCGCGCCCGGCTTGGCGCCGCCTATGGCGCGCGCATCGGCTGTTCCTGTCGCTATGTCGAGGGGCGCGCCATGGGCAGCTGCAACGACGACAAGGAGCCGGGCATGGGGCTGGTGCGCCTTACCGACCTGCCCGATCAGCGGGCGGTGGAAGCCAGCGTGCCCTTGCTCGCCACCCGCACCGCTCGGTTCAAGCCTGGCTGGGGCTGTCTGCTCGACCCTGTGGGATGAGGAAGCAACCCCGTCTCAGCCCCTGACGTCCGCATCCTCCAGCCCTCTGGCAGCCCGTACGCCCGTCCTGCCGCCATTGGCCAGTTGACGCTTCAGCGCGGAAGGGGCCGGAGCGACCAGGAAACCGAAGCTGACGGTCCCTTCTTTGGTTTCCACCGCATGATGCAGACGGTGAGCCTGAACGATGCGCTTCATGTAACGGGACCGGGCGACATAGCGGTGGCGGACCCGTTGATGCACGATGATGTCGTGAAAGCCGAGATAGATGGCGCCATAGGCGGCGATCCCCGCGCCGACCGTCGTCGCCCAGTGGCCCCAGCCCCATTGCACCCCGCCTAGCAGCAGCAGGATGGAGGGCATGGCGAAGATCGCGAAATAGAGATCGTTCGCCTCGAAGAAGCCAGTCCGGGGGCGGTGATGGCTGGCGTGCAGGAACCAGCCGGGGCCGTGCATCACCCAGCGATGCATGACATAGGCAAAGCCCTCCATCGCGGCGATCGTGGCGACGAAGAGTAGCAGGAGAAGCATGGGCGACATGGGGGCCACTATAGGGCGGCCGGGGCAGGGTGGCGACCCCGTAATGGTCCGGAATGCGTCACGTCACGACAAGATAGGGCCGCGATCCCTTGCGAGGTCGCGGCCCGGTTCACCCCCGGAACGGGAAAGGCGGATCAGAAGGAGGCGGTCAGCGAACCGACGATGCCAGCCTTGCTGATATTATGGCCGGCGGCCGTGTAGGAGGACTTGTTGGTATCGACATAGGAAACGCCGAAGGTCAGGTGCTGCCAGGTATAGGTCGCGCCGATATTCCAGTCGGTATATTCGTCACCGATGGTCAGATAGCTCGGGCCGAAGCTGTGGCCCAGATGGGCCGACACGCCCAGCGGGGTGTTGGGAATCGAGGCCGACAGGTCGCCGGCGACATACAGGCTGTCTTCCTTGCCATTGCCGACGCTCAGCGCCTTCGCCTTGGGGGCGTAGTTGACGGTCAGCTTGGCGGTGGCGGGACCGAAGGTGCCCTTGACCGAAGCATAGGGTTCGACAAAGTCGGTGTTCGCGCCGGCATTGCCCGGATAGTAATAATAAAGGACACCGACGTCGATCGTGGCAGCGCCGACGGTGGTCGAATAGCCGCCGATCAGATCGAGTTCCTGGTCGGAGCCGTTGGCGACATATTCGTCGATCGAGCTGCCCCAGACAGACGCGTAGAAGCCCGAAGCGTGGCTGACGGTGATGCCGCCCTGCAACGCGAATTTCTTGTTGGTCTGCGAAATGCCGCGGAAGCGATAGTCGGTGACGACGGCCGCATTGCCGGTGACGGTCAGTTCGGGCGTGGGCTCGTCCTGGGCCATGGCCGGCGTGGCGACGAGGGCGCCGACAAGAGCGATGGCTGAAAAAATGGGGGCCGAGAGGCCGATGATGGACTTACGCATGGGATTCCCCTTGATGGTGGTTCTGCGATCGTCCCGCCTGCGTCCAGGCGCCTGCCTCTATGCTTCCCCCGCTCGGGATGGGCCGGCTGCCTCAACGCCTTTCGATGTGCATCGCCGCGTTGCGGCGCACAAGAATTTATTGCCCGACGATGTCTTTTGCTTCGCTAATGTTGCTGGGCTGCAACAAAATGCAGATCGCTCGCATCGAAAGATGGCCGCAAATGCAGCGAAACGCGCGCTTTTCTGCGCTTTAGCGATTTATGGCTGCTTGCTGTCCGGCGCCTGATGAATGACGCGCTGCGGATAGGGGATGGCGATGTCATGGTCGCGGAACAACTGCCAGACGCGACCCAGCACGTCCGATTTTACATTGCCGACGCCGCCCTCCGGATCGCTGATCCAGACGAGGATGTCATGCTCCACCCGGCTTTCCCCGAAGCTGGTGAGCCAGACATTCGGCTTGGGATTGCGCAGCACGCGCGGGCTTTCCTGCGCGGCCTGGAGCATGAGTTGCTGGGCGAGCTTCAGGTCGCTGTCGAAAGCGATGCCGACGGGGATGCGGACGCGGACGTTGCGGTCGGAATAGGACCAGTTCTCCACCTCCTGCGTCATCAGATTCTCGTTGGGAATCAGATGTTCCTTGCCGTCGCGGGTGATGACGGAGACGGCGCGCACGCCGATCTTGTTCACCCAGCCGAAGCTGTCTCCCACGACGATGACGTCGCCCGGCTTGATCGATCGGTCCATCAGCAGGATGATGCCGGCGATCAGGTTACCGAACGTCTTTTGCAGGCCGAAACCGATGGCCAGACCGAGCGCGCCGGAGAAGACGGCAAAGGCGGTGAGGTCGATCGAAAGCAGGTCGACGCCGATGAAGAAGGCGGCGACGATCACGGTGATGGCGGCGAGTTTCTGCGCCAGCAATTTCTGCGTCGGGTCGAAGCCGTCGGCCTTCTGGATCGATCGGCCGATAACCCGGTTGGCGAGACGGACGGCGGCGAACAGGGCGACGCAGGTGGCCGCGATCGACAGCAGGCCGAGCAGGGTGATGCGCCGCTTGCCGAGATTCATGCCGATGCCGTCGAGCATTTCGCTGACCGGTGCGATGCCGCCGCCGCTGCCCGATACGATCAGGATGAAAAGGACGAGCGCGAGTGGCACCACCGCCCAGCGCGGCATGGCCAGACCCTTCAGGATATGAATGGACAGCAAGGCCACGGCGCCGCCCAGCGCGATGCCCATGACCAGATGGCCAAGTGCATCCTTGGGGAAGAACGGCAGGGCGAGCGTCAGGAGCAATGCGGCGGTGCCATGGCGCAAGATGGCGCGGACATGGCCTGCCATCGCATCGCCCAGCGTCGGCAGGCGTCGGCGCAGGCGCGGGGCCATCAGCCGGGCGAGGCCCCAGGCGGCGGCATAGAGGAGGATGGACAGGGCCAGCGCGACGAGCGGCTGGACGATGTCGGGATCGCCCGGCAGCAGCATGATCAGGTCGGACAGGGCGGGGCCCATCGCGTCAGCTTCCGTCCCGGACGGTGCGGAAGCGGGCAAGGCCGGCGTCGAGATCGGCGATCAGGTCGTCCGGATCTTCGAGGCCGATGTGCAGCCGGATGGCCGGACCTTCCGCGTCCCATCGTGTCGCCGTGCGGTAACGGGCAGGGTCGATGGGGAGGGCGAGGCTTTCGAAGCCGCCCCAACTGTAACCGATGCCGAAATGGGCGAGGCCGTCGATGAGCGCGGCACGCGCGGCCTCGTCCCCGCCCTTCAGGATGAAGCTGAACAGGCCGGTCGAACCGCTGAAGTCGCGCTGCCACAGCGCATGGCCAGGGCAGTCAGGCAAGGCGGGGTGGAGGACGCAGGCGATGT
The DNA here is from genome assembly GCF_056156825.1 of Sphingobium sp. RS1. Taxonomy (NCBI): domain Bacteria; kingdom Pseudomonadati; phylum Pseudomonadota; class Alphaproteobacteria; order Sphingomonadales; family Sphingobiaceae; genus Sphingobium; species Sphingobium sp. RS1. Next base: position 2,058,034 of record NZ_JBLZXE010000002.1, on the reverse strand, counting down.
CCGGCTGATCCTTCAGCCAATGGGCGATAGCGAGCGCGCTGTCCCGATGCTGTTTCAGGCGAACGCCCAGCGTGCGCAACCCGCGCGAGGCGAGCCAGGCGTCGTCGGGGCTGACCATCTGCCCGAACAGATAGGCGGTCTGGCGGATCTTGGCGAACCAGTCGGCGGTGGCGGTGACGCTGCCCATCATCACGTCGCTATGGCCGACGATATATTTGGTGCAGGCGAGGATGGTGATATCCACGCCATGCGCCATGGCCGGGAAATAGAGCGGCGTGGCCCAGGTATTGTCGAGAAGGGTGACGACATCATTGGTCTTCGCCCATGCGGTGAGCGCCGGGACATCCTGCACCTCGAAGGTCAGGCTGCCGGGGCTTTCGAGGAAGAGCGCACGGACCGGGCCGCTGGCCAGATGCGCGTCGAGTGCGGCAACGTCGGCCGGATCATAATAGATCGTCTCGACGCCATAGGGGCGCAGCATCTGTTCGCAGAAATTGCGGGTCGGGTCATAGGCGCTGTCGACCATCAGCAGCCGGTCGCCGGGCCTCAGCACTGCCATCAGCGCACAGGCGATCGCCGCGACGCCCGAGGGATAGAGCATCGTGCCATCCGCCCCCGGCTCCATTTCGGTGAGCGCGTCGGCAAGGCTCCAGGCGGTCGGTGTGCCCTTGCGCCCGTAAAAGAGCCGCTCATGGGTGCTGCTGCCCGCCGCCTTCCGCAGATGGGCGACATCGTCATAGAGGATGGTGGAGGCGCGCCAGACCGGCGCGCTGACGATGCCGCCGGGTTGCCCCGGCATGCCGGTCCATTCCGGCTTGCGGCCCGCCTGCGCCAGTTTGGTCAGGGGCTTGCGGTCGTCCGTATCGCTCATGCCGCGCCTGTAGCTTTCGGCGTGGCGGGATCGAAGCCCCATTCGGACCAGCTGCCGTCATAAAGGGCTACGTCGGTCTTCCCCAACGATTCCAGTCCGGCGAGGATGATGGCGGCGGTTACGCCGCTGCCGCAGGTAGTGATGATCGGACGATCGAAATCGGTGCCGGCGTCAGCTAGCAGGCGGCGCAGCTCGTCGCCCTGCTTCATGCTGTTGTCGGCGGCGAAGAAGGCGGAAGAGGGAATGTTGCGGCTGCCGGGAATATGGCCCGACGCCATGCCGGGGCGCGGTTCCGCTTCTGCACCGGTGAAGCGGCCGGCGCCGCGCGCATCGAGCAGTTGGGCTTCGCCGCTATCGATATTGGCGAGAATGTCGGCCTTGTTGCGCACCTGCGCACGGTCGAGCCGGGCGACGGCATTGCCGGGGGCGATGACGGGTGTGCCGCTTTCGGTTGCGTGACCTTCGGCGATCCATTTGGGCAGGCCGCCGTCCAGGATCGCGGCAGACGTGCCGAGGCCATAGACGCGCATCATGAACCAGCCGCGCGCGGCGCTGTGGGTCGGGCTGTTGTCATAGATGATGATGCGACTGTCGGCGTTGACGCCCAGCGCCTGCATCCGCTGTGTCATCAGGTCGTTTGGCGGCAACTGACCCGGCACCGGGTCTTCGGGATCGGAGAGCGTCGGCAGATCCATGAAGGCCGCGCCGGGAATATGGGCGGCCTCAAATTCGGCGCGAGCGTCGCGGGGCGTGCCGGGCAGGAACAGGCTGGCGTCGAGGATGACGATGTCGGACGCGCCCAGTTGGCCGGCCAGCCAGTCGGTCGTAACGAAAATGCTCATGCGGCTCCCTTCGGCCTTCTCATTCTGCCTCTGGGACTGACAGTAGGACGCCGAAGCGGGGCTGGAAAGGGGGCTTCAGGCTGGCGTCAGTTCGGCGGCGGCGCGGGCGGCGGGCCGGCGATATTGGCGCGGCCCCTGATCGAGGCGCAGCGGCGCGAGCCGGGCGGCCGGCGGTTCCTGTTCCTGCCCGACGATGAAGGCGCGGGCGGTGCGACCCTGACCGACCGCTTCGCCCTCTTCCGTGCCCCAGCGATAGCCGGCATCGAAGGCGGCGAGCGGGATGAGCAGCGTGCGCTGGCCCATTTCGACCGGCACGATCTCGTCGGTCGTCAGGCGCAGTTCGCCGTTCAGCTGGATCGTCTCGTCAGGCTGGATCACGACGGCGCTGTGCAGCGGCAGGCCGTCCTGTCCGGTGAAGAAACCTTGCAACACTGCCTGCTGCTGTGTGCCGCCATTGCCGATCATGCCGCGCACCAGCACATCCTGCGCCGGGCGGTCGCCGCGATTGTGCAGGATCAGCGCATAGCTGATCGTCACGCCCATCAGCGAATAGCGGGCCTGACCCACAGCCATGTCCATGTCGATCCATGGGCGATCGGTCGCGGCGGCTGTGACTGCGGTGGGGACTGGGGCGGGGACATGCAGGCTTTCGGCGGGGTCGGGTGCGGGCGGCGGCGGGACGGCGGCCCTGGGCTTGGCGACGGGTGTGGGCGTACGGGTCGGAGCGGGCGCTTCGTCACGCGATGCGGTCGGCCGGCGGCGGCGCAGGAGGATAAGGCCGGCCAGCACGACCAGCGCCGCGACGATGGCGGCGATGATCCAGGGCAGGCTGAAGCCCTCCTCGGCCGGCGCCGGAGTGGCGGCAGGTGCGGTTTCCGGGCTGTCGACCGCATTGGTGGCGGGGGCCGGGAGCGGCTGGACGGGTGGGACAACCGGCGTGCTGCTGTTGGCGGCGGCATTGTCTGCCTCGATCGGGGCCGGCTCGGCAGGTGCGGATGCCACGGGCGCGGGGCGCGTCTGGGCGGGCGGCGTCGAGGTCGGGCGCTCGGCAGGGCGGGTCGGGCGGGGTTCGGCTGGCGGCGTCGCCTGTGCCGGGCGCGGGCGGTTGGTCTGCGGCGCGGGCGTCGGCTGCACCGTGGCGGTCGGCGGCGTGACCGTGGGTGCGACCACTGGCGGGGTCGCGCGGGGCGTCACCGGATCGCGATAGACGTTGAGTTCAGGCCCCTGCCGATTGGGATCAGGCGCCGGGGTGCTGCCCGTCGGCGGCAGCTGGAAACCGCCGGCCGGGGCGTCGGTCTGCTGAGCATGGACAGGCGCTGCCAGCATTAGCGGCGCGGCGAAAAGCAACGGACGAATATGAGACCCCATGGCTCAGCCAAGGCACAAGAATGGCTGAACCGCAAGTGAACAATGCGAAAGGCTGACATCAGCCGTGCGATCGCGTAGATGGCCGGTCATGACCGACCTTCCCACGACTCCGCTGCATCTGGGCCAGACCAGTGCGCTGCCCGCCAGCCCTGAACAGGCCGTGCTGGACTATGTGCCCAATCCACGGCCCGGCAAGCCCTATCTGGTGCGTTTCACTGCGCCCGAATTTACCTCGCTTTGTCCGGTGACGGGTCAGCCCGACTTCGCCCATCTGGTGATCGACTATGCCCCGGCCGAGACGATCGTGGAGTCGAAGTCACTGAAGCTGTTCCTGGGCAGTTTCCGCAACCATGCCGCCTTCCATGAGGATTGCACCGTGGGCATCGGCCAGCGTCTGTTCGACGAGATGAAGCCCATATGGCTGCGCATCGGCGGATACTGGTATCCGCGTGGCGGCATCCCGATCGACGTTTTCTGGCAGTCGGACGAGCCGCCAGCCGGTCTGTGGCTGCCGCCGCAGGATGTGCCGGGCTATCGCGGGCGGGGCTGAGGTCACCCCGCCCATATTCTGCTGAAGGCAGTGGATCAGATCAGCGATTGGGACAGCATGGCCATCATGATGTGGCCAACCAGCTTCTTGGCGCGCGCGGCGGCATTTTCGCTGTTCTTCCACATGACCATATGCTTGCCAGCATATTCCGACCGCAGGACGATCTGGTTGGTCGCGGCGTCGATCACCAGCCAGCGGATCGCATAGTGACGCCAGGCGCCGATGCTCTGGAAATCGGCAGGAAAGGCGATCAGGCGGTAGCGTATCCCGGCTTCCGCCTCCCGCGCTTTCTGGGAACTGATGACTTCTCCCACGGGGATCATCGCGCCGCCCATGGCGTTGGCGAAGGACAGTCCGGTGGGGGTGTCCTTGAATCGGATCAGTTCTGCTGAAACCTGATTCTGTCCCAGTTCCCCGATCAACTGACTTTCCATCTCGGTCAGGACGGCGGGCGTAAATTCGGCCTCCCGGACGTCGAGAAAATCGTAGAACAGGATTTTCGTGCCGCGAAGAGAGGCTGGCGTGGCCGGAACGGGTGGCGCCGGAACGGGTGGCGGTGTGCGTATGACGACGGGCGCCGAAGGTACGGCTGACGGTTCGGATGTCTGTGCAAGAATGGGCATGGCCTGAACGACGCCAAGCGTCATGCAGGCTGCTGTAAGCAGTCTTTTGATATTGTGCATATTTCCCCCCTGGGCAACGCACCATGGCGTACGCCGCTATACTGTGCAAGCGTTCGGGTCTGGCGCCTTGTCCATGCCGCTGCGGCTGTGCACCGATCGGCCCGTTGCTGTGCGTCGATGCGGTGTTTGACGAACGGGCAACAGGGTTCGACCAACGACATCATCTTGCGGAGAGTTCACTTGACCCCCGCAGCCAAAGGGCCGATCCCGCGTTGCATAGCGGCGCGTGATAGTGTCTCATTGCGCCGGAAAAAGACGTGTCGGAGTCTGAAACCCTATGTCGTATAAGAAAATCCTGCCGCTGCTGATCGCGGCTGCCCCGGTCGCGTTGGCGACGCCTGTTCTTGCCCAGACCGCTGCGCCTGCCGGCCCCGCTGCCGGGATCACTACCCAATTGCCGCGCGGCGCTGCGCCCAGCCATTATGCGATCGAGGTGACGCCGGATACGGCGAACCTGAAATTCACCGGCAAGGCATCGATCGACGTGACTGTCGCGACTGCGCTGCCCACGCTGGTGCTGAACGCGGCGGACCTGACCGTCTCCACCGTCACGCTGACGCCCGTGAAGGGCAAGTCGATCACCGGTACCGCCAAGGTCGATGCTGACGCGCAGACCGTCACGTTCGATTTCGGCAAGCCGGTCCAGCCGGGCAGCTACACGCTCGCCATTACCTATGCCGGTATCATCAACCAGCAGGCAAACGGCCTGTTCGCGCTCGACTATACCGACAATGCCGGTGCGGCAAAGCGTGCGCTCTTCACCCAGTTCGAGGCGCCCGATGCCCGCCGCTTCGTGCCGAGCTTCGACGAGCCTAGCTACAAGGCAACGTTCGACCTCTCCGCAGTGGTTCCCGCGGACCAGTTGGCGGTCGGCAACATGCCCGTCAAGGCGAGCAAGGACATTGGCGGCGGCAAGAAGCTGGTGACGTTCGGCACGAGCCCCAAAATGTCGTCCTACCTGCTCTTCTTTGGCCTTGGCGAACTGGACCGTGCGACCAAGATGGCGGGCAATGTCGAAGTCGGCGTCATCACCGGCAAGGGCAATACGGGGAAAGCGCAACTGGCGCTTGATGCGTCGGCGGCGATCCTGCCCTATTATGACGATTATTTCGGCGTGCCCTTCCCGTTGCCCAAGCTCGACAATGTCGCGGGGCCGGGCCAGAGTCAGTTCTTCAGCGCGATGGAGAATTGGGGCGCGATCTTCACCTTCGAGCGCGCGCTGCTGGTCGATCCGCGCTTCACCTCCGAAGAGACGAAGCGCACCATCTACGAGATCGTGGCGCATGAAATGGCGCATCAGTGGTTCGGCGATCTCGTCACGATGGCCTGGTGGGACGATCTCTGGCTGAACGAGGGTTTCGCCAGCTGGATGGCGACCAAGGTCACCGATAAGCTGAACCCGGAATGGGAAACCCTGCTGTCGCGCGTCGACGGGCGCGAGCGGGCGATGAGCCTTGATGCATTGAAGACCACCCATCCGGTCGTGCAGAAGATTCACACGGTGGACGAGGTGAATCAGGCGTTCGACGCCATCACCTACCAGAAGGGCGAAGCGGTCATCACCATGCTGGAAGGCTATGCCGGCGAGGATGCGTGGAAGGCGGGTATCCAGTCCTACATGAAGGCCCATGCCTATGGTAACACCGTGACCGACGATCTGTGGAAGGCGGTCGAGGGCGCTGGCGCCAAGGGGCTGGTCAGCATCGCGCATGATTTCACCAGCAAGCCGGGCATTCCGCTGGTCAAGGTGGAAAGCGCGCAGTGCCAGGGCGGCAACACGCTGCTGACGCTGAGCCAGGGCGAATATAGCCGCGATGCGAAGGACAAGGCGCCCCAAAGCTGGAACGTGCCGGTGAAGGCGCAGACGCTGGGCGGGGAGGCGCAGCGCCTGATCCTGTCCGGCGGCAAGGGGCAGATCACGCTGCCGGGTTGCGGCGCCTATGTCATCAATGCGGGGCAGACGGGCTATTATCGCTCGCTCTATCCGGCCGAAAATATGAAGGCGCTGGCCAAGGGTTTTGGCACGCTGTCCGGCATGGACCAGACTGGCCTGATGGCGGACAATTTCCAGCTGGCGCTGGGCGGATACCAGCCGATCGGGCTGGCGCTGGATCTGGTCGACGCGGTGCCCGCCAATGGCAGCCCCGCCGTACTGGCCGAAGTGCCGTCCTACCTCAAGAGCAGCTATGACATGCTGGAGGGTGATGCCGCCGCTCGGGCGAAGGTCGCCGCCTATGCGTCGAAGAAGCTGACCCCCGCGCTGGCCGCCATCGGATATGACGCTAAGGCTGGCGAAGGGCCGCAGGTGCCGGTGCTGCGTACCAGTCTGGTCGCGACGCTGGGCAGCATGGGCGACAAGGCCGTGGTGGCGGAAGCCAACAAGCGCTTTGCCGCGCTGGCGAGCAATCCTGCCGCGCTCGACGGACCGCTGCGCAATGTGTGGCTCGGCATCATCGCGGAAAATGCGGATCAGTCCACCTGGGACAAGCTGCGCGCCATGGCGAAGGGCGCGCAGAGCGACCTGGAGAAGAGCACCGTCTATGCGCTGCTGGGCAAGGCGAAGGACGAGAAATTGAGCGCGCAGGCGCTCGACCTCGCCCTGACCGATGAGCCGGGCAAGACCACCAGCGCTGCGATCATCGGGCAGGTCGGTGCGGCGCACCCGATGCAGGCGGTCGACTATGTGCTGGCGCACAAGGCGCAATATGAGGCGCTGATCGACGTGTCGGCGCGCAGCCAGGCGCTGGCCCGTCTGGGCGGCGGATCGGCCGACCCGGCGATGGTGACCAAGCTGGATGCCTATGCGACCCAATATCTGACGCCCGAATCGCGCAAGGTGGTGGATCGCTCCATCGCCGCGATCCAGACGCGGATCGAGGCGCGCGGCCGGCTGAAGGCACCGACCGCAGCATGGTTCGCGAAGAAATAAGGAATGGGAAGGGAGGCTCGCAAAGGCCGCCCTTTTTGGTTCAGGCCATCAGGCGCCGGTCGCGGGCAGCGCGGGCCAGATCCTCGCGAAAATCGGGATGGGCAATGGCGATCAGCGCCTTTGCGCGCTCGGACAGGCTCTTGCCCTTCATGTCAGCCCAGCCGAACTCCGTGACGACGATATGCGTATCGGTGCGCGGTGTGGTTACCGGGCCATCCAGCCACGGCACGATGCGCGACACAGTCCCCTTCGCCGCCGTCGAATGGCAGGCGATGATGGACCGGCCGCCCTTCGACGCATAGGCGCCGCGCACGAAATCCAGCTGGCCGCCGGTGCCACTATATTGGCGCCGGTTCATAAACTCCGAATTGCAGGCACCGCTCAGGTCCATCTGGATCGTCGCATTGACGGACAGCACACGGTCATTCTGCGCGATAATGTGCGGGGCGTTGACATATTCGACCGGATGGGCGGCGACCGCCACATTGTCGTGGATGAAGTCGTAGAGCGACTGGTCGCCCATGGCGAAGGTGAAGACCGACTTGCCCGGATGCAGCGCCTTGGCACTGTTATCCACCACGCCCGTTCGGATCAGGCCGACGAGGCCGGGGGTCAGCAATTCGGTGTGGATGCCCAGATGCCTGTGCCCCATCAGCGCCGCGCAGACCGCATCCGGCACCGCGCCGATGCCCATTTGCAGGCAGGCGCCATCCTCCACCATGCCCGCAATGATCGCGCCGATCGCGTCGTCAGTGGCGTTGCGCGGCAGGGCAGGCACCTGACAGAGCGGAACATGATGTTCAATGAGGGCCGCCACATCCGACACATGGATCATGCAGTCGCCATGGACATAGGGCATGGCCGGATTGACCTCCACGATCAGCCGGGCGCCGCTGCGCGCGACGGCCAGCGCATAGTCGGCGTCGGTGCCCAGGCTGAAACAGCCATTGGCGTCCATATTGGATACGGTGGTGATGAAGGTATCGACGCCGATATGATCGGTCAGCGTGCGGGGAATCTGGTGGAACTGCACCGGCAACACATCGATGAACGGTCCATGTTCATTCAGCCGTGCGGCGTCGCCCGAACGCTCTACGCCGCCATGAAACAGGCTGACCTGCCGAATGCGATCGGCCAGATCGGAGGACAGGATCGGCGCGGCTGATCCGGCGGGCGGCAGCATGGTATAGATGCTGGCACCTTCAAGGTTGCCAGCACGGACCCGATCGGCCAGTGCGGCGGCCAGCGCGGGCGGAAAGCTGACGGCAAGACCTGTGGCGATCTTCGCGCCGTTCGGGATCAGGGCGACGGCCTGATCCGCCGTCATGCGCTTCGCGTCATAGCTTGCCTTGATGGTCATGCCCTCTCCATGGCTCTTTCCAGCCTTGTCGCCTGTTGGCGCGGAGAGGGCAATCCACCATTAGTGGGACGTCAGCGGGGCAGGTTAAGCGCCTTCGCGATATCGCCCCATGCGACCAGCTTGAAATTCTGCGCTGCCGCCGCGTTATGGCCGTCCTGCGCGACGAACAGGCCGCCGGGATAGGCCGGGCCGAAATCGCCCAGCATCAGGTCGATGCCGTCGGTTTCCTCCGATCCGCCGATGGCTCCGTCGACCACGCGGAAGCGGCCGACATAGGAATCGTCGCTGAGGCGATAGGCGACATAGGCATTGTCGCCCTGGCTGGAGACGAGGACATAGCCGTCCTTCTCACCGATCGGGGCGATGGCGACGCCTTCGGCATCCATGACCAGATTCTTGCCGTCCGCCGTCGCGATCTTGGTGGGCGTGATCGCTCCGGTCGCGCGGGCGTCGAACCGCCACAGGCCGACATCTTCCTCCGCCACATAGAGGATGCCGGTACGGTCATCCACGGCGCAGCCTTCCGACTGGGTGCCGAGCTTCATCGTGCGGACCATCTTGCCGGTGGGCGTCGCGCCCGATGCGTCGAGCGCGACCTGATTCACCGTGCCATCCTTCAGCACGATGAAGGCGTAGATCGCTTCCGGCGCGCGATACATGCAGATGCCATAGGCTTCGCCCTTGCCGCCATCGACCTTGCCCAATGCGCTGATCTTCGCGGTATTGGGATCAAGTCGGAACAGGGCCAGCTTTGCGTTCGCCACGTCATTGCGGTCGCTCGCAACGACGAGGATGCCGTTGCCGCCATTTATCGCGACGCCATCGCGCAGGTCGACATTATTGACCCGGCCCGCGTCGAGGAAATCGCGGGTCTTGCCGTCCAGGCCATAGACATAGAGGCCGGCCTTCTTGTCGGTCCCCACGATCAGGCTCTGCGCGGGATTGGCGGCATTGCGCCAGATCGCCGGATCATCCGCTGCGTCGGCATTGGGCGTGCCGACCGGCGTGGTTTCGCCGCGCGCGGTAACATTCACGGCCGGCGTCGCATTGGCGATGCGGACTTCGACCGGCACTTCCTGCTCGGCGGTGGCACAGGCGGAAAGCACCAGCAGGCTGGTCAGGGAAAGGGCGAGACGCTTCATCTTGATGGTCCTCACTTGCCGCGCGCGACGCATTTGCCGCCATCAGGGCCGATATTGCCGGTGCAGGTGCGTACCGCGATCGTGGGTTCATTCGTATCGGTCAGATGGTTGCCATCCGCCCGCTTCTCCAGATCGAACCCGTCATAGAGCTTGCCCGATGCGGTGAAGGTACGGAACTTCAAGCGATCGCCATCCACATCGACAACCTGATAGAGTTCGGTCGCCTCGGCGGTCTTGTCCGGCTGGGTGCGGGCGCGGTCGTTGAGGCCGTACATTTTCGAGCCGGTGACGGACACGAGATAGACCGGCCCCTGAATTGCGCCGTCCTTGCGCGCCTGCGCGGAGGCTTCGCGTCCCGCTTCTGACGTCAGGCGGCTGTAGCAATGATCATGGCCTTGCAGCACCAGATCGACCTTGCGCCTGTCGAAGACCGGTTTCCACGCGGCCTTCACTTCCGACGTATCCTGCGGCCGGGCGCAGGTGAAGACGGGCTGGTGGAACAGCACGACATTCCACTTGGCCTTGCTGGAAGCGAGCGTGGCGTCCAGCCATTGTGTCTGCTGCTGCATCGTGCTCAGATCGATGGCCGAGGTGCCATCGAGGATGATGAAGCGGACGCCCTGATAATCGACAAAATAGGTGGTCTTGAGGCCCGGTACGCCATTGTCCGGCAGCGCGAATTGTAGCGGGAAATAGGGGCCGAGCTTGCGGCTTTCTGTCTCGTCAGGCTTCACCACATCGACATATTCGTGATTGCCGGTGGCGGGCAGCTGCGGGACGATCGACCAGTTGTAACCGGCCGCCTGATTGAATTCGCCCCATTCGTCGTCATGGTCCAGGTCGTCGCGCTGGGCCGCCAGATCGCCGGCATGGACGACCAGCTCGATCCCGCCATTGGCGTGGAAAGCCTGACGGATCACCCGGCTGGCATAGGTCAGGATGCCGTTCTGGATATCGCCCAGATAAAGGAAGCGGAAGGGCTTTGCCTCTGCCGCCGCCGTGCGGAATTGCAGCCATTCGGTCCAGCCAGCGCTGCCCTTCAGCCGATAGGCATAGACGGTGTCGGGCGTCAGATTGTCGAAGCGTATCTGATGGTAGAGCGCCGGACCATTGGCGCTGTCCTTCGCCGTTCCGGCAGGACCGGTCACGGTCGTCGCCTTTTCCTCCAGCGTCGGGCCGTCGACGGAGATGGCGACCTGCGCTTCGCTGGCGGTTTGCGCGGAATCGGTGCGGTAGGCGACCGCCATGCCGCGCGACGGATCGGCGGCGGGCGTCAGCATGATGCGGTCGGGCAGATTGCGCGGGGCATAGGGCGTGCCTGCCGAACGCGGGATGGGTGGGGTGGCGGCAGGCTGGGCCGCCAGCGGCGCGGCGGTGGCCAGAAGCAGGGCGGACAGGGTGAGGCGGAACATGTAGGTCTCCCGGAAACGGGACTTGCCGGCCGCGCAAGGGCGCAACCGGCAAGCAGGGGAATTCGGATGGATCAGAAGCTGGCGGTGACGCCGAACTTCGCGGTCCAGTTATATTCCTCATATTGCAGCAGGCGCTTGGAACCGGCGTAGTTCTGATAGGCGAAATAGGGTTCGTTGGTGGCGTTGATCCACTCGGCGAACACCCGGACGCCCGGTGCGACGCGATATTTTGCGCTCAGGTCGAGCTGGAAATGATCGTCGACATAACGGTCGTCTTCCGCCTTGCCGCCCACTTCGTCCAGATATTTGTCGCGATAGGTGCCCGCCGCGCGCAGCGAGATCGGACCCTTTTCATAGCCGAGGACGAGGTTGAACGTATTCTTGGACGAGGAAACCAGCGGGATGCTGCGCGGATCGGCGATGTCGCCGTCCGTCAGCACCGTGCCCTTGGCATCGGTGTAGGTATAGTTGGCGTTCAGCAGCAGGCCGTCGAACGGCGCGGGCAGGAAGCTGAATACCTGGCTGTAGGACAGTTCGAAGCCCTTGATCTTCGCCTTGTCGCCATTGATGTAGGTCGTCAGCTGATTGTAATCGACGCCGTAGATGGTGCCTGCTTCCTCGATGGTCTGCTCGACCACGAAGTCCTTGATCGACTTCCAGAAGAAGCCGCCGGTCAGGGCCGCGTTGGTGCCGAAATACCATTCGGCCGAAACGTCCATGTTCCAGGCATTGTAAGGCTTCAGGTTCGGGTTGCCGAGCGTGGCCTCGCCATCTTCGTTGATGTCGAAGCGGGGTGCCAGGTTAGACAGTTTGGGACGCACCAGGCTCTTATAGCCGCCGAAACGGAAGACGAGGTTGCGCACTGGTTCATAGCGTACCGTCACGCTGGGCAGCCAGTTGGTATAGTTGCGCACGAAACGGGTCGGTGTGATCGTGATATCCTCGACTTCGTCGCCGGTGGCCAGCGTCTGGAAGGCGCGGATGTCGTTACGGGTCTGTTCGACGCGGGCACCGGCGATAACGCGCAACGTGTCGCTGTCCCAACGGCCCATCAGATAGCTGGCGAGGATGTCTTCCGTCACCGAATAGTCCGACGTGGTCGAATTGAGCAATGTGTCGAACTCGTTCAGTTCGAAATTGGACTGGTTATCGTAGAAGAAGTTGCTCGGGCCGGTGTGGCTCGCCTGCGGCAGGATGTCCTGAATGCGATAGGTCTGGCCACCCAGCACGTCGGCGAGCGTATAGTCGCCATCATAGCCGTCATAGACGTCGGACTGGAGATTATAGCTCTTCTTGCGCCAGCGCGCCTTCATGCCGGTCTGGACAGTGAAGGTGCCGCTATCCGACGCGAAGGCGCGGCTGATGTCGCCCTTGACCGTATATTCGCGGTCCTTGGAGTTCGACAGGGTGGTGCGTTCCAGCTCGTCAAATTCATAGTTGGACGCATCATAGAAGGCGTCGGTGTTGCCGGTGACGGTGTAGGTCGGCTTCATCGGGTTGGAATAGTCGAAGCCGACATTCACGCCATTTTCTTCGAAATCCGCCTGGAAACGGGTGGGGTCGATCGAGCCATTCTCGCGCTCGCTGGCTTCCGACCAACTGCCCGAATAGGTCAGCTTCCACGGGCCAGTGTTGGTTTCGCCGCCCAGGGTCAGCGACTTGATGCGCTGCTTTTCGAAGCGGTCCTTCATGCGGCGACGCACGCGGATGCGGTCGTCTTCATCGGAGAATTGCGCGCTGGTGGCGTCGCCCGATTCCGGTTCGCCGCTCATCTGGAAGATCACGTCGCCGCGATATTCCTGATCCTCGAACTGGCTGTAGAGGCCGCGTGCGTAGAGTTTGGTCGTGTCGGTCGCCAGCCAGTCGAGGCTCAGCGACCCGCCCAGACGCTTACGCTCGACGTCATAGTCGCGATACTGGATTTCCTCGGCATAGGCGACGCCGTCATCGCTCTCGGTCCAGTCCGCTGCTTCGATATTGTCGCTCTCGAACTTGCGCTTGTAATAGCTGAAGCCGCCGGCGATGCCGAAACGGTCGGTCAGGCGGGTCGAAAAATCGAAGCTGCCCTTGGGTGTCAGCGCGTCGGCATAGTCGTTATAGCTGCCTTCCAGCTTGACCGAGTAGAGATCCTTCTTGCGGTCGAAGGCGCTGGTGGTGTTAATTTCGATCGAGGCGCCGATCGTGTCGCCGTCCATGTCCGGCGTCAGCGACTTCTTGATTTCGATCGATTCGATCAGTTCGGACGGGATGACGTCCAGCGCGACCGAGCGGACGTCGCTTTCCGGCGCGGGGACGCGGGTGCCGTTGATCGACGCGGCGTTGAGTTCGGGGTCAAGACCACGAACCGACACGAAGCGGCCTTCGCCCTGATCGTTCAGAATGTTGACGCCGGGCAGGCGGCGGATCGATTCGGCGACGTTCTGGTCAGGGAACTGGCCGATGGCGTCGCGGGTCAGGACGCTTTCGACACCGTCGGCGGCGCGCTGGCGCGACAGGGTGGAAGCCTGGTTGGCGACCTGACCGACGACGATGATCGAGCTGTCGATGTCGGAACCGATGCGGATGTCGGCATCGATGTCGCCCGACGTGGGAACGACCACGGTGGTGCGGACCGGATCGGCGCCGACATAGCGCGCTTCGATCGTGTAGGTGCCGGGGGCGACGTCGGGGAAGCGGTAGGAACCGTCACGGCCGGCTTCGGCGACGCGGCCATTTTCGACGATACGCAGCTGGGTGGACTGGAGCGCGCGGGTGCCGGTACCGTCGGAGACGGTGCCGGTGATGGTGCCGGCCAGGGCGGCGGCCGGCGTGGCAAGGGCAATGACGATGGCGGCGCGGCTGACGCCACGGAGGATGCGACTCATGATGGACTCCCTGTTAGCGAGGGAGTCCAGCGGCACATGCCGCGACGCCCCCATCGCTTCGGGGCGCCACTGCGGGTCTTTCCTTACAGCTTCATGCCGTTTCCGTTACAGATCGATGAAACGGCGCTTGTTACAAAATATTACAATGGGTCGGAGGCCCAGCGCTTCAGGCGCGCATAGAGGCCCGCGATCACCCCGGCGAACACCAGAATGGCGAGTGGCACGGACCAGTGATTTTCCCCGACCAGTGCCAGTGGTGCGTCGCTGTCGGTGCTGGCAACGATGCCGGCAAAGGCGACGCCGAACAGGCTTTCGCCGACGATGAAGCCGGTGGCCATCAGCACGCCCATGCGCTCGGCAAATTCCGGGTTCGCCTGACGCAGCGCCCAGCGATTGTAGATATGGCCGATGAGCGCACCGACCGGGATCAGCAGGGTCAGTGCCATCGGCAGATAGATACCCATGCCCACCGCGAGCGGCGGCAGGCGCAGCTTGCCCGCCTTGCCCAGCAATTCGTCGATCGCGATCACAACCACGCCGATGCCGGCGCCGATGCCGATCAGGTTCCAGTCGAGGTCGCCGCCCAGCACGCCCTTGGCCAGTGCGGAGATCAGCGCAGCCTGCGGCGCGGGCAGGGCACTATCCTTAGCGCCAGGCGCGCCGGCGAAACCGAAAGCGCTGTTGAGCAGGTCGAGTACCGGCGGAATGACCAGCGCGCCGAACAGCACGCCGAGCACCAGCGCCACCTGCTGCTTCCACGGGGTCGCACCGACCAGTTGGCCGGTCTTGAGATCCTGAAGATTGTCGTTGGAGATGGTGGCGATGCCGAAGATGATAGCGGTGGTGAACAGCGCATAGGCAATCAGCGCTTGCGTCTGCGACGGATCGCTGTGGCCCGAACCGTAGATGGCGGCGAGCAGCAGCGACGCGCCCAGCACGGCCAGGATGCCAACGCCCGAGATCGGGCTGTTCGATGCACCGATCAGGCCCGCCATGTAGCCGCAGACCGATGCGATGACGATGCCGGCGACCAGCACATAGGCCAAAGTCAGGCCGATTACCGGTACCGGATTGGCAGCAATCGGACCGCCTTGCGCGAAGACCCAGAGCAGCACGCCGATCGGCAGCAGCGCAGCCAGGATGGTGCCGCCCACGATCCCGATCGGCAGGTCGCGCTCGGTGATGTCGAGACTATCGGCATTGCCGGACTTGCGCGCGGCATTGGCGACCAGCGCGCTGCGAATGCCGCTGACGATGGGTCCGAGAATCTTGAGCAGGGTCCAGATCGCCGCGATACCGATCGTGCCGGCGCCGATGAAGCGCGCCTTCATGCGGAAGGCAGTACCGACGATGTCGGACAGCTCCGCGCCGGCAGGCAGCGGCGTGGTGAGATAGGGAACGAGGCCGACCCAGCTGATGAGCAGGCCGATGAACATGGCGACGCCCACCGACAGGCCGACCAGATGGCCGACGCCGATCAGCGCCATGGAGAAGCTGGTGGAGACGGACGTCGCGCCCGCGCCGAACTTGAAGAAGGTAGCGGCTTCCTCCGCCAGGATGCGGGTCTTGGCGATGATCGAGAAGCCGGCGGCGGCAACCGCGCTGGCGACGATGGCGGCCAGTCCGCGCTTATTCTCCTCAAGCCCCTCGCGTGAGCCGGCGCCGACCTTCAGCACTTCGGCGGCGGCGACGCCTTCGGGATAGGGCAGGTCGGAGCCGGTGACGAGCGCGCGGCGCAGCGGCACCGAATACATCACGCCCAATATGCCGCCCAGTGCGATGGTGCAGGCGGAGAGCCAATAGGGGAAACCCTGCCACCAGCCGATGATGACCAGGCCGGGCAGGACGAAGATGATCGCCGAGAGCGTGCCGGCTGCCGAGGCAATAGTCTGGACGATATTGTTTTCCAGGATGGTGCCGGTGGCGAACAGGCGCAGCACCGCCATGGAGATGACAGCTGCGGGAATCGACGTCGCGAAGGTCAGGCCGATCTTGAGGCCCAGATAGACGTTCGCCGCCGTGAAGACGAGGGTGATGAGCGCGCCGAGTATGATCCCGCGCAGCGTCAGTTCGGCCATGGCTTGGGTCTGTGCACCCGCCATGGCGTGCGGCTCCGCTCCCGGGCCCGTTACGTCCGTCATCTCTCTCAATCCTTGGCTTGGCAGCTTCTATCGAACGGCTGGTAATAATGTTGCTTGGGCGTGGATCAATCGCAAAGTGGAATCAGGAGGCGTTTCGCGCCGTCGTGGCCGGCGGCAGATGGTCGAGCCAATTGTCGACCAGGCTGGTCCAGCGTTGATAACCACGCGCATTCATGTGCAGACCGTCCGGCGTGAAGAGCGAGGCGTCTGGCAGGCCGTCGCGGGCCAGCAACACCGTGCCGACGTCCAGATAGTCGAAGCCGTCGGTCTTGGCGCGCGCGGCGATGGCGACGTTGACCTGCGCCATCTTGGGGCGCAGCGTCCACCGGATCGGGCTGGGTTTCAGGGACAGCCAGGCGATCGAGGCGCGGGGATAGTCCGCCCGCAATTTCTTCAGCAGCGTCAATATGTCGCGGGATACGGCTTCGGGCGAGGTGCCTGCCGCCAGATCATTCTCGCCGACATAGACGACCACCGACCGGGGCGGGACGGCGGGCAACAACCGCTTGTAATAATGGAGCACATGCGCGGTGGTCGCGCCGCCGAAGCCGCGATTGACCGTGCCGATATCATGGAAGCTGCCCGCTATGTCCCACAGGCGGATGCTGGAACTGCCCAGGAACAGCGTGGCATCGCGCACCGGCAATCCGGCGCTGTTCGCCTTGGCGAATGCCTCTATCTCCCGGGAGAATGGGAAGGCCGGATCGGCGTTGGGGGCAAGGGCGGCAGCCGGAGCGGCGGGCGGGGCCGCCAGAGCGGTCGCGGGCGCCGCGCAGGCGAGCAGCAGCGCAGCCGCGCTCCTGTACCAGCAGGACGTCGTTGCCTTAATGGCGGTGGAGCGGGCGCAGATTATATTTGCCGTCCGCATAGCTGCCGAACATGCCGGTGATGGCGGGGTGATCGACCGGCTCGTCGCTGTCGTCGGCTGCCAGATTTTGCTGGCTGACATAGGCGACATAGCTGGATTCGCCGTTTTCGGCGAGCAGGTGGTAGAAAGGCTGCTGCTTGTCGGGACGGGCATGTTCGGGAATTGCTTCATACCATTCCTCGCTGTTGGCGAAGACCGGATCGATATCGAACACGACGCCGCGAAAGCCGAACAGGCGGTGCTTGACCACATCGCCGATGCTGAAGCGGGCATGGACGATCGGCGGGGCGCTGATACCGGTACCGAAAATCTGAATCGTGTCTTTCATGTGACCAATTTAGGAGCCTGCCCGGCGGACACAAGAAAAATACCGGAATGGGCGCTTGGCAAGTGCGAATTCATCCGCTAATGGCCGCCCCTCGACCGGGAATACGGGGCCTTGAACGGCCTGTTGAACCTTCTGCGGAGAGGTGGCAGAGTGGTCGAATGTACCGCACTCGAAATGCGGCGTGCCTTTACGGGTACCGTGGGTTCGAATCCCACCCTCTCCGCCATTTACCCCTATTCAAATGATTTCATCCCCTCTCAAAGGGGCTGATTTCCGTTCCTCTTCCTGTTATGTTCTCTCTCATGTTCTCTCACCCGACAGCGTCCAAACGCGGGGTATCTGGGGGCATGATGTGGGGTATGAGGAACAGGATCGGGGTATCAGATGCTCACCGACGCTCAGGTGCGAAAAGCAGCGCCGAAGGATAAGCCGTACAAGATGGCCGATTCTGGCGGCCTCTATCTCTTTGTCGCGCCGACCGGCCTGCGATCCTGGCGGATGAAGTTCCGGTTTCAGGGCGCTGAGAAGTTGCTCACCTTCGGGCCATACCCCGACGTACCCCTATCTGAGGCGCGCCAAAAGCGTGATGAAGCCCGCCGCCAGATCCGCTGTCATGTCGACCCGTCAGGGGCACGGGCGAAGTCCAAGGCCGCCAAGGATGCGGAGCGGCTGGAGCGCGCCAGCAAGCAGTCTTTCGAGCAGATCGCCCGGACATGGCATGAACTTCAGGCCCCGCGCTGGGCACCGGTGCATGCCGAGGACGTCATCACCAGCATGGTCCGCGACGTCTTCCCCGACCTTGGCGCGCTGGCGCTGGACGAGATCGACGCGCCGACGGTGCTGGCCACGTTGCGCAAGGTCGAGGGGAGGGGATCGATCGAGACGGCCCGCCGCCTGCGCCAGCGCATATCGGCGGTTTTCGCATATGCCATATCGGAGGGCATCGCCTCCAATGACCCGGCCGCGATCGTCAGCAAGGCGCTGAAGCCGCTGCCCAAGAAGGGGAAGCAGCCGGCACTTACCGAACTGGACGACCTGCGCGGCGTCCTGATTGCAGCGGAAGCCTCCGGGGCGTCACCAGTGACCAAACTGGCATCCCGCCTGTTGGCGCTCACCGCCGTCCGCCCATCTGTCGTGCGCGGGGTATCGTGGGACGAGTTTGAGGGTATCGACTGGAGCGGCGAGGCGATCGGACCGGGCCTACCTGTCTGGCGCGTGCCGCCCGCCCGCATGAAGCTGATCCTCGATCGCAAGGACGAAGAGAGCTTTGAGCATGTCGTGCCCCTGCCATGGCAGGCCGTCGATATCCTGCGCGAAGTCCGCCGCCTCACCGGGCGCGGCACGCTGGTATTCCCCAGTCAGCGCCATGCCCACCGCCCGCTCAGCGAGAACGCAATCGGCTATCTCTATAACCGGGTCGGCTATCATGGCCGCCATGTCCCGCACGGATGGCGCGCGGCGTTCAGCACGATCATGAACGAGCGCCACCGGCCGGACCGGGCGATCATCGACCTGATGCTGGCGCATGTGCCGTCGAACAAGGTCGAGGCCGCCTATAACCGTGCCCAGCACATGACCCGTCGGCGCGAGCTGGGGCAGGAGTGGGCGAACCTGCTGATGGAGGGGATGGCGCCAGCCGGATCGCTACTCGACGGCTTACGGCGCTGATGCCAGGATGATCCAGAAATGGATCATCGGAGATTCGCGTGCAGACGAATGAACGGGACGAACCCGTCGGCGGCTGGCTGCTGAAGCAGACCGGCCGGGACGACTGGATAGGCACGCTGGCAAAGCAGGCGAAGAGCGATCCCCGGTTCCGGGCGGCGACCACGCCCGACGAGCTGCGCAAGCGGCTTCAGGAAGCCGGGGCGGAGGGCGATAGCTTCGAGGCGCTGGATGATGCCGAAGTGGAATGGCTGAGCGTTGAAGGGGAGTAATATGGTAACTTTTTCGGTGATGGTCGACGTTGTTAAGGTCGCTGGCAAAGGCGCTGTTCACGTGATTAAACGTGTCAAAGCCGATGACATGGCAACTGCGATGAAGCTTGGCAAATCTGCGGTACAAGCCGCATACCCTGTAGCTAAGGTCATAGTTACCAAAGTGATCCAGTTGAAGGGAAACCTATAAGGGGCGCTGCGTCAATCAGTTGCATGGTGGTGGTCGCCAATGAAGACGGCATCACCACTTGGCAGGCGATAGCATCCCGCGTCGACCTGCTCATGGACTATCGGACGGGAAGGCCGCTCAGTCGGCAGCGAGGAGTCTAATAAATATGGCCGCCGACGAGGTCTATCGAGGTTACCGCATCTCCTATCAACGTGGCGACCGCTTTGCTCGGATCTTCGCGCCCGGCGAGCCGTGGGGGATGAAGGAGATACCGGATGCCGGAAAGTCGGGAAACCGTGACTGGTTGAGGACACAGGCTCGGCGCATCATTGATGCCGACATCGCATCGGCCGAGGGAGAGTAAACTAGTGGATCAGCCCGACAGGGTTGCGCGGTACTTGCACGGGATAGGCACCACCCATAGTGCAAAACCGAGCGTTGTATGGCGTCACCGTGACGCATAGAAACGGCGGTTTGCTGGGGATAAGTGGGTCGCGAATAACATTGTCGTTATCGTTGCAAAGGGAGCAAATGACCCGTTGCTAGCGTTTGACGACTCTGCCATTCTTCTCTAAAGGCGCGCGCGGAGGCACATATGTCAGCATTGCAAGACCTAGTTCGCCCCCGCTACGCGGAAGCGCGCCGAAAGGCCGAAGAGCTGACCGCAGATTATTCAACGCCTCCGATCCCTGTGCACGAAATTGCCGAAAGCAATGGAGTGGATGTGGTGTTTGCGAATTTCGGTGGCGCCAGTGATAAGGTTGCCGGATTCTGCGACTTTGCGGGCGCGAAGCTTTACGTCAACGCCCGCGATCCGCTGAGCCGTCAGACTTTCACGATTGCGCATGAACTGGGCCACTGGATGTTGCATCGTGACTTATTCAGGCAGGACCCAGAGAAATATCAGGTTCTGCCTAGATTTCAGGCCGTTGAAAAGAGCAGCCCGTTTGAGCAGGAAGCGAATGCTTTTGCTGCGGCTCTGCTGGTGCCCGCGCGTTTGCTGAAGCCCGTAAGGTCGGCGTCAGTAGCGCAGCTTGCGCGGGTCTTCGGCGTTTCGCGGCAGATGATGGAATTCCGCCTCAAGAATGTCTGATGGCGAGCCTACCGATACGCTTCCTGACTATGAGGACATGAAGCGATACCTGGAAGAGGCTCCTCTTCCAGACTATCAGCCGCAGCAATACGAAGAATATTATCAATCAGAGTTTGGCCGGACGGCGGTCGGCCTTGAGGAAGAGTTTGCGCACCTCAACGGTGTCATATCTCACTATCGGCACAAGGGTTATTGGTCGTTCTTTCTGATGGCCATCATGGCTGCACTGGTGATTTTTCAGTCAGTCCTCCTAGGCCTTGTCGGCGGAAAAATCTGGGACTTTTCACAGTATGAATGGCTGCTGCCCCTTCTGCTGGTGCAAAACTTTGCCCAGATCATTGGATTGGCGGTTTTCGTGGTGAAGGCGCTGTTCAAGCCGATCCGCAAATAGGGCCGCGAAGGAAATTATTCCCGCGTCACCACCCCGCCATCCTTGGATCGGCGGGGTTTGGTTTGCCCAAATTGAACGGCCCGCCTTTACACCGCCACATTTCATAGCCACTTCGGCTGCGAGCAAAACGCAAATGAAAATCTGCGATAAGGCTCGACAGTGGTTCGCTACTGACGCGCGGGCGATGGTTAACCCCCACCGTTTGTAATTAGCGCTCTGCCCCGTCTCATCCCCCGATGAGGCGGGGTTTTTCGTGGACGGATCGAACGGCGAAGCGCATGATATCTCTAAGGGTCGCACCTGTTTGATTATTCTTTTGGGGGTTACATGATTCGTCTTATGATTTGCGCGGCGATGCTCGTCGCGCCTGCGGCCGCATATGCTCAGGAGCCTGCTGCGTCTGTCGCCCGGATGCTGCCGGCAAGCACACTGATCTCGGTTACGCCGAATGCTGAAATCACATCGAAGAAGGTTGAGGTGGGCGACAAGGTTGCCTTCTCGGTCGTCAACGACGTGGTCGAAAACGGCAAGGTTGCCATCCCACGCGGTTCGCAGGTCGAGGGGACTGTGGCGTGGAAAACGGGCAAGGCGATCGGTGGCAAGTCAGGCAAGTTCGAAATCAACTTCAACACTGTAGTGATTGCCGGCCGCGCCTATGCGCTTCGTGGCGTCCACCGCCAGGAGGGCAAGGGCAACACCGCTGCTGCGCTCCTTGGCTCGATCTTGGTCAGCGGGCGATCTGCGCAGATGCTGCCCGGTCAGTTGGCCAGCGCCTTTACGGTTGATCCCATCCCGTACTGATATAGCTGGCCGATTTAAACCCGCATTCCTGCCATCTCCAGATCGGCGGGATGTTAGTTGGCCGACGGTGCCCAACGGTACCGTCGGCCGTGGGCATCAGTGACAGGTCGCTCCCATCTCTTCCAGCCAAGCTGACGAGGCATCATCAATCAATAGGTCGATCCCTCGTAAGCCGTCGGTGCCTCGAATTTCTTCATCCAGAGATTGCTGCTTAAAGGCACTGGCATATTCGCCCAGCGCGCGATTGCCGTAGACACGGCCTTGGGCTTCGATCTGATCGAGTGGCACTTCGCCCTCAATTACCGCCAGCATCAATGCTGCAGCAGCATCTGCGGCTATATCAAAAGGCAGCTTATGCCCTACCGCCTTTACGACCCGCTGCTGGAGGTTTTGAAGCTGTTCTGCTCGGACGCGTTTCGTGATGCTCTTCCCGATGCCAGATGGCTTGATCGAATGACGCTTGCGCCAGTCCTTGACGGTTTGCACATTCACACCTTCTTGCTGAGCTATGCTTTTTATTCCCCATCCCATTTCATGTAGCAGGCGCCGAAGGGGTGAATGGTTTTGCCCTGGCTTCACCCGCTCAAAGTTTGCAGCTAGCCCTCGGCTTCTTCGCCAGCCGCAAATAGTTGAGCGGTCCACGCCGACATGAGTGGCAATCTCTCCGTCGCTCAAGCCCCGGCGGTAAAGATCAAGCCGCTGCTGTTCAGTCGAAATCATACCTCATCTCCTCGCCGGCGATGTGCCGGCGAGGCACGGCTGCGCTTGTTCGGGAGCCAATTGCTTTGTGACCGATTGTGGATCGCAAACGACAAATCGCGCCGTTTGCCTGAACGATGAGTTGAGGGCGCGACGAACTGTTTCGGGCGAAAGCCAGGGTTGATTCTTCAGGCATCGGTGACGAACCGGCACGGGAACCAGTTTTCCAATTGATGCGTAATTCGGTCATGCCGATTGACGTCGGCTCCCGCGGTACATTGGCCCCGCGCTGCGACCCCAGCGCGGGGCTCTTTATTGCCAAGGCCCTGCTGCGTCGCTATCGCCATCGCGATCCTGTCGCACACCTCTATCGCGGCGCGCGGCAGGGTCGCCTGCCATTCGGAAATGGCAACCGGAACTTAACGATTGCAGCACAGTATGAGAGTGCCCCGTGCGGCTTCCAGCCTCATCCAAATGCGCGGGGCAACCTTTCAATTCGCTGCCTGATGATCGACGCAATTATCCTCGGTATCGCCAGCGCGATCGCGCCGCACACCATCATCGCAGCGCGCGACAGGTCGCCAAATAATAAGGGCGGCCCCATGCCGTAGCACAGAGCCGCCCGCCATGCAGTCCATTGGCTGCGATGTCCTGACATATTGAGGCGAGAACGCAACTTCCTTATGGCGGCGATGGCTCCGGCGCTACGTTCGCACCGGTTGAGGCGTCGGGGCCAACTTGCGAATCTTCTTCAAGGTCGATAGCAAGCTTCTGATCCCAGCGATTGGAACGACCCTCTGTGTCGCTGGGATCAACTCTCATTACCGTCACGATGGATTGGCCGATCAGTTCGCCGGCAGCGCCAGCACGTCGAACGCCACGCCCGCCATCGCCGCCGCGCGCGGAATCAGGTCGAGGCCAAGGATCGCCTGATCGACGCAAATTTTTCCTCAGCGGCCATGGAAAACGTTCCTTGGCAAATCGCAGAGCCGAGTGCGCCAGTTTGTCCGAAAAAATCGCCCGCTAAATCATGCGTGATCGCTCGCAATACATAACTGCGAGTTAATTGAGGCATAGGCATTGATTTTTCTTCGATATCAAATTTAATTAACATTCGATGAGCGGGGTGCATAATCCAGGAGAGACGCACGATGATATTTTTGAGCGATTTGGATTGTGTATCGATATTGGATGATAGAGAGTTCACGGAAAAATTCCTGCGCTATACTCGCGGACGCCTTCGCCGACTGCGTCAGTCACCAAAAAACTTCATGCTTCCTCCTCCCGGGTTTCCGTCAAAATGGCGTAAGGATTGGGAGCGCAACTCGAACGCGATCTACTGCACCCTCATAATATTGGCGCAAGTTAAGGACCTTGCGCGCTATGACGACGATTGCCGCCACATATTGATGGGCGCGCTCCCGTGGGTCGAGCAGATAAGGTCACACATTTTGGGTTCAAAAGACTGGCGCCCCGCCGGCGCGACACCTGAAGATCCCTATGATTTCAATAATTGGTCGAATGGATTTGTCCCAGGTGCTCTGGGACTGACCTGCGCCATTTTAGGCGATGTACCTTCTGAGGCAGTTCATGCCTTCATGTCGCGCGGTGCGTCATGGTTGTCGCATAGATCTTTTCCTGTCGCACAGCATTGGGAACGGCGATCAACAAATCACGGCATTGTCATCTATAGCGCATTTTTAGTTGGCGCTCAACTGCTCGGTATCAGCGAGACTGAAGCACTGCGCAACATGGATGACGCGTGGCACCAGATCATGGAGAACGCTATACCGGATGGTAGCTTCGGCGAAGGACTACATTATTTTGGATTTGCGATGGCGCATGCCATCCCTCTGGTATTCTTGAAATGGCACAAAAGCGGATATGAATGGCAGAGGTTCGCGCGATCTTTAAACATGTTCATCGAGTCAACGACTTTCTTAAGCCATGCGACAGCGACCTCTGGTCAGCCGATCGCGAACTTCGGGGACGTCTTTCAGAAAGAATGGTCCGATACTGGCCCTCTGCGATTGGCCAGCGCGCTGTCTGGCACTCCGTTGGCACCACATATTCCGCAGGCCGTAACGCCGAACACATATCATGCAGCGATGGATTTTTGCCTGCCAATATCATCAGGGCCAGCGATGGTTGACGGTACGATGATGTCTTTATTTGAACATCGCCGCTTGGCATCTATCGATTTTTTCGAAGGAGGCGCTAAGCGCTCTGGGCTATTTGTATTCGGTTCCAAACGACATATCACGCATAGCCGCGATCATGACTGCGGAGGATTTACTCTCGAACTTGATGGCGAGCCAGTAATTGAGAACAGTCACGGTATGTCTGCACTATATGGCAATAGTGTGCTTAGCGCTCGAAATGGCCAGATTATCGATTTTTCCGACCCGCGAGATTATGACGGTGAGATATGGGCAGATAATCGGTCTATAAAGGTCGCGACTAACTTTAGCAAAGCCTTCAGAGGAAGGACAGGAATTAGAGAAATGGAGCGCGTTTTTAAACCGGATTGGAAAAGATCAAAGCTCATTATAGAAACCAAAATTACAGCCGATACCCAACCTGTTATGACGTTTAATCTCGGAAGTGACGCCCGTGCTTCCATCATCTGTGAGGACAGCGATGGCTCGGCATTGAAAAAAATTAGCGTCGACGGCGTCACTTGCTTTATCGCACCTGAAGGAGAAGGGCCTCGCACTTTCGTCACAACAATTGGCCCGGTCGCGCCTTGATACAATCTCAATATTGCTCACGAAAAGCGATCATCGTCGCGGCCGATGCACACACGGCATACAGGGCCGCCGCCGTGTCCCAGCTGTCCGACGCATAGGCGACGGCCGCCAGCGGCCAGCCAGTCGACAGGGTGACGCCGGGATTGCCGAA
Source organism: Sphingobium sp. RS1 (assembly GCF_056156825.1). NCBI lineage: Bacteria > Pseudomonadati > Pseudomonadota > Alphaproteobacteria > Sphingomonadales > Sphingobiaceae > Sphingobium > Sphingobium sp. RS1. The sequence goes on along the minus strand of NZ_JBLZXE010000002.1, from coordinate 2,032,685 downwards.
CGCGCATTGCACGGCCGTCGTCACTGTCACCCCGATTTTCTGCCGTCCCGCGCGCGCCGCCGCGATCAGCGTGGCGGACGTGCCGACCGAAACCTGACCCGTGGCCAGCGATCCGCCGCCCTTGCTGACGACATATTGACCGGTCGTGTTGCCGGCCGCGCGGTCCCAGCCCGAGCCATTCCAGACCTGATTTTGACCGCGCGTCACCAGCCCGTTCGATCCCGCCTGACCGTCGGATGGCGTGCCGATACCTGCGATCGACCCGCTGCTGTTGCCCAGCGCGGTCAACAGAAAGCCGCTGCTGGTGATGACGCAATCGCCCCGCTGTCCCGCCGTATAGGTTGGGAAGGCTGTCAGGAACACGCATCCAACCTTGACCGGATTGCCACTGTCGGCGCTGCCGGCGGCAACATTGCCCTGCACCTGACCGGCATTGGTGCCGGTACCGCTGGTGGGCGCGACGGGCAGGGGCGAGGTCGCAGACACGGCGATGCAGCTTCCGTCAGCCTGTTGGACGCATGGCGCCTGGACTGGCGCGTAGCCCGCCGGCGCCTGCACCGATGGCGCGGATGTCTGCGCCAGCGCGCCCAGGGGCGACAGCAACAGGGCGAGCGCAGCCGCCCATCGAATGATGGTCATGTTATTTTCCTTCGGATAGCATGGAGGAATGAGACGGATCGCCTCAAGGATTGAAATGGCGCTGGTCGCCGCCGCGATGATCGCCGGCATCATCGCCGGCCTGGTCAGTCTGGTGCGTGCCATCGGGCGATGGCTCGGCTGAGCGCTTGCCCCTGATCCGAGTGATGACAGCAGCCCCCATATCCCAGAGCAGCAGCCCGACCTGCATGGCGGCGGCCACCTTGCCGCCCTCGCGCGTGATCTTGCCAAGGCCCATTATTTCGGTTCCGGCGCGGGCGGATCGGCAGCAGGCGCGTTTGCCAGACTCTGGCCCATGCGGTCGACGCTGCGCTGAGTGCCGCGCTCCTTGATCGTGCTGATGATGCCCTGAAGCACCAACAGGCACGCCGCCACGTCCCAACCAGTGACGCCCTTGTCGATCACCTTGCCGAGCAGCCATATGACGCCGACCGCGATCAAGGCGAACAGCAGGTTATCACCGGCATGATCCGACGGCTTCGGGATGGAGGGCAGTTTCATGCTGCGATCCCCATGCGCACCTGCCGGGCGACCCAGCCGTAGGAGAACTCTTCGTTCGCGGGCCGCGCGATGCTGATATCCTCATAGCGCGCAGTGCGGAAAGCGTGGATTGTCCAGAGCAGAACCTGAAGCCCTTCGCCTGTCCGGCCTCGCCTCTGGAAATAGCTGTCCAGCGCCGCCCGTGTCATAGGCCCGCAGGCCCCGTCCACCTTGAGATCGGGGTAGAAGGACGCGCCACGGTTGAACAGGTTGAGGGCGCGCTGGAGGAATTGCCCCGCAATCGCCTGCCCCATGTTGATGCCCGTATCGAATAGCAGCTCGCCCAGCCGGGCAGACATGGCAGCGATCTTGTCGAAGCCGGGATCTATCAAATAGCGCTGGCGATAGATGGACACCGCCGTATCGCGCGGCAGTGTTTGCATGGTGCCAGTATAGCCATAGGCGCGGGCAACCTGTTCGGTAATACCCCAGCGCGTCGGGCCGCCCTTGTCCTTTGGATTGTTGACGTAGCCGCCTTCGCGGCCGATCGCCTCGTCAATCATCTGATCGATGGTCACAATCATCCTCCCAGAGGGCGCTTGCCCTCGGCGATATCCTGAAGCGTCCGCTCCGCACTCAGTTCGGTTTGCACTTCCTGCCGGATCGCGGCCTGCCGACGTGCGGCGTCCTCGGTGATGGCGTCCGTGACCTGCCGCACGAACCGATCGGTATAGAGCTTGACCACGCGATCAGCGCCGACGGTCGCCCCGGCCGTGATGAGCGCAGCGCCTTCGCCGTCGACGCCGGCGCGACTGATGAGCCAGTAGGAAATTAGCGCCACCATCGGGAGGATGAGGATGTCCGCCAGCACCAGCGCCGGCTTGATCTTCACGCCCTTTTTAATGAGCAGCGCATATTTGGCGAGAAAACCGAACGACAAGCCAACCCAAATCCAACCATATTTGGCGATCAACGCCTCGCCCCATGGCGTCATCACCGGTGCTCCCTGTTGTGCATGCATTGCCCCGACACCCATTTTACTGCGGACAGAAGGCGCGCATCGCCATGGCGGCATCCATGATCGCCTCGACCGCGCCGTCCGTGTCGGGCAGGTAACCGAGCCAGCCAGCCGCCAGCGCGATATCGGCGGCCGCCGAATATTGCCCGTCGGCAAAGGCCCCCAGGCCGAAATTGTTGCTCTGGGAGGTCACACCGTTGGTCATCGTGAATTCATCGGTTGGAATCCGGCTGTTTGCATAGATCCGCGCCTTCTTGTCGGCGGCACGATAGGTCCATAGCGCGGCCGACCAGGCGCCGACTGGCGCAGGTGAGCCCACGCCCGAAATGATGTTGTTGGTGCCGTGCTGAAGGCCCAACTGGCCATTCTTGTTCTGGAACAGGCCGACGCGGCTGCCGACCGTAGTGCCCTGACCCAGCAGTCCATTATGATCGGCCAGATCGTTCGGGCGAAACAGGATCAGGAAGCTGTAGCCCGGCGCATCGCGAAGATCGGCCAGCGCCGGCGCGACCATGCGCAGACCTTCGACATCATGGTTTCCGCCGACACTGGCACGGTTGAAATGCCAATAGCCATATTTGGTCGTGGTCGGGTTGACGCGCGTGACCGTGGCGGATGCCGCCGCCGGCACATAGAATTTGCGATCGTCCATGCCGTCCAGATCGGCGATCGGATCGCCGGCCGATCCCAGCGGGCGACGCCCCGGCTGCGCCCAGTTGTAGAGCAGGTCGTCACGCTGCGCGCAGACCTGTTCCTCCAGCGCGAAGGCCGCCTGTGGTAAGGGCGGCGCGCCCGCGATCGGCACCCCACTGGCTTGCGTGATTTCGACATGGGCAAGATCGAACGCCATCTATGCAGCTCCTAAACGTGATAGACTATTTGCTGGACGGGCCAGCCCGACACGATCTGTCCGGTCACGCCGCACAGCCATTCGCTGTCGTCCCGGATGTTGATGCGTGCGCCTGCCGCGTCGGGCGGCGGGTTCACGCCGCCGACACAGCCCAGCAGGAACCTTGGATGCGCATCCAGAGTGGTCGGCGCATGGGTGATTTGCAGTGTCGCGCCGGAAAGCGTCATGGCGCTGATAGGAACTGCCCCGGCATCGCTCGCAAGCGACGCGCCCTTCCAGCCATCCAGCATGTCCGGGATCGTCTTGGTATCGAACGTCATACTGCCGGTGCCACCGGAGAAGGTGACCGTACTGGTCGTGCCGCTGGTCAGTGCCACGCTGCCGTCGGGGAGATATGGCGCCCGATAGGTGCCGGCCGTTTCGATCATGCGAGCGATCAGGTAGGCGCCCCCTGATCCCATCGGGAAATAGGTCGGCCCCAGCAGATGCGTATCGAGGTCATGGCCTGGCAGCATGGGGTAGATCGGCATGCCGACCGCTTCGCCGTTACGGATCAAGTCGGCCTGCGCCAGCGTGGCCATGCCGATGTTGCCGCCGGGCCGCTGCTCGCACTGCTGGATGATGGAGCCGATCCAGTTCGCCCCTACCGCCGCCGCCTTCGCGCGCAGGCCCGCATTGATGGCGCGCCAGTAGGTCTTGAAGGTTTCCCCGCTGGTGCCAATGCCGTTGTCGGCCTCGCCCAGGCTCATATCGTCCACGATATTGAGCGTCAGGCCCATGATGGCCGCATGGCGGGCGGCGGCATCGATCGCCGCCAGCATCGACGTGTAATGGGCGCTGCCCGGTGCGAAATCGGCGATGGCGGTGCCGCCAGTGCCGATGATGCAGCCCAGAAAGTGCGACAGCGGGTGCATGTGCTGACCGATCAAGGCCTGCGCGCAGCTTTCCATGTCGGTCTGGGCAAAGACGCGGCTGTTCATGTGGCTGGCCCCTCGCAGCGGCGCGAGGCGCTGAAACTGCACCGGGTCGACCACATTGAACCGGTTGACCGCTTCGGGGATCAGCTGGAGCGGGCGCGGGCCGCGCTCATGGCCGTCGATCGCGCGACCGTCGAACTGCCATGCACGGTCGCTGATCTTGTCCCGCCACGTCGGACCAGTCCGGGCAGCATTGCTTTCGGCGTAGCCCTGCCGCAGGCTCTGACCCCAGCCAAGCCGGAAGATCATCTGAAGGCCGGAATTGGCGTGCAGCGTCACGGGGCGATATCGCACCCTGGCATCGGCGCCACGGCGGCGAATAAACGCAAGGCCATTGCCGCCGCTGCGAAGCGTGGCCGGATAGGGACCGCCGGTCAGCGGCGTCTTGACCGCGGCGGTTCGTGGCAGGAAAATCTGGGGACGCACTTCTGTGGTCATGTCGCCATGGGTCGGCAGCGTGATCGGCACCCCCGTCAGCATATCGTCCGTCTTGCCGAACCGCTGCTCGATCGGATCTTCGATCTGGATCGCGCGACCAGCGGAATAGGCTTTCGCCCCGCCACCGATCTTGGGGATGTTGTATGCGCGAGGCGTCGCTTCGGTGTAGAAGCCGCCATTCGCCGCGACGATGCGACCGCTCAGCCGTCCGATCTTGGGGATACGCCGCCCCGTGCGACCCTTCACATCGGCAACAGCATTGGCGTTGGGCATGGAGAAATTGAGGAAGACCGATGCGCCCGCGCCCTTGGAATAGAGGTCCAGACTGCTCGCGCGGGCCAGCCAGTAATTCGCGCCCACTGGCAACGTCGGGTCATTCTGCGCCACCGCCTCCGTCAGATAGGTGCCGTCGGCCGACGCGCCCGCCGCGATCGCCGCGACCTGATCGCGCAGATTGTCCGCCGACGCCGCCGCCTGCTCAGCGCGCAGACGATCGTCGGTGGCACTGGCGGCCTTTTCCTGCGCCAGCTGCGCGGCATCCTGCGCCGCACCGGCGAACGGCGCGCCGCCTTCGCCACCCCATTCCTTGATCTTGCCGATCATCAGGTCCGTGTCGGCGCTGGGGATCAGGCCCTTCTGGGCAAAGCGCTGTTCCACGCCGGGGCCGGTCGCGCCCAGTTCGCTGACGACGATGTCATCGGTTTCCGCCAATATGTCGGCCGCCGTCACGTCCAGCACCGCCGGGGCGATTTCCCCGCTGGGCAGGCTGGAACTGGGCTGCGCATCGATCGGCCCGGTCCAGCGCGTCGTGGACCCGCCATGCGTTGTCTCGATCACTTCGTAGACCAGCGCATAGCTCGACGCGTCGTAGACGGCGGTGCAATCCTCCGCCGTCAGCAGGAACATATAGACCTGGCCGTCGCTCGACAGGACGCCGGCGATTTGCAGCAACGGCTCCAGGATCGCCGCGCGCCGCACCACCAGCACGAAACTGCGCCCCGTCAGATCCTGCGCCACGCCATTGGAGGCCAGCACGAACCGCAGGGCGCGGGGGCTGGATGCCCACAGGGTCAGTGGCGGCGCCAGCGTGCGAAACGTCGTCATGCGTCACCCCGCACGCGCAAATGGGGTCGGTCGCCGGCGCACGCGGCGCCGACGGGCGAAAGGCCCGGCACGGTCATATTGTCTGTCCTTGGCGTTAGGGGTTCAGATCGGAACGACCCGGCCGTCGACCACGCGGTGCGTGGCATCCCAGTTCGGCCGATATTGCGAAACCTCGACAAAGGGGCGGCCGTCCGCCTGCATCGACGCAGCCGGGCCGACCGCGCATTCGGTCACGGCCCCGCTGTCGCGATCGTAGAAAAGGACGATCATGCTGCCCCTCAGTCGTAGATGATGATGGTGGACAGGTTGCGCCCCTCGACCGTCATGTTCGACGGCCCCTGGAACACGATCTGCACGTCATGCGTGCCCGCCGCCAGAGCGTTGAACCCGGCCAGCACGACCGATATTTCCGTCGTGCCGCCACCCACAGAAAACACGTTCATGCCGCCGATGAACAGGTCGATCTGCGATGCGGTCACCGCGCCGCTATAGGAAATCGCCAGCGCGGCCGTGGCCTGTATGGTGCCGGCGCGCAGCAGCTCGATCGTCTTCGACAGGACGACGATGCTGGTCCCCATGCCGCTACCGCTGACCGGCGTGCTGGCCGCCGCGCCCGCAAACTGCGCACTATTGCCCGATCCCGCCCTGATCCGGTCGACCACGATGCCCGACATATAGATGTCGTCGGGATCTTCGCCGTCGCCCGCATCCCCCGCGCGAAAGATCAGCGTGCCGTCGGGCTTGAACATCTGGAAACTGTCAAACTCCAGGTCCAGCCTGCGCTGGATCTTGTCGTTCGTGGTCATGATGCCGCCGACCCGCCCGTTCGGCTTGACCAGCAACACGGCCTTGCCGACGAACCCGGCCTCGGGATCGATGACCGCATCCTCCAGTGCGTCGATCGCGTCCTGCAATCCGCTGCTGGCGAGCGGCGGCACATTGGTCAGCCCCTCGATCGTCAGCGTGCAATAGCTGACCGCGACCAGCGACAGGTCGATCGAAAAATCCTTGAAGAAGCCGTAGATGGTCAGGCTGTCATAATCTTCCTCGCCGATCCACAGGCAGGCGCGGGCACGCACCGCCGCCAGCCGCCTCTGCACCACATCGGCATCATCCGCGTCGATCTTCGACCGGATGCCCATCCGCTTGGCCCATCCGCGCTCCACGACCGTCGTGGTGCCGAAATCGTCGGTATCGCGCCGGCTGAAATCCGTGATGGAAATGGACGGCCCGGTTTCGGTAATGCCCAGGTTCGCCGCCACGCCGATGATCATGGTGCCGATCTCGACAGGGACGGAAGGGCCGCTGGCCGATGCCGTCAGGGTGATGACGCCCGCCGGATCGTCGGGCAGGTCGCGAAACACCAGATTGACCTGGTCCGTATCGCGCACCAGCGTTTCGTCATAGACGCCCGATCCGCCGACGGACATCTGCACCCGTACACTGACCGCATCGGTATCCAGCACCGCGACCGTGTCGATCGCCACGCCGGGCGTGATGGTGACGACGATATTGGCGTTGCGCCGGGTCGCGGACCCGACCGCCTCATCGAACATCGCCCAGCGGTTCGTGGCGCCGACCTCTATCCACCAGCTGCCGGCATCCTCCTGCGGGTCATTGCCGACATTGTCATCCGCCACGCTTTCATAGATGCGGTGCGCCGCCGCGATGATCACGCGATAGCCCATCGGATAGGTGGTGCCGGCGGCCCATTCCGGATGATCGGCTTCCGGCACATTGCTGGCGGTCAGCATGGCGTCCGTCACCAGGACGGGCGGAATGACCTTCATGCCGCCGGCACCGTGGCGATGGCGTCCCCGCCGCTGGCCGCCGTCACATTGTCCAGTGTGCGGACCAGCTTGCCGGTATTGCCGGCGGTGGCCGCATGGCCTGCATTATTGTCTGCGCGCATCTGCTCCAGTTCCGCCTTCAGGGCATCGATCTTGGCGCCCAGGTCCGCCGTGCTGCTGGCGCTTCCCGTCGCGCTGCTGGTGGATATCGCGGCGGCATCGGCCGCGGCGCTCAGCGTCTCATCGATCGAGGACAGCAGCAACACGCTGGCATTGGTGGCATCCAGCGTCGCCTGCGCCACGTCGATCTGCCCCTGCGCCGCGTCGATGCCGCCGTCGACATAACGGGCAACCATGGCGACATCGCGCTGATACTGGGCCATGCTCGACGCATTGTTGCGCGCCGTCGTCAGGAAATCCTGACTGACCCCCTGCAAATTGGCCAGCGCCGTCGCATCGCCCCCGGCGGCCAGCCCGCCCGTCTCCATCAGCTTGATCATCGCCGCACGATAGGACAGCGCGCCATCGGCCTGCCCCAACAGCGTGTCGCGATAATCCTGCAACGACGTGACCAGCGGCTGCATCTGCGCGATGATCACCGCCTCGCTGATGGCGGTGAAGCTGCTGGTGAAGGGCATGAACGGCGCCATGCCGACGCTGGCCGCCGAAATGCGGCGGGAAGCCTGCGAGCGCATCGATGACGTGATTGATGATATTGGAAGGATGAAGCGGTGAAGTCGGCTATCGAGAAGATCGCAAAGGGGATGCCGGCGCGCGAACGGGACGTGATTGACGTCCGGGATAAGCATTTCGCCCCGACGCCCGAGCAGATGCGCCATGCCCGCTATGTCGAGGGCGACATTGTCGACACGAAGCCGGGCGGCAAGTCCATCACGATCGGCAAGGCGTTCCGCAAGGAGGCGAAGTTCGAGCGGATCAAAGGGCTTGGCGACGAGCAGTTGAAGGCCCTGCGGTACTATCGGGAGGCGTTCGATATGTCCGAAGCCAGCGAGGTCAAGTCAGCGCTGGACGTCCGGCCGCGCGGCAACAGTGGCCTATGCAGCCAAGAGGTCTGGGTTGAGCGGCAGGCCGGCGCCCGCGTGCGCATGGCGGCGCTGGAAAGCGGCATAGGCGGCGCGCTGCACACCCTTCGCGACGTCGCCCTGCGCGACATGACATTCAGTGAACTGGCCATCAAGCGCTACGGTAGCGTCCGGCGCGCATCGTCAGTCCAGTTCACTATGCACGACCCGACGCAATTGCTCCGCAGCCAGTCAAGCGGCGTCGCGTGTAACAGCACGCGAGCATCGCCGTCCCATGACCGTGAAGCAGATGTGATCGCATCCATGCCTAGCGCCCAGCTATGGGCCGTCCGCAGGAACCACGCATTTGGCGCCGCCAGCCGAAAGGCGATCAGATCGAGGATTGCCCCGTCCTCGATCGCTGCGATGATAGCGCAGCGCGGCCCGTGTTCGCATTGCTGCCAGAAATCGCGCCGGTCAGCCTCGATGTTGGCAAACCCGATCAGGCCGGCGCCGTAGATCCTGGCAGCGGATTTCCCAATCAGAGCCGCGAGCCGGCGCATGTCGGCGAAACTGGTCGACGCTGCGCATTGCTCTATTTCACGGCGCAAGGGATTGCGAATTTCACGAACTTCCGCCGCGACGATATTAGCCAGATCATCGTCTGGTACGAACGCACGCGCCCCCGTCATGGCGGTCACTCCGCCTCGGCGAGATAGGCAAGACTTTCGGGTGATAAGTCCCGTCGTTCACGCCGGGCCAGTTCGATTAGGGCAGGCCGCCTCCAGTGAGGTATCGAAAGGTTGGCCTTCCAAGAATGGACGGTTTGATAGGGAGTTCGCGTGCCACGAGCGACAGCGCTGCTGCCGCCAAGCTCGATCATAAGGCGTGATACGATATCCATATATCGCCGATATATGATTATCGTATATTAGGGAAGCTCCTAAATATGGTTTTCATACTTCCATGAGATTTATGGTCCATGGTAACGGACCCAATGGAAGACGATCTTAAAACCATCAAGTACGCGATCGAGCGATACGGCGTCACTCAAAAGGAGATCGCGGCCAAGCTAAGCCTGTCACAATCTGCCGTTTCCAATATGCTGAGCGGAAAGCGGCAGCTCAAACATGCTGAGTTCCGCGCGCTGCTAGATATGCTTGATCGTCATTCGAATCAGCTCGGCACCCGACATAGAAACTTGCCAATTTATCGTTGCGTCGATGCGGCAAATTGGTTGTCAGAGCCTGATCAGGTCGGTCAAATGACCATTGGATTGCCAAGTGGCAGGCCTAGTGGAAGGTTCGGCGTTTTGGTCGAAAATGAGGACATATCGGACCTCATCAGCCAAGGCGGAGTCGCAATTATCGATCCGGAACTCACCGATCTGTTTGAAGATCAGCCTTATGCTGTCAGGTTCGGCAGCGCCGAGCCCTGCCTTAGAGTGTTTCGGGGCAACCCGGGCAGACTTGAGACGGTCCCGCGAATTGGCAAGGTCGAAGCGTCACCGATAGGATCGGTGCCATTCGAGGTGATAGGGCGCGTAATCGCTTCAGTTAAGGAATTCTGAAAATCGCATATTGACGATATATGATTTTCGTATATTGATGCCTCATCACCTGTTCGGCGGCGTGCCGACGACGGTGACGCAGGCAGGGCGTCCGCGTGGATCAACCCTGTCCTTTAGACAGGAGCATTCCACATGGCCGACGCCAGCGCGGCGCGGAGCGATGACGCTTCGCCGAACGAAGAAACGCGCCTTGCGCGCATCGACACACCGATCGTCAGCTACGCCCGGCTGATCGGCCAGAGCGACGCCTTTTTCGATGCTGCCAGCAAAGCCTGGGGGCGGCATCGGCACCCCGCATTCCGCATTGTTTACGATGCCTCGTCTGACGCGATGAATGCCAGCTATCTCCATATGCTGGACCTGGTCCCCCAAGGCGACGATCGCGACCTCATGATCCTCGCAGGCCACGCTGCGATGATGGCGGACCAGCTCAGTGATCAGGTGCTCGGCCAATCCGAAAATGATTATGGGCAGAAACTGGCGAAAGGCATAGCGTCAGCGCTCACCTCGATCTGCGCTACGCTGGCTCAGAAGTGGCCGGCCGGTGTCGAGAGCGTTGAACCGCTTTTCCCCGAACTCGCCAAATTCATCCGTCGCGACATGATGGTCGTAGAGGCCCGCCGTGCGCACACGGAGGAATGCTGATATGAACGAATATCCGCTATCCCAAGCCTCTGTGTCTGCCTTTCTGCCGATGGCGGATCAAGGCGAAATCCTTGATCGGGCGGGCGCCATCCTGATCCTCCTTTCTGAGGCATATGACGCAGATAGGACGGCCGACCGCTTGGCCGCTGTCGCCAAGAAGCCGGACGATGCGCCTTGCTGGGCTGGACGGAACAAGCAGATGTTCAGTGACGCCCTTCGCGGAGTGGCCACACTGCTGGCGCTCTCCCGCCATCTCGAATTGTCGGGAGGCGATGATGGTCAGGCTTCGTGAGATGCTCGCCACATTCCAGCCGTGGTACGACTTTGGCCAACGGGAGGTCTTCCGCCTCGACATGCATTGCGAGGATTTTGCCGACGAGAGCTTGGGCAAGGTCTGGTTCGCAGAAATTCAGTGGCTTGGTCTTCATCTTGCTTTCGAGATTGGCCGGACGCCCTGGAAAATCTCTGATGCCGAGATCGCGGATTACCGCATCTCGCGCCTTGCCCGGAAGGATGGATGATATGACCAGCCGCCGTACTTTCATTGCCGGCCTCGCGCTGGCCCCGGCCGCCATAGCTGTCCCAGCTAATGCTGCCATTTCGCTTGCGTGCCTGCCGACCGCCGACGGCTCCGCCTGGGCGAGCGCAATGGCACGTTACGAGGCCTTGAAAGCGGAAGATCACCAGTTCCACACCCAAGTTTATCACCCGACGATGGACCCGATCAATGCGCTGTCGCCGCCGTACAAGTTCGAGCACGTTGCAAGGAATGGTCACTCGGTGTCCTATTGCGTCGCCGGTGAGGATCTCGCGAAACACGACGATATTCGGGGCGGCCTCTGGTATGCAGTGCGCGACGAGCTGGCCGACGCGCGGTCAAAATATGCCGCTTGGCTTGACGCAAAATCCAAGGTCGGCGCCGACGCTCTAAACGAGCAGTCCGACTCCTACGGCTCCGCGCTTTACGAGGCGGAGCGGGATTTGCTGAGGATGCCCGCCCCCGACCTTGCGGCACTCGAGTGGAAAGTTGAACTGCTGCGCGAGCAGAGCGCCGATAGATCGATAGAGCCGCATGAGCTGGCGCAGATCATATCGGATATCCGCCATCTAGACGGGAGGCAGGACCTGTGACCGAGCTTCGCAACTGCTCGAACTGCGCTTTCTGGCGACAGGGCGCAACTTCACTCACGGCCGAGCCGGTCCCGGCTGCCAGTGATCCGCATACCGGCACATGTGAGTTCTATCCGCCGGTCGTACTCATGGTGGATGGTGAGCCGGTATCTACTCACCCGATGATCCACGGCACCCGCTGGTGCAACGAATGGCGGCATTCAACCTGGTTCGACTATCCGGATGACGATGGCGACGGAGACGACCCGTCGCCCGATCCGGAGCCGCCAGCGCCCGATCGCGACAAGGTTCGCCGCCTTTTTCCAAACCCGCCGCCCCGGCCTGTAGCTGCATAGGAGCGTCATCATGCCCGTAACCGAAGCCGAAGCCCGGCCGGATAGTCCGACGAAGTCGGCCTATGACCGCTACGTCGACGCCAACGCCGCGCACACCCTGATTTGCGCAAACCCGAACGCCCCAGCCGGTCAGCGCTTCGATGCCGCCATGGCCGTGCATGCCGCCTTTCATGATTTCTTGCTGACCGGCGCCCCGACCGGCGTCCCCGCCGAACCGACTTCTGCGATGATCGATGCCGGCCTTTCCACCGGGAACCGCTTTGGCCGCAAAGCCATCGCCAACATCTGGCGCGTTATGCACCGCGCCGCCGTCGCCAGCCCGGAGCGTTCGATATGACCGACGTCCGCCTCACCGTGCCCAACAGCCACACCTTCATGGTGGCGCGCAAGGGCCGCACCATGCGCCTTGGCTCCACGCTCCCGCGCCAGCGCTACCAGACGCTGGACGAGGCCGCGACCGTTGCCGAGACGGAAGCCGCCGCAGCGCCGGGCCGCGTCATGATCGTGTTTCAGGAAGTGCTTCGCGCGAAGGCCGAAGCCGAACCCATTCCGGCCGCCATTGCCCCCAGGCGGTCGGCAGAGCCGGGCGACCATCCCCCGCGGTCGCCCGGCTCGAACCATCCGGAATTTCCGGACAGTTGCGCGATGCCGAAGGGCGAAGACCGATGAGCGCGCCGGCCGCTGACGCCCCAGTCCATTCGTGGATCAACAAGGGCACCAATGACATTCCGCTCTGGATCAAGGCGCGGATGGTCGAGAAGAAGCGCGATCCGAACGGGTCGTTCCTGCTTCACAGCCGGGCAGGATCGCAGAAGGTGCAGTGCCGCGTGCTGGTCGGTCATATGGTCGCTGCCAGGAACGACGCGCTGTACGCCCGTCACCCGAGCGAAATGCGCGCCTTAATGCAGGAACTGGATGATCAGGAAAGCGGGGTATATGCCTCGCTGCCTAAAGAAAGATCCGGTGCGCTTTTGGTTGCCGACGTTGCGCCTCGCGACGACGACACCGACGACATCAGTGCCAGAATACAGGCGCAACAGGCAGCGTCGGCCGGGCGGGCTGTCATCGCCGCAAAGCCGCAAAAACCTGCGGATAAGAGCCTGCCGGCTTCCACGCCGAGCACCGCCCCCCGGAAGTGGCCCGCCGCCAAGGGCAATCCGCCATCTGTAGAGAACCGGCACCCGTCCGAATTGCGACTGGATGACAGCTACCAGCGGTCGACGGACAACGGCGCTAGCCAGGCGCTCATAAAGCGGATCGCCACCGGCTGGGACTGGCGCATGTGCCTGCCGCTGGTGGTATCGAAGCGCGATGACGGCTCGCTCTGGGTCATTGATGGCCAGCATCGACTGGCGGCAGCGCTCCTACGTGGAGATATCCAGTTCCTGCCCTGCTGCGTCGGCGTATATGGCAGCGTCGCGGACGAGGCGGCCATGTTCGTTGCCATGAACCGGGCGCGCAAGCCGATGAACCGGCTGGACGACTTCCACGCGGCTATTGCCAGCGGCGATGAAGAGGCAATGACGATCACTTGCCTGATCACCGACGCGGGCCTGTCTGTGTCGCGCAAGACAGGTTCGCAGTCATGGCGGCCGGGAGAGGTGGCCTTTACAGGCGCGATCTCGCGGATGCTACGCAAGCACGGCGCGGACGTGTGTGCCGGCGCGTTGAAGGCGATAGCGGACACCTGGCCCGGCCAGGTGCTAAACGCCGGGTCGAGCATGTTTCTCGCGTTGGTGAAGTTGGCGGCCAGTCCACCTGAAGGATTCGACCAGCCGCGCCTGATGCAGGCGCTCCGCCGGCGGGATCAGCGGGAATGGGCCAGCTTCCTAAACGAAGTGAAGGGCGGCGGTGATGAGCGCGCGTTGCAGCTGCGCAAGGTGCTGCTCATGGCATATGACGAAGAGGGCGAGGATCCTGACGCGGCAACCGGATGCGCAGATGACGCACGGCCGGGCACCGCAGAGGATTGGCGCGCATCGATCGAAGGCGCAAATGAGGGGCAGCGGTGATGAGTGATTTCCAGCCGACAGGGGATATCGTCATCTTCGTGAGAGAAGAGGGGTTCTATCCGATCCAGCTTTCCGGGCTCAAGCCGACTGCTGAGGAGGCGGCGGATCACGCCACATGCAACCCTGGGACGTTTCGTATCGAGGACATTGCCGGCCGGGTCATCTGGCCGGAAGGAACGAAGCAATGACCATCCTTCACCGCCTCGACGCTTGGCTGGCCAAGACGCTGTTCCACCCGCCGATCATCCTCGCCTGCCAGATCACCCGGCAGACGCAATATGCGATGCACAAGGCCCTGTGGTTCTTCGCAGCCTGTCATGCGACCTATTACGCGCAGGGCAGTTCATGGGCGGTGCTGGCGTTCTACTGGTCCTATGCCGTCTTCGTGTTCGTCTGGGCCGCTGCGTTTGCCGACGATCACTCCTTTTCTTTTGGCCTGTTTCGGTTCGTAATCTGGCTAAGCTTCGCAATGGAGGCGGTGGCGACAGCCATCACCGGAGAGATACGGCACGTACAGGTCCGCGAGGTCATCATCCTGTTCGCCGAATATGCGGCGACCATCCGCACCATCCCGCCGCGCCGGCCGCGCGAGGATCGGACAAGCGCCAAGGAGGCGTTCAATGGTCAGTAACCCCGATCGCAACCGCGATAGCCTTCTGCGCATCGCAGAGGTAAAGGCCCGCACGACCTTGTCCAGCGCCACAATCTATCGCAAGATCGCCAAAGGCGCCTTTCCGGCTTCCATCAGGATTAGCGACGGACTTGTGGCGTGGTATGAATCCGACATTGATGCTTGGATTGCCGATCCGATGGGTTGGAGGGTTGCTGCGTGAGTAAGGGCGTCGCCAATCCGTACGTCGAGCAGCGCTTGCGAAGGCTATCGTGCAGGCGGCGATTTAAGCGCCGCAGAGCCAAGTTGCAGCCGACGTCCAGCTTATCGCCACTCTTTCATGGTTCGACTCGCAGAGTTGGGGGAACCCCCGAGCCTAGCCGACCCTTCTCGTGAGGCGGCGGCGATAGATCCTGCCGAACTAGACAGCGTGACAGAAAAGGCTCGACTGGATTAGAGCACGGGCGATCCCTCGCGAGCACGGGCAGGCATTGCATAGTCGGCATGATGATATCTTATCTGCTAGGAAGATGAAGCAGACGTGAGGGATCATGACGACACAGGCGCGCTTCAGGCAAGCCGATGTCACGCGCGTAATGAAAAGCGCGGTGCAGGCCGGAATTCCTCATTTTACGATCACAATAGACCCGGTCGGTAACATTGTCTTCCGGGCGACCGAGGCAGAGATTGCTCGGGGAAACTCGATGGATGCCATCCTATGGCCTGACGGGAGACGGCCATAATTGAGCTTGATATCGATGACCTGAAGAGCGCCCGCGTGGTTTTCAATGTCGTGCCGCTGACCTTCGGCCGGCGAGACGCCATGATCTACACAGGCATTGCCGATAAGCTCTTCCGGGAACTGGAGCGATCGGGATCGATCCGGGGCATGCGCATCGGCCGCAATGGCCAGATGATCTATTTGGAGAAAGATCTACGGGCCGCCGTCGCAAAGCTGTTTGGAGATTGGGACGAGGGCCCAATCGAATTCGACTGATAAAGACCGAGATACCCCCATTCACCCTGTGCTCGTACCAAACGAATCGCTCCGCTTTTGTGATGCCCAGCAATGTTTGATCGCCCGCAGAAGGTCAAATTTAGGTAAGTGGTAGAATGTGGGGTATCAATCCCGATGACAAGCATAAAAACATTAGAAATTCGTGGCTTTTGGCCTATCTTGTGACGGGCACCCTCTCCGCCACTTTATCTCGCAACATTGTGAGATTTGCATGACTCGATGCTGTGCGTTGGGTCAGGGAATGACGAGTTCCATCCCCGCCTTTATCCGGCTGAGCGCCAGATAGCTGTGATAGCTCGCGACCGCTTCATTCTCTGCGAAGAGACGGCGCGTGGTCGCTTCATAGCTGCGCATGTCGGGGGCGACGATAATCATGATGAAGCTGCGGCCGCCGGTGACATAATAGCATTGCTGCACATCGGGATCGGCGCGGAACAGCGCCTTGGCTCGATCGACGGTCGCAGCCTTCTCGTCCACCAGGTTGACCTCCACGATCGATGTCACGCCAAGGCCCACCGCGTCGGGATCGACGATGGCGGCATTGGCGGCAATGACGCCACTTCTTTCCATCGCCGCGATCCGGCGCTGCACGGCGGCGGTAGACAGGTTCACCGCTTCGGCAATGGCACGCTGGGGCGTCCGGTTGTCGCGCTGGATGATTCGCAGGATCGCCTTGTCGAACGGGTCAAGCGGGCGGGCCAGGGGAGAAGAAGCGGTCATATGTGAGTAATTGTTGCATCAGGCCGCCCAATCAAGAGCATTTGTCCCGCTGCACCGATGATATTCATCATCCCGTTTGAAGCGGTTTCGGGAATGATGGGCATGGCAAGCGGACGGATGGATGGCGGCAGGTTGGCGGGCATCCTGTTCGGCATGGGTGCCGGCGCGCTGTGGGGGCTGGTCTTCCTGGCGCCGGAGGTGATCCGTGGCTTCAGCCCGCTGGAGCAGGCGGTCGGCCGCTATCTGGCCTATGGCGCCATGTCCGCACTGCTGGTCGCGCCCCGCTGGCGGGCGCTGAGGGCACGGATGACCCCGCGCATCCTGTGGGCGCTGGCCTGGCTCGCGCTGGCGGGCAATCTCTTTTATTATGTGTTGCTGGCCAGCGCGGTGCAGATGGGCGGCATCGCCATGACCTCGCTCGTCGTCGGCTTCCTGCCGGTCGCGGTGACGATCATCGGCAGCCGGGAAGCGGGTGCCGTGCCGCTACGCCGGTTGGCGCCCTCGCTGCTGCTCTGCGTCGCGGGCGCACTGTGCATCGGCTGGCAGGCGATCGTGATGCCCGGCACGGGGCCGGTTGCGACCCGACTGGTCGGCTTTTTCTGCGCGATCGGCGCACTCATATCCTGGACCGCCTTTGCCATCGGCAATAATCACTGGTTGCGCCGTCTGGGCGACATGCCGGCGCAGGACTGGAACTTCCTCATCGGCCTGGCGACCGGCGTACAGGCATTGCTGTTCCTGCCGGTCGTCTTCCTGCTCGGCATGGGGCGACATGATGCTGGCGCCTGGACCCAGTTTGCGGCCGTCACCATCGCCGTTGCCCTGCTCGCTTCGATCGTCGGCAACATGCTCTGGAACCGGATGAGTCGGCTGTTGCCGCTCACCATGGTGGGGCAGATGATCCTGTTCGAAACCGGCTTCGCGCTGATCTACGGCTTCCTGTGGGAGCAGCGATGGCCGACCATGCTGGAAAGCGCGGCCTTCGCGCTGGTGGCAGGCAGCGTCATCAGTTGCATCGCCGTCCACCGCCGGCCGGCGTCGGAGATAGCGGCGGCCGCCTGAAGTCGCACGGAAAGAGCGGTATTGCGACCTTTCCCCTTTGGCGGAATCGCTATAGGGCGGGTTTCATGACCAACATGTTTCTTGTGATGGGCGGCGGCGCGGTCGGCGCGGCGCTTCGCTATCAACTGGGGCGCTTCATCGGCCCCATGACCCCCGGTGCGACCTGGCCCTGGGGTACCTTTGCCGCCAACCTTATCGGCGGTTTCGCCATGGGGCTGCTCGCCGGCTGGCTGGCCCGCGGCAGTGCTGTCTCTGGCGAACCGATCCGCCTGTTGCTGGGCGTCGGCGTGCTGGGCGGCTTCACCACCTTTTCCGCCTTCAGCCTGGAAACCATGCTGATGATCGAGCGCGGCCAGATCGGCCTCGCCATGGCCTATGCGCTGGCATCGGTGATCGGCGCGGTGGGCTCGCTGGCGCTGGGCCTTACTGTGATGCGGAGTGCAGTGGCATGAAGGGGCGTCCTCCAGCCAAGAGCGGCGGCGCAGGATCGCGCGGCGGCCAGTCCTCGGGCAAAGGGCCGTCGGGCAAAAGCGGTCGTCCTTCTGACCGCAAACCCGGTGATCGCAAGTCCGGCGCGCCTGCCGGCCGGGGCAAGCCCGCTGGCCCGCGCAAGGACGGCAAACCGGCCTTCAAGCCCAGGGCGCCCGCCGCGACCAAGTCGGCGGCCAGGCCCGCCGCCGCAGCTGTCCAGGCCAAGCCCGCAAAGCCCAACCCGTCCAAGGGCGTCTCGCTCGACGTGCGGCAATATCGGGTGCAGGCCGACGATGACGGCATCCGGCTCGACCGCTGGTTCCAGCGGCATCTGCCCGATGTCGGCTTCAACCTGGTGTCGCGCTGGTCGCGCACCGGCCAGCTTCGCGTCGATGGCGCGCGCGCCGCGCCGGGCGATCGTATCGTCGAAGGGCAGATGATCCGCGTGCCCCCGGCCGAAGCCAGGCCGGAGGCCGCCGAACGGCCCAAGCGCACCCGCGTCATCGATCTGACGCCGGATGAGATCGCCTATGTACAGGACATGGTGATCCATCGCGATGCGCAGGCGATCGTCATCAACAAGCCGCCGGGCCTTGCCACGCAGGGCGGGACCAAGACCGACGAGCATGTCGACAAGCTGCTTGACGGCCTGCTGTTCGATGCCGAAGCGCGGCCCAAGCTGGTGCACCGGCTGGACAAGGACACGTCGGGTGCGCTGCTGCTGGCGCGGTCCAGCCGCTCCGCCGCGCATTTCGCCAAGGCCTTTTCCAGCCGCACCGCGCGCAAGGTCTATTGGGCGCTGGTGATCGGCGTGCCGTCGATCAATGACGGCATGATCGAACTGCCGATCGGCAAGCAGCCGGGCACAGGCGGCGAGAAGATGCACGTGGACGAGGAGGAGGGCCTGCCCGCCCGCACCCGTTATCGCGTCATCGAACGGGCCGGCAATCGCGCCGCCTGGGTCGAACTGCAACCCTATACCGGCCGTACCCACCAGTTGCGCGTGCATCTGGCGGCGATCGGCTTCCCGATCGTGGGCGACGGCAAATATGGCGGCAAGGACGCTTTCCTGTCCGGCACGATCAGCCACAAGATGCACCTGCATGCGCGCCGCATCCGGGTGGATCATCCCGATGGCGGCCGGGTCGACGTGATGGCGGACCTGCCGACGCATTTCGCCAACAGCCTTCAGGAACTGGGTTTCGACCTGAAGCTGGGCGATCTGCCGCTGGACGACGAGATCGACCGGACCCCGACCCGCGAGGATGAGAAGAAGTTCGCGCGGCAGCATGCCAAGCAGGTGCGCAAGGAGCGCAAGGGCGAGCGCCGGTCGCGGGGCAGCACGAAGAAGGGATGACGCCCGGCGCCCCCTATAGCTGGCGCGACGAGGCGGCGATCCGCGCCTTCGTGGCGCAGGCTGGCTTCGGCCTGCTCTGCGTCGCGGCGCCGGACAAGGTGCATGTCGTCCATCTGCCGCTTATCTGGCTTGATGATCGGCAGATCGGTCTGCATATCCATCGCGCCAATCCGATCGTCCGGCATCTGGAGGGGCGGGACGCTCTGATCGTCGTCACCGGCCCGCATGGCTATGTCAGCCCCGACTGGTACGGTCTGCCCGACAAGGTACCGACCTGGAACTATCTGTCCGCCGAACTGCGCGGGCCGATGGCGCGGCTGAATGATGCGGCCACCATCGCCCAGATTGACGCGCTGAGCGCCGATCAGGAGCAGCGACTGGCGCCCAAGCCGGCATGGACCCGTGACAAGATGGGGGCGGGCCAGTTCGATCGACTACTCGGGGGCCTGATCGGCTTTTCCATGCAGGTAGAAGCAATGCAGGGCACAGCCAAGCTGGGGCAGGACAAGCCGGAAGCCGCGCGTATCGGCGTGGCCGACGCGCTGGACGCGGGCGGCAACGCCGAACTGGCGGCGCTGATGCGCGCAACGGTGACGGAGGCGGCATGAGCAACCGACTGGTCGTCTTCGATTGCGACGGTACGCTGGTCGACAGCCAGCATAGCATCTGCACCGCCATGGTCCGCGCGTTCGAGGAGGCAAAGCTGCCGCCGCCGGAACGGCTGGCGATCCTGGCGGCGGTCGGCCTCTCGCTGCCGGTCGCGATGGCGCGACTGCTGCCCGATGCGGAAGCCGATTTCCACGATCATCTCGCCGATCGCTACAAGCTGGCTTTTCAGGCGATGCGGCGGGAGCAGGGTGTGCAGGAACCGCTCTATCCCGGCATCGCGGATCTGGTGCAGGAACTTGACGGGGCCGGCTGGCTGCTGGGCGTGGCGACGGGCAAGTCGGACCGGGGCCTCAACCTCTGCCTTGCCCATCATGGGTTGCTCGACCGGTTCGTGACGCTCCAGACCGCCGACCGTCATCCGTCCAAGCCCCATCCCTCGATGCTGCTGACCGCCATGGCGGAGGCGGGCGCCGAGCCGGACACGACCGTGATGATCGGCGATACCAGTTTCGACATCGACATGGGCCGGGCCGCCGGCGTGCGCAGCATCGGCGTTGCCTGGGGCTATCATCTGCCCGACGAACTGGTCGCCGCGGGCGCGGATGCCGTGGCGATGGACAGCGGGGAATTGCGCGGCCATATCGGCGCGCCATGACCGACCTTCCACCGCCTCCGCCGCCCAATCCCGATTCCGTCGCACGTCAGCGGCATTTCGCGATCGGCCTGTTCCGCCTGTCGGGCGCCTTCATCGTCATGTTCGGCTTTCTTGCCATCATGCAGCGTTTTTCCTGGGTTCAGGGGGACAAGGCGAAGGCGTTTGGCGCGATCATGGTCGTTACCGGCCTGTTCCAGTTCATCATCGTCCCGCGCCTGCTGCTGGCGCTGTTCCGCCAGAGGCCGCCGCAATGAAGCGTTTCTATTCCGATGTGACCGTGGTTGCGGAGGAGGGCGGCTTCGCCATCCGGCTGGACGGCCGGCCGGTCCGCACCCCGGCGCGCGCGTCACTGACGCTGCCGACCGCTGCGCTGGCCGAAGCGATCGCGCAGGAATGGCGCGCGCAGGGCGAGACAGTCGATCCTGCCTCCATGCCGATGACCGGCCTTGCCAACGCCGCGATCGATCATGTCGTGCCGAACCCCGCCAGTTTTGCCGAGGGGGTGGCCCGCTATGCCCAGTCGGATCTGCTCTGCTACCGCGCCGATGGCCCGGATACGCTTGTCGCGCGGCAGGCGACGGCGTGGGAGCCTTTGCTCGACTGGGCGCGGGCGCGCTATCATGTGACCTTCGAAGTGACGCAGGGGATCATCCCCGTGCCCCAGCCCGAAGAGACGCTGGCCCGGCTGGGCGCGGCGGTCGCGGCGATTGACCCCTTCATCCTCACCGGCCTGTCGACGCTGGTGACGCTCAGCGGATCGCTGGTCTGCGGCCTTGCAGTGGTGGACGGCAGTCATGAGATCGGCGCCATCTGGCAGGCGGCCGAGATAGACGAAGCCTGGCAGGTCGAACAATGGGGCGAGGATGCGGAAGCTGCTGCGCGCAGCGTTCGTCGCGCCGACGATTTCGCCACCGCCGCCGCTTTCTGCGCGCTCAGTCGGAGCTGAGCCGGAAAGGGGTGGAACCGGGCGGCGTTTCGTTCATTCTGCCGCCAGCACGGGCAGTCTATGTCCGGCGCTCATTTCCGATGCAACGCTACAGGAGACCGAGACTTGGCCTCGACGTTCGCAAAATCCGTTATCGCGGCCATCATGGCCGTATCCGCCCCGGTCCTCGCCCAGCAAGCGCCGGAAGCCCCGCCACCCGAAGCGCCCCCGATCGAGGAAGCCGCGCCTGCGGCCGAAGCTCCCGTCGCGCGGGAACTGACCCCGGCGGAGATCACGGCCTTCAACAAGGCCGTGACCGACTTCACCGCCGGCCAG
This sequence comes from Sphingobium sp. RS1, assembly GCF_056156825.1. Classification (NCBI taxonomy): domain Bacteria; kingdom Pseudomonadati; phylum Pseudomonadota; class Alphaproteobacteria; order Sphingomonadales; family Sphingobiaceae; genus Sphingobium; species Sphingobium sp. RS1. Next base: position 2,010,893 of record NZ_JBLZXE010000002.1, on the reverse strand, counting down.
ACCGCGCAGCAGAAGGGCGACAATGCCACCGCCGTCGCCAAATATGACGCGGCGCTGCCGGCGATCCGTACCGCTGCGCAGGCTGACCCGGCGAAGATCGACAATGTCAATTTCCTCGCCAACGCTCTCTACGCGCAGGCTGCCGCCTATGGCGCGCTGGGGCAGATGGACCGGGTCATCCCCATCTATGACGAATCGGTGCCCTATTGGCGCAAGGTGGTGGAGGCCAAGCCGACCGATGTTGCCAGCCGGAACATCCTGGCAGGCATCCTCATCCAGTTAGGCAACCAGAATCTGCGCGACCACGACCGGGGCGGCGCCGATCCCTTTTTCGAGGAAGCACTGACGCTGGCGCGCCAGACGGTTCAGGATCAGCCCGGCGACGCGGTTAGCAAGAATGTCCTGCTGTCCGCGCTGGTCGGCGCCAGCCAGACCGGCACGGAGGAGGGGATTCGCGACGAAGCGATCAATCTGGGCCAGTCGATGATCGCCGACGGATCGATCGACGCGACCAACAAGCCGCAGATCGAGACGATGACCGGCGCACCTGCGACCGAGGGGTAAGCGCCGGAAATCCTCCCCAAGCTTGTCTGGGGAGGGTGGGATCAGCCGTTGCCGATCTTGTCGGCGTAGAGCATCCGGCCCGGCCCCAGCAGGCCCAGCACCTGCGGCACGATATGGGGTGCCACGGCAAAGCAGCCCTCCGAACGACCGCATTTGCCCCAGGCGGCGACATGGTCCTCGCTCACATAATCGGCGCCGTGAATCACGATAGCGCGCGATTCGGCATTGCTGTTCTGCGGGTCCAGGCCGAGCAGGCGCATGGAGCGGCCATGCTGGCCGAAATACATGTCGCCTGTCTTGAACGCGCCGGACGAACTGGCCAGCGAGTTGAACTCGTTGGAGAAGCTGTGCAGCCAGCCGGAATGGGCGGGGTCGGAGCCGCGTCCGTGCGACACGAGATAGCTGCTGGTCTGCCCGCCGATCAGGTCGACGATGTGCATGCGCGGGTTCTTCGACGGCGCATCGAAATCGACGATCGCCAGCCGATCGCGCAGTTCGAAATGATGGGTGTGATTGTCGAGCGCGGCCTTGGCGCGCTCCAGCAGCGCGGCATAGGGTTTTTGCGCAACGGCGCGCGGCGTGGCCGGGACCGTTGGAACCGAAGCCTGCGTGGCGGGTTCAGAGCCCATCGGTTCGGGGCCTGTCACGGGAAGCGCGGCACGACCCATGCTGTCCGACAGAAACGAAAAGGCGAGTCCGCTTAAAGCGAACTTCGTAAAATTGCGGCGATCCATGGCCGCAATATAACAAAGTCGACGCCCCGGTCCAAGACCGGGGCGCGGGGTCTTACTCGCCCGTCTTGCTCGCTTCGTCCGCAGGCTGGCTCTGTTCGCCGCCTTCGGGCAGGCGCGACGTCATGCCGGTCGCTTCGGCATCATCCAGAATCTGCTGTTGTTCCGACACCTTGGGTGGCGGTGCGGCCGGAGTCGCGACGGCATTATTCTGCACTTCGGGCAGCGGCGCCTCGGGTTCCTCGACGATCACATTTTCGACCGGCGGTTCGACCAGATTGTTGGTGGCGTCGGGGGCCGGCTCTTCCTTCTTGCCGCAGGCGGCGAGGGCAAGGGCGCCGGCGAGGGCGATGAAAGCGATCTTGCGCATGGGGCTGTCAGTCCTTGGATGCGAGGTTGGGGGAGGGGGCAGCGGTTGGGTCGACGCGGCGGCTCGACGCCTCGATCTTCTGCGCGAGCAGCTTGTCCCAGCCATAGGGATCGGCCCGGAAGCTGACCGTGCCATTATTGCTGGCAAAGGCGGTCCAGTAGAGCAGATAGACCGCGACCTGGCTGGGCAACGACACGCGCTGCGTCTTGCCCTCGTCGATCAGCGTCTGGATCTGGCCGTTGAGGTTCGGGTCGGCCGCGACCATCTGTTCCGCCAGCGCCACCGGCTTTTCCAGACGGATGCAGCCATGGCTGGCCAGACGGTCGTAGCTGGAGAATTTTCCGCGCGACGGCGTGTCGTGCAGATAGACGGCGAAGGGGTTGTTGAAATCGAACTTCAGCCGGCCGAGCGCGCTGCCCGGTCCTGCCGGCTGCACGATCCGCTCGCCGCCCTCAGGCGTCTTGATGATCTTGTACCCCTGCTTGGCGAGGGTCGCACGGCCCTTGGGGAAGAGTTCCCGCTTGGCGATCGACATCGGCACGTTCCAGGGCGGATTGACCACGATGGAATGGATGCTGGAGGTCAGCATCGGCGTCTGGTTATCCGGGCTGCCGGTGACGGCGCGCATCGAACTGACCGGCTGGTCGCCCTCGAACACGGTCAGCACGGCGGCGGCGATGTTCACCTGCACGCGATTGACCGGCAGGCTGCGCGGCATCCAGCGCCACCGCTCCATATTGGCCATGATCGCGGCGATCCGATCGTCCACGCCGACATTCAATGCTTCCAGCGTGCGTGCACCGAGCGCGCCGGTGGGCTCCAGCCCATAGCGGCGCTGAGCGCGCTGGATCACGTCGACCAGCTTCTCGTCCTGCGTGACGGTCGGGTCTTCCAGCGCGATCCGCGCGCGCACCACATCGGGCGCGGACCCGGCGGTCAGGGTCGGCCAGCCGCCCTTGTCGCGGATCGCCTCATATTTGGCGAGGCCCTTGCGCAGCGTGTCATAGCCCGCCCAAGGCGGGGTAAGGCTGGCGGACCAAGCCTGCAACCGGTCTTCGCTCACCGCCTTGGCGAGGCCCGGACGGGGATCGAAGGCAGCGGGACGCAGCGCCCAGATGTTGAGGAAGTCGGCGGTATCGACCCGCCCGGTGCTCAGCGCCTTCGCGCGGTCGAGCAGGGCATTGACCAGTGCGTCGCCCTTCAGGGCGCCGCTGGCCTTCTGCCGCGCCATCAATCCCTGCGCCTCGCCACCTTTCAGCCAGTCATTGGCCCAGGCTTCCTGCGCCGGCGACAGTGCCGGGATCGGCACCGGCGGCGGAGGCGCGGGAATGGGCTGCACTGTCGGCGCCGGCAAAGTGGGTGCCACCGCCGGCGGCGGCGTCTGCGCGGCGGTCGGCAGGGCGGTAAGGCTGGCGACGGCCAGCAGCGGGAAACGGATCATTGTGGGACGGTTCATGCTGGACCAGATAGCGCAAAGCAACCTAGGTGGGAATCGCGATAGCGGGAAAAGATCATGCTGCACGTTGTTCACCATCCCGCCTATGTCTCGCCTGCAACAGCTGGCAGCCGATTTCGTTTCGACAAATATGGTCTGGTCATGGATGCGCTGCATGAAAGTGGCGTGAATTTCCGGACCGTTGCGCCTGATCCCATGCCGCGCGCGTGGATCGATGCGGTGCATGATCCGGCCTATGTCAACGAAGTGCTGAGCCTGACCGTCCCGCCGGAAAAGGCGCGGCGGATCGGCTTTCCGGTGACGGAACGGGTGATGCGCCGATCCCTGTTGTCGCCGGGCGGCACATGGTTGGCGGCGAAACTGGCCATGGTCCACGGCTATGCCGCCAATGCGGCGGGCGGCAGCCACCACGCGCTGAGCGATACAGGGGCTGGCTATTGCATTTTCAACGACCTTGCCATCGCCGCCAACCGGCTGATTGCCGAAGGTGATGCCACGCGCATCCTGATCCTCGACCTCGATGTGCATCAGGGGGACGGCACTGCCTCGCTGCTGGCCGGGCGGGGCGATATCTTCACCCTGTCGATCCATGCCGAAAAGAATTTTCCGGTGCGCAAGGCCCGCTCGACGCTTGATATCGGGCTGGAGGACGGCACCGGCGACGATGCCTATCTGGCGACATTGGCGCATGAGCTGCCGCGTGTGCTGGATGATTTTGTCCCGGACCTCATCCTCTATCAGGCCGGTGTCGATCCCCATATTGATGATCGGCTTGGCCGACTGGCCTTGACCGACGCCGGCTTGGACGCGCGTGATCGTTATGTCATGCGCCTGGCGCGCGGGCGCGGCCTTCCTGTCGCCAGCACCATGGGCGGCGGCTATGGCGAGGATCGCATGGCCGTCGCCCGCCGCCATGCCGCCTGCATGATCCGTATGGCGCAGGAGGCTTAATGCAGCGTGTTCCCAGTCGAGATTATCCCTCCTCCGTTCGGGCTGAGCCTGTCGAAGCCCCGCTCTTCTTTTCAGCGTGGCTAACGGAAAATGGCCCTTCGACAAGCTCAGGGCGAACGGATCTTATTTGAAATACGCCTTCATGCTCAATGCAACGTGTCGGTCGTCGTCGTGGTGACCGGCGCCTTGCCCTCCATCAGCTTCGCCGCGATCAGGCCGGCGGCCACCAGCGCCACGAAATCGCTGAAGGCGAGATAGAGGATATAGGCCCAGGGCGCATGGTTGAACACCGCCTGGCCGACATGCAGCCATAGCACCGCGGCCAGCGCGAACAGGATGGTGAGGCGCAGCCGGCTGGCAAAATCAGCGACGGCAAAGCGCAGCGCCAGCGCAATGATGACACCCACGACCAGCGACAGGATCAACCCGCCGATCAGCGCGCTGCCGTCCATCACGGGAAAACCGGTCGCATTATAGAAGATGTGCGCCACCGGGCCGCGTCCATAAAGGATGGTGCCCTGCGCGGTTGCCGGATCGGGGATGATGTAGACGCCGGTGCCGGTCGGGGTCAGTGCCTGAGCCATGGCGGCTTGCAGATTGGCGCTCGCCTGCTCACCCGCGCGGCTCAGGGCGAGGGCAGAAAGCGGTGTTCCCCAGAAAAGGAAACCGGTGATGAACATGGCAAGCCCGCCCAGCAGGCCTCCAATCACTGTACGAACCATATGCATCCCCCTTGCTGTCATGACCTTGCAGCCTAAACGCGGGGGCGATGATATATGTCCGTCCGTATCGTCAGTCCTTGGGGCGGGCGGCCTTTTCGGCGATTCCCGACACGCCTTCGCGGCGGTCCAGTTCGTCCAGCACGGCGTCGAACGGCACGTCCATGTCGGCCAGCAGCATCATAAGGTGAAAGATGAGGTCGGCGCTTTCGCCGACGATTTCGGTGCGGTCGTCCGCCATGGCGGCGATTACCGTCTCGACCGCTTCCTCGCCGACCTTTTGCGCGATCTTGGCGCGTCCCCGGGCCGCCAGCTTGGCGACATAGGATGTCGAAGGGTCGGCACTCCGCCGCTGGCGGATGGTCTGTTCGAGTGTCGGAAGGGTCGCGCGCATGAAGCGCATGAAGCGCCGCGCGCGCGACCCGTCAATCGATTATTTGCGCTTGCGGCCTGCAAGGAACATGCGGCCGGCCAGAACGGCCGCGCCCATGCCGAACAGCGCCATCTGTTCCGGCTCGGGCACCGGGGTCGGCGTGCCGCCCGAAGAGCCGCCACCGCTGCTGGTGGTGCCGCCGCTGGTGGAACCGCCGGTGGACGAACCACCGCACTTGCCGAACCAGCACCACCAGGTCGCGTTGGCCGGCGCCGGAACAGCCAGGCCCATCAGGCTGGCCGATCCGGCAACAAGAAGAAGTTTGCTGATTTTCATATTCGTCACCCCGTATCGAAAGAACATATCGCTCTAAAACGACCCTGTTCTCCACTACGCAGGTTACATGCCAATTCTGCCAAGTGACGCATTTGCGCGATTGGTCGCCAAAATGGCACCTGGTAGAATATGGTTAATGTCAATTAACCCGACATGTTTGGATACCGTAAATCTTAATGGCTGCGGACCGGAATATTGGCGGCTGCCAAAGCCTGATGCGCCTCAGCAATAGTATGTTGACCGAAATGAAATATCGAGGCGGCCAACACGGCGCTGGCATGACCCTGCACCACGCCTTCGACCAGATGGTCGAGCGTGCCGACGCCGCCGCTGGCGATCACCGGCACCGATACGGCATCGGCAATGGCGCGGGTCAGGGCCAGGTCATAGCCTTGCTTCGTGCCGTCCCCGTCCATCGACGTGACGAGCAGTTCGCCCGCGCCCAGTTCGGCCAGCTTCAGCGCATGGTCCAGCGCGTCGATGCCGGTCGGCTTGCGCCCGCCATGGGTGAAGATTTCCCACTTATTGTCGCCCACTCGCCGGGCGTCGACCGATCCGACAATGCACTGGCTGCCGAAGCGGTCGGCAATGTCGGCGACCAGTTCGGGCCGGGCAACCGCGGCGCTGTTGACCGCCACCTTGTCCGCGCCGGCCAGCAGCAGTGCGCGCGCATCCTCGGCGCTGCGCACGCCGCCGCCCACGGTCACGGGCATGAAGCAGACTTCGGCGGTACGGCGCACCACGTCCAATATCGTCCCGCGCGCCTCATGCGTGGCGGTGATGTCGAGGAAGCAGAGTTCGTCCGCCCCGGCCGCATCATAGAGCTTGGCCTGCTCCACCGGATCGCCGGCGTCCTTCAGGTCGACGAAATTGACGCCCTTCACCACGCGCCCGTTGGCAACGTCGAGACAGGGAATGACACGGGTGCGGACGGTCATTGAAACAGGCTCCCAGATCCGTTCGGTTCGTGCTTGTCGAGAACCCGTGTACAACGGTTCTCGACAAGCTCGAACCGAACGGGGAGGGTATGTGCCGTTAAGCCGCCGCCTGCGCAACCGCCAGCGCGGTCTTGAGGTCCAGCCGTCCGTCATAGAGCGCGCGGCCAGTGATGACGCCTTCGATCCCGTCGTCGGCATGGAGGCTGAGGATACGGATATCCGCGATCCCCGCGACGCCGCCGCTGGCGATCACCGGCATGTTCGTGGCACGGGCAAGGTCGACGGTCGCGTCGATATTCACGCCCTTCAGCAACCCGTCGCGGCCGACATCGGTGAAGAGCAGGCTGGCGACGCCCGCATCCTCGAACCGGCGAGCCAGGTCGATGACCGGCATGTCGCTCTTTTCCGCCCAGCCGTCGGTCGCGACGAAGCCGTCGCGCGCATCGACTGCGACGACGATGCCGCCGGGAAAGTCGCGTGCCGCCGCCTTCACGAAGGCCGGGTCTTTCAGCGCCGCCGTGCCGATCACGATGCGCGATACGCCAAGGTCGAACCAGCGCTCCACCGCCTCCCGGTTGCGGATGCCGCCCCCCAGTTGCACATGCCCGGGAAAGGCTTCCACGATCGCTTCGACCGCTGCGGCATTGACCGCATGGCCCGCAAAGCTGCCGTCCAGATCGACCACATGGAGATGCTGCGCGCCCGCTTCGGCAAAGAGCAGCGCCTGCGCGGCCGGATTGTCGCCATAGACGGTGGCGCGTTCCATATCGCCCTCGGCCAGGCGGACGACCTGGCCGCCTTTGAGGTCGATGGCGGGAAAGACGATCAGGGACATAATCCGAATTCCAAAATTCCGTTCGGTTCGAGCTTGTCGAGAACCTGTTGCGGGAAGGTTCTCGACAGGCTCGAACCGAACGGAGGTTGCATTATTTCACGGCTTCCAGTCCAGAAACCGCGCAAGGAACGAAAGCCCATAACGCTGGCTCTTTTCCGGGTGGAACTGGCAGCCGATGATGGTGTCGCGCGCCACGGCGGCAACCAGCGGCCCGCCATGGTCGGTCACGGCGGCGACATGGGCCGGATCGGCGGCTTCATAATGATAGCTGTGCAGGAAATAGGCCTCGCCTGCCTCGATCAGCGCCCCGGCGCCCGCCATCGTGCCATTCAGCACCACGTCGTTCCAGCCCATATGCGGCACCTTCACCGCGGGATCAGTCGGCTCGATCAGTCGTACCGTGCCGGGAATCCAGCCCAGCCCTTCATGCCGGCCGAATTCCTCGCCCGCATCGGCGAGCAACTGCATGCCCACGCATACGCCGAGGAATGGAATGCCGCGCCCGTTCACCGCCTCGTTCATGGCATCCACCATGCCGGGGATCGCGACCAGCGCGTCGCGGCAGGCGCGAAAGGCGCCAACGCCCGGCAGGACGATGCGGTCGGCTCGTCGCACGACATCGGCATCGGCGGTGATGACGACAGTGTCCGCGCCCGCCTTGCGCAGGGCATTATGCACCGAATGGAGATTGCCCGCGCCATAGTCGATCAGGGCGATGGTCATGCCAGCAGGCTCTCCAGATCGACGCCGGCCGCCGCACGCACGGGATGGAATTCGATCACTTCGACCGTTGCGGCGCCATTGATGACGAAGGGGTCGGTCGCCGCCTTCGCCTCGATCTCCGCCCGCTCGCCCCGCGCCAGCAAGATGCCGCCGGTGCGCGGTTCGCGCCGCCCGGCCAGCAACAGCCAGCCATCGGCGATGCCCCGGTCCAGCCATGCCCGATGATCCGCCAGATGCCCGTCCAGCACCTCGATCGGTGCGGTATAGGTCAGCGCGATGACGAACATGGAATGGCCTTTCGGATAAGACTTACAATATGCCCTTGGTCGACGGGATCGCGTCCGCCTTGCGCGGGTCGATTTCCACCGCCTGCCGCAACGCGCGGGCCAAACCCTTGAACGCGCTTTCGACGATATGATGATTGTTGCTGCCATAGAGCAGCTCGATATGCAGCGTAATGCCGGCCGCCTGTGCGAAGCTGTGGAAGAAATGCTCCACCATCTCCGTGTCCCATTCGCCGATCTTGGTGACGGTGAAGGGCAGCTTGCACACCAGCCAGGGGCGGCCCGAAATGTCGAGCGCCACGCGGCTCAGCGTCTCGTCCATCGGCGAATAGACGCTGCCATATCGGCTGATGCCGCGCTTGTCGGCCAGCGCTTTCGCCACCGCCTCGCCAATGGCGATCGCGGTATCCTCGGTCGTGTGATGCTGGTCGACATGCAGGTCGCCGACGGTCTTCACATGCATGTCGATCAGCGAATGGCGCGACAGCTGTTCGATCATATGATCGAAAAAGCCGATGCCGGTCGACACCGTATAGAGGCCAGTCCCGTCGAGGTTGACGGTGACGTCGATCTGGGTTTCCGCCGTGTTGCGGTGAATCTCGGCCGTGCGCATGGCCGCCCTATAGCGCCTGTCGCCATTGATGCAATCTGTCAGGACGGGGTTGACCCTCCGATTCGTGCCGCTAGGACATTGGGCCATGAGCGAAGACCTGCCCGACAGCCTGATTCCCTATGACGAAATCGTGCAGGAGGCTCTGCGCGCAGTCGTCGGCCGCGTGCTGGGCGAAGTGCAGCAGTCCGGCGGCCTGCCGGGCGCGCATCATTTCTATATCACCTTCAAGACGCAGGCACCCGGCGTCGACATTCCCAAGCATCTGGTGGAGCGTTTCCCTGACGAAATGACCATCGTCCTCCAGAATAAATATTGGGATCTCAAGGTGCAGAGCGACCTGTTCCAGGTCAGCCTGACCTTCAACCAGGTTGCGGCGCAGCTGACCATTCCCTTCTCGGCGATCACCGCCTTCGTCGATCCGGCGGTCAATTTCGCGCTCCAGTTCCAGGTCGCGGCGGACGAACTGCCCGAACCCCATGACGAGGCCGAGAATGACGGCCCGCAGGTGACGAGCGAAGACGGCTCCAATGTCGTCACCGTGGACTTCGGCAAGAAGAAATAAGCGCAAACAGTCGATAAGCGAAAAAGCGCGGCCCTTTCGGACCGCGCTTTTCTTTTGCCTTTTTACCAGAGCACCCCATCGACCGGTTGCAGCGGCGGAGGGGCCGGCAGGCCGATCGCCTGATTGAGGTCGCCCTCGATCGTCGTGGTGATGCTGGTCAGCGGCAGGTCGTGCACGTCATTGCCGAACGGATCGACCAGATCGTCGCCAATCTGGAGCACCGCCAGGAACATGAAGCCCGCCACGGCCGACCCCACCGGCGTCGCCATGCCCAGCGTCTCGACCAGCCCGATCGGCAGCAATATGCAGAACAGCCGGGTGAAATATTTGGGGAAGGCGCGATATTGCGCGGGCAGCGGCGTATTCTTGATCCGCTCCATGCCGCCCTGCGCGTTGGACATGTCGACCAGCATGCCTTCGATCCGGGTCTGCTGGATGGTATCGATCCAGCCATGCTGCACCGCTTCCATCAGCGTGCGGTCGGACCCGTCCAGCACGCCATTGGCGGGATTGCGTCGCTCCAGTTCGGGCAGGTCGGCATGCTCGCCCAGTACGCGGCGCATGTCGGGGGCAGGGTCTTCCCGCCGCAACTGGCAACGCAGCGCATGGACATAGGCGACATGGCGCTTCACCAGCGTCACTGCCATGGCGCGCGCCTCGGGCGTATCGGGCAGATAGGCCATCACCGCGCGGGTGAAGCTGCGCGACACATTGACCATCGCGCCCCATAAGATGCGGCCTTCCCACCAGCGCGAATAGGCGCTGTTGACGCGGAAGCCCAGTACCAGCGCCAGCGCCGTGCCGAATATGGTCAGCGGCAGGGCCGGCGCCTTGAAGGGCGAGATATAATAGAAGATGGTGACGGCCAGATCCCAGAAGAACAGCGCGATCAACGCGCTCCATGCCTTCTGGAAACTCTGGCGGATACGGGGGGACCGTCCGACGATCATATATAATCTGTCTCTTAAAGGGCGTCGCCGCCCTCATCGTCCAGTTTAAGCCAGGCATGGCGCAGGGCCAGTCCGCCGAAGATGCCAACCACTTTGAGCATGGTGGCATGCAGGCTCGGGGTCGAATCCATCAGCGCCAGACCCAGGCAGATCGCGCACAGCAGCATGGCGGCATAGATGGGCAGGGCTTCGATATCGTTCCAGGCGATCGGCGGATCGACCTTGGCGCGGCGGACGCTGAGCATCGGCATCGGCAAAAACTCCGTGGTGAAATTGCGGGTTGGCCAGGAAAATGATGCGTCGCAAAAGCCTCCGTCAACGCCATGCGTCAGACGCAAGACAGCCTTGCGCGGGGTGAAATCCGGCAAGAAAAGCTTACAAAATCGTCGGTTTGAAGAGACGCAGCAACGAAACCATACCGTATTGCAACAGCTGTTCTATTGCGTTGCAGCATCGACCGCCTAGCTTGGGCAGATGGCCGACCGCTTTGCCGAAATCGAATCCTTTGTGAAGATCGCCGAATCGGGCACCCTGTCCGAAGCGGCGCGTCGGCTGGGCCTGTCGCTGGCCGCGACCAGTCGCCGGCTGTCGCAACTGGAGGCGCGGCTGGGGGTCATGCTGATCCGCCGCAACAGCCGCCACCTGTCGCTGACGGAGGAAGGGTCGCTGTTATATGACAAGGCCGGCCGGGCACTCAGTGCCATCGATGATGTCGAAACCGACGTGATGCGCCGCGCGACGGAGGCGACCGGCCTGCTGCGCGTGGTGACGACCGTCAACGCGGCGCGCATGCGCCTTGCGCCGCTGTTCCGCGAATATGCGACGCTGCATCCCGACGTCGCCATCCATCTCGAAACCGCCGAGCAGGCGACCAACATCGTCGAGACGGGGCATGACATCGCCATCTGCTTCGATCCACCGCCTGACAGCGCACTCACGATGAAGCGGCTGACCGACAATCCGCGCCTGCTCTGCGCTGCGCCGGATTATCTTGCCCGTCGCGGCCGGCCAGCCAGTGTCGCCGACCTCGCGCTCCACGACAATATCGTCGTCGGTGAAGCGCAGCAGGATATCTGGCGTGCGGTCGTCGGCGGGGGCGCGGGGCCGCGCGTCACGCTCAGCACCAATGACGGCGAAATGGCGCGCGCCTGGGCGCTGGATGGCGCCGGCATCGTCATCAAGTCGCTCTGGGAAGTGGCGGACGATCTGGATGCTGGCCGGCTCCAGCAATTGCTGCCCGACGTCTCCTTGCCTGCTTCCTCCATCGTGGCGCTGTACGTGCCGGGGCAGGGGGAAATGGCCAAGGTCCGCTCCTGCCTCGATTTCCTCGCCCGCCACCTTAAACGCGACTGGGTGGCCAAGGCGGCTTAGACTCAGGCTGCCTCCCTACATCCGTTCGCTTCGAGCGAAGTCGAGAAGCGCTTGGAGCCTTGCTCCTCCTAAACTCGCCGAAACGGGAAGGGTGCGATCGTCCGTTCATAGCTGTGCAGGTCCAGCGCGCGCGTGACCGGCGGCAGTGCCCGGTCGGCGCAGTCCCGCCGCTCGCACAAATGGCAGGTCGGCCCGACTGTGGTGGCATCGCCCTTGTCCATGTCGATCCCATCGGCATGGACGATCCTGCCGCCATGTTTCGCCTCGCACCCTAGCGAGATCACGCCCCGCCCGCGCGCCGCACCCTGTGGCAGGCCCACCGCCAGCGTCAGGAACCGCTTGCCGTCCAGCGTCTCGATCAGTTGCGGTTGCACCCGGTCCACGGCCTGCGGACCATGCGCATCCCAGCGCGGGCAAGTGCCGCCGAACCGTGCGAACGGCCAGGCCTCACCGTCGAAGCGTTTGGAGATAATCCCCGCCCGGTCGATCCGTGCCATGAAAAAGGGGATGCCACGCGCGCCGGTGCGGTTGAGGCTGGTCAGCCGATGCGCCAGCTGCTCGGCCGACACGCCGAACCGGTCGCGCAGCAGCGGCAGATCATGCCGGCTCTGCTCCGCCGCCTGACGAAACCGGTCATAGGGCATGATGAGCGCGGCGGCGGCATAGTTGGTCAGCGCCATCACCGCGAGCCGGCGGCTATCTTCATCAGGCGGCGTTGCACGGGCAATCTGCGCGGCAATGGCGTCGGCCAGCTCCTGAGCGCACAGGTGATAGGCGATGGCGAACAGCCGCCCGGACGCGGGCAGTCGCTCGCTCAGCAACAGGCGCCGCCGGTGCATGTCATAATGGCGCAGCGTCCCCGCCAGCACATCGCCGCGCACCACCTGCACGCTCATGCCGTGCCGTTCTTTCAGCCGCGCGCGCAACTCGGCCTGCAACAGGGCGGGATCGTCCGGCAGGTCGGCGGCGATCGCCTCCGCCCCGGCGTCGATTTCCGCGAAATGATTGCCCGCCCGCGCGATCGTCTCGCGCAGCCAGTCGACCGGCGCGACCAATGGCGCAGGGCCGCTGCGGTCAACGGCTTCACCCGGCAGCCGGCGCAAATCACCCAGAGCGCGATAGAAACGGGCGATCGCTTCGCTGATGCCGGGATAATTTTCCGCCACTTCCAGTATTTCGTCGCGCGCGATGCCGATGTCGCGGACCAGCGCGTCGGACAAGATCTCGCTCAGTTCGCCGGGGCCGCCTTCCTGCGCCTGTGCGGTGAAGTCGCGAATGTCGATGTCATAGGTGTTCGCCAGCCGCAGCAGCATCTGCGCCGTCAGCGGTCGCTGGTTGCGCTCCAGATGGTTGAGGTAGCTCGGCGACACGCCCAGTTCCTCGGCCATCTGCGTCTGATTGAGGCCCAGTTCGCGGCGCAGCACGCGCAGCTTGGGGCCCAGATAGAGTTTGCGATCGGTCAGCTCTGCCATAAAGTCATAATGTCATATAATGACTAAATGACCAAATCAGATTATGACTTGCGGCCACTCATCGGCCTTATCGAAGCGGATTTACCTGTCTATCTCGGTGTTCATCAGCCCGGACGGGCTCCAGCCGCGAAGGACAGAAACATGACCACCGACACGATCGACCAGACCCGCGAGCCGAGCCGTTCGCGCGCCGTCTTCTCCCAGCAGGATTTCGGCCTGATCCGCACCGCCATCGCGCACTATCTGAAGGAAGTCCAGGACCAGCCGGAATCGATCAAATATGCCAATCTCTACCACCGCCTCGGCCGCGTGGCCTGACGGGTCGGCCATAGCCTGACGACAAAGGGCGCGGGATCACTCCCGCGCCCTTTGTCATGTCCAGTGGACCGGATCCTCAGAACAACTGTGTCAGCCCATAGAAGAGCGCGCCGATGATGGCGGCGGCGGGCAGGGTGACGACCCACGCCACGATGATGCTCGACGCCACGTTCCAGCGTACCGCCGACAGTCGCCGCGATGCGCCCACGCCGACGATCGCGCCGGTAATCGTATGGGTGGTCGATACCGGCACGCCCAGATGGGTGGCCATGAACAGGGTGATCGCACCGCCCGTTTCCGCGCAGAAGCCCTGCGCCGGGGTCAGCCGGGTGATCTTCGATCCCATGGTATGCACGATCTTCCATCCGCCCAGCAGCGTGCCCAGACCCATCGCCGCCTGACAGCTCAGCACCACCCACATGGGCACATGGAAGCCGCCAGTCAGCATGCCCTGCGAATAGAGCAGCACGGCGATGATCCCCATGGTCTTCTGCGCGTCATTGCCGCCATGCCCAAGCGAATAGAGCGATGCGGACACGAGTTGCAGCTTGCGGAACACCTTGTCCGCGCCCTGCGGCGTGAACTTGCGGAAGATCCAGCTGATGATGAGCACCAGCATCAGCGCCAGGAACAGGCCGACGGCTGGCGAAATGACGATCGCCGCGCTCGTCTTGAACACGCCGCTCCACACGACCGCGCCCAGCCCCGCCTTGGCCGTACCGGCACCCAGCAGCCCGCCGATCAGCGCATGGCTGGAGGAAGACGGAATGCCCAGCCCCCAGGTGATGAGGTTCCAGGCGATCGCGCCCATTAGCGCGCCGAAGATCACCTGCGGGTCGATGATGCTGGCGTCGACAATGCCCTTGCCCACCGTCTCCGCCACATGCAGGCCGAAGAAGAGGAAGGCGATGAAGTTGAAGAAGGCGGCCCAGGCGACCGCATATTGCGGTTTCAGCACACGGGTCGACACGATGGTCGCGATCGAGTTGGCAGCGTCGTGCAGGCCGTTCAGGAAGTCGAACAGCAGGGCGACACCGATCAGCGCGATCAGCAGGGGGAGGGCGATGGGGTCCATGGCGAGCTACACTCTGTCCTGCATGGATCGAAGCATCCTAAAAATCCGTTCGTTTCGAGCGAAGTCGAGAAACGAGAAGTGCGCGCTATCCGCTTCTCGACAGGCTCGAAGCGAACGGGTGTATGTGCCGGGAGCGGATCAGGCGTGGTCGATGACCAGGCCGGAAATCTCGTTGGCGACATCCTCGAACCGGTCGGTGACCTTTTCCAGATGGCTGTAAATCTCGTTGCCGACGATGAAGTCCATCGGGTTGCCGGCGCGCGCCTGCTCGTACAGCGCCTTCAGCCCCGCTTCGTGCAGGATGTCGGCATGGCCTTCCAGCTTCACCAGCCGCTCGGTCAGGTCGTGCAACCGCGCGGCATTGAGGTTCAGCGACCGCAGCAGCGGCATCGCCTCGGCGGTGATGCGCGCGCATTCCACGATCAGCGCGCTCATATCCTGCATCTGTGGGGCGAAGTCCTTCACCTCATAAAGGGCGATCGCCTTGGCCGTCTGGTTCATCTGGTCGATCGCGTCGTCCATCACACCGATCAGGCCGGTGATGGCGCTGCGGTCGAACGGGGTGACGAAGATGCGGCGGACGTCCTGTAACACATCGCGGATAATATCGTCCGCCTCATGCTCGCGGTCGGATATCTCCTTGATATGCGCGGCCATGTCCGGGCCGCCCTTGAGCAGCTTGGCCAGCGCATCCGCGCCGACGACCAAAGTGGCGGCGTGATCCTCGAACTGCTCGAAGAAGCGCCCCTGCTTGGGCATCAACGCATGAAACCAGCGCAGCATTCCAGTCCTTTCACTTTGCTTTTCGCGGATCGCCAGCAACAGCCGGAAGAACCAGCCCGGATTGGCGGGCGGTTCGCGGAAGGCCGCGATGATCGACTGCAAATCCGGTTCGTCCACCGCCTTTGCAGCGTCGGCCACGGGGAACCAGCGCAGTTCCCTTTGGCCCTGTTCGGGCCATTGCGTCAGGTGGCCGGTGACCGCAAGCGGAAAAACCTCGACCGTCGCCTCGCGCGAGTTGCCATTGCGCTTGCGCTTGTCATAGCTGTAGCGGCCGAGCGGAGCGGGACAGGCAATGCCATGGATGCCCGCTTCTTCGTAGGCTTCCAGTTCGGCGGCGCGATGGCCGGCCATGCCCTTGATCCGATTCCCCTTGGGAATCACCCATCGCCGCGTCTCGCGCGATGTGATGAGCAGGATCTGCATCGCGCCGTTCGCATCGGTCGTATAGGGCAGGGCGGCAATCTGGCGCATGGATTGCTTGTAACGAAATTGTCACAAAACGCAATCTTCTACCAAAGGGACGAGGCAGCGCCAGTGCGCAAGTGTTGGCCGCTGTGCGGCGGATTGCGGCACCAGCCCACGCCCCCGCCCCGCCACCCAACGGCAGTATCATATGGGTGGCCGGGTGGGGGCGTGGGCTGGTGCCGTTCTGAAGCGCGCTATTTCGCGCGTTTCGGAAAATTACAGCGAGAAGCGCGCCGTCACGCGGATGTCGCGACCGGCAAGTGGCGCGAAATCCTTCAATACGCTGGCGTGGCGGCGGGCCTCCACGTCGAAGATGTTGTTCGCCGACAGCATCAGCGTGGTGCGGTCATTGCCCTTGAATGGCTTGAAAGCGAGCGATGCGTTGACCAGCGTGAAGCCGTCGGTCGGCGTTTCCGTTTGGGCAATCCGGTTCTGCTCGAACACATGTTCCACTTCGGCCCGCGCGGTGATCCGCTCGCCCTGTGCCTCGATCCCGCCCAGCAGGCGCAGCGGGGGAATGCGCGGCGCCGGGCCGCTGCCCTTGATGGTCGCGCGGACATAGTCGGCCACGCC
Organism: Sphingobium sp. RS1; assembly: GCF_056156825.1. NCBI lineage: Bacteria > Pseudomonadati > Pseudomonadota > Alphaproteobacteria > Sphingomonadales > Sphingobiaceae > Sphingobium > Sphingobium sp. RS1. The sequence continues at coordinate 1,994,431 of NZ_JBLZXE010000002.1, read as the reverse complement.
ATCCAGATTGATGGCATAGCCGCCCAGTTGCGCCAGCTTCACATTGCCCTCGGCCTCGAAGCCATAATAGCGGGCATCGGCCTGATTATAGGCGTAGCAGGGGAATTCCAGCTCGGCCCCGCCATTGGCGGCCTGGCACACGCTGTCGTCCACGATCGAGTCATAGATATAGCCGTCGAACCAGTTGTGATAGGCGGAGAAGGAGACGCTATAGCCCTCGCCCTGGCCGCGCAGCGTGCCTTCGACGCCCCAGCTTTTTTCCTTGCTGAAATCGGCATTGCCCAGTTCGAACGCCTGCGTGCCGGCATGATTGCCGCGGGCGAACAGTTCCTCGGCCGACGGTGCACGTTCGCTGCGCGACAGGTTCAGACCCACGCGCCAGCCGGGCATGATCGCCTGGCTGATGCCCAGTGACCCGGACAGGGCATTGAAATTGCGGCGACCGCCTGCGGTGAACAGGTCCGCGTCCGCCACCGCCGACAATTCGCTATGCTCGAACCGGCCGCCAGCTTCGATACGGGTGTCGCCCAGGTCCAGCGATTGCAGCGTGAACAGGCCCAACTGGTTCGTCTCGTTGCGCGGCAGGAACTTCTCCTCGCCGATCGCCTCGAACCGGCGGGTGAAGAATTGCGCGCCGAATGCGCCGTCCCAGCCGCCCTGCCGCGCCTGGATGAACTCCAGACGGCTTTCCATCGACTGATTCTTGAAGGTCGTACCCACTTCGCCGGTCGGCTCGATTTCCTGATGCTGATATTGTGCCCAGCCCGCGCGCAGGCGGATGCTGTCCAGGAAGCCGCCACCGGTTGCCACCTCGCCGCGCAGGTCGGCACGGGTCTGTTTCATCGACAGCGTCACATCCTCATGGGTGTGGCCCGGCTCTTCATCATGGTCGTGATCGTCATGATCCTCCGCCACGTCGATCCGCGACGGCACGCCATATCGGTTCTCGCTGTGCGACACCGACACGCCCAGATTGCCGCCGGTGCCAACATAGGCAAAGCCGCCTGCCACTTCCCACGTTTCTGCGGCGGTGTTGGGCAACTTGCCCTTCCACTGGCCATCCTCTCGGATTTCCGCGTCATCCGACTGCGCCGCGATCGCCCGCATCGGCTTGGACAATATGTAGCCGCCGGTGCGCAGGTCGTCGGTCTTGGTCCAGCTGCCATCGACATGGACCACGAAATTCTGCGCGATCGGCGCCTCCACCTCGCCGCTCAGCGTGCGCTCATTGGCGGCGCTGCCATAGGTGGCGATGCCGTCGACATGAATCGGCTCGTCAGGCACGCGGCGCGGGATACGGCTGTCGATCACATTGACCACGCCACCGATCGCCGACGATCCGTAGAGCAGGGCGGCCGGCCCACGCAGCACTTCGATCCGGTCGGCGGTCAGCGGGTTGATCGCGACGGCATGGTCGACCGAGGTGTTGGACACGTCGAAGCTGCCGATGCCGTCGGTCAAGATGCGTACACGCTCCCCCTGGAAACCGCGCAGGATCGGGCGGGAGGCATTGGGGCCGAAGCTGGTGGCCGACACGCCCGGCTGGCGGGCCAGCGTCTCGCCGATGCTGGGGCGCAGGTCGCGGACCAGCTTCTCGCCGGTCAGGACTGATGTGCCTGACAATATGTCGCCCTGCCGGCGCGGGATCAGCGCGGTCACGACGATGTCGGACTTGGCATCGTCATGATAGGCCTGATCGGGAGCGGCGGCCTCCTCGGCCACAGCAGGGAAGGCAAGGCACAGCGCGGACAGGGCGCAGCCGGCGCGGAGCAACGGAAAGCGGGACATGAAGATCAACCCTTTTGGTTCTGGTCTGATGTGATCCTGTATCTAGGATGATACATCATATCAAGGGCGGTTCACCGCATTTTCGCTGCGTTGCGACATTAAATCTTCTTCATATTTCAGAGGAACAGAAATTCCGCCAATGCCTCGACCGCCGGCTTTTCCGTCGAACGGGGGGCGATCGCCTGGCGAATCTCGATCGCGGGCAGCGGCATGTCGAGCGCCAGCCGTTGTACGCCGCTCATCCGGCCGATGTCGCGGGCCAGCGTGCCGAACGCGGCGAAGCAACCGGCTCCCTCGCGCAGCGCGGCGATGATCTCGAACATATTGTCGCTTTCCAGCAGCGGCATCATGTTGTGGAAACGCCCCCTGGCCAGCGCCGCCTCGATAATGTCGCGCATGCCGCTGCGCGTCTCCAGTGCCAGCATCGGCGTCAGCGCCAGATCGTCGCGGCTGACGCTGTCGGCCCGCGCCAGCGCATGACCGCTCCCGGCGAACAGGTTCAACTGTTCCGACCAGCCATAGCGTGACCCGAAACCGGCTGGTTCCTCCAGCGCGTAGAAATAGGCGATGTCCGCTCGTCCATTGGCCAGCGCGCTTGCGGCATCCTCGGCGGTGTGGACATGCAGGTCCAGCGTGATTGCGATATCCTCGTTCGCTGCTTCGAACGCGGTCAGACCATCCTGGATCTGGCCGAACACCGGCGCTGGCGCGGCAAGGGTGATGACCTGACGCGCCGTCCCCTCCAGCACGATGGGGGTCGGCGCCGCGACCGGAATGATGGCAGGAACGGGCGGCGTTTCAGGCTCGGCTTCGGGCGGAAGCACGTCCTCTATCGGCGCTTGGGCCGGCGCCCCGATCGGTGCGGGTGCATCCTGCGTCAGCAGCGTCATCGCCTGCGCGGTCTTGCGCCCCGCAGGCGTCAGCCGCGTCGCCCCGTCCAGATCCTCGAACAACCGATAGCCCAGCCGCATCTCCAGCGACGCCAGATCCTGCAAGACCTGCTCGATGCTGAGGCTCATATTGGTGGCGCATCGCGTCACGCTGCCGGCTGCCACCATCTGCGCGAATATATCCAACTGGCGCAGGGAAGGGCTGTTCATATCCGACTGATAGATCAAATGATGCAGGCGGTTAAGGGGCGATCTTCGCCTTGTTGACGCAATCATGGTTGACGAGCGCCCCGTGATGATGGCAGGGCGCTCTCCTGCCGGGCGGGTATAGCTCAATGGTAGAGCACTAGCCTTCCAAGCTTGTGATGCGGGTTCGATCCCCGCTACCCGCTCCAGCAATTTTCACCGGAAATCAGCCGTTTTTACCGCCTTCGACCAAGCGGAGGGCTTTGCTGACTGCGGTAACGGTGCGGTAAGCGCCGGGGGCCAGGGCCTCGATCTCCCTGATGATCTCTTCCGTCGCGCCCAGTACCAGCCCCAGATTTGCGGGGTCGGGGATCGCGTAAATGTCGCTTGTCGCGAATGCGACGTGGCCCAGCATGATCTCGCCCTGGCGCCAATTCGCTTCGCCGATGCGCCGGCGCACCAGCGTAGCCATCGATCGACGGATGAGCTTTGGCCCGGCCTGCCTGTCCTCGGGCAGGCCCAGGTGCGCGCGCATCTTGTCCCATGAATTGCGGATGGTGCTGACCGGGATCCACAAATCGTCCATCGCGTCGAGCAGCGGGGCGCACTGGGCGGCGATCGGCACCATCGGCTGGCGCTTGTTCGTCCGGAGGCGGCGGGCCGGATTCAGATCCAGCACGCGCGCGTCGGCGTGCCACTGGTCGCGCTTGACGGCCAGCACGGTTTCGGGCCGGGCCCAGCTCGCCACGGCCAGCTGGAGGTAGCGCAGCAGGTTTGTCCTGGTCGCCGCGATCATCGCGCGCTCCTTGTCCGATCGGCCGCCATCGGGGCGCAGGCAATAGTCGAACATGGCGGCGATCGTCTTGACGTCGGCCCGATAGGTTGGCGATCGCGCGACGTCGACCTGCTGCCGAGCCTTGAACTGCGCCTTCTGCCCCGGCGTCGCGTTGATCGCGGCCGCGAGCTGCATCACGCTGCCTTCTACATGGGCGAGGGAGCGTTCGCGCAGATAGTCGCCCTTGCTGGTCGTGACGGGCCGCTTCAGCGCCCAGGCGCGGAATTTATCGACCCACTGTTCATTGAGTGCGGCGCAGACCGTGCCGGCGTCCGTCTCGGCCAGATAGTCGATGACATGGGCGAGGCGATGGCGCGCGGCATCCTCGCTCGGCTTGCCCTCCATCAGAATGAGATAGTCGGCGATCGCATCGGCCACGGTCGGCGATGCTTCATGTTCCCACGGCCGGTGGCAGTGCGGGCACATGCGGTGCCCGGTCTGGGTCAGGTAGAGGCGATCGAGGGCGATGCGTCCTTGCGCAACATCGTCCGTGCCCGCGCTAGCGGATCGTTCGCGGCGTCGCTCCGAGTCGTACCAGATGATTTCGAGGTTGGCTCGGCCGGCGCGGCGGTGGAGCGCATAGTCTCCCCGCTGGTAGAGCGGTTTCGAGCGCTTCGTTGCAGGCATAGGTTCCTCTGATAGTCGGCAGCGGCTTGCGTGAGCATGTCATAGGCGCCGCTTGCGACCAGCAGGTCAAGATCGTTCGGGGAAAGCTGGATGCCCTTGCCCTGTTCCAGTCGCCTGGACAGGCGGCGCAACAGGTCGGGTGGTGTCGGGGCGTTCATCAGGCGCAGTCCGGAATGGATGCCGACCAGCCCAGAGGGCGGACCCAGCGATAAAGGTCGAAAAGGCCGCGCACCTTGTCGAGGTTGGCGGGGATGGTCAGGTCCAGGCTGGCTTCCGCCTTCGTCGCCGTAGCGAAGATGTTGCGGGCCATGGTGATCGTCTGCGGCCGGCTCCACCATTGGGGCTGGCGGTTTGCGCAATCCGGATCACCGGCGGCCAGGCCGGCCATCTGTTCGATGTTCGACCATAGCGCGTCGTCATGGGCAGCGCGATCGGACTGACCCTGCCCAGCGGCCGTCCAGGCCGCCTTGCGGCGGGCGCGTTCGTCGCGCGCGATCTGGTGCAGCTGGGCAGGTGACATGTTCACCTGCGGCTCCGCTCTGCCAGTTCGCGCAGGCGTCGCAGTTCGTCGGCGATCTTTTCCTGCGCGGCGGCATGGCGCTTCAACGGGTTATAGAGCCAGATGAGCGCAACGATCACGGCTGGGATCGCGTCCATTATGGGATCAGCCTTGCGATGAGGGCGTCGGTGCGGGGGAGCAGCCAGGACAGCGCGGGAGGAAGGGAAAGCCAGAGGGCCGCCAGCGCCACGCCGATCGCGAAAGGCGCTGTGGGCGAGTAGCTGGGGCGGTCCATCAGATCGGCTCGCCGGTGATGGGGTGGCGAATGGGGGTGTCCTGTGTCGGCGCTGTGCCGGGAAGCGGCGAATGCTTTGGCTTGCTGCCCTGCTTGGCGCGGATCGCGTCGACTTTCGTCCAGATGCGCGCCAGTTCGGTTTCGCCGTCGCGGTGCATGTCCAAGCTGTTGGCGAGGCACAAGGCGGCCAGCGTCACCATCACGCCACCGACTTCCTGTGCAGGCTCCCCGATCGGGCGGCCATAGACATAATCGACAAGCTGATGCGCCTCGCTAGCGGTGCAGCCGCAGGACTGGACCAGTTCAAGCGCCTCTTCAAGAAAGCGGTGATTGCGCTCTTCCCGGTCGCCCGCGATCATTTCGCCGAAACAGGCCATCAGCCAAGGCTGGACGCGATCTTGGAAACGCTCGCCGGGGATGCTGGGCAGAGCGAGGGCGCGGATGGCGGCCTCTATCTCCTGACAAAGATTGATGGCGCGCTGAGCCTGATGCTGGATGCTGTAATCCGTCGTGATCGCCAGTATCTCACCGTATCGGTCGGCCTTATCCATGCAGACCTGCGCCGCCGCCTCGATGGCCTCTCGCGCGGGGATAATGGGGATCGACCCGATGCGCTCGGCCAATGACATGAGATGCAGCTTGCCGTCGCCTACGTCCCAATATCGAGACGCGCCGCGCTTATCGAGATAGGCGTGGGCCGCCTTCACTTCATCTGCCGCAAGGCTAAATCCGTGACTGAGTGATGCGCCGTATTGCGGCAGCACGACCTCCCCGCTCGGTTGCGCGGGGCGGCCAGTCATGCGGGCCTCGATCATCCCCCAGACTGTTTCATGTTCCGGCCAGTCGCTCTCGACGACGACGCATTCGACCGTCTCGACACTATGGTCGGACAAAAGCTCGCGAATGTCGTCTTCGACATAGGGCGCGAGATTCTTGCGCTTGATGACGATGTAGCGCTCTTCGCGTTCGAACTGTGCCATGTCAGGCCGCCTTCGCCGGGGTGGCGACGCGGATGTAGCGGGGGCTGCGGGTCTGGCCCTGGGGGCCGGTCCAGCCATCCTTGCGCCAGCCCAGCGTGCGCATGATGCGGGCCAGATGGGCGTTGTCGGTATAGCGCGGGATGCGGCCGGCGTCGGCGTGCTGGCGCAGTTGCTGGCCCAGATCGTACAGGCCGACGTCGTTGGCGTCGCGCAGCAGCTTGGCGGTGAAGAGGGCGATCCGCTTCGTCGCCTCGCTGATGTCGGTCAGGGGCAGCAGGGCGTTGTGATCGGCGACCACCGGGTCGACCAGTTCGTCGAGCGGCGCGCGGCGGGTCAGGGCCGCGTTGGGGCCTTCGCGGGCGATAAGTGCATCCGTGCCGGCATGCTGCCAGATGCGCCAGCGCAGCCCTTCGAACAGGGCGATGCTGCCGGGCAGGGGGAATTCGGTACGAAGCTGAAGCATGATTGCCTCCCATCAGGTTGATGGGGGCTAATTACGATGCGATAAATCTCATTGTCAATCTCATAATGAGATATTTCAGATCGGATCAGATTCCGTATAGTTCATTCGGTGGGATGACGCGATGGATTGCCATCACATTGCTCTTCGCCACCTTGAACGTCACGCTGGGCGTATACTGGCAAAGGAAATAATGGTCAGCGGTGCGGCGCTCCAGTCGCTTTACCATTGCGCGGACGACGCGATCTCCGCCGTCACCGTCGGGGGCGACCAACTGAAGAACGACATGATCGCCGATCGCGGGCGCCCTGACCGGATCAACAAAGATCGGCTCGCCGTCCATATAGCGAGGCTCCATAGATGTCCCGACGACGAACAGGGCGTACACCGCTCGCTTTTCGGCAATGCCGAGCGGGCGGCGAATATGGTCGATAATATCGTCTGGTATCAACGTTGTAGTTTCAACGCACGTACCTGGTTCGTCAAGGTCGGGCACGAAGTCTGAGCCCTCGGCGCTGCCCCAGACCGGCACGTCCATCGGATTGCTTCTGTGTCTGAAGTGGCTGCTCGGAGCCTCAACTACATTGGACGGCGGGGGTGCGTCAGTATGTTCACCCATGAGCCCATAGAATTCAGACATGCTGACACGCGCTGAACTGAGTAACTTTTCAAGGGTGTCGACGCGCGGACGGGAGCCCTTAGTCTTCATGTCTTGAAAGAGGCTGCTGTTCACCTTGGCGGTGCGCGCCCAGGATGCTTCCGTCATTCCTTCCGGAAGAATCTGCATCAAAGCGTCGTAATATTGGCGTCCGGTGGGCTTGGTCATAGGATGCGATAAATCGCATGGCGTCAATGAGACGTCACCATGAGAGAAATCTGATTTTAGCAGTTGCATGCTAAGATAAATCTCATTATCTAACCGTCCTTATGACGATCCCTACCGATGAAGAGCTGCTTGAGCAGATTGAGGCCTTTCTGGATGCCACCGGGATTACTCCCACGCGGCTCGGCCTCGATGCGACCGGCGAGGGAGGGTTGATCAAGTCGATCCGGGCTGGGCGGTCCATCACATTGCGAACGGGCCGCCGCCTTATCGACTTCATGGACAATTATTGCGCTGGCGAAGGGCCGTCACCCGACACTTCCAGCGAAAATGTCGGGGAGGCCGCGTGATGACGCCTGATCTCAAAAATCTGCCGGGTGTGCGCTTCGTGACATGCGGGGAGGCTGCCGAAGGCGCGGTGTTGGACGAAGCCAATATCCGATCGCGCGACGGAATTTCATTCGCTGCGAAGGATCATACAATGGCTGATGTCACAAAGGGCAATCGCTGGTGTCATTGGGATGGCGAACGCTGGGTTCCTGTCGAGGAGAGGCTAAGCAGCGACCCTCTCGCATGGTTCCTTGCGTGCAACGTCGAGCTCGATCCGGCGTCGAATGTGCGCTCTGCCGCTCTTTATGAGGCCTACATCCAGTGGTGCGCACTGGCGGGTGAGAGGGAATGGAGCGCGAAGGCCTTCACCCATGCAATGAAGAATGCGGGTTACTGCAAGATCGTCGTTAATGGCGTCTGGTGGGTGGGCTTGCGCATCGTCAGTCCCAAGACGGCGTGTACGGGGCATTCTTCGTGCTGACCTCCTTCATATCCGCCCTTATCAGTTCGAGCCCCTCAGCCAGCGCATCATGGTGTGTCAGGATCGCAGCGTCGCGATCATCGTCGTGTCGCTCAATTTCCTGCTCGACCCGGGCAAAGACTGCCTCCGCGAATCCCGCGTGCTTGCTGTCCAATTCCTGCAAGATCGCTGAAACGAAGGCGAAGGCTGCGGTCGCCTCGGTATCTTGGTTGCTCAACCGTCTTTCCTTTCGTGTGAGTCGTGGTGACTGCACGATAGCCCCCGGCGGACCGGCGACAAGTCCGGTTCTGAATAGCCGTCACCGGTCCTTCGGGGGGCACTGACATGGCGCGCGGGGCAGATGATCTGAAGCCGACCGATATCGCCATCAGCGAGGCGACCGGCGACGCCGTCCATGCGGCGGGCAAGCAAGTCTATGTCAGCCATATGCTGGGGCGCAGCCGGTCCACGCTGATGGCCTGGTGCAATGAGGACGCGGCCGAGTTCATTCCGCTGCGGCTGGTACCCGAACTGGAAAAGATGGCGATCGGGCAGGAGGGTTGGCCGCATATCACGCGCGCGCTGGCGCGGATGCAGGGATTTGAACTGTTCCACCTGCCCGAGATCGACACGGCGGCGGCGAACTGGCTGACGCAGGTGGGCCTGCTGTCCACGGAAGTGGCTGAGGTCACGACGAAGATCTGCGCGTCGGTCGCCGACGATGGCGAGGTCTGCAAGCAGGACATCCGCAAGCATGCGCTGATCGAGGATGCCGAGCAGCTGGTGGCGCTGTCCGTCCAGTTGCTGGCCCAGCTGCGCGCGGAGGCGGAATGACATGGGAGGCGCGCAACCGATGATGAAGCCGGATCAACTGGACAATTGGGCTGCGCGGGCGCTGCCGGGGGAAGACGTCGTCTATTCGACCGGCGCCCGCCCCGGCGATGCGATCGGCGCGGCGGTGCGGCATCTGCATGCGGCCGGGCTGGTGACGATGACGTCCAAGCGGCTGGACGGGCGGCTGCGCCATATCGTGCAGCGGTTGCCGGCGCCGCGCGCATCGCAACTGGGGAAGCCGGTAGCGCGCGGTCGGTTCACGGTGGCGTCGGACGACGCGAAGCGGACGACGCGGGCGGTGCTTCAGGTGCTGCGTCGGGCCGCGAAGCGCGGGGAGTCGTGCCCGACCAATGCGGAACTGGCCCGGATCGTCGGACTGAAGGATGCGGCGGCGGCCTCCTACCGCGTGCGCAGGTTGGTGAAAGAGGGCGCGATCGTCGTGGAAGAGCCGTCGCCACTGGAGCGCCGGGTCGTGACGATCGCCGCGACGGGCGCCCGGACGCGGAGGGCCATGCTGTGACCTTCGTCGACATGGAGATTACGCGGCGTCACTTTGCCGCCCGCTATGGCAATGTAGGCCGCGTGATGCTGGCCGATCTGGCCGAGATTTACGGGATCGATTTCGACCTGGCCGAGCATTGGGCCGACGCGATCGATCGCGAGAATGAAACCAGCGCCGAACAATACCCCAAGGCTTCCCAAGCCGGCGCTGACACTTCGGGGGCGGCCTGCACTGCCGCCCCCGGCCTTTCCCATTCCAGTTCCGTCGGGTCGCAAGACGGGACGGGCGCGGCGGCTTTCCCCCTGTAGCCGCGGCGCCCGAACAATTTCCCAAAGCATAAGCCGGTCACCGGCGCATCACAGAGAAGGACGTCCCACATGCCACGTGCGAAGAAAGCGGCGCCTGTTGCGCCGGAGAGTGAAGTACAAGCGCCGATCGCTGTCGTCAGCGGTATCGACATGATCCCGCTGGGCCGGCTGGTCCGCGCGCCGGAGAATGTTCGGCATACCGACAAGGCCGTCGATGTAGACAGCCTTGCCGACGATATCGCGGCACATGGCCTGTTGCAGAACCTGATCGGCTATGCGGGCGACACTGAAATCGACAAGGCGGCGGTCTATATCGTTGGCGGCGGGCGGCGGCTTCAGGCGCTGGACCTGCTGTACCGGCGCGGCGCGGTCGATCACCAATTTCCGGTCCCGGTACTGTTGCGCACGGCGGCGGAGGCGATCGACCTGTCGCTGTCGGAGAATCTGGCCAAGCGGGACATGAACCCGGCGGACGAATTCTTGGCGTTTGAAGCGCTGATGCGGCGCGGCACGGTGTCCACTGCCGATCTGGCAAAGCAGTTTGGTTTCTCAGAGCGCTATGTGAAGCAACGGCTGAAGCTGGCGACCCTTGCGCCCGTCATCCTTGACGCGCTGCGCGCTCAGGACATGACGCTGGAGGCGGCGCTGGCCTATGGCCGGGCAGCGGATCAGGATTTGCAGGTCCGCGTGTTCAAGGCGCAGGCGAAGCGCAACTATGACAAGCATGCGCCGCACAAGATCCGCTATGAAATCGATCAGGGCAACAAAACGACCGAATGGTCGATCTATCGCTTCATCGGCGGGAAGGCCTATGAGCGCGAGGGCGGTGCCTATGAAGAGGCGGGCCTGTTCGATGAGGATAATGGCGGTAAGCGCAAGCTGACCAGCGCCTTCCTTGCCGTCCAGCAGGCCCACAAGAATATCGATTTTCAGATGGTCGGCCGCCTGAAGGACATGGCGGAGGCGCTGGAGCTCGATCCGGCCCAAGTGGTCGGTTATGTCAAAACGCCCAACCTTGAATGGGGGCGCTATTCCTATGCCTATCAGGGTCTGAGCAAAGAAAATCCTGATGGGTTTGCTTGGGTCGGCAATGATTATGGAACCGATCGCGTCGAGCGGATGCTCAAGACGATCCGCAACAACCGCATCCTGTGCCAGTTGCCGGTCGGCATCAGCGAAGACGGCGAACTGATCCGCATCGACAAGGGGTTCTTCGTACCGGTGGATCAGGTGCGGGCCGTCGATCCGCCGGCCCAGTTGACCAACGCCGTCCCCACAAAGACTGCCGAAGAGATCGCGGCCGAGCAGCGCCGGCAGCAGATCGAGCGAGTCCGACTGTTCCTGGCGGCGGACAAGGTCAACGATGCCATGAAATCGGGCGACGTCACTGGGCGGCGCTACTGGAACAGCGTCAGGCCGTTGCTGAACGACACGAAGGACTATGACGATATCGGCGCTGCCTATTCGGTCGCGCAGACTTTGCTGGTCACGCCGGATGAGGTCGCCGCGATCCCGTTCGCCGATGCCGAGGCCGAATATGATCGGCAGGAAGCGGAAAAGGTCGCGCATCGCGAGGCGGCAGAGCGCGCTGCGGCAGAAGCCGAAGAAGCGGCGGCGCGGGAACGTCGCGACGTCCTGGCGCTCGATCCTCCGCCCGTCGCGCTGCGCCTGGGCGACCTGCTGTTGTTCCGCTGGGGCGACGGGCACTGGTATGACGAACGGGAAGCGGAGGATGCCGATCCCGTCTATGATTTCGATGATCTGGCTGATGTCATGGAATGGGCCGAGGTGGAGGGGGTAAAGCTCAGGGGCTGGTGGGCTTCGCTCGATGCGCTCGACGCCGAATTGCAAGGCGAGCCAGCATGACCGCGCAGCCGAAGCTGAAGGCGCAGCGGGGTCAGCGGCCCAGCCTGGAATTCCGCCCGATCGCGGACCTGTTGATCGACCCGTCCTACCAGCGGTCGATCGACACGCCGGCAAGCCAGTTGCTGATCCGTCGTATTGCGGCCGATTGGGACTGGGATCTGTGCCAGCCCCTGAATGTCGGGCGGCGGTCGGAGGGGGCGCTGTATGTCGTGGACGGCCAGCATCGGCTGAGCGCGGCGGTGCTGCGCGGCGACATTTACGATCTGCCCTGCGTCATCAAGACGTCGGCCGGGTCGGAGGATGAGGCGGCGGCGTTCGTCGCGCTCAACCAGTCGCGGCTGAAGCTGAGCAAGCTGGAAATCTTCAAGGCGGCGCTGGCGGCCGGTAATGTCGAGGCGCATGATATCCGCGAGGCGCTGGAGGCGGCCGGGCTGTCGATCGCCGCGACAACCAACACGGACAGCTGGAAGGTCGGGCAGGTCGTCAATATCCACGGGCTGGAAGTGTGCCTGCGCACGCATGGCATCCAGATGCTGCGCATGGCTTGTCTGGCCGGCGCGGTCGCCTTCCATGGTCAGGTGCTGCGCTACTGGGGGACGATCTTCCCCGGCATCGTCGCGGCCGTGGTGAAACATGGCATGGATCATAGCGAGATGATCACGCTGGTGCTCGGCGGGTGCGATCAGGCCGAATGGCGCGACGAAATCAACCGCGCGAAGGCCAATAATCCCAATCTCAACATGCGCGCGGCGGCCGAAATGGCGATCGTCGGCGCGATCGACGAAGCCCTGGAGGCTACCGATGACTGAAGCGACCGACAGCATCATCCATATTCTTGAAAGTCATGAGGCGCCCGAGGGCGGGTGGGACATGCCGGCGTTGCGGCGGTTGACCGGGCTGTCGATCGCCGCCTTTGCGGCGGCGGTGTCGCGGCTGCGGTCGCAGGGTCGCATGCTGGCGTTCGAGCTGGCGCTGGCGCCGGCTGAGGGGCAGGCGGTTGCCGTGCCGGCGGCGGTGCCGACGCTGGCCGAGCAGGTGGCGAGCGAGGCGCGGGAAGCGGGCGACAATCGCAAGGCGGCGCGCGCAATCGGCTCGACGTCGGCCAATCGGGTGCATGTGTCGGCCGGCGCGCAGTTGCAGGAGCGGGCGCTGACGGATGCGCCGGCGCTGGCGGCCAGCATCATGAAGGATCGGTGGGGGCCGGTGTGGGATCGCGTTTGTCGCCATGCCCATGCGACCAACCAGCGGCCGATCGCGGCGATGATATCGCTGCTCGACAAGGGCCTGAAGGCGGAGATCGCGGCGTGATGCAGGTTCCCGTCAAACCACTGCGCGCGGCGCTGAAGGCGATCAAGGATGTCGTCGAGGCGCGCGCCACCATCCCGATCCTGAGCCATGTGCTGGTCAAATCGACGCCCGGCCAGATGTTCCTGACCGCGACGGACATGGAAATCATGGTCGAAAAGACGGTTGACCTAGAGGATGCCGGTTCGAACAGGGCGATGGATTTCTGCGTCGATGCAGGCACGCTCGCCTCGATCGCGGCGAAGTTGCCGGCGGATGGCATCGCGACGGTCGAGGCCGACGGCAATCTGGGCATCACGATCAAATGCGGGCGGGCGCGGTTCAAGCTGCCCACGCTGCCCACGACCGACTTCCCGACGATCGCGGCGCGCGATTGGGATGCTGAGTGGGAGCAGGATGCGACCAAGCTGATCGCGATGATCGAGAGCGTGCGCTTTGCAATCTCCACCGAAGAGACGCGCTATTATCTGAACGGCATCTTCGTCCATGTGCCTGACGGGTCGTCGTGCCAGTTCGCGGCGGCGACCGATGGCAACAGGCTGGCGCGGTACCATCTGGACGTTGCGGACGGCGCCGAAGAGATGCCCGGCGTGATTCTGCCGCGCAAGGCGATGAAGGTGCTGGCGGCGTTGCTGGATGAAGAGGGTGGCACGGTCGGCATCAGTGTCAGCACGTCGAAATTCCGGTTCGAGATCGGCAAGACGGTGCTGACCGGCAAGACGATCGACGGGCAGTTCCCCGATTACACGCGGGTGATTCCGGCGGCCAATCCGCATGGGGCGTGGTTCCGGGCCAAGCCGCTGATCGAGGCGGTGGAGCGGGTGCTGACGATCGCCAGCGACAAGAGCCGGCTGATCGCGCTGACCTTCGCCGGCAACATGCTGACGCTGTCGGTCGCCAGTCCCGAAAACGGCACGGCGAGCGAAGAGGTCGAGGTCGAATATGACGGGCCGGAACTAAAAATCGGCTTCAACGGCAACTTCCTGCTCGATGTCCTGCGGCATCTGGTGGGGACCGGCTCCGATGAGGCGCGTGCGCAGGTCATGTTGAATGACCCTGCGGCGCCTTCGCTCTGGCAGGAAAGCGACGATGCTGCCCGGCTGTATGTCCTCATGCCGATGAGGGTGTGATCCATGTGCAATGCGTGCGGAAATGTGTGTTGCGGGTCGGACCAGTTCGACAGCTGTGGCTGCGACGGATGTCATGACCCTGCCTGTCATAGCAGCTGCTTCTTCTGCGGTTTGGATGGCTGCGACGGCGATTGCCAGGGTGAGGATGACGGGGAGTATGACGATGACTAGTCGGCGTGTCGACGCGATCGTCCAGGACGCGGCGGAGGCCTATCGTCGGTGTCCAGATCGTCTGCGCTCTGCGGTTCTGCGATCGGGCGTCGAAATTGTGCCCGTACTTGATCGGGTGGGCGCTTCGGACGATCTGGCCCTTGCCGCTGCGGCGGCTGTATCTGCTGGCCTGTTTCAGATGATTGCCGCCGAGTTGCGCCAATCGGAAGATATTGCACTCTACCGGGCGGCCTATTTCCAGCTGATCGCGCGCGGTATCGATCATATGTCACAGTCCGGGCGGGCCGTGCAATGACGGGCCTGTTCCCCGACCAGGAGCCGGTGATCGCCGGGCCTGCACCGCGCGGCCTGGGCCGTGCGATGGCGGGCGGGGCGACGGTCGAACGGCAGGGCAATGACTATTATCCCACGCCGCCAACGGCGACGCTGGCGTTCCTGGCGGCCGAGCGGCGCCATTTGCTGGACGCCGTAGATCTGGAGCATGCGGTCTGGGAGCCGTGCGGGAGAGGCGGGGCGATATCGACGCAGCTGGAGAAAGCCGGCTTCACGACGATCGCCACCGACCTGGTGCCCGATCCTGAGCACCGGGTGACCGGGCAGAATCTGCTGACATGCCGACGGGCCTATTCGCCGGTGGTGGTGACCAATCCGCCCTTTGCGCTGGCGGCCGACATGATCCGGCACCTGCTGGGCGATCTGGGATGCACCTATGTCGCGCTGCTGCTGAAGGCGACCTATTGGCATGCGGAGAAACGCACCGGCCTTTGGCGCTGGCGGACGCCGGTGCGGATCTATGCGCTCAACTGGCGGCTCGACTGTTTGGGCCTGGGCAATCCGACCATGGAATTCATCTGGGTCGTATGGGACGCGCGGCGCGACGGTCCCTGTCAATATGATGTCCTGACGCCCTTCAACGCGCCGGACCTGCTGGGCGACGGCGTCTCTTAAGCCTCTGCCTGCGCATCGCTGTTTGTTTTTAGCCTGATTTTCGGGGTGGGTTTTCGTGTCTCTATCAACTGCGTTTCTGGACGAAATCCGCGACCGCACGACGCTTTCGGCGCTTATCGGCAAGTCGATCAAGCTCGACAAGGCCGGCAAGGAACATAAGGCCTGCTGCCCCTTCCATGGGGAAAAGACGCCCAGCTTCACCGTCAATGACGACAAGGGCTTCTATCATTGCTTCGGTTGCGGCGCGCATGGCGATGCCATCCGTTGGCTCACCGACCATGGCGGCATGGACTTCATCGATGCGGTGAAGGATCTGGCGGCGGCGGCCGGGCTGGAGATGCCGGCGCGCACGCCGGAGGAAGCGGAGCGATCGCGCCGGCTGGAGCATGTTGGGCAGGTGCTGGGCGAGGCGGGGGCGTGGTTCGCCCGGCATCTGGAGCCGGCGGGGGCGATCATGGAGGCGCTGGACGCGCGCGGCGTCGGCGCCGACGCGATCGCGCGCTTCGGTATCGGTTATGCGCCGGCACGCGGTTCGATATCGGCGGTCGGCATCGCGCGCGACCAGCTGGAGGCGGCGGGGCTGCTGTTCCGCACGGATGAGGGCGAGCTGCGCGATCGCTTTCGCAACCGGATCATCGTGCCGATCCATGATGCACGCGGTCGGCCGATCGGCTTTGGCGGGCGGGCGATCGGCGAAAACCTGCCCAAATATCTGAACAGCGACCAGTCCGACCATTTCGACAAGGGGCGGGTGCTGTTCAACCTGCACCGGGCCGCGCCGGCAGCGCGCGAGGCACGGCGGCTGTTGCTGGTCGAGGGCTATTTCGACGTCATCGCCCTGGACCAGGCCGGCATTGCCGAGGTCGTGGCACCGATGGGCACGGCGATCACGGCCGAGCAGCTGGAGCGCGCATGGCGCGTGATCGAATGTCCGGTGCTGCTGATGGATGGCGACGCCGCCGGCAGGAAGGCGGCCGATCGTGCCTGTGTGCGGGCGCTGCCCTTCGTCGGGCCGGGGCGGTCGCTGAAGATCGCCACCCTTCCGGACGGCATGGATCCTGACGACCTGGTGCGCGGTTGCGGCCGGGAAGCGATCGATGCGCTGGTCGACGGTGCGCTGTCGCTGTCCAGCTATATCTGGACGTCCATCCTGGCAGCCGGGGACGGCGCGACGCCGGAAGGGAGAGCCGCCATATGGGCGGAACTGGCGGCGCTGGCGCAGACGGTCGGCCATGATGAGACGCGCGGGCAGTATCTGGCCTATTGGCGCCGGCTGTTCGACGATGCGTTTCCCCCCGCACCCCTGTGGGTGGGAGAGGATCAAAAGCTTCCGGTTGGAAGTGTGGAAGCGCTCTTCTGCGATCAAACGGTGGAGGTGCAGGAGCGGCTGCGCGCGGTAGCCCTGATGCGGCTGGCAGGCGCGATCAAGGCGGCCAGGCGCGACAAGGATGGCGTGACGCTGTTCGCCTGGGGCATGGGGCGGCGGGTCGGTGCCGGGATGCTCGATCGGGCGGTCGCGGACGATGCGATCGCCGTGGTGGCGCATGACGTCGACGATGTCACGGCCGAGGATATCGACAAGGCCTTCGACGCCGGCTTCGCGCGCGGTTTCGACGTTGCGCCGATGCTGCTCGACATGCGCTGCGCCGGATTCCAGCGGACCGACCTGGGCAATGCGGAGCGGTTCCAGGCGCGCTATGGCGATGCGTTTCGCTTCACCACGGCGAAGGGTTGGCTGGGATGGGACGGGCGCCGGTGGAAGGTGCTGGACCAGGACAAGGATACGTTGCCGGCGGAAGTGCAGGCGGCCGTGTTCGACACGGTGCGGGCGATCCAGCGCGAGAGCGATTTCGTGGCGGCGACGGGCTTTGTCGAGCCCGATGAGCCCTTGCCACTGGAGGGCAAGCCGCCGCTGATCCTGGTCATCCGCTGGCAGCTCTATCGCGAGAGCGGGGAACGCGCCTCGGCCATGGACCGGGTCACGGACCTGAAGAGTGGCCCGGTCATCCTGTCGGAGCAAATCGCGAAGTGGGGCAGGGCGTCGGAGGCATCCGGCAAGCTCGGCTGCATCGCGGGCCTCGCCAAGCGGTGGGTCACGGCGCCGATCGAGGATTTCGACCGTGACCCGTTCGCCATCAACGTGCTGAACGGCACGCTGCGCTTTCGGCGTGACAAGAAGAACGGGTCGACCGTGGCACTAGAGCCGCATCGGCGCGAGGATCTGAATACGAAGCTGGCACCGGTCACCTTTGATGAGGCGGCGACGTCGACCATCTATGACGGGTTTCTGGAGTGGGCGCAGCCCGACCCGGCGATGCGGCGATATCTGCACCAATGGGCCGGATATTCGGCCAGTGGCGACATTTCCGAGCAGAAACTGCATTTCTGGTACGGTTTAGGCGCGAACGGCAAGTCGACGACGATCGACCTGTGGGCGCATGTCCTGGGCGATTATAGCGGCACGATCGGCATCGAGACGTTTCTGGATCAGGGGATCAAGAAACGGGGCGAACAGGCATCGCCGGATCTGGCGCGCCTGGGTGGCGTGCGCATGTTGCGCGCGTCGGAGCCGGAGCGGGGAGCGAAGCTCAATGAGGCGCTGATAAAGGCGGCGACGGGTGGCGAGCCGATGGCCGTGCGTGCGTTGCACCGTGGCTTCTTCGACCTGATGCCGCTGTTCAAGCTGACGATCGGCGGCAATTACAAGCCGGACATTCCTGGCACGGATGAAGGGATATGGCGCCGCATGAAGCTGGTGCCGTGGAACGCGCATGTGGCCGACGGCGATCGCGATGAGCAGTTGCCCGCCAAATTGCGGGCGGAGGCCGCCGGCGTGCTGAACCATATTGTGCGCGGCCTGCTGGACTGGATGGATCATGGTCTGGTCGAGCCGGATGCGGTGCGGGAGGCCACGGCCGAATATCGCGATAGCAGCGATCCGCTCGGGCGATTCCTGCGGCTATGTACGGAGGTCGACCCGCAAGGCCGCATCCAGTCGTCGCGGCTGTACGATGTGTTCGTGGCGTGGTGCAAGGCGGCGGGCGAGCGGGACTGGAGCCAGAAGGGCTTCAGCAAGGCCATGGCCGACAAGGGCTTCAGCAAGAAACAGAGCGACGGGATGCAGTGGCTGGGCATGCGCCTGGTGCGCGAGGCGTCCGACTTCATCGATGAGCATGGGAAGGTGCGGCAGGACATGCCGGCGCCGCCGCCCGACGGCGATGGGCCTGCATCAGGCGAGCCGCCACCCGACATTGATCCGGATTGGGTGCCCGACTTCTGAGCGGCGGGTTGCGCGAAAGATTCGGATGCTTCCGGTTCGGAAGGGTGGCGGAAGCATCATTGGAAGGAAGAAAGCGCGGATTTCTGCGCCTTTGGAAGGGTTGGAAGGATTGGGCGCATATTATCATCACACATGCGTGCGCGCACATGCGCATGCGCGATGAAAATATACATATATGCTTCCAATCCTTCCGATCATTCCAACATAGAAGAATAAATAAGGCTTTTCAGTAGGTTAATAGATGGAAGGGTTGGCGATGATGGTTCCGGTGGCGGAAGGGTCGGTTTTCTGGACATTTGACGACGTCGAGGCGCGTCTGGTGGAGGCGATGCAGTTCCAATGGCGGACCGAGAGCGGGACGTGGGGCTTCGCCAGTGACGGGCCGTGGCATCTGATCGTGCGGGACTGGTGGGACTGGGCGGCGCATGAAGAGCGGCCTGTGCCTCGCATCCCTCTGTCGCGCGAGCAGTTGGCGCGGATGGAAGAAGCGTCGGCCTGGCTGGCGCATGCGCCTGAGCGCGATCGCAAGCTGGTCGTGCTGGCGGTCACGGCGCTGGCTGCGGGGCGTAAGGTGGTGCCGTGGCGGGCGCTGCTGCGGCCATTGGGGCTGAAGCGCGGTGCGGATGGGCTGCGCATGCGCTATGGCCGGGCTGTAAACCGCATCTGCGTGACGCTGAATGGCGCAGAAATGCGCGCATAGACACGGCGCAAGGGGTAGAATGTTGCGTCATGCGAATAAAGTTTGTTCGCCTTTTCCTTCAAATCGACTAGTTCAGACATACGCTGGTGGCGGGCCTGTGTTCGGGGCCAGCGTGGCGATCCTCTCCTATCCTGCAACGCCCCGCTTGGCCTCGGCCCGGCGGGGCGTTGCCGTTTCGGGCACGGTCGGTGCGGCGGTCCGGGCGGGCAGGGGGTGACCCCACCCCCGAACGGGTCCTTACCCGGCCCGGCCCCCTAGTGCGGTGGGGCGAGGCGCTGGGTTTTGGGGTTCATGCGGCCCCGATCGTTTTGAACTGCGTGAACTGAACCGCGAGCCGGTGGGTCGAGCGGGCGGTCGCCTGCGCACGGCCGGATGAGGGCCGAGAGGGCCGGGCACCCCCGCCCCCCTTGGGTCCTTCCCCGGAATAGGGGCAGTACGGAGGCCAAAGGCGCAGGACACGCGACTATGCTGAATTTTTACTTAGGCTCTTGTTTTTCTTTGGGTTTCGGTGATGCGCGGGTCTCTTTCTGAGCTTGCATCCCTTGCCGGGATGCCGTCCGAACCGACGCTTCGGAAGATGATCGGGAGCGATCCCGATTTTCCGGGGATTGTGAAGTTCGGCAAGAATGGCGACGCCTATGAGATCGATCTGGATGTGGCGGCGCGCTACATCCAGTCGCTCGACCAGGCCAAGCGCGACGCGGCCCGATCGCGGCGCGAAGAGCTGGACCTGTTCGCGGCCGATATGGGCCTGTCGGTCGCGACGACCGAACCCGGCCTGACGATCGCCGACCGAAAGGCGCTGCTGGAAGAGGAAATCGTCGCCATCAAGCTTTCGCGTCTGCGCGGCGAGATGGTCGACAAGGCCAGCGTTGAAGCCGCGATCGGGCAGGTGCTGGTCTGGTTTCAACAGACGGGCGCAAGCTTTTCGGCGCGTCTGGCCAAGCGGGCGGACGTTTCACGGGAACTACAGATCGAAATTGATACGCTGATGGCGGCCGACCAGACCGCTTTGAGCAACAGGATGAAGGAACTTGCGGAGAAGTTAGCAGGCGGCGATGGCGACGATGGTTCCGACATCCCTGCCGGCCCCGCGCTGGACGCTACCGCCCCGTGAAACCGGCGCGCATATTTTCGCCCGCTTGTCGCACCTCTATGCACCGCGCGAAAGGCTGACGGTCAGCAACTGGGCGCGGAGAAATACGGACTTCGATCTGGACGCCTTGCCTTGGCATCCGGTGGTGATGGATGCACTGGGCGCGCCGCAGACCGGCGAGGTCGGGCTGTTAGGTCCGTCGCAGGGCGGTAAATCGACCATAGGGCTGTGCTGGCTGGGATCGCTGATCGATCAGGATCCATCCGATTTCATGATGGTCCAGCCTGACCGCATTGCGACGCAGACCTTTGTCGTGACGCGGATACAGCCGTTCGTGGACAAGGTGTCGGCTCTGCGGCGCAAGCTGCTGCAGACGGCCAGCGCCAACAACATCTTCCTGAAGCAATTTCAGGGGATGTTCGTGATGTCTATCTGGCCGGTGCCGAGCCAGTTCGCCCAGCGCCCCGTGCGCTGCGGTTGGCTGGACGATTATGACCAGATGGATAGCGACATCGGCGGTACCGCCGATGAAGCGGGCCAAGGGTCCGCGATCAAGCTGCTCAGCGGCCGACAGACGACATTCGAAGGGCGCGACACGAAGTTCGTGTCGTCGTCGCCGGCGGACGAGACGGGCGGGAAAACGGAAGCGTTCGTAGAGAGCGGGACTGACGAGAGCCTGCACCCGGAATGTCCGTCGTGCGGCGACCGGTGGAAAATAGATATACGCCGCGATCTGCAGTTCGATCGCAGCGGCGGGCCTGAGCTTGCCGAGAAGACGGCGACCGTCGTCTGTTCGAACGGATGTGCCCTGCAGCCGAGCGATCGGCGCAAACTACTGAACAGTCTGAAGGTGTTGCCTGAAGCGGGCTTTGTCGCTGCCAAGCCGGAGGCCGGGCCGTGGCGCAGGACATTCCGGATTGATGGCCTGATGGCCTTCACCAGTTGGCCGACGTTGGCGCGCGAACTGCGTGACGCGGAGATCGCTTGGCAGGACCGGCAGGATGAAGGCCCGCTGCGGACCTTCTGGAATACGAAGGGGGGCAAGAATTATCGCTCGATCCTGTCGGGCGAAAAGCCGCTGAAGTCGGCCGAGCTGGCCAAGCGGCGGGAGGCCGGGTTCGCCCTGGGGACTGTACCTGCTGGCGTGAAGGTCATCGTGATCGTGGTCGATGCGCAGGCGTCGAGCTTTCAGTGCGCAGCGATCGGCTTCGGCGAGAAGCTGGAAAGCTGGATCATCGACCGCTGGTCGATCGATGTGCTGGAGGATGGGACGCCCATTCGGCCTTTCCATGAACCGGCGCATGCCGACGCGCTCTTGCCGCTGTGGCGCAAGACATGGCCGCTGGCAGATGGGTCAGGGGAAAGTCCGCCAGCGCTGTCGGTGGCGATCGACACGGGTGGCGGCGGCACGAAGGAGGATAGCTGGACGAAGTCCGCCCAGGCGCTGTGGCACAAGGCCACCGCGCCCAGCACGCGCGACGGATGGGGAATCGAGCGGCGGCGGGTGACGCTGGTGAAGGGCGGCAGCAATCCGCTGTCACCACGCCTGATGCCGCAGGGTGAGTTTGCGGACAAGAAGGTGTCGGGCGGTGCGAAACGCAATTCGCCCGACCTGTGGCTGCCCAATGTCCATCGGATCAAGAACATCATCGACGTCCGATTGCGCAAGGCGGAGCCGGGGCCGGGATATATCCATATTCCGGGTGCCGATCGGCCCGGTAGTCCGGCGCGGCACGTGTCGGAGGGTGAGCCGGGGCTGGCCGATGAATATCTGGACGAGATCACAGCCGAAGAGCTGAAAGACGGCAAGTGGAAAAAGCTGCGAGCGCGCAACGAGACGCTGGATCATCTGGTCTACGCCTATGCGTCGATCCTGAAGCCGCCATTCGCGCAGAGCCGCGATCACATGCGGTGGGTGCCGAAAGCCTATCGGGTACCGGACCAGGCGATGGGTGTGCTGCCCGCCAATGATGCACCCGCCGCGATCGTGGTGGTGAAGAAGTCTGTGGACATGACCGCACCGGGCCGACCGCGCCCGAAGCCGGCACCGGTGCCTCGCAGGGACTGGCTGACGTCAACGCGGTCGGACTGGTTACAACGGAGACGATAATGGCTTGGACCCGCGCCGATCTGGACAAGATTGATCAGGCGATCCTGGACCCGACGAAGAAGGTCACCTTCTCCGACGGGCGCAGCAGCGAGAAGCACAGCTTGGACGAACTGCGCCGGCTCCGCACGGAGATGAAGGCCGAGGTAATCGCGGATGAAAACCGCGCGATGCCCAAGAAGGGTTTCACTATCGGGCGGATCGGCCGGTGAACTTCATCGACCGCGCCATAGCTGCGGTGTCGCCGTCGCGCGCACTCAAGCGCAGCGTCGTGCGCGCCCAGCTGGAGCGGGTCGAGCAGGTCCGCGCTGTGCAGAATCGCCGGCAGAAGCGCCGCGGGGATGGCTGGGCGGTGAATGATCCGGCGTCTCGGCCGACCCATAGTGCGATCGGCGGCACGTCGATCATGGACCGGCAGAAGCTGCGCCGGATATTTCGCCTGAACCCGTTCGCGCGGAAGATGAAGGCGAACCTGCTCAACAATCTGGTGGCCTACGGAATCACGGCTACGCCGAAGGGGTCGAAGAAGCTGCAGCGCGAGTGGCGCGAGTGGATTGCGCTTGCCGATCATGACGGCGTGCAGGACCTTTACGGTCAACAAGAACTGGTCACTTGGGCCATGCTGCTGGATGGCGAAGTGTTCATCCTGCGCCGACTGATAGCCGGAGCAGGCCACCCGCTCCGCCTGCAGGTGCTTCGCGTCGATCAGCTGGACGGCGCGGTAGCGGGCCAGCGTGTTCGGGACGGTATCGAATATGGCGAGGATGGCAAGCCAACCTTCTATCACTTCCGCAGATCGCTCGATCCTATGTTCGGCACCGGTAGCGAACGAGTTCCGGCGTCCGATGTGATCCACCTGTTCCGGCGCGAGGAGCCGGGTCAGTGGCGCGGTCGCAGCCATTTCGAGTCCGTGGTCGAAGGCCTGGACGATGTCGATGACTATATCGAGGCCGAGGGCGTTCGGAAGAAAATCGAGAGTTGCTTCGCGGCCTTCGTGACCACGTCGGTCGATGCCGATCCGTCATCGGTCGGCGCGGTCGATGGTGAAGTTGATGGCCGATCGGGTCAGCCGTTCGAGTCCTTGTATCCCGGCATGATCAGCTATCTGGATCAGGGGCAGACGGTCAGCTTCGGTGAGCCGAAGGCTGCAGGCGGTTTCAGCGATTTCCTGCGCTGGGGCAACCTGCGCGTCGCTGCGGGCGGCGAAGTCACTTACGAAGGAATGACGGGTGACCTGTCAAACGTCAATTTCTCCAGCTTCAAAGCCGGGTCGAATGAGTTCGAGACCGGTATGGGGCGCATCCAGTGGTTGACGATCATTCCGCAGTTCTGCGTTCGCGTCGTCGACTGGTGGCTGGAGGCATCCTTCGCCACGGGCCGGATCGGCCCGCGCGACCTGAAGGCCGAGTTCAAGCATACGCCACCGCGCGTGAAAACTATCGACCGTGCCGGCGACGCCAAGGCGGCCCTGCTGGAAATGCAGGCAGGGATCGAGAGCCGCCGCAACCTGATCGGCGAACGCGGCAACGACCATGACGAACTGATGGACGAGATTGCGACCGATCGGGACGCCAATGCCAAACGCAGAATCGCCTTCATGGGCGACCCTAGCACGCCAGGAGCCAATAATGCCTCACAGTCCGGAAGCGGCGCAGACAGTAGCGCCGATGATGTATCGAGCGGCAGCGACGCAACCGTCGTCGTATGACGAAGCTGATAACTCTATCGAAATCTGCTGGACCACGGGTGCTGCCGGCCTGCGCTTCGACTGGTGGGACGGCGAATATTATGTCGAGGAACTGAGCCTTGACCGATCCGCCGTTCGCCTTGATCGGCTGAATAACGGTGCCTGCCTGCTCGATAGTCATAATGACTACAGCCTGCGTAATGTGCTGGGCTCGGTCGTTCCCGGATCGGTCCGGATCGGTGATGGTGAAGGCGTCGCACGGGTCCGGCTCGCCAAAACGGCTGATGTTGCCGATACCAATCAGAAAATCATCGACGGTCATATCCGCAGTGTGAGCGTCGGGTACATGGTCCATACTTATCTGCGCACCGAAAAGCAGGGCGAAAAGCCTCACATGCTTGCCACGGACTGGGAGCCGATCGAGCTTTCCATGGTGGCGGTGCCATTTGATGCCGGGTCGCAAGTCCGCGCCCGCAAAGCCGAGCAGGGCGGCCACCCCTGCATCATTCGCGGTGCGCCCGCGATATCCGAGGAAGTTATCATGCCCGAACCGATCGCCCCGGCGCCGGCGCCCGTCCCGGCACCGGTTGCCACGCCTCCCGCTCCGGTCGTGCCGGAAACGGAAATCCGCGCCGGCGAAGTCACGCTGAAGCGGATGATGGACCTGTTCACCCGTTCGTCGCTGAGCGATGCGCAGCGCACAGCTATCCTGTCCCGCCACGCTGAAAGCCCGATGACGGAAGAGCAACTGACCGACGCAATCACCGACGCCTATGTCGCCGATCGATCGCAGCCGCAGATTACCGGTACCATCACGATCAGCGCCGACGAACAGGATAAGTATCGCAATGCTATGCGCGGTGCGTTCGTCGTCCGCATGGCCAATAGCTTCGATGCGCCGGAAGACGGCGGCGAACTGTTCGGTCATATGGGGACACTGGAAATCGCGCGCCAATATCTGGAACGCTCCGGTGTGCGGACTGCGAGCTACAGCCCCTATCAATTGTGCCAGGAAGCGCTGGGTTTCCGCCATGGCGCCATGACCACCAGCGATTTCGCAATTGCTCTCCAACAGGCCGGCAATCTCGTCATCATGACCGAATATGAGGCTGCGTCGGACAACTGGAAGCTGCTATCGAAGGAGACGAGCGCCAACGATTTCCGTCCCACACCGATCGTCGGCCTGGTCGGCGCGTCCGAGTTTCAGGTCGTCGCGGAAAACGGCGAATACACCTACGGGTCGTTCCAGGACATCGGCGACAGCTACAAGCTGTGGACCGCTGGCAAGATCTACTCGCTGTCGCGTCAGTTGATCATCAACGATCAGCTGGGACTGTTCAGCGATATCTCCTCCAAGCTGGGTACGGGTGCCGCGCTGCATGAATCGAATGCTGCCTGGGCCAACATCATTGGCAACCCCTTGCTTACGGATGGCTTTGCGCTGTTTTCCTCGCAGCACGGCAATCTTGCAGGTTCAGGATCGGCGATCACCACGGCGAGCCTGGGCGTGGCACGTGCGTCGATGCGCAAGCAAAAGGACCGTGACGGTTCCACGGTGATCAACATCGTGCCGAAATATCTCGTTGTCGGCCCCGACAAGGAAACGGAGGCAGAGGCTGTATTGACGGCCGTCGCGGCGACCCAGAGCAGCAACGTCAATTTGTTTGCAAATAAGCTGACGCTGGTCGTGGAGCCTCGCATTACGGACAACAGGTGGATGTTGTTCGCCGATCCGAAGCGTGCAGCCGTCGTGCAGCATGCCTATTTGAAGGGCCAGCGCGGAGTCTACACGGAAACCCGCGTCGGTTTCGAGGTGGATGGCGTCGAATATAAGGGGCGCACGGACTTCAATGCGAAGGCGATCGACTATCGCGGCGCCTACATGAACCCCGGCGCCTGACACCCTCCCCATTCATGATGATTTCGACATGGGCGGCTTCGGCCGCCCATGTCGTTTCCGAAAGGTGAAAGACATGAAGATCGTAGCTTTGCAGCGCACCGTGATGATCGGTGGCTTGCCAAAGGGCCCGAACGACGGCCCGCAGACTGTCACGAACGCACAGGCCATCCATTTCGTTGATAATGGCGACGTGCTGCCGGAGGATGTGCTGGATACCGACATCGATAATCCCGCAGAAACCGACGGTGATTTTGACGTCAAGGCTTTCGACAAGGCCGTCAGCAAGGCCGTCAAGGCACAGCTGAAAGAATTGCGTTCCGCCGACGAAAAGGCAGTGCGTGAGCAGCTGGAGAAGCAGAAGTCGGACGGCGATGCCGCCCTGGACGCGGAAATGATCCGCATCCGCGAGGAAGGCGACAAGCTTCTGAGCGAAGCGCTCGAAAGCCAGCAGGCCGAGCAGGATGCCGCTTTTGATCAGCGCGTCGCCGATGCGGTTGCCGCTGCCGCTGCCGCTGCCGGTTAACGCCGGCCAATCCACCCCGCTTCAATTTAGGAGGTCAGAATGAAAAACTTCATCCAACGCGGTGACAATGTCGATTGCATTGCGCCCTATGCCGTCAAATCCGGCGACGGCTTCCTGGACGGCGCCGAATTCGCCGTTGCGTCGACGGACGCTGCGAGCGGTGCTGCCGTAGTCGGCGTCACTCGCGGCGTTTTCAGCTTGCCCAAGGCGGCGGTGACGGTCACGCGCAAGACGGTCGCGTATTGGGACAACGCGGCCAAGGTTGTCACCAATGTCGCCAGCGGCAATACCAAGATCGGCATCTTCCAGGCTGCCGCAGCGAGCGGCGTAGCAACCATTGCTGTAAAACTGATCGCGGCGATCTGATCGTGGTCGATCCGTTTGCCTCGGCGCTCGATGCGATCTTCAATGCGCCGGGATCCGAGGCTGCGGAGCATATATCGACAACCGGCAAATGGACGCGCGACGTGCGGATCATTCGGAGCCACAGGGACAGTGAAACCCGCTTTTCCGGCGGTGGTCGGATCGAGATGATCCGCGAGATGCAAATTCGCCAGTCTCAGCTGGAGATGATAGACGAAGGCGACACGGTGCTTGTCGGCAAGACCGACGAATCTGGCGATTTCCATCCGTCAGAAGAGCTTGTTCTGACAGGTGAGCCGCTGTCGGATGTGGAAGGACTCACATGGACGGTCGGCTATGAGCCGGTCGATGTCTCGCGGTGAAACTGAAGTCGCAGATCATATCATCTTCGCTCACCAGCCAGTTGGATGCGGTTGAGGGCGACCTAGCTCAAGACATCACCGCAGTCATGCGAGAAGAGACGGCGTCATTGAAAGATGATCTGCGGGATCAGATAATTTCAGCGGGTCTGGGATCACGCCTGTCTAAAACATGGCGCGGCGAAATCTACCCTAAAGGGTCGAGATCACTTAACCCTGCTGGCTATGTGTATTCGGCCGCACCCTTAATTGTGCAGTCCTACATCAATGGCGCCACAATCCGGCCTATGAACGGGGCTAAGTGGCTCTGGATACCGTCCAAGAATGTGCCGCCGCGTCGTCGGTCGGGAAGCTATGCGTCGTCGCTTGGGCGGCGCGCCGGCGGATCGAAAATGACGCCGGAAGAGGTGGAACTGCATTTCAACGCTGAACTCGATGTCGCGATCGAGCGTGGCAAGGGCTTCGCCTTTATCGATGTCGTGTCCGGCCTGTCGGGCGGACATCGTCAGGCGACAAAGGGCCGGGTCGCGGGCCGCCGGGGCATGGCCCCACGCAAAGCGAAGCCGGTGCTGATGTTCACGCTGGTCAAGTCGGTCCGCAAGCCGAAGCTGCTGGACCTTGACGGGCCGGCCCAGCGCGCCGCCAACCGGGTCGCGCGCCGGCTGCAAGCGAAGTGGGGCTGAGCCATGTCAAAACGGAATGATGTCGACCGCGCGATCCTCAAGCTCGTGCAGCGTGCGTTGGCCGGTCATGCGGTGATAGGCCTGGAGGATGGGGCGGAACGTCCGAAGCGGACACATAATCTGGATACCGTGCTGGTGCGGGACGGCGAACTGGATGAACCGGACATCGACCTATCGCCGCCTACCTGGCACTGGACCCATCGCGTACCGGTCGAGCTGCGGGCCTTCAAACAGGCCCGGTCCCTACGGTCGGTGCTGGACGACATGGCTGGCAAGGTGGGCGCGGCCGTGGCGGCCGACCCCTTTCTGGGCGGGCTTGTCAGCTTTCTCGACGTCAGCGGCCTTGATGTCGAACCGCTGAGCAGCTTTGGCACGCGCACCGAACTGGGCGCAAGCTTCGACATCATCGCTACCTATTCGACCATCACCCCCCTTAACTGACGGAGAACGATCATGGGTTTCGGCATGGGCATCAACGCCGTGCTGCACGCGGTCGATGAAGCGACCTACGGCACCACGCCCGCCACCGGTTTCAAAAAATTGCCGTTCGTCAGCTCGACGCTCGGCGAAGAGCGGCCGCTGATCGAAGATGATCAGCTCGGCTTCGGTCGTGAGGGACTAGATCCTGTGCAGGACGTTGCCACCAATGACGGTGACATTGTCGTTCCCGTCGACGTCGCGGCAATCGGCTTCTGGCTCAAAGGGTTTTTCGGTGCCGCAGCGGTGACCGGAACGGGCCCGTACACCCACACATTCCAGTCCGGCGCGGCGGCGCTTCCGTCTCGATCGATCGAGGTCGGCCATCCGGATGTTCCCGCCTACTCCGTCCACTATGGCGCCGTGCTCAATCAAATTCGGATTGGGATGGCGCGATCTGGCATGCTGAACGCCACATTGTCGATGATCGCGCAGGGCGAAACGACGCCGGTTGCGGCCTCTGTGGCCGGCACGCCAACGGCGCAGCAGGGTGTCCGCTTCGCCCACGCGACGGGTGTCATCAAGCGGGACGGCGTCGCCCTAGGCAACATCGTATCCGCCGATATCTCCATGTCCAACAGCCTGGAGAAAATCGAGGTTATCCGGTCCGACGGTCGCATCGGCGGCGTGGTGCCCGGTGTTGTGCAGGCCGCCTTGCGCTTCACGGCAAGATTCGACAGCCTTGCGCTGTTGACGGCCGCGACCGATGGAACGCCCGTCAATCTGGATGAAATCGGGTGGGCCAACGGGACGAACAGCCTGAAGTTCGCGCTTCCGCGCGTATTCCTCCCGCGCACCAAGCGTCCGATCACCGGACCGGGTGGCGTGATGGCAGAATTTAATTGCCAGGCCAGCGGCGCCGGCGGCCACAAGATCACGGCCAAGCTGATCAACGCCATTGCCAGCTATTGAAGGAGGTTCGTGATGACGAAGCCTAAAACCCCGGTGCCTTCGGCGGATGTCGCCGCCGAAATCGCGGCGCCGGCTGCCGCCCAAGCACCGTCCGTTAAGGAAGATGCCCCGCCCCTCTATGCCAAGCTGGGCGTCACCCCTAGCGTTGTATGTGCGCGACTGCGCATCATCGACGTCGAGACGGGCGACCGCATCGACAAGGTGATCGAAGCGGACGTCGAAAATGGCCGCGTCGTGCGCTATGCCGTCGAAAATGGCGCGCTGGTGCGGGATGGCGACCGGTTCCAGACGATCGAGGAAGAACGGAAAATCCGGATAGAATGGTCGACCGGCAATCAGAAGGACAGCTTCTGATGCTCAATCTGGATGCCGAGCGCCTGGCGCGTGAGCCATGGTGGGTCACCGT
This sequence comes from Sphingobium sp. RS1, assembly GCF_056156825.1. Lineage (NCBI taxonomy): Bacteria > Pseudomonadati > Pseudomonadota > Alphaproteobacteria > Sphingomonadales > Sphingobiaceae > Sphingobium > Sphingobium sp. RS1. The sequence goes on along the minus strand of NZ_JBLZXE010000002.1, from coordinate 1,964,701 downwards.
AGTGGATGCCGTGGTCGGCGAAAGCCCGGAGGACAGCAGCCCCGCGATCCGCGTTCAGTTTGCGCCGATCGGCAGGATCGCTCTGCGCGCTGCCAAGCGGGCGGCAAGCGCCTGCTACGCTGGTCTGTCCCTTGATGATAATCAGCCCTTGCCGACCGATGTCATCGAGCAGGCGGGTGACGCCCTTTCGGACAGCCTGCTGCGGTCTGGCATCATAGGCTGGGAGGGTGTTGGCGACCAGAATGGCGAGCCGGCTCCCTTGACGCCGGAAAATCTGGACCTGTTCCTCTCCGATCCTTCCCGCTGGGAAATGCTGGACAATGCCTATGTGCGTCCGTTCATGCTGCGAGAGCTGGAAAAAAACGTATCATCGCTCTCGCGGAATGGCATTTCAGCGGGGGCGATGCCGGCAAGGGATACTGCCAATCGGTCTGTCAGGCGCAGCGGGAAGGCCGATGCCAAGCGAAACCGAAAGAGGGCCGCAAAGCCTGCCCCTATGTCGAAAACGAGCCGACAACCGACGCAGGACTAGGCGTCTGGGACATTATTGCCGGATGCAATCGCCAGCTGCGCGCTGGAATCGGCATGCCGTTCGGGCTGGATTTTGGTGCAGCGCTGGCGCTGGGGCGTGCCCGGAATGTGGACATGGATTTGCTTGCGCAAGCTCTCCCTCGCGTCGAGGGCATATTGCTGGATGAATTGTCCGCTGATGCGGATTGATCATCATGCAGGGGCGCAGCCTGTAACCTGCTTCGCGCCGAACCAGGATGTGATTTTCGTTCCGTCCGCCTGGCGGTGAAGATCGACGCGGCCCAGGGTCAGACCCATGCCGCCGCGCCAAAGCAAGGTGACGTGATCGGGGCGATCAGGCTGACGATATATGGATGGCGGGAACAACCCATCCATGTCGATCAGGCATCGCTCGATATCTTCCAGCTTTCGGCTGGACAGATAGGCGGCCTCCGGCGCCTTCGCGTCGAATTTTGAAATAGGCCCTTCGGCCATCGCCGGGACGGCGGCGGCGCACATGAGCATCAATGCGATCGGAATGGCTCTCATGATCCGATCTGTAACCCGAACCGAGCGAGGCTGATAGTGGCACAACCCAAAGTTGCGATCCGCCTCGGCACCGAGGGCCGGCAAGAAGTCGTCAGCGACTTCAAGGCAGTGGGCGATGCCGGCGATGCCGCCGCCAATCGTGCATCTCGCGCATTCGACAAGGCCGCCAGCGATTTCGAGTCGGCCGAGCGCCGGATGGCAGCTGCATCGCAGAAGATCGCCGCGATCATGCCGAAAAGTGCCCTGCAAATGCAGATCGAGGCATCGAGCGGATCGGTCGCGACCGGCGGGGCAACCGAGCGCCTTCCCGGTGCCTCTTCGCTATCCTCATTGCAGGAAGGGTCGGCTAGGCTCAGCGCCGCCGCATTCCGCGAGCTGATCGCTGAACAGGAGCGCTACGAGGCGTCAGCGCAGCGTTTGCGTGCTGCGATCGACCCGGTTGGGAGTGCCCAGCAGCGCTTCAACAGCGAGATGTCTGGTGCCAAGGCCCTGATCGCCAACGGTTCCATCACGCTTGACGAATATTGCGCCAAGCTTCGCATGGAGAAAGCTGCGCTGGACGAAGTGACCAGTGCCAACGGGCGGCTTGGCTTGTCGCGCGGAGCCTTCCGCGACCAGATTGCCGAACAGGAGCGTTACGAGTCGTCGGCGATGCGCTTGCGCGCGGCGATCGACCCGGCATGGGCGGCGCAACAGCATTTCAATCAGGAGATGGCAGAGGCGCGGACGCTGATCGCCAACGGCTCCATCACGCTTGACGAATATTGCGCGAAGCTGCGCCTGGAGCGGGCGGCGCTGGACGAGGTGACGGGCGCGCATGGCCGCATAGGTGTGTCCCAAGGTGCCATGCGCAGCGGGCTGCAACAGGCCGGGTTTCAGGTGCAGGATTTTTTCGTCCAGGTGAATGGCGGGACTGACGCGCTGCGCGCCTTTTCGATGCAGGCGCCCCAGCTGATCGGCAATCTGCAAATGATGACATATGGCGCGGAAGCAGGCGCTGGCCGCTTTGCGACCTTCGCGCGCCTCTTGGGAGGGCCGTGGGGCGTAGCGCTGGGCGTCGCGATCCCGGCGGCCGCCCTGCTCGCTGAAAAGCTGATGGGCGATGCGGAAGCCAGCAAGGCGGCCGAGGAAGCGACGAAAAAGCATCGTAATGCGGTCGAAGCGCTGAACCGCGAAATGCGGCAGTCGATCCAGACGGCGGAGGACAAGGCAAGGGCCAACTACATTTTTCTGGAGTCTGAACGGCTAGCGACGATCCAGACCGAAAAGCGCCTACAGGCCGAGTTGGCGACAGCGAAGGCCGCGGCGGAACGTAAAGCGGCCGATGTGAAGATGTCGGCGCGCGGCGACCTGATCAATCCGGGTTATGTCGCGGCGATGCGTGAAGTCGAGCGGCTGGAGGCTGCGCTTGCCAAATCACGCGACGCGGTCGCGGAGCAGGAGACGGCCGCGACAACGGCGATGGGCCTGTATCAGCGCACGATCATCGACCAGATGTCGTCGCCTGCGGGCCGGGTCAAGCGCGACTATGATCAGCGCATCAATGACGCGGTAGGTCGGGGCGATGCAGAGGCCATTGCAAAACTGACGCGCGCCCGAGACGATGAGTTGAAGAAGATCGCCGAGAGTGAAAAGGCCCTGCGCGCCGGGACACAGGCCCTGACGCAATTCATATTGCCCGTGGAAGGCAAGATCACGTCCGGTTTCGGCGCCAGGACGCCGCCCAAGCCCGGCGCCAGCAGTTTCCATCCGGCCATCGATATTGCTGCACCGGTAGGCACGGCGGTCAAGGCTCCGCAGATCGGCGTTGTAGAGGCCCTCGGTTATAGCGAAAGTCTGGGCAAGTTCGTCGTCATCAATCATGGCGGCGGCACGAAGACACGCTATGGTCACCTGTCCGACAATAGCATCGTCGCCAAGGGCGATACGGTGCAGCAAGGCGAGGTCATCGCCCGGACCGGCAATACTGGCCGCAGCACGGGTCCGCATCTGGACTATCAGGTCATGGTCAACGGCAAAGCCGTCGACCCGCGCAAGGGTCTGTTCCCCACCGATGGCGCCGGCGTTGAGATCACAAAGTCGGTTCGCAGCGCCGCCGAAGCCCAACGCGATCTGGAAAGCAGCCTGGCTTCGCTCCAGCAACGGTTCGACCCGGTGGCCGAGGCAGCCCGGCGCTACCGCGAGCAAATCGACCAGATTGACGCGCTGCGCGAGAAGAAGCTGATCACGGACGATCAGGCGGCTGACTGGAAGGCGCAGGCGCGGGCCAGCGCATTTCTGCCCGGTTTTCTGGATGCGGTGAAGCCCGAGGCGGACAGCGAAAGGAAGAAGGCCGAGGACGATACGCGCCTGAACGAAGCCGTCGAGGGGGAACGATCGAGACTGTCTGCCGGGACGGCCTTGCTGCAACTGGAATGGCAGCTGCGCGGGCGCAACCGCGACGAGGCCGAGCGGCTGCTGGAGGTTGAGCGCTATCGGCTGGATATCATGCGGCAGTATCCGGCCCTGACCGCCGATCAGGTCAATGAGCTGGTCAAGGCCAAGGAGGCGCAGGACGAACTCAACCGCATGATCGAGGAATATCGCCGACAACAGGAAGAGTTTCAGCGGCTTGGCGAAAATGCAATCGACCGGCTGTTCGATCCGACCAGCGCTGAAAGCTGGGGTGACCGGGTGAAGGGCGTTCTGAGCGACATCCTTGCGGAGATGTTCAGGATGGCGGCGCTCAATCCGCTCAAAAACCTGTTGTTCGGAAGCGGGCTGACGACATCGGGCGGCGGCGGCTTCTTCGGAAGTCTGGTCAGCGGCCTTGTCGGATCGATCGGCGGCGGCGGCCTTGGCGGGGTGAGTGCATCGTCCATGTCCTACCTTAACGGTGTGGCCTCCCAACTGGGGACACCCCGCGCGCTGATAGGGTCCGCGATCGGCAATGAATACACGCCCGCCGGCGCAATGCTGGTCGGCGAGAATGGCGCCGAAATCGTCAATATGCCGCAAGGCGCCAAAGTCATGACGGCCAGCGACACGCGCCGCGCCATGGCTGGCACCGGGCAAAGCATGACCTATGCCCCGGTGTATCAGATCGATGCGACCGGGGCCGACCAGGCAGCGCTATCTCGCGTCGAGGCAAAGCTGGATGAAATCGACCGGAATTTCTCAAGCCGGACGCTCAATACCGTTCAGGAGGCGAACGATCGCCTCTACCTTCGTTTTGGGGGCTGATGCATGGCGCTGACCTATCCGATCGGAATGCCGACGCAGGGCTTTGCACAGGATTATTTCGAGCTGCTGCGCTTCGATTACGGCGCGCCGGAAGATAATGGCCGGATCGGCGGCATCACCGGGGCGCCGCCGAAATGGGAAGCGGAATGGACTATCTCCAAGACGCTGACCCCGGACTGGTCGGATGAAATTCGGGCCTGGTATACGGGCCTTCGCGGCATGCAGCGACTGTTCTTCGCCCGCGATCTGGAGCGTCCCTATCCCAAGGCTTACCGCGCCGGCTTTGCCGGGATGACGCGCGCGGGCGGGGGCAGTTTCAACGGGGCGGCGACCAGCTGGTCGCAGACGATTGCCAGCAACGGCGACGCGGACGTGGAATTGCAGGGTCTGCCCAGCGGCTTCATCCTTGGGAAGGGCGATTATGTCGGGCTGCGCTGGACCAATGCCACCGCGCCCGGCGGGACCAATAATCGGCGTGCTCTGGCGCGGGTAACGACCGGCGGGACCGCCAATGGCAGTGGTGTGTCCACCGTCACGGTCGAGCCGCCGATCGACATGCGGGTCGTACCAGGCGGCGCGGTGGCCTATTTCGACAATCCGGTCTGCCTGATGAAGGTGCGCGCGGACAAAAGCCAGCTCGCGCCCAAGGATCGGATGGGCATCATGCGTGGCGGTACGATATCGGCCGTGCAGGTCATGTTGCCATGAAATCCTATAGTGCGGCGGCGCTGGCCGCCTATGCTGACGGGACCGCCATGTCGATCGGCGCGATCGAGATCCATGGCGACACGCCCTTCTTCGCCGTGGGCGGGGATGGCATCTTGTCCATGGTCGCATCGGATGGGGTGACGCATGATTTTATCGGTCTGGGCGCCAATGCCCTCATCGAGATTGGCGGCGGTGCGCTGGGCGGCGCTGCGCAGAATATCACCCTGACCCTGTCTGGCGCCGATGCGGATGTTGTCGCTGCGGTCGACACTGCGGCGATACGCGGCGCGCCCGTAGTGGTGTGGGAACTGACATTCGACGGCAGTGGACAGGCCCTGCTGGACGGTCATATCTTTGCGCGAGGATCGGCCGACAGGCTGCCCAGAAGCGAACAGCCCGGCGGCACGGCATCAATCAAGGTAATGGTGGAAACGGCCGCCAACGGCCTGGGCCGACGGGGGTCACGGATGCGGACGGACGCGGACCAGCGGATGATCAAATCCAATGATGGCGGCTGCAAGCATGTCAGCTTTGCGGGTGAAAAGACGCTCTATTGGGGCGGCAAGCGTAGTTCGGCCAGTTCGTCGCTGACCAGCGGGCGAGGGTAAAAATGTTGAGATATGATGTCTGCGCAGCCCTCGCGGAAATCGAGGGCCGGATCGCCATGCCCTTCATCTGGGGGAGCGATGCGAATGACTGTGTCAGTGCCACGGCAGCGGTGATCCGCGCGCACACCGGGCATGATCCGATCGACGGGCTGGTCTGGGCGGACGAGGCGCAGGCCCGCGCGGTCATCGCCAGCCTGGGAGGCTTCGAAGCGGCGATATCGTCGCGTCTTACGCCGATCGAGTCCGCCATGGCGCAGCGGTTTGACGCCGCCATGGTGATGATGCCTGACGGGCCGCTGCTGGCGATCGTAGAAGGCGACAGGCTGGTCGGTCCGGGGATGGTGAGGCAGATGCGATTGCCGCGCAGCCGAATGACCCGCGCCTGGACCGTCAGGGGCTGCTGATGGCGATTACACGCCGCCTGCGTCGCCGTCTGCTGGCCGGCGCGCTGATAACCGGGCTGATGTTCCAGCCCTCGCCCGCGCGTGCAGACCCGATTACAGCAGCGGTGTTCGGATCGGCTTTCGCCGCGACCTTCGCCGGGACGGTCGTTTCATTCGTCATCACGACCGCAATCACGATCGGCCTCAACAAGCTGCTGGCCCCCGGAATCAAGTCAAACCGTCAGGCGCAGGTGGCGACGCTGCAAATCGGCGAACAGCCACGAAATGCGCTGATCGGCGAGGTTGCGCATGCGGGATCGCTGCTCGATGGGTTCAACTACGGCGGAAAGAACGGCACCGACTGGGAAATGGTGATCATCGCGGTTGCCGATCATCGTTGCCATTCGCTGTCCGGCTATTTCGTCAATGACAAATATGTCAGCCACGCGGGCAATGGCACTGTGTCGGGCTATAATGGCCAGTTGAAGGTGTGGTTCCTGCCCGGCACCGAAACGCAATCCTTGCCGTCGGAACTGCTGTTGAATTGCCCCATGCTGTCCGATGGCGTGACGCGCAGCTGGACGGCCGATGATAATTGCGCTGGGATCGCGCTGTTCATAGCCGCGTACAAGGCGGACAAGAGCAGCGCGAAAAAGCCGGTCTGGTCGGCGGGGCGGCCTCAATTCCTGCCCGTCGTCAAGGGCGCCTATCTGTACGATCCGCGCAAGGATGGCACGGTGGCCGGCGGTTTGGGCGTGCATCGTTGGGCAGACCCATCGACCTGGGAATGGTCCGATAATCTGGTCGTGGGCCGCTATAACTGGCTACGTGGCTTCTACGCCTGCGACCGGGTCGGGCAGGCCGACATGCTGCTGGTGGGGCGCGGTCTGTCTGCGGTTGAGGCGCCGCCCGAGCGCATGTTCGCCGCTGCAAATCTGTGCGATGAAATCGCTGAGGATGGCCAGAGGCGCTGGCGCTGCGACGCGGTCATCTATGCGACCGACCGGTTCATCGACACAGAAGAGACGTTCGCTGCGGCCTGTGCCGGCCAGATCGTCCAGCGCGAAGGGGGGATCGAAGTCGTACCGGGCCATGCGCAAAGTGTGGTGATGGAAATCAGCGATGCCGACCTGCTGATCGATGCGCCGGTCGAATATGAATTGCAGCGAGGTGATCGCGATGAAGAGTGGGTAAATACAGTCGTCGGCCGCTACATCGAGCCGTCGATGAAATGGGGGGATCATGCGGCGCCAGTGCGCCGCGATGTCGCCGACGTCATGGCGGACAAGAAGCCGCGAGAGGCGACGCTTTCGCTGCAATTTGTCAGCCGGGTCAACCAGGCGCAATATGTCGCTGAATATAAGCGCCGGCTTGGCCGCCTGCTGGCAACCGCGACTATCCCGCTTGGGCCGCGTTTCATGGAGCTGGAGGAAGGCGACTGGATCGGCTGGACGTCCGATCGCCGCTTTGGCGGCCGGAAGATATTCAGGATCGACAGCTGGTCGTTCGATCGAACACGCAAGAGCAAACGGGTACTGAGAGAGATTGCGGCAGACGTCTACGCACCCGTGACGCTGTATGTTGACCAGTCGGTCGCCAATCAGCCGCTGGCACCTGATCTGGATACGGCGCCCGATGCTGGCGCATGGACTTTGACCGGCGAGATCGTGACCAGCAATGGCACGCAGGTTCCCACGCTGCGCTTTGCCGGCGCGGTCGAGGATGATGGTGCTTCGGCGGTTATCTTCGACTATGCGGCCGGCGCGACGGCCCCTGATGCGGACAACGACGCGCTGTGGATCAACGGCGGCAGCGGCTATACGTCCACTACCGAATTTGTCGTTCGGGGGCTTGTTGCCGCAAATACCTATTGGGGTGCCGTATCCTATCTGGTGGGGTCGACGCGAACCGACCGGCGGGTGCTGGGGCCAGTAACGTTCGATAGCGCCGCCGTCCAACCGTCGCCGCCCACGGCGCTCACGAAGGTTTCGCAGACCGATAGTTCTGTCACCATATCGGCGCGCGCGCCCGAATATGCGCCGTTCGAACATATGCGCTTCTATGCCGGTTCCACATCGGACTTCAGCAGTGCCGTTCAGGTCGGCGGCAACCACGTCTCGTCCCTCGGTGAAACCGTCCAGATCACAGAGTCCGGGATCAGCGCCGGGCCGCGCTATTATTGGGCGGTTGCCTATAGTGCCACGGGGGTGGCTTCCGACCCGACCGGGCCGCTGGCACTGAACGTCGGCGGCTTCGACTTCTCGGGCGGTGCCATGGCGCCCGGCGCGGCACTAACGCGATCCTCGTCCGGCACACGCACCAACGCCAGCGGCACGCTGGTCACGGAAACGACCGACGCTGCCCGGTTCGACTATGACCGAACCTCCCATGCTCTGCGCGGCCTGCTGATCGAACCGGCGGCAACAAACCAGATCGCAAACAGCGTGCTTGCCGGCGGCACGGTAGGCACCATCGGCACCGGCAGCGGCGTGGTTCCGACCGGGATCGGCGTCGGCGGCAATGGCGGCCTGACGCGCGAAGTGGTGGCGCTGGCTTCGATCGACGGCATCGATTACTTCACGATCCGCTATCACGGGATCGCCAATACCGCCGGCTCGATCACGTTGGCGCTGGAGCCCGCCGTATCGGCGGCCGGCACTGAGACATGGACAGCAAGCGCCTATCTGGCGTTGGTCGCGGGCGCCCTAACCGGCGTGAACACGACCAATATGGTTATCCGCGTTGGCGGGCAGACCGGAACCGTGCTGAGCGGCCTGGATGCCACTCCGCGCCGATATTCAGCTTCCGCGACCGTATCGTCCGGCACCAATGTCACGGCCACCCTGCGCTGGAACTATCTGGCGGTGGGTGCGGGCGTCGACTTCACGCTTCTGGTCGGCATTCCCCAGCGAGAAAGTGGCGGCAAGGCAACCTCGGCAATCAGGACGAGCGGGGCTGCGGCCACGCGTGCGGCCGATCAGTTGACGTTGAATTGGGGCGCGCGCGGCGTGCCGGATGGCACGATGACCGTGCGCTACACCTTTGACGACGGATCGACGCAGGATGTTGCCACCACCGTTTCCGGCGGAATGGCAACCGTGCCGACAAACCTCAACCGATCCACATTGATGCTCGCCCAGCGGCTGTGACCGCTTCGGGCAGGATCGCCTGACCATAAGAGGATGATGATCATGAATGACAGGGGCTTTCCGCCCGCTGGCGCGCTGTGCGTCAGCGGCTCCGTCTGCATGTCGGGAGGTGCTGCATGACTGTCTTCCGGGCACTGTCTGCCGCCCTGACGATTTGGGCATCAAGCCCTCGCGCTGTTCGCTTCCTGCTCGCGCCTGGGGGCGTCGCGCAGGATCTCACGGGGCGCAGCTTCGTGCTGGTTGTGCGCCGCGCCACGATGCAGGAGCCGATCATCTTGATTAGCGGCGTGCTGAGCGTTGACGGCATGGTCTATCTGTTTCTGCTGACATCGGGGCAGTGCGATGCCATCTATGAGGAGGCACGCCACGCGTCGCTGGTCTATGAGGTTATCGAGACGACCTATGGCGGCTCGACAAGCCGCTGGTCCGGGCCCGTCGATGCCCAGATCAGCAGCTCGCTGCCACCGGGTGAGATTGCGCCGGCGGTCATCGATCTGCCTGCGGCTGACATAGTTGCCGAAACGACCAATCTGCTGATCAGCGAGCGGGGTGCGACTGGCGACGGGGTCGAGAAGCGCTTTGCCGATAAAGGCCTGATCCCCCGCGCAGACACCGACCTCATGATCGACAAGATCAAAGAATGGGGCGGCGAAGGGGGCGTGCCGTTTGCTGAAGCCGCTCAGGACGCCGCGCAGGTGGCGCAGGAGAAGGCCGCCAGCGCAACCGGTGACCGTCAGCGCGCGGAGCAGGCGGCCATATCTGCCGACGCACTGCGCGGTCAGGTGGCGGTGATTGCAGCGGGCGCGGCGGCCTATGGCACGTACAAGACGGTGGCGGAAGCGCAGGCGGATGCGGCGCTGCCGGTCGGCCGTCAGTTCTACGTGCCATCCGCTGATGGTCTGGGGCTGGACCTTTACACCAAGGGCGCCAGCAGCGCGACGAAGGAGGCGCTACAGGTTCCCGGCGCGCAGGTCGTCGGCGCTGTTAAGGAGCGGACAGGGTTCAAGGTGCCCAAGATCGGGCGCGTCGACCGCAGCGTCATCGCCTCGGGCGGGCAGCTATTCACGGACCTGACGCCCAAATTCTATGCCGTGCCCAAGATCGGGCGCGGCGCGGCGGCTGTTTCCGGAGGGCGCGTGACGCGCATTGCGGACGCGGCGTTGCTCCGCTTTGGCCCGACCGACAATTTTCTGGCTGGCGTCCCTGTTACCGTTTCTGTCGCCGGCACCATTACAGGGCTGGTCCGCTCGCAGGTATGGGTTCAGCGGAGCACCGCGATCATGGCCCCGATCACAGGCGGCCCCTATGCGTCGACGCTCATCGCGGGTGGCAATGGTTTTGCCTATGTTATGTCCCGAGGTGAAGTGCAGCGTAGGAAGTGGCGGACCACCACTCTGTTCGCCAACGCAGGGCTTCAGATGATTCTGACGCTCTTCATCGGCCAGAGCCTCCCTAATGGATACGCCGAGAGCAACGCCGCGCGCGTGGGCCCGCTGTGGCGCGATCTGGTTTGCGAACGGGCCTGGCAGTTCGATGGCAGCGCGATCGATGGTGCTGAGCGCGGGCCGCGTCCGCTGCAACTCATGCCAGAGGCCGCGAACAAAGATAATGTCATCGACCCGATCCAGCTTCAGCGGATCGTTCCGCTTCGTGGTGCTGGTCACATGGGAAATCGCGTATTCGCGCAGACCTTTGTCGAAAGCTGTGCACTGGCCCTTGTCGGGGAGCATTTGCATCCCCTGTCTCATGTGCTGGGCGTCGTCGTTGGAACGGGCGGCACCCCTATCGTGGACTTCTCGCCGGCTGAGTATCAGCTGGACGGAGACGGTAACCTTGCCCTCGACGGCAACGGCAATCCGATCCTCATCCGGGCGGCCAGTGAACATTACCAGTCGATGGAAGCGGTCATCGATGCAGCCAAGGTGCAGGCCGATCTGCGGGGGCTGTCGCTCAACGTAGTGGTCATCACCAACCAGGGTGAGGCTGATAACGGTATCGGCACCACGGCCGAGACGTGGAAAGTCCGCTGGCGCGCGATCATGGCCGGCCTCCAGGCGAAGACGGCCGGCATCGGGGCATCGTGGATCGGTTCGATCATCCACCAGTGCGGACAGCGGCCGAACGGCAATACAGGCATGGCCACGCTGGCGCAGGCTGACCTCATCCGAAATGGCGAAGCGGTGGGCCTGCCGATCAATGTGATGGCGCCGGGCTATGATGGCCCGACGCACTTGCTTCAGGAAACAAATTTCGTGCTCGGTTCGGCTACGGCCTACGCCATAGCCCGGCTGATCGAAACCGGCGGCACCTATCGCGAACCGCAAGTCGCTAACGGAGCCGCCGCCCTAACGACCGCGACCAGTACGACGGTGACGATATCTGGCGGCACCGGCTCGATGACGACCGATACCGATCAGGTTCCCGATATGCTCGACGGGCTCAAGGGCGCATCGATGGTAGATGATATGGGGGATGTGCCCATCACCAGCATGTCGCTGACAGGCAACATTCTGACCATCAATCATGCCGCCACAGAGTTGGCCCGCCACCCACTTTTCCGGCTCGGGCTGGTGGGCGGTGTCAACCCGCCGCCTGATCCCGCTGGCGCACGCGTCAACCTGCGCGACGATAGCGCATGGCCATGCGCTGTGACCGGAAAAATCGTCTCCGGCTGGATGATCCAGCAGCAAGTTGCCCTCGTTTAAGGACTTATCTCTATGGCCTTCGACCTTGCCCATATCGAAACCGTGCTGGCTGGCGGCGTTGCCGTCCCCGGAACTCCTGCCCTTCCACAGACGGCATTTGCGCTGGAGGAGGCCATTTGCGCGGCTCGGGCCGACTTGCTGTACATGTGGGCGCAGCCAGGCCGTCGCCCGCTCGGGGTCGCTGGCGACCCGATCGCGGATCAGGACGGGTTGGACGATCGGAAATATTACGTCCTACCCGCTTCCAGCGCCACGACAACCCGCGTAGATTCGACGACCTCTAAGCTCGGCTACTGGAACTGCAGTCGCGCCGGTACTGGCCACCTCAAGGAAGGTCTACAAATGGTGGCGCCGGCGAACGGCGACCTGTTGAATGCGCCGGGCTACAGCTTCCTAACGATCTTTCGCGCCACTGACCTCACTGCCCCCAATGGTATCTTCGGACAAGGGACGACGGCGAGCAGCCGCACTGGCCTTTACCAGAATACCAGCGGACAGCTCGGCATTCAGCATGGCTCTGGCGTTATCATGGTGGGGGCCAACTCTGTCGCGCAAGTGGGTTCCTGGGCGGCAGCCATGTTCTGCAATCGAGCTTCCGACCGTAAATCGCAGATATTCTGTAACAGCCTAGTGCCGACTGACGAGTTTACGATGCCGGCAGGCGTGGTTTCGCAGTCGCCCAACTTCCGTATCGGAGGTTTCCCGGATGACGGCTATTCGGCGAACGCCGACATCGCCCTTATCGTCGGCTGGCTGGGCTACCTGCCCGACACGCCCGGCGCCTGTGAAGCCATCATGAACGCCGCGATGGCCATGCGCGCACTCTGTCCGCAGTGACGGGAAAAGGATGATGCCGCTCTCTGATCCGGCGACCGCTGCGCAGGTCAAGATCATGGCCGAGCAGGCGGCGGCAATGGCGCTTGCTGAGTATGCACCCCAGCTCGGGCAACTGGAGCGCGCTGTAGCGCGCCTGAATGGGGCGGTCCCGGAAGATGGAGACAAGGTGAACAGCCCTACCCTCAAATGGCTTGCCGGCATCGCCGCCAGTTGCGCCGCCGTCATCATCACGGGGGCGATGTTCTGGGTGGCGAGCAGTGTGACCGACATGCAGCAGACCCTTGCCCGGATCGATGAGCGCCAGAAGGCTCAGACGGAAGCGCAGGACACCCGGTTCGCCGACTATGACCGCCGGATTACCCGGCTTGAACGATACCACGCGAAGGGGGGCGAGTGATGGCAACCATATCTGACGACGATTTTGTGCGGCTGTTTCAGGAGCGGACCGGCCTATCCCCTGTAGACGGCTGGGCAGGCCGCGACACGATCGCAATGCTGGACAAGCTGGCGCCGCCAAAGGCTGCTCCCGCGACAGGCCTGCCCGATGACTATTGGCCAATGCTCTCCAAGATCGAGAGCGGTGACCGGCCCTATATCAAGGCGGCTTCGTCCAGCGCGTCGGGCCTCTATCAGTTTATCAAATCGACTTGGTTGGGTGAAGGCGGCGCGTGGGGCGCTGACATGTCAAAGGCGTTCGGCGGCCTTATGCCATCGACCGATGAACAACTGACGCGTGCTAAGACCTTCACGGCCAAGAACGCGGCCTATCTTCGCGGAAAGAGCATCCCGATCAACCGCGCCTCTCTATATGCAGCGCATTTCCTTGGAGCGTTGACGGCCGGCGCAGTGATTGGTGCGCCCTTAACTGCCAGCGCTGAGGCACTGGCCGGTACGGCGGCAACCAAGGCCAACCCGACGATCCTGAAAGGGAAAACCGTTGGCCAGTTCATCGACTGGCTGGAGAAGAAGACGGGAGCGCGAGCGAAATGAACAACCGCCACAACGTCATCGCCTATCTGGCGACCCTCTCAGCCATCGTCATCATGTCGATTGTCGCAGCCATCATCTGCATCGTCGTGGAGCCGGATACGCATCTGGCCCAGATTGTCGCGGCGCTGGGTTTCATCGGTGCGGCGGTGACCGGCCTCATCGGCGTGATCGGCACCTTCAAAGCGCGCGATAGCGGCGAGGCGATGAATGAGCAGCTGATCGCCAAGCTGCCGCCTGCCGCGCCACCGGAGGAGAAGCCATGACCCGCCTCCTCCCCCTCCTCCTGCTCACCGGCTGCGCGCACAACCTCGCCACCTGCGACAACGCCCGCGCGGCTGCTCAGGCGGCTACGATGGTCATGGCGCGGATTTGTCCGATCAGTCCACAATAGCCGACCACAGCCCCCACAGCACCAGCGCGCCAAGTACGACGATCGCCAACGTGTGCCACCGCTGCGGCTGGCGAGGTTCAGGATCGCGGTCGGTCCATTCGTTCAGCATTATCCGCCTCTCATCAGCCTGATCATATTCTTCCACTCACGTTCGCCCGGAACCGGAAGGTCAATGATTGCAGGCGACGATGTGCGGCCGACGTGATTCGGCCTCACGCGACTGCCGGTCATCTTGAGGCAATATGTGCAGTAAAAGAACGGCCGCATTTCCGTGTAACGGTACGGCCACCGCTTGCGATAAAAACGCCACCACAGCCCGTTTGGATAGAACAGGCCAACCTTGCCGCAGACGCACCGCACCTCGATCGTATCATCATGCATGACCGCCTCGAAAAGGTCAGTCGTATAGATCATGTTGCCTTCACTGCGCACGTCACTCTGCCGGCGTCAGAGCCTGCACCTGTGCCAATATCAGCGCGCCGACCATAAACGGCGTATCGTCGCGACGCCCATCCCGAATGTCCTGGCGAAAGGATGGCAGTCCGATATCACGCTGCTCCAGCCCGTCCGCAACCGCTGCGCGAATATCCGTGATGTCCATCACCGATGCACCCCGAAATCTTCCGGGAAGAGAGGGCCGGTCAGCATCGAAGCATAGACCTCCGGTTGCTTGGCTTTCAGATTAAAGCCGTTGCATTCAGCGTCCGTCAGCATCGCTTCACGAGTGCGCAGGGATGCGATCACGAATTCGCGTTGATGATCCTGAAAGCGAGCCACAAACTGATCCAGGGCTGGGTTGTCAGCCGTGCCAAGGCGCAGCAGACTGATGCCCTGTTCCGCATCCTCTTCGGTGAAATGGATACGGTTCAATACCTTACAGGCGTCCTTCCATTCTGCGTAATTGGTGCCCTTCGGCAGCAGTTCATAACCCATGTTTCGTCTCCACGATTCGATGCCATGCTATAGAACGAAATGAGAACAAACGGGAGTCGGTTGACTCTCTTCTGGGTGTGAACCACCTTCCAATCATGTGTAATCGGGCAGAGCGCGGGCAGACCGACAGGGTGCTGAACCTCTTTGGTGCTCGACGTGGTGCGCGGTTCAATGAAGGCCCGATGGAAACACATCCAGCGCAGCCGGGAACGGTCATCCGCCTGGACGATGGCGCGCGTGTGCTGGAGCAGATGACCTGGGGTTTTCCGCTGCCACAGAAGAGCAAGAAGACGGGAAAGGCGCTGAAACCGAAGCCGGTCAATAATGCGCGGTTCGATAAGCTGGGCAGCTACTGGAAGCGGTGGGCGGTCGATCCCCGTAACCGCTGCCTGATCCCGACGGCGCGCTATGCCGAGGCGGTGGGGGAGCCGGGGCATATGACGGAGACGTGGCTGTCAGTTCGGGATCAGCCGATCTTCGCCTGGGCAGGGCTATGGTCGGTCAGCGATGAATGGGGTTCGGTCTATACCGGCGTGATGACGGACAATGCGCCGGAGCTGGCCGACATTCACGACCGTTCGCCGGTGATACTGGACCCGTCGGATTGGGACACATGGCTGCATGCGCCGCTGGAGGATCT
The DNA here is from genome assembly GCF_056156825.1 of Sphingobium sp. RS1. Lineage (NCBI taxonomy): Bacteria > Pseudomonadati > Pseudomonadota > Alphaproteobacteria > Sphingomonadales > Sphingobiaceae > Sphingobium > Sphingobium sp. RS1. Next base: position 1,949,076 of record NZ_JBLZXE010000002.1, on the reverse strand, counting down.
GTATCGGTTCGACCGGCCCTATCCCGCAGACCGCATCATTGTGGACCACACAGACGCGCCCTGGTTCCGGAAGAAAGGCGCGCCATCGGCCGGGCCGGCGCTCCTTTAGAAGTCGAGTTGGCGGCGCTCCATTTCGGCGATCACGGCCTGCTCGTATTCCGTGAGGTTTTCCGGATCGGAAACGGCGTTCCAGATATCGATAAGGCTCTTGTCGTCCAGATCTTCGACGTCGGGCATCATATCCTCCTGTAAGGAGGAAACTCGCATGGCCGGGGTTCCGTTGCCACCAACACAAAGGGGAATCCGGTTTACAGCGCCAGCCTAAGCTATTGATCGTGAAAGGGCGCAATCTGGGCCGTTTTACACCATGGCGCCCGGAAATGCTGGATTATGCAGAGCTTGGAAGGCTGGTTAGTCTGGGACGGTTAGTCCCAAATTATGCTTGGCCCAAGCCCCGAGTGTCTGTCGATCTGGACAGGTAATTTCTAGGCCGTCCGTACTTACGGGCATGGACACGTTGGTCAGCACCATCCATCGCTCAGAAAGCTCAAACAGCTGACACGGGCCATACTTTTCGTCCGTCCAACTTGATCGGCAAGAATCTTGCAGCCCGCGCAAAATGTTTCCCGGCATCCGGCTGTAATGCGACATATTTGGCAAGGACACTTTGTTTATCGCCGTGTCGAGCCAAGCAGCGATTTGCTGGTCGTCAAGTGGTGAAGCGACGTCAGCCGCTGCGATCAGTTCCTCGTTGGTCACGCCATTCGGATAGAGCAGGTGAACGTCAATTCCGATCTCTACTAATGCCGCAATCAGCGGTCGAAAATCTAGGTCTCCAGTGACTATTGTAACTGAATTAAAAAGCCCCCTTGCTGCCATCAAAAGGGCGTCAACCGCTAAGTGCACATCGACCATTTTCTGTTCGTTTCCACGCTTCCGCCGATGGCGAACATCTCCAGTCCGAACGTGGAAACCTGGCATATGCTCGATAAACTTCAGTTCAGCGCGTTTGGGGGCAACGCGGGCTAGATAATCAACATCATTTTCATCGGCCAGCTGAACCGGAATAGCATCGTAGTAGAAAACTTTCCTGTTGGTAGCTCTTAGATTGTGCCAGGCTAGCGCGATGCTTCCGTCGTTGAAGTACCGTTCTCCGAAAAGCTTTATCTCAGCATTTAAGCTGCCGGCGTCGACGAACATATAGCTGGTAGATGCGGCATTGAGCCTGCTGTTCCCGATCATGACACCGTCCCGATAGATTGCGTTGCAATTCATTTACCGAATGAACTCAAACTGTCCAATTTCGTTACTTGGGTCAAAAAGCAAAGCTTCCAAAACGTCGCTATCGCCCAATGTCGTGAAAATCATGGCAAAGCTTGGAAGGCTGATGGAAAATCGGGCACGCTTCAGCAAAACGTGCCCGATCTGTGGCCTTCAGAAATTTGGGTGCGCCACCTGGGCCGCCCACATTTGTTTCACTTGCCCGTTTTGACGCGCTCGCGCTCGGTAGTACGCGGATGCGTCTCAGCGAAGCGCTTCGTCACGAATTGCCTGCTCTCAGAGCTGCGATGAACTGTCTTCTTTGGTTCACTGGACTTAGGCATTTTAGTTCCTTTCACGTTAGCGGTAATCAGCCTTGCCTTCCAGATGCACCAGCCACCGGATGGTGGCTGGTGCGGAAGAAGTTCGGTTAACCGTCAATCAGGATCGGAAAGGCGCGCTTGCCATATGCTTTCGCATAGACACGCTTGCCCTTGATCGTGACGTAAGGACGGAAAACCAACTTCTTCCCAGGAGGGATGTCGATCATCATGTCGAACGCCTTTCAAGGCAGGCGGCCGCTACAGAGTTGCGCGTGAATGGAGTTGTGGTATTCCCACTTGTGCAACGGTTCTCCATCAACGCGCATCCCCACCACAGGGGCCGCATTCTGTGGCGAGAATCTACTTAAGGGGCGTGCGGCATGGCTGTGCGCCCCTCTTTTTGATTGCTGCCGAACAGGGCCGGCATGGCTGATCCTATCAACTCTTAACTCCGATGCTGTGAGAGGCAGGCGCGCAGGGTCAGGGACCGCAAGCGGCCCGTCTCATCACAATTTGTTGGGTGACCCCCGTTGACCCGATACCACAGATAGTGCCTCCAACTATTGACCGGATCAAGAGCCGAATCATCGCGTCATGACAGGATGGTGAAACCTTCCGTCGACAAAATGACTCGTCTCGCCGACGGGGTATGGGCGACGCGCGGACTTGCCTTGCCCCCCCAAAAGGCAAGTGGGGTGATGTCAGACAAAAAATAAATTTCTCTTGCCACGAAATATCAACATTTCCGCGTCGCCGCTCGACTTGCGTGGGCGAAAATAGGGTGATTCGCTAAGGGTGCGTCCTCATCGGCGAGACATTGCTAGCATGGATGTCGGCGAATGATCCCCGCTCCCCGCTCAAGCGTTGACGATGGGCCTGGCATCAAAGCCTGCGGTAACGGTGCGGTAAAGCTGCCAGATGTTTTCTGATTGTTTTCGGTATGATCCGGGAATGTGCCAGCAGGCCAAACAGAAAAACCGCGTAAATCCGCGACTTCACACGCCTTCCAAGCTTGTGATGCGGGTTCGATCCCCGCTACCCGCTCCAGCAATTCCAGAATTCATCACAGATTTGCGCGCTCGGTGGCTTCCATCGGAGCGCAATGTGCGAATCTTGCCCGTCTGGCTTGATGCGGCGATCGCTGTTTGGCGCCTCCCGCTATCTTGTCCGGCGGCAATATCCGGCAATATTTGAAATATGATATTGCGAGTCATAATCATTCCTATTAGGTCCGCCCCGATTTCATCCATCTGCAAAAGGGGGCAGGCATGAACCGCTTTTCCACACTCTCCGTCAGCATGGTCGCGCTGTTGTCGATGCCGTTGGCCGGTCGCGCGGTGGCCGCGGAAGACGCTGCGCCGGTGGCAGCGCGTGACGACATCACCGTAACGGCGCAACTGCTGGACGCGCCCGTCGCGGCGAAGGCGGACATTGCGCCCCTGGAAAGCAGCCAGGCCATTTCGGTGGTGCCCCAGCAATTGCTGGAGGCGCAAGGCGTTCGCCGGATTGCCGATGCGCTGTTCAATGTCGCGGGCGTCTCGCGCAGCAACAATTACGGCTTTTTCGATGGGTTCAACATCCGGGGTTTCAATGCGTCGAGCGGTGCGACCTATCTGGATGGCCTGCTCGACGATACCGGCTATGGCACCACGGAAATGACAGCCCTGGAACGGGTGGAGGTCATCAAGGGGCCGGCGTCGGGCCTGTTCGGGCAGGGGCCGATCTCCGGCCTCGTCAATCTGGTGAGCAAGCGGCCGCAGGACGACGCCTTTCTCGACATCGGCCTTGCCGGTGGTTCCTATGACTTCAAGGAAATCACCCTTGATGCCAATGGCCCGCTTGATGAGGCCGGCACAATGCTCGCCCGCCTGCCGCTGGTCTGGCGCGATCAGGACTTCTTCGTCCATGGATCGGGCCAGCGCCGCATCTTCCTGGCGCCGTCGCTGACATGGAAGCCGGATGCCGACACGTCGCTGACCCTGCTTGGGCGTTATGTCGACGATCATATCAATCCCTGGTCGCCGACCACCGCCTATGGCACCGCGTTGCCCAATCCCAACGGCAAGATCAGCCGCCGCCTGTCGATCAACGACACTGAGTATCCGGCCGTCCAGAACAATGACTATTGGAGCCTGGGCTATGTGTTCGACCACAAGTTCAGCGATGCGGTCGCGGTGCACCAGGCGCTGCGCTATCAGGATTTCCACAATAGCTGGGACAATTGGCTGTTCATCACCGGCATCTCGTCGGATTATCGCACGGTGACCCGCGCCTTTTACGGCCCCTATGACCAGCATGGCACCTATTTCCGGGTCGATACCAATGCCAGCCTGCGGTTCGATACCGGCCCGCTCAACCATTATGTGCTGCTGGGTGTGGATTATGGCCGCCGGTCGGCGCACGATATCAATCTCTACGACAGCAGCATGCCCTATGCGCTCGACCTATATGATCCGGTCTATGGCACGGTCAGCACCCACAATCCCCTGCTGACGCCCAACAGCAATGCGGCGCGGACGCGCCAGCGCGGCTTTTATGTTCAGGATCATATCAAGATCGGGGAGCGGATCGCACTGACGATCGGCGGCCGCTGGGACAAGGCGACCAGTCGCACTGTTACTAACGGCACGGTCGGTGCGCAGGTGGAGGATAACGCCTTCAGCCCGCGAGCCGGCGCCACCTTCCAGGTCACCGACTGGGCGTCGCTTTATGTGAATTACGCCAAATCCTTCAACCCGCAGGGCAGCTACCGGTCAGCGGACGGATCGCCATTGCCGCCCGAGCGCGGGGTCAATTATGAAGGCGGGGTCAAGCTGGCGCGTGCCGATGGCAGCTTGACCGGCATGGTCACTATCTTCCAACTGACGCGCGCCAATGTCGCGACCGCCGACGCCGTGCTGCCCAACGTCTATGTGCTGACCGGCGAACAGCGGACGCGCGGCGTGGAGGCGGAAGCGGCCTGGCGGCCTGCGCCTGGCATCGAACTGACCGGGGCGTTCACCTATCTGGACGCGGTCGTCACGGCCGACAACCGGCTGCGCGTCGGGTCGCGTCTGGGCTCCATCCCGCGCACCATCGCCAATCTCTGGGCCCGTTACACGATCCAGAATGGCGCGCTGGCCAATCTGGGCGCCGGGATGGGCGTCCATCGGGAAGGCAATCGCATGGCCAGCACGGCCTCCGCGGTCACCGGCGCGACGGCGCCCTTCCTGCTCAAGGCGTATACATTGCTGGACGGCGCGCTGTTCTACAGCATGGACGACTGGTCGATTCAGGCCAATGTCCGCAACATCCTCAATGCCCGCTATTTCCCGACGGGATCGCTGACACGGACGACGCCGGGTGAACCGCGCACCTTCATGATCAGCGTCAACCGACGCTTCTGACCCTATGTCTGGGATGCGGGCGGTCCCGAACTGCCCCGTTCCACCAGCGTGAAGAGAAATTCCGGCGCATCGACCGGCCCCTTGGCCAGCGCATCAATGACGCAGCGGCCCATATCTTCGAGCGGCTGCCGCACCGTGGTCAATGGTGGCCAGGATGTCAGGCTGGCGCTGGTATCGTCAAAGCCGGTGACCGACAAATCCTCGGGCACGCGCAGGCCCACCCGGTGCGCCAGCGTCAGCACGCCCAGCGCCATTTCATCATTGGTGGCAAAGACCGCACTGGGTGGCTGGGGCAAGGCCAGCAGCTTTTCGCCGGCCTCTATGCCGGACGCGAAATCGAACTTCCCTTCCACGAACAGGCTGTCTTCGACCGCAATGTCGGCCGCCGCCAGCCCGTCGCGAAACCCCTCGACCCGGCGCAGTGCTGCCCGGTGGGTGGGCGGCGGGGTGATGACGCCGATGCGGCGATGGCCAAGGCCGATGAGATGGTCGGCGACCATACGGCCGGCGGCCCGCTCGGGCGTGTGGATGGTGAAACTGGCCGCGACCGTCGACCCGGCGATCCGGGCGCAGGGCAGATTCATCTCTGCCAATTGGGCCAGCAACCCTTCATCATCCGACAGCGGCGGCACCAGCAGCACACCGTCCGGCCGCAGCGCGCCCACCAGCCGTTCCAGCACTTCGAACCGTTCTTCCCCGCCGATGGAGATCGGTTCCACCACCAGATGATAGCCCAGTTCCCGGCAACGCCATGCCGCGCCGATCTGGATGCGGCTGACATAGCCGGGGGCAGGGTTGTTGTAGAGGAAGGCGATCATGAAGGACTTGCCGCCCGCCAGCCGCCGTGCCGACTGGTTAGGTCGATAGCCCAGTTGCTTGATCGCAGCATCCACCCGTGCCTGCAATTCGGGGCTGACATTGGGCGCCTTGTTGACGACGCGCGACACTGTCTTGATCGATACCTGGGCGAGCGCTGCGACGTCGTGAATGCTGGTCATCGGAATGTGGCCGGAGATTGAAGGGAGGGAAAGCGCCGACCATGGCGACAGCCGATGCCGGTTGGCAAGGGGCGGGGGTGAAGATTATGACGAGATTGCGGTCGTTTCGGTTCGGCCGATACGGGTCGGCCGATGTGGGTCAGACAGCCGCGAAGGAATGGGCATGAGCAACATCATTAACCTGCGTCAGGCGCGCAAGGCAAAGGCGCGAACCGACAAGATGAAGGCGGCCGAGGAAAATCGCGCGCGCTTCGGCCGGACCAAGACGCAGCGGATGGCCGATACCGCCGAAGAAGAGCGTCGTGCCGCCCTTCTGGCGGGCGCCAAACGCGATCGCGAAGATCAACAATAAATCTCGAAGTCCATTATCCTTGACTTGAACATGTTGTGGCAGATTCTATAAATGCATTGTTCATGTTAAGATGAACATCTGTTCAGCATATTCATCTTGACGCTCAACTGTAACAATTCGTCGTGATTTGGCGTCGGGCATTGCGTTGATTTTTGCAGTGGGTCGTTGACCTCCTGCTATGACTGGAAATATTCGCTCAAACCGCCCCGCCAGGGCCGCGATTGCCGCTGTTCTGGCTTTGACTGCAACCCCGTTGCTGGCCCAGACTGTCGACGTGCCTGCTGCGCCGCCGACCGCCGTTGCCCCTGCGGCACCGGTCACCGTTCCTGATGCCGCGCCGGTAACGGCACCGGCTACCGCCGCGCCGTCCATGGCTGCCCCGGCAGCCCCGGCCGCGCAGGCACCCGCAATGGAATTCACTCCCAGCCAGCCGGTCGTGCAAGCCACGCCGCCGATTGACGAGCGCATTGCTGCCGCGAAGGCTGCCGCTGAGGCGGAAAAGGCGTCCGCACCTGTCGCCGCCCCTCGTGTTGCGGCCCGCACGGCTGCCCGCACGGCTGAGCGTGTCACGCCGGCAGCCGATTCGGTACGCACCGCCGAACGGACGGCGACCCCACAAGCGGCCGCAGCCCCGGCTGCGCCGGTCGTTGCTCCTGCACCCGCGCCCGTAGCGCCGATGACGCAACCGGCACCGGAAGCAGCGCCTGCTGCCACGGAAGCGCCAGCCGATATGGCGGTGCGTACCGATCAGGCGATGCTGTGGGCTTTGGGCGGCGGCGCGCTTCTGCTGCTGGGCCTGGGTGGCGCAGCCCTTGTGCGCCGTCGTCGCAGGGATGAAGACAGCGTTGACGACCTGAACGTTGCTCCGGCTTATGAACCCGCGCTCGCACCTGCCGCGCCGATGCCAGCGATGGCCCAGCCGGCCCTGTCGCCCGCCCCGGCGCCCGTCATGTCGGCCGAATCCCGCCCCGCCATGGCCCCGGCCAGCCCGCGCCTCGCCGAGGACGCCACGCTGGAAGCGATGGTCGCCGCCGCGCCCAGTGCGGACAATCCGTTCCGGACCCGCACGAAGCGCCTGCGCCGCGCAAAATATCTGATCGCGCAGCGTGACATGGCATCGGTTGCCGCGCCGGCGCCGCAGACGATGCATGCCGAACCTGCCTCGGTGCCTGCGGTCGATCGCAGCCAGACCGTCTATCGCTTCGGCAGCCAGCGGGCGTCTTCGGGCTTCCTGCGCCCGCGTCCTGCCAAGTAAGGCAGGACCATATCCCTGATGGGGGCGGAGGATCAGCCGATCCTCCGTCCCTTTTCCCGTGCGGCTTTTGTTGCGCTTTGCTGCCTTGGCTGTTACCGGCGCGCCGGTCATTACCGCGCCCTGTTAACGGAAGAATCGCCCAGCCCATGTCAGACAAGATCAACCGCATCGTCCTCGCCTTTTCCGGTGGTCTAGACACCAGCGTGATCCTGAAATGGCTTCAGCAGACCTATCAGTGCGAAGTGGTGACCTTCACCGCCGACCTGGGGCAGGGCGAAGAGCTGGAACCCGCGCGTGCCAAGGCCCGCCTGATGGGCGTCAAGGAAGAGCATATCTTCATTGATGACCTTCGCGAGGAGTTCGTGAAGGATTATGTCTTCCCGATGATGCGCTCCAACGCGCTCTATGAAGGCCTGTATCTGCTCGGCACCTCGATCGCGCGCCCGCTGATCGCCAAGCGCCAGATCGAGATCGCCAAGATGGTCGGTGCTGACGCGGTCAGCCACGGCGCAACCGGCAAGGGCAACGACCAGGTCCGCTTCGAACTCGGCTATTATGGCCTCGCCCCCGACATCAAGGTGATCGCGCCGTGGCGCGAATGGGATCTGGCCAGCCGCACCAAGCTGATCGAGTTCGCCGAAAAGCACCAGATTCCGATCCCGCGCGACAAGCGTGGCGAAAGCCCCTTCTCGACCGACGCGAACATGCTGCACACCTCGTCGGAAGGTAAGGTTCTGGAAGATCCGTGGGAAGAAACCCCGGACTATGTCTATTCGCGCACGGTAAACCCGGAAGACGCGCCTGACGCGCCGGAATATATCACCATCGATTTCGAGCGCGGCGATGGCGTGGCGATCAACGGCGTGGGCATGTCGCCCGCGACCCTGCTCGAAACGCTGAACGAATATGGCCGCAAGCATGGCATCGGCCGCCTCGATCTGGTCGAAAACCGCTTCGTCGGCATGAAGTCGCGCGGCATGTATGAAACGCCGGGCGGCACCATCTATCACCTCGCCCATCGCGGCATAGAGCAGCTGACGCTCGACCGGGGCGCCGCGCATCTGAAGGACGAGCTGGCCCCCAAATATGCCGAGCTGATCTATAACGGCTTCTGGTTCTCGCCCGAGCGCGAGATGCTCCAGGCTGCGATTGACTATAGCCAGGAAAAGGTGACGGGGACCGTCCGCCTGAAGCTCTACAAGGGCGGCGTCTATGTCGTCGGCCGCAAGTCGCCTTACTCGCTCTACAGCGAAAAGGTCGTGACGTTCGAGGACGATGCCGGCGCCTATGACCAGCGCGACGCGGCCGGCTTCATCAAGCTCAACGCGCTTCGGCTTCGTCTGCTGGGACGGCGCGACCGCTAAGAGTCTGTTTGGAAATGCGCCTCTGGCGCATCCGCACCGGCTCACGCCCCCACCCGACCGCCCAGACATGCTATCCTGATGGGCGGTCGGTGGGGTTCAAACGAATCACGTGCCTCGTTTGACGGCCGGTGCCGCATCGAAAATGCGCTCTTTCGCGCATGTTCCAAACAGGCTCTATTCACGCCGCAGCTTCCCTTTTGGGGTTAGCGACAGTTTAACCTTTGCACGGCATATGCTCCGCAATGGAGATATTCTGTGCATGGGCTTGAACTGGAAGCGGCCACGATCTTTCGGGCGATGGATCGCTCGACGGCGATCGTGACCTTCGATCGCGACTGCCGCGTGACCGGCGCCAACGACAATTTTCTGGCGCTGTTCGGCTATCGCTTTGACGAGGTGCAGGGCCGCCACCACAGCATGTTCTGCGATGCCGCCTATGCCCGCTCGCAGGATTATGCCCGTTTCTGGCAGCACCTCCTGTCCGGCCATTTCGACACCGGCGCCTATTGCCGCCTGGACGCGCGCGGGCAACAGGTCTGGATCAGGGGCAGCTACAACCCCATCATCGGCCCGGATGGCACCCAGACTGGCGTCATCAAATTCGCCAACGATATCAGCGCAGAACACCGCGCCATTGCCGCCCGTGAAGAGGCCGAGCAACGCCTGCGTCAGCAGGAAAGCGATCGTCGCAACGTCGTGGAACATGTGCTGGGCGAAGTCAGCGGTATCGTCGATGCGATCGACGGCATTGCCCGCCAGACCAATTTGCTTGCCCTTAACGCCTCGATCGAGGCTGCCCGCGCCGGCGATGCGGGCCGCGGCTTCTCCGTCGTCGCGGCGGAAGTGAAGAAACTGGCGGTCGATACGCAGGCCGCAACCGGCCGCGCGCGCGCCATCATCGCTGGCTGAAGCCCTCTGCCGCTGGAACAGCCGACGGCGCGCAGAAGGCAAACATCAGAAAGCAGAATACAAATTGCGACATTTCTCCGCCTGACCTGACATATCTGCGGGACAAATGGCCTTCATAAACGGTTTCAAGGACGGCGCATTGCCGTCCAGCAAGACGCTCAAGAAGGACATGACATGCTTGGCAAATTCTTCACTTCGGTCGCGGTCGGATCGCTGTTCGTCGGCGGCCTCGCGGCTACGCATCTAGCCTATGCCCAGCCCGGCGCCGATGGTGGCCCCGGCCCGCGTGGCGGCCTGATCGCAATGGCCGACACCAACAAGGACGGCAAGATCAGCAAGGCGGAACTGACCGCCGCGCTCGAAGCCCGCTTCGCGAAGATGGACGTCGATCATGACGGCCAGCTGACGCAGAAGGATCGCGATCTCAAGCGCCAGCAGCGTCTGGACGAACGCTTTGCCGCGCTCGATACCGACAAAAATGGCCAGATCAGCAAGGCCGAATTCACCGCCGGTCATCAGGCCCGTGCCGAAAAGCGCGACGAGCGCCTTGCCGAGGCGGGCAAGCCTGGCGAACGCGACGGGCGCGGCTGGGGCAGGGGCGGTCATCGCGGTCCCGGTCGGGGCGGCATGATGATGCGCGGTGGCCCCGGTGGTCCCGGCTTCGGCGACGCGAACAAGGACGGCACCGTCACCAAGGCGGAATTTATGGCCGGCCCGCTCGCCATGTTCGACAAGGCCGACACCAACAAGGACGGCTTCGTCACCGCCGACGAACTCAAGGCAGCCCGTCCGCAGATGCGCGGCCCGATGGGCCATCGTGATCCGGGGCAGCGTGGTCCTGGTCATGACGGCCCGCCGCCGCCCCCGCCGGCCGACTGATAACGGCTTTCCGGCCCGGCGTTCCTCCCCTGGCGCCGGGCCGACACCTTGGAAGGGCTAAGGTTTTCCCCTGCCTTCGCCCTTCCAACCTTTCTCCAGCCATGACAGACAGGCAAGATGAGCGAACGACCCCATCTCCTGCTCGTCGATGACGAGCGCTCGATCCGCGAACCGCTGGCGCAATATCTGTCGCGCAACGGTTTTCGCGTTACCGCCGTGGAAAGCGCTGCCGAAGCGCGGCTGCGGCTCAACGCCAATGCAATCGACCTTGTCATCCTCGATATCATGATGCCGGGGGAGGACGGCCTGTCCCTCTGCCGCCACATCCGCGAGACGAGCGAGATCCCCGTCATCCTGCTTACCGCCCGCACGGAGGAAACGGATCGGATCGTCGGCCTCGAAATGGGTGCCGACGATTATGTGCTCAAACCTTTTTCGCCGCGCGAACTGGTCGCCCGGATCAAGGTGATCTTCCGCCGCGTCGCCACCGGCGGCCAGCGCGTCACCGCGCCCGACGGCGCCAATTACAGCTTCGCCGGCTGGTTGCTCAAAACGCAGGAACGCACTTTGGTCGACAGCGAAGGCGTGTCTCTGCCGCTCTCCACCGCCGAATATAATCTGATGCTGGCCTTCACCACCCGTCCCAATCAGGTGCTCAGCCGCGACCAGCTGCTCGACATCACCCAGGGCCGCGAAGCCAATGCCTTCGATCGGGCGATCGACAATCAGATCAGCCGGTTGCGCAAGAAGATCGAGCCGGACCCCAAAAATCCCACGCTCATCAAGACGGTATGGGGCGGGGGCTACACCCTCTCGGCGGAAGTCCGCAAACTGTGAGGCGTCTGCGCCTCTGGCCGCAAAGCCTGGTCGGCCAGATCATCATCCTGGTCGCCATCGCCCTGTTCGTGGCGCAGGCGATCAATTTCGGCCTGCTGCTGCGCGAACGCAACCGGGTCGATCTGACGGCGCAGACGGCGCCGGTCGTCTACCGCGTCATCAACGCGCTCGATACGCATGTCGATCGCAGGTCGGATCGCCCTGACCGGTCCCTCAACCCGGATCGACGCGAAGAAGATCGCGAACGGCCCGAACGGCGCAATGTCGAATTTTCCGCCACCCGCCCGGTTCTGGACGGCAAGCCGCGCCCGGACGTGCAGGCGCGTGCGGAGGCCATGTTCGAGGATATCGGCCTGACCGTCCACTCGATCGTCGCGGCGGAGGATAGCCGCATCGCGCCGTTGCGCCGCTGGGAGCAGATCCGCAGCCGCGCCACCGGTGAAGCGCCGGGCGACCGGCGCATAGGCAGGCTGCGCCTTGCGGTCGAATATGAACCCGGCAAATGGGTGACGACGGAGGCGCGCATCGGCAATCGCCCCGCGCGCTTTGGCGGCTGGCTGATCGGCCAGACGCTGATTCTCTACGTCATCGTCCTGCTGCCCTTGCTCTGGGTCGGCAGCCGTCTCGCCCGGCCGCTCAAGCAGCTCACCGGCTCTGCCCAGCAATTCGCCCGCACCGGTGCCGCCGATCCGGTGGATGAACGCGGCCCCGGTGATGTGCGCGACCTCACCATGGCCTTCAACGCCATGCGGTCGCGCATCATCGCGATGCTGGACGAAAAGGACCGGATGCTCGGTGCGATCGGCCATGACCTGCGCACTCCGCTCGCTTCGCTCCGCGTCCGCACCGAATCGGTCGAGGATGACGGCGAACGCGCGCGTATGTCCGAAACGATCGACGAGATGAACCGGATGCTGGAGGATATCCTCTCGCTCGCCCGTGCCGGGCGCAGCACGGAAAGCCCGCAGAAGGTCGATCTCGCCGCGCTGGCCGACGCCGTCGTGGAGGATTTCATCGAACTGGGATCGCCCGTCGACCTGTCCGACAGCGACCGCGCCGTGGCCTTCGTGCGCCCGCAACAGATCCGTCGCGCGCTGCGCAACCTCATAGAAAACGCCATCGTCTATGGCGACCGCGCCCATGTGACGGTGCTGCACGAAGCGGGCACGATCCGCATCGCCGTCGCCGACGAAGGGCCGGGCATCGCGCAGGACCGCATGGCCGAAATGCTCGAACCCTTCACCCGCCTCGAAGGATCGCGCAACCGCGAGACGGGTGGGGCTGGCCTTGGCCTTGCGCTCGTGCGCGCCATCATGGCGGAGCATCAGGGCGAATTGCGGCTGGCGAACCGGCCGGAAGGCGGGCTGGAAGCGAGCCTGGTCCTGCCAGCCTGAAATGGAGCATAGGCCGTCAGTTGGCGCAGGCTCTCCATCGCGATCGGCCTCCTATTGAAAGAGGAAGGCCTTATATTTCGAGTGACTTAATCCCTTGTGCACCGCGGGCAGGGCGCTCGCGTCGTCCGTCGCCAGCAGCAGGCTGATGGATTTGATCAGCACCTGTTTGGGCGGCGGCTTGTGGCCACCCGGCCAATGGCCCTGAATATGGAGAAGATTCGGCCCGAACAGGCCAAATGCGGGGGCCGGTTCGGCAAGGCCATGGGCGGTGCCATAGGCCTCCAGAAACGGCCCGGCATGGTTGCGTACATGCATGGTGTCGGGGCCATTTTGGAAATAGATGATCCGGTTGCCGCGCGGCTGGCTATAGAGATCGCAGAGATTGCTGTGCCGGGCGGCCTTCACCGCTGGGTCGATGGCACCGAAATCGGCATGATCGAAACATGCCCGCGCATAATGCGCGACGGCTTTCTCATGATAGAGTGCGATGTCCGTTTGCGGGTTCCAGACCAGCGCCGTGGAACCGGGCAGGAAAGCGGACGCACGCAGCGCCGCAAAGCCGCCGCCCGATCCCCCGATCAGGATGACGCGGTCATAACCGGCGGCAACCCTGGCAATGAGCGCCTGGATCGCGGCGAATACGTTGTAGGCCGCACTGCCGGAAAACCAGCCAAGTTTCAGATTGTCATCGGACAGGGACAAGGTCGCATCGCTGATGAGTAGGCGGTCGGCATCCGCATTGTCGGCAATCTTGACCCCGGAAAAGACCGGCAGCGTATAGCTTTCCATGATGTCGTCGGGCATCGCCCCATGGAAGAAGATCATCAGGTTGCGCGACTGCTTGTCGCGGAACAGGATGTGGAGCCGTTGGCCCCCATCGGCGATTTCGTGAATACCCTCGGCGATCCGGTCGAGCGTCTGAAATGCGCCGATATCGGCATGATGAAAGACCGGGTCCGACCAAGCGCTGAAATCCCATCTCGCCATGCGTGTCGACACCCTTCAAGCCGCTGCCATGTTTCTAGCTGCCTGTCTTCCTAAAGGGCAAGGACGCGGTTGGGGAAGGCCCCGGCTGGCAATATCCGCCGACCAAGGCCTTCCTCCAGAGCATTTTGAAGTCATCTGGACCAGATGACGGCTCGCAAAATACGGAAAACAAAAGACTCTTAGGGCATGATGTAGTTCAATCCGAAAACATCCTGCTCCAGGATCAATGCTTGCCGGGCTTGTTCGACGTCCCCGGCGCGGTCGGGTTGATCAGCGCGGCGCCCGTCGGCAGGCCGGTGCCGCCCATGTCCAGCTTCTGTGCCTGTTCCCTGGCGACGCGCTGCGGATTGTCGCGCTCCTTGATCGCCGCCTGGGTTTCGGGGTCCTGTTCCTCGTCGTCATCCTTGCTGCTGCCGCGGGTCCAACCCAGGATGATCGACATGCGCCGGTTGCGCGGGTCATAGGCATCATCCTTGATGAACGGTTCGCGATCGGCCACGCCCTCGATCCGGGCGAAGCGGTCATTGCCGATGCCGCTCTCGGCCAGCGCCCGGCGCGTCGATTCGGCGCGGTTGGACGACAGCATCCAGTTGCTCATGGTCCGGCCCGATGCATAGGGCAGGCCGTCGGTATGACCGCGCACGATCACCGGATTGGGCATGGTCTGCAATACGGTTGCGACTTCGCCGATCAGCGTGCGGGCCTGCGGGACCAGACGGTCCGTACCCATGGCGAACATCGCGAAATCGGCCTCGTCGATCAGGTCGATGCGCAATCCTTCGCGCGTTTCGGTGAAGCGCACATTCTTGCGCAGCTTGCCCAGCCCCTTGCGCATCATGCGCTCTTCCAGGCTCTTCTTGATCGACTCGAACTTCTGCCGGTCCTGCGCCCGCATCGCCTTGCCGCCCTGGTCCTTGGTACCGGTGGCGTCGCGCGGGATGGTGATCGACAGATTGCCGACGCCGCCCGTGGTCGGGTAATTTTCCTTGCCGGTCATGCTGTCGCCGCCCATCAGGCCGGTCGACCCGGCCGACGCCATCTTCAGTTCGACCAGAGTCGGCGTGAAATAGTCGGCCAGCGCCTTGCGCTGCTTTTCGGTGGTCGCACCCAGCAGCCACATCAGCAGGAAGAAGGCCATCATCGCCGTCACGAAGTCGGCATAGGCGACCTTCCAGGCGCCGCCATGATGGCCGCCATGCCCTTCGACGATGATCTTCTTGACGATGATGGGCCGCGGTTCCGGCTCGTTCGCGCCGCGCTTCTTCTCGGCCATGGCTTATTTGCCCCGCATGCCGTCGAACACCTCGGCAAAGCCGGGCTGGTTGGCATGGGTCAGGCCCGAACGGGCGGCTTCGATGACCAGCGGCTGCGGATGGCCGTGCAGCGAGGCGATGATGATCTGCTTGACGACATGATAGATGGCGCCATCCGCCTCGATCACTGCGCGGCAGCGATTGGCGAAGGGATTGACCATGCCATAGGCAAGCAGAATGCCGAGGAAGGTGCCGACCAGCGCCGAACCGATCATCGCGCCCAGGATGGCGGGCGGCTGGTCGATCGAGCCCATGGTCTTCACCACGCCCAGAACCGCCGCGACGATACCCAGCGCGGGCAGCGCGTCGGCTAGCCCTTGCAGGTTGTCGGCGGGCTTGATCGCTTCATGGTGATGGGTCTTGAGTGCATTGTCCATGACATCCTCGACCGCGTGCGGGTCGAGCGTGCCGGATGAAATGACGACCAGGCGCAGCGTGTCGCTGATGAGGTGGACCAACGCCTTGTCCTTCATCAGCTTGGGATATTCGGTGAAGATGGTGGAACTGGACGGGTCTTCGATATGGGGTTCCAGCGCGACCGGCCCTTCGACGCGCAGCGTCTTCATCAGCTTCGACACCAGGAAGATGCAGTCCAGAAAATCCTGCTTCTTGTATTTGGCACCCTTGAATACCTTGCCCAGGCCACCACCCAGCGCCTTCAGGTCCGCGCCGCTATTGCCGATGACGAGCGCGCCGACGGCGGCGCCGCCGATGATGAGCATTTCATGGGGCAGGGCATGCAGCACCGGACCAAGGTCGCCGCCGGTGAAGGCAAAGCCGCCAAACACCATGACGAGCAGAATGACGAGGCCGATGGCTGCGAACATGATTATCCCCGATTGAAACGCCCCGCAGGCGGTAGTCCGATGGCATCTTTGGCGATGCCGTTCTTAAGGTTAATACGGACTGGTTAGCGTCCGGTTTAGGACCGTGGCGCCTTTTTACGGCGGATCATTTGATGAGGTCGAACAGCGTCTGCTGATTGATGCGCGCGAAGGTCGTCTGCGCTGCATCCAGTTGCAACAGCCCCGACTTCACCTTGGCGATGACCTCTTCCAGCTTGGTGGATTCCAGGTTCGATCGCTTTTCCGTCAGGCTCAGGTCCACATCGGTCAGGCGGGTGCCGATCACTTCCAGCCGATCGCTGCGCACGCCCTGCTTGGCCTGTTCGACGGTGATATGCCCCTGCGCCGTCTGCACGGTCGTGACCGCAGCCGCCATGGCGCTGTCGTCTCCGCTTTCCACGGCGGCGATGCCCTGCGCCAATATATCGTCGATCGACATGGATGTGCCGTCGACGTCGACAGTCGTCACGTCCTGCTTCGTGCCCACGACGGCCAGGTTGAGGCCGCGGCTGACCGGCACCAGCACGCTTTGTCCGTCATCGAACACGGATACGCCCTGATAATCCTTCTGGTTCATCAGTTCGTTGATGGTGGTGCGGATGGTCGACATTTCCTCGACGATCGCGGCACGATTGGTTTCGTTCGTCGAACCATTGCGCGCCGACGTCACCAGTTCCTGTGCGCGCGTCAGCAGATTGTCGATTTCCGACAGATTGGCTTCGGCATTGCCGGACCGGGCCTGACCATAGCTGACATTGGTCTGCCAGGCGGCCTGCTGCGCCTGCGCCCGGCCGACGTCGGATACCTGCACCCAGGCCAGCGCATCGTCCGACGGCTTGTTCAGCGTCACGCCGGTCGAGATCGCGGTCTGGCCGGCGACCAGTTCCTGCGACAATTTCTGCTGCCGGCGGATTTCGGCGAGCATGATTTTGTTGGTGATGCCTACCATGACTCAGTCCTCCGTCAGATGATGTTCATGATGGAATCGAGGGTTTCCTTGGCGACCTGCAATATCTTGGCAGATGCCGAATAGGCCTGCTGCAATCGCAGCAGATCGGCTGCCTCCATGTCCAGATCGACGCCGCTTACCGCTTCGCGCGCCGCGACCGCCTGGTCGTTGCGGCTCGACGCGGTTTCCGCTTCCGCCTTGGTCGATGACAGCAATGTCGCCTGCTGGGCGATCAGGGACGTCCAGTTCTGCTCCACGCTGCCATTGCCGCGCAGGGCGGTGCTGACCGTCAGCAGATTGCCGTTGGCCGTCCCGTCGGATGATTTGAGCGCCAACTGGGCCGGGTCGGTGACCAGCGCGGTCAGGCTCGCGGCGGTCGTGCCGGACAGCAGGGCGCCGCCTGCGGCGCCGCCATCGGTCAGGCCCTGGGCATGCCAGTCGTTCAGGTCGGTGACGAACTGTGCCGCCAGCGTGTCCAGGCTTTCGCGTCGGTCCGCGACGGTATCGGCGGCCGAAAAAAGGCCGCCCAGCGTACCGCTGGCCGGCGCGCTCAGCGCCGTGCCATCCGCCAGCCCCAGCGACAGCGTACCATCGTCATTGGCGGTCATCGTCAGGCTGGTCGCGCTGTTGCCGCTGACCAGCGTCTGCCCATTGAAGCTGACCTCGGCACTGTCGTTCGCGCCGAAGCTGATCGTGATGTTCATATTCTCCGACAGCGTCTGCAACGCGGAATCGCGGCTGTCGAGCAACTGCGCATAGGCAGACGTGCCCGGCTGCGCGCGCAGCAGGCTGTTGTTGATGTCGGCCAGCGCGTCGAGCGACTGGTTGATCGTGGCGACGGAGGCCTGGCCTTCCGTGGCGATGCCCTCGGACACGGTCTTCAAGTCGGCGGCGGTCTGGTTGAAACTCTGTGCGACCCGGCTGATGCTGTCCAGAGTCGTCACGCGCAGCGACGTGTCGGTCGGGCTGGCGGCCAGCTTCTCCATATTCTGGAACATGCTGGTCATCAGTTGGCCGACACCGGTGCTGGTATCGTTCATCGCGGTTTCGGAATCGCTCAGCCAGCGCAGGCGCGCATTCGCACTGCCCAGCGCCATGCCGGTATTGCGGACCGTGGCATCCAGATAGGGATCGGACGCGCGATTGACGCCGGCTACCTGCGTGCCGCCGAAATTGGCGCGGGCGATATAGAGCGACATGGTCGCCGTCGATGCGCCGGACTCGATGGTTGTCACCGACCGGCGGGCATAGCCTTCCGTGCTCGCGTTGGAGATATTCTCCGCGATCGCGGCCATCGCCGTGCGATAGGCCTTGGTGCCCGATGCGCCGATGACGAACAGGTCGCTCATGCGCCGGTCGCCTTGCTGGCGGTGGCGTCAGTCGTAGCTGGCGTGTCGCTGACGCGGGCGCCGAACTGCTTCATGAGCAGTTCGGCGATGCCCATCGCGCCCTTGCCGGCCATTGCGTCGGCGGTGCGGGCGTCGGCCATGTCCTGAAATTGCTGGGTCGCGCTGGAATCGGTGATGCCCTCGGCGAGGCTCGCCGAGCGCATCGCGCCGATCATCTGGCGCAGGAAGACGGCCTCGAACTGCTGCGCCGCTTTCTGAAGCTGCGCCTTCTGCGAGGATGTGGCGCCCGTTGCGGCGGCATTGCCTGTCGTCGTTACCTGCATCACAGCACCACCAGTTCCGCTTTCATCGCGCCCGCCTGTTTCAAGGCTTCGAGGATCGCGACCATATCCGCCGGGGACGCCCCGATCGCATTGACCGCCTTCACTATATCGGCCAGCGACGCTCCACCTTTAAAATTAATCATCGGTTTCTTTTCCTGGTCGATGCTGATGCTGCTCGACGGCTCCAGCGCGGTCTGGCCCTGGCTGAAGGGGGCGGGCTGCACGACGCGCGGGCTTTCATTGACGCTGACGGTCAGTTTTCCGTGCGCCACGGCGGCCGGATGGATCTTCACCGCGCCGTTGATGACGACCGTGCCGGTGCGGGCGTTGACGATCACCTTGGCGGGCGCATCGGCGGGCGAAATCTCGATATTCTCGATCATGCCCATCATCAGGATGCGGTCTTCGGCGCCCGGCGTGGCGTCGATATTGACCGATACGGCGTCGGTCGCGCGGGCGCGGCGATCGCCGAAGGTCTTGTTGATGCCGTCGGCCACGCGCAGCGCCGTGGTCAGGTCGGCTTCGGCCAGGTTGAAGGTCAGGGTCGGCGCGGTATCGAAACCGGTCGCGACCGCCCGTTCCACCGTAGCGCCGCCGGGAATACGGCCGGCCGACGGGATGTTGACCGATACCTGGCTGCCATCGGCGCCGGATACGCCGAGGCCACCGACGGCCAGGTTGCCCTGCGCCATGCCATAGATTTCATTATCCGCACCGCGCAGCGGCGTCATGATCAGCGTACCGCCGCGCAGCGACTTGGCCTTGCCCAGCGCCGAAACGGTAACGTCCAGCCGCTGACCGGGCTTCGCAAAGGCCGGCAGATCGGCCGTGACCAGCACGGCGGCCGCATTCTTGAGCGCCGGATTGACGTTCGACGGCAGCGTCAGACCGAAGCGCGATACGACGCCCTTCATACCCTCGGTTGCATATTGGATGCTGTCGTCGCCGGTCCCGGCCAGACCCACGACGATGCCATAGCCTGTCAGCTGGTTGGGACGGACGCCCTGAAACGTGCCCAGATCCTTGATCCGCTCGGCATGGGCCGGCACGGCCCCGCCGCCAAAGGCCAGCGCGAAGATCGGCAGAAACAGGCGAAGAAGGCGGATCATGGTCGTTCCGGTTTCCATCAGAAGGGGCTGATTGCGGAGAAGAAGCGCTGGAACCAGCCCTGACGGCTGGCATTGGCGATCTCGCCCTTGCCCTTGTAGATAATCTTGGCGTCGGCGACGCGGGTCGATGCGATGCGGTTGTCGGGCGCGATATCGGCCTGGCGGACGAGGCCGCTGATCTGGATGAACTCGTCGCCGCGATTGAGCGTCAGCGCCTTCTCACCCTTCACCAGCATCGTGCCGTTGGGATAGACCGCCGCGATCGTCACGGTAATCTCACCGGTCAGCGCGTTCGACTGGCTGGCATTGCCCTTGCCGGTAAACGTATTCTGGCCGCTGGCGCCGATATCGGTGGGCGAAATCAGCTTGGACAGGATGCCGGTGCTCGGCGGCGTCAGGCCAACAGAGCCGTTGCGGGCGGTGTCGGCGCTGGTGGTCTTGCTCGCCTGCGTCCGTTCGACCAGCACGATGGTGATGATATCGCCCACCGTGGTGGCGCGCGCGCCGCTGGTCAGCGGGGTATAGCCCATCGACGCCTGAAAGATGGAGCCGTTCGCGGCGGGCGCGACCGGCTGTGCCACCGTCGGCTGATAATAGTCGCGTTCGATCTCGCGCTTCTTCTTGCCCGCGTCGGCGGGCGAGGCGGCAAGCGCGATCAGCGAGGCGGCGGCGAGGACGGCGTGGGACAGGCGCATCATTCAGCCTTAGATATTCTGGTTGACGTACTGGAGCATCTCGTCGGTCGCCTTGATCATCTTCGAATTGACCTCATAGGCGCGCTGCGTCTCGATCATGTCGACCAGCTCCTCGACGATGTTGACGTTCGACGTTTCCAGATAACCCGACCGCATCAGGCCGCGGCCTTCCAGACCCGCCACACCGACCTGCGGCACGCCGCTCGCGGCGCTTTCGGTCAGCAGGTTGCCGCCGATGGACGTCAGGCCCGCCGGGTTCATGAAAGTGGCGATCTCGATCTGGCCCAGATTGCTCGGTTCGCTTTCGCCCTGAAGCGTAGCGGTAACCGTGCCGTCATTGCCGATCGCGACCGACGTCGCGCCCTGCGGCACGGTGATCTGCGGGATCAGCGGCAGGCCGTCGCTGGTGACGACGGTGCCTTCGGCGGTGACGCTGAAATTGCCGGCGCGTGTATAGGCGATGGAGCCGTCGGGCTGCTGCACCTGAAAATAGCCCGACCCTTCGATTGCGATATCCAGAACATTGTTGGTCTGGTTCAGCGTACCCTGGGTGTTGATCTTGCTGGTGCCCTGAAGCGCCACGCCCGATCCCAGATTCAAACCGTTGGCGAACTTGTTCTCGCTGTCCGAATTGGAACCGGCCTGGATGATCTGCTGGTACGCCAGCGTCTCGAAATCGGCGCGGTCCTTCTTGAACCCGGTCGTGTTGACGTTCGCCAGATTGTTGGCGATCACGCGCATCTTCGTGTTCTGCGCGTCAAGGCCGGTGCGGGCGACATGAAGGGCGGCGTTGCTCATCGTTGTATCTCCGTGGCGGCATCCCGGAGGATGCTCATGCAGTCATCACAGCAAGATGCGTGCCAAAATTAACTATATGCCTCAGCTGTCGAGGCGCATCAGCGAGGCGCCGCCATCGTCCAGCTGCTTGGCGGTATCGATCATCTTCACCTGGGTTTCCCAGGCGCGGCTCGCCTCGATCATCTGAATCAGGGCCTGGGTCGCGTTGACGTTCGATCCTTCCAGCGATCCCGACGTGACGGTGGCCAGCGGATCGGATGGCAAGGCGCCGCCATTCACTTCGCGAAACAGGCCGTCGGTGCCCTTGGCGATGCTGGACCCGGCGGCATTGACCAGCTTCAGCTTGTCGACCTGCGCCGGATTGGCGGGGTCGCCGCCCTGCGGCACGCCCCAGATGCTGCCATCCTTGGCGATCGACACGCTGTCCATCTGGGGCAGGGTGATCGGGCCGCCTTCGCCCAGCACGGCCAGGCCGTCGCCGGTGGTCAGCAGGCCGCTGTCTGTGACCTTCAGGTCGCCACGGCGCGTATAGGCTTCGCTGCCGTCCGCAGCCTGAACGGCGAGCAAAGCATCGCCGTTCATGGCCACGTCCAGCGTGTTGCCGGTTTCGGTCATCGCGCCTTGCGCCATGTCGGCGGCGATGACCTGTTCGGATGCCTGGGCACGGGTGTCGAACGTGTCGCCCTGGATCCAGCGCGTCTCGGCATTGGCGATTTCGGCGCGAAAGCCGACGGTGTTGACGTTCGCGAGGTTGTTCGCGACCGACGCCTGCCGCGCCATCGCGCCGCGCATCGCGGTAAGGGCCGTGTTGACGAGCCGATCCATGGGCTAAACCTTCTGTCCCGTGCCTGAAGCGATTAGGTGCGCAGGTTGACGATGGTGGTGGTCAGCGTGTTCGCTGCCTCGATCGCCTTGCTGTTCGCCTGGAAGTTGCGCTGCGCCGCGATCAGGTTGACCAGTTCGTCGGTGATGTCGACGTTCGAGCGTTCCAGGAAGCCCGAGTTGACGGCGCCGAACAGGCCCTGATTGGCGGTGCCCAGCGTCGGGGTGCCGCTCGCGACGGTCGAGGTCCAGTGGGCGTCGCCCTCCTGACGCAGGCCTTCCTGGCTGTTGAACGAAGCCATGGCGACCTGGCCCAGATAGACGGTGCTGCCATCGGCGTAGACCGCCGAAACCAGGCCTTCCTTCGACACCGCGACGCTGTTGAGCTGCGCGCCGTCGGCCGCGCCGTTCAGCGTGGTCGGGATCTGAAGGTCGGTCAGGTCGGCCGGCGTGGCGCCCGTGGTAGTGCCGGTGATGTCGCCGGTTTCGGGATCGACCGCGAACACCTGGATGCGCGAACCGGTGGTGTCGACGGCATAACGGTCTTCATCGACCGAGAAGGCGCCGTTGCGAGTATAGCTGACGGTGCCGTCCTCGCCCTTCACGGTGAAGAAGCCTTCGCCGGTGATGGCAAGGTCGAGCGTCTTGTCGGTGCCTTCGATCGTGCCCTGCGTGAACTGCTGGGCAACGTCCTGCACGCGCACGCCCTGGCCGGCGACCTGGTTGGTGGTCTGCATCGGCGCGGCGGCGAAGATGTCGCCGAACTGCGCCTTGCTCTTCTTGAACGCGGTCGAGCTGACATTGGCGACGTTGTTGGACGTGGTGGCGAGGTCGATCTGGGCGGCTTTCAGGCCCGACAGGGAGATGTAGAAGGACATGGCGTTGCTCCTTGGGTGAAAAGGATTTGGGGGTGAGGGTGAGAGAGATTACATCAGGCTGATCGCGTCGGACGGGCTGTAGCTGCCGAGCGCGGTGATGAGTTTCGAGGATGATCCGTCGGCGGGCGACTGGACGGCGGCAATGGTGGCCCAGGTCGCGACCTGGCTGGTCGTGGCGCCGCTGACCTTGACCTGAAGGGCGGAGGTCGAAACCGTCTCGCCCGCGTCATTCTTGCCGTCCCAGTAGAAGGTCAGGTCGCCGGCCGGCTGCGCGCCGGTTTCGATCGACTTGACGACATTGCCGGCGGAATCGACCAGGTCGATGGTCGCGCCTTCGGTGGCGGCGGACAGGGTAATCTGCCCGGCATAGGTGCCGGTGGCGTCGGGCGCGGCGATATTGCTCTGCACCAGCATCGACTTGCCGATCCAGCTGGCTGCATCGCCCAGCCGCGTGCCGGTCAGCTCGCTCGCCATATTCTTCAGCGTCTGGTTCATTTCCGCGATGCCGGACGAATTGGTGATGGTCGCCATCTGCGACACCATCTGCGCGTTATCGACCGGTTCGAACGGGTCCTGATACTGCATCTGCGCGGTCAGCAGCGTCAGGAAGCTGGACTGGTCCATCGTCGCGCTGCCCGTGCCGATCGTGGCATTGGGGTTATAGACCGAAAGGCCCGCGCTGTCGGTGACCGTGGATGTGGTCGTCATTTGCCGATCCTTATGGTTTCCATCATCAGGGACTTGGCTGTGTTCAAGACCTGGACGTTGTTCTGGTACATGCGGGCGGTCTCGATCATGTCGACCAGCTCGGCATTGCCGTCCACGGCCGCTTCCCACACATCGCCATTGGCATCGGCCAGCGGATGATTGGGGTCGTGGCGCTTGGTCGGCTCCGCATTGGTGGTGACGACATTCTTGACCTTCACCGTCGACACGCCGGGCGTGTCGGTGACGCTTTCGAACACCGGCTTGATCGCGCGATAGGCTTCGCCGGCGGTGCCGGTGACGTTGCCGGCATTGGCCATGTTCGATGCGGTGGCGTTCAGGCGCACCAGCTGGGCGCTCATGGCGCGGCCGGCGATGTCGAAGATGTTCATGGGCGTATTGCTGCTCATGCTCATTCTCCCTTCAGGGCGCGGTTGATGGTGTTGATGCGGCCCTCAAGGAAGGAGAGGGTCGTGCGATATTTGACCGCATTTTCGGCGAACAAAGTCTGTTCGGTGCTCAGTTCGACCGTATTGCCGTCGAGGCTGGGTTGCAGCGGCACGCGATAGCCCATCGCGTCATCGACGGCCTTGGACACGTCGGTCGCGCTGTTGCCGGCCTGCGTCGTGGCTTCCTTGAGCGCGGACTCGAAATCGATGTCGCGCGCCTTGTAGTTGGGCGTCGAGGCATTGGCGATGTTGGACGCGAGCAGGGACAGGCGCTGCGAACGAAGCGCCAGCGCCTTTCCGTGTATCCCGAACAGATTGTCATCCACCGACATGGTCAAATTCGCTCTAAAAGTTTCTGGTCCCCCGCCGTTCTGACACCTGATGGCGTCTCCTCCGGGTGATCCCGTCGGAGATCAGCAAGAGCCGTGCCAATTTGCGTGGGTGACGCATCGGCAGCACGGAAAACCCCGGCAAACGGGGTGTTTGCGGGGGGAGGCGGCAAGGGTGGCAATTTTTTGCCGGCCGGCGGCAGGGCGTTGCCGCCAGCCGATGAGAAGAGTCGATGAGATGATGGGAACAGCAGGTTCATGATCGCGATAATCAGCCATTTGTTCGATCCGCTGACACTGGCCGCGATGCTGGCCGGGATCGCGGCGGTGGCTCTGTTCCAGAATGGCGTCGGCGCGATGGGGCGTGCCATGGCCGCCCTGCGTCCGCTGCTGACCGCCGATCCCGCGCGGGATCGCGATGCCGCCCGCGCGGCGATGCTCAAGATCGATCAGGTGGCGCAATTGCGCGGCCTGTCCTGCACCGACCGGGTGAAGACCGCCAATCCCTTCCTGACCGAAGCCGCGCGCAAGCTTGCCAATAGCGAGCGCACCGACCTGTTCGAACTCTGGGCGGCGCAATCGCTGGCCGATCGGGCGCAGCGCCATGGCTCCGTGCACAAGGTCTGGCTGTCGATCGCCGACGCCGCGCCGGCGCTTGGCATGGCCGGCACCATCATCGGTCTGGTCGGCATGTTCGCCGCGATGGACGATCCCGCGAGGCTTGGCCCGTCCATGGCGCTGGCTTTGCTCACCACCTTCTACGGCGTCGTCATCGCCAATATCCTCGCCGCGCCCGTCGCCGCGCGTCTGGCCGACCTGTCGGAGCGCGAACTGGCCTGGCAGCGCGAAGTGGCGGACCGGATGCTAAGCATAGCCCGGCGCGAAAATGCGCCGCTGCGCCGCGCCACGATCCGCGAAGTCGCATGACCGCGCCTTCTGCCACGGCATCGGCTTCCACCGCCCGGCGCAATCGCTGGGCGGTCAGCTTTGCCGATCTGCTCCTCCTCCTGCTTGCCTTCTTCGTGCTGTTGCAGGCCAGCGGATCGCGCCGCGACGCCATGCTTTCTCAGGTTAGCCAGCAATTTGGCGGGCGGGCGATGCAGCAGGGCGTGGACCTGCGCGCCGCCGACCTGTTCCTGCCGGGCGAAGCCCTGCTCAGCGATGCCGGCCGCGCACGCCTGTCCGCCGTAGCCAAGCGTTTCGCGCAGGCGCCGGGCGGGGTTGAAGTCCGCAGCGACGGGTCGGACCATGGCCGCCAGCGCTTCGACGACTGGGATTTGGCCGCCGCCCGTCTGGGTGCGGTCGCCCGTGCGCTGCGCATGGATGGCATCGCGCAGGATCGCCTGCGCATTCGCGGCCTCGACCAGGGCGATGGTCAAAGCACGGGGCAAGCCGGGCAGGGGCAGATCATCAACATCGCACCCGGCCGTTAATCATATTTGGCACGAAAATTGCTGAAATCCTGACAAGACCGTATTTCCGTCAGGAGACATGCCGTGTTCCGATTTTCCTCCCTCCTCCTCGCCGCCGCCTCGCTGACCAGCGTGTCGCCCGCGATGGCCCAGGTACAGGGCAGCCAGAAATTCGAGAATCTCGACCGTATCGATAGTCTGGTGGCGATGACTGTCGGCGCGAATCTGGGCGAACCGGGCGGCCCCGCCGCGCCGGTGGATCGGCGTTTGCGCCTTGCCGCCTGCCCGACCACGCCCAGCGTCGAAGGCCCTATCTTCGGCGCCGCGATGGTGAAGTGCGATGCCCTGAATTGGCGCATCCGCGTGCCGCTGGTTGCCGGATCGGCCGCCGCCGCGTCGGGGCCGCTGCCCCGCACCGCCGCCACCTATGGCGCCGTCAACCGCTTCACGCGCCCGGCGCCTGCCGTCGCGAAGGAAGCGGTCGTGCGCAAGGGCGATCCGGTGCAACTGATGGCCGGCAACGCCGCTTTCAGCGTGTCGCGCATGATGGTAGCGGACGAGGACGGCGCCCTGGGCGAGACGATTCGCGTGCGTGAAGACAAGAAAAGCGCGCCTATTTTCGCCCAGGTCGTAGAAATGGGCGTTGTGCGCGTTCCGGGATTTAATGATTTTTGAACTTGTCCGTTATAGTCAGTAGGGACGAGTGAAGGATTATCCAATGATCAAGTCAGTGGGCCAGAATATCAGCGCTGCCATCGAGGCTTCCCGCCTGCGGGAAGGGACCAAGACGCGCGCGACTGCCACCACCGGATCGACCACGGCCGCGTCCGCCGCCGCATCCAGCAGCCCTGCCGCGCGCATGGCCGCCGAAGGCGCACCGGTCGACATGGACCGTATCGCCGCCATCAAATCGGCCATTGCCTCGGGCAATTACCCGGTTAACCCGTCCGCCATTGCCGAACGCATGATCGCGCTCGACCTGTCGGCGGCCTGATAGAGGAATAAAGCCATGCCGCTGGGTCTTGCCGCGTTGGATGATCTGTTCGACGCGTTCGAGGATCTGCGCGATGTGCTTGACGGCAATGATGCCGCCGCGATCGAAATCGCCAGCAATCGTGTCAGCCGCGCGGCCTCGTCCGTCCGCGCGATTGGCGCCTGGCGGTCCGATCCCGCGGTGGTGGAACGGCTGAGCGTCATGATGCCGCTGCTCGACAGCGCCCGTATTCGTGTGAAGCTGCTCGCCGATCATGCGCAGCAGCGCCTCGCCATCCTCGCCGCCCATGGCGCGCAGACCGCGCCGCTGACCTACGGCCGGTAAAAGCTGACGAAAAATATTTCGACTTTCGGCTAAAGCGGCGCCTTCGGGCGCCGTTTTACGTTTTGGGGACACGAATCCCTTACCCGCGTTAACCAAATCTTGGCACAAACATTGCTCTAATGTCCTCGCTAGCAAGTGAGGATTTTAGTCGTGTCCGCTTTCGCAGACATATCAGCAACCGGGACTTCGACGGGTAATCGCGTGACCAACGCGATTGCGATGGCGAGCCGCCGTACTGGTGTCGACTTTTCCTATTTGCTGGGTCAGGCCAAGATCGAATCTAGCCTGAATCCCACGGCCCGCGCGTCGACCTCGTCCGCGACCGGCCTCTATCAGTTCATCGACCAGAGCTGGCTCGCCGTCATCGACAAGCATGGCAGCGAATATGGGCTGGGCTGGGCCGCCAATGCGATCCAGCAGAGCGGCGGCCGTTACTATGTGGCCGACCCGGACCTGCGCCAGCAGATACTCGACCTGCGCAAGCATCCCGAAACCGCCTCGGTCATGGCGGCGGAACATGCCGCCGACAACAAGGCCTATCTGGAATCGAAGCTGGGCCGCGAGGCCGAGCCGGTCGATCTCTACCTCGCCCATTTCCTCGGCGTCGGCGGGGCCTCCAAATTCCTGTCGGTGCATGATCGCGCGCCCGGCGCCACGGCCGCCTCGCTCTTCCCGTCCGCCGCCCGCGCCAACCGCTCGATCTTCTACGACAAGCAGGGCAATGCCCGCAGCTTCGCCGAGATCCGCGATCGCTTCGCGTCCAAGCTGCAAAAGGGCGTCGATAGCATCGGCGGCGATGTCCAATATGCCTCCGCCGGCCTGCCTTCGGGCAGCAAGACGGTCCAGCCCGCCGACTATGTGCGGATCGAAACCCAGCGCCTCGCCGAGCAGCCTGACATCATGGTCAAGCCGCAACCGCAGACGGCGCGCCTCGCCTATCTCATGCTCGCCACCCTCGGAAGGTAATCGGCCGCAATGTCCCCTGCCCAAGTCAAAGCGAAGATCTGGATGAGCGCCGCCAAGGGGGCCGTGCTCCCCTTTGCGACGCTGATGGTCGTGCTGTTCATGATGGTGCCGGTCCCGGCGGTCATGCTGGACATCGGTTTCATCACCAACATCATGATCTCGCTGGCCGTGCTGATGGTGGCGCTGAACGCCGCCAAGCCGCTCGATTTCTCCAGTTTCCCGACCGTGCTGCTGTTCGCCACGCTGCTGCGCCTTGCGCTCAATGTCGCGTCCACCCGCGTCGTGCTGGTGTCGGGGCATGAAGGGTCGGATGCAGCGGGACAGGTGATCGAGGCGTTCGGCCACTTCCTGATCGGCGGCGACTATGTCGTGGGCATCTTCGTCTTCGCCATCCTGATGATTATCAACCTGGTCGTCATCACCAAGGGCGCGGGCCGCGTGTCCGAAGTGTCGGCGCGTTTCACCCTGGACGCCTTGCCGGGCAAGCAGATGGCGATCGACGCCGACCTCAATGCCGGCCTGATGACGCCCGAAGAAGCCAAGCTCCGCCGCGCCGAAGTCGCGACCGAGGCTGACTTTTACGGCTCGATGGACGGTGCCAGCAAGTTCGTGAAGGGTGACGCGGTCGCCGGCATCCTGATCCTCGTCATCAACATCGTCGGCGGCATCATCCTGGGCGTGGTCAGCCACAAGCTGCCGATCGGCGAAGCGGCGCAGACCTATGTCATCCTCGCCATCGGCGACGCGCTGGTCGCGCAGATCCCGGCGCTGCTGCTCTCCATTGCCGCGGCGTCCATCGTCACCCGCGTCAAGAGCGAGCAGGATCTGTCGGGGCAGGTCGCCAACCAGTTCGGTTCGGGCAAGGCCTGGGTGCCGGTCGCCGCGATCCTGGGTTTCCTTGGCATCCTGCCGGGCATGCCCCACATCATCATCCTGACCGCCGCCGCCATTGCCGGCGGCATCGCCTGGCAGTTGCGCAAGAACAGCCAGAAAAAGGCCGCCGAACCCGCGCCCGTGGCGCCGCCGCCCAATCCTGCCATCATCGAATGGGATGATGTTTCGGACGGCGCGATCCTCGGCCTCGAAATCGGCTATGGCCTCATCAGCCTGGTCGACGAACGCAAGGGCGCGCCGCTCATGGCCCGCATCACTGGCATCCGCCGCCAGCTGTCGAAGGAACTGGGCTTTGTCGTGCCGATGGTCCGCGTGAAGGACAATCTGGCGCTGGAACCGAACCAGTATCGCATCACCATCGCTGGCGTGGTCGTGGGCGAAGACGAAATCTGGCCCGAAGACCTGCTCGCCCTCGACAGCGGCGCGCTGGAAGGCACCGTCACCGGCCGTCCGGCGAAAGACCCGACCTTCGGCCTCGACGCCGTATGGATTCCGCAAGGGCGCCGCAGCGAAGCGGTGGTCGCCGGCTATACCGTGGTCGATCCGCCGACGGTCGTGGCGACGCACCTCAACCAGCTGATCGCGATGAATGCATCCGAAATGTTCGGTCTGGACGAAGCGCGCAAGCTGCTCGACAACCTCAAGGACGCCGCGCCGCAGCTGGTCGACGGTCTGACGCCCGGCACGCTCAGCCTGACGCAGATCAGCGCGCTCTGCCGCGCGCTCCTGTCGGAAGGCATCGCGCTCAAGGATTTCCGCCGCATCTGCGAAGCCATGGTCGATGCCGCCCGCCCCGATATGAGCCACGAACAACTGGTCGAAGCCGTGCGTCAGCGGATCGGCGCGCTCATCATCCAGGGCCTCGTGCCCGTGAAGATGCCGCTGCCGGTCATCACTCTCGACGGCGATCTGGAAGGCTTGCTGGCACAGGCGATGCGCGTTGCCGGCGATGCCAAGCATCCGATCGAACCCGCCCTCGCCAACCGCATCGTCGAAGCGGTGGTCCATGCCGCCCGTCCGCTGATGGGGCAGGCGCGGCCCTTCGCCATCGTCACCTCTCCGGTGGCGCGCCGCGCGCTCTCGCGCCTGTTCAAACCGCATTTGCCGGAGACGCCGGTGCTGTCTTTCCTCGAAATTCCCGACGGCAAGGGCGTCGAAGTGGTGGCCGTGGTCGGCAACGAACGCCCCGCGCCGCGTCACGATCCGTTGCCGCGCCAAGACCAGATGCGCGAACGGGTCGCCTGAAAGGAGGCTGAGCCATGTATATGAACAAGATAACGGCCGGCGCCCATACTTATGGTAAACCCGGCGAAAACAGTCCCGAACGCCTCGCCCGCCAATATATGCCGCTGGTGCGCAAGATCGCCTGGCATGTCCATGGCCGCGTCTCGACCGCGATTGAGGTGGAGGATCTGCTCCAGATCGGCATGGTCGCGCTGGTCGAGGCCGCCAACAGTTTCGAGGATCGCGGGCTTGGCTTCGCCGCTTATGCACAGCTCCGCGTGCGCGGCGCGATGATCGACCATCTGCGGCGGCAGGCAACTTTGTGCCGGTCGGCAATGGCGAAGCGGAAAGAACTTGCCGGGGTCCGCAACCGGCTGGAGCAGAAGCTTGGTCGCCTGCCGACCGAGGCGGAAATGTCCGCCGATATGGGGCTGGAACCTGCCGCCTATCGCGAGATCGCCGACAGCGTGGAAATGGTCCAGCATACCAGCATGGACGAAGTCTATTCCGACCAGTCCATGTGGTTTGCCGATGTGGAGGACCGCGCCGACGACATTATGGAGCGGGAATCGCTGAAGAAGGCGCTGGCCGCCTGTATCGGCGAACTGCCCCAGCGCGAGGCGCTGGTGCTGCAACTCTATTTCGTCGAGGAAATGAATCTGGAGGAGATCGGCCAGACGCTCGACATCGGCGCCGCGCGGGTCTGCCAGATCAAGAAGGCCGCACTCGACAAGCTGCGCGAAAAACTGCGCGACTGGGACGATTGAGGCGCGACGACATCAGATTGCCTTACTCGGTCATTGCTTCGCTACGCGCGCAATGACGATTGCTGTCCTACAGCATGGTCCTGTGCGATAATGCGCGATGCCGGCGCGGTCCCGTCGGCCCCATGTTGGAAAGATAATTTCCGTCCGGTGACATGAAATGTCGAAACCAGCGGAAAATGTGCGAAGTTAACGGCAATCGCCTGCACAAAAGCCCGTTCGGCCTGAGCCTGTCGAAGGCCCTTGCTCCGTTTACGATGCCTTATTCGTCATTCGCCGCGAGCGGTCCCACATCCTTCTTGTCGCCATTGGGCCAGCGGAACCGCAGCGGGCGATAGCTTTGCGTCCGCCACCACGGATCGGCGACCTGAAACAGGCCGCTTTCCTCGGCCCGGCGGCCCAGATCCTTGCGCGCGGTCACCGCCGCCAATATCGGCGCGGCGAACAGGCCCGCCAGCACTGGCGACATCCACGCGACGCTGCCGGCCTTCACCGCCATCGCGGTCAGCGCGACGCCCAGCAGCAAATGCCATTTGAACAGCCAGATCGCACTGGTGATGGCCATGCCGTCGCGGTCGCGGGTCTGTCCGTTCCAACTCGCCTTCTTGCCCATCAATATACCGAACAGGTTGATCGTCTGGGTCAGCATCGCCACCGGCGCCATCAGGATCGACAGCAGGATGTCGGCAATCACGCCGCGCGTCATCCGCGCCGCGCCGCCAAAGCCGATGCGCCGGGCCGGATCGGCCATGGCCCACAATATCGCCAATATCTTCGGCCCGAACAGCAGCACCACCGTCAGTGCCAGCAACCCGCCCGAAGGCAGCACCGCCGTCGGCGGCCACAGCCCGCTGATCGCGCCGCCCAGCACGACCAGCATCAGCAACAGCCATAAAGGCGATGTGCAATAGGCCGACGCGCCGACCAGCAGCTGGAACCGGCTGACCGGATGCAGCCCCTTGATCTTCACCAGCAACGGCACATGCTGGATATTGCCCTGGCACCAGCGCCGGTCGCGGGTGAACAGGTCTGGCATGGACGGCGGGAATTCCTCGAAACTATCGTCGGCCGTGACCATATGCACGTCCCAGCCGCGCCGGCGCAGCAGCGCGGCCTCCAGCATGTCGTGGCTCAATATATGGCCGCCAAAGGGCGCGCGTCCCGGCAGTTCGGGCAGGCCGCAACTCTGCGCAAAGGCGTTGACCCGCACGATCGCATTATGGCCCCAGAACATGCCTTCCGATCCCGCCCACCAGATCATGCCGGCGGCGGAGGTTGGTCCGAACAGGCGGCTGGCAAATTGCTGCCAGCGGGCGAACAGCGTGGCGGCGCCCATCACCGTGGGCACGGTCTGTATGAGGCCGACATGCGGATGCCGCTCCATGTCGGCGGCCAGCCGCGCCATGGTCTGTCCGCTGACCACGCTGTCCGCGTCCAGCACGACCATATAGTCATAGGCTCCGCCGAACCGCTGCACCCATTCGGCGATATTGCCGGGCTTGCGCCCGATATTGAGCGCCCGGCGGCGATAATGGACCGGGCGAGAAAAGGAGGCGCGCATTTCCTGATAGGCGCGCCGTTCCGTCTCGCCGCTTTCGACGTTGGAATCGGACAGGATGAAAAATTCGAACCGTTCGCCGCCCATCACCTGCGCCAGCGATCGCTCCATGATCGACAGCCGGCCCAGCACGCCCAGAAAATCCTCGTTGCACACCGGCAGCAGGATCGCGGTCTTGCCCTTCAGCGGCGTTGCGGCATTGAGCGGTCGGGGGGTGACGCTGCGGCCCTTGCCCACGGTCAGCAACAGAAAACCGATCATCGCGGTGGCAAAGCCGAAGGCGATCCAGGCGAACAGGGGAATGAACAGGGCCAGATAAACGCCCTCCATCAGGTCGATGCCATCCAGGCCGATCGACTGGCGCATCTCATGCCCGGCCATGGCAGCGGGCAACAGCGCCAGCAGCACAACCAGCAAGCGCCGTGCCCATATGTCGATATTGAACGGGCGACGCATGGTCAGGTCCGGCTTCCCGCCGAAATCCTGTTCCGGCATCGCCAGTGGGCTCTCCGCCGGTACTTGTTCAAAGGCGCGTGCCAAAGGCTTGCCCTCCGCATCGCCATGCGGCGCTTGCACGCCCCCGTTCCCCGTCATCTGCAAGCCCTATCGCGATTGACCCAAGTTAGGGGAACCGCTCACCAAGCCGACGGTTCCCTTCACGCGCCGAGCGGATAATGGACATATTCGCTGATGGCACGATCACCGGACCGCAATTGCAGCCGGATATCCGCTGCTTTACCCGCTGGACGCACGACATCAAGCACCGTGCGGAACAGCCCGTCCTGCCCCAGCACCGGATAGCCCGCCTGCTTGGCGATCGTGCCGCCGCTGACATCGACCCAGATGTCGGGCTTGGGATCGGCGGGGACGCCGGCAAAGTCGATCACCAGCTTTTCCGCCCCCTTCTGCTCGCTATGCCCGCGCCAGACATTCTGGACGATGGCCAGCCCGGCCGACGCCGGCGCGCGGGCCGCCGACCAGTCGAGATGATAGCTGGCATCGATCCGCTTGCCCGGCTGCGCCGCGCCATCGGGCGTCCAATAGGCGCAGACATTGTCGGTATATTCGCTGTCGGTGGGAAAGGCGTAGAGCCGTACCTGCCCCTTGCCCCAGGGCGTGTTGGGTGTGGCCCAGAGCGAAGGGCGGCGATCATAGAAGACGCCGTCATCCTGATAATGGCTGAAATCGCGGTCGCGCTGCAACAGGCCGAACCCCTTGGGGCTGACCTCGGTGAAGGCGCTGAAATGCGGGGCGGACGGATTGACGATCGGGCGGACATGGGCGGTTCCGTCGGCACCGGCGATCGACAGCATGTCATTGTCATGCACGGCCGGGCGCCAGTCGGTGCCCTGCGTCCGGTTCGCCTGATTATACCAGAACATGCTGGTCATCGGCATCAGGCCCAATTCCTGAATCGGGCGGCGGGGGAAGAGCGCGGCGGTCACATCCTGCTTCACGCCGTCCGGCCCCAGGCTGCTGACGAAGCGATAGGCGCCGGTGATCGATGCGCCGTCGAGCAGCGCA
The DNA here is from genome assembly GCF_056156825.1 of Sphingobium sp. RS1. Lineage (NCBI taxonomy): Bacteria > Pseudomonadati > Pseudomonadota > Alphaproteobacteria > Sphingomonadales > Sphingobiaceae > Sphingobium > Sphingobium sp. RS1. Next base: position 1,914,908 of record NZ_JBLZXE010000002.1, on the reverse strand, counting down.
TAGATGGTGACGCTACTATTGCCGGTGCGCTCAAGCCAGAAATGGGTGAAGGCGGGAAATTCCTCCTTGCCCGGCAGGCTGGTGTTGATTGCGATGCCGCGCGCGGACATGCCGAACTGTTTCTGCGGGCTGGGCGCGCGGAAATAGCTGGCGCCCAGGAAGGACAGCCAGTCGCCGTCGCGCTTGGCATTCATGACACGGAAACCGGCAAAGCCGGCATCCGGCCCCAGCTTCGCCACCGCATTGTCGGCTGGCATGTCGAACATGGTCGGATCATAGCGTAGCGGCGTGGCGCGCCCTTTCTCGACGGTCGCGATCTGCACCGGCTGGGTCGAATATTGCGACAGCGGAAAGAAGCGTATGCCGGTGTCGCCGGGCAGGTCGTTCCACAGGGTCCGTTCGTCGCGGAACCGTGCCTCATGCTGCGCGATATAGTCGACCTTCGCCGCGCCGGGATGGCGGGGCACTTCCTTATATGGGGCGCGCGACAGGCGCTGCGCCGACGCGATGAGCTTTTCCCAGGAAAAGGCGGCGCCTTTTGTTTGTGCCAGCAGCGTGTCGGGCAGGAGAAAGGCGGCGGCGGAGGCGGCGATCATCGCGCGCCGGTCGATCTGTGTCATGGCGTTCATCATGGACCGGGAAAACGACCGAGCCAAGATTTGTATCCATGTCGTAATGAAGAAGCCTCCGCCCGGGGGGACGGAGGCTTCTAATTTCTGGCCGTTCGATCGAAGGTGTGATCCCGGCACGGTGGGGACTGTTGATGTGCCGGGACCACCATGGTCGGCTGGCGGTGACCAATACCTCAGCCGACCAATCTGGTGTCGGGTTTAGCCGATCAGCTTCAGCACGCCCTGCTGGCTCTGGTTGGCCTGTGCCAGCATCGCGGTCGAAGCCTGGCTCAGGATCTGCTGCTTGGCGAGAGCGGTCGTTTCGGCCGAGAAGTCGGCGTCTTCGATGCGGCTGCGGGCGTCCGTCAGGTTGGTGATGTTGTTGGTCAGGTTGGCGACCGTCGATTCGAGGCGGTTCTGCACCGCACCGAGGTTGGCGCGGGTCGTCGCCACCGAAGCCAGAGCCGTGTCGAACGTGTCGAGGTCAGCCGTGGTCGCGGTCGTGGCGTCGATCGCCAGAGCGGCGGTCATCGCGGTGGTCACGTCGTCCAGCGTGATGTCGACGGTGTCCGAAGCGTTGGCACCGGCCTGGATCGTCACGGTGCCGGTCGAACCGTCGAACAGCTTGGTGCCGTTGAATTCGGTGTTGGCCAGCGTGTCGGTGATCTGGGTCTGCAGCTGGGTGACTTCCGCCTGGATGTTCGCCTTGGCGTCGGTGTCGTTGGTGCCGTTCAGCGCCTGGACGGTCAGTTCACGCATACGCTGCAGCATGTTGCTGACTTCGGCCAGGCCGCCTTCCGCGGTCTGCGCCAGGCTGATACCGTCGTTGGCGTTGCGGACGCCCTGGGTCATGCCGCGGATCTGGGCGGTCATCGCCGACGAAATGGCGAGGCCGGCGGCGTCGTCCTTCGCGCTGTTGATGCGCTTGCCGGTCGACAGGCGTTCCATTGCGGTGCCCAGAGCCTTGCTAGCCGACGAAGAAGCGTTGGCCGAGCGCAGAGCGGCGGTGTTGGTTGCGATAACAGTCATGGTGTTCCCTTTCCATTCATCAATCAGGTCGCTGCCATCAGTCAGAGCGCTTGCGGCCTCGAAAGGGGATAACGGCGGGGTACAGGAAGCTTTTAGCGCCGATGTCGATTTTTTTCGGAATGGGTGCGAATCGGGTGGCTCGAAAACCCCTTACGCGGGCGCAACGCGCGCGGATTAGACTTAGGTCGAAAAAATTGCCGCTTTTGCCGGAAAAAACCTGCCGGTCTGCGGCAAGCCGCCTTGCCGCGTTAACTATCTGATAACCACAGAACGGGTATTTATTAACCATCGAAGGGGACTGGGGCGTGCGGGGGCACAAACCAGCCAAAAACATGGGGTCTGTTCATGTCTATGCTTGACGTGAGCCGTGGGGTCTGCGCGCTCCTTCCGGGGCTGCAGCACTGGCTTGAAAATGCCTATTACACCGTCCGTATCGTCGACGCCGCCAGCCCCCGTGAACGGGACGATCGGCGCATCCTGCTGGCGACCGAAATCGGTCATGCCACGCATCGCGATATACTCATCAACGTCGTCGATGGCGCACCGTCACTGGTCGCTGCCGCCAACGGCCTGCCGGCCCGCGTCGCGTTCGGCATCGCCGACATGGGCTTTGCCTTTGCCCTGATCGCTGAACTCGTGCGTCCCGCATCGGTTCCGGCGGTCGGCGACAGCGGCAGCGCACGTCTGATGACACTGGCCGGCCGCGTCGCCCGCAGCGACGCCACCGTCCTGATCCAGGGCGACACCGGCACCGGCAAGGAAGGCATGGCGCGCTTTCTCCACGCCCAGTCCGGCCGCACCGCCCATGACTTTATCGCTGTCAACTGCGCTGCGCTGCCTGAAACCATGATGGAAGCGATGCTGTTTGGCCATAAGAAGGGCAGCTTCACCGGCGCGTCCAACGCGTCGGAGGGCCTGTTCCTGGCCGCTGACGGTGGCACGCTGTTCCTTGACGAAATTGCCGAACTGCCGCTGACGCTCCAGTCCAAGCTGCTGCGCGCGTTGCAGGAAGGCGAAGTGTTGCCGGTCGGCGCCACCCATCCGGTGCCGGTCAATGTCCGCATCATCGCCGCCTGCAACCGCAATCTGGTCGACGAAGTCGCCGCCGGTCGCTTCCGCGAGGATCTTTACTGGCGCCTCAATGTCATGCCGCTGGAACTGCGTCCGCTGGCCGAGCGTCCCGGTGACGTCGCCGCGATCGCCGCCGCCATGCTCCTGCGTCAGCAGGACATGGGCAAGGCCGGCTTTGTCTGGCCGACCGCCGAGGCCATGGACAAGCTCAGCGCCCACAACTGGCGCGGCAATGCCCGCGAACTGGGCAATGTGCTCCAGCGCGCGCTGGTCCTGCGCGATGGCGCGATGATCGAGGCGGACGACCTGCACCTGACCGGTGCGCCGCAGCCGCTGCGTGTCGTCGCACCGGCCGCCGCCGCGCCCGTCCTCGCCCCGGCCGAACCAATCCGCCTGCGTGATGTCGCCCATCACAGCAAGCTGGAAGCGATCCGCATCGCCCTGCGCGAAACCGACGGCCACCGCGCCGCCGCCGCCCGCAAGCTGGGTATTTCCGAACGCACGCTCCGCTATCGGCTCGCCGAAATGCGCGAGCTGGCCGCGGCATAAGGGAGGGTTGAACCATGGCGATCAACGGCGTTTCCCCGACTGACAGCGTGATGGCGATCCGCAACGCCATCCTGCAAAAGAATGCGGCCCTGCGCGACGTTGCCTCGACCGGCACGGTCGGCGCGCCCGGCGTCAGCGGTACGCAGGGCACCGCGCCCGGCGGCTTTACCGAAGCGCTCAACAGCGCGCTGCAACAGGTCAACGGCCTCCAGAACCAGGCGGGCGAGGCTGCGGCTTCGTTCGAACGGGGCGAAACCACCGATATCGCCGCCGTCATGCTGGCCAAGCAGCAGGCGTCGGTCAGCTTCGAAGCGACCCTTCAGGTCCGCAACAAACTCCTGTCCGCTTACAAGGACATCATGAGCATGCCGGTATAATCCATGAGCGAGAACGCACTCAGCACCACTGTCGGCGGCGCGGCCCCCGCTCTCCCGGCTTCCTCTGCCTCCTTCTCCGGCGGCAACGGCGCCAAGGGCATGGATGCCCTCAAGGCCCGCTTCACCGGCTTCATCAAGCAGCCCGCCGTGGCGAAGAGCCTGCCGCTGCTCGGCCTGCTCGGCACCGTCGCGGTGGCCGGCGCGGCCTGGCTGGCGCTGCGCGAACCGCCCCAGCGCGACCTGTTCCGCGCCCTGCCCGACAGCGACAAGTCCGCCGTCGCGCAGGTGCTGGACCAGAATGGCATCAAGTATGACTTCGACAATAGCGGCGGCATGACCGTCGGCGAAGGCGACTATTTCAAGGCGAAGATGATGCTCGCCGCCCAGGGCCTGCCCAAGAGCGCGCCCGACGGCAACAGCATGATCGACAGCCTGCCGATGGGCGCCAGCCGCGCCGTCGAAGGCGAAAAGCTGCGCTCGGCCCGCGAAATGGATCTGGCCCGCACGATCGAGGCGATCGACAGCGTCGAAACCGCCAAGGTGCATCTCGCCGTCGAACCGCCCAGCGTCTTCCTGCGCGAACGGTCCAAGCCCTCGGCCTCGGTCATGCTGCGCCTCGCCAACGGCCGCACGCTCACCGACCAGCAGGTCAGCGCTATCGTCCATCTTGTCGCTTCGTCGATCCCGGAACTCAATCCAGACGATATCTCGGTGGTCGACCAGAATGGCCGCCTGCTCAGCGACAATGACAGCAATGCCGCCGACGACCGCCAGCTGGCCGTGCAGGGCAAGATCGAGGATCGCTATCGCCAGTCGGTGATCGCGCTGCTGACCCCGATCCTGGGGCAGGGCAATTTCTCGACCGAGGTTCATGCCGAACTGAACTTTGCCGAGCGTCAGGCAACCCGCGAAACCTATCCGCAGGATGAAGCGCGCCTGCGCACCGAGCAGGGCACCTGGGCCTCCGACCCGCGCGGTCAGGGCACGGGCGAAGCCTCGGGTATCCCCGGCGCGCTCAGCAATCAGGCGCCGGTCAACCCCACCGTCACACAGACCAATCCCAATGGTCAGGCCGTGGCGCAGGGTCAGACGGCGCAGGGCGCACAGGCTGCCCAGCCCGGCACGCCGCCCAACCCGCTGATGAAGACGGAAGAAACCTTCAACCGCAGCTTCGAGCTTGGCCGTGAAGTGTCCGTTACCCGCGACGCCATCGGCACCGTCAAGCGCCTCTCGGTTGCCGTCGCGCTCGACAATGCCCCCGATGGCAAGGCCCGCACGCCGCAGGAAATCGCCGCTTTGGAAGCACTGGTGAAGGGCGCGGTCGGCTTCGACCAGACCCGTGGCGACGTGGTGGCCCTGTCCTCGCGCAGCTTCCTCAAGACCGAAGACGCCGTCGCCCCCTGGTATGAGGCCGACTGGGTTTCGCCGCTGGTGCGCAACGTCTCGGCCCTGCTGGTCGCGCTGCTGGTCATCTTCGGTATCGGCCGCCCGCTGCTCAAGCGCCGCGCCGCGCCGCAGGAAGCGCTGGCCGCCCCGACGCCCGAGCAAGGTCAGCGTATCGGTCGCGAGATTTCGAGCGAAATCACCAAGCAGGCCGCCGTCGTCACTGCCGAAGGTGGGGAGCCCAAGGTCACGCTCGACATGATCTCTTCCACCTACGACTATGCCCAGCGGGCCGACCTGATCCGCAATTTCGTGAAGCAGGACCCTGATCGCGCCGCTCTGGTGGTCCGCGATCTGCTGAAGGACGCCAAGAAGGAAAAGGAAAATGCCTGAGATCGTCCCCGGCCGTCCCGAGGCGCTGAAAGGCAGCGCCGCTGCCGCCGTCCTGCTGATGCTGTTCGATGAAGACGAAGCTGCCCAGATCCTGTCGCGTCTGGAGCCCGACGAAGTGCGTCAGCTTGGTTACGCCATGTATGACGTACAGGATGTCGATCCGGAGGAAGTGAACGAGGCGCTCGACCATTTCGTCACCAAGGCCAAGAAGCGCACCACCATCGGCTATGGCGCGACCCGCCATATCCGCGGCGCGATGACCAAGGCTCTGGGCGAGGAACGGGCGGAAACCATCCTGGCCCGCATCACCCCGCCGACCCGCTCCACCCAGCTGGAAATGCTGAAATGGATGGATGCCAAGGAAATCGGTACCCTGATCGAAGCGGAGCATCCGCAGATCATGGCGATCGTGCTCGCCCATCTGGAGGCGCCGGTGGCTGCCGACGTGCTGCAGCTTCTGCCGGCCGAATATCAGGAAGAGATCGTCTATCGTATCGCCACGCTCGGGCCGGTGTCGAACGAAGCGCTGGAAGATCTGGAGCAATTGCTGCTGCGCGGCCCGGTGAACAAGCAGGGCGCGGCGTCGCAGCGCGGCGGCACGGTCGAAGCGGCTGCGATGATGAACAATGTCCGCAAGGACAATGAGCAGCGCATCATGAAGGCGCTCACCAAGCGCGACAAGATGATCGCCCAGACGATCGAGGAGGAGATGTTCGTCTTCGACAACCTCATCGACATGGACGACAAGAATCTGGGCACGCTGATGCGCACCGTCGACAGTCAGGTGCTGGTCGTGGCGCTCAAGGGCGCGAACGACATGCTCAAGGCGAAGATCTTCAGCTGCATGTCCGCGCGCGCGGCCCAGTCGATCGCGGACGAGATCGAAGAACGCGGCCCCATTCGCCTCGCCGAAGTGATCGATGCGCAGAAACTCATCATCGCCACCGCGCGCCGCATGGCCGACGCCGGCACCATCATGCTGGGTGGCAAGGGGAACGACTTTGTCTGAAGCATTTTCAAGTCGGCATTTTGCCGACGACTCGGAAAATGCGCCCACCGGAAGGGTCTGGGGTGCGCAGGCTGTTCAGGACGCCGCGCCGGTCGCGGTTGCGGGTTTCCGGCCCGCCACCGGCGGCTTCCGCACGCTCTATGCTTCGCCCGAAGCCCCGGTCGCGGCGACGATGCGCAATGGCGTGATCGAACCCGAACCGGAAATCGACCTGCTGGAAGAGGCCCGCATGGAGGCCTTCACCCAGGGGTTCGACGAAGGTTGCCGCGTCACCACCCAGACTTTCGGGGACGAGGCCGATGCTCGCACCCGCCTGACCGAGGCGCTGGAAATGCTGGCGCCCGCGCCCAGCGGCATGCTGTCCACCATGCTCTCCGCCACCGTCGTCCGTCTGGTCGAACAGATTGTCGGCGAGGTCGAGATCGATATCGAACGTCTCGTCCAGCGCTGCGACACCGTCGCCGCCTTTATCGAGGATAATACGGGCAAGAGCGCCCTGCACCTCAACCCCGATGATGTCGCCATGCTGGAGGGCGAGGAGATTGGCGTGAAGCTGGTCGCGGACAAAGGCATGCAGCGCGGTTGCGTCCGTCTCGAAACCGCCGATGGCTGGGTCGAGGATGGCCCGGACGTCCGCCTGTCGCGCCTGCGCGCGCTGATGGACGATATGGAAGGCCGTTCATGAAAGGAATTTGGGCATGATCCGCGCCCAGATCGCTCAGGCCGAAACCCTGTTCGACCATTTGCAGGTCCAGAACCGGGCGCCGCGCCATGTCGGCCGTCTGGTCAGCCATGATGCCGGTATGCTGGAAGTCACCGGCTTTCGCCGTCCGATCGGTTCGGGCGCACGCGTCCTTGCCAGCGACGGATCGGTCTGCCGCGCCGAAGTCGTCGGCTTTCGCGGCGATCGCACCCTGCTGGTGCCGCTCGATGCCGACGCGCCGCTGGAAAATGGCATTCGCGTCGAACCGGACAGTCAGGCGAACATGGTGCAGGTCGGCGATGGCCTGATCGGCCGCGTCATCGACGCCATGGGCCAGCCGCTCGACCGCAAGGGGCCGATCATCGCCGGCGGTGTCTGGCCGCTCAACGGTGTGAAGGGCAATGTGCTCGATCGCGGCCGCGTTACCGAGCCGTTCGACCTGGGCGTACGTGCCGTCAACGCGCTGCTCACTGCCGGGCGTGGTCAGCGCATCGCCATCATCGCCGGCTCGGGCGTCGGTAAATCCGTGCTGATGGGCCAGATGATCGCTGGCGCCGAAGCCGATATCGTCGTTACCGGCCTGATCGGTGAACGCGGCCGCGAAGTCAGCGACTTTCTCGAAACCAAGCTCAAAAATTCGATGCACAAGAGCATCGTCGTCGCCGTGCCGGCCGACCATCCCCCGGTGCTGCGCCTGCGCGCCGCCGCCCGCGCGACCGCCATCGCCGAATATTTCCGCGCCCGTGGCAAGAAGGTGCTGCTGCTGATCGACAGCCTGACCCGCTGCGCCCATGCCCAGCGCGAAATCGGTCTGGCTCTGGGCGAACCGCCCGCGATGAAGGGCTATCCCCCCTCGGCGCTCGCGCTCATCCCCCGTCTGGTCGAACGCGCTGGCGTTGACGCGCGCACCGGCGGCTCGATTACTGCGCTCTACACCGTGCTGGCCGATGGCGACGATACCGACGATCCGATCGTCGACGCCGCCCGCGCGATCGTCGACGGCCACTTTGTCCTGTCGCGTCAGTTGTCGGAACAGGCGATCTTCCCCGCCATCGACATCGGCAAGTCGCTTTCCCGCGTCATGGCCGATGTCGTACCGGACGAACATCGCATGGCGGCCGCCGTCTATCGCCGCCTCTGGGCCGCCTATGAGGAAAATCGCGATCTCATCCTGATGGGTGCCTACCGTCCCGGTAATGATCCGGTGATCGATGAGGCTGTCCGCCGTCGTCAGGAAATTCTCGATTTCATTCGGCAGGACCAGAAAAGCCGCATCGACCTCGATACCAGCGCCAACGCGCTCATCGCCGGGTTCGGCGCATGAAGGGGCTGGTCGGCCGTCGCCAGCGCGTCCTGCGCGTCCGTCATGTCCAGCATGCCATGGCGGTCGCCGAAACCGCCCGCGCCCGCGACGAAGCCAATGCGCTCGCCCATAATATCGAGCGCCTGAACAAGGTGCGCAGCGAATTGTTCGAAACGGAAGGCATGGCCAGCGGCGCCTCCTTCGCCGCGATGCAGGAACTGGCGACCCGCCTCGAACAGGCCGGTCGCCAGCTTGATGGCGCCCTTTATGACGCCCGCCGCAATGTCGAGGCGAAAGAAGGCATGACTCTTGCAGCGAACCGCGAGAAGGAAATCGCCACCCGCCTCAAGGATCGCGCCCGCGCAGACCTGGAGGAGTGGCGCGAGAACAAGCTCGCGGCCTTGCCGCGCTATCGCCGCATGCAGCGGACCGGGGACGTTTGACGATGACCATGTTGACCAGCCTCAAGGCTTTGCTGTTCCCTACGCCGGCACAGACGGGCGTGAAGGGGGATGCTGCGCCGACCGAAGGCAGCGCCGGCTTCGCGCAATTGTTGAACAGCATGGGCACGACGCCTGCCCCCGTAGCCCAGCCGATTACGCCTGCACCCGTCATCGAAAATGGCGTTGATGGAGCAGATAATAATGTTGAATATCAACATGTTGATGAAAATTCCTGGCGTCCCGCTTTCGCCGGAACGTCCTCTCCGACCGTGTCCGCAGACCCTGTATCGGACATCGAAAAACCGCAATCAGCTGTCCAACTCGCTGTCGCACGTCCCGAGTCCGAAGCAAGTCCGGCCGTCGCCATATCCGCCCCGGCATCGACGGACACTGTCATTGCAAAGGATGTTGCCAGGCCGAGCGATCTCGTCCCGGTCAACGACATCGATGGTCCAGCTGACCGCGCTCCCGTTGCTGCTGACGCAAAGGTAGAGGCTGCCATCCCCTGTCCGGAACAGTTAGGAGGGCTAGAACCATTGGAAGGGCCGGAACCGTTGGAAGGGGAGGGGACTGTACCGTCGCCGACCGTCTCCGTGCAGCCCGCCGACGCTCCGGTTGCGCCCGACGCCGCCGAACAGCAATCTGCGCCATCGCCGGTCAAGCTCCATCCTGTTCGCCCGCACGAAGCTGCGCCGCTGGACATCCCCGTCCAGTCGCGGCCAGCCGAGACGTGGGATGCGCCGGAAGCCAAGGAAGCCGCCAGCGATGACGCCAAGCTGGCCGGACAGGACGATAGTCAGGCACCCGTGCAGCCGACCGTCACCGTCATGGCACCGCCCGCGCCGGTCGCGGCGCCCGCAACTGTGCCGACCGAACCGGTCGAGGTCGCTGCCAAGCAGGTGGACGTCGCCACCCCGTCCGCTGTATCGCGCCCGGCCGTTGCCCCGACCGTCAAGGCGCAGCCTGCATCCGACACCCCGGTCGATGGCGTCAATGTCGCGGCTCGTTCTACGCCGAATACACCCGCATCACCGACGCCTGCCGCATCACCGACGCCTGCCACATCGACGCGATCGTCGGTCGCGTCAGGCGATGCAACATCGTCGCTTGCCGAGGCTGCGCCGCTTCCCCTTGATACAAAAGCGCCGGAGGCGAGCGCCATGCCGCCGCCATCGGTCAAGCCGGTTCCGATACCCGTGGCGCAACCGTCCACGGGCGAACCTGCACCTGATGCCACGCGCCTGACTGCGCAGGCCTCCATGGCGGCTCCCATGCCGGCTGCGAGTCCTGCTTCCGCCTCAGCCCCGGTCCCGGTGGCCGCTGTGACACCCTCTGTCGCGGTCGCTGCCGCGCCAATGGCGGAGACTGCCACAACCGCCGCGGGTGCGACCGTCGCACCCGATGCACCGGAGTCAGCGGAAGCGCCGGACCAGGCTCCTGACCTTGCACAAGCCGCTATGCCGGCCGCACTTGCCAAGCCGCGCGCGGAAGCCGTGTCGCTGCTGCAGCTGGTCCGCGACCATATGAGCCTGCGCGCGCCGCGCCGGACCGAAGCTGCGGCGCCTGTCAGCGATGCTACTCCCGATGCCGCGCCCGTGAACCTGCCCACGGACGTGACCGACAGCGCCACGCCGCTTGCGCCGCTGGTTCAGCCAGCCGCGCAAGCGCTTGCTGTCGCCGCACCCGCCATGCCGACGGTCGACCTGTCCGCCAGCCTTGGCGCGCAGGTGGTAGACATGGGCGTGTCGGGCCAATGGATCGACGGGCTGGCGCGCGACATCGTCGGGCTTTCGGCCAATGGCGCGCAGGGTCGATTCCAGATCAATGCGACCGAACTCGGCCCCATTCAGGTCGATATCCGTCAGGGCGACGATGGCGCCGCCATCAGCTTGACTGTGGCGACCGAAGCGGCCGAACAGGCATTGCGGCAGGACAGCGACCGGCTGAAGCTGGATGCTGGCCTGTCCGCCGTGCGCATCAGCGATGTGAAGATCGAACGGGCGCCCCAGCCTGCCGATGTCGCACGCAGCGACAGCGCGAGCGGCCAGAGCACAGCGCAACATCAGTCCGGTGGCAGCAGCCAGAATCCGGGTCAGGCGGCAGGTCAGAATATGGGCCAGTCGTCGGCCCAGTCGCATATGCAGGGCCGTGGCCAGCAACGCGAAAATATCGCCTTTGGGCATAAAGCGGGGAATGACGGAGCCGTTCTTAACCATATGGACGCCGGCGACACCGCAGGCGGGGCTGCGCGGGCGCGTTATGCGTGACCGGCTCTAATCCCAGGGGACAGATCAGATGAGCGACGAACCAAAGGCCAAGAAGAAAAAAGGCGGGGGCATGAAAATGATCCTGCTGCTGGTCGTGGGCGTCGTCGTGGGTGGTGCCGGCGCAGCGGGCGGCCTTTATGCTGCAGGCTTCTTCAGTCCCAAGGCCGAAGGGCCGAAGGAAGATCCCAACAAGCCCGTCCTGGTCTTGGCCGGTGAAGATGCGCAGGCCGTCGCGACTGCCCATGGCTGGGCCGGCGAGGGCGGTGGCGGCGGTGGTGAAGGCGGCGGCCATGAGGGCGGCGGTGGCGAAAGCCATGCCGTCTCCACCGGTCACGCGCCCGGCAAGGGCATCGACCTGCCATCCCCGGCTAATCCGGCGGCCTATCAGGCCACCTATTTCCAGCTTCAGGCGCCCTTCACGTCCAACATGTCGGATACGGATGCCTTCGCCCAGATCACCGTCGCCGTATCGACCTATTATGACTATCGCGTCATCGCCGCGATCAAGCAGCATGAAATGCCGATCCGCAGTTCCGTGCTGATGATGCTGGCCGAACAGCCGCAGGAAGTGCTCGACACGCCCAAGGGCAAGCAGATGCTCCAGGGCAAGATCAAGGGCATTATCAACGACATATTGAAGCAGAAGACGGGCTATGGCGGTGTCGACAACGTCTATTTCACCAATTTCGTGATTCAGTAGAAATCTGTTCCGGCAGAGGCTCGCACCCGCGATCGACGCGGCGGCGGGGCTTCGCCCTATTAACCCCAATTTTACCATTTTCGTTATTAATGGGCCTTGCGCCAAAGGATCGGGATGGCCCCTGATCCGTCATGGCGCAGGGGATCAAGATGGACGACGTACAAACCTACGCCTTTGGGCGCGGGGATTCTCAGGCGCCGATCATGCTGTCGGGGCTGGACCGGCTGGGCGAAAAGCTCGGCCGGCGCATGCGCGCCCTGATCGAGCCGATCGCCGGCGTACGCCCGATGGTCGAGGCGCAGGATACGCGCGTGCTCGACTTCGGTGCCTGGTCGGCCGAAATTCCGGCCTTTTGCAGCCTGTCGATCTATCGCCTGCTCCCGTTGAAGGGGCAGATGCTGCTGCGCATGGACGCAGCGATGATCTCCACCATGGTGGATTGCTTCTATGGCGGCATCGGCAATCGGCCACTGCCCGCGCGCGGTGAATTCACGCCGACCGAAGATCGGTTGATCGCCCGCCTCTCCGACACGATCGTCACCCGCCTGGTCGAAACCTGGGCCGATATCCTGCCGCTGGAACAGGGATTGATCCTGCGTGAAAGCGCGGTCGGCTATGCCGCCGCGGCGCAGCCCGGCGATCAGATGGTGTTGCAACGCTTCATGGTGTCCATCACCCGCGAACAGGAATGGCCGATCGATCTCCTCTTCCCGCTGGCGGCGCTGCGCGGCGTCGAAGCGCTGATGGGCAGCAATCTGCCCGCTGATGAAGAACATCGCGACCCTGTCTGGCAGACCCGGATCGCCCGGCGGATGCGCGACATCCGCTTGCCCGCCCGCACCGTGCTGGCGCGCCCCAATCTCTCGCTGGCCGAGCTGATGCAGCTCAAGGCCGGCGACGTCATCCCCGTGACCATCGGCCGATCGCTGCCGCTGATCGTCGGAAACCGCATCGTCGCGCATGGCACGATCGGCGAACAGGAAGGCCGCGCCGCCTTCCAGATTGAAAAGCTTGCACAGGAACCCGACCAATGAGCGACATGAGCGAAGCCCCCCGCATGGAGCGTGGCGAAGATCCGCTGAGCCGCATGACCAATAACCGCCAGTTCAAGCTGCTGGCCGACATTCCGGTCCGCATGTCGGTAGAGGTCGGCTCGACCTCTCTGCGTCTGGCCGAAGTCATGGACCTGGCCGAAGGCAGCATCGTCGAACTGGACCGCCAGGCCGACGATCTGCTCGACATCATGGTCAATGGCGCGCTGATCGCGAAGGGCGAAGTCGTCACGGTCAACGGCCGCTATGGCATCCGCATCGTGGACATCGCCGCGACCGAAAATCGCCTCGCCGGTATCGAACGGCGCGGCTGACGGTAATCAGCTGATTTTAAGCTTGCCTTCCGCCGCGAAACTGCGGATCGCAGGCGTGGTTAACCATGACTGCGGGCAGGCCATTTCATGTTCTGGTATTTCGTCAAACTGCTGATCCTGCTGCCGCTGGTGGGCGGCATGGCCTTTGGCGCGTTGTGGCTGTGGCGCAAATATCAGCCCGGCATGATCGCGGGGCAGGGCGACCGGTCGCTCAAGCTGCTCGAAGCGTTGCCCATGGGCGCCTTCGGCAAGCTCGCGGTGGTCGAGTTCGAGGGCAAGAAGATCCTGCTGTCCGTCACCCGCAGCCGGATCGAAAAGATCGCGGAAGGCGATCATGTCCGCCTGCGCTGACCCCGGCCTTGCTGCAAGGGCAGGGTACCACCGCCTGATTGCCGCGGCCATCGCGATCCTGGTGCTGGCTGCCCTGTTCTTTACCGTGCCGGCCTTCGCGCAGGCCGCACCCGCTGCCGCGCCGCCAGCGGACAATGGCGGTGCGCTGAGCCGCGCCATGGGCCAGATTTCCGGCGACGGTCGCTCGCTCTCGCTCAGCCTCCAGATCCTTGTCCTGATGAGCCTGCTGACGGTGCTGCCGTCGCTCGTGCTCATGATGACCAGCTTCACCCGCATCATCATCGTCCTGTCGCTGCTGCGTCAGGCACTTGGCCTGCAACAGACGCCCCCCAATCAGGTGCTGGTGGGCCTGACCCTGTTCCTCTCCCTGTTCGTGATGCGCCCGGCGATCGACGCGATCAATGCGCAGGCCTTCGACCCCTATGGCAAGGGGCAGATCAGCATAGAGGAAGCGGTCGGCCGTTCGGGCAAGGTGCTGCACGGCTTCATGGCCAAGCAGACCCGCGAAAGCGACCTCAAGCTGTTCCAGAATCTCGCCAAGGCGCCAGCGTTCAACACGCCGGACGACATTCCCTTCACCATCCTGCTGCCGGCCTTCGTCACCAGCGAGTTGAAGACCGCGTTCCAGATCGGCTTCATGATCTTCCTGCCCTTCCTCATCATCGACCTTGTCGTCGCGTCCACGCTGATGGCGCTCGGCATGATGATGTTGTCGCCAACCATCATATCCATGCCGTTCAAGCTGCTGCTGTTCGTGCTGGTCGATGGCTGGGCGCTGACCATGGGTTCGCTCGCGGGGTCGTTCGCGACATGACCCGACTTCTGCGATCAAGCATCTAAAGCATGGAAAACGCCGATTTCTTCATGGGATTGGCCCAGCAGGCGCTGTGGATCACGGCGCTTGCCGCCGCGCCCGTGCTTATTCCGGCGCTGATTGCCGGCGTCATCATCGGCATGGTGCAGGCCGCGACTTCCATCAACGAACAAACGCTCAGCTTCATTCCCAAGATCATCGTCGTGGGCGGCATGCTGGCATTGTTCGGCGGGTCGATCATGGTGCTGATCGCCGACTTCACCCGCGAAATCTTCGAACGTATCCCGGACCTGCTGCAATGACGTGTCCGTTCGCCAGGGTGACCGGGCCATGATCGCCCCCGGCTTCACCGGCGTCGAAACGCAGCTTTGGATCTGGCTGATCGCGATGATCCGACCGGGCGCTGCCTTCATCGCCGCGCCGGTCTTCGGTGCGCCCGCCGTGCCGCTGCAACTGCGCCTGATCCTCAGCCTGGCGCTTGGCCTCGCCGCGCTCAACAGCGTCACCATCACCCTGCCGCACGATGGCGTCGCCAGTTTCGAAGGGGTGATGATGGTCGCGGGCGAAGTGCTAGCCGGCCTCGCCCTCGGCTTCGCGGTCCAGATCGGCTATGCCGCTGCCTTCGTCGCGGGGGAAACGATCGGCAACGCCATGGGCCTCAACTTCGCGGCGATGGTCGATCCGTCGTCTGGTCAGTCGACGCAGGTGCTCGGTACCTTTCTCTCTGTCCTCGCCACCTTCCTCCTGCTTGGCATGGACGGCCATCTCCTGCTCGCCAGCTTCGTCGTGCAAAGCTATCAGGCGATCCCGCCGGGTGGAGCGATCCTGCCCAATGACACGGTCTGGCGCCTCGTCACCTTCGGCGGATCGTTGCTGGGGGCGGGCGTCACCGTGGCGCTGCCGGTCGGCTTCGCGCTGGTGCTGGTTCAGATCATCATGGGCATGCTGGCCCGCGCCGCGCCTTCGCTCAACCTGTTTGCGGTCGGCATGCCGGTGGCGATGATGGCGGGCATCGTCCTGCTGGCCATCGCCGCGCCGATCATGGCCGAAGGCATTACGGCATCGCTCAAAGCCGGCCTGGAAGAGGCCCAGTCGATTGCGGAAGGACGGTAGGCCCCATGGCAGACAGTCCCGGCGGCGGCGAAAAGACCGAAAAACCGACACAGAAGAAACTGAACGATGCCGCCAAGAAGGGCGACATCCTCCAGTCGCGCGAATTGGGCACGGCGCTGGTTGTCATGGCCGGCATCGCCTGGCTGGCGATCACTGGCCCGTCGCTGATCGACGCGCTGTCGGACATGCTGGCCGATGCGCTGCGCTTCCGGCGGGAGGATATTGTCGATTTCTCGCCGGCTGCGCGCGGCGCAGCGCTGCTCGGCGCAATCGCGCTCCCGGCCGCCGGCGTGATGCTCGCCACATTCATCGCCGCGATTGCGGCGCCTGCCTTGCTGGGTTCGCTCGGCTTCCGCCCCGGCGCCTTCGCGCCCAAGGCGTCGAAGATGAATCCGGCGGCCGGCATCAAGAAGATTTTCGGCACGCAGGGTCTGATCGAACTGGTCAAGTCGATGGCCAAGGTCGGTTTGCTTGGCAGCATCGGCGTCTGGCTGATCTGGGATCGGCTGACGGAGATCACCGCGCTCGGCAAGATGGGCGTCGCGCCGGCCATGGCGGACCTCGGCAACATCTTCATCCTGACTTGCCTCGTCATGGCGGGCGGGCTGTTCCTGATCGCGGGAATCGACGTGCCGGCGCAGATCATGCAGCGCGCCAAGCGGCTCGGCATGAGCAAGCAGGAAATCAAGGACGAGCATAAGGAAAGCGAAGGCTCACCCGAACTCAAGGGGCAAATTCGTCGCCGCCAGTTCGAGGTGCTCAATGGCTCAACTCGACAGGCCGTGGCCGAAGCCAGCGTCATCATCACCAACCCGACCCATTTTGCGGTCGCGCTCCGCTACAAGCCGGGCGTCGACGCCGCCCCGGTCGTGGTCGCCCGCGGCTGTGATGCGATCGCTGCATCGATCCGTGACCTGGCGGATCAGAATGGCGTGGCCGTGCTGCAATATCCCGACCTCGCCCGCGCCATCTACTTCACCTCGCGCGCCGGGCAGATCGTCAATGAAGGCCTCTTCATGGCGGTGGCCACCGTGCTGGCCTTCGTCTTCCGGGTCGAAAACAAGATGGCGACGGAAATGGATCGCCCCTTCATCACCGTGCCGGAAGATATGCGCTTCGACGCGAACGGGCAGAAGCAATAACGGCGATGGCCGACCGGCTGCGCTTATTGTGGGGCGGAGCGGGCCTGCTGCTGCTGGTCTTCGTGCCGGCCTATCTCCTTACTCTGACGCCCGGTCAGGGCATCCCGCGCGACGGCACCTCGCTGGTGGTGGGGCGCGACTTCCTCAACATCTGGATGTATGGGCGCGCCGCCTGGGAAGTCGGTCCCGAACGCTATTACGACATGGCCACCTATCTCGCGGCGTTGGGGCCGATCGTAGGGCAGGGCTATCCGGGCCAGCTCTGGTCTTATCCACCAGTCGCGATGCTGGTGGCTGCACCGTTTGGGCTGATGCCCTATCTACCGGCGCTGGCACTGTGGACCCTGTGCGGCGCTGTCTGCTTCGCTGCCTCGCTCCGGCTATGGATACGTGACTATCGGCCGGTCGCGCTGCTGCTGGCCTCGCCCGCCGCGTTGCTCGGCATCATGTCCGGTCAGTTCGCGCTGTTTGCCGCCGCCATCATCCTGGCGGTCCTGCGCTGGCGTGAGGAGCGACCCTGGCTCGCCGGTGCGCTGGTCGGCCTGTTGCTGGTCAAGCCGCAACTCGCCTTGCTACTGCCTCTTCTGTTCATCGCAACGCGCAACTGGCGGGCCTTCGGCGCTGCCGCTCTCTCCAGCCTGACGCTGGTCGCCCTCGTCGCCCTGCTCTGGGGTGTCGACATCTGGCGCATCTATGTCCAGACGGGGATCGCCAATCAGTCGCTGGTGCTGAGCGATCCGGATCATCTCGCCGGCCCGTTCATGGCGACTTTGTTCATGAACCTGCGCGTGATCGGGGTAGCCGTGCCATGGGCAAGCGGGCTTCAGATGGCGCTGGCTCTGCTCGCGGCCATGCTTGTCTGGCTGCGCTTCCGTCATCACCCGGATGCGGGTGATCTGTCGGCCAATCTCCTCTTCCTCGCCTGCGCCATGTCCGCAACACCCTATATGCTGTCGTACGATACGTTGTCGCTGGCCGCGATGGCGGTGCTGGCGCTGGCTGCCGGAGAGGGACGGATCGCACCCATATTGGCATTCTTCCTGCCCCTGTTTCAGCTGGTTGCTGGCATGGCGGGATTGCCGGGACCAGGTCTCGTCCCGATCGCCATCGCGCTTTATTTGGGGCTGCGTGAAAAATATTTGCGCCATCCATTAAAGTTTAACCGCAACTGGCCGTAATGGCTCTTGTGGGGATGCATTCTGGTGGTGCGTCATGAACGACTATGTATCTAGGAGCGAACTGCCGCCGGTAGACCGTGTGGTTTCGCGTGCGCCGTCGCCCGTCCAGACCGTGCAGTCTGTGGCGACCAGTCGTTCTGCCCGGGCATCGGTGCGCGAAAGCGAAAGTGCCCAGCCGTCTGTTGCACCTCAGCTCGATACGGTCGCGATCGATGACGATCTGGCCAGTGTCGCCGAATATGTCGAAGTTCATGCGCGGATCGCGGACATTCTTGCCGGATTGGAATCGGGCGGTGGCAGTGTGGACGATGCCGCCGGCGCTATCCAGGCGATGATCCCGCGGCCGATGGTGCTGGTGCCTCTCCCGCCTGCCAGCAAGGAGGCGGTCGAACATGCTGCCGTGCTGGCCAAGCGGATCGTCGAGCGTGCCTCCTATTCGCATGGCGCCCATGCCCAGGTTTCGCGCGGCACCGTGGAGCAGATCGCGACATCCACCAACTGATACTCACCGCACCACCGGTTTGAAGAGGCATGATCCGTTTCGTACGGATCGTGCCTTTTACCATATATGGCAGGCCGGAAGGGGCGTCTGTGCCGCGCACAAGCCTCTCGCGAAAATCTTTCCTAAAGGTCTTGCCGCTACCGCCGTTCTATCCCCCTGAAAGGAAAGCGCATGACCACGGTAGGCAGCAGCATTTTGACCGCGCTCAACGCAGGGTCGGGTATTGATACCTCCGCATTGGTATCCAGCCTGGTCAGCGCGACCCGCGAGCCGAAACAGACCGCGATCACCAATCAGCAAACGCTGAATACCTCGCGCATTTCTGCTCTCGCTTCCGCCATCAGCTCGCTCGATACCTTTGCCGATGCGCTCAGCGAAGTTCTGTCCGGTGCGGATTATACCGGGACTGCCTCGTCCAACGATGCCAGCATCGCGTCGGTCACGATGCTCAGCGGCGGCAGCCCCAGCGGCCTGCCGGCCCAGTTGACCGTCGAGCAACTCGCGACGGCCCGCGTCTATTCCTCGACCACCAGCAGCGGCGCGACCGGCAGCACGGCAATCGGTACCGGCAGCTTCACCATCACCAATGCGGCCGGTGAAGCGACCACGATCACGATCGATTCGACCAACAACAGCTTTGCCGGCCTGGCCTCGGCGATCAATGCCGCCAACACCGGCGTCACGGCTCGCGTCGTTACCGACACGCAGGGCACGCGCCTCGTGTTCAAGGGCGAAACCGGCGCCGACAATGATTTCACGATCACCACCAGCGCCGACGACAGCAGCAGCATATTGGGCGGCATGAGCTTCACCAGCTCGTCCACGCCGCAAAATGCGCAGATCACGCTTGACGGCGTCGCCTATGAATATGCCAGCAACACCATCGACGACGCGATCCCCTATCTGCGGATCGACCTCAACAAGGCATCGCCCGGCACCAGCGTGACCCTTTCGATGAGCCAGCCGACGGCCGGCCTGTCCGACCTGCTCAAGGAATTTGTCGACGCCTATAATACGTTGATGAAGGCGTTGAACACCGCCACGGCGACCGGTGCGGACTCGTCCAGCTCCGGCGTGCTGAACGGGGTGGCCGGGGTACGGGACATGAAGCGTCAGCTGTCCGCCATCACCTCGACCCAGCTGGCGTCGACCGGCACTTACAAGACGCTGGCCGATATCGGCGTGTCGACCAATCGCGACGGCACACTCAGCCTCGATACCACGCGGCTCGCCGCTGCGATGGAAGCCGATCCGGAAGGTGTCACCAACATGGTGAACCCCAAAGTGTCGACCACCGCCAATCCGGGCCTGTCGGCGCTGATGGACACAGTGCGCGACAATATCGAGAAGGATGATGGTCCGCTCAAGACGGCGCAGAAGCGCTACGATGCGCTGGCCGAGGAATTTACCAAGCAGCTTGAAGACCTGGACGAGAAGATGGCCAATTATGAGGAGCATCTGAGCAAGGTCTACGCGGCGATGGAGACGCGGCTTTCCGCGCTCAAGGCGACACAAAGCTACCTCGAACAGCAGATCGAGGTCTGGAACAACAGCAGCAATAATTAATCGGGGACGTAGCAGACGATGTTTTACAATCAGGGTTATGCAGGCGCCAGCGCAGCACGTCGTTACGCAGCGGTCCATTCGGGCAGCCGTACCGAGGGCGCCACGCCGCACGCATTGGTGAAGATCCTTTTCGACGAGTTGCTGCTCGCGCTGGAAGCGGCGGCGCTGGCCGAACGCAATGGCGATCGCGTCAAGGTGTCGGACAAGCAGGCACGCGCCATGTCGATCCTTTTCGCGCTCGAATCGAGCCTCGATTTCGACAAGGGCGGCGACATTTCCGTCGGCCTCGCCCAGATCTATCGCGAAGCCCGCCGCCTGCTTCTCGTTGGTGCGAAAGACCGTTCGGCCGAGCCGGTTGAGCAGGCGCGTGACATCATCGCCGAAATCGCCGAAGCCTGGAACCAGATCGGCCGCTAAGGCAGAGCGCGAGCGCCCGTCCGGGCGGGGTTGCGCCCCCAACATGCCGCCTGTATAGGCGATGCTCGCGAAGGGCGGCCCGGCGGGGGCCGCCTTTTTGCGTTCTACCCAATGCGCACAGGACGCGCAGCATCACCCAGAAAGGGAAGGCTCATGTCGATTACGCCGCTCATGCCCGTTTACCCCCGGTGCGATGTTCGTCCGGTGCGAGGCGAGGGCTGCTATCTGATCGGGGAGCGCGGCGAACGCTATCTCGACTTTGCCAGCGGCATTGCCGTCAACCTGCTGGGCCATGGTCATCCCAAGCTGGTGAAGACCATCGCCGATCAGGCCGCAACACTGATGCACATTTCCAACCTCTACGGATCGCCGCTGGGGGAGCAGTTCGCGCAGAAGCTGGTCGATAACAGCTTTGCCGACACTGTCTTCTTCACCAATTCCGGTGCGGAAGCGGTGGAGTGCGCGATCAAGACCGCGCGCCGCTATCATTTCGCCAACGGCGAAGCGCATCGGCACAAGATCATCAGCTTCGACAACGCCTTCCATGGCCGGACGCTGGGTACCATTTCGGCGACCAGCCAGCCCAAGATGCGTGACGGCTTCGAGCCGCTCTTGCCGGGCTTCCAGGTCGTGCCCTTCAACGATCTCGACGCGGCGCTGGCGGCGATCGACGACAACACCGCCGGCTTCCTGCTGGAGCCGGTGCAGGGCGAAGGCGGCGTGACTCCGGCGACCAAGGCGTTCCTGACCGGTCTGCGCAAGGCATGCGACGAGCATGGCCTGCTGCTGATTCTGGACGAAGTGCAGTGCGGTTATGCCCGGACCGGTACCTTTTTCGCCCATGAACAATATGGCATCACGCCGGACGTCATGGCCGTCGCCAAGGGGATCGGCGCGGGTTTTCCGCTCGGCGCCTGCCTTGCCACCGAAGAAGCGGCCAAGGGCATGGTTTTCGGCACCCATGGTTCCACCTATGGCGGCAACCCGCTCGCCATGGCGGTCGGCATCACTGTGCTGGAAGAAGTCCTGGCCGAAGGCTTTCTGGACAAGGTGACCGCCATGGGCGCACGCCTGCGTTCGGCGCTGGAGCAACTCATTCCCAATCATGACGACATGTTCGAGGATGTGCGCGGCATGGGCCTGATGCTGGGCGTCAAGATGAAGGACAGCTATGATGCGCGCGCCTTCGTTGGCCATCTGCGCGACCATCATGGCCTGCTGGCCGTGTCGGCCGGCCAGAATGTGCTGCGCATCCTGCCGCCCCTCGTCATCGAGGAAAGCCACATCGCCGAGTGCATCGAGAAGATTTCCGCCGGCGCGCGGACCTTCGCCGAAGCCAAGGCGGCCTGACACCAATCTTCCCCTTCCGTTCGGTCCGAGCAGCTTCGAGCTTGTCGAGAAGCGTCGTCGAGAACAGTTCTCGACAAGCTCGAACCGAACGGGGAGTGGGCGAAGGGGGTATAATGACCAAGCATTTCCTGAATCTCACCGACGCGGGCGGCGATGCCATTGCCGCGATGATCGCCGACGCCATCGACCGGAAGGCTGCGCGCCAGGGCAAGCCTAAGGGCGCTGTCGATGCCGATGCGCCGCTGGGGGGTCACACGCTGGCGATGATCTTCGAAAAGAACAGCACCCGTACCCGTGTCAGCTTCGACATGGCGATCCGCCAGTTGGGCGGCACATCGCTGATTCTGGAGGGGGCGACCAGCCAGATTGGCCGTGGTGAAACCATCGCCGACACGGCGCGCGTGCTCAGCCGCATGTGCGATGTCATCATGATCCGCACCGATGACCATGCCAAGATCGAGGAAATGGCTGAATATGCCACCGTCCCGGTCATCAACGGTCTGACGGACCTGTCCCATCCGTGCCAGATCGTCGCCGATCTGCTGACCGTGGTCGAACATGGGCTGGCGCTGCCCGGTAGCCAATGGGCCTGGCTTGGCGACGGCAACAATGTCCTCCACTCGATCGTGGAGGCGGCCGGTCTGCTCAAGTTCGACGTGCGCATGGGCATTCCCGAGGGCTATGACCCCGATCCGACCTTCGCTGATGCGGCCCGTGCGGCTGGATCGATCATTACCCTGACCCGCGATGCGGCGCAGGCCGTGGCGGGTGCCGACGTGGTCGTGACCGACACCTGGATATCCATGGGTCAGGCGCATGCCGACGCCAAACTGGCGGCGATGATGCCCTATCAGGTAACGGCGGACCTCATGTCCGGCGCGAAGGCGGACGCGAAATTCCTCCACTGCCTGCCGGCCCATCGCGGCGAGGAAGTGACGGAAGCTGTGATCGACGGCCCGCAGTCGCTGATCTGGGACGAAGCGGAAAACCGCATTCATGCCCAGAAGTCGGTCCTGCTCTGGGCGCTTGGAAAGCTGTAAGCGGACCCTATATTCGGGCGAAATTTCCCGTTCGCCCTCGAAATCGTCGGGGCCCGTCCTGCGCTGGGGAGCGAAGGGCGGGCCCTCGCGGCTTTCGGGGCGGAGGGAGCAGAAGGAAATATCGTGACCAGTCCCCATATCGACCAGGCCCTTGGTTTCACTATCCCGTCGCGCCATGCGCGCGGCCGCCTTGTGCGACTGGGGCCTGTGCTCGACCAGGTGCTTGCCGCTCACGCCTATCCGCCCGCGATTGAGCGTCTTCTGGCCTCTGCACTGGTGCTGGCGGCACTGCTGGGCAGTACGTTGAAGCAGGCCAATGGTCAGCTGACGCTTCAGGCGCAGACCGAAAATGGCGTCGTCAGCCTGCTGGTCGCCGACTACAAGGATGGCGACCTGCGCGGCTATGTGAAGTTCGATGCGGATCGGCTGGCGGAGCAGGGCGCGGACCCGACCCTGTTCGGCCTGTTCGGCAAGGGCTATCTCGCCATCACCTTCGATCAGGCCGTATCGGGTGAGCGCTATCAGGGGATCGTCCCGCTGGAGGGGCAGTCGCTGGCGCAGGCGGCCGAACATTATTTCTTCCAGTCCGAACAGATTCCCAGCATCATCCAGATTGACACGCGCCATGATGCCGGTGAGGGCTGCATCGCCGCCGGCCTGCTGCTCCAGCATTTGCCGGAAGGAGAGGTCGGGCGCGAGCGGCTGCATGTGCGCCACGACCATCCGGAATGGGAACATGTGCAGGCGCTGGCCCAGACGCTGAAGGCGGAGGAACTGACCGACGATGCGTTGCCGCTGACCGACATTCTCTGGCGCCTCTTCCATGAGGAGGACGAGGTGCGTGTGTCCGAAACCTTGCCGCTCGCCAAGGGCTGCCGCTGCGACCTTGGCCATATTCGCGATGTGATCGGCCGTTTTCCCGCCAGCGAACGGGCGGAAATGGCGGATGAGAAGGGCATTATCGGCGTGGATTGCGCATTCTGCTCGCGCCTGTTTCCGCTGGCGCTGGACAGCTTCGCCACCCATTGAAGGCAATCGTTTCGCTAACGATATTTGTAATTGGGGCAGTTTCCGTCGCGCGCGCTATGAAAATGCCGCAATTGGACGGCATGGCGCAGATGGCGATGAGCGCTGCGAACGGCTTGGAAGCTAATAACGGGATCGGGCGGAATCATGAAGAGGGCGGAATGGCACGCACTCGGCGTGCTTGCGATGACTATGGCGGCGGCGACCGCATCATGGGCCGGCGCTGGGGCGGCGACGGCTGGCCTGCCCGCGCCCCAGGCGCTTCAGGGTCTTGAAACCGGCGAATGGGAATTGCGCGGTCGCGGCGAGGGGGCAGAGACGCGCAAGCTCTGTGTCAGCGACCTGCGCCAGTTGCTCCAGGTGCAGCATGGCCGGACATTGTGCCGCAGCTTTACCGTCAGCGACAGTGCTCATTCGGTTACGGTAACCTACGACTGCGCGGCGGCGGGCAATGGCCGCACCGACCTGCGCGTCGAAACCACGCGACTGATACAGATTCGCTCGCAGGGCGTGGCCGATGGCGCGCCCTTCGCCTTTGCGGCTGAAGGCCGTCGGATCGGCGCCTGTTCATGATGGCAGGTGCCGGTCGCCTCATGCTTGCACTGCGACGCAACGAGGCGTAGCGCGGGGCCATGGTTGCCAATGAAGGAAAATTCGCTGTCGTCCTGCTCTCGGGCGGGCTCGATTCCATGGTCGCGGGTGGGCTCGCGCGTGAAGCCGGCTATCGCATCTTCGCGCTGTCGATCGACTATAATCAGCGTCATCGCGTCGAACTGCGCGCCGCTGCGCGCATCGCCGAATCGCTCAATGCCATCCGTCACATCGTCCTGCCGCTGGACCTGACCGCCTTTGGCGGATCGGCGCTCACCGCCGATATCGCCGTGCCTAAGGGCGGCGTCGGGGAAGAGATTCCGGTCACCTATGTACCGGCCCGCAACACCATCTTCCTGTCTCTGACGCTGGGCCTCGCCGAAGTGGCCGGCGCCAGCGACATTTTCATCGGCGTCAATGCCCTCGACTATTCGGGCTACCCCGACTGCCGGCCGGAGTTCATCGAGGCGTTTCAGAAGATGGCCACGCTGGCGACCAAGGCCGGGGTGGAAGGCCATCCGATCCGTATCCAGACCCCGCTTCAATATATGAGCAAGGCGGACATCGCCCGCGAGGCGTATCGTCTGGGTCTGGACGCCGGCCTCAGCTGGTCCTGCTACGACCCCACGCCCGACAACAAGCATTGCGGCCTGTGCGACAGTTGTCGCCTGCGATCGAAGGGGTATCAGGAAGCCGGCCTGCCCGATCCCACCATCTACGCTGCGCGGCCCTGAAAGGCGGACGACGATGGCTTATGCGGTCAAGGAAATGTTCCTGACCCTGCAGGGGGAAGGGGTGCAGGCAGGGCGACGCGCGGTCTTCCTCCGCTTTGCAGGCTGCAACCTGTGGAGCGGTCGGGAGCAGGACAGGCGCGATGCTGTCTGCCGCTTTTGCGATACCGATTTCGTCGGGACGGACGGGCTTGGCGGCGGCAAGTTTGCGGATGCCGACGCGCTGGCCGATGCTGCGCTCGCTTTCTGGGGTGAGGGTGTCGCAGGTCATTATATCGTGCTGACCGGCGGGGAGCCGATGCTTCAGGTCGATGATGCGCTGGTCGACGCACTGCATGCGCGCGGTTTCACCATCGCGATCGAGAGCAACGGGACCATAGCCGCGCATCCCGGCATCGACTGGGTCTGCATCAGCCCCAAGGCGGGCAGCGACATAGTGCAGCGGTCCGGCAATGAGTTGAAGCTGGTCTGGCCGCAGCCTGATGGCGGCCATGATCTGTCAGAGGTCGCGGCCATGGAAGCATGGGCGTTCGACCATCATTTGCTGCAACCGCTGGACGACTCCCACGCAGCCGACAATGCCCGCGCAGCCGTCGCGCTGGTCATGGACCGGCCGCACTGGCGGCTGACGGTGCAGGCCCATAAATATCTGGGCCTGCGCTGAAAGGAATCAGGGCTTCACGCCGGTCTTGTCATTCCATGCCTGATGGCAGACCGGCAACAGCACGCCCTTCTTCCAGCATTTGGGTTCGAAGGATGGCAGGGTGACGACATAGTCATAACCTGGCGTGCCATAAAATTGTTCGCCCACCGCGACGAGCGACTTCTTGATCGCCCCCAGACCGGTGCGCCCGACTTCGTTGAGGGTGCCGCGGTCGGCGAAAATGGCCTGACGCCCGACCTCCGCAGTGGCCTGACAAAATCCCTTCTGGGCCTGTACGGTGGAATAGCCGGAATAGATGCGGGTATTATACATGTCGGATGCGGACTGGCCGGCCCTGCCCTTGCCCACGGTGCGCTGGAAATATCCCAGCAGCGCCGCCTGCGCCACGTCTAGTTCGGCATCATGATGCGCGATCATGGCGTTATAGTTGCTGGTCGACAGCAGGGTCGGCTCAAACTGGCATTGCAGCGCTGCGACGTTGAGCGCCGCCCGCAGGTTCCAGGCGAGGCCCGCCTTGATTTCCGCCGGGGTGGCGCCGGGCAGCCCGAGTGCCGTGGCTGCCGCCGCATCGGTTAGCGGCGGCGCGCTCATGTCGGGCGGCGTCCAGAAAAATTGGGCCGATGCCGGCTGCGCCATCATGGGTGTGATCGCCAGGGCCAAACCGGCCAGCGCACGGCGCATCGGGAAACGCGAAGTCATTATGTCCTGCCTCTCTGGAAGAGCGCCGCAGCCGACGCCCCCTCTGTCCAGTCCCTTCTATCAGCCCGGACGGATCGCGCCAGCCTTACTGGTCGGACAGGACTTCAGCTTCCTCTGCCGGGGCCTTTTCCGGCTCAGGCTTCGTCGGGGCGCTACTGTTGGCTGCGCTGTTGTTGTCGGGCAGGGACACGGCGGTACCTTCGCTTTGTACGCCGTCCAGGTCGGTCATGGCGTCGGTCGCGGTGCCATCGACCACTTCCATGTCCTTCATCTGGACCTTGTTGCCGCCTTCGTCCTTGCTGCCGCAGGCTGCCAGCGGCAGGGTCGCTGCGATCAGGGTCAGGGTAAAGAACGTCTTTGCGCCAAAACGCATCCGGGTCTCCTTAAACGATGGGTGCCCGGCAATTCCCCCGCCCGGCGAAAGCGGCAAACCTAACGGCCTATGTCACATTCCTCAACCCCCGTGCCACAGCGCTTGAGGTTGGCCAGAAAAGCCGGAAAATGGCCCTGGAGCGCTACATCCAGCGCTGCCATCGAGGCATTGCCGTTGAGGGCGGCGATGCTGGTGACGGGATATTCGCTGATGCCGCACGGCACGATGCCCCCGAAATGCGACAGGTCGGGATCGACGTTGATCGAAAAGCCGTGCAGCGTGACCCAGCGCCGCACCCGGATGCCCAGCGCGCCGATCTTCGCTTCCCGCCCTTCAGGATCGTCGGTCCAGATGCCGATCCGTCCTTCTGCCCGGCGCGCCGCGATGCCGAGGTCGCCGAGCGCTGCGATCATCCATCCTTCCAGATGATGCACGAAGTTCCGGACATCCTTGCCCCGTTCGCGCAGGTCGATGTTGAGATAGCCGATCCGCTGCCCCGGGCCGTGATAGGTATAGCGGCCGCCGCGCCCTGCATCATGCACCGGAAAACGCGGGTCCAGCAGTTCGGCCGGATCGGCGCTGGTCCCGGCGGTGTAGAGCGGCGGATGTTCCAGCAGCCATACCCGTTCCTGCGCGCCGCCTTCGTAAATCGCGGCCGCGCGCGCCTCCATTTCCGCCAGCGCACCCGGATAATCGACCAGACAAGGATCGACCCGCCATTCGACAGGGGTGGGGAGGGGCGGCGGAAGATCGGAAGAAACATCGGACATGGGGCGCTTCCTTGACTTGGGCTGGCCGAGCGATCAAGTCTCGCGCCGCATTTTCAGCATCACGCATTCAGGCATCACAGGGCAGGCAGCATAGATATGGCGACAATGTCGATCGGCAAGGCGTGGGAGGAGGCGGTGGCCTTCGTCGCGCGCGAGGCGACCTTGCTCTTCCCGGTGGCATTGCTGTTCGTGGCACTGCCCGGCCTCATCCTCCAGGAAATGATGCCGCCTGAATTGCAGGCCTGGTTTGCCGAGCCCAAGGCCGACACGATTCCGGCCATGCCGCCGGGCTTCGGTCTGGCGATGCTGCTGACCATCATTCTCATCTGGTTTGGGTCGCTTGCCCTGTTCGCGCTGGCGCTGCGCCCCGGCATCAGCGTGGGCGAGGCATTGAGACTGAGTTTTGCGCGCCTGCCGGTTCTGATCGGGACGGCGCTGGTGGTGGTTGGCATCGTGGCGGGCATATTCGTTGCCGCGGCGCTGGTCGGCGTCGTCTTTTCTCTGGCGTCGAAACAATTGGCGGCCGCCACCGGCCTGCTGGTCGGATTTGGGGCGGCTGGCCTCATCTTCTTTGCCAGCATCCGGCTGGTTCTGCTCAATCCGGTGGTGATTGACACGCGTCTGGGCGTGATGGATTCGCTCCGGCACGCCTGGGCGTTGACGCGGGGCTATTTCTGGCGGCTGTTCGGATTTCTCATCATCGTCATGCTGCTGTCCACCATCGCCGGGTCGGCGGCGCAGGTCATACTCGGTTCGCTGGGCGGGCTGGTTGGCGGCCCGGATGGTGCGCGGCTGGCCGGTGGCCTCGCCGGTGCCGCGGTGTCGAGCATCGTGCAGGTCTACATGCTGGTCATGCTGGCGCGGCTCTATCGCCAAGCACAGCCGCAGGATGTCGGCGAAGTCTTTCGTTGAGCGGCTACCCAGCGTCCAGCAACGGTATGTGAGGGGCTGCCTCGCGCGGCAATATGCCGGCCAGCCGGGGGTCAACGAAGGTTTCGATCTCCCGCCCATAGGGGGTAAAGCCCGACCGGACGTAAAAACCCAGCGCTGCCGGGCTGTCGAGCGTGCAGGTGTGGACCCAGAAACGCTCCACCCCCTTGCGCCAGGCAAGCGATTTGGCCTGCGCCATCAGCCATCGGCCCAACCCCTTGCCGTTCAGTTCAGGCACCAGCCCGAAGAAGCTCAGCTCACAATTGGGCAGGGACCGGAAATCCAGTTCCAGCAGGCCGACCTCAGTCCCGCGCGGGTCGGTAACCGCATAGACCTCGACCGCCGGGTCATGCAGGATCGCTGCCAGGTCGCAATCCGCCATCACCAGTCGTGAAAACCATAGCCAGGGCGCGCCAACCCGTCGGAACAGGGTGCGATAGGCGTTCAGGTCCGGCTGTCTCCACGGCATCAGCCGCAAAGGTGCGGGCGGTACGGGGGCCGGTTTCGGTCGCTCCAGCATCTCCAGATGGGTGACGACCGTCGCCACCATGCCGGGTTCGACCGGAATGAAGGGCATCAGTTCCAACTCGCCATTGGCGGCAGGCTCATCAGGATCGCGTCGATATTGCCGCCGGTCTTGAGGCCGAACAATGTGCCGCGATCATGAACGAGATTGAACTCGGCATAACGCCCGCGCCATTCCAACATGGTGCGATACGCCTCATCGCTCCATGATTCGTGCATGCGCCGCCGCACGATCGGCGGGAAGGCGTTCAGGAAAGCGTCGCCCACTGCGCGGGTGAAGGCGAAATGCGCGTCGAAGGCTGCGTCATCGGCACATTCGAGATGATCGTAGAAGATGCCGCCCACGCCGCGATGTACATTGCGGTGCGGGATGAAGAAATATTCGTCCGCCCATGTCTTGAAGCGCGGATAATGATTCGGGTCATGGGCGTCGCAGGCGGCCTTCAGCACTTCGTGAAAATAGGCCGTATCCTCTGCGCGCGGCAAGGGAGGGTTGAGATCTGCGCCGCCGCCGAACCAGCTCTTCGTGGTCACCAGATAGCGGGTATTCATATGGACGGCCGGCACATGCGGATTGGCCATATGGGCGACCAGGCTGATGCCGGTGGCGAAGAAGGCGGGATTATCGGCTGCGCCATGGATGGTCTGGGCAAAGCCGGGGGCGAACTCGCCGCCCACCGTCGATATATTGACGCCGACCTTCTCGAAGACCCTGCCCTTCATCACGCCGCGCACGCCGCCGCCACCTTCGCCGGGAGACTGACCCTCGGCTTCGCGATCCCATGCAGTGAAATCGAAGCGCGCATCACTGCCCGCTTCCCGCTCGATCGCCTCGAACTCGGCGCAAATCCGGTCCCGCAGCGATTCGAACCAGCTACGCGCCGCCTGCTGCCGGGTGTCGAGGGCGAAAGGCACGGTCGGGATCGGATTGCTGACGGTCATTCGGGGAACTTTCCGGTCTGGCGGAGGGCTTCGGCGACGGCGATGCCCGTGGAAACGGCGATGTTCAAGGATCGAAAGCCCGGCGCCATCGGAATACGGATGCGTATATCGGCCAGATCGCGCACATCGGTCGGCACGCCGGCGCTTTCCGATCCCATCAGCAGCACGTCGTCGGCCTGAAACCGCACCTCCGGCAATTTCTGCGAGGCATGGGCACTCATCAGCAGCAGGCGGCGCCCCTGGGCACGCCGCTCCGCGTCGAAGGCCGCGAAATTGGCATGGCGGGTGACATCGGCCGATTCCCCATAATCCATCGCCGCGCGCTTCAGGCGAGTGTCGGAAAAGGCAAAGCCTGTGGGCATGATGATGTCGACTGGCACCTGAAAACAGGCGGCCAGGCGCAATATGGCGCCGACATTGCCCGCAATCTCGGGTTGGTAAAGGGCGATACGCATGGGCTGCGCCATAGTCGATCGAGAGCATTTGCAACAGACTAGGTGATATTGCGACTGGCAAAGCGGGCGCAGTGCGGTTATCACGCCCGTCGAACCACGCCGGGGGGAGGCGGGTCGACCCTTGGTCGAGTGCCCAAAACCCTTGATAATCAGCGCCGGTAACGGCATTCCGGTGTGACAGGGAAGTCTTGCAAGGGTAGAGGTGCATGGCGAGCGTTGAACAGATAGACGGTACGGGTCCATCCGGCGAAGATGGCGTACGCCGCCGGGATTTCATCAACATCGCTGCGGTCAGCTTCGCCGGGGTCGGCGCGGTCGCCGTGGTCCTCCCGCTCGTCGACCAGATGAACCCCAGCGCAGACGTGCTGGCGCTCGCGTCGACCGAAGTCGATCTTTCGGCGATCCAGCCGGGCCAGGCGATCAAGACCACTTTCCGTAGTCAGCCGCTGTTCGTGCGCCAGCTGACGCCCAAGGAAATTGCCGAAGCCGACAAGGTGGACCCCTCCACGCTGCGCGACCCGCAGACGCTGGAAGAGCGGACCGTCGACGGCAAGAAGCAGTGGCTGGTGACGATGGGCGTCTGCACCCATCTGGGCTGCGTCCCGCTCGGTGCAGGCGAAGGCGAAAATCGTGGTGAGTTTGGCGGCTATTTCTGCCCCTGCCACGGTTCGTCCTACGACACCGCCGCCCGTATTCGTAAGGGGCCCGCCCCCAAGAACCTGGAAGTGCCGAAGTATAGCTTCACTTCCGACACTGCCATTCTCGTGGGTTGAGGGGGACCGACATGAGCTTTCCTTGGGCTGAGCAATATACCCCCAAGCATCCTGTGATGCAGTGGGTCGATGAGAAGCTGCCGCTGCCGCGTCTCGTCTACAATGCGGTTGGTGCCGGCTATCCGGTCCCGCGCAACCTGAACTATTTCTGGAACTTCGGTGTCCTCGCCGGCCTCGCGCTGGTGATCCAGATCGTCACCGGCGTCATCATGGCGATGCATTATGGCGCCAATGACCTGGTCGCCTTCGGCACCGTCGAACAGACGATGCGCGACGTGAATGCGGGCTGGCTGATGCGCTACGCCCATGCGAACGGCGCCAGCTTCTTCTTCATCGTGGTCTATCTCCACATCTTCCGCGGCCTTTATTTCGGTTCCTACAAGGCGCCCCGCGAAATGGTGTGGCTGCTCGGCCTCGTCATCTTCCTCCTCATGATGGCGACCGCCTTCATGGGCTATGTTCTCCCCTGGGGGCAGATGTCCTACTGGGGCGCGAAGGTGATCACCGGCTTGTTCGGTGCGATCCCGGTCGTGGGTGAGCCGATCCAGACATGGCTGCTGGGCGGCTTTGCCCCCGGCAATGCCTCGCTGAACCGCTTCTTCTCGCTGCACTTCCTGCTGCCCTTCGTGATTGCCGGCGTCATCATCCTGCACATCTGGGCGCTCCACATTCCGGGTTCCTCGAACCCGACCGGCGTGGAAGTGAAGGGGCCGCAGGATACGGTGCCGTTCCATCCCTATTACACCGCCAAGGATGGCTTCGGCGCTGGCGTCTTCCTGATCGCCTTCTCGATCCTGCTGTTCTTCGCGCCCAACTTCCTGGGCCACCCGGACAATTATATCGAGGCGAACCCGCTTTCGACCCCCGCGCATATCGTGCCGGAATGGTATTTCTGGCCCTTCTACGCGATCCTGCGCGCCTTCACCGTGGACTTCTTCTTCGTCCCCGCGAAGCTGTTGGGCGTGCTGGCGATGTTCGCATCGATCCTGCTGCTGTTCTTCCTGCCCTGGCTGGATACCTCGCCGGTGCGGTCGGGCCGTTATCGCCCGATGTTCCGGAAGTTCTGGTGGATCCTGCTCGCGGACGTGGCCGTGCTGGGCTATTGCGGTGGTGCGCCGGCGGCGGAGCCCTTCGTGATGATCTCGCAGATCGCGGCGGCTTATTATTTCGCCCACTTCCTCATCATCCTTCCGCTGATCGCGCGCTTTGAAAAGCCGCTGCCACTGCCCGGTTCGATCACCGAATCCGTGCTGGCGAAATATGGCAAGTCCGACGGCGAATCCGCCGCGGTTCCGGCCGAATAAGGGGGTAGACAGATATGGTTCGCATCGGCGCATTTCTCGTCGGCCTCTTCTTTGCCGGCTGGCTGTTCATCTCCTTCCTCGTAGGGGCCTATTCCTACGTGACGGAGCCGCCGGCAGCCACGGTGGAGCATGAATTCCATCTGGCCCCCAAGCACGTCGCCTTCTCGTTCGACGGGCCTTTCGGCAAATATGACAAGCAGCAGCTCCAGCGCGGCTTCCAGGTGTTCAAGGAAGTCTGCTCGGCCTGCCACAGCCTGAAGTTCGTCGCTTTCCGCGATCTCGAGGCGCTCGGCTATAACGAAGCCGAAGTGAAGGCGATCGCGAAGCAATGGGCGATCAAGACGCCGTCGGTCGATCCCGCCACCGGCGAAGCCTCGACCCGCGATCCGGTCCCGGCCGATCACTTCCCCAAGCCCTTCGCGAACAATGTCGCGGCGGCGGCGGCGAACAACAATGCGATCCCGCCGGATTTGTCGCTGATGACCAAGGCCCGCCACCATGGCAGCGCCTATGTCTATTCGCTGCTGACGGGGTTCCAGGAACAGCCGGCTGAACTGCTCAAGCATTTCCCGGACGCCAAGACGCCGGAGGGGCTGCACTACAACCCCTATTTCGCCAACCTGAACCTCGCCATGGCGCCGCCGCTGTCGGCCGAAGGTCAGGTAACCTATGGCGACGGCACCAAGGCGACCGTGGACCAGATGGCGCAGGACGTAGCGGCCTTCCTGACCTGGACTGCCGAACCCAAGCTGGAAAACCGCCATCGCGCGGGTCTGGCGGCGATCATCTTCCTGCTGATCGCCACGGGCCTGGCCTATATGTCCTATCAGAATATCTGGGCGGACAAGAAAAAGGCCGCTGCCTGACGATCTGAGGTCTGGGACAAAATGACAGGGCGCGGTTCCTTGAGGGGGCCGCGCCCTTTCTCTATGGAGGCGGCATGAGCATCGACAGCCTGACGGCCCTGATCCGCACCATTCCCGACTTCCCCAAGCCGGGCATCATGTTCCGTGACGTGACGACATTGCTGGCTGACGGCCCCGGCTTTGCCGAACTGGTCGACCGGCTGGTCACTGTCGCCCGACCGCTGGACGCCGACCTGATCGTCGGAATCGAGGCGCGCGGCTTCATCCTCGGCGCGGCACTTGCCCATGCGCTTGGCAAGGGCTTCGTGCCGGTGCGCAAGAAGGGCAAGCTGCCCGGCAAGGTCGTGGGTATCGACTATGTTCTGGAATATGGCACCGACCGGCTGGAACTGCATGAAGGGCAGGTGCCGCAGGGCGCCCGCGTGATCTTGGTAGACGATCTGATTGCGACCGGCGGGACGGCGCTCGCCGCGGCGCAACTGTTGCGTGAACAGGGCGCCAGCGTGCTCATGGCGCTGTTCGCGGTCGACCTGCCTGACCTTGGTGGCAAGGCGGCATTGGAGGCCGACGGCGTAGCGTCTCAGGCGCTGATTGCCTTCGAGGGCGAATAGGCCGGGCGAGGCCCATGGCAGCGCTACAGCGATGGATGAGCGGCATGCAGAGGGCGGCGCTGGCGTTGGCCCTGCTGACGACCGGTTGTGCCACGCCGCTTCCACGCCACGCCCTGAGTTGCGCGGAGGCAACGCCGCCCATCCTCGCCGCGCCTGACAGGGAGCGTGTCACCACGACCCTGACGGTCCTCACCTATAATATCGAGGGTCTGGGCTGGCCCGCGCGATCGGGCCGCGCCTCGTCCCTGCGTGCCATCGGCGAACGGCTGGCGGCCATGCGCGCGGAGGGGCGAGCGCCCGATATCATCCTGTTCCAGGAAATGTTCAGCGGCGCGGCCAAGCAGGCGATCGCCGCCACCGGCTATCCCGCTATCGTCACCGGCCCGCGCCGGACCACTCGTGCGCAGGGCGTGACGAAGGAATCGCTGCCCGGTCGCTCTCACATCAAGCGTGGCGAAGTCGGCCTGCATCTGACCGGCAGCGGCCTTGCCATCGCCTCGCGCTATCCCATCGTCCATGTCGATATGCATGCCTATGGCCGCCGCTCCTGCGCGGGGATCGATTGCCTCGCCAACAAGGGGATCATGCTGGCGCGCATCGCCATCCCCGGCGTACCGACGCCGATCGACATATACGACACTCATATGAACAGTCGCGGCGCTTCCCGTGCACCCGCGCATCGCAATCTTGCCGCGCATGATCGCCAGTCGCTCGAAGCCTCGGCCTTCATCGATCGCAGCCATGAGGACGCCTATCCGCTGATCTTCGGCGGCGACTTCAACATGCGCCACTCCGAATCGCGCTGGGAAAATTTTTCGCGCTACCAGTCGCTCAATCTGGTCCATCGCGTCTGCGCCGATCCCGCATCGGGCTGCGACGTGCGCATGTCCTGGGATGGTGATGAACCCTGGATGGACACGCAGGATCTGCAATTTTTCTGGCCGGGAGAGACGGTGTCCGTCCGCCCGATTCGCGTCGAGGCGATGTTCGACGGCGGGCCCAGCGGTCCCGAACTGTCGGATCATGACGGTTTTCTGGTCACCTATCAGCTATCCTGGCCTCGAAAGGCCCCCATGGCCGGTGGCTGCTGACGGTTCAGGCGGTCGTGCGCCCCAGCGCATCAGGAAGCATGTCTACCACCTTTGCCAGCCGCTCGTCGATCAGGCCCAGTAACTCCATCCAGCCATGGATATGATCGAGTTCACCCGGTCCATCCGATACGCCCCTTAGCCCCGTCAGTGGCACGCCGAACCGCTCGCAGGCCCGCGCCACCGCGAATGTCTCCATATCCACCATGTCCGCGTCGATTGCGGCATAGTCCTCGCCCCCCACGACATTGGCGCCGGTCGACAGCCTTACTGCTGGCAGGGCGAGCGGCGTCACCAGCGGCACATCGACCGGATGATCGGTCAACGGCGTGACGCCCTTGGTAAAGCCCAGGCGTGAGGCGTCCATGTCGCGCCATGACACGCTGGCGATCTGGAAAATCTCGCCGAGCGGGCAACGGCGCGATCCGGCCGATCCCAGGCAAACGACCAGATCGGGCAGTGCTTGCTGGCGCTCCAGTTCCTGCAGCGCCATACCGGTCGCCAACGCTGCTTCGACGGGGCCGACGCCGGTCAGCAACGGCCTGAAGCGTGCGCGCAGGTGCGGGCCATATTCCGCCTCCACCGCCATCACGAACAGCAGTCGCTGCCCGCCGATCATTTCGCACGCTATCGCCATGTCCGCTCCGATCCTTCGCATTGCCAGTCTGTAATGTTCGGGTCACCCCCGTGACATCCGCAAGGCTTATAGTCGAGCCCGTGTTTGTCTCTTGAGTTGATCCTGCCCATGTCCGTCCTGCTTTCTCTTCCCGTCCGGTCCTTCGATGACGAAACCATTACCGCCGCCGACATCGTCGCCTGGGCGAAGGTCGAGCGCGCCCTGTCGGCCAAGCGCGAAGCGTGCCGGAAATTGGGCGAGGGCAAGGTCGCCTCGCGCTGATCGGGGGGCTGGTAAGGCCAGAAAAGAGAAAGCCCGCCGCTTCGAAAGAAGCGACGGGCTTTGTCATGGTGGGCGTGGCAAGGATTGAACTTGCGACCCCTGCGATGTCAACACAGTGCTCTACCACTGAGCTACACGCCCGCCGTGGAGGGGGCCAATAACGAGGGTCTGTGACTCGCGCAAGCAGGAAATTGAAACAGGTCGATATTCTTCTGGACAGGGCAGGGGCCGCCCATATGCTGCGAGGCAAACAGGGGGACGCCGACCATCATGCTGCCATCGCCAACTTCGCCGGTTCAGGCGTCGCCACGGCTGCCTTTCTACCGCCAGCTTTATGTTCAGGTTCTGGCCGCGATCGCGCTGGGCGTACTGATCGGCCATGTCTGGCCCGATGCCGGCCAGCAACTGAAGCCGCTGGGCGAAGCCTTCATCAAGCTGGTGAAGATGGTGATTGCCCCGGTTATCTTCCTGACCATCGTCACCGGCATTGCCGGCATGAAGGAACTGGGCGCGATCGGCCGGGTGGCGGCCAAGGCTTTCGCCTATTTTCTGACCTTTTCCACGCTGGCGCTGGTTGTCGGGTTGATCGTCGCCAATCTCATTCAGCCGGGCGCGGGCCTCAACATCGATCCCGCGACGCTTGATGCTGGCAAAGTCGCGGATTACGCCCATCAGGCGCATGAGCGGACGCTCACGGGCTTTCTGATGAGCATCATCCCCTCGACCATGGTGTCCGCCGTAGCGGACGGCAATATCCTCCAGGTTCTGTTCGTCGCCATCCTCTTCGGGATCGCGCTGACCCTGATCGGGGACAAGGCGCAACCGCTGATGACCGTGCTCGAAGCGGCCAGCCATGCGGTGTTCAAACTGGTGTCGATCCTGATGAAGGCGGCGCCGATCGGGGCCTTTGGCGCCATGGCCTTCACCATTGCCGAATATGGCGTCGGCACCCTTGCCAATCTGGCCGGGCTGGTCGCGACCTTCTACCTGACCTCCTTGCTGTTCGTGCTGGTAGTGCTGGGCACGGTCGCCTGGGCGGTGGGCTTCAACATCCTTCATCTGATCCGCTATCTGAAGGCGGAACTGCTGCTCGTCCTGGGCACATCCTCGTCCGAAGCAGCGCTGCCCAGCCTGATCGAGAAGATGGAGCGTGCCGGTTGCCGCAAGTCGGTGGTCGGACTGGTCGTGCCGACCGGCTACAGCTTCAACCTCGACGGCACTAATATCTACATGACGCTGGCGGCGCTGTTCATCGCCCAGGCATGCAATGTGCATCTGAGCCTGGAGCAACAGATCTTGCTGCTGCTGGTGGCGATGATTTCGTCCAAGGGAGCGGCGGGCGTGACCGGGGCGGGTTTCATAACCCTGGCGGCGACGCTGTCGATCGTCCCGTCGGTGCCGGTGGCGGGAATGACCCTGATTCTGGGCGTCGATCGCTTCATGAGCGAGGTGCGCGCGCTGACCAACTTCGTCGGCAATGCCGTGGCGACGGTGGTGGTATCGGTATGGGAAAAGGGGCTGGACCGCGAACGGTTCAGTGCCGCCATGGCCGGTGTTCCGCTCGACCCGACGCCCGACATGCAGGAAGTCGTGCCCGACTAAAGCCAGGCATCGTTTCCCGGCAAATCAGGGCGTGTCGGTCGATGCCGGCACGCTCTCGCTGCCGAACATGCGTTCGACCTCCAGTACCAGGTCGCGCAGGTGGAAGGGTTTGGACAGTACCTTGGCCTGCGGCACCGCCTTGCCAGCCTTCAGCGTGACCGCGGCGAAGCCGGTGATGAACATGATCCGCATGTCGGGTGCGACCGATGCGGCATGCTGCGCCAGTTCGATCCCGTCCATTTCGGGCATGACGATGTCGGTCAACAAGAGGTCGAACCGGTCCGATTCGATATGCGGCACGGCATCCCGCCCGGTCGCTACCGATATGACCTCATAGCCTGACCGTTCCAGCGCACGGGCCAGATAGACCCGCATGCTTTCGTCATCTTCGGCCAATAAAATGCGAATCATTGCCCCCAACATTCCAATACGGCCGTCCCACGGCGCTTGGCGCCGATCCGACAGGGTGGCGCGAAGCCCGCTTATATGCGACAAGGTTTAAATATTTGCCAGCCGGGTAACCTTTTTTGGCGGGCCGGTGAAAGGAGCCGCATTGGATCATCCCGCGCCGTGTTGCCCGACCCTTAGCGAGACAGCTTTCGACCTTTATGGTCCGGCTCTGCCTGACCGACCGATCATCCTGTCGGTTCCCCATGCCGGGCGGGCCTATGATGAGGATCTGCTCGCCGCGGCCCGCGTCCAGCCGCCCATCTTGCGCCGGCTGGAGGATCGCTGGGTCGACCTCCTTGCCCACCCGCTGATCGCGCGCGGTTTTTCGGTCCTCGTCGCCCGCACGCCACGCGCCATGATCGACCTGAACCGGCATGAGCGCGAGATCGATCCCGGCATGATTGCCGACCTGCCGCGCGATGCCACTTTGCAGAGCAGCGCCAAGCTGCGCGGCGGCCTCGGCCTTTTTCCGCGCCGCCTGCCTGGCGCGCATGACTTGTGGCGCGGGCCGATGCGCTGGGCAGAAGCGTGCCGCCGGATCGAGAAGCTGCACCGGCCCTATCATGCCCGACTGGCAGACATGCTGGTCGCCGCGCGGCAGGCGCACGGTCATGCGATCCTGCTCGACCTCCATTCCATGCCGCCGCTGGCGCCACCCGCCGCCGGCCAGCCGGCCCCGAACATGGTGCTGGGTGACCGGTTCGGACGTAGCGCTTCGACCCGGTTGATGACGCTGGCGGCCGACGTTGCGACCGGGCATGGCCTTATCGTCGCGCAAAATCATCCCTATGCCGGCGATCATATGGTCGATCGGCATGGCCGGCCGGAACAGGCTATTCACGCGCTTCAGGTGGAGATCGACCGGGCGCTTTATCTGGATGTCATGCTGGATCGGCCGGGGCCGGGGGTCGCGCGGATGCAGACGGTCGTGACGCGCATGGTCGAGGCGCTGGCGGCGGAACTGCCGCGTGCTGGCTATGCTCTCGCCGCTGAATAGGATTTAGCGTGCCGCGATTATCAGGCGCGCGCCCGCCACGCTCAGATGGTGCGAATCGAAATAGAGCGGTTTACCGCCTTGTTCGATCAGGCACTTGCCGCTGGAACAAAGGGCGGCGACCGGATCGATCAGCCCGACGCCCTTCGCCAGCCAGCGGGCGAACAAAGCACGCAAATGCACGGTCCGCGCCTCCACCCAGGTCCGATCGACGCCGCGTGCCTCCTGCAATCGTCCCGCCCGCGCCAGATGGGCGAGGTGACGCGGCACATCGAAGGATTG
Source organism: Sphingobium sp. RS1 (assembly GCF_056156825.1). Lineage (NCBI taxonomy): Bacteria > Pseudomonadati > Pseudomonadota > Alphaproteobacteria > Sphingomonadales > Sphingobiaceae > Sphingobium > Sphingobium sp. RS1. The sequence goes on along the minus strand of NZ_JBLZXE010000002.1, from coordinate 1,875,657 downwards.
CGGCGGCACCGGTCCGATCAGCACGACCTGCCGCCCCTCGGCGCGGAGGTCGGCGATGGTGCGATCCAACCTGTTTACGAAGGCAGGATCGTCATATGCGCCGTTGGCCCAGAAGGCCGCGAGATAGACGCGCCTGATGGCCGGATTGGCACGGATTGCGGCGAAGGTGGCGCGGTTGGCGGCGGCACAGCGCGGGTCCCTCGCCTCAAATTCCAGCACGGGCGGACAGCTCGATGTCGTACTCTCGATCAGCGAGTGGTTTTCGGCCCGAGCTGTCAGCGACAGGGCATAGGCCAGTTCGACGCCATGGCTGTCCCCCCACAATAGCGCGTCGGGCGGGACCGCGGCGCCCAGGGTGCAGGGCGTCGCGCCCCGCATATAGCTGTCATGACATTGCTTGCGCGTGGGTGCGAAATCCCGCTGCCCGGCCATCTGCGCCAGCACTTGCGGCGTAAAGCGCGACGACCAGCCGCCCATGGCCATCAGCGCCAGTGACAGCATGCAGAGGATTGCCATGGCTGCGGCGGTAAACCGGAAAATGATCTTCGCAGGCATGCGCTGCGCATCGCGGAAGGGGCGCTCGACAAAGCGCCAGGATGCCGTCCCGGCGAGCAGCGCTGCGCCGATGACCGCAAACCGTGTCCCGCCGGACAGCGGAGCGTCGGTCGCATATTCGGTGAAGACGATCAGCGGCCAGTGCCACAGATAGAGCGAGTAGGAGATGAGGCCGACCCCCACCATCGGTCCCCAGCCGAGCAGCTTGCCGACGGACGTGCCCGGCGCCGCGTGGATCAGCGCCGCGGCACCCAGAACCGGGGCGAGCGCCGTGACGCCGGGAAAGACGGTGTTGCGATCATAAAGGGTGACGGAGAGCGCAACCGCTACGAGGCCACTCCACGCAACGAGTTCGCGCAGCCAGCGCGGTCGCAGTGCAGGCACGGCGCCCAGCGCCAGCAGCGCGCCAGCGAACAATTCCCAGGCGCGGGTGGGCAGCAGGTAGAAGGTGAAGCCACTGGTATCGCGCTGCATGACGATGGCGATCGCCAGCGACAGGGCAGTGATTCCCGCCACCACTGCGGTCCGCCGGCGCGGTGCGAAGCGGGCGAGCAGCATCAGCAGGATGGGGAAGCCAATATAATATTGTTCTTCCACCGCCAGCGACCATGTGTGGAGCAGCGGCTTCACATCCGCGCCGCCGGAAAAATAGCCGGTGTCGGTAAAGAACCAGAGGTTCGATGCGAACAAGGTTGCGGCCAGCGCGGACCGGGGCACGCCCTCCAGATCGCCGGGCAGATATAGCCAGGCTGCCGCCGCCAATACTGTCAGGATCATCAGCGCCAGGGCGGGCATGATCCGGCGGAAACGGCGTTCGTAGAAGCGGGCGAGGGAGAAGCGGCCTTCATCGACTTCGCGGGCGATGATGCCGGTAATCAGATAGCCCGAAATGACGAAGAAGATGTCCACGCCGACATAGCCGCCGGAAAAGCCGGGGACATGGGCATGGAACAGCAGCACCGGCAGGATAGCGAGCGCGCGCAGCCCGTCAATGTCGCGGCGATAGCGAATCGCGCTGGTCATATGGGGAGCCGGGCCGTGCATCGGTGCGGCCTAGCAGCCAAGCCCTGACATTTGCTTATCGTCGCGACTCGGGAATGAACGGCGCCTGACGCTTCGATCGGCAATGGATTGCATTTGATGCAACCATGGTTTCGCCCTTCGCATTTGCGAAAATCCAGCCGGGAAGACAAAAGGGCTGTGCCTTTCAGGCATCCTCTCCTAAAAACTTTCAGGCTGATCTTGCGATCAGCCTTTTTTTTGTCACCCGCTTAGGGTAGAGCCAGATCGCTGTCTGGCGCGCCATATAAAAAGTTTCTGGAGAGGAGCCGCCGGTTAAGACCGGCAAGGCGAGCCGAAGCAAGGGGGATTGAGCGGAAACGCTCTCCCCCTTTTTTCTTGCCTGCTGGGCTCAGGCCGCCGCGGCTTCCTCGACGCCATAGGCCACGACCGCTTCCACCTCGGCCTTGTCGCCCAGCACCACGCCGACGCGCTGGTGCAGCCCCTTGGCGGGCACGTCCATGATCGGCATGAAGCCGTCGCTCGCCGCGCCGCCGGCCTGCTCGATCAGATAGCTCATCGGATTGGCTTCGTACATCAGGCGCAGCTTGGCCTTGCCGGGGGTGCGATCGTCATAGGGGTACATGAAGATGCCGCCGCGCTTCAGGATGCGATGCACGTCCGCCACCATCGAAGCGGTCCAGCGCATGTTGTAATCCTTGCCGCACGGCCCGGCGCCCCCGGCGACGCGCTCGTCGACATAACGGGTGATGGCGGGCGACCATTGGCGGCGGTTCGACATGTTGATGGCGAATTCGCACTTGCCCTGCGGCATCTTCATGTCGGGATCGGTCATGACCCAGCTGCCGACTTCGCGGTCCAGCGTGAATTCATAGACGCCGGTGCCGACGCTGAGCACCAGCAAGGTCTGCGGACCATAGATGGCATAGCCGGCGGCGACCTGCTGGCGGCCGTCTTGGAGGAAATCTTCCTCGGTGACGTCGCGGCCGGCGCAGCCTTCGGGGGCTTTCAGCACGGAGAAGATGGTACCGACCGACAGGTCGACGTCGATATTGCTGGACCCGTCGATCGGATCGAACAGCATCAGATATTCGCCCTTGGGATAGCGGTTGGGGATGGGATAGATGGTTTCCATCTCTTCCGACGCCATCGCGGCGAGGTGGCCACCCCATTCATTCGCGTCGAGCAGCAATTCGTTGGCGATCACGTCCAGCTTCTTCTGCACTTCGCCCTGCACATTTTCGCTGTCCAGGCTGCCCAGCACTTCGCCCAGCGCGCCCTTGCTGACCGAATGGCTGATCGTCTTGCACGCGCGGGCGACGGTTTCGATCAGCAGGCGCAGTTCACCGGGCAGGGCATTGGCGTTGCGTTGCTGTTCGATCAGGAAACGGGTCAGGGTGGTCCGGGACATATGCCGCCTTTCGCAAGGGTTGGGTTGCGGCTGCACGCCGCGGCAATGGGGGAAGAACGGCCCGTCGCTACGGCACCCGTCCGATCAAGTCCAGCCGAAGCATCAGCCGCCGGCCGCACGCCGTTTCGCGTCGTCGCGGCCGACGGTCAGGTCGCGCACTCGCGTCGCATCCTCCTGCGCGCCGCCGGCCTGGCCATAGAAACGCTCGGCCCGGACATAGTCGCCGGTCCGTTCCGCACACAGGCCAAGGTTGAACAGCAGGGATGGATGGCCCGGCAGGGTCCGGTCCATCTCTGCCCATGTGGTACAGGCGGCGACGGGATCGCGCTGCGACAGGCGGATACTGTCCTTGAATGCCTGTCCAACCGCCTTGTCCATGCCCTCGCGCCCTTCGCGCAGGCGGATGCGATAATCCTCATGGCGCGGCATGATGTCGTCGACAAAACGGTCGGCGGCGGTCCGTACCATCCTGGCGATACGGTCCTTGGGGCTGGGCTTGCCCTTTTCGCCGGGGCAGGTGGTGATGATGTCGGTCTGCGGCCGGGTCTGGGTGTAGAGGATGCGTCCATCGTCGCTGCGCGCGATTCGCAGGGTAGAAGAAAAGCTGATCGTTTCCTGCAGGCAGACGGCCTCCACCTTTTCCCTGCGCACGCATTTGTCGCCCTGCTTTTCCGCGCATTGCTCGACCTTGCGCTTGACGTCGCTTTCCCGGACCGATGCATCGGCCATGCCCGACACCAGCGCATCGGCCTCCGGCCCACGCCGCGACAGGGCAATGAGGTCATAATAGGGTTGCCCGTCGGGACCGCGCCGGCTGAGGTCCGCTTCGATCGCCAGCCCTAATGCCATGCCGTCGCGACCGGTGATCCGGTCGATGCCGATGCTGCGGGCCAGGCTGACGTCGTGATAGGCGGCGGGAAAATGGCCATTCATTTCGAAGACTTCGGCATGAACCGGTGCGGCAACAGCCAGTGCCGCCAGAAAAAGCGCGATACGCATGGATGATCCCCCAAGATCCAACGGTCCAGCATTAGAAACTGCGCCGCCGGGCATCAAGCAGCAACAAAGGAACGCTAGTCCTTTTCTGCCGTTTCGTTACGCTGCCGGATAGTCGTGACGACCGGGCGCAATAGAGGATGATATGGACAGTCTGATTACCGCCTTCACCGACCCAACCGCTCTGGCCGCGCTCATTGCGCTGGTGGTTATGGAGGTGGTGCTGGGCATCGACAATCTGGTCTTCATTTCCATCCTGACCAACAAGCTGCCCGAAGCGCAGCGACCCAAGGCGCGCAAGATCGGCATCGGGCTGGCGCTGGCGATGCGCCTCGTCCTGCTGTCGATGATCGCCTGGATCGTGGGGCTGACGCAGCCGGTGTTCGATCTCGGCATTTCCGGTCCGCTCGACCAGCATGGCGCGCCGACATTCGAAACCGAATTTTCCTGGCGCGACATGATCCTGATCGGCGGCGGCCTGTTCCTGATCTGGAAGGCTACCAAGGAAATCCATCATAGCGTCGATCCGGCGCCGGCCGACGGCGTGCTGGACAAGAAGGGGCTGGCGACGATCACGTTCGGCGCGGCCATCACCCAGATCATCCTGCTCGACATGATCTTCTCGCTCGACTCGATCCTGACGGCGGTGGGCATGACGGACAATCTGGCGGTCATGTATATTGCCGTGATCGTGGCGGTGACGGTGATGCTGATCGCGGCCGATCCGCTCGCCAATTTCATCGCGAAGAACCCGACCGTGGTGATGCTGGCGCTGGGCTTCCTGCTGATGATCGGCGCGGTGCTGATCGCCGACGGCTTCGGCGTGCATGTGCCCAAGGGCTATATCTACGCTGCCATGGCCTTTTCGACGCTGGTGGAATGTCTCAATATCTTTGCCCGCAAGGCGCAGAAACGGCGCGGCGCAGAATAGGGGCGACGGCAGGATGTGGACTGGCGACCATTTGCAGAAATTCGGTCACATGATCATAAAGCCGTGATGCAGAAATTCAGCCGTTATATGACCTTGGTGCTGATCACGCTGCTCATTGCCGCTGGATTGATGATAGCAAGGCTCTATCCACTAGCGAATGCTACTGCCATCCAACCGGGTGATCAGCCTGTCGTGAGCGACGCTTTGAACGACGCGCAAAAACTATTCCGCTCGGAAGCCATTAATAACGCTACCAGATTGCCCGTGGTCATGCGGATGTCTGATCGCACATGCGTCGAGTTACGCCCATATTCAAAGGCTCCCGCTGGCACCTACTTGGCTTGCTACGATAATCGCAACGGTCACCTTATCGAGGAAAAGGCAACCGGTGGCCATTGAACGTCCGAAAGCGACGAAAAATCGCGAAAATCGGACATTCCACTACCACCCTAATTTGCCCGGTGCCCGGCGCCTAAAAGCAAACGGGGCCGGATCTTGCGATCCGGCCCCGTTTTTTCCATCAGGCCGCGGCGCGGCGTTCCTTCAGTTCCTCGTTCAGCATTTCCGCGAGCAGGAAAGCGAGTTCGAGGCTCTGCGCCGCGTTCAAACGCGGGTCGCAATGAGTGTGGTAGCGATCGGCCAGCCCTTCGTCGGTGATGGCGATGGCGCCGCCGGTGCACTCCGTCACATTCTGCCCGGTCATTTCAGCGTGGATGCCACCGCCGAAGCTGCCTTCGGCGCGGTGCACGGCGAAGAAGCCGCGCACTTCGGCCAGGATGCGATCGAACGGCCGCGTCTTGTAGCCGTTGGCCGCCTTGATGACATTGCCGTGCATCGGGTCGCAGGACCAGATGACCGAATGACCTTCGCGCAGCACGGCGCGCACCAGCTTGGGCAGGCCGGCCTCGATCTTGTCATGGCCATAGCGGGTGATGAGCGTGATGCGCCCGGCTTCCCGTTTCGGGTTCAGCGTGTCGAGCAGGCGTAGCAGGGCGTCTGGCTCCAGCGACGGACCGCATTTCAGGCCGATCGGATTGCCGATGCCGCGCAGATATTCGACATGGGCCGATCCTTCGAACCGGGTGCGGTCGCCGATCCACAGCATATGCGCCGACGTGTCGTACCAGTCGCCGGTCAGGCTGTCCTGACGGGTCAGCGCCTGCTCGAACGGCAGCAGCAGCGCTTCATGGCTGGTGTAGAAGCTCGTCCCGCCAAGCTGCGGCACGGTTTCCGCGTCCAGACCACAGGCGCGCATGAAGTCGAGCGCCTGACCGATCTGGTCGGCCATCGCCTCGAACTTCGCGGCCCAGGGGCTGCGGCCCATGAAATCGAGCATCCAGCCATGGACGCGATCCAGCGACGCATAGCCGCCGGTCGAGAAGGCGCGCACCAGATTGAGCGTCGCCGCCGACTGGTTGTACGCCTGCACCATCCGCTGCGGATTCGGTTCGCGGGCTTCGGGCGTGAAGGCGATGTCGTTGACATTGTCGCCGCGATAGCTGGGCAGTTCTACGCCATTGATCGTCTCGGTATCGGCCGAGCGGGGCTTGGCGAACTGGCCCGCCATCCGGCCGACCTTCACCACCGGCAGCTTCGACGCGAAGGTCAGCACTACCGCCATCTGGAGCAGCACGCGGAAGGTGTCGCGGATATTGTTCGGGTGGAACTCCGCGAAGCTTTCGGCGCAGTCGCCGCCCTGCAACAGGAAGGCGTCGCCGGTCACGACCTTCGCCAGGTCCGCCTTCAAATTCCGTGCCTCGCCCGCAAAGACGAGGGGCGGAAACTGGCCAAGCTGGGCCTCTACCGACGCCAGGGCGTCTGCATCCCGATAAAAGGGCATCTGGATGCCCTTATGCTCCCGCCAGCTTTCCGGCGTCCACTTCGCCGCCACGTCGAGTCTCCTTCACACAAGATAAAATAGGCGCCGCCACTACGCTTGTCTGGGTGGCAAGGCAAGAATGTACCAGTTAGGCCATGGGCGCGCGCAATGAATTGTCGCGATCAGGCTAATCGGCTCGCTCTATTTCGTGCAGGGCCAGCGTTCGTTCAAGGCCACGCTGACGAGGACCGAGGCGGGCGCCTTGCGCTGGTCGGGCCAGCGTTCGAGATAGGCGATGACGGTCCTGCGCGCATCCTCCGCGCTCATCCGGTCGGGCCAGCAGACCGGGCGCGTGCGGCCGATGAACATGTCCTTGCGAATGCCATCGACCACGCCGACGATATAGGCTGTGCAGGCGAGCGCATATTCGGGCGCCTTGGTGCGGCATTTGGCCAGCAAAGTGGTGCCGGTTTCGAACATGAACGTCTGCGCCCCGACCGGGGTGGGCGACGCGGCGATCATAACGGCGGAAAGGCAGAGAAAACGCATCAAATTTATCCACCATCACCGCCGGGCCACAGCCTTCTACCATAGTGCTCCTGCGAAAGCAGGAGCCCAGGATACAGGGCGATGCGTTCGACACTGGGCTCCTGCTTTCGCAGGAGCACCTTGTTCGCCGGATTCATTCCTTCCGCTTCGCCATGAAGTCGAACGTGACCGCCACCTGAGGGGCGAGGCCGCCGCTGCTGTCGCCATTGCCCACGCCAAAGGGCGCGCGGGCGATGGTGGCGCTGCCGGAGACTTTCCGGCTGGCATCCTTGCCCGACAGGGTGAAGCGGATCGTCTGCGGCTTGGACACGCCCTTGAGCGTCAGCGTGCCGCGGGCGCGGTAGCTGTTCGGGCCGGTCGCTTCAGCACCCTTGGCCGTGAAGGTCGCAGTCGGGTGAGCGGCGACGCCGAAAAATTCGTCGCCTGGTAACATGCCGTCCTTATAGGCATCGCCCACGCTGGCCGACGCCATGTCGATCGTCACCTTGATGTCGGCGCTGTCGGGATGATCCGGGTCCATGACGATGGCGGCGGTCCATTTGGCGAAGCTGCCGCTGATCGTGTCGCCATCATTGCCGACCGAAAAGCCGATGCGGCCGCCGGGCTGCACTGTCCAGGCGGGCGGCGGGCTGGCGGGTTCTTCGGTGGCGGCCGCGCTATCGTTGGCGGCCGCATTGTCGGCCGGACCGGCAGCGTTGACCGCTTCCGCGACGTTGGTTTCTTCCTCGACGGCATTAACCGCTTCCGCAACGACGGGCGCGGGCGCAGCGACTTGCGGGGCAGGCAGGATCGCGCGACCGATGACGAAGCCGGCGACGATGAGGGCCGGCAGGCCGACCAGCAGGACCGGGGAGCGGCCCGGTATCATGCGCCAGATCAGGCCATCGCGCATCAGCGCATGATGGCGCAGCGCCCCTGCGACATGGAGCAGGAACAAGGCGATGCCAAGCCAGGCGAGCAGGCCGTGGCCGTTTTCGGCCAGCGCGTGACTCGTTGCTGGCAGCGGCAGGTGGGGCAGGGGGAGCAGGCCAAAGAGCAGCGTCGGCACCTTGACCTTGGCGGTTGATACCAGCGCCCAGCCGGTCAGCGGCGCGCCGAGCATGAAGGCATAGAGGCCGACATGCACGGCCGAGGCGAGCGCGCCCTGCCAGCCACCCTCCAGCTTGGCCGGGCGCGGTTTCCAGTAACGGATGGCGATACGGGTAAGGGTCAGTGCCAGAATCAGCATACCCACCGACTTGTGCCATTGGTAGAGGAAGAAGCCGTGCGACCCCAGATCCTCCAGCGCCCAGCCGACGGCGATCTGGAAGGCGAGCAGGGCGGCGATCGCCCAGTGCAGGATGATGGCGGCAAGGCTGTAACGTTGCGGCATGGAATGTCCCCGGATCATGTCGCGGGCGAAATTATGACCGGGGCGCCGCCCTGTCCACGGACAGAAGTCGAAACGCTTTGTTGCTGTTGTGTCCAAAAGGCCGCAGTTGCGTCATTTTTATGCGACCAATTGCATCGCGGCCCATGATGGCTATGGAAATGTGACAGAAAATTCCAAGGGAAATAGCAGGACATGGCCAAACCCGAATCCTGGCGTCTGAACCCGCAAGCCTATCGCTTCGTGACCAGCATCGACACCCGCTTCCAGGATCTCGATACCATGGGCCACATCAACAATGTGGCGATCTCCGGCATTTTCGAAACCGCACGCATCCGCTTCCATCATCATATGGGGCGCCATCCGCAGGAGCAGGGCGTGCGCTGGCTGGTTGCCAATGTGAACCTCAACTTCGTCGAGGAATCGCATTTCCCCTATCCGTTCGACGTGCATTGCGCGATCGGCCATATCGGCCGCACGAGCTGGACGATCAGTTCGGCCGGCTTTCAGAAGGGCGTATGCGTCGCCACCTGCGACACCACCGTCGTCACCCATGGCGCCGAAGGCCGCCGCCTGATTGACGATACGCTGCGTGAGGCGATGGAACTGAACTTCCTGCGAAAGCCGGACTGATCAGGCCTGACTGAATTTAGCGGAAGCCGGCCATGCGCCGGCTCCACTGCACGGCGATGACCGCGCCCTTGACCGGCTGGATCATCGCCACCGCCAACAGGATCGCAAGGCAGGGCCAGATCAGCGCCTGCCAGCCCAGCGGTATCGCCAGCGCCGCATTCACCTCGATCATCAAGGGCACCAATATATGCCCCAGGAGCAGGATCACGATATAGGCGGGGAAATCGTCCGCCTGATGCCCGTCCAGCGCAAGGCCGCAGGATGGGCAGGCCGGCGCGGCTTTCAGGAAGCGTGCGAACATCCGCCCTTCGCCGCAGGCCGGGCACCGGCCGCGCAGGCCATGGCCGATGGCGGGGGCGACCGGGCGGTCAACGGGCGGTATGAGATCGGTCATCGCCCGTCAGCTAGGGGCTTTGCCGGTCGGGCGCAACTTTGCGTCGCTGCCTTATCGCCTTCCGCTGATCGTAAAGTCTGTTAGGAAGCGCCATGCGCCTGCCCGGACCCGATGAAGAATTTTGCCTGTTCGATGATGCCCGTGCGCGCGCGGCGCCGGCGCGGCTCTATCGCGATCCGGTGGCGGTCATCGTCGCGCACGACATGGCGCAGGTTCAGCCGGCGCTGGACCAACTGGCCGAGGCACGGGAACAGGGGCTGCATGTCGCGGGCTATATGGCCTATGAAGCCGGCCTTGCGCTGGAGGATCGGCTGGCGCCGCTTGCCCGGCGCCATGACGAAAGGGGCGCGCCGCTGCTCTGGTTCGGCCTGTTCGAAGGGGTGCGGCTGATCCCGTCCGCCGACCTGCCCGGCTTGCTGCCCGATCCGTTGGGCGCGAGCGTCGGCCCGTTGCGTCCGCTGGTCGATGAGGCTGCCTATGCCGCCGCCTTTGCACAGGTGCAGGATTATATCCGCGCCGGCGACATTTATCAGGTGAACCTGACATTTCCCTGCGATGTGGATGTGGCGGGCGATCCGATGGCGCTCTATGCCGCGATCCGACCGCGCGCGGCGGCGGGCTATGGCGGGGTGATCCGCACGGGCGCGCAGTCCATCCTGTCCTTCTCGCCCGAACTTTTCTTCACCCAGGTGCGCGGGCAACTGACCGCCCGGCCGATGAAGGGCACGGCAACCCGCGCCGCCGATCCGGCGGGGGATGCCGCGCAGATGGCGTGGCTGGAAAGCGACGCCAAGCAGCGGGCCGAAAATCTGATGATCGTGGATCTGCTGCGCAACGACCTGTCGCGCGTGTCGCAGGCCGGCAGCGTGACGGTGCCCGACCTGTTCAAGGTCGAAACCTATCCGACCGTGCATCAACTGGTATCGACCGTGCGCGCCCGCATATTGCCCGGCCTGTCGCCGGTCGACGTGCTGCGCGTGCTTTTCCCCTGCGGCTCCATCACCGGCGCGCCCAAGGTGCGGGCGATGGAGATTGTCGACGCGGTCGAGCCGCACCCGCGCGGCGTCTATACCGGCACGATGGGCTGGATCGACCCGGAGGGAGACGCCGCGTTCAACGTTGCCATCCGCACGCTTTCGGTCGAAGAGGGAGCGGGTATAGGGCGGCTTGGCCTTGGCTCCGGCGTCGTCGCGGATTCCGACTGCGCTTCGGAATGGGCGGAGTGCTTGGCCAAGGGGCGGTTCCTTTCACGCCCATGATCTTTGGGACGCTTGACTTTTGGCGCTGTGGAGCTTGAGACGTTTCAATGGCATTGGCTGACGGACGGTTCGACCTGTTGGAAACCATGGCTTTCGACCCGCTCGAAGGCATCAGGTTGCTGGAACTGCATCTTGAACGGATCAAGGCGAGCGCGAACGCGCTCGGCTTCCAGTTTGATCGCCATGATGTGCGCAACGAATTGCAGGCTGCGACCTTCCGCCTGCGCGAACGCAGCCGGGTGCGGCTGATGGCGTCGCGCAGCGGGTCGCTGGCGATTGAGGTGCGCGAACATCGCACCTGGCCAGACGCCATCATGCGGGTCGCCGCCGTGCCGCGCCATGCGGCGGCGGACGACCAGCGACTGCAGCACAAGACCACCGACCGCGCCCTCTACAAGGATGCGCTGAAGCGCGGCGGCACCTATGAAGTGCTGCTGATCGATGCGGCCGGCTATGTCACCGAAGGTTGCTTCTCCTCCATCTTCGTCGAGCGCGGCGACAAGCTGGTGACGCCGCCGCTCTCGCGCGGCCTGTTGCCGGGCATCTTGCGCCGCAGCCTGATCGACATGGGCGAGGCGGTGGAAGGCGACCTGCGGCTGCATGATCTGGAGCGTGGCTTCTTCATCGGCAACGCTTCGCGCGGCATGGTCGCCGCGACTTTGGCCCGATAGTCACACTATCCTGCCGTAAAGCCAATAAGCGCCATCTGGCCGGTTGCCGGATCGTCCGTTGCGGACTAAGGCGCTCCGCATCCGCCTTTGTTGCGGGCCTCGGGGATTCATTATTTTTGGCCGCGATTTCCAAGCCAGCAGGCAATAGATGCCTGCTTCGAAATCGCTCTGGAGAAAGATTATTACCATGAGCCAGACTTCCGCTGCCCTCGGTCGCATCCAGCCGTCCGCCACGCTCGCCATGAGCGCCCGCGTGAACGCGCTTAAAGCCGAAGGCGTGGACGTTATTGGCCTCTCTGCCGGCGAACCCGATTTCGACACGCCCGACTTTGTCAAAGAGGCGGGTATTGAGGCCATTCGCAAGAACCTCACCCGCTACACCGACGTGGACGGCACCGCCGACGTCAAGGAAGCGGTCGCCTTCAAGTTCAAGCGCGACAATGGCCTGCTCTACAAACGTAGCCAGATCAGCGTGAATTCGGGCGGCAAGCACACCCTGTTCAACGCGCTGGTCGCGACCGTCGATGCGGGCGATGAAGTCATCATCCCGGCGCCCTACTGGGTCAGCTATCCCGACATCGTGAACTTCGCGGGCGGCAAGCCGGTCTTCATCGAAGGCCCGGCGTCGCAGGGCTACAAGATCACCCCGGCCCAGCTGGAAGCCGCGATCACGCCGCGCACCAAGTGGGTGATGCTCAATTCGCCCTCCAACCCCTCGGGCGCGGCCTATTCGGCCGATGAGCTGAAAGCGCTGGCCGATGTGCTGCTGCGTCACCCGCATGTGCTGGTGATGACCGACGACATGTATGAGCATGTCTGGTACGCCTCCACCCCATTCGCCACCATCGCGCAGGTCTGCCCTGAGTTGTATGATCGCACGCTGACGGTCAATGGCTGCTCCAAGGCCTTCTCGATGACCGGCTGGCGCATCGGTTTCGCCGGTGGTCCCGAATGGATCATCAAGGCGATGAGCAAGCTCCAGTCGCAGTCGACCAGCAACCCCTGCTCGATCAGCCAGGCGGCTGCCGTCGCCGCGCTGACCGGCCCGCAGGATTTCCTGGAAGATCGCAACGCCGTGTTCAAGAAGCGCCGCGACATGGTCGTCGCCATGCTGAACGATGCGCCGGGCCTCGACTGCCCGACGCCCGAAGGCGCCTTCTACGTCTATCCCGACGCCAGCGGCGTGATCGGCAAGACCACGCCCAAGGGCGCGCTGATCGACAGCGACGAAGCGCTGATCGGTTACTTCCTGGATGAAGCCAAGGTCGCCGCCGTGCATGGCGCCGCCTTCGGCCTGTCGCCGGCCTTCCGCATCAGCTACGCGACCTCGGACGAGGTGCTCAAGAAGGCCTGCACGCGCATCCAGGAAGCCTGCGCCGCGCTGAAATAAGCCGCACGTCCTTCGCATCTGCGGCAATGGAAAGGCCGGCGTGAAAGCGCCGGCTCTTCTGTTTTGTCAAAAAACGGAAACGGTCTTTTTCGCACTGCGGCGTCTTGCGATTGACGCGGTATCGACTATATGCCCGTTGCATAGAGAAACTTATTAAAAGGCTGCATCCGTTCGTCGTTCTATTGCTGGCATTGGTCGAAACCCGCTCACATGCGGTCGATCGTTCAGTCAGGGGCAAGACGCATGGAGCTAGCTGGCAGACCGAGCCGGTCTGAGAAATATATGAGAAAGGCGTCTGCCATGTTGGCATTCCTGAAGTCCGACCTGTTCCTGCGCTTCCTGGGCGGGTTCGCGATCGGTGCGGTAGGCATGTTCCTGCTTCAGCCGGAGGAAGCTCCCATGCTCGGGTCGACCGCGATCGCGGCGACGTCAACCAGTGCGACCAGCAACGGTGCGGCGCTCTGATCGCCTTTTCCTGACTGTTCTGGCGGCGCTGGCCGTCGCCGCCCCCGTGCGTGCCGAGCGCGCCACCCTTGCTCCCGTCCCGACCATCGATGCCGCGCCGACGCGCAGGCTGGAAACGGCCGTCTTTGCCGGCGGCTGCTATTGGGGCGTGGAGGGCGTCTTTTCCCATGTCAAAGGTGTCCAACTCGCTGTCGCGGGTTTCGCGGGCGGGCCGCGCGGTCGCCGCGTCGATTATGCGGCGGTGAGCGAGGGGGACACTGGCTATGCCGAATCGGTGCGCGTGACCTATGACCCGCAACAGGTCAGTTACGGTACCCTGCCACGCATCTTCTTTTCGGTCGTCGCCGACCCTACCACGCTGAACTATCAGGCGCCCGACCATGGCAGCCAATATCGCAGCGCGCTGTTCCCGCTGAACGATGAGCAGGCAAAGGCCGCCAGCGCCTATCTGGCGCAACTGGGCAAGAGCGGCCTGTGGCAAGGCCCGATCGTGACGAAGGTGGAGCGGTTCACGGGCTTTCAGGATGCGGCGCGCGACCATCAGGATTTCATGCGGAAAAACCCGCGCCATCCCTATATTATGCGCTGGGACATGCCCAAGGTCGCTGCGCTGAAGGCGATGTTCCCGACCCTGTACCGCGACCGTCCCTCCGCCTGATCGGTCGAAGCATTTTGAAGTCATCTCGGGCAGATGACGACTCGCAAAATGCGGAAAATAAAGAAATCTAGCGTGCCTGCCTGACCGAAATGGTGAGGCTGCGCACCTTGCGGCGATAGACATTGACGCCGGCCTGCACCGTGGTGCCGGGCTTGACCGTCCAGACCGCCAGATCATCTTCCTTGGGATCGCCCGGGCCGAGCACCGGTTCGCCGGCATTGAGGCTGGGCGACACGATTGCAGCGACATCCTTCCCGGTCAGGCGCGTCGTGCCCGCGCCCGTGACCTGGCACACGGCGCTATATGCGTCGCCATTTGGCGTCACGAGGGACAGTACCAGCCCATTTTTGTGGAACATGCGCGGGATGACGATGAGGCCGCTGCCCGACACGAGTCGGGGTGTGGTTTCCGTCCAGCCCTGCGTTACGACATGGGCGGCGATGGCATCCAGATCGGGGAAGCCCCGGCGGCAGCTTTCGTTGAAAGCCTGGAGCAGGAGGGCGGGATCGGCCTCCGGTTCGTCGCGGGCGTGGGCAGCAGGTGGCGTGGCCAGTGGAAGCAGCAGGGCCAGAGCAGCAGGCAGGAAACGCAGGGAAGAGGGCATAGGACACGGCTCCTTGCGGAAGACCGTTCGGGCCTAACCCGACCTGCTTAACACACTGTGAAACGGGCAGCGGGGCAGGCGGTAGGTTCCGCGCTGCCCCGCAATCCATAGCGCTTACTTGGGTGCCAGCACCATCAGCATCTGGCGGCCTTCCATGCGCGGATAGGCTTCGACCTTCGCGATTTCGGCGACATTTTCGGCCACGCGCTGCAACAGGGCCATGCCGAGCTGCTGGTGGCTGAGTTCGCGGCCACGGAAACGCAGGGTGATCTTCACCTTGTCGCCGTCACCGATGAAGTCATGGACCTTCTTCATCTTCGTATCATAGTCATGATCGTCGATGTTCGGACGCATCTTGATCTCTTTGAGTTCCTGCGTCTTCTGGGTCTTGCGGGCGATATTCGCCTTCTTCTGGGCCTCGTACTTGAACTTGCCGATGTCCAGGAACTTGCAGACTGGCGGATCAGCGTTGGGCGAGACTTCGACCAGGTCGAGGCCGACCTCATAGGCCTGCTCGATTGCCTCCTGCGTAAACATCACACCGAGATTTTCGCCTTCGTCATCAATCACGCGCACCTTGGGCACGGTGATGAACTCATTATAGCGAGGGCCGGACTTCGGCGGCGGCGCCAGCGGGCGGCGCATCATCGGGGGACGTATAGCAGTATCTCCTATGGTCGTTGCAGAAACGAGTGGCTCTTAGCGGCTTTTATGCAAAGCCGAAAGGGGTGCGTACCTCCGCAGTAACGGAATCACGCACCCTTGCGGCATTTCTGCCTCACTGCATGTCGGTATTTGCGGCTCAGATGTCAAGGAAGAGCGAGGCGAGGACCAACAGAAAAGGGGCGACGGCGATGCCGGTTGTAATGGCAAGCGCTGTTCTGGGCCATCGGCGGCGCAGGAGGGTGAGCACCACCATCAGCGCAATACCGCTGAAGAAGAAGTAGAATGTGGGTGGCGATCCGGACAGGTGATGATGGAACACCGTGACGCCGACAGACCATATGACAGTCTCGACGACGATCAGGAACAGCGCGGTGTTAAACGCCGCGCTGCCCGCCTGATTCTGCTTATAACCCACGCAAATCCGGTGCTTGCGCTTCTTCCTTGAGACGCGAAATCACATCGTCCAGCGAAAGGAAGCTCTGCCCTTCCTTGCCCAGTTCGCGCAGGGCGACGGTGCCTTCGTCCGCCTCGCGCCGGCCGACGACCAGAAGATTGGGTACTTTCCCAAGGCTATGCTCGCGTACCTTGTAATTGATCTTCTCGTTGCGGACGTCGATTTCGGCGCGGATGCCGGCGGCGCGCAGCTTCTCGACCGCTTGCTTCGCATAATCGTCCGCGTCGGACACGATCGTCGCGACGACCGCCTGCACCGGCGCCAGCCACAGCGGGAATTTGCCCGCATAATGTTCGATCAGGATGCCGATGAAGCGTTCATAGCTGCCGAAAATGGCGCGATGGAGCATGACCGGGCGGTGCCGTTCACCATCTTCACCGACATAGCTGGCGTCGAGTCGTTCCGGCAGCACGCGATCCGACTGGATCGTGCCGACCTGCCAGGTACGGCCGATCGCGTCGGTCAGGTGCCATTCCAGCTTCGGCGCATAGAAGGCGCCTTCGCCCGGCAATTCTTCCCAGCCATATTCCGGCGTGTTGAGGCCGGCGGCGGCGACCGCGTTGCGCAGCTCATTTTCCGCCATGTCCCACATCTCTTCGGTGCCGAAGCGCTTTTCGGGGCGCAGCGCCAGCTTGATCGAGTAGGTGAAGCCGAAATCCTTGTAGATGCGGTCGGCCAGCGCGCAGAAGGCGCGGACTTCCTCGACGA
The DNA here is from genome assembly GCF_056156825.1 of Sphingobium sp. RS1. NCBI lineage: Bacteria > Pseudomonadati > Pseudomonadota > Alphaproteobacteria > Sphingomonadales > Sphingobiaceae > Sphingobium > Sphingobium sp. RS1. The sequence goes on along the minus strand of NZ_JBLZXE010000002.1, from coordinate 1,859,105 downwards.
TCTGGTCCTCGCGGCAGAAGATGTGGGCGTCATCCTGCGTGAACTGGCGCACGCGCATCAGGCCGTGCAGCGCGCCATGCGGCTCGTTGCGGTGGCAGCAGCCATTTTCGTAGAAGCGCAGGGGCAGGTCGCGATAGCTTTTGATCCCCTGACGGAAGATCAGGACGTGCGCCGGGCAGTTCATGGGCTTCAGAGCCATCCAGTCGGCATCATCCGACACCAGCGGGCCTTCATCCGCGACGTTCGGCACTTCGTCGGGGATCACGAACATATTTTCGCGATATTTGCCCCAGTGGCCGGACGCTTCCCACTGGCGGGCGTCCATGACCTGCGGCGTCTTCACCTCGCGATAGCCTGCATCGTCAATGGCGCGGCGCATATAGGCTTCCAGTTCGCGCCAGATGAGATAGCCCTTGGGGTGCCAGAAGACGCTGCCATGCGCTTCCTGTTGCAGGTGGAACAGGTCCATTTCCGCGCCCAGCTTGCGATGGTCGCGCTTGCCCGCTTCTTCGAGGCGGGTCAGATGCTCGGCCAACTGCTTCTTGTTGAGCCAGCCGGTGCCGTAGATACGGGACAGCATCGCGTTCTTCTGATCGCCGCGCCAGTAAGCGCCCGAAACCCTCGTGAGTTTGAACGCCGCCGGGTCCAGCTTGCCGGTGGAGGCCAGATGCGGGCCACGGCACATGTCGTACCAGCCGTCACCCGAATGATAGACGGTCAGTTCCTCGCCCTGCGGCAGTTCGGCGGCCCATTGCGCCTTGAACGTTTCGCCGGCCGCTTCCCATTGCGCGATCAGCGTGTCGCGGGCGATCACTTCGCGGCGCAACGGCTTGTTGGCGGCGATGATCTTGCGCATTTCCGCCTCGATCGCGGGCAGGTCTTCCTCGGTAAAGGGGCGATCCTTCGGCGCGAAATCATAATAGAAGCCGTCGTCCGTCGCCGGGCCGAAGGTGATCTGCGTGCCGGGGAACAGCGACTGCACCGCTTCGGCCAGGACGTGCGCGAAATCGTGGCGCGCCAGTTCCAGCGCGTCGGCCTCATCCTTCGCCGTCACCAGCGCGAGCTGCGAATCCTGCTCCAGCGGGCGGCCGATGTCGCGCAGTTCGCCGTCGACGCGCGCGGCGATCGCGGCCTTGGCCAGACCCGGCCCGATCGCTGCTGCAATATCCGCCGGGGTAGTGCCGGGCGCGACTTCACGCACGGAACCATCGGGCAGGGTGATCTTGAGCATGGCGGACACGGGAGGTCTTTCTGTGAAAATGTCAGGTTGTGCGGCCCAAAAAGCCGCGCCTTCCCCATAAATGGGCCGCCCGCACTGTCAATAGAAGGCGGGGGCAATAGGAAGGGCACTTGCCAAAATGGCCCGCTGCGCGCATGATTTATGTGTTGATATATCATCATCAACCACAGGAGGGACTTTTATGGCTTTGAGCTTCGCAAGACCCCAATCGCGTGCTGGAGACGGTCTGCCGATGGCAGACATGAACACCACGCCGCTGATCGACGTGATGCTGGTGCTGCTCATCATGTTCATCATCACCATCCCGATCCAGACCCACAGTATCGGCATCGACCTGCCGGGGCCGGCGAAGGAGCAGCCGATCCGGATGGACCCGGTCAAGAACAAGGTGACGATCAATGCGGAGGGCATGATCCGCTGGAATGGCGCGGCGATCGATCGCCTGACGCTGCGCCGCTATCTCGCCGCTTCGCTACGCTTGCCGGTCGAACCGGAACTCCAGTTCGAGCCGGAAGCCGACGCCCGCTACCTGACCGTCGATGAAGTGCTGGCCGACATCAAGCGGTCGGGCGTGACCAATCTCGGCTTCGTCGGCAACGAACGCTATCAGGATTTTTAGAGCATCGTGCGGAAAAGTGGGAACCGGTTTTCCGCTTAAAACGATGCGACAACAAAAGCTTAGAGCATGCGAACTGCGTCGGATTTAACGTAGCATGCTCTAGAACATGCTGCGATTGGATTGAACCGCATCATGTTCTAAAAGTTCTTTGTCTTCCGCATTTTGCGAGCCGTCATCTGTTCCAGATGACTTCAAAATACTCTAACAGCCTCTGTGCCTTGTCCCCTGCCTGTGCTGCCTGTAAACAGGCCGCCATGGAAAGGGGGCAGGGCGCATGAAAACCGTTCGATATGGTCTGATCGCTTTCTTCTGCCTCGGTGCTGTCTGGGGCGTGGCGCATATGGCGACCTTGCCGGGAACGGACGGCGCAACCATGTCCGGATTTGATGTCGCGCCGGCCGCGCGGGAGCATGTGCAGGGCAATTGGCGCTATCTGCCGGCGCTGCAATAGTCACAGCATCAGCAGGCGTGCATCGTCCCGTGTCCGTTGCAGGAAGCTGACCGGCCCGCCGATATCGATGCCTTCGGGCAAGTCCGTCGCGCTCATGTCGCACAGCGCCAGGCCGCTCTGGCAAACGGACAACGCAACCCCCAATGCCAGCGAATCGGCGAGTAGGGCTGCAAGATCAGGCAGGCCCACCGCCCGGTGATCGGCGTCGCGCGGCGCAACGAGCGGCGCGCGCATCAGCGCCACCGCATCCAGTTGCAGGAAGATGGCGGCCTCCCCGCCCAGCGCTGCCTGCGCGGCGGCAAGGACCAGTGCGCCGCGCAACCGCTCCGCATCGGCGGCCGCGACGATGATGTTCAGTCCGCGCACAGCGCAACGGCGCAGCCGGGGCAGGCCGGGTCCTTGGGCACGTCCAGCGTGCGAAAGCGCATCGAGAGGAGGTCCGCGATCAGCAGTCGCCCCGCCATGTCCGCCCCGAACGGTACCAGCGCCCGGATCACCTCCAGCGCGGCCAGGCTGCCCATCGCGCCGGTCAGCGCGCCGATCACGCCATTGTCCGCGCAATTGCGTTCCGCCGCATCGTCCGGTGCGCCGACCAGGCAGCGATAGCAGGGCTTGTCCGCTTCCCAGCCGCGATAGGTGGCGATCTGCCCTTCGAATGGGCCTACCGCCGCCGACACCAGCGGCATGCGCAGCCGCTGCGCCGCGTCCGCGACGGCAAGGCGGGTGCCGAAATTGTCGCAGCCGTCCAGCACGACATCAGCCTCGCGCAGGATCAGTTCGGCGTTGCTGGCGTCGATCCGCGCGTTGATGGGGATCAGCTTCACATCGGGATTAAGCCGGGCGACGGCGGTCATCGCCCTTTCCGCTTTCGGCGCGCCGACATCGGCGGTGCCGAACATGATCTGTCGTTGCAGGTTGGACAAAGCCACGTCGTCATCGTCGATGACGCGGATGGTGCCCAGGCCGGCAGCGGCGAGATAGAGGATGGCCGGACTGCCGATCCCGCCCGCGCCGATCACCGCCACATCGGCGGACAGCAACCGGGCCTGTCCTGCGCCGCCTATTTCCTTGAGGATGATGTGCCGGGCATAGCGCTCCAGCTGCTCATCGCGCAGTGTCACGGCGCGTCGGACCAGAGGAAGCGCACCTGCGAGCGCATCCACCGCGGTTCTGCCGCCGCACCTCTTTTCGGGAACGAGCCACGCAGCGATCCCAGGATGCGGTTGCTCACGAATTTTTCCACTTCGGGGCAACGGACGTTGACCGGCGCGATCTTCAGCGGCTTGCCATCACCCGACAGGAGGAACAGCATGTCGATCTCCAGCAGTTGCGACCCCTGATAGTTGACTGCGCCGCTGCATTGGCCGTTGCGATAAAGGCGCGCGACGGTTTCCGACCATTCGGGCGACTTGCGCCGACCCAGCCAGTCGTGGATCAAGGGAACGCTGGCCAGATCCTGCGGCATGGGCGGGGCCGCGTCCGGCACCGGGGTTGCGGCCAGCATCAGCGAAAGCAGCATCGTCATCGCGTCACACTCCTGTGGAACCGAACCCGCCCTGTCCCCGGGCGGTGTCATCGAGACTATCGACTTCCGCGAAGCTGGCAAGCTGCACCGGCGCTGCCACCAGCTGCGCGATCCGGTCGCCGCGCGCGATGGGGAAGGGCTGGTCGCCCAGATTGATGAGGATGATCTTCAGTTCGCCGCGATAATCGGCGTCGATCGTGCCGGGCGTATTGGGCAGGCTGATGCCATGTTTCAGCGCAAGGCCCGAACGGGGGCGCACTTGCACTTCATAGCCTTCGGGAATGGCCATGGCGAAGCCGGTTGCGACGGCATGGCGGCCGCCCGGTTGCAGCACCAGTTCTTCTGCCGACACTACATCCATCCCGGCAGCATGCGTGGTGGCATAGGCGGGGACGGGAAGCCCCTCGCCATGGGGCAGGCGCTTTAGCTTTATTTCAATCGGCGAGAGAGGCGAGGGCATGGGCAACCTTTTCGATGAGTTTGTCGGCCACCTCGCTTTTGGGCAAGCTGGGCCAGGAATCGATGCCGGTGGCAGTGACGATCTGCACGGCGTTGGCGTCGCCGCCCATCACGTCGCCCGATACATCGTTGGCGACGATCCAGTCCGCGCCCTTTTTCGCCAGCTTCGCTTGCGCATGCTTGGCGATCTGCTGCGTCTCGGCGGCAAAGCCGACCAGCAGGGCAGGGCGGCGGGCATGATGGCCCAGCGTTGCGAGGATGTCGGGATTCTCGACCAGAGCAAGCGGTGCGGGCTGGCCCGATCCGTCCTTCTTCAGCTTCTGGTCGGCGGTGTCGGCAGTGCGCCAGTCGGCAACGGCAGCAACCATGATCGCGGCATCGGCGGGCAGCGCGCTTTCGACCGCCGCCAGCATCTCGCGTGCGGTTTCGACATCCACGCGGTCGACGCCGGCGGGCGTGGGCAGATGGACCGGCCCGGCAACAAGCGTCACCCGCGCCCCGGCCCGCGCGGCGGCGGCGGCGATGGCAAAGCCCTGCTTGCCCGACGACCGGTTGGCGATGTAGCGCACCGGATCGATCGGTTCATGGGTGGGACCGGCGGTGATGAGGATGTGCCGCCCTTTCAAAGTGCGGTTCGTTTCGAGCGAAGTCGAGAAACGCTGAGCGTCATCCGCAAAATCGGGCTGGTCTGCCAAAGGATCGGCGGGAAGGGGCAGGGCGAGCAACCGCTCGATCTCGGCAGCAATGACTTCTAGCTCCGGCAACCGTCCCTTGCCAAATTCGCCGCAGGCCATTGCGCCGTCATCCGGCTCCATCATATGCACGCCGTCGGCGCGCAGTTGGCTCAGGTTCCGCTGGGTCGCCTTGTGATGCCACATGCGGACATTCATGGCGGGGACGGCCAGCACCGGCTTGTCGGTGGCGAGCAGCAGGGTGGTGGCCAGATCGTCGGCGATGCCGCTCGCCATCTTGGCCAGGATATTGGCGGTGGCGGGCGCGACGACCACCAGATCGGCCTGACGCGACAACTGGATATGCCCGATCTCACGCTCGGCCTTCAGGTCGAACAGATCCTCATAGACCTGGTCCTCGGTCAGCACGCCCAGCGACAGCGGCGTCACGAACTGCTTTGCACTCTCCGTCAGCACCGCCCGCACCGCAATGCCGCGCTTGCGCAACAGCCGCACCAGTTCGAGCGATTTATAGGCGGCAATGCCGCCGGAAATGATGAGGAGGACGCGCTGGGTCATAGATGCAGATGTAGGAGCGCGGAGCCGACCACGCCAGCCGCCGCGGCGATCACGGCCACCGCCGCATAGCGCCAGCCGCCGCCGATCCGCATCAGCTTCACTTCGCCGAGCGGAGGCGGGGGCGGGGCACCGCCTTTCTCGGGGAAGGCGTCCTCGATCCGCTTGACCAGACCCGGCAGCCGCTGGAGCGTGCGCCAATTCTCGATCAGCGTATCGGCGGCCTTCGCCTCCGGCCCCAGTTCGTCGCGCAGCCAGCTCTTCACATAGGGGCCGCTCGTTTCCCACAGGTTGATGTCGGGGTCGAGCGCGGTCGCCACGCCTTCCACCATCACCATCGTCTTCTGGAGCAGCAGCAGGTGCGGCTGGGTCTGCATGTCGAAGTCGCGGGTGATGGCGAACAGGCCGTCCAGCATCCCGCCGACGGAGAGTTCGCGCACCGGCTTGCCGCGCATCGGTTCGCCCACGGCGCGCAAGGCCGTCGCGAATTCATCGACATTATGATGGCCGGGCACATATTGCGCCTCGAAGTGAATCTCCGCGACGCGCTTGTAGTTGCCGGTGATGAGGCCGTAGAGAATCTCCGCCAGCCACATGCGCGCGCGCCGGTCGATCCGGCCCATGATGCCGAAATCGATCGCGACGATATCGCCATTGGGCGTGACGAACAGGTTCCCCTGATGCATGTCGGCGTGGAAGAAGCCCTCGGCGATCGCCTGCCGCAGGAAGGCGTTGACGAGGCGGGCGGCCAGATCCTTCACATCATGGCCGGCCGCGATCAGCGCATCGCGATCGGAAATCTTGATCCCGTCGATCCACTCCATCGTCATGACCTTGCCGGTCGTGCGGTCCCAGTCGATCGCGGGGATGCGATAGCCGGGCATCGCCTCCATCGCTTCGCTGAGTTCGGAGGCGGAGGCAGCTTCGCGCCGCAGGTCCAGTTCGCGCGCGGTCCAGCGCTTCATGTTGGCGATGACGAGGCGCGGGCGCAGGCGCGCGATCTCGCCGCCCAGCATCTCGACATGGGCGGCGGCCCATTCATAGGTCTGGATGTCGCGGTTGAACTTGTCGATCACGCCGGGGCGGATCACCTTGACCGCGACGTCGCGACCATCGGTGGTGACGGCGCGGTGGACCTGCGCGATCGAAGCGGCGCCGACCGGCTCTTCGTCGAAGCGGCTGTAGAGCGCATCGAGCGGGCGACCGAAGCTGGTTTCGATCTGCGCCCGGATCGTGTCGAACGGCACGGGGGGCAGGGCGTCCTGCAAGCGCAGCAGATCGTTCGCGGCATGATCGCCGACCAGATCGGGCCGGGTGGCGAGCGTCTGGCCTAGCTTGATCGCGGCCGGGCCGATCGACTGGAAGGCGTCTGCATAGCGGGGCTGCCTGGGCACGCGCGCGCCAAAGCGGGCAATGCGGACAAGGCGGCGGACCGGACCGGGCGTCAGCGGATCGCGCTCGATCCCCGTGAGCGCGCCATGCCGCGCCAGGGTGCGGCCCCATTTCAGCAGTCGCCAGATATGCGTGATGTGAGCGGTCATAGTTACTCTAGCCCCTCCCTTTCAGGGGAGGGGTTGGGGTGGGTGCGCCGCGTCAGCGGCGCTTCTGCCGATGCGAGAGGGTGCAAGCTCGCTTCGCTCGTCCCCACCCCAACCCCTCCCCTGAAAGGGAGGGGCTTAATTGGAAAGCTCATCAGATCTTCCAGCCCGAATGAATCGCGACCAGCCCGCCCAGGATCGGTTCGACCTTGGTATTCACGAAACCGGCATCCTTAATCATGCTCTCGAACTTGGGCATGGGCGGGAAGCGACGGATCGATTCGATCAGATAGCGATAGCTGTCGGCATCATTGGCGAACAGCTTGCCCAGATGCGGCACCAGCTTGTGCGAATAGACGTCATAGACGTCCGAAAAGCCGGGCCATGTCGTCGTGGAAAATTCCAGGCAGAAGAAGCGCCCGCCGAACTTGAGCACCCGGTTCGCCTCGCGCAGCGCCTGGTCGATATGCGTCACGTTGCGGATGCCGAAGGCGATCGTATAGGCGTCGAACGCCCGGTCGCCGAAGGTCAGCGTCTCGGCATTTTGCTCCGACCAGATCAGGCCTTCATAGCCTTTCTTCTGCGCCCGCTCGACGCCCACGGCCAGCATTTCGGGATTGATGTCGGACACCGTCACCTGCGCACCATGCTTATGCATGCGAAAGGCGATGTCGCCGGTGCCACCCGCCATGTCGAGAATCTGCTCGCCTGCGCGGGGCTTCACCCGGCGCACGAACTGGTCCTTCCACAGGCGATGCGCGCCGCCCGACATGGCGTCGTTCATCAGGTCATATTTGGCCGCGACATTGGAGAAGACCGCGCGGACCATGCCCGCTTTCTCGGCGGCATCGACGTCGCGATAGCCGAAGGATGCTGTTTCGCTCATGCGGTTCGCTCTAGCCGCAGTTCCTACGCCATGCCAGCGCGAAGGCATGGATATGACGCTTTGGCGACGGCCCTGTCGCGCGTGCCATTGCGCGCGCCCATTGCGGCCTCTGTCACCGGACGCCTTTAGTCCCTACATGATGTTGCATGCCTGAGCTTCCCGAAGTCGAAACCACCGTCGCCGGCCTCCGATCCGTTCTGGAGGGCAGCATGCTCACCCGCGTCGAGCCGCGCCGCGCGGACCTGCGCTGGCCGATCCCGGTCGACCTGCGGCAGCGGATGACCGGTGCCACTGTCACGGGACTGTCGCGCCGCGCCAAATATGGCCTCATTGAAACCGATCGCGGCGACATGATGATCTTTCACCTCGGCATGTCGGGTCGCTGGCGAATCGATCCGGCTGAGATCGGGACGCACGACCATCTGTTGCTGGAAACCAGCCACGGCCATCTTCTCTCGCTCAATGACCCGCGCCGATTCGGATCGATCGACCTGATCCGGTCGGAAGCCTGGGCCGCCTATGCGCCCTTTACCCGCATGGGGCCGGAACCACTTGGGCCGGATTTCGACGCGACGATGCTCGCGCTGGCGCTCAAGGGCAAGGCGACCTCTATCAAGGCGGCGCTGCTCGACCAGCGGATCGTCGCGGGTCTGGGCAATATATATGTGTGCGAAGCTCTCAACATGGCCGGCATCGCGCCGACTCGCCCGGCCGGCAAGATCAGCCGCCCGCGACTTAGCCTGTTGGTGGAGGCGATTCGCGACGTCCTGTCCGCTGCCATCATTGCGGGCGGTTCCACCCTGCGCGACTATGCCCGGCCGGACGGAGAGCTGGGCTATTTCTCTAAACAATGGCGAGTCTACGGGCGTGAGGGTGAATCCTGCCTGTGCGGCGGCACGGTGCAGCGCCGGGTGGATGGCGGCCGATCGACCTTCTTCTGCCCTAAATGCCAGAAATAGCATGGCCCGAATCCGTTGACGCCTGCCCTGATACTCTGTAAGGGGCGCACCTTCACGAGGCATGTCGGCAGTTCGGCGGGCCTCTTCCCGAGATTTGATGAGAACCGAGGAATAGAATGGCCAATACGCCGCAAGCCAAGAAGCGCATCCGTCGCAACGAGCGTCGCGCCGCAATCAATGGCGCCCGCATCAGCCGGATCCGCACCCTGGTGAAGAAGGTGGAAGCCGCCATCACCGCCGGTGACAAGGCCGCTGCCGCGACCGCCCTGCAGACCGTCCAGCCCGAGCTGGCCCGTGGCGTTGCTCGCGGCGTGCTGCACAAGAACACCGCATCGCGCAAGTTCGGTCGCCTGACCAAGGCTGTCAGCGCGCTCGCGTAAAAGCCTCCGGCTTTTCGACGAATTAAAGGCCCGCCCCGGCTATCGGGGCGGGCCTTTCGTCGCTTCTTCACAATAACGTCATTTTAACGACCGACCAATTTCCTGCGATTCGACGCACTGCGGCATAATTGCTTCCAGATAAGATGTTGAAAAACTGACATAATCTGATTGTTGTAGGATTTCCGCGGCTTTGCTGAGTCAACGGCTTTATTTCACTTTTTTGAACCAAGCTGCCCTTGATCCCGCGAAGCAGGCCCGTCTATTTTTGAAATCCGGCTGCTGTCGAATCACCTTGAAGCAGCCGTCATGTGAGATCGATTGTCGTGGAGAATCCGGAAGCGGGGGCGTTTCCGGATCAGGCTCCTTGCGTCTTTTTTCCTGCCCGAAAACGGGGGGCAAGGTATTTGGGGTCGTCTAAGTCTATGAAGGAAGTTGTGCGCGTGGTTGGTTGGCAGGACGGAGATGTGGTTCAGGCCGATGCCGGTCTGGAATCCGCCTGGACTGGCATCCGCGCCGGCCTGCGCCGCGATGTCGGCGCGCGCATGTTCGACCAGTGGTTGAAGCCCGCGCGCCTCGGCGACTATTGCGCCGAATCGCAGACGCTCGACCTGCTGGTGGCCAGCGACTTCAGCGCCAATTTCGTGTCCGGCCAATTTGGCGATCGCCTGCGCATGGCGTGGCGCAGCGCTGGTGTGGGTGTGCGTGAAGTGCGCCTGCGTCGCGCGCCCGACGTGGCCGGCCCGCGCGTGCTGGAAGTCGTGCCTGTCGAAACCGCCGTTGCTGGTCCGGGTGCGACGGGCCCGGCCGAGGCGGCAATCGTCCCTGTCGCCTCTAACTTCCTGCCGCGCCATGGTTTCGAGGAGTTCGTGACCGGCGACACCAATCGTCTGGCCTGCTCGGCCGCGCAGGCGATGGCCGGTGAAGCCACGCCGCGTTTCAGCCCGCTCTTCATCCATGGCGGCACGGGTCAGGGCAAGACGCACCTGCTTCATTCGATCGCGCGCGCTTTCTCCGCCCACAGCCCGTCGCAAGCGGTCCTCTACATGTCGGCCGAACGTTTCATGGTCGAATTTGTGAACGCGATGCGTGCGAATGAGACGATGGCGTTCAAGGGCCGGCTCCGCGCCGCCCGCCTGCTGCTGATCGACGATATCCAGTTCATCGCCGGCAAGGGATCGACACAGGAGGAATTTCTCCACACGATCAACGACCTGATCGATACCGGCGCGCGAATCGTCGTGACCGCCGACCGGGCGCCGCAACTGCTCGAATCGATCGACCCGCGCATCCTGTCGCGTCTGGCCGGCGGCCTGGTCGCCGACATCCAGCCGGCCGGCCTCGATCTGCGCCTCGCGATTCTCGAAGCGAAGCGTGCGGTCGCTGGCGATCCGCCGGTGCCCGACGCGGTCATTGACTTCCTCGCCCGTTCGATCCGCTCCAACGTCCGCGAACTGGAAGGTGCCTTCAACAAGCTGGTCGCCTATGGCCAGCTGACCGGGCGCTCGATCGATCTCGACTTCGCGCAGCAGATGCTGGCTGACGCCGTGCGCGCCAATGCCCGCCGTATCACCGTGGACGAAATCCAGAAGGCCTGCGCCGCGCATTTCAAGATCGACCCGTCGGAAATGCGGTCCAAGCGCCGCGCCCGCGCCGTCGCCCGCCCGCGTCAGGTGGCCATGTACCTGGCCAAGAAGATGACCCCGCGCTCGCTGCCCGAAATCGGCCGCATCTTCGGTGGCCGCGATCACAGCACGGTGATCCACGCCGTGCGCACGATCGAGGCGCTACGGGAAAGCAACCCGGACATGGACGCCGACGTCCGCGCCTTGCAGCGCCTGCTGGAAGGCTGAGAAGGAACCCGATAGGCTGGCGGCATGATTCGCCAGCTTGTCCTGTTCGCCGCCGCCCTGCTGACCCTCTCGCCGGTTGCGGCCCAGACGGAGCCAGCGGCGCCGCCCGCGCCCGCCTCGCAGGATGTGCGGGTCGTGCTGGATACCAGCGCCGGCCAGATCATCGTCGCCGTCCATGCCGACAAGGCGCCGGTCACGGCCGCCAATTTCCTGAAATATGTCGACCAGAAGCGATTCGACGGCACGGTCTTCTATCGGGGCGTGGGCGCGGCCGATTATGGCTTCGTGCAGGGCGGGGCGCAAAATGATCCCAAGCGGATATTGCCGCCGATCAGGCATGAACCGACGACGCAGACCGGCCTGACCCATGATGGCGGTGCGCTGTCCATGGCCCGCTATGCGCCCGGCAGCGCGACCGGCGATTTCTTCATCGTGCTGGGCAAGATGCCCGGCATGGATGCCCAGCCGCAGCAGGCGAGCGGTGACAATCAGGGCTTTGCCGTCTTCGCCCATGTGATCGAGGGGATGGATGTGGTGAAGGCGATCCTCGCCGCGCCCAAATCGCCCACCGCCGGGGAAGGCGTGATGAAGGGGCAGATGCTCGAAGCGCCGATCCGCATCATCACGGCGCGGCGGGTGCCCTAAAGAAACCGTCATTGCGAGCGTAGCGAAGCAATCCAGGGGGCGCGTCATTGGATTGGTTGGGCTTCGGCTGCCTCCGGCCCGCTATGCTCGCAATGACGAAAATTGGTGTCAGTGTGATTCGTCTCTGTCCCCATACGCTCGATCCACGATCCGTCCTGCCGCCATGTCGGCGGTGACATTGCCCACCGTGCGGAAGATGTCGGGCACCGTCTCCACCGCCAGCAGCAGCGGCAGCGCCTCCACCGGTACGCCCATGGCGAGGCAGATGGGGCCGGTGGTGGTGAAGAAGGTGATCTGGCTCGGCAGGCCCACCGCTGCCAGACTGACGATCGCGGCAACCAGCACCCCCATCACCAGTTGTGCCGGCCCCAGCGTCACCCCGTTCATCGCGGCAACATAGAGGGCGACGCCCAGATTGGCAGGCGGGCTGGTGATGCGGAACAGCGATATGGCGAGCGGCAGGACAATGCTGCGCGTGGTTTCCTGCACCGCCAGCGGCCCGTCGCTCGCCTGGATCATTGCAGGCAGGGACGCGATCGAGCTTTGCGTCGAAAAGGCGATGGCCTGCGCAGGCACGGCTGCACGGGCGAATCGACCCAGCCCAATCCGCCCGGCGATCATCACCAGCGGATAGACGAGCAGCGTCACCACGACGCAGATCAGCACGATGAAGCCGATATAGTGGAGCAGCGCTCCCGCCGTGGCGAGGCCCGACCGCGCGCCCGCCACCAGCGCCAGCGCGAAGACGCCGATCGGTGCCAGCCACAGCACCCAGCCGACCACGACCAGCAGCGCATCGGCCAGTGCTTCGAAGAAGCCGGTCAGCAGCGCGCGCCGCGCCTGCGCAATGCGGGTCACGGCGAAACCGAAGATCAGCGCGAACAGCACCACCGCCACCACCTGCCCTTCGCTGGCGGACTTGAGCGGATTGACCGGAATGAAGCCGACCAGCCATTCGGCGGATGGACGCACGTCCGGGACTTCGGCGACGCTTTCCGCACCGGCCAGCGCGCCGACGGCGCCGGGCGGCACCGGCCACAGGTGCAGCATCAGCGGCCCGATCAGCGCGGCGACCGCCGCCGATCCCACCAGCAGGACCGCGAACAGGGCGATGGCGCGCCCGGCCATGCCATTGGTCTGCGCGCTGGTCGCGGCCTGGGTGATGCCGGTCACCAGCAGTGCGAAGATCAGCGGGATGAGCGGCATCTGCAATCCGCCGAGCCAGGCCTTGCCGATGGGCTGGGCCAGCGCCACGATCGCCGCCCCCCCTGTCTCGCCTTCTGCCAAGGCGATGCCGCAGGCGAGGCCGAGGACCAGCGCGATCAGGATACGGACGGTCAAGGACATAGGCGTGGGTTCCCGGCAAGGCTGCCCCCATGGCAACGGGCCGGCACAGGCTATCCGCTATGGCCGCATGGCGGACAGCGAAAAATGGCCGCGCGCGCCATCATCGCTACTTGCTCAATCAGATTAAGAATAATAGTTCTGAAAATGGAAGGCGTCGTGATGCCGCCGCCATGATGGGAGAGGGATATGCTGAACCGCCGAACCTTGCTGGCCGCCGCTGCGGCCACCGCCGCCGCCACGCCGGCGCTTGCCAGAAAGGCTGCGGCCTTCAACCCGGCCTTTCCGCAGGACTTCCTCTGGGGCGCCGCCACCGCCGCGCATCAGGTGGAGGGCAATAATATCAACAGCGACATCTGGGTGATGGAGCATACCAAACCCAGCGTCTATGTGGAGCCATCGGGGGATGCCGCGAACAGCTTCGCGCTCTGGCCCACCGATCTCGACATCGTGAAGGGCATGGGGCTCAACGCCTATCGCTTCAGCCTGGAATGGGCGCGGATCGAACCGGCGGACGGCGAATTTTCGGTCGCCATGCTGGATCATTACAAGGGGATGATCGCGGGATGCCGGGCACGGGGGCTGCATCCCGTCGTCACCTTCAACCATTTTTCGACCCCGGCCTGGTTCGCGGCGCGCGGCGGCTGGGCCAATCCGCAATCGCCGCAGCTCTTCGCCCGCTATTGCGACCGGGCGGCGCGCCATCTGGCGGCGGAGATCGGCCATGCGCTGACGCTGAACGAACCCAATCTGACCGGACTTCTGGGCATCGTCCTGCCGCCGGGCATCGGGGACCGGCTGATGGACGCCGACCGCGCGATGCAGGAAGCCGCGGCAAAGGCGCATGGCGTGGCCAAGTTTCAGGCCGGCAACGCGCTTTGGGTCGAGGATGTGCCGGCCACTACGGCGAACATGCTGGCTGCGCACAAGCTGGGGCGGGATGCGATCAAGGCGGTTCGGTCCGACCTGCCGGTCGGCGTCAGCCTTGCCATCATCGACGATCAGCCGGTAGGCCGGAACAGCATCCGCGATGCGATGCGCGCCAAGCTCTACCAACCCTGGCTGGAGGCGGCGCGCGGCAACGACTTTGTCGGCGTCCAGAATTACGAACGCTCGCTATGGGACGACAAGGGCCGCCTGCCGCCACCTAGGGGCGCAGTCGTCAACGACGCCGGATCGGAAGTCTATCCGCCGTCGCTGGCAGGCGCGGTGCGCTACGCCCATCAGGTCAGCGGCGTGCCGGTGATCGTCACCGAACATGGCGTCAACGCCTCCGACGACGCGATTCGCGCCCGGCTGATCCCCGCTGCGCTGACCGAACTGAAAAAGGCGATGGACGATGGCGTGCCGGTGCACGGCTATCTCCACTGGTCGCTGGTCGACAATTTCGAATGGGTGTTCGGCTATGGCCCGAAATTCGGCCTGCACAGCCTCGACCGCAACACCTTCGCCCGCACGCCCAAGCCCAGTGCGGCGGTGCTGGGTGCCATCGCACGGCGCAACGCAGTCTGAACTGATGGGAACAGCAAAAAGGCCCGGCGCTTCCAATGAAGCGCCGGGCCTTTTTTGATCTTGTTCGCGCCTGCGTTCAGCCCTTCTTTTCGGGCGGCAGGGTGATCTTCACATTTTCCCCATTCTGGCCGGGGAAGTTGGTGAACATGACGTCGATCAGGTTTGGCACCAGATAGGTCAGCTTGTTCGACAGTGACTGGGCACTGGCCTTACCCTCGAACAGGCGGCGATTGTCGGCTGCGCGATCGATCTTCATGCTGAGGTCACTGGTATAGACGGTGTAGCTGGTCACATCATTATAACCGGCGCCGCCGAACAGCCAGGGATCATAGAAGCCATAGCCCCAGGGACGACCCCAGCGGCCGCGCCAGCCCCAGCCGCCATAGAAGGGATCGGGACCGCCAAAACCGGTCGAGCGCACCTTCTCGCGACCATTGTCGACATCATAGGCGACGCGCACGATGAGGTCGGCGCGCGCCGGGTCGCTGGCGGCGACATAGCCGGTCTGGGACAGGCGCTGTCCGACCAGATCGGCATAATGCGCGAATTCCAGACCGCCGGCGAGTTGCGGATTGTCCGCTACGATGGTGTAGCTCTGTCCGGCGGGGGCGGGGAGCTGCTGGAAACGGGCGACATCGGCCTTGAAACCCGTGGCGCACCCCGACAGCGCCACCAGCGCCAGAGCGGGCGCCGCGATCAGGCCGAACTTCTTGAAACGAGCCATGTTTTTACGTCCTATTTCAGGCGAACCCGCCTGCGACCATCTTTGCGCTCTGTCATAGCAAAACGCAACTGAACATCGTTTGAACGCGCGAACCCATCGAACGGGCGCAAAACCATGTTCTCGCACTTACGACGCTGTGGAGATGGCTATTCCGTACCCCAAAGAAAAGGGGCCACCCTTTCGGGCGACCCCTGTGACTTTGCTGCATCAGTCGGCTTGCGTCACCCCGGCTGTCTGCGGAAGCCCTTATTTTGGTGGTAAATAATCTCCCAATCGAACAAGCATGGTGCATGATCCGACCTTATCGAATCCTGCTCGTTCTGCCCTTTCTTCTCGCCGCCGCTGCGCCTGACCCTGCGGAGCGGGCGACGCCGCGATCCAGCCCGGGCGGGTGGTTGACCGATGCGGATTATCCTGCGGATGCCCAGCGTCAGAAACAGGATGGCACGGCGGGATTTCGGTTGGACATCGACCCGACGGGCACGCCAGTCAACTGCACAATCACATCAAGCACTGGCGTCGCCAGTCTGGACAGTGCGACATGTGCCCGCATGATGGAGCGGGCGCGCTTCACCCCTGCAAAGGATACCAAGGGGCGAGAGGTGGCTGATGTCTATAATGGTCGGATCACATGGCGACTGCCCAATCGGGAAGAGGGCGTAAGGCCGCTGCCGCCCATGCCCTTTCGCCACCAGGTGACGTTCACCATAGATGACGATGGGATCGCGTTCGACTGTAGCGTGACGCTGAATGGCGTGACGACGGCGGATACGGGCCAGTGCAGGGATATTGTGACGCATCGCTATGTCCCGCAGCAGGATGCGGCAGGCAAGCCAGTGGCCCAGCGCGTTCGCATGACGACGACCTTCGAAAAGGTCGATACGCCGCGATGACTGGCGGCGGCCATCGCCGCCAGTCGTCACAATATCAGCGCATCAAGCCCCCCGCGCGTCAGCGCATCAAGCCCCCCGCGCGTCAGCGCATCAAACCCATCGCGTCATAAGCCGCGCGGAGGGTCGGTTCGGCCGCGGCCGCCGCCTTGGCCGCGCCCTTGTCCAGGATCGCGTCCAGCATCGCATCGTCGGTGCGCAATTCCATGAACCGCTCGCGAATCGGGCGCAGCGTTTCGACCAGCACCTCGCCCAGTGCCGGCTTGAACGCACCGAAACCCTTGCCGGCGAATTCGGCGCATACATCGTCGGTGGTGCGGCCGGTCAGTGTCGCGAAGATGCCGACAAGGTTATTCGCTTCCGGGCGACCCGCCAGACCTTCTGCCGTTTCGGGCAGCGGTTCGGGATCGGTCTTGGCCTTCTTCACCTTGGTCATGATGGCATCGTCGTCATCGGTCAGGTTGATACGGCTCATGTCGGACGGATCGGACTTGGACATTTTCGCCGTACCGTCGCGCAAGGACATGATCCGCGCCGATTCCTTGGGGATGATCGGGGCGGGCAGAGTGAACAGCTCGACGCCGAAATCGGTGTTGAACTTGGTCGCGATGTCGCGCGCCAGTTCCAGATGCTGCTTCTGGTCCTCGCCCACCGGCACATGGGTGGCGTTGTAGATCAGGATGTCGGCGGCTTGCAGCACCGGATAGACGAACAGGCCGATCGAAGCGCCCTCGCGGTCCTTGCCGACCTTGTCCTTGAACTGGGTCATGCGGTTGAGCCAGCCGATCCGCGCGGTGCCGTTCAACAACCAGCACAGCTCGGCATGGGCGGGCACGCGCGCCTGGTTGAACAGGACGCTGCGGTCCGGGTCGATCCCGGCGGCGACCAGAGCAGCGGCCATGTCGCGCACGTTGCGGATGCGCTGCTCGCGCCCTTCATGCACGGTGATCGAATGCATATCGGCGAGGAAGAAGAAGCACTGACTCTGCGCATCCATCTCGTCCTGCATCCGCACCCAGTTGCGGATCGCACCCAGGTAATTGCCAAGGTGCAGATTGCCGGTGGGCTGGATGCCGGAAAGGACGCGCATTTCTATATCCGTTCTTCTTCAGGTTGCACTTTTGCGGCGCATCAGCGCCTTGATGTCGGACAGCCGATAGGCCCCCGTGACGACCGACGCCAGCCCGTAAAGCGCCACGCCCGCGCCGACCAGCACGGTGAGCGCGACATAGCGCTGCACCATCGCCCCGGTCAGCCAGGGATCGAGCAGATCCTTTCCTGCCCATAATGCAGCGCCCATCACGATCGCGGCGAGCGCCAGCCGCGGCAGGCGGCGGCGCAGGCCGGCATCGGCGGCAAAATGGCCGCGCTTCACCAGCGTGGTGTAGAGCATGGCGACATTGACGGTGGAGGAGAGGGCCGTCGCCAGCGGCGGGCCGATATGCCCCAGCGTCGGGATCATGGCGAGATTGCCGACGATGTTGATGACGATCGACAGCATGGCGTAGCGCACCGGCGTCTTCGTGTCGCCACGCGCATAATAGCCCGGCGTCAGCACCTTCACGAGGACATAGCTGGGCAGGCCGATCGAGAAGGCTGACAGTGCCCAGCCGCACCGCATCGCGTCGTCGGCGGTGAAGCGACCATATTGGAACAGCCCGCGCACGATCGGCTCCGCCACGGTCAGGAAGGCGACGGTCGCGGGCAGGGTCAGGAACAGGGCGAGTTCGATGCCGCGATTCTGTGTCTCCATCGCCTCGGCATCCTGCCCCCTGGACAACATGCGCGAAATGGTCGGCAGCAATATGGTGCCAAGGCCGATGCCGATCAGGCCCAGCGGCAGTTGGTTCAGCCGGTCGGCATAATAGATATAGGTGATGGATCCAGACGCCAGCAGCCAGCCCGACAAAGCGGTGGAGATCAGCAGGTTGATCTGCGACGCGCCCGCGCCGGCGGCGGCCGGCAGGATCTTGCGCAACAATTCGCGTACGTCGCCGTCGAGGCGCGGGCGTTTCAGCGTCATCGAAACGCCCGCCCGCTTGCAGGCCCAGATCAGCCATAGCAATTGCAGCGCCCCGCCGATCGTCACCGACATGGCCTGCACCCGCGCCGTTTCATATTCGTCGGCACCATGGAAGAACCACAGGCCCGCGATCATTGCGACGTTCAGCAGGATCGGGGCAGCCGCATTGACCCAGAATTTATCGAGCGAATTGAGGATGCCGCCCAGCAACGAGGCTAGCGAGATCAGCGCCAGATAGGGAATGGTGATGCGCGACAAAGTGACGGCGAAGGCGAATTGCTCGGCCGTGGGGTTCTGCCGCGAAAAACCGCCCGACAGCGCCCAGGTGATCGGCCAGGCGGCGGCGATCAGGATAGCGGTGAACAGGATCAGGACCGGCAGCAATACCGCCAGTGCCCGCTCGGCAAAATCATAGCCGGCCGGCAATCCGCCGTCACCCGCTGCCTTCTTGTTGAACAGCGGGATGAAGGCGGCGGAAAAGGCGCCCTCGGCAAAGAGCGCGCGGAACATGTTGGGCAGGCGGAAGGCGACGCCATTGAAGGCGTCCGACGCGAAGCCCGCGCCGACATAGCGCGCCGCCAGCGAATCGCGCACCAGCGCCAGCACCCGGCTGGCGAGGGTAAGGCCCCCGACGGAGCCAAGGGCGCGAACAAGCTTCATGTGGCCGTCCTTAGCCCCTCCCCTTCAGGGGAGGGGTTGGGGTGGGGGTGTGCCCCACGCGCTACGTTAGAAGGATGGCCCCCACCTCCTACCCCTCCCCTGAAGGGGAGGGGCTTAAGAAAGTGAGGCGCAGTCACAAAAATCAGGCGTGACCGGCCGGCTCGCCTGCGGTCACTTCCATCTGCTCGGCCTGCTGGAGGTAGAGCGAGCCGAAGTCGATCGGGTCGAGGAGCAGCGGCGGGAAGCCACCGTCGCGGATCGCATCGGCCAGCACGCGGCGGGCGAAGGGGAAGATGAGGCGCGGCGCTTCGGCCAGCATGAAGGGCTGGACCTGCTCTTCAGGCACGTTGCGCATGCCGAACAGCGCGGCATAGAGTAGTTCCACGGCAAAGGCGGTGCCCTGCGGCGCGACCGCCTTCACTTCGATCTTCAGCGCGATTTCCAGCACTTCGTCAGCGACGCGCTCGGCACCGATGTTGAACTGCACGTCGATCTGCGGCTGGTCCTGCCACTGGTAGACGGCCGGCGCGTTCGGATTTTCGAACGACAGATCCTTCACATATTGGCTGATGAGCGCGATCTGCGGCGCGGTGTCGGCGCCATTGCCCAGGTTGCCACCCAGGTTGGTGGTGATGTGGTCCGTTTCCTCGGCCATGCTCTTCCCTTGACTTTCCTCTGGTCCGGCGGCGGAACGCCCCGAATATCTCGACCCGCGCGCTTAGCAGGGGCTTTCCGACAGGGCAATGGCGCGGCTGGGTGCTTTGGGACAAGCCCTATTTGAAGTTACGCGCAAACATGCCTATGTTGGCCGGAACATTATCCCACGCAAAAGGGTATAGCCTTCCGTGTATGTGATCGTCATCCTCGCCATGGTCGCCGGCTTTCTGGCGTTGCGGCTCTATTCCGTGCTGGGCAAGCGCACCGGCCACGAGCAGGAGCCTGCGCCGCGCCCCGCCGATGAACGGGCCAAGGTGACGGTTCTGCAACCGGGGCCAGCCACCCAGAATAGCGGCGATTCGGTGCGCCTTGCCGATGGCCTGATCGGCCCCGGCGCGGAAAATGGCGTGCGCGCGCTGATCGCCAGCGACCGCAATTTCGACGTCCCGCAATTCGTGGAAGGCGCAAAGAGCGCCTATAAGATGGTGCTGGAGGCCTTCTGGCGCGGCGACCGCGACGAACTGGCCTGGCTGTGCGACGATGATGTCCGTGCCTCGTTCGAGGACGCGATTGCGGCGCGCGAAACCGATGGCCATGTGCTCGACAACCGCCTCGTCCGCATCGAAAAGGCGCAGATCGTCGAAGCCTCGGTCAATGGCCGCATCGCCGAGGTCGCGCTGCGGTTCGAAGCGGATATCGCCGCCGTCACCCGCGACAAGGATGGCACTGTCATCGCCGGGTCGCTCACCGATGCCGTCGGGACCAAGGATATCTGGACCTTCACTCGCGATATCCGCAGCGCCGATCCCAACTGGAAGCTCAGCGAAACCGACGAAGCCGCATGATTGCGCGCCAGTCGGGGGCTGCGCTGCTTGCGGCGCTGATGCTGTCTGCCTGCGCGGGTGGCGTCATTCCGCCGTCCGCCAGTGGGCCTGCGCCGACGCAGCCGCGTCCATCGGGCGAGACGGCGACCCGGCCGGTTCCCGCCACCCCGCGTCCGACCCTGCCGGTCGATCTGCCCACCGATCCGGCGCTCGACAAGACGACCGCCGCCGGCCTTGGTGTCGCACGTGGTCCCGACATTGCCAGCCTTATCCCATCGGGTGAACGCTCGCGGTTGGCGCTCCAGGCGTTTCGCATTTCCTGTCCCACGCTGATGAAGCGCGCCGATGCCAGCGGCCTGACGCGCGGATCGGACTGGAACAGCGCCTGCGCCGCCGCTTCCAGCTGGCCCGAAGCGACCGCCAGCGAATTTTTCTCCCGCTATTTCGAAGCGGTGCAGGTGGGCGATGGCACCGCCTTCGTCACCGGCTATTATGAACCGGAAATCAGCGGTTCGCGCACCCGTCAGCCGGGCTATGATGTCCCCATCTATCGTCGCCCGACCGACCTGATCGACGTCGATCTCGGCCAGTTCAGCGACAGCCTGAAAGGCCGCACGATCCGTGGCAAGGTGAACGGCACGAAATTCGTCCCCTATGACGAACGCAGCCAGATCGTGTCGGGCACGCTGGCTGGCCGTGGGCTGGAACTGGCCTATGCCGCCGATCCGGTCGAATTCTTCTTCCTTCAGGTGCAGGGCAGCGGGCGGCTGAACCTGCCTGACGGTGGCGTCATGCGCATCGGCTATGACGGGCAGAATGGCCGCGACTATACCGGCATCGGCAAGCTGATGAAGGATCGCGGCCTCATCCAGGCCGGGTCGATGCAGGATATCATGCAATATCTGCGCGCGCATCCGGCCGAAGGCGCGGCGATCATGAACGAGAATAAGAGCTTCGTCTTTTTCCGCGAACTGACCGGCGCAGGGCCACTGGGTGCGCTTGGCGTACCGGTGACGCCCGAAGCCACCGTCGCCGCCGATCCCAAGTTCATTCCGCTCGGCGCGCCCGTCCTGCTCTCGCTCGACCGGGCTGAACCGGCGGGCATATGGATCGCGCAGGATACCGGCGGCGCGATCAAGGGGGCCAATCGCTTCGACAGTTTCTGGGGCGCGGGCGACCGGGCGCGGGGCATTGCCGGCGGCATGTCGGCGCGGGGCAGCGCGCTGGTGCTGCTGCCGATCGGCTCTGCGGCGCGCCTCGCCCGGCCCTGATTTCCGCCATGGTCCGGCGGCGGCTGTCCCAGGATGAAGAGGCGCTCTGGACGGCGCTGACCCGCACGGTGCGCCCGATCCGCCCCGGTGCGCGGGCGGTTAGCGTGCCGGCCACGCCCTCCATGGAGCAGCTGATCGACGCGCCGGTCATTCCCGGCGCGGGCAAAACAGGGTTAACGACCGCTCCATTCCGGACCCTTGCCGCACCGCCCGCGCGCACCCCCGCGGCGATGCTGGACGGCGGCTGGGAACGGCGTATCCGTAGCGGCACGATCAGCCCGGACATGAGCATCGACCTGCACGGCCATACCCTGTCCATGGCCCATGCGCGCCTTAACCAGGCGATCGCCCAGGCCCTGTCCCGCGACGTCCGCGTGCTGCTCGTCGTGACCGGCAAGCCGCCGAAAAATGCCGGGGTGGGCGGGGCTGCGCGGCGCGGCGCGATCCGGGGCGAGATCGGCCACTGGCTCGAAACCAGCCCCTATGCCGACCGTATCGCCAGTGTACGGATCGCCCATCCGCGCCATGGCGGCGACGGCGCGATCTATTTGATATTGCGCCGCAAAAAATGACCCATTTTTGTAAGATCCGCTGATCTTTTCTTAACCACTGTCCTTCATATCCTGCTGATCGGAGGTTCTGCGGAATTGTATCGGGCGGGAGGCACATGCAGGGCGTGACGTTGAAAAGCCGCGCTGCTGCCTTCGCCTGTGCCGCGGGGGCGCTGGTGTTCATCCTGTCGCTCGTGCTCGGCTATACGCCGGGGCAGGAGGATGACCTGCTTCAGATCGGCCGCGCCCTCATCATCGCCATCCTGTGTGGCACGATGAGCTGGGCCTCGGCTCGCCGCACCATCGCCACCACCGCAATCGCCATCGACGCTGCCACCGACCGCCTCCTGTCCGCTGCCCATGGCGACCTGCAATCGCGCGTCCCGGCGGAGATCGGCCAGGAACTTCCCGACCTGTCGGTGGCGATGGAAAGCCTGTTCAGCCAGGTGCGCACCAATCTCGACCATGTGCAGACGCTGGCCCTGTTCGACCAGATTACCGGGCTCGCCAACCGCACCAGCTTTTGCCGGCAGGTCGAACGGCTGCTCGCCGAACGCGATGACAATGGCACCGCAACGCTCTTCTTCATCGATCTGGACGGGTTCAAGGGCGTCAATGACACGTTGGGCCATGCGGCGGGCGACCAGTTGCTTGCCCGCGTCGCGGGCCGCTTGCGCGAAGTGGTGATGGCGCAGGTCAGCACTGGCGGCGGGGATGCCGTCATCGGCCGTCTGGCCGGTGACGAATTCACCATGTTCTTCCCGCATCTGTCCGGCCCGGCGGCGGCGCAGCGCATCGCCCGCGCCATCCAGTTCGCGCTTGGCGAGCGGTTCGATCTGGGCAGCCAGCATATCGACCTCGGCGCATCGATCGGCATCGCCTGCTATCCCGACCATGGCGACACGCTGGCGGGCCTGCTGCGCGCCGCCGATATCGCCATGTACCATGCCAAGCATCAGGGCCGTGGCCGCGCGGAAATCTACACCGATGCGCTCGCGCTGGAGGCGGAGGATCGCGCCGAGCTGGAACGCGACCTGCTGCGCGGGCTGGAACGGGATGAATTTCTGCTGGAATTTCAGCCGCAGATTGACATCGCGAGCGGCCACGCCGTCACGGCGGAGGCGCTTGTCCGCTGGGCGCATCCCGAACGGGAACTGGTCATGCCCGGTGCCTTCGTGCCGATCGCGGAAGAAAGCGGCTCGATCGTCGCGCTGGGCGACTGGGTGATGGGCCGCGTGTGCCAGACCGCCGCGCGCTGGTCGCAGGCCGGCATCCGCCAGCGCATCGCCATCAATATTTCCACGCGCGAACTGGCGCAGGCGGACTTTTTCCTGCGCTTGCGCCACGCGATTGCCACCCATGGCGCGCCACCATCCATGCTGGAGCTGGAAATCACCGAATCGCTGGCGATGGAGATGGAGGGGCGCGTGCTGGAACAGCTCCGCGCGCTGCGCCGCGACGGCGTGCGCATCGCCATCGACGATTTCGGCACCGGTTATTCCAACCTGGCGCGGCTGAAGGAACTGCCCGTCGACCGGGTGAAGATCGACCGCAGCCTGGTCCGCGACATCGCGACCTCGGCCGAAGCACGCACCATCTGCTCCGCCGTGGTCGGCCTCATACAGGGCCTCGGCATGGAAGTGGTGGTCGAAGGGATCGAAAGCGAAGAGCAGATGGACGTGTTGCGCGTCATCGGCTGCACCCTGTTCCAGGGTTATCATCTGGCACGACCGACGGGGGAAGAGGCCTATCTCAGCCAGTTCGCTCCGCGGCGGCCCGTGGTTCGGGACGTAGGGTAAGTCGACCCATATGGGTGACTTTCTGCCATGCCCCAATTTCCCGACATCCGTTCGCCCTGAGCCTGTCGAAGCCTGTCCTGAGCGACGCCGCAGGCGGCGTCGAAGGGGGCTGCACTTCTTCTTCAAAATTTGACGTTCAAACGCAAAACAGGGCTTCGACCGGCTCAGCCCGATCGGGTGTCCACCTCTGATCTCGGCCAGCCAGACGCTCGCCGGATCAGATAGTCACCCCAGTGCCCGTTCCACCACCAGCGCATAAATTTTCGTCAGATCGTGCAGATCCTGCACCGCGACCGCCTCGTCCAGCTTGTGCATGGTCGCATTGTTCAGGCCGAACTCCACCACCGGGCAGATGCGCGACAGGAAGCGCGCGTCCGATGTGCCGCCGGTGGTCGACAATTCCGTCTCAACGTCCGTCACGTCGCGGATCGCCCCACGCATCAGGTCGCTGAACACGCCCGGCGCCGTCAGGAAGGATTCGCCACTGATCCGGGCTTCCACCACGCCGCCCTCGGTCGCGGCAATCGCCTTGATCCGCTCGATCAGCGACGCGCCCGTATGCTGGTCGTTGAAACGAATGGAGATGCGCGCGGTCGCCGCGCCGGGAATGACATTATGCGCGACATTGCCGACCTCCAGGTCGGTAATCTCGATATTGCTGGGCTGGAACCAGTCGGTCCCCTCGTCCAGCACCTCCGCCTCGATCAGCGTCAGGATGCGAACCAGCTTCGGGATCGGATTGTCGGCCAGATGGGGATAGGCGACATGGCCCTGCGCGCCAGCGACCCTGATCCACATATTGACCGACCCGCGCCGGCCGATCTTCACCACATCGCCCAGCCGCGCCGACGATGTCGGCTCGCCGACCAGGCACAGGTCCGGGCGCAGGTCGCGCGCCTTCATCCGGTCCATCAGCGCCAGCGTACCGTAAACCGCCGGCCCTTCCTCGTCGCCGGTGATGATGAGGCTGATCGTGCCCGGCAGATCGTCGGGCAGGGCGTCCAGCGCCGCGACGAAGGCCGCGATCGACCCCTTCATGTCTACCGCGCCCCGTCCGTAGAGCAGGTCGCCGCGAATCTCCGGCGCGAACGGATCGCTGGTCCAGCCCGGACCCGGCGGCACCACATCCAGATGCCCGGCAAAGGCGAAATGCGGCCCCGCGCCCGTCGTGCGCCAGGCCAGCAGATTTTCCACCGGCCCGTCCGGCGCCTCGCCCACCACGAACCGGTCGACGGTAAAGCCGCGCGGCACCAGCATCGCCTCCAGCACGGCGAACACCTCGCCGGTCGCAGGGGTCACGGACGGGCAGGCCAGCAGGCGCTGGGCCAGTGCCACCACATCGTCATTGGTGCTGGTCATGGTCATCGCCCCGCGTTAGCGAAAGCCATGCGGGTTGGCCAGCATAAGGGGGCCGGTCACAGGAGAATGGATCATGCCACGGATCGACCTCGACAGCGTCGAACAGACCAACGGCACCGGCTATCCCGCCGAACATGCCGCCATCGTCGCGGGGCGCTGGGTCCGGCGACTGGGTCCAGCCCATGGCCTCAGCGACTTCGGCGTCAGCCATGTCGTGCTGAAACCGGGCGCAGCCTCCTCCCAGCGGCACTGGCATGAGGATGAGGACGAATTTCTGGTCCTGCTGGCTGGCGAAGCGGTGCTGGTGGAGGAAGGGCTGCGCACGCCGATGGTGGCGGGCGACATGGCTGCCTTCCCCAAGGGCGAGCCGAACGGGCATCATCTGGTGAATGAAAGCGCCGCCGATTGCGTCTTCGTCGCTTTCGGCCGTGTGCCGACCGGCGACTGCCATTATCCGGATATCGACATGCGGTGGACGGGCGGCGCCTACCGCCACAAGGACGGGAGCGACTTTTGACGATGCGGATCGACCGACGGGACATGATGGCCGGCGCGCTGGCGGGCATGGGCGCGATGCTGGCCGGGCCACAGGCGCTGGCGGCGACGCCGGCCTGGGTGAAGCCGCCCCGCTTGCGCGCGGGCGACACGGTCGGCCTGATCGAACCGGCGGGCTTTACCGATGATGATTTCGACCTCGACCTCGTCAAGGAAAGCATTGTCGCCATGGGCTTGAAGCCCAAGGCCGCGCCGCATCTGGCTGGCCGCTACGGCTATCTGGCCGGCACCGACAAGGGCCGCGCGGCCGACGTCAATGCGATGTTCGCCGACCCGGATGTGCGCGCTATCTTCGCGGTGCGCGGCGGCTGGGGCTGCGCACGCATCCTGCCGCTGCTGGATTTCGCCACCATCCGCAAGAACCCCAAGCTGCTGGTCGGCTTTTCGGACATCACCGCGCTGCATCTGGCCTTTGCGGCGAAGGCCGGCTTCACCACTATCCACGGCCCCAATGCCGCGAGCAGCTGGGGCCAATATAGCTGGGACGCCTTCCGCGCCGTCGCCTTCGATGGCGCGACGCCGACCTTCGCCAATCCCGTGGGGCATGAGGATCGACTCGTGCAGCGCGCCGGCCGCATCCGCACCTTCCGCCCCGGCGTGGCGCGGGGCCGGCTGCTCGGCGGCAACCTCACCGTGCTGGCCGCGCTGATGGGTACGCCCTGGCTCCCCGATTTCGACGGTGCGCTGCTGTTCATCGAGGATGTGAGCGAACAACCCTATCGCATCGACCGCATGCTGACCCAGCTATCGCTGGCCGGTGTGCTGGGTCGGGTGAACGGCGTGATCTTCGGCCAATGTACCGATTGCGGGCCGGGCGGCCCCAGCTATGGCGGCTTCACCCTGTCGGAGGTGCTGCAACAGCATCTCGAACCCCTCGGCATCCCCGCCTTCCAGGGCGCCCAGTTCGGCCATGTCGCCAACCAATATAGCCTGCCGCTAGGTATCCAGGCGGAAATGGACGCGACCGCAGGGACGGTAAGATTGCTGGAAAGCGCGGTGCGTTAGGGCAGCTTTGGGTGGAGGGCGGACATAAGCCCCTCCCTTTCAAGGGAGGGGAGAAAGAACGTCCGCATCTGGTCGGTGTCAGGCTAACGGCCGACTATTTCACCCCATCCAGTTCCGCCACGGTCCCGCTCCCGGCCGGCTCGCCCGTCATCCCCGTCGCGACCTTTTCCGCCGCCGCCATCACGCGCAGCACATTTTCGCCGGCCAGCTTTGCGATGTCCGCATCGCTCCAGCCCCGGCGCATCAGTTCCGTCAGCAGCGCCGGATAGGTCTGCACCCCGGTCAGCCCCTGCGGCAACGATGCCACGCCGTCGAAATCGCTGCCGATGCCGACATGGCCGACGCCGGCAATCTTGGCGATATGGTCGATATGGTCGGCAACCTGCGACAAGGTCACGACCGGTTCGGGGTTCGCCTTCTCCCAGTCGGCCAGCGCCTTCTTTGCGCCTTCGGGATCGCCGATATAAAGGCCGCCGAAAGGCGGCGCATTATAGCGGGCGATTTCCGCGCTGCGGGCCGCGCTCCAGACGCGGCGCGCCTCCGACACATAGGCGGGGGCGAAATTCACCATCACCACCCCGCCATTGGCCGCCACCTGTTTCAGCACGGCATCGGACACATTACGCGGCGTGTTGCAGAGTGCCCGCGCATTGGAGTGGGAAAAGATCACGGGCGCCTTGGTTACGCGCATCGCGTCCAGCATCGTCGCCTCGCTGACATGGCTGAGGTCCACCAGCATGCCCAGGCGATTAAGTTCATGCACCACCGCCTCGCCGAACGCAGTCAGCCCGTCATGCTGCGGATTGTCGGTGGCGCTGTCTGCCCAGGCAATCGTGCGGGCGTGGGTCAGCGTCAGATAGGATGCGCCAAGCTGGCGATAGCTGCGCAGCACGGCCAGGCTGCCGTCGATCTGGCCGCCGCCCTCCACGCCCAGCAGCGATCCGACGCGCCCCGCCTTGTGCGCCGCGCGCATCTCCGCAGCGGTGGTGACGAAGGCGAAATCCTTGGGGTAACGGCGTGCGAAACTATGGGCGAGGTCGATTTGCTCCAGCGTATCCTTCACCTGTTGCAGTTCGGGCAGGTCGGCCGAAACCCAGACCGACCAGAATTGCCCGCCCACGCCGCCGGCGCGCAGCCGTTCGATATCGGTGTGGAAGGTCGCGGGATCGAGCCGGTCGAGCGCCATGGTCCAGCGCTGCGCCTTCGCCTTGTCGGCCAGCGCCTCCGGCCAGTCATTATGCCCGTCGATCAACGGCGTGGCCCTCAGCACTTTGGCGATTCTCGCGGCATAAGGGCCGGATGCCGGATCGGGGGCGGCATGGGCAGTGGTAGCGAGGAGGAGGGGCAGCAGGGCCAAAGGAAGAATCTTCATGGGTGCGGAAGCTAGGGCCAGGACAATAAGTGTCAATCGGGCAATGACTTGGCATAGCGGGGCTTTCCCCCGGCGACCGGTCTGCTAACCTCCATCCAGAATGATGATCGATCCGCTCGTCCTGCTTCAGGCCTATTCCATTGGCGTCTTCCCGATGGCGGACGATCGCGACGCGCAGGACGTCTATTGGGTCGAGCCGAAACGGCGGGCGATCCTGCCGCTGGACGGCTTTCACCTGTCGCACTCGCTGTCCAGGACAATCCGCCGTGACCGGTTCGACGTCACCGCCAACAGCGCCTTCCCGCAAATCCTCGCGCTGTGCGCACAGGCGGCGCCGGATCGTCCGTCGACCTGGATCAACCACCAGATCGAAAGCGCCTATCGCCACCTGCATGAGGCCGGCTTCGCCCATTCGATCGAGGTGTGGGAGGGCGATGAACTGGTCGGCGGCCTTTACGGCGTGGCGCTCGGCCGCGCCTTTTTCGGCGAATCCATGGTGTCGCGTCGCACTGATGCTTCAAAAGTGGCGCTGGCCTGGCTGGTTGCGCGGCTGCGGGTCGGCGGCTTCACCCTGCTCGATTGCCAGTTCATGACCGATCATCTGCGCAGCATGGGCGCGATCGAAATCAGCCAGCGCGACTATCTTCAGTTGTTGGCGGGGGCGACCGGCGGCGTGGCGCTGGGGGCAGCGGCAGGCGCGTCCGTGCTGGCGGCCGGTTCGGGCGTGGCGGCAGAACTGGCCTTCGCGCCGCTGGCCGGTTCGCCCTTGGCTCCCAGCTTGACTGTGTCCGGGCCGGTTTCGGGCCATTCCATCGCACAGCTCCTTACCCAGACATCATAGATCGGGTGCTGCACGACATTGCGGTCGGGCCGTTCGCGGAACAGCCAGCCGGAAAAATTGCGCCGCCACTTGCCGTCGGCGCTGCTGCGCACATCCAGTTGGATGAAAGCGCCGGTTTCCTGCACATTTTCCCACGGGGCGCTGGTTTCGCAGGCTTGCAGGCGAACGATCGCGTCGCCCACGCGCAGCGCTTCACCCGGCTTCATGGTCAGTTCGCGGGTCAGGCCGTTGCGCTTGTTCAGCAGGCCGATGACGGCGGTGCGCTCGGCCATCGGCGTGCCGGGCAATGCGCCATTGCTCGCGCTCTGGATCGGGCTGCCCTCGACCTTTACCGGGCCAATCTGGTTGGCGACGGGCGCGTCAGCCTTGCCGCAGGCTGCAAGCGCCAGCGCGCAGGACAGGACAGGCAGTACGGACAGGATCGGCGGGAAGCTCCCCGCCGGACGCCGGGTCATGCCGCGTCGGGGCTCCACGCCTCATAGTCGCCGGTCGCCTTCTGGCGCTGGCCGCCCTTTTCGAGCGCGCCGGACGGGCGATAGGCGTTGGTGGTGCCGGTCAAGTTGACGCTCGATTCCTTTTCCCAGATGCGCGGCGGCGGCAGGAAGCTTTCGGGCGCACCCTCGATCGAATGATGCAGCCAGCCATGCCATTCGGCCGGTACGCGGCTGGCATCGTTGGAACCATTATACATCACCCAGCGGCGCGTCAGGCCATTGGGATCGGTGCCGCCTTCATAATAGATATTGCCCTGATGATCCTCGCCCACTTTCGTGCCCTTGCGAGCCGTAAAGAGCCAGGTGCCGAAGGTGGCGCCATTCCACCAGGTGAAGACGTTAGCCAGGATTCCCATGCGCCAGCGCTTAGCCGCTGTGGCGAGCGCGGGCAAGGAGGATGTAACTTTAGGTTACGGTGTTGGACAGAAATTCAGCTCGGTCGTGCGTTTTTCGCCCGGTACGGCACAGCCGCCCCACTGGACGCGGTCGCCCTCCGCGATCCCCAGTTCTGCCGCGCGCCCGCCGCGCAGTTCCAGCACGGCCGCCACCGGCACGCCGGCGGACACGGGAATGCGCGAATAGGGCTGCGCGTCGCTCTTCAGGAAGGCGATCGTTCCGTCGGTATGGATGAACAGCATGTCGAGCGGAATCAGCGTGTCCTTCATCCAGAAACTCGCCGTGCGCGGCGGGTCCATGGGGAACAGCATGCCGTTGTCCGGCCCCAGTTCCTTGCGGAACATCAGCCCCTTTTCCTGCTCCTGCGGCGTAACCGCGACTTCGACGTCGAAACGATGCGTGCCTTTGGCGCTGCGGATGAGGACAGGCAACAGCGCGTTCGTTGCCTGCGCCTGCGCGCTGTTATCAGCGGCCGATTGCGGACTGGAACAGGCGGCCAGCAGGCCGATGGCGATCAGGGGCAGGAAGCGGATCATGGCCGCATGCCTAAAGCGATTCGCCGTTCAGGGGGAGAGGAATGTCGCCCGATCCGGGACAAGTTTGTCCCTATGCGCTACACCGCGCCTACCTCACTGCCGGGAGCAACTGCCTTGACCGATTTTGCGACCCCCAACCTTCCGTCGCGGGACTTTGGCGCCACGGCCGATTTCTACGCCCGGTTGGGTTTCGAACAGACATGGCGCGATGCCGGCTGGATGATCCTGCGCCGGGGCGACTTGATGGTGGAATTTTTCCCCTATCCCGACCTCGATCCCGCAACCAGTTCGTTCAGTTGCTGTTTTCGCATGGACGATGTGCAGACCTTCTTCGCCGCGATCCTGGCGGCGGGCATCCATGAAAAGACCGGTGGCTGGCCCCGTGCCCACCGGCCGCGGCGGGAAGGATGGGGCGGCACCGTCGGTGCGCTGATCGACCCGGACGGCACGCTGATCCGGCTGGTGCAGGCGCCGGACTAACAGGTCAGGCACGGGTGATCCGCTGTCCTACAGCCGGCACATCATGCTATGCGGGACACCTAATTCTGTCACGCGATGGGCCGCGACATAAAATATCCAACATAGGATATGAAATGTCGAAATCTGCGGGAAATATGCGAAGTTAAGCCCGCGATTTCCTATTTCCCGAGCCGTTTACTCCTCCGACAGCGCCTCGCCCGGCGCCGCATCCACCCAGCGCCGCGCCGTCGCATAGTCGTGGCCAGCACGCAGGAAGGCAGCGATCGCCTTCTCCCGCTGCTTGGGGTCCAGCGGTCCGCTGGCATATGGTCCCAGGCGCTTGCGCCGGGCGAAGCGTTCCGCCGCGTTCCACGCTTCCGATACGGTCTGCGCGTCCGCCTGTTCCCGATCGCTGTCCTTGATGCCGGCGGCGCGCAACGCCTCGTCGATCCGGCGCGCGCCATAGCCCCGCCGGCCGAGCGCGCCACTCTTCATCACGGCAAAGCCGGCATCGTCGACATAGCCAAGCTGCACGAAGCGATCGGCCAGCGCCTCCGGGTCGGCCGCCTGCTCGCCGCCCCAGCCGCGCTCCTTGATCTTGCGCTTCAGATAGGCCAGCAACTTCCCCCGGCTGGTCGCAAAACGCGCGACATGGCGCAGCGCCATGTCGCGCAGCGCGGCGTCATCCAGCGGCGGGGGGAGGCGTTTGCCGGTCATGCTGACAGGTAATGGCGCATGCGCCATGTTTATGCCACAGTCGGGCCGGAATTTCACCGCGCCTTGTCGGCTAATAACCGATACTGGAATGGAATAGGCGGTGCATATGGCGGCCAAAGCTGCTAGCGGCCCCGCTTTCATGAGTTTTAAGACATTGGGTGAAACCAATATGACGGGTTCGCAAGAGATGATGGCACCGACGCCGACCATAGATGATCTGCCACGCCGCTTCTCGGATTTCGAGACGCTGGGCGAAGCGCTGGACTATGCGGCGCAGGGCAAACGTGGCCTGAATTTCCACGATGCCCGTGGCAATCTGGCGCGGCCCTATCCGTTCAGCGAGTTGCGCGCCGATGCCGTCGCCTGCGCGCATCGCCTGATTGCCCATGGCGTCAAACCGCAGGACCGCATCGCACTGGTCGCCGAAACCGGCCCGGACTTCGCGACGCTCTTCTTCGGCATCGTTTATGCCGGCGCATGGCCGGTGCCGCTGCCGCTGCCGACCAGCTTCGGCGGCAAGGAAAGCTATATCGACCAGCTCAATGTCCAGCTGTCCAGCTGCGACCCGATGCTCTTCCTTTTCCCCAAGGAACTGGAAGAGATGGCGGGCGAGTCCGGCCGCCAGAAGTCTGTCGAGAGCATCGCGTTCGAGGATTTTCTGGCGCGCGAAGCCATCCCTGTCGACCTGCCCCAGGCGCAGCCGCACGAAATCGCCTATCTGCAATATTCGAGCGGCTCCACCCGCTTCCCCCATGGCGTCGCGGTGACGCATCATGCGCTTCTCAGCAACCTGTCGGCGCACAGCCATGGCATGCAGGTGCAGGACAGCGATCGCTGCATCAGCTGGCTGCCCTGGTATCATGACATGGGTCTGGTCGGCTGCTTCCTGTCGCCGGTCGCCAACCAGGTATCGACCGATTACATGAAGACGGAGGATTTTGCCCGCCGTCCGCTGGCCTGGCTGGATCTTATCAGTCGGAACACCGGCACCTCGATCAGCTATTCGCCGACCTTCGGCTACGACATTTGCGCCCGCCGCATGTCCAGCCAGACCAAGGCGCAGGACCGTTTCGACCTGTCGCGGTGGCGCCTTGCCGGCAATGGCGCCGACATGATCCGCCCCGACGTGATGCAGAGCTTCGTCGACGCCTTTGCCGACGCCGGTTTCAGCCCCAAGGCGTTCCTGCCCAGCTACGGCCTCGCTGAAGCGACTTTGGCCGTCACCATCATGCCGCCGGGCGAGGGCATCATCGTCGAACTGGTCGAGGAAACCGACCTGTCGGGCGGCGACGCGCCCGAAGGCCGTCCGCAGCGTTTCCGCTCCATCGTCAATTGCGGCAAGCCGGCCAAGGACATGGTCGTGGAAATCCGCGACGAGGATGGCGGCCTGATGAACGAGCGCCAGATCGGCAAGGTATGGACCACCGGGCCGTCGCTGATGGTCGGCTATTTCCGCGATCAGGCGGCGACCGACGCCTGCATGGCTGACGGCTGGCTGGACACGGGCGACATGGGCTATTTGTCCGACGGCTATCTCTACATTGTCGGCCGCGCCAAGGACATGATCATCATCAACGGCAAGAATCACTGGCCGCAGGATATCGAATGGGCCGTGGAACAGTTGCCCGGCTTCAAGCAGGGCGACATTGCCGCCTTCGCGATCACGACTCCCGGCGGCGAGGAAGCGCCTGCGGTGCTGGTCCATTGCCGCACCTCCGACAATGAAGAACGTTCGCGCCTGCGCGACCAGATTCGCGAGCGGGTTCGCGCCATTACCGGCATGAACTGCGTCGTCGAACTGGTGCCGCCGCGCACCCTGCCGCGCACATCTTCGGGCAAGCTCAGCCGATCAAAGGCGCGCAACCTCTATCTCACCGGCGAAATCCGGCCCTACGATATCGCCGCTTAAGGTTACCGATTGCTAACACATGGCTGTTAACGCAGCCATGTGGGTAGCAAGATCGATCAGAGCGAAGAGCCGGATCGTCAGGAACGTGCATCGCTTCGGGCGATGATGGGACTGTCGTCCGTGACGGACGAGGCCGGCATGCGGGTGCTGGAGGCGCAGCTGCGCTCCGTGGACAGCGTCGCCATCCTGCGTCATGGCATGAACATCTGCGGCCTGCTGTTCCTGTGGCAGGTCTTTTCGCACTGCTGCCCGCCGATGCTGCTGGCCGGCTGGAGCCTGGGGCTCATTGTCGCCACGACCGTCGCGATTGGTTTGGGCCAGCATCGCCGTCGCGCCAGCCATGGCGACCTAGGCCCAGCGGACCTTCGCAGCCATGCGATTTGCGCATTGCTTCAGGGGCTCGTCTGGGCGGCTTGCATGGCATTGATTTCCCGCTCCGGTCAGACGTCCGAACTGGTCGCGTTGTGGACGCTGGTCAGTTGCATCATGGTTTGTGGTGCGATCAGCTATGCCGCGACCCCGCTTTCTGCCACGGCCTATCTCGCCCCCTGCATCCTTGGCCTGTTCGGCATGTTCGACGACCATGGGCAGTTGCCGCTCCGGGCGCTCGCGACCAGCTACGCGCTGTCCCTGCTCGCCGGCTGCTTCATCTATGCCCGGACCTTCGCCCGCCAGCACAGTACCACCGCTCAGCTCGCCGAAAAGAGCGAAGTGGTAAGCCTGTTGCTGCGCGAATATGAGGGGGGCGGGTCCGACTGGCTGTGGCAGACCGATGCGCTACGGCGAATCAGCGGCGTGTCCGAGCGTTTTGCAGAGACACTCGGCATGGAACCCGCGCAGCTGGAAGGGGTGTCACTGGTCCAGATATTGGCCGGCAGCGGCTGGGACAATGGCCGTTTCGCCGCCGGACTGCACAGTCTGGCCGATCATCTCAAGCGTCGCGAGAGTTTCAGCAATCTCGTCCTGCCGGTCGAGATCAAGGGGCAATGGCGCTGGTGGGAATTGTCCGCATCGCCCCGCCATGATGACAATGGCGTGTTTCAGGGCTTTCGCGGGGTTGGTTCCGATGTCACTGCGCAACGCGAATCGGCGGACAAGATCGCCCAGTTGGCGCGTTTTGATCCGCTGACAGGCCTGCCCAATCGCAGCCATTTGCGCGAAGTGCTGGATCAGGCGATGGACGCCGCGCGCGGGCGCTCACCCGGCTGCGGCTTCCTGATGATCGACCTCGACCGGTTCAAGGCGATCAACGACACGTTGGGCCACCAGACCGGCGACAAGCTGCTGAGCCAGGTGGCCCGTCGCCTCCGGCAGGTATGCGACGCCGGCGAATTTTGTGGCCGGATTGGCGGTGACGAATTTGCCGTGGTCCTGCCCCATGTTGCGGACGGTGCGGTCATTCCGCGGCTTGCGTCGGCCATCATCGGTGCCTTGTCGGCCCCTTATCAGGTCGACCAGCATGTCCTGCATGTGGGCGCCTCTGTTGGGTCGGCGCTTTCGCCGATGGATGGACGCGAATCCGAAGCCTTGATCCGCAGCGCCGATCTGGCGCTGTATCGGGCCAAGGATGATGGCGGCGGGGCCCACCGCGCCTATGAACCGCAGCTACATGCCCAGGCGGAGGAGCGGCGGCAGTTGGAACTCGCGCTGCGCGATGCACTGGAAAAGGACCAGTTGCACGTTCTCTATCAGCCGGTGGTTGATGCCGAACAGGGTGTGGTTCTGGGGTTCGAGGCGCTGGTGCGCTGGACCCATCCGCAACTGGGACCGATCTCGCCGGTCAAGTTCGTTCCGGTGGCAGAGGAGGCGCGGCTGATCGCACCGATCGGCGAATGGGTGCTGCGTACAGCCTGCATGGAAGCGGCAAACTGGCCGGAGGATATCCGCATCGCGGTAAACGTTTCCGCCGAGCAACTGGCCCATCCCAGCTTCGTTTCGGCCGTCAGCTCGGCTTTGGCGCAGAGCGGACTTGAGGCGCGAAGGCTGGAGCTGGAGGTCACTGAAAGTGTCTTCCTGGGCGAGGATACGGGCGCACTGAAGGTGCTGGATCAACTGCTTGGCCTTGGTATCCAGCTGTCGCTTGACGATTTCGGCACGGGCTACAGTTCGCTCGGCTATCTCAGCCGTACCCGGTTCAACACTATCAAGATCGACCGTAGCTTCGTCGTCGGTGCGTCGAAAAATACGGCGGAAAGCCTGGCGATCATTCGCGCGGTCGTGACGCTGGCCGACAGCCTGGGTATGACGACCACGGCCGAAGGGGTGGAAACGGAGGCCGAACTACAGATGGTCCGTCGCCTGGGTTGCAAGAAGGTGCAGGGCTATTATTTCGGTCGGCCGATGTTGCCAGAGGACGCGGCCCGCCTATTTCCGCCGCCGCAACTGATGGCAATGGGCTAAGGCACGGCTCACTTCGCCAGCAATTGCCGTTCCACCTGTGTCCACAGCGCCGCGAACGCCTCTGCTGGCGGCGATGTCGGGGCGAAGGCGCCGAGCGGCTTGCGGCGTACCGTCATCTGCTCGATCGTGCTCGCCATCGGAATGGCGTGCCAGCCCGACTGGCTCTCCAGCGCCGCGCGATGCAGGCTGCGACGCCGGTCAACCATCGAATAGACAGGCAGGATCGGGGCATGACTGCCGCCACGTTGCACCAGATAACGGGCAACCTCGCCCATGGCCCGCTGCGACAGGGGGGAGGGGATGACCGGGATCACGATCATATCGGCGGCGCGCAGAACCTGCTCGCTGGTTTCGGTCAGGCCCGGCGGGCAGTCGAGGATGATCCGGTCATAGTCACGACCCAGGCTGTCGATGAGTTTGGCGAGCCGCTTCTTCTTGTCCATTTCGCGGAACAGATGGTCGAGGCTGCGCAGCGATGTGTCGGCAGCAATCAGATCGAGGCCGGGCACGGTGGACGGCTGGATCAGCTTGCGGACGTCGACATCCTTGCTGAAGATCGCATGCGCCGCATCGCGACTTTCCATGTCGGTGGACAGCAGCCAGCTCGACGCCGCCTGCGGATCGAGATCCCACAAAAGTGTCCGCCGCTTCGAAATGCAGGCCGATGCCCAGGCGAGGTTGATCGCGAAGGTGGTCTTACCCACGCCGCCCTTGAGGCTGTAGACGGCGATGGTCGCCAATGCCGGTTCCTTTGCCATGATTGGGAGGCTAGTTTGTCCTCCCGTCAAAGCAAGCGCTCAAATCATGGCTTTGTTACGCGAAGGTGACAAATATGTACGCTGGCGCCGATTGACAGCCAGACGGGCCAATCGCATAGCCCGATACGCGAATCATTCGCAATATCATAATTTCATGTCCATCGGGGGGCATCCTATGTCGACGTCGCGCATTTTCACCTTGTCACTAGGGAGCGCATCGTCGCTGGCCCTGCTTCTGTCGTTCGCAACGCCCGTCTAGGCGCAAACGGCCGCTGCCGACACGCCCGACGAGGATCAGATCGTCGTGACGGGTTCTTACACCACCAGCGACAAGCTGGGCTCTGCCACGGGCCTCAACCTGTCGCTGCGAGAAACCCCGCAGTCGGTGACGGTGATGACGGCGCAGCGCATGGAAAATCAGGCAATCCGTACATTGAGCGATGTCATCAACAATGCAGCCGGCGTGTCCGCCAAATCCTTCGACAGCGCCCGCAACGGCTTTTCGGCGCGCGGGTTCGAGATCGACAATTATCAGATCGACGGCATCCCGGTGCAGTGGGATTCGGCCTATAGTGCGGGTGAGTCGGAGATCGACATTGCCCTGTACGAGCGGGTCGAGATCGTGCGCGGTGCAACCGGCCTGATGACCGGAGCCGGCAATCCATCGGCATCGATCAACCTGATCCGCAAACATGCAGACAGCGACCATTTCACCGCAACCGTCACCGCCGCGGCTAGCCGCTGGGACAATTATTTTGCGATGGCGGACATTTCATCCCCTTTGTCGAGCGATGGCGCCATTCGTGCCCGCGTGGTCGCCAAATATGAGGAAGGGGATAGCTTCACCGACCTGCTGCGCAATAAAAAGCTGGTGCTGTATGGCGTGATCGATGGCGACCTGACGCCCGATACCCATGTCAGCTTCGGGGCCAGTTATCAGGATAACAGCCCGCGCGGTACCCAATGGGGCGGCCTGCCGGTCTGGTATGCCGATGGCAGCCGCACCGACTGGAAGCGGTCGAAGACGATCGGCGCCGACTGGACCCGCTGGGCATCCATCAACCAGACCTATTTCGCCAATCTGACGCAGCAGATCGGAGCCGACTGGACGCTGAAGCTCTATGGCAATTATTCGATCAACGAGAGCGACATGCAGTTGCTCTACCTGTTCGGCTCGCCGGATCGCTCTACGGGCCTGGGTCTTGGCGCCTTTGCGGCCAACTACATGGGCAAGCTGGAACAGGCGGATGTCGGCGCCCGGCTGACCGGCACATACCAACTGTTCGGTC
Organism: Sphingobium sp. RS1; assembly: GCF_056156825.1. Lineage (NCBI taxonomy): Bacteria > Pseudomonadati > Pseudomonadota > Alphaproteobacteria > Sphingomonadales > Sphingobiaceae > Sphingobium > Sphingobium sp. RS1. The sequence continues at coordinate 1,820,961 of NZ_JBLZXE010000002.1, read as the reverse complement.
GCGACCATGACTTGATCCTGGGCGCCAGCTATGCGCGACAGCAGCAAGATTTCTACAGCCGGTCGGCCCTCAATGCGCTGTCGGTGGGGGACTTTAACAATTGGGACGGATCGATCGCCGAGCCGCAGTGGAGCAGCACCCTTTCGCACGACCTGGATCAGACCACGAAACAATGGGGTTATTTCGCTGCTACCCGCCTGTCGATCAGCGATCCGCTGAAGATCATCGTTGGCGGCCGTCTGAGCAGTTGGGAGCGCACGGGTGTATCCTATGGCACGGTGATCGACTTTGGCGACAAGAACCGCCTGCTGCCCTATGTCGGTGCGCTGTACGACATCACTGCCAATCATACCGTCTATGCGAGCTTCACGAAGATTTTTCAGCCGCAGAGCGCGCAGGACCGCAATGGCGATTTCTTGCCGCCGATCACCGGGAATAATTATGAAGGCGGCCTGAAGAGCAGCTTCTTCAATGGTGCGCTCAATACCGCCATTTCCATCTTTCGCATCGAGCAGGACAATCTGGCGCAGGCGGATACCGGCTATCTGATCCCCGGCACCATATTTGAAGCCTCCTACGCCGCAAAGGGTGCGCGCAGCACCGGTTTCGAGGTCGAAGCCAATGGTGAAATCCTGCCGGGCTGGTCGGTCGCAGGCAATTATACCCAGTTCAAGGCCAAGGATGCAGACGGCAATCGCGTCAACACGCTGTTTGCGCAGAAGCTGCTGCGCCTGTTCACCACCTATGATTTTGCCGGCTCGCTTCAGGGGCTGACGATCGGTGGCGGCGTCAACTGGGAAGGGCTGAGCTACACGGATTCGACCAACCCGGCGACGGGCGTGGCCGAACGGCTGGAGGTGAAACCCTATGCGCTGGTCAACCTGATGGGCCGTTATGAATTTGCGAAGGGACTGTCGGCGCAGGTCAATGTCGATAACCTGTTCGACAAGACATATTATTCGCAGATCGGCTTCTACAACCAGCTGGCTTATGGTGAGCCGCGCAACGTCACCTTCACGCTGCGCTATCATTATTGAGTGGCATAAAAGGGGGCGGACCATTGATCCGCCCCCTTTGCCTGTCAGAGTATTTCCAGAACCTTGTCCTGAGGACGGCAGAAGCGCACGCCCTTTTCGGTTTCGACAAAGGGGCGGTTCACATAGGCCGGATTGGCCGCCATTTCGTCCAGGATCGCGTCCGCCGTCATGTCCGGCAGTCCGCGCTCCTCGGCATCGGTGCCCATCTTGCGAACCGCTTCGGTTGGGGTCATCCCGGCGTCGGCGAATAACTGGACCAGCTTCGCCCGGCTGTAGGGCGTCTTGAGATATTCGATCACCTCGACCTCGACGCCCGGCGTTTCCTCAAGGATCGCCAGCGTCTTGCGCGAGGTGCCGCATTTGGGGTTATGCCAGATGGTGGCTTTCATGGGGTCTGACTTTCCTGTGTCTGGAGGGGAACGGGTGCGGCGAGCAGCCATCCGGCGACATGATGGCCCAGCCAAGCACCGGCAAATTGTGCTGCAATGAATGGCGGCACGTCGAAGGGCCTTATGCCAGCGAAACTGTCGGTCAGTGCGCGGGCTATGGTCACGGCGGGATTGGCGAAGCTGGTAGAGGATGTGAACCAGTAAGCGGCAACGATCCATGCCGCAACCAGCCCTGGCACGGCCGAAGGACGTAATGTCGCACCCAGACGGATCGTCAGGAGCAGGCCGAAGGTCGCGATCGCTTCGGCAAGCCAGATTGCAGGGCCGGTGCGAGGGGTCGCGCCAGGCTGAAGCGTTGGCAACCCGAACATGGTTTGCGCGATCATCGTGCCGCACATCCCGCCGCCAAGCTGAGCAGTGATGCGGGCCGTCCATTCGCGGCTTGGGGCAAGCAGCAGCGTAACGACCGGATTGAAATGCGCGCCGCTGAACGGGGCAAGCAGGGTGATGAGCAGATAGAGCATGGCGCCGGTGGCGATGCTGTTAGCCAGCAGGGCGACACCCATATTCTGGGCAGAAAGTCGTGCGGCCATGATGCCCGAGCCGACCACGGTGGATACCAGCAGGGCTGTTCCAAGTGCTTCGGCGGCGGCGATCCTTTTCACGCGGTGATTCCACCTGAACCGGTCGCAGCGCCGCACAGATCAGGCCGACCACCACAGCATTGATCGGTCAGGAAGGTCAGAAGGCTGCGGATGACGGGCGGATTGACGGCGTAGAGCAGGTGACGTTGCTGCCGCGTGCAGCGAATAAGGCCCGGTCTTTCGAGCGTTGCAAGATGGTGCGACAGGGTGGAGGGCGCTATGCCCAGCCGGGCGGCAATGTCGCCAGCGGCAAGCCCTTCTGCCTCTTCGCTCACGGCCAGCAGGCGGAACAGCGCCAGCCGGGTGGGATGCGCCAAGGCGCTCAGTCCATCAATGACACGATCCGATTCCATATTTCGATATTATTCGAAATATGGAATCGTGCAAGCTGGAAGGCTGGATCTCAGGCCTGATCCTCGCGGGCGAGCCATTCTTCCAGCCATTTGATCGTGTAGTTGCCGTCCAAGAAGTCCGGATCGCGCAGCAATGCCTGATGCAGCGGGATGGTGGTCTTCATCCCTTCGATCACATATTCCTCCAGCGCGCGCTTCAACCGCATGATCGCGCCCTCGCGGGTGCGGCCATAGACGATCAGCTTGCCGATCATGGAGTCATAATAAGGCGGCACCTTATAGCCCTGATACAGGCCGCTATCGACGCGGACATGCATGCCGCCCGGAACATGATAGCTGGTGACGGTGCCCGGCGAGGGGGCGAAGGTCTTGGGATCTTCGGCGTTGATGCGGCATTCGATCGCATGGCCGGTGAAGCGGATGTCTTCCTGATTCACGGAAAGCGGCTTGCCTTCGGCAACGCGAATCTGTTCGCGCACCAGGTCGAGGCCGGTGATCATCTCCGTCACCGGATGTTCCACCTGAAGCCGGGTGTTCATCTCGATGAAGTAGAATTCGCCATTTTCCCAAAGGAATTCGATCGTGCCCGCACCGCGATAGCCCATGTCGGCCATCGCCTTGGCACAGACGCCGCCGATCCGTTCCCGCTCGGCCTGCGACAGGACGGGTGAGGGGGCTTCTTCCAGCACCTTCTGGTGACGGCGCTGGAGCGAGCAGTCGCGTTCGCCCAGATGGATGGCATTGCCATTGCCATCGCCAAACACCTGAATTTCGATGTGGCGCGGATTGCCCAGATATTTTTCGATGTAGACGGTGGCGTCGCCAAAGGCGGCCTTCGCTTCCGAGCCCGCCTGCTGCATCAGCGTTTCGAGCTGGTCGGGCGAGGTGCAGACCTTCATGCCGCGACCGCCGCCACCCGATGCCGCCTTGATGATGACGGGATAGCCGGCGGCTTCCGCTATGATCTTGGCTTCCTCGACATCGCTGACCGCGCCATCCGAACCGGGGACGAGAGGCAGGCCGAGCGCGCCGGCGGTGCGCTTGGCCTCGATCTTGTCGCCCATGGTGCGGATATGTTCGGGCTTGGGACCGACAAAGGCGAGGCCGTGGGCTTCCACGATTTCGGCGAACTTGGCGTTTTCCGACAGGAAGCCATAGCCCGGATGGATCGCGTCGGCGCCGCTGATTTCCGCCGCCGAAATGATCGCCGCGACGTTCAGATAGCTGTCCTTGGCCGCGGGCGGCCCGATGCAGATCGCTTCGTCGGCAAGGCGCACATGCATGGCATCGGCGTCGGCGGTGGAGTGCACCGCGACGGTCTTGATGCCCATTTCATGACAGGCGCGGTGGATGCGGAGCGCGATCTCGCCGCGATTGGCGATCAGCAGTTTCTCGATGGCCATAAGCGGTTCGCGCCTTATTCGATGACGATCAGCGGCTGGTCATATTCGACCGGCTGGCCATTATCGACCAGAACAGCCTTGACCGTGCCGGCGGTCGGCGCGGTGATTGCGTTCATGACCTTCATGGCTTCCACGATCAGGATGGTTTCGCCGGCGGCAACCTGCGCGCCCACGCGGGCGAAGGGGGCTGAGCCCGGTTCGGCCGACAGATAGGCGGTGCCGACGATCGGCGACTTGACCACATTGCCCGACGGCACGGCCGCTTCGGCAGCCGGTGCGGCGGCGGCAGGGGCCGCGACCGGCGCGGCGGCAACGGGCGCTGCGACCGGGGCGGGGGCGTAGACGGCGGCGGGGACGCCACCGACCTTGCGGGCGACGCGGATCTTGCGATCGCCGTCTTCCACCTCGATTTCGGTGAGGTTGGTGTCGTCCAGCAGTGCAGCGAGATCGCGCACCAGCTGTACGTCCACCTGCATTGCGCCCTTTTCTTGTTTATCGGTCATGTGAAGTTCCTGGCCGGTGAATATCGTTTCTGGTGCCCGCGCCTATGCGCATTTACGGCAAAGCGCAACTTTCGTGCGTTGGGATGCGTGGCTCTACAGCTCCAGCGCGGCTTCCAGCGCCAGCATATAGGACATGGGGCCAAAGCCCGCGATCGTGCCCTTCGCCGCCATGCCGACATAGCTTTTGTGGCGGAAAGGCTCGCGCGCATGCGGGTTGGACAGGTGAATTTCGATGACCGGCACGGTCACCGCCTTGATCGCATCATGCAGCGCAATCGACGTGTGGGTCAGGCCGCCCGGATTCATGATGATGGCATGGGCGCCTTCTGCATGGGCTTCCTGCACCCAGTCGATCAGATGGCCTTCATGGTTCGACTGGTGGAAGACGATTTCCACATGAGCGCGGCCCGCCGCGTCCTCCATCCGTTCGGCAATGTCATCCAGCGTGTCATAGCCGTAAATTTCCGGCTCGCGGGTGCCCAGCATGTTGAGGTTCGGGCCGTTCAGGACATAGATTTTGCGTGTGTCGGCCATGGCGCACCCTTCTGATGTTGCTTGGCGGGCAAGGCCGCCCCTATATGCGGCACGATCCTTAGCCCTTCCCGTCTCGCCTAGTCGAGACTTCTTATTGTCCGGGACAGCGCAGTGAGCATAGACGGCACCATCTCCATCCATATCAATGGCGAACATCGCCGAATCCGCGACGGCCTGACTCTGGCAGACCTTGCGAGCGAACTGGGCTTCGTGCCGGAAAAGGTGGCGGTCGAGCGCAATCTGGAGGTCGTCCCGCGTTCGACCCTGGCGCAGGTCAAGGTCGAGGATGGCGACGAGCTGGAGATCGTGCATTTTGTGGGTGGCGGCGACGTGACCGGCGTGGATGACGATAGCTGGACCGTGGCAGGCAAGACCTTCCGTTCGCGCCTGATCGTGGGCACCGGCAAATATAAGAGTTTCGAGCAGAATGCGGCGGCGGTCGCGGCGTCGGGCGCGGAGATCGTCACGGTGGCGGTGCGCCGGGTCAATGTGAGCGACCCCAAGGCGCCGATGCTGACGGACTTTATCGATCCGAAAAAGATCACCTACCTGCCCAATACCGCCGGCTGCTTCACCGGGGAGGATGCGATCCGTACCCTGCGTCTGGCGCGCGAGGCAGGCGGATGGGATCTGGTGAAGCTGGAAGTGCTGGGTGAGGCGCGGACGCTGTACCCGGATATGGTCGAGACTCTTCGTGCTACGGAAGTCCTCGCCAAGGAAGGGTTCAAGCCGATGGTCTATTGCGTGGACGATCCGATCGCGGCCAAGCGATTGGAGGATGCGGGCGCGGTGGCGATCATGCCGCTGGGCGCGCCAATCGGTTCGGGCCTTGGTATCCAGAACAAGGTGACGATCCGCCTGATCGTGGAGGGCACCAAGCTGCCCGTGCTGGTCGATGCGGGCGTGGGCACCGCATCCGAAGCGACCGTGGCTATGGAACTGGGTTGCGCCGGCGTATTGATGAACACGGCAATCGCCGAAGCGAAAGACCCGATCCTGATGGCCGCCGCGATGAAGGCGGGCGTCGAGGCGGGCCGCATGGCCTATCGCGCCGGGCGCATGGGCAAGCGGCTCTATGCCGATCCGTCCAGCCCGCTGGCCGGGCTGATCTGAGCCGCGACGCGACAGGCGAAGTTCACACCGTTGTCGGCCTATTGGTGCCGGAAGCGCGCGCGAGGCTCTCGCGACGCGCCTGCGACGCATCACGGACGCGACCATTGGGGCGCGCATGCGCGCCAGTGACGCAACATCGACGCGACAGGCATGCGCCATCCATGCCATTGCCGGGTGCCGGATGACTTCCGCGTGAGATTGTCGTTGGACGAGCAGCGCCATTCCGCAGGGTAGATCAGAGGGCTGCAGGGTAGGAAAGCGATTTGTGGGAAGGGCGGGGTTCGACCATTTGCGGACGCTCGATCATTGCCATCCGCATCCTGATACCCACCGCTCATCAAGGGCGCAGGTCGAAAGCCGAATAGTCAAATGTGTTGGGAAGCGGACATTGACCCCAGCTCGACGTTCAAGCTCCAGACGTGTTCAGCATTACGCGCGGAGGACCGACGCTCACCACATCCACGCAGTGATTTAGCGTGGTCAGCGACCAGTGCTCTAGTGGCCCCGGATATTCATCGTCGGCGAATGTGGTAGCGGAGACATATTGGAAGAATGCTGTGTCGAAGCGCCGCTCAAGCATCTTTCCTCGGGGCAACTCGTTATCCTCGCCCTTCCAGAAGCTCTCGTTTCTGACTGCGTACGCAACGTAGTTGTCCCAATGTAGCTCGAAAGACCGGCTCTCGTCGGTCACAAGGATCGGCCGACCTTCACCCAAGTCGGCACCGTCGATGTCGATCTTAGTCGGCTCGCCGAGCAGGCCCTCCGCCACTACGATCCGCAACTGGTTTTCGGACGGCTCTCCTATATGAGTGAGGTATAGGTTGAGCAGACCGTCGGGAAACTCCATCGGATACCTTCAAGCGATTTGTGAGCAAACGTTGTTAGCTGGGTTTCCGTAATACCCGCAATTGGGCGAATGTTGCCGAACGATTTTTCTTCGCGCAGCGTCAGCTATGGTCGATTATCTCATCCAAACCGGACGGTCGCCAACCCACCCAAAACCACCATGTCGCCTGACAGTTTTCAGTTCGGGCTTTCCCCTCGCAACTCCAGCCGGCTTGCTCTGTCGAAGATGGCGAGGACCAGCGGGTCGGCTTCGGTGGCGCGGACCGCGACGTGGAAATCGACCGGGGGCATGGGCGGCGCGCCGGGGAGAGGAAGCAGCCGGCCTTCGGCCACCTGATGCCGGACCATGGGTTCGGGGAAAATGCCGATCCCGCCACCTTCCAGCACGATATCGATCATCGTGCGCACATTGTTGCAGATGTTGAGCGGACAGTCCGCGAGCGTCGAGGCGGCGATCGCTTCCTTCATGATGCGATAGAGTGGCGACAGGTTGGAGAGCGACCAGATCGGCGTCTGGGTGGCGTCCATGGCCGCCACTGTCGAAGGGCGCGCCAGCCAGAGCAGGTCGATGCTGCCGATCGGCGCGGTACGCAGCATCGGATGGGCGATCCGCCCGGCGGCAAAGGCGATGTCGGCATGGCCGGAGGCGAGTTGCTGGATCAGGTCGACGGTCAGCGCGATGTCGACCTCCAGCGACACTTGCGGCAGGTCACGGCCCAGTTGCGCGACGAAAGCGGGCAGGCAACTGGCCGCCGCGATCTCGCCTGCGCCGATGCGCACGATGCCGGTCGCGCCGGATATGTCGCTGCACCCCATCAGCACGCCCTGGAAGCGGGCCCAGAGCGGTTCGCTTTCGCGGACCAGTTCGCGGCCGGCCGGGGTCAGCGCCATGGTGCGGCCTTCCCGCCGGAACAGCGCAGTGCCGAGGTGGCTTTCCAGTTCGCGCACACGGGCGGAAATGGCGGGCTGGGTGGTGTTGAGGCGCGTCGCCGCTGCTGCAAAGGTGCCGAGCCGGGCGATCCAGAGCAGCGTTTCCAGATGATAGAAGGCGATGCGATTAATAGACATCGCTTATGCTTAGCGGAAAAAACAAATCATTGGTATTGATTGGTTCGGGTGCCTAGAACAGGGTGAAATTGTCAGAAAAGGGACGGATGCGGATGGTCAAGAAGCTCTACTCCGATGCGGCTTCGGCACTGGATGGCCTGTTGTTCGACGGCATGCATCTGTGCGCGGGCGGCTTTGGCCTGTGCGGCATTCCCGAGCGGCTGATCGACGCGATCCGCGATTCGGGGGTCAAGGATCTGACCATCGCCTCCAACAATGCCGGCATCGACGGCGAGGGTCTGGGCAAGCTGCTGCGCACGCGGCAGGTGAAGAAGATGATCTCCTCCTATGTCGGCGAGAATAAGGAGTTCGAGCGGCAGTTTCTGGCCGGCGAGCTGGAGGTGGAATTCTGTCCGCAGGGGACGCTGGCCGAACGCTGCCGCGCCGGCGGGGCGGGCATTCCCGGCTTCTACACCAAGACCGGTGTCGGCACGCAGGTGGCCGAGGGCAAGGAAGTGAAGAATTTCGACGGGCAGGATTATATCCTGGAGCGCGGCATCTTCGCTGATGTGGCGATCATCAAGGGGTGGAAGGCTGACGAGAGCGGCAACCTGATCTTCCGCAAGACCGCGCGCAATTTCAACCAGCCGATGGCGACGGCGGCCAAGGTCTGCATCGCCGAGGTCGAGGAGGTGGTGCCGACCGGTACGCTCGATCCCGACGCGATCCACCTGCCGGGCATTTATGTGAAGCGGATGATTGTGGGCGCGCCTTACGACAAGAAGATCGAGTTCAGGACGGTGCGGACGCGGGAAGCGGCCTGATGGTGATGACCAAGCGTCTGGGCTGTGCGTTGCTGCTGGCGCCGTTGGCAGCTTGCGCGACCACGCAGGCCACCTCCGTACCCGCGCTGGCGATCGATCGGGCGGCCAATCCGCCGGCCGGGATGCAATATCTCTACGGCTCGGGCGAGGGTGCTGCGATTTCGGTGCAGGCCTGGCATGCGCTGCTCGGCTATGTGGCGGCAAAGGTGAAAGCGCGGCCGGCCGACAGCGTGGTGCTGGCGGAAGGTTCGACACTTGCTGCACCGAAATTCCTGCCCTGCGGTGACAAGCCGTTCGCCGCCGTGTTCGACGTCGACGAGACGGTGATGCTCAACACCGGTTATGAATATCATGATGCGAAGACGGGCAGGGGCTTCGATGCCGCAGCCTGGGACGCATGGGAGAAGACCGGCGAAGGCGCGGTCGGGCCGGTGCCGGGCGCGGATCATGCGCTGGGCGCGCTGCGCAATCTGGGCGTGACGGTAATCTTCAACACCAACCGGTCGGCCGCCAATGCCGATGCGACCGCGCGCGCCATCAAGGCGGCGGGGCTGGGTGAGGCGGTGCATGGCCAGACGCTGTATCTGAGCGGCGACGACGCCATGGGATCGCGCAAGGACGGCCGCCGCTGGACGATATCCGGCAAATATTGCGTCATCGCCATGGGCGGCGACCAGCTGGGCGATTTTTCTGACCTGTTCAATGTGGCTGGCCAGAGCGTGCCCGCCCGCCGCGCCGCGACGATGCAACTGCCGATCGCAGGCCTGTGGGGCAATGGCTGGTTCGTGATGCCCAACCCTGTCTATGGCAGCGGCCTGAAGGGCGGGTTCTACGACGTGTTTCCAATGGACAAGAGGTGGGCGCCGCCCGCCGGTGGGGAGAAATAAGGATGCCCTGGACTCGTGACGAGATGGCCGCGCGGGCGGCGAAGGAACTCAAGGACGGTTTCTATGTGAATCTGGGCATCGGCATCCCGACGCTGGTGGCGAACCATATCCCGGCAGGGGTCGAGGTGACGCTCCAGTCGGAAAACGGCATGCTGGGCATCGGCCCCTTTCCCTATGAGGGTGAGGAGGATGCCGACCTGATCAACGCTGGCAAGCAGACGATCAGCGAATTGCCGCAGTCGGCCTATTTCAGCTCCGCCGACAGCTTCGCCATGATCCGCGGCGGGCATATCGACCTGACCGTGCTGGGGGCGATGGAAATCGCCGAAAATGGCGACATTGCCAACTGGATGATCCCCGGCAAGATGATCAAGGGCATGGGCGGCGCGATGGATCTGGTCGCGGGCGTCAAGAAGATCATCGTGGTGATGGAACATACGTCGAAAAATGGCGACGCCAAGTTCATCCCCGAATGCACACTGCCGCTGACCGGCAAGAATGTGGTCGACATGATCGTCACCGACCTGTGCGTGTTCCAGCGCCCCGACCATGACAGCCCGTTCAAGCTGGTCGAACTGGCGCCGGGCGTGACGGCGGAGGAAGTCGCTGCTAAGACGACCGCCCATTATATCAGCTAAGGGCAATCCATGAGCCTCGACGGCACGTATGACGACGCCAATATCTTTGCCTTGATTCTTCAGGGCAAAATCCCGTCGACAAAGCTCTATGAGGATGACACGACCTTCGCCTTCCTCGACATCATGCCGCAGACCAAGGGGCATGCGCTGGTCATTTCCAAATGGTCCAAGGCACGCAACCTGCTGGAGATGGAGGATGAGGCGCTGGGTCAGGTGATGGCGACCACGAAGAAGGTCGCCACCGCCATCCGCAAGGCGCTGAACCCCGATGGCATCCAGATCGCGCAGTTCAATGGCGCACCCGCGGGGCAGACGATTTTTCACCTGCATATGCATATCCTGCCGCGCTGGGAGGGCGATCCCACGGGATTCGTCGCCCATGGTGCGGGCACACAAGCCGACAAGGATGGCTTGCAGGCGCTGGCCGACGAGATTCGCGCGCAATTCTGATGCCGCTTCCCTTCGCGAACAGCCTGTGGGGCAACATTCTGTGGGATAGGCGCTGACATGGCTTTGCGTCCCTTTCAAGCGCCCGGTGCCCGGCTGGCGCTGCGCTCCAAGCGCGCCAGCACGCAATTTGCCGGCACACGCGGCGAGAGCGAGGTCATCCTGGACGTGTCGCGCCTGCTGTCGCGCGCCTTCCACCCTGCGCCGACCGGGATTGACCGGGTCGAATATGTCTATGCCCGCGAATTGCTGGAACGGATTCCTGACCGGCTGGCCTTTGCGGCGGTCCATCCGGCCGGGGGCTATTATGGCCGGTTGAGCAGTGCGGCGGTGCGCCAGTTCCTGGCCTTTACTGCGGCGAAATGGCGCAATGCGCGATCGACCGACGCGGGCGAGGGCAAGGCGGCGGTGATCCGCCATATGTTCGCCACGCGCCCACGCCCGGTGCCGCGTGCCACGGGGCCGCGCATCTATCTGCAGGTGTCGCCGCACCACCTGGATGATGAGGCGCAGGTCGGCGCGATCCTGCGGGCCGAAGGCGCGAAGCTGGTGACGCTGGTGCATGACGTCATCCCGCTCAGCCATCCCGAATTTGCCCGGCCGCAGGGGGCGGACGAGCATCTGAAACGGGTGCGTACGATCGATCGCTATGCCAGCGGGATCATCGGCAACAGCCAGGCGACGATCGATGCGCTGGCCCCGCATATGCGACGCGGGCTGGACGGGCGGGCGATTCGCGTCGCCCATTTCGGCGCGGACCCGGCGGATATCTTTTCCAACCGGCATGACGATGTGCCGGACCGGCCCTATTTCATCTATATTTCCACGATCGAGCCGCGGAAGAATCATCTGCTGCTGCTCAACATCTGGCGGCGGCTGGTCGACCGGCTGGGCAATGCGGCGCCGGTGCTGGTGCTGGTGGGCCGGCGCGGCTGGGAAAATGAGAATGTCATCGACATGCTGGAACGCGGCGAGGCGCTGCGCGGCCATGTGATCGAGGCGGGCGAAGTGTCCGACAACCGCATGCAGGCGCTGGTCGCGCAGGCGCGGGCGATGCTGATGCCGTCCTTCATCGAAGGGTTCGGCATGCCGGTGGTCGAGGCGCTGACGGCGGGCGTGCCGGTGATATGCAGCGATATCGTGGCCCATCGTGAGGTGGGGGGGGATGCACCCGACTATTTCGATCCGCTCGACGGCATGGGCTGGATGCGGGCGATCGAGGCCTATAGCTGTGTCGATTCGCCGGAGCGAGCCGCCCAACTGGATCGGATCTCCGTCTGGAGGGCTCCGACTTGGCGTGACTATTTCGACATCATCACCGACCTGATTGAAGAAGTAACAGTCTCTGTTCCTTGACCTTCTCTGACCGCATCCGCATGGTCGGGCGCGATATGGAAGGACAGGACATGGCCCCGAGCAGGCTATCATCGGTACAAGCAACTGACGCGCAAGGATATATTGCGCGCTGATGCCTCCTGTCCCGTTCCTGCGATCCCCACCTTTTGCTGGTATTGCACCGGCGACCGCTGCGATCAGCGTGCCGGTCGCGGATGGTGCCGTGGCGGAAACGGTGTCGGATGCGACCATCGCCCTGCTGGCGCAGGCCAGAGTTGGCGGCGACTTTTGGCGCGCGCGCCCGGAAGGACTGACCCCGATCGTGCGCGAAGGCGTGCCGGCCGGTTGCGATCCATGGGCCTTGGTCGCACAGGCGCGCGCCGTGCATGCGGAGGCGCAGGATGAACTGGCGCTGGTCGCCGGGATGATGGATGTTCCGGTAATCGGTCCCGATGGCCGGACGATCGATCCCGCCATGCTGCGCAGGGCGCTGAAGGCGCGACTGGCGGCTGCGCAATATCGTAATTGCTTCACCGGCGCGTCGGTGAGTGTGGACCAGGCCATCACCCAGCTGGCCGACTGGCGACGCCATCTGGATGGCAATCGCGGGATCGTTGCCGCCAGCGGCATGGCCTTCTGGAAGAAGGAGGCGATCCGCCATTTCCTGTGGGACGGGTCGCAGACGCCGCCCTTCCTGTCGGTGGGGCGAGGGCTGGACCGCGCCCGGCGCGAGGGCGGTGCGCTGGCGATCTGGCCATCGCGCGTGCCGCGTGAAACGATCGGGCAGGCGGCGGCGCTGGGCGTGCCGATCGCGCAGGTGGAGGACGGCTTCCTGCGATCGCGTGGGTTGGGGGCGGCGCTGCATCCCCCCGGGTCGGTCGTGGTGGATCGTACCGGCATCTATTATGACGCGCGCAAGGCCAGTGATCTGGAAACATTGCTGGCGACTCATGATTTTTCGCCTGCTCTGGTTGAACGTGCGGCGCAATTGCGGGCGCGTATCTGCGCTGTGGGCGTTACCAAATATGGCACGGACGCGGGCAAGATGATCGGCCTGCCGGCCGGACGTCGCACCGTGCTGGCGATCGGGCAGGTAGAGGATGACCTGTCCGTCTATTTCGGCGGCGCGGGGGTCGCGGGCAATCTGGATTTCCTGGCCCGCGTCCGGAAGGCCGAACCGGATGCCTGGATCGTCTATCGCCCCCATCCTGACGTGCAGGCCGGGCATCGCAAGGGCCATTTGCCTGACGCGAAGGTGCTGGCGCATGCCGATGCCATCGATATCGGCGCGCCGTTGATGCAGCTGGTGCAGACAGTGGACGAAGTGCATGTCCTGTCGTCGCTGACCGGTTTCGAGGCGCTGATGCGCGGCCGTGCCGTGACGGTGCATGGCATGCCCTTCTACGCTGGCTGGGGGTTGACCCGTGACCTGGGCGAGCCGACCGGTCGCCGTGGCCGTCAGCTGAGCGTGGATCAGCTTGTGGCGGCGGCGCTCATTCTCTATCCTCGCTATATCGATCCGGTTACGCGGTTGCCGTGCGGTCCGGAAGTGATGGTGGATCGCATGGCAAGTGGATCGACGCCGCCGGTGACATGGCTCATCCGGCTGCGGATGCTACAGGGGAAGTTGCGCCGTTTTATGACTTTGTTCGCCGAGTTCCTGCATGGCTGAAACTGCCGCGAAAACCTTCCTTTTCCTGCAAGGCCCGCACGGTCCCTATTTCGCGATGCTGGCAGAGGCATTGCGCGCACGGGGGCATCGTGCGCTGCGGATCAATATCAATGGTGGCGACAAGATCGACTGGCCCGGCGAGGCGACCGATTATCGCGGGACGTTCCGCAACTGGCCGCTTTTCTTCGACGATTTCGTCGTGAATCAGGGTGTTACCGACCTCATCCTCTATGGCGATTGCCGCCCCTATCATGCGTCTGCACATGGCATGGCACGGCTGCGCGACCTGCGTGTCCATGTCGTCGAGGAAGGCTATATCCGGCCGGATTTCATGACGTTGCAGGATGACGGGGTGAACGGCAATTCCACCCTGCCACTCGACCCGCAATGGTATATGGATCAGGCGCGCACTCTGCCGCAACAGGAAGTGGCCTTGCCGCCCGTGCCGTCGACTTTCCGCGCGCGGGCGCGCAATACCATGCGCAACGGGCTGGCGTCCGCGCTGATGCGGCCATATTTCCCCTTCTATAACACGCACAGGCCGCACAGCTTCCTGATGGAATCGGTTGCCTGGTGCTGGAAGCTGGTGATGCGCCAGAGCCATGAACGGCGGTCGCTCACCGAATGGGAAAAGGTCAAGGACAAGCCCTATTTCACGCTGCCCTTGCAGCTCAATTCCGACTATCAGATCCGCATCCATTCGCCCTTCGGCAATATGCGGGCCGCGCTTCGCTTCGTCATCAAGAGCTTTGCTCAGCACGCTCCCGCTGGAGTATCGCTGGTGGTGAAGCGTCACCCGCTCGATCCCGGTCTGGTGGGGTGGGATCGGCTGACGCGCCGTCTGGCCAGCTATTATGGCGTCGCCGACCGGGTGGTCTATCTGTCCGACTGGGACATTGCCGAAGTGGTGGACAAGTCGCTGGGCGTCGTCACCGTCAACAGCACGGTTGGTACGCTTGCGCTGAACAGCGGCAAACCGGTCGTCGTGCTGGGGCATTCGGTCTACAAGATTCCCGGCGTCGTCTATCGCGCGGGGCTGGACGATTTCTGGGCTGCGCCGGCCGCGCCGGACATGCAACTCTACGCCGCCTTCCGCAGCGTGCTGGTGGATCGATGCCTGATCCGCGGCGGGCTGCTGAGCGAGGAAGGGTTGCAGATGCTTGTCGACAATGCCGTCGACCGATTGTTGCGCGATCCGGCGACGCTCATATCCCTGCCCTATGATGGCCGGCGCAAAAGGCGGGCCATCAACATCGTGCATGGCGATGCGGCCTGACGGGCGATAAAGACTTTATGGCTTGTTCAGATAATCGTGGCATAGCAGCCGTGACGGAAGAGGTCGGCCTGTTGCGTCAATGACGATGATCGGCATGCGATTTTCCATTCGCGATGCCGACATGTTCTGCCTTTCTGGAGTGT
Source organism: Sphingobium sp. RS1 (assembly GCF_056156825.1). Taxonomy (NCBI): domain Bacteria; kingdom Pseudomonadati; phylum Pseudomonadota; class Alphaproteobacteria; order Sphingomonadales; family Sphingobiaceae; genus Sphingobium; species Sphingobium sp. RS1. The sequence goes on along the minus strand of NZ_JBLZXE010000002.1, from coordinate 1,805,870 downwards.
TTTTCCATGCGTATCTATCCCGCCATCCTTGTGGGCGGATCCGGGACACGATTGTGGCCCCTGTCGCGTGGTGACCGGCCGAAGCAGTTTCTGAGCCTGGTGTCCGAACAGTCGATGCTGGAGGACACGATCGCGCGGGTGGCGGGGCGTCCTGGTTTCGCGGCGCCGATCTTCATTTCCGGCGAGCAGCACGGCAGTTTGTTGACGCAGATGCTGGGGACGCTCGGTATCGAGGCCTCGGCCATCCTGCTGGAGCCAGAGGGCCGCAATACGGCGGCCGCCATCGCCATGGCCGCGCACTGGATCGCCGGTCAGGGCGAGCCGGCCTTGATGCTGGTCATGCCGTCCGATCATGTCATCGCCGATCCGGACCTGTTTCTGGGCAAGGTCGAACTGGCGGTCGAAGCTGCGCTGGCAGGCAATCTGGTGACCTTCGGGGTTCAGCCCGATCATCCGGCGACCGGCTATGGCTATATCGAGAGCGGCGAGGCGCTGGATGGCACTCCGGGTATCCACCGGGTGCGGGAATTTGTCGAAAAGCCGCCGCTGGCGGTTGCCGAACGCTATCTGGCGGAAGGACGGCATAGCTGGAATGCCGGCATATTCCTGTTCACGCCCGAGGCCTTTCTGGGTGAGTTGATGCGCCACGCGCCTGATGTCGCGCGGCCGGTCGAGGCGGCCATGGCGGCGCTTACGGCCGATGGCGGCCTGTCGCGACCGGGCCGGGCCTCTTTCCTGGCCAGCGCCAATATCTCGATCGACTGCGCCGTCATGGAAAAGACCGATCGCGCCGTGGTGGTGCCGGTCGATATCGGCTGGTCCGACGTCGGTTCCTGGGATGCGCTCTGGACCGCGCGCAGCAAGGATGCCGATGGCAATGCGATGCGGGGCGATGTGTCGACGGTCGATTGCAACGGCAATCTCATCCTGGTCGATGGTGGCCCGCCGGTGGCAGCGCTGGGCATGACCGACTGCGTCATCATATCGACGGCGGAGGGGCTGCTGGTCATGCCGCGTCGCCGTTCGCAGGATATGAAGGCTCTGCATGACGCCCATGTCAAACGGGCGGCGGTGACGGCCTGAAGATATTGTCCCCGGGGGCAGGGGTATCCGGCCCCCCGGGGATAAGACGGATCAGTTCCGCGAAATGGCGTTGTCGACCGAGATGACCGGAATGATCGTGGAGGCCATGATCCCCACGAAACGCTGGAATTCCGAGATCGGGCTGTTGGCGACGTAGATCACGTCCTTGTCGCGGATCTGGAACCGCTGCATCGTGAAGTAAGTGGTCGGATTCTTCATGTCCACGCGGAAGATGACCGGCACCTTGCCCTCCGCATTGACGACCGTATCGGCGTTGCGGTTCGGGAACAGGGCGGCATCTTCCCAGCGGAAGACGAAGACACCCTTGGGATCGGCGGACAGCAGGCCCCCGGCACGGCCCATAGCCTGCGACAGGGTCAGGCCGGTCGATTCGAACGGCACTTCCGCATTCGCCTTCACAGCGCCCAGCGTCGTGAAGCTGAACGGCTGGAACAGCGCGGTCACCACGTCGCCGGGACGCAGGATGACATTCTGACGCGGATCGCGGATCACTGTTTGCAGCGGCATCATGACCGACTGACCGTCACGGGTAAGCTGCACCGTGATCTTATCGGCCAACTGGCGCGTACCACCCGATGCGGCGATGCCGTCCAGAATGGTTTCGCCCTTGGCCGTCAACGGCATGCGCACGCTGGTTGTTACTTCGCCCACGATGGAGGCGGTGGCCGATGCATTCTGGGCCAGGCGTACGGTAACTTGAGGCAAGTGAGCCTTGTTGCGCAACCGGCCGGCAATGTCCTGCTCGATCTGCGTCAGGGTGCGCCCCGACGCCTGAACCGATCCGGCGAAGGGTACGGTGATGCGGCCGGTGTCGCCGACAAGAAAATCGGGTAGCGGTGTGCCCTGGCTACCGGTGACCGTGCCGGGAACGCTGACGCCGCCGAACAATACGGCAGGGGGGGCTTCCCAGATCATGATCTGAAGCACGTCGCCCTTGCCGACGATCTGGCCGACCGGCATGGAAGGTCCGAAGATGCTCGCGAAATCCGGGGCGGGCTGCGTCGGGGCGAGATAGGGCGAATTGCCGTCGTCAAGATTGACGATCTCGATCCCGCGGATCGAGGATTTTTCCGGCGCATTCATGATGCGCTGCCTGCCGGGACCGACGGATGTGCAGGCCGAAGTGAGCATCAGCAAAGCGAGCAGGGCGGCGGCATGGCGGCGCGGGCGCTTCGTCTCTTGGTGGGTCAGGCGATTCATGCGGTCTTCCAATGTTCAGGGCCGTCGGCGAGAGAGCCAGACTGCCGTCGCCTATCCACTATAGGCCATGGCGGGTTGCAAGCTTAATATGTGTGGTGATCTGGACTGGTCTGCTTTTGCGGTCAGCCGTTCAACATCCATTGCAGTGTCTGAGCGATCGGTATGGCGCGTAGTGGACCGATTACCCGTTCGAGCCGATCGGGATCACCGCAGAGCGACGCAGGTTCGTTCGGCCGGACGAAGGCCGGATTGGTCGATGGTTCGAAACGGTGCCCGGCAAGCTGACCCGCCAAGTCAAGCAGGTCGCGCAGGACGACCGGCCGGCCCGAACAGATATTGAAGGTGCGCCCATGGCTTTGTGGAGTGGCGAGCAGCCGTTGATAGGCGTCGACCACCGTCCGGACATCGGAAAAGTCGCGCGCCACGTCCAGATTGCCCAGTTCGATCCGGGTGATGCCGCGCCGCGCATGATCGATGATCTTGGGGATCAGAAACTCGGCCTGCTGGCCCAGCCCGGTATAGTTGAAAGGCCGGACGAGAATGATCGGCAATTGCGCGTCGAAAAGCCGGCAGATGATTTCCGTCGAGGCTTTGGTGGCGCCATAATCGTTGAACGGAGCAACGGGCATGTCCTCGCTCAGGCGCCCGCCGCGATTGCCATAGACGTTGGCGCTGCTGGCGACGAGGACGGCGTCAGGCCGTTCGGGCAAGGCCGCCAGCGCACCGAGCAGGTGCCGCGTTCCCAGAATGTTGGTCCGATACATTTCCGCCAGATCGCCATGGGGCACGAAGGATATGGCGGCCAGATGCACGACCTGCTGCGGCGCGATTGTCCGAATCAGCGCCGACAGGGCAGCCTGATTGCCGATGTCGCATTGATGCAACGCATGGGCCGATGGCACCGGGCGGTGTTCGCCTTCATGGACGAGGGCATGGACTTCATGGCCGCTGGTGGCCATAGCTGCAGCCAGATGGCGACCTGTGAAGCCGCCGCAGCCGGTGATGAGCACCCTAGCCATGCTATTGGCCGCTTAAAAGCTGACGCCGGCTTGGTTGCGCCGGATATCCGCCTGCACCATCATGTCGCACAACGCCTCCAGCGATGTTTCCGGGCGCCAGCCTAGGCGGTCCAGCGCATGTCCGGCATCGCCCACCAGATGATCGACCTCCGCCGGTCGATAGAAACGCGGGTCGATCTGCATGACGGTCTTGCCCGATCCGGTGTCCACCGCGATTTCCTCTTCTGCCGTGCCGGAAAAGGCGATTTCCATCCCGGCCGAGCGGAAGGCGAGTTGCAGGAAGGTGCGAACGGTTTCCGTGCGGCCAGTCGCCAGCACATAATTATCGGGTTCGTCGGCCTGCAGCATGCGCCACATGCCTTCGACATATTCCTGCGCATAACCCCAATCGCGAGCGGCATCGATATTGCCCAGCATCAGGCAATCCAGCTGACCCAGGGCGATCCTGGCGACCCCGTCGCTGATCTTGCGCGTCACGAATTCGCGGCCGCGCAACGGGCTTTCATGATTGAACAGGATACCACTGCACGCGAACAGGCCATAGCTTTCGCGATAGTTGATCGTGCTCCAATGGGCGAACAGCTTCGACACGCCATAGGGGCTACGCGGATAGAAGGGCGTCTGCTCGGTCTGCGGGACGGCCTGCACCTTGCCAAACATTTCCGACGTGCTCGCCTGATAGAAGCGGATCGCGGGGTTCACGATCCGGATCGCTTCCAGCAGGTTGAGCGCGCCGATGCCGGTAATCGACGCTGTGGCAACCGGCTGTTCGAAGGACACGCCAACGAAGCTCTGCGCGGCGAGATTATAGACCTCGGTGGCTTCGGAGCGCTGGAGCAAGCGGATCGACGCAGACAGATCCGTGATGTCATATTCGACCAGATGCAGCCGGGGATCGTTGGTGATCCCCAACTCCTCGATCCGCCAGAAATTGGCCGAACTGGTGCGGCGATAGGCGCCGTAGACCGTGTAACCCTTGTCGAGCAGGGTCTGGGCCAAATAGGCGCCATCCTGTCCGGTGATGCCGGTGATAATGGCGCTGGTCATGCGGCGCGTCCTGCTTGTGTGGCGAAGGGCATCATACGGTCCGTGTCCCTCAACCGACGTTGCCGCCGACGCGGGAGAGGGTGAAGCCAGCGGCGGCGGCCTCTTCTGCGGGATAGATGTTGCGCAGGTCGACCAGGGCGGTGCCGTTCATGCTTTCGGCGATGCGCTTGAGGTCGAGGGCGCGGAAGATGTCCCATTCGGTGACCAGCACCAGCGCGTCGGCGCCGTTGGCGGCTTCATAGGCATCCTTGGCCATGACGACCTTGGGCATCATGGGCGCCGCGACCTCTGCGCCTTCGGGATCATAGGCGACGATCTTCGCGCCGGCATCTTCGAGCGCCTGGACGATGGCGAGGCTGGGGGCGTCGCGCATGTCGTCGGTATTGGGCTTGAAGGTCAGGCCCAGCAGCGCGACCGTCTTGCCGCGCGCGTCGCCGCCCAGCGCCTTGACGATCTTGCGGCCCATCGCCCTCTTCCGAAGGTCGTTGACCTGCACCACCGTCTCGACGATGCGGATCGGGGCGTCATGATCCTGGCCGGTCTTGACCAGCGCCAGCGTATCCTTGGGGAAGCAGGAACCGCCATAGCCGGGGCCGGCATGGAGGAATTTGGAGCCGATGCGGTTGTCGAGGCCGATGCCGCGCGACACGTCCTGCACCTCGGCGCCGACCGCTTCGCACAGGTCGGCCATTTCGTTGATGAAGGTGATCTTGGTCGCCAGGAAGGCGTTGGCGGCATATTTGATCAGTTCGGCGGTGCGACGGCCGGTGAACATCAGCGGTGCCTGGTTGAGGTTGAGCGGGCGATAGACCTGGCTCATCACCGCGATCGCGCGTTCGGACCCGGTGGTGCCGACGACGACGCGATCGGGCCGCTTGAAATCGCCGATGGCCGCGCCTTCGCGCAGGAATTCGGGGTTGGACACGACCTGGATGTCGAGGTCGGGCTTGAGCTCACGGGCGATCCGCTCGACCTCGTCGCCGGTGCCCACCGGCACGGTCGACTTGGTGACGATCACCGCCGGCGCATCCAGCGCCTCGACGATTTCCCGCGCCGCAGCATAGACATAGCTCAGGTCCGCATGGCCATCGCCCCGGCGCGAGGGCGTGCCTACCGCGATGAAGATCGCGTCGGCGCCCTTGACCCCGGCGGCCAGGTCGGTGGTGAACGTCAGCCGGCCCGACGCCGCATTGTCGCCCACCAGCTTGTCCAGGCCCGGCTCGAAAATCGGCATCCGACCGGACTCGATCGCCGCGATCTTCCCCGCGTCCTTGTCCACGCACACCACGTCATGACCAAAATCCGCAAAACAGGCCCCTGACACAAGTCCAACATAACCTGTGCCGATCATCGTGATTTTCATGGAATGCGTCCGCCTCCGCGCTGGTCCTTAAATCCCGCATGTGCGTGATGCATCGCAGATACAAAGGCGTGGATGGATATGGCAAGCCTTCAGCGGTCCTTTTTTGTCGGCGGAGCGATAAGCAAGGCGCTGGACATTGATTTGTGCAGCGCGTAACAAACTCGCGAACCGAGAGACTTGCTTTTCAATGACAAAAATTCCCGAAAAAATCGGTGGATTGCCTTCGCTTTTCATCGCAACGGTACTTGTCCCCACTGCTATCGCGACCGTTTATTTTCTCCTGAGTTCCAATGTTTACACATCGGAATCGCGGTTCGTCGTCAAAAGTTCGGAGAAGCAGTCGAGCTCGGGGCTGGGTGCTCTGCTCAAGAGTGGCGGTTTCACCAATGCTTCCGAAGACGCGTTCGTTGCCAACGACTATATCATCTCGCGGGACGCGCTCGGTGCGCTGAACCGCGACGGCCTCGTCAGCCGCGCCTTTGGCAATGGGGATGTTTCGTTCCTCAATCGTTTCAACGGTCTTGGCCTCAACGGCAGCAATGAAAAGCTCTATGCCTATTATCAGGACCATGTAGAGGTAAAATATGACGCGGCGTCGGGTATCGCGACGCTCTCTGTCAAAGCCTTTACCCCCGAGGAAGCCCGCAAGATCAACCTGCGCCTGCTGGACCAGGCGGAAACGCTGGTCAACCGCCTCAACCGACGCGGTCGCGAGGATCTGGTGAGTTACAGCAGCGCCGAGGTCGCGGATGCCAAGGCCAAGGCGCGGGCGGCTGCGCTGGCCCTGTCGGCCTATCGGAACCAGGAAGGCGTGGTCGATCCGGAAAAGCAGGCGACCGTCCAGTTGCAGATGATTTCCAAGCTGCAGGACGACATGATCTCCACCAAGACGCAGCTGGTGCAATTGCAGTTGCTGACGCCGCAGAACCCGCAGGTTCCGGTGTTGCGCGCGCGCATCGCGGAACTGAACCGCGAGATTGCCGCGCAGACCGGACTGGTGGCGGGTAACCAGAAGTCGCTGGCGGCCAGTGCGGCGCAATTCCAGCGCCTCCAATTGGAAAGCCAGCTGGCCGATCGTGATCTGGCAGCAGCGATGACCTCGCTTCAGGAATCGCGAAACGAGGCCCGGCGCAAGCAAGCCTATGTCGAGCGGATTGTGCAGCCCAGCCTGCCTGACAGCGCCGCTGCACCCAAGCGTCTGCGCGGTATCTTGAGCACGATGGCCGTCGGGCTCGTCCTGTGGGCGATTGCCACCATGTTGCTCGCGGGTGTTCGCGAGCATGGCGACTGATGCAAGAGGATATCGAAAATCCGGGGCAGACGCCTAGCCTGGGACGATCCTGGGCGATCCAGAAGCGGGTGATCGGCGCGCTCATCATGCGCGAGGTCATCACCCGCTACGGGCGGCACAATATCGGTTTCCTGTGGCTGTTCGTCGAACCGATGATCTTCACCATCGGCGTCACCTTGTTGTGGACGGCGCTCAGGACGGTCCATGGATCGGACCTTCCGATCGCGGCGTTCGCGCTGACCGGCTATTCCAGCGTTCTGGTTTGGCGCAACATGCCAAACCGACTGGTCGGCGCCATCCATCCCAATCTGTCGCTGATGTATCATCGCAATGTGAAGGTCATCGACATCTTCGTTGCGCGCGTGCTGCTGGAATGCATCGGCGTCGGTACCTCCTTCTTCGTTCTCAGCCTTTTCTTCGCGTCGATCGGCTGGCTTGACCTGCCCGAGGATCCGGCGAAGGTCGTGGTTGGCTGGTGCATGCTCGCCTGGTTCGGCATCTCGCTGGCCATGTTCATTGGCGCGTTGTCGAACCGGACGGAACTGATCGACAAATTCTGGCATCCGATGACCTATCTGATGTTCCCCTTGTCGGGGGCCGGCTGGCTGGTGGACGCGGCACCACCGAGCCTGCGCGAACTCGTACTGTACGTGCCAATGGTGACCGGGGTCGAATGGGTGCGCGACGGTTTCTTTGGTTCCCATTTCAAGGCGCATTATGACCCTGCCTATTTGATCGGGTGGAATGTCGCTCTGATGTTCTTCGCGCTCATCGAAATCCGCTATGCCAGCAAGAATCTCGTGCCCGAATGATCCGCCTCGTCGACATCAACAAATATTATCACACGCGCCGTGGTCCGAACCATGTCCTGCGCGATGTCAATCTGACGCTCGAAAAGGGCCAGAAGATCGGCATTCTGGGGCGCAATGGTGCAGGCAAGACCACGCTTATCCGGATTGTGGGCGGCGTGGAGAAACCGACCAGCGGTCGGGTCGAGCGCGACATGACGATTTCCTGGCCGCTGGCTTTTTCCGGCGCGTTCCAGCAGTCATTGACTGGCTATGACAATCTGAAATTCATTTGCCGCATCTATGGCAAGGACCCCGAGGAAGCGTTGCCGGCGGTCGAGGATTTCGCCGAACTTGGCCGTTATATGCGGGAGCCGCTGAAAAATTATTCAGCCGGCATGCGCGCGCGCTTGGGGTTTGCCATTTCGCTGGTCGTGGACTTCGACTGCTTCCTGATCGACGAAGTGGTCGCCGTGGGCGACCAGCGCTTCCAGAATCGCTGTCATGAGGAACTGATCGTCAAGCGTGCCGATCGTTCGATGTTCTTCGTGTCGCACAATCCCAGCTTCATCCGCCAGAATTGCGACATGGCCGCGGTCTTGGTCGATGGCACATTGGTGTCGTTCGAGGATGTCGACGAAGCCTATCATTATTATCAGGCGCATTATCGCGAATGACGCTGTGGAACCGGCTGTCTCGCGCTGTGAGGATTGGTGGGCGACGGACGGGTGGGGCGCCCGATAGCCCACGCAGGCTGGTGGTCGACATGTCCACCATTGCCCAGCACGACGCGGGGACCGGTATCCAGCGTGTCGTGCGCGCCCTCTGGGAACAATTGCGTCATGCGTCGCTGCCCGGGATCGAGATCATGGCGGTGGCCGCGACCGTGAAGGGGGGCTATCGCCGGGCCGATCTGCCCGACGGACGGATCGTGCTGCCCGATCCGAGCGCGCCTCTGATCGCTTTGCGGGCGGGCGATATCTTCCTGGGCCTTGATCTGGCGGCACATCGCCTGTGGCGGCATCGCCGGCAGGTGAAGCGGTGGAAGCGATGCGGCGCGACGATCGCCCTGGTCGTCTATGACGTCCTGCCGCTGCGCCGACCCGACTGGTTCCCGCCTAGTACGGCACGTCATTTCGGCCGCTGGATCAGGATCATCGAACGCCATTGTGATATTGCGCTGTGCATATCGCGCGCGGTGTCGGACGATCTGCATGCAGTGCTACGGCAGCGTAATCATGCGCGACGGCATCCGCTGCGCCATGCTTTGTTGCCCCTGAGCGGGGATATCGGCGGGAGCCGCCCCACCGATGGCATTGATGAGGCAGGGCATGTCGTGCTGGCAAAGGCCCGACGGCATCCGACATTGCTGATGGTGGCCACTGTCGAGCCGCGCAAGGGGCATGCGCTGCTGCTCGACGCGTTCGACCGCTTGCAGGCTCGGATGGGCGCGGCGGCGCCCGATCTGGTCATGGTAGGCAGGCCGGGATGGCGAACGGAAGCAGTCCAGCAGCGCATGGCCGACCGCGCGGGAAACTCGGCAGGCTTTCACTGGCTGCCCAACGTGTCGGATGAATTGCTGACGGCGCTCTATGACAGCGCAACCCTGGTCGTCGTGCCGTCACTTGGGGAAGGCTACGGCCTGCCGATCGTGGAGGCCCTGTCGCATCGCCGGCGGGTGCTGGCGCGCGATCTGCCGGTATTCCGGGAACTGGCGCAGCCTGGCCTTCATTATTTCCAATCCGATACGCCGGATGATTTGGCCGATGCTCTTATCGCGACACTCGACGCGCCATGGCCGCCGGCGACCGCTGGACGAGCCGGCTGGGACGTGAGCCTGGCCGCATTGCTGGAGGGGTTGGACATCGTACAGGCGCCCGCCTGATGTGAACGGGCGCCTGTCGTGCGATGTCAGCCCTGTGCCTTGATAGCCGCGATCATTTTGCGCAGATTGCTGCGCCAATGCGGCGCCGGCCCGCCGATGGCCGCAAAGGTCGCGCTCTTGTCCAGTACCGAATAGCTGGGGCGGCGCGCGGGTGTGGGATAATCGCTGGTCGCGATCGGCACGATGGTCGCCTGCTGCGAAAGCAGCCCCGCAGCTAGTGCCTCCTCCTGGATCGCAACGGCGAAGTCGTACCAGCTGGCAGCACCGCTGTCGGTATAATGATGCATGCCCCGGGCGTCGGCTGCGATCAGGCGCCAGATGGCCTCGGCCAGCGCCGGCGCATAAGTGGGCGTACCGATCTGGTCGGCGACGACGCGCACTTCGGGGCGTTCCCCCATCAACCGCAACATGGTCCGGACAAAATTGCCGCCGTCGGGTGCATAGACCCAGGCGGTCCGCACTATCAGCGCATCATCGCCAGCCGCCTGCTCGCCGGCCAGTTTGGACCGTCCATAGGCGCTCATGGGGCGGGTCGGCGCATCGGGCCGATAGGGGATGCCCGATATGCCGTCGAACACGAAGTCCGTCGACACATGGACGAAGCGGGCGCCATGTCGCCGCGCCGCATCGGCCAGGAAGCCGGTGCCGCCGCCATTGATAGCGAAGGCACGTTCCTCTTCCTGCTCGGCACGATCGACCGCCGTATAGGCCGCGGCGTTGATGACGACTTCTGGCGCATGCCGGGCAATCGCTTGTTCGACGGCTTCGGCCTGGCTGATGTCCAGTTCGGCCGAGCCGAGGCACAGCAGATCGGTCCCGGTGGGAGCCGTTGCCTGAAGGCTGCGGCCCAGTTGTCCGTTACAGCCGGTAATCAGCACCTTCATGCGAAGGCCTCGATCTCGTCCAGCGTCCTGGCCTGCTGATCCTTGCCCGACAATTGCGGGTCCAGTCCTTCCAGCGGCCATTCGATGCCGATGGCGGGATCATTCCACAGCAGGCTGTGATCCGAGGCCGGCTCATACAATGCCGTGCATTTGTAGAGGAAGTCGGTGCCGTCTTCCAGGCTGACGAAGCCATGGGCGAAACCCTCAGGCACCCAGAACATCCGCTTGTTGGCCGCCGATAGTTCGACGCCGACCCATTTGCCGAAATGGGGGCTGGAGCGACGGATGTCGACCGCGACGTCCCAGACCCGGCCGGCGGCAACGCGTACCAGCTTACCCTGCGGATTGGGATTCTGGAAATGCAGGCCGCGCAGTACGCCCTTGGCCGATCGGCTGTGATTGTCCTGCACGAAATTCAGGTCCAGCCCAGCCTCCCGAAAGGCAGCGGCATTCCAGCTTTCCATGAAGAAGCCGCGATCGTCGCCGAACACGCGCGGTTCGATGATGAGCGGGCCGGGAATGGCGGTTTCGATGATCTTCACGCCATGGCTCCCTTGCCGGTCAGGAGGCCCATGAGATAATTGCCGTAGCCGCTCTTGCGCAGCGGCGTCGCGACCTTTTCCAACTGGGCGTCGTCGATGAAGCCCTGGCGCCAGGCGATCTCCTCCGGGCAGCAGATTTTGAGGCCCTGCCGATCCTCCGTCACGCGGACATAGAGAGCCGCGTCGAGCAGCGATCCATGGGTGCCCGTGTCCAGCCAGGCATAGCCGCGGCCCATGATCTCGACCGACAGCGATCCTTCCTCAAGATAGAGGCGATTGAGGTCCGTAATCTCCAGTTCGCCGCGCGGCGAAGGGGCCAGATCGCGGGCGAAATCGACCGCACGGCCGTCATAGAAATAAAGGCCGGTGACGGCATAGTTGGACTTGGGCGCTGTCGGTTTTTCCTCGATCGTTTCCGCGCGCCCATCCGGCCCGAACGACACGACGCCATAGGCCGTCGGATCACTGACATAATAGCCGAAGACGGTGGCGCCATTGTCGCGCGCGCTGGCGTTCGAAAGCAGTTCGACCAGACCGTGTCCATAGAAGATATTGTCGCCCAGAACGAGCGTGGAGGGATCGGAGCCGACGAAATCCGCGCCGATATGATAGGCCTGTGCCAGCCCGCCGGGCTCCGGCTGCACGGCGTAGGAAAGGGACAGGCCCAATTCCTCGCCGCTGCCGAGCAAGGCCTGAAAGGCGGCGGCGTCATGCGGGGTAGTGATGATAAGAATTTCCCGGATGCCCGACAGCATCAGCGTCGAGAGCGGATAATAAATCATCGGTTTGTCATAAACTGGCATCAACTGTTTGGAGACGCCCTTGGTCAAGGGATAGAGCCGGGTTCCGGAACCGCCGGCCAATATTATTCCTTTGCGCACAAAATTCTCCAATTGACGCCGTGTCGGCAGACTAGGGCAGGGCAGGGGGGATGGCAAGAATCGTGGACGGCGCGGACCTTAGGCCAAATCGTCTGCGGTTGGCGATTGCTTGTTGCGTTTCCTATTGCGGGCTTTGGTCGCGAACCCGGCGGCACCGGATTCCAGCAGGATCATGCTGGTGGGCGTGGGATGGGAACGGCGCGGTCGATCGCGATTGGACGGCAAGGTCGGCCAGGCAAGCAGAAATTGCCTATCGGGCAGAGTCAGATGGCGGCTGTTCCATTCCATGCCGGACGGCAAGGGCTGTTCCGCAAGGACATCATGCACGGGATCATGCGGCCTTTCCACTTCGTCCAGTCGCGTGAGCGTTGTGCCGTCCAGCCGCAACAGGCTCTGGCGTCCCTGCCGACTGACCGGAACGATGATCCGCGATCCCCTTTGATAGGAGGGAGTGAGCGTGATTTCGAAATCCAGCGTACCCGGCCCCTCAAATTGCCAGCGATATCCCGTCCAGTCGCTGGCTTGTGCGATGTGCCAACGACGACGTTGGAAGCGGGCCAAGAAGATCTGGGTCTGCCCCTGATCGTCATATTTATGATAGCTGATCATGGGCCGGTGCCGATGGTCGAAGCCGATCAGGCTATTATTGTTGATCATCCCGCCTTTTTGCGGGACCGGGTCCACGATTGGGGCGTCGCCATAGGTGATCGGGAGCGTCAGCGGTGCGCCATTGGCTTTCTGCCAATGGACCAGGTCGCGGCTCATGGCATGGCAGAGGCTGTGGGTGGTTTCGGCCATGCGGCTATCCCGCCAGACCCAGGCGAGATGGAACCAGCCATCGCCACTCGGCACCGGGCCGACCGGATAGGCATTGCGTTCGCCTCCGCCATCCAGAACCGGCACGCCGGTCAGGTTGCGCCATTGGCGCGCATCGTCATCGAACAGATAATAGAGGGTGTTGCCGTTGCCGCTGCGTCCGTCGCGAAATTTGAATATCAGATCGCCGTCGGGCAGGCGCAGAAATTCGGGATAGGTGACCCGGCTTTCCTGATCGGGCTCGACCAGGAAGCGCGCTTGCTTCATCGTCTCGATCCGGCCGGGTTCCTCCATGATATAATAGTTGAGCGGCGTGACGTGCATGTTGGCGGCCATGTGCAATCGGCCGTGCCCATCAAGCGCGAGGGCGATATATTTATGGCTGTCCCAGCCGATCTTGGATGGAAAGGCCTGAAACGACCATTCCCCACCCGACAGCAGGCGGCTGGCGAGCGTCAGCACGCGATTGCCGTCATAATAGCCGACGAAGATGCGATCATCGTCGGCCACCATGGCGAAGCCGACAGGATGCCCGGACCAGACGCGATCTATGATTTGGGGCGGCGGCATCATGATGTTTTCCCGTTATGCCGACGCCCCTGCACCCGCCGCGCCGCACAAGCGCGTTGGACGGGCAAGGATGGCATGTCCGGCCTGGTTCAGGCAGCCCCGGGCTGAAGCACGGCGAAGGCGCTGGCCTCACCGATGCCCTGCCAGCCTGGCAATAACGCGCCGGCCTGCGCAGTCGGGGCGACCACAATCCCGTTCTTGTTGAGCTTGGACGCCAGCCGTCCAGAGAAGGCGAGATGATCCTGACCGACCAGATCGGCAAGATTGTCGGTCGGTTCGATTACGATCATGTCGAAATGCTTGTCGGCCAGGCCGCTCATGTCATTGTCCATCAGCACATGCCATGGTCCACGCCCGAAACCGCCCGAAAGATAGGCGATTTCCTTGTTGGCGAAGAGTGCCGACGTGCCCCAGGGCGATGGGCACAGGTGCAGCGTCTGCACTTCGCGCGTAACGCCAGCCTTGCGGAGCAGGTCGACAGCCTGTCCGATCACTGAATCCAATGGGTCGGCCGACGCCATATTGGCACCGTCCGCGTCATAGCAGAGCGAATTGCGCAGGGAGTGGGTGGTAGTTGCCCAGTCCCATATCTGCGCGGCGCGGGCATCGAAGCTGTAATTATGGCCGATCCGCTGCCACAATTGCTGCGCACGGCCCAGCACGGTGGGGTAATCCAGCAGATATTCCTCGATCGCCCGGTCGAAACTGTCCATGTCCGATGCGTAGAGAAGGCCGTCGCCGCATACCGACCGCAGTTCGGAGAATTCGTCGGTCAGCACCGGCGTCCCGCATGCCAGGCAATCGAAGATACGATTGTTGATATAGCCGAAATGGGCCATGTCGCTCCAATGATCGTTGAGCGTCAGTCGGGTCCGGCGATAGAAATCGGGTAGGGCGTCGTTGTCGATATATTGCGACTGGACCAGATGGCTCAGTCCAAGATTGCCCCAATGCCGACCGATGACATGGACCGGCGTGCCGTTGCTGATCGCCCAGCTGAGCACTTCGCGCCGGACGCCGCGGCTGTTGGCGACGAACGACACGTCGCGCCGCAGCGCATCCTGACCATCGGCATAGAAAACGCTGGTATCCGTGCATTGCCGTGCAATGTCGACCGTCAGCCCTGGCAATGCGCGGATCGCCTTATAATGGGTTTCCGACGCGACATAGACCATGTCGAACTGGGAAATTTCATCATATTTGATCGTGCCGGGATGGCTGATGATCCAGATGAGCGACAGTTTCGATGGCGGTGGCGTATAGCTGCGCTTGCCACGCAGGACGATGACCATATCCTCGCCATCATCGGCATCCCAATGCGGCCAGAAATGCTGGACGACGGTGGCACCCAGCTTTTCCAGCGACCTGGCGAGCGCGAGGCCGAAATGATAGTCTCCCCATTTTTCCAGGCTAGGGCCTATGGGGGCGGGATTCTTGATCGCGATCTTCATGGCGTCACTTCCCCGCGAGCATGCGGCGGCGATATTCGGCGAAGAATTCAGCGAAACGTTCCGACACCGGATAGACCTTGTTCCGTTCCAACTGGGCGACGCCTAGCGCAAAGGCCGGGAATACCGACGGATAGGAGAATTCGCGCTCGAAGAACTTGCGCGCGCGCTGCCGGCGCTTGGCGGTTTCCTCCGGCTGGTCGAAGACGCGGCGGATGGTGGAAACCAGCTTCTTCTGGTTGCCGAACGGCACGTTGAGCATCAGCCCGCGCGTCGCCAGATCGGCCAGATCGCTGGTCGGCGAGGCGATGATGGTCGGCCCCATCGCCAGTGCGTCGGACATCTTGTACGGGCTTTGATACTGGCCCGCCGGCACGTCCGGATCGAGCCACAGCACGATCAGGTCGGATGCCAGGTTGATCGCGGCCATGCGTTCGGGAGGCTGGGGCGGCAGCACCGTGATATTGTCGCGATGCTCCTTGCTCAGCTTCATGAGGTCGGGCGTGTCGCGGCTGCCGACGACCAGCAGCTTGTAACGGGGATCGCCCAGCGCGTTGAGCAGGTCGACCAGTTCGAAAATGCCCTTATGCTTGCGCACGAGGCCGCCGAACAGGATGATGCGGTCGTCCGGCTTGAAGCCCAGTTCCTGACGAATTGCATCCCGGTCCAGATCCTCGGGCCGATAGAGCGAGTCATCCTTGATGTTGCGCATGTACAGGCAACGGCGGTCGTAATGCAGGTTCAGGTTGATATTGTGGGTGAAGACGGTCGGGATCTCCGCCACCAGCGGATCGAGGATTTCAGACCAGATGAGCTCATGGGGAATGTTCGCCTTGTCGCCGGCGCCGAACAGGTCGGCCAGCTGCTTTTCGGCATGGGCGTCGGTCGCCTTGGCATTATTCACCACCGTTTCGAGATCGTTGCATTCCAGCATGATCGGCTTGCCGGTGTGATAATTGGCCATCAGGGCCAGGCCGAATGAGGTCAGGCGCGGCTTCACGGCATAGATGACGTCGCCGGTGATCGCTTCCATTCCCTTGGCGAAATTGCCGAAGAAATCGGGGAAGTTGCCGCCGTCGAAATATTTGCATTCGAACGGGGGCTTCTTGTCCGCGAGCGGCTGGAAGATTTCCTCGTCGAAGAAGCGGTAGGAGATCATTTCGACCTCCACATGCTTGCTCAGCGCTTCCGCCACGCAATAGGCCTTGGCGAAATGGTTGCGGCTCATGTCCCACGACACGACCGACACCTTCTTCACCCAGGAAGGCAGCTTGGCGGGCAGGCCATCCTTATAATAGCCCTCGATCTTGTCCGCGATGATCTTGGGGGACTTGGTGTCCTCCTTCTGCAACTTGGTGATCTGCTGGGCGTTGGCGATGCGCTGGTACAGGTTCAGCGCGTGCGGCACCACACGGGGTTCGCGTAGCCAGCAATAGCGGGCGACCATGTCATAATCCTGCCGCCGGGCGAGCCGTTCGTCGAAGCCGCCTAGAACGTCGTAGAGATGGCGGCGATGGACGAAGCTATTTAGATCCACGAACGGCGTGGCGATCTGGTCTTCCAGATGGAAATTCTTGATCTCCGCCTTTTTGATGCGGATCGTGTCTTCGCCGATGTCGATGTCGAAATAGCCGGCATAGGCCGACAGATGGCCTGGCCAGTTGGCCAGCTCCTCCAGCATGATCTCCAGATAACGGGGATGCCAGACATTGTCGGAATCGAGATAGGCGATGATCTCGCCACGGGCATGTTTGAGGCTGCTGTTGCGTGCCGCAGCCGCCCCTTTTTGCTCCTGATGCTTGGTCAGGATGATGCGCGGATCCTTGAACGACTTGATGGTCGCGACGGTCTTGTCCTTGCTCGCATCGTCGCAGATGATGAGTTCGAACCGCTTGTAGCTTTGTGCCAAGACCGAACGGATCGCATCGTCGATCAGATCCTCGCGATTATGTGCCGGCATGATGATCGACACCAGCGGGCCGGTCTTGGGCAACTGCCCTTCGCGGGCCTGGTCCACGCGATTGATCGTATTGCTGATCTGCATGAAGCAGTCGAGCCGCGTCGTGCCGCGAGCAGCCAGCCTCAATCGCTCATAATAAGGAGTGTTGCCATAGAGATTGCAAAATTTGTTAAGCGCGCCGATCGCGCCGTTGAAGACCGAGCTTTCCGAAACGGAACGCTGCATCGCGTTGAACGCCGCCGATTTTGCGTCGATCTTGGGGATCAGGGACGCTTTGCCTTTGGCCGGAGCGGCTGGCTTGCCCTCCTTGGGTGCCGGGGCGGGCGTTTCCTGAGCGGCGGCTTCTGGAGTTTTGACTGCGGGCTCGCCTTGTGCGGCACTCGCTTTAGGAGCATTTTTGGACGGCGTGCCAGATGCTGCCTCCGGTTGGGCCGTGGGTTTGGCCACTGGCTCGGCCTCTGCCGCCGGCTTTGCTTCGGCGACCGGCGCTTCAGCTTTCGGCTCAACGGCAGGCTTGGGCGCTGCATCGGGTGACTGGAACATGAAGGCCGGGGCAAATCGGCGCTGGCCGCCGTCGAGCCACAATTCGACCTTGTGCGATCCGCCTTCCAGAAACTGTTCGGGAATGGCGATCCGAAATCCGCACAGGCCATTGTTCACGCCGGCGCGCTCGAGGTCGGGGCGATAATTATTGGCGGCTGCGAAGGCGACGAATTCGCCGTCAATCATGGCCATCACTTCGGCCGGATGATTGGTGGGATCGAAAACCCATCCGACCAGATTATTCTGCTGAACGCCGTCGAAATTTCCGCGAATGCTACTGCTCATTCTTCCCCGCCCCTGTGTGCAACGACCTGTTGCCCACGCTTCATGTCACAACGAAGTCACGCGAACCGTTCGGCCCGCGCGCCAGTCTACCTGAATGCGTTCCCCAAAAATGCATGCCTTTTCTTGCTGATGTTGCATCGCGGCGCAATAGCCGATGGCGTCGGCCTAACGCTGAACCTCCTCGTTTCGCCATTGGACTGAAAACTACAGTCGCGTTTCGATGCGCGGTGTCTCAGTTCGGCAGCACGAGATAGATGGGCGATGCTGGCGGTTTGCAGGCGAGCGGGGCATCGGCGTTGCAGGCGGGGGCGATATCGCGATTGGAGTCCTGCGCGAAATATTGGACGACGCCTTCCGTTGGCTTGCCGCTATCCGAATCGATGACAGACACCTTACGCAATGATGGGCGGAGAAGGCCGCGCGGCGGCGACAATATACCGGCAATGCGCGCCGGTTGTTCGGCGCTATCCTGTGCCAATCGCATTGCGCCGGCGGGCGCCCCGAAGCGCAGCGTTTGCGGCTTCGATTTGGGGAAGGTCACGGTCACGGTGCCTTTGGCGGGGTCGAGCTTGGCGATATTGGTGACGTCTGCGCGCTGGCGCGTGCCCCGCCCCTCAACGGCCACCCGCGTCTTGCCGCTTGCGAGCCGCTCCACGCGCCATCCCTGGCCGGACGGGTGGGCGATGAAGACGGCATTGGCACCTGACTGGTCATATTTGGTGTAGGCGATCACGGGATTGCCGCGTCCGTCGAGGGCGAGTGACGCGCTGGTGCCCAGCCCGTTGTCGACGCCGACATCGTCCACGCTATCCGCATTGTCAGGCGTGATCGGGCCGCGCACAGTCTTGCCGGACGCCAGTTGCCAGGTCTGGAAATCCGTCGTGGAGATGTAGCTGACGCGGAAGTTGGTGGCGGTGTCGGGCGAGCGGCGCCAGACGATCGCAATGTGGAAACGGCCATCGGCATCCTGAAGCGGATTGGTTGGATAGGCGCTGACCGGTCCCTGACGATCGCGCGAAGCGAAGAGATTGCCGCCGCTCAGTCGGGTCCAGCGACCATTTTCCAGGCGATTGGCAATCCATGCGCCGTTGCCACTGCCGCCTGATCGATAGAGGAACATGAGCCGGCCATCATCGTCGATCTGGAAGCGAGGATAGGTAACGCGGGCTTCGTCGCGACCGACCATCGGCGCCAATTTGATGCCCTGCGCGGAATCTGCGCGTGGCCCGCGCGCATAGACCATGGGTGAACCATGCATGTTGCCAGCGACATGCAGATAGCCTTGCGGATCGAAGGCCATGAAGATGCCATTGTGGCTGTCCCAGCCGCCAAAGCGCGATGCAATGCGATTGAGGCATAGCTTGTTCTGGGCGGGAGCATATTCGGCAACCGTCAATTGCCGATCGGAATCGAAAAAGCCGAAATAATATTTGCCATTACGTTCGATCGCGGGGTAGCGGACCCTCACCCCCGACCAGGCATCGCCGAGCCGGATCGACCGCAGCCCGGGGCGGTTATGCTCTACCTCAGGTGCCCGGCATGTCTGGGCGCCGCGATCCGCAGCGCCGGCTGCTGCAAGGCTGAAGGGCGTGGTGCCCGCCAGATAGGCAAGGGCGAGGGGGATCGAGAACATCATGCGGCGCATAACCATCAGGAACCCCTTCCAGTTTCGTGCGCGGAACAAAAAAATGAACCTTTGTGCGACGCGCGTTTTATCCGCTCTTAACAGGGCCTCTTGCTGATCCTGCAGATGTTTTCGCGGTTGCCTTCAAGGGCATGTCGATGATTCTTAGCTGGAAAGCGGCTGGTGACCGTGCCACATGAGGGCATCAAACGATCGGAAGGCCGCATGGCGGTAGGGCTTATTGGAAGGTGAAGATGTCGGATCAGGAGGCGGGTAATTTCTTTTTTGACGCCGTCATGGGCAAGAAGGACAAGCCTGCATCAATTGCCGTCATCGGCAATTCGCCGCGTCTGGGACAGGACCGAAACGGGCAGCGGATCGATGCGCATGACGTGATCATTCGCGTTAATGACGGCCGCACTACCGGGTTCGAAGATTTCGGTGGGTCGCGAACCGACATCCGCTTCGTGGGCGTCCCACTCAAGGAACGCTACTGGACATTTTTCCGGGAGTTGGACGAGCCGTCGACTATCATTACCCGCGTCGAAAACGAAGCGGTGCTGAACGATCTGGGATATAAGGGTGACGCGATCTACTATCCCAACCGGGACATGCATACGCATGCGGCCCTGCCTATATTGTCGCAACATGTCGAAACCGGCGCCTATCCGCGCAAGCCGCCGCGGTCGGGTATCGTGATCCTGTCCTTCCTCGCCCCCTTCTTCAGCCAGGGTGTCACGATTTCCCTGTTCGGGTTCGAGATCGAACCGCGTCAGGGTGGTGAAGAACATTATTACAAGGATGGGCGCGATTTCGGCCGGGCGCTGAAACATTGGGATGATGCACATTGCCCCATGGAAGTCGAATTTGCGGTTTTGGCTCGACTTAGGGATAAGGGTTATATTCAATTCTTTTAAGGCTGTCTGTCTGACTGGCTGTCCTGTTATTTGATGTTGGAAATTCTTTCTATGCCCTGCCGTAATGCTGGCTGGGACTCGCATTGATTTGTTGAAAAAGGGTGCCAGGTGGACCAGGTGGAAATCAAGAACGGCGTCATTATCGGGAAGAAGGGGGAATTGTTCCTTGCGGACGGCCATCACCGCCCGCTGGACTTCCTGACCGGCAAGGCTGATGTGTCGGACGCGTCGGTAACGAATTTTCAGGCCAATCTGGTAGCTCGCGCCGAGCATGCGGCTGGCTGCGGTGCGCGTCATGTGCATCTCGTCGCGCCGGACAAGCATACCGTCCTTGATGAATCCTTCCCCATCGCCAACCCCATCATCCTGGGGGATATCTACCGGCAGCGCGTACGCGCGCCCTTTCTGTTCCCGACCGAAAAGCTGCGTGCACTGGAGCATGGCGGCTATGGCTTCGCGGATACGCACTGGACCTGGCGCGGGCGGCTGGCTGCGGTGGAAGAGGTCGTGCTCGGCCTGGGACTGGACGAAGCCATGGTGCACACACGGGTGGCCGAACTGGCCAAGCTGATCCGTCCCCGTTCGGGCGAGGCGCCGGGCGATCTGGGCAAGCGGTTCGACCCGCCGATCACTCAGCCCAACGAAACGCTGGCTGCTGGCTGGAAGGTCCACAAGTTCGACAATCATGTGACCAGCGGCAATGACGGCCGCATGAATCTGCTGATCAGCGAGCATCCCAATGCGAAGGGGCGCATCGTGATTTTCGGCGATTCCTTCATCGCTCAGGCGCTTTCGCTCTTTACGGCCTTCTTCAAAGATATATTATTCTGTCGCACGCAATATTATCATCGTGAGATCGTGGTGGGGGCTCGTCCCAACTATGTGCTGACGGAGAATGTTGAGCGCTATCTGAGCAACGTGCGCCCCGATGAGGAGGCGCCGCCGTTGCTGTTGATGGCGATGTTGCGCGGTAACCCGGTCCACTACGAAAAAAGCGACCTGGATGCCTTTTCCGCTATCTTGTCGGGCCATGGGTCCCGCTACAAAGGGCTGGTGGAAAAGCTTAAAGCTGAATAATGGACGGATCAACGTCGCTGCGGCGATAGGAACGGGCGCGTCGACTGCGGCCCGGCCGGGATCATGTGAATCAAGGATCGGGGGCTAGGTGTCGATTTCATCCCTGTTGGAAGACTGTTGGGCGCTGGTCCGTGACAATCTCGATCAGACATTGTCGCTGCGTCGCGAAATCAATTGGAAGCCCGATGGCAGCCCGGTGACGCAGGCCGACCTGTTTCAGGAAAAGCTGATTGCGGACTTTCTGCGTGCGCGTCTGCCTGACGTCACGCTGGTTGCCGAGGAAAGCTATGTCGCCGGGCAGGACATCCGTTCCGGTTGGGTGGCGGTACTCGATCCGATCGACGGAACCGAGAATTTCTGCTCGGGCCTGAAGGAATGGGGTGTCGCGCTGTCGATCTGGCAGGACGGTGTGCATCAGGGTAGCGCTCTGATGTTGCCGGAAATGGGCGACATCCTCATGTCGGGCATGACCATTGCGACCTATCGGTCGCGGATCGTGGGCCTGTCTTCTTCCTATAACGCCGAAATCGGCGCCATTCTGGCGGGTAATCCCGAAGGGCGCGTGATGGGATGCGCCGTCTACAACATGTATAACGTCATACGCGGGGCCTATGCGCGCTTTGTCAATCCCAAGGGGGCCTACTCCTGGGATCTGCTGGCGGGCGTAGCGCTGGCCCATGAGGCCGGCTGTGCGGTATTTCTCGAAGGAGAACCTTATCATGGACAATTTCTCGACCCCGATAAGCGCCATCGCGTCGACATATGGCACCGACACGATCTTCATCCTGGGCAAGGGCCCGTCGGCTGACGACGTCCCGGCGGAGGTCTATGCCGGCTCTCTGGTCATTGGCCTGAACGACGCCGAGCGCATCTATCCGGCCGATATCTCGATCTTTCACGCCGACTGGGTCAAGCAGTCGCTGGCGGAAAGCGGCGCGCGGGCGCGGCTGTACCTCACCTCGACCGACTTCAAGCCGGCTGGCGCCGAGGTGGTGCGCGCCGACCATGTGCCGCTCAGCCAGGAAAGCGGCGACCTGATGATGCAGCGCCTGCTGGCAGGCGATTTCGTGATCGAGGACGTACTGCTGATTTCCGCGTTGCAGGTTGCCCGCAAGGTCGCCGAAGCGCGGGGGCGCCCGCAGACCGTCTATCTGGTCGGCTTCGATTTTCGCGCCGACATGGGTAGTGCGCATGCCCTGGGCCGGTCTTATGAAAATGATACGGCGGACCAGCGTCGCCTGCGCATCGACATGCAGGAGAATTTCCTGCTGAACGCGCTCTACATGCTGCGCGGCACCGACCTGGATGTGGTGCATGTCGGCGATCGCTCCTATTCGCGGATGACGACCACCGACCTGCGGCATCATTTCCTGCCGGGTGGAGGAGAAGCGGAGCGCCCCTGGGCAGTGTCCGTGATCGCGGAACTGACGACCAATCATTTCGGTGATCGTGGCCGGCTGGAACGCATGGTTCGCGCTGCCAAGGCGGCTGGGGCCAATTTCGTCAAGGTCCAGAAGCGCGACGTCGAAAGCTTCTATTCGCGCGAACAACTGGCCGCGCCGTACAAGTCGCCCTTCGGTACGACATTCGCCGACTATCGTCACCAGCTGGAACTGAGCGATGATGACTTCGCCTATCTGGACGGGCTGTGCAAGCAACTGGGTATCCAGTGGTTTGCCTCCGCCCTTGATGCGAAATCCTATCGCGGGCTGATGGACCTGGGGTCGGCGATGATCAAGCTGCCGTCGACCATTTCGGAGCATACCGACTATCTGTCGATGGTGGCGCGCACCTGCGACCGGCCGATCGTGCTGTCGACCGGCATGACCGACAAGGCCTTCGAGAATTGGGTGCTCAATACCTTCAGGAACAGCCCCCAACTCTATCTGCTGCAATGCAATTCGGCTTATCCGACGCCGGCCGAGGACTGCAATGTCGGCGTGGTGCGCCATTATGACCGGCTGTCGCGCGAGCAGCCGCAGATCGTTGCTGGTTATTCCAGCCATGACGCGGGTTGGTTCGGATCGGCTCTGGCGGTGGCGGCGGGCGCCCGCATGGTCGAGAAGCATGTGAAGCTGGGCAATACCGAATGGGCCCATTTCGACGCCGTCGCGCTCGACCTGACCAAGTCCGAATTCAAGGATTATGTCGCCAAGGTGCGCGAGGCGGAGATAATCGTGGGATCGGAAGAAAAGGATATCCGTCCGAGCGAACATCATAAATATCGGGTTGCGGCTGCGGAATAAAGGTGAGGCGGCTCTTTGGCCGCCTTTTCCTTCAGCATAACATATTGTAGTATAAGGGTATTTTCTGCATGTCGAAGTCCAGCCGGATAGTGGCGCTGATGATCGGCCGGGGCGGCAGTTCGCTCAAGGGCAAGAATGTCCTGCCGGTCCATGGCGTACCGCTGATGGTCTGGGCGGCGTCCGCCGCGCTGCGCAGCGCCCATATCGGCCGCTATTATGTCAGCAGCGACGACGACGAGATATTGGAGACGGGACGCAAGGCGGGATACACGCCGATCCGTCGCCCGGACGAATTGGCTAGCGCGACAGCGCAAAGTTCCGACGCGGTGCGCCATGCGATGAAACTGATCGAGGCGGAGGGTGATGTGGACATCGTCGTGGTCCAGCATGCCAATGTCGGCACCATCACCGAACATATTGTCGATGACTGTATCGATGGGCTGTTGCAGGATCCGTCCTTGTCGTCGGTGGTTCCGTGCCATGACATGTCCGAATATCACCCCTATCGCGGCAAGACCGTGCGGGAAGATGGCACATTGGCTCCGTTCGTGCCGGGATCGGGCAATGCATCGGCCAATCGCCAGGAGTTGCCGACCTGTCTGTTCTTCGATCATTCCATCTGGGCGCTGCGCGCCTCGGCGGTCTGGGACAAGGAAGGGCAGGGGCCGTGGCCGGTCATGGGGCAGCGGATCAAACCCTATCTGACCGAAGGCTGTTTCGACGTGCATACGTTGGAGGATGTCGTCACGACCGAAGCCTGGATCACGGCGCATGGCGTGACCAAACCAGCCTATCCGATAGCGTAATTTCCGACGGTCTTCGCCGCTTGCGCGATGCCCGCAACAGGGTGTCGCAGGTGGCGGGCGGGGCCGGGTTTTGCAATTGACACGGCCCGACGGACCGGTGCAAGTTTTTCGCAACTGAAGTTGAAGTGGGGCAAGTTAGTGTCGAGTGGTCCTAATTCGATAAGCATATCCGGGCCGCTGGACGCTACAGGCGCCACTATAGAAAATGGGTCTTCGGCAAGCCCGTCGAATGTGCCGGCGAAGGCACCGACCATCCTGATTTCGGGTGCACCGCTGTCGGGCGGTGGCGTGCTCACCCGCATGCTGTCGCTGCTGGGATGTGCGGCGCCGGCGACGCGGGAACCGGCGAAGGCGGAGGAGGGGGCTGAACCCTGGGAATCGCAACCGCTGGGCGACATCAACGCACAATTGCTGGCGGCAGCCAAGGTTGAATGGACCGACTGGCGCGGTGTTGACCTGTCGCTTGTCCCGCCCGCCGATCTGGCCGGCATACAGGCCGCGGCGCGAGAAGCGCTGAAGACGGAATTCCCCGACGACAGGCCGCGCATTTTCAAGGACCCCCGCAACAGCCTGTTGCAGCCCTTCTGGACGGATCTGCTGGGCGAACCGTCCGCGCAGCTGGCAGTCGTCATGGTGCGCAATCCGATAGAAGTGTCTGCGTCCTTGTCTCGGCATTTCGGCATCGATGCTTTTCCGAGCACATTTTTGTGGCTGCGCTACATGCTGGACGCGGAACATGGCAGCAGGCCGCTGCGCAGGGCGTTCGTCAGCTATGACGAGCTGCTCCAGTCGCCGCGGGCGCAGATCGAGCAGCTGGAAACGGGCCTTCAACTGACGCTTCCGGATTCGACCGAGCGCGCATTTGTCGAAGTGGCCAATTACCTGTCCGGTTCGCTTCGTAATCATCGCGATACCAACGATATCTTCCGCCCGCTGTCGCATGCGGCAGAATGGGTCGCAGACGTATATCGCATCATGCGATCCTGGGCGCTGCATGGCGAGAACCCGGCCGATCAGGCGATACTGGACCAGATCCGGGCTGACGTGAATCGGGCTGCGACGATTTTTGCGCCGATCGTGCGGGATCATGGGCTGCTGGCTCGCAAATTGAGCAGTACGCGCGGCAAACTGGCCAAGGAAGAGGCCGGGCGTGCCAGTGAACGCCAAAAGCTGGACCAGACCATCGCCGAGCTGCAGGAGAAGCTGGCCGGTAAGGGCGGTGCCGGTGACGCGGCGCTTTCGGACAAGCTGCTGGGCGAACGCAATCAGACCATCAAGGCGTTGCAGGATGCGGCGATCCGGAATGACGAGCATGTCGCGGAACTGACGGCGACGCTGGAAGAGCGGCAGAACAAGATTTCGTCCTTCCGCCGGGAATTGCAGAAGCGCGATACCGCCTTGGCCGAGGCCGACGCCGCACGCGATGAATTGCAGGCAAGGGCAGCGCAGCATAATGCCGAAATCGGCGCCTTGCGAGCGGCTGCCGACCTGCATGAGCGGACGCTGGCAGAACGCGACACCCTGTTGAAAGGGGCCATGGATGCGCGCGATGCCGCAGATGGCCGGCTGTCGCAACTGACCGACAAATTCACCGAGCAACTTTCGGCCTATCAGACCCTGATGCTGGAGAAATCGGCTGTCGAGGTCGAGCTTGTCCGCTCGGCGGCCGCTTTGGACAAGGCTGGTCATGACCTGGCCTGGGTCGAGGGTGAAAAACAGGGGTTGCGCCGCGACATTGCGGACAGGGATGTCCAGCTGGGTCGGCTCCAAGCCGATCTGGAGGCTGCGAAAAATGCCGAGGAGGCCCGGCAGCGGGCCTTTGATGAGCAGGCGGCAGCGCTGGGCACGAAGGTAGCGGACATGCAGGCGGAACGGGATGCGTTGGCGCAGCAGCGTGATGCCGACGCCGAGGAACGCAAAAATGTGGAAGAGGCTCTGGCGCAAGCGCGCGAAGGCGCTGCGGAACAGGCGAAGCGGATCGCCGCGCTGGAGCGCGATGGCGAGAACAAGGGCGAGCAATTATCCTTGCAGAGCGCGCAACTGACGGCGTCGCGGGCCAAGCAGGCGACGTTGCAACAGGAACGACTGGCCATTGAGGACCAGTTGAAGCAGGCGTTCGAGGAACTGGAGCAGGTCCGCAGCGACCTGGTCAACCGTGAGGCCGAAACCGAAAGTCTCAACGAATATCTGGAAGCCGCGCGCGAGCAGGCGGTCAAGGATCAGGATGTGCTGAAGAAGGTGCGGTCCGATGTGCAGGGGTTGGGCCAGCATCTCCAGAATGCACGGGCGGAAGCACAGGCCTTGAAGGACGCCAAGGGCGAAATCGAGCAGGTGGCCAAGCTGCGGCTGGAAGAGATCGAAGCACGGGACAAGGTGCTGGAAGAGCGCGGTGTCCAATTGTCCGATCTGGAAAGCCGGTTGGCGCAGACGCATAGCGCACTGTTGCAGCGTCAGCTGGAAACCGAGGAAGCCGCCGAAGAGTTGCGCTTCCTGCGTAGCCAGTTGAAGGACGAGCAGGAAGAACGGACCGTCAGGGAAGAGCAACTGCGCCTGACGGACGAGAAGCTGGAAAAGACCCAGGCGGAACTGCTGGCCGAGAAGGATCATCTGGCCAGGGCGGAACTGGACCATGAAAAGACGATGCAGGCGCGCTATCAGGAAATTGCGCTGCTGATGTCGGCATTGAAGGATGCGCAGGAAAAGGAAACCGACCTCGCCCATCTGCGCGTCGTCCGCCACGAACTGTCGCGCCGGACGGATTCGCTCTATCTGCTGTTCGTGCGCGTGATGGACGCGTTCATCGCGCAGATCGCGTCGCCCTTGCTGCCCCGCAAGGTCAATCTGCGTCGGCAGCAGGCGGTGCTGGAGAAATACGGCTTGTTCGATGCGGGCTGGTATCTGGAAAATAACCCTGACGTTCGCGATGCGGGCATGGATGCGGCTGCGCATTTCGTGGCGTTTGGCCTGCAGGAGGGGCG
Organism: Sphingobium sp. RS1; assembly: GCF_056156825.1. NCBI lineage: Bacteria > Pseudomonadati > Pseudomonadota > Alphaproteobacteria > Sphingomonadales > Sphingobiaceae > Sphingobium > Sphingobium sp. RS1. The sequence goes on along the minus strand of NZ_JBLZXE010000002.1, from coordinate 1,778,596 downwards.
GACGCCGACCCGGGCGGTCGATGAACTGCGCCGCAGCGCAGCGGCCATGGCGGATGGCAAAAATCGGTAACGGCCGACCTCCAAAACGCTACAGAGCGAACTGACCGACCTCCGACGAGATAGAGAGCGGGTGCCATGGCGCCTGATCGCAACAAGGGCTGACGATGTTGAATTTTGAAGAACTGGCCAAGGAAATAGACCAGTCGGGCCTGTTCGATCGGGACTGGTATGTACAGAATTTTCCCGATGCCGCGTTGCTGGACATGGAGCCGCTGGAACATTTCGTCCGTTTCGGCCTGTTGCTGAAGCGCGATCCCGGCCCTGGTTTCGATACAAGTCACTATATGGATACCTATCCTGACGTGTCGGCCGCGGGCATGCACGCGATTGTCCACTATGTGCGGTTCGGGAAGAGCGAGGGACGGCAACCCTTGCCGCCGATGGCGCAGCCAGTGTCCGGCGGCCCCACGGAAACGGCGCCGGATGGCGCGGCCTGGGTGCTGCGCCACGCCACCGATGCCTTTGGCCTGCGCGGGCTGGAGCCCAACGCACCTTTGGCGCTGGTCGTCAATGTCATCACGGCGCAGGATGGCGCGACGATCGACCGCCTCCTCGGCCGGGTGCCTGCGGCGTTCGATCTGTTCCTGCTTGGTGCGGCAAACAGGCTGGCTGTGGGGGCTTTCCCGGCTTCGGTTCGATCGTTGACCTTGCTCGGCGATGCGGATGAGGTTGGCAATGCGCGTGGATTTGCGCGGCTGGCTGGATCGGGCGCGCTGGATAGCTATGGCGACATATTGTGGCTGTCGCCGCAGGATGCCGGTGGCTCGGTGACGGATGAGGATGTCGGCCGCCTGCTGGGTTTGCATGATGGTTTTTGCGCGGACGCGCAATGGGGCATTGCCAGCGATCGGTTCGCCAGCCTGGACCGGGGCGACCCGGCGCAGGCATCTTTGCTGACGGCGCTCAACACCGCCTTGCCGCGCCTGGGCCTGTCGCTTGGTCAGACCCCGTTCGACATGCCGGCCGGATGGGGCCTGTGGTTCAAGCCTTTCCTGTCGCGGATGCTGGGGGCGACGGTCAGGCCGGCCGAAATGACGGCCGATGGCGCCGGCGGAAAATTCCCCGGGCGCCCCACTGTCCTCGCCATGCTCACGGCCGCGGCGCGCGAATCCGCGCTGGACGTGCGCCCGGCGGCGCGCAGCGTGCCGGCTGCTCCGGCGGATCGGGTGGTGAAGGCGGTGGCCTTCTACCTGCCGCAATTCCACCCCATCCCGGAAAACAACACCTGGTGGGGCAAGGGCTTTACCGAATGGTCGAACGTGGTGCGTGGGCGTCCGCTGTTCCGCCATCATTATCAACCGCGCGTACCGGCGGATCTGGGCTATTATGACCTGCGGCTGGAAGATACGCAGGTTGCGCAGGCCGATCTGGCGCGCCAGTTCGGCATCCACGGTTTCTGCTTTTATTACTACTGGTTCAACGGAAAGAAGCTGTTGAACCATCCGATCGAGCAACTGGCCAAATCTTCCCGGGTCGATACCGGCTTCTGCGTATGCTGGGCCAATGAGAACTGGTCGCGCAACTGGGATGGGCAGAACCGCCATGTGCTGATGGAGCAGCAATATTCGCTGGAAAGCAATATCGCCTTCATTCACGAGATGATCCCGATGATGAAGGACCCGCGCTGGATACGCTATTGCGGCAAGCCGGTCCTGCTCGTCTATCGCATTTCGATCATTCCCAACTGGCTGGAAACGGCGCGGATATGGCGTGAGGAATGTCGCAAGGCGGGCCTGGGCGAAATCCATTTGTGCGCGGTTCGCTTCGGCCTCGAAACGCTGGGCGGGCAACCGCAGGAACATGGCCTGGACAGCTATGTGCTGTTCCCCCCGCATGAAGGCGTCCGCGTCGATCTGCGCGACCAGGTCCATGACCGGCACAAGGACTTTGGTGGCGAAATTTTCGACTATAACGCCGTGGCCGATGGCGATGTGGAGAAATATGCGGCCGGTTATGAATGGCCGGTCCATCGCGGGTCGATGCTGGGTTGGGACAATACCGCCCGCCGGCTGACCGACGCGCGCATCTTCCGCGGGGCGACGCCCTATGGCTTCCGCCGCTGGGTCAAGGGCATATTGGATCAGGACAACCGCCATAATCCGGCGCCCGAGACGATGATGTTCATCAATGCCTGGAACGAATGGGCCGAAGGCACCTATCTGGAACCGGACCAGCGCTGGGGCCTGACCAATCTGGCGGCTTTCGAGTCCGCGGCCAAGGCGGTGCCCGGTTTGCGGCCTGTCACCTTGCCGAAGGGTGTGGCGGCGCAGCCGAAGACGGAAAACCGCCTCGCTTATCTTGGCAGTCCCCTGCGCGGCCAGGCGGAAATGCCGCGCGGGCCGGTCTGGTATCGCGGGTTCAAGGACGTCGACCCGTCCAGGCCCACCATCCTGTTGTGCGCCCATATCTCCGGACACCAGCTGTTCGGGGGCGAGCGCAGCCTGCTGGATGTGCTGGAGGCGTTGGCCAAGATGCCGGTCAATGTCATCATGACCCTGCCGAGCGACAATAATCGCGACTATATCAAGCGCATCCAGAAGCTGTGCGCGGGCGCCTATGCCTTCCATTACCCGCAATGGATGGACAAGCGAGCCGCTTATGCCTGGCTGGCGCTGGACTTTGCCGACATCATCGCCCGTCATGCGGTGGATGTCGTCCATGCCAATACCATTGTGTTGCTGGAGCCTATCGTTGCGGCCCGGCGCATGGGCCGCGTCGCGCTGACCCATGTTCGTGAACTCATCTCGCTGGACGAAGGGTTGCAGGAGCGGATGAAACAGACGACTGGCGAGATCGTCAGCGCTGTGTTCGGCAATACCGACTGGCTGATCGGTAACAGCCGCGCGACCTGCGACCTGTTCGCGCGGGGGGACCGCACCCTCTATGTCCCCAACGCGATCAGCGCCGAAGATTTCGAGATGCGGAACATCTTCGGCAACGGCATCAAATTCGGCATTGTCAGTTCCAACATTCCCAAGAAGGGGATCGCCGATTTCGTGGAGGTGGCACGGCTTGCCGCCGCGCGGACCGATCGGGCGAAGTTCGTCATCATCGGTCCCCGGACGCCGCAGATCGACATCTGGATGGAGGAAGTCGCAAACGGCGAGCGGCCGGACAATCTGGTCTTTGCCGGTTACAAGGACAGCGCACGCGCAGCGATGCTCGAACTCAATGTCCTGTTGAACCTGTCGACATTTGCCGAATCCTTCGGCCGCACCGTTGCGGAAGCCATGGCAGCGAAACGACCGGTCATCGCCTATCGCTGGGGCGCGCTGCCGGAACTGGTCCAGGATGGAGAGACTGGGTACATGGTGCCGTTCCGCGATATTGGCGGGGTGGTCGATGCCGTGGTCGATCTGTGCGAGCATGATGAAAAGATCGCGGCCATGGGCGAGAAGGGGCATGCCTTCGTCACCGCCAACTTCTCGCAGCAGCGACTGGGCGAGCAGGTGATGCTGGCCTATGAACGGATCAGCGGGCTGCCTATGCGCGCCGAGGGCGGAGCGGCGTCCGACCAGCCATTGCCGATTTCTGCGCAGACGATCGGCGCGGCATTGCCGACCACGATCATCATTCCCGTATACAACGCGCCGGAGGAAGTGCGGGCCTGCATCACCTCGGTACTCAAACATACCGATCTGCGGCAGACGGAAGTGCTGGTGATCGACGATGGCAGCCCGGACGCCGCGATCGGGCCGCTACTGGACAGTTTTGCCGGCACGCCAGGGCTCACCATCCAGCGGTCGCCGCAAAATCTGGGCTATACCCGGACGATCAACATGGGGATCGCGCAGGCGCAAGGCCGCGATGTCGTGCTGCTCAACAGCGATACGATCGTCACCCCCAAATGGCTGGAAGGGCTTCGTGCCACCGCCTATAGCCGGCCGCAGGTCGGAACGGTGACCGCGATGGGCGACAATTCCGGCGCCTTCTCCTTCCCCGTCTTCAACCAGAAATGCGACAAGCCTGCGCATCTGGGGTATGAGGAATATGCACTGGCGATGGTGCAGGGCGCATTCGCTTGCAAGGCGCCCGAAGTGCCGACCGGATCGGGCTTCTGCCTGTTCATCCGGCGCGCGATGATGGACCAGTGCGGCACTTTTGACGAAGAGGGCTTCCCGCGCGGTTATGGCGAAGAGAATGACTTCTGCCTGCGGGGCATGAAGGCAGGCTGGGTGAATCTGATTTCGCCCTGGGCCTTTGTCTTCCATGTCCGCACGGCCAGCTTCAAGGGCGAGAAGGACAAGCTGATCAAAGCTGGCGTCGATGTGGTGACGAAACGCTATCCCGACTATGCGCCAATGGTGAAGGCCGCCTTTGCCGCGCCTGACATGACGGCATTGCGCGAGGCGACCGCCGCAGTGGTTGCAGGGATGACGGCGGCATGATCGAACAGGCGGACAAGCCCTATGCGATCGAAGGGAAGGACGGTTACTTCTTCCTGGCCGGGGATAGCAATGACAGCGTCGGGCAGTTCACGAAACCGACCCGTCTGTCGGACGAAACGGCACAGGGATGGGAAAAGACGCTTCAGTCGCTTGAGGCCCTGACGGCGGAGCGGGATATCACAGGCTGCTTTCTCGTGGCACCGGCCAAGGAAGAGATTTTCCCTGATAAATATCCCCTGAAGCAGGCGAAAGGGCGACTGTTCGACGATTTCAAGGCCCGCTTTGGTGGTCGGATTTTCGTTCCCTACTGGGCGTTGCGTAATACCCGCAATTTTTCCTATTGCACCGGCGATACGCATTGGACCGATCTGGGCGCTTCGATGGCGGCGGTGGCCGTACTCGATCAATGGGGTTATGATCGCGACGAGGCAAAGAAGGCCAGGCCGCAGAATTTCCGCTTGGTGCAGCGTTTCGGTGACCTCGGGATCAAGGCGAAACCGCATTTCGCGCATTATGAAATGATGTTTTCCGATGATATGGCCGGGCGGATCATATTCAACAATGGCGTCCGCAATCAGGGCAATATCGCCATCTATCGCAATCCCGATGCTGCCTATGCCGGCAGATTGCTGATCTTCGGCGATAGTTTTGGCACCAATATGGCGGCGGCCTTCTCCAGCTTCTTTCCCGAAGTGATCTATACCTATCGTCCGGCGGCGCTGGATATCGGGCTGGTCGATCTGGTGCAGCCTACCCATCTGATCCTGGAAGTGACCCAGCGCTTCCTTCAGGGGCAACCGGATTTGCGCAGCAGCATCTTCGACATGGCGCGGAGCAAGCTGAATGATCTGGCGCCGGAAGAGCGGGACAAGGCGATCGCCGCAATCGCCGCCCAGCCCGAATATCGGGGCATTCGCGCAGCGAGCCTTGCCGCCTTCGAATGAACGGGCCGCTATTGCGGCTGTTCGGACAGGCGTAGTTCGGTGGCGGCCGGCGCCTTGGCGCGCGGCTGATCGCGATTGTTGGGCAGGGTCGGCCAGGTCAGGCGGAAACGCCTGCCGTTGCCTTGGGCGGTCAGCACATTCAGCTTCATTCCTGCTGGCGCGTTTACCGTGGTCCAGCCGGCGACCGGGGCTGCTCTGGTCTGGGGCAGGGGGGCATTGGTCGGCAACAGGCTATCGGCCGCCAGTCGTAACTGCATCCCCTTGCCCTGCCGGGCGATAGGCAGGACGATTACCGGACCGCGTTGATAGGGTTCTGCAATCTTCATTTCACCGGACAGCGTGCCACCGCCCTTGAAATCCCAGCGATAGCCGGTCCAGCGACTGGCCTGGGCGATATGCCATCCATTTCTCTCGCGCCGGGCGAGATAGACCTGGGTATCGCCATTCTGATCGAACTTGTGATAGGCGATCATGATCCGCTTCTGCGCATCGAAGCCGAAGGGGATATTACCGTTTATGATGCCGCCATGAACGGGAACGGGATCGACGATTTCGGAATTTCCGAGCTGGATGGGCAGCGGCTGAACGTCGCCGGACGAGCGAACCCAGTGAACCAGATCGCGGCTGCGGGCATAGCTGAGATCATGATTGGTTTCGGCGGCCGGGCTGTCCCGCCACAGCCAGACCATGTGGAACCAGCCATCCGGTCCCAGCGTCGGCCCGGTGGCATAGGCGTTGCGCTTGCCTTCGCCATCGAGAACCGGCGTTGCGGTCATACGGCGCCAGCGCAGGGTCGATGCGTCGAAGACCGAATAGATATCATTGCCGGAACCGCTCATCCCGTCGCGGTAGCGAAAGATGAGGCGCCCATCCTTGTCCTTCAGGAACGTCGGATAGGTGACCCGTTGCTCCTGCGCGGCATCGACCAGAACAGGGACGCGCCGCAATGATGATACGGCGCCGGACGTGTCGGACATATAATAGGTCATGGGCGAGACATGCATGTTGGCCGCGACATGCAGGCGGCCTGCGCTGTCGGTGGTCATGGTGATCGCATTATGGCTGTCCCAGCCCACGGCGGTGTCCAGCGTCTGCCGTTGCCAGGGGCCGCCGCTGACGGCACGGCTGGCGACGACTAATTGCCGGTCGCCGCCATAATAGCCGATATAGAGGCGAGGGCCGGCTATGATCATCGCAAAGCCGACGGGTTGACCAGCCCACACGGGCGCGACGACCTCGCTGCGCTCGCCTTGCGGCTGAGCCGAGGTCGCGCTGCCCGAAATGGCGAGCAGGCCCATCAGGATGATCGGGGCGAATGGCTTCATATGGACCTCCAGTCTTGGGGCGACGACCCTATGCTAGTGAGGCAATTATGAAGCAAAGCTGGCTGTGTCGGGTCAGGATGCAGCGATGGGTTCTATTCGGCCAGCCCGGCAATGGCGCCCAGAGCCTGACCAAGATCGATCTTCGCCGGTTGACACGGCGAGATGGGGGCATTGCTGCAAAAGGCACCCATCTTCACCGACCATTGCAGCTTGAGGGGGTATCTCAAAGGCCTGTCCGGTTCCAGCGTCAGGGCGTGCAAAAGGGGACGATCACGCCGCGATCAATGCTTCACCATCTTTTGAAATCGGGCCGACCATCCGTCCTTGCGCGGAAATTCCAGATGCTCTCGCCCTGTGACGATGATGGTGCTGGCACGGTCCTGATATTCGCCGGACTGTAGAATGGAGCGCAAAATGCCGACCTTGGTTTCGCCCCGCTCCAGCAAGGCGAGGTGGTGGTTCAGGCCAGCAGTGTCGGCCGGGCGGCCCAATAGCTGTTCGTAAAAGGCGTGGACGAAGGTGGCATTGTCCAGAGCCAGCATTCCACCGATGTCGACGACGGGCTTCCCGGACGCATCAGGCTGAGGCGGAGCAGGTGGCGCAGGTGGCGCAGGCGGGGGAGGCGTGGCAGCGGGTTCCGTTACCAACGGCGCAGGCGCAGGGCTTTGCCCCTTGTTCCTGCCCTTGCGGCCGCTGGCGGGCGGGTCCAGCAGTTCCAGCCCTTCGATCTTGACCATAGCGCTATGTCGCACGCATTCGTCGGTCTTCAGGATCGAGCGCAATATGTCGACCTTGGACACGCCACGATCCAGCAATGCGACATGGTGCGCCAGCCCCCCATCGTCTGCTTCGCGGCCCATAAGGCGCCGGTAGAAGGCATCGACAAAATCCGCGCCATCGAGCGCCAACAAATCGGCGATCCGGACCGTCAACCCGTTTGTAGCAGGGCGCGGCGCGGCTTGTGGTGCAGGCGGCGGCGGGGCAGCGACGGGTTGCGGAGCAGGCGGAGCAGGCGGAGCAGGCGGGGTTGGCGGTGCCGGCGCAGGCGCAGTATCCTCTGCTGCCGCCATATCTTCCGCCGGCGCATCATGGCGGAGCGACGGCAACCGGATCGCCTTGGGCCAGCGTGTTTTGCGCAGCAACTCGCGCCCGACGACGCTGACCGGGGTCCGGCGCTCCAGAAACTCGTCGGTTTCCAGAAATGCCTCGATGATCTGGGCCTTGGTCGTCCCACGCGCAAGTAGCGCGATATGATGTTCCAGGCCCGCCGGATCGGCGGGGCGCCCCAGCAATTGCCGGTAGGCAGCCTGGACAAAAGCGTCGCCACGCAGTTGCAGCAGGTCGGCGATCCGCACGATGCTGCCCGCGCTGCCCAGACTGGGGGCGCTTCCCGAAACATGTGCCGAACCGGCGGACAATGCGCCCGGCGTGCCGTGCAGCGCGTCCGCCGCTTCGATCCGGCCGACCAGGCGATCATGCAGGTCCGGGCTTCTGGCCAAGCCCATGGCAAATTCGAACAGCCCCTTGGACCATTGATCCCAGTCACTGCCGCCCTTTTCCTCGACGGTCGATTTCTCGGCCGCGATCGCCTTGCCGATGAGGGCGGGGACTTCACGATTGTCGGTGAACAGGAATATGCCTTCAGCCTTGCCGAAGGTGGCGAGGATTTCCCGCGTTGGCGGAATGTCCCGCGCGATCACGGGCTTGCCCAGAGCCAGGGCGTTCATGATCGAGAGGCCGAAGCCTTCATAATAAGAGGGCAGGACGACCGCGCTGCTGCGCGCGAACAGGTCGTTCATCAACTCGTCGGGCAGGGTGCCGGACTGTACGGTGCGGGCATTGCCCTCCACCTTGGTTTCGCCACCCAAAATGGTCAGCGACAGGCTGGGATGGGCCTCGGCAATCAGGGCACCGACCTCATGCGACGCCTTGTGCGGGAAGTGATTGCCCATCACGAGCACATGGTCGCGCCCACGTTCGGCCCTTTCATAGCGCCCGGCATAAGCGGCCAGTCTGGTCGGCAGCAAATGGGTATAGGCCGGTGCCGTGAATTGACGGGGGAAGCGATTGCGGAAGGTCGTTTCGGAAAAGCGGCTGTTGAAGAACAGTCCGTTGGCGTGCCGCGCGATATAGGCCCAGAGGGTTTCCAGGCCGTTGTCCGCGCGCAGATGGCTGCAATCGAGCGCGATGACGTCAAGCATGCCATAGATGGTGACGGGCGCCAGATGCTCCATCGTACGGACGGTCTGAAGGTCGAACGGCTGGCCCGGCATGATTGCAACCGCATAGACCGGATCGCATTCGCGGCGCTGCTTGATCCGCTGCATCTTGTCGATGCCGTGAAAGCGGGCGACCGACTGTTCGCAAATGACGTAGATATCGACATTGTCCGGTGCCCACCGTTCGCACCAGCGAATGAAATGCATCATATGGTCGGTGGTGCCATTATGGTGACGACCGAAGGTCAGCAGGTTGATTGCAATTTTCAGCCGGCCGTCTGTAGTCGGCACCATCTGCCGGATTTTCAGCTCTGCCCGATAATCTGCCGACGCCTCATAGGCCTGGACCAGAGGCAGGAACTCGGGATGGCGCCTGGTCATCTTCTGAAGATTGCCTTCCCTCTGCCCTTTCAGGTCGATGTCCTGCAACAGGAAGGAGGCGGAACCGGCATGATAGGCATAGGCATGGTTGGCCAGCACCGCGCGGAAGCCGACCTTGCCGGCGCGCATCACCAGGTCATTTTCCTCCTCATAGCCGATGCCGAACGCTGCATCGAGCGGCGCGAAATTGAGGACGACCGACGGCGCGATCAGCATGTAGAAGCCAACCGCCGTCGGCGCCCAGCTATAGCGAGGGAGGTAGGATTGTACCGATTGCCATGCCGCATAACAGGCGTCGGGCATCACGAAGATGCCCGACATGGCGTGCGGCGCCTGCGGGAAGGTCGAAATGGATGCGTTGTTGGAGCGGGGGCAGACGAAGCCGATCTGCGGGTCCGCCTGCAGGACCGCCATCATTTCGGCCAGCGTATTCTTGTAGGTCAACGTATCGCTGTTGACCAGCAGGGCGGCCGCGCCCCGGGCCCGGGACAGGGCAAGGCCCTTGTTCACGCTGGCGACGAAACCGGTATTCTGGCCGTTGGTCAGCAATTCCTGGATCAGGCCGCGCTGCCGATATCTGGCGAGCAGCGCGGCCACGATCTCATCGTCGGGCGAATCGTTGATGACGATGATCCGGGGCGCATGCGCCGCGACCTCGCCGACATGGGCGTTCAACGAATCCAGACAGGCCTCGACCAGGTCGGCGTTACGATAGACCGGGATGATGATGTCGAGCTTCATGAACGATCCTTGGCGGGCATCTGGTAGGCGAATCAGGCAGTGTGGTCCGCCGGCTGTCAGCGGGCAATCTTGGCGCGTTCGACCAGCGGCCGCCACCAGTTCTCGTTGCTCAGATACCAGCGCAACGTTTCGGCAAAGCCCTGCGGGAAATCGCGGGCAGGTTCGTAGCCCAGTTCACCGCGGATCTTGCTCTCGTCGATTGCATAGCGCCGGTCATGGCCCTTGCGGTCTTCGACATAGGTCATGAGATCGGCCGAGGAGCCGCCGCGCGCGGCCGGTGCGTCGGGGAAAATCTTTGCAAGGTCGGGATTTTCCGCGAAGGCGGCATCAACGCCGCGACAGATTTCACGCACGACCTCGATGTTCGGCAATTCCTGGCCGCCACCCACATTGTAGGTTTCGCCGATCCGCCCCTTGCGCAGGATCAGTTCGATGCCGACGCAATGATCCTCCACATGCAGCCAGTCGCGCACATTGAGGCCATCGCCATAAATGGGCAGGTTGCGACCGGACAGCGCGTTGAGCGTGAATAGCGGGATCAGTTTCTCGGGAAACTGGTAAGGGCCGTAATTGTTGGAGCAGTTGCTGGTCGTCGTTTCCAGCCCATAGGTGTGGTGATAGGCCCGCACCAGATGATCCGATCCCGCCTTGGACGCGGAATAGGGGGAATTGGGCGAATAGGGCGTGGTTTCGCTGAACGCCGGATCGTCCATTTCCAGCGATCCGTAGACCTCATCCGTCGACACATGATGGAAGCGATGCGGGCGACCGCAGCCCTTGTCCAGCCAAGCCGTCTTTGCGGCCTTGAGCAGGCTGTGGGTACCCACGACATTGGTGGTGACAAAAGCGTCGGGACCGGTGATCGAGCGATCGACATGGCTTTCCGCGGCGAAATGCACGATCGTGTCGATTGCATGATCGTCCATCAGTCGAGATACCAGCGCGGTATCGCAAATATCGCCTTCGACCAGTTCGACACCGTCCAGTCCGGCAATATTGGCAGGATTGCCGGCATAGGTCAGGGCATCCAGCACGATAATATTGTCCTGGGGCGAAACCTTGCGCCAATGATGCACGAAATTCGCGCCGATGAAGCCCGCGCCGCCCGTCACAATCAGATTTGCCATCGTCCTATTCATGCTCCTTGGAGAAATATTCCGAATCGCTCGGGTGGGGTTCCAATCGGTTACTCTTCTTTTCCTGCCCCGGTCGAGGGGCGCAGACCGCTTTTCAGGTCGGTTTGGCGCCCATTCGTTGCGTCGTGCAAACCGGTTTTGCGGGCCGGTCCAGATAAGGGGAAGGAATCAAGAGCTGGCCGGCGGGCGTTGGTCCGATCCGGCCGGCATTTTCTGCGGCCGGACGCTGGTTCATCAACAAAGGCCAAGCGCGACCAGACCCGCTCCCAGGAGACGGCGATCGGCACTGTCGCTGAAGCTGGCCGGCAATTTCGGGTCGGTACATTGCAGATACAGGATGACGTCGCCATGGCCGATTGCCGCAGGCGGCAGGCGCAGGCGGAAAGGCCTCACTGCCGTGCGCAGGGCATGGCGGCCAAGGAAGACGCCATTGGCGGTGATATGGACATCCATGGGGTCACCGTTCGGCGGCAGGAAGGCCTGAAGGTGAAGGGTCACCTCGACATAGCCGCCCTGATAATCGGGAATATGGAAGCGCACCGCATGCTGGTAATCGCGCCCCCAAACCCCCCAGGGTTCCATATCCCACCAGCCCGAGGCGAGAAAGCGGACGAAATCCTCGGGCGTCTTGGCCGTCACGACCGTGCCCCTCGCCAGCACGGGAAAGCCGCTGCTGGACCATGATGCGGTGTCCGATCCCGGGGGCGCCTGTGTGAGCGTCGCGATCTGGGCTTCCAGCTGGGCGATGCGCGCCTCCATCGCCGCGAGGCGATCCTCGGTGCCATTTTCGTCGTTATGAGCGGTTTTATCGTTCAAGCCGTTCCGGGCCTCATCTTGTCACTGCCGGGCATGTCATATCGACATTTACCGTCAGCCCGCCAGACTGCCGATATGCTCCTTCAAATCCTCGATGCGATCCTTGGTCGCTTCCAGGAAGCGCAGCGCTGCCTGGTCATGCACCTCGTTCCGGTCGGCCTGACGGAAATATTCGTCGTCGAAACGCTTGAATTTTTCGGGATGTTCGATCGAATAGTTGGCGTTCCCGCGATTGCGCTTGATCGCATATTCCTCGACCGACTTGATCATATAATGATTGACGCGCAACCGGTCCGAACTGGGCGCACTGATCCGGCCCGGAACGCCGCCCGGCTCTGGCATGAACTCGACCGGCCTGCCCTTTTCGTCGCCATAGCGACCGTCGTTCAGAAAGGCGTAATGGATCGCCATCTCCCGCACGGCGCCGGGGCGGACGATCGATTTGAATACCCGGTTGGCGCCGGCTGCGGCTTGCTGGAAGCGTTCCATGACCAGGCCGGGTTCGGCCCGTATCTTGCCCGCCGATCCGAAAATCTTCCAGTTGACTGCCATGGCGGTCATGTCCGGATTGCTGTCGAACGTGGATGCGATCCAGTCCACGGCATCGACGCCATCGAGCGGAACCAGAAACTCGTCCGCATCAAGGAACGCCATGAACTGCGTGGAGGCGCCATGGTTGCGCAGACAATGATTATAGACCTTCAACTGCGGCGAGCCGCCACCGTCGCTAGGCTGGGAATAGCATTTGATGATGTTCGCCCGGTCCAGCGCCACCAGCATTTTGTAGGATTCATCGCTACTGACATTGTCGTAAATGACAAAATTGTCGATCCCGATCGCCTTGTGATAGGCAATCCATTCCAGAATGTATGGCGCTTCATTTTTCATGATGGCGCAGATCGTGATTGTCGTCATCAGTCTGTCTATGGCTTTCCGGGCATTGGCTGGCAGTCTGATCCGGCGGACGCTGGTCGATATTCCTTATGAAAATGACGATTGAACAATGACATGCATTGTCCAGATCATTTGACGTCCCCTGTGATCCTGTGAGGCCGGGCTACAACAAGTCGGGGGCAAGTACAACCGCAGCCGATGTCAGGTGGGATCGCGCACATCTATCCGCGCGGCGCCGAGTGCATCCAGTTCGGTAAGATCATGCGTGACATAAAGGATCGCTATGCCCGTTTGCGCATGAATGTCGCGGATCAGAGCCAGCAATGCGTGCTTGCGCGCATGGTCCAGCGAGGAAAAAGGTTCGTCCATCAACAATATCTGCGGACCCGACAACAAGGCGCGGCCAATCGCGACACGTTGCGCTTCGCCGCCCGACAGGGTCGCAGGCCAGCGATCGAGCAGGCCGTGCAGGCCGAGCAGATCGACGATCGTCGGCAGGTCGATCGGCCCGGCCCCACGACGGCCGTAAAGCAGATTGGCCCGGACCCGCATGTGCGGGAACAGGCGGCCGTCCTGGAAGACATAGCCGCAACCGCGCTGACGGGCCGGCAGGTCGATGCCAGCGGCATGATCGAACAATAACGCGTCGCCGATGCGGATATGGCCATGGTCAGGGCGCAGCAGGCCGGCGATCATGTGCAATATCGTCGTCTTGCCAATGCCGGACGGGCCGAAAAGTGCGCTGATCCCGGCATCGCTGCGCATGACAACGCCGATGTCCCGCTCCCCTACGCGGCGTCGCACATCAATGTCGATCAGCATGCCCGTTCCTTCCGGCCGACATCCGCCGGGCGATAAGTTCCGCCGCGATCAGCGCGCCAAGCGAAAGCGCCAGTGAAATCAGCGCCAGCCGCGTGACCAGTGCTTCGCCACCGGGCATCTGCATCGCCGCATAGATGGCAATGGGCAAAGTCTGGGTTTCGCCGGGGATATTGGATACGAAGGTGATGGTTGCACCAAATTCCCCCATGCACCGCGCAAACCCCAATATCCCGCCCGCCACGATTCCGGGGACGGCAAGGGGCAGGGATATGGTGAGAAAACTGCGCGTCCGCCCTGCGCCCAGGCTATAAGCTGCCTGCTCCAGCCGCCTGTCGATCGCTTCGATGGACAGGCGCATGGCCCGCACCATGAGCGGCATGGCCATGATAGCGGAGGCCAGTGCGGCGCCGGTCCAGCGGAACATCAGGGTCACGCCAAACCATTCGTTCAGCCATCGACCCGCCGGCCCCTGCGCGCCGAACAGGATCAGCAACAGCCATCCGGTCACCACAGGCGGCACGACCAGCGGCAGGTGGACCAGGGCATCGAGCAGGAATTTGCCCGGAAAGCGCCAGCGCGCCAATATCCACGCCAGTGCGAAGGCGAAAGGCAGCATGGCCGTCATCGCGACGAGGCTGATGCGCAACGACAAGGCAATGATCATCCATTCTTCCGGCGAGAAAGGATGCATCATGGCTGGCCTGTCGCTGGCGGTGCGCCAGGGGCGAGAGGTCGAAACCGGGAGAAGGCGATCATCATGCAAGCCATGCTGCCACCGTCTTAGGTTCGTTCATCGCTGCGGCAAGTCGTTTCCTGCCAGGCTGATGTCCGGTTTCAGCATATCCTAACCCAAATCGTCCATGGCCTGCATTGCCCGGCGGGCGGGCAGGCGCTAGCGCAGCCTTACATCATGGATATGGCCGCGAACGGGGCCGGGATTGGGACTGGAATGAAGCAACTGATTGCGTTCGACCTGGACGGAACATTGGCGGAGAGCAAGCAGCCGCTGGGCGACGCGATGGGTACGGCGCTGGCTGATCTGCTGGCGGTGGCGCATGTAGCGGTCATTTCCGGCGGGGACTGGCCACAATTTGAAAAGCAGGTGGCGAGCCGGCTGCCCGCACATGCCGATCGCTCCCGACTGTGGCTGATGCCGACAACCGGCACCAAGCTCTACACGCATGGCGTTGATGGCTGGTCGCCTGTCTATGCCGAACTGTTCGACGATGCGCAGAAGGCTGCGATCCTGGCGGCGTTCGATGCAGCGCTGGAGGCGACCGGTTTCGTGCCCCAGCAGACCTGGGGGGAACGGATCGAGGATCGTGGCAGCCAGATCACCTTTTCGGCGCTGGGGCAGCAGGCGCCGATCCATGCCAAGGAAGGCTGGGATCCGGATTTCGCCAAGCGCAAGATCATCCAGGCCGACCTGCGCCAGCGCCTGCCGGGCCTGTCGATCAACATGGGCGGTGCGACCTCGATCGACATCACGCGCGAAGGCGTGGACAAGGCCTATGGGCTGAAGAAGTTGCGGGACGCCAGCGGTATAGCGCTCGATGCGATGATGTTCATCGGCGACGCGATCTTCCCCGGCGGCAATGATTATCCGGCCAAGACGCTTGGGCTGGATACGGTACGCGTGCGCGACCCCCAGGAGACGCTGGCGGTAATCGCGACCATCGTTGCTTGCCAGAAATAGGGCTCAACAGTTTTGCAACGACGGCAAAAATTGTGCCTGTTGCGACGCGCCGCCGCCGCTCGCCAGCGAGCATGTCTGGCCGGATGACTTTCTTGAATCGCCGTAATTTCGAGGTCAAATCATCTGTTCGAGCCAACTGCCATGCGGTTTGCAAAATGAATATTCGATTCACTGCGCTGGGGTGAATTGAATTTGCAACGATGGATCGGTCGCCCTACGGACGGCAGGCATAGCTTCCAAGAAGCCGTTCCATGACGATTGCCCCCGACCAGACGCCCATGGCGGCCAGCGAAGGCTTCACCTATCGGACATGGGCCTTTTACTGGATCGGTCGCGTCAGCGGCCGCTATCGCGCGCGGATGGAAGAGCGGCTGCGCGACAAGGGGCTGGACGAACTCATGGCGTTGTGCGGTGGCTGCTGCTCCTGCGCCACCTGCCTTGCCTACGTCGCCTCGGATGCGCTGCCACCGATGAGCGAGGATGAAATGACCTGCTCGGCAGCAGCGATGCGCGCCGCGCCGACAGCCGGCTATCCTGCCAGATACCGCTCGACGCGACGCTCGACGGCCTCCGGGTGGTGATCGCCCCGGAGGAATGAGCATGCTGAACCCTTCGCTTCGAGCGAAGTCGAGAAGCGGCTAGAGCATGATCCGTTCAAACTGAATCGGATCATGCTCTATTTGTTTTTTTCCGCATTTTAGCTGCGCTGGCCTTGCGGCTCCGAGCCAGCAGATGATGCCATCTGCTTCGAAAATGCTCTGGCACTGCGCTTCCCGTTTCTCGACCAGGCCTGAACCGAACGGGTGAATGTCGCTTAAACGGACCTCATCACGCTTTAGCGCTCGATCTGGCTGACGTCGCGCACCGCGCCCTTGGCGGCGTTGGTGGTCATCGCGGCATAGGCGCGCAGGGCGGGGGACACTTCGCGCTTGCGGCCGAAGGGCTTCCACGCCTTCGCCCCGCGCGCTTCCATCTCGGCGCGGCGAGCATCGAGGATGGCGTCGTCCAGATCGACCTTGATGACGCGGGCCGGGATGTCGATGACGATCGGATCGCCCGTCTCCACCAGCGCGATCAACCCGCCCTCGGCTGCCTCGGGCGAAACATGGCCGATCGACAGGCCCGACGTGCCGCCGGAGAAACGCCCGTCGGTGATGAGTGCGCAGGCTTTGCCCAGCCCCTTCGACTTCAGGTAGCTGGTCGGGTAGAGCATTTCCTGCATGCCCGGTCCGCCCTTGGGCCCTTCATAGCGGATGATGACGACGTCGTTCGCTTTCACCTCATTGCCCAATATGCCCGCGACCGCCGCGTCCTGGCTTTCATAGACGCGCGCTGTGCCATGGAAGACGAGGATGCTTTCGTCCACGCCGGCGGTCTTCACGATGCAGCCTTCGGGCGCCAGATTGCCGGAGAGGACGGCGATGCCACCATCCTTGGAAAAGGCATGCTCGACCGAACGGATCACGCCATGTTCGCGGTCGCTGTCCAGTTCCTCCCAGCGGGCCGACTGGCTGAACGCCACCTGCGTCGGCACGCCGCCGGGCGCCGCGCGATAGAAGTTTCGGACCTCTTCGCTATTGGTGCGGCCGATATCCCAGCGGGCCAGCGCGTCGCCCATGGTGCGGCTGTGGACGGTCGGCAGGCTGGCGTCGATCAGGCCGCCGCGCTCCAGTTCGCCCAGGATCGCCATGATGCCGCCGGCGCGGTGGACATCCTCCATATGGACGTCATTCTTGGCCGGCGCGACCTTGCACAGGCAGGGAACCCGGCGCGACAGCCGGTCGATATCGGCCATGGTGAAGTCGATGCCGCCCTCAAACGCGGCGGCGAGCAGATGCAGCACCGTGTTGGACGACCCGCCCATGGCGATGTCCAGGCTCATCGCATTTTCGAACGCCGCGAAATTGGCGATGCTGCGCGGCAGGACGCTCTCGTCATCCTGCTCATAATAGCGTTTGGTGATGTCGACGATCAGATGGCCGGCCTCTCGGAACAGACGCTCGCGGTCCGAATGGGTGGCCAGCGTCGAACCATTGCCAGGCAGCGACAGGCCCAAAGCCTCGGTCAGGCAGTTCATCGAATTGGCGGTGAACATGCCTGAACAACTGCCGCAGGTGGGGCAGGCCGAACGCTCGATCGTCTGCACTTCCTCGTCGGTATAGCTTTCGTCGGCGGCGACGACCATGGCGTCGACCAGGTCGAGCGCCACCTTCTTGCCGCGCACCACGGTCTTGCCCGCTTCCATCGGCCCGCCGGACACGAAGACGACGGGGATGTTCAGGCGCATCGCGGCCATCAGCATGCCAGGCGTGATCTTGTCGCAGTTGGAGATGCACACAATCGCGTCGGCGCAATGGGCGTTGACCATATATTCGACGCTGTCGGCGATCAGGTCGCGGCTGGGCAGCGAATAGAGCATGCCGCCATGGCCCATGGCGATGCCGTCATCGACCGCGATGGTGTTGAATTCCTTGGCGACGCCGCCCGCCGCCTCGATCTCGCGCGCGACCAGCTGGCCCAGATCCTTGAGGTGGACATGGCCCGGCACGAACTGGGTGAAGCTGTTGGCAATCGCGATGATCGGCTTGCCGAAATCCTCGTCCTTCATGCCGGTCGCGCGCCAGAGGCCACGGGCGCCCGCCATGTTGCGGCCATGGGTGGTGGTGCGGGAACGATAGGCAGGCATGACTCGGAATCCTTAAAGCAATGATCGCGCCCCTCTACAGACTGCAACGCGGCTGTGAAACATTTTATTCCTTTATCCCGCCATTTCTATCATTTTATTGCGAGGTGTTCGCGCCGCCCTCCACCGCGCCATGTCCCGCGATGGGACCGGCAAGGTAGGGGAGGGCGACGCCGGACTGGCGCTGGCGAAGATCATGGTTAAGAAAGCATTATGCCTTCTGTCCGGCCCCGGTCCCTGCTGCGTCCCCTTGCCCTGGCGAGCCTGCTGAGCCTCTCGTTGCTGACGACGGCGGGCGCGCCCGACCCGGCGCGCGCGGCGGAGGAGGGCGGCCTGGCGCCGGGCGGTTATCGCTGGCTGGGGCAGGGTCCGTGGGATGGGCCGATCTACATGGTCATCAGCATCGAAAGGCAGACGATCCACGTTTACAGCGGCGACCAGCTGATCGGGCTGGCCAGCGTGTCCACCGGCATGAAGGGGCATCGCACCCCGACCGGCGACTATCCCATCCTGCAAAAGCGGCAATGGCATCGCTCCAACCTCTACAGCAATGCGCCCATGCCCTATATGCAGCGGCTGACCTGGGACGGGATTGCTCTCCATGCCGGGCATAATCCGGGCTATCCCGCCAGCCATGGCTGCATCCGCCTGCCCTATGCGTTTGCGCGCGACCTGTTCGCGCTGACGAAGATCGGGACGCTGGTGGAAGTGACGCAGGCGCGGCTCAACGCGGCGCTGAAGCTCGATCCGCTGGTGCTGGGCGATCCGGGCAGCACGGTGGTGACGTTCGGACCGGCGCGGGGGCGGGCGGGCATGATCCCGTCGCCGATACCAGCGCAAACCCGGCCCGATGGCGTGCCGATGCTGGAAGTCGATCCGGCGATTTTCGGTCTGCGCCTGTCGCGTCCCTGAAGCAGGCGCCATGGAAAAAGGGGCTGCATGACGCAGCCCCCTTCCCGATCGTCAATATTTGACGCTGAGCGTGGCGATCGCGGTACGCCCCGCCGCCTGGTTCGCATAATGCGAACTGTAGGCCTTGTCATAATAGCGCTTGTTCAGGACATTCTGCACATTGACTTGCAACTGGATCGCATCGCTGAAGGCGTAGGACGCATTGCCGTCGAAGCGCCAGTAGCTAGGCACCATGCGGGCCAGCTGCTTGGTGATGACGACCGCGCCGTCGGTGATGGTACGCGTGTCCGCATAGCCGCCATAGACTTTGCCCATATACATTGCGCCGCCGCCCACGGTGAAGGCGGGCGTCACCTTGTAATTGGTGAAGGCGGTCAGGCTATGCTTGGGCGTATTGGGGAAGCGGCGGCCGGTGGTCGCTGCGGGGGCATAGAGCGTCACGCCCGACACGGTCGTCGCGGTATAGCCGCCATCGACGATTTCGGAATCCATGAAGGTGTAACCGCCAAAGACATTCCATTCCGGCGTGATATTGCCGTTGAAGCTGAATTCGATGCCGTCGATCCGCCGTTCGCCAATGAAGGTGACGAGGCCGTTGGCATCGGTCGCACGGGCATTTTTCGTTTCGGTGCGGAACGCCGCCAGCGTCAGCGCCAGGCTGTCGTTCAGCAGGTTCCACTTGGTGCCGATTTCATAGGAACGGGTCTTTTCGACCTTCAGCGCATCGGTCAGCGCCTGCGACGTGGTGTTGAGCGCATTGCTTTCCGTACCGTTCGCAAGGAAAGCGCCGGGCGGGGTCGCGGCGGTTGCGGTCGAGATGTAGATGCTGCCATTGGCCGCCGGCTTGAAGACCAGACCGGCATTATAGGTCCACAGATCGTCGGTGCGGTCATAGCTGACGCGGTTGGCCGTCGATGTCGCGGTGATGCCCGGCGTCACGGTCGTCTCATAGCGATCATAGCGACCGCCAATGTTCAGCAGCAGCGCGTCGCTGAAGCTGATCGTGTCGAAGAAGGACGCCGCCTTGGTGGTGGTGGCCGACTTCGTCCAGGTCTTGCGGGCGCTTAGCGTGATTGGCGAAACCACGGTGGACGCGTCGCTGGCATAGCTGACCCACGGGTCATAGGGGTTGGGATCGGTCAGGCTGGTGCAATTGTAACGCGCGATCGAATCCGCGCCGCACCGGCCGCCGGTCGCGGTGGTGCCGGTGGCGATTGCCGTTCCGGTCGCCGCGTTGGACACATAGCTGCCGTTCCAGGCCACTTCCTGACTGAACTCGACGCTGGCGGCAAAGCTGTTCTTCACGCCGCCGACCGTGAATTCGCCCGACAGGTCGGTCTGGTTCAGCATGCCCCAGGTTTCGCTGTAGCGGCTGTTGATGCGGCGCCAGACCTGACCATTGACGACATTGCCCTGGCTGTCGTCGGGCTGGGTCCAGACATAGCCCTGCTTGCTGGTCCCATAGCGGCTGGTGTTGCGCAGGGTGATGCCGCCGTCGAACTGATGCTCGAAGCGGAAGGTGAGGTTGTCGACATTGGTCTTGCGGAAATCGCGATCGGCAAGGCCGTAATAGGCGCTGCGCGGGACCGAGATCTTGGTGCCGGACGCCGTGGTGAAATTGCGCGCCGGACCGGTTTCGGTCACGCCACTGGGCGCATTGGCGATGGTGTAGAGATAGGGTATGCCCGAATCCGGCAGTTCGTCGGTTTCGAGATGATAATAGCTGACGGTCAGGCTGGTCGGGTCGTTAAGGCCGAGCTTGATCGAGGGCGCGACGCCCCAGCGCTTCTGCCAGATCGCGTCGCGACCGGCGACATCCTGGTCATGCCACATGGCATTAAGGCGCAGACCGACGAAATCGTTGATCGGCTGGTTGATGTCGATCGTCGCGCGCTTGTAATCGGCATTGCCCAGCGCGCCGGTGGCCGCGACGAACCGGTCGGCGGTCGGCACCTTGGTGACCAGGTTGAGCGATCCGCCGGCATTGCCGCGTCCGCCCATGCTGCTGTCCGATCCCTTGACCACTTCGATCTGTTCGACCGCGAAGACTTCGCGGCTTTGCGCGCCGACGTCGCGCACGCCGTCCAGATAGGTGCTGGCCTGGCTGTCGAAGCCGCGGATGAAGGGGCGATCGCCCAGCGGGTTGCCGCCTTCGCCTGCGCCCAGCGTAATGCCCGGCACGGTCCGCAGCGCTTCGGTCAGCGAAGCGGCAGCGGTGTCCTTGATAAGCTGGGCCGGGATGACGGTGACGCTCTTGGGCGTGTCCACCAGCGGCGCGGTATATTTGGGGGAGGAAGGCTTGTCGACCTTATAGCCCTGCTCGTCGATCGCGGTGTCGGTGACGGTCACCGATCCCAGCTTCTGGCCGCTGCTGGCGGCCTGGTCCTGCGCGGCGGCGGCCAGCGGCATGGAGACGATGCCGACGCAGCTTAGCGCGAGGAAGGTCGGCGTCCGCTTCGACATACGATCGGGTCTGGATGGATTCTGCATGGTGGCTCCCTGGATATTTATCGAGGTCGCTAATGCGAATGATTTCCACTTTGTGCAATATCCATTGCGAGTCGTTAGCAACGATTTCCGCAAGGTTACACTTTATTACATTTGCCGGGGGCTGGACCGGGGTGCCGGGCGTTGGAGGCGTCGTGCGGGAAGGCGTGGGCTTTCCTTCACGCAGTTGTTCCTTCATCCTGAAGGGAAGTTACAGGACAGCCATGTCCGCCGTGGAGAGCCGATGCAGGGCGATCGCAGGATGAACCGGCCGTTGCCCACCCGATCCCTTGCGGTCGCGGCGCTCTCCACCGTCGTCGAATGGTATGATTTCACCCTCTATCTCTATTTCGCGACGGTGTTGTCGCGGGTCTTCTTTGGCGGCGGGGCGGTTGGCCTCGGGGATGCGCTGGCGGGCTTTGCCGTCGCCTATCTGATGCGGCCGATCGGCGCGGTCGTCTTTGGCCATATCGGCGATCGCTACGGACGGCGGCCGACCATGATCCTGTCGATGGGACTGATGACCGCCGCGATGCTGGCGACGGCCCTGTTGCCGACCCATGCACAGGTCGGCCCGGCGGCGGGCTGGATGATGATCGGCCTGCGCTGCCTGATGGCCTTCTCCGTCGGCGGCGAATATACTGGCGTGGTTGCCTATCTGCTGGAGGGGGCACGGGCGGAACGGCGCGGGTTCATCACATCGCTGGCGTCGGCGGCCAGCGAAGTGGGCGCGCTGCTGGCGGCAGGCGTATCCGCGCTCACGGTGGCGTCGCTGGACGAGGCGTCGTTGGCGGCATGGGGATGGCGCATCCCCTTTTTCACCGGCGCGGCGCTGGCCGGAATCATCCTGCTCGCGCGCTCCACTATGCAGGAATCGCCAGATTTCCTGCGGCAACAGGCGCAAGCGACCACGCCGCAATCGCCCCTGCGCCACAGCCTGCGCCATCATCGCGCCGCCATCGGTCGTGGCTTTGCGATCTCGGCGCTGGGGTCGATCACCTATTATGTCGGCATCACCTATGTGCCGTCCTTCCTGTCCGCCATGGGCACGACCGGGGAGGCGGATGCCCTGTGGCTGTCGACGCTGGCGGCACTGGCGGTCATCCTGATTACGCCGCTGACCGGCTTGCTGACCGACCGGATCGGGCGCAGGCCGGTGCTGGTCGTGCTGGCGATCGCGGGCATCCTGCTGCCGGTGCTGCTGTTCCTGATGATGCGCGGGGGCTTTGGTCTGGCGCTTGCGGGCGCGGTCTTGCTGGCCTGCCTTGGCGGGGCGGTGAGCGCGGTCGGGGCGGTAGCGACGGCGGAACAGTTTCCGGGCGAGGGGCGGCTCAGCGGCCTTGCCTTCGGTGCGACCAGCGCCACCGCGCTGTTTGGTGGACTGACGCCCTGGCTGGCGCACAGGCTGGTGGAGGGAAGCGGCTGGGCCGCCGCGCCCGGCGCCATGATCGCGATCGTAGCGCTGTGCGTATTGCCAGTATTGATCGCGCTGCCCGAAACCGCGCCGAGCAAAAAGGCCGACCCGTTACCGGACCGGCCTTCTTCGTAAAACCCCGCTCAGGGTTGTTCCGTTACGCGGCCTGTGCCGTTTCCTCGCTCGCCGGCAAGCGGATGAGGTAATCAAAGGCGGACAGCGCCGCCGTCGATCCTGCACCCATGGCGATCACGATCTGCTTGTAGGGCACGGTCGTGCAGTCGCCTGCCGCGAAGATGCCCGGCTGGCTGGTTTCGCCACGCGCGTCGATCTCGATCTCGCCACGCGGGGAGAGGGCGATCGCGTCCTTCAGCCATTCGGTGTTGGGGACGAGCCCGATCTGGACGAAAATGCCTTCCAGTTCGACATCATGCTCGGTGCCATGGTTGCGGTCCTTGTAGGACAGGCCGGTGACCCGCTCGCCATTGCCGTCCACCTTGGTGGTCAGCGCCGATGTGATGATCTTCACGTTCGGCAGGCTGGCGAGCTTGCGCTGCAACACGGCGTCGGCGCGCAACTGGCCGTCATATTCGATCAGCGTCACATGGGCGACGATCCCGGCCAGGTCGATGGCCGCTTCGACGCCGCTATTGCCGCCGCCGATCACCGCCACGCGCTTGCCCTTGAACAGCGGACCATCGCAATGCGGGCAATAGGCCACGCCCTTGTTGCGATACTCGTCCTCGCCCGGCACGCCCATCTGCCGCCAGCGCGCGCCGGTCGACAGGATGATGGTGCGCCCCTTCAGCGATGCGCCATTGTCCAGCACGACCTCATGATAGCCGCCCTCGTTCCTGGCCGGGATCAGCTTGGCCGCCTTTTGCAGGTTCATGATCTCAACGTCATAATCCTTGACGTGCGCCTCCAGCGCCGACACCAGCTTCGGCCCTTCAGTCCGCGAAACCGAGATGAAATTTTCGATATCCATCGTGTCGAGCACCTGACCGCCGAAGCGTTCCGCCGCGACCCCGGTACGAATGCCCTTGCGCGCCGAATAGATGGCCGCCGCCGCGCCGGCAGGGCCGCCGCCGATCACCAGCACTTCGAACGGGTCCTGCTTGCGGATCTTTTCGGCCGCCTTGGCTTCAGCGCCGCTGTCGATCTTCGCGACGATCTGCTCCAGTTCCATCCGGCCCTGACCGAAGGGTTCGCCGTTCAGGAACACGGTCGGCACCGCCATGATCTTGCGCGCTTCGACCTCGTCCTTGAACAGGCCGCCGTCGATCGCGACATGACTGATCCGGGGGTTGAGCACGCTCATCAGATTGAGCGCCTGCACCACGTCCGGGCAATTCTGGCACGACAGAGAGAAATAGGTTTCGAACGCGAAATCGCCGTCCAGCTCCTTCACCTGCTGGATCAGATCCTGCGCGGCCTTCGACGGATGACCGCCGACCTGCAACAGCGCCAGCACCAGCGAGGTGAATTCATGCCCCATCGGCAGGCCGGCAAAGGTCACGCCGATATCCGTGCCGACGCGGCGGATCATGAAGCTCGGCTTGCGCTTGTCAGCACCGGTGGTCAGGCTGACCTTGTCGGACAGCTCCGCAATCTCGCCCAGCAATTCGTTCATTTCACGCGACTTCGCGCCATCGTCCAGCGACGCCACCAGCTCGATGGGCTGCGTGATGTTCGCCATATAGGCCTTCAACTGGCCCTTGAGATTTGCGTCCAACATCTTGTGCTACTCCATGGTTGGCGCGCCGCTGCGGGGCACGCACGCATCGGGCGGAAAAGTGGGAACCGGTTTTCCGACAACCTGATGCGAAAAACAAAAGCTCTCGTCGCCGGGATGGTGCGACCCGAAGGCCCGGCAAGAAAGACAGCGATGAATTTCGGTATAAAACCCCGCCGGGCCGGGGAGCCTGATGCTCGACCCGGTCCGGCAGGTGCCTTTGCAGGTCTTTTTTAGATCTTGCCGACCAGATCCAGCGACGGGGCGAGGGTGGCTTCACCTTCTTCCCACTTGGCGGGGCAGACTTCGCCCGGATGGCTGGCCCAATACTGGAGCGCCTTCACCTTGCGGAGCAGTTCGGCAGCATTGCGGCCCACGCCCTCGGGGGTGATTTCGACCAGCTGGATCACGCCTTCGGGATCGAGCACGAAGGTGCCACGGTCGGCCAGGCCGACGCCTTCACGCAGCACGCCGAACTGGTTCGACAGCTGGTGGTTCTGGTCACCCAGCATGTAATAGTTGATCTTGCCGATCGCCGGCGAGGTGTCGTGCCAGGCCTTGTGGCAGAAATGGGTGTCGGTCGACACCGAATAGACTTCCACGCCCATGCCCTGAAGGGTCGGGTAGATGTCGGCCAGATCTTCCAGCTCGGTCGGGCAGACGAAGGTGAAGTCGGCGGGATAGAAGAAGAAGACGGCCCACTTGCCCTTTACGTCGGCGTCAGTGACGTCGACGAACTTGCCTTCCTTGTAAGCGGTGGCCGTGAACGGCGCGAGCGGGGTGTTGATGAGAGCCATGGGCTTCCTTTTCCTGCTTGAGAATATTGCGGTTGCGAAGACCCATGTAGGGATGCGGTCGATTCGGGGGAAATTGCTTTTCTCGGATGTGTTAAGTGAGAAAAGCGATTACAGCCTGTCTCACTGATCGATCGCATAGCCTTAAATATGCAAGACTTTCAACATTGCATCCTCGACCATGGCCTGCGCCTCTTCCGGTGAGAAAGTCGATCGATCAAGGCAGAGTTCGAGCCATAGCCCGTCCACCAGCGCGGTCAGGCTGATCGCCGCTATCCGCGTCTGCGAAGGCGAAAGGGTGGGAGCGGCGGCCTGCAACAGCGCCTCCATCTGGGCGCGGGTGGCGCCATAGACGTCGGCATGGACCGCCGCGATCTGCGGGTCCGACTTCACCAGGCTCCAGAAGGCGATCCAGGTGGCGAGCAGGTCCGGGTCCAGGATCGGCTCGCGGAAATTGGCCTGGAGGCAGGCGCGCAGCCGGTCGCGCGGATCGTCGCCCGCTGCCTCGATCGCGGCGTCCAGTGCAGCGGATACGCGCGCACCGACATCGGCATAGGTTGCCAGGATCAGCGCATCGACACCGTCGAAATAATGGGTGAGCAGGCCGGACGAGACGCCCGCCCGCGCGCAGATGGCACGGACCGAAGTGCCGCCTACGCCCTTTTCGGCGAGGCAGCGGGCCGTCGCGTCTATCAGTGCCTGACGCCGGACATCGGCCGCTTCGCGCACGAAACGCGCTCTGGGCCTGGTCGCGCCGGCGCGCTCTCCAATTTTGTCGTTCATCGTCATTCCCCCCATGCGTCTTTGCGCGCGGACGCGGCGGCTGGCAAGAGATCGTCTATGCTGCGGCGCCTGTTCGAGGGATCATAACGGGATGTCCGGTGGTTGTGATCGGGACAAGAAGGAGACTGACGGATGATGCGCGCCCTTTCCCCGCTTCTGTTGCTGCCCGTGCTGCTGGCCGGGTGTGCCAAAAGCGCCGAGAATGAAGGTAATGAAGTGGCGGCCAACAATATGGCCAATGTCGCCTCGGTCGAGACGTTCGATGAAAGCGACGCGGCCCCGATCGATAATCAGGCCGGCAACCAGAGCGCCGACGCGCGCCTGCCCACGGATGACTGGGTCGGCAAATGGACCGGGCCGGAGGGGCTGTTTCTGGACATTCAGCCGTCGCCGGACGGAAAGCCGGGTCATTATGCCTTGACCAACAAGGATAATCTGGACCGGCAGGGCGATTATCCCGGCGTGGCGGAAGGGACGACGATCCGCTTCGTGCGCGATGGCAAGGATCTGGCGATCCGGCCGGGCACTGGCGACGAGACGGGATTCAAATATCTGGCCGGCAAGAGCGACTGCCTGATCGTGGTGAAGGCGCAGGAAGGCTATTGTCGCTGATAGCGGCTGCCGCTTTCCGCTCCCATGCGGATCACGCGCATCAGGCGGCAAGATCGGCCATGGTGCAGGGGCCATATTATGCTAAGGGCGCGGCCATGCAGCATGTGAACACTCTGGCCGGGACCGTCGATGTCGACGGTATCAAATATGAATGGGAACTCCGCCGGGAACCGCATTTCAGCGATTTCGACGGCTGGCAGGGCATGACCGTCGCGCTGTTGCAGAAGGATATGCAGCGGGGCGCCCTGCTGGAATTCCCGCCACCCAAGCGATTGCTGAAGGGATTGAAGCCCGGTCGCCTACAGATCAACGACGCGATCATCACGCGCGGCGTGCGCGCCGCCCTGGCGGCCGGATGGGAACCTGCCTCGCGGGGCAAGCCCATGGTCTTCACGGTCGACGCCGACGGCAATTGACCCGGTCCGCGCGCCGAACCGCGCCGCGACCTCGTCTCAGCCGCTTAAGCCTTCCAGCGCGGAAAAGCGCTGTGACCATAAGGCGCCATGGATCGCCATCCATTGAATGACGGGGCCAAGCCCCTTCACCCGCGCCGCATACCAGGTTTCGCGGCCGGCGCGGCGGGCGGTCACGAGACCGGCACGTTTGAGCTTGGCAAGATGGCGGGACACCATGGGCTGCGATACGCCCGAAACTTGGGTGAGCGCCTGCACATTCTGCTCGCCTTCCCGCACCAGCGTTTCCAGCAGGGCGCGGCGGGTGCCGTCGGACAGGGCCTTGAACAGGGCATCGGTGGCGGCGTCGCGATCGGCGTTTCGTGATTCACTTGTCATCGTTAATTCATAATCATCTGGTTATGAATTTGTCCAGTTTTGCGCGACGACTCGCCCGATTTCGGGCGTTAACCAAAAAAAGTCAGCGGAGCGGGGGCGGAGAGTCTTTTGCGCAACACCGCCCCATGTAGAGTCTGGGCCGACTCGGCCGACTCAATATCTTGTGGGTGCCCGCTTCGTTCTCATGGCTGTTAACTATTTTCTGAAGCCCGGTGCCTAAGCTGCTGATCTTGACGGCGGACTCCCGAGGACTCAGTGCTGGGCCTCAAGACGATATGGGGGCCACGAATATGGGTGTTATGGAGCGCGTCGCAGCGCCGCGGCGGAAGAAGGCGATTGCGCCCGTAGAGATCGAGGCCGACCGCCTGCTGCGTGGCGATTGCATCGCTGAAATGGCTAAGCTGCCCGACGCCTGCATCGACATGATCTTTGCCGATCCGCCCTATAATCTCCAGTTGGGCGGCGACCTGTTCCGTCCCGAAGGCGGCCGGGTCGACGCGGTCGACAACGACTGGGACAAGTTCGACACGCTGGGCAGCTATGACCGCTTCACGAAGGCGTGGCTGCGCGAAGCCCGCCGCATCCTCAAGCCCAACGGCTCGATCTGGGTGATCGGCAGCTATCACAACATCTTCCGCGTCGGCACCGCGCTCCAGGACGAAGGCTTCTGGATCTTGAACGACATCATCTGGCGCAAATCCAACCCCATGCCCAATTTCAAGGGCACCCGCTTTACCAACGCCCACGAAACCCTGATCTGGGCCAGCCAGGGCGAGGACGCCAAATATACGTTCAACTACAAGGCGATGAAGACGCTCAATGACGAGTTGCAGATGCGCTCCGACTGGGTGCTGCCGATCTGCGGCGGACAGGAGCGCCTGAAGCGCAACGGGACCAAGGCGCATCCGACGCAAAAGCCCGAAGCTTTGCTCTATCGCGTGATGCTGGCCTGCACCAAGCCGGGCGATGTGGTGCTCGACCCCTTCTTCGGCACCGGCACCACAGGTGCCGTCGCCAAGCGTCTCGGCCGCAAATGGATCGGCATCGAGCGCGAGCCGGACTATATCGAAGTCGCGCTGGAGCGGATCGAGGCGGCGCTGCCGCTGGACGAAAGCTCGCTCACCATCATGCAGACCGCGCGCCAGCAGCCCAAGGTCGCCTTCGGCACGCTGGTCGAAACCGGCTATCTCAATCCCGGCGCGGTGCTGATGGACAGCAAGCGCCGCTGGCAGGCGGTCGTCCGCGCGGACGGATCGCTCAGCGTCGGCACGGACAGCGGCTCCATTCACAAGATGGGCGCCACGCTTCAGGACGCGCCCAGCTGCAATGGCTGGACCTTCTGGCATGTCGAAGTGGACGGCAAGCTGGCCGCGATCGACACGCTGCGCCAGACCTATTTGCTGGCCAACGAGCCTTAAGGAGGCATCGTTTCCCGTTCGCCCCGAGCCTGTAGAAGCCTGTCCTGAGCGACGCCGCAGGCGGCTGTCCTTCTCTTGAAGAAAAGTGCAGGGCTTCGACAAGCTCAGCCCGAACGGAGTTATGAAATTGCTTCCCGAACTCCCCCCTCACGCCCGCCTGTACCTAAAGCCCATATGGTTCGTGCCGACCCCGATCGGCCAGCCCGATGGCAGCGTGGCGCGGATGGGTAACGGGCTGATCTGGTTCCAGGGCTATGAACTGAGCGCCTTCGACGGTGCGCACCGGATCGCGCGGGCGACGGTGCCGGTGGCGGAGTTCGAGGCGACCCTCGCCGCGCTGCCCGATCCGCTGGCGCAGCGCGCCCGGCAACTGGCGGCGAATATCTCGGCCCAACGCGCACCGCTCACTCTGGGCGACCGGACGATCCGCTTCGACGCGCCGCAGGTGATGGCGATCCTCAACATCACGCCCGACAGCTTTTCCGACGGGGGCAAGCATGTGGGCGATCCGCAGGCGGCCGCCGATGTGGGCTTCGCCATGGCGGCGGCGGGCGCGGCGCTGATCGACATTGGCGGGGAATCGACCCGGCCCAGGGCGGCAAAGGTCTGGGAAGGCGACGAGATCGCCCGCATCGCTCCGGTAATCGAGCGGCTGGCGGCGGCGGGCGTGCCGGTATCGGTCGACACCCGCAAGGCCGCCGTGATGGAGGCGGCGCTGGCCGCCGGCGCGAAAATCATCAACGATGTCAGCGCGCTGGCACATGATCCGCGCAGTCTGGAGGTGGTGGCGAAGGCCGGCTGCCCGGTCATCCTGATGCATGCGCCGTCGGCGGGCGACGATCCGCATGACAATCCCGGCGGCTATGGCGACGTCGTGGCCGACGTGTTCGACCATCTGGAAGCGCGGATCGCGGCGGCGCAAGCGGCGGGCATCGCGCGGGCGAACATCATGGTCGATCCGGGTGTTGGCTTTGGGAAAAGTCTGGCGGACAATCTGGCGCTGGTGAACGGCCTCGCCACCTTCCAGGCGCTCGGCGTACCCCTGCTGTTCGCGGGCAGCCGCAAGCGGTTGATCGGTGCCCTGTCGAACGAGGCGCCAGCGGCGGAGCGTCTGGGCGGATCGGTCGCGCTCGCCTTCCGCGCGGCGCAACTCGGCGCGCAGATGGTGCGGGTGCATGACGTCAGGGAAAGTGTGCAGGCCTTGCACCTGTGGCGCGGCCTCGCCGATGCGGGGCTGAGCGCGGTCTGAGGGTAAACATCATTAGCCCCTCCCTTTCAAGGGAGGGGGTAGGTGCGAGTGAAGCGAGCTTCCAATCTCTCCGTGTAGAGCGCCGCTGACGCGACGCTCCCCACCCCAACCCCTCCCCTGAAGGGGAGGGGCTTGCTGAGTGCTTCTACCCAAAGCTGTCCTATTCCCACCCGCGCTGCTACAATCCGCCTTGCTGCATCACCATGCCCGGCCAACGTAACAAAATGTCCAACTCTTGTTACGCGATGTCGAAACTTGCGGGAAATGTGCGAAGTTAAGCGCCACTTTTCCTATTCCCGCTCCGGCCGATCAGCCGATCCGTATGGCATAAAAGCGGCTGTCGACGGCCATTTTGGGGAAACTGCCGGGTAAAGCCTCGGGCATCACCAGCCCAAAGCCATTCTTCTCATAAAAGCGGTGCGCGGCCAGAAAGCGGTCGGTGGTGCCAAGCCAGATCTGCGCGACGCCCCGGTCCCGTGCCTCTGCCATCAGCCTGTCGAGCAAGGCTTGCGCCACCCCGGCGGCATGGCCGCGATGGCTGGCGGCGACGAACATCTTGCGCAGCGCCGCCTGGCCCGCGCCGATATCCCTGAGCGCGATCGTGCCGACCAGCCGGTCATCAGCACAGGCGACCCAGAAGTCCCCGCAGCCACTCTGATAGAAGGCCGGAATATCGGTCAGGTCCGGCTGATCCTGCGCGGTGATGGCAATGCCATATTCGTCGCGCTGGATCGACAGGATCAGGTCCAGCACCCCCTGCTGGTCGGCGGCGGCAAAGGGGCGGATCGTCAGGGTCAGTTGGCGGGCTTCGTCGTGGCCGGCGTGGCGCCATTGTCGGCCGGCGTCGAAGCAGCGGCCTCCGCTTGCGCCTTGGGAGCAAAGGTCCGCAGGCTGGCCAGCGTCTGCTCGGCGACGCCCTGATATTGTTCGCTCAGCATTTCGGGATAAACGAAGGTGGCGGTCACGATCGATCCATCGGGCTGCTTGAGCAGGCGCAGCGCGACATTATTGCCTTCGCCGTCATTGGCGGTGCCGCGATATTCATTCTCGCCGATGAAATCGCCATCGACCCCCTCCGCGCCGCTGCTGACCGCCTCGACGATCTGCTGGAGCGTCTGGTCATTGTCATTCTTCTGCCAGAAGACACGGACATCGGCGCCGGCGCCAGGGTCCTGATAGACGGCGCCATCTGCGCTGCTCGCGTCCTTGTCGATGGTCCAGCCTTCGGGGAAGGTGACGGAAAAGCCGCGCATCTGGTTCACATAATTGCGGTTCTCGACCTCGTCCGCCTGCGCATTGGCGATCGCATTGGCGGCGGCGGCATTGGCCGCGTTGGCCAGTTCCTCCTGGCTCGGCATGTCGGCGACCTTTTCGGTCCGGCCGCAACCAGCGAGCAGCACGAGGGGAATAAGGGCGACGAGTGCAGGATGTTTCATGGGCCGATCCAAAGCATAGCCGCGCGGATATTTCAACGCCGCAAGCAAGCCAACGGCGCTGACCGGTTCAAGCAGCGCTGTCGATGCCCAGTTCGGCCAGTTTGCGATAGAGGGTAGACCGCCCGATACCCAGCCGCCGGGCCACTTCCGTCATGCGGCCGCGATAATGGCCGATGGCGAGGCGGATGACGTCGGCCTCTATCTCTGCCAACTGGCGAACATGGCCGTCCCCTTCGAACAGGGTGATGCCCGCGCCGTCGCGATGGGGCTGGCTGGCGGCGCGCGGTCGCATCGGCAGCACGCTGGCCCCCGCCTGGATATGGGCGGCGATTTGCGGAAAATCCTGTGGCGTCAGCGCATCGCCCTCGCACAGCACGGCGGCGCGGAAGAGGGCGTTCTGCAACTGGCGGACATTGCCCGGCCAGCCATGCTGCATCAGCAATGCCAGCGCATCGTCGGTGACGCCCAGCCCGCGCAGCCCCGGCTGGGTGGCGATGCGGGCGAGCAGATGACGCGACAAAGCAGGGATATCGCCCATCCGCTCACGCAACGGCGGGACGGTCAACTGGACGACGTTGAGCCGATAATAGAGATCCTCGCGAAAACGCCCGGCCTCGACCTCTTCGATCAGCCGCTTGTTGGTCGCGGCGATGACGCGGACGTCGACATGGGACGGGCGACGTGCACCGATCGGCTGCACCTCGCCATCCTGCAATACGCGCAGCAGCTTGACCTGCGCGTCCAGCGGCATTTCGCTGACTTCGTCCAGGAAGATGGTGCCCATGTCGGCGCTGGCGAATTTGCCGACATGCCGGTCGAACGCGCCGGTGAAGGCGCCGCGTTCATGGCCGAACAGCTCCGATTCCACCAAATTGGCAGGAATGGCGCCGCAATTGACCGTAACCATCGCCTGCTTGTGGCGGGGTGAAGCGGCATGAATGGCACGGGCGATGACATCCTTGCCGACGCCGCTTTCGCCCTCGATCAGCACGGGGACGCGGGCGCGTGCCGCCTTGGCCGCGATGGCGAGCGCCGCGCGGAATTGCGGGGCGGAGCCGACGACATCCTCGAAGGAGAGGGGGGCGGTGATCTTTTCGGTGAGTGGGCGCAGTTCGCCGGCGGCCGCGCCGTCGGCCAGCGTCGCATTGAGTGCGGCGAGCAACCGTTCCGGCGCGATCGGCTTGGACAGATAATCGGTCGCACCGGCGCGCATCGCCTCCACGGCGACGGCGACATTATTATGCGCGGTCAGGATCAGGATCGGCAATGCCGGGCGCCGGCTGCGAATCTCGCGGATCAGGCCGGACGGTTCATAGTCCGGGCTCCACTGGTCCAGGATGACCGCATCCAGTTGCATCCCGTCCTGCGTGCCCAGCGTAGCGATGGCGGTTTCGCCGTCGGCTGCAAAGATGGTGCGCCATCCTGCCCGCGCGCCCAGCGCCGATACCAGCCGCCGCTGTGCCGGTTCGTCGTCGATCAGCATCAGCATCGGTACGCCGTCGCGCGTCATCAAACCCCTCATGTGCAAAGCCGGGGATGATGGTAAGCACAGGGAGTAAAAGCGAACTTAACCGCTTGGAATTTTCTTGAGGCCAGCGGGTTGAGGCCATGGCGCCCAGACGATAAGAGATGGCGACAATCATCGGGACAAGGGGACAGGATATGGCGTCGGAAGGCAATATGAAGGCCGCAAACCAGACTTACACGAGCTTCATCGGCTTCGTGAAGTGGGGCACGATCGTCTCCGTTGCCCTTGCTGCGCTGGTCGTGTTGCTGATTTCCAGCTGATCGCCATAGCATTTTCCTGCCGGGCGGCGCGGGCATGAACGGCTTCACTTTGCTGCCCCTGTTCCTGCTGGCCTGCGCGGGCGGCTTCATTGCCGCCCGGCCAAATGCCGATCCGGATCGCCCGCTCTGGCGCGGGGGTCTTGGTGCACTGCCGGCCATCATGCTGGTCGGCGCCGTCATCGCCGCCGCCGAATCCGGCAGCATCACCGCCCGCTATCTCGCCCTGTTCGCCGTTCTTGCCGCCAGCGTGGCGGCAATATTGCTTGTCGGTATTCCCGAACGACGCTGGCCACCGATTGAGGATGTGGATGACGAGGAGAGGGCATGAGCCTCTCGTTCGATCCGGCCTGGCTGGGCGCGCGCATCGATGGGGTCGATCCCTCGCCGCTGGTGGCGGGCATGTGGCTCGCATCCGCCGGACTGCTCTTCTGCGCGCTGTGGTGGCGTGCGCATCGCATGGGCAACCGGATTGCGCTGGCGGGCGGCATGCTGGCGGTGGGCGCGGCGCTCTATAGCCATGATGTCGTCAACCTGCCGGAGATAGCCAGCGCGCTGGTGATCGGCGGCAGTATCGGCCTGACGCTGGCGCGGCGCTGTGCCGCCGGCACGCTGCCCTGGTTGATTGTGGTTGCCTACGGTCTGTTGGGACTGGCGGGCATGGCGACAGGCACTGCGCTGTTTCTCAATCCCTTCGCTTTTGGACTGGTGGATGGGCAAGGCCATGTCACACCCGCACATGGCGCGTTGCTTGCTGCGGGCGTCGTGCTTGGTGGGCTGGTGGCGCTTGGCGCGCTGCTCATACTGGTCCGGCGAACGCAGGCTGGTCTGGCGCTGGTCGGCAGCGGGGTGGGCTGGGCGGCGACGGCGTTGGGGCTGGCGACGGGCAACAGCGCCATGGTGCTGGTCGGTGGCATGGCGGGCGCGGCGGGGTTGCGGCTGGGGTGGCACGCGCGGGTCACGGGACAGGCTGCGTAAAGAGCCTTGCCCAGCGGGTCGCGCTTCCCGTAACGCTGCTATCTGATCCTTTTCCTGCGCAGCGGAGACACGCATTGCATATACTCGGCCTGATCGGCGGCCTCAGCTGGACCTCTACCGCCCGCTATTATGAAATCATCAATCAGGCGGTGCACCGGGCGCTGGGTGGCCAGCATAGCGCGCCGCTGCTGATCGACAGCCTGGACTTCGCGTCGGTTGCCGGCTGTCAGACGGAGGCGGACTGGGATGCCGCCGCTGCCAAGCTGATCGCATCTGCCCGCCGGCTGGAACAGGCGGGCGCTGAAAGCCTGCTGATCTGTGCCAACTCCATGCACCGCGTCTATGACAAGGTGCAGGCGGAAGTCGGCATTCCGATCATCCACATCGCCGAAGTCGTGGGCGACCGGATGCAAGCCGACGGGATCGAAAAAGCCGCGCTGATCGGCACGCGCAATGTGATGACCGAGAAATTCTACCGCCAGCGCCTCGTCGCGCATGGCGTATCGCTGCTCCCGGCCGACATGGAACTGGCCGATCGAATCGATCGCATCGTCTATGACGAACTGACCGTCGGCAAGATCAGCAAACAGTCCGAACGCTATATGAAGTCGGAACTGACCGACATCGCCAAGGAAGATGTGCAGGCGGTGGTACTGGCCTGCACCGAACTGGAGTTGATCGTGGACGTGAAGGCCAATGTCCTGCCGATCTACGACTGCACCAGCATCCACGCCAGGGCGGGCGTGGAGTTCATATTGGGATAAACGCGGGGGCCGTTCAGCCCCCCGGCTCGTTGATCGCGATATCCATGTCGGCGAGCGCCAGTCGCAGCAATTCGACCATGGCGCTACGGGCGGCGGCGGTGTCGCAAGCGGCGATCGCCTGAAACACGGCGCGATGGTCGGGCAGGGGGTCGCGTGGCATCAGTTTCTTGCGATGCTTGAACTTGGTGGTCCAACTGACCGCCGCCCCCACAGAACTAGCCAGCGCCTCCAGCGCGTCATTATGGGTGGCAGCCAGGACGGCGTGATGGAAACGCTGGTCGGCGGCGCGGCCATCCGGCGTGGACAGGCCGAAACGGCCCATTTCCGCAAGCGCCGCCTCCATCGTCGCCAGTTGCGCTTCGGTGCGGCGTCGCGCGGCAAATTCGGCGGCCGCCGGTTCGATCACGCCGCGCAATTCGAACAGGTCGCGGATGAAGCCAGCATCGGGCTCGCCTGCGAACATCCATGCCAGCATTTCGGGATCGAGCACGTTCCAGCGCGCGCGGGGCAGGACGCGGGTGCCGGCCTTGGGGCGGCTTTCCAGCATGCCCTTGGCGATCAGGATACGCACGGCCTCGCGATAGGCGGTGCGTGACACGCCGAGCCGTTCCGACGCCTCGATCTCACCCTCGAACAGGTCGCCCGGCTTATGCTTGCCGGTCAATATGGCGGTGCCCAGGTCGCGGGCGATCGTCTGATGGATGCGCAGCACGCTTTCCTCCGATCCGATCTTGCGCCCGCTACCCAAAATGCCTGCTCCTATGCTTTAGTCCTCGAACGCAGCCGTAGGGCAATGCCGCCCGCAAAGGAAGGCATCGGCCACCAGCCGGAGCGGCGCGGTATCGGCGTCGATCGCCTTGTTCGATACCAGGCCGACAAAGCGCTGGTACATGGTCGGATATTCCTCGTCCGGCGCCTTCATCTGCACTTCGCCATCGAGGCGGAGCGTATTGCCGCCCTCCGACAGGAGCAGACTGCCCTTGTCGGTCTCGACCGCGATGTCCCAGGTCTGCGGACCCGTCTGGCGCCAGTCGAACACGGTGTCGATCGTGGCGCCCGACGCCGTCGCCATTGCGAGCGTCGCGCCAATCGGCGCCTGTTTGTTCGATGGGACTTCCAGCGAAGCCGACAGCACCGTGATCGGCTCGCCGACGATTTCGGTCAGGATCGACAGGGCGTTGATGCCCGGATCGAACACGCCGAAACCGCCCGCTTCCCAGATCCAGGGTTGCCCCGGATGCCAGTGGCGGACATCCTCGCGCCACTGGATGTCGATCCGCTCGACCTTGCGTTCGGCAATCCACGCCTTCGCCTGTGCCACGGCGGCGGCGTAGCGGCTGTGCCAGCTGGCATAGAGCGTCACGCCTTGCGCCTTGGCCAGCGTGGTCAGCGCCTCTACTTCGGACACGGTCGCGCCCGGCGGCTTTTCCAGAAACACATGCTTGCCTGCCAGCAATGCCTGCCGGGCCGCATGATAGCGGACCTGCGGCGGCTGGCAGAGGATGACGGCATCCAGATCAGGTTCGCCCGCCAGCATCGCGCTGAGGTCGGGGTAATTATTCACCCCTTCCCCCTGCGCGTTGCGGCTGGCGACGGCGACCAGTTCGATGCCGTCGATCTTTGCGATCGCGGGCAAGTGCTGGTCGCGCGCGATCTTGCCGAGGCCGACGAGACCTGCCCGGATCATCAGGCGGCCACTTCCAGCTTGCCTTCGTTTCGGCGCGTCAGGCCCCAGGGGTTCGCATCCTGCAACGCGGCGGGCAGCAGTGCATCAGGTACGTCCTGATAGCAGACGGGGCGCAGGAAGCGCATCATCGCCAGCGTACCGACCGAGGTCGAACGGCCATCTGCGGTCGACGGGAAGGGGCCGCCATGGACCATGGCATGCGTCACTTCGACGCCGGTGGGCCAGCCGTTAGTCAGGATGCGGCCGACCTTGCGCGACAGGGTGGGCAGCAGCTTCGCGGCGTCGCCTTCATCGCCTTCACCAATATGCAGCGTTGCGGTGAGCTGGCCTTCCAGACCGGCAATGGTCGCGATGACTTCCTCGATGCTGGAGCAACGGATCAGGACCGAGGACGAACCGAAGACTTCCTCCGCGATGACCGGGTTCGACTTGAAGGTCGCGCTGTCGGTGGCGAAGAAGGCGGCCTGGCCACGGTTGACGCCTTCCGGGTCGGTGCCACGGGCGACAGTGGTGACGCCATCGGCGTCGACCAGAGCGGCAACGCCCTGTTCATAGGCGGCGTGGATGCCCGGCGTCAGCATGACCTGCGGCGCGGCGCCGGACAGGGCGGTAGCGGCGGCGGCGACGAACGTGTCGAGGTCCGGGCCGTCCAACGCGATGACCAGACCGGGGTTGGTGCAGAACTGGCCCGAACCCATGGTCAGCGAACCGACGAAGGCGGTGCCCAGCGCTTCGGCCTTTGCCGCCAGCGCGCCGGGCAGCAGGACGACCGGATTGATCGACGACATTTCGGCATAGACCGGGATTGGCTCTGCGCGTTCGGCTGCGATCTTCATCAGCGCCGTGCCGCCACCGCGCGAACCGGTGAAGCCGACGGCCTTGATACGATGG
Source organism: Sphingobium sp. RS1 (assembly GCF_056156825.1). Taxonomy (NCBI): domain Bacteria; kingdom Pseudomonadati; phylum Pseudomonadota; class Alphaproteobacteria; order Sphingomonadales; family Sphingobiaceae; genus Sphingobium; species Sphingobium sp. RS1. The sequence continues at coordinate 1,740,755 of NZ_JBLZXE010000002.1, read as the reverse complement.
TCGGCGACCAGCGAGGTGCCCAGGGCGCGGTTGGCGCCCGGCAGGTAGGAGAAGACACCTTCATGCAGGCCACAGCTCTTGACCGCCGCCTGGATGGCGCGGGCGACCAGTTCGCCGGTGCCGGGGTGCGCGCTGTGTCCCTTGACGACGACGGGCGAACCGGCGGCGAAGGCCGATGCGGTGTCACCGCCCGCGACCGAGAAGGCGAGCGGGAAGTTGGACGCGCCGAACACGGCGACCGGGCCGACCGAATGGTTGACGCGGCGCAGGTCAGCGCGCGGCAGCGGTGCGCGGTCCGGCAGAGCCTTATCGATGGTGGCGTCCAGCCAGTCGCCGAGGCGCACATAGCTGGCGAACAGGCGCAGCTGACCCACGGTGCGGCCACGCTCGCCTTCCAAACGGGCGCGCGGCAGGCCGGTTTCGGCCATGGCGGTTTCGATCAACAGGTCGCCGATCGCGACGATATTGTCGGCCACGGTTTCCATGAAGGTCGCGCGAGCGTCGGGCGACAGGGTCGAGAAGCTCTCGAACGCGGCGTCGGCCAGCGCGGCGGCCTCGTCGACTTCAGCGGGCATGGCGCTGGAGAAGGCGACATCGCCCTTTGCGCCGGTCGCCGGATTGATCGCGTAGAAAGGCTCGCCGCCGTTGCGCTCGCTCGCGCCGATGAGGATGGCTCCGTTGAACATGGTCGTCTCCTGAAGGGGGTCGGAATGACTGGTCGATCATGCCGCTTGCGGCATGGGTGATCTGGTGATTGGCAGAATGGGGGCGGCGCAGATGGCGAGCCGCCCCCATGCTTTCAAGGATCAGGGCTTCGAATCGAGGCCGGAATCAGTGCCGGGATCAATGGTTGTCGCGAGGCAGGCCCATGGTTTGAGCGATGCGCTGATATTTCTCCGCGCCTTCCAGGATGGCACCGGTGTTCATCTGACCGACGACCGAGCGCTGGATTTCCTGCCACGGCGTTTGCGATGCGGGATATTTGAACCCACCCTCGGCTACCAGCTTCGCGCGGCGCGCTTCCAGTTCCTCATCGGAAATCAGCACGTTCACGACGCCCTTCTTCAGGTCCATGCGCACCCGGTCGCCGGTTTCCAGCAGGGCAAGGCCGCCCATCGCGGCCGCTTCGGGCGAAGCGTTCAGGATCGACGGGCTGCCCGACGTACCGGACTGGCGACCGTCGCCGATGCAGGGCAGGGCGGACACGCCTTCGGTGATCAGATAAGCGGGCGGACGCATGTTCACGACTTCGGCCGCGCCCGGATAGCCGATCGGGCCGGCGCCGCGCATGAACATCAGTGTGTCGGCGGTGATGCCGACCGACGGATCGTCGATGCGGTGGTGATAATCTTCCGGGCCATCGAACACGACTGCCGGGCCTTCAAAGGCTTCGGGATCGTCGGGGTTCGACAGATAGCGCATGCGGAACTCGTCGCTGATGACGCTGGTCTTCATCACGGCGGCATCGAACAGATTGCCCGACAGGACGAGGAAGCCGGCCTCTTCCTTCAGCGGCTGGTTGAACGGACGGATGACCTTCTCATCCTCGATCTCCACGCCCTTGCAATTCTCGCCCATGGTCTTGCCATTGACGGTCATCGCGCCTTCGCGGATCAGGCCTTGGTCGATCAGCTGGCTGATGACGGCGGGCAGGCCGCCGGCGCGGTAATAATCCTCGCCCAGATATTCGCCGGCTGGCTGCATGTTGACCAGCAGCGGCACCTTGTGGCCGACCGTCTCCCAATCCTTGAGCGGTAGCTCGACGCCCATGTGGCGGGCGATGGCGGCCAGATGGATCGGCGCATTGGTCGACCCGCCGATCGCCGAGTTGGCGACGATGGCGTTGTGGAAGGCGTCGAGCGTCATGATGTCGGAGGGCTTGAGATCCTCATGCACCATTTCGACGATGCGCTTGCCGGTGCGATAGGCGGCTTCCTGACGATCGCGATAAGGGGCGGGGATCGCCGCGCTGCCGGGCAGCATCATGCCCAGCGCTTCGGCCAGCGCGTTCATGGTACTGGCGGTACCCATGGTGTTGCAGAAGCCGGTCGAAGGCGCGGACGAGGCGACCAGCTTGATGAAGCCTTCATCGTCGATCTTGCCGGCGGCCAGCAGCTGGCGACCATGCCACACGATCGTGCCCGAACCGGTGCGCTCGCCCTTGTGCCAGCCATTGAGCATCGGGCCGACTGACAGGGCGATGGCGGGGATGTTGACGGTGGCGGCGGCCATCAGCAGCGCCGGGGTGGTCTTGTCGCAACCGCTGGTCAGGATCACGCCGTCGAGCGGATAGCCATACATGGCTTCGACCAGACCCAGATAGGCGAGGTTGCGGTCAAGGCCGGCGGTCGGGCGCTTGCCGGTTTCCTGAATCGGATGGACCGGGAATTCGAGTGCGATGCCGCCCATTTCGCGAATGCCCTCGCGCATGCGCTCGGCCAGCACAAGGTGATGGCGGTTGCAGGGCGACAGGTCGCTGCCGGTCTGGGCGATGCCGATGATCGGCTTGCCGCTGCGCAGTTCTTCGAGGCTCAGGCCAAAGTTCAGGTACCGCTCCAGATAGAGCGAGGTCATGTCGATATTGTCTGGGTTGTCGAACCAGGCGCGGCTGCGCAGCTTCGGGGCGGGCTTGGACGAATCGCTCATTGGGCATCCTGACGCAAAAATAGGGCATGGCGCGTTGACGCGCTCGCTGCCCTGATATACTCAGACAAATAAGATTTCAAGCACCCGAAGCGGGGAAATGTGAGCGCTACCATAAATAAAATGCGGGGAGGGCGGCGATGACGACTTTCTCCGTGATCGGCGACTGGGGGACCAGTCGGCTGCGGCTGTTCCGGGTCGAGCAGGGGGTCATTACCGGGCGTCGTGACGGGCCGGGTATTGGCGCAGTGGGCCGCTCTGCAGAAGCTGCCTTTGCCGATACGTTGGCGCCCTGGCTGTCCGAGGGCATGTCGGAGTCGATCACGCTGTGCGGCATGGTCGGCGCGCGCGATGGCTGGGTTGAGGCACCCTATGCCGATTGCCCGGCGGATGTCGCGACATGGCGGCAGGCGGCGGTGCGGTTCGACTGGCGCGGTACGCCGCTGGCGATCATGGCGGGTCTTGCCTGCGAGGATGCGGAGGGCATCCCGGATGTGATGCGGGGCGAGGAGACGCAGATTTTCGGTGCGCTGGCCCGCGATCCGGCGCTGGCGACGGGGCGGCACCTGATCGTGCTGCCGGGTACGCACAATAAATGGTCGCTGGTCGAGGATGGTCGGATCAGCGCTTTCCGCACTGTGCCGACCGGCGAATTGTTCGCGCTGCTGCGCGACCAGTCGACGCTGGGGCCGAAGGTCGATGGGACCGATCCGACCGAAGAAGCTGCCGGTTTTGCCGAAGGGCTGGCGCGTGCGGGTGACGCGAAGCTGTTGCAGTCGTTGTTCGCGGCGCGCTCCATGCGGTTGCGCGCCGGACGGCCGACCGACTGGGCGCTGGGTTATTTGTCCGGGCTGCTGATCGGTTGCGAAATCGCGGAGATTACCACGACGCTCAGCGGGGCGGATGGCGTTGTGCTGATCGGCGACAAGAGACTTTCGGCCCGCTATGCGCAGGCGTTGGATGGGCGAGGGATCGCGTCCCGTGCGCTGGAAGGTGATGCCTGCGCGCTCGCGGGTCTTGGTTTTATGGGAGAAGTGACGGCATGACCCTCGACGAATTGCTGGCCGATGGTGCGCCACCGGTCTGCGCGATCCTGCGCGGCATCACGCCGGACGAAGTGGTCGACGTCAGCGCCGCGCTGGTCGAGGCGGGCGTCCGCATCCTGGAAGTGCCGTTCAATTCGCCCGAACCACTGAAGAGCATTGCCGCAATGCAGGCGGCGTTCGGTGACCGTGCGCTAATTGGCGGGGGCACGATATTGAGCGTTGAGGCGGTAGAGGATCTGCATGGCGCGGGCGGACGCATCATGGTGACGCCCAACACCAATCCGGCGGTGATTGCGCGTGGCGCCGAACTGGGGCTGGACCTCTTGCCCGGTTTCATGACTCCCAGCGAAGCCTTTGCCGCGATCGCGGCGGGTGCGAAGCGGATCAAGCTTTTCCCGGCGGCGCGGCTGGGCGCAGCCTATGTGAAAGCCGTCAAGGATGTGCTGCCCCGACATGTCGGCGTCTGGGCCGTTGGGGGCACCGGCGCGGACACGATCGGCGAATGGCTGGCTGGCGGCTGTGAAGGTATCGGCGTGGGCGGGGCCCTTTACAAGCCGGGCGATGACGCGGCGACCGTGGGCCAGCGCGGGCGCGATCTGGTTGCGGCCTGGAAGTCGGTGGTCGCCTGAACCCTCAGGCTACCCCTTCTGTTCGTTCCTCCGCTCTGTCCAGTACCTCGCGGATCTTGGTCGCCAGATCGGCATAGCTGAAGGGCTTGGTCAGCAGGTCGATCCCTGCATCCAGCCGGCCATGATGGACGATGGCGTCGCGAGCATAGCCGGTAGTGAACAATATCTTGAGGTCCGGCTGGCGCACCCGGGCAGCGCGACCCAGATCGGCGCCGGTCATGCCGCCGGGAAGGACCACGTCGGTGAAGAGCAGGTCCACCGGGCCGTCCGCCGCCTCCAGCGCGGCGAGGGCAGCCGGGCCGTCGCTGGCAGCGATGACGTCATAGCCAAGGTCGCGCAGCACTTCGAGCGAATAGGCACGAACATTGTCGTCATCCTCGCACAGCAGGATCGTCTCGGCGCCGCCTTTCGGTGCCGTTGCTGGAATATCCTGGGCATCGTTGGCGGCGACGCTGCCATGATAGCGCGGAAGGTAAAGGCGGACGCTGGTGCCCTGGCCGGGTTGCGACTGGACGCGCATATGGCCGCCCGATTGCTTGATGAAGCCATAGACCATCGACAGGCCAAGGCCGGTGCCGCGCCCGACTTCCTTGGTGGTGAAGAAGGGTTCGATCGCCTGCGCCAAGGTGTCCGGGTCCATCCCCTCGCCCGTATCCGATACGTCGATCCGCACATAGGCGCCGGGGGTCAGGTCACCATTCTGCCTGGCCTGATCGGCGTCGATCGGGCAATTGGCGACTTCGATGGTCAACTGGCCACCGTCGGGCATGGCGTCCCGTGCATTGACGGCGAGGTTTAGCAGCGCATTTTCCATCTGGTTGACGTCGATTTCGATCGGCCAGATGTGGGGCGTATCGACTGTCTTCACCCGGATGGTTTCGCCCAATGTCCGATGCAGCAGGTCGGACATGCCGGCGACCAGTCGATTGGGATCGGTGGGGCGCGGGTCGAGCGGCTGGCGACGGGAGAAAGCGAGCAGCCGCTGTGTCAGTATGGCTGCCCGGTTGGCGCCGGCGGCAGCGCGCCCGACCATGCGTTGCAACCGGCTGTCGTCGGCGGGCAGGGCGCGTTGCAGCAGGTCGAGATTGCCGGTGACGATTTGCAGCAGATTGTTGAAGTCATGGGCCACGCCACCGGTCAACTGGCCTAGCGTTTCCATCTTCTGCGCCTGGCGAAGCGCCGCTTCGGCATCGGCAAGGGCGCGGGCGTCGGCGCGATGGTCGGTTACGTCGCGGGCAACGCAATAGATGAGGTCGCCTTCCGGTACGGCCGTCCAGCTGAACGTGCGGTAGTTGCCGTCGCGGGTTCGGAACCGGTTGTCATAGCGCAGCACCGGTTCGCCATGGGCAAGGTCGTCGATGCGATCGCGCGTCGGCCGGATATCGTCGGGATGCTCCATCCATTCCGACGTCCGCCCGATCAGTTCCGCTTCGGTCCAACCCAATATGTCCGTCCAGGCCGGACTGACCGCGAGCCAGACGCCACTGGTGTCGGCGATCAGGAATGGGTCGCGTGCCAAGGCCCAGAGCCGGTTGCGATCGGCCGCCATCGCCTGTTCCGCCAAGACTCTGGCGGTGGTTTCGCTGACGATGCACAATATGCCGCCGATCGACCCGTCCGCTTCGAATACGGGTGAATAGCTGATGTCGAAGAAGACCTGTTCGCCGCGTCCGCCATCCCGCTCGATATAGAAGGGGCGATCCTTGGCGTGGAACGTCTCGCCCGTTTCCCGGACCGATCGCAGCAACTGGCCAAGATCGTCCCACAGCTCTGCCCAGCCTTCCGACGCTGGCCGGCCCAATACGCGCGGATGCTTGTCACCGATCGTGGGGACGTAGGTTTCATTATAGAGGGCGCAATAATCCGGACCCCAGAACAGCACGATCTCCGCTTTGGAAGACAGCATCAGGCGTACGGTCGACACCAGTGTAGGCGACCAGCCATCGACCGGGCCAAGCGGCGATGTGTCGTCCAGCGCAGCGGTGAGAGCCCCGACTGGCCCCTGTGCAGCGATCATCGCGGCTGTGCCTGTCGGTGCGGCGGTCATGGACAATCCCTGCATTAAACCAAGTTAGTCTTGATACGCCCGTCGGGCCATTTGTTTCCCCCTTCACTGCCAGCCCCTGGGGTAATTTGTCCATGCCCCAGTTGCATTGGGACGGCTTGAAAAGGGGGCGGCATGGGCGCATGGACCGGCCATGACAGCGTCTGTTTCGTTTCGCGTTCCGCGCCCCGCCGCCATCGCCCGCTGGTTGCTCGCCGTGGCATTTCTTGTCTTCTGCATGGTGGTGGTGGGGGGCATTACCCGCCTGACCGAATCCGGCCTGTCGATCACCCAATGGAAGCCGATCACCGGCGCCATTCCGCCGCTGACGCATGCGCAGTGGATGGAGGCATTTCGCCTCTATCAGCAGATTCCGGAATATCAGCAACTGCGTCAGGGCATGACCCTGTCGGATTTCCAGTTCATCTTCTTCTGGGAATGGCTGCACCGGCTGCTCGGGCGGCTGATTGGTGTCGCCTTCGCGCTGCCGCTGGTCTGGTTCGCGGTGCGGCGCGCCATTCCGGTGGGCTATGGTCCCCGGCTGGTCGCTCTGCTTGCGCTGGGCGGATTGCAGGGGGCGATCGGCTGGTGGATGGTCAAGTCCGGCCTGTCGGTACGGACCGATGTCAGCCATTATCGGCTTGCCGTGCATCTGCTGACGGCGCTGTTTATCATGGGGGGGCTGATTTGGACCGCGCTCGACCTGCGCGCACTGGCCCGATCCGGGGGGGCACGGCCGGCGACACTGACGCCCTTTGCGTTGGGGGTATTGCTGCTGTTGCTGGTGCAGTTGATGCTGGGGGCGTTCACCGCAGGATTGGACGCGGGCTATGTATCCAACACCTGGCCGCTGATGAACGATCATATCGTGCCCGAGGGGATCAGTTGGATGGGATCGCTGTGGGCGACCGTGTCGAGTGATCCTTATCTCGTCCATTTCCTGCATCGCTGGTGGGCGTGGGTCGTGGCCGTGGCTCTGGTCCTGCTGGCACGGCGGGCGAAGCGGGCAGGGCAGCTTGGCGCTTCGATCGCCATCAATGCTGCACTGGGGACGCAGATATTGCTCGGCATCGCCACTGTCATCAGCGGTATTGCTCTGCCACTGGCGGTGTTGCATCAGGCGGTCGGTGCATTGGTCGTGGCCGCCGCCGCCTGGGGCGCGCATGCCGTGGGGTTTCGCCGTTGAGGGCTTTGCTGGCCATCGTTGCGGTCGGGCTGGTGCAGCCGGCGGTTGCACAGACCATCGCCATTCCCTTTGCGCCGCCGACTGACCGGGCGCTCAGCTACAGCATCGAGCAGCATCGGCCGGTCGAAGGCGTCACGCGCGTCTTCAGCGCCACTCGTGACCTGCGCTTTGCGCCCGCCGCTGATGGCTACACGCTGGATGTGACGTTACGGGCCATCGACAGCGATGCGCCAGCGGCGGGAGCCGAGCCCTATCGCGCGGCCTTGACCCCGCTGATCGGCGTGACTGTGCGGTTCCGGCTGGACGGAAAGGGGCGGATCGTTGCCGCGGACGATCTGGATACGGTCTGGGGCAAGGTGCAGGCTGGCATCGATGCCATGCTGGACAAATTCCCGCTCGAAACCCCAAGGCACAAGGCCGCCGCCAACGTCCAGGCGCTGTTCGCCAGCCTGTCGACCGAAGGGAGGCTGGCCTTGCTGGCGGGGGAGGTGCAGCCGCTCTTCCTTTTCGCGGGCAGCGATGTGGCGGGTGGCGAAGGGCGTGGGCTGCGCACCATGGCAGGATCGCCGCTGGGACGTCCGGTGCCGGTGGAAGGCACGCTACGGGTGGCTGGACAGACTGCAAGCGCGCTGGATCTGGAGGAGAAACTGAACGGCGAGGCGATACAGGTTGGCATAACCTACCATCTGTCGCGCCTGACCGGGCTGGTTGAAAAGCAGCAGCGCAGCCTTGCGGTGGGGACGCTGGGCCTGACCGAAAGCCGTACGCTGACCCCAGCTAATTAGGTTACGGTATTATTTTACCCGTCAGCAAAGCGGCCGAATCTCTTGACTTGGCGCCCCTCACCCGTCATTAGCGCCCCACTTCCGGGTGTCGGCAACGGCGCCCGGTTTCATTTTTCATTCTGGAGTATTGGCACCATGAAGGCGCTGATGAAGACCACCAAGCCGGCGACCCCGGCAACGGTCGAAAAGAAGTGGATCCTGATCGACGCGGAAGGCCTCGTCGTGGGTCGTCTCGCTTCGACCGTCGCGAATATCCTGCGCGGCAAGCACAAGACCAGCTTCACGCCCCACGTCGATTGCGGTGACAATGTCATCATCATCAACGCCGGCAAGGTGAAGTTCACCGGTCGCAAGCTGACCGACAAGGTCTATTACAAGCACACCGGCTATGCCGGCGGCATCAAGGAAACCACGCCCCAGAAGATCCTGGAAGGCCGTTTCCCCGAGCGCGTCCTGGAAAAGGCCGTCGAGCGTATGATCCCCCGTGGTCCGCTGGGCCGTCAGCAGATGCGCAACCTGCGCATCTTCGGTGGCGCCGAGCATCCGCACGAAGCCCAGAACCCCGAAGTGCTCGATTTCGCGTCGCGCAACCGCAAGAACAAGGTGGGTGCATAATGTCCGATAACCGCCAGTCTCTGTCCGACCTCGCGGCGATCGCTGCGAACGCCCCTGTCGCTGCCGCTCCGGCCGCCGTGGAAGCCGGTGAAGCGCCTGCCGCTCCGGTTCAGCCTTCGGCGCCGCTGCGCGATCAGGAAATCGACAGCCTCGGTCGCGCCTACGCCACCGGCCGTCGTAAGGACGCCGTGGCCCGCGTGTGGGTCAAGCCCGGCACCGGCAAGATCACGGTCAACGGCCGCGATCAGGAAATCTACTTTGCCCGTCCGACCCTGCGTCTGGTGATCAACCAGCCGTTCGGCGTGACCGAGCGCGAAGGTCAGTATGACGTGATCGCCACCGTCAAGGGCGGCGGTCTGTCGGGTCAGGCCGGCGCCGTGAAGCATGGCATCGCTCAGGCTCTGTCGAAGTATGAGCCGGCGCTGCGCAGCGCGGTCAAGGCCGAAGGCTTCCTGACCCGCGACAGCCGCGTCGTTGAACGTAAGAAGTACGGCAAGGCCAAGGCCCGCCGCAGCTTCCAGTTCTCGAAGCGCTAAGTTTCTTCGGAATACGAAAACAGGAAAGGGGCCGGATTTCCGGTCCCTTTTTTGTTGCTCTCTCCATGAGCGGAGATGGCGTTAGCCGCCGCTCGGCACTGCTACCTCGATCGCGCCGGCCGCGATCTTCACCGTTACGGGCGTCTTTGCCAGCACTTCGCCGTCGATCGAGATGCGCTGGCGCGGGACGGTGTCGATCCGGAACGATGCTCCGTGAAATTCCTCGGTATGGGCGTCGCGGTCGCGCAGTTTGAAGAATTTGGCGTACCAGTCCCAGGCGAGGCGCGGCTTGCTGCGGCCGACGACTGCCTGGATTGCGATTTCCCCGGTATCGACATCGGCATGGTCGGACAGTTCGACCCCGCCATGATAGGGGCCGTTGAGGATGCGCACCTCCGTCGACCACATGCGCCGCTCCTTCTCGCCATCGTCGATGGTCAGGCGGAAGGCGCGAAAGCCGACCGAGCATTTCACCGCCCAGAGCAGATAACCGATCCGCCCGAGATAGCGTTTCAGCTTGTGCGGCACGGTCTGCCCGATCATTGGTGAAAGGCCGAGCGAGGCAGCATTCACGAAATAATCCCGGTCGATCATCCCCAGGTCCACGCGGCGACGCTGGCCGGTGGCGATCGCCTGCACCGCGCCATCCAGGTCGAGCGGCAAGCCAAGCGTGCGGGCGAAACTGTTGGCGGTGCCGAGCGGCAGCACGCCGAACACGCAGTTCTTGCCGACCAGTTCGTCCACCGTGCCCGACATGGAGCCGTCCCCGCCGCCGACGATCACCATCGGTGCGCCGCTGTCCACGGCTTCGCGGACGGTGGCAGCCATCTGCTCCGGGTCTTCGACCGCATGGGTGGCGATCAGGCGGATGCCGGCGGCTTCCAGTTTCTCCTTGGCCTGCGCGAAATTATCCTGCCCGCGTCGGCTATGGGCGTTGACGACAAGGATGGCGTCTTTGGGAAGAGGGTTCGTTTCCATGCCGCAATAACTCCAGCGAAGGGATTCGGGTCCGTCGGGAAACCCTGTGGCGCGCAATCGTTACTCTGCCATGGCTCGCATCGCTCATCTGTCCGACATTCATTTTGGCGCGAATGATCGCAAGATCGTGGACGCCGCCACCGCCTGGCTGGAAGAAAGGCAACCCGATCTGGTCGTCATCAGCGGCGATTTCACCCAGCGGGCGCGGGTGGAGCAGTTCCGGCAGGCCGCCGCCTGGCTCAACCGGTTGCATGGCGCAGGGCTGAAGACGCTGGTGGTGCCGGGTAATCATGACGTGCCGCTCTATGATGTGGTGCGCCGCTTCGCCCGGCCGCTGGCGCGGTACAAACGCTATATCAGCAATGACCTCTGTCCCTTCTACGAGGATCGGGAAGTGGCGATCCTCGGCATCAACACGGCGCGGTCGCTGACGATCAAGGATGGGCGGATCAACCATGACCAGATGGACCTGCTGCGCGACCGCTTTGCGCAGGTGGCGCCGGACAAGACCCGCATCCTCGTCACCCATCATCCGCTGTTCGCCATGCCGATCGGCAAGGGGAGCGAACTGAGCGAGGCGGTTGGCCGGCATGACGACGCGGTCAAGGCGGCGTGCGAGGCCGGGGTGCATCTGGCGCTGGCCGGCCATTTCCACCGCACTTATGCGGAGGCCGCGCAGAAGATGGTTGAGCATAGCGGCGGCGCGCTGGTGATTCAGGCCGGCACGGCGACGTCGACCCGGCTGCGCAACGCGGAACCGCAAAGCTTCAACTGGCTGCATGTCCGCCGCAATAACGAGATCGAATTGCAGGTGATCGTGTGGGACGGTGCGGCCTTCCGCCGGGCGAGCCATGTCGAATATGCCCATGACGGCGAAGGCTGGGCATCGCGGGTCGTGGAAGATACACCGACGGTCGGGGATGTGGCAGTCGGTTGAGCGCGACCCTTAACTTCGCACATTTCCCGCTGATTTCGACATAATATGTGCGGAGTTGGACATTATCTTTCCTATCTGACGCGGCGTCTTCCCTAGGCGGTCAAGCAGTGATCAAGGGCTTATCACGAGGGAGGCTCTGTAGGACAGGCAAGGGGTCAGTGCGCCGTGCTTCTGCGACTTGAATACAAATTTTTTGGGGTAGCTGCCCGGATCGGAGGGACTTAGGTCTTCACCCTATGAGCATGCAGATGACCGATAGCGACTGGGCGCTGACCGAGAAGGAGAAGCAGACGCTGCGCCTGATCGTGCGCGGGCATGATGCCAAGTCGATCGCGCGCAGCCTGGATCTGTCCGTCCATACCATCAACGAGCGGCTGCGCGATGCGCGGCGCAAGATGGCAGTATCGAGTAGCAGGGAGGCGGCCCGGCTGCTGCTGGAGGCGGAGGGCGATGGGCAGGGTGCGGCGATCCCCCATTTGATCGGGGACACAGAAATAGGGGAAGATGCGGCGGCCACTCCGGCCGATCAGGATGCGGCGCCGACCGGCGGCGCGGGGCAGGCGGTTCGCCCTGCCCGGATCATCATCGGAGTAACGCTCATGATATTCGTTCTTGGCCTGCTGGCATTGGCCGCTACGCCGCAGAATATGGCTGTCGCCCCGACAGCCCCCGTTGCAGCCACTGCGGCGACCAATCCGCAGGTGGTGGATGCAGCCCGCCAATGGCTGATGCTTGTGGATCAGGGGAAATGGGATGACAGCTATCGCGGCACGACGGCCTCCTTTCGCAAGATGAACAGCGCGAAAGTCTGGGCCGATACGTCCGAAAAGGTCAGGGTGCCGCTGGGCGCCGTCCAGTCCCGTACCTTCCTTAGTCAGGAAAATCTGCCGGCGCCGCCCTATGGCTATGAGGTGGTGAAGTTCCGCACCAGCTACGCCAACAAGGCCGACGCGATCGAAACGGTCAGTCTGGACAAGCAAGATGGCGTATGGCGAGTGGCGGGCGTCACCATCGAGTGAGTGCGCGCCGGGGAAGGGTTATCCCTTCCCCTTGAGCGCCGCCGCGAGCGACACCGTCGCACTGCCGCGCTTGGCTGGCGCGGCCTGGCTGGGGTCGGGTTTCCAGCCGGACAGATAGACGATCGCCATCTGTTCGGCGGTGCGGCCGTCCGGATCGGCGGCGTCGGCGAAATGGGCCGCCGCGCGCATCAGCACATCGCGGGTGAGCGCGGACGGGCGTGTTGCCAGCGCATTGCCCGCGCCCATGAAGCGCAGGTCGTGCATCAGGCGCACCACATCGCCATAGCGGATGTTGAGCATATCCCCGTCCGCCACCGGCATGGTGAAGCCAGCGCGGCTGAGCAGGTCGCCGGCCGATCGCACATCGACCTGCGGATGGACATGCTGGCCGGGGCGATCGCCTTCGGCCGCGAGTAGGACGGCCTTGAGGCGCGGCAGGCTGCCCGCGCCGGCAAATGCCGCCAGCATCAGCCCATCGGGGCGCAGCACGCGCCGCATCAGGATCAGCGCGCCGGGCAGATCGTTCACGCTGTCGAGTGTACCGCAGGCGATGATGAGGTCGAAACTGTCGTCGGCGAAAGGCAGGGCGTCCTCGTCCGCCTGCACGCCGCCTGCTGCCCTGGCCGCCAGAAAGCCGGGATCGGCGCAGGCCACGCGCTTGCCCATCGCCTCCAGCGCAGCCTTCGCGCTGCCGTCCGGGCAGCCGATCAGCAGCACTTCGGGCAGGTCGCGCTGCACATCGGCCAGCCGGTCGAGCATTTCGTCCAGCATGGCGCGATGAAGAAAGTCATGCTCGGCAAAGCGGGCCAGCATGCGGTCGCGCTGGCGGGCGCGGCGGGCGCGGTCGAAAATGTCGGGGCGGGAATCCATGGCGGGCCTTGTGCATCGGGCGCGAAGTGCGGACAAGGCAGATGATGTCTGTCCTTCCGCTTCTCAAGGGCGTTTTGCAGCCTGTGGTCGATTATGCGCTGCCGCCGCGCTGCCCCGGTTGCGGCGCCATCGTGGGGGAGGATTTCGCCTTCTGCCTGTCCTGTTGGGGCGGCATGGAATTCTTAAGCGAACCCTGCTGCGCGCGCTGCGGCGTGCCGTTTCCGCATGAGATGGGGGAGGGGGCGGAATGCGGCAGTTGCATGGCTAATCCACCGCCATGGGACAGCGCGCGCGCCGTGCTGGCCTATGGCGATGTCGCGCGCACCGTGGCGCTGCGGCTGAAATATGGGCGGCGCATCGGTCTGGCGCGGCTGATCGCGCGACAGATGCTGCGCCATGTGGGGACGGAGGAGGCACTGATCGTGCCGGTGCCGCTGCACCGATGGCGCTTGTGGAGTCGGGGCTTCAACCAGTCGGCGCTGATTGCGGATCATCTGGGACGGCTGACCGGCTGGCCCGTCGACAGGCAGGCCCTGCGACGGATGAAGCGCACCGCGCCGCTGCGGGGGATGAACCCGAAGGCGCGGGCGAAGATGGTGCGCGGCGCGTTCGCGCTGGGGGAAGGGCAGGGCGTGAAGGGACGGCGCGTGCTGCTGATCGACGATGTTCATACCAGCGGGGCGACGGCAGCGGCCTGCGCCAAAGTCCTGAAGCGCGGCGGTGCGGCCGAGGTGCGGCTGCTCTGCTGGGCGCGGGTGCTGCCGGATGCTGTCGCCAAACCCGCTGATTGACAAAGCCCGGCTTTGCCCCAATTTCGGGGGAAAGGAGTTATCATGGCGAAGGTCGAAATCTATACTAAGGACTGGTGCGGCTATTGTGCACGGGCCAAGGCGCTGCTGACCGACAAGGGCGTGGCGTTCGAGGAATATGACATCACGCTGGGCGGGCCGAAGCGTGAGGAAATGCTGGAGCGGGCGCCCGGCTGGACCAGCGTGCCGCAAATCTTCATCGATGGCGCCCATGTCGGCGGCAGCGACGATCTGGCCGCGCTGAACCGCGCGGGCAAGCTGGACGCGCTGCTGGGACTATGAACAAGATGCGCGCCGCCCTGTTCCAGATGACCAGCGGGGTCGATCCCGCCGCCAACGCCGCCGCCATCGTGGAGATGGTGAAACGGGCGAAGGGCGAGGGTGCGGACATGCTGTTCACGCCCGAAATGGCCGGGTGCCTGGACCGCGACCGGGCGCGGGCGGCCAATACGCTGCGCAACGAGGCGGAGGATGTGGTGCTGGCCGCCGTGCGGGACGCGGCGGCGCGTGAGGGGCTGTGGGTGCATGTCGGGTCGTTGCCGCTGAAGGGCGAGCGGGCCGATGGGCGCTGGGCCAATCGCAGCTTCCTGATCGACGACAGAGGCGCGATCCGGGCGCGTTACGACAAGATCCATCTGTTCGACGTCGATCTGGCAACGGGCGAAAGCTGGCGCGAATCCTCGGTCTATGGACCGGGGGAACAGGTGGTTGCGGCCGATACGCCATGGGGGCGGATGGGCTTTTCCATTTGCTACGACATGCGTTTTCCTGACCTGTATCGCGCGCTGACCAATGCGGGCGCCACGATCCTGCTGGCGCCGGCTGCCTTTACCGTGCCGACGGGGCAGGCGCATTGGCATATATTGCTGCGCGCCCGCGCGATCGAGGCGGGATGCTATGTCATCGCGACCGCGCAGGTGGGGCAGCATGAGGATGGCCGCATCACCTATGGTCATAGCGTGGTGATCGATCCCTGGGGCGAAGTCCTGCTCGACATGGGCGAGGTAGCGGGGCTGGGGCTTGCGGAGATCGACCTGTCGCGCATAGGGGATGTGCGCGGGCGGGTGCCCGCCATCGCTAACCGCCGTGTCATACCCAAGGACGTGACTGTTTCATGATCGTGTTCGACCTGAAATGCGGGGGCCAGGGCCATGTGTTCGAGGCATGGTTCGGGTCCAGCGCCGATTATGAGGATCAGAAGGCGCGCGGGTTGCTGACCTGTCCCATGTGCGGCGACGCGGACGTGACCAAGGCGGTGATGGCGCCGGCGGTGGGCGCGAAGGGCAATAGCCGGGCCGAGGTCGTGCCCTCCGGCGTCGTCCGCGAAGAGCCGACCGCGCCGGTCATGAATGTCGCGGATCAGGCGAAGATGCAGGCGCTGGTCGAAGCGCTGGGGCAGGCGCAGGCCAAGGCGCTGGAAGGCTCCACCTGGGTCGGGCGCGGTTTTGCCGAACAGGCCCGGGCGATGCATTATGGCGAACAGGACCGCGCCAGCATCCATGGCGAGGTCGCCCCGGCCGAGGCCAAGGCGCTGATCGCCGAAGGGGTGGAGGTCGCGCCGCTGCCTTTCCCGGTTATTCCGCCGCAAGCTAAGAATTGACCGGAACCGCGCCGCGCAATAGAGCCGTCGCCGGGCACCCATAGCTCAGCAGGATAGAGCGTCGGATTCCTAATCCGAAGGCCACAGGTTCGAATCCTGTTGGGTGCACCATTTTGTTTTTGATCCTCGCATAAGCTCGGGGCGGCCGTTCAGCATTGCGAACCCTGACGGGTTCGATGTTGCACCCTCCGGATGCATCATTTTTATAGCTTCAAGCCGCTTTGTTCTGGTCAATGCTTTGTTGCGGGATTGACGAAGAGCAGGGCGCATCGTCGCTCGGTGTGCGCGCTGATGATCGCCCGTGCCCTCAAGCTACCAGCGACCATCGTGACCGGTTCATGGAGATCCGGGATAGCGGTGCCTGAGAACACCGCGCCAAATTCCGTGACCTTGTGAACGGTGATGGGACTGAGCACGGGACCGTGCTGCATCTCAGCGTGCAGCGCGCGAGGATTGGCCTTGAATTCGGACAGAATGGCACCCGCGTCCACGATTGCCTCCATGGATTGCTGGCGGCATTGGACGGCAACAGAGCTGAACCTGACGTGCATGTGCATGGTTAACGGTCAGGTTGCGGGGCAGCTTCCCCGGAGCGACAGGGCCGGTGACGGAGGCGATGGTGCCGGTCGCTGCCGTTTGAACCGGTCTAGCGGGAGCGGCGGACCGGGCAGATGGTGACGGCGCCCAGCAGAGCGAACAGGCAGCCGACGAAATAGATGGCGGCATAGTCATTGCCCTGCGCGCTGCCGATGGCGAGGATGATCGGTGCGATTGCGGGGGCGAGCGACTGGGGCAGGCTGTTGGCGATCTGGAACACGCCCATATCTTTCGCGCTGTCCTCCGGCCGGGGCAGGATGGCGGCGAGCAGGGCCAGGTCGACCGCGAAATAGAGGCCCTTGCCGATGCCGGCCATGGCGACGCCGATCAGGAATTGCGAGACGGACGGGGCCAGCGCGATGGTCAGGAAACCGGCGCCCTCCAGCGCGGCGGCGAGGAAGACCAGCGGCTTGCGGCGGCCGGTCCAGTCGGTGATGAAGCCGCCGACCAGCGAGATGGCGATGGTCGCGGTGGCGATGATCGCCATCGACTTCACCATCACCTGCGTCGCGTCCGCCTTTGCCAGCGAGAGCTGATCGGTCAGGAAGAAAAGCTGGTAGGTCAGCAGGAACGACCAGGCCATCATGATGAGGAAGCGGCTGCCAAAGGCCCAGCTGAAATCCCAGTCGCGGAACGGGGCGCCGATCGCGCGCAGCATGGCGATGGGGCCGAGGCGGCGCTCATCGCTGCCGTCGGCCGGGCGATCGGGCAGGATCAGGCAAAGTGCGCCGATGCTGACGATCGTGATCGTGAAGGGCGCCAAGAACATCAGCAGCGACGAACCCTGCGTATATTGGGTGATCCAGCTGCCCGCGAAGGTGCCCATGGTGGATGTCATGCCCAGCATGCCGGCAACCCGGCCCTGCCAACGGACGGGAATGATGTCGGGCAGGATCGGCAGGCAGCCGGCCTGCATCGCGTTGAAGCCGGCCTGACAGATGATCCAGCCCACGCCCAGCAACAGCAGATTGGGGGCAAGGCCAAGCAGCAGCAAACCCGCGCCGGCGACGACCAGCCCGCCCAGCAGCCAGGGGCGGCGACGGCCGAAGCGGCTGCGGGTGCGATCCGACAGCGCGCCGCAGATCGGTGTCGCCACCAGCGCGACGAAGCCGCCGATCGCCAGGATGATGCCCAGCCAGCGGCCCTTTTCCGCCTCGCTCGCAATGTCGCCGACGCGCAGCGCCAGCGTCATCACCACCGGCGTCAGCAGCGCGACCCAGATGCCGAACTGCGCCAGCACATAGATGGCGACGAAGCCCAACGACACGGCGGGGCGGGTGTTTTCCGGCGAAGGGGATGCGGTCATCGACGCGAACTTTCAAATACATGGCGGCGACATATCCGCCTGTTTTCCGTCATTGCGAGCGGAGCGAAGCAATCCATGTTGCGCCGGTGGATTGCTTCGCTTCGCTCGCAATGACGAGGTAAAGGAGGCATATTTCGATCCGGTCAGGGATGGTAGGTCTTGCCTTCGGCGTCCGCCTTTGCCTTGGCCGGGCTGTCGGCGAACAGGTCGTTCATCTTGGTCGGCAGATTGGGCTGCACATACCAGTCGGCCGGGAAATCGGCAGCATGCGGGCCGTCGATGTTGCGGTGGACAAGGCCGGAGCTGGTCTTGCGCGTATAGGGGACGACATGCGCGCCATCCTTGTTGGCGAGCTGGTCGAACAGCGCCTTGCGCAGCGTGATCTTCGTATCCAGCCATTTGGGATCTTCGATCAGATTGTGCATCTCGTCCGGGTCGGTCTTGAGGTCGTACAGTTCCTCCAGATCCCAGACGCCATGATATTGGATATATTTCACCCGGTCGCGCTCGATCGCGAAGGTGGTGGGCGTCTGCGGGAAACTCCATTCCCAATAATATTCATAGACGAAATCGCCCGGATTCCAGGTCTTCTCGTCAATCTTGCCCTCGGCGACGGGCAGGAAGCTCTTGCCCTCCATCTGGGCTGGCTTCGCCACATGGGCGATATCGAGGAAGGTCGGCGCGAGGTCGAGATTGCGCACGACGGCGGGGTTGGTCACGCCCTTGGGCACCATGCCGGGCGCCCAGACGATCATCGGCACCCGGACGGAGGGTTCATAGGCGTTGCGCTTGTCGATCAGCCCATGTTCCCCGATCAGGAAGCCGTTGTCGGAATAGAAGACCACCATCGTATTTTTATCGAGATGGTTCTTCTTGAGGTAAGCCAGGATGCGACCCAGGCTCTCATCCACGGGGGACAGGGTGCGATAATAGTCGCGCACCTGCTCCGTCATGGGATTGTTGGTGTGATAGGGGAAGTCGGCGCCGTGCCAGCTGTTGCGCTGGTTACGGACCCAGAGCGGTTTGCCCGCGTTGTTTTCCGGCGTGTCCGCCATGCTGGCGGGCAGGTTGATTTTCAGGTCGCTATATTGCGCCTTGTACCGGTCGGGCGGCAGCGGGTCGCTATGGACCGCCTTGTGGCTGAGATAGAGGAAGAAGGGCTTCGACTGGTCGCGGCCCTTTTCCAGCCAGTTCATTGCATAGTCGGTCAGTTCGTCGGTGATATAGCCGGTGCGCTTCACATGCGCGCCGTCGACGTTGAGCATCTGGCGATCGCCCGCCGCGATCTTTTCCGGCGATAGCTGCTCGGTCGGGAAATAGGTGCCCTGTCCCTTGAAGCTGACCCAGCGATCGAAACCCTCACGCGGCGCATCGGTGTCGAAGCCCATATGCCATTTGCCGAAGAAGCCGGTCTGATAGCCTGCCTGTTGCAAATATTTGGGGAAGAAGGTCAGCCCTTCCTCTGAACTATTGTTGTTGTCCACGACGCCATGGTTGCGCGCGGTCTGGCCGGTCAGGATGGTCGCGCGGCTGGGCGAGCAGAGCGAGGAGGTGACGACGGCATTGGGGAAATAGACGCCGTCCTTGGCCAGCCGGTCGATATTGGGCGTCTGGAGGCCGGGCGTCAGGAAGCCCATCGCGTCATAGCGCAGATCGTCCACCAGCACGAAGATCATGTTGGTCGGCTTGGGCTGCGGCGCGTTCACCGGCTTCGCAAAGGCGCCCGGACCCAGCAGGGTGCAGGCGGCGATTGCGGCGGCGCGCAGCGCGCGGCGGGCGTTGGTCATGGACGGGTTCCCTTCTTGTCCCGGATGATGCAGCGAAAGCCGATATGGCTGGTCGCGCTGTCCACCGCCTGCGGATGGCGGGCGGCGGGGCGATAGCGCTGGCAATAATTGGCGGCGCACAGATGCGATCCGCCCTTCAACACCTTGCGCGGAATGGCGATGTCGGGCGTGGCGGGATCGAAACTCTCCCGCTTCGTGCCGCCGCGCGGATTGGCGGGGACGCAGCAGTTGCCCTTCGCCTTGCGCTCGATCCGGGGCTGGGCGAACCAGTCGGTCGTCCATTCCCAGACATTGCCGATCATGTCGTACAGGCCATGGCCATTGGCCGGGTAAGTGCGCACCGGGGAGGTCCGCTCATAGCCATCCTCCAGCGTGTTTCCATAGGGGAAGGCGCCCTGCCAGTAATTGGCGAGCATCTTCCCATCGGGCGCCAGTGCGTCGCCCCAGGCATAGTCCGCGCCGTCTAGGCCACCGCGCGCGGCATATTCCCACTCCGCTTCGGTCGGCAGCGCCTTGCCCGCCCATTTGGCATAGGCTTCCGCATCGGCATAGGCGACATGGACGACCGGATGATCCTCCAGCCCCTCGATCCGGCTGTCCGGGCCATGGGGATGGCGCCAGTCGGTGCCGAAGCTGAACTGCCACCACTGGCTATAGTCTTCTAGCGATACCGGGCCACCGGTACGTTGGAACAGCAAAGATCCCGCCAATGCCATGGCCGGGTCCATGCCGGGATAATCCTTGGGGTCGGGCGCGATCTCCGCCAGCGTGACATGGCCGGTCGCCTCCACGAAGCGGGCGAAGTCGCGGTTGGTGACAGGCACCTCGTCGACCCAGAAGCCATCCACCTGTACTCGGCGCACTGGCGCTTCTTCCGGATAGAATCGGTCCGATCCCATCAGGAAAGCGCCGCCGGGCAGGTGGATCATGCCGTCCGTCACTGGGCAGCCTTCAGGACGATCCCGGCGCCGCGCGGATAGGCGGGGGCGGGGCCGTCATCGGGCAGGTCGGGGCTTTGCGCTTCGACATCGGCCATGGAGCGGGGGAGCGAGAAGGGCATATGCCCCTTTGCCACGGCGCGGCCGGTGACGACATCCAGCACGGCGGCATCGCTGGCGCCGAAGGTGACGAGCATGGCCTTGGCCATTGGTTCGATCGCGGTCAGAATCGCGGGACGGTCCATCTCCACCGCGACGATGGTGGGGACATGGGCGGAGGCGCGGCGCAGCGCCTGTACATCCTTGTCATCAGCGCGGAAGTCCAGCCGGCCTTCATGCTGGCGCGCGCCGAAGAAATGATGCGGGTGCAGCGTTTCGAACGGGGTCGCGGTGCGGACCAGCGCGATGTCGGCCTGGGCCGGGTCTTCGACCACAATTAAGCCGGCGGCGCGGGCGGCGGTGGCATCGACATTGTGCAGCCAGATGCGCTTGCCCGGCGCGACCGGCAGGGTGGCGCCGTCATTGCGCAGCAGCACCTGGCTGGCGCGCTGGATGGCTTCGGCTTCGGCCTGTGCTTGGCGATTGCCGACGATGCGGGCGGCGGCGGCTTCATCGACATAGGGATTGTCGAACAGCCCCTGTTCGAACTTCAGGCGCAGCACGCGGCGGACCGAGTCGTCGATCCGCTTTTCGCTGACGAGGCCCTTGGCGACCGCGTCCAATATGGGGGCGGGATCGTTCGCGCCGCCGAACTGGTCGATGCCGGCGTTCAGGCCTTTGGCGAAGCGGGTGGTCTTGTCGGCGGTTTCCATGCCCCATGGCGTGCCGATCGACGCGGGTGTCTGCGGGTTCTGCGCGTCGGGGGCCATGCAGGCCTGCGGGCAATCATTGGTGATCGACCAATCGGAGACGATCAGGCCGCGATAGCCTTTTTCCCCGCGCAGCAGGCCGGTCAGCAACTGCTTGTTGAAGCCGGCGGCGACCGGTTCGATCGGCTGGCGCGCGATCTTCGGGCCATGGACTATGACATAGGTGGGCATGACGCCCGCGCTATGGGCGGCGAGGCTGTCGTCAAAGGCGCGGATATGCTGGGCGAAGGACGCGTCAGTTAAAGGTGCGTTGCGGCCATAATGATTATGGCCGTCAAAACCCTCCGGCTCCGCGCCATAGCCGACCCAATGCTTGACCACGGTGGCGACGCCATCGGGACGGACGCCGGTACGGCCATGCTGGAAGCCATCGACATAGGCGCCGGCAAGGCGCGACACTTCGGCCGGATCGGACCCGAAGGTGGCGGCGAAGCGCGGCCAGCGCGGTTCGGTGGCAAGGTCCGCCTGTGGCGAGAGCGCCATATGGATGCCGACGGCACGATATTCCTGCCGCGCGATGTCGCCGAAGCGGCGCACGGTTTCCGCGTCACCCAGCGCGGCGAAGCCCAGCGTGTCGGGCCAGAGCGAGAAGCCGCCGCCGGTGGTGCTGGCGCCCAAAGTCGCCTGAAAATGGTGGCGCGGGTCGGTGCTGATCGTGGCGGGGATGCCAAGGCGGCTGGCCTCCGCCAGTTTCTGCACGGCGTTGTTCTGCGCGGCCAGTTCTGATGGGGATACGACCAGGCGGGTGATGAAGCTGGTGATGTGGCGATCGTTCAGCAGCCTGGCGGTCGCATCGGCATCATAGGTCTTGCCGGCGAAACCGATGGCGGAGCCGGGCGTGGGCAGGGTGCCGTGCAACAGCATGCCGGCCTTTTCCGCCAGCGTCATCTGTTTGAGCAGATCCTCGACGCGGGCGTCGATGGGTGCGCGAACATCCTCATAAGGGTCGAGCCGGCCATTATGGTTGAGGTCGCGCCATCCCGACGACGACGGCGCACCTGCGCCGCCCAGCGCCACCACCAGCAGCGACGCCGCCACCAACCTGCGCATCACCATGATAATTGTTCCCTCCCGCAAAAGGCGTCGACCGGGCTGTTTCCGGTGAAGGGCGCGTCACCCACCAGTCGTTCCACCAGTGCCGCCTGAACATCGGGCAGCGAGGCATAGGCGTTGATATAGGTCGCGAAATTCGGCGCGTCATACAGATAATAAGGCTGGCCGAAGGAGATGAGCAGGGTCGGGATTTCGCGGTTGAACTGGATCATCCCGTTGCGCGGGCTGGCGTGCAGCTTGGCGAAGTCGAGGAAGATGTGGCTGAGCGAAGGCGTGGCTTCCTGCCCGATCAGATAGAGGATGAGGTCGGTGTCATCGGGCGTCGGCATCGCTTCGGGATCGAAATGGCGGACGACAAAGCCCCGGCTTTCGAGGCCGACGATCAGCGGCGTGAAATCGCGCTCGGGCGCGCCGGAAAAGAAGCTGGCGCCTTCGTCGCCAATAAGGACGACACGCTTGTGCCGGTCCGGTGCGATCGGGATCAGCGCCTCTCGATCCTTGACCAGGGTGACGCTGCTGGCGGCGGCGCGGGCGGCCTGATCGAGATGGGCGGGCTGGCGCAGCAGGGCGCGGGTCTGATCGACCGGGGCGATGCGGTCGTCCGGGGTCATGCGGTGCAGACCCAGCCTGGCCTTCAGCATCAGGAAACGGGTGACGGCATCGTGCAGGCGCTGCTCCGAAAGACGCCCGTCACGCAGGCCCTGTAGCATGAAGCCCATGTCGGCGACCGGATCGCGGCTGAACAGGAAGACATCGCAGCCGCCTTCGATCACGGCGGGGACGGCTTCGGCACGGGCCATCCAGCTGGTGAGGCCGCCCATGACGGTGGCGTCGGACACGATCAGGCCGTCAAAGCCCAGCTCGCCGCGCAGCAAATCTTCGTTGAGCAGGCGGGATACCGACGCCGGTTCAAACGCCTGCGCCCCAGCCTGCGACAGTTTTTCGCGGATATAGGCAGGCAGGGCGATATGCGCGGACATGATCGTCATCACGCCGTCATCGATCAGCGTGCCGAAGATGCGGCCGAAGGTCGCGCGCCATTCGTCCATGTCCATGTCGTTGACGCTGGTGACGAGATGCTGGTCGCGATCGTCAAGGCCATCGCCCGGCCAGTGCTTCGCGCAGGCCGCCACGCCCTGTGCCTGTAGTGCGCGCACATAGGCGCGGGCCTGCGCCAGGATGCGGTCGGGGTCGGAGCCATAGGAGCGGGTGCCGACCACCGCGTTGCGGAAGGCGCGGTTGATGTCGACCACGGGGGTGAAGGACCAGTTATAGCCCAGCGCCCGGCTTTCCTGCCCGACGATGCGGGCCAGGTCGGCGCTCAGGTCCAGATCGTCGCAGGCGGCGATGCCCATCTGGTTGGGGATGGCGGTGGTGAAGGGCGCGCTGACCGTGCCGCCCTCGATATCGCCGGACAGGATCAGGGGCACTTCGGACCGCTCGACCGCATGGCGCGTCGCGGTCCAGGCGGCGTCGAGATCATGGGTCGGGAAACGATGGATGCCCCCCGGCGCGTGGCCAATCAGACCATCGGTTTCCGCGATGCTGTCATGGCGCGCGGACAGGACGAAGAGCTGCGCGATCTGCGCCTCGACGCTCATCGCATCGCGGGTATTTTCCACCCAGGCCATGTCCTCCGGGGAGAGGAACAGAGGACTGGCACTGGGTGAAAGGGGAGAAGACAGAGTGGAGATGGCGTTACTCATTTCGGATCGGTGAAGGCGTCGTCATAGCGGGCGCGCCTGGCGAAGATTTCGGGTGGCTCGGCGAGCGGCGGGGTGCTGTATTTGCGGGCCTCTCGCCACCAGAGCGCCTTCATCTCCGCCAGCTTGGCGGGATGGCTGGCGGCAAGGTCGGTGCTTTCGGAAAAATCCTTCGACAGGTCGAACAATTCCCACCGGTCCTTCGCGAAGTCGGTGCCATATTTGTGCATCGCGACCGCGCGCCAGTGGCCCGCCGTGATCGCGCGTTGGCCGCGTAGTTCGAAATATTGGACCGGCCGGGTGGCTGCCTGCGGATTGTTGAAGGTGGCGCGGATGGAGCGGCCGGCCACGGGCACCTGCGCTACGCCATCGAGGCTGCGGGCGAAGCCGGTGCCAGCGGCGTCGAGCAAAGTAGGGGCCAGGTCGATCGGATCGACCATCTGTGTGCGCACGGCGCCCTTGTCCCGGATGACGGCCGGCCAGGAGAGGATCATCGGCGTGCGGACGCCCCCGGCATAAGGCCACACCTTGTAACGGCGGAACGGCGTGCCGCCGGCCCAGGCCCAGGGGCGGGGATATTCGGGTTGCAGTTTATCCGTGCCGATATCGTCGATGCGCGCCCGCTGCTCGGCGAAGCTCAGCTTGTTGGGGCGGTACATCTTCTCGAAGCTGCCCTCCTGACCCGCTTCGGACGCAGCGCCATTGTCGGAGATCAGCAGGATGATGCTGTTGTCATATTGGCCGCTGTCCTTGAGTCGCTGAACGACCCGGCCGATCTGCGCGTCGGCATGTTCCAGGAAACCTGCATAGGTCGCCATGTAACGGGCGAAGACGGCCCGTTCGTCGTCGCTGAGTTGATCCCAGGCGCGATCGCCGGCGGCGCGGATCGTGTTGACGGCGTTGGCAGGGATGATGCCGGACTTTTGCATCCGTTCGAAGCGTTCGGCGCGCAGCGCGTCCCAGCCCTTTTCATAGGTGCCACGATAGTGGTCGATATAGGCGCGGGGGGCCTGCAACGGCGCATGGCCAGCGCCCATGGCGAAATAGAGGAAGAAGGGCTTGCCCGCCGCATCATCGATATCGGCGATGGCATGGTCTGCCATATCGGTGGAGAAATGATAGCCCGGCTTGTCGGGCTTGGGCAAAGTGCTGTTCCCGTCGATCAGGTCCGGATGATATTGATCGGTCCAGCCGAGATAGAAGCCATAGAAACGGTCGAAACCGCGCTGGAGCGGCCAGCTGGCATTATTGCCCGCCGTGCCATCCTCATATTCCGGGCCGAGATGCCATTTGCCCACGCCATAGGTGCGATATCCCGCGGCTTTCAGCGCCTGCGGCAGCATCTGGGCATTGGTGGGCAATTCGCCGCGGTCGCGGCTCATGTCGGTGGTCCGCTTGTTGGTCGGCAGGTCTGCCATGCGCACTGTCTGGTGATTGCGCCCGGTCAGCAGCGCCGCGCGGGTGGCGGTGCAGATCGCCTTGCTGTCGAACCGGTTGTAGCGCAGCCCGCCCGCCGCCAGCGCGTCGATATTGGGGGTGCGGATTTCCGAGCCAAACGCGCCAAGGTCCGAAAAACCGACATCGTCGAGGACGATAAGGACGATATTAGGCTTGGTAGGTGCCGCAGGCTTGGGTGCGGCCTGCGCCCCGGACAGGCCGATCGCCGCCGTCAGCATCGTTGCCGCCATCAGGATGCGCTTGCCCATCTGTCCTGCTCCGTACCGAGAGAAAAGGAGGCGCGGCGGCAGCGACCGCCGCGCCCGACCGATCAGAACTTCACGCCCAGCGTGGCGCCGAAGTAGCGGTCCGCATCCTTGTTGAAGGTGCCGACCAGATCATAATTGCCGCCCAGGAAGGAGGTGTGGCCGATGCTGGTCAGGTAATTTTCGTCGAACAGATTCTTGACGAACAGGGTCAGGCTGTAGCGGCCGTCAATCTGCTTCACGCCGATGCTGGCATCGACCAGCGCATAGGCCGGCTGTTCCAGCAGCGGGTCCTGCTCGACCGAGAAGTTCATCGCGCTCTGGAAATTGACGCCCACCTGCGCGAAACCGGCAAAGTCGGTGCCCGCAATGTCCGTCTCATAACGAGGCGCGATGCTGATCTTCCACTTCGGGCTGACCGGCAGGGTGGCGCCGCGCAGATTCTGCGTCGGGGTGACGCCGGCGGCCGTGCGATAGCAGACATTGATCGGCGTACCCGACATGATCGGCGCGGTGGCGGCGATCTGCTGCGGGCAGTTCAGGCCATCGATATCGATCTTCGCATCCGAATAGGTGACCGCACCGGTCAGGCTGAAATGATCGTCGGGGCGCACGGTGGCCTCGACTTCAAAGCCCTTGGTGCGCGACTTGCCGGCGTTGGTCGACACGAACTGGACCACGCCCGATGCGATGTCGGAGCGGTTCGCCTGCACCTGAAGATTGCTATAGTCGGCCAGGAACAGCGCCGTGCTGATGCTCAGCACGCCATCGGCGGTGCGACCCTTGAAGCCGACTTCATAGGCGTTGACATGTTCCGGCTCCAGCACGCGCTGGTTGGCAAGGTCGGCGGAGATTTCCATCTCGTAGCCCAGACCCTTATAGCCACGGGTGTAGCTGCCATAGACCTGCGCATTGCGGCTGAATTCATATTGCAGGCCTGCCTTGCCGGTGACGGCGGTGTCGCTGGCGGTGATGGAGCCGCTGGTCGAGGCATTGCCGGGGAAGATCACATCGCCCGCCACGATCGGGGCGGTGCGGGTGCCGCTGTTGGTGCCCTTTTCATATTGCACGCGCAGGCCGCCGATCGCCTTCAGGCCGCCGGTGATGCGATAATCGACCTGACCGAAGGCGGCGATGCTGTCCTGCTTCAGGCGGATGTCGCTCTTGGCCGACTGCCAGATGATGTTGCTGGTGGCGCAGGGTTCGCCGAAGGTGCCGGCGGTGCAGCGGGCGCGGCGGCGATCGAACGGCCGTTCGATGTCGGAATGCATGTAGAAGACGCCGGCGACATAGTTGAGGTCGCTATTGCCGTTATTGGCGACGCGCAGTTCCTGGCTGAAGGCCGAAAGGTCCACGATGCCATGGTTCTGGCTGAAATAGGCATAGGTGGCGTTGCTGCCGACGAACAGCGGCACGTCGCTGTTGATGCGCTCGATCGGCTGGTTCACATCCAGATAATATTTCTGATAGGCGCTGATCGACGTGATCGTCGCGCCGCCCAGATCCCAGTCGGCCTGAAGCGAATAGGTCTGCTGCTTGCTGTTGGACCGGGTTACCGTCTCGTCATTGAGCGTGCGGTTGTTGCGGGTGGCGTCGATCGGGCCGACCAAAGTTTGCAGGTTCGGGTTGGTGATCGCGATCCAGGTGGAGGCGCAGCAATCGGCATCCGTCTTGCGATATTCGGCCGCGAACAGCAGGTTCAGATTTTCGGTCGCATCCCATTCCAGCTTGCCGCGCACGCCCCAGCTCTTCGAGCCATTGTCCCAGCCGCCGGTCGCGATGTTGCGGGCGACGCCGCGCACATCATTGTAGAAGCCGGTGACACGGGCGCGCAGCGTGTCGCTGATCGGGCCGGACACGGTGCCACGGGCGCGATATTCGCCATGTTCGGCGATGGTCGCTTCGGCCTTGCCCTCAAAATCGCGTGAGGGGCGGGCGGTGGTGACGTTGACGACGCCGGCGGTGGCGTTCTTGCCGAACAGCGTGCCTTGCGGGCCGCGCAGCACTTCGACCCGCTCGATGTCGGCAAGGTCGGTGAAGCCCTGGGTCTGGCGCACGGCGACGACGCCATCGACCACCGTGGAGACGGAGGATTCGACGCCCTGGCCGAACAGCGCGGTGCCGATACCGCGGATGCGGAAGCTGCTGTTGGTGGGGGTGGCGCCCTGCTGGAAGGTCAGCGACGGCACGGCCTGCACCAGCGAGCTGCTGTCATTGATCTGGCGGTTGGCAAGGGTGTCGGCGCCCACGGCTGTCACGGCCAGCGGCACGTCCTGAAGGCGCTCGGCGCGCTTCTGCGCGGTGACGACGATGTCGGTGCCGTCCTGCGGCGCCTGTGGCGCGGCGTCCTGCGCCATCGCGGCGGCAGGGGCCAGGGCGATGCCCAGGCTGAGTGCGGACACCGCGGCGCGGCGCAACGTCATGATCTTGGAAAAGCGCATATATCCTCCCCTTGTCCGGCGCCTGTATCGACGCGCGGTCGTGCAAAATGAAACCCACCAGCGGTTGACCACTTGGTTGTAGCGCTAAATCTGCTCCGCCGCTGTGGATGTCAACAGCAATATTTTAGCGCTACATTTTTCCCAAAAGTTGCGGATTTTCTGCAACACGGGCTGCGGCATCCATTTGCAACCGCCCGAAATATAGCGTTAAACAGGCGACGAAGGCGCGGGGTGCGCCTGTCAGGGAGTCGTCCATCATGGCCCGTTCGGGGCGCCGCGCCAGTCAGGCCATCACCATTCAGACCGTTGCGGATCATGCCGGCGTATCGGCCATGACCGTATCCAACGTGTTGAACAACAGTCCGAAAGTCCGGCAGAGCACGCGCGATACGGTGATGGCGGCGGTGCGCGAACTTAATTATGTGCCGAACATGGCGGCGCGCTCACTGGCCAGCGCCAGCGCGACCCGGATCGGCCTGCTTTATCGCAATATCGAAAATGCGTTTCTCAGCTCGATCCTGGTCGGCGCGCTGGATGCGACCAGCCGACTCGGCGCGCAACTGTTGCTGCGCCCGTTGGAAAGCGGCGACCCGAAGGAAATCGCGCAGCAGATGCAGGGGCTGGTGGAAAATGGCGCGCATGCGATCCTGATCGTCCCGCCCTATTGCGAGGTGGCCAATCGCCACGGCCTGACCCGCGATTTTACGGTGCCGGTGGTGGCGATGTCACCCGGCGACGCGCTGCCCGGCGATCATTGCGTGCGGATCGACGATTTCGGCGCGGCACGCGATATGACCGCCTATCTGATCGGATTGGGACACCGGAATATCGGCTTCATTCGGGGGGGCGTCGGGCATCTCATCCACCGAACGCGCTGCGAAGGCTATCAGGCGGCGTTGCGCGAGGCGGGCCTGCCGATCCGGCCGGACCTGATCGTGGCGGGCGACATGAGTTTCGAGTCGGGGCTGGCGGCCGGAGAGGCGCTGCTGGACCTGTCCGACCGGCCGACCGCCATCTTCGCCAGCAATGACGACATGGCCGCCGCGATCGTGTCACTGGCGCATCGGCGCGGTCTGGACGTGCCGCGCGACCTGTCGGTGGTGGGTTTCGACGATACGCCGATCGCGGTGAAGATCTGGCCCTCGCTGACCACGGTCAAGCATCCGGGTAAGCAGATTTCGGCGCAGGCGGCCACGCTGGCGATCGCTCTGGCGCGGGGTGGGGCGGGCGATGGCGAGCGGGTAAACGACTATCTGCCGCACGAACTGGTGATCCGCGAGTCTGTGGCCCCGCCCGCGGCTACAGCCATTTCAGCTTCTTGAACCGGCTGTAGAGCAGGGTGCAGATGATCGCGATCACGCCCAGCACCACCGGATAGCCGTAAAGGCTCCTGAGTTCGGGCATATGCTCGAAATTCATGCCGTAAATGCCGGCAATCGCGGTCGGCACCGCCAGGATCGCGGCCCAGGCGGCCAGTTGGCGGGTGATGTCGCCGGTGCGCTGTTGTTCCAGCAGATTGCTGGATTCGAATACGCTGTTCAGAATCTCGCGCAGGTCGTCCACCATCGTCTGCACCCGGCGGACATGGTCGCGCACATCGCTGAAATAGGGGCGGGCTTCCGGGTCGATACTGGGCAAGTCCATCTTCACGAACTTGGTCGCGACCTCCTGCATCGGCACCAATATGCGCTGGAACCGGATCAGCTGGCGGCGCAGGCTGAAGATGCGAGTAATGTCTTCGCGGCGCAGGAAATGATCGATCATCTGCTGCTCCATCTCCAGCACCTCTTCCTCGATCCCTTCGATGATCGGCAGATAGCCGTCGACGATGAAGTCGAGGATGGCGTGCAGCACATAGTCGACGCCCTGCGCGAGGCGGGAGGGCACGGCCTCCAGTTCCTCGCGCAGCGCCAGATGGGCGCGGGCCGATCCGTGCCGAACGCTGATAATATGGCTGGGGCCGACGAACAGCGCGGTTTCGCCATAGCAGATGGCGTCGCCTTCGACATGGGCGGTGCGCGCGACGACGAACAGCTGGTCGCCATAGATATCGATCTTGGGCAACTGGTTGGCCTTGATCGCATCCTCCACCGCCAGCGGATGCAGGCCATAGGTTCTGGCCAGAATCTGCATCTCTTCCTCGGTCGGTTCGGCCACGCCGATCCAGATGAATTCGGACTTGTCCGATGCGCAGTCGATCCGTTCGTCGATCGCCACCGGACGGACCCGCTGGCCGTGGCGATAGAGATAGGCGGCGATGACGGTCATGGCGCTCTGTTTCCCTTTGGTTTCCGTTCGCTAGCAGACAATGGAGGCGACGTCCCGCCTTTCGCCGCATCGCGCCTTCAGTCCATATGATTTTTGCTGAAGGGGCTGGTCGTTGACTTCGCCATGACATAGTTCAGGCCGAAAGGGGCGCATAGAACAACGCGCGGCACATGCTGGGAGGGGGCAGGCCGCACGACCATTTGGAGCTGTGCCTTGCACATCATGACTATCGATTTCGAGGCGTCCTGCCTGCCGCGCCATGGACGGTCCTTCCCGATCGAAGTGGGGATAGCGGATGGCGGCATGGCCCGCAGCTGGCTGATCCGTCCGCATGACGACTGGGCCGGCTGGGACTGGACCCCGGAGGCGGAAGCGCTGCATGGCCTGAGCCGCGAGCGGATCGAGCAGGAAGGACAGCCGGCATCGGTGGTGCTGGCCGAGCTGATCGCGGCGACGCAGGGGCGCCGTATCGTCGCCGACAGCCTGATCGACCAATATTGGCTCGATACGCTGGCCGCCGCCGCCGGCATGCCGTCGCCTTTCCATATCCATCATGTCGTCACCCTGTTCGATGAAGAGCAGGCGGACGAAGCGCGAGTCGCGGCCGCCGTGTCCTTCGCCGACGGGCAGGGGGCGACCCGGCATCGCGCTGCGGGCGACGCGCTGTGGCTGTCCGCGCTGATCGGCCATGTTCGCGGTGCGGTTGCCCCGGCACCCGCGCCGATATTGCTGGCGGCGCAATGAATCATTGCCTGAAAGCTGGCCCCAGCAATGATTTGTTACGTTCGGCAAATTACGGAGACATTTGCCAGCCTTAATCCTCTCTCATCCGCATCTGCCCGGCCAAGATGGCGCAGATCGACCATGTCGCAGAGGAGAAGCCCATGTTCCTTATTCTGGCATCCAGCGTGGCGGCGCTCGCCGTTGCCCCCAGCACCATCCACAGCGCCGATATCAGCCATGGCGCACAGGCATACACCGCCAGCTATCATGCCCAGCCGGCGATCAGCCTGCGCCAGGTGGAGCCGCGCTTCGCCAATCGCGGCGCGATCCCGGTATGCCGCTGGCAGGCTGACGTCACCGTGAACCGGGCGGTGGCTGCGCAGGGGCAGGCGCTTCCTGCCTTCGGCAAGGCGATCCATCGCTTCGCACCGCTGTCGGGCAGCTATGCCGGCACCTGTACCGCCGCCCGCAGCCAGATCGACGCGCAGGTCGCACGCTATGCCGCCGCTCGATCGGCCGAAGCGGTCGCCGTGGCGCAGCAGGATCGCGCCGTGCTGGTGAACGAACTGGACGGCGTACACGCGCTGACCAAGGGCGCCGTGAAAGGCGGATGAGCCCACCGCTGATATTGATCGCAGAGACGCATCAGGATCTGCGGCACAAGATACGCGAATATCTGGAGCAGAGCGGCTTTCGCGCGCTGCCGGCGGCTTCGGCCCATGATATCTACACGGCCCTGACCAGCACGCCGGTTGGTGCCGTCGTGCTGGACGCGGCGCTGCGCGGGCCGGACGGGCTGGATCTGTGTCGCGATGTGCGCGAACGCAGCGACGTGCCCATCATCCTGGTCGCGGCGAACAGTTCGGAGGTCGACCGGGTGGTCGGGCTGGAGCTGGGCGCGGACGACTATATGGCCAAACCCTATTCGGCGCGCGAACTGGCGGCCCGGCTGCGCGCCGTGCTGCGCCGGGGGCGGGGCGAGCGGGCCTTGGGCCTGCGTCGCCAGACCGAGGCGATCTTCGAAGGCTGGGTGGTCGATTTTGCCCGGCGTGAGGTGACCGCCCCGGATGGGGAAGGGATAGAACTGACCGCGGCGGAATTTTCCTTGCTGTCGGTCTTCCTCGATCATCCCCAGACGGTGATCGCGCGGACCCGCCTGATGGAACTGGCGGGCGTGCGCGACACGCCCTCTTCGGATCGCAGCATCGACGTGCTGGTCAGCCGCCTGCGCCGCAAGCTGGGCGAGGGCGGGCGTGCCGCCCCGATTGTTACAGTCCGCGGCGTCGGATACATGTTCAGCGCGGCGGTCGACCGGCGCTAACCGGCAAAGGATTGCGCAAAACCGCCATTTTTCGCGGTTTTGCGCCATTCCGGCCTCTTCATAGGCCAGACATAGTTTTTAACAATCCCGCTGCGCCGCAGCAAAAACCCTTGTCTATCCTTCAAACTACACCGGTCCGCCCCCTGGCCGGAGATAGTCATTCAAAGAAGAGGATAGACTCCATGAACGAGCTTATCGGTCGCGTTTTTGACTTTGAAACCAAGGTCTACCCCAGCGAAAGCACGCTGTACAACCAGCTGGCCAACCATGGCCAAAGCCCCAAGGCGCTGATGATTTCCTGCGCGGATTCGCGCATCGTCCCCGAACAGATCATGCAGGCTGCACCCGGCGACCTGTTCGTCTGCCGCAACGCCGGCAACATCGTGCCGCCGCATGCCAGCCAGTTGGGCGGCGTGACCGCGACGGTCGAATATGCCGTCATGGTGCTGGGCGTGCGCGATATCATCGTGTGCGGTCACAGCGATTGCGGCGCGATGAAGGCACTGGCGACCAATGCCGACCTGACAACTATGCCGAATGTCGCCGCCTGGCTGCGGCACAGCCATGCCGCGCAGAAGGTGTGCAGCGAAAATTACCCCGCCGACCTGAGCGACGCCGAAAAGCTGCGCAATATGGCGCTGGAAAATGTCGTGGTGCAGTTGGCCCATCTGCGCACCCATCCGTCGATCGCGTCGGGCATCGCTCGTGGCGAAATCGCGCTGCACGGCTGGTATGTCGATATTCACGCGGGTCAGGTTCTTGGCCTGGACGGCACCACCGGTCGCTTCGCGCCGCTGCGCGAAGGTGCGCCGATGCCAGTCGCTCTTCCCCAGGGTCGTCGCCTCGCCGGCGAGGCTCTTTATGCCCAAGCGGCGGAGTAAATCATGCTGAAGGCTCTTTCCGGCGGCAATTTCGGCCGCGACTTTACGGCGTCGATCGTCGTCTTCCTGGTGGCCATGCCGCTTTGCATGGGCATCGCCATTGCGTCCGGCGTGCCGCCGGAAAAGGGCCTTATCACCGGTATCATCGGCGGTATCGTCGTCGGCCTGCTGGCGGGTTCGCCGTTGCAGGTCAGCGGCCCGGCCGCTGGCCTGGCCGTCATCGTCTTTGAAATCGTGCGCGAACAGGGGCTTTCGGCCCTCGGCCCGATCCTGATCCTGGCGGGCGCAATTCAGGTTGTTGCCGGTCTGCTGAAGGTGGGCGGCTGGTTCCGCGCCATTTCGCCGGCGGTTGTCCATGGCATGCTCGCCGGGATCGGCGTGCTGATCGTGGTCGGCCAGTTCCATGTGCTGTTCGACGATAAGCCCTTGTCGAGCGGCCTGCATAATCTGATCGCCATGCCGGGTCAGATTCTGGGCCTGTCGAACGGCGACGCGGCCACCGCCTTCGCGGTCGGCCTCGTCACCATCTTCGGCATGCTCGGCTGGGAGAAGTTCCGCCCTGCTTCGATGAAGCTGGTGCCGGGCGCGCTGGTCGGCGTGGTGCTGGCGACGATTGTGGCCTTCGCCCTTGGCCTCAATGTTGCCCGCGTCGTCGTGCCCGAATCGATCGTCGCGGCGGTCAGCCTGCCCGAACAGGGCCTGCTGGCGCAGTTGCTGAACCCGACCGTCATCACCACCGCGATCGCCATCGCCTTCATCGCCAGCGCCGAAACGCTGCTGTCGGCCGCTGCCGTCGATCGCATGCATGACGGCGTGCGCACCAACTATAACAAGGAACTGAGTGCGCAGGGCGTGGGCA
This sequence comes from Sphingobium sp. RS1, assembly GCF_056156825.1. Classification (NCBI taxonomy): domain Bacteria; kingdom Pseudomonadati; phylum Pseudomonadota; class Alphaproteobacteria; order Sphingomonadales; family Sphingobiaceae; genus Sphingobium; species Sphingobium sp. RS1. The sequence continues at coordinate 1,706,609 of NZ_JBLZXE010000002.1, read as the reverse complement.
ATCTGCTCTGCGGCTTTGCCGGCGCACTGCCGATGACCGGCGTCATCGTCCGCTCCTCCGCCAACGTCCAGGCCGGGGCCAAGACCCGCCTGTCGGCGATCCTGCATGGCATCTGGATCCTGGGCTTTGTTGCCCTGCTGCCTTGGTTGCTGCGTGAAATCCCGATGGCGGCGCTGGCCGGCATATTGGTCATCACCGGCGTCCGCCTGGTGAGCGTCGCCCATGTCAAGCATCTGTTCCACCTCTATGGTCCGCTGCCGGCGATCGTGTGGGCGGCCACGCTGATCTGCGTCGTGGCGACCGACCTGCTGACCGGTGTGCTGGTGGGCATCGGCCTGTCGATGCTGGAACTGTTGCCGCATGCGACCCGCCTGCGCCTGAAGGTCGAGGATGCGAGCCGCGGGGAAGCGCATGAAGTGGCGCTGCGCGGCACGGCGACCTTCCTCAGCCTGCCCAAGCTGTCGGCCAAGCTGGAATCGCTGCCGGCCGCCGGCCTCGTCATCCTGAATGTCGAGCGGCTGGGCCATATCGACCATACCTGCGCGGAAATGCTGCGCGAGTGGGTCGATCGCCGCCGTGGTGCTGGCGCGCCGGTGGAATATTTTGGCGCAACCGGACGGATGCGCCAACTGGTCGCCTGACCCCCCTCAAGAAAACAGGCGACATTTTGAGCCGCCGTGCCTGCTCCCGGGCGCGGCGGTTTCTTTTGTCTTCATTGCTGCAAGAAATGTAATAGCAATATTATATTATCCGAATAGCAAAGAACCGTGCCTTGCATATCACAGCGGGGCCGATCCTTTCGCAACTGCGGTAAAAGCGGTTTGCGGGACGGGCGGTAGAGCATAGTTCAAGGGCATCTGCTGGCATCGGGGGCGATCAAAAACAGATCCCTGGGCGGCGGATGCAGGACGGAACATTCCAACGTAAAGGGGAATGTTCATGAAGTACCAAATCGCCTGTGCCGCCCTCGCGCTCCTTTCCAGCGCCCCGGCTTTTGCACAGGAAGAACCCGCCAGCCCCGTCACCGTTTCCGGCAGCGTCGGCCTCGTGTCCGACTATCGCTTCCGTGGCGTGTCGCAGTCGGACAAGGCCATGGCCGTGCAGGGCGGTATCACCGCAACGCATGAAAGCGGCGCCTATGTCGGCACCTGGGCATCGAACCTGGCCGGCTGGGGCACCTTCGGCGGCGCCGGCATCGAACTGGACCTGTTCGCTGGCTATGCCATCCCGCTGAACGAAACCACCACGCTGGACGTCGGCCTGACCTGGTACATGTATCCGTCGGGTGCGGATGAAACCGATTTCGCCGAACCCTATGTCAAGCTGTCCAGCCAGCTCGGCCCGGTCAAGGCCCTGGTTGGTGTCGCCTATGCGCCCAAGCAGCAGGCGCTGGGCAAGTGGTACAATAATTCGGTCAGCTACGCTTCGGGCATCCCCGACAATCCCGGCAAGAAGAACGACAATTTCTACAGCTGGGTTGACGTGAGCGGCGCCGTACCGAACACCCCCGTGTCGCTGAAGGCGCATCTGGGCTATTCGAAGGGCAATAGCGGCCTGGGCCCGAACGGCACTTCGGTCGCGCCGACCGGCAAATATATGGACTGGCTGGTCGGTGCCGATCTCGCCATTCCTGGTACGCCGCTGACGCTGGGCGTTGCCTATGTCGACACCGACATCGCCCGCGTCGAGGAAAACTACATCCGTCCCAATTTCGAGGTCGTGGACGCCGACAATGCCGGCAAGTCGATCGCGCGCAGCCAGATCGTCTTCTCGCTGACGGCGGCCTTCTGATCCGACGCCCTTGGATTGATTGAAAAGGGCCGGTTCGACATCATGTCGGGCCGGCCCCTTTCGCTGTCGTGACAAATTGTTGCTCCAGTCGCGATTGCCCCGCCGGGCGGCGTCGCGCGGTTGACCCCCGATAGGGTGGGGCCTATCTCCCGATCATGACATTTTGTGCGCTGATGCTTTCATGACCGCCCCGTCGATCATCCTCGTCGAAGACGATCCGCCGCTGCGCACGCTGACCGCCCGCGCGCTTCAGGAACATGGCTATCAGGTGCGGCCCGCATCCTCCGGCCCGGAAATGTGGGTGGCCTTCGATGCCGGCCCGGTCGATCTGGTGGTGCTGGACGTCATGCTGCCCGGCACCAACGGCATTGACCTCTGCCGCCAGATCCGGCGCAAGAGCGACGTGCCCATCATCTTCATCAGCGCCAAGGGCAGCGAGACGGACCGGATCGTCGGGCTGGAACTGGGCGCGGACGATTATCTGCCCAAGCCGTTCGGGACGCGCGAGCTGATCGCCCGCATCCGCGCCATCCTGCGTCGCGTGGGCGTGGAACGCGGCCCGGACGAGCATCGCGAGAGCGAAGCCCATTTCGACGGCTGGAGCGTCAATTTCCCCCGCCGTGAACTGCGCTCGCCCACTGGTGCGATCGTCGAACTGACCGGCGCGGAGTTCGACCTGCTCGGCTCCTTCCTCAGCCACCCGCAGCGCGTCATTGCGCGCGAACGGCTGATCGAACTGTCGCGTACCCGCATGGGCGATAGCAGCGACCGCAGCATCGACGTGCTGGTCAGCCGTCTGCGCCGCAAGCTGTCCACCGAAGACAAGGGTGCGCCGATCACCACCGTGCGCGGCGTCGGCTATATGTTCAACGCAGAGGTCAGCCGCGCTTGAGACGGCATGTCAGGGGATCGCTGGGGCTGCTCGGCCGGCTCTTCGCGATCCTGCTGCTGACCGTCACGCTGGAATTTGCCGTTGGCACGCTGGTCTATGAACGGGCCAGCCACTTGTCCTTGCAGGATGACGAGGCACGGCGCCTGGCCGAGCATCTGGTCATCGCGCGCAAGCTGTTGCTGGAGCAGCCGCGTGGCGAGCGGCCGGCGCTGGGCCTGCAACTGACCACCGATCGCTACGACGTCCACTGGTCGCCCGCCGCGCCGCCGCCGCCGCCTTTGTCACCCGAACTGGAGCGGATGCGGCGCCAGATCATCGATTGGGAACCCAGCCTGGAGAAATCCGGCCTGTGGCTGCGCCTGACGCCGGGCCGCCATTCGGAAATCAACGGCGGCTTGCAGTTGCATGACAGCAGCTGGCTCTATTTCGGCATGCACCATAGTGGCGGCAAATGGGCCTTCACCATTGGCCGCATGGGGCTGGCGCTGATCCCGGTGCTGGCGCTGCTGCTCGCCGGGTTGCTGCTGATCCGCCGCACGCTGGCGCCGCTGCGTGACCTGACCCATGCGACGCACAAGATCGGCCGCGGGTCCGAAGTGATCGTGCCGGAAGCGGGCACGAACGATGTGCGCAACCTCATCACCGCCTTCAACGCGATGCAGGCGCGCATCCACCGCCTGATCGACGAGCGAACCGAGACGCTGGCGGCGGTCGGCCATGATCTGCGCACGCCGCTTGCCCGGCTGCAATTGCGGCTGGAAATGGTGAAAGACCCCGAAGTGCAGGAGGCGATGGGCGGCGACCTGGAGGAAATGGGGGCGATGCTGGAATCGCTGCTCGCCTTTCTGGGTGGGGAGAAAGACCCCGAACCGTCCGTGCGCACCGACATCGCCGTCAGCATCGCCACCATCGTCGATGCGTTTCAGGATCATGGTCAGGACGTGGAATATGACGGGCCGGACCATCTGGAAATGGAAGTGCGCGGGCTGTCGCTCCGCCGCGCGGTGCGCAACCTGATTGAAAATGCGCTCCATTATGGCGACCGTGCCCGTGTCTCGCTGGCGCGGAAGGGGAGCGAGGTGCTGATCCGCATCGATGATGACGGCCCCGGCATCCCGCGCGAACGGCTGGAAGAAGTGCTGCGGCCCTTCTCGCGTCTGGACGACGCACGCCAGCGTAACACGCGCGGGCTGGGGCTGGGCCTTGCCATCGTGCAGAAGGCGGTGCTGGCAGAAGGAGGGCAGTTCCTGCTCGCCAACCGGCCCGAGGGCGGATTGCGCGCCGAAATCTGCCTGCACCTGCCGAAATGAGCGGGCGCAGCTAAAAGAGAATCTGGCCTCCCCCAAGCAAAACTCGTTTATCGCCCTCCCTGCCACCACGCTATGTCCCGCGCATAAGCGCATGAAGGCGGACAAGATGACGGACGGACAGGGTAGAGAAGAAGCGGGCGAGGACTATTGGGATATCGACCGGCTCGTCGCGGAGCTGAGCGCGGCGCGTAGCCGTTGGCGGCAGTCGCAGAAGCATCATGCCGAATATGGCGCGGAAGGCTTCCCCTCGCGCGACAATCTGGCGAAGATCATGCAGGCCTTGTGCGGCGCGCTCTTTCCGCTGCGCCTTGGGCCGAGCTTCGTGCGTTTGCATAATGAGGACGCCTATGTCGCCGGAACGCTGCAAACCGTGCTCAGCCGCCTCTATGGCCAGATCCGGCTGGAACAAATCTATGCGCTGAAAGGCCAGCCTGCGCAGGCGGTGGACCGGGAAGCGGCGCGCATCATCGCCGGCTTTGCCGACAGCCTGCCGGCGCTGCGCCAGTTGCTCGATACCGATGTCGACGCCGCCTTTCTGGGCGATCCGGCGGCGCGCAGCGTGGACGAGGTACTGATCTGCTACCCCTCCATGCTGGCCATCATCCATCACCGGCTGGCGCATCGGCTCTATGAATTGGGCGCGCCGCTGGTGGCGCGGATCATTTCGGAGATCGCCCATGGCAAGACCGGGATCGACATCCATCCCGGCGCCAGGATCGGCCAGTCCTTCTTCATCGACCATGGCACCGGCGTGGTCGTTGGCGAAACCGCGATCGTGGGCGACCGGGTGCGCCTCTACCAGGGTGTGACGCTGGGCGCGCGCAGCTTTCCGGCGGACGAGAAGGGCGCGCTGGAAAAGGCGCTGCCGCGCCATCCGATCATCGAGGATGATGTGGTGATATATGCCGGCGCGACGATATTGGGGCGGATCATCGTGGGCAGCCGGTCGGTCATTGGCGGCAATGTCTGGCTGACCGACAGCGTACCCGCCGACAGCAATGTCCGTCAGGCCAAGGCCCAGCATGAAGTGACCAGCCGCGTCCAGGTGTCCGCGCCGCACCGCGTCCACGCCCTGATCGAGGAATCGACCGACGGCGTGGGAGAGAATATCTGAAGCAAGGGTGGCCGGGTTTCTACACCTCTCCCGTTTTCACGGGAGAGGTGTAGAAACCCGCGCAGAAGGCGTGGGAGGGTAAGGGCCGTATGGGCAGGCGCGCTCTTTGGCTCGCTTACCCTCATCGAACTTCGCCTAACCGGCTTCGCTGCTAAGGCTTCCTATCCTTCTCTCGTCGGCGGGAGAAGGAATGCAGGCGCTTATTGCGCGCAGCTGTCGCCATTGCCGGCGATCAGGTCGAGGCAGCGGCCGTCAATCTGGTCCTTGGGCACCGGCAGCTTGATGAGCGCGGCGAGCGAGGGCAGGATGTCGACCGTCTCCACGCCCAGCGGCTGTTCGAAATGCTGCATCCCCTTGCGCCAGAAGAGGATCGGCACGCGGCGATCCGTGTCCCAGGGCGAACCATGGGTCGCGACCGCGCCCATCACCGCCTGTTCGGGGATCGACATGACGCGGGGCTTGAGCAGCAGCAGCAGGTCGCCTGACCGTTCCGGATCGAAACTGGCGCGCGCCTCCTGAATCAGGCTCCAGCTTTCGGGCGGGCCGGAGGGCGAAGGGGTGGCGGCGATCTGCGCCTTGGTAAAGACCGTCTCCACCTGCGGATGGGCGCGCAGCAGCTTGAGCGCTTCGGCTTCCACCCGTGCGCGCTGCGCGGCGGTCAGCCCCTTGTCGAAATAAAGGTCGCCGGCCGGCCCGTCGCCCCAGATCACCTTCTTGCCCGCCAACCCGGCCTTTTCGGCGACAGCATTGCTCAGCGCCTTGGGCGTCAGCGCCATGTCGACGCGCTGTTCCATCGGCATGGCATTGAGGCGATGGCGTTCGGGCAGGTCATGGCCGCCATGGTCGGCGGTCAGCACCACGACATAGTCGATGCCGTCCTTGTCCAGCCGATCGAAAAAGGCGCCGAGTTCATGGTCGAGCCGATCGATCTGGATACAGCTTTCCGTGCCTTCGGTGCCATAGGTGTGGCCGACATAGTCGGTCGCCGACAGGCCGATCGAGATGATGTCGGTCTGTGCCTGCTTGCCCAGGTCCATATTCTCGATCGCGGCGGCGGCGAAGGCCAGCGTCATCGCATCCTGTTCGGGAGAGATACGGAATGCCTTGTAATCGCCCGCCGCCCGGGCGAAGCGACCGGTGCCGACGCTGCGGTCGCCGGCCTTGACCGCGAAATCCTTCGACACGCACTGGGCCGGCAGGTCGAAGCCGGCATTGGGCTGCGCCAGCCGCGCGGCCATCGCTTCGTTCACCTTGGCGACCAGCGGCGGGGTGGCGATCCCCTTGTAGCTGACATAGCCCTGCGGGCCGCCCAGCCACCAGACCTGATCGGCGGTGCCGCCGCCCATCATGATCGCCGCGCGATCCTTGCCGGCGACGGACACGACGCGGGTGGCGGGGTTGGCCGCCTTCATCCGGCCGCCCAAAGTGGGCACCTTCAGATGCAGCGGCGAAGCGACATAATTGTCGCTGTTGCTGCCCGGCTGGTTCTCGTCCTCGGCGCAATAGACATTCTTGTCTTCGCGCTTGGCATTCAGGTCGAACCAGTTGTTCGCGATGATGCCGGTGCGCGACGGGCGGCTGCCGGTCAGGATGGTGGAATGGCCGGGGCAGGTTTCGGTCGCGGCATGGCTCTGATAGCCGCGCGGGAAGACCGCGCCCTCGGTCGTCAGGCGCTTGAGGCCGCCGGTATAATATTGGCGATATTCGCTGAACAGGTCGGCGGAAAACTGGTCGACGCTGATCGCGACGATCAGCTTTGGCCCAGAGGCAGGAACGGTCGCGGGTGCGGCTGTTGCGGGGGCGGGGCTTTGCGCCACGACCGGCGCGATCGGGGCGAGCGCGGTGGCAAGCAACAGAGCGGCGGCGACTCGTTTCAACATATTCTATGACCTTCTCATGCCTTGACGGCGGATAGGGAGCGACCTAGCCCCCTTGCATCCACGCGACCAGAGGCCCGATGCGGATTTTTCAAGTCATATTCATGACGCTTGCCCTGTTGGCAGGCCTGTCCGATGCCAAGGCGCAGAGTGCCTTCGGTGGTGGCGCTGCGCATATCGCAGCCCGTCTGGAGGCGGAGAGCGCCACGCCCAGGGCAGGAGAGGGCACCACCATCGCCTTTGCCATGCTGCCGGAACAGGGTTGGCACGGCTATTGGCAGAATCCCGGGGATGCCGGCCTTGGCATGAGCGTCGACTGGACTCTGCCCAAGGGCGTCACGGTCGGCGCCTTGCGTTATCCGGTGCCAGAAACACTGCTGATTTCCGGCCTCATGAACCATGTCTATGAAGGCCCCTATGCTGTGCTGGCGGACCTCAAGGTCGCGGCCGATGTAGCGCCGGGCACGCGCCTGCCGGTCCGGGCGAAGGCACAATGGCTGGCCTGCACCGACAAGGTGTGCGTGCCCGAAGGGGGCGAACTGACGCTGGACCTTGTCGTGGGCGATGGTCAGGTCGTGACGGCGACTCGCGGCCGGTTCGATGGCTGGCGCACCCATTTGCCGCGGCCGCTGGGATCGGAAGCGACCTATGCCGTCAAGGACGGCAAGCTGCGCTTGTCCGTGCCCTTCCCGGCAAGCGCGCAGGCCAGCGATGTGCATCTCTTCCCGCTGACCGACGGGTTCGCCCGCTATGCTGCGCCGCAGACGGTGACGCGGCAGGGCGACGCGCTGCTGCTGGAAACCGACGCGGCGGACGGAGAAAAGGGCGGTACCGTGCAGGCGGTATTGCGCACAGGCGATCATGTCGGCTTCCTGCTGGCGGCCAGGCCGGGCGAAGTCACCGGCGCGGCACCGGACGGTGGCCCATGGGGCGCCATCCTCGCGGCGTTGGGCGGGGCGTTGCTGGGCGGATTGCTGCTCAACATCATGCCCTGCGTCTTCCCCATTCTGGGCCTCAAGGCGATGAAGCTGGCCAAGGCGGGCGGCGATGAACGGACCGTCCGGCGGGAGGCGCTGGCCTATACCGCTGGCATCATCCTTACCTGCCTCGCGCTGGGTGGACTGCTGCTGGCGTTGCGCGCGGCGGGCAGCGCAGTCGGCTGGGCATTCCAGTTGCAAGACCCGCGCATCATCCTCGCGCTGCTGTTGCTGGTGACGGCGATCGCTTTCAACCTCGCCGGCCTGTTCGAGCTTCGCGCCTATGGCGGTGGTGAAGGCTTGGTGGGGAAGGGCGGCGTCGCTGGTTCCTTCTGGACCGGCGCGCTGGTGGCTTTCGTCGCGACGCCCTGTACCGGGCCGTTCATGGCGGCGGCAATGGGCGCGGCGCTGCTGTTGCCCTTGCCGGCGGCGCTGGCGGTGTTCGCGGGGCTGGGCCTTGGCCTTGCGCTGCCTTTCCTGTTGCTCGCTTGGGTGCCGGGGCTTCGCAAAGGTTTGCCTAAGCCCGGCGGCTGGATGGGGACATTCCAGAAAATCCTTGCCATCCCGATGTTCCTGACCGCGCTGGGCCTTGCCTGGTTGCTGGGCCAGCAACGCGGCGTATCGGGTATGACCATCGGCCTGTGTGCGGCGCTGCTGCTGGCGCTGCTGCTCTGGTGGCTGGGCGGTCGTCAGCGGCTGGGCAAGGGCGGGGGCCTGATCGCCGCCATCGCCGGTCTGGCGATCCTGACCGGGGGCGCTTATGCGCTGCCGACCAGCGCGCCGGCCGTCGCGAAAGCAGGCGATTCAACTGTCCAATTCGCTGTCGCAAAACTCGCCGAACTGCGTGCCGCGAACAAACCGGTCTTCCTCTATTTCACTGCCGACTGGTGCCTGACCTGCAAGGCCAACGAAGCCGCCGCCATCGACCGCGCCGAAACGCGCGCGGCGTTCGACAGGGCCGGCGTCACCGTCATGGTCGGCGACTGGACCAATGCCGATCCCGCCATCACCCGTTTCCTGGAGAGCCAGGAACGGTCTGGCGTTCCCCTTTACCTCTGGTATGCGCCGGGCAAGGAGGCCCAGACCTTGCCGCAATTGCTGACCCCCGCCACCCTGACTGCGCTGGTGCCCTGATGGCGAAAGTGCGTGCCGACCAGTTGCTCGTCGACAATGGCCTTGCCGAAAGCCGTGCCCGCGCGCAGGCGCTGATCCTCGCCGGCCTCGTCTATCTGGGCGACAAGAAGGTGGAGAAGGCCGGGCAGCAGGTGCCGGCCGACGCGGACCTCGACGTGCGTGGCCGTGACCATCCCTGGGTATCGCGCGGCGGTATCAAGCTGGCGCATGCGATCGAGGAATTTGGCATAGACGTCACCGGTTTCGTCGCCATTGACGTCGGCTCATCGACCGGCGGCTTCACCGACGTACTGCTGACGGGTGGCGCGGCGAAGGTCTATGCGGTCGACAGCGGCACCAACCAGCTCGCCTGGAAGCTGCGGTCGGACGAGCGCGTCATCGTCCATGAACAGACCAGCGCCCGTATCCTGACCGACGCCCATATACCCGAAGCGGTGGACATCATCGTCTGCGATGCCAGCTTCATTTCGCTCGCCAAGGTGCTGGAAAAGCCGATCACCTTCGCCAGGCCCGGTGCGCAGATGGTCGCGCTCATCAAGCCGCAGTTCGAAGCGCGGCGCGAGGAAGTAGGCAAGAATGGCGTCGTTCGCGATCCCGCCGTGCATGAGCGGGTCTGCGCCGAGGTGCAGGATTGGGCGGTGGCGCAGGGCTGGACTGTCGCGGGACTGACGCAAAGCCCGATTACCGGGCCTCAGGGCAATGTCGAATTTCTCCTCTATGCCCGGCTTGGCGGATAACGAGTTCAGCTTCGTTCTCAGCCCCCGACATATACTGATACATATTGCGACAAAGCTTCCCATTGTGTCGCCCTGAAAGGCCCGATAGCCCTCCGCCATGCGTCCTTATTTGCCTGTCATTCTCACCGCCCTTTGTCTTGCCGGTTGCAGCGGCGAAAAGCAGCAGAAGCCGCGCGCCGTGCCGCTGGTCGAAACCCAGCCCATCGCGGCGGCAGCCTTCACTGATGACCTGGAGGCGGTTGGCACCGCGCTGGCCAATGAACAGGTCGTCCTGTCCGCGCCAGTGACGGAAAGGATCGAGGCGCTGAACTTCGCCGATGGCGGTTTCGTCGCAAAAGGGCAGGTGATCGCCCGGCTGGCCGTTGGTCAGGAACAGGCCGAACTGGCCGCGGCGGAGGCGACCGCCTTGCAGGCCGGCCAGCAGTTGCAGCGCATCCAGGCGCTCAAGGATCGCGGCTTTGCCACGGGGGCCACGCTGGAACAGCAGGTTGCGCTGTCCAATGCGGCGCGGGCCAATGCGCAACTGGCCCGTGCATCGATCGGCGACCGGGTGATCCGCGCGCCCTTTGGCGGCTGGGTGTCGCTGCGCACCGTGTCGCCCGGCGCGATCGTGACGGCGGGGACGCCGATCGCCACGGTCAGCGACATCAGCCGGATCAAGCTGGACTTCACCATCCCCGAAACTCGGCTGGCGATGATCCGCCCCGGCATGCCGATCAAGGCGGTGTCGGCCGCGTGGCCCGACCGTCCGTTCAACGGCACCATCGCCACCATCGACCCCATCATCGACCCCGCCACGCGCGCGGTGAAGGTGCGCGCAATCCTGCCTAATCCCGATCATGCGCTGAAACCCGGCATGTTGCTGACCGTCAGCGTCCTCGCCCGTCAGCGCCAGTCGCTGTCCGTGCCGGAATTGTCGGTCGTGGGGGATGGGGACGAACGCTTCGTCTTCCTGATCGAGGACCATGTTGCCAAGCGGACCAAGGTCAGCACCGGTATCCGCCAGGATGGCCGGGTCGAGATATTGGGCGGCGTGAAGCCGGGCCAGATGGTCGTGACCGAAGGCGTCGTGAAGCTGACCGATGGCGTGACCGTGCGCCTGCCTGGTGAAAAGGCGAAGGATGGCAAGGAAAAGGCAGCCCGCTGATGCAGCTGTCCGATCTTTCCGTCCGCCGCCCGGTCTTCGCCGCGGTCGTCGCAGTGCTGCTTTGCATCGTCGGCATCGTCGGGTGGATGAGCCTGTCGGTGCGCGAATATCCCGATACCGACCCGCCGATCGTGTCGGTCGAAACCAGCTATACCGGCGCTGCCGCCTCCGTCGTGGAGAGCCGCATCACCCAGCTGATCGAGGATGCGGTCGCGGGGGTGCAGGGCATCCAGACCATCACCTCCACGTCGCAGGACGGCACGTCGAACATCAATATCGAGTTCGACCCCTCGCGCGATATCGACACGGCCGCCAATGACGTGCGCGACCGGGTCGGGTCGGTGGTGGAGGATCTGCCCGAGGATGCGCTGGCGCCCGAAATCCGCAAGGTCGATTCCGACGCGCGCGCCATCCTCTTCCTCGCCTTTTCCCGGCCTGGCTGGACCCCGATCCAGATCAGCGACTATCTCGACCGCAATGTCGCCGACCGCTTCGCCGCGATCGACGGCGTCGCCCGCGTCAATATCGGCGGCGAGGCGCGGCCTTCTACTCGCATCTGGTTCAATGCCGAAAAGCTGGCAGCCTTCGGCCTGACCCCGGCCGATGTCGAGGCTGCGCTGCGCACCCAGAATGTCGAACTGCCTGCAGGTCGTTTCGAATCGAAGGACCAGAACCAGACGCTGCGCGTCGAACGGCCCTTCGCAACGCCGGATCAGTTCGCGCAGTTGGTCGTCGGGCGCGGCACCGACGGCTATCTCGTCAGGCTCGGAGACGTCGCCCGGATCGAGGAGGGGGCGGAAAATCCCTATAGCAGCTTCCGTTCCAATCAGGGCACGGCGATCGGCCTTGGCATCATCCGCCAGTCGGGCGCCAACACCCTGGCCGTCGCGCAAAAGGCCAAGGCGCTCATCAAGGAACTGGAGCCGACCCTGCCCAAGGGGATGCGCGTCGCCGTAGGCACCGACGAATCGCTGTTCATCGAGCGCGCGATCGACAATGTCTATGATACGTTGGCCGAAGCGGCCTTGCTCGTCATCCTCGTCATCTTCCTGTTCCTCGGATCGGTGCGCGCCACCATCATTCCGGCGGTCACGGTGCCCATCTGTTTGCTGGCGACCTGTGCGGTCATGTGGTTGCTCGGCCTGTCGATCAACCTGCTGACGCTGCTCGCCTTCGTGCTGGCCATCGGCCTGGTGGTCGACGATGCCATCGTCGTGCTGGAAAATGTCTATCACCGGGTCGAGCAGGGGGATGATCCGCTGGTCGCCGCCTATCTCGGTACGCGGCAGGTGGGTTTTGCGATCATATCCACGACGCTGGTGGTCTGTGCCGTGTTCGTGCCGGTCATGTTCCTCGCCGGCCAGACCGGCCTGCTGTTCCGGGAACTGGCGATCGCGATGATCGCCGCCATTGCCTTCTCCGGCTTCATCTCGCTCAGCCTGGCGCCGATGATGTGCTCCAAGCTGCTCAAAAATGCCGAGCGCGGGCGGCTGGCGCGCTGGATCGACGATCGGTTCCAGCGGCTCGAACAGGGCTATGCCCGCTGGCTGGACGGCGCATTGCGCAAGCCGTTGCTACCGCTGCTGGCTGTGTTTCTCTTCCTGGGCGTCGCGGGCTTCTTCTTCACGCGCCTGCCGAGCGAACTGGCCCCTGCCGAAGATACCGGCGTGGTGGAGGCGCAGATCAGCGCACCCGAAGGTACGGGCTTCGTTCGCATGATGGCCTATATGAAGAAGATCGAGGATGATCTTGCCTTCCTGCGCAAGGACGGCACGCTTCAGAATCTGGTCATCCGCGCGCCGGCTGGCTTTGGTGCGACCGACGATTTCAACAGCGGCAACGTCATCGCTTTCCTGCGCCCCTGGGAAGACCGCACCATCACCACGGCCGAGGTCGCGACCATCGTCAACAAGGTGATTGCCGACCAGCCCGGCGTGCGCGGCAACGCCGCACCACGATCGGGGCTGGGGCGCGGGCGCGGCCTGCCGGTCAATATCGTGCTGGCCGGGTCCACCTATGAAGGGCTGGTCGCCGCGCGCGACCGGATCATGGCGGCCGCCGCCGCTTATCCCGGCCTGATAAACGTCGACAGCGATTACAAGGAAACCAAGCCGCAGATGCGGATCGAGGCCAATCTGGCCCGCGCGGGCGATCTGGGCGTATCGGTCAACGATGTCAGCCAGGCACTGCAAAGCCTGCTCGGTTCCCGCCGCGTCGGCACCTATGTCGACCGGGGCGAGGAATATCGCGTGCTGGTGCAGGCGGAAGAGGACGGGCGCCGGACCGTGGCGGATCTGGAACGGATCAATGTCCGGTCGCGCACCGGCGCGCTGGTGCCGCTGTCCACGCTGGTCACCGTGCGCGAAGTCGCCGGGCCGCGCCAACTCAACCGCTACAACAAGCTGCGTGCCATCACCCTGACCGCTGCGCTGGCGCCCGGTACTTCGCTGGGCGAAGCGTTGGGCTTCCTGGAGGATCAGGCGCGCCAGTCGCCCGAGGTGCTGGCCATCGGCTATCGCGGCGAAAGCCAGTCGCTGCGGGAAACCGGCGGATCGATCTGGCTGGTGTTCGGCCTCACCATCCTGCTTGTCTACCTGCTGCTGGCTGCCCAGTTCGAAAGCTTCGTCCATCCCGGCGTCATCATCGCCACGGTGCCGCTGGCGGTTGCGGGCGGTGCGCTGGGGCTGGCGATCACGGGGGGCACGATCAACCTCTACAGCCAGATCGGCATCGTCATGCTGGTGGGTCTGGCCGCCAAGAACGGCATCCTGATCGTCGAGTTCGCCAACCAGTTGCGCGACGAGGGGATGGAGATTGCCGAGGCCATTCGCGAAGCCGCCAAGCGGCGCCTTCGCCCGATCCTGATGACGTCCATCGCAACCGTCATCGGCGCGGTGCCGCTGGTCATTCGCGGCGGGGCAGGGGCGGCGGCGCGCCATTCGATCGGTACGGTCGTTGTGTTCGGCGTCAGCCTGGCGACGCTCATCACGCTGTTCCTCATTCCGATCTTCTATTCCCGCGTTGCCAAGCGCACGGTTTCTCCGCAAACCGTCAGTCGAAAGCTGGATTCGGCGCTCAAGGATTCGCCGGACCCCGCCGAATGAGAGGCTTTTTGGAGCTGCGTTGCCGATGAACGAGATTGCGTCGCCCGGTCAGTTGCGTCTTGCCTATCTGCGCTGGGCGCTGGTGACGGTGCCTGCGATCGTCTTCCTCGGCTTCATGTCCGGACGCCTTGCCAATAGCGGTTATGGCAATCGCTGGTTCGATGCGCTGGAAAAGCCGGCGCTGATGCCGCCGGGCTGGCTGTTCGGCGTCGCCTGGACCATCCTCTATGTGCTGATGGCGCTGGCCTTCGCCATCGTTCTGCATGCGCGGGGCGCACAGGGGCGGGGCGGGGCCATCGTTCTGTTTCTGGTGCAATTGCTGCTCAACCTGACCTGGTCGCCGCTCTTTTTTCGCGCGCATCAGGTCGGCAGCGCGCTGGCGCTGATCCTGATCCTGACGGTGCTTGTGGCGGTGACGACCGCGTTGTTCTGGCGCATCCGCCGCTTCGCCGGCGTGCTGCTGCTGCCCTATCTGGCATGGCTGGCCTTCGCCTCTTTCCTCAACTATGAGATCGGCCGCCTGAACCCCGACGCGGCGACCCTTGTCGCCCCGGCTCTCAGAACCCAGATATGATATATGGGCGCGCCGAACCGCGCGCCGCAGGAAGGACAAGTGCAATGCAGAGCGAAAACCGCTTCTTCGACGATCTGGCCAAGCTGGTGAACGGTGCTGCCGGCACCGTGGCGGGCATGACGCGCGAATTCGAATCCAACGCGCGTGAACGGGCGAAGGACTGGATCGGCGGCATGGATTTCGTGTCGCGCGAGGAATTTGACGCGGTGAAGGCCGTCGCTGCCGCCGCGCGCGAAGATGTCGAACTGCTCAAGGCGCGCCTCGACGCGCTGGAAGGCAAGGCGGGTGAACCAGTGACCAAGTCGGTCAAGGCCGCCAAGGCCAAGCCGGCGGGCGGGGCGAAGGACGCTGACTGATCGCTTCTGTCTTTTCGCCGCATGCGGTGATAAGGCGCGCCGATGATGGATAGTGACGAATTTGAACATGGCGGCGGGGAAGCCGCGCCGATCGACATGCTGGCTGCCTATTTCGAGGCGCATGGCTGGAGCCATGAGCAGGTCGGTGAGGATGAGATCGTCGCGAATACGCAGGGCTCCTGGGCGCAATATGAGCTGCGTGGCATCTGGCGCGACGAGGATCAGGTGCTGCAACTGCTGGCGCTGCCCGACATTCGCGTCAGTGAAGAGAAGCGCGGCACCATCTACGAGACGCTGGGCCTCATCAACGAGCAGTTGTGGCTGGGCCACTTCGAACTCTGGTCCTCGAGCGGGATCATCCTGTTCCGTCATGGCGCGCTACTCGGCGCGGGCGGTACGCTGACGCTGGATCAGGCGCAGTTGCTGATCGAAACCGCGATCGATGAATGCGAGCGCTTCTACCCGGTGTTCCAGTTCGTGCTGTGGGGCGGGAAGACTCCGACCGAGGCGATTTCCGCCAGCCTGATCGAAACCCGCGGGGAAGCCTGATCCCATGACTGCGCTCTGGCCCGATCATCTGTTCCTCATCGGCTGCGGCAATATGGCGGGCCAGATGTTGTCGCGCTGGCTGGAACAGGGTCTTGATCCGGCGCGCGTCACCGTGCTGCGCCCCAGCGGCAAGGCGGTGGCCGACGGTGTTGCGGTGGTCACCGATTATCCCGCCGCATTGCCCGCCGGCACCACCGTGCTGCTGGGCATGAAACCCTATCAGATTGCGGATGTCGCAGCTGCGCTGGCGCCGCTCTGCGGGGCGGACATGCGGATCGTGTCGATCCTCGCCGGCACGACATTGGCCGAACTGCGTAGTCGTTTCCCAACCGCGCGCAATATCGTGCGTGCCATGCCCAATCTGCCGGTGGGGCTGGGAGAAGGCGTGACGGCATTGTTCAGCGACGACGCCACCGATGCCGCCGCGCGCGATGCGATCGATGCATTGATCCAGCCGCTTGGCCTGGTCGAATGGATTGATGAGGAAGCGCTGTTCAATCAGGTGACGGCCTTGTCGGGCTGTGGTCCGGCCTTCCTGTTCCGCTTCATCGACGCGCTGGCCCGGGCGGGCGAGGCGATCGGCATTCCCGCCGATCAGGCCGCACGAATGGCACTGGCGACGGTGCAGGGATCGGCGAACATGGCCGCGTGCGCCTCCGTCAGCCCGGCGGCGCTCGCCGATCAGGTCGCCAGCCCCGGCGGCATGACGCGGCAGGGCCTCAACATGCTGGATGCCGATGACCGGCTGCTGGCGCTGTTGACCGATACGCTGGCTGCTGCCCGTGACCGGGGCGAAGCGATGGCGCGCGGGGAATAAGGGCGGTTTCGGTTGGACCGCTTTTAGGCTAGAGGGCGCGAAAATTTGCCCCTGGAGTCGCTTATGTTGTCGCCCGAAACCCCGATCCTGCTGCTTACGACCGGCGGGACGATCGACAAGATCTATTTCGATGCCCTGTCCGACTATCAGGTCGGCGAGACGGTGATGGCCAAGCTGCTGGACGTGGCGCGGGTCAAGCGTCCCTTCCGCATCGAAGAAGTGACCCGCAAGGACAGTCTGGAACTGGACGATAGCGATCGTGCGCTGATTGCCGCCCGGGTTGCCGCCGCGCGGGAAAAGCATGTCGTCATCACCCATGGCACTGACACCATGACCGAAACCGCCAAGCACCTGGCCGGGATCGAGGGCAAGACCATCGTGCTGGTCGGCGCGCTGGCGCCTGCGCGTTTCGGCGAAAGCGACGCCAGCTTCAACCTCGGTATGGCCTTCGCCACGGCGCAGGTGGCGGAACCGGGGGTCTACATCACCATGAGCGGTTCGGTCTTCCGCGCCGACAAGGTGGTGAAGGATCGCGCCAAGGGGGCCTTCGTACCGACGCAGGACTGATCCGCACCGTCTCGCTCCCGGAACAACATGTGCCGCCCGGCATTGAGACGGGCGGGTGGCGTGACGAGGAGGAACGAGACATGACCGACAACCGGTCCGAATATCAGGAGCGTCCGGTGACGCACACGACCGTGATCGAGAAGCGCGGCGGCGGCGGCACGACCATCGCAATCCTGCTGCTGGTGGTCGTGGTGGCAGTGGCCGCCTTTTTCCTGATCAGCAGCCAGACCAGCAAGGATAATGCGGTATCGAGCGCAGCGGATCAGGTGGGGCAGGCCGCCAGCGATGTCGGCGATGCAGCGAAGGACGCGGCCGGCGCAGTCAAGAAGGACTGAATATGAAGGGGCTGACGGGCATGTTCGCCAGCCCCTTATTATTTGTCAGACCATGATCTTGTCGAGCGCGGTGCAGAATGCCTGCATGTCCGCCATCGATCCGACCGTTACGCGCGACATGGTGGGCCAGGGTGCCCATGACCGGCCGATGCCGACGCCTGCCGCAAGGAACTTGTCCTGCACGCCCTTGGCCGGCTTGCCCCAATCGATCATGAACATGTTTGCGTCGGACGGGATGAACTTGATCCCGCGCTTCTTCAGGTGAGCGAAGGTATAGTCCCGCGCCGCGATCATTTCGGCGCGGCGCTGCTCGATCAGCGCCTTCTGCGTCAGGGCGACCGTGCCGCACACAACGGAGGGCAAAGGCAGGTTGGTCGACATGCGCTTGCCGTCATAGCGCATCAGTTGCTCGTGCAGCGCCGGCGACGCGATGGTCGCGCCAAGGCGCATGCCGGCCATGCCGAACAGCTTCGAGAAAGTGCGCAGCACAACCACGTCGTCGCGCTTGGCGGCCAGATAGGCGGCAGATTTGCCATGGGAGAAATGCAGATAGGCTTCGTCGACCAGCACGACCGAACCCGCGGGCTTGTTGGCCACGAGCCATTCGATGTCCTCGATGGGCGTCAGCGTGCCGGTGGGGTTGTTGGGCGAACAGACATAATAGAGGCCGGCCTGCGGATCGGCGGCCAGCATTGCTTTCACATCATGGCGATGATCGGCGGTCAGCGGAACCTTGGTCACCTTGGCACCGGCCCATTCGGCGGTGCCCCAGGGCTGTTCATAGCTGACATCTGCCGTCACCAGCCCCTTTTTGGGCGAGCAGAAGGCCACGACGATGCGCGAAAGCGGATCGCTGGAGCCGGGCCAAGGCAGGATATGGTCCGCCGGGACGCCTTCGATCGTACCCAGCGTCTTCTTGAAATCGATGATTTCGGTGCCCGGATGATAGAAGTTGGAATGGCCGATGATCTTCGCCGCTTCCGCTTGGGCGACGGGGAAGGGGCCGGTCCAGCATTCATTGGAGCCGATGCGGACCTTGGGAAAATTGCCCTCTTCCGGGCCGTCGTTGCGCTGCGCCCAGAGCGGTGTGCCGGCACTGGCGGCCGCGACGCCCGCGCCCAGCACGCCCATGATCCGGGCCGCCTGGCGCCGGGAATAGCCGCGTTCGAAAAGATCCTGCCGTGCGTCCGATTGATCGTGCATCATATTGTTTCCCTGTCATGCTGTCACAGGGAAAGAGACGGACGAGGGCGGCTTTTCCGCAGTCCTGCGGCGGGTTGGGATAGGGTTGGGATTGCAGGGCAAAAGAAAAGGACGCCCCTTGCGGGACGCCCTCCTCATGATCCGGCATGCCGTTGACGGCTCAGCCGAAAAAGCTCGTCAGCCTTCGACCTTCGCATGCTTGGGCGCGGCTTCGTTCAGGATGCGCAGAATCTTCTTGAGCGCGGTCGGCTCGTCCGTCTCTTCCATCGCGGCGAGTTCGCGGGCGAGGCGGCTGGACGCGGCTTCGAAGATCTGGCGTTCGGAATAGCTCTGTTCCGGCTGGTCGTCGGCACGGAACAGGTCGCGGGTCACTTCGGCGATCGACACAAGGTCGCCCGAATTGATCTTCGCTTCATATTCCTGGGCGCGGCGCGACCACATGGTACGCTTCACCTTGGGCTTGCCCTTGAGCGTTTCCATGGATTCTTCGAGGGTCTTGTTCGAGGACAGCTTGCGCATGCCCACGCCTTCGGCCTTGTTCGTCGGCACGCGGAGCGTCATGCGCTCCTTTTCGAAGCGGAGCACATAAAGCTCCAGTTCCATGCCCGCAATCTGCTCCTTCTGAAGCTCGATCACACGGCCTACGCCATGCTTGGGGTAAACGACATAATCACCAACGTCAAAGGACAGCGCCTTGGCAGCCATTTGATACCTTTCCAATACAACCGGGGAACGGGCCGTCGCGGGGCAGATGCGCGAAACAAATGCCGAGGGGTCCACGGCGCCACCGTCAAGACATGAAGCGTATTCTCCAAAGCCGGATGATAGGGAGCATCCGGCCGTCGCGGACCTATTTAGCAGATTCGTAACAAAATTACCACCCCCGGACACAATGTCTGGGGGTGGGCCCGTTCATGTGGCGCAATATGGGACGCTGAAGCGGTTAAGCGGCTTAGCTGCCTTCACCCGGTTCGGGCGAGAAGAACTTCTCCAGCTTGTTCTCGACGCCGCTCATTTCGTCGGCATCGGCTGGCGCTTCGCCCTTCACCGTGATGTTCGGCCATTCGGCGGAAAATTTGGTGTTGAGTTCCAGCCATTTTTCCAGGCCGTTCTCGGTATCGGGCAGGATCGCCTCGGCCGGGCATTCGGGTTCGCACACGCCGCAGTCGATGCATTCATTGGGGTTGATGACCAGCATATTCTCGCCCTCGTAGAAACAGTCGACGGGGCAGACCTCGACGCAATCCATATATTTGCAGCGGATGCAATTGTCGGTCACGACATAGGTCATTGTCTGGGCACTCGTTGGATTGGAAAAACGCGGCCCTGCTATGCCCCGCGCGCGCGAAGGTCAATGAGGATATTGTTGTCAGGCATTTAGGGACGGTTTCGTGCGAAAGACTCGCAATTTGGAGTGTTGCCGCGCGTGGCTTTGGCTTCACCCGCCGACTGTCAGCTCCTCATAGCAGGCCTGCGCTTCGGGCGCGGGGCCGCGTCTGGCCGGCAGGGCGATGACGCGGACGACGCGGACCGTGTCGGAATGGGGGAATGTGATGAGGTCGCCCGCGCGCACCGGCGCGTGGGCGCGCTCGATACGGCGGCCGTTGAGGCGGATATGGCCGTCCTCTGCCAGCTTCTGCGCGGCCGAGCGGCTCTTGGAGAGCCGCGTGAACCACAGATATTTGTCGATGCGCAGCGTCGGCCCGTGGCCGATGCCGGTCACCGGATCAGCCATTACGACCGAGCAGGTCGGCAAGGCCCGCAAAGGCATTGTTGACCGGTGCGGGCGTGCTGCCGGGTGAGGACGCACGGGAATGGGGACGAGGCGGGCGCCCATCCTTGTCGGACCGGCGGGGGCCGCCATCCTTGCCATCGCGCGGCTGCCGGGCCTGCTGGCTTTGTTGCGGACGACCATTTTGCGGCCGACCTTGCTGGGGACGGTCGCCGCGGGCCTTCTGACGCCCCTTGAACGCCCAGTTGGCGCCGGAGGCCGGGGCCGCCTGCGCTTCGGCAGCGCCCTCGGCGGACTGCGAATCTTCGGCCGGCTCTGCGCCTTCCACCGTTGCCTCGGTGCCTTCCGGCGCAGTCTCGGCTACGGCAGCCGGAGCCTGCGGCGTGACCGGGCGGAATCCGGCGAGGCGCATCAGTTGCAGGAAGGACGGTTCCGACAGGCCCAGCGACACGATCTGCGGGCTGGCATGGGTGAATGGCTCGTTCCTGGCGATCGCCTCATGCGCGGCACGGGCCATGCGTTCGGCCATGTCGATGCGCAGCATCTGGTCGCCGAACCCACGGAAGCCGGCGATGCGCGCGCCCATCTGCTCGAACTTCTCGCCAGCCGGGATCAGCGTCAGGCCGGCGCCGGGCAATGGCAGGCAAGGCTTGGCGATGCGGGCCGCCAGCAGCGCCGAACGCCAGCGCGCCGCGCCGGGCTTCAAAAGGCCGGGATGATAGATGTCGAGCACGCCGATATCGATGCCGGCCTTGCGCAACAGATGGCGCTGATCCTTGTCGAGATGGCCGAGCGCCGAATCAAGGTCGGTGCGGGCGATCACGCCGCCGGCATCGCCGAGTTGTGCGAAGACGGCGCGCACGACGGCGGGAACTTCCGGATCGGACGCGCTCTCGCTCATCTTGACGAGGGGCAGGAGATGCTTCTGCTTCTGCGCTTCGACCCAGGCGGCGAGGCGGGTGACGACCTGCTTCTGCACATCCTGGCCCAGGCTAAGTAGCGCGCGATCCAGCCGAATTTCCGGAGCAAGCAAATTTGGTCCCGCCAGCAGCGACGCCACCGGCGTTTCGCCCCAGGCGATGCCCGGTGCCTGTCCTGCTTCGTCCATGAGCGCGAAATCCGTATCCGCCGCGCCCACCAATTCGTCTGCCTTCACTCGTAATACCTTTCCAAGGCGCCGTTCCGCGGCCGCCAGCAACATCTTTCTGTCCTGATGTCGCGTAGCGGGATCGACCGAGAATCGGAAGCCGTCAAGTCGCCCGATTGTCTCACCATCGACGCAGACCGTCCCATCCTGCTCCACCGTGACCGGCAGGTTGCTCGCATTCTGCCCAATATCGCGTAGCAGAACGGAGGTGCGCCGGTCGACAAAACGCTGCGTCAGCGCGGCGTGCAGCGCATCGGACAGCTTTTCCTCCAGCGCGCGGGTGCGCTCCGCCATTTCGGCCGGATGGGCCAGCCAGTCGGGGCGATGGGCGATGTAGGACCATGTGCGCGCGGCGGCGATCCGACCCGACAAAGTGTCGATATCGCCCTGCACCGAATCGAGCCGGGCGAGATTCTGGGCGAACCAGTCGCGGGGAATATAGCCGGTCCCTTCGGACAGGAACTGCCAGATGCGGCTGACGGTGCGGCTATGATGTTCCGCGCCGAGTTTCTGGAAATCAGGCAGGCCGCAGGCATTCCATAGCCGCGCCACCTGCCGCTGGCCCTTGGCCCGTTCGGCGACCAGCGGATCTTGCGCCATGCGACGTAGCACGGCCAGGTCGACGGCTTCGGGCGCGGCGCGCAGTTCGGGGCGCTGGGGCTTCTGCTCCAGATCGGTCAGCAGATGCTCCAGCCGGTCGGTGCGGGGGGTGCCGTTGCGCCAGAAAAGCTGTTCGACCGGCGGGAAGCGATGCGCTTCGATCGCCTCGATCTCTTCGGGCGTGAAGGCAGCGTCGCCATCCTCCCCGCCCAGGCTACCGAAGGTGCCGTCCTTGTGATGGCGCCCCGCGCGCCCGGCAATCTGCGCCATTTCACTGACGGTCAGGCGGCGGCTGCGGCGGCCATCGAACTTGCGCAGCGATGCGAAGGCGACATGGGCGACATCGAGGTTCAGGCCCATGCCGATCGCATCGGTTGCGACCAGATAATCGACCTCGCCATTCAGGAACATCTGGACCTGCGCATTGCGGGTCCGGGGGCTGAGCGCACCCATCACCACCGCCGCGCCGCCCCGGAAGCGGCGCAGCATTTCGGCGACGGCGTAGACCTCCTCGGCCGAGAAGGCGACGATCGCAGAGCGCTTGGGCAGGCGGGACAGTTTCTTCGCGCCGGCATAGCTGAGCGTCGAAAAGCGTGGCCGGCCGATAATCTCGATATCCGGCACCAATGCCTTCACGACACGGCTGATGCTGGCGGAACCCAGGATCATCGTCTCCTCCCGGCCCCGCGCGCGGAGCAGTCGGTCGGTAAAGATATGCCCACGTTCCGGGTCCGAGCCCAGTTGCGCCTCGTCCAGTGCGACGAAGGCAAAATCCTCCTTGATGCCGGTTTCCCGCCCGCCGCTGAGCGGCATGGATTCCGCCGTGCACAGGAAATAGCGCGCGCCCGGCGGCACGATCTTTTCCTCGCCGGTGATGAGGGCGACCAGTTGCGGTCCCTTGATCGCGACAACCCGGTCATAGACTTCGCGGGCCAGCAGGCGCAGGGGAAAGCCCATCATGCCGCTGGAATGGCCGCACATGCGCTCCACTGCGAGGTGTGTCTTGCCGGTATTGGTCGGACCCAGGACGGCGGTGATGGGGGAACGGGCGAACTGGGCCATGATGTCCGCTTATGTCGTGCAGGACCGGGCGGGTAGCAAGGGGATTCACGGTTCCCGCTGCGATCGGCGGTCCTGTCGAAGCTGTGGCACGGTTCGTCGCACGGCCTGCCGTCATGCGAACGTCTTTATTTGACTTTAACCCTGTGCGTTCACAACAGTCCCGCCCACGCACGGCGCGGGGGACGTCGCCGATGCGGCAATGATAGAATATGCCCTTGGGGGTCGCGGGTTTGTTTCAGGAAAGCCAGTTGGGATCGCAACAGGGCGGCGCGTCCATGTCGCTGTGGATGGCCGATTCGCTGGCGCGTGCCGACGCCGCGCCGCAGCCGCGCGACTGGCGTGCCCGGCTGCGTGATTGGGCGGATGAGGTCGAACTGGTGCCCGATCTGGGTGAACGGGTCGGCAGCCTCACCTGGTTCCGGGGTCTGGCCACCTGTTTCGGTCTGTGCGCCACCGCTCTCTATCTGTCGCCGTCCTTCCAGCCCATTCCCGGCCTGCCCGGCGCCCGCCTGACCGACGCGCAATATGATGAGGTGCGCAGTCAGATGATGACGCCGCTCGCGCTGGGCGCGGACAGCGGGCGGCATATGGGCGCGACCGATGCAGTGCAGCCGCTGCGCGAGACGCCGGAGCGGCCGCAGATCGAACTCAGCGCCCAGATCGGCAGCAGCGACACGCTGGCCCGCGCCCTGTCGCGCGCTGGGGTCAGCGGCGGCGATGTCGCCACGGTGACGGCCATGGTCGGCGGCGACATCAGCGATGGCGTGAAGCCCGGTACGCGGCTCGACATCATATTGGGCCGCCGTGCCAGCCGCGACCGGCCCCGTCCGCTCGACCGGCTGGCCTTCCGCGCCCGGCTCGACCTTAGCCTGGAACTGACGCGCGCCGGTGGCGTGCTGTCGGTCAAGCGCATTCCCATTCGCGTCGACAATACGCCGCTGCGCATTCAGGGCGTGGTCGGCGACAGCATCTATCGCTCCGCCCGCGCGGCGGGTGCGCCGCCCAAGGCGGTGCAGGCCTTCCTGCGCGTCATCGCGGGGCAGGTCGATCTTGGCGGCATCGGCGCGGGGGATCGCTACGACATCGTTACCGAATATCGCCGCGCCGAAACCGGCGATGTGGAGGTAGGCGAACTGCTCTATGCCGGCCTCAAGCGGTCGCGCGGCAAGTCGATCGACATGCTGAAATGGACCCGCGACGGGCGCACCGAATGGTTCGAGGCATCGGGCGTGGGCGAACGGCGCGGCGTGCTGTCTGCCCCGGTCGCCGGGCGCATGTCGTCGGGCTATGGCCAGCGGCGGCACCCGATCCTGGGCTATACCCGCATGCATGCCGGCATCGACTTTGCGGCGCGTTACGGATCGCCCATCTATGCCGTGACCGACGGCGTGGTCGCCTTTGCCGGGCGGCATGGCGGCCATGGCAATTATGTCCGCATCCAGCATGGCGGCGGCTTGGCCACCGGCTATGCCCATATGAGCCGCATCGCCGCCGAACCGGGCCAGCGGGTGCGCCGTGGTCAGGTGATCGGTTATGTCGGGTCGACCGGCCTGTCGACCGGGCCGCATCTTCATTATGAGCTGTATCGCAACGGCGCGACGGTCAATCCGCTGTCGGTGAAGTTCACCGTCACCGCGCAACTGGCGGGTGCCGAACTGGCCGCCTTCCGGTCGCGACTGGCGCAATATCAGGGGCTGCGCGTGGGCCTGCACGACAGTTTCGCGCAAAAGGCACCGGCTGCGCCCATGGCTTCCGGCAAATAAGGCGCTTCCCGCGCAAGTGCCGCTCGGCTAGGGCGCGGCGATGACTGGTTCGATCACCGCCATCCTGCTCGCGGGCGCGCGCCCCATCCCCGATCCCCTGGCGCAGGCCGCCGGCGTGGCGATCAAGCCGCTGGTGCCGGTGGGGGGCGAGCCGATGATCAACCGTCCGGCGCGCGCGCTGCTGGATCATCCCGCGATCGGGCAGGTGGTGATCCTGACCCAGCGGGGTGACCTGTTCGCCGCCGGTCCTGCAACGGCGTGGCTGGCGGAGCATCCGCGTGTGCGGTTCGAAAAGGGCGGGCAGGGGATTGCGTCTTCGTTGCTGGCCCTGCTGGACGGGGGCGGCGTGCCGTTCCCTGTCCTGATGACCACGGCCGACCATGTGCTGCTCGACCGCGCGATGCTCGACCAGTTTGTGAGCGAGGCGAACGGAGCGGATGTCGCCGTTGCCATGGTGGAGCGGGCGACCCTGCTGGCGCGCTATCCGCAATCGCGGCGCACCTGGCTCAAGTTCCGTGACGGCTGGTGGTCGGGGGCGAATATCTTCTGGTTCGGCAGCGACAAGGCGAGCGCGATCATCAGCCTGTGGCAGGAGGTGGAACAGGACCGCAAGAAGGGCTGGAAGATCCTCGCGGCTTTCGGTCCCTTCGCCTTGCTGGGGGCGCTGTTGCGCATCTTGACGCTGCGTGGCGGGATGGCGCGGATCGGCCGCAAGTTCGGCCTCACCGCGCGCCTCGTGGCCATGAACAGCCCGGAAGCTTGTATCGATGCCGACAAGCCCGAGGATGTGACGCTGATCGAGGCGATATTGCGCCGTTAACGGCGTGGCTTACTTCCGAAAGCGCTCTGCCGCCGCGCAGGCCAGCGCGTCGGCCCGTTCATTTTCCGGGTGACCGGCATGGCCCTTCACCCATTGCCATGTCACCTTGTGCGGTGCGGCGGCCTTCAGCAGCAATTGCCAGATCTCGACATTCTTCACCGGCTTGTTGTCGGCGGTCCGCCAGCCCTTCCTCTGCCAGCCGAACACCCATTTGGTGATGCCGTCCATCACATATTTGCTGTCGGTATAAAGCGTCACCTGACAGGGCTTTTTGAGCATATTGAGGGCTTCGACCGCCGCCATCATTTCCATGCGATTGTTGGTCGTCTGCGCCTCGCCACCGGAAATTTCCTTTTCCTTTTCGCCAAAGCGCAGCACAGCGCCCCAGCCGCCGGGGCCGGGATTGCCCTTGCACGCGCCGTCGGTGAAAATGTCGACCTTGGGAAGATCGCTCATGCGCCGAGCAATTCCGCCGCATCGGCCTTCGCGTAGAAATCCAGCCGCCGCAGATAGGCGAGCGGGTCCTTGCGCGTCACCAGCGCGTCGGCAGGCGTGTTGATCCAGTCATAGGCGCGCGTCAGCAGGAAGCGCAGCGCGGCGCCCCGGCATAATATCGGGAAGGCGGCGCGCTCGGCATCGCTCAGGCCATGCGCGGCGGCATAGCCTTCGCCCATCGCTGACGCGCGTTCACCGAACCACACGGCGCCATCATTGCTGAAGCACCAGGCGCTATGGGTGACGGCCAGATCATAGGCGCGGATGTCGGTGCAGCTGAAATAAAAGTCGATGAGGCCGGTCACTTCATCGCCCAGCATCAGCACATTGTCGGGGAACAGGTCGGCATGGATCACCGATCGCGGCAGGTCGGCGGGCCAATGGGCGTCGAGGAACGCCAATTCCTCTGCCACGCGCGCGCCAAGGCCCGGTTCGATCTGGTCGAAATCCTCGCCGCACTTGTCCGCCAGCGCGTGCCAGCCGCCTTTGTCCAGCGCATTGCGGCGTTCGCCGGTGAAACCCTGCGCTGCCTTGTGCAATTCGCCCAGCGCCACGCCGGCGGCGCGTGCCTGCCCGACGGTCGGCTCAGTGACGCTGATGCCGGTCAGAAACTCGATCAGGCAGGCGGGGCGGCCGGAAAGTTGCTGGAGCCGCTTGCCCTCCCGATCGGCGATGAAGCGGGGGACGAGGCAACCACGCGCGCCCAGATGGTCGAGCAAGTCCATGAAGAAGGGCAGGTCCGCCTCATCCACGCGCTTCTCGTAGAGCGTCAGTATGTAGCGATGACCCCCGGAACCCTTGCTCCCATCTGCGCCGGTGGTTTCCAGCAGATAATTGCTGTTCTCTACCCCCTCGGCGATGCCCTTGGCCGATACCAGTCGGCCGGCGTCATAGCGGGTGAGGAAGGCATCGATCTCTTCGGCGGGGACATGGGTATATACGGCCATTGCGCACAGTCTTTATCTTGAGGCTCGTCATTGCGAGCGTAGCGAAGCAATCCATCGTCGCGCCATTGGATTGCTTCGCTACGCTCGCAATGGCGGATGATAATCTGTTTTTTGGCCCGATCAGGCGGTTTCGAGGCCACGGGGCAGCTTGAAGGCGATCGTCTCGCGTGCCGTTTCCACCTGCTCCTCCTCGACCGCGAAGCGCTCTGCCAGCCGGCCCACCACTTCACGCACCAGCACTTCCGGGGCGGAGGCGCCAGCAGTCAGGCCCAGCGTCTTGACGCCTTCCAGCCAGTCGAAGTCGATTTCCGTGGCGCGCTGGATCAGGCGGGCGGGTGTGCCCTCCCGCTCGGCCACTTCGACCAGACGCAGCGAGTTGGAACTGTTGGGCGCGCCGATCACATAGACGGCATCGCACTGCGCCGCGATCGCCTTGACCGCCGTCTGGCGGTTTGAT
The DNA here is from genome assembly GCF_056156825.1 of Sphingobium sp. RS1. Classification (NCBI taxonomy): domain Bacteria; kingdom Pseudomonadati; phylum Pseudomonadota; class Alphaproteobacteria; order Sphingomonadales; family Sphingobiaceae; genus Sphingobium; species Sphingobium sp. RS1. The sequence goes on along the minus strand of NZ_JBLZXE010000002.1, from coordinate 1,679,102 downwards.
GTGGCGTAGCAAATATCCTCGCCCTTGGGCGCGGAAATGGTCGGAAAGCGGCGCTCCAGCGTTGCGACGATCGCGGCGGTATCATCCACCGACAGCGTCGTCTGCGTCAGGAAGGCGAGATTGTCGGGATCGGCTGGGGTAAGGGCCTCGGCTTCCTCGACCGTCTCGATCAGCGTCATCGTCCCTTCCGGTACCTGACCGAATGTACCGATCACCTCCGGATGGCCCTTATGCCCGACGAAGAGGATATGGCGGCCGGCCGCGACCTGCCGTTCGGCCTGGCGATGGACCTTGCTGACCAGCGGGCAGGTGGCGTCAAGATAGGAAAGGCCCCGCGCTTCTGCCTTGGCCGGCACCGCCTTGGGCACGCCATGGGCGGAAAAGACGACCGGCACGCCGTCGGGCACCTGATCCAGGCTCTCCACGAAGATCGCGCCCTTGGCCTTCAGGCCATCGACCACGAACTTGTTATGGACGATCTCGTGGCGGACATAGACCGGCGCGCCATAGGCTTCGATCGCTTTTTCCACGATGATGATCGCCCGGTCGACCCCGGCGCAGAAGCCGCGCGGCGCGGCGATCAGGAGCTTCATCGGCGGGCGGGTAGCGGGCGCATGGGTCATGCCCTGCCGCTTAGGCGAATGTGGCGCCGGATGAAAGCCGCTTCCTTCCTGCCGGAGGGGATGGGCAGTTGCGTGGCGGGCGGCGGATGGATAAGGAAGCGCAAAGCGTCTGGTCTTGTGGGCCAATCGAAGGAATCTCTGCCTGTGAAATTGTCTCATATCGCCCTGACCGGAATGTTGGCCCTGGCTCTGGCGGGCTGCTCGCGGCGTGGTGAGATCGATCCGACCGGCGGCATCGTCGCGGTCCGCTCCGCCTGCCCGGTGGCGGCGATCCCGGCGCAGACGGGGGACATCACCCTCTTCACCGCGCCCGGCCGGACCGATGCGGCGGCGATCGATCTGGTCGCGAACATCACCAACCTGCGGTCGACCTGCGCGGAAAGCGACCAATTCTATACCGAGGCGACCTTCACCGTGAATGCCCGGCGCAGCGATGCCGGTGCCGCACGGCAGGTGACCTTGCCCTATTTTTCTGCCGTGGTGCAGGCCGGCACCAATGTCGTGGCCAAGCGGCTGGGGCAGGTGACGCTGAATTTCGCGGCCGGTGAATATCGCGCCAGCGCGCAGGCAAAGGCCGGTTCCTACGTGAACAAGGCCGCCGCCACGCTGCCCGCCGAGATCCAGCAAAAGATCACGCAGAAGCGCAAGGCCGGCGACGCCGATGCCGCGATCGATCCTTTCGCCCAGCCGGACGTCAAGGCGGCGTTGCAGCGAACCAGTTTTGAACTGCTCGTGGGTTTCAATCTGACCCAGGACCAGCTCCGATATAACGCGACCCGTTAAGGCTCGCTCGACTTACTCAATTTAGCCGTTCGTGCTGAGTAGGGGCTGAGCTTGTCGAAGCCCCGTATCGAAGCATGGGTGCGATGCAGTCCTTCGATACGCCATTTCGACAAGCTCAATGGCTACTCAGGACGAACGGGTGATATAGGACCACGCATAATGTCCCTTTATACCCGTTTCACTGCCCATCTCGACGCCGTGCTTGACGCACTGGAGGCCGAAGGCGTCCTGCCCGCCGGCCTCAACCGTAAGCCCGTGACGGTCGAGCCGCCGCGCGATGCGTCGCATGGTGACCTTGCCACCAACGCCGCCATGGTGCTGGCCAAGCCTGCCGGCACTAATCCGCGCGCGCTGGCCGATGCCATCGTCACGAAGTTGCAGGCACTGGACGAGGTGGAAAGCGCGACCATCGCTGGTCCCGGCTTCATCAACCTGACCCTGACCGATCCGACATGGCGGGCGGAACTGGCGGCGATCCATGCCGATGCCGCCGATTATGGCCGGTCCGACGTGGGGCAGGGCGTGACGGTCAATGTCGAATATGTCTCGGCCAATCCGACCGGTCCCATGCATATGGGCCATTGCCGTGGCGCGGTGGTGGGCGATGCGCTCGCCACGCTGCTGGAATATGCCGGTCACAAGGTCACGCGCGAATATTATATCAATGATGCGGGCGGTCAGGTGGATGTGCTCGCCCGCTCGGCCCATGTCCGTTATCGCGAGGCGCTGGGCGAGGATGTGGGGGGGATCCCCGAAGGCCTGTATCCCGGCGACTATCTGGTCCCGGTGGGGCAGGCGCTGGCCGCCGAATATGGTGACAAGTTCGTTGGCGCGCCCGAAGCGGACTGGCTGGTGACGTTTCGTACCTTCGCCGTGGCGAAGATGATGGACATGATCCGCGACGATCTCGCGCTGCTCGGCATCCATCACGACCTCTTCTCGTCGGAGGCGGAATTGCAGGCGGCGGGCAAGCCGGAGCAGGCCGAAGCCTGGCTGCGCGAGCATGACCTCGTCTATGACGGCGTGCTGGAAGCGCCCAAGGGCGAACTGCCAGACGATTGGGAGCCGGTGGAACTGCCCTTGTTCCGCTCGACCAAATTCGGCGACGATCAGGACCGGCCGATCAAGAAGTCGAACGGCAGCTGGACCTATTTCGGCGCCGACATGGCCTATCACTACCAGAAGGCCCAGAGCGCCGACCAGTTGATCGACATCTGGGGCGCGGACCATGCTGGCACGGTGAAGCGTATTCAGGCCGCCGTCGCCGCGCTGACCGAGGGCAAGGCGCGGTTCGACGTCAAGCTCATCCAGATGGTCCGGCTGCTGCGTGACGGCGAGCCGGTGAAAATGTCCAAGCGCGCCGGCAATTTCGTGACGCTGGCCGATGTGGTGAAGGAAGTGGGCAAGGACGTCGTCCGCTTCACCATGCTGACGCGCAAGGCCGACGCCCAGATGGACTTCGACTTCGCCAAGGTGGTGGAAGCGTCGAAGGATAATCCGGTTTTCTACGTCCAATATGCCCATGCCCGCATTTCCTCGCTCGGCCGCCGCGCGCAGGAGGCGGGGATCGATCTGCCCGCGCCCGACCTGTCCCTTCTTGGGATGGCGGAGCTGAATATGGTGAAGCTGGCCGCGCAATTCCCGCGCGTGGTAGAAGGCGCGGCGCAGGCCCGCGAACCGCATCGTGTTGCTTTCTATCTCAATGACTTGGCATCGGCCTTCCACGGCTGGTGGAATATGGGCAATGATGATCCGCAGGCGCGCGTCATTCTGGCCAATCAGCCGGCGCTTACCGCGACCCGGCTTTTCCTTGCGCAAGGAATAGGGCAGATTATCCGCAACGGTCTGGCGCTGATGGGCGTTGCGGCCCTGACGGAAATGCAGTGAGGCGCTGAATATAATGAGCGATTATGCGCGCGGACGACTGGATCTGGACGATGAAGATCGTCTGCCCTGGCTGGAGCCGGCCATTGACGATGAGGCGGACGATCGCATCTCGCCCTTGCGGCTGCTTGGCCTGATCCTGCTTGGCCTCGCGCTGATCGGCGCCGTGGTCGCGGGCGTCTGGTGGATGCAGAATCGCAATGGCGGTGGCAGCGCGGGCGAGGGGCAACTGATCGCCGCGCCGACCGAGGACTATAAGATCGCCGCCAACGAAGCCGACGCCAAGAAGTTCGATGGCGAAGGCGATGCGAGCTTCGCCGCCAGCGAAGGCGTGGCCCGCGACGGTCGGATCGACCCCAGTCGGGTACCCGAGGCGCCGATCGCCAAGACGGCGCCGGCACCCGCTGGCCCTGCACCGGCCGCGCCGAACAAACCCGCCGCCAGCGTGACCGCGCGCGTCACTGACGAAACCAGCGTACGCCCGGCCACTGCGCCCAAGCCTGCCGCCGGCGGCGCAATGATCCAGTTGGGCGCTTATGGCAGTGCTTCGGGTGCCAAGGACGCATGGACCAAGCTGTCCAAACGCTTCGCCTATCTCGCGCCGCTCGCCATGACGGTGGAGCCGGCGCAGGTCGGCGGCGGCACCGTCTATCGCCTGCGTGCGAGCGCCGGCGGGCAGGCGGGCACCATCTGCGGCAAGCTCAAGGTTGCCGGCGAAAGCTGCATGGTCGTGAACTGACATGAAGGGGAAGGGCGCTGCTCTTCCCCTTCGACAATCCCGGTTCCACGCGCTACCATTGCGGGCATGAAACCCGTCATCTTCGGTCTTTCCGGCGAAACCCTGACCGCCGACGAACGCGCCTTCTTCGCGGAGGCAGATCCGGCCGGCTATATCCTGTTCAAGCGCAACATCGCCGACCGCGCGCAGCTGCGCGCGCTGACCGACGATCTGCGCAGCCTGCATGGCCGTGACGACCTGCTCATCATGATCGATCAGGAGGGCGGCCGGGTGGCCCGGATGCAGGCGCCGGTCTGGCCCAGCTTCCCGCCCGGCGCGGCATTCGACCGGCTCTATGACGTTGCCCCGTCTAGCGCGATTGCCGCCGCGCGTGCCAATGCTCGTGCCATCGCGTTGACGCTGGCGGAAGTCGGCATCACCGTCGACGCGCTGCCGCTGCTGGATGTCCGGCAGGAGGGCGCGAGCGACATCATGGGAGATCGCACGCTGGGCGCCGATCCGATGCGGGTCGCGGCGCTGGGCCGCGCCACGCTGGAGGGGCTGGCGGAAGGCGGCGTGGTTGGCATCGTCAAGCATATGCCGGGCCATGGCCGGGCGCTGGTGGACAGCCATCTGGCGCTGCCGATCGTCAACGCAAATCTCAATGCGCTGGAAACCGATCTGGCCCCGTTCCGCACGCTCAACCGCGCGCCGATGGGGATGACCGCCCATGTCGTCTATACCGAATGGGATGCGGAGCGCCCCGCCAGCCTGTCGCCCAAGATCATCGGCGAAATCATCCGCCAGCGGATCGGCTTTGACGGGCTGCTGATGTCCGACGATCTGGACATGAAGGCGTTGCAAGGCTCCATCCCCGAACTGGCGGCCGGCGTGGTCGCGGCGGGATGCGACCTCGCACTCAATTGCTGGGGGCGGATGGACGATATGGTCGGCATCGCCGATCTGCTGCCCGACATCAACGAACAGGCGCGGGTACGGCTGGACCGGGCGATGGCATCGGTAACGCGCGGCGCAGAGCAAGCGCCGCTCGACGAACTGCTGGCGACGCGCGATTCGCTGCTGGGGCTGGCGCTCGCTTGACTGGGGATCTGTTCAGCCAGCCGGCTGTTCCCAGTCCCGAGACTCTGACCGTCAGCTTCGATGCGTGGGAGGGGCCGCTCGACCTGCTGCTCAGCCTGGCGCGCAACCAGAAGGTCGACCTGCGCGAAATTTCCATATTGGCGCTGACCGAACAATATCTGGAATTTATCGAGGGTGCGCGGCAGTTACGTCTGGAACTGGCGGCCGACTATCTGGTGATGGCGGCCTGGCTCGCCTATCTCAAATCCGCGCTGCTGCTGCCCCGGCAGGAGCAGGAAGATCCCAGTCCCGAGGAAATGGCATTGCGGCTGCAATTGCGGCTCCAGCGGCTGAACGCGATGCGCGATGCCGCCGCCCGGCTGATGGCGCGCGATCGGGTGGGACGCGACGTCTTTACCCGGCGCAAGCCGGAGGGGCTGCGGCTGGTGAAGAAGGCGCAATGGCGCGCCAGCCTCTATGATCTGATCCAGGCCTATGGCCAGATTCGCGCCCGGACGCAGCCTGTGGTCCACACTATCGCGGTGCGCCCGGTGATGACGCTGGACGAGGCGATCCAGCGGGTCGGATCGCTGGTCGGCACGGCGATCGACTGGACCCGGCTCGAATCCTTCCTGCCCCCCGATCTGGACGCACCAAAAGCAAAGTCGGCGCTGGCCAGCAGCTTCGTCGCTGCGCTGGAACTGGCGCGGCAGGGCCGGCTGGAAATGCGGCAGGAGGGCATCTTCGCGCCCATCTATCTGCGCGCGCCTGCGCCGAATCAGGGGAGCTCGGCATGAGCATGGAGCCGGATGATTTCCTGCGCGCGGTGGAGGCCGCCCTGTTCGTGGCGGAGGTGCCGCTGACCCCGGCGGAACTCAAATTGCATGTGGGGGACGGGGGTGACCTCCATGCGGCGTTGCAGGCGCTGAGCAGCCATTATGCCGGACGCGGCATCAATCTGGTCGAGAGGGGTGGGCGCTGGCATTTCCAGACGGCGAGCGACCTCGCCCATATCCTGCGGCGCGAGAAGGACGAGCCACGCAAATTGTCGCGTGCGGCGATGGAGACGCTGGCGATCATCGCCTATCATGAGCCGGTCAGCCGCGCGGAAATCGAAGCGATCCGCGGGGTTCAGGTGGCCAAGGGTACGCTCGACGTGTTGATGGAGGCGGGCTGGGTTCGCCCCGCCGGCCGGCGCGAAGTGCCCGGCCGTCCGCTCATCTATGCGACGAGCGTAGAATTTCTGACACATTTCGGGCTTAGCAGCCGCCGCGACCTTCCCGGAATGGACGATCTGCGCGCCGCTGGCCTGCTCGACCCGGTCGATTTGGCGCTGGAGGGTCTGGGCGGGCAATCCGTTGTGGAAAATGACGAGGAAGAGGCCTAGATAGGCCTTCTACTAGGAGTATAGAAAAATGGGTTCCTTCTCGCTGATGCACTGGGTGATCGTGCTCCTGGTCGTCATGCTGCTGTTCGGTGGCGGCCGTATTTCCGGCCTGATGGGTGACGTGGCCAAGGGCATCAAGAGCTTCAAGAAGGGCATGGCCGACGATGATGACGATGTGACTCCGGCCAAGCCGGCCGTGCGCATCGACGGCCATCGCGTGCCCGAACAGGACGCGCCGAGCGCGACCGAAGAAAAGACCAAGGCCTGATCCTCCAGCAAGGCCGATAGTCCCGCATGTTTGGCATCGATTCGTCCGAACTTCTGGTGATCGTGATCATTGCGGTGATCGTGATCGGGCCGAAGGATTTGCCGCGCGCGCTCTACAAAGTAGGGCAGATCGTGGGCAAGGCGCAGGGCATGGCCCGTCATTTCCGCACCGGCATCGATGCCATGGTGCGCGAAGTGGAACTGGAAGAGCTGGAAAAGAAATGGGCCGCGCAGAACAAGCGGATCATGGAAGAGCACCCGCCCGAAACGTCGACCGATGCGTTGCCCGCGCCGGTCGAAACGTCAGCGCAGGACGGGGCGCAGGATGCGCCGCCCTATGTCGCGGACTCTGCGCCGGTGGAAAAGCCGCCCTTCGTCGCCGAATCTGCACCGCTCGCTTCATCACCGCCCGCTTCGCCATCGGCCAGCGACGGACCGCCCTATGTGGCGGACGCCTCCGTCGTTCAGCCTCACAAGGGTGACGCGGCGGCATGATCGGGGATATCGATGACAGCAAGGCGCCCCTGCTCGACCATCTGATCGAGTTGCGCAGCCGTTTGCTCAAATGCGTTTATGCGCTCTTCGTAACCGGCGCGATCTGCTTCTATTTTTCGGAGCAGCTGTTCGCGATCCTGGTCCATCCGCTCAAGGAGGCGTTCGGCGACGGCGGCGGCCGGCTTGTCTACACCAAGCTGTACGAGGCCTTTTTCGTGCAGGTGAAGATCGCCGTGTTCGGTGCCTTCTGCCTGTCCTTTCCGATCATCGCCAACCAGCTCTGGGCCTTCGTCGCGCCGGGCCTCTATGCGAAGGAAAAGAAGGCGCTGCTGCCCTTCATCCTGGCGACGCCTTTCCTGTTCGCCATGGGCGCGAGTCTCGCCTATTTCGTGGTGATGCCGACAGCCTTCCATTTCTTCCTGGAGTTTCAGGGCAATAGCAGCGGCCTTTCGGTCGAGGCCTTGCCCAGTGCGGACAGCTATCTCGGCCTCGTCATGCAGTTCATCCTGGCCTTTGGCATCAGCTTCCTGATGCCGGTGCTGCTGATGCTGCTTAACCGCGCGGGCTTCGTGACCCGCGCGCAACTGATCGGCATGCGCCGCTACATGATCGTTGCAGCCTTCATTCTCGCCGCGGTACTGACCCCGCCGGACGTCGTGTCCCAACTGATGCTCGCGATCCCGCTGCTGCTGCTCTATGAAATCACCATCATCGCGATCTGGTTCACCGATCGCAAAACGGCGAAAGTGGAAGCGGCAGAGGAAGCTTCGGCCTGACTCCTCTGCAATAACCGGCGCTGTGGTTATGAAGCGTCCGGATGGGGGTGGTAAGTGGACGGTCTTGTGCCAGATCAATGTGTTCCTGCGAAAGCAGGAACACAGGATAGTGAAGCGTTAGGTCGTCTCTAGAGCATGCTGCGTTAAATCCGACGCGGATCGCATGCTCTGCTTTTGTTGTCGCATCGTTTTAAGCGGAAGACCGGTTCCCACTTTTCCGCACGATGCTCTAGGCTCCTGCTTTCGCAGGAGCACAGCGTATCTGCCTCTGGTCGAAAACCGCCGGCCCGCTGCACCATCATCCTTATCTCACAAAAAAAGGCCCGCCGTCTGACGGGCGGGCCATGCTAGGGAGGGGGTAGTAAAACTATACTCTGCGGGAGCCTAGTTCGCGCTCTTTTCCACAGCCTTGCCGGCGCTTTGTACATCGCGGCCTGCGCCCTCGACCGTGTTGCACGCGGCGACCATCAGCGAACCCGTGAGCAGCACGGCAGCCAGGATCTTCTTCGTCATCGAAAATCTCCTCGTCAAATTCTGTGACCGGATGGCGCTGCCATCGCGGTGACGAGAAGAAAAACCCACGCTGCATCGATACGTTCCGCAGCCGGAAAGAATAATGATTTCAGGGAGAAGGGTGCCCAAAAAATTCTGAGCCCGGAACGCGTCGGGGGGGGAAGCGTTCCGGGCTCATATTTTGTGGATAGCAAGAGCGGGGGGCAAAAGATTTGCTATCCGGAATGTAGAACCCGCCATGCCCCGGATAGGTTCCCGCGACGGCCAAAAAAATGCATTTTTTTAAATGCTTTCTTTACAGATGCTTCGATGGTGAGAGGATTATTAACGACAAGAAAATCGCGATCGGGCGGAAAAAAGATCAGATCAGCGGCCGACCCGTGTTGCGATATTCCGGCCGGATGGTGGATTCCGGCAGGCCCTCGTCGGTTGTTTGGGGGAGGGGCACGGGCATCCAGCCGCTGCGCGGGGCAGGCTGTAGCGGTGTGGCGGGTGACGCAATATTCGCCGGCGGCGCATAGGCTGGGGCCAGTGTCTCCACCGGCACCACCGGTTTGGCGGGCCAACTGGTGCGAGCCGGGCCGGAAATCGTCTCCCGTCCCAGATAGGGAATGCGGAAGGCGGCAGGCGTACCGTTGAAGCCTGGATTGCGGTAGAAGATATGCGCGCCGATCACCGCCACCGCCTGAAGGCTGGACGACCATTCGGGTCGCACCGCCAGCGTATGATAATGGGTGGCGAGGCCAACGGGCGTGTAGACCTTGCCCGCCAGTGCCTCTTCCGCCACGCGCCGTGCGCGTACCCAGGCGGGAGCGGCCGGCAGCCGGGCCATGGCGCCGTCGCAGCTGAAGGTGAACTGGCATTTATAGTCGGTGCGTTCCGACCCCTGATAGACGACGCCGCATACGCTGTTGGGCCAGAGCGGGCTGCGCACCCGATTCAATACCACCTGCGCGACCGCGCGCTGGCCATCGTCCGGCTCGTTGGCGGCCTCATAATAAATGGCCGATGTCAGGCAATTGAGCGCGCGATAGCTGTCGAGCCCGGTCAGCCCGCGAAAGATCATCGCCGGCGCGGCCTTTACCTCGTCCAGCCCGAGCACATGCTCGCTTTGCACCGTGGCGACGCCGGGCACCGGATCGAACGCACCCTGCGCGTAGAAAAAGGCGGAACCGGGGAAATTCTGCGCCGATTCCTCTGACGGATCGGCATGCGCGATATCCTGATCGCCGCCCAGCATGTCGAGCGGGGCGGCGGTGATGAGGCGCGGCGCGACGAGCAGCAGCAGCGCGATCGCCAGGATCGCCCCATGCCCCTTCCATCCCCGCATCTGCGCCAGAAACCGCATGCCAATCCCATGAAATCGCGACCTGTCGTCGCCCGTCCTGCCAGCCCTTAGCGGAAAATCCTTATTCTTTCCTCCTCGCATTTATCCCTGTGCCGTGATGGGACGGCGATTGGTGCAAAGGTTAAAATGCGCGCTTTTCCCCGATCATCATTCCCTTGCTTGGCAAAGCCGCACAGGCCGGGCTATGCGGGGGGCATGCTGCTTCAATCAGATAGTCTCGCGCTGATCGGCAATACGCCGATGGTGCGCCTCGCCGGCCCCTCGCAGGAGACGGGCTGTGATATCTACGCCAAATGCGAATTCGCCAATCCCGGTGCATCCGTGAAGGATCGCGCGGCGCTGTTCATCGTCAATGATGCCGAGGAAAAGGGGCTGCTCAAGCCCGGTGGCACGATTGTCGAGGGGACGGCGGGCAATACCGGCATCGGCCTGGCGCTGGTCGCCAATGCCAAGGGCTACAAGTCGATCATAGTCATGCCCGAGACGCAAAGCCGCGAAAAGATGGACACGTTGCGCGCGCTGGGTGCGGAACTGGTGACGGTGCCGGCGGCGCCCTATTCCAATCCCGGCCATTTCGTCCACACCTCGCGCCGGCTGGCGGAGGAGACGGACGGGGCGATCTGGGCCAATCAGTTCGACAATATCGCCAATCGCAAGGCGCATATCGTCGGCACGGCCGAAGAAATCTGGACCCAGATGGACGGCCGGATCGACGGCTTCACCTGCGCGGCGGGCACCGGCGGGACGATTGCGGGCGTAGGCCTGGGCCTCAAGGCCAAGGATGAGGCGATCACCATAGCCTTGAGCGATCCCCACGGCGCGGCGCTGTTCAACTATTATGCCCATGGCGAATTGAAGGCGGAAGGCTCCTCGGTCGCCGAAGGCATCGGGCAGGGGCGCATTACCGCCAATCTGGACGGTGCGCCGATCGACACGCAATTTCGCATTTCGGACGAAGAGGGGCTGCTTTGGGTCCGTCGCCTGCTGGCCGAGGAAGGTTTGTGCCTGGGTCTGTCGTCGGGCATCAATGTCGCGGGCGCGGTGGCGCTGGCGAAGCAATTGGGGCCGGGCAAGCGGATCGCGACGATCCTGTGCGACACCGGCTTCCGCTACCTGTCGACCCTCTACAACCGGCAATGGCTCGAATCTAAGGGCTTGACGGTCTTCCCCTGGCTCGCGCAGACTGCATGATCGTCGACACGGGTCGCGGCGAAGAGAATAAGAGCGCAGGCATGGCTGAAACACCCCGCCGTCAGGAAGGGTTGCAGCGCGTCCAGATCGGTCTGACCGGTCTGGCGGGCGTTGTCTTGCTGGTCGGTCTGGCCAACATCGTGATCGAAAAGGCGCGGATGGACGATGCCGCGCTGCCGCCGCCGGTGGTGCCGACGCTGACCCAGACGCAAAATGCCGTCTCGCCCAAGGAGCCGCTGGCCGAACTCGGCGTGCAGCCCGCGCCGGAACAGGCGCCGATCGTGCCCGACCTCCAGCCCGATCCCAATATCCGCAAGCCCATGGACCGCGATCCCGCGCAGCAGCAGCGCTAGGGGCGTCATTCGGCTGTCAGTGCATATCGAGTGCCCCCAACATCTGTTCGGCTCTTCGACAAGCTCAGGGCAAACGGATAAATTGGGGATGCGGTGGTGTCGATGAAAGCGGGCCTGAAGCGATTCCTGTGGCTCTGGCTGCTGCCGCTCGCCCTTTTCCTGGTCGGGTTGCGGCGCGCTTTCCTGACCGGGCAGGCTGACCCGTGGGATTGGGGGCTGCCGGCTGCCTTCGTGCTGGCGATGGCAGGGCTGCTGCTGGCGCGACACGGCTGGGCCATGCGGGCATGGGTGGCGCTGGGTGGTGTCGGGATGGCGCTGCTCTTCTGCGCCATTTCGGCCGGGCGCGTGCCGGATGGGCTGGCGGCGGGGGGACTGCTGGCGGTGGGATTGTTCGCGATCTTCGGCGGCGCGTCCCTTGGTTCATGGTCGTTCGCTTCGAGCGAAGTCGAGAAGCGGGCGGCGCTGCCCACGCGTTTCTCGACAGGCTCGAAACGAACGGGGGTCGGATTAGGTCTTTTAATCCTCGTAGCGCTTCTTCTCTGGCTCGGTCCCGCCCAATCGGTCCGTCCTGTCCCGGATCGTCCCGACCTGGCTGTCGTCACCGGCCTGCCGCTCTTCTGGGATGAGACGGGACGGGGTGGGCCGCGCGATGCGCCCATCATGTCCGTCCTGCGCACGCGCTTCACCGTGATGCCGCTGGACGATCCGCTGAAGCTGGCGGCGTCGGGCGCGAGGCGTCTGTTGCTGGCGCAGCCGCGCGCACTGGCGCCGGCACAGATGGTCGCGATCGACCAGTGGGTGCGGGGCGGCGGCACGGTGCTGGTGCTGGCGGACCCGTTGCTGCGTTGGCCGTCTGGCCTGCCGCTGGGGGATCGCCGCCGCGCGCCCTCCGTCAGCCTGTTGCAGCCCTTGTTGACTCATTGGGGTTTCATCCCTTCCGGCGTCCAGGATGCGGAAATCCGCTATCGCACGCCGGATGGCTATCTCATCACCCTGTCGGGGGTGCAGATGTACGACAGGGAAGTGGGCGACGGGATCGTGCAATGCAAACGGATCGGCAAGGGTGGGATGGTGCTGCTGGGTGATGCCGACCCGATTGACGATCGGCTCTGGCTCGCCGACCCCGCAAGGCCGCTCGATCCCCGTTATTGGGTGGCTGACACACCTGCGCGCCTCATCGACTGGCTTGGCGGTTCGCCAATCCCCGGGGACCGGCGCTGGATGCGCGAGGCGCCGGACGTCATTCGGGGACTCAGGTGGGGGCTGCTGGCCGGGATGATGTGGGCATTGATGGGTGCGATAGCGTTTCGTCCGGAAAAACGCGGGGCGAGCCCCGGAACAGAAAGCGAATCTGGTGGCATAAAAGATAACAAATCCGGTTAGTCCCGCATTTCACCGTCTTTTCCCATCATCACCCATGTTTGCCCATTGCAGTCGACCCCCATGCTTGGTAGGAAAACCGGCATTGGGGTTCGTCAGGCTTTGCGTTGTCCTGTGCGCTGGATGGTGTTTCTCATGATTCCGGCGAAGGACGGCCTGTGCCCCGAAAACAAGGGGTCAGGTCGCCAGCGTGTCGGACGTTATTCTCTATTCGGGCAACGCATTCAGCGTCGCGGACGGCAAGGGCCGTTTCGTGCTGCCCCTGGAGATGCGCAAGCTGGTCAAGCAGGCCAGCGGCGGCGAGAATCGCCTTTGCCTGTCGGTCCATTTCGGCAATGGCTGTGCCACCGGCTTTGGCTTGTCCCACAAGCAGTTCCTATTCGAAGAGGTCGAGAAGCTGGAGCAGAAGGCCGATGAGGCCGGGCGCGACTTCAATGCCGATCTTGAACGCGAAAATCGCCTCGGCACGATCGAGGACGTGAATTTCGATGATGCCGGCCGCTTCTTCCTTCACCCCGATATCAAGGAAGAAGCAGGCATTACGGACGCGATCTTCTTCTATGGCGTGGGCCGTTATTTCCAGATCTGGAAGCCGGAGGCGCTGGTCGAAAGCCCCGATCGCCCGGCGTTGATCCGCAACAAGGTCAAGCGCTGGATCGATGCGCGTGCGGAAGGGTCTGCCAAGTGAGCGCCCCGGTCGACGCCCCGCATATCCCCGTTCTGATCGATGAAGTCCTCGACGCCCTCGCCATCAACCCCGGCGAAATCCATGTCGACGGTACCTTCGGTGCTGGTGGCTATAGCAGTGCCATGGCCCGTGCCGGCGCGCGCGTCTTCGCCTTCGATCGCGATCCCGATGCGATCCGCGAAGGGCAGGCGGTGGCTGATGCGCATCAGATCACGCTGATCCCCGGCGAATTTTCGCGCATGGTGGAGCTGCTGGCGGAGCGCGGTGTCGAGAAGGTTTCGGGCATCACGCTGGATATCGGCGTGTCCTCGATGCAGCTGGACCGGGCCGAGCGCGGCTTCTCCTTCCAGTCCGATGGCCCGCTGACCATGACGATGAGCCAGGACGGCATGAGCGCTGCCGATTTCCTCAACACTGCGTCTGAGGAAGAAATTGCCAACGTCATCTATCGCTATGGCGACGAACCCAAATCGCGCCGCGTCGCCCGCGCGATCGTGGAGGCGCGCCCACTGGAGCGCACCGGCCAACTCGCCGCCGTGGTCCGCAAGGCGCTGGGGCACAAGCCGCACGACAAGAAAGACCCGGCGACCCGCACCTTCCAGGCGATCCGCATCCATGTGAACCGCGAGTTGGAGGAACTGGAACTGGCCCTGGAAGCAGCCGAAGCGTTGCTGGAGGAGGGCGGTCGCCTCGCGATCGTGACCTTCCATTCTCTGGAAGACCGGATCGTCAAACAGTTTCTGCGCAACCGCAGCGGCGGCGATAGCGGTGGGTCGAGGCATCTGCCCGAGCGCGCCGCCGGTCCGCAGCCGACTTTCGCCAAGCCGGCCAAGGCGGTGAAGCCCGGTGAGGCCGAACTGGCGCGCAACCCCCGCGCCCGATCCGCCACGTTGCGGTCCGCCATTCGTACATCTGCCCCCGTCCAGTCTCCTTCCGCCCGGAGTGCCCGCTCATGATCGCCGTCAAGAGGTTGCAGAGCCTGATCTGGGTGATCCTAGTCGCACTGGGCGCGCTCGGCGCCTATATGGTGTCGCTCAAGGTCGCGACCGAACGCAACGAACTGATGAAGGTGCGGGCGCAGATTGCGCGGGCGAAGGCCGATATCCGCTATCTGGAAACGGAATTCAGCGCGCGCGCCTCGATGCGTCAGCTGGAGCGCTGGAATCAGGATGATTTCATGTATGCCACGCCCACCGCCCAGCAATATCTGGGTGGCGAACGGGCTCTGGCCCATCTGGACGGCGTCCAGCCCAATGGTCCGGACTATGTCGCGCCGCCGGTGATGGTGGCGATGGTCGAAACCCCGGCCGACCTGCCGTCGGCGCCGCAGAAGGCGCCGGAAAGTCCGGCCGCGACCCAGATTCGCAGCGACATTGCCGTGATCCGCGAAGCCCATGCCGCCGATGCCGTCGACAAGCTGCCCAAGCCTGCGCCGCGTACCCCCGCGCAGCAGGCCAAGGCCGACGCCGACGTGTCGAAGCCCAATCCGATCGCGCGCAAGGCGGAGCGGATGGCGATGCTCGACGCCAAGCTGCTGGATGACAGCACGTTGGGCGATCTCAGTGCCAGGGCGGCGCGCGAGAAGCGCAAGGAGGCGCGCTGATGGCCACGATCATTGTCCAGCCGGGCGGCGAGCGGGCGGGGCGGCAGCGGGTCAACCTGACCGCCATCGCCCATAACCGGCTGATGCTGCTGCTGATCCTGTTCATGCTCATCACCGCCATCGTTATTGGCCGACTCGTCTGGGTCGGCATTTTCGCGCATGGCAATGCTGGTGATGGCAGCCTGTCGCCTTTCCTGCCCGCGCGCGCGGACATCGTCGATCGCAACGGCGTGCCGCTGGCGCGCACCATGGACGCCTATTCGGTGGCGGTGCGCCCGTCCAAGCTGATCGGCGATCCGGGCGAACTGGCGCGCAAGCTGCACGAAATCTTCCCCGACGAACCCGAAGCGGCCTTCTACAAGAAGCTGACCGGCCGGGGCTGGGCCTATCTGCGCCGCCGCGCGCTGCCCGAGGAAGTGGCAGCGGTGAACGCGCTGGGCGAAATCGGCATCGAATTTCCGCGCGAGAAGGAGCGCCTCTATCCGCAGCGCACGCTGGCCGCGCATGTGCTGGGCTTTGCCCCCAATGCCGAAGGGCAGGGCGGCATGGGCGTGGAAGCCGCGTTCAACGATCGGCTGATCGATGCGGCGCAGCGGGGCAAGCCCTTCGCCATTTCGATCGACAGCCGGGTGCAGGGCGCGCTGGAAAGCGAACTTTACGCTCAGCTGGTACAGACCAGGGCCAAGGGTGCCGGTGGCATCATCATGGACGCCAATACTGGCGAGATCATCGCCATGGCCTCGATCCCCGTGTTCGATCCCAACAAGCTACAAAATTACGCGGGCAAGACGTGCAGCGAATCGCCGCTCTGCAACCATATGGTGCAGGCGCGCTACGAACTGGGTTCCTCCTTCAAGCCGCTGTCGATCGCGGCGGCGATGGATGCAGGCGTCGTGACCTCGATGAGCAAGCGCTATGACGCCACCGCCCCGCTCGCCGTCGCCGGCTTCCGCATTCGCGACGATCACTCGCTGGGCCGCTGGATCAACGTGCCGGAAATCCTGGTGCACAGCTCCAACATCGGCACCGCCCGCATCGCCGACGAAATGGGCGCCGAACCGTTGCAGAAGATGTTCCGCAGCCTGGATTTCGATCAGCGTGCGCCGATCGAGTTCAACGAGCGGGCGAAGGGCATCTGGCCGTCCAGTTGGGGGCGCATCACCAGCATGACGACCGCTTATGGCCATGGCATCGCGGTGACGCCGCTGCATCTGGCCTCGGCCTATGCGGCGCTGGTCAATGGCGGCCTCTGGCGTCCCGCGACCGTGCGCAAGCTGCGCCCCGACGAAGTGCCCGAGGGGCGCCGGGTCTTTTCTGCCGCCACCAGCGCGCGGATGCGGCAACTGTTGCGGATGATCGTGGCGGCGGGTACAGGACGCAGTGCCGACGCCAAGGGATTCCGGGTGGGCGGCAAGACGGGTTCCGCCGAAAAGCCCCAGGAGGGGCGCTATAACAAGACTTCGCTCGTGACGACTTTCGCTTCTGCCTTCCCGATGGACAATCCCCGCTATGTCGTGGTCGCGATCATGGACGAGGCGACGGGCCAATATGGCCTGCGCACCGCTGCCTGGACCGCCGCCCCGGTGGTCAAGCGGGTGGTGGAACGCACCGGCCCGATGCTGGGCGTGATGCCGGACGAAAGCCGTGACGTGGATATTTCGGATCTGATGCCGCTGCTGCACGGCGACAAGGAGAAAGAATGATGCGCCTCGGGTCGCTTATCGAGGGGCTGGATGCGGATATATCGGACAAGGTCGGCGGCACCGCCGGCCTTGATGCGTCCGTGACCGGCTTCGCCATCGACAATCGCAAGGTCGCGCCCGGCACCGTCTTCGGCGCCTTTCAGGGGCTGCGCGTCAATGGCGAGAATTATATTCCCGACGCCGTGAAGGCCGGCGCCGTCGCCATCGTCGCGCGACCGGAGGCGAAGGTCGAAGGCGCGATCCATATCGCCCATGCCAATCCGCGCCGCCTGCTGGCGTTGATGGCTGCCCGCTATTTCGCGCCGTTCCCGGATGTGACCGTCGCGGTCACCGGCACCAATGGCAAGACCAGCACGGTGGAACTCGCGCGCCAGTTGTGGCGGATGTTGGGCCACAAGTCCGCGTCGATCGGCACGCTGGGCGTGACCACGGCGGTGGATCAGGTGTCGACCGGCCTCACCACGCCGGACATCGTCACCTTCCTTGCGAACATGTCCGGCCTGAAGCGCGAAGGCATCACCCATGCCGCGTTCGAGGCGTCCAGTCATGGCCTGGATCAGTATCGCACCGAAGGACTGCCGGTCGCGGCCGTTGCCTTCACCAACCTGTCGCGCGACCATCTCGACTATCATGGCGACATGGACAGCTATTTCGACGCCAAGATGCGGCTGTTCGACGAAGTCGTGTCGGCCGATGGCACGGCGGTCGTCTGGGCCGACGACGCATGGTCGGACAAGGTCATCCAACGCGCTACGAAGCGGGGGCTTCGTGTGCTGAGCGTCGGGGTGCAGGGGCAGGCCCTCCGGCTTGCCAACCGCACCCCGACCCAGTTGGGTCAGACGCTGGAGGTCGAGGCCGATGGCAGGATCTACAAGGTCAACCTGCCGCTGATCGGCGCCTATCAGGCTGCTAACGCGCTGACCGCTGCGGGCCTCGTCATCGCGACCGGCGGTGACACGGCCAAGGTCATGGAACTGCTCGGCCGGGTCCAGCCGGTGCGTGGCCGGCTGGAGCGCGCCGTCATCAGCAAGGCCGGCGCG
The DNA here is from genome assembly GCF_056156825.1 of Sphingobium sp. RS1. Lineage (NCBI taxonomy): Bacteria > Pseudomonadati > Pseudomonadota > Alphaproteobacteria > Sphingomonadales > Sphingobiaceae > Sphingobium > Sphingobium sp. RS1. The sequence continues at coordinate 1,661,270 of NZ_JBLZXE010000002.1, read as the reverse complement.
CCCGTCTATGTCGACTATGCCCACACGCCCGATGGCCTCAAAGCCGCGATCGAGGCGCTTCGCCCGCATACCAAGGGTCGCCTCATCACCCTGTTCGGCGCGGGCGGGGATCGCGACGCTGGCAAGCGTCCGCTGATGGGCAAGGTTGCGGCGGAATTGTCCGACCATGTCATCGTCACCGACGACAATCCCCGGTCGGAGGAACCCTCCGCCATCCGCGCCGCCGTGCTGGCGGGCGCGCCGGAGGCGGAGGAAATCGGCGGTCGCCGTGCCGCCATCGCCGCCGCCATCGGGCAGGCGGGGAGTGACGACATCGTCCTGCTGGCCGGCAAAGGGCATGAGCAGGGCCAGATCATCGGCGATCGCGTCCTGCCCTTCGATGACGTCACCGTGGCGCGGGAGTGCGCGGGTTGACCGATCTCTGGACATCGCAGGAGATTGCAGAAGCCACAGGCGGCGCCGCGTCGGCGCCGTTTGCCGTTTCGGGCGTCGCTTTCGACAGCCGCGAAGTAGGGCAGGGCGACCTGTTCGTCGCGATGAAGGGCGACACGACCGACGGCCACAAATTCATCGACAAGGCGTTCGGGCAAGGCGCCGCCGGCGCGATCGTCAGCGAAGCCGTCGATCATCCCCATATCCTCGTCCCCGACAGCGCGCGCGCGCTCGAAGCCCTGGGCAAGGCGTCGCGCAAGCGCATGAATGGCAAGGTGATCGGCGTTACCGGATCGGTCGGCAAGACCGGGACGAAGGAAGCATTGTTTCAGGCGCTCGATCGTGCCGCGCCCGGCGCCGTGCATCGTTCGGTCAAGAGCTACAACAACCATGTCGGCGTGCCTTTGAGCCTGTCGCGCATGACGCGAAACGCTGCCTTTGGCGTGTTCGAAATGGGCATGAATCATGCCGGGGAACTGTCTGCGTTGACACGGCAGGTCCGTCCCCATGTCGCCATCGTCACCGCCATCGCGCCGGCCCATATCGAATTTTTCGGCACCGAAGCGAAGATCGCCGAGGCCAAGGCGGAAATCTTCGAGGGGTTGATGCCCGGCGGCACGGCGATCATCCCCTATGACAGCCCGCATGTCGCGACCCTCTATAACAAGGCGGAGCGCCATGCCGGTCGCATCCTGACCTTCGGCACTAGCCCGCAGGCGGATGTCTGCGCGCGCGAAGCCGTGCCCGCGCCGGGCGGCGGTACGCTGGTCACCGCCGCGCTGCCGGGCGCCGAACTCTGCTTTACCGTGGCCGCGCCGGGCGATCATTGGGTGTCCAATGCGCTCGCCGTGCTGGCGGCGGTCGAGGCGGTGGGCGGCGATCTTGCCGCAGCCGGCCTCGCTCTCGCCGAAATGCCGGGCCTGCCGGGCCGGGGTGAGCGGCGCATCCTGCCGGTCGCTGGCGGCGAAGCGCTGCTGATCGACGAAAGCTATAACGCCAATCCCCTGTCGATGAAGGCGACGCTGGCCCAGCTTGGCCGCGAAAAGGCGGATCGCCGCATCGCCATATTGGGTGGCATGCGCGAACTGGGCGATCGCAGCGTCGAACTCCATGCCGGCCTTGCCGAACCGCTGGGCGCCGGGCAGGTCGATTTTGCGATATTGGTCGGCACGGAAATGGCTCCGCTGGCCGACGTGCTGGCCGGGATCATCCCCTTTACCCATGTCGCCGACACTGCGGCGGCCATTCCCCTCATCCAAACCGAAATGCGCGCGGGCGACGCGATTCTGGTCAAGGGCTCCAACGGCGTGGGCTTGTCCCGCCTGGTCGCGGCCCTGGCCGAGAGCGCCCGTGACGGAGATAAGACGTAATGCTTTACTGGCTGGCCGAAACCCTGGATTTCGCAGGTGTTTTCAACCTGATCCGCTATCTGTCCTTCCGGGCGGGCGCCGCGATCTTCACGGCGCTGTTGATCGGCCTCGTCATCGGCCCGAAATTCATCGGCTGGCTGCGCGTCCGTCAGGGCAAGGGGCAGCCGATCCGGGACGATGGCCCGCAAAGCCACCTGGCCAAGCGCGGCACGCCGACCATGGGCGGCCTGATGATCCTGACCTCCATGGTCATTTCGGTGCTGCTGTGGATGGATCTTGAATCCACCTACGTCTGGGCCTGCCTGTTCGTGACGCTGGGCTTCGGTGCGATCGGTTTCCTCGACGATTATGACAAGGTGACCAAGGCCAGCCACAAGGGGCTTTCGGGCAAGGCGCGACTGGCCGCCGAGTTCCTGATCGCCGGCGTCGCCGCCTGGATGATCGTGCACCAGCATGGCAATACCGCGCTTTACGTGCCCTTCTACAACGGCCCCGCGATCGAACTGGGGCCCTTCTATTTCTGCTTCGCCGCCTTCGTGATCGTGGCGTTCGGCAATGCGGTGAACCTGACCGACGGGCTGGACGGCCTCGCCACCATGCCGGTCATCATCGCCAGCCTGGCCTTCATGCTGATCGTCTATCTGGTCGGTCGCGCCGACTTTGCGCAATATCTGGGCATTCCGCATGTGCCGGGCGCGGGCAACCTCACCATCCTGTGCGGTGCGATCATCGGTGCGGGCCTCGCCTTTCTCTGGTTCAACGCACCCCCGGCCGCCGTCTTCATGGGCGATACCGGCAGCCTCGCGCTGGGCGGCACGATCGGCGTGATCGCCGTCACCGCCCATCATGAAATCGTGCTGGGCATCATTGGCGGGCTGTTCGTGGTGGAGGCACTGTCGGTCATCATCCAGGTCTTCTTCTACAAGCGGACCGGCAAGCGCGTGTTCAAGATGGCGCCCATCCACCATCATTTCGAACAGATGGGTTGGGCCGAACCGACCGTCGTGATCCGTTTCTGGATCATCGCCTTCGTGCTGGCGCTCGCCGGCCTCGCCACGCTGAAGCTGAGGTAAGCGGATGATCGTTTCGAGCGTCTTTGCCGGAAAGACCTACGCCGTCCTCGGCCTTGCGCGTTCGGGCCTCGCCACGGTCGACACGCTGGTGGCCAGCGGTGCCCGCGTCGTCGCCTGGGACAGTCGGGAGGAAGCCCGCGCGCTGGTGGCGGACAAAGCGGAACTGGGCGATCCTATGGAGATCGACCTGTCCGGCTTCGACGGCATCGTCGTGTCGCCGGGCGTGCCGCTCAACAAGCATCCCATCGCCGTGCGCGCGAAGATCGCGGGCGTGCCGATCATCGGTGACATCGAACTGTTCGCACTCGCCCGCCCGACACTGCCGCCGCACAAGGTCGTCGGCATCACCGGCACCAACGGCAAGTCGACCACCACCGCGCTGATCCACCATATCATCGAGCAGGCCGGCTTCCCCACGGTTATGGGCGGCAATATCGGCCTGCCGATCCTGAGCCAGCCGCCGCTGGAGCCGAACCTGCATGGCGTGGGCGTCTATGTGCTGGAACTCTCCAGCTATCAGATCGACCTGACCCACAGCCTCGACTGCGACGTCGCCGTGCTGCTCAACATCACCCCGGACCATCTGGACCGCTATGATGGGTTTGAAGGCTATGTCGCGTCTAAGATGCGATTGTTCGCGATGCAGTCCTTTGAGCATGTTGCTGTTGCATCTGTCGACGATCCGCTAGTTGCGCGCTTGTTCGATCCTTCCGACGACGAATTTCTAATTGGCGCTGGCAGTCGCACTCGCGTTGCGTCAGGCGACTTCGCCGAACATTATCAGCACCTTTGGCCCGCGTTGCAGGGTCCGCATAACGCGCAAAATGCGATGGTTGCCGACGCTGTCGCAATGGAGCTTGGCATCCATTGGGATCAGCGTCAGAGCGCCCTCACCAGCTACGCCTCGCTCCCGCATCGCATGCAGGCGGTCGGCACCCACAACGGCGTCCTCTACGTCAACGACAGCAAGGCGACCAACGCCGCCTCCACCGCGCCCGCACTCGCCGCGTGGCCCGCGATCGACGGCAAGCCCCGCATTCACTGGATTTTGGGTGGCGTCGCCAAGTCGGACAATCTGGACGAGTGCGTCCCCCATTTCGCTAACATCGCGCACGCCTATACCATCGGCGAAGCGGGGCATATGTTCGCCGATCTGCTCCGCCCCCATATGGCGGTGGACGACAGTGAAATGCTAAGCGCCGCCGTCCGCCGCGCCGCGCGCATCGCGCAGCCGGGGGATGTGGTGCTGTTGTCGCCCGCCTGCGCCAGTTTCGACCAGTTTCGCGATTTCGAAGCGCGCGGCGATGCCTTCGCTGCGGCCGTCGCGGCGCTGGAATCCTCTGGGGAATAAACCACCAAGTCGGGGGCGACATGATGGGCAGGGAAGGGACGACACGGATGTTCAAGGCTGGCGAACTGGTGAAGGGTTTCAAGACCCGCACCGTGCCGCGCGAACGGACGGCGCTCGCCATCTGGTTCTGGGAAATCGACCGCGTCCTCCTGTCGTTGATCGTCACGCTGATGGCGATCGGGCTGGTCGCGGTCGCGGCTGCATCCCCCGTGGCCGCGATCGATCGGTCGACCGCTTCGGTTGCGGTCAACCCGCTCATCTATTTCTATCGCCAGTTGATGTGGGTGTTCATCGGTCTGCCGATCATGCTCATCATTTCCATGTTGCCCCGGCCGCAGGCGCGGCGACTGGCCATCTTCGGCTGTGCCTTCTTCTTCATCATGCTGCTGTGCGTGCCGATCCTGGGATCGACCGTGAACGGGGCGAAGCGCTGGATCGACCTTCCCGGCTTCCGTTTCCAGCCGTCGGAATTCCTGAAGCCCGTGTTCGTCGTGGCGCTTGCCTGGCTGCTGTCGTTGCGCGCCAAGGATATGAGCCTGCCGGTCGTGCCGCTGAGCTTCTGCGTCACCGGCCTGATTGCGCTGGTCCTGATGCGCCAGCCGGATTTCGGTCAGACGGTGATCTTCTGCGCCTGCCTTGGCGTGTTGCTGCTGCTGTCGGGCGTGTCGATGCGCTTCATCGGCGCGATGGGGGGCGTGGCGCTGGCGGGGCTGGTCGCGGTCTATATGTTCTATGAAAATGGCCGGCAGCGCGTGAACGACTTCCTCGGCATCGGTGTCCAGCTGGACGCGGGCCCGGACCAGACGGACCTTGCCTTCCGCACCATTTCCCATGGCGGCTTTACCGGCGTGGGGCCGGGTGGCGGCCAGAACAAGTTCCGCCTGCCCGAAGCCCATACCGACTATATCTTCTCGGTCATTGGGGAGGAGTTCGGCCTGCTCGCCTGCATCGCCATCGCCTGCGTCTATCTCGCCATCGTCGTGCGCGTGCTGCTGCGCCTGCTGGATGAGGAGGATAATTTCACCATCCTCGCCGCCGCCGGCCTCACCACCCAGTTCGGCTTGCAGGCGATCATCAATATGGGCGTCAATGCGCAGATTTTTCCGTCAAAGGGCATGACGCTGCCCTTTATCAGCTACGGTGGCTCCTCTATGCTGGCGCTTTGTATCGGCGTCGGCCTGCTGCTCGCATTCACGCGGCGCAACCCCTTCATGGGTCGGCACACGGTCGTCAAATGGAGTGGTCGATGAGCATTTCCCGTCACTTCGTCCTCGCCGCCGGCGGGACGGGTGGTCATATGATTCCGGCGCATGCCGTGGCCGAGGAACTGATGGCGCGCGGCCATCATGTCGCCCTCGTCACCGATGAGCGCGGCGCGAAGATCCCCGGCATCTTCGATAAGGCGCAAGTTCACATCATGCCCGCCGGCCGCATGACGAAGAACCCGCTAAGCTGGCCCGGCGCGCTGAAGGCGATCCTTGCGGGTCGCGCGATGGCGCGCCGCCTGAACGAGACCTTTCGCCCGACCGCCGTGGTCGGCTTTGGCGGCTATCCCGCCATGCCCGCTTTGCTCGGCGCGCTGGCCGATGGCATCCCGACCGCGATCCATGAACAGAACGCCGTGCTGGGCCGCGTCAACCGCATCCTGTCCGGCCGGGTGGACGCCATCGCTACCGCCTATCCCGACGTCCAGCGGCTCAAGAGCGCCTATGCGGGCAAGGTCCACCTGATCGGCAATCCGGTGCGCGAAGAAGTGAAGCAACTGCGCGAGGAGGAATTCCCCGCGCTGACCGACGAAAGCGTCTTTCGCGTGCTCGTGATTGGTGGCAGCCAGGGCGCTTCGATCCTGTCCAGCGTCGTCCCCGAAGGTCTGTCGATGCTGCCGGTCGCATTGCGCCGTCGCCTGCAAGTCACGCAGCAATGCCGTGCCGAGGATATCGAGCGCGTCCGCAAGACCTATGCGGAGATGGAAATCCCCGCCGACCTCGCCACCTATTTCAACGACGTACCCGAGAAACTGGGCTGGTCGCATCTGGTGATCGCGCGGGCAGGGGCATCGACGCTGGCAGAACTCACCTGCGCCGGCCGCCCCGCCATCCTGATCCCGCTGCCCAGCGCGATGGACGATCACCAGACCGCCAATGCGAAGGAAATGACCGAAGCCGGCGGTGCGCGCACCATCCCGCAGGCCCGCTTCACCGCCGTCGAACTCGCCAAGCAGATGCAGAAGATGGCGCTGGAACCCGGCGCGCTGCAAAATGCCGCCAAGCGCGCCCGCAACTGCGGCCGCCCCCATGCCGCGCGCGACATGGCCGACCTGCTGGAAAGTATCGGCCATGCCCCCATCGTCAATGATCCGGTCAAGGTCGGTCCGACCCCGACCACGCTTAACCTCCAGGGAGTTCCCGCATGAAGGGTGTCGGCACAGACATCGGCACGATCCATTTCATCGGCATCGGCGGCATCGGCATGTCCGGCATCGCCGAAGTGATGCACAATCTGGGTTACAGCGTTCAGGGTAGCGACGTGGCGGAAGGCTATGTCGTGGAAGGTCTGCGCGCCAAGGGGATCAAGGTGATGATCGGCCACAAGGCCGAAAATCTGGGTGACGCCGCCGTGGTCGTCACCTCCACCGCTATCAAGCGCGGCAACCCGGAAGTCGAACTGGCGCTGGAAAACCGCGTCCCCGTCATCCGCCGCGCCGAAATGCTGGCCGAACTGATGCGCCTGAAATCGACAGTCGCGGTGGCTGGCACCCATGGCAAGACCACCACGACCTCGATGGTCGCGGCGCTGCTGGACGCTGGCGGGGTGGACCCGACCGTCATCAACGGCGGCATCATCAACAGCTATGGTTCCAACGCGCGCCTCGGCAACAGCGATTGGATGGTCGTGGAAGCCGATGAAAGCGACGGCAGCTTCCTGCGCCTCGACGGCACGATCGCGGTCGTCACCAATATCGATCCGGAACATCTGGATCATTATGGCAGCTTCGATCGGGTGAAGGACGCCTTTGTCGAATTTGTCGGCAATGTCCCCTTCTATGGCGCGGCGATGCTTTGCCTCGACCATCCCGAAGTGCAGGCCATCCTGCCGCGCGTGCAGGACCGCCGGATCGTCACCTATGGCTTTTCGGCGCAGGCCGATATTCGCGGCGAAAATGTGCAGCCGATCCCCGGCGGTAATCGCTTCGACATCCAGATCCGCGAGCGCGACGGCGCCATCCGCCGGATCGAGGGGATCGAACTGCCCATGCCCGGTCGCCATAATGTGCTGAACGCCATGGCGGCGATCGGCGTGGCGCTGCAAATGGGGATCGAAGACGCGACCATCCAGACCGGCTTTTCGAAGTTCGGCGGGGTCAAGCGCCGCTTCACCAAGGTCGGAGAGATCGACGTGGCGGGTGGAAAGGCGATCGTCATCGACGATTATGGCCACCATCCGGTCGAGATCAAGGCGGTCCTCGCCGCCGCGCGGGAAGGCGCGAAAGGCCGAGTCATCGGCGTGGTCCAGCCGCACCGCTTCACCCGCCTGCGCGACCTGATGGACGAGTTCCAGCAGGCTTTCAACGACGCCGATATCGTCTATGCCGCGCCGGTGTATACGGCGGGCGAACAGCCGATTGAGGGCGTGGACAGCGGCGCGCTCGTTGCAGGGCTCAAGCGGCGCGGCCATCGCCACGCTTCGACCGTCACCGATGCCGATGATCTGGCAAGGCTTGTCGCCGCCGATATCCAGCCCGACGACATGGTCATCTGCCTCGGCGCTGGCGACATCACCAAATGGGCGGCGGGCCTCGCGGCGGCCGTGTCCAAGGCGAAGGAGCCGGCCTGATGTTCGAACTGTTCGCCGTCGGCCTGGAAATGCAGAAGCGCATGATCGACGCCCAGATGCAGGGCGTGGAGGTCGCCCGCGACATGGTGGAGGCCGCGCAGAAGCAGGTCCAGACCAGCCTTGCCGCGCATGACGCAGGGCAGGCGGGCATGAAAGCCATGAAGAACTGGATGAACCTGTGGGGCATGCGCGGTTGACGACGATGACGGCCCTCCCGCCCGTTCGTGGTACGCTCAAGGCTGACGCCCCGCTGGCGCCGCTCGTCTGGTTCAAGGCGGGCGGCGTCGCGCAATGGCTGTTCGAGCCGAAGGATGCGGACGACCTGTCCGATTTCCTCGCCATGCTCGATCCCGATGTGCCGGTCATGGCGCTTGGCCTTGGCTCCAACCTCATCGTCCGCGATGGCGGCGTACCTGGCGTGGTCGTGCGCCTCGGCAAGCCCTTCGCGAAGGTCGAGCGGCTCGATGAAACCACGCTGGTCTGCGGCGGTGGCGCATCGGGCATCCTCGTGTCCTCCACCGCGCGCGACGCGGGGATAGCGGGCCTCGAATTTCTGCGCTCCATCCCCGGCACGGTCGGCGGCTTCGTGCGCATGAACGGCGGCGCCTATGGGCGTGAGACGGCCGACATATTGCTGTCGTGCGAGGTCGTGCTGCGGTCAGGCGAGCAGATCACGCTGCTCCATCGCGACCTTCATTATACCTATCGCCATTCCAACCTGACCGACGGCGCGGTCGTGGTCAGCGCGACCTTCCGGGGCGAACCGGGCGAACCCGCCGCGATTCAGGCGGAAATGGACCGCATCGCCACCGCGCGCGAGGAAAGCCAGCCGCTGCGCAGCAAGACGGGTGGGTCCACGTTCAAGAACCCGGACGGGCACAAGGCCTGGGCGCTGGTGGACGAAGCGGGCTGTCGCGGCCTGCAATTGGGCGGCGCGCAGGTGAGCGAAAAGCACACCAATTTCCTCCTCAACACGGGCGACGCCACCAGCGCCGACATCGAAGCGCTGGGCGAAGAAGTCCGCCGCCGCGTGAAGGCAAAGAGCGGCGTCGAACTGGAATGGGAAATCCAGCGGGTTGGCATGTTCGCCGACGGCGACAAAGACGTCGTGGGGTTGGTGAAGTGACGCGTGATACGCTCACTCCGTCATCCCAGCGGACGCTGGGATCTCGCTTTTCTTCTTTCGCTGCACCTGAAGGCAGTGAGATGCCAGCCTGCGCTGGCATGACGACTATATTGGAGCAAATCGCATGACCCGTGGTCCCTGGCATGTCGCCGTTCTGATGGGTGGCTGGTCGGCGGAACGCCCCGTTTCGCTGTCGTCGGGTGAGGGCGTGGCCAAGGCGCTGGAATCGCGCGGCCACAAAGTCACGCGGATCGACATGGATCGCAATGTCGCCGCGCGCCTCGCTGAAACGAAAGCCGACGTCATCTTCAACGCCCTTCACGGCGTCCCCGGCGAAGACGGCACGGTACAGGGCATGATGGATCTGATGGGCCTGACCTATACCCATAGCGGCCTTGCCACATCGGTCATCGCGATCGACAAGCAACTGACCAAGCAGGCGCTGGTGCCGCATGGCATCCCCATGCCCGGCGGCCATATCGTGCAGAGCGAAAGCCTCTTTACCGCCGATCCGCTGCCGCGTCCCTATGTGCTCAAGCCCGTCAATGAAGGCAGTTCGGTCGGCGTCGCCATCGTCACGGCGGAAGGCAATTATGGCAACCCCATCGCCCGCGACAGCGTTGGGCCGTGGCAGGATTTCCCCGAACTGCTGGCCGAACCCTATATTCGCGGTCGCGAACTGACGACGGCCGTGCTGGGCGATGAAGCGCTGCTCGTCACCGAACTGCGCCCCAAGAGCGGCTTTTACGATTTCGACGCCAAATATACCGACGGCATGACCGAACATGTCTGCCCTGCCGGGATTCCAGCCGAGATCACCGAAGCCTGCAAGGCGCTGGCCCTGCGCGCGCATCAATTGCTCGGCTGCAAGGGCGCATCCCGCTCCGACTTCCGCTGGGACGACGAACAGGGCGTCGAGGGGCTGTACCTGCTGGAGGTCAATACCCAGCCGGGCATGACCCCGCTCAGCCTCGTCCCCGAACAGGCGGCCAAGCTGGGCATTGACTATGCGACGCTGGTAGAGACTATTGTCGAGGAGGCGCTGACCCGCGCCGGGGGAAAACAGGATGGCTGAGGCACGCATCCGGCGCGGCGGCACCGCACGGCTGAGCAGCGTAAAGGGCAGGACGACGAAAGGCGGCCGTGGCCGCGCGCTCAAGCGCCAGAGCAGCCTTGACCGGCTGGTCGAGATGTTGCCGGTCAGCGAAGCGACCCTGCAACGCATGGCCAGCTGGGCGATCGTCGGCATCTTTGGCGCGATCGTCGTCGCCATCGCGATCTTTGCGGGGCTGCCCGGCATGGCCCGGCAGCAGGCTGCGGACATCGCTGCGCGCGCCGGTTTCGAGGTCGACAAGGTCGAGGTGCGCGGCGTCGAGCGTATGGACGAACTCCCCGTCTATAACATCGCGCTGGGTCAGGTGGATCGCTCCATGCTCTCGCTTGACCTGCCCAAGGTGCGGGCCGACATGCTGAAGCTTGGCTGGGTCAAGGATGCGCGTATTTCCCGCCGCCTGCCCGATACTTTGGTGGTCGATATCGTCGAGCGCGATCCCGTTGCCGTGTGGCAGCATGAGGGGCAGCTGCATCTGATCGACGTGCAGGGCGTGGTGCTCCAGTCCGTGTCGGCCAGCGCCATGCCCGACCTGCCGCTGGTCGTCGGCCCCAATGCCAATCGCCAGACCGCCGGCCTCAACCGGCTGATGGAAAATGCCCCTGCGCTCAAGCCCATGCTGGCCGGCGCCACCTGGGTCGGGAACCGTCGCTGGGATCTGCGCTTTCAATCGGGTGAGACGCTCTCCCTGCCGGAGGGTGACAAGGATTCTGCGGGGGCCCTGGTGAATTTCGCGCGGATGGACGGTGTCAACCGTTTGCTAGGCCGGGGCATCGTCAAGTTCGACATGCGCGATCCCGACCGGTTCGTCCTGCGCCTGCCGCAGGGCAAGGTCGAGGAAAAGCCGACCGACGCCGCAGCGGCCACCGCCAAGGCGCCGGACGCAGGCGAGGAAGGCTAAGACAAGATGGCGCAGCCCAAGGTCGAAAAGCTCATTACCGCGATCGACATTGGCTCCTGGAAAGTGTCGGCGCTGATCGCAGGTCGCACCGACACCGGCGAACTCGCGATCCTGGGCACGGGTCAGCGGGAAAGCCGTGGCGTGCGTCGCGGCTTCATCGCCGATATGGAGCGCACCGAACTGGCCGTCCGCGAAACGGTGGAGCAGGCCGAACGGGTCGCCGGTACCAATATCGAGGATGTCTGGGTCAGCTTCTCGGGAGGCTCTCTGGTCAGTGATGTCGTCACGGTCGAACGCGACATGGGCGGGTACCGCATCGAACAGCCCGATATCGACGATCTGCTGACCACCGGGCAGCAGGGCATCGACCCTGACGGTCGCATCGTCCTCCATGCGCAGCCGACCTGCTTCACCATCAATGGCAAGGTGCCGGTGAAGAAGCCGCTCGGCATGCATGCCGATTTGCTGGGCGTCGACATCCATGTCGTGCTGGCCGACGGCGCGCCGCTCGCCAATCTCGACCTGTGCGTGCGTGGCGCCTATCTCAACGTCAATTCCATCGTCGCCTCGCCGATCGCGACCGGCCTTGCCTGCCTGTCGGAGGAGGAGCGCGATCTGGGCGTGGCGCTGGTGGAAATGGGCGCGGGCGTTACCAACGTGTCGCTCTATGCCGGCGGCATGCTGGTCGGCCTCCATTCGATCCCGCTGGGGGCAGCGGATATCACCGATGATATCGCGTCGGCCTTCGGTATCCGCCGCAGCCAGGCGGAGCGGATCAAATGCTTCTATGGCTCGGCGATGCAGAACCCGCGCGATTTTCGCGAGATGATCGAGATTGCGCCGCCCCATGGCGAAACCGCCATTCCGGGGCAGGCCGCCGGTCCCAATGCGGAAGGGGGCAAGATTACCCGCGCATCGCTGGTCGGCGTCATCTGTGAACGGTTGAACCAGATCATGACCGAAGTGAATGCGGCGCTGGCCGGCATGGGCTTCAATTCCACCGGGCGTCAGGTCGTACTGACCGGCGGCGGCGCGGAAATGAAGGGCATTGCCGACTATGCGCAGGGCGCTCTGGGCCGTGCCGTGCGCGTTGGACGACCAAGGGGCTTGTCCGCACTGCCCGAAGCGCATAGTGGGCCGGCCTTCGCGACATTGGCGGGACTCGCGCTTTATGGCGCTTCCAACCCGGTTGATCTCCGCACGATGGCGCCTGCGCCGCAAACGGTGCATCGTCTGGGGGCGCCGCTCTGGTGGCAGCGCATGATGCGCGCGATGAAGACCAACTATTGAACGAATTTGGATTTAGACGAAAATAGGGGGTGAAATACTCTATTTTCTGGTGTTAACATTTAGTGACGGCGTTGCTTCCTGACGAGGAAGCTGAGGGAGCAAATATATGAGCATTGAAATCAGCCCACCGCATGTGGACGAACTGAAGCCGCGCATCGCGGTCATCGGCGTCGGCGGCGCGGGCGGCAATGCCATCGCAAACATGATTGCCGCTTCGGTCGAAGGCGTGGACTTCATCGTGGCGAACACCGACGCGCAGGCGCTGAACAGCTCGCCGGCCGAACGGCGTATTCAGCTCGGGCCCCAAATCACCGAAGGCCTGGGCGCCGGTTCGCGCCCCGAAATCGGCAAGGCTGCTGCTGAAGAAACCATCGCTTCGGTAGAAGAGGCGCTGAACGGCGCCCACATGTGCTTCATCACCGCCGGCATGGGCGGCGGCACCGGCACCGGCGCGGCCCCCGTCATTGCAAAGGCTGCGCGCGATCGCGGCATCCTGACCGTCGGCGTCGTGACCAAGCCTTTCACCTTCGAAGGCAACCGTCGCATGAAGTCGGCCGATGCGGGTATCGAGGAGCTGCAAAAGCATGTCGATACGCTGATCGTCATCCCTAACCAGAATCTGTTCCTGATCGCCAATCCGAACACGACCTTCAAGGAAGCGTTCCAGATGGCGGACGAAGTGCTGCAACAGGGCGTTCGCTCCATCACCGACCTCATGATCATGCCGGGCCTCATCAACCTCGACTTTGCCGACGTGCGGTCGGTGATGGGCGAAATGGGCAAGGCCATGATGGGCACCGGCGAAGCCGAAGGCGACGGCCGCGCGCTTCAGGCCGCTGAAAAGGCGATCGCCAACCCGCTGCTCGACGGTGTGTCGATGCGCGGTGCGAAGGGCGTGATCGTGTCGATCGTCGGTGGCGACGACATGCGCCTGATGGAAGTGGACGAAGCCGCCAACCATATTCGCGAACTGGTCGATCCGGACGCGAACATCATCTGGGGCAGCGCGTTCAACGATGGCCTCAATGGCAAGATCCGCGTGTCGGTGGTCGCGACTGGCATCGAAGCGGAAGCCGGCGGCAACGCCGCGCCGCTGACGCAGCCGTTCAGCTTCGCCAATCGCCCGTCCGTTTCGGTGCCGCAGGCCGCTGCACCCAAGCCGGCGCCCGTTGCGGCCCAGCCGGCCCCGGTCGCCGCGCCGACGCCCGCGCCTGCTCCGGCGCCGCAGCCCGAAACGCTGGAACTGGACGTTCCCGCTGCGCCTGCGCCGGCAGCACCTGTCGCGGCGCCGGCCGCCTTTTCGCCGCCCAAGCCTGCCGCCGTGTTCGACGACGAGGATGCCGGCCAGGACGAACTGATCCTCGGCGCCGAAGCGGCCGAACAGCCCGCGCCTGTCGCTCCCGCCGCGCCGGCTCCGCGGGTCGCCACTGGTGGCACCCTGTTCGAGCGTATGGCCGGCCTGACCCGTGGCACGGAAAAGGCGCCGGGTGCTGACGATGCGGCGCCGGGCGTGGACATTCCCCGTTTCCTCAATCGTCAGAGCAACCAGTAATTTTCTGCGCGGCCCCGGCCGTGAGGACATGATGAAGCGCGCTGTCGGTCGCCTGGGGCGACCCGGCGCGCTTTTTCGTTGCGCCAATTTCCTATTCAGGATGGGATCGTCTAGACCGTCGGTCGAGATTGAATCGGACAATGTCCTGAATATCTTTTATTTTCCGCGTTCTGCCAGCCGCCGGCTGTCCCGGCCGACCGCAGGACGCTCTAAGGCCCGGATGTGAAACAGACTTCTCCCTGGATTCTCGGACTTTGCCTCGCCGGCGCGTTGCCGGCGGGCATGGCGCAGGCGCAACTCGATCAGTCCCAGCTTGTCCGCCCGCTGGGCGCCGCCGACCTCAACGCCAATCTGGCGCGGCTCGCTTCCAACCCGCGCGACGTTGCCGCGCTGATCGGGGCCGGGGAGGCCGCGCTGGCGCTGGACGATCCCCGCGCCGCAGCCGGCTTCTATGCCCGCGCCGACGCGATCGAGAGCGGCAACGGCCGGATCAAGGCGGGCCTGGCGCGGGTCATGCTCAAGTTGCAAAACCCGGTCGAGGCGCTGCGCCTGTTCGATCAGGCGGGGCGGCTGGGTTATCCAGACAGCACCATCCTGTCCGATCGCGGTCTGGCCAAGGACATGACCGGCGATCAGGCCGGTGCGCAACGGGACTATCAGGCGGCCCTGCAACGCACGCCCAATGATGACGAACTGGTGCGCCGCTACGCCGCTTCGCTCGGCATTTCCGGGCAGGTGGCCGCTTCGGACAAGGTGCTGGAGCCGTTGCTGTACAAGAGCGATCGGGCCGCCTGGCGCTACAAGGCCTTCATCCTGGCGATGAACAACAAGCAGGCCGACGCGAAGAAGGTGGCGGAGCAGACCATGCCCGCGCAACTGGCGGGTGCCATCACCCCCTATATGCAGAAAATGCCCTATCTGACCGCCGCGCAGAAAGCGGCGGCGGTGCATTTCGGCCATTTCCCGCAGCAGATCGGCACCAGCATCGCCGCGATCATCCCGACCCCACCGGCGCCGGGCATTGCCGTTCCGGCCAGCAAGCCGGTCGCGGTCGCAGCGGCCACACCGGAAAAGACCAAGCCGCTCAGCCGCAGTGAGCAGCGCCGCCAGCAGCGCGAAGCCGCCCGCAAGGCGCGGGAAGAGCGGCTGGCCGCTGCGCGCCGTCCTGCTGAGACTAAGACGGCCCAGAGCAGCACGGCCCAAGCCGGTTCCGCGCAAACTGGCCCGGCCCAAACCCGTCCTGAACAGACACGCATGGCGCAGGCGGATACGACGCCCCCGGTTCAGCAGCCGGCCCGCCAGCCGATCCTGTCGCAGCCCGCGTCCCGGCCGACTGTCCCGCCAGTGCCGCAAGCCCGGCCGCAGGTCCAGCCGCTGCCGGGGGCCACGCCGCGCCCTTCGCCGCCGCCATCCACCACCGCATCGGCGCAGCAGGCGACTGCCTCCGCCATGACGGCGCAAGGCTCGGTGCAGGGGCCGCCCGCGCCCGGTTTCGAATCGATCGACAATGGCTCGCCGCGCGCCACGCCGTCGCAGACGCCGCCATCGAACAGCGGTTCGCAACTGAACGCCATCACCTTGGCACAGGCCTCCACGCCCGCCCCGCCGCCTGCGACCGTGGCACCGGATGAGGCGCCACCGGCTGCGCCGACCCCGGCGCCCGCTACCCCGTCTTCGGCGACCGAGGCGCCTGCCGCCACCCAGCAGCCCGACCCGGAAATGGTCCGCACATTGGCTGACATCATTCGCGCCATCGACGTGCCGGATACCGAGCGCCAGTCGACCGTCGCGGCGGTCGACCTGAACGAGGTCGCGACCATCCAGGCTGCCCGCCGCGCCGAACGTCAGGTTGCGGCCAAGGCCGCTGCTGACAAGGCGAAGAAGGACGCGGCCGCCAAGGCAAAAGCGGAAGCCGATGCGAAGGCCAAGGCCGAGGCGGAAGAAAAGAAGCGTCTGGCCGCCAACCCCTCGCGCAACTGGCTTCAGGTCGGTGTCGGCCAGAGCAAGGGCGCGCTCGGCTTCACCATGAAGGGGCTGCGCAAGAAATACACGATCCTGGCGCCGCAGGGCGCGTGGAGCGCCAGCTGGGGCCGCACCAATCGCCTGCTGGTCGGCCCCTTCGCCAGCTTCACCCGCGCCAAGGAACTGGAAACCAGCCTGAAGAAGGACGGCGCCGACGTCTTCGCCTGGCGCAGCGAAGCGGGCGAAGTAGTGGAGAAGCTGGCCGGGGAGTGACGGGGCGGAAGGTCGGCTGACGACGAATTGCGGTCGTTGATTTCAGCTTTGCAAGGTGCAGAAAGCTGCCATAGAATGCGGTTCTGGAGCTTGAAAATATTGTCGCGCATCAACTGGCCTGAACAATCTACTGGTTATCTTGCAGGACTTTGCGCAGCGCCAATGTTCTTTCTGTTCTGCGCCTTTCTTCCAACGATCTCGGCATTGGCTGTATATATTGGTTTTGTCGTCATCGCCATGATAGCAATTTGCTGTTGGACTTATCGCCATAGGGGCTGGTTCTGGATTGCCTTTGGATGCTCGTCAGGGGCTGCTTTGTTGATACATATATTAATAATCAGGCTGGCGTCGCAACTACGAGAGGACGCCCTGATGCTGACTGTCGGTGCCATTGCCATAATCGAATTTCTTGTGCTCATCAAAATTATGGAATTCCTAGAAAAGCGGTTTGAGTGGCTTTCAGATCAGTAAAGTTTCAACGGCTGTTCACCGGGCATTTGATGCTCGAAACCCGCCATTCCGCTTCCCACCCAAAACCGCGGCCTCGCCATTGCCGTTCAAACCGGCCCGATAATCAGCTAACAGCCGTCGCATGACGACGCTTGCTTCCTATGCCTGCCATCCCGATGCCAGCCGTGGCCGCCTCCATGCCGAACCGGGCGGGGAGGTGCGGGGGCCGCGTGACATGTTTCAGCGTGACCGCGACCGGATCATCCATAGCATCGCCTTCCGTCGCCTGCGCCACAAGACGCAGGTGTTCGTGTCGCCCGACGGCGATCATTTCCGCGTTCGCCTGACCCACAGCCTCGAAGTCGCGCAGATCGGCCGCACCACCGCGCGGACGCTGGGCCTCAATGAGGATCTGACCGAAGCGCTCTGCCTTGCGCACGACATCGGTCATCCCCCCTTCGGCCATGCGGGGGAGGATGCGCTGGAGCAGGCGCTCGAAGAGCATGGTGGCTTTGACCATAACGCCCACACGCTGCGCACGCTGATGCTGCTGGAAAGCCCCTATCCGCGTTTCCGGGGACTCAATCTCAGTTGGGAAATGCTGGAAGGGCTGGCCAAGCATAATGGCCCGATCGACCATCCCGGCTGGGCGATGCGGGAACTGGACGGGCTGTTTCCGCTAGACCTTACCAGCCACGCCTCGCTGGAGGCGCAACTGGCGGCGATTTCCGACGATATCGCCTATGACAATCATGATATCGACGATGGCCTGCGCGCCGGGCTGTTGACGCTTGACCAGTTGCTCGCGGTGCCGCTGGTGCAGGCCTGCTGGGATCGGGTGCGCGCCCGCTATCCCGATGTGCCGCAGGACCGGCTGCTGCGTGAACTGGTGCGCGAACAGATCGGCGTGATGGCCAATGACCTGATCGCCGCAACCAGCGCCAATATTGCAGAGTCCGGCGTCGAGACGGTAGAGGACGTCCGCGCACTCGGCCGTACGCTCGTCGCCTTCTCACCGAAACTGGCCGCGCAGGAACGCGACCTCAAGCGCTTCATGTATGCGACCCTGTACCATCATCCCGAACAGTTGGCGGCGGCCGACCGGGCACGCGTGATCGTCACCGACCTGTTCGCGGCCTATCAGGCCGATCCGGCGCTGATGCCGGCCGAATGGCGCGACGATTGCGCGCTGACGGAGCCGACCCGCAGCCGCCACATCGGCGACTTCATCGCCGGCATGACGGATCGTTACGCCGAAAAGCGCCATGCGGAAATTTACGGCAAGATGGTGGAGGAGGCGTAATTCCAGTCCTGACCGCCGTTCGCCCTGAGCCTGACCGATCCGACCGCGCCATGGCAGCCCGTCTGGCAAAAGAAGAACAGCCAGGCAATTGACGCGCCGCTGCGTTTGACGCAATGCACATAGTGTCTCCGGCGGATTCGTTCGCCGGGCACGATGCGGGAGAGCATGGGAAGTCTTGAAGGCCACCCCATCACCGAAGGAGCAACCGCCCCGGAATCTCTCAGGTTAAAGGACCGCATCGCGCGCAAGGCACTCTGGAAAGCGGACGGATTTCCGTCCCACCGAAGGGGTAAGCCATGTGGCCGCAGGGCCGCTGGTCAAAGCTCTCAGGTTCCGTGACAGAGGGGGTGGCAGACGCCAGCGGTCCGACTCCGGGCCAGCGCGTCCGTCGCCAGTCACTCGCACGGAAAGGACGCCTTCATGTCCGGCAATAAGGATATCGCCACCCTCGAAGAGGAACTGCCGCTCGAAGCGTTGCCGCTCGATGCCTGGCACCGCGCCCGTGGCGCGCGCATGGTCGGTTTCGCCGGCTATCACATGCCGATCCAGTATGAAGGCATCATGGCCGAACATAGCTGGACCCGCGAACATGCCGGCCTGTTCGATGTCAGCCATATGGGTCAGCTCACCTTCTCGGGGGAAGGCGTGGACGAGGCGCTCGAACGCATCCTGCCCAGCGATATCAAAGGACTGAAGCCTTTCCGCCAGCGCTATTCGATGCTGCTGGACGAAGAAGGCGGTATCCTCGACGACCTGATGGTGTCGCGCGTCGGCGCTGATGCCTTTGACGGCGCGGCCATCTACATGGTCGTCAACGGCGCGACAAAATATGACGATATCGGCTGGATCATCGAGCATCTGCCCGACGAGGTCGTCATGAACCACATGGCCGATCAGGCGCTGCTGGCGCTGCAAGGGCCGGAAGCGGGCGAGGCGCTGGCCGCGCTGATCCCCGAGACGGCCGACCTCATTTTCATGCAGTCCGGCCTGTTCACCTGGCGCGGCGTTCCGCTGTGGATCAGCCGTTCGGGCTATACTGGCGAGGACGGCTTTGAAATCAGCATCCCCGCCGACGACGTGACCCTGCTGGCCGATGCACTGTGCGAATTGCCGCAGGTCAAGCCGATCGGTCTGGGCGCGCGGGATTCGCTGCGCCTGGAGGCCGGCCTGCCGCTCTATGGTCATGACCTGTCGCCCGCCGTCAGCACGATCGGCGCGGACCTGGGCTTCGCCATCCAGAAGCGCCGGCGCGAGGAGGGCGGCTTTATCGGCCATGTCCGCGTGATGAAGGAACTGGCCGACGGCCCCGGTGCCAGGCGTGTCGGTCTGAAGATCGAAGGCCGCCTGCCGGCCCGCGAAGGCGCGACGATCCATGTCGGCGCGACGCAGGTCGGTGAAGTGACGTCCGGCGGCTTTGCGCCCAGCGTGGGCGCGCCGATCGCGATGGGCTGGGTCAGCCTGCCGTACAGCGCGGAAGGGACCGCGCTGGAAATCGAAGTCCGTGGCAAGCGCATCGCTGCTGTGGTTGCGCCGATGCCGTTCGTTCCGCATCGTTACCGCCGCAAGGCCTGAGTCTTTTCTTTCGAAGGGGTAGTACATCATGAGCCGTTATTTCACCGACGAACATGAATGGATCGACGTAGAGGGCGAAATCGCCACCGTCGGCATCACCGACTATGCGCAGGAACAGCTTGGCGACATCGTGTTCGTCGAACTGCCCGCCGAAGGCACGACTTTCGAAAAGGGCGACGACGCCGCCGTCGTGGAATCGGTCAAGGCCGCGTCCGACGTCTATGCCCCGATCTCGGGCGAAGTCGTCGAAAGCAACGGCGCGCTGGAAGACGAGCCGGCGCTGGTCAACAGCGATGCCGAGGAAGATGGCTGGTTCTTCAAGCTGCGCATCGCCGACACCAGCGAACTGGACGGCCTGATGAACGAAGCCGCCTACAAGAAGTTCGTGGCGAGCCTTTGATCCTGATCTAGCCCCTCCCTTTCAAGGGAGGGGTTGGGGTGGGTGGCGACCGTAGGGAGCCTCGAACCTGTCCCGAAGAGCCGCCGCTGGCGCGGCGGACCCACCCCCGGCCCCTCCCTTGAAAGGGAGGGGAGTGGAGAAATACATGCGCTACCTACCCCTTACCGACACCGACCGGCAGGACATGCTGTCCGTCATCGGCGCGTCGTCCATCGATGACCTGTTCATTGATGTACCCGTCGAAGCCCGCCTGACCGGCACCATCGCCGGCCTGCCCGATCATGCCACCGAACTGGCGGTCGAGCGCCACATGGGCGCGCTTGCGCGGAAAAATCTGTCGGCAGGGGAGGCGCCCTTTTTCCTGGGCGCGGGCGCATACAAGCATCATGTCCCCGCCAGCGTCGATCATCTGATCCAGCGCGGCGAGTTCCTGACCGCCTACACGCCCTATCAGCCGGAAATCGCGCAGGGCACGTTGCAGGTGCTGTTCGAATTCCAGACGCAGGTTGCCCGCCTGCTGGGCGTCGATGTCGCCAACGCCTCCATGTATGACGGCTCGACCGCCTGCTGGGAAGCGATCGGCATGGCCCGCCGCATCACCAAGCGCGGCAAGGCGCTGCTCTCGTCGGGCCTGCATCCCCATTATGTTTCGGTCGCCAACACCATGGCGAAGTTCACCGGCGACGCGCTGGTGCATGAAGCGCCCACGCTGGACGCCGCGACCGACATCGACGCGCTGATCGCATCGATCGACAAGGACACGTCCTGCGTCGTCGTCCAGTACCCGGATATTCTCGGCCGCATCGCCGACCTGACCCCGCTCGCCGACGCCGCCCATGCAGCCGGCGCGCTGCTGGTTGCGGTCGTCACCGAGCCGGTTGCCCTTGGGGCGATCAAGGCGCCCGGCCATATGGGTGCAGACATCGTCGTGGGCGAAGGCCAGTCGATCGGCGTCGGCCTTCAGTTCGGCGGACCCTATCTGGGTCTGTTCGGCTGCAAGCAGAAATATGTCCGCCAGATGCCGGGTCGCCTGTGCGGCGAAACCGTCGACGCCGCGGGCAAGCGCGGTTTCGTGCTGACCCTCTCCACCCGCGAGCAGCATATTCGCCGTGAGAAAGCCACGTCGAACATCTGCACCAATTCGGGTCTGTGCGCGCTCGCCTTTAGCATCCACATGACGCTGCTCGGCGAACGTGGCCTGCGCGAACTCGCGACGCTCAACCACGGCCTCGCTTGCCAAGCTGCCGATCGCCTTGCCAAGGTGCCGGGCGTCACGCTGCTGAACGACAGCTTCTTCAACGAATTCACGCTGATCCTGACGAAGGATGCGCGCGACGTCGTCCGCACCCTCGCTGACAAGGGCATATTGGCCGGCGTGTCGCTCGGCCGCTTGTTCCCGGATGCGCCGCAGATCGGCAACGGCCTCGTCGTCGCCGTGACCGAAACCGTCACGGCGGAGGATATCGAAGCCCTTGCCGCCGCGCTTGAGGAGGAACTGGCATGACCATGTTGAAGGAAGGTCGCCCGACCACCCCGCAAGCCGTCGAGGACGCCCATATGGCCCCCGCAACCGCCACCGGCAATCGCGCGTTGATGCTGGAAGAAAAGCTGATCTTCGAAATCGGATCGACCGACACCACCGGCGTCGATTTCGCCGAAGCGCCCCAAGTTGCCAGCCGCCTCGGCGCGCTCGCCCGTACCGACAGCATCGGCCTGCCCGGCCTGTCGGAGCAGGAAACTGTGCGCCATTACACCCGCCTGTCGCGCCAGAACTATGCCATCGACCTTGGCCTGTTCCCGCTGGGCAGCTGCACCATGAAGCACAACCCGCGCCTCAATGAAAAGGTCGCGCGGATGCCCGGTTTTGCCGACATCCATCCGCTGCAGCCGCAGTCAACGGTGCAGGGCGCGCTGGCGGTGATTCATGAGCTGGCCGCCTGGCTGGTGACGCTGACCGGCATGCATTCGGTCGCCATGTCGCCCAAGGCGGGCGCCCATGGCGAACTCTGCGGTCTGCTCGCGATCCGCGCTGCCCTCGAAGCGCGTGGCGATGCGCGCAGCGTCATCCTTGTCCCCGAAAGCGCGCATGGCACCAACCCCGCCACCGCTGCCTTCTGCGGTTACAAGGTCGAGGATATTCCGGCGACCCCGGATGGCCGCGTAGACCTCGAAGCGCTCAAGGCGCGCCTCGGCCCCGATGTTGCGGCGGTGATGATCACCAACCCCAACACTTGCGGCCTGTTCGAACGCGACATGAAGACGATTTCCGATGCGGTCCATGCAGCCGGAGCCTTCGTCTATTGCGACGGCGCGAACTTCAACGCCATTGTCGGCCGGGTCCGCCCCGGCGACCTGGGCGTCGACGCGATGCACATCAACCTGCACAAGACCTTCTCGACGCCGCATGGTGGCGGTGGTCCCGGTTCCGGTCCGGTCGTGCTGTCGCAAGCGCTTACGCCCTTCGCACCACTGCCTTTCGTGGAAAAGCAGGACGACAAGTTCGTGCTGGTCGAGGAAGAAACGGCGGAGGATCACCACGCCCAGACCTTCGGCCGCATGGTCGCCTTCCATGGCCAGATGGGCATGTTCACCCGCGCGCTGACCTATATCCTCAGCCATGGCGCGGACGGCCTGCGTCAGGTCGCCAGCGACGCGGTGCTGAACGCTAACTATATCCTGCGCAGTCTGGATGACGTGCTCGACGCGCCGTTCGGCGGGGCAGGGCCGTGCATGCATGAGGCGCTGTTCAGCGACAAGGGGCTGGCCGACGGCTTCACCACGCTCGACATCGCCAAGGGCCTGATCGACGAAGGCTTCCACCCGATGACCATGTATTTCCCGCTGGTCGTCCATGGTGCGATGCTGGTCGAACCGACCGAAACGGAAAGCAAGGCCGCGCTCGACCAGTTCATCATGGCGCTGCGCAACCTCGCCGAACGCGCCAAGGCCGGGGATGAAGCGTTGAAGGGGGCGCCCTATCACGCTCCGCGCCGTCGCCTCGACGAAACCCTCGCCGCGCGCAAGCCGATCCTGACCTGGACCGATCCTGCGCTGGCGGTCGCCGCCGAATGACGAACCGGCCGGAACCCTGGCAACCGGGTTCCGGCCCTGCTGTCGCGGGCAAACGCCGCGCCCCCGCAACGGAGCGTAATCGCGACGCCATCGTCGCGGTCCTGCGCGATGCCCTGCCATCCTCTGGCCTCGTGCTGGAGGTGGCGAGCGGCAGCGGCGAACATGCCGTCCATTTCGCCGCCACTTTCCCGAACCTCGACTGGCAACCAACCGATCCTGATCCGACCGCATTGACCTCGATTGCCGCATGGCGTGCCGAAGCCAGCCTGCCCAATCTCCGCTCGCCCATACAACTGGATGCCAGCACCGAATGGCCGATGGCGAAGGCCGACGCGATCCTTTGCATCAACATGGTGCATATCTCGCCTTGGGAAGCGACACTTGGCCTGTTCAAGAGGGCAGGGGCAGCGCTGCCGCCGGACGGCCTCCTTTATCTGTACGGTCCCTACACTCGCACAGGCGTAGAAACAGCGCCCAGCAATCTTGCCTTTGACGCTTCGCTGAAGGCCCGCAACCCGCGCTGGGGCCTTCGCGCAATGGAGGATGTGATCGCGGCGGCCCAGGCAGAAGGGCTGACGTTCGACCGGTTGATCGACATGCCCGCGAACAACCTGTCATTGCTCTTTCATAAGAGATAGCATTAAACACCGTTCACCCTGAACTTGTCGAAGTCTGTCCTGCGCTTCGCCGGAGGGGGCCGCACTTTCTTGAAGACAAGAGCAGGGCTTCGACAGGCTCAGCCCGAACGGAATATGGTTTAGAGCTTTTTGCATAATCCCATGCCCAACACACTTCTCCCCCTCGTCACCGCCGAACTCTCCGCGCCGGCCGATCCGCGCGCCGCGGCGATGGCCGGGGCGCTCGCCGCGCAATATTGCACCGCCGCTCGCGCTGTCCTCTTCTACGGCTCCTGCCTGCGGGAGAAGAATCTCGACGGGCTGATGCTTGATTTCTATCTGATCGTGTCGGATTATCCGACCGCCTACGGCAAAGGCTGGCTGGCCACTGCCAACCGGCTGATCCCGCCCAATGTCTTTCCGTTCGAACATAATGGCCTGATCGCGAAATATGCGGTCCTGTCCGAAGCTGATTTTGCGCGGCTCAACAGCCCGGTCGCCGACAATGTCTCGGTCTGGGCGCGCTTTGCCCAACCATCGCGCCTGCTCTGGGCCTCGGACGATCTTGCCCGTCAGCGTGCCGTTGCCGCCGTAGCCCAGGCCGCGCCGACACTGCTATCACTCGCCCGGCCCATGGCTGAAGGGCAGGAGGATGCGCTTGGCCTGTGGAAAGCCGGCTTCGCGCTGACCTATAATGCGGAACTGAGGGCCGAGAAGACGGGCCGTTCGCTTTCCATCGTAGATGCCGATCCTGATCGTTATCGCCGCTTTGGAGAGGCGGCGCTGGCCGATGGCCTGCCACCGTCTCCTGCCGACGCACCCGCGCTCTGGCGCCGGCTACAGCGACGCGGCAAGCGGCTGTCGGTCACGCGGCTGGCCAAGGCCAGCTTCACCTATGTCGGCGGCATCGATTATCTGGCGTGGAAGATCAACCGCCATGCCGGCACGAAGATCGAGATCAAGCCCTGGCAGCGACGCTGGCCGCTGCTGGGCGCGGTCACTCTGCTGCCGCGGCTGTTCCGGGGTGGCGCGATACGCTGAGCGTCTGGCCAAGCGCCTGCCCCAGCGCCATCAGCGTATAAGGTTTGCGCAACACCGCATGCCCTTCGAAATCGGCGCTGTCATTGCCATCGCCGGTATAGCCGGTCACGAACAGCACCGGCAGGTGGCGGAAACAGGCGGGCAGGGCCTTGACCATTTCCGGCCCGGTCATGTCAGGCATCAGCACGTCGCTGATGATGAGGCCGACATCGCCATGGCTGGCGAGCAGCTTGGCCGCCTTGGCCGGATGGTCGCAGGCGATCGGCAGGTGGCCGAGTTCCGCCAAGGCCGCCATCGTCTGGTTGAGCACCCGCACATCATCTTCGACCACCAGGATGCGGGTCGGGGGCTGCTCCACCGGTGTACGGGCGAAGCTGGCCTCTGCATCCACCGCCTCCTCCGCACCGGCCGATCGCGGCAGGTACAGATGGACGCCGGTGCCGATGCCGGGCGTCGAATCGATCCGGATCTCGCCGCCGCACTGCCGCACGAAGCCGAAAATCTGGCTGAGGCCAAGGCCCGTACCCTTGCCCACCGGCTTGGTGGTGAAGAAGGGTTCGAACACGCGCGCCAGTACCTCCGGCGTCATGCCGCATCCATCGTCGGTCACGCTGACGGTCACATAGTCGCCCGCCGCGCATTCGCCGATCTCGCCGTCGGACAGCAGGGCTTGTCCAGTCGCCAGCGTCAGCCGTCCGCGCCCTTCCATGGCGTCGCGCGCATTGACGCACAGGTTCAGGATCGCATTTTCCATCTGATGCTGGTCGACAAAGATGCGCCAGCCGCTTGCCCCTTCCGCGAAATGGACGATGATCTGGTCGCCGATCGTCCGGTCGATCAGGTCGGCCATGCCGCGCAGCAACCCATCGGGATCGACCGCACTTGGCAGCAATGGCTCCGACCGGGCGAAGGCCAGCAGCCGCCGGGTGAGTGCAGAGGCGCGGTTGGCGCCCTCCATCGCATTGTCCAGATGCCGGTGCGCCTCGTCGGGCTTCAGCGCCATCTTGCGCTTGGCCAGTTCCAGTCCGCCGACCACCACCGCCAGCATATTGTTGAAATCATGCGCGATACCGCCGGTTAGCTGACCCACGGCATCCATCTTCTGCATCTGGCGCAAATGGTCCTCAGCCGCGGCGCGCTCGGCCGATTCCCGCTTCAACTGGTCGTAGGCGTCGGACAGTTCGGCCGTGCGCGCCGCGACGGCGGCTGCCAGCCGGTCGGCGCGCTCGCCTTCTGCCTCGGCGAACCGCCGCGCCTGACGCCGCTCGCGCCAGGCGTTGTTGGCGAACCAGAGGCCGAACAATATGCACACCAGCATCGCCAGCCCGACCAGCCGCGATGTCTTGCCCACCCATTCGTTGCGATCGCCGGCCAGCGTCACCGCCAGACTGCGTTCCTTCAGCCGATTATTCTCGGCCGTGATGACCAGGTCGAGCAGGGCGGTGATGCGGCGCAGATCCTGGCTCTTGCCGGCCTGATGAAAACGCGCCAGCGCCGCCATCTTCTGATCGTAGGTGGTACGCAGGCCGATCTCGCTCAGCGTCTTGCCGCGCGCGATGAAGGCATAGCGCAGGGCTGCGACATTGCCCTTCTGCCAGCCGGACTCGCGCGTGGCATAGCTCAGCGCCTTCAACTGGCTGGCGGCGCCGCGCCACTGGTCCTGAAACAGGCGGCCGGTATCGGGGTCCAGGCTGATGACGTAACGGGCGAGCGTCACTTCCGCGCGGGCCACCCGCGCTTCGAACCCGCGCGCCAGGGCAATGACCTCGAAGCTGCTCTGCTGCTCGGCCAACGCCTGCGCATGATCGCGCGATGCATTGCTGGCGCTGTAGATGAGTGCACCCAGCGATCCGATCAGCAGGGCACCCAGCAGCAGCGGCAGCGCGCGTCGGCTGAACGCACGCCACCCTTGCAATGGATCGTCATGAAGATCGGTATCGGCCATTGACCGTTACACTAGCCGAACAAGGTTAACCGCGAAACATCGCCGTCGAAAAGTTCCATGGATGGGCGGCAATCCACCGCACCCATGGCTCCGCCGGTCGTTTTGCGATGCTTTGGCGTATCAGCCGATCGCGCCGGTCGCCTTGCCGGCAGCCTCGAACATCCCGATGATCTGCGTCACTTGCTCGTCGCTATGCTCGGCGCACAGTGAACAGCGCAGCAGGAAGGTGCCGGCCGGGGTTGCCGGCGGGCGGGCCATGTTGACGTAGAGGCCCAACTCCAGCAACGTCTGCCACATGGCGACGGCCTGCATCTGGTCGGTCAGGATGACCGCGATGATCGCCGATTGCGGCGTGGCGCTGCCCAGCTTGAAGCCAAGGTCGCTCAGCCCCTTGTGCAGCCGCTGACTGTTCTTCCACAGATGCGCACGCTTTTCGCCGGCATGCATCAGCTTGCGGATGCTGGTCGCGGCGGTGGCGACGACGCTGGGCGGCAGCGATGCGGTGAAGACATAAGGACGGCAGACGAGGCGCAGGATTTCGAACTTGGGGTGATTCGATACGCAGAAGCCGCCGACGGTGCCGACCGATTTGGAGAAGGTGCCGACCACGAAGTCGATCTCGCCCTCGACGCCCTGTTCTTCATAAGCGCCCCGGCCATTGGGGCCGAAAAAGCCCATGCCATGCGCTTCGTCGCACAGGATCATGCAATTGGGATGCTTGCGGATCGCGGCGACCATTTCGGGCAGCGGGGCGACGTCGCCCAGCATCGAATAGACGCCCTCCAGTACGACCAGCTTCAGCGCGTCGGCGGGCAGGCGGCCAAGGCGCTTGTCCAGATCCTCGACGCTGTTGTGGCGGAAACGGACGATCTCCGCATTGCCGAGGCCACAGCCATCATAGATGGACGCATGGCTGTCCGCGTCGAGCACGACATAGTCGCCCTTGCCCGCGAGGGTGGAGATGATGCCCAGGTTCGCCTGATAGCCGGTCGAAAAGACCATGGCGCCGGAAGTGCCGTAGAACTCCTTGAGCGCGTCCTCGACTTCCTTATGGCCCTGATAGGTGCCGTTCAGGACGCGGCTGCCGGTCGTGCCCGCGCCGAACTCGTCCAGCGCTTTCTTGCCCGCCGCGACGACATCCGGGTCGAACGTCATGCCCATATAATTATAGGTGCCGAGCAGGATCGTTTCCTTGCCCTTGATGATCGCGCGGGTGGGCGACAGCACCTGGTCCATGACGATCGCATAGGGATCGCGCACGCCCGTCGCCAGCAGCGCCTCGCGCTCGTTGATCAGCGGATCGAATTTGGAAAACAGGTCGCGGGTTTCGGTGGCGATGGCGGCGTCGGTCATAGAGAAATTCCGTTCAAGTCAAAACCGCCGTTCGGTTCGAGCTTGTCGAGAACCATCAGCACATGGTTCTCGACAAGCTCGAACCGAACGGAAGGAGGAAGAGCGTTCAGCCCTTCAGCTTGGCGACCGCGTCGACCAGCTGGCCCACGGTTTCGATTTCGGCCTGCATGTTCATGGTGATGATGATGTCGAACTCATCCTCGATGGCCGCGACGAAATCCATCACCGTCAGGCTGTCCCACTCCAGGTCGCCGGCAAAGGTGGTGGCCTCGGTCAGTGCGACGCCCTTCTTGTTGAAGGGTTCGATCTGCGTGGCGACGCTGTCGAAAATTGCGCTGCGATCCGTCATTATCGTCAAAATCTTTCCGTCAAAGCGCGGCATTTGCCGCCTCAGCCTGCCCTTTGGCAAGCGAATAAGGCGTCAATCGGGCAGCATCGCGCCCGAATGTGCAAGCAAAAATAGACCGATCAGCGGAAATTGTCGGCGTAGGCCTGCAACTTCAGCGTCTTGGGCGGGGTCGCGATAATGGTGTAGGGCACGCCCTTCTTTTCCGCATAGGCGACGGCGGCCTCCTGCGACGGGAAACTCAGCTTCAACTGCTGCTGCGTGTCGCCCGAACCAGCCCAGCCGGTCAGCGGATCCGCCTTCTTCGCTTCGGCGGGCGCATATTCCAGCACCCATTTGTGGGTCAGCGCCTTGCCGGACTGGAGGGCGTTCTTCTGGATCTGGTAAATGCGCGCGTTCATCGCGAAGGACTCCGTAAATTCGTCATTTTGCGTTGCACCAATGGCCGCCGTGAAGTCAAGAGTTCCGCCGCGCATCGGCATTTTTGGTGCGCAATGTGGCGTTGGCACCTGCCGGATCGTCGGGCCAGGGGTGGCGCGGATAGCGCCCGCGCATTTCCTTCGCCACGTCGCGCCAGTTGCCCGCCCAGAAGCCCGGCAGGTCGCGCGTCGTCTGGATCGGTCGCCCGGCCGGCGAGGTGAGGGACAGGACCAGGGGAATGCGCTGGCTTCCTACGGTCGGATGTTCCGACAGGCCGAACAGCGCCTGCACGCGCAGTTCCACGCGCGGCCCGCCCTCGGCGGCATAGTCGATCGCATGGCTGCTGCCGGCGGGCGAACGGAAATCGGGCGGCGCGAGCCGATCGAGTTGCTGCTTGCCGTCCCAGCCGATCAGGCCTTCCAGCACGCCC
The DNA here is from genome assembly GCF_056156825.1 of Sphingobium sp. RS1. Taxonomy (NCBI): domain Bacteria; kingdom Pseudomonadati; phylum Pseudomonadota; class Alphaproteobacteria; order Sphingomonadales; family Sphingobiaceae; genus Sphingobium; species Sphingobium sp. RS1. The sequence continues at coordinate 1,632,046 of NZ_JBLZXE010000002.1, read as the reverse complement.
GACAATTGCGACCGGTCGATATCGGACAGTCGCCGCCTGCCCGCCAATAGCGGGGATAGCCAGTCGTCCAGCGTCTCGATCAGCGCTGCGTCGGACAACGCCTCCAATCCCGCAAATTCCCCGCGCATCCGCAGTGACCGCGCCGCTTCTGACCATGGCAGCAGCGAAAGCCCGCCCTGCCGCACGCCCTCGGCCAGAGCAGCGGCCACGGCATCGGGATCGGGCTTGTCGTCCGATCCGGAGGAAAGCCGTACAGCGCCCAGCCGCCGTTCCCGCAACGCCTCTATCCCGCCATTGGCGGAGCGGAATTTGACGGTGCGATGCTCGGCGATCCGCGAACCAAACAGAGCCATCACGTCGGCCTCGTCAATCGGTGCGGCGGACAGGATGCGCGCGCCCGCCGCGCTGCCCTGCACCTCGCCGACGGCCAGCCATTGCTCGCGCGCCAGTGGCGACAGAGGATCGAGCCGGAAGCCGCGCCCGCCAACGCTCGCCCAGTCCGCGCCATCGGCGGAACGGCGTTTCGCCACCCGATCGGGGAAGGCAAGGGCGAGGGCGATGCCGACCTGATGCTCGCCAAAGGCCGCACTCCGCTCGCTGGGGACCAGCTTCGCCCACCGCTTCGCCAATCCTCTTGCCGCATCCGCACGCTTGCCGCTTTCGCGCCGCCAGCGCTGCCGTCGTAGCGTCAGATCGGTATCCTGCCCGCCAATTCCACGCTCGCCCAGCAGCACGGCGACCTCGGCCGCGACTTCCGCCAGCCCCATCTCGCCCGCCCGCACCAGCATATGCGCGATCCGTGGGGATAGCGGCAATTTCGCCAGCAGCTTCCCATGCGCCGTGATCCGCCCGTCCGCGTCCAGCGCCTCCAGCACGGTCAGCCGCCTCCGCGCTTCCTCCACGGCAGCGGCCGGCGGCGCATCAAGCCAGCGCAGCGCGCCCGGATCGCTCACACCCCACAGCGCGCAATCGAGCAGCAGGCTGGACAGGTCGCTTTCCAATATCTCCGGCGGATCGAAGGGAGGCATGCCGGCTGTCGCCGCTGCTTCCCACAGTCGATAGGCGACACCGGGCCGCTGCCGCGCGGCGCGGCCCGCGCGCTGGGTCGCCGACGCCTGACTGGCCCGCTCCGTCACCAGTCGCGTGACGCCCGCCGCCCGGTCATAGCGGGGCCGCCGCGCCAGCCCGCTATCCACCACGATCCGCACGCCGTCGATGGTCAGGCTGGTTTCCGCGATCGATGTGGCAAGGATCACCTTGCGCCGCCCATCGCGCGAACGCCTAATCGCTGCTCGTTGCGCACCCGGATCGAGCGAGCCGTGCAGCATATGCACCTCATAGGGACCAACCTCGATCCGTTCCGCCGTCCGCTCGATCTCCCGCACGCCGGGCAGGAAGGCGAGCAGGTCGCCCTCCGCCTCTTCGGTCAGGGCCTGACGGATGGCGGCGGCCATCTCATCCTCGATCTTCTTTTCCGACGCGCGGCCGATGTGGCGCAATTCGAGCGGCTGGATGCGCCCCTCGCTCTCGATCACCGGTGCGCCATCGAGCAGCGAGGCAAAGCGCCCCCCATCCAAAGTCGCCGACATCGGCACGATCCGCAAATCCGGCCGCAACGCTTCCTGCGCATCCAGCGCCAGCGCCAGCCCGAAATCGCTGTCCAGACTGCGCTCATGCACTTCGTCGAACAGCACGGCCGACACGCCCGCCAGCTCCGGATCATCCTGTATCCGCCGCACGAATATGCCCTCGGTCAGCACCAGCAGCCGGGTCTTGGCGGAAACCTTGCTGTCCATCCGCGTCGCATAGCCGACCGTGCCGCCCGGCTGCTCGCCCATCATCTCGGCGATCCGTTCCGCCGCTGCCCTCGCCGCCAGCCTGCGCGGCGACAACAGCAAGACCTGCCCGTCGCACCATGGCTCGTCCAGCAGGGCCGGGGCCACCGCCGTCGTCTTGCCCGCGCCCGGTGGCGCCACCAGCACGGCATTGCTGCCCACCCGCAGCGCGGCAAGCAGGTCGGGCAGAACGGCGTGAATGGGAAGGTCGCTCATCGCGCCTCCTCTCGCGCCAATCGGCGATCAGTGCAAGGCGCGGTAAAAATCGTTCGATATGCGGGAAAGAGTTGCCAATCCGCACGTTGGGCGCACAGAGGTTGATGCAGATCATATCGTGCGAGGAAAGACGGGGAATGGCGAGCCAGTTGGACGATGCGGACCGCTATCGCACCCTGTTCGAAACGATGGACGAGGGATTCTGCATCATCGAGTTTTTCGATGGCCCGCATGGCCCGCTGAGCGACTATATCCATGTCGAGGCGAACGCTGCCTATGAACGCCATGCCGGCATCGCCAACGTCGTGGGGCAGAAGTTGCGCGAAATGGTCCCGGCGGAAGCCGATGGCTGGGTCGAGCTTTATGGCGGTGTTCTCCACAGCGGCAAGCCTATCCGTTTCCAGCGCGAACTGGAGGCGACCGGTCATTATCTCGAAGTCTCCTCTTTCCGCGTCGGGCCGTTCGAAAACCGCCAGGTCGCGGTGCTGTTCAACGACATTACCGACCGCATCAGGGCAGAGCGGGCGCAGCAGGCACTCAATGAAACGCTCGAAGCCCGCATCGCGCAGGCGCTGGAAGAGCGTGAAAAGGCCGAAAGCGCATTGCGTCAGGCGCAGAAGATGGAGGCGGTGGGGCAGTTGACCGGCGGCCTCGCCCATGATTTCAACAATCTGCTCGCTGGCATTTCCGGTGCGTTCGAAATGATCGCGGTCCGGCTGGCGCAGGGGCGCACGGCCGATGTCGACAAATATCTGACCGCCGGGCAGGGCGCCACCCGCCGCGCGGCGGCGCTGACCCATCGTCTGCTCGCTTTCTCCCGTCGCCAGACGCTGACGCCCAAGCCGACGGTCATAAACCGCCTGCTCGGCGACTTTTCCGAACTGGTGCGCCGCACCGTCGGTCCGCAGATCGAGGTGCAGACGATCGCAGCGAGCGGCCTGTGGCCGGCGCTGGTGGATGTCAACCAGCTTGAAAATGCGCTGCTCAACCTCTGCATCAACGCCCGCGATGCGATGCCGGGTGGCGGCAAGATCACCATCGAGACGGGGAATCGCTGGCTCGATGATCGCACCGCGCGCGATCATGGGCTGACGCCGGGCCAATATGTGACCGTCTGTACCAGCGACACCGGCACCGGCATCGACAAGGCGATCATCGACCGCGTCTTCGACCCCTTCTTCACCACCAAGCCGATCGGGCAGGGGACGGGCCTTGGCCTGTCCATGGTCTATGGCTTCGCGCGGCAGAGCAACGGCCATGTCCGCATCTATTCCGAGCCCGGTCAGGGCACGATGGTCTGCATCTATCTGCCCCGTCATCGCGGCGAGGAGGATGTCGAGGATGCCATCGTCAGCGATCCGCCGGTGGAGGCGGATGCAGGCGAAACCGTGCTGGTGATCGATGACGAACCTTCGGTCCGCATGCTGATCGTCGATGCGCTGACCGATCTTGGCTATCATTGCCTGGAGGCGGCGGACGGGCCGGCGGGGTTGCGCATTCTGGAAACCCGGTCGCGGATCGATCTGCTCATCACCGATGTCGGCCTGCCCGGCGGCCTCAACGGGCGCCAGGTCGCCGATGCCGCCCGCGCGCTGCGCCCCGATCTCAAGATATTGTTCGTGACCGGCTATGCCGAAAATGCAGTGCTGAATCACGGCCATATCGAACATGGCATGGAGGTGCTGACCAAGCCCTTCGCCGTGGACGAACTGCATCGCCGCGTGGCGACGCTGGTGCAGGCGGAATGAGCTATCCGAACAGGTAGATGTGGATCGGGTTCTTCGGGTCCAGCAGCATCTTGGCGGTCAGCGCCAGCGACATGACGATCAGCAACGGCTTGATGAGCCGCGAGCCGAAGCGCATCGCCAGATAGGAACCGATCTGCCCGCCGGTGATGCTGCCCACGGCCATGGCGAGGCCGGCGATCCACAGCACATGGCCGCCCGCAATCATGGTCAGCAGCCCCGCGACATTGCTCGCCAGATTGGCGGCCTTGGTCTGCGCCGTCGCGCGCAGGATGGACAGGCCACCCAGCGCCAGGAAGATGGTCGTGTAGAAGGCGCCGGCGCCCGGCCCGAAAAAGCCGTCATAGAAACCAACCACGCCGATCAGCCCTGACAGCGCCGCCATGCCGACTCGCGCATTACGATCGGCATCGCTCAGCTTGGGCGAGAAGGTGAAATAGGCGGCCAGCGCGATCAGCAGCGCCGGCATCAGTCCGGCCAGGATCGACGGATCGACCCGCTGCAACAGCCATGCCCCCGCCACCGATCCGGCAAAGGCCGCCATCACCGGCCATTTATAGGTTTTGAGATCCATATGCCCGCGCCGCGCATAGGCGACGCAGGCGCCGAAGGTGCCAAGGCTGCTCTGCAACTTGTTGGTCGCCACGGCCTGCACGGGCGGTATGCCGGCCGCCAGCAGTGCGGGCAGGGCGATCAGGCCGCCCCCGCCCGCCATCGCATCGATACAGCCCGCCATCGTTGCGGCGGCCATGAGGAAGGCGATGGTTTCGGGGGACAGGATCATGGGCAGAGTCCGGCTCCGCCCTCTGACCCGTTCGGGCTGAGCCTGTCGAAGCCCTGTACTTTCTTCGTCAGGGGATGGCGTCTGATCGAACGATCAGGCGCCCAAAAACCTCAATAAGCCCGTGCGATAGCGAATTCGACCGCTTCGGTAAGGGCCGCTTTGGCCTGACCGGCATCGAACCGGCCCAGCGCGTCGATCGCGCGCTGGCCATAATGGCGCGCCCGCGCCAGCGTGTCGGCGATCGCGCCGGTCTGGCGCAGCAGCCCGGTGGCGTGGGCCAGGTCTTCGTCGCTGATCTTGTGGCCGGCGATCGCCGCCTTCCAGAAGGCGCGATCCTCGTCGCTGCCGCGCGCATAGGCCAGGATTACCGGCAACGTCACCTTGCCGTCGCGGAAATCGTCGCCCGCATCCTTGCCCATGGTCGCGCCGTCCGATTCATAGTCGATCGCATCGTCGATCAACTGGAAGGCGATGCCCAGGTTCCGGCCATAGACGTCCAGCGCCTGCTCCTCGCTCTCGCTACGGTCGGCGACCACGGCGGAAATGCGGCAGGCGGCAGCGAACAGGGCGGCAGTCTTGGCGCCGATAATGTCCAGATATTGTTCTTCGCTGGTGTCGATCTTGCGCTGTGCCGTCAGCTGGTTGACCTCGCCCTCGGCGATCACGGCCGACGCATTGGCCAGGATCTTCAAGACTTTGAGCGATTCCGCCTCGACCATCAATTCGAACGAGCGGGAGAAGAGGAAATCGCCTACCAGCACGCTGGCGCTGTTGCCCCAGATGATGTTGGCGGTCTTGCGGCCCCGACGCAGGCCGGAGCCATCGACGACATCGTCGTGCAGCAGCGTGGCGGTGTGGATGAACTCCACCGCAGCGGCCAGCTTGTAATGGCGCGATCCCGCATAACCGACCAGATCGGCGCAGGCCAAAGTCAGCATCGGCCGCAGGCGCTTGCCGCCGCCCGCGATCAGATGGCCGGCCAGTTCCGGGATCAGCGGAATGCGCGACTGCATCCGGTCCAGGATCACGGCATTGACCTGGTTCATGCCGTCGGCGACCAGCGACATGATGGGGGCGAGCGAGGGCGCGGCGTTGGCGCGGCCGATCGGGTGGACGTTACCGGGGGCAGGTGCTGTCATGACGCGCCCATGTGGCGGTGCAAAATGTGAAAGGCAAGCGGGAATAGCTTGCACAAGGCGGCGGATGCGGCAAAAAGCGCGCCATCTGGAACCGGAGGCCCAAGTGGACGAGACATTGCAGCGCTATCGCGAGAGTATCGACAATATCGACGCGGCGCTGGTGTTCATGCTGGCCGAGCGTTTCAAGATCACCCAGGCCGTCGGCGAGCATAAGGCGACTCACGACCTGCCCCCCGCCGATCCCGGCCGGGAGGATCGCCAGATCGCCCGCCTGCGCCAGCTGGCGCTGGACGCGAAGCTCGATCCCGACTTCACCGAAAAATTCCTGCGATTCATCATCGACGAAGTGATCCGCCACCACGAACAACTGCGCGAGGGTTGATCGGTCGACGGGGGGATTACCCTGCCGGGTAATTTTCATGGCCCACATTGGGCCAATGGAAATTGGTGTAGGTCAGCATGGTCGCAAAGCTTTCCGACCGCACCTGATGCCACCAGCCGATGGGCACGAACAGCAGGTCGCCCGGCGACAGCAGCACGTCGTAACGCAGCACGTCGCGCGCCTGCGGGTGGAGTTTCAGCCGCGCCTCATCGGTCACGTCGCGCACTTCGCTGAACACATGCGACCGATGCGCCAGCCGATGCGTCTGCGACGGCGGGATGATGGTCACCCGCTTCGTCCCCGTCACCTGTGCCAGCAGATTGTTGGTCAGGTCGAAATGCAGCGGCGTGAAACTGCCTTCGCCGCCGATCCACAACATGCCCGGCGCGCGCGTCAGATAGGCGTCGATCGGCGCCAGATCAGCCTCCAGCGGGCGCAGGGCCGGCCCGTTGGCGGCGCTGTTGGACGCGGTCAGATAGGCGTCATTGCCGCCCTTGCGCGCCAGCGCGATGAACTGGCGGAAAGGCGCGCGCTTGCGATGCCTGTCCTTCTTCAATTCATAATCCTGTGCGCTCGACCGGCCGCCCTGATATTCGATCTCCGCATCGCCGACGACCTCCGCCAGATAGTCGGGCGTCCAGCGCTCCAGCGCAGGCCAGTCGGCAATCGCGCCCTTGATGAGGACGGGACGGCCGGGCGCGTAGAAATTATGCAGGAAATCCTCACCCGACAGATTTTCCGCCGTGAACAAGCCCGACGCATAGGGTGACAAGGCCCGCTGGCGCTCCTGCACCTCCATCAGCCAGTCGCGCCGTTTGCGGGCCAGCATGTCTTCCGTCGCTTGGGCGGGAGCAGGCGCTGGCGGCGGTGCGATCGCCCGCGCGGCGGCGGCGCCGAAATCGATCTGCCGCAAGGCCATCTGCATCCGCATGTCGGCGGCCTGGGCGGGAAGGGAGGGCAGCTTCTTGCTCATGCCGTCCCATAGCCCCCGATGATGACGGCGATGTTGCAGCGGATGACGCTTATGTGACGACGGCAGCCTGCAAGATGCGTTCGTCCTGAACCTTTCGAAGGACGGGCATGCCGGTCAGGCCGGCTCCGCCGGTTCGTCCTTGCCATTCTTGTCCGGCGACCGTCCGATCAGCACGCCGCCCAGCGCCAGCGCAAAGCCGAGCAGTTGCACGGGACCGAGCCGCTCGCCAAACAGCAGCCATGCCTCGATCGCGGCGAGCGGCGGCACCAGCAGCAGCAGCATCGACGTGCGCGTCGCGCCCTGATGCCGCACCAGCCACACCAGCAGCGACAGGCCCGCCGCCGACAGGCCCAGCACCGACCAGCCCAGGCCCAGCCACAATATCGGCGTGCCGTCCCAGCGATAGTCGCCGATCAGCAGCGTGGCGGCGATCGCCACCAGCGCGCCGCCGCCATTCTGCACCGCGCCCGACACGGCGATGCCGTCCCCCGCGATTGCGCCGCGCTGGATCAGCGTGCCGCCAGCCATGCCCAGCACCGCGATCATGCCCGCAACGGCAGGCAGGATGGCGATGCCGCCCACGCCGCTCCGCTCCAGCGCCGGCATCAGCACGCAGCCCACGCCGGCGATGGCGATCGCAAGGCCGCCCCAGGCACGGCCCGGCAACCGCTCGCCCAGCAACGCCACGCTCGCCACCGCGACCATCAGCGGCTGGAGCGCGCCCAGCAGGGCCATGATCCCGGCCGGCATGCCGTTATTCACCGCCCACCAGCTCAATGTCAGGTAAAAGCCGTGCAGCATCGCCCCGGCGGCCAGATGCAGTGCCAGCCGCCGTCCCCTGGGCCAGGCCTGTCGCGCGTAGAAGGCGGCGCCCGCCAACAGCGTCGTGGTGGCGGTCAGCCTGATCGCCAGGATCAGTTCGGGCGCGCCGTGCGGCACCATGGCCCGCGCGACAATGAAGCCGGTGGACCAGATCAGGACGAAGAGGGTGGACGCGAGCAGGCCGAACATGCCGTCGTCTTTGGCGCAAGCATGGCGGGATGTCGACCCGGCGCAAGGGAGGAAGTGGAAGAGAAGGGGGGAGGCGGGTCGATCGTGTCGATCCCGACGCCCGCCCTGTCACGGGGTGAGCTGGTGTGACGAAGGCGGGCGTGGAATGGCCCCTAGCGCGCGCTCGCCTCGCAGCGAAGCTGGGGGCGCAGGGCCATTTTCGCCGCACCGATCATCTGCCGGTGGGCATCGCTGTCCGGCGTGACGTCGGGCCAGGGCTGGCCGGTCAGCGATCCATAGCTTTCGTGCCATATCTTGCCGGCGACCAGATCGATCTCTTCGTCCGTCGGTTGATGTTGTTCCGCCAGGCATCGGACCAGCAGCCGATGAAAGGCATTTCCGGAATTCGGGCGAATTCGGTTCATGGGGCATCCTCTCCGTGGCGTCGATTTTTATCGACTTCCGTACGGGAAGCTGCCCGATTTGCGCCAATCCGTCAATGCGGCGGCGGACCGCGCAATGGTTCGTTGCTCAAATGAAAGGCAAAACTATTATTCTCGCTCCGCCCGGATCGGCGCGCCACCGGCAAAGGGCGTGATCGCCATCCGCCGCCGCATCGGTTCGGGGGCGAAGAGCATGGGCGCGACAAGGCCGGTCATGCCGCGCTGCCTCAATGGACGATGTCGGGAAAGGCCCTGGCCAACGTATTGATACTGGGCTGCATGATGTGGGCGGCATCCATGCCGAAGGGTACGCCCACGAAGTTCCAGACGCGCGCATCGACCAGTTCGGCGGTGGATTTATATTCGAACCCGAACAGGTCGTAGATTTTATAGGCGTGGCTGGAAAGGCAATTGAACAAATCTTCGGGCTGGTAAGAAAAATAGCGTGGCGCGCTGGTATCCCATTCGAACGTCAGGATCGGCTGGCTTCGCAGCACGCGTTCCGCGCCCTTGAACGCATGATATTCCGCCCCTTCGATATCGAACTTCGCAAAGCGCAGCAGGGCGATGAAGGCGTCATCCAGCAAGGAATCGATGGTGCGCACCTCGACCTTGATCTCCTCGACCTCGCCATGGGCAAGCACGGTGCGATTGGCGAGGCCGCTGAGGCCGGAATCGTTCATTTTGCTGAAGTAGAAGCTGGCTTCCCCCGGCTGATCCGACACGGCGTGGGGATGCAGGGTGATGCGGGAGAGGAGGTGGGGATAATGTTTCCGGAAAATCTCCCATGTCCGTTTGACGAGTTCCGGCGCGGCTTCGATTCCGATGACGTGGCCGCTTTCGCCGACTGCCTGGGCCATCTGGTTGAAATGCCCGCCATGGTTGACACCCACATCCAGCATGCAATCGCCCGGCCGGGCATGGGCGACATAGAGGTCGCGGATCAGGCCTTCCATATCCGGCCAGTTCCCGCCATTGGCGCGCAGCATCGCATCAGCGAAGGCATGGCGATCCATCCGGGCGGCCATGGGGCTGGCGAACATGCTATGTCCTTTCACTGTCACGATTTGTCGGGGCACTATCGGCTGGTCATTGTCGGCTGGCCTGGCTTTGTCAATCAGGCGGGCCGCGCCTTCGATGGTTCAGGCTGTCGTGAAGGGTGTGGCACGATTCCCCGTCATTCCCGGCCCGCCCGGATCGCCGCGCCACCGGCAAAGGGCGTGATCGCCACCAGCAGCAGCGATGCCGCACCCAGGAATTTGAGCGCCGCGCCGCTGCCGTCGCCCAATGTCCCCGCGCCGAAGATCAGTAGCGGCACCGCCAGCGGCAGCGCCAGCAGACCCGCCAGCGCCCCGCTCGACCGCAGGCCGGCCGTCAGCGTCGCCACCAGCAGCCCCAGCGCCGCGAGCGCGGGCGTGCCGATCAGCAGCCCCAGTTCCAGCTTCAGGATCGTGGCCCCGTCCAGCTTCAGCAGCGCCGCGGCCGGCAGGGTGGCGATCATCAGCGGCGGGCCAAAGCCCAGCCAGTGCGCCGCCAGCCGCCCCGTCACCACCAGTTCCTCGCCAATGCCGCGCAGCGCGATCTGGTCCAGCACGCCGGCCTGCATGTCCGGTGCGACCAGCCGGTCCACCGGCAACAGGCTGGCCAGCAGCGCGGCGATCCACAACATGCCGCCGCCCGTCCGCCCCAGCAGCGCCGCATCCGGCCCGACCGCAAAAGGATAGAGGCTGGCGACCAGCAGCAGGAAGGCGACCGGCAACCACAGCCCGGCCGATGCCCAGGCCTGGCGCAGATCGCGCGCGGCGAGCAGCCACAATATCCTCATGCCGCATCCGCCGGATGATCGGGCAGATAATCCGATAGCGCTAGCGTCACCGGCGCGTCGATCGGCAGCGGCTGGTGCGACGCCGCGACCACGACCCCGCCCGCCGCCAGATGCCCGGCCACGGCCGCCCCAAGCAAATGCAGCGATGCACTGTCCAGTCCGTTGCCCGGCTCGTCCAGCAGCCAGATGCCCGCGCCGCTCGCGATCACCCGCGCTAGCATCGCCCGCTTGCGCTGCCCGGTGGACAGCATCCGCACCGGCACCTCCGCCAGCCCTGTCAGCGCCATCGCCGCTAGTGCCTCAGTGACCGCGTCTTGCCCGGCTCGGTCCAGCTTCGCCCAGAAGGACAGCGCCTCGCGCAAAGGCTGCTCCCCATCCAGCGCCAGCCGCTCGTCGGTCATCGCCACGCCGCCGCTGCGCTCCACCGTCCCGGCAAAGGCGGGCAACAGCCCGGCGCAGACCCGCAACAGACTGGATTTGCCCACGCCATTGGGGCCGGTCAGCAGCGCCCCGCCGCCCGGCGCCAGCGACAGGCTGACCCCCGCGAATAGGATCCGCCCGCCACGCAGGCAGGCGACATCGCTCAGGCGCAACGCCGCGCCGGTCATAGCGTGACCATGTCCTCCAGCACATGCATGTCGATATCCGACAGGCCGAAATGATGGCCGATTTCATGCACGACGACATGGGTGATGAGCGCGTCCAGCGGCACGCCCGTCTCCACCCATTCGTCCAGCAACGGCCGGCGGAACAGATGCACGGTTGGCGGGCCATCCCCGGTCTGCGCCTCCTGCCCGACGGATCGGCCGGTATAGAGGCCGGTCAGTTCGAACGGATCGCTGAGGTCCATCTCCTTCAGGATCGCCGCATCGGCAAAATCCTCCACGAACAGCACGACATCGGACAGATGTTCGGTAAAGGGCGACGGCAGGCGATTGAGCGCGGCAAGCGCCAGCGTCTCAATCTCTTGCCTGGTGGGAGCGAAGCGGGGCGGTTGACCGTTGGACGACATGGCTGTCACATATAGCGAAAGCATATCATCAGGATAGGGACATGATTGGTAAATTGACCGATGAGGAGCGCGCGCTTGCGCTGGCTGACCTGCCACACTGGACGCCGGTGGCGGACCCGGACGGCATTGCCCGCCACTTCACCTTCGCCGATTTCGTCGCGGCCTTCGGCTTCATGACGCGGGTAGCAATCCTGGCCGAAAAGGCGGATCATCATCCCGAATGGTCCAATGTCTATAACCGGGTGGACATCATTCTCACCACCCATGATGCCGGTGGCCTGTCGCAGCGGGATATCGACCTTGCAAAGGCGATTGATGGATTGGCGGGATAAAAAGCGGTTAAGCGCACGGTTCCGGTATCGGCCAATGTCGGCCGTCTCCACTATGCAAGTTCTTAAATCTGCCGTTAAAATCTTCGTCATCCCGGACTTGATCCGGGATCTATTCGGCGCTCGCTATCCGTCTTGGCGCCGAATGGATCCTGACTTTCGTCAGGATGACGCCAACAGTGGGCGACAGCTAACCACCCAAAGCGGACTGGGGACAATCGACCATTTCTGGCCGCTGCAACGGGAACTTCCTCGCCCCGGTTGCAGACATTGTAATGCGCTGGCATCACGCCGCCTATGTTGTATCGCCTAGTGCCAAATCAGGGCTTGTTTCCGATTGTGATCGGCATGTCTTACGAACAGCTCACATCCACTCTGCACGCTGGAAGGGTGGACCAAACTCGCGGATCCAGCGAATTTGACGTATGGTTCGACGACTGCAATGCGCGCGTGACAATTCAAGATAATAAAGTTGTAGAAGTTTCCGTATTTCCCCCATCCGATGTGCTTTTCGACGGAAAGCGGCTGTTTTCTGACGCTGGCTGTTGGAAATATCTTGTGGCCAGTGACCCACAACCCATGGAGTCTGTTGGTTTTATCATACTTAATTCTATCAGCGTGGCATTCACCGGCCTTCATGACCAAGACCATTCTCAGGCAGCGATTACAATGTTCAAGGTTGGTCGATGGGATGTTCTCCTCCCTATGACCCCATTTAAAGGTTAAATTGAGCGCCCGCTTTGCGTGCCACGCTACGCCATAGCCGCCATTCCGCTACCCACCCCATTCCCGTCATCGCCAACACAGCAGCGTCACCCAGCCTCAGTAGCTCGCAGCGCCCTCGATATGCGCGTCATAACCCCTCAGCGCGGCGGTCACTGACGCATCGCCGGCATAGCGGCGGCGCAACAGCGCCAGCCGGGCATCAGTGCCGCGGCACAGTTCGGCGATATTCTCCGCGATATAGGCGCGCCGTTCCGCGTCATAGGCTTCCTCGCCCCGGAAATGGTCGCACCCGTCACGGTCGACCATGAAGGCGGTGACTTCCTGGGGGAAGGGCAGGGCGGACATGTCGTCGTCCGACGGCGGCAGGTCCATCACGTTGCCCATGTTCGAGCGCGGGGCGGGCTGGGCGCGGACGGTGACGACCGGGGAGGGCTTCACCGGAACCGTGGCATTTTCGACCGGCGGCGGCGCGGGGTCTTCCGGCAGGATGGCGGCGACGGCGGGCGTGGGCGCGGTGCCATTGTCGGCTTGCGCGACGTCATCGGACGATCCGCGACAGCCGGCGACGAGCGCCAGCATCAGCACAACAGCAACCAGACCAACACGCCCGCTCACCCGATCTCCTCCCGCAAGCTGGCGATGAGATCGGCCACATGGGGCAGCCGCGACTCTTCCTCATCAAGGATCGCCAGAAACGCGGCCCGCCTATAGTCGGCCAGCGCGTCGGGCGAAAGACGGCTTGCTGCGGGCATGGCCGAAATCACGATGTCCAGAAGCCGCTCGACGCCGTGCAACCGCCCCCACAGATAGTCATTCTCGCGATAGACCCTGCTAAAAAAAGCGCCGAAGTTGTTGAATTCAATGCCCTTGAGTGTGGCGGTCGCGCCGCCGCTCCGGATCGCCGAGCAATCTTCTGGTGAAATCCGGTCGACCTTGACCGGATCATATTCGTCCAGAGTGTCACCCTGGAGCAACGGTAACGTGGCGATGTCGGTGAAGGGAAAGCCCAGATAGGCGAGCAGCATCGTCCGACGACCGCCCTTGGGCAGGCCGGCAAAGGCCTCGGCCAGCATCAGGTCGGCCGCTTCGTCCCGTGCCTTCAATCCGCGCGCCTGCGCCACCGCCGCCATCGCTGCTGCCGCGTCGGTCGGTACGGATTTGGCGGCGGCGATCACCTCGGCGCCGTGAAACTCGCTGTCCTCGCATTCGGCATAGAGCGACAGCGCGCCATAGATGGCGTCGTGCATCGCCTGCACCGCCGGATCGTCGACATCGGCTTCCAGCTCCAGCGTATCGGCCAGCCGCCGCGCCAGATAGCGCAGCCGCCGGATGCGAAAGGCCAGGTCATGCGCGCGGAAGAAGGCAACCGGGGCGGAGGCCGATCCGCCTTCCTCGCTGAGCTGGTCGGCCCCCTCCTTGCGGATCGCGGCCCAGATCGCCTGACGATAGCTTTCGCGCATCATCGCGCTGTCCTCGCCCGACAGGCGGAACAGCAGCGAACAGAGCGATTCGACGATTCCTGACAGCTTCAGATGACCATAAGCGGGGTAGGCAAAGCCTGCCGCGCTCGCCGCGCGCTGCTGCGCCTTGGATCGCCAGGCGGACAGGCGCACGGGCGTCGGCCGGTCCAGGAACAGCATCCGCCCGATCGCGCTTTCCACGTCGGCCTCTATGCCCGGCCGCAGCGCGTCCAATATCCGCCGCATCCGCCGGATACGCGCGCTGTGCCGGTCGATCGCTTCCAGATTGTCCCGGATCGGCTGCTCGCGCGGAATGTCGGACAGCGCGCCGAAAATGGTGCGGAAGAAACCGGGCAGCGGCGCATCCTCGCCGGTCGGGGCGTCCTGCTGCTCCCCCTCCTTGTTCAGGCGGATGGAACGGTGTCCCGGCTTGGGGTCGATATAGACGAAGCGCCGGTCTACCTCGCGCCGCGACGGCCGGTTGCGCAGCGCGCCGATCGCCTGCGCAAAGGGCGCGTTGGCCAGCACCGATCCGTCGATCAGCACGGCATCCTCGGCTGTCCCGCGCGCGGCGTGGCGGGGCAGGGCGCGGCCCAGAAAGGCGTCGCGTCCCGGCCAGGCGCGATGCTTGCGTTTCAGCACCCGGTCCAGTTCGCGCACGGTGAAGGGCGGGAAGGCGCCGGGAAAACTCGCCGTCGCCCGTGCCGCGAACACCAGTTCGGCTGGATCGGCAAAGGGGCGCTCACTTCCATTCTGGCCCCTTCCGCGCGCCCTGAACCCGATCGAGAGCCGATGCTCCGTCTCGATCACCTGCGCCGGGCTGTTGAGGTTCAGGCTTTGCGGATGCCCCTCGAAATCGGTGACGGTCACGAACAGGTCGAGCGGATGGCCTTCGGGCAGCAACGGCGGCCCCTTGTCCGCCGCCGCCATCGCATCGAACGCATCGATCAGCATGGTGGAGAATATCTCCCCGCCAAAGGGCGGCTCGAACCAGCGGGAGCGGATGAAGCGGGACAATTTCATCCGCACTTCTTCGCGCGTGTCGGGGGCCACGGTCCGTTCCACCGCATCGCCCGGTCGCCGCGCCGCCATCCATACCAGCGGCGTCGCCCAGAATTTCGTCATCGCGCGGGCCGGCCGGGCGTCGGGATCGAGCAACCGGTCGACATCGGCATTGTCCAGCCACATCGTCGTCAGCGGCTCCAGTGACTGACCCGTCTCGATCGCCTGCGCCAGGAAGATGCCGTTGATCCCGCCCGCGCTGGCCCCGGCAATGATGTCGGGCATGACGCGCAGCCGCACGCCACTTGCGGCCTCCATCGCTGCCAGCACCTGCGCATAAACGGCCTCGCTGCCGCCCGCCGCCGGCAATCCGTCATGAAAGGCCCGGCTGGCGCGCGCCAGATGCCACACCTCCTTGGTGATGCCATGCATGTAGATCGCCAGGCTGATGCCGCCATAGCAGACCAAAGCCAGCCGCAGTTCCCGCTCCTTCATGGGGCGAACGTTGCAGAGGCAAGCGGGATTGTCGAGCGGTCAGAGAACAAGAAATATCCTCTCAATTCCGTTCGTCCTGAGCTTGTCGAAGGGCCGCTCCTTCTTCGGGGAAAAGAATGGGCTTTGACAGACTCACCCAACCGCAAACTCCGCCCATATCGGCAGATGGTCCGAAGCCTTCCGTGCCGCCGCGCTTTCATGCACGCCGCAATCGGTCAGTTTCAATTTCTCGCAATGCATGATCCGGTCGAGCCGGGCCACCGGCCGCCGCGCATGGAAGCTGCGCCCGCATGGCGCGAAGCTGTAATGACGCGCAAAATCGGCGAGGCACCCGCGCCCGGCGCTCCATTCGTTAAGGTCGCCCATCAGCACCGTGGGCATCGCCTCGCCCTGCGCCGCCGCATGGATCACCGCCGCGGCCTGCCGCCGCCGCCACAGCCCGGACAGGTCCAGATGCATGCCGAACACGCGCACTGCCGCGCCGTTCAGCCTGACCTCTGCCATGGTCGCGCCGCGCGGCTCCAGATAGGGCAGGTGCAGCACATCATGGGCGGCGACCTCCGCGTCCTTGCGCACCAATATCGCATTGCCATGCCAGCCCATCGAATCGGTCTGCACATTGAGCGGCACGGGCCGATAGCCGCTCTGATTGTCCATCAGCAGCGGCGGGATCGCGGCGGATCGCACGCCGAAGCGGCGGTCGGCTTCCTGCAAGGCGACGATGTCGGCATCCACTTCGCTCAGCACCTCCAGCACCCGCTCCGGCACGCGGCGCCGGTCTGTGCCGATGGCCTTGCGGATATTATAGCTGGCAACCCGGATCGTTTTCATCCCGTATCAATGCGCCAGCACGGCGGATGTTTCCAGCGGCGCCATTGATGTTCTTGAATTGTTCCGATATTCCCGTCATACAAACATCCGTTCGGTTCGAGCTTGTCGAGAACCCGCGCATAACGGTTCTCGACAGGCTCGAACCGAACGGAGATGAGAAGGCATGGCCAAGGCAAAACGCAAATTCGTCTGTCAGCAATGCGGCACCGTCACCGGCCGGTGGCAGGGCCAGTGCGAGGATTGCGGCGAATGGAACAGCATAGTCGAGGAAGCGGCGGAGACGGTTTTTTCGCAGCGCCATGACCTGCAAAATGGCGGACGCGCCATCACTTTGGTCGGCCTCGACAGCCAGGTCGAACTCCCCCCGCGTACCAGCACCGGCATTGCGGAGTTCGACCGGGCGTTGGGCGGCGGCATCGTCCATGGCTCCGCGACCCTGATTGGCGGCGATCCGGGCATCGGCAAATCGACACTCCTTCTGCAAGCGGCCGCGCGGATCGCCGCGCGGGGCCTGTCCGTGGCCTACATCAGCGGGGAAGAAGCCGCCGATCAGGTCCGCTTGCGCGCCCAGCGCCTCGGCCTTGGCAACGCGCCGGTGCAACTCGCCAGTGCCACCTCGGTCCGCGATATCCTGACGACCTTGGGGGAGGGGCCGCCGCCTGCCTTGCTCGTCATCGATTCGATCCAGACGATGCACAGCGACCTGATCGAAGGCGCGCCCGGCACCGTCAGCCAGGTCCGGGCCGCGTCCCAGGAACTCATCAAATTCGCCAAGCAGCGTGGCACCGCGCTGATCCTCGTCGGCCATGTGACGAAGGACGGCAGCATCGCCGGTCCCCGCGTGCTGGAACATATGGTCGACACGGTATTGGCGTTTGAGGGCGAGCGGAGCCACCAGTATCGCATCCTGCGCGCGGTCAAGAACCGCTTCGGCGGCACGGACGAGATCGGCGTCTTCGCCATGGTGGCGGAGGGGCTGGAGGAAGTCGCCAACCCGTCCGCCCTGTTCCTGACCAACCGCGACGAGACGGTGACTGGCGCGACCGTCTTCCCCGCGCTGGAGGGTACCCGCCCGGTGCTGGTAGAGATACAGGCGCTGGTCGTGCGCCTGTCCAGCGGCGCGACGCCCCGGCGCGCGGTGGTCGGCTGGGATAGCGGCCGGCTGGCCATGATCCTTGCCGTGCTGGAGGCGCGCTGTGGCCTCAGCTTCTCGACCTGCGAAGTCTATCTGAATGTCGCGGGCGGCTATCGCCTGTCGGACCCCGCCGCCGATCTGGCCGTCGCCGCCGCGCTCATTTCCGCCATGTCGGAACGGCCGGTTCCAGTGGATGTCGTGTTGTTCGGGGAAATCGCGCTCTCCAGCGAAATTCGCCCTGTCTCCCATTCCCCCCTGCGCCTGCGTGAGGCCGCGAAACTGGGCTTCACCCGTGCCTATATCCCCGCGTCGGCCGCCGACGGCGTGAAGGGAATATCGGTCAGTGGTTTCCGAACCCTCGCACAGCTTGTTGACCAGATGCTGGGACGCGGATAGCCACAGCGGCAATGAACGCCCCATGATCCGTTCGTCATTGCGAGCGTAGCGAAGCAATGACGGGGTCATTTATCGATATGAGTGGCCCTTAATGAACGCCATCGACATTCTCGTCCTGCTCGCCATCGGCGGTTGCGCCGTGCTGGGCCTCATGCGCGGTTTCGTGCTGGAAACCCTTTCGCTTATCGCCTGGGTGCTGGCGATCTTTGCCATCCGCCTGTTCCACGCCTCCGCCGCTGAACTGCTCAGTGCCTTTGTCGGCAACAGCAGCGGCGCGGCGATGCTGGCGCTGGTCCTCGTCTTCGGCGTCACGTTCGGCGTCGGCAAGCTGATCGCCCACGCCATCGGCCGCCGCACCCGCCAGTCGATCCTCGGTCCGGTCGATCGCGTGCTTGGCGCGGGCTTCGGCGCGGTCAAGGGGCTGATCGGCGCGACCTTGCTCTTTCTCGCCTTTAGCCTCGTCTACGACACCTTCTACGGCAGCGGCGCCCGCCGCCCCGACTGGCTGAGCGATGCCCGCACCTATCCGCTGCTCAACGCTAGCGGTCAGGCGATCAGCGAATTTCTGGCCGAACAACGCGCGAAAAAACCCGCGGCGGAAAACCAATAAGATCCGTTCGGTTCGAGCCTGTCGGGAACCCTGACGCAAGGGTTCTCGACAGGCTCGAACCGAACGGAGAGGCTTTTTAAAGCCACCCTTTCTCCCGATAGGCGGCCACGGTTTCCCGTAAGCCCTCCTCGGTCTTCACCTGAGGCAGCCACAGCCTTTTGGGCGGCTGCCGACGCTTCCCCACCACCCAGTCGGGATGGCAGAAATAATCGACCCGGTCCGGGGTCAGCTTGGCCTTCTTGCCGCGCACCAGCCGGTCGGTCCGCGCCGCGATGCTCAGCAGCCATTCGGGTGTCGCCACCGTCCGCACCGGCTTGCCTACCGCCCGGCCGATCGCCACACCGAAATCCTTATGATCCCATCCGCCCGGCGTACCGTCATCCACCTCATAGGTGCGGGTCAGGCTATTCTCGCGCTCGCACGACAGCGCCAGCAGCAGCGCCGCCAGATCCCTCACATGGATCACCGACAACCGCCCGCCCGGCGGCAGCATCATGATGCCGCGCTTGGCCATGCGGAACAGTTCCAGCATTTCCTTGTCGCCCGGCCCGTAAATCGCCGGCGGCCGCACGATCGTCCAGTCGAGGCCGCTCGCCTTCACATGTTTCTCGGCCAGTTCCTTGGACCATCCATAGTCGGACAGGCCCGGCTCCCGCGCCGCCAGCGACGACACCTGCACCAGCCGCTTGATCCCGCGTTTCCGCATCGCATCGACCACCGCCATGGTGCCGCGCGCATTGCCCGCCTCGAAGCCCTCGCGGTCGGGCGCGTTCACCACGCCGGCAATATGGATCACCGCGTCGGCATCGCGCACCAGCGTATCGAGCGCCGCCGCATCCTCCAGCGACCCATGCACCCATTTCAGCTTCGCGCGCGGCGGCTGCGCGCTCCGGGTGAGGGCATTCACCCGCAACCCGTCGCCCAGCGCCTGCTCCAGCACCTCGGCGCCGACGAAGCCCGTCGCACCGGTCATGGCAATCCGCATCTGCTGCATCGCGCTCAGACCATCGCCATATGGTCGCGATGGACCAATACGGATCGCGGCATTTCGCCCAGCAAAGCCGCGATATCCTCGCTGCGCTTGCCGGCGATCTTCACCGCCGCTTCGCTGTCATATTCGATGAGGCCACGCGCGATCACCCGGCCATCCTGCGCCACGATATCGACCACATCGCCGCGATCGAACACGCCCTCGACCTGCGCAACCCCGGCGGGCAGCAGGCTGTTGCCCTTGCCCAGCGCCTTTTCCGCGCCGGCATCCACGATGATCCGCCCGCGCGTCGTCAGCCGCCCGGCAAGCCAGCCCTTGCGCGCGCCCTTGCCCTGCGCGGCGAGGAAAATGGAGCCACGCCCGCCATTGGCCCAATGGGCCAGCGGGCTATCCACCTTGCCCGAAATGATGGCGAGATGCGCGCCCGCGCCGGTCGCGATGCGCGCCGCCTGAATCTTCGACACCATGCCGCCCGATCCCATGCCCGAAGCGGAGCCGGTATCGGCCATCGCCGCGATCCGGGCGTCGATCGTCTCGATTGTCTCTATCAGCATGGCGCTGGCATCGACGTGCGGGTTGGCGGTGTAAAGCCCGTCGACATCGGAAAGCAGCGCAACCGCGTCAGCCCGTGCCGCCTGTCCGATGCGCGCCGCCAGCCGGTCATTGTCGCCAAACCGGATTTCGCTCGTCGCCACGCTGTCATTCTCGTTGATGACCGGCACGACATCCAGCGCCATCAGCCGTTCCAGCGTGGCCGAAGCGTTCAGGTAGCGCCGCCGGTTTTCCAGATCGTCCAGCGTCACCAGCATCTGCGCGGCCGTGATGCCCTTTTCATCGAGCAGGCTGGCCCAACATTGCGACAGCGCAATCTGGCCCGTCGCCGCCGCCGCCTGCGCATCCTCCAGGCTGCCGCGTCCGCCTTTGGGCAGCTTCAGCCTGCGCGCCCCCAGCGCGATCGCCCCCGACGACACGATGATGACCTGCTGCCCCGCCGCCTTGCGCTGCGCCACGTCGGCCACCAGCGTGCGCAGCCAGTCGACCCGCACCTGTCCCGCCGGATCGACCAGCAGGGCAGACCCGATCTTGATGACCAGCCGGCGGACAAGGGCAGGGGGGAAACCGGAAAGGGCGTTCATGGCGATTTAAGATACAATCCGTCGGTTTGAGCTTGTCGAGAACCCTCGCGCAAAGTTCTCGACAAGCTCGAACCGAACGGAGGTTTATGATCTGGCTCTAGATCGGCGACCAGCCGGCTTCGCTGTCCGCGCCGCCTTCTTCTTCGCCGTCCTCGGCATCCTCGTCCATCATCAGCAGCACCGCGTCCAGCAGCGCGCCGACGCCTTCACCGGTCGCGCCGGAAATGATGAAGACATCCTCCACGCCCGCTTCCTCGCGCAACTGGCCGGCAATATCTTCCATCAGTTCCTGCCCCAGCAGGTCGCCCTTGTTGAGCACCACCAGCTGCGGCTTCTCGTCCAGACCTTCCCCATAAGCCGCCAGTTCGTCGGTGACGATATGGAAGGCCTCGACCGGATCGTCGGTGGTCGCGTCGATCATGTGCAGCAGGACGCGGCACCGCTCGATATGGCCCAGGAACCGGTCGCCAATGCCCACGCCCTCGGCCGCGCCCGCGATCAGGCCCGGAATATCCGCCAGCACGAATTCGCGATCGCGATGCAGCACCACGCCCAATTGCGGCTTTGTGGTGGTGAAGGCGTATGCGCCGACCTTCGCCTTGGTATTGGTCACCTGATTGATGAAGGTCGACTTGCCCGCATTGGGCATGCCGACAAGGCCGACATCGGCCAGCAGCTTCAGCCGCAGCCAAACCCACATTTCCTGGCCTGGCCAGCCCGTGCCATGCTGGCGCGGGGCGCGGTTGGTGCTGGTCTTGTAGGACATGTTGCCCCGGCCGCCATCGCCGCCGCGCAGGAAGGTGATGCGCTGCCCCACTTCGGTGAAGTCGGCCAGCACGTCCTGATCCTCATAATCGGGATAGCCGTCCTCGTCCTCGCTACCCTCGATCGGCTTGGGGTCGGACAATATCTGCGTGCCGACCGGCACCTTGATGACCAGATCCTTGCCGCCCGCGCCATAGCGGTTCTTGCCCATGCCAGGCGTGCCGCGCTGCGCCTTGAAATGCTGGGTATAGCGGAAATCGATCAGGGTATTGAGGCCCTGCACCGCTTCGAAGATGATGTCGCCGCCCTTGCCGCCATTGCCGCCGTCCGGGCCGCCATATTCCTCGTATTTTTCACGACGGAAACTGACCGCGCCGGGGCCGCCCCAGCCGGATTTGATATAGATTTTGGCTTGATCGAGAAAATGCATGGCGCGCCCATAACCGCAAAAGGCAAAAAGTTAAACCTTGGCTTGCGCTGCCAAGGCGGCCGCCTCCTGCATCAGTGCAAAAGTCAGGCTGCGCGTGGCGATTTCACGCGCTTTTTCACGGGGCAGGGCCAATGCGCCGGCCATCGCGCCGCCCAGTTGCGAATCGCCCAGCGCCAGCAGCACCAGCATCAGCGTATTTTCGCGGATCAGGTCGGCGAGGTTGGGGGTGAGGGCACTCGCCGCCAGTTTGTCGACCAGCCGGTGGATCGCCTCCACCACCGGGTCCAGCGCATCCTCATTGCCCGACGCCAGCATCCAGCTCGCCAGCGCGCCCGCGCCCTCCCGGTCGAAGGCGTCGAACGTCATGTCGACGATGATGCGGGGGCTGACCTCGCCGCGCCGCGCGGCATTGACGGCATCGCCGATCTTGGCGGTGATCGTCTCGCCCAGATGCGCGGCCAGTGCCTTTTGCAGCCCCGCCGCCGATCCGAAATGATGCAGCAGATTGGCATGCGTCCGGCCGACCCGACCCGCCACCGCCTTTAAAGTCACCGCCTGTGGCCCCGCCTCGATCAGCAGGTCGCGCGCAGCCTCCACGGCGACGAGGCGGCTTTCATCCGGGCTGAGGCGGGCACGTTTAATTGACATGAGTGTCAGTTACTCTTATTTACACTAATGTAAGTAACAACCGGAGGCATCCCCATGACCCCGACTGATCTCACTATCACGCCCCGCGACCGTCGCTTTGCACGCGATCGCCGGACCGCGCGACATTGGCTGAACGGCGATCCGATCGCCACGGCTTTCTTCAATGCCCTGTCGATCACCTTCCCGCGCGGGGAGGCCTATTTCATCGACAGCGTCCGCGCCTTCCGCGACGGCGTGCCGGACAGGCTGGCCGGCGAAATCGCCGCCTTCATCTGCCAAGAGGTCGTCCACAGCCGCGAACATCTGGCCTTCAACCGGCAGGTGACCGATCATGGCTATGACGTGGCGCGCCTCGACGCCGACGTGACGATGGTACTGGACCTCGCCCGGCAACGTCCGCCGATCGCCAGCCTCGCCGCGACCATGGCGCTGGAACATTTCACCGCCATCCTCGCGCATGAACTGCTCAGCGACCCGCGCCATCTGGACGGCGCCGACCCGGAGATTGCCGCGCTGTGGCGCTGGCACGCGGTGGAGGAGATCGAGCATAAGGGCGTCGCCCATGACACATGGGGCCACGCTACCCGCGACTGGAGCCGGTTCAAGCGCTGGTGGGTGAAGAGCGCGATGATGCTGGTCGTGACGAAACATTTCCTCCACCACCGCGCGCGCGGCATGATGCACCTGCTGCGGCAGGACGGCGTCACCGGTCGGCGCGCCTGGGGCGGGCTGCTCCATTATGCGCTGGTCCGGCCGGGTATCTTGCGCCGCGTCGCCCGGCCATGGCTGGGCTATTTCCTGCCGGGTTTCCATCCGTGGCAGGTGGACGACCGCGCGCTCATCGCGCTGGACGACAGCCCTTATGCGGCGGCCTTGCCATCTGCCGCTTGACCATGGCGAAGCGGCAGTTTCTTATCGCCGCATGACTGAAGCGCCCACGCTCGAAACCATCCGCCTGATCCTCCGCCCGCACCGGATTGAGGATTATGCCGAATGCCGCAAACTATGGGCGGATGCCGGCGTGGTGCGCCATATCGGCGGCATGCCGCTGGACAGCCAGTCGGTCTGGTTCCGCATCCTGCGCTATGCCGGCATGTGGTCGCTGCTCGGCTATGGCATGTGGGTGATAGAGGAGCGCGACAGCGGCGTCTTCCTCGGCGAAGCCGGCCTGCTCAGCGCCGAACGCGGCCTGCCCGAACTGGAGGGTGTGCCCGAAGCCGGCTGGGTGCTGGGGCCGAACGCATGGGGCAGGGGCATCGCCACCGAAGCGATGCAGGCCATCCTCGACTGGGCCGACGCCCATCTCGACGCGCCCTCGCTCCGCTGCATCATCGATCCGGGCAATGCAGCCTCGATCAAGGTGGCGGAGAAACTGGGGTTCGAGACGCTCACGGACACGCAGTTAGGTGGCAAGCCTACCCGCGTCTTCGACCGGCCGAAACATTGAGAAAAGCGTCATTGCGAGCGTAGCGAAGCAATCCATGGAAGCACCATTGGATTGCTTCGCTACGCTCGCAATGACGGCTTATTTCATCCTGGGCGGGCCTGCACCCGCCGGAATGCGATCAGGCCGCCACCGGCAGCGCATCGCCGTACAGGTCCATGGCCGGGTCATTATCCTGTCGCATGGCGTCGCCTTCCTCGAACAGCAGGCAATCGACCATCGCGTCGCGGCCGAGGCTATAGCGCTGCGCCTTCTGCCCCGTGAAGCGGAAGCCCAGCTTGCGCAACACATTGCCCGATGCCGGATTGTCGGCAAAGTGGCAGGCGCGGATGTCGCGTACGCCATTGGCCCGCGCCATGCTCATCACGGCGCGCGCAGCCTCGGTCGCGAAGCCCAGCCCCCAATAGGGGCGGGCGATCCAATAGCCCAGCTCCGGTGCGCCGGCTTCATCCAGATGGATGCCGCATCCGCCGACCAGACGCGGCGCGCCCTGCGTGCGGGTGAAGGCCAGCAGGCGCGGCAATTGCGGATGATGCGGCAGCGCCAGAAAGGCTTCCGCATCGTCCAGGCCATAAGGGCTTGGCGCACGGCTCAAATTGCGCAGGACCGACGGATCACCGATCGTCCGGGCCAGCATGGGGGCATCTTCCATCCAGCCCGGACGAAGGAGCAGGCGGGGGGTACGGGCAAACATTCTCGTCTCTCCTCTTGGCTGCGCCGTTAGCCGCCAATGATGACGACTTCGCGACGGCGGTTTCCGGATGAATCCCCGCCCGCAAGACGCGCGAGAAGGCGTGGAGTTCCAGAGGCTTGAGGGAAATCGGGAGAGGAAGTGCCGCTTTATTCTTTTGTCATGATCCGGTCAGGATCAGGCAACGGAAAAAGGGGCGCTCCCATGGAAGGAGCGCCCCTTGTTTCCCTCGAAAACCGGCAGGTGCCTGTTTGACATCTGTCGGGAGGATCGCCCCTTTGCGGAGGACGACCCGTCATCAAGTCGTCCGTTATTCGGCGGCCAGCGCCACGGCGTCGACCGACACATATTTGCGGCCGAGCTTGCCGGTGTGGAATACCACGCGGCCTTCACCCAGCGCGAACAGCGTGTGGTCCTTGCCGATGCCGACATTGCGGCCCGGATACACGCGCGTGCCGCGCTGACGGATGATAATGTTGCCGCCGATCACTTCCTGACCGCCGAACTTCTTCACGCCAAGGCGCTTCGACTCAGAATCGCGACCGTTGCGCGACGAACCGCCAGCTTTCTTATGTGCCATGACCTAGACTCCTTACTTAAGCTGCGCTCAGGCGATCGACACGATCTTGAGGATCGTGTGATTCTGGCGGTGGCCGTTCTTGCGGCGATAGTTGTGACGACGGCGCTTCTTGAAGACGATGACCTTCTCGCCCTTCGCCTGCGCGATGATTTCGGCTGCGACGGTCAGCTTGGCTGCGTCCTTCAGGTCGCCGCCTTCACCGGCCAGCAGGACGTCGTCCAGCGTAACCTTGTCGCCGGCTTCGCCAGCCAGCTTTTCAACGACGATCTTGTCTCCGGCGGCGACGCGATACTGCTTGCCGCCCGTGCGCACGATAGCGAACATGGCTTGTCTCTTCTCGTTCAAATCTGCTTTACGCAGCTCACCAAAGACATGACGCCTTGCCGACCCGCGCGGGAATGTGGCCCGTTAGTGGAATGACTCGCGCCTGTCAACCGATGGGGCTGGAAGCAGGGGTGGTTTTCCCGCTTTTTCGTCCCTATCTTCATGGCTACACAGGCGAAGGCGGCGTTACACGCGCGGCCTTTAAGGAGCAAGTCTCGCATATGCGGCAGGGTACAGGGGCGTGGTGGAGCGGAAAGGGCGCGATGATGCGCCTGCCGATCCTTGCCGCCCTGTGGATGCTGCTGGCGGTGACCTTGCTGTCCGCGCTCGCGCCGCTGGGGCCACCGCTCAGCCGCGCCACCGGCTCCGCCTTCAACCCCGCGACTCTGGACGTGGTGCTGAAGGCGCGTACCCAGTCTGCGGCCCAGACGGTGATGGAAGCGCCCCGGCCTGATGGCGATGGCGGTCCGCCGCCCATGCTGCTGGCTCTGGCGCTGGCCATCGTCCTGCTGGGCCTCCGTCATGCCCTTCCGGCAGGGCACGTCCGGCATCATCGCTACAGCCTCCCATCCTTCGCCCCTGCGCGCACCCGTCGCGCCCGCGCGCCGCCCGCCGCTTCCTGACGATTCGCGTCTCTGTCCGGCCCCTGGCCGGGCTTTCGTCGGAACAAGGAGCATCTCCCATGGCTCGCAGGAAAGCCGCGCGACGCATCCGTCGCCGTCGCCCGCCCTGGTGGTTCATGCCCGCCGTCATGTCTGGCCTCGCCATCGTGGCGGCCGGCCTGTCGGCGGTGATGATGACCGTCGTAGAATAGACTTCCCCGCCATCCGTTCGGTTCGAGCCTGTCGAGAACCATTGACCTGCGTTCTCGACAGGCGCGAACTGAACCAATGTGATATAAATATTCCCGCCGGACGCATCGCGCAGCGTCCGGCGACAGGATCGAAAGGCTTTCATGCCCCACCATACGCCCCTGATCGGCACCATCGTTGCCGGCCTCGTCGTCGCCTTCATCATGGGCGCCATCGCCCATCGCCTCAAACTTTCGCCGCTGGTCGGCTATCTCGTTGCCGGCATTTTGGTCGGCCCCTTCACGCCCGGCTTCGTCGCAGACGCTGGCCTTGCCAATGAACTGGCCGAAATCGGCGTCATCCTGCTGATGTTCGGGGTGGGCCTCCATTTTTCCCTGAAAGACCTTCTGTCGGTCAAGAATATCGCCGTACCCGGCGCGCTGGTGCAGATCGCAGTCGCAACCCTGCTCGGCATGGGGCTGGCCTATTATATGGGCTGGGGCCTGATGGGCGGTATCGTCTTCGGCCTCGCGCTCTCGGTCGCCAGCACAGTGGTGCTGCTGCGGGCGTTGCAGGGCGCCGACCTGGTCGAAACCCGGCGCGGCCGAATCGCGATCGGCTGGCTGATCGTGGAGGATCTGGTGATGGTCCTCGCCCTCGTCCTGCTCCCTGCGCTCGCTGGCGTCCTCAACAATGCCGATGGCGGCGGCGGGGCAGGGGCGCTCATAGCGCCGCTGCTGGGCACTCTGCTGAAGGTCGCGGGCTTCGTCGCGGTCATGCTGATCGTCGGCCGCCGTGTCATCCCCTGGGCGCTGCACTGGGTCGTCCATACCGGCTCGCGCGAGCTGTTCCGCCTCGCGGTCCTCGCCATTGCCCTTGGCGTCGCTTTCGGCGCGGCGCTGGCATTCGACGTCTCCTTTGCGCTCGGCGCCTTCTTCGCCGGCATGATCCTGGGCGAAACGCCGCTCAGCCGCCGCGCGACGGAAGAAACTCTCCCGCTGCGCGATGCCTTCGCCGTGCTCTTCTTCGTATCGGTGGGGATGCTGTTCAACCCGTCGATCGTGCTGGAGCATCCGCTGCCGCTGCTGGCAACGGTCCTCATCATCGTCATCGGCAAGTCGATCGCCGCCTGGGGCATCGTCCGCGCCTTCGGCCATCCCAATGTCACTGCGCTCACCATCGCGGCCAGTCTGGCGCAGATCGGCGAATTCTCCTTCATCCTCGCTTCGCTCGGCACCGGCCTTGGCGTCCTGCCCGCTGACGCGCGCGACCTGATCCTTGCCGGCGCGCTTGTCTCCATCTTTCTCAATCCCATCCTTTTCTCGATCATCGTGCGGGAGCACAAGAAGGACGATGAAGAGGAAGACGTCGCCAAGGCGCCGGAGAAACCCCGCATCGGCCATGTCATCCTGATCGGCTATGGCCGGGTCGGCAAGCTGATCGCGGCGCGGCTGCACGACCGCAACGTTCATTTCGTGATCGTGGAAGGCGACCCGGAACGGGTGGAGGAGGCCGAAGAGGCCGGCCTGTCGGTCGTGAAGGGCAATGCGCTGGAGGACAAGCATCTGCTCGCCGCCGGCATTTGCGAGGCGCGCCACCTGCTGATCGCGGTGCCCGAAGGCTATGAGGGCGGCGCGATCCACGAACATGCCCGCACCCTCAATGACAAGGTTCAGGTTATCGCCCGCGCCCATAGCGACGCGGAGGTCGCTCATCTGGAGCGGCTGGGCGTCCCCCATGTCGTCATGGGCGAACGCGAACTGGCCGGCCGCATGCTGACGCTCTGCGGCGTGGGGTAAAAGAAAAGGCCCCGTTCGGTCATGCCGAACGGGGCCTTTTTCAAATCAGGGCTATCAGCCGCGCGAGCGGGGCGGTCCCTTGCGCGGGCCGCCAGCGCCGGCGCCCTTGAACGGGCGCGCACTGTGCGGACGTCCGCCACCGGGACCACCGCGCGGGCCGCCACGGTTGGGGCGATCGCCGTTGGACGGGCGCAACTGCTTGCGATTTTCGCGCGCCTCTTCGCGCGGCGCGCCGTCGATCATCTCGAACGCTACATCCGCACCCTCGTCATTCGCTTCGCCACTGCGCTTGACCGCCGACATGAAGCGGCTGACGATCGCCTTGGGGATCTCGAACATCGTCTCGTTGCTGGTGATGCGGATCGCACCGATATCCTGACGCGACACATGGCCACGGCGACAGATCAGCGGCAATATCCAGCGCGGATCGGCATTCTGGCGACGACCGATGTCCATGCGGAACCATTGGGTATCCTCAAAGCCCGGACGCGGCCCGTCATTGCGCTGCGGCGCTTCGCTGCGATCCAGCAGTTCTTCGGGCGCGGGCAGGGCTGCACGGGCGCTCTTGACCAGCATGGCGGCGATTTCCTTGGCCGACTTTTCGGCCAGCAGTTCGGCGCCCAGCGCCCAGTCCGCCTCGTCCAGTTCCGCCTGTTCCATCAGGCTGGCGCGCAGGCGGGCATTGTCCTGCTCCAGGATCGCCTCGCGGCTCGGCGGGGTGCCCCATTCGACGGGGATCTTCGCCCCGCGCAGCATCGATTCGACGCGGCGACGGCGCGGATAGGGCACGATCAGCACGGCGGTGCCCTTCTTGCCGGCGCGGCCGGTGCGGCCCGACCGGTGCTGCATCGTCTCGGCGTCGCGCGGCAGTTCCACATGCACCACCAGCGTCAGCGACGGCAGGTCGATGCCGCGTGCAGCGACGTCGGTCGCCACGCACACCCGCGCGCGCTTGTCGCGCAGCGCCTGCAAGGCATGGTTGCGCTCATTCTGGCTATGCTCGCCCGACAGCGCCACGGCGGCAAAGCCACGCTCGGTCAGGCTGGAGTGCAGGTGACGCACATTGTCGCGCGTGGCGCAGAACAGGATCGCCGTCTCCGCCTCATGATAGCGCAGCAGGTTGACCACGGCATTCTCGATGTCGGACGGGGCGACCGTCAACGCCTGATAGCTGATGTCGCCATGGCCGCGCTCTTCGCTCATCGTGGAGATGCGCAGCGCGTCATTCTGGTAACGCTTGGCCATCGCCACGATCGGCTTGGGCATGGTGGCCGAAAACAGCAGGGTGCGGCGCTCTTCGGGCGCACTGTCGAGAATGCCTTCCAGATCCTCGCGGAAGCCCATGTCGAGCATCTCGTCCGCTTCGTCCAGCACCACGGTTCGCATCGCCGACAGGTCCAGCGCGCCGCGCTCCAGATGGTCGCGCAGACGCCCCGGCGTACCGACCACGATATGCGCGCCGTGCGACAGGGCGCGGCGTTCCTTGGCGGCGTCCATGCCGCCCACGCAGGTGGCGATGCGGGCACGCGCGGCGCCATAGAGCCATTCCAGCTCGCGGCTCACCTGCAAAGCCAGTTCGCGCGTCGGCGCGATCACCAGCGCCAGCGGCAGGCCGGCGACGGGCAGCCGCTCGGCATCGCCCAGCAATTCGCCCGCCATGGCGAGGCCAAAGGCAACGGTCTTGCCCGAACCGGTCTGCGCCGACACGAGCAGGTCACGGCCCAGCGCCTCTTCCTGCGTCACTTCGGACTGAACGGGGGTCAGCGCCTCATAGCCCTTGGCGACGAGCGCCTGGGACAGGAGGGCGGGGAGGGTTTCAAAAGCCATTTTTCTGTTTTCCATCGGTAAAAGCGACCCGCCATTCCCGACGGATACTTGATGACCTCTCGCTGCCGCGATGCGCGGTTCAGCCGGTGCGTCAGGTCAATGCGCACCTGTCCTGCCGGTTGCCCGACACGCCATTGCCATTGCAGGCATGACGAAAGGGAAGGGCGAAAGGCCTGTCTTCCCTCAAACAAGAAAGCCTCCTTCCCGCATTCGTCAGGAAGGAGGCTTTCCCATTATCTATAGCGCAAGAATCAGATCGAAGCGACTTCCGCCACGTCGACCTTCACGCCCGGACCCATCGAGGACGACAGGGCGATCTTGCGAACATATTTGCCCTTCGAACCCGACGGCTTCGCCTTGACGATCGCGTCGACGAAGGCGTCGAAATTCTTGCGCAGGTCTTCGGCCGAGAAGCTCGACTTGCCCAGACCAGCGTGGATGATACCGGCCTTTTCGACGCGGAATTCGATCTGACCACCCTTGGCGGCCTTCACGGCTTCGGCGACGTTCGGCGTCACGGTGCCCAGCTTCGGGTTCGGCATCAGGCCCTTCGGACCCAGAACCTTACCCAGGCGACCCACCAGACCCATCATGTCGGGGGTGGCGATGACGCGCTGGAAGTCGATGTTGCCGGCCTGGATCGATTCGAGCAGGTCTTCGGCGCCCACGATGTCGGCACCGGCGTCGAGCGCCTGCTGAGCCTTGTCGTTGCGGGCGAACACGGCGACGCGGACGTCCTTGCCGGTGCCGGCGGGCAGGGTGACGACGCCACGGACCATCTGGTCGGCGTGACGCGGATCGACGCCCAGGTTGATCGCGATTTCGACGCTTTCGTCGAACTTGGCGGTCGCGTGGGTCTTGATGAGGCCGAGCGCCTCGTCAACGCCGTGCAGCTTTTCCTTGTCGATGGCGGCGGACAGGGCCTTCGCCTTCTTGGTGATCTTCGCCATTATATCAGCCCTCCACCACGTCGAGGCCCATCGCGCGCGCGGAGCCTTCGATGATCTTCGTTGCAGCGTCGATGTCGTTCGCGTTGAGGTCGGCCATCTTGGCCTGCGCGATTTCAGCGAGCTGGGTGCGGGTGATCTTGCCAGCGACGACCTTGCCCGGTTCCTTGGAACCCGACTTCAGGTTGATCGCCTTCTTGATCAGGAAGGTCGCGGGCGGCTGCTTCGTGGTGAAGGTGAAGCTGCGGTCGGCATAGACGGTGATGATGGTGGGCAGCGGGGTGCCCTTGTCCATGCTGGCGGTCTGTGCGTTGAACGCCTTGCAGAATTCCATGATGTTCACGCCGCGCTGACCCAGGGCAGGGCCGATCGGCGGTGCAGGCTTTGCGTCTCCAGCGGGCACCTGGAGTTTGATATAGCCCGTAATCTTCTTGGCCATTGTCACTCACTCTTTAGCTGGCGGATGTGTGAGGCACATCTGCCGGTTCAAGTTTAGCGGTCGAACGGTCATCCAGAGACGACCTCCCGCACATGGTCCTTGCCGCCCCGGGGACGGCATGGAAGCGCGGGCCTATAGCGATGTTCGCTCTGAAAGGAAAGGGGGTCTGTCGACATGTGCGACAAACCCCTGTTCGACCTGCTCTTTACGGCAAAAAGGGCCGCCGATCCGGGGATGGGCGACCCTTTTTGAAAGCCTGCCTTGCGGCGGGCGCTTACTTCGACAGTTCGACCTGTTCGAAATCCAGTTCCACCGGGGTGGCGCGACCGAAGATCGACACCGACACCTTGACGCGGTTCTTTTCGAAATCCAGTTCCTCGACCACGCCGTTGAAGCTGGCGAACGGGCCATCCAGCACCTTGACGCTGTCGCCGATTTCGTAATCGACGCTGACCTTGTGCTTGGGGGCGGCTTCGGCTTCCTTCTGGGCGCCGAAATAGCGGGCGGCGTCCGCCTCGCTGATTGCCTGCGGCTTGCCCATCGAACCCAGGAAGCCGGTCACCTTGGGCGTGTTCTTGACCAGGTGGTAGATGTCGTCGTTCATCGCCAGCTTGGCGAGGACGTAGCCGGGCATGAACTTGCGCTCGACCTGGACCTTCTTGCCGCGCTTGACCTCGGTGATGGTTTCGACAGGCACTTCCACCTGCTCGACCAGTTGCGACAGGCCCATGCGCTCGGCTTCGGACAGGATCGATTCCTTGACCTTGTTCTCGAAGCCCGAATAGGCGTGGATGATGTACCAGCGCGCCATGTTACCGTCTCAAACTCCTGTTCAGAGCGTTTATGCTCAACGTCCCGATGCCAATCCCAGCAACCACTGGACGATCGCGCCGAAGAAAGTGTCGATGCCAAAGAAGAACAGGCCCAGCAGCGTCGTCATGATGACGACCATCACGCCGGTCATCATCGTTTCGCGGCCGGTCGGCCATACGATCTTCTTCGCTTCGGTCTGTACCTGGTTGACGAATTCGCCGGGGGAAACCTTCGCCATCGTCTGCCTTTGCACGTCTTGAAACCAACACCAAATCGCGAAGCAACAGTCCGCCCTCCCGATCCCGCTTTGTTTCAGCGTCCGGGGGTGCGGCCGCTCGCTCCGCGACCAAATTCGCCTGCGAACCTAGCCGCGGACCTTTGTGTTTTCAAGGGTTCGCGGCCAGTTCGCTTGGCAGGAGTGGAGGGACTCGAACCCCCGGCATTCGGTTTTGGAGACCGACGCTCTACCAACTGAGCTACACTCCTGCACTGGCCTTGGGCCAGCGAGGAGGGCGCTTTAGCGTGGCCTTGCGGGGAGGGCAAGCGCCATTATGCGGCTTTTTGCATTGGCTCGGATACTTGCGTGTCGACGCTGGTCTGCCGCTCGGCCTCCGCGTTGATCTGCGCGCCCAGCAGCACGATATAGGCGGACACGAACAGCCAGAGTTGCAGCACCACGACCGCGCCCAGCGACCCGTAGGTCTTGTTATAATTGCCGAATGTGGAAACATAGAAGGACACGCCCAGCGTCGCGGCCAGCCAGAACAGGGTTGCGGCCACCGACCCCACCGTCAGCCATTGCCATTGCGCATGGCGGCGGTTCGGCCCGAACCGGTAGATGAGGCCAAAGATCGTGCTCGCCAGCAGGCCCGCGCACACCCATGTCGTCGCCTTGATCGCGAACAGCACGCCCGGCCCCCAGTTGGTCAGGAAATCCTGCAACAGCCCGATGATCGTCGCGGTGAACACGCCTGCGACCACCACCAGCACCGCCGAAAAGGTGATGCCCATCGACGTGCGATAGAATTTCAGGATGTTGCGGCCTTCCTTCTGGCCATAGACGATATTGAGCGCCTCCATGATCGCCGACGCCGCACGGGTCGCGCCATAGACGGCGATCGCCAGCGCCAGCAGCAGCCCGAACCCGATCGCGGGTTTGCGCGTACTGACCACGCCGAGCAACTGGTCGTTGATGAGGGAGGCGGCGTCGGCGGGCACGACGGAAATGATCGCCTGCATATGCCGCCCGACCATCGCCGGATCGCCGAACAGGCCATAGGTCAGCACCACGGCCGCCAGCAAAGGCGCGATCGACAGGAACGCATAATAGGCCACGCCCGCCGCCAGCAACCCGACATGGTTGGACGACAGCGCACCATGGACCCGCTTCAAAATCTCCCACCATCCCCGCGCCGGTATCTTCCACGGCGCGTCGACATGCACTTGGCTCGCGACTTGTGCGGTCATCACATTCCCCTGCTGTTCACCAAGGCAAGCGCGCGAGGGGGAGGGTGGTTCCCTGATGGGGTGGATGGAAGGGTGGATTGGGTGGTTAGGAGACTGGCGGCTTATCGGACGGTGACGACGATAAGCAGACGTAGCGTCTGATGCAGAACCTAGATTGCGATGCAAAGCATTGTCGTTCATGTTACCGGAATGACCGGGGGTTCCACATTTCAAGACTTCTTCACGCAGACGATGGGCGAGTTCGCCACCGTCCCCAAGCTTGGGTTGATCTACGTCGCAATAGCGGGCGCGCTATCTGCCATCACCGACCTAGTTCATTGGGGGAATGGCGCTAAGTTCTCTGAATGGAACTACGCCCTTCTAGCCGTTGTCATATTGCCTTGGCTCGCAGCGGCATATGCTACGACAATGACAATGGTTGAAAAGCCATCATCCGTCGTTGGCTTCGTCAAGTTCACAGCCGTTGCCCTCCTGACGTTCGTGCCGATATTATCTAGCTTGGCCATTCTAGTTTATGCGGCTGGCGCTGGTGCGCACGATGGCCTGACCATTTCGATCGTTATCGCGTTGTTTTTCGTGGGCTTGCTGTTTGTAGCCTTCCTTCCCGCTTGGCCGATAGCGCAGGCGATTTCGGCACGGTTCGTAAGCCCGATGCAGATCGTCAAGGCAACCAAGGGCTATCGCTGGTCGCTGATATTGGTGTTCTTCGCAGCTAGTAGCGTGAACAAACTCGTGCCCAGCATGTCGTCCGCTACGAACGTCGGTGAAGCGATTGCCTTAGCGTTGTGTGGTGCCGTCGTTGCCGCTGCAACGTTGGTCCTGACCGCTAGTATCGCCGTTACGGCATGGAAGTTCGCGATGCGTCGGGACGCCAGCCTTGCTCAACTGTGAGCGTCAGCTTTTGAGAACGTTGCGGCATATATCAAACGTCCAAGAATGGTCGCTACACGCCCCTCATCGTCATGCCAGCGAAAGCTGGCATCTCAGGCAGCCACGCACTCCGTCAACAGATAGCGCGAGATGGCCTGCCTCTTTCTACTACGGCCTGAGACCCCAGCCTTCGCTGGGGTGACGGCTATGGGGGTAGACCAAAGTACCCGCCGGACTCCACTTCTGGTCGCAAGCAGTCATCCTTTACCCCTCTCCCCCGTGGGGGGAGAGGGCTGCGCAGACTTGGCAGCTTGCTGCCTAGTCGTAGCTGGGTGAGGGGGAAGCAACCTCACGAAAATAGGCCGACCTTGCGCCAATCCTCCGCATCCAACGCCGCCAAACCGCCACGTGGCAAGGCTTCCTATCCTGCTCCCTCTGACGACAAGAACGACCGCTCTCGATCGCCACCAGCCATCCTGCCACCGCGCTTCCAATGTAGGATTTTCTTTGATTTATCCTGCAGGATGAAAGCCTCGCCCTCTAACCGCCCGTTTCATCAGCGGGCCGTCATGCGCAAAGCTGCGATGCCGGTGCATAGGAAGCGCGGCGACGCGATCTTGATGTCGTGCAGCCGTGATCCGAGTGGCGCATCAGTGACGCTTCGCGAGCGCGTTGCGATCGCTTCGGGAGCGCTTAAGGCTCGAAAAGCCGCACGACACTGTGAACTTTGCCCTGTCGCGCTGCCATCCCCCGCACCGTCATTACCGCTGGTGATAATCCTCGCAGGCGATGCCGTCCCCGTCGCCGTCCATATGCGCGCCATAGCCCGGCTGGCCGCGATAGAGCGGCGTGGCGCCGGCGGCTCTCGCCTCGCGGCAACCGCGATAGGACCAGCTTGCTCCGGTCGATGCCACTGCTGCTGCCTGACGCGCGCGCGGCGCGGCTGTCGCACCGCCGTCACTGGGCTGTTGTCCGTCCAGATCGGCGGCGGACATTGGCCGTTCAGGGCCGATCGTGTTGCGGGTCGGTCGCCACGGTGGGCTGTCGACCGACGGCGTGGCGACGGCCGGCTCGCGCGTGACATAGCGCGACGCAACGCCGCCGATGCCCCCGACGGCCACGGCCGCCAGCGCCGCCTTGATGGCAAAATTCCCCATGGTCATGCCCGGTGGTTAGCCGGATCATGGTAAAGGATCGGTTCCCGCAAAGATGACAAATGCCGTTCGCTTACAGGAACTGCCCGCCCTTCATCACCCGCCGCGTGCGCCCCTGCACCGGCACGCGGTCGAACGGCGTGTTGCCCGCCGCCGCCGCCATCTTGGCGCTGTCCACGATCCACGGCGCATCGGGGTCGACGAAGATCAGGTCCGCCGCGCTGCCCGCCGCGAAGCTGCCCGCGTCGACACCCAATATCCTTGCCGGATTGGCGCTCAGCAGCGTCATCAGCCGGCCCATGCTGACATGCCCCTCCCGCACCAGATTGAGCGACAGCGCCAGCAACGTCTCCGCCCCCGCCATGCCCGGCGAAGCGTCGGCGAAGGGCAGGCGCTTGTCTTCCGGCCCGCGCGGATCGTGGCTGGATGTGATGACATCGACCGTCCCGTCCGCCACGGCGGCCAGGCTCGACTGCCGGTCGCGCTCATCCCGCAATGGCGGAGACAGGCGGGCGAAGGTGCGGAAATCGGTCGCCGCCTGATCGTTCAGGAACAGATAGGCCGGGCTGATGCCGCAGCTGACCTTCAGCCCCTCCGCCTTGGCGGCGCGGATCAGGTCGAAGCCCGCCTTCGTCGTCACCAGCCGGAAATGGATCGCCGCGCCGGTTTCGCGCACCAGCATGATGTCGCGGGCAATCGCCAGCGCCTCGGCACAGGCCGGCGCATGCGGCAGGCCCAGCCGCGTCGCTGTCTCGCCGCTGGTCGCTACCGCCTTTGCGGTCAGCCCGCCATCCTCGGCATGGGCGATCAGCGTCAGGCCAAGGCCGCTGGCATAGGAAAGAACCCGCAGCATCACGCCCGAATCGGCGATCCACTGCCGCCCGGTGCCGACCGCCTTGGCGCCCGCCATCTGCATCAGGCCCATTTCGGCCATTTCCTTGCCCAGCAGGCCGCGCGTCGCCGCCGCGATCGGATGGACCCAGAAATCGGGCTTGCCCGCCCGCGTCGCCTGCCGGATCAGGCCGACTTCATCCAGCGGTGCGCGCTGGTCGGGCATCAGCGCCGCGCGCGTGATCCCGCCGAAGTGAAAGGCCGGCTTGTCGGTCGCGAACACGCCCAGGTCAATGAGGCCCGGCGCCACGACCAGCCCACCCGCGTCAACGCGCTGCGCATCGTCCGGCACCGCGACATCACCCGCCGCGACGATCCTGTCGCCCTCGATCAGCACGGTGCCGGGGACGGGCGCATCGCCCTTGGGATCGGCCAGCTTGCCGTTGATGATGGCGATCTTAGTCATAGAACCACCTTAAATCCGTTCGCCCTGAGCCTGTCGAAGGGCTTGTTTTTCTCTTGGATGGCGATGAGGGAAGAAGGGTGGGGCTTCGACAGGCTCAGCCCGAACGGGGGGGATATATGTGTCATGTCGATCATGCCCATCCCGCTTTCCTCGTTGGTCGGGATGGTCATGCCCATCCCTCCACGCCCCGCGCGCTGCGCGTCAGCACGTCCAGGCACGCCATGCGCACCGCCACGCCCATCGCCACCTGTTCGGTGATGGCGGACCGCTCAGGATGATCGGCCACCGAACTGGTAATCTCTACGCCCCGGTTCATCGGGCCGGGATGCATCACCAGCGCGTCGGGCTTGGCCAGCGCCAGCCGCTCCGGCGTCAGCCCGTACAGCGCATGATATTCACGCGGCGAGGGGATGAAGGCCCCGTCCATCCGCTCATTCTGAAGCCGCAACATCATCACGACATCGGCGCCGTCCAGCCCCTCGTCCATCCGGGTAAAGGGCGTCGCGCCCAGCATCTCGACCTCTGGCGGCAGCAGCGTCGGCGGCGCCACCGCACGCACCTGCGCACCCAGCGCGGCGAGGCACAGCATGTTCGACCGCGCCACCCGGCTGTGCAGCACATCGCCGCAGATCGCGACCACCAGCCCCTCGAAGCTACCTTTGCGCCGCCTTATGGTCAGCGCATCGAGCAAGGCCTGCGTCGGATGCTGGTGCCAGCCATCGCCTGCGTTCAGTACCGGGCAGTCGACCTTGTCCGCGATCAGCCGCACCGCGCCCGAACTGGCATGGCGGATCACGATCACATCGGCCGCCATGGCGTTCAGCGTCATCGCCGTGTCGATCAGCGTCTCGCCCTTCTTCACGCTCGACTGGCCGGCATGCATGTTGACCACGTCCGCGCCCAGTCGCTTCCCCGCAATCTCGAACGACAGCAGCGTCCGCGTGCTGTTCTCGAAAAAGGCGTTGATCTGCGTCATCCCGGCCAGCCGGTCGTCATGCTTGCGCGCCCGGCCTTTATTAGCCTGCGCCCAATGTTCGGCCTCATCCAGCAGGAAACGGATTTCCCAGGGCTTCAGGTCCGCGATGGACAGAAGATGCCTGTGCGGAAACAGCGCCCGGCCGGTCAGCGCGGGCGTGGCGTCGGGGATGAAAATGTCTGGCATGAGCCGGTGCTTTAGGGGAGCCAGCCGGGGAGGGCAAGGCGTCCTGATGCGCTCAGGCCCGTCTGCGCCATTTCCCGAAGATCGCTCTGTCCTTCATCACTTCGCGCGCCGCATTATGGCCCGGCGCGCCGGTCACGCCGCCGCCCGGATGTGTCCCCGCGCCGCACATATAAAGCCCCTTCACCGGCCCGCGATAGGCGCCGTTGCCCAGCACCGGGCGCGCCGCCCACATCTGGTCCAGCGTCAGATTGCCGTGCATGATGTCGCCGCCGATGAGGCCGAACTTGCGCTCCAGATCCAGCGGCGAATGAATCTGCCGCGCGATCACGCTTTGCGCAAAGCCGGGCGCATGCGCCTCGACGGTGGCGATGATATCGTCCGCCGCCGCTTCGCGTTCATCGTCCCAGCTTCGCCCGTCGGGCAGTTCCGGCGCGAATTGCTGGCAGAACAGGCTGGCCACATGGCACCCCTCCGGTGCCAATGTGGCGTCGATGGTCGAAGGGATCAGCATCTCCACGATCGGCGCCTTCGACCAGCCATCGCGCTTCGCGTCCAGAAACGCCCGGTCCATATAATCCAGCGTCGGCGCGATGATGATGCCCGACTGATGATGCTCGCCCACGCCCGGCAGACAGGTGAAGTCGGGCAGGGCAGACAGCGCCACATTCATCCGGAACGTGCCCGACCCTGCCTTGAAAGCCTTGATCCGCTTGCGGAAATCTACCGGTAGGTCTGCCGGGTCCATCATCCGCTCATACAGCAGCTTCGGCCCGACATTCGCGATCACCGCGCCGCCCATCACCTCTTCGCCACTCTCCAGCCGCACGCCGACCGCGCGCCCGCCATCGACCAGCACCGACGCCACCGGCGCTTCCAGGCTGATCTCCACCCCCATGGCCGCCACGACCTTCGCCATGATCTGCGTGATCGTCCCCATGCCGCCGACGCTATGGCCCCAGGCGCCCTTCTTGCCATTCACCTCGCCAAACACATGGTGCAGCAGCACATAGGCGCTGCCCGGCGTGTCGGGGCTGGCATAATTGCCGACCACCGCGTCGAAACCGAACGCCGCCTTCACCGCATCGCTCTCGAACCAGCTATTGAGGAAGCTGCGCGCCGACTTGGTGAACAGGTCCAGCACATCGCGCTGCTGCTCCAGCCCCAGCCCGGCGATCCGCCGACCCTGCTTCAGCGCCTCCACGATCATGGTCAGCCCATCGCCGACATTGGGCGGGCTTTTCAGCACCAGATCGCGCAGCACATCCGCCACCACCTCCAGCGCATCATAATAAGCCGGCAGCGCCTCGGCATCCTTCGCGCTGAACCTGCGAAACTCCGCCTGCGTCTTCTCCAGCCCGCCGCCCAGCTTCAGATAGCCGCCATCCTCCTGCGGCAGGAAATTGCTGATCGGCCGCTCGATCACGCGATAGCCATGGTCGGCCAGCTTCATGTCGCGGATCACCTTGGGATTGAGCAGGCTGACCGTGTAACTGGCGGTCGAATTGCGGAAGCCGGGATGGAACTCCTCCGTCACCGCCGCCCCGCCCACGACATCGCGCCGCTCCACGATGCGCACCTTATATCCCGCCCGCGCCAGATAGAAGGCGCAGACAAGGCCATTATGCCCGCCGCCAATGATGACCGCGTCGTAGGATTTGCTCATGCCTTGCTGCTCCATCCCATCCCCGGCGCGCGATGCTGCCGGGCCTGCGGGATCACCTCCCGCACCCGCCCGCAAAAATGCCGCAGCGCCACTTCCTGTTCGCTGAGTGGCCCCACGGTGAAGCTGGCCGACGCCATGCCCGCCTGCACCCGCCCGACCAGTTCCGTATCCTCGGCATTGACCTGCCGGTTGATCCGCCAGTTCAGGTAGCGCGCCGCCCGCATTTCCCTGCGATCATCGGGCAGGGCATAACTGATCTCGCGGATCAGCGTCTGCGTCGGCGACACCGGCAGCCACTGCATGAAGTCCACCTGATCGGGATAGATGTCGAAGGCGAAATTGGGCCACAGCTTGAAATAGGTCCACAGCCGCTGCCGTTCCGGCGGCAAATGCGGTATGGGCGGCAGGAAATGCTGATAGGCCCGCTCGGATAGATTGGCCGATGGGCGATCCAGGATCGGCCCCCACATCTTGTCGGCATGGGCGGAGGCTTCGACGCCATAGCCATCGCCCATCAACCGCCTGAGGCCCGGATGCGCGACCGCGATGTGCAGTCCGTCCGAGTAATTGTCGCCGATATTCTTCCAGTTCACCGCGCGCGGCCGCAACGTCACCCGCCCCAGTGCGCGCAAGTCCCCGAAGCGATAGGGCGCGACCTCCGTTTCATAGGGCGCCATCATCTGCGCCACCGACGGCCCGCCATCATCCACCAGCCGCACGAACAGAAAGCCTTGCCAACTATCGACCTCGACGCCCGCCAGCCCATGATCCACCAGCGCGAAGCCCGCGCCATAGCTGGCCTTCATCGGCACGCCGGACAGCCGGCCATCCTGTTCATAGGTCCAGCCATGATAGGGACAGACCAGCTTCTTCGCGCAGCCGCTGGCCTCGTCCACGATCCGCGCCCCGCGATGACGGCAGACATTGGTAAAGGCGCGCACGGCGCCATCGTCGCCCCGCATCACGATCACGCTTTCGCCGACATAATCGAGCGTATGGAAATCGCCGGGATGGGGGATATCGCTCTCATGGCAGACGATCTGCCAGGACGGGCGGAAGATGCGCTGCACCTCCACCCCGAAAAATTCGGCGTCGGCATAGGTCCAGGCCGGCAGGCTCCATCCCGCATCGGGATCATTGCCGGATAATGGCCTCACCACTTCCCCTTGCATCATGTCGAACGCCCCCCGGCTTCGTTATGTTTTACGTTTGTATAACAGTATTTCGCAAAAGTCGATGCACCTGTCCAACTCGCTGTCTCAGTCGGCAGCCGGATCGGCTTGCGCGCCATAGCGCCGCGCCAGCCAGGCGCAGGCCATAAGCTGAATCTGATGGAACAGCATGATCGGCAACAGGATCGGCCCGACCGCCGCTGCCGGGAACAACACGCCGGCGATCGGCACGCCTGACGCCAGGCTCTTCTTGGACCCGCAAAATTGCAGCACGATCGCATCTTCCCGCGGCAGACCCAGCATCCGCCCCAGTAGCAGCGTGAATAGCAGGATCACCACCAGCATCGCGATGCACAGTCCCGCCAGCACCAGCAATTCCTTGGTCGAAACCTTGGCCCACAGCCCCTCGACCACGGCGGCGGAGAAGGCGGCATAGACGACCAGCAGGATGGACCCGCGATCGACCCGCCCGATCATCGCCTTGTGCCGCGCCACAAAGCCGCCGATCCACGGCCGCAGCAAATGCCCCACGACGAAGGGCAGTAACAATTGCAGCACGATCCCTTCCGCCGAGGACAGTGAAATCAGGCTCCCGCTGCCACTCCTCTGCATCAGCAGCGCGACCAGCACCGGCGTCAGGAATATGCCCAGCAGGTTGGAGAAGGAGGCGCTCACCACGGCGGCGGCGACATTGCCCCGTGCGATCGCGGTAAAGGCGATGGACGATTGCACGGTGGAGGGCAGCAATGTCAGGAAAAGCAGGCCCGCCCGCATATCCTGTGGCACGAAGCCGAATCGCCCGATCAGCAACCCCAGCAGCGGGAAGGCGGCAAAGGTCGTCGCCAGTGTCGCCAGGTGCAATTTCCAGGCTTTCGCCCCGTCCCAGATCGCCTCGCGCGACAATTTTGCGCCATGCAGGAAAAAAAGCAGTACGATGCCGGCATCCGCCACCCAGTCCGCGATCAGCGCGCCATCGCCGCGCGCTGGCAGGACCGACGCTAGGGCAACGGTGGCGATCAGCAGCAGCAGAAACGGGTCGAGGGCTTGGCGCAGGCGGTTCATGGCTATTCCGGGTCGTACGGTGGATTGCGGCGGGGGATAGACGCAGGCCCCTGCCTGCGCCAACAATTTCCCCTTGGATGCAGACAAGGAGAGGCTCCCCCATGAGCGAGCATATCGCGATCGCCGAACATCAGGGCGTGGTGGAAATCATGATCGACCGCGCCGACAAGAAGAATGCGCTGACCGCGCCCATGTATCGCGCCATGACCGCCGCGCTAGCCGACGCCTCGGCGCGTGCCGAAATCGGCGCAGTGCTGATCGCGGGGCAGGGTGACGCCTTCTGTGCCGGCAATGACCTCAAGGACTTCATGGCCGGGCCGGAGGGCGGGGCCGCCGCCTTCGACTTCATCCGCGCCATCGCCACCTTCGACAAGCCGCTGGTCGCCGCAGTACAGGGGCTCGCCGTGGGCGTGGGCACGACCATGCTCTTTCACTGCGATCTCGTCTATGCCGCACCGGACGCGCGCTTCGTAATGCCTTTCGTCAATCTGGGGATCGTTCCCGAAGCCGGGTCCAGCCTGCTCGCGCCAGCGGTGCTGGGGCATGCCAAGGCGGCGGCGATGCTGATGCTGGGCGAACCGCTGGATGCCGAGGGCGCCGATCGTGCCGGCCTCGTCACCGCCATCGTCCCGGCGGACGGCCTCATCGCCCATGCGCGGGCTAAGGCGGCCGCACTGATGGCAAAGCCGCCCCAGGCGCTGCTCGCCACCCGGCGCCTGATGAAAGGGGACCCCGCCATTCTCATCGCCCGGATAGAGGAAGAAGCGCGCCTGTTCCGCGAAAGCCTGTCCTCGCCCGAAGCACAGGAGGCCTTCGCGGCCTTCTTCGAAAAGCGCGCGCCGATATTCAGGCGCGGATGACTTCAACATCCGTTCGTTTCGAGCGCAGTCGAGAAACGGGCAGGGCAGATGGAGCGTGCGAAAGAAAAACCTGTCCTACAGGGCGGTGCTTGGGTTAAGCCGATGCCGGTTCTTTCCCAGCGTCGACCTCCACGCCTTTTTTCTTCCGCCCGAACTGCATCTCGCTGACGATCACCGCCGCAACGATCAGCAGGCCGCCCATCAGTGCGGTGGGCGGCAACCGCTCGCCCGCGATCCGGCCGATGATGCCCGCCCAGACCGGCTCGCCGGCATAGATCAGCGTCGCCCGCGTCGGCGACACCGTCCGCTGCGCCCAGTTCATCACGAACTGGATCAGCGCCGTCATCGCGCCCAGCCCGCAGGCGCTCAGGATCACGGTCCAGCTGAGCGGCGGCACAGCCTCGCCAACCGCCCCCATGCAGGCAAAGGCAAGCAGTGACGTCACCGCCAGTTGCACCAATGTCACCCGCGCGACATTCACCTTGCCCGCCCACAGGCTGATGAAGATGATCTCCAGCGCGATCGCCACCGTACTGACCAATGTCAGCGCCTCGCCCTTGCCCAGCGCCAGCCCGTCCTTGGGCGCCGCCACCAGCATCAGCCCGACAAAGGCCAGCGCCACGCCGATCCAGCTGGTCAGGCGCGGCCGCCGCCGCAGGATGATCCACTGCATGATCGGCACCAGCGGCACATAGGCGGCGGTGATGAAGGCGGACGTACTGCTGCTGATCGTCTGCAAACCCCAGGTCTGGAGCGAATAGCCGACGAAAATCCCCAGCCCGATCATCAGCCCTGCCAGCAATTCTTTCGCCGTCAGGCCGCGCAGCACCGGCAGCGCCAACGGCAGGGCGATCAGCGCCGCCGTACCGAAACGCAGCCCGACGAAGAAGAAGGGGCCGGTTTCCTGCACCGCATGATGCACGATCAGGAAGGTGCCGCCCCACAGGACCGTCACGCCGATCAGCGCCAGTTCGGGGCGGCCGATCATCAGGCGCGGGGCATGGGGCTTGTCGGGAGTGGCATTGTGCAACATAATGCACATCGCCCTATGAGTAATATATTGCACAGTCAAGACGCGCAAGCGGAACGCCGCCCGGACGTCCTCGCCCACGTCGCCGGCAATGTCCGCGCGCTTCGCGCCGAACGCG
Source organism: Sphingobium sp. RS1 (assembly GCF_056156825.1). Taxonomy (NCBI): domain Bacteria; kingdom Pseudomonadati; phylum Pseudomonadota; class Alphaproteobacteria; order Sphingomonadales; family Sphingobiaceae; genus Sphingobium; species Sphingobium sp. RS1. The sequence continues at coordinate 1,588,238 of NZ_JBLZXE010000002.1, read as the reverse complement.
GCCTTAGTCAGGACGGACTGGCAACGGCCGCCGATGTCAGCCGCCGCATGATCTCCGGCATCGAAAGCGGAGAGGCGAATGTCAGCCTCTCAACGCTGGACCGGCTGGCGCAGGCACTCGGCGTCAGCTTCTCCCGCCTCGTCCGGCCGCCCGAAATGCCCGACAACAGCCGTATCGACAGCCTCGCCTGGCGCGGGCAAAGCCCGGACAGCCGCGCCACGCTGCTCGGTACGGTTCCCGCCGCGCGGGAAGCGGAATTATGGACATGGTCGCTGGGGGCAGGGGCCGTCTATCCGGCCGAAGCCGACGCCGCCAACTGGCACGAAATGCTTTATGTGACGGACGGCGTCCTGACCGTTGAGGTGGAGGGGGCCGCCCCCCGACGCGTGGAAAGGGGCGACTTCCTGATCTTCACCAGTGATCGCCCCTATCTTTTCGCCAATCGCGAAACGGACCCAGTCCGCTTCGTCAGGAATGTTGTGTTTTGAAGCGATAAGGTCCGTTCGTTTCGAGCGTAGTCGAGAAACATCGAAGCACGCTTCTCGACCTTGCAGATAATTGGCCCTTATTCCTTCTTCAGGTCATTGCCCGCCTTTTCCAGCGTCGTGCCGACATCATGTTTGGCCTCGCCCGCCTCGCGCTTCGCGTCGGCCGCCGCATTGTCGGTCGCCGCGCCGATCTTCTCCGCGCCATTGTCGATAGCATGGCCGGCATGGTCCAGCCCGTTGTCGATCTTCGCGCCGGCATCGTCGACCGCATTGGTCACGTCATTGCCGATCGCCGATCCGGCATTTTCCAGATTGTCCTGCGCCTTTTCCGAGCAGGCGGACAGGCCGGCGACGGTCAGCACTGCGACCGCGGCGAGTAGGGAATTGCGCATGGTGGCTCCTCTTGCCAGTGAATAGAGCCTCTCTAAGCGCAGGAAGCGGCAGAAGGTTTCGCAGCCGTGCCGTTTATCCGCTGCGCAGGCCGAACACCATCGACCGGTCGGCCTCGGGGATCAGCCCTTCCAACACGCGCCAGAACCCCGTCACCGATCCCTGGCCTGCCTGCGCATAAGCGGTCGCCATTTTCTCGCGTAGCGCACGAAACAACTCTGCCTCCAGCGCCTTGCCGGCCGGACTGAGCCGCAACAGTTTCTGCCTGCGATCGCTCGCCCCGGTGCGAGTCTCGATATAGCCGCGCTCGACCAGGTCGTTCAGCACCCGCCCCAGCGATTGTTTGGTGATGGCCAACAGCCGCAGCAGATCCTTGACCGTCAGGTCCGGCTGGCGCGAAATGAAATAAAGCGCCCGGTGATGCGCCCGGCCCAGCCCCTGCGCCGCCAGCCCCTCGTCGATCGAGCGGGTCAGCGCGGAATAGCCGAAATAGAGCATCTCGATCCCACGCCGAATCTCGTCCTCACGCAGGAACAGCGGGGACGCAGGACTGATTTGCGTGGCGGAGGCGTTGGAAACCGACATGAAGGGCTGTGATCCGGCAATAGGGGCTGCGCGCATATTGGCGTCATCAAACTATCATGACTAGGGCTTTCCTTTCGCAAATGACGCGCTATATGGCGTCCCCGCGTCAGCGTACAGGCTGGCGCTGCTGGGGCGTCGCCAAGCGGTAAGGCAGCGGCTTTTGATGCCGCCATGCGCAGGTTCGAATCCTGCCGCCCCAGCCATTATCTCCCGACATCTCGTTTGCCTTGGCGTTGCGCTCAACGACCATGGTTGTTCGACACGCCGCGCGTGCTGTGTGGATCGGGCACGCCTGTCACGCAAATCGACAGGCTGAAGTCCATATCGCGACATGCGAGATCGCACAGCAATGGTCAGTCAAATTGACTGTAACATATGTTTGGTATAATGCGTCGATCCTAATCAGGAGAAGCCCGATGCTCAGCTATGTTCCGCCGATCGAGGATTATCGTTTCCTGCTGACGCAGGTGCTGGGCTTTGATGGGGCCATGGCGGATATCGACAAGGCGGTGGATGCCGATCTGGCGGTCGCCGTGCTGGAGGAGGCGGGGCGCCTTTGTGCGGATCGCCTCCATCCGATCAACCGCCATGGGGATGAGGAAGGCAGCCGGCTGATCGATGGCGTCGTCGTGACGCCGACCGGATTTGCCGATGCCTGGCGGGATTTCGTGGCGGCGGGCTGGGCGTCTCTGTCGGCTGATCCGACCTATGGCGGGCAGGGGCTGCCCTTCATCCTGCAACTCTGGTTCGACGAAATGATGTCGGCCACCAACCTGTCGTTCGGCCTCTTCCCCGGGCTGACCCGTGGTGCCTGCGAAGCGATCATGGCGCATGCGAGCGACGCATTGAAGGACATCTATCTGCCGCGCATGGTCAGCGGCGAATGGACCGGCGCCATGGCGCTGACCGAAAGTGGCGCGGGCACCGACCTTGCCCTGCTCAAGACGAAGGCGATGCCATGCGATGACGGCAGCTATGCCGTGACCGGGCAGAAAATCTTCATTTCATCGGGGGACCATGATTTCGGCGGAAATGTCGTCCATCTCGTTCTGGCCCGCCTGCCCGATGCGCCGGCTGGCGTAAAGGGCATCAGCCTGTTCCTCGTCCCCAAATATCTGCCAGATTCGCACGGCGGTTTTACGGTCCGCAACGGCATGTCGGTCGGGGCTCTGGAAAAGAAGATGGGCATCCATGCGCAGCCGACCTGCGTGATGAACTATGATGAGGCGACCGGCTGGCTGGTCGGCGAGGCCCATCGCGGGCTGGCGGCCATGTTCACGATGATGAATGCGGAGCGGTTGATGGTCGGCATTCAGGGTCTGGGTATTGCCGGCGCGGCCTATCAGCAGGCAAGCGGCTATGCCAAGGAGCGGCTTCAGGGTCGGAGCGGTGATGGCGCGCGCGGGCCGGTCGCCATCGTCGAACATGCCGATGTTCGGCGGATGCTGCTTGGCATTCGCGCCTTTGTCGAGGCCGGGCGGGCCCTGGGCGGCTGGACCGCGCTGCAACTCGACCGGGCGCATCATCATCCCGACGCGGCGGAGCGTGCCAAAGCCGACGCGCTGGTCGCGTTGCTGACCCCGGTGGTGAAGGCCGCCTTCACCGATTTCGGCTTTGAAAGCGCCGTTCAGGCGCAGCAGGTGTTTGGCGGCCACGGCTATATTCGCGAATGGGGCATGGAGCAATTTGTCCGCGATGCCCGCATCGCCCAGATTTACGAAGGCACCAACGGCGTGCAGGCGATGGACCTTGTCGGGCGTAAGCTGTCGGTGGCCGGCGGCGCGGTGGTGACGGATTTCCTGAATTTGATCGCCGCCGATCTGGAAGCAGCGGGTGGCAGCGTAATCGCGCAGGAAACGCAGGCTGCGCTCCAGTTGCTGCGGAATGCCACGACGTCTTTGCAGGGTGCATCGGTTGACACTGCGGGCGCGGCCGCAGTGGACTATCTGCGCCTCTTTGCGCTGGTCGCGATGGGCTGGATGTGGACACGCATGGCCGTCGCTGCCACGCAGGATAGCCCCTTGCACCGCGACAAGCGCATCCTCGCCGATTTCTACGCCCTGCGCATGTTGCCGCAAGCGCAGGGGCTGGCCGGCGCCATCGCTGCCGGCGCAGACCCGATCATGGCGCTGCCGATCGACGCATTTTAAGCGCAGGCAGCACGACTGGGGCGCGGCATCGCGATGCCGCGTCGTTCGCCCGGCAGCCAAAAAGCAGCGCCGGAAAACCGGACCATTTTCGCTTAGGGCAAAAGCGTTCTAAAGGCTTGCTCCGGTACAGGAGCAGCGCATGCATATGAACGTCATCATCGCCGGGGCCGCAATATGATCGACCCGCGCGCCATTCGCACCTTCCTGGCGGTCTGCCGCGCCAACAGCATCAGCGGCGGCGCGCGCGCGCTCAATATCTCCCAGCCGTCCGTGTCCAATGCGATCGCCCAACTGGAACAGTCGCTGGGTGGCGTGTCGTTGTTCGAGCGCTCGCGCAGCGGTATCCAGCTTACGCCTGAGGGCGAAGCGCTGCTGCGCCGCGCGGAAGCGATCGACAGCCTGATGGCGGATGTGCAGGCGGAAGTGTCGCTGGCCAGCGCGGGTGTCACAGGACCGCTGCGCGTAGGCGGCACCCCCGGCGCGCTGGTCAGCCTGTTGCCCGATGCCGTACGCCGCATGGAGGCGCGGATCGGCCGATTCGCCCTGCATGTCGTGGAACGGCCCGATCATGATCTGGCCGCCATGCTCCATCGTGGCGAGATCGAGCTGGCCTTCGTCACCACCGGCATCGAACAGCCCCCCGAAGGCATAGAGGAGCGCACCTTCTCGCGCGATCCCTTCGCGCTGATCGTGGGCAAGCAGAATGACCATATGCCTGCGCGTCTCTCGCTGCGCGACACGGCCCATATGCGCTGGGTCTTGCCCGAAGCGCGCGGCGCCTTCCGCCGCCAGGTCGACGCCTTGTTCATGGCCGCTGACATCCCCGTGCCGCAAGACATCATCCGCTGCGACTCGCTGCTCACCACCAAGGCGATGGTGCGCGGCAGCCAGCGCGTCACCATCCTGCCGATGCAGGTCGCCTCGGCCGAACTGTCGATCGGTGTGCTGCGCGCCGTGACGATCGAGGAAGCGCAATTCGCGCGCAGCATTGGCGTGCGCAGACTGACCGGCGGTCGCCTGTCGCGTCTGGGCGCGGAACTGTTCGACACGCTCATCCATAGTTCCAGGCTATGACATATCGAAAAATCATTATTTTTCTTACCGGCCGGGCAGGTCCATAATGTCTTCACAACGACGGCAGGAGAGATTTCAGGTGCGACAGCTTATCCGCAATGTCCGGATATTCGATGGCACGGGCAGCGCACCCGTCCCCGGTGCGGTCCTGATTGAGGGCGATCGCATCGCCGCCCTCCTGCCTGCCGATACGGATGTCGAGGCCGATAGCTTGATCGACGGAAATGGCGGCACGCTGATGCCCGGCATGGTCGACGCCCATACCCATCTGACCTGGGGCAGCTCGGTCGAGAAAATCTATCACCAGTTCATCCTGCCGCCCGAGGAGCTGAAGGTCGCCGCCTGGCGCAATGCCCGCGTGCTGCTCGACCATGGCTATACCAGCCTCTATTCGGCTGGCGCGCTGGGCGACCAGATCGAACCGGAACTGGCCCGCGCTATCGATGCCGGCGAAACCCCCGGTCCGCGCCTCGTCCCTTCCACGCTGGAGCGCAGCCCGGAAGGAGAAGAGGGCGTCGAGACGGGCGATGTGTTCAACGGTCGTGGTCCCGAAGCCATGCGCGCCTTTGTCGCCTATTGCGCGGCGGAGGGGGTCAAGTCACTGAAGCTGGTCATTTCTGGCGAAGATGCGCTCAAGCCCGGATCGTCGCAGGATATCCTCTACACGGACGAGGAAATGCAGGCAGCCGGCGAGGCGGCGAAGGAAGCGGGTCTCTGGATCGCGACGCACGCCTATACCGGGCGTGCCATCCATCTCGCGCTCGAAGCGGGCGCGCGCATCCTCTATCATTGCTCCTTTGCTGACGATGCCGCGATCGACGAGATGGTCGCGAAGAAGGACGCAATTTTCTACGCGCCCGGCCCCGGCGTATCGGTCGCCGCGCTGGAAGCATCGCCGCCCCCGCATATCGATATGTCTTCGATGAAGGCGAGTGGTGCCGAGAGGCTGGAACTGGAAAAGGCGCTGGTGCCAAAGCTCAAGGCGCGGGGCGTGCGCATCCTGCCGGGCGGCGACTATGGCTTCCCCTTCAATCCCCATGGTCGCAACGCCCGCGATCTGGAGCATTTCGTCACTTATTACGGTTTCACCCCGGCCGAAGCGCTCAGTGCCGCCACCATGTTAGGCGGACAGCTTATGGGACAGCAGGTTGGACAGGTGAAGCCGGGCTATCTGGCGGATCTGCTGCTGATCGACGGTGATCCGACACAGGATGTCCGCATCATGCAGGATGCCAATCATATCAAGATGATCATGCTGGGCGGGCGGTTGCATAAATCGCCTGTCGCACAGCCCGTGGCCGCCTGACCGGAAAGACGCTACCATGTTCGATGTTGCGATCATCGGCTGCGGGCCGGTGGGGGCCTTTGCGGCCAATTTACTTGGTAAATCCGGGGTTTCGGTCCTGGTGATCGAGCAGGAGGCGCGTCCCTATCCGCTGCCTCGTGCGGTGCATCTGGATCATGAAATGATGCGCCTGTTCCAGTCGGCCGGCGTCATCGACCGGGTTGCGGGCGACATGCGCGATACCGAAGGCCATCTGCATGTCGGCGCCGACCATGGCGTCATCCGCTATATGGGTACGGTCGGCCGCGCGCGTCCGTTCAGCTGGTCCAACGACTATTTCTTTTATCAGCCGGAACTGGAGGATCATCTCCGTGACGCGCTGAATGATTACCCCAATATAACTGTCCAACTCGGTGTCGCATTTGAAGGGCTGGAACAAGGCGCGGACGGCGTCACCCTGCGCCTGTCGGGCGGACGCAGCGAGCAGGCCCGCTATGTCATCGCCTGCGACGGCGCGCGCAGCGCGGTGCGCAAGGCGCTGGATATCAAGCTGGACGACCTCGGCTTCGAGGAACCCTGGCTAGTGGTCGATGCCGAAGTCGACGGCCCGGTTCGCTTCCCCGATCTGTGGGGCGTGCCTGAAGCCGCCGACCTTCAGAAACTGTCGGTGATGATGTGCGATCCCCGGCGGCCCGCGACCATCGTGCCGGGGCGCGGCAATCATCGCCGCTGGGAATTCATGTTGCTGCCGGGCGAAGACGACCAGGCGATGATGGAGCCGCAAGCGGTCGCAGCCCTTGTCGAACCCTATCTCTCCGGGGTTCCGCACAAGGTGGTGCGCGCGGCCACCTATCGCTTCCACGGTCTGATCGCCGAGCGGTGGCGGCAGGGCGGCGTCTTTCTGGCCGGCGATGCCGCGCACCAGACGCCGCCCTTTTTTGGACAAGGCATGTGCCATGGCCTGCGCGATGTCGCCAATCTGGCATGGAAGCTGGATCTGGTGCTGAAGGGGCAGGCGCCCGATGCGCTGCTCGACAGCTACCAGCCCGAACGCGATCCCCATGTCCGCGCGGTCATTTCCGCCGCCGTCGGCGCAGGCCGCTATATCTGCATGCTTGATCCGGAAGCGGCCGCCGAGCGCGATGCCAAAATGCGGGAAGCCGCCAAGGGCGCGCAGCATGGCACCGCCGCTGATCTGATCCCGGCCATCGCAACGGGTATCGTGGCGACCGATACGGCGGGCTCCGGCGAGCGCTTCATCCAGCCGCGCGTCGGCGACCTGTTGCTGGACGATGTGACCGGCGGCGGCTGGCGCCTCTTCACCCGGACCGCGATCGACAGCGATGACGTAACCGTCATCGACCTCGCGCAACTGACCGATGGGGGCGCGATCGCCGACTGGCTGGCCGACCGCAGGGCGGACTCCGTACTGATCCGGCCCGATCATTATGTCTTCGGCACCGGCAAGGCGGCCGACCTCATCGCCCGGCGCAATGCCCTCATCGCGGGTGCCGCCCATCAGGAGATTGCCGCATGAGCCTCACCCTCGATCAGGCGCGGACCATCATCGACGCTGCCCTGGCAAAGGGCCGTGCCGACAGCGCGCAGCCGCTGGCCGTGGTGGTGCTGGATGCTGGTGCGCATCCCGTCGCCATCGTGCGCGAGGATGGCGCCAGCCTGTTCCGTTTCGACATCGCGAAGGCGAAGGCCTCGGGTGCGCTGGGGATGGGAGCGGATACGCGGGTTCTCGCCGCGCGTGCCGCCTCCAACCCTGTTTTCTTTCAGAGCGTGGCGGCCGCCACCGGCCGGCTCGCTCTGTCGCCCGGCGGCGTCCTGATCCGTGACGTGGAAGGTGCGGTGATCGGCGCCGTCGGGATCAGCGGCGACACCGGCGATTGCGACGAAGCCTGCGCTGTTGCCGGCATATTGGCCGCCGGCCTTTCCCATGGAGACAAGCAATGAGATTGCGCAGCATCGAACTGGCGCTGCCCGGCGCGGCGGAGGCAGCGGCCTTCCTGACCGACATCTGGGGCATGGCCCCGGCCGATGTCGTCGGTGCCACCCATTATCTGCGCGGATCGGGCAGCTTCCCCTATCTGGTGGCCCTCGAAGAATCGCCCGAACCCTATGTCCGGTCGACCACCTTCGTCTGCAACGCGGACCGGCTGGAGCAGCTCAAGCGCAGCGTGACCGGGGCGGGCCTGCCGGCCGCACCGGTCAAATCCGACGACCTGGGCGGCGGCCATGGCATCATTGTCGAACTGGCCGAAGGCGAACTGCTCCGCTTCCTTGTCGATGCGGCCGAAGTCGCCCCGATCGAAGGCGCGGACCTGCCGGTCAAGCTCACCCATGTCGTCTTCAACAGCGCGGACGCCGAAGCGACCGGCCATCTGGTTGAGGATGCGCTGGGCTTCCGCGTCTCGGACCGGACCAAGGGCATGGTCTTCGTGCGTTGCAACGACTCGCACCACAGCACGGCCTTCGCCCGCGCCGGTTTCGCCAGCCTCAACCATATCGCCTTCGAAATGGAGGATCTGGACGCGGTGATGCGCGGCATCGGCCGCCTGCGGGATCAGGATATGGCGCCGGCCTGGGGGCCGGGCCGCCATGGTCCCGGCGCCAATGTCTTCGCCTATTTCATCGCGCCCTTTGGTCCCGTGATCGAATTTTCGACCGCCGTGAACAAGGTGCCCGACGATTATCAGGCCGGCGCCCCCGACGACTGGACCTGGCCTGAAAACCGGATCGACCAGTGGGGCATGTCCGACAAGGATTTCGGTGGCCTGCGCGCCGCCGAAGAGAAGTTCCGCCATCGCCGCGACTGGGACGCCCAGCCCCTCGATGTTCTGACAGAGGAAAATCACTAATGCGTTATGTCAGCTTCCGCCGCCCCGACGGCACCCCCAGCTTCGGCCGTCTGGATGGCGAAACCATCATCGAACTGGCGACCGACGCGACGACCAGCCTGAAGGCGGCGCTGGCCGATGGCAGCCTCGCCAGCCTGGCCGACGGCGCAGCTTTTGCAAAGGCGGACGTCATCCTGCTGCCGGTCATCCCCGATCCCGCCAAGATCCTGTGCGTCGGCCTCAACTATGCCGAACATGTGAAGGAAACCGGCCGCGAGCAGAAGGCGCATCCGGCAATCTTCGTACGCTATGCCGACAGCCTGGTCGCCGATGGCCAGCCGATGGTGAAGCCGGCCGTGACCGAACGGTTCGACTATGAAGGCGAACTGGCGATCGTCATCGGCAAGCCCGCGCACAAGGTCGCGGCAGCCGACGCCTGGAACTATGTCGCCGGCTATGCTGCCTTCAACGACGGCAGCGCGCGCGACTGGCAGCGGCACAATATCCAGTTCACGCCGGGCAAGACTTTCCCCGGCACCGGCGGCTTCGGCCCCGCACTGGTGACGCCGGACGAAATTGACGATCTGAACGCCCTGCGCGTGCAGACCCGCCTCAACGGCGAACTGCTTCAGGACCAGCCGGTCGGCGACATGATCTGGGATATCCCGACCGTGATCGAATATGTGACGGCCTTTACCCCGCTCAGCCCCGGAGACGTCATTGCCACCGGCACGCCTGGCGGCGTTGGCGATAAGCGCACCCCGCCGCTCTATATGAAGGCCGGCGACAAGGTCGAAATCAGCATCGGCACAGTCGGCACACTCACCAACCGCATCATCGACGAACAATAAGCCCAATCGACCCAATCATAAGAAGGGGAGGAGTAATCATGCGTAACTTCATTTCGATCGCTGCACTGGCGAGCGCGAGCGTCATCGCGCTCGCTGCGCCCGCCATGGCCCAGGACGCCGCACCGCAGTCGGCGGCCGATGCCCCTGCATCGGGCGGTGGCGCCGACATCATCGTCACGGCCACCCGCCGCGCCGAACGCTTGCAGGATGTGCCGATCGCCGTCTCGGCCATCAGTGGCGAGCAACTGGCCGAGGGCGGCTTCCAGAAGCTGACCGACATCCAGTATCAGTTTTCCGGCGTGCAATTCGGCAGTTCGCCCAACGACAGCGGCTTCCGCCTGCGTGGCGTGGGGAGTGCCGGCGGCTTCTCCAGCTCGTCCGAACAGAATGTCGGCACGGTGGTCGACAATGTCGTCATTCCGTTCGGCAATCCCATCAACAGCCTGGGCGATCTGGAACGGGTCGAGGTGCTGAAGGGACCGCAAGGCACACAGTTCGGCAAGAACGCATCGTCGGGCGTGGTCAACATCACCACCAAGAAGCCGGAGATCGGCAAGTTCGGCGGCAAGGCTTTCGCCAGCTACGGCGAACTCAACGAATGGAATGTCAACGGCAGCGTCAACGTGCCGGTCAGCCAGAATTCGGCGCTGGCCGTGTTCGGCTTCTACCGCCGCAATGACGGCTTCCTGAAGAATGTCGTGCGCGACGAAAAATGGGGTGGCGAGGAAAGCTATGGCGCGCGCGCAAAATATCTGTTCGAGCCGAGCGATGACCTCAGCATCTATCTGATCGGCGATTATTCGAAGATCAAGCGCAAGGGGCCGGGCCAGCTCTGGACGCTGGCCAGCCTGCCCAGCTTCTCCAATCCGCTGATGGCGGCGCGCTTTGGCAATGTCGCGGCGCTTGGCGTCGTGCCCGGCTTCGACAATGACAAGTCGGTGGAGGAATATGCCGGCTATTCGACCGAGCAGAATTACGGCGCCTCGCTTGAAATCAACAAGTCGCTGGGCGACTATAACCTGACCTCGATCACCGCCTGGCGCCGTCTGGATGAAGGTCCGCAGGTCTTCGCGATCGACGCCAGCAGCCTGCCCGTCTTCACGGCGCAGCAGACCGGCACCGACCAGAGCTTCCTGTCGCAGGAACTGCGCCTCAGTTCGCCCAGCGGCAGCGCGCTGGAATTCACCACCGGCGTCTATGCCTCGCGGCGCAAGGTGGGTGACGACAATGACTTCAACCGTGCCCAGTTGCGCCCGGCGGTACCGTTCGATTCGTTCATCGTCAATATCTCCGGCGGCCAGGGTAACACCCAGACCCGTTCGGACTCGCTGGCTGCCTTCTTCGACGGCAAATATCATGTGTCCGACCGGTTCAGCGTGATCGGCGGCTTCCGCTACCAATATGACTGGGTGAAGGCATCCTACTTCTCGATCATCGACCCCAATTATGCGCCGGGCATCGGCCCCAACGGCTTCGTCGTGCCCTACACGCCGACGGCGGAAGTCAGCGCCAGCACGAAGAAAGGCGACTGGTCCGGCCGTATCGGCGCGGAATATAAGGTCGACCGGGACATCATGTTCTTCGGCACCATGGCGCGGGGCTATCTGGGCCCAACGGTCACCTTCACTGGCCTGACCGGCACCAAGACGGAGGTCGCGCCGCAGACGGTGCGAGACATCACCGTCGGCATGAAGTCCCAGCTTTTCGATCGCGCAGTGACCTTCAACGTCAACGTCTTCTTCGACAAGTACAAGAATCTCCAGACGTCCGTGTTCAACGGCGTCGAGTTCCAGACCGAAAATGCCGGCGGCTTTTCGGCCAAGGGCTTCGAGACGGATCTGGCCTGGCGCGTGAGCCCCGAACTGACGCTGACCGGCGGTTTCACTTATTCGAAAACGAAGTTCACCGATTATGTCACGGCCTGTCCTGGCGTCGTGAAGGCGGGCTATAGCTGCTATCTGGCGGCGGACGGGGTTACTTCGCTGGTGCAGGCGGCGGGCGAACCGCTGTCCGGCGCCCCAAAATATAGCGCCACTGCGGGTGCCGACGTGCGCCTGCCGATCAATGACAAGCTGACGTTCGACTGGTCGGCCAACTTCTACTATCGCAGCCGCGTCCAATATGCGGTCGTGGAAGCGGGCTCCTATCAGCCGGGCTACGGCACGATCGGCCTGAACACGGGCCTCGGCCATCCCGATGGCAACTGGCGCGTCGGCCTGTTCGTGCGCAACCTGCTGGACCAGCGCTTCCATGCGGCAGTGATCGACCTGCCCTTTGCTGATCCGGGCGCCTATGTGAACTGGCTGAGCCGCGAAGGGCGCCGGACGATGGGTGTCTCTGCACAGATGAAGTTCTGAGAAATGCGAAGAAAAGGATGGGCGGCGCAGCGTTGCCCATCCTTTTCTGTCAATAATATAGGCGCAGTGAGGGAGAGAGATGGGAATGCATAAGTCGGGCCGGTTTCGTACCTTGCTGTTGGCAGGCTTGCTGTCTCTCTCTCCCGGTGCCGCCTTGGCGCAGGGATCATGCCCGGCCTTGCGTTGGGTGACATTGGGCACGGCGGGAGGCCCGGTTCCGACTGCCGATCGGTCGGAGCCCGCCAATCTCCTGATCGCCGGTGACCAGAGACTATTGGTCGACACCGGCGATGGCACGATCGACCAACTGGCGCGGATCGGCATGGACATGCGCCTGATCCGTACCGTGTTCATCAGCCATCTGCATCTCGATCATAGCGGCGGTCTGGGCGCGGTCATCGGCCTGCGCTGGATGAACCAGTTTCCGGGGGTACTGACCGTCTATGGCCCCCCCGGTACGAAGGAGGTGGTCGACGGCATCGTCGCGTCCATGGGACCGCCAGCCCGGATCGGTTTCGGTCTGGGCGCGCTGCCGCCGGCGCCCGCCGGGTCGGTCCGCGCGGTGGAACTGCGCGACGGACAGAGCATCACCCTCGACGGCGGCGTGACCGTAAAGGCGGCGGCGAACAGCCATTTCGACCATGATGGAAAGCCCGATCCCGCCAATATCTCTCTCAGCTACCGTTTCGCACTGGGTAGCCGCAGCATCACTTATACAGGCGATACCGGACCCAGCGATGCGGTGACGGCGCTGGCATCGGGGACCGACATGCTGGTCAGCGAGGTGATCGATCTCGATCGGCTGATGAAGGAAATCCGGGAACGCCGTGTCGACGCATCGCCGGAAATGCTGGGTTCCATGCAGAAGCATCTGTCGACCCACCATCTGCTGCCGACCGATATCGGGAAGATCGCGTTCAAGGCGAAGGCGGGCAGGGTGGTGCTGACCCATTATGCCATTCCGGGCCTGCTCAGCGAATCCGAACCATCGATCCGCGCCGATATCGGCAGGGCCTATGCCGGCCCGGTCGATCTGGCGCGGGATCTCTCCAGCTTCGATCTGGGATGCCGCTGATGCGCGCCGCGATCTCGGCGATGGGCACCGATCTCGGTCCGGATGTGCTGAACCAGTGTCGGGCACTGTTCGACGCTGAGCAATCGACCCTGGCGGCGCAGGTGCCGGTGACGGCGGCGGATATCCCTTACGGCCCCCATGAACGCCACCGTCTCGACCTCTACCGGCCGCAGGGTGACGCATCCGCACCGGTTCTCATCTTCGTTCATGGCGGCGGTTTCCTGAAAGGCGACAAGGGCGGGGACGACGCCTGGCCCAACGCCAATGTCGGACGCATGGCAGCGCAGGCGGGCTTTCTGGGCATGGTCATCAACTATCGGCTCGCGCCCGACCATGTCTGGCCGGCGGGATCGGAGGATGTCGCTGCGGTCGTCGACTGGCTGAAGGCCCATGCTGCCGAGCATGGCGGCGATCCGGACCGGATCGTGCTGATGGGCACGTCGGCGGGGGCGGTTCATGTCGCCGGCTATCTGCAACTGGCGGGATCGAAAAACATTCGCGCCGCCATCCTGCTGTCGGGCCTTTATGGCTATACCCCGCTCGATCAGCGCGACACGCTCTATTATGGCGACCGAGCGCTCTATGCCGACCGCATGCCGCTGGAAGCGGTCGCCGCCACCGATCTGCCGCTATTCCTGGCCTGTGCCGAGTTCGATCCGCCCCGCTTCCAGGCCGAATTTCTGGGCCTGATGCAGGATCGGCTGGCCCGTCACGGCATCATGCCGCGCGCCTTCATCCATTCGGGCCACAATCATTACAGCATGGCCATGCATCTGGGGACTGCCGACCGGCGGCTCGCTGATGAAATTTGCGCCTTCGTGCGCGAAACCACCACCTGACAACATATAAACGGAGAGACGGAAAAATGCTGGACCGCAGAACCCTTCTGGCCACCGGCGCCGCCTTGATGGCTGCCCCCGCCTTCGCCGCTCGCAAGGCCGCCGACCCGGCTTTCCCCAACGGCTTCCTGTGGGGCGCGGCCACCGCGCCGCACCAGATCGAGGGCAATAATATCGCCAGCGACCTCTGGTTTCTGGAAAACCAGCAACCTACCGTCTTCACCCAGCCGTCGGGCGACGCTTGCAACAGCTTCGCGCTGTGGGAAACCGATCTCGACCTCGCCAAGGCGATGGGCCTCAACTGCTATCGCTTCGGCATCGAATGGGCGCGGATCGAGCCAGAGAAAGGCTTGTTCAGCCAGGCGATGCTCGATCATTACAAGGCGGTGATCGACGGCTGCCGGTCGCGCGGCCTGACTCCGATCGTTACCTACAGCCATTTCACCGCGCCGCGCTGGTTCAGCGCGCAGGGCGGTTGGACCAACCCGGAAAGTGCGGCGCTCTTCGCCCGCTATTGCGACAAGGCGACCCGCGCGCTGGGGCAGGGGATTGATCGCGTCATCACCTTCAACGAACCCAATATCCTGCTGCTGTTGAAGCCGATGCTGCCCCCTCAGGTTTGGGACATTCAGAAACTCACCTTGGAAACCGCGGCCAAGCGCCTCGGCGTTGCCAAATTCGTCAGCGCCAACGTCGCCGGTTTCGACGACCTGCCTGCGCTGCAGACCGGTCTCGCCGCCGCGCACAAGGCGGGCAAGGCCGCGATCAAGGCGGTGCGTCCCGACCTGCCGGTCGGCATCTCGCTGGCGATGATGGACGATCAGGCCGTGGGCAAGGCGTCCATTCGCGACAAGATGCGCAGCGAACTTTACGACCAGTGGCTCGACATCGCCAAGGGCGACGATTTCATCGGCGTGCAGAATTATGAGCGCGCCCTCTGGGGCGACAAGGGCCGGCTGCCCGCGCCCAAGGGTGCGACGGTCAACTGGTCTGGCACCGAAGTCTGGGCGGGTTCGCTCGCCGGTGCCGTCCGCTACGCCTATGAAGCGACCGGCGTGCCGATCCTGGTGTCCGAACATGGCGTTGGCACGGAGGATGACGCGATCCGCGCGAAATTCATCCCCGAAGCGCTTGCTGGCCTCAAGGCAGCCATGGACGATGGCGTGCCGGTGCTTGGCTATTGTCACTGGTCGCTGCTCGACAATTTCGAATGGATTTTCGGCTACAAGCCCAAATTCGGGCTGCACAGCGTCGACCCCGTCACCTTCGTCCGCACGCCCAAGCCCAGCGCCGCCGTCTATGGCGCCATCGCCCGCCGCAATACGCTTTAAGGGAGCATCGGCCATGAAGCGTCTTGCCCTTGCCGCCCTGTTGCTGGTCGCGGTCCCAGTGGCCGCACAGATGCCCGTCCCGGTCCCCGCTCAGGCGCCGGCCGAACCCGATGCCATTCCGCTTTATTCGGCTATGAAGGCGCCCAAGGCGTCGACCGAAAACTGGGTGCGCTTCGGCAAGGATCTGGCCGTCCGCAACGTCACCGTGCCGACCATCACCCCCGTCCTGCCCGATCCTGCCAAGGCCACCGGCGCGGCGGTGGTGGTTGCGCCGGGCGGCGCGTTCATGCTGCTGGCGATGGACCATGAGGGCTGGAACGTCGCTCGCTGGCTGGCCGATCATGGCGTGGCCGCCTTCGTCCTCAAATATCGGCTGAACCCCACCCCGGCCGATACCGCCGAAGCCTCCGCCTATATGGGCAAGCGCATCGCGGAATCGCTCCGCGATCCCGCTGCGCCGCCGTCAATCAGGGAACCGCGCGCGACGCTCGACGCCTTGGCCGCGCTCAAGCTGGTGCGGACGAGGGCGGACAAATGGGGCGTCGATCCGCAGCGTGTCGGCATGATCGGCTTTTCTGCCGGCGCGATGACGACGCTCAACGCGGCACTGGAAGGGCAGGGGGCCGACCGTCCGTCCTTCGTAGGTTATGTCTATGGTCCGATGCTCGCGCGGGACGTACCGACGGATGCGCCGCCGATGTTCGCGGCGATCGCCAATGACGACAGCCTGTTCCC
This sequence comes from Sphingobium sp. RS1, assembly GCF_056156825.1. Taxonomy (NCBI): domain Bacteria; kingdom Pseudomonadati; phylum Pseudomonadota; class Alphaproteobacteria; order Sphingomonadales; family Sphingobiaceae; genus Sphingobium; species Sphingobium sp. RS1. The sequence goes on along the minus strand of NZ_JBLZXE010000002.1, from coordinate 1,572,232 downwards.
CAATCCCTCCTATGCGCTGATCGAAAGCTGGCGGCGCGCCCATGTGCCGGTCGAGTTCCATGCCTATGAGCGCGGCGACCATGGCTTCGGCATGGGCAAGCCCGGCACCACGACCATGGGGTTGCTGCCGCAATTTCTGTCCTGGATGGAGATGCGCGGCCTGTTGACCGCAAAGGCCGGCCAATGACGCAGCTCGTCTCGATCCGGCGGGAAGCGGGGATCAGCATCGTCATCAATGGCGTGCTGAGCCTCGCCTTCTTCCTTGGCGTATTTGGAACGACCCCGCGCGCCCTGAACTGGGCGGCGCCCGACAATCTGGCGCTGGACTTCATACCCCAAAGCATCGCCGTCGCCCTGATGAGCGCGCTGGTCCCGGCGCTGATTGCCCGCAAGCGGCTGGGCAATACACGAGCGCTGCGCCCCATCCTGATCCGCGCGGCGCTGTTTGCGCTGGCCGGGGGCGCTCTGGGCGGCGTGCTCGCCTTTTCGATCGACAGCGTAGCCGTTCCGACGATCGCCTGGGGCACCGCCCTGACGATCAAGATTGCCTATGGCGGCGCGCTCGGTGCGCTGGTCGCCACATTGGCCTTGCGACGGCTGCTGTCGTGCGCCCGATATATTTGAAAATGAGGATCGCCCGCTGATGACATCCCGCACCCTTCGCCTGTCCCTGCTGCTGGCCTGCACGCTCCTAACCGCGCCCGCGCTGGCCGATGAACTGGCCGACGGCTTCGCGAACCCGCCCCAGTCGGCGCGCCCACGCGTCTGGTGGCACTGGATGAACGGCAATGTCACCAAGGACGGGATCGACAAGGATCTCGACTGGATGGCGCGCATGGGCATCGGCGGCGTCCAGAATTTCGACGCCAGCCTGATGACGCCGCAGATCGTCAAGGAACGGCTGATCTACATGACCGATGGCTGGAAGGACGCCTTCCGCCACGCCGTCCAGACCGCCGACGCCAAGGGACTGGAATTCGCCATTGCCGCTTCGCCGGGCTGGAGCGAGACGGGTGGCCCGTGGGTCAAGCCGCAGGATGCGATGAAGAAGCTGGTCTGGAGCGAAACCGACCTGCGCGGCGGCCAGCGGCTCAAGGGCGCGCTGCCTGCGCCGCCCACCGTCACCGGGCCGTTTCAGAGCGCGAAGTTCAGTGATCCGCTGGCCGGCGGCGCTGAAAGTGGTGCGCTGCCCAGCTATTATGCGGATGCCCGCGTCCTCGCCTATCCGGTCGTCGCGCCCCCCTTGCCGCAGCCGCGCGTGACACAGGCCGATGGCAGCACGCTCGCTGCCGCGCCGCTGATCGACAATGATCTGGAAACCGTGGCGCAAGTGGCCAAGGGCGATGCTGCCAACCCCGGTGCGCTGACCCTCGACTATGGCAAGCCCGTCACCATCCGCTCCGCCAGCCTGTTCGTGCCCCATGCCCGCCCGCCCTTCGGCGATCCGGCCTATCGTCCGACGCTGGAGGCGGAGACGGCACAGGGCTGGCAACCAGTCGGCCGCTTCACCCTGACCGAAGTGTCCGCCACGATCGGCTTCGCGCCAGTCATCGCGCGGCGATTTCGCCTTGTCCTGTCGCCGAACGATGCGCCCAAGTCGCCCGGACTGGGTGACGGAGCGCCCGGCGCGGTCATGATGGACGTCTTCGCCCGCCCAAACAGCCCGACATTGGGCATCGGCGACCTGCGCCTCTCGGCGGAGGCGAAGATCGATCAATATGAAGCCAAGGCCGGCTATGCGATCGTTCCCGACTATAACCGGCTGAGCGACGGTGTCGCGTCCTCCGCTTCGGCGATCGATCCGGCCAAGGTTGTCGACCTCACCGATCGGCTACGCGCCGACGGCACGCTGGACTGGACCGCGCCAAAGGGCAGCGACTGGCGCATCGTCCGCATGGGCTGGTCGCTCACCGGCAAGACCAACCATCCCGCCACGCCCGAAGCCACGGGCCTTGAAGTCGACAAATATGATGCTGCCGCCGTCCGCCGCTATCTCGAAACCTATCTCGGCATGTATCGCGACACGGTGGGCGCGGACTGGATCGGCCAGAAGGGCATCCGCGCCCTGCTGACCGACAGTATAGAGGTCGGCGCATCCAACTGGACCCCGCGCATGGTGGACGAGTTCAGGGCGCGGCGCGGCTATGATCCCGTACCGTTCCTGCCCACGCTGACCGGCGCGGTGGTGGGGTCGTCCTCACGCAGCGATGCTTTCCTCCATGACTATCGTCAGACGCTGGCCGATCTGCTGGCCGACGCCCATTATGGCACGGTGGCGAAGGTCGCGCATGAAAATGGCATGAGCGTCTATGGCGAGGCGCTGGAAAATGGCCGCCCGGTGCTGGGCGACGATCTCGCCATGCGCGCCCATGCCGACGTGCCGATGGCCGCGATGTGGACCTTCAACCGCGACGCCGCGCCGCGCCCGACCCTGATCGGCGACATGAAGGGCGCGGCGTCGGTCGCCCATATCTACGGCCAGAATATAGTCTCCGCGGAAAGCATGACCTCTGCCTTCGCGCCGTGGGCCTTTGCGCCGTCGGACTTGAAGCGGGTCATCGATCTGGAATTCGTATCGGGCGTCAACCGCCCGATCGTTCACACCTCGGTCCATCAGCCGGTGGATGACAAGCTGCCGGGCCTCAGCCTCATGATCTTCGGCCAATATTTCAATCGGCATGAAAGCTGGGCGAATATGGCGAAGCCCTGGGTCGATTACATGTCCCGCACCGGCTATTTGCTCCAGCAGGGCCGCGATCATGCCGACCTCGCCTATTTCTACGGCGAGGACGCGCCGATCACGTCGATGTTCGAACATGGCGTGCTGGCCGACCTGCCGACCCGCTATGCCTATGACTTCGTCAATGCCGACATCCTTGCCAACCGCATGAGCGTCGAAAACGGCGAACTGGTCGCCGGCAAAGCGCGCTACCGCGCCCTCTATCTCGGCGGGTCGAGCCGGGTGATGACGCTGGCGAGCCTGCAACGCATCGCTGCGCTGGTGGAGGCCGGCGCGACCGTCATCGGCACAGCGCCCCAGCGCGCGCCCGGCCTTCAGGATGACGCCGCCGCCTTCAAGGCGCTGGCCGACCGTCTCTGGAGCGGCGGCCCGGTGGGCAAGGGCAGGATCATTGCCGGCCAAGACGTCGAAACCGCCCTCGCCAGCGCAGGCGTCGGCCCGGACTTCCGCATCACCAATGGCGCGGCGGATGCGGACTATCGCTTCCTTCATCGCAAGCTGGCCGACGGCGACCTCTATTTCGTCAACAATCGCACCGACAAGGCGGGCCGGATCGAGGCGCGCTTCCGCGTGACCGGCAAGCAGCCCGAACTGTGGCGCGCGATCGACGGCTCGGCGGCTCCCGTCTCCTACCGCACCGAAGGCGGCGAGACGGTGATCCCGCTCGATGTCGGGGCGGAGGACGCCTTCTTCATCCTGTTTCGCACGCCCGCGATGGCGCCCGCCGCTACGGTCGCCGCGAAGGCAATCCGCCCGGTCGCCACGCTTGCTAATCCCTGGACCGTCCGCTTCCAGCCCGGACGCGGCGCCCCGGCGCAGCTCACGATGCCGACACTGACGCCATTGGAAAGCAACACCGATGCCGGTGTCCGCTATTTCTCCGGCGAAGCGACCTACATCAGCCGCTTCAACCTGCCCAAAGGCGTAAGGCCCGGCGCGCCGCTCTGGATCGATCTCGGCAGGATCGGTGACGTGGCGGAGGTGCGCATCAACGGCCAGTCCGCCGGCATGACATGGTTCGCACCCTACCGCCTCGACATCGGTAAGCTGGTGAAGTCCGGTAACAACGCGCTGGAGATCAAGGTCGCCAACCTCTGGGTCAATCGCTTGATCGGCGACCAGCAGCCCGGCGCGCAGAAAATCACCTTCACCGCCGCCCCGACCTACAAGCCCGACGCGCCGCTACGCCCGTCTGGCCTGATCGGGCCGGTGCAACTGCTCGCCGAATAAGCCTTGGACAGGGCAGACTATTGTCTGTCCTACAGGGACGCTCTTCACTATTCTACGTGTCGGCTCTTTTGATCGTCGGCAAAAGAGCAGGCTGCGGCATGGCCTGCGCGATCACGGCAAAAGTGACATAAGGTGACAATTTTGCACGCATTTTGCGGTGCTTTTTTCACTTTATCGCCCAAATTGTCCAAGTCGGTTAATGGTCTGCCGCCTCACCGTTCCGCAGGGACGACGGGCGCTTGACCTTCTTGATCTGGCGCAGTCCCAGGAACACCGCGCCGATGATCGCCGGGATCAGCGCCAGATCGATCCAGCCGGGCAGATGTGCACCCTGATGCTCGATCGCTTCCTTGATATGATGCCAAAGGCCCAGCGCATAATAGCTGATGGCCACGACCGACAGGCCTTCGACCGTATGTTGCAGGCGTAGTTGCAGTCCGGTTCGACGATCCATGGACGCAAGCAGGTCGCGGTTGCGCCGGGCCAGTGCGGTATCGACACGGGTGCGGAGCATGGCGCTTGTCCAGGCGATACGCTGTGACAGATCCTCCAGCCGTCGCCCGAACGCGTCGCAGGTGCGCATGGCGGGCAGCAGCCGGCGCTCGGTGAAATCGTCAAGCGAGCGATAACCGCGAACCTGCGCCACTTCCAGCCGGCGGATGCGGTCGAAGCACAGTTCGGCATAGGCATGGGTCGCGCTCATGCGATAGCGGGTGCGCGCAACGATCTGCGCCAGTTCGGCGCTGAGCGAGGACAGGGTTTCCAGTACGGCGTCAGCGTCCGCCTGCGGCTCTGCGACGCTTGTGGTCACGTCGGTCAGCCGCTGTTCCAACGCGGCAAGAATGGGCGTCGCCTGCTGCGCTTCGGGCAGGCCCAGCAGCGCGATCTTTCGATAATTGCCCAGTTCCTGAAGGCGTTGGACCAGCAGGGAGGCTTCCGCTCCTTCCAGCCCCCGGTCGTGGACGAGCAGCCGGCCAAAGCCATTGTCATGCAGGCGGAAATCGGCCCAGACCCGCGCGCGCCCTTGCGCTACATCGGAAATGGTCAGGTCATCCGCCATGAAACAGGTCGCGACCGTCATATTTGTCGGCTCCTGCTGTGTCAGGGCAATCTGGGTCGATCGGATAATCTCACCGGGCAGGCGATCGATCCAATGGGCTACCGGCGTGAAAGGGGACAGATCGAACGGTTCGCCATAGCCATCCGCGATGAAACTGTAGGTGATGAATTCGCTATGCCGTTCCCAGGAAAAGCCCAGCGCGCCGACGCGGCAGGCAAAAAAGCGGTCTGCGCTATCGGGGGCGGGGCCATCCGACGGCAGCAGATCGTGGAGCGCGGCGATGCTGTCACGGGCCTGCTGTTCGGTGACGATCATCATGAACTGCACGGCGCGGGCCGGCGTGTCCATGCGGGGCATCTTGCGAATGTGCATTTCGCGCGAAAGCGAAGCGCGCAGGATGTGGCTACGCTGCGTCAGATTTTGAAAGGGCCCGTCGCCCGTTTGCGTGCCTGCATCCATTCTGGTTCGATCCCCCGATCTCTTTCCGCTATGCTAATGGGCCCTGGCCGTGCTGCAATTGGCCCGGTCCAAAGAATGAGGCATCAGATGCGGCGGGCGATGGCGCCGGCTGCCCATCCCATGCCGACAGCCATGGCGATCGCCACCAGCCCATAGACGAAAGACCAATGTTCGGCGGCAGTAGCCATGAACTGTTCGAAGCCGGACTTGCGCACGGTGATGTCACGCACGGCGGCGGCGACGACGCGGCCATCCTGCACCAGGAATGTTTCGGCGGTATAGTTACCCACGATGACCCGTGCCGACAGCGGCAGACGGGCGCGATAAAGAACGCCGTCGGTGATTTCGACCGTGCCGGGGCGCTCCACGAACAGGCCGGACCGGGCGCGCAGGTCGACTAGTCCTTCCTGAAAGCGGGATAGTTCACCACTCTCGTTCAGCGACGATGGCGAAAGTTGCAGCTTGTCGACCCCCAGTTCGTAGATGGCGGCGGTGCGTTCATCGACGATCCGGTCGATCGGCCGGGAGGATGCCATGGCGTAGAAGCTGGGGGCGGAACGGAAGCGGGCTGTGTCGGCATTGACCCATATGCCCGCGACCTTCTGCTTTTCGCGCATGGTGATCGACTGTTCCGGCCCCTTCAGCACCACGACGATATCGGCGGGCTTGTCGGGCTGGCGCCCGTCGGGATAGACGATTGCGCCGAACAGCAGCAAGTCCGCGCCGGTGAAACTATACTGGATTTCCACGTCGCGCTGCGACACGTCGGGCACCAATTGCGGTTCGTCCGCGCCGCACAGCAGTAAGGTGAGGGGCAGCAGGGCGAGGTGACGGCGCATCAGCCGACCTCGATCGTGTAGATTTCGTCCGGGCGCCAGCCCAGACCCAAAGCCATGCGCCCGGCGACGAGCAGCACAATCGCGGCGAGCAAAATGCGCAGATATTCCGGGCGGATCGACATGGATATGCGGGTGCCGACCTGCGCGCCCACGACACTGCCGATCAGCAGCAGCAGCGCCAAGACCAGATCCACCGCCTTGGTTGTCATGGCGTGCATCATGGTCGTCGCCATGGTGACGAACAATATCTGGAACAGCGATGTGCCGACAACGGCTTGCGTCGCCATGCCCAGCAGATAGAGCATGGCCGGCACCAGGATGAAGCCGCCGCCGACGCCCAGCAGCATCGTTAGGATACCGGTCGCCATGCCCAGCAGAAGCGGCGCCAGCGGCGAGATGTAGAGGCCGGACCGATAGAAGCGCCAGCGCATCGGTAATGCGGCGACGAGAGGATGGTGCCGGCGCTTGCGGGCCGGGGCGCGCTTGCCCGTTTTCAGCGCGATCAGCGCCTGGATCGATTCCTTGGCCATCAATCCACCGATGCCGCCGAGCATCAGCACATAGAGGATGCCAATGACGGTATCGATCTGCCCCAGATATTGCAGCAGGCGGAAGATGAAGACGCCCATGCCCGCGCCGATCACGCCACCAACAATCAGGACGCCGCCCATGCGGAAATCCACGGTGCCGCGCGACATGTGGGTGACCACACCCGACACGCTGGCGCCGGTGACTTGCGACGCTGCGGAGGCCGCAGCGACGGTCGGGGGAATGCCGTAAAAGATAAGCAACGGTGTGGTAAGAAAGCCGCCGCCCACGCCGAACATGCCGGACAACAAGCCGACGACGCCGCCAAGGCCGATAATGACAAGCGCGTTGACCGACAGATTAGCTATGGGCAGGTAAAGATCCATGCCGATTCCGGTTACCGCTAACTCACGACGATATAAAGTCGTGATGGGGCAATTGGATTAAAAATCCGCGGCCAGGGTGATAGCAAGACCCGATCCCGGCCGGGCCTGACCGGCAATGCGTTCCCGCCATTCGATAGACAGGCGTGCATCGCTTTGGGGCAGGGGTAGTCGAACCTGTAATTCCGGTCCGATATCGAGGCGGCTGAGGCCCGGTTGCGCACCGCCGGACAAGGCTGCGCCAAGGCGTAATGGCGTTCCGGCCAGAGGTGTCGTCAGGGAGAATTTGCCGTCGATGAAGGCGTCCCGCTGTCGAAAACCGACGATGCCGGTCTGGACGTAGGCCTCCGCCGTGATCGTCGGGGCGATTGGCTTCGGGCCAAAGCCGCTTACCGCGATAACCGCATTGGCGTCGCGTCCGCCGGTGCCAAGGGCGATACGTTGCTCCGCTGCGAGCGTGATGGGAATGGCGCGGACTGGCTGGATGGACAGGCCGACCGCGGCTTCCGGCGCCGCCGGGCGCTGTAATGCGCTGGTCAGTCTGCCATAGGCTGTCATCCGGGGCGTCGCATGAGGCGCGATGTTGTATTCCAGCCGCACGCCCGCCTGCGATCTGCCGAGTTGGCCAGCCGGTACTGCCTTGTTGCCTCCCGATCCGCCATCGCGCCACAGCAACCACGCGCCAGCGCGCCATCGATCGGCGGTTGCCTCTGTCGTCAGCCGCGGTGCCGGACTGGCAGTTGGTCTGTGGAGACCGCTAATATAACCCGGATCGCTGGCATAATGGCGATTGGCGAAGCCGGTTGTGACGACGATGAAGTTTATAAGGTCGACTGGCATGTCTTCTTTGCGGCCAGGTGTCGGCATGATGGCTCGTCTAGGCGTATTGCTTGAATGATTATCCTTTTGCGCTGTAAATCCAAATGGAGCGTCGGGGTGCAAGCTTGCCATGGCGCTGGCTGCCAGAATGGTGGACGGAGCCAAGGTGGGGAGGGGCGATGATGGCGAGGCGATGGCAGTGGATGACAGAGGCAATTGTGTCGGCACCATGATGCCGGGACCGAACAGGCGGAAAATCACCCAGCTTGCCAACAATATGGCGAAGAAGCGCAAGGGACGGCCGCTTGCGCCGCGGATCATGGCTTAGTCTTCAGATCAGGAAAACTATGCTGAGTTTTGTCCCAGGTGAGCGGTTCGCCCAGCAGCGACCGGGCGTAGAGGAAAATCGCCCGGCGGGCTGCCAATATGGCGATGTAGTTGGCTATGACGGTGCGTGGGATCGCCATCAGTCCATGTCTCCAGCCGTAGGCGCGACCGACGAAGAGCCCGCGCATCATCATGCGCCAGAGCATCAGGATGAGGTTGAACCAGAGCAGTTTCTCGATCAGCGGGGGCAGGGGCGGTTGATGGCGCGGTGCCACGAGGTCGATCACGGCAAGCAGCGCCCAAAGAATGAGTGCCAGATAGGCAGCGAAGAGGACGAAGGCAGCGAGAGTGGAACGACGGTCGCGGATGCGCATCCACCATTCGGCCGGGCCACCATGCCAGCCCATGCGGTCCCATCCGGCCAGTGATATGCCCACCATCCATCGTGCCTTCTGCTTTACTGCGGTCTGGATGGTGTCTGGGAAATATTCGCGGGTAGCCACCAGCGCGCCTGTCCGATCGCGTATCCGCACGAACACGCCACGTCCGCCCATATGGGCAATGCGTAGTCCGGCTTCATAGTCCTCGGTCAGCGATGAGGGGTCGAACGGCCCGCCATGCGCAGGGTCGACCAACTGTCCGAGCATGTCCCGTTCAAAGGCGCAGGCGACTCCGGCGGACGGAATGGAGGCCCCCAGTGCTTCACGCACGGTCAGCGCCTTGCCATGATTTTCGGCGAATTCATCGCCATAATGGTTGCCGATGGCACGGGCCATCAAGCCGCCGCGCCCCGGCAGGGGCAGGACGGGCAATTGCACCAGCTTGAACCGGTCGATCATGAAATCGAACAGGCGGATTTCGTCGGCATGGACGACATCTTCTGCATCGTGCAGCACGATCGCTTTGAAACGTCGGCCGGTGCTGGCCTCCATGGCCAGCATTGCGCCCCATAATATGTTGAGGCAATCCGCCTTCGTCGTAGGGCCGGGGCGTGGATTGATGCCCACAATGATGCGTGGATCGCCGGCCGCGATCGGGGTCACGACTTCCAGAGTTTCCGGATCATTTGGGTAGATGCCCACGAAGATCCGGAAGTCTTCGTCCGGCCAACTCGTCAGTGTATGGCGCAGCATTGGGCCGATCACATCCGCTTCCCGCCAGGCCGGGATGAAGATGGCGATGCTGCCGGGTCGGTATGACGACGGCAGGGTGGCAGTGGTCATCCGCGGGTGACGGACATAAATGGTAAGGTTGCGCCAGCAACGACGGCACAGAAACAGCAAGTCGACCAGCAGATCGTCAAGGCCGCCTATCGCCAGACCGACGACCGCAAAAAGCAGGATTTCCCGATGCAGGGCAACCAGTCCTGCGGTCAATATGTCCCCCAAGACTTGACCCCCATCCCCCTATGCGGAAAGAGGATGGCATTTGCGTCAGGCGGTTCCAAGTCTTTTGCATATTTTGCAGGGAAGCCTTTGGGAAATTACAAGGATTAGATGCTGATCCTGGCTTGTTGAGGCGGCTTGTAACGGAGTAGAGATTGAATCGACCACGTCCATCCGCATTGCGTGCGTTTCTGACCGGTGAGACGGGCGGGGCGATCCTGCTAATGGTTACCGCAGCGACAGCGATCCTGTTGGCCAATCTGCCCGGGGGCGCAGGCCATGTCTATCATGGCTTGCTGCATATGCCGTTTGGGCCGACACTGTCGCCGCGGATTGGACCGATGACGCCACATTTGTGGATCAATGACGGGTTGATGGCGATCTTCTTCCTGTTGGTCGGGCTGGAAATCAAACGCGAGTTTCTGGACGGAGGTCTTTCCACCTGGAGCAAGCGGCGGCTGCCGATATTGGCGGCGGCGGCGGGCATGGCTGCTCCCGCCCTGGTCTATATGTCGATAACTGCCGGGCAGCCCGCATTAGGTGATGGCTGGGCCATACCTGCCGCGACCGATATTGCTTTTGCTATCGGTGTGCTGGCGCTTCTGGGAAGCCGCGCGCCAGCGTCGCTGAAACTGTTTCTGACCGCTGTCGCCATCGTTGATGATATGGGGGCGGTTGCCATCATCGCCCTGTTTTACAGCCACGGCCTCGACCTGCTAGCGCTGGGCGGCGCAATGCTACTGCTGGCAGTCATGTTTGCGTTCAACCGTCTGGGCGTAAAGATATTGTGGCCTTATCTGGCAGGTTTCGCGCTGCTTTGGTTTCTGATCCTGTCCTCCGGTGTGCATGCTACCGTTGCGGGCGTCTTGGCGGCGATGACAGTGCCGCTTCGTCCATCACCGGGCGCGCCGGATGCGGTGGACAGTCCGCTGCATCGGCTGGAACATGCCATTCATCCGTGGAGTGCCTATCTGATCGTACCGCTGTTCGGTTTTGCCAATGCCGGGCTCAACCTGGGTGGGGAGGCTTTGTCCATGCTGTTCGCTCCCTTGTCGCTGGGGGTGGCGCTCGGTCTGTTTCTCGGCAAGCAAATCGGCATTTTCGGCGCAGTCTGGGGTGCAGTCCGGCTGGGCATTGCAGAGCGGCCTGCCGGCGCAAGCTGGGGGCAAGTCTATGGCATGGCAATGCTATGCGGCATCGGCTTCACCATGAGTCTGTTCATCGGTGCCCTGGCCTTCCCCAACGATGCGCTGCTGGTGGAGGAGGCAAAGGGCGGCATATTGTTGGGGTCGTTGCTGTCCGCCTTGTCCGGCTATGCAATGCTCCGCTGGATCGCGCGTTCGGGTGCCTCACGGGTGCGATAAGCGGGTTCGCTAACCGGCGATAGCCATGCTATTCTTCATGCGTTGATGTTGCGAGTCGGAAGCGGCATCGGCCAATCGACCAATCTCTACACTTTGTACGGGAGGAGGGCGACCATGGAGATGGATGTAAACTATCTGCTGCACCGTCAGCAGATGTCGCTGATGCGGGCGCAGGCCTCGCGGTCTCAGCAAGGGCGTGACGCTTATGAAAGCCTTGCACGCGGTTATACCGACCGGATCGACGCACATCGCCGTGAAAATGAAAGGCTGATCGTCAGGGCGCATTGATCGCTTAAGATCAGGACTCATTGATTGATCCAGAAGATGACGGTTGCAGCGATACAGATGGCGGACATGAATGTGTGAGCGCATCGATCGTAGCGGGTATGGATGCGCCGCCAGTCTTTGAGCCTGCCGAACATATTTTCGATCTTGTGGCGCTGGCGATAGAGCATGGCATTGTGCGGGATCGGGATCTTCCGGTTCCTCTTTGACGGGATGCAGGCCGCGATGTTGCGTTCGGCGAGCGCGTTGCGGAACCAGTCGGCGTCATAACCTCGATCGCCGAGCAGGACTTTGGCGCGGGGCAAAGCGTCGAGCATCAGGGCTGCTCCCTTGTAGTCGCTCATCTGGCCCTCGCTCAGCAGCATGACCAGCGGTCTGCCCTTGTCGTCGCATACGGCATGGAGCTTCGAGTTCAGGCCGCCTTTGGTGCGTCCGATACGTCTGGGAACAGCCCCTTTTTAAGCAGGCTGGCCGCTGTCCGGTGCGCCTTCAGGTGGGTCGCATCGATCATCAACTGGTCGGGCTTGCCGCCTTGCGCGGAAAGGGCGGAGAAGATCTTGTTGAACACCCCGAGCCGGCTCCACCGGATGAAGCGATTATAGATCGTCTTCGGCGGACCATAATCGGCGGGCGCATCGCGCCATCGCAAGCCGTTCCTGATGACGAAGATGATGCCGCTGATGATCCGACGATCATCCACCCGTGGCACGCCGTGCGACAGTGGGAAATACGGCTCGATCCGGCGCATCTGCGCCTCCGACAACCAGATCAGATCACTCATGGCAGCGCCTCCTCGCCACGCCATTGAATCAACCGATCCTCATCATCGCAAGCAATTTAATAGGTCCTGAGCCTAGGTCAGCGTCGCTGGATCAGCCTGTCTATTGCCAGGCGATGCGTCTTGTCGTCACCGCATTCCCGTTCCAGCACGGCCTTGATGCGCTGAAGTTCCGCCTCGGTCAGATGTTCTATGCCGATGAAGTCGTTCCGGGCTGCGTCCATAGCGCGGATCAACTCGTCAAGCTTGGCCTGGATGGCGGAGCCGTCGCGATTTTGCGCATTCTGGATCAGGAAGACCATCAGGAAGGTGACGACGGTGGTTCCAGTGTTGATGACCAATTGCCATGTGTCGGAATAATGGAAGATCGGGCCGGTTACCAGCCAGAGGATGACGGTGATGAGAGCAAGGGCGAAGGCAGAGGGTTGACCCGCCCAACTGGCAACGCGGTGCGACAAGACCGCGAAAATCCGATCCATATGCGATTCTTTCTTTGCGAAGTTGCTTCACTTATTCCTTGTTCAGCCGGAAAAGGCCATGGATGGCCCGATGCGATCCTTTTCTCTTTGCGCCGCTCTGGCGGTAGTCCTTCTCGTCCTCCCCGCCTGCACATCCTTCTCGCCCGAATCACGGCTGCGATCCGGGCTTGAAGAGGCCGGTCTGTCGCCGCGCATGGCCGGTTGCATGGCCGAGCGGATGGCGGACAGGCTGAGCCTGATACAGTTGCGAAAGCTCCAGTCGCTCGCCTCGCTCCGCAAATCTCACAGCCGCAAGATGAGTGTCGAGCAATGGTTGCACAAGGTCCGTGCCTTGCAGGATCCCGAGATTTTTGCGGTCGCCGGCAGTTCGGCCCTGTCCTGCGCTTTCTAGGCTGGATCAGCCGATCGGGTGCTGTTGCCGAGCAATTGGCTTTACAAGCTTTGCAAGTTTGCAAAGTGATTTTGCGAAATTTTCTGGCGCCCTGCTTTCGGCTGTGCTTAGCCGCTGACCACAGATTTCAGCGAAAGGGCACGCCCCATGAATATTCACGAATATCAGGCCAAGGAATTGTTGGCGAAGTATGGCGCGCCGATCGCCGCCGGTTACGCCGCCTTCACGGTCGAAGAAGCCGTCGAAGCCGCCAAGAAGCTGCCTGGGCCGCTCTATGTCGTGAAGTCGCAGATCCACGCCGGTGGCCGCGGCAAGGGCAAGTTCAAGGAACTGGCCCCCGAAGCCAAGGGCGGCGTGCGCCTTGCCTTCAACCTGGACGAAGTGAAGGCTCATTCGGCCGACATGCTGGGCAACACGCTCGTCACCATCCAGACCGGCGACGCCGGCAAGCAGGTCAACCGCCTGTACATCACCGATGGCGCCGACATCGCCAAGGAATTCTACCTGGCGCTGCTGGTCGATCGCGCCACCAGCCGTATCGCGTTCGTCGTGTCGACCGAAGGCGGTATGGACATTGAAGAGGTCGCTCACTCGACCCCGGAAAAGATCCACAGCTTCTCGGTCGATCCCGCTTCGGGCTTCCAGCCGCACCATGGCCGCGCCGTCGCCAACGCGCTGGGCCTGACCGGCGATCTGGCCAAGCAGGCGTCGAAGGTTGCCGCGTCGCTCTATGCCGCGTTCCTCGACACCGATGCCGAGCAGATCGAAGTCAATCCGCTGGCGCTGACCGAACAGGGTAATCTGCTGGTTCTGGACGCCAAGGTCGGTTTCGACGGTAACGCCATGTTCCGTCACAAGGACATCGCCGAACTGCGCGACCTGACCGAAGAAGATGCGGCCGAAGTCGAAGCGTCGAAGTATGACCTCGCCTACATCAAGCTGGATGGCAACATCGGTTGCATGGTGAATGGCGCGGGCCTGGCCATGGCGACGATGGACATCATCAAGCTGAACGGTGAATTCCCCGCCAACTTCCTGGACGTAGGCGGCGGCGCCACCACCGAAAAGGTGACGGCTGCCTTCAAGATCATCCTGAAGGACCCGGCGGTGAAGGGCATTCTGGTCAACATCTTCGGCGGCATCATGAAGTGCGACATCATTGCCAATGGCATCGTCGCGGCTGCGAAGGAAGTGAACCTGTCGGTTCCGCTGGTCGTCCGTCTGGAAGGCACCAACGTTCAGCAGGGCAAGGACATATTGGCCAATTCGGGTCTTCCGATCGTACCGGCGGACGATCTGGGCGACGCGGCCAAGAAGATCGTGGCGGAAGTGAGGAAGGCAGCCTGATCGGCTCCCTAACCTGAACGATACACCAAAGGGTGCGGGGGGACCGGAAACGGTCCGCCCGTGCCCGTATTGGCGTTTAATAAGGAGGATGTTGGATATGAAGATCCTTGTGCCCGTGAAGCGGGTGATTGACTATAATGTGAAGCCTCGGGTGAAGGCGGACGGTACGGGCGTCGATCTGGCGAACGTGAAGATGAGCATGAACCCGTTCGACGAGATTGCGATCGAGGAAGCCATTCGCCTTAAGGAAAAGGGCGTGGCGACCGAGGTTGTGGCGGTATCGATCGGCGTTGCGAAGGCGCAGGAAACGCTGCGGACCGCACTCGCCATGGGTGCGGACCGGGCGATCCTGATCCAGACGGATGACGAGGTTGAACCGCTGGGCGTGGCCAAGCTGCTCGCCAAGGTGCAGGAGGAAGAGGCTGCTGGCCTGATCATTCTGGGCAAGCAGGCGATTGACGATGACAGCAACCAGACCGGCCAGATGCTCGCTGCTCTGCTGGGCCTGCCGCAGGGTACCTTCGCCAGCAAGGTCGAGGTCGAAGGCGACACGGTGAATGTCACCCGCGAAGTCGATGGCGGCCTGGAAACGGTGAAGCTCAATATCCCGGCGATCGTCACCACCGACCTGCGCCTGAACGAACCGCGCTATGCCTCGCTGCCCAACATCATGAAGGCCAAGGCCAAGCCGCTGGCGACCAAGACGCCCGCCGATTACGGCGTGGACACAAGCACCCGTCTGGAGACGCTCAAGGTGTCCGAACCGCCCAAGCGCTCGGCCGGCGTCAAGGTCGCGGATGTCGACGAACTGGTGGCAAAGCTCAAGGCTCTGGGAGTGGCAGCATGACGAAGGCTCTTGTTTGGGTTGAACATGAAGGCGGCGCGGTCAAGGACGCGACGCTTTCGGCCGTGACCGCCGCGGCGAAGCTGGGCGAAGTGCATCTGCTGGTCGCCGGTGCGGGCATCGACGGTGTCGCCGCTGCGGCTGCAAGGATTGCCGGCGTGGGCAAGGTCCATGTTGCCGACGACGCGGCCTTTGGTCATGCGCTGCCGGAAAATGTCGCGCCGCTGATCGTCGAACTGATGGCCGGCCACGACGCCTTCGTCGCGCCGGCCACCAGCAACGGCAAGAATATCGCACCGCGCGTTGCCGCCCTGCTCGACGTTATGCAGATCAGCGATATCCTGTCGGTGGAGAGCGAAGATATGTTCACGCGCCCCATCTACGCCGGCAATGCGATTGCGACGGTCAAGTCGAAGGATGCCAAGAAGGTCATCACCGTGCGTGGCACCGCCTTCGAGAAGGCAGCCAGCGAGGGTGGTTCGGGCGTCGTGGAAGCCGTGGCCTCGACCGGGGACAAGGGTATTTCCAGCTTCGTGGGTGCCGAGATCGCCAAGCTGGAACGGCCTGAGCTGACCAGCGCCAAGATCATCGTGTCGGGTGGCCGGGCGCTGAAGGACGGCGAGACATTCGAGGCGACGATCTTCCCGCTGGCGGACAAACTGGGTGCGGCGGTGGGTGCGAGCCGTGCCGCCGTGGACGCCGGCTATGTCCCCAACGACTATCAGGTCGGCCAGACCGGCAAGATCGTGGCGCCCGAAGTCTATATCGCGGTCGGCATTTCCGGGGCGATCCAGCATCTGGCGGGCATGAAGGACAGCAAGACCATCATCGCCATCAACAAGGATGAGGACGCGCCGATCTTCCAGGTGGCGGACATCGGCCTCGTCGGTGATCTCTTCAAGGTCGTCCCAGAACTTACCGAAAAGCTGTAAAGCATCGTTACGCAGTAGGAAAGGGCGTGGGGAGTGATCCCCGCGCCCTTTTTCGTTGCTGGCTTATTCGCAGTTGATGTCGTTCTTGTCGATGGCACGGCCGGCCAGTGCGCCGCCGGCGCCGCCCAGGATGGTGCCCAGCGTCTTGGAACCGCCCGGAGCGATGATGTTGCCGAGCACGCCGCCGGCGATGGCGCCAACGATGGTGCCGGTGGTGCCGTCATCCCGCTTGCAATAGTAGCGGCCGTCGCGGTCGCGGTAGATCTGGTCATTGTCGCGGATCGGGCGGCGGTGATGGCGGGGCGGGCCGCGGCGGTCGCTGGGGCGGTCATAGCCATAGCCGCCGCGGCCACCGCCGTCGGACATGCAGGCGCTGAGCGGCAGCATCGCTAGGATGGCCGCAGCCAGGATCGGTTTGCGCATAGGGGTTCTCCTCTTTGTCTCCCTGTCGGCGCATCAACCCTTTGGCAGGACAATGGTTTCCCCAAAAAGAAACCGCCCGTCGCGGCCATGAGAGGGGGTATGGCGGCGAACGGGCGGCAACCGGCGGCGAGCGGGGGACTAGAGCCGCCGGGGTCGGGGAAGGATCAGTGCGGCAGCGGGCGCGCGCCGGCCGAGGGGGTGACGAGCGGCGCGGCAGGCGTGGTCGCGGTGCCGGTTTCGGCGCGCTGTTCCTCCAGCTTCGCCTTCGCCTCGCCATAGCGGGCGATGATATCGTCCTTGAATTCGGTCAGCTTGCCTTCGTCATAGAGCTTCTTGCCGACATAGCCGGCGATGGCGCCGAAGATCAGGGTGCGGATCATGATCGTCTCCGTAGATGATGGGTTCGGCAAGGATAACCGGCCAGTGCGGATGGGGTTCCGACGACGATTGCCTATACGGCGCTTTCCGCTAGTCTTGCGGCGGGCTGTGGGGGAATTGCGGCATGTCGGCGTTCGATCTGGTGTTCGCGGTGTTCGGGCTGTTGCTGGGGCTGGCCGTGGCCGAAGTGCTGGGCGGCTTTGCCAGGGTGCTGAAGATGAAGCGCGCCGCCAAGCCGGTGCGGGTCGGATGGCTGACGCCGCTGCTGGGCCTGTTCGTGATGCTGGACCTGACGAGCTTCTGGGGCACGGCGTTCAGCATGCGCGACCAGATGGATGCCAGTTACCTGACGCTGGTGGTCGTGCTCGCGATCGTGGGCATGTATCATCTGATCGCGTCGGTGATCTTCCCTGACGAGCCGGAACAATGGCCCGATTTCGACGATTGGTACGACAAGCAGAACCGGCTGGTGATCGGCGGGTTGCTGGGCATCAACATCGCCACGATGATCGGCCAGGGCGTGCTGGACACGGTGCGGCCGCTGCCCGAGGCGCCGGAGGGGCCGGCGGGGGCGATCGGCTTCCTTTTTTACGCCAGCGGGGCGCTGAGCCTGTTCGCGTTGCTGATCGCGTTGCTATTCGTCCATAATCGCCGCTGGAACGTGGCGATGCTGGTCGCGCTCAACCTGATCCTGCTGAGCACCAGTATATTGGAGGATTATATCTGAGCGCGGATCAGGCGGGTTCGGGCTGCAAATCGGGCGAGGCGACAAAGTCCGAGGCCGGTTCGGTCGTGGCTTCCTGCGCGGTTTCCGGCGGAAGGGCGAAGCCGAAATAAATGTCGCGGGCGCGCGCCGCCGCCAACTCATAGGGGTGTAGCCAGGCCGCATGCTCCGCATCCAGCGATGCCATTTCTTCCGGCGTCAGATCGCGATCATATTCGTCCACATCATAATCTTCGCTCGAAGCGTTGCCATCGAAGCCGGGCGGAGGCGGGAAATCGGTGCGCCAGCGCTGCAACGGGCTGCTCCACCAATGGCCGCGCAGCCGGGCGGCGGCGTCTTCGGGTGGCAGATCGGACCGGTTTGGCTCCGGTTCGGGCGCTGGTTCGGGGCGAAGTTCACACCGTTCATCGGCGACGGGAATCTGCGGATTCTGGCCGGCTGCAAGCGGCAGGCGCGCGGCGATGAAGAGCGCGGCGCAGGCACCGGGGGAGATGGCGGCGGCGACGGCTTCCTCGACGGGATCGGGCGTGTCGGGGCGCGATCCGTCCAGCAGTTGCGCATCGGCCATGGTCCGGGCGCTGGGTTCGGCGCCGGTGCGGGGGAGGGCGAGGCCGTCCAGTTCCGCCTGTGCGACGTCTTCGGGGCAGAGCATGTCGAGATAGGCGGCGAAATCCTGCGCCACGACGCGTGCGAGCGCGGCGTCGGACCCTTCGAGCGGGCTGTCGGCCATGCGATCCAGCCGGGACAGCATCGACATGGCGAGGCGATTGTCATGGCGGTGGCGGGTGATTTCGTGATTGTCCGGGTCTTTGCGGATGGTTTCTTCATTGCCCATGATGGCGCGGGCGAGCAAATCCGTCGCGAGGCGCGCGCGGGCGATCAGGATCGCCGCGTCCCAGCCCAGGCGAAAGGCCGCGCCGTCATGGCGGGTGCGCAGGGCATAGGCCGAGCGGGCGGTGATGCGCACCGCTTCGCAGGCAAGCATGATGACGCCGGACGAGGCGAGGACTTCGAGAAAGCGGCGCTGGCGGGCGGGCGACCAGCCATCGGCGCGGGTTTGCGGATGGGCGCTGGGCAGGATGGGGTCGTGAACGGACATGCGTGCCTCCGGGCAAAAGGGGTTTGCCGGGAGGATGGGCAGAAAGGGGGCGTGTAGGACAGGGAAATAGGATGTGTGGGGGAAAGGTCAGGGATAGCGCTGGCGACTATGGTGGAGCGCAAGAATCTGAATCCGGTCGGTCATGACGCGGTAGACGAGGATATAGTTGGGATGGACAACGGCTTCGCGGGTGCCGGGAACACGGCCGGGACGGTGGAGATAGGGATGGTCAGGCAAGCGATCGGCAGCGTGCTGGATTGTAGCGCCTATGCGGTCAGCCGCCGCCGGGTTCCGTATTTCGATATAGTTGATGACGCTTTCGAGTTTTCGCAGAGCGCTGGCTCTCCAGACGACCGGCAGCACTACGCCGTCTTGCGCCCGTCTGCCTTTTTGCGGCGGTCGATAATGGCCTGCATCCGGGCCATCGCTTCGTCATGAGGAATGTCGGGTTCGTCCGATGCCATCGCGGCCTCGACCTCCGCACGGAACCATGCGTCATAGGCTTCCGCTTCTTCGGTCGTCGCGAACTCGGACTCGATGGGGGTGAGCTTGGTCATGGGGGGAGTGTAGCAGATGGGTCGGGCGGGGCCAATCGGGGTGGGGGTGGGTTGGTCCGATATGGATCAGGTTTGGTGGGAATCCAGAGTTTGATTAAACTATCATCGTATTAAAAAAGGCCTGCCGGCGCCAGTTCTATGTTGGGCATAGCCCGCTTTAGATAGCAAACCGACAGGCTTTCGTTAACCAATGGCGCTAGATGCTAGCCAAGCTTCTGGCATTCGGCACAAAGCGGCTTGCCGCCGGTACCGGAGCGCAAATTTTCACGCTCAATATTATTTCCGGTGTTGCAGTTAGTGTCGTTGTGATGAACCCCGGCCTTCGCCGAATGCCATGCGCTGCGCTTAGCCATGATATGCTCCTTAATTGACGAAATCTTCAGATTCGAATAGGATCATGGCTCTGTGAAGCTCGCGCTTCGCAGAGCCTGCCGGTTCAACCGGCTAGGTTCGTAATATCGCCGTCACGCTTGCACCTTCCTTTCTTAGCCGAATGGGGTTTGGGGGTTGATGGAAAGGGAAGGATTGCAGTCCTTCCCGATTTTTGAGCCGTCCTCGGATTTTCCGTGCGACGGCTCAATCTTTTTAGGTGCGCTCAAAATGGCACCTCAGAATCATCTATGTCCCATGGAACCGATGTGTTGTTGCCAAAGCCGTGGTCTACAGGATGAGAATCAAAAGGGTTTTCGACAGGATGTGTGAGATACTGTCTTTGGGCTGAAGCATAATGGTCAGCGCTAAACCAAACATCTCCATCAAGTGCGAGTTCACCGTCATCTTTCAATCGACTCAATTGAGGCGAAAGACTTGTTCGTTCAACATCGCGGCCAAACGTCTTCTTAATACCGTCAAGAATGCCGCTTGAATTAAGCCCATTGGGTTGATGAGAAAGGACTTCGCGAGCCATCTCCTTAATGGTCAAAGTAGTGCCCTGCGCTTTTGAACTCTCTGAGCCACTTTGAGATTCAAGAGCATTTTTTGCGATTTGAAGATCACGCAATTCCGCTTTTAGGGCCTTTTGCTGGTCCCTAATTTCAGCTTCGCGCTGCGCAATAAAGTCCCTGAGCGTTGTCGCCATTCCATACGCATATCGGAGGCGGAGTTTTTATGCAAGCGGCTCGTTGTTTGGTAGAGACTTTTGGACTCCATTGCCTGCTGACCTTAAGTTTTCTGCGGTTTTTCCGTTGTCGTTTGATGTGAAAATGACTGGAAATTCGATTGTTTAATATCGGGTACAAGTTTCACCGATCATTCCGCCGCAACAGCCTCCAGTCCCAGCAACGGCGCCAGATAGCGCCCGGTAAAGCTGCGCTTCTCCTTCACGACCTTTTCCGGCGTGCCTTCCGC
The DNA here is from genome assembly GCF_056156825.1 of Sphingobium sp. RS1. Taxonomy (NCBI): domain Bacteria; kingdom Pseudomonadati; phylum Pseudomonadota; class Alphaproteobacteria; order Sphingomonadales; family Sphingobiaceae; genus Sphingobium; species Sphingobium sp. RS1. The sequence continues at coordinate 1,551,514 of NZ_JBLZXE010000002.1, read as the reverse complement.
GACGACTTCGCCGCCCTTCACGCCGCCTTCCGGTCCCATGTCGATGATCCAGTCGGCGGTCTTGATGACATCCAGATTATGTTCGATCACGACCACGCTGTTGCCCTGTTCGACCAGCGCGTGGAGGACTTCCAATAGTTTGCGGACGTCTTCGAAATGCAGGCCGGTGGTGGGTTCGTCCAATATGTACAGCGTCTGGCCGGTGGCGCGGCGGGAGAGTTCCTTGGCGAGTTTGACGCGCTGGGCTTCGCCGCCGGACAGGGTCGTGGCCTGCTGGCCGACCTTGATATAGCCAAGGCCGACTTCGGCGAGCATCGCCATCTTGTCGCGGATGGGCGGCACGGCCTTGAAGAATTCGACTGCATCCTCGACCGTCATGTCGAGGACGTCGGCGATGCTCATCCCCTTGAACTTCACCTCCAGCGTTTCGCGATTATAGCGCGCGCCGTGGCAGACGTCGCAGGTCACATAGACGTCGGGGAGGAAGTGCATCTCGATCTTGAGCACGCCGTCGCCCTGACAGGCTTCGCAGCGGCCGCCCTTGACGTTGAACGAAAAGCGGCCGGGCTTGTAGCCGCGGGCCTGCGCTTCGGGGAGGCCCGCGAACCAGTCGCGGATGTTGGTGAAGGCGCCGGTATAGGTGGCCGGGTTGGAACGCGGGGTGCGGCCGATGGGCGACTGGTCGATGTCGATCACCTTGTCGCAATGTTCGAGGCCGGTGATCTTGTCATGCGGGCCGGCAACGATGCGGGCGCCGTTCAGCGCGCGGGCGGACGCGGCGTAGAGGGTGTCGATGGTGAAGCTGGACTTGCCCGATCCGCTGACGCCGGTGATGCAGGTGAAGGTGCCGAGCGGGATCGATGCGGTCACGCCGGTCAGATTGTTGGCGCGGGCATTGTGGACGGTCAGCTTCTTGCCGTTGCCCTTGCGGCGCTTGGCCGGGACTTCGATGCGGCGGGTGCCGTTGAGATAGTCGGCGGTGAGGCTGTCCTTGTTCTTCAGCAGTTCGGGCAGCGTGCCCTGCGCGACGATGGTGCCGCCATGGACGCCCGCGCCCGGCCCCATGTCGACAATATAGTCGGCGGCGCGGATCGCATCCTCGTCATGCTCCACAACGATGACGCTGTTGCCGAGGTCGCGCAGGCGCTTGAGGGTGACGAGCAGGCGGTCATTGTCGCGCTGATGAAGCCCGATCGAGGGTTCGTCGAGGACGTAGAGGACGCCGGAGAGGCCGCTGCCGATCTGGCTGGCGAGGCGGATGCGCTGGCTTTCGCCGCCCGACAGCGTGCCGCTGGTGCGGTCGAGGTTGAGGTAATCGAGGCCGACATTGTTGAGGAAGCCGAGGCGTTCCACGATTTCCTTGAGGATGGCCTTGGCGATTTGGCTCTGCTGGTCGTTCAGATGATCGGGCAGGGTGGTGAAGAAGGCGAGCGCGTCCACCACCGAGCGGCGGGTGGAGACGGAGATATCCTCGCCCGCGATCTTCACGGCCAGCGCTTCGGGTTTCAGGCGGGCGCCGTTGCAGGTTTCGCAGGGCATGGCGGTCTGGTACTTGGCCAGTTCCTCGCGCATCCAGGCGCTGTCGGTCTGGAGCAGGCGGCGATTGAGGTTGCCGATGACGCCCTCGAACGCTTTCTTGACTTCGTAGCTTTTCTTGCCGTCCTGGAAACGCAGGGTGACGGGCTTGCCGCCGGTGCCGTGGAGGATGATGAGCTTCACTTCGCCCGGCAGGTCGGTCCACGGGGTTTCGAGGCTGAAGCCGAACTCCTTCGCGAGGGAGCCGAGCACCTGCATATAATAGGGGCTGGGCGGGTTGGACTTGGCCCAGGGGACGACGGCGCCCTTCTTGATCGAGAGCGCTTCGTTGGGGACGACGAGGTCGGGGTCGAATTCCTGCCGTTCGCCAAGGCCGTCGCAGGCGGGGCAGGCGCCCAAGGGGGCGTTGAAGGAGAAGAGGCGCGGTTCGATGTCGGGGATGGTGAAGCCGCTGACCGGGCAGGCGAATTTCTCCGAGAAGACGATGCGGTTCAGGGGGATGCCCGCGCCCTTCATCTTCTTGTCGGTGGACTGAACTTCATTTTCGCGGCCGGGGACGACGCCTTCGGCCAGGTCGACATAGGCGAGGCCGTCGGCAAGTTTGAGCGCCTGCTCGAAACTGTCGGCGAGGCGGGTGGCCATGTCGGCGTCCACGGCGAGGCGGTCGACCACGACTTCGATGTCATGCTTGTATTTCTTGTCGAGGGCGGGGGCGTCCTCGATCAGCATCATTTCGCCGTCGATGCGGACGCGGGTGTAACCCGCCTTCTGCCATTCGGCCAGTTCCTTGCGATATTCGCCCTTCCGCCCGCGCACCACGGGGGCGAGCAGGTAGAAGCGGGTGCCTTCGGGCAGGGTCGCGACGCGGTCGACCATCTGGCTGACGGTCTGCGCGCTGATGGGGAGGCCGGTGGCGGGGCTGTAGGGGATGCCGACGCGCGCCCAGAGCAGGCGCATATAGTCGTAGATTTCCGTGACCGTGGCGACGGTGGAGCGCGGGTTGCGGCTGGTGGTCTTCTGCTCGATGGAGATGGCGGGGGAGAGGCCCTCGATATGCTCGACATCGGGCTTCTGCATCATCTCAAGGAACTGGCGGGCATAGGCGGAGAGGCTCTCCACATAGCGGCGCTGCCCTTCGGCATAGATGGTGTCGAAGGCGAGCGAGCTTTTCCCCGAACCGGACAGGCCGGTGATGACGACAAGGCTGTTGCGGGGCAGATCGACATCCACGCCCTTGAGGTTGTGTTCACGCGCGCCGCGCACGGAGATGTGGGTCAGACTCATGCGGTCGTTCTATATTTGTTCGAAAGGGGCGGGGCAAGGCTATCCAACCCATATCGTAAAGATCGAGGGTGTGAAGACGGCAGGGGCAGGCTGCGTGATGATCAAAGCAGCATGATTGCGGGTTCTGGCCATCTTATCCGATTGGAACCAAAATTATCTGTAAAGATACCGATAAAATAAGTATTATGTCATAATTGATTTCTGAAGGGGGCGGAAATGAAGGATTTGGTCAATTGTAAATTTTCGTCTATTTTTGCTCTGATGGCGTTGAGTGCCTGCGCTTCGCTCGAAACAGGTTATATCGACTATCGTCGGGCTGAAGATCCGGTAGATGTTGCGAAGAGGGTGGCCGAATATCCAGCGGACTGTATGCCGAAAACGATCGGCGATGCCGGGAACAACCATTGTAAGCCGCTTTTGGGCGTCAAGCTTTTCCGAAAAAATGTGTCCCGCAAGCCGGGGATCAGGCCCGATGAAGTCTATTCGATCAGGCTGGATTATGGATATATGAAATATGTCTCAGAACTTCCCTTCACGCCCGGGAAACTGATGGCGGGGAAAAATCCCTTTCGTTCCCAGGCGGAGATCGTGGTTTTGGCCCGCGCATTCGAGTTTCAGCCCAAAGACGCTGCAGCCACCACCGCCGATACTGCTGAAAAGCCTGCCGATGCATCAGCGCAGGAAAATGCCTTTGTAGATCTGGATGCGCAGAGCCTGAATTCCGCGCGCGTTATCTATTACAGTCCTGACGTTGAAAATGGCCAAGGCCTGAATTTCAGCAATATTCCGATCGCAGGACCGACAACCTATGGCGGCAGACCGGTCGGCATACAGATCATCGTGCTGGAACTGGACCGGGTCAGTGAGGAAATGAAGGGGCTCCTGAGCAGCCTTGCGAGCCTTGGCCAGACGAGCGGCGCATTACCGACCGGCGGCGCCGCCAATATCCTGCTGAACCTGGGGAAAAGCCTGCTGGAGAGCAACCAGGATGACGTCGTATTTGAGTATCGCTTTGTACTCGATCCATCGAGCGCACAAATTTCCTATAATTCCGCGCCTTTTGAGGAGGGGCGATATGTGTTGCGCCGCCTGCACAAAAGGAATGTCGATCACATCTGGCGCAATCTGGAACTGGACCATAATAGCGGGCAGTTGTTTGTAACGCAGTTTGACCAGGCTGGTTCGGCAACCGGTCTGCGGCCATTTTCCGATGATACATATTTCACGGTGAATATCGTCAATCATGGTGCGGGTGCGCAGGAAGCGGCCTATGTCAATCGTCGGTTAACTGACCTGCGGGCGGCGATCGAAAGCAGTGCTTCAGCGGATAATAAGACGCTTACCGCGATCGATACCGTGTTGCAGGCATCCACCAAGGAGTTGCGCGGTGACATATTGGTTCGTGATCTGACGCGAGATTGGGAAGATGTGGTGGGTCGTGCGCGGACTTACGCCAACAATATTGCGATAGCAGGGCTGCCCGGTACCTGCACCCTAATCGCGAAGGCGGGGGACAAGAATAAGGCGCAGTTTGAATTGCTGAAGTCCGTCGTAGAATTCAGCACATCCTGGAATGATGCTCTTCAAAAGGGTGCATCCGGCAATGCGCTGTTCGAAGCATCCGAACAGCGCAAGATCGCAGGTTATGTCGGCGGTTTTTTCATGAGCATCGACACAGGCGGCGCGGCTTTGGGTGCAAAAGCGGTGACAGCTGACATGTTTCTCGACACGACGAAATTCCAAACCCTGATGACACGGGCAGCACCCGATGATCTGGCGGAAACGACGGCAGCCTATGCCGGCCTGTTAGCGGCAAAAAATTGCGATGAACTGATTGCTTTGGGGCTCGCGAAACCATGAAAGTCCCATGAACGGCACGGCCACGGATCGTTCAGGCCGGTTCGGGCATTGAGGGCGTCAGATTTCAATCACCGGGGGGACTGGTCGCGAGGAGATAAGCGATGCCTGTCCTGTTGTTTCGTCATATGCCCGCCGTCGGGCTGCTGTCCCTGTCGCTGGCCCTGGCCGCGTGCAAGGAGGACAAGCCGGCCCAGCCCTTTTCGCTGACCGATCAGGCGTGGAGCAACGCCTTCGCCGAGAATGGCAGTGGCTTGCCGCCTTTGCCCGACGCGCAGCCGATGCTGGCGGATGCGGGCGGCGGGGCGCCGGCCGCCTATGCGCCGCCGGCAGAGCGGCTGCCCGCCGCACGGCCGATCGCCTATGCCCGGCCGCAGGGTGACGAATATGCCTGGATCGACCGGGCGGACATGTTTTCCGACATGCTGGGCGATGCGCCGCCCGATTATGGCTTTGGTTATGATGACGGCGTGCAGCCCTGGGCCTGGCAGAGCAGCGACGATTATCTGCGCTATGCCGAGCCGATCGACGGCGGTTATCGCTATTATTATTATGAGCCGGGGGCCGACGCCCCCTATCTGGTGCGCGATCCGTGGAACAGCTACGGCTATCGCGACGAGCGGCTGGTGGTGGTCTATGACCGGGGCGGCCGGGCGTTGCCATGGCGTGAGGCGCAGCGGCGCGAAAGCTATGCGTCGCGCTATTATGCGCGGGCCTGGGACATGCGCCGGTCGGCGCGGGCGCGCGATCGCGAGCGGATCGAGGCGCGGCAATGGGCGGCCCAGCGGGCGGCGATCCGCGACGATCGGGCGCAATGGGATAGGGCGCGGCGCGAGCAGGCGGACTGGCGCCGCTATCGGGCACGGCAGGATGACCGGGCAAGGCGCCACTGGGCGCGCGAGCAGCAGGTGCGCGAGCGGGCGGCCACCCGCTTCGCCAGCTGGCAGCGCGATGATTTCCGCACGCCGCCGCCGCGCTTCTATGCGGCGGAGCAGCGCGCGGATGCGCGGCGCGACCGGGCACGGGCGATGGCCATTGCGGATCGGCGAGCACAGGATCGGCGTTGGGATGACGCCCGGCGGGCACGGGCGGCGCGGGAGCGGGGCGTGCTGGCCGAGCGGCGCGACGTCATGCTGCGACGGGAAGCGCAGCAGCAGCGGGCGCAGCAGCAGGATCGTCGGGTTGCGTTGATGGCGGAGCGACAGCGGCAGGCCGTCCGTGCGGGCGAGCGCCGTGAGGTGCAGGCCCGGCAGCGGGTGGCCGAACGCCGCGAGCGGGCCGATCGCACGGCGCAGGCGCGCGCGGCACAGCAGCGTGTGGCGCGGCAGCAGGCGCAGGTCGAGCGGGTAAAGGCCGAGCGCGCCAAAACCGAACGAGTCAGGACCGGGCAGGCACAGGCGCAGATCCGCAGCGCCCGGCGGGCCGATGAGGCACGGGCGCGGCAGGCGGCCCGTGCACAGGCCGCTGCACAGGCTGGGCGCCAGAGCGCTGCGCGGCAACAGCGTCAGGCCCAAGAGCAGTCCCAGCGTAAGGCGGAGCGTCGGGTTCAGGCCGAGCGGCGCCAAATGGCGCGGCGGACCGAAGCGCAGGCGCAGGCGCGTCAGGTACAGGCCCGGCAAGTTCAAGCGCGCCAGTCGCAGGCGCGGCAGGCCGAGCGCGCGGCGCGTTCGCAGCAGCAGCAGGCCGTGCGGCAGCCGATGCAGGCGCAGCAGCGCGCCGGTGAGAGGGCGCAGCGTCTGGCGCAGCGAGCCGAACGCGGCGATGGTCCGGGACGGCCGCGGCGGGAACGGAATTGAGGCATGATGGGGCGTGGTCTGAGTTTCGCTCTGGCCAGCCTCGCGTGAAAGAGGCTGGCCAATCCGGCCGCGCTGGGGCAAGGCGCGGGGATGAACCTGCCCGATCCGTCCGATTTCGTTGCAGCCGGGCAAAGCGCCGAGGTGTTCCGGCTGGACGGCAGGCGCGTGCTGAAGCTGTTTCACGCGGGGATTGACCCGGCGATCGTGGACCGAGAATATGAGCTGATGCAGGTGATCCAGGCGACCGACCTGCCGGTGGCGCAGGCGCTGGACCTGCGCGATGCAGGCGGACGGCAGGGCATCATCTATACCCGGATCGAGGGGCCGGACCTGCTGGCCTATCTGCGCGAGCGGCCGTGGCGCTGGCGCTGGGCGCTGAAGGCGATGGCGCGATTGCAGCAGCAGATCCAGGCGCAGGACATTCCGTTGCTGCGCAGTCGCAAGGAATTGCTGGTCGAGGATATCGAGGCGGCGCCGGTCGGCGAAACGCTGCGCGCGGCGGCGATCGAGCGGCTGGACCAGTTGATCGAAGGGGACAGGCTGTCGCATGGCGACCTGCATCCGGCCAATCTGATCGTGACGCCGCAGGGACTGGCTGTGGTCGACTGGTCGCGGGCGGCGCGGGCGGCCTGGCCGGCCGATGTGGTGCGCAGCGAGATGCTGATGCGCTTTGGCCCCGGCCAGACCGGCCGCTGGTGGGAGGAGCAGGTGCGGGACCGGGCGGCGGCCTATTATATCAAGCGCTATCGCGCGCTGACCGGCATGGAGCCGGAGGCGCTGGCGGCGTGGCGGCCGCTGGTGGCGCTGGCGTGGACGCGGCACCGGTTGCCGGCGCGCGACGATGGCTTTGCGTGCTATCTAGCGGACGCGCTGGCTGCGGCCGGATTGCCGCCGGTCGACGCCTGAATTTTGGGCGCCTGAAACCCTGCGGCATGTCGTTCGTGGCGCGCTGAGCGCCGTTCATCCCCCTGGCATGCTGCCGGGCGCCGCGCATGCGCGGATCATCGAACCGGCGGCGATCGTCATCATCCTGACGCTATGATGGCGGCATAGGGCGAGCGCGGGTTGCACCCGTTAAGCGACGGTTCACCGCATATGGCGTCGTCTCCCCATCACAGAGTTTATCCTGATCCGGAGTGCCCGACAGCATCTGGATACGCCCCCGGCATCCCTTGCGCCGGGGGCGTTTTCATGTCCGCGCGATTCGCGCCGATTCCCTTACGGAAATGTCGTTTGCAGACGCGGCAGATGTCGTTCGTACCGCCGTTCGTCCGCGTTCGTCTGCGCTTGGTCGGCTTGTCCGTCGTTGGCCGACGGACCGCGTTGCCGGGTCGAAGCGGGCAGGCGCCGGGCGGATCGGGAGCGTAACAAGAGGGGGCGAACGGGAAGCCGACCTTCTTTCAGGCGCCGACCCTGAAAGACCGCCTGGCTCCGCCCGTTCGCACCCCGGCGCATCGCGCAGCCCCCCTTGGCGGCGTGCCGGCCACAACAGATTTTCGAGGAGATAGCCCCATGTTCGTTTCGACCAAAATCGCCGCCGCTTTTGCCTCTGTCGCCCTGTTGGCGAGTGCCAGTGCCGCGTCCGCGCAGGAATTCCAGTCCAATGGCCGCACCACCGGCGTCTATCATGGCGACCTGGACCTTTCCAAAGCCACGCATCAGCAGCAGCTGCGCAGCCGGATCGCCCGCGGCGCCAACCGCGTCTGTTCTTCGATGGACCTTCAGGCACAGATGAACTGCAAGGCCAAGGCGATTGCCCATGTGCAGGCGCCGATCAACGCCGCCATCGCCCGCGCCGAAACCGGCGAGCGCTATGCCGATGCGGGCAAGAAGGACATTCGCCCGGTGGTGGGGAACTGATCCTTCGCCCCATGCGGATGATCCCGCGACAAAGGCCCGGTTAGCGCCGGGCCTTTTTGCGTCGCTGGCGGTTTTGGAGCGTCAGAAATCCGGGCGGCGCTTGGCGCGGAAGGCGGCGACGCCTTCGGCGAAGTCGGGCAGGGTGAAGGCATCGCGAAACAGGGCCAGCGTGGTGGCGTCGTCGTCTGCCTGCCCGTCGAGGATGCGGCGGATGATGGCTTTGGACGCGCGGACGCTGTGCTGGGCGTTGGCGGCGATGGTGCGGGCGAGCGTGTCGGCAGCGCTCAGGGGATCGGGCGCGATCTCCTCGATCAGGCCGATCGCCAGCGCGTCTTCGGCGCTGTGGAGCGCGCCGGTGAAGAGGATGCGCTTGGCGCGGGCCGGGCCGACCAGATCGACCAGCAATTTCGTGTCGAACAGCGAATAGACGATGCCGAGCTTGGCGGGCGTGATGCCGAGGCGCGCGGTCGGCGATGCAATGCGCAGGTCGCAGGCGATGGCGAGGCCGCAGCCCCCCCCGACGCAATCGCCGTCGATTGCGGCGATCACCGGCTTTTCGGCATGGGCGAGGGCATATTGGCTGGCGCGGATCGCGGTCTGATTGGCGACGCGCCAGTCTTCATCGCCGGAGCAGGTCGCAAATTCGTGGATGTCGGCGCCCGCGCAGAAGAGGCCGGGCGTGGCGGAGGCGAGGATCAGGACGCGGATGGCATCATCCGTCATCGCTTGACCTACGAGGTGGGGGAGTTGCTCCCACATCGCCTGGGTCATGGCGTTGCGCCGGTCGGGCCGGTCGATCAGCAACCGGGCGACCGGGCCGTCCTGTTCCAGCCGCAGGGCCATGTCAGGCGGGCCAGTTTTGTAGCAGCGGGACCAGTTCGTCGAAATGATGGATGACGGCGTCCGCCTCCAGATTTTCGACCGGGCCGTCGAGGAAGCCGAAGCTGACAGCGACATTGGCGATGCCGGCATTTTTCGCGCCGGCAATGTCGTTGATCGTATCGCCGATGAAGATGGTGCGGCCGCCGCCCGCGCGGGCGATCATTGCATGGATGGGCGCCGGGTCGGGCTTGGCCACGCCCACCGTGTCGCCGCCGACAATGGCGGCGAAGCGGTCCGACAGGCCGATCTGATGCATGAGCGGAATGGTGAAGCGTTCCGCCTTGTTGGTGCAGATGGCGAGCTTGACGCCCGCGTCGGTCAGCGCGTCCATCGCGGCGAGCAGGCCGGGATAGGGGATGGAGTGGATGGCGAGATTCTGCTCATAATAATCGAGCAGGATGGGGAGCAGGGTGGCGAGCGTCTCTTCGTCATAGCCGCCCGACGCGTCGAGCGCGCGCTGGAGCATCACCTTCGCGCCCTTGCCGACAAAGGGATGGATCGCCGCGACCGGGAAGGGCGGGCGGCCGATCGTGCCGATCGCATAGTTGACGGCGGCGGCGAGGTCGCCGCTGGTGTCGAAGAGGGTGCCGTCGAGGTCGAAGCCGACAATGTCGAAAGGGATGCTGCTCATGGCGCAAGCCATGCCGCCTGCATGGTGGCAAAGGCAAGGCAAACATGGCAGAGAGCCAGGGAAAGTTTCGCCCCGACAGCGCGATCCTTACACGAGTCCCGTTCACCCTGCGCTAGTCGAAGGGCCATATGCCCTCTCCCTGGGAGGGGAGAAAAAAGGGGCTTCGACAGGCTCAGCCCGAACGGGTGTGGGCTTGGGACAGGTAGGGATCGTTGCGACCGGGCACAGGAAAACAGGACCGATACGCCGTGACCAGTTCGATAGATCGCCCGCTTGCCGTCATCATCCTTGCCGCCGGGCAGGGGACGCGGATGAAATCGTCGCTTCACAAGGTGCTGCATCCGATTGCGGGGCGGCCGATGCTGCTGCATTTGCTGGCGAGCGTCGGCGAACTGGCGCCGGAGCGGCAGGTGGTGGTCGTGGGCGCGGGGCGCGCGCAGGTGGAGAAGGCGGTGGCCGGCACCGGCGCGATCGTCGCGGTGCAGGAGCAGCAACTGGGCACCGGTCATGCGGTGGCACAGGCGCATGATGCGCTGGCGGGCTTCGCGGGCGATGTGCTGATCCTTTATGGCGACGTGCCGCTGGTGAGCGCGGGGACGATGCAGGCGATGCTGGATCGCCTCAGCCGGGGCGATGAGCCGCGCGCGGTGGTGCTGGGCTTCCGCCCCGACGATGCCGCCGCCTATGGGCGGATCATCGCCGACGGGCAGGGCATCATCGAGAAGATGGTCGAGTTCAAGGACGCCAGCGAGACCGAGCGCGCGGTGACGCTATGCAATAGCGGGCTGATGGCGGTGCGGTCGACCGACCTGTTCGTGCTGCTCGATCAGATCGGCAACAATAATGCGGCGGGCGAATATTATCTGCCCGATATCGTGATGCTGCCGGGCGGGACGAGCGCGGTGATCGAGACGGACGCCTGGGAAGTGGCGGGCGTGAACAGCCGGATCGAACTGGCCGGGGTCGAGGCGGTGTGGCAGGCGCGGCGCCGGGCCGAGGCGATGCGCGATGGCGTGACGTTGGTGGCGCCGGAGACGGTGTTCTTCGCCCATGATACCGTGCTGGGGCGCGATGTGGTGGTGGAGCCCAATGTCGTGTTCGGGCCGGGCGTCAGCGTGGCAGACAATGTCGTCATCCATGCCTTTTCCCATCTGGAGGGGGCGAGCGTGGCGAGCGGCGCGGATATCGGCCCCTATGCGCGGTTGCGGCCGGGGGCGGACATCGGCGTCAAGGCCAAGGTCGGCAATTTCGTCGAGATCAAGAAGGCGAGCGTGGGTGAGGGGGCGAAGGTCAATCACCTGTCCTATATCGGCGATGCCAGCGTGGGCGTGGGAGCGAACATCGGCGCGGGGACGATCACCTGCAATTATGACGGCTTCTTCAAATATAAGACCGAGATTGGCGCGGGGGCGTTTATCGGGTCGAACAGCGCGCTGGTAGCGCCGGCCACGATCGGTGCGGGCGCCATCGTGGCGGCGGGCAGCGTGGTGACGAAGCCGGTCGAGGCGGATGCGCTGTGTCTGGTGCGGCCCGAGCAGGTCGGCAAGCCCGGATGGGCGGCGCGGTTTCGCGAGCGGATGACGGCGAAGAAAGCGGTTAAGTGAGAATCCGTCATTGCGAGCGGAGCGAGGCAATCCATGGTGCGCCGGGTGGATTGTTTCGCTTCGCTCGCAATGACGAGGTAGTATGGGCTCTGAGTTGATCCGCAAAATTCTCTGGCCATTGTCCGCGCTGGTTCTGCTCGTCGCGGCTTCTGCCCTCTGGCTGATCCACAATGCCAGCGCCATGCCGATCGTGCGGCGGGCTGAGATCGTGCTCCCTTTCCCGGCCGATGCGCCGCGCAGGGCGATGACGGTCGCGCTGCTGACCGACACCCATCTGTCGGGGCCGAACAACAGCCCGGAGCGGTTGCGTCGAATAGTGGCGCAGATCAATGGGCTGAAGCCCGACCTCATCCTGCTGGGCGGCGATTATGTCGGCGATGACAAGGGTGGGGCGACCTATGATGCGCAGGCCAGCATCGCACCCTTTGCGGGCTTGCGCGCGCCGCTCGGCGTGGTGGCGGTGCTGGGCAATCATGACAGCCGCAGCAGGAAGAACCGCCGGGCGCTGAGCGAGGCGGACTGGCAGGCGGCTTTTGCGCGCATGGGCATCACCCTGTTGCAGGACCGGGCGGTGCGGCGCGGGCCGCTGGCGATCGGGGGGCTGAAGGACATTTATACCCGCAAGCCCGACATTCCCCGAACATTGGCGGCGATCGACCGGGTGGGCGGCGCGCCGGTCATCCTGTCGCATGGGCCGGACGTGTTTCCCAAACTGCCGGACAGCCGGTCGCTGACGCTGGTGGGGCATACCCATTGCGGGCAGATCGCCTTTCCCTTCATCGGCATCACCTATGTGCCGTCGAAATATGGTACCCGCTATGCCTGCGGCCTGTATCGCGATGGCGCGCGCACGATGATCGTGTCGGGCGGGGTGGGGACGAGCAGCGCGCCGTTCCGCATGCTGGCGCCGCCGGACCTGTGGCTGATTACCATTCGGCCAGCATGAACGATGCTTTGCGCTCTTGATGTCGCCCCCCGACTGCCTGCATAAAGATTTGGTCGGGCGAATGGCTGGCGACAGGCGGACACAGGGGGCTGAGCGGGCGGTGCGAGGCATCTGGGGATTGATGGTCCTGCTGGCGGCTTTTGCCGGAAGCATTTCGGTCGCCATGGCGCAGAATCGCGTCGCGCTCGTCATCGGCAATGCCGCCTATGATGCGCGGCTGGGACCACTGCCCAACCCCGGGCGCGATGCGACATTGATGGCCGATGCGTTGCGCCTGTCCGGCTTTCAGGTGGAAGTGGGCATCGACTTTGACCAGAAGGATATGAAGCGCGCCATCATGCGGCTGGGCGATCGTATCCGCGCTGCCGGCCCCAATGCCACGGGCCTGTTTTTCTACGCGGGGCACGGGATGCAGTCGCGCGGCGTCAATTATCTGGCGCCCGTCGGTGCGGCGATCGAGAAAGAGGCCGACATAGAGATAGAGGCGATCGCCGCCGACACGGTGTTGCGGCAGATCGAGGATGCAGGAGCGCTGACGAGCATCGTCGTACTGGATGCCTGCCGCAATACGCCGATATTGCGCAGCAGCCGGTCGGCGGAACGTGGGCTGGCGCGAATGATCGCGCCGCGTGGCAGCTATGTCGCCTATTCGACCGCGCCCGGCGAGACGGCGGCGGATGGCAATGGGCGCAACAGTCCCTATGTCACGGCGCTGGTGCGCGAGATTGTGAAGCCGGGGCTCGATATCGAACTGGCGTTTCGCAATGTCCGGCGCACGGTGGTGGCAGAGACGCAGGGCAAGCAGACGCCCTGGGATTCTTCTTCGCTGATCGACCCTTTCTATTTCCGACCCGCCGGTGCGGCGCCGGTCGTCGTGGCGACCCCGACCGAGCAGACAGCAATAAGGGGAGCGACGGCTGGTGGTGGCGCGGGGAATAGCTGTGTCCACTGCCCCGGCCTGCTGCCGGTGGCGATCGCGGCGGGGCGGACGCTCTATTTCGGCAGGACGGAAGTGACGCGCGCGCAGTGGCAGGCCTGCGTGGACAGCGGGAAATGCCCGGCCATCGCCTGGGACAATCCCAATCCCCAATTGCCCGCGACGCAACTGAGCTGGGACGATGCCAATGGCTATGCTGCCTGGCTGTCCGACATATCCGGCCGGGTCTATCGCCTGCCGACGGCGGAGGAATGGATGGCGGCTGTTCAGCGCGACCTGCCGGGGCGTGCGACCTTGCCCTGGGCCAGTCGGTTGCGCGCGGTGGACAAGGGCAGTGCAGGGGCAAGCGGCCTGATCGACATGATCGGCAATGTCGCGGAATGGACGTCCACCTGCGCCAGCAGCTGTGCCGATCATCTGGCGATCGGCGCGTCCGTGCATGACGATGCGGCACTGGCCACCGTGCCGCGCCATGTCTACCCTTCGACCGGAAAGGGTGACGCATTGGGTTTCCGGGTGGTCAGCGATCAGGGGGGACGATGATGAGATATGGCATCTATCGCGCATGGGGCATCGGCATGGCCATATTGGCGGCGGGTACGACCGTACAGGCCGATGCGAAGCCGCGATCGCCGCTGGGGGAATGGTTTTGTGCGGTGTTGAAGCCCGGATTCGACATGAACGAGGCGATCAAGAGCTTTCCTCTGGAAAAGCTGGGCGAGCCCGAGGAGACGCGCAAGAATGGCGATGGCTATGTGTCTGTCGACTTGATCGCGAGCGGGGAGGAATATCAGGCCGTCTACAGCTATCAGTTCAAACCGGACAATGTCAGCAAGACCTATGGATTCAGCCTGGATGTTCGCAAGATCGAAGGCGGTTTCGGTGCGACGGCGGCGGAAGAAGGAAAGAAGTGGTTGCGGGAGTTCGGCAAGCCGCAATCCAGCATCACCGGATGGCGTATCTTTGCCGGACCGCCGATTTTCGAAGGGGGCGACAAGGTGTTCCATTTCGACAGCAGCAGCATGTCGTCGGAGGTCGGCGCGAGTTGGTTCGGACCCAAGGATGTCAAGTTTGCCGAGGAGCTGTGCGTCTGACCCGTTCTCAGCGGCTTACCGCCCAATCGACGCGTGCATGGGACGGATTAAATATTGTCCATCGCGCGCCCATTCCCCTGTCACGGTCATGGCATTAATGGCATGGCGACAAACATGCCCTACATAAGCGGGCATCTGACATAATTCGGTTCGACGGGGCTTTCCTGCATGTGCGGTATCATTGGAATCATCGGCAAGGACGAAGTTGCGGAGCGGCTGGTCGACGGCCTGAAGCGGCTGGAATATCGCGGCTATGACAGCGCCGGGGTCGCCACCATCCATGATGGCGCGATCGACCGGCGCCGGGCCGAGGGGAAGCTCAACAATCTGGTGAAGGAACTGGTCGATGCGCCGCTGCCGGGCACGACCGGGATCGCCCATACCCGCTGGGCCACCCATGGCGCGCCGACGACCAGCAACGCGCACCCCCATGCGACCGGCGAAGTGGCGCTGGTGCACAATGGCATCATCGAAAATTTCAAGGCGCTGCGCGAGGAACTGATCGGGCGCGGCCGGACGTTCGACAGCCAGACCGATACCGAAGTCGTCGCCCATCTGGTGAGCGAACTGGTCGAGCAGGGTGCCAGCCCCAAGGACGCGGTGGCGCAGGTTCTGCCGCGCCTGCACGGCGCCTTTGCGCTCGCCATCCTGTTCCGCAGCCATCCCGACATGCTGATCGGCGCGCGGCTGGGGTCGCCGCTAGTGGTGGGCTATGGCGATGGCGAGACGTTCCTGGGGTCCGATGCCCTGGCTCTGGCGCCGCTGACGCAGCGCATCGCCTATCTGGAGGAGGGCGACTGGGTCGTCATCACGAAGGACGGCGCGGAGATTTTCGACAAGGACAACAATCCGGTCGAACGCCCGGTGACGATCAGCGGCGTGTCCGGCGCGATGATCGACAAGGGCAATCATCGCCATTTCATGCAGAAGGAAATTTACGAGCAGCCGGTCGTCGTGGCCCAGACGCTCAAAGCCTATCTGCAACGGCTGGACGACCGGGTGTCGTTGCCGATCCCCGATTTCGACCTGTCGACCATTCGCCGCGTCACCATCGTCGCCTGCGGCACCAGCTTCTATGCCGGCATGGTCGCGCGCTACTGGTTCGAGCAGTTTGCGCGGGTGCCGGTGGATTTGGATTTCGCGTCGGAGTTTCGCTATCGCGAGCCGGTGATGGAGGAAGGGGGCCTTGCCCTCTTCATCAGCCAGTCGGGTGAGACGGCCGATACGCTGGCCGCGCTGCGTTATGCGCGGGCGCAGGGGCAGAAGATCGCCGTGGTGGTCAATGTGCCGACCAGTTCGATGGCGCGGGAGGCGGACCTGCTGCTGCCGACCCATGCCGGGCCGGAAATCGGCGTGGCGTCGACCAAGGCCTTTACCTGCCAACTCGCCGTGCTGGCCGCCTTTGCCGCCAATCTGGCGCGCGCCAAGGGCCGGCTGAGCGACAAGGAAGAAAAGGAAATCGTCCGCCATCTGGCCGAGGCGCCCGCCGCGATCAACGGCGCGCTGGCCTATGACGAGGCGATCGAGGCGATGGCGCATCATATCGTGCCGGCGCGCGACGTGCTCTATCTGGGGCGTGGGACGGACTATCCGCTGGCGCTCGAAGGCGCGCTGAAGCTCAAGGAAATCAGCTATATCCATGCCGAGGGCTATGCCGCGGGCGAGATGAAGCATGGCCCGATCGCGCTGATCGACGAACTGGTGCCGGTGATCTGCATCGCGCCGAGCGGGCCTTTGTTCGAAAAGACCGTCAGCAATATGCAGGAAGTGCAGGCGCGCGGCGGCAAGGTGGTGCTGATATCCGATTATGACGGGGTGCAGGCGGCGGGTGAGGGGTGCCTGGCGACCATCACCATGCCCAAGGTCCACCCGCTGATCGCGCCGATGGTCTATGCGGTGCCGGTGCAGTTGCTGGCTTACCATGTCGCGGTGCTGAAGGGCACGGATGTGGATCAGCCGCGCAATCTGGCGAAGAGCGTCACGGTGGAGTGAGCGGGGCGGAGTGAGCGGGGCCGGCGCCTTTGTCTTTGTGATGCTGCTGGCCTTTTTCGGGCTGGTCTGGTGGAATGACCGGCATGGCGACGGTCGCTGCCGCCGGCGTGATGGCGGTAGCGGCGATTCAGGTGGTGGCGACAGCGCGGATGGCGGCTGCGACGGTGGTGATGGCGGCGGAGGCTGCGATTAGAGCCGTTTCCGATTCGATTACATCGTTGTTGCGATGCCCCCTCTTCGGACCGTCACCCAGTGTAAGCTGGGGTCGCAGGCGGTGAGGGGCTACCCCGCATGAGATCCCAGCTTTCGCTGGGATGACATTGAAAAGCATGGACGTTTCAGCCGCCGCCCGGTGCGTTGTGGCCGCCGGCGGGGACAGGGCCGCCGCTGGGCGCGTGGGCGTGGTCGGGGTTGCTGTCCCATTCGATATGATAAAGGTCGAAGCGGCGGTCGCGCAGGTTGCGGACGGTGCCTTCGGCGCGGGCCCAGCTGAGGTCGGCGAGGTTGACGTCCGCCATGGTCAGCGTTTCGACATTTTCGGTCGATTCCGCCGCGATGCCGTCCCGCGCGAAGGGCAGGTCGCAGGGCGTCAGGATCGCGCTCTGGGCATATTGAATGTCCATATTGTCGACATTGGGCAGATTGCCGACATTGCCCGACATCACGACATAGCATTGATTTTCGATGGCGCGGGCCTGCGCGCAATAGCGGACGCGCAGATAGCCGAGGCGCGAGTCGGTGCAGAAGGGGACGAAGATGATGCGCGCGCCCTGATCGACCAGACGGCGGGCGAGTTCGGGAAATTCGCTGTCATAACAGATGAGCACGCCGATCGGGCCGCAGTCGGTCTGGATCACGTCGAGGGAATCGCCGCCCTTGATGTTCCACCAGAAGGCTTCGTTGGGGGTCGGGTGAATCTTTTCCTGGGTGTGGATCGAACCGTCCCGCAGGGCGACATAGGCGATGTTCTGGATGTCGCCATCGTCGGCGCGGGTCGGGTGGGAGCCGCCGATGATGTTGATATTATATTCCAGCGCCATGCGCCCCAGTTCCTTGGTCAGGCGCGGGGTGTAGCCGGTCAGCTTGTCGATCGCTTCCACCGGGGTCAGCTTCTTGGTTTCGAAGGAGAGGAGCGGCAGGGTGAAGAGTTCGGGGAAGATGATGAAGTCGGAACGATAATCCGCCGCGACATCGACGAAATATTCGACGTTGCGGATGAATTCGTCGAAATTGTCGACGGCGCGGGCCTGGAGCTGGCAGGTGGCGATGCGGACGCTTTCGACGCCGCGCGGCACGCGCATTTCGGGCGCTTCGTCCGGGTCGACATAGGGGTTGCGCCAGACGAGATGGGCGGCATGGCCGTCCGACTGCTTGTCTTCGGGCAGATAGTTTTCGAGAACGCCCAAGGGTTCGAACTGGTTCTTGAGCTGGAAGCTGATGACCTGATCGCGCATCTTGCCGGTGACGACCTTGTCCAGATAGTCGGCCGGGCCGTGGACGCGGCGCTTGGCGCGGGCGTAACCTGGCATGCGGCCGGCGATGACGATTCCGTGCAGGTCCAGTTCTTCGGCCAGTTCCTTGCGTTCGTCATAGAGGCGCTGGCCGATGCGCAGGCCGCGCAGCTTGGGATCGACCGCCATTTCATAGCCGTAGAGCCATTCGCCCGCCGCGCTGTGGCGCGTGCCGAAGCCGTTGGCGGTGATTTCGTCCCAATCGTGCGTGGCGAAGGCCATTGCCTTGCTGACGCGCATGGTGGCGCAATAGCCGACGACCCTGTCGTCATAGAGGGCGACGAAGCAGCCATTGGGGAAATTGTTGATCTGGCCCCGGATGGTGGCGAGCGAATAATTGGGCATGCCGGGATAGGCGCGGGCGATCAGGCGCTGAATGCCGCGCACGTCGGTCGGCACGGCGGCGCGGACATCCAGGCGTTTCTTGGTGGCGGTGGTCATCAACTCGTCTCCTGCTTCGTCCGGAAGCGCACATCATCCGTTCGTTTCGAGCGAAGTCGAGAAACGTTGCGCTTGGCATTTCTCGACTTCGTTCGAAACGATCGGCCTTGCTGCTCTATCCGATCCTATCTCTGTTCCAGACATGAAAAAGGCGGCGCCGGGATGCGGCGCCGCCTCGTTCCGTTACCGTATTGAAACCGTAAGGGAAGGGATCAGTTCCAGCCTTTTAGGCCCACTTGCCCATTTCGGTTTCGAGGTTGACGCGGATCGCTTCGAAGAACTGCTCCGTGGTCATCCAGGCCTGTTCCGGGCCGATCAGCAGGGCCAGATCCTTGGTCATCGCGCCGCTTTCGACGGTCTGGATGCAGACCTTTTCCAGCGTTTCGGCGAACTTCACGACGTCCGGCGTCTCGTCGAACTTGCCGCGGAACTTGAGGCCACCGGTCCAGGCGAAGATCGAGGCGATCGGGTTGGTCGAGGTCGCCTTGCCCTGCTGGTGCTGGCGATAGTGGCGGGTGACGGTGCCGTGGGCGGCTTCCGCTTCGACGGTCTTGCCGTCGGGCGAGAGCAGGACCGAGGTCATCAGGCCGAGCGAGCCGAAGCCCTGCGCTACCTGATCCGACTGGACGTCGCCGTCATAATTCTTGCAGGCCCAGACGAATTCGCCGCTCCACTTCAGCGCCGAAGCGACCATGTCGTCGATCAGGCGATGTTCGTAGACGATGCCGGTGTCCTTGAACTTCTGTGCGAAGCCTTCGGTTTCGAACACCTCCTGGAACAGATCCTTGAAGCGGCCGTCATAGGCCTTGAGGATGGTGTTCTTGGTCGACAGATAGACCGGCCATTTGAGGTTCAGACCGTAGTTGAACGAGGCGCGCGCGAAATCGCGGATCGAATCGTCGAGGTTGTACATCGCCATGGCGACGCCCGAACCGGGGAAGTTGAACACTTCGCGGTCGATCACTTCGCCATCTTCGCCTTCGAAGACGAGGCGCAGCTTGCCGGCGCTGGGCACCTTGAAGTCGGTCGCGCGATACTGGTCGCCAAAGGCGTGACGGCCGACGACGATCGGCTTGGTCCAGCCGGGGATCAGGCGCGGCACATTGGAAATGACGATCGGTTCGCGGAAGACGACGCCGCCCAGGATGTTGCGGATGGTGCCGTTGGGCGACTTCCACATCGACTTGAGGTTGAATTCCTCGACGCGCGCTTCGTCCGGCGTGATGGTGGCGCACTTCACGCCGACGCCATATTCCTTGATCGCGTTGGCGGAATCGATCGTGATCTGGTCGTTCGTCTCGTCACGCTTTTCGACGCTGAGGTCGTAATATTTCAGATCGATATCGAGATAGGGGAGGATCAGGCGCTCGCGGATCCATTCCCAGATGATCCGGGTCATTTCGTCGCCGTCGATTTCCACGACGGGGTTTTTCACCTTGATCTTCGCCATAGCGCCTGTTTCGCCTTCTTCTCTTGGGTGGAATTATGGGGACGCCCTAGGCAAAGCGACGCCAATGTTCAACCTTTGAGGGGTATGAATCTGCCATGTGGGGAGCCTTGGCAGGGATCGGTCGTTGTCAGGGCGCGGGTCTCTCCCTAAAGACGGTGCCCATGGAAAATGACGAGATCAGTGTTGCCACGGGTGGCAACGTCAAATGGCGCTTCCCTTCGGTCCATCCGGAGGGAATGAAGTTCGGCCTGATCGCTGCGGCGATCACTGGCGTCCTGTTCCTGCTGGGATGGGAAATCGTCGGCTGGCTGATGGTCATGGTGACGATCTGGGTCTTCGCCTTCTTCCGTGATCCCGTGCGCGCCGTCCCGCAGGATGAAGGCGCGATCATAGCGCCCGCAGACGGCCTCGTCACGCTGATCCAGCGGGTGCCGCCGCCGCGCGAGATGGCGGGCGAGAATGGGCTGGGCGACCAGCCGATGATCCGCGTGTCGATCTTCATGAGCGTGTTCGACGTCCATATCAATCGCACGCCCATCGGCGGGACGATCAAGTCGGTCGTCTATATCAGCGGCAAGTTCCTGAACGCGGATCTGGACAAGGCGAGCGAAGATAATGAGCGCCAGCACATACTGGTCGAGCGGCATGACGGCGTGCGCATCGGTTTCACCCAGATTGCCGGGCTGGTCGCGCGGCGCATCGTGCCCTTCGTGAAGCCCGGCGACATGGTCGCGGCGGGGCAGCGCATCGGCCTCATCCGCTTCGGCAGCCGCGTCGATGTCTATCTGCCCGCCGGCACCGCGCCGCGCGTGATCCTGGGCCAGCGCACCGTCGCGGGCGAGACGATCCTGGGCCAGATGGGCGATACCCGCGTGATTGCGGGCATCCAGCAGTGATAGTGCCACAGTTGCCCATTTTTGTTCGCCCTGAGCCTGTTGAAGGGCGCGAGCATGCCCTTCGACGCCGCCTGCGGCGTCGCTCAGGACAGGCTTCGACAGGCTCAGCACGAACGGAGGTTGGTGCATTGGTCCTGACGTTGGCGGTGCGAGCATGAGCCGGCAGCGGCGCAGGATACCCTTGAGCATGCGGCGGGGCATTACCCTGCGCATGCTGGCGCCCAACGCGGTGACGGCGATGGCCCTGTGCTTCGGCCTGACCGGGGTGCGTTACGGCATTTCGGACGAATGGGAGCGGGCGGTGCTGTCCATCCTGTTCGCCGGCGTGCTGGACGGCCTCGACGGCCGGATCGCCCGCATGCTGCGCGGCGAGAGCCGGTTCGGCGCAGAACTGGATTCGCTGTCCGATTCGATCGCGTTCGGCGTGGCACCGGCGCTGATCCTCTATCTCTGGTCGCTTTATGCCATGCCGAAATTCGGCTGGATCTTTGCGCTTGCCCATGCGCTGTCCTGCGCGCTGCGCCTGGCGCGGTTCAACGCGGCGATCGACGCGGACGAGCAGCCGCACAAGTCGGCGGGTTTCCTGACCGGTGTGCCTGCACCGGCGGGGGCGGGTTTGGCCTTCGTGCCGCTCTATCTGTGGCTGGTGACGGGCGAGGACATCTTCCGCGCCTGGTATGTGGTGGCGCCCTGGGCCGCCTTCGTCGCCTTCCTGATGATTTCCAACATCGCGACCTATAGCTGGTCGGCGCTGCGGCTGCGCAAGCGCATCAGGCTGGAGATGATTGCGCTGGCGGGGCTGCTGGCGGCGCTGCTGGTGACCGACCCGTGGCTCACCCTGCTAATGATCTGCGCAGTCTATGTTGCGCTCATTCCGTTTGGGATCATGTCTTACGCCAAGGTGCGCAAGCAGCGGGAAAGTGCGGCGGTCAAGTCAGGCGTCTGACGCGCGGGGATGGGCATGCCCCTGGTGCGTGATGCCTGTTCGTGCGTGTCGAGATGCTGGTAGCGCTGAGCCTGCGTTTCTCGACTGCGCTCGAAACGAACGGGAGTAAGGTGCCTGACCGGTCTTGAGGTGTGGCAGGTGTCAGGCAGGCTCAGGCCGAACGAGCCTTTGCCTGTTCCGACAATCGTTCAGGCGGCCAGCGCGTTGCTGTGCGTGATGCGGGTCGGGCGGCGAGCCGGCTGGGCTGCGCGGGGGCGGCGGATGCGGATGTGATAGACCGGCGGGCTTTGCGGGATAGGCTCGAACTGGAGCGCTGCCACCATCTTGTCATGATAGAGTGCGAACATCCAGGCGATAGTGCTGATGGCCAGCAGGAAAGCGCCGGAAAACAGGGTTGCGGCAACAAGAGCGAACATAAGGATCACTTTCTGTCTTGCCATCTACACGACATGGCTCATTATGACGGTTTGAACAGGCGTTAACCGTATTTGTTCCGTCTGTTCCCTTTATGTTCTCATTTGAGAACGGCGTCAACCCTTGCAATTGCTTTTTTCGACGTCTAAAGGCGCGACCATTCCACATGGGAATCGACATATCCGGTGCCACGCGCCGCCTTTGAGGTGGTTTCGGGGTTCCTGATTCCCAGAGGGCCAACCGGAAGGAGAACTATTATGGCGGCACCTGTCGTCACCATGCACCAATTGATCGAGGCTGGCGCCCATTTCGGCCACCAGACCCACCGTTGGAATCCGCGCATGAAGCCGTACATTTTCGGCGAGCGCAACGGCATCCACATCCTTGACCTGTCGCAGACCGTGCCGCTGTTCGGCCGCGCGCTCGACTTCGTGTCGGCGACCGTCGCCGCCGGTGGCAAGGTGCTGTTCGTGGGCACCAAGCGCCAGGCGCAGGACCCGATCGCAGACGCCGCCCGCAAGTCGGGCCAGCATTTCGTCAACCATCGCTGGCTGGGCGGCATGCTCACCAACTGGAAGACCATTTCGGGTTCGATCAAGCGCCTGAAGACCCTTGAGGAGAAGCTGTCGGGCGACACCCACGGCTTCACCAAGAAGGAAGTCCTTCAGATGACCCGCGAGCGCGAGAAGCTGGAACTGTCGCTGGGCGGCATCCGCGACATGAACGGCATCCCCGACATCATGTTCGTGATCGACGCCAACAAGGAAGAGCTGGCGATCAAGGAAGCCAACACGCTGGGTATCCCGGTCGTCGCGATCCTCGATTCGAACGTCTCGCCCGACGGCATCGCCTTCCCGGTTCCGGCGAACGATGACGCCAGCCGCGCCATCCGCCTCTATTGTGACGCGATCGCCGCCGCCGCCACCAAGGGCAACCGTGGTGCGCAGCAGGCTTCGGGCGTCGACCTGGGCGCGCTGGACGAGCCGGCCGCTGAAGAGATCGTTGCCGAAGCCTGATAAATCCTTTTCCGTTCGGGCTGAGCCTGTCGAAGCCCTGTTCTTCTTTTCAAACAAGAAGGGCGGCCCTTCGACAAGCTCAGGGCGAACGGAGGTGGAGGACGGAGGCTTACTCCGAACTGAAAGATTGACGGAGTAGGGCGCACTCTTCTGGAGATGCGCCCTCCCGCATATTTAAACCCCTGTAGAATTTAGGAGCCGAAACATGGCCGAGATCACTGCTGCCGCCGTCAAGGAACTGCGCGACCGTTCGGGCGCGGGCATGATGGATTGCAAGAAGGCGCTCACCGAAGCCAATGGCGACATCGAAGCGGCAACCGACTGGCTGCGGGCCAAGGGTCTGGCCGCCGCGCAGAAGAAGTCGAGCCGCACCGCCGCTGAAGGTCTGGTCGGCGTCGCCGTCGCCGGCACCAAGGGCGTGGCCGTCGAAGTGAACAGCGAAACCGACTTCGTTGCCAAGAACGACCAGTTCCAGGACTTCGTCCGCACCGCTTCGGCCGTTGCGCTGGAATCGGGCGCGGCCGATGCAGAAGCCCTGACCGCGCAGGCGCACCCCGCCGGCGGCACGATCGCTGAAAAGCTGGTGTCGAACGTCGCCACCATCGGCGAGAACCAGACCGTGCGTCGCGTCGCCCATGTCGAAGTGACCGAAGGCGTCGTCGTCCCCTACGTCCACAACGCCGCGGCGCCGGGCCTGGGCAAGATCGGCGTGCTGGTCGCGCTGGAAGGCAATGCGCCGGCCGACGTTCTGGAGCCGCTGGGCAAGCAGCTGGCCATGCACATCGCCGCCGCTTTCCCGCTGGCGCTGTCGGCTGCCGACATCGACCCGGCGCTGCTGGAGCGTGAACGCGCCATCGCCGCCGAAAAGGCTGCCGAATCGGGCAAGCCCGCTGAAATCGTCGCCAAGATGGTCGACGGCGCGGTCGCCAAGTTCGCCAAGGAGCAGGCCCTGTTGTCGCAGCTGTTCGTGATGGACAACAAGACCCCGGTCGCCGACGTCGTCGCCAAGGCCGCCAAGGATGCCGGCGCGACCATCACGCTGAAGAGCTACGTCCGCTTCCAGCTGGGCGAAGGCATCGAGAAGGAAGTCAGCGACTTCGCCGCCGAAGTGGCTGCTGCCGCCGGCGTCTGATCGACCGTATAAGCGTTACGGAAAAGGGAAGGGGAGTGGCCGCAGGGTCGCTCCCCTTTTTCTTGCCCGGTGATTCCAGCCCGGCGATCGGGTGATCGTCGGGCTGCACATATTCTCCATCGGGTCAGGTGCATTATGGCAACAATCGCCCTTCCCATTGCGGCCTTGCGCTTCTAATGTCCGGCCGCTTTCCCTTTCCACTCATATAAGGATTCTTGCCCCGCATGACCCGGCCCGCCTACAAGCGCATCCTGTTGAAATTGTCCGGCGAAGTGCTGATGGGGCAGGGGCAGTTCGGCATCGAGCCGGAAACCGTGGCCCGCGTGGCGGGTGAGATCGCGGCGGCCAAGGATGCGGGTTTCGAAATCTGCGTGGTCGTGGGCGGGGGCAATATCTTCCGTGGCCTCGCTGGCGCGGCCAAGGGATTCGACCGGGCAAGCGCCGACTATATGGGCATGCTGGCGACCGTGATGAACGCGCTCGCCGTGCAGAATGCGCTGGAAAAGCTGGGTTATGATACCCGCGTCCAGTCCGCCATTCCGATGGCATCGGTGTGCGAACCCTATATCCGCCGCAAGGCCGAACGCCATATGGAGAAGGGCCGGATCGTCATCTTTGCCGCCGGCACCGGCAGCCCTTTCTTCACCACCGACACGACCGCAGCGCTGCGCGCGGCCGAGATGAACTGCGACGCACTGTTCAAGGGCACCAGCGTCGATGGCATTTACAATGCCGATCCCAAGAAGGTGGCCGACGCGGTCCGTTATGACAGCATCAGTTTCGATCAGGTGCTGAACGATAATCTGAAGGTCATGGACGCGAGCGCGATCGCGCTGTGCCGTGAGAATAATATCCCCATCGTCGTGTTCAACATCCGTGAAACCGGGAACCTTGCCACTGTGCTGGCCGGGCATGGTGTTGCGACGATCGTGCAGAATCAGGAGTCCTAAGTCATGCCGCAATATAACAAGTCCGATCTGGAACGCCGCATGGCGGGTGCCGTCGAAGCGTTGCGCGGTGACCTGACCGGCCTGCGGACCGGCCGCGCCAATGTGCAGTTGCTCGATCCGGTGTCGGTGACGGTCTATGGCGCGAACATGCCGCTGAACCAGGTCGCGACCGTATCCGCCCCCGAACCGCGCATGCTGTCGGTGCAGGTGTGGGACAAGACCAATGTCGGCCCGGTCGACAAGGCGATCCGCTCGGCCGGCCTGGGCCTCAACCCCATTGTCGACGGGCAGACGCTGCGCCTGCCGATCCCCGACCTGACCGAGGAACGGCGCAAGGAACTGGCGAAGCTCGCCAGCAAATATGCCGAAGGCGCGCGCGTGGCCGTGCGCAACGTGCGCCGCGACGGCATGGACAGCCTGAAGACCGACGAGAAGAAGGGCGAGATCAGCGAAGACGAGCGCAAGCGCCTCGAAACCGAAGTCCAGAAGATGACCGACAGCACCATCGCCGATCTGGATGCGCTGGCGAGTGCGAAGGAGAAGGAAATCCTCGGCCAATAAGCCGGGGCTTTCCTTTCGCGGCCAAAACACGCATGCCTATCTGATGGCCACCCAAGTCAAGCCCGATCTGAGCAGCGTCGCGCCTGCCCATGGCGCGCGCCACGTCGCCATCATCATGGACGGCAATGGACGCTGGGCCAAGAAACGGCTGTTGCCGCGCGTCGCTGGCCATCGGGCCGGCGTCGAGGCGGTGCGGCGGGTGGCGCGGGCGGCGCAGGAACTGGGGCTGGAGTGTTTGACGCTCTATGCTTTCTCTTCCGAGAACTGGAAGCGGCCGGCGAGCGAGGTCGCGGACCTGATGGGGTTGCTGCGCCACTTCATCCAGTCTGATATCGACGAATTCCATGCCAATGGCGTGCGGTTGCGGGTGATCGGCAATTATCGCGCGCTCGACCCGTCGCTAGTAGAACTGATCGACGGCGCCATGGCGCGGACGGCGGGCAATAGCGGGCCGATCATCGCGATCGCGCTCAACTATGGCGCGCAGGACGAGATGGTGCAGGCGGTGCAGGCGCTTGCCAGCCGGGCGGCGGCGGGCGAGATTGCCGCCGATGCGATCGGTGCGGCCGATATCGACGCGGCGCTCTATACCGCAGACCTGCCGCCGCTGGACCTGATGGTTCGCACGTCGGGCGAGCAGCGGCTCAGCAACTTCATGCTGTGGCAGGCAGCCTATGCCGAACTGTATTTCACTGACACGCTGTGGCCGGATTTCGGCGCCGACGCGCTGGCGCAGGCGCTGGATGCGTTCCGCATGAGGGACCGCCGTTTCGGCGGATTGTGATCGAATGCGGATTATAATCGGATGACGGGCGAATTGCGGACCCGCAGCATCGTGGGCGTCGCGCTGATCGCGGTGGCGCTGGGCGCGCTGCTGTCGGGCGGCCTGATCTTCTGGATCCTGTTGTCGGTGGCCGGCGTGCTGATGCAGGGGGAGTGGGGCGACCTGACCGGTGCCACGCCCGAGCAGCGCAAGTCGGCGATGTTTGCAGTGTCGATCCCGCTGGCTTTGCTGTGTCCGCTGGCGGCCGGGATAGACTGGCCGGTGCTGATCGCTGCTGCTGCTGCCTTCTTCTTCATACTGTTCACCAGCCGCAAGCCGAAGCTGGCGCTGGGCATCCCTTATATCTGCCTGCCGATCGTGGCCTTGCTCTATCTGCGCGGACAGGCGCCCTATGCGTTTGGGCTGCTGCTGGCCTTCTGGGCATTGGGGCTGGTGTGGGCGACCGATATCGGCGCCTATTTTGCCGGCCGGTCGATCGGCGGGCCGAAGCTGGCGCCGCGGATCAGCCCGTCGAAGACCTGGGCGGGGCTGGCTGGCGGCGTGCTGGCCGCGCTGGTGCTGGGCTTCCTGCTGCATCGTTTTGCCGACCTGCCGATCCAGCTGGCGGCGGCGAGCGGGCTGCTGGCGGTGGCGGCGCAGGCGGGCGATTTGCTGGAAAGCGGGATGAAGCGCAAGGCGGGGGTCAAGGATAGCGGCACGTTGCTGCCCGGCCATGGCGGGGTGATGGACCGGCTGGACGGGGTGGCGACCGCTGCGCCGCTGGCTGCCATCCTCTATTGGCTGCTGGTCGCAGGCGCATGAAAAGCATCTCCATTTTTGGCGCGACCGGATCGGTCGGCCTGTCGACGCTGGACCTGATCCGGCGGGAACCCGATGCCTATAAGGTCGTGGCGCTGACCGCAAACAGCGATGTGGACGGTCTGGCGGCGCAGGCGCGGGCGACTGGCGCGCGGATGGCGGTGATCGGGCAAGCTCGGCTCTATGGGGCACTGAAGGACGCGCTGGCCGGATCGGGTGTCGAAGCGGCGGCGGGCGAGGAGGCTCTGGTTGCAGCGGCGCAGGCAGGCGCGGACTGGACCATGGCGTCGATCGTGGGCTGCGCCGGGCTGCGACCGACCATCGCGGCGCTGAAGGCAGGCGGCACGGTGGCGCTGGCGAACAAGGAATCGCTCGTGTCGGCCGGGGCGCTGATGATGGAGGCGGCGAGCGCATCGGGCGCGACCTTGCTGCCGGTCGACAGCGAGCATAATGCGATTTTCCAGTGCCTTGCCGGCAGCAGCCTGGATGATGTCGCAAGGATCGCCCTGACCGCGAGCGGCGGGCCGTTCCGTACGAAGAGCCGGGCCGAGATGGCAGCGATGACGCCGGCGCAGGCGGTGGCGCATCCCAACTGGTCGATGGGCGCGAAGATCAGCGTCGACAGCGCGACGATGATGAACAAGGGGCTGGAACTGATCGAGGCGGCCCATCTGTTCCCGGTCGGATTGAACCGGATCGAGATATTGGTGCACCCGCAA
The DNA here is from genome assembly GCF_056156825.1 of Sphingobium sp. RS1. NCBI lineage: Bacteria > Pseudomonadati > Pseudomonadota > Alphaproteobacteria > Sphingomonadales > Sphingobiaceae > Sphingobium > Sphingobium sp. RS1. The sequence goes on along the minus strand of NZ_JBLZXE010000002.1, from coordinate 1,523,477 downwards.
TCGGTGATTCATTCGATGGTCGAATATCGCGACCGGTCCACCCTGGCACAGCTGGGGTCGCCGGACATGCGGATTCCGATCGCGCATGCGCTGGCCTGGCCCAAGCGGATTGCCACGCCCTGTCAGCCGCTGGACCTGGCACGCATTGGCAGGCTCGATTTCGAAGCGCCTGATCTGGAACGTTTTCCAGCGCTGCGTCTGGCGCGCGAAGCGGCGCAGGCGGGCGGGGCGACCCCGGCGATCCTGAACGCCGCCAATGAAGTGGCGGTCGCGGCTTTCCTGGAAGGGCGGATCGGCTTCCTTGATATCGCCATGATTGTAGAGGATGTGTTGAACCGGTATAGCGCGGCCAGCCCTTCCGCGATCGACGATGTGCTGGTGGCGGACGGACAGGCCCGCAAGCAAGCGGACCTAGTGATGGAAAGATTGACGGCTTGATCCAGAATCCGGGTTTCCTGCTGACGGTGCTGGCCTTTATTGCGGTCATCGGACCCCTCGTCTTCGTGCATGAGATGGGCCATTATCTCGTCGGCCGCTGGTGCGGGGTGAAGGCGGAGGCCTTTTCGATCGGCTTTGGCCCGGAGCTTTTTGCTTGGGTGGACAAGCGCGGCACCCGCTGGCGCGTCGCGGCGTTGCCGCTGGGTGGCTATGTCCGCTTCAAAGGCGACATGAACGCGGCGAGCATGACCGATCCGGCCTGGCTGGAAATGTCGGCGAAGGACCGGGCGGAAAGCTTCCCCGCCAAGCCGCTGTGGCAGCGCGCAGCGATCGTCGCGGCGGGTCCGGTGGTCAATTTTCTGTTCGCGATCCTGCTGCTGGGCGGCCTTGCCTATTGGAATGGCGATCCGGTCAGCGAACCGGTGGTGCAGCAGGTGGCGAAGGGATCGGCAGCGGCGAAGGCCGGGCTGCGCGAGGGTGACCGGGTCGTGTCGATCATGGGGCGCCGGATCGAAAGCTTTACCGACATTTCGCCGATCGTGTCGCTGCGTCCCGGCGAAGCGTTGCCTTATGAGATTGCGCGCGACGGCCGGATGCTGTCGATGACGATCGCGGCGGGCGAGCGGATCGAGAAGGACCGGTTTGGCAATATCTACAAGCTGGGCCAGCTGGGCATCATGTCCAACGCCATTACCATGCGCGATATCGCGCTGTGGGAAATCCCCGTGGTCGGCACGCGCCGGACCGGGCAGATTTTCGTATCGGCGATGGACGGGCTGGGCCAGATCATCACCGGTCGCCGGTCGGCCAAGGAACTGGGCGGGCCGCTCAAGATCGCGGATGTCTCCGGGCAGGCGGCGATGATGGGGGGCGTGGGCTTCCTGACGCTGATGGCGTTCATCTCGATTAATTTGGGGTTCATCAACCTGTTGCCAATCCCCATGCTGGATGGCGGGCATCTGCTCTTTTACGGGATTGAGGCAGTGCAGCGGCGTCCGGTCAGCGCGCAGGCGCAGGAATGGGCCTATCGGTCCGGCCTGGCGGTGCTGATGACCGTGATGCTGCTGGTGACTTTCAACGATTTGTCGTCTTTCGGGCTTTGGAAGAGCCTGTCCGGCTTGATCGGTTGACGCGCATCGGGCAGGGAAGCCCGGTTTGGCGTCGTCTGTGTCGGCGGAAACATTCTATTGCGAGTTTTTGAGGTGATGCGGGTGACAGCGATGAAGAGCAGCTTGAGGCAGCGCCCGGTCGTGGCCGTCCTTTTGGCGACGACCATGATCGCGGGCGTGCCGGCCCTTCCGGCTATGGCCCAGCAGGCAGGGGCCCAACAGGCGCCGGCCCCGGCAGGGACGCTGGCCGCGCCCGCCAGCGCACCGGCCGCCGCCGCGCCAACGCAGGGCACGATCCGCGCGATCAGCGTGGTCGGCACGCAGCGCCTGGAGCCGGACACGGTGCTGTCCTACACCAAGCTGCGCATCGGCCAGCCCTATACCCAGGAAAGCCTGGATCAGGGCCTGCGCGACCTGTACGAGACGGAATTGTTCGCGGACGTCCAGATCCGCAACGACAATGGCTCGCTCACCGTCGAGGTGAAGGAAAACCCGGTCATCAACCGTATCGTCCTTGAAGGTAATAAGCGCCTCAAGGAAGACAAGATTCGTCCTGAAATAAAACTGGCTCCGCGCCAGATCTACACGCGCTCCAAGGTGCGTGCGGACGTTGCCCGCATCGTCGAGCTGTATCGCCGGCAGGGCCGCTTTGCCGCGACGATCGAGCCGAAGATGGTCCAGCTGGACCAGAACCGCGTCGACATCGTGTTCGAAATTTCGGAAGGGCCGAAATCCAAGGTCCGCCAGATCAACATCATCGGCAACGAGAAGTTCAAGGACGGCGAACTGCGCGGCCAGATGGTGACGAAGCAGTCGCGCTGGTTCCGCGTCTTTTCGTCGGGCACCAGCTACGATCCCGATCGTCTGGCCTATGACCAGCAGAAGCTGCGCCAATTCTACCTGACCGAAGGCTATGCCGATTTCCGCGTGATTTCCGCCGTGGCGGAACTGACGCCGGACAAGCAGGACTTCATCATCACCTATGTGGTGGAAGAAGGCGACCGCTATAAGTTTGGCGACGTGAAGGTCGAATCCGACATTCGCGACCTGTCCGGCGACGGCCTGACCAAGCGCCTGCCGATGAAGAAGGGCGACTGGTACAACGCCAAGCAGGTGGAAGACACGGTCGACACGCTGAGCGAGACGGCGGGTCTGTTCGGCTATGCCTTTGCCGATGTGTCGCCGGACTTCAACCGCGACAAGGAAAGCCTGACGATGGGGATTAATTTCCGCATCGCCAATGCGCCGCGCGTCTATGTCGAGCGGGTCGACATCAACGGCAATACGCTGACGCAGGACAAGGTCGTGCGCCGCGAATTCCGTCTGGCTGAAGGCGATGCCTTCAACAGCTTCCTGGTGAAGCGATCGAAGGACCGCATCAATTCGCTCGGCTTCTTCCAGGAGAAGCTGGACGTCGAGCAGAAGCCCGGTTCCGCGCCCGACCGCATCGTGCTGGAAACCAATGTGCAGGAAAAGTCGACCGGCGAACTGTCGCTGTCGGCCGGTTTTTCGTCGCTGGAACGCTTCATCGTGTCGGCGTCGATCACGCAGCGCAACTTCCGCGGCAAGGGCCAGGAACTGCGCACCTCGGTCAATTATTCGGCATATAGCAAGTCGGTGGAAGTGGGCTTTACCGAGCCTTATTTCATGGACAAGAATATCGCGCTGGGCGGCGACATCTATCGCCGCGACCTCAACAGCTTCCGCTATCTGACCAGCAATACGCGTGACACGACGTACGAGCAGACCACGACCGGCTTCCAGTTGCGCGCGGGCGTACCGATCACCGAATATATGTCGCTGGCGCTGCGCTACAGCCTCAATTTCGATGACGTGACGCTGGACAAGGATACCTATTATACCGACGGGCAGTGCGACCCAATCCTGGCCGGCCGGTATCTGTGCGACGCGATCGGCAAGCGTACGACCTCGTCGATCGGTTATTCGCTGATCTACGACACCCGCGACAACCGCATCCGCGCGACCCGCGGCCAGAATCTGACGCTGAGTCAGGATTTCGCGGGTCTGGGCGGCAGCGTGAAATATGTCCGCACACGCTTGCAGGGCGCGAAATATGTGCCGCTGGGCGGGGGCTTCATCTTCTCGTTGTCGGGCGAGGGCGGCTATATCCACAGCCTGGAAGGCGAACGCCGCGACGCGACCGGCGAACTGGTCGATCGGGTCCGCCTGACCGACCGCTTCTTCCTGGGCGAACCGCAGTTCCGTGGCTTCGACATTCGCGGCGTCGGCCCGCGCATCGTGCGCCGCTATTACAGCACCACGGTCGAGAATGGCGTGGCGACCGGCGAGCAGATTACCGGTACGAACAACCGGACGGATGACGCACTGGGCGGCAAGATCTACTATCTGGCTCGCGCCGAAGTGGAAATCCCGCTGGGTTCGGGTGCGCGTGAAATGGGTCTGCGTCCGTCGATCTTTATGGATGCCGGTGCTGTCGGTGGCCTGAAATCGCCGGGCCTGATCAACGGCACCGGTCAGTTCGCCGGCTATTGCTCGGCGACCGGCCAGACGACGATCCGCGCCACCGGTACGGCCGCCAATCCGATTTGCCCTGTCGCCTATACCAGCGCGTCGGACTATGCGGTGACCGGTGGTTTTGTGGAACAATATCTCGGCGACACGCTCAAGCCGCGTCTGTCGGTGGGCTTTGGCGTCAACTGGAACTCGCCCTTCGGTCCGTTCCGGATCGACATCGCCAAGGCCCTGCTCAAGGAACCAGGGGACGACAACAAGCTCATCACCTTCAACGTAGGGACTCAATTCTGATGAAGACGATTTTCAAGGCTGCGGCGCTGACGCTGGCGCCCATGACTGCCATCGCGATGACCGCTATTCCGGCCGCTGCCCAGACCAAGTCGGGCATCGCCGTGGTCGACCTGGAAGAAGCCGTCGCCAAGAGCGCGGCCTTCACCACCGCGATCAGCCAGATGCAGACCACCTACAAGCCGCAGATCGACGCGCTGAACACGCGCCGTACCGCGATCGAAGCGGATCTGAAGACCAAGGGTGACGCACTTCAGGCCGCGCTGAAGGCCGCCGGCAACAAGCCGACCCCGGCGATCGAAACCCAGTATCAGCAATATCAGCAGTCGCAGCAGAATGCGCAGGCCGAATTGCAGCGCATGGGTCAGCCGATCGGTCTGGCTCGCGCCTATGTCGAAGAGCAGATCGTCAGCAAGCTGGACGACGCGCTGAAGGCCGCGACCGCCAAGACCAAGTCGGAAATCGTCTTCAAGAAGGCGGCGACCGAGAGCTTTGGCGCCAGCGCCGACATCACGCCGGCCGTCATCACCGAACTGAACGCACTGGTCCCCAGCGCCAGCATCACCCCGCCGGCCGGCTGGCAGCCGGGCCGTCAGGGCCAGCCGGCAGCGGCCGCCGCTGCTCCGGCGACCCCGGCGCAGGCGCCCAAGTCGCGCTGATCCGGCATGACAGGGGAGGTTGAAACGACCGCGCTTGGCCCGATGGATGTCCGTCGGGTCATGGCCGCGCTGCCGCATCGTTATCCGATGCTGCTGGTCGATCGTGTGGTGACGCTGGTGCCAAGCCAGTCGATCCACGCGATCAAGGCGGTGTCGGTGAACGAGCCGTTTTTCCAGGGGCATTTCCCGACCCGGCCGATCATGCCGGGCGTGCTGATCGTGGAAGCGATGGCGCAGGCGGCCGGCGTGCTGGCCGTGGAATCGATGAACCTGGCTGATTCGGGCAAGCTCGTCTATTTCATGAGCATCGACGGCGCGAAGTTCCGCACCCCGGTGGAGCCGGGCTGCCTGCTGGACCTGCATGTCGAAGTGACGCAGAATCGCGGCGCCATCTGCAAGTTCGCTGGCAAGGCGCTGATCGACGGCAAGCTGGCGGCGGAAGCCAATTTCGTCGCGATGATCAGCGATCCGCCGAAGGATTGATGCCCGTCCGTTGCACCGGCCGGGCCGGGAAGACGGGTTAGTTGTTGCCAAGGCGCGCCGAAACCGCTAACGGCGCGCCTTCGCTATTTTTTCCAGCATCCATGGCCGGTCGGAACCGGCCTCTACACGGAGCAATGTCGCCATGAAGGCCAATACGCACCCCGATTATCACGTCATCACCGTTCAGATGACCGACGGCACCACGTTCCAGACCCGTTCGACCTGGGGCAAGGAAGGCGACACCATGGCGCTCGACATCGATCCCAAGTCGCACCCGGCCTGGACCGGCGGCAACCGCCAGCTGGACACCGGCGGCCAGGTGGCGCGCTTCAACAAGCGTTTCGGCGGTCTGACGCTGAAGAAGTAATCGGTCTTCACAGACGCGATTTTGGAAGGGCGCCTGCGGGCGCCCTTTTTTATGTCCCGTCGCAAGCGGGGTGGGCGGGCCAAAAAAAGGCCTCCAGCAAGGGATGCTGGAGGCCGAGGTTCAGGGGAGAGTCAGCGGCGACAGAGGGGGATCTGTGTAGGGTGCCGCTGACAAGGATGTGTCTAGGCGTGGAATGATGCAGGGGAATGTCCGGCATGTTGCTGGAGGGGGCGTGGTGTGAAATCTTTGGGGGAGGTCCGGCGTGAAACGGCCAGTGTCGGACACCCAACATCCGTTCGGGCTGAGCCGGTCGAAGCCCTGCTCTTTTTTTGGGCTTATGTTGGAAGAAAAGTGCGGCCCTTCGACAGGCTCAGGGCGAACGGATGTTTGGGTCTGGAAGCGACCAGAAGTGGACGCTCTTCTATCTTGGTCGGAATGCGAATAGCAGACATTAGAAGCAGCTAATTAAGACGCAGTAAGAGGGCGTGCCTATGCAGGTTGAGATCAGCGGTCACACTATCGAATTATGCGATTATGCCGAGATAGCTCAAGGTGGCCCGGAAGCGTGCGATTTGCTAATAGATCGACGGCTAATAGAAGGTCGTTTTGATCCTTCGCCACTGGCATTTGCAGACAATCTGCTCATTCCCAAGCGCAAAATTTCATTTTTCAGATCGGGGTATGTCCTAACGAAAATCGATTTACACACTGGCAAGCAGAAACCGATCTCGAAGATCATCCCCTATATGAAATTGCTAAAAATAGAAAATGGCGTCGTAGAGTTTGCCACGACTGCTTGGGGTTCAGAAACGGCTTACCTTTCCATTGATTGATAGCTGAAACCGGTTAGTCCGCTTTCCACCCAATATGGCCGCGTGCCTACGCTCCGGCGCGATCCTGGTCGAGGAAGGTGGCGACGTCGTCCAGTACCACGTCCTTCGACAGGAAGGTCTGGCCGATGCCGCGCGCGAGCAGGAAGGGCAGGGTGCCGGCCGCCATCTTCTTGTCATGCAGCATATGGCCGACCAGTTCGGCGCCGTCGGCCTTCACATGCGCGCTGGCGAGGTCGTGGGGCAGGCCCACGGCCTTGAGGTGCTGCGTGACGCGGTCGGCGTCTGCCGGTGGGCACAGGCCGAGGCGGGCGGAATAGCGGAAGGCGAGCGCCATGCCGGCCGCGACGCCCTCGCCATGGAGCAAAGTGTCGGAAAAGCCGGTGTCGGCCTCCAGCGCATGCCCGAACGTGTGGCCGAGGTTGAGTAGCGCGCGGCGGCCGGAGGTTTCGCGCTCGTCATCGGCGACGATCGCGGCCTTGGCCTGCACGCTGCGTTCGATCGCATGGGTGCGTACTGCGGGATCGCCGGCGAGCAGGGCGTCGGCGTTGGCTTCGCACCAGGCGAAGAAGGCCGGGTCGTCGATCAGGCCGTACTTGACGACTTCGGCATAGCCGGCGCGGGTTTCGCGCAGCGGCAGGCTGTCGAGCGTCGAGGGGTCGATCAGGACGAGGGCGGGCTGGTAGAAGGCGCCGATCAGATTCTTGCCAGCCTTCGCATTGATCGCGGTCTTGCCGCCGACCGACGAATCGACCTGCGCCAGCAGGGTGGTGGGCACCTGGATGAAATGGCAGCCGCGCTTGAGGATCGAGGCGGCAAAGCCGACCAGATCGCCGATCACGCCGCCCCCCAGCGCGACGATATGGTCGCCGCGCTCGATCTCCAGCGCGAGCAGCGCGTCGAGCAGCTGTTCCAGATGGCGCCAGCTTTTCGTCTGTTCGCCGGCCGGCAGGATGATCGGTTCGACGGCGATGTCGGCGGCGCGGAGACTCGCGTCAAGGCGGGGCAACTGCGCCTTGGCCACATTGGCATCGGTGACGACGACCAGGCGGCCCTTGCGCGCGTAAGGGGCGAGGGTGTCGCCGGCGCGATCCAGCGCGCCCTGTTCGATCAGGATATCATAGCTGCGCGCACCCAGCGCGACGCGGACTAATGCCATGCGGTCAGTTGCTCCATGATGTTGTCGACCGCGACTTCATGCGGGGCAGCGATGCTTTTCACATGAATGGGTGCAAGCGCGTAGATGGGATTGCGGACCGCCGCCAGTTCCGTGAGGACGGTGCGCGGATCGCGATTCTTGAGTAGCGGGCGGCTTTCGCGGCGACCGACGCGATCGACCAATATGTCGATATCGGCGTCCAGCCAGATGGCGGTCGCGCCGTCGAGGATCAGCCGGCGGGTTTCATCCTGCATGAAGGCGCCGCCGCCGGTGGCGATCACCTTGGGCGCGCCATCCATCAGCCGGGCGATGACCCGCCGTTCGCCGTCGCGAAAATAGGATTCACCATAGCGTTCGAAAATCTCCGTCACGGTCATGCCGGCAGCCTTTTCGATCTCTTCGTCGGCGTCGACGAAATGGAGGCCGAGGCGCGCGGCAAGACGGCGGCCGACCGTGGATTTGCCTACGCCCATCATCCCCACCAGGACGATGGGACCGCGCCGGGCCGGGCTGTCGGGGATTTTGCTGTTTCGCTGCATGGCTTGCGGGGCTATACAGCCAGCCGTCACAGAGGCAAATCGCATCTTTTTCTATCCCCCGGCCAAGTTTCCGGGCCAGTCATAGCCAAGGACTTATGAAGAATAATCGCAACTTCAGCAGTTTCGAGGGCGGTCAGCGTCGTCGTGGCACCCGCCTGCCGATCATTCCTGTCGCTCTGGTCGTGCTTTTCGTCGCGCTGCTGGCCTTTTTCTGGTCGCGCGGTGGCGAGCAGCCGCAACAGCGCGTCGAAAAGGTCATCCCCGCAGAGAAGCTGGGCCAGTAAGGCAGATGCGCTGGCCGCGGGCGAACGCGAAATGGGCGCTGGGCAGCTTTGCGCTGGCGCTGACCCTGCCGGTCGTCGCGCAGCAGGCGCCCGAATCGCTGTTGCCGCCCGGTTTCGGCGATGCGCCCGAAGCACCGCCCGCGCCGCGTCCGGCCTCGCCGGCACAGGGGGCGCCCGTTACGGTGAGGCCTCCAAGCGCCGCGCCGTCTGCGCCCATGGTGCAGCCGCTCAATCCGGCGACGCCGCCTGACCTGTCGCTGGTGCAGGCGCAGAATGCCGCCGAAGACGCGCTGACGCCTGAAGAGATTGCGGCACAGAAGGCGAAATATGACCTGCCCGAAACGGCGCGCCGGTCGCTGGACCGGATCGGGCCGCTGACGCCGCAGACGCGGGGCATGGAGCCGGATGCGTTCGGCAATGAGTCCGGCAAATATCTGGCCGCGCTGATGAAGGAAACCCATGCGCCGATCGTGTCGCGCTGGGCCTCCATCCTGCTGCGCCGGGCGCTGCTGAGCGCGGTAGAGACGCCGCGCGACATTGACGGCGCGGACTGGGCAGCGGAGCGCGCCTGGCTGCTGCTGCGCATGGGCGAGGCGGACAATGCCCGGCTGATGGTGCAGAGCGTGGATGCCGACCGTTACTCGCCGCGCCTTTATGCCGTGGCGATGGAAACCTATCTGGCTGCGGCCGATCCGGCAGGGCTGTGTCCACTGTCGGCGGGCGCGCTGCGCTTCAGCAAGGCGCCCGGCTGGGACATGACGCGGGCGATCTGTCCGGCATTGTCGGGCGATCAGGGGACGGCCAGCGGCGCGCTCAACCAGGCGCAGCGCAAGGGTGTGGTGCGCGGCATCGACTATCGGCTGGCGGAGAAGGTCGTCGGTACGGGGTTCAACGCGCGTCGGTCGGTGAAGATCGAATGGGACGGCGTTGACCGGCTGACCGCCTGGCGCTTTGGTCTGGCGACGGCGCTGAATGTCGAAATCCCCGATACGCTCTATGGCACGGTCGGCCCGCATGTGCGGGCATGGGAGGCGCGCGCGCCGGCCCTGAGCGCGGTCAAGCGTCGGCCCGGTGTTGAGATCGCGGCGCGGCTGGGCGTGCTGTCCAGCGCGGCACTGGTTGGCTTCTATGGCCAGTTGGGCACGGATGGCGATGCACCGGCTGATGCCGCCGACCGGATCGAATCGCTGCGCACCGCCTTTGCCGGGGCGACGGTAGGTGACCGGATCGGCGCGATGCACAGCCTATGGGGCGACAATGGCAAGCCCGATTATCTGGGCCTGATCGCGACGGCGCGGGCGGCTGCTTCCTTGCCGGTGGCGCAGGCTGATGCGCAGGATGCGGCCAATCTGGTCGGTTCCATGCTGACGGCGGGCTATGACCGCAATGCGGCGCGTTGGGCACGGGCGATCGGCCAGCTGGACGGGGCGGGTGCCTCGCAATTCTGGGCCTTGCTGGCCGTCGGCGCACCGAGCGCCGTGGTTGAAATCAACAGCAGCCGCGTGTCCGGCTATGTCGGCGATGCCGGTGCCGAAAAGGGGCGGATGCTGATCGCGGCGCTGGCCGGTCTTGCGCGCCTGTCGGGGCAGGATGCTGCATCGCTGGCGCAGGATAATGGCTTTGCGCTGGCCGCCAACAGCCGCTGGGCGCGTGCGATCGGCGCGGCAGCGCAGCGGGGCGAGAAGGGCACGGTCGCCCTGCTGGCGGCGGTGGGCATGCAGGGCAATGACTGGAGCCGGCTGCCGGCCGGGCATCTCTATCATGTCGTGGCGGCGCTGCATCGCGTGGGCCTGGACCCCGAAGCGCGGATGATCGCGGCCGAGGCGATCAGCCGGTCCTGACCATGACGCAGGATGATGCCGTCCTGATCGACCGCTTTCTGGAAATGATGGCGGCGGAACGCGGCGCGTCGCGCAATACGCTGCTGGCCTATCGCACCGACCTGAGCGGGGCGGACGCATTGCTGGGCGGGCTTGCCGGCGCGGATAAGGCGAAACTGGAGGGACTGGTGGCGGCCTGGGCGGAACTGGCCGCGTCGTCGGTGGCCCGCAAGACGTCGGCGCTGCGGGCCTTTTACGGCTTTCTGGAAGAGGAGGGGCTGCGGGCCGACAATCCCTCGGCCGCCTTGCCGCGCCCGGTAACGCGCCGGCCATTGCCCAAGATTCTGTCGACGGCCGAGGTGGACGGTTTTTTCACGCAAATCGCTGCGCGGACCGATGTGTCGCATCCCGCGCCGCTCGACCTGCGGCTGTCGGCGTTGATCGAACTGCTTTATGGGTCCGGCCTGCGCGCAACCGAACTGGTGTCGCTGCCGCGCCGGGCGCTGGCTACCGACAGGCCCTTCCTGATCCTGAAGGGCAAGGGCGCGCGCGAGCGACTGGTGCCGATTTCCGGCCGGGCACGCGCTGCCGTAGCCGCATGGCTGCCGCATGTGCCGGCGGACAGCGTCTGGCTCTTTCCTTCGGGCAAGAGCCATCTGAGCCGCATTCGGCTTTATCAACTGGTCAAGGCATTGGCGGCGGCAAGCGGGATCGCGCCGGAGCGGGTCAGCCCCCATGTGCTGCGCCACGCCTTTGCCACGCATCTGTTGGAAGGGGGGGCGGACCTGCGCGCGCTCCAGTCGATGCTGGGCCATGCCGATATCGGGACGACGCAAATCTATACCCATGTCGATAGTAGGCGGCTGGTCGAACTGGTCAATCAGCGGCATCCGCTGGCGGGCATGCGCGCGAAGAAGCCGCATCCGCGCGTTGACGACGACGCGCCAGCGCCGTAACGCACGGGCCATGGTAAGCTTTCTGGAATTTGAAAAGCCGATCGCGGAGCTGGAAGCCCGCATCGTCGAACTGCGCGCCACCGCCAGCGTGGGCGACATCAACATCGACGGCGAGATCGCGACGCTGGAGCAGCGCGCGACCAAGCTGTTGACCGATACTTATGCGAAGCTGACGCCCTGGCAGAAGACCCAGGTGGCGCGGCACGCCGAACGCCCGCATTTCAAGGATTATGTCGTGGGCATGTTCGACAATTTCATGCCGCTGGCCGGGGACCGCGCCTTTGCCGACGATCAGGCGATCATCGGTGGATTCGCCACGCTGGGCGAGCGCAAGGTGATGGTGATCGGCCATGAGAAGGGCGACGACACTGCCAGCCGCGTGCGGCACAATTTCGGCATGGCCAAGCCCGAAGGATACCGCAAGGCGATCCGCCTGATGGAACTGGCCGACCGTTTCGGCCTGCCGGTAGTGTCGCTGGTCGACACGTCGGGCGCCTTTCCCGGTGTGCAGGCGGAAGAGCGAGGGCAGGCGGAAGCCATTGCGCGCTCGACCGAGGCCTGCCTGAAGCTGGGCGTGCCGATGGTCGCCGCAGTCGTGGGCGAGGGCGGTTCGGGCGGTGCGATCGCGCTGGCGGCCGCCAACCGCGTGCTGATGTTCGAACATGCCATCTATTCGGTGATTTCGCCCGAAGGTTGCGCGTCGATCCTGTGGCGCACCGCCGACAAGGCGAGCGACGCGGCGACGGCGATGCAGGTCACGGCGCAGCATCTGAAAACTCTGGGCGTGATCGACCGGATCGTGCCGGAGCCGGTGGGCGGCGCCCATCGCGAGCCGGTGCAGGCGATCGCCAGCCTGGGCGCGGCGATCGAGGCGGAACTGGATGCGCTTGACGGTTTGTCGGCCGACGCGCTGCGCACCGACCGCGCCGACAAGTTCCTGGCGATCGGCGTTTAAAGGCCGGATTTATCGACTCGAACCGCCCCGCTGATTGCACGGGGGGCGCTAAATCGCTCGCCTTTTTCGGAACGGCTCGCCATGTCCATCGTTACGTTGGGGTAACGTCGAGGGTGGAGAGTCATGAACTGGAAGTGGAAGCTGGGCGGCGCTGGCGCGGTGTTGGCAATGGCGGCGAGCGCGCCGGTGGTAATCGGGCAGCAGCGCGCGATTCGCACGGTGTCGAACATCAGCGCGCAGGACAAGGCGAGCGGCGCCAAGCAGCATCCTGAATTGCTGAAGGAATTTGGCGGGGCCTATGCAGGCCCGCAGGCCAAATATGTCGAGAGCGTCGGTCGTCGCATCGCGGTGCAATCGGGCCTGTCCAATGCGCAGGGCGATTTTACCGTCACGCTGCTCAATTCGCCGGTGAACAACGCCTTCGCCATTCCCGGCGGCTATGTCTATGTCACGCGGCAGCTGATGGCGCTGATGAACGACGAGGCGGAACTGGCCGGCGTGCTGGGCCATGAAGTCGGCCATGTTGCGGCCCAACATGGCCAGCGGCGACAGAAGGCGGCGCAGCGCAATGCGATTGGCGGGGCGCTGCTGGGCGCGCTGGCAGGCGCTTTGCTGGGCGATTCGGGTTTTTCGGGGCTGATCCAGAAGGGGATTGGCACCGGCAGCCAGTTGCTGACGCTGAAATTCTCCCGCAGCCAGGAATATGAGGCGGATGATCTTGGCATTCGCTATCTGGCGAGCGGCGGCTATGATCCCCGTGCCTTGTCCGGCATGCTGGCTTCGCTGGCGGCGCAGAGCGATCTGGACGCGCGGGTGGCTGGCAGCGCGCGATCCATGCCCGAATGGGCGAGTACCCACCCCGATCCGGGCGCGCGCGTCCAGCGAGCCGCCAGCGCGGCAGCGGCCACGCGGGTGACCAGCACGGTGCGCAACCGGGATGCCTTCCTGAATGCGGTGGACGGCGTCCTTTATGGCGACGACCCCAAACAGGGGGTGATCGACGGCAATCGCTTCCGTCATCCCGACCTGCGCCTGAGCTTTGCCGTGCCGAGCGGCTTTGGCATGGAAAATGGGGCGGATGCGGTGTCGATCACCGGATCGGGCGGGCAGGCGCAGTTCAGCGCGGCGCCCTATACGGGCAATCTGGAAGCTTACATCAACAGCGTTTTCGCCAAGATGGGCGGCGGGCAGAGCGGCGTGCCGGCGGGCGAGGTGAGCCGGACGACGGTCAACGGCCTGCCAGCGGCTTACCGTACCGTTCGTGCATCGACCCAGTCGAGCCAGGTGGATGCAACCGTGTTCGCTTATGATTTCGGCGGCGGGAAGGCCTATCATTTCCTGCTGCTGACGCAGGCCGGGCAGGGAATGGGGGCGTTCAGCCCCATGGTCCAGTCGATGCAGCGGTTGAGCGCGCAGGAGGCGGCGGCGATCAAGCCGCGCCGCGTGGATGTCGTTACCATCAAGGCGGGCGACACGATACAGTCCATGGCCAAACGCATGGCCTATAGCGATTATCAACTGGACCGGTTCCTGACCATCAACGCGTTGACCGCCAACAGCAGTCTGCGGCCGGGCCAGCGGGTGAAGATCGTGACATGGTAATCGCGTAAACGAAAAGAGGCGGCGGACTTGCGTCCACCGCCTCTTTCTCAATTCGACTAACGTCGCAGGGCTTACTTCAGGTTGCCCGAAACGTTGTTGAAGGTCGAACCCAGCTTGGTGCCCAGGCTGGTCATCGCGCCGATGGCGGCGACGGCGATCAGAGCGGCAATCAGGCCGTATTCGATCGCGGTGGCACCCTTTTCGTTCTTCAGCATCTTACGGATGAACTGCATGTGACGTCTCCTTGAATGGATTACTACGTTAAACTACCCGGCCGCCCCGCTTGGATAATTCGTGGTCAGCAAGGATCGAATTAGAGAAACCCGGTTGAAAAATTCTTAATGGCAGAATTATCTGTCAAATATTCATGGTTAATATTTGGTAACTTCTGTTGCGACGTTGTTCCACATGCCGGTCGTCTTCGTGGCAACGTTGTTGAGTGCGGCAATCATGGCCAGTACGACCATGGCGATAATCAGTGCATATTCGACCGCCGTGGCGCCGCGCTGGCATCGCGTCAGCCGCATCCGGGCGATGATTTCGACAAGCGCGCGCATATGATCCCCGTTTCGCTACAGACAGTCCCCGATGAACATGTAAAGGAAGCAGGGTTAACAAAGCCCTCCCGACAGGACCGATATGCCCTCTTTTTCTCCTTTGCTGGTGGTCGCCGTGGCGTTGGTGGACGCAGACGGGCGCGTTTTGCTGCAACAGCGTCCCCCGGGCAAGCCGATGGCGGACCTGTGGGAATTTCCGGGCGGCAAGGTGGAGCCGGGCGAAACGCCCGAGGCGGCGCTGGTCCGTGAACTGGAAGAGGAACTGGGGATCGAGACTCATGCAAGCTGCCTGGCACCCGCCGCCTTCGCGAGCGAGCCGCTGGGCGACCGGCATCTGCTGCTATTGCTTTATGTCTGCCGCAAGTGGACGGGCCTGCCGGAAGCGCGTCATGCCACGGCGCTCAAATGGGTAAAGCCGGCGCAAATGTATGCGCTCGATATGCCGCCGGCGGACCTGCCGTTGATCGGGCTGCTCGAAGCGTTGCTGTAAACGAAAAAGGGGCGCTTCACTGGAGCGCCCCTTTCGGTATCGGTACTAATCGAAAAGATCAGTCTTCCTTCGCCTTGCTCTGCAATTGGACATAATTCTGGATGCCCATGCGTTCGATCATTTCGAACTGCGTTTCCAGCGTGTCGACATGCTCTTCCTCGCTTTCGAGGATGTACTGGAACAGGTCGCGGCTGACGAAGTCCTTGATCGATTCGCAATAGGCGATCGCTTCGCGCAGGACCGGCAGCGCCTCATATTCCAGTTCAAGGTCGGCCTTGAGGATTTCCTCTACCGTCTCGCCGATCTTCAGGCGGCCGAGCAGCTGGAAATTGGGCAGGCCGTCGAGGAAGAGGATGCGCTCCGCCACCTTGTCCGCATGCTTCATCTCGTCGATGGATTCTTCATATTCGAACTTGGCCAGCTTCTCGATGCCCCAATGATTGAGGACGCGATAATGCAGGAAGTACTGGTTGATCGCGGTCAGCTCATTCTTGAGGACCTCGTTCAGATAATCGATGACTTTCGCGTCGCCTTTCATGGCGCTTCACTCCGGCAGTTAAAGGGAATGCCGGACTTATAGGCGTATTTCACCTGTCTGTTAAGGTGAAAACCCTAGGAAATCTGGGCTTTTTTACCACGCTATTGCGTGATGGTCGCGACTGGCTGATGCGGCTGCTTCGCAGTCCTGTCAGTCGGCAGGTCAGGCAGAAGCGCGTTCCGCTGCGATGATGGTGCGGGCGAAGGACACGCACTGGCCGCATTTGGGGCGACGGCCAAATTGGGCATAGGCGCTGCACGGCGTATCCGCCCCGTTGCGCGCGGCTTCCCGTACATCCTTTTCACGAATGGCATTACAAACGCAGACGACCATCGAAGACACTCTCCTGACGAATCCGCAGATAGCGTGTCTGATAATGGGTCGCAATAGTATTCAGTCGCTTTTGCGAATCTTTTGCGGTCGGCCGCGGACGAGGCTGCGCCACAGCCATTCGGCCGGACCCAGCGCGAATCGGGTCGCATAGGGTTTCGACCAGGCCAGCATCGCGATCCAGCCCGCGAGGACGAAGAGCGGCAGGACGGCCGGCGGTATGCTGGCGTAGAGGCCAAGGCCCCAGCCGTAGAAAAGCGCGGTCATGACAAGGCTGGTGGCGAGATAGTTGCTGAGCGTGAGCCGGCCGGCTGCGGCGAGGCGATCGATCAGCGGGTGGCCGCGATGGCGGGCGGCGAGCCAGAGGATGAGCGCGGCCCAGCCCACGGTCAGCGGAATGCGGAAGGGCAGCGACCAGGCGAGGGCGGTGCCATAGGTGGGGAGCGGGGCAAAGCCGCTAAGCACCACCCACAGCGCCAGCGCGGCCATCGGCGGCACGCCGATCAGGAAGCAATGGCGCGCGGTGCGGCGATATTGCTCCGCATCCCAGGTGCCGGTGAGGAAGCCGCCTTTCAGCATCGCCATGCCCAGCAGCATGAAGCCGGTGGTTTCAAAGGCGGTGAAGAGGAAGCCCCAGAGCCAGTCGCCGGGCAGGCCGGTCAGTTTATGCTGGAGGATGCCGGCAAAGCTGCCGCGATAAATGAGGATGTCCGCCTGGGTCGAGGGGCTGGCGGGATCGGACAGGGCGGCCATGAAGACGGCATAGCCTTCGCGCATGGCGCCGGTCGCGCCCGGCGCGGCGGCGGCATGGCCCCAGAGATAGAGGCTGGCGATGAAGGTGGCGACCAGCAGGAACTGGAAGAGGAAGAAGAGCATCGCGCGCTTGACCAGCGCAAAGGGTTCGAGATGGACGAACAGCAGCGCGAACAGGCTGACCAGTGCATAGACGCGCAGGATATCGCCCCACCAGAGCAGGAAGAAGTGGGTGCAGCCAAGGACGAACAGCCAGCCGGCGCGGATCATCTGCGCCCGCCGGCCGTCGCGCCCGGCCATTTCCTCCCGGTCGATCAGCAGTAGCATGGACGCGCCGAACAGCAGGGCGAAGAGGCCGCGCATCTTGCCGTCGATGAAGATCAGGCTGACCGCCCATGCGGCGATGTCCGCGGCCGAGGGCGCGCCCGCCACCGCCGGGTTGAAATAGGCATTTTGCGGCAAGGCGAAGGCCGTGATGTTCATCCACAATATGCCCAGCACCGCGCAGCCGCGCAGTATGTCCATGGCGGGAATACGGGATGAGGCGG
The DNA here is from genome assembly GCF_056156825.1 of Sphingobium sp. RS1. Lineage (NCBI taxonomy): Bacteria > Pseudomonadati > Pseudomonadota > Alphaproteobacteria > Sphingomonadales > Sphingobiaceae > Sphingobium > Sphingobium sp. RS1. Next base: position 1,506,276 of record NZ_JBLZXE010000002.1, on the reverse strand, counting down.
TCATGAAGCGGATGATCCTGCTGATACTGGTCAAATAGGCAAAGCTCTGCCATGCGCCTAGCCATGAACGAGGCCCGCAAGCAACGGATAAGCGACGCATTCGGCGCGGCGGCGGCGCATTATGATGCCTATGCCGGGCCGCAGCGGCTGGCGGCGACGCTGGTGGCGGATCTGGCGCAGCGGCAGCGGCCCGATGGCGTGGCGCGGATATTGGAGATTGGCTGCGGCACCGGCTTCCTGACGCGGGACATTCAGGCGCGCTGGCCGGGGGCGGAATTGACCGCGACCGATATTTCGCCCGGCATGCTGGAGCAGGCGGCGGCAAATGGCCGGGTAGCGGGCCGGTTCATGACCATGGACGGGGAAGCGCCCCTGTTCGACGGGCCATGGTTCGACCTGATCCTGTCCAGTCTGGCGTTTCAATGGTTCGACGATCTGGAAGGTGGCATTGCGCGGCTGGCACGGCTGCTGCGGCCGGGCGGGAGCCTGATCTTTTCCACCATGGGGCAGGGCAGCTTTGCGCGCTGGCGTGCCGCCCATGCGGCTTGCGGGCTGACGAGCGGGGTGCCCGACTATCCCACGCTGGATGCGCTGCGGGCCATGCTGGCGGGCCATGCGGACGCCTTTGCCTTCGACGAGGATTATCCGCTGACCTGTAACGGTGCGCGCGGGCTGATTGCGCATTTGAAGGGTATTGGCGCGGTCGTGCCGAGCGAGGGTCGCAAGCCGCTCGCGCCATCCGAACTGCGACGGGTGATGGCCGCGTTCGAGACGGACGGTGGCAAGGATGGCTATCAGGTGCTGTTTGCGCGGGTGACCCGGCCAGCGCTGAAGGACGCCGTCTCCGTTTAGAGCATGCGGCGTTAGATTCGACGCGGATCGCATGCTCTAAGTTTTTGTCGTCGCATCGTTTTAAGCGGAAAACCGGTTCCCACTTTTCCGCACGATGCTCTAACTTCGCATATTTCCCGTAGAATCGCACATTTTATTGCGTCGGGCTGATCCTATCGGAAAGAGGGCGCGCCAGTATAGCGCGAGACCGCAGGATAGGACAGGCTGGTACTCATCATGATGGCATGGCATGGCCGGGCTATGACTTCGATCATCCGCCCTGCGCTATCGTCCGATCTGGCCGCTCTGTCGGCGCTCAAGCTGGCGGCCTTTCGCGAGACGTTCCTCGACGGCTTTGCCATTCCCTATCCACCCGCTGACCTCGCCCGGTTCGAAGCGGACAGCTATGGCCCGGCAAAGGTGGCGGCGGAACTGGCTGATCCGGCCCATGCGACCTGGGTGGCGCAGGATGGCGAGGGGCGATTGCTGGCCTATGCCCATGTCGGCCCGTGCAAATTGCCGCATCCCGAGGCCAGGGCGGATCAGGGGGAGTTGTACCAGCTTTATGCGCTCAACGCGGCGCAGGGGCAGGGTATCGGGCGGGCGCTGATGGATGAGGCGCTGGGCTGGCTGGCAGAGTTTATGCCGGGGCCGGTATGGCTGGGCGTCTGGTCGGGCAATGCGCGCGCACAGGCGGTCTATGCCAGGCGCGGGTTCGAGAAGGTCGGCGAATATGGCTTTCCCGTCGGCGACTGGACGGACGCGGAATATATCTACCGCCGGGGATAGGCGGGAGCGGGAGGGTGTCCCGCTCCTGATCCTTTAGAGTTCACTGTCCATCAGGGCGGGGAAGAAGCCTTCATGGGCGGTGCGCAGCGTGTCGAGGGCGACGCCCGCAACGCTGGTGCCGCCGACGGTGCCGATCCTGACCGCGCCGGGGACGTCCACGCCCGCCGCCGTGGTGACGACATAACGGCCCTGATCTTCGCCAAAGGCCGAGGCGGTGGTCAGGGCAACGTCCAGCGTGGCGCCGATCTTGCCGGCCAGCGCCATTTCCGCGATCGTGACGATCAGGCCGCCATCGGCGATATCATGCACGGCAGTTGCCTTGCCATCCGCGATCAGGGCGCGGACGAGGTCGGCATTGGCGCGTTCGGCGGTCAGATCGACCTTGGGCGCTTCGCCCGCTTCACGGCCGGCGATTTCGCGCAGCCAGATGGTCTGGCCGAGGTGGGAACCCTCTCCGCCGATCAGCCAGATGGCATCGCCCTCCGCCTTGAACGCGACCGTCGCCATGACATCCACATCCTTGAGCAGGCCGATGCCGCCGATCGCCGGGGTCGGCAGGATCGCCGAGCCGCCGCCGGTCGCCTTCGATTCATTGTAGAGCGAGACGTTGCCCGACACGATCGGGAAGTCGAGCGCGCGGCAGGCGTCGCCCATGCCTTCAAGGCAACCCGTGAGCTGCGCCATGATTTCCGGGCGCTGCGGGTTGGCGAAGTTGAGGCAGTTGGTGACGGCGAGCGGGGTGGAACCCACGGCGCTGAGGTTGCGATAGCATTCGGCGATCGCCTGCTTGCCGCCTTCATAGGGGTCGGCATAGCAATAGCGCGGGGTGCAGTCGGTGCTGATCGCAATGCCCTTTTGCGCGCCATGGACGCGCACGACAGCGGCGTCGCCGCCGGGACGCTGTACCGTGTCTGCGCCGACCATGTGGTCATACTGCTCCCAGATCCAGCGACGGCTGGCGATGTCGGGGCTGCCCATCAGGGTGACGAGGTCCGCGCCAATATCGGCGCTTTCGGCGATCTCGCCTAGCGCTTCGACCTTCGACCAGAGCTTATAGTCTTCCTTCGGCATGGAGGGGCGGTCGTAGAGCGGCGCGTCGTCGGCCAAAGGGGCGAGCGGGATGTCGCAGACGATCTCGCCCTTATGCTCCAGCACCATGCGGCCGGTGTCGGTGACATGACCGATGACGGCGAAGTCCAGTTCCCACTTTTTGAAGATCGCTTCGGCAAAAGCCTCGCGGCCGGGCTTCAGCACCATGAGCATCCGCTCCTGGCTTTCCGACAGCATCATTTCATAGGTGGTCATGCCGGTTTCGCGCTGCGGCACGTCATCCATCTTGAGGTGGAGGCCCACGCCGCCCTTCGACGCCATTTCGACGCTGGAGGAGGTGAGGCCGGCAGCGCCCATATCCTGAATGGCGACGATCGCGTCCGACGCCATCAGTTCCAGGCAGGCTTCGATCAGCAGCTTTTCGGTGAAGGGATCGCCGACCTGAACGGTCGGGCGCTTGGCGTCGGCATCGTCGCCGAAATCGGCGCTGGCCATGGTCGCGCCATGGATGCCGTCACGGCCGGTCTTCGACCCCACATAGACGATCGGGTTGCCGACGCCGCTGGCGGCCGAATAGAATATCTTGTCGGTGTCGGCGACGCCCACGGTCATCGCGTTGACCAGGATGTTGCCGTCATAGGCGGGGTGGAAATTCACTTCGCCGCCCACGGTCGGCACGCCCACGCAATTGCCATAGCCGCCAATGCCATGCACCACGCCGCTGATGAGATGCTTCATCTTGGGGTGATCGGGGCGGCCGAAGCGCAGTGCGTTCATGTTGGCCACCGGACGCGCGCCCATGGTGAACACGTCGCGCAGGATGCCGCCAACGCCCGTCGCCGCGCCCTGATAGGGTTCGATGTAGGACGGGTGGTTGTGGCTTTCCATCTTGAAGATGGCGGCCTGCCCGTCGCCGATATCGACCACGCCGGCATTTTCGCCGGGACCGCAAATCACCTGCGGGCCTTTGGTCGGCAGCTTCATCAGGTGGATCTTGGAGGATTTGTACGAGCAATGCTCCGACCACATGACCGAGAAGATGCCCAGTTCGGTCAGGTTCGGCTCACGGCCGATCGCCTTCAGGACGCGGTCATATTCTTCCGGGCTGAGGCCATGTTCGGCGACGACTTCCGGGGTGATGTGGGGTGCGGTGCTGGACATGTGCGCGCCTTTAGCGGGGGCGTGGGATAAGAGCAATGGCGGGCGTGGCGAATGGAGCGATGGCGGCGCCTGCCCCGCGGCATCCTCGGTTCATCCCGGCGGCAACCTTTCGTTAATCACCTTCCCCAAAGGTCATGGGTGGAGCGGGGTGGCGATTCGACGGAGATTGAGGCCACAGAGAGGTTTTCCATGAAGAGGAGTGACTTCTTCTATTTTTCCAGCCGTTGCAAAAAGCAGCGTCTGATGGAGCAGGCGTCCACATCGGAACGTGCCAGGATGGCGCACCGGCGACTGGCCAACGCCTATGCCGACCGCGCGGCGCTGGCGATGCTCAACAGCGAGTGAGAGTTGAAGCGCCGTGAAATAGCCATATTCGTCATTGTGAGCGCAGCGAAGCAATCCATGTGGCGCGATGGATTGCTTCGCTGCGCTCGCAATGACGGCCGCCTTGCGGGGGCCAATAAAAAGGCCGGACCTTTAGGGAAAGGCCCGGCCTGAAAATCAGGAAAAAGTCGTGCGACTCAGACGTGGCAGGCCTGGGCGCCCTTGCCCGGCACGGTGATGGTCACGTCATTGCCCGAACCCTTGACCTCGAAGCCGCCTTCGGCGGTGAAGGGCTGGCCGGCTTCGGCCGCCTTCAGCGTGGTGGCGTTGCCGGTCTTTTCGGTGCGCAGCAGGGCGGTCTTGTCGTCGCTCATATAATCGACGAAGATCAGGCTGTTGTCCTTGCAACGAAACTGCTTGTTGGCCTTGACCGACGGCGGCAGTTCGACCGGCGCGGCATTGGCAAGCTGAGCCGCCATCGGGTCGGCAGGGCCGCCCACGACTTCGGGTTCGTCATTCTTGTTGCAGGCCGACAGCAAAGCAACGCTGGCGACGGCGATGAGGGGGAGATACTGTTTCATAGCGATCCTTTTATGTGCATGCGCAACATGGTGCGTCAACGCAAAACTACGCGGTTCCCGCTATGTCCCCTGAAATGACGTCATGACCATTTGATGACAGCGATTGCGGAGGGGCTTATTGGCGGGGCGGGCTTGACCGGGGCCGTGGCGGCGGCCAATGCAAGGGCATGGCTGAGGAAATTTCCACCCCCGACACCGATACCCTGTCGTTCGAGGACGCGCTGCGCGCGCTCGAAACGATCGTTCGCCGGCTGGAAAGCGGCGACGTGCCGCTGGACGAGTCGATTTCGCTCTATGCGAAGGGCGAGGCACTGCGCAAGCGCTGCACCGAGCGGTTGCAGGCGGCCGAGGCGCGCATCGCCAAGCTGACGGTCGACGCCAATGGCGCGGTGACCGGCACCCAGTCCTTCGGCGCGGACTGATCCGCATGACCGGGGGCGTAGAGGGGGCTTCCGCAACAGCGCTGGTGACTGCGCGTGCGACCGAAGTGGCGCGCGCGATCGACGCAGCCTTCGACCGGTTGCTGCCGGTGCCGCAGGATGCGCGGGTCCGCCTGTATGACGCGATGCGGCATGCGGCGATCGGCGGCGGCAAGCGGCTGCGCCCGCTACTGGTGCAGGCGACCAGCGACCTGTTCAACATTTCGGGCGATTCGGCGCTGCGGGTCGGCCTCGCGGTCGAGTGCATCCATGTCTATTCGCTGATCCACGACGACCTGCCGGCGATGGACGATGACGACATGCGCCGCGGCAAGCCGACCGTGCACAAGGCGTTTGACGAGGCGACCGCGATCCTGGCGGGCGATTGCCTGCACGACCTGGCGTTCGAGATACTGGCCGATGAGGAGACGCATCCCGATCCGTTCGTGCGGATCGAGCTGGTCAAGGCGCTGGCGCTGGCGAGCGGGCCGGCGGGCATGGCAGGCGGGCAGATGATGGATCTGGAGGCGGAAAAGACCCGCTTCGACCTCGCCACCGTGACGCGGCTGCAAAATTTGAAGACCGGGGCGCTGATCGCCTTCTGCGTGGAGGCCGCCGCGATCATGGCGCGCCTGCCGCATGAGGCGCGCACGGGCCTGCACGGCTATGCCCGCGACATCGGCCTGGCTTTCCAGATTGCCGACGACCTGCTGGATGTCGAGGGTGACGCGGCGCTGGCGGGCAAGGCGCTGGGCAAGGATGCGGCGGCGGGCAAGGAAACATTCCTGTCCCTGCTGGGCGTGGAGCGCGCGCGCGAACAGGCGCATATGCTGATCGCGCAGGCCAAGGCGCATCTGCACGGATATGGCCCGGAGGCCGACCTGCTGCGTGCCATTGCCGACTATATCGTGGAGAGGGACCGCTAATATCATGAGCAAGCAGCGTATCGGCGTCTATCCCGGCACTTTCGATCCCATCACGCTGGGCCATATGGACATCATCCGGCGCGGCGCGAAGCTGGTCGACAAGCTGGTGATCGGCGTGACCACCAATATCAGCAAGTCGCCCATGTTTTCCGACGAGGAGCGGCTGGAGATGGTGCGGCGCGAATGTGCCGGCATCGACACGGAGATCGTGGTCACCGGATTCAATTCGCTGCTGATGGACTTTGCCGAATCGCAGGGCGCGAGCGTCATCATCCGGGGGCTGCGCGCGGTCGCAGACTTCGAATATGAATATCAGATGGCGGGCATGAACCAGCAGATCAACGGCCGGATCGAGACGGTTTTCCTGATGGCGGACGTGTCGTTGCAGCCGATCGCGTCGCGGCTGGTCAAGGAAATCGCGCTGTATGGCGGGCCGATCCACAAATTCGTCAGCCCGGTGGTGCGCGACGAAGTGGTGGCGCGGGTGGAAAAGATCGGGCGAAAAGGAACGGTGAGTCTTTAGTTGGAGAACTGCACCAGCCCGCTCCCCCACCCGGCCTCCCAATCAGGATACACTGTGGGAGGCCGGTGGGGGAGCCGGCTGGTGCGGCCTCAAAAATGCGCTCTACCGCGCATTTTGCAAAGGACTCGATCGTTTCAGCCGTCGTTCAGTTGCCAATCGCGATCAGGGCGCTATCAGGGCGGCTTGGCCCCATGGCTTTTACGAGATCAAGGAACTGCTGCTCCATGCGTTTGACTAGCGCGCTCAAGACTCTGGCGATCAGTTTCGCCCTTACCGCGTCCGGCGTGGCTCTGGCCCAGGGTGGCGGGGGCGGCAATGCCGAGGAAATGAAGAAGGCCGAGGCCGCGGTGCGCGCGCAGGACAATGCCAAGTCGCTGGGCAATGACCTGACGCCCAAGCTGCCGCCGGCCACGATCCCCGCCGATCCGCAGAATATCTGGGATCTGGATCTGTCGAGCGGTGGCCGCGTGCGCATCCAGTTGCGCCCCGATATCGCGCCGAACCATGTCGAGCGGATCAAGGAACTGACGCGGCAGGGCTTTTACAATGGCCTGAAATTTCACCGCGTGATCCCCGGCTTCATGGCGCAGGGCGGCGATCCCAAGGGTGACGGTACCGGCGGTTCGCAGCTGCCCGACCTGAAGGCCGAGTTCAATCCGATGCCGCATCTGCGCGGGACGTTGTCGATGGCGCGCGCGCAGAGCGAGGATAGCGCCAACAGCCAGTTCTTCATCGTGCTTCTGCCGCGCATGCAACTCGACAAGAAATATACCGTCTTCGGCCGCGTGATCGAGGGCATGCAATATGTCGACGCGATCCATGAGGGCGAGCCGCCGGCCGACCCGACCGTGATCCTCCAGGCCTCGATCGAGAGCGACGGCAAGCCGCCGGTCACGGCTGCGCCGCCGCCGGCACCGCCGGTGTCGATCATCGACACGCCTGCGCCCAAGAAGGTCGCGCCGAAGAAGAAATAAGCCGGTTCGGCTGTTGCTGTAGTTTCAAGGCCCCGGTCGCTTCCTTGGAGGTGAGCGGGGCCAAGCTGTTTGGATGAAGCGTTTCCAGCCATGCGCGTAGACCTTTTCGATTTCGACCTGCCGGCGGAGAATATCGCGCTGCGCCCTGCATCGCCGCGCGACAGTGCACGGATGCTGCTGGTGCCGGGCGATGGCGCGATGCAGGACCGGATCGTGCGCGATTTGCCGTCGATGCTGCGCGCGGGCGACGTGCTGGTGTTCAACGATACCAGGGTCATTCCCGCCCAGCTGGAGGGCATGCGCGGCGAGGCGCGGATCGGTGCGACGCTGCACAAGCGGCAGGGCTTGCGGCAGTGGCAGGCGTTCCTGCGCAATGCCAAGCGGGTGAAGGTGGGCGACCGGATCGATTTCGGCGCGGGCGTGACGGCGATTGCCGGGCCGCGTGATGATGATGGCGGCGTGACGCTGGACTTCGAAGGCGACGAGCCGGTCGAGGTGCTGCTGGAGCGGGCGGGTCGGATGCCGCTGCCACCCTATATCGCCAGCAAGCGCCCGACCGACGAGCGCGACCGCAGCGATTATCAGACGATGTTCGCGCGGGAGGATGGGGCGGTCGCCGCGCCGACCGCTGCGCTGCATTTCACGCCGGAACTGATGGCGGCGATCGCCGATGCCGGGATCGCGACCGAGACGCTGACGCTGCATGTCGGGGCGGGCACGTTCCTGCCGGTCAAGGCGGACGATACCGACGACCATCGCATGCATGCCGAATGGGGGCGGATCGACGCGGCCACGGCCGACCGGCTGAACGCCGCGCGGGCAGCGGGCGGGCGGCTGATCGCGGTGGGCACCACGTCATTGCGCCTGTTGGAAAGTGCGGTGGGAGAGGATGGCGTCATCCGCCCCTTCGCCGATGAAACCCGCATCTTCATCACGCCGGGCTATCGCTTCAAGGCGGTGGACGGGCTGATGACCAATTTCCACCTGCCCAAGTCCACGCTTTTCATGCTGGTCAGCGCCCTGATGGGCACGGAGCGGATGCAGGCTGTCTATGGCCATGCGATCGAAACGGGATATCGTTTCTACAGCTATGGCGACAGTAGCCTGCTCCTGCCCGACCGGTCGGTTTAGAGCGAGACGATCTATAGCTGAATCATCATTGCGAGCGTAGCGAAGCAATCCACGGGCGTGACACTGGATTGCTTCGCTACGCTCGCAATGACGGGGTAGGGCGCCTTCACCCCATCGCAGTTTAACCGCGGGCGCGGCTGCGCGCGAGGCTGAAGACGCCATAGCCGACGGCTGCCAGCGTGCCGAGCTTGGCGATCGTCTTGATCGTGCCGGATGCCACATAGCCCAGGATCGCGCCCTTGACGCCGCTGTCGCCGTCCCGGCGATCAATGGCTGCGCCGACGACGGTACCTACCAGATTCTTCATAGATGCTCTCCGTTGTTGCAGGAGGGGCAGCGTTTCGGCGCGGGGAAAGTTCCGCCGGCGGTCGATGGGGCGATTTGGTTCGGGGATGAAACCTTTTGCGCCTCATGCGTTGTTTTTACAGGCAATATGAGGACAAGGCCCATGCAGACCGTTTCCCGCACGGCGCAGCCGCCCTTCGCACCGGGGGTCAGCCCGCTTTATCATGCCGGCGCCGCCAACCATTGTCCGTCCTGTACCCGGCAGCAATGGATCGTCGGGCGGATGGTCGCCGAATGCGCCTTTTGCGGCACGGCATTGCCGCTGGAGCAGTTCAGCACCTATAGCGCCAGCCCGCGCTTCGCCTGTCAGGGGCCGAGCGACGACATGCTACCGGAGCATATGCGCCCTGTGGTGTAGCTGTCGCGCGCTAAATCAGCACGAAGTCGCCCAAGCTGAGCGATGCGGGCGCGATCATGGTGCCCAGATCCGCCATGTCGGTGATGCGGCCGTCGATCGTGCCGCTGGCGTCCCCGGTATAGAAGATATGGGTATGGCCGTCGCTTGTCCGGGCAGCGATGAAAAGGCCTTCGCCGACATCCGCGCCGGTCGTCGTGGCGGTCAGTTGGACGCGCAGGTCGGCGGGGTCCGTGACGATGCCGGCAAACAGGAACAGGTCTGCGTCATTGATGTCGGTCAGGCCGGAACCGCTTTGCTGGACCAGCCGGTCGAAGGCGGCGCCGTTGATGTCGAACCCGTCGAGCGCGAATTGCAGCTTGTCCTGTCCCGGCGTGAAGTCCGTAATCATATCCGTGCCGCTATCGCGAACAGACCATGCGAAAATGTCGGCGCCACTGCCACCAGTCAGGATATCGTTGCCTGCGCCGCCCGACAAATGGTCGTCACCGCCGCCGCCGTCCACGTCGATACTGTTGCCGGCCGACAGGCTGCCGGCGTCGATCACGTCATTGCCCCAGTCCGCGACGATCTGAAGATGGCGACCATAGGCGCTCGCTACCAGCGCGTCTGTAATTTCGACCTGATAATCGGGTTCCTCGATGAATATTTCCCAAGGATCATACCAGTCGCCAAAATAATAATAGCTGTAGGCGTGCAACTCCATCCGTTCGATGCCCGAAACACCTGAGAGCATGGCGGCGTCGTAATGGGTGCCGTAGTTGAGCAGTAAAGTGTCTACCAATGGACCGTCGCCACCCACGACGATGTTGCCGCTGATGAAGGACCGGGGTTCATAGGTTTCGCCATCCTCCACAAAATTGAACCGATCCGCGCCAGCGCCGCCGATAAGATGGACAGGGCCATAATAGCTGTCCACGCTGATGCTGTGATTGGCGGTCAGGGACGAGGCGTCGACCCGTCCGCCATAGAGGAATTCAAGAAGGATATGACCATCGTCCGTCGCCCCCATGAAGGCGTTGCTGATGCTAACGCTGCTGTTTCCACGCAGAAATTCAAGCGATTCGACGCTGCTCACGCCGGCCAAGTCGGCATTTGCAAGGTCCACGCTTTGCAGGAAGGTGATAACGTCATCACCGCCCCCGCCATCGACCCGGTCCTGTCCGTCCAGCGTGTCAGCTTCGAACAGGAACTGATCGCTGCCTCCGCCGCCGAGCAATATATCGTTGCCGCCGCCGATATGGGCGATCACCCGGCCGGAATTGACGCTGATGCTGTCATTGCCATCACCGTCGAAGATGGTGATGGCGTCGTAGGCATTCGCCGCCATGCGTGACGTCAGTTCGACCACATTGTCGCCGTTCGCAAGCCGTATATATTGTACCTTATTGGCTTCATTCCACTGTGCGTCGGTCAGATGACCGGCAGTGGTGAATTCCAACGTGTTGATTTCCCAATTGCTGGGGCCACCATAGACCAGGTCGGCGGCATTGAAATCTTCCATCCGAAACAGGAAGCTGTCGTCATAGTCGCTGCCGATCAGCCGGTCGTCGCCCGACCCTGCCTGCACACGAATGGCTCTGCCGAACGCCGATGCGTCCAGGCTGTCATCGCCGTCATTCAGGGTTAGCCGGAACTGGCCGTACCAGTCATCGTCCATGATCTGGCGGCCGGCCAGGGTGATGCTGTTCGTTCCGGCGGCAAAGGCGATTTCCTCGATTGAGCTGATCGATGACCAGTTCGTCAGGCTGATCGTGCCAGCGGTGGTGAAGACCAGTCGGTCATATCCGCCACGGCCCGAGACGCTGTCATATTGGTTGAAACCGGAGGCGGCGAAGCGGAAGATATCGTCGCCCGCGCCGCCGACCAGCGTGTCATTGCCCAGGCCGGCATGGATATCGATGCGGTTCGCGGCGGAGAGGAACCAGCCGTTGACGACATCGTCGCCATTATTGCCGATGACGGTGACGCTGCGGTCGTGCGCCGTGCCGACCAGCGGGTCGGTCAGGTACAGACGATTGGTGCCATTGGCCAGTTCGATCCGCTCGATACCGGTGACGCCGGCAAGGAATTCGCTGTAAATCTGACCGGCGGTGGTGAAGACTAGCCGGTCATATCCGCCACGGCCCGAGACGCTGTCATTCTGGTTGAGCTGTGACGCGGCGAAGCGGAAGATATCGTCGCCCGCGCCGCCGACCAGCGTGTCATTGCCAAGGCCGGCATGGATATCGATGCGGTTCGCGGCGGAGAGGAACCAGCCGTTGACGACATCGTCGCCATTATTGCCGATGACGGTGACGCTGCGGTCGTGCGCCGTGCCGACCAGCGTGTCGGTCAGGTACAGGCGGTTGGTGCCATTGGCGAGTTCGATCTGTTCGATGCCGGTGACGCCGGCAAGGAACTGGCCGTAGATCTGGCCCGCCGTGGTGAAGACCAGCCGGTCATATCCGCCACGGCCCGAGACGCTGTCATTCTGGTTGAGCTGCGACGCGGCGAAGCGGAAGATATCGTCGCCTGCGCCGCCCAGCAGGCTGTCATTGCCACTGCCGGATGCGATGTCGATATGATCGGAGGCGGAGAAGGCGAAGGCGCCGATATTGTCATCGCCGCTGCCGCCGATGATCTTGACGGTGCGGCCTTCGGCCGTACCGCCCATCTGCTCGGTAAGGGTGAGACGATTGGTGCCATTGGCGAGTTCGATCTGTTCTATGCCGGTGACGCCGGCAAGGAACTGGCCATAGATCTGCCCGGCAGTGGTGAAGACCAGCCGGTCGAAGCCGCTACGGCCCGAGACGCTGTCATATTGGTTGAGACCGGAAGCGGCGAAGCGGAAGATATCGTCCCCGGCGCCGCCGACCAGCGTGTCATTGCCAAGGCCGGCATGGATATCGACGCGGTTCGCGGCGGAGAGGAACCAGCCGTTGACGACATCGTCGCCATTATTGCCGATGACGGTGACGCTGCGGTCGTGCGCCGTGCCGACCAGCGGGTCGGTCAGGTACAGACGATTGGTGCCATTGGCCAGTTCGATCCGCTCGATACCGGTGACGCCGGTCAGCAGCTGCGCGTAAATCTGGCCGGCATCGGAAAAGACCAGCCGATCCTGTGCCGGGCCATTGCCGCCGACGATCCTGTCACGTGCATTGAGATGTCCGACATGAAACAGAAATATATCGGCTGCGGCGTCTGTCCCGACGAAATTGTCATCGACATTCGGGCTGGACGTGAATGTTGCCATGACGGATCGCTCTCCAATCGAGGATGAAGAGAGCATGGCCTATTGGGAATGAACTTTCCAGTGTGGAGTCGTTTTTAAGATTCGTCTTTGCGATGGCGATATTTACTTGCCGACGAATAAGAATCCTACGGCGCCCATGATGCAGGCGAAGGCGGCGAGGTGACGCCAGTGCAGCGGTTCGCCCAGCACCGTAACCATGAAGCCGCCGAAGATGATGAGCGCGATCGCTTCCTGCGCGACCTTGAGCTGGCCCGCATTCCAGCCATGGGCGTAGCCGATGCGGTTGGCGGGCACGGCCAGACAATATTCGATCAGCGCGATGCCCCAGCTGATGAGGATGACGAGCAGGATCGGCTTGTCCATGCCGCCCTTCAGGTGCCAGTACCAGGCAATCGTCATGAAGATGTTGGACAGGATCAGAAGGATGATGGTCGGCATCGGGCGCCTCAGGCGGGAGAGGGGGCTGCTTTGCCATTTTACCGGCCGAGCGTCCATGGCGGGCGCGACCCCGTGCGAATAGCGAGCGGATAGAGAAAAGGCCCGGTGTATGTCACCGGGCCTCTTTCCTGTCAGATTATCATAGTGTCGACGTTCAGCGATAGCGCGTACCGCTATAGCTTGTGCTGCTGGCGTAGCCTTCGCCGGTCCAGCTGCCGCGATCGCCACGATCCTTGTCCCGATCGCCGAACAGGGCATTCTGCTCCCGTTCGATGCGCCAGGCGTCTTGCGCCTGCTCGGCGGTCTTTTCCAGTGTCACCTTCGTCGCGTCGACTGACTTGATCCAGTTCGACGGGATCGAATGGTGGACGCCGCCGGCATCGCTGTCGCTTTTCGTCAGGATGATGCGGTCGCCGCGTAGCTTGTCGACAGTGCCGACATGCTCGCCGTCGCTGCCGACCACTTCCTGATGTTCCTGCACCTGCCCGATCGCCTGACGCTGTTCGCCGCGACGGGTGCGCCAGGTGCCGAACTCGCTGTTGAAGCGATCGCGATTTTCGCGCTGATATTCCGCATAGTCGCGGTCAAGCTCGTCGATCCGCTGCTGGCGCCAGCTGTGATAATTGCTGTCATGATGGGCGCCATAGTCCTGTTGTGGGCCGAAGGCGCGGACGCGATGATCCTCGCTGGCATAGCCGCTACGCTCACCGGTATAAGGGGTATAGCCGCGATTGGGGAGGTAATCGCTGCGTGCGGCGCTGGCATAGCCAAGGCGGCTCGACTGGTCGCGCGGGTCGCCATAGGGGCGGTTATAATATTCGTCATATTCGCGGCGGCGTTCCGCCTCCTCATCGCCGAACCAGCTGCGAATCTCGTCACCGGCGCGATCGAAGAAACCGCGATCCTCATAATCATAGTCGGCCGGGGGACGGCGCAGGTCGGGGCCGCCGAACTGGCCGCGCGTGCCATAGCGATAGCCCTGGTCGCCGCGCCCATAATCGCGCTGGGCGCGATAGCGATCGCCACGGTCCCAATTGCCATAACGGTCATCGCCGCCATAGCGGCGTCCGCCTTGATAACCCATCGTCCTTCTCCTTCTTTGGGTGACGCCTTGCATGGCGTCGACGGGGCATCAATGACCGGACGGGGCCATCGTTCCGGGCGTTACGCAGGGGTAACATCCCGCCGAACGGGCGCTCTGTCGTGTCCGGAATCCCGCGCTTTTCCACGGACTTGATCCAGATCAGCCGATGGCGGCGATTTTTGCGCAAAATGCTGTTGCATGGGTCAAAACCCTATCCTATAGGCAGCGCTCCTTCGGGGGCCTTAGCTCAGCTGGGAGAGCGCGTCGTTCGCAATGACGAGGTCAGCGGTTCGATCCCGCTAGGCTCCACCAACCCCTCACACGGGGTTGTCTCGAAGGACTTTACCGCCAGCGCCCGAAGCGCCTAGAGCGGTATTCATGACAGATGAAAATGATGCGGGCCGTCCGGCCGCCACCGTGGTGATCGTGCGGGACCGGCCGGGTCGACCGCCCGAGTTGCTGATGGTGGAGCGGGCATCGAGCATGGCCTTTGCCGCCGGTGCGCTGGTCTTTCCCGGCGGCGCGGTGGATGAGGCGGATCATGCGCTGGCGGCGCGGATCAATCATGGGCTGGCGCCCGATGAGGCGGCGGCGCGGATCGCCGCCATTCGCGAGACGATCGAGGAAGCGGGGCTGGGGATCGGTCTGGTCGGCGCGGTGGATGCGGCGGCGGTCCTGCGGCTGCGCGACGGTCTGCATGACGGGCGCACGCTGGGCGAGATGCTGGGGCGACTGGGGCTGGGCGTTGCATTGGATGCGCTGACGCCCTTTGCGCGCTGGCATCCCGCGCCATTCGAGCAGGCGCGGCGAGTGTTCGACACGCGCTTCTATATCGCCCGCGCGCCCCAGGGGCAGGTGGCCAGCGTCGACACGACCGAAAATGTACGCCTGTGCTGGAGCAGCGCGGCCGATACGCTGGCGAAGGCGGCGGCGGGCGAGGCGCAACTGGTCTTCCCGACGCGGCGCAATCTGGAAAGGCTGGCGCGCCATGGCGACCATGCCGCGCTGGTTGCCGACGCGCAGGCCTATCCGGTCGAGAAGGTGCGGCCATGGCGGGAGGAGCGGGATGGCGAACTGCATCTCTGCATCCCCGATCATCTGGGGTATCCGGTTACGGCGGAACCCATGCGTCAGGTCCGGCGTGCGTGATCTGTGCGACGATTGCATCTGATCCTGCGCCGCCTGCTCTGGCTGGCGGCTTTTGCCTGCCTTGCGCTGGTGGCTTATAGCGCGATGCGGCAGTGGCCGCAGGATCTGCCCTGGACGGCGGTGGACCTGGACCAGCCGGTTGGGCTTTTCACCGGACGCAAGCTGGCGGCCTTGACCGGCGATGCGGCGGGGTGTCGGGCGCTGCTCGATCGGGCGGGGGTGGATTATGTTGCGATGGCGCCGGGCGGGGCGGACCAGTGCCGTTATGCCGATGCGGTGCGGCTGCGGGCTGATAGCGAGGCGATTGGGTGGGTGCCGGCGGCGGTGGCGCCATCCTGCCCGGTGGTGGCTGCGCTGAAGCTATGGGAATGGCAGGTGGTGCAGCCGGCCGCGCAGCGCATCTATGGTCAGCCGGTGCGATCGATCCGCCATTTCGGCAGTTACAGTTGCCGTCGGATGTACGGGCGCAGTCGGGGCGATTTCAGTGAGCATGCGACCGCCGATGCGATCGACGTAGCCGCCTTCGTGCTGAAGGATGGGCGGCAGGTGCGCGTGCTTAAGGACTGGAACGGGACCGGGAAGGACGCGGCCTTTCTGCGCGCGGTGCGAGACGGGGCGTGCGGGCTGTTTTCGACAGTCTTGTCACCGGATTATAATGCCGCGCATCGCGACCATTTCCATCTGGATCAGGCGGAGCGCGGCGCGATGGGGTGGCGGGCGTGTCGGTGAACGCGACAGATCAGGGGGCGATCTTTTGCACAAGATCGGCTTCGATCAGTGCTTGCAGGAAAGCCTGTGGGGAAACGGCCCCTTCGCTGGCTGTGAAGCGGATACTGCCGCATCGCTTGTCCGCTTGCGGCAAGGTTTCCGCTATCCAACCCTTTGACTGTCCGATGTTAGTCGCAACGGCTAGCTGAGCAGGCGCGCCGTCAAAGCGGATGGATTGCTCATCCTTGTCTTCGATGGAGGCGAGTGCCTGCTTGAAATGCCGCCGTCTGATCGTGTCGCGTAATTTCAGGGTGATGGCCAAAAGCAGCACGCAGAGCAGGAATATCAGCAGGAAACCATCAGCACCGAAGAAATGCGCGCCGATCCCGCCAAACACGATCCACAGCGCGACACTGGCTACCGTTCCACCGGTCTTGCCCATCTGCCTCTGTCCCCGGGCTTGATGTGGGTTACTGCCCGAACTGCGCTTCCCGTGCCAGGCTTACCGCTTCGCGCGCGGCTGCTAACAAGGCGCCGCTCTTGGCTTCACATTCGCGCTGTTCATATTCGGCGGTCGAATCTGCGACGATGCCGGCGCCCGCCTGCACATGCATGACGCCGTCCTTCAGCACGGCGGTGCGCAGCACGATGCAACTGTCCATATTGCCGTCCGGCCCGAAATAGCCGACGCCGCCAGCATAGGCGCCGCGCGTTTCGGGTTCCAGTTCGGCGATGATCTCGCAGGCGCGGACCTTGGGCGCGCCGGACACTGTGCCGGCCGGGAAGCCGGCGAACAGCGCGTCGATCGCATCCTTGTCATCGCGCAGGCGGCCGACGACGTTCGACACGATGTGCATGACATGGCTGTAAAATTCGACGCTGTAGCTTTCCGTCACCGTGACCGATCCGGCAGAGGCGACGCGGCCGACATCGTTGCGGCCGAGATCCAGCAGCATCAGATGCTCCGCCCGTTCCTTGGGATCGGCGAGCAGGCTTTCGCGATTGGCGGCGTCCTCCACGGCATTCTTGCCGCGTGGGCGGGTGCCGGCGATCGGCCGGATCGTGACCTCGCCATTGCGGGCGCGCACGAGAATTTCCGGCGACGAACCGATCAGCGCGAAGCCGGGCAGGTCGAGATAATAGAGGAAGGGTGACGGATTGATCCGCCGCAGCGCGCGATAGAGGGCGATAGGCGGCAGAGTGAAGGGGCTGGTGAAACGCTGGGCGATCACCACCTGGAAGATATCGCCGGCGACAATATAATCCTTCGCCTTGTCCACCATCTGCGCATAGCGGCCCGGTTCCAGCACCGGCGTGACATCGACATCGGCAATGTCGGCCGGTGCGGGGATGGCGGGCAGGGGGGCGGCGAGGCGGGCGGCGGTGGCGTCGATCCGCTCCAGCGCGGCCTCTATCGCCTTATCGGCGCCATTTCCTTCTGGGGTGAAGCTGCCCTTCCAGACCGGGGCGACCAGATAGAGGGCGTCGGCCAGCCGATCGAAGACCAGGATCACGGTCGGGCGCACGAACAGCATGTCGGGCACGCCGATCGGATTGTCGGCCGGGCGAGGGAGTTTCTCCACCAGTCCGACCGTTTCATAACCGAAATAACCGACCAGGCAGGCGAGCGCGGCGGGTAGGGCCGGGTCCATATGGGCGCGGCATTCGGCAACCAGATCACGCAATGCGTCGAGCGAACCCTTGTCCTGCGGCACGAAGGCATTGCGATCGCTGGCCCATTGGCGGTTGATTTCCGCCTGCTGGCCATTGGCGCGGAAGACGAGGTCGGGGGCAAGGCCGATCAGGCTGTGGCGGCCGCGCACGGCGCCGCCCTCGACCGATTCCAGCAGATAGTCGCCGCGATCCGGCTCGAACAATTTGAGCGCGGCGGAAATCGGCGTGTCGGTGTCGGCAATCTGCCTTTTCCACACCAGAGCCGATTCGCCCCGTGCCAGCGCGGCGCGTGCCGTGGCGATGCCGTCCTTGTCTCCCCCCATGGCTGCCACCTTACTGCTCGCCGCTATTGTTGGCGGCCAGCGCGCTGCGCACCTGCGCCACGGCGTTGGGGTTGCGGGTGACCTTCAGTTCCTTTTCGACAGCGCGTTCGAACTGCTGGCCATATTCCTGGCCGACCACTTCGGACAGTTGGGTGCGGACCTGATTCAGCAGCTCCGGCTGGCCCTTGGCATCGCCGCGCTCGATCTTGTTGAGCTGCACGACGAAATAGCCGCGATCCTGACCGATCGGCAGGGTCTTCACGGTGTTGGCGGCCATCGAGAAGAGGATGGCGACCTCTGCCGGGGGACGTTGCTCGCCGCGCATGATGTCGGCGCGGCGGCCGCCCAGCATCTGCGGCGCGGGCAGCTTGACGCCGGCCTGCGCGATGGCGTCGGCCAGTTTCGCGCCCTTGGCGACCTTCGCCTGAATCTGCTCGGCCAGCGCCTTTGCCTTCTGGCTGCCTTCGTTCAGCTTATACTGAGCGACGACCAGCTGCTTGACCTCGGCCAGCGGCGGCGGAGCGGCGGCGACGATCTCGCCCGGCGCGGCGAGTGCATAGCGCTTGTCGGCGGCGATCGGGATCAGTTGCGCGTCATCGTCGGCAGTCATCGAGAAGACCGGGGCGAGCAGCGGCTGAAGGTCCGGGCCGGCGGTGAAGGCCGAATCCTTGACCTGCTTGCCGGTGGCCAGCACCAGTGGACTGGTTTCCAGCTTCAGGCCATTATCCTTGACCACCTCATCGAAGGTGCCGCCGTCGGCGATCGCATCCTCGATCTTGCCGGTGAAGTCGGTCAGAAGCTGCTTTTCCTTTTGCACGCGCAGGGCAGCGACGATTTCCTCACGCACGGCGGTGATCGGACGGGCCGGGGTTTCCTTGACGGCGGTGACGCGCACCAGCAGCCAGCCGAGCGAACCGCGGACCGGGCCAATGAGGTCGCCCTGCTTGCCGGCGAAGACGGCGTCGGCGACGGACTTGCCGGCCGACGTGGTCAGCGCCTCGCGGCTCTGGTCGGAGACGGTGGAGGCGGCGAGGCCGGCGCCTTTGGCGGCGTCGGCAAGGCTCTTGCCGGCCTTCACCTGATCGGCGATCGCCTTGGCACCGGCCTGCGTCGGCAGCACCAGCTGTTCGATGCTGCGGCTCTGCTTGGCCGCGTAGAGGGCCTTGTTCTGGTTATAATAGGCGCTGATGTCCGCGTCGGTCGGCTGGGCCGCCTGCGCAAAGCGTTCCGCGTCGATCACCGCGTAGCGGATGCGGCGCTGTTCGGGGATCGTGTAGCGGCTGGCATTCTTCTTGTAGAAATCGGCCAGTTGCGCGTCGGTCGGGTTCTTTTCGTCCAGGAAGGCGACGGCCGGGATGGCCGCAACCGTGCCCTGACGCGCTTCCAGCAGCAGCGAGGCATAGGGCAGGACGAGGCTGTCGTTGAGCTTCACGCCAAGGCCGACCGGGGCAAGCAACTGGCGCTGGAGAATTTCGCGGCTGATATCGTCGCGCAGCGCCTGTTCGGACAGGCGTTCGCGGGCCAGCAGGGCGCGGAAATTATCGTTGCTGAAATTGCCGGCTGCATCCTGGAAGGCGGGGATCTGCGCGATCTGCGCATCGACAAGCCGTTTGGAGATATGCACGCCCTGATCGTCGGCGAAGGCGCGCAACGTCAGCGAGGCGACCAACTGATCATAAACCTGGGTTGCGCCGCCCTGAGCGAAGAAATCCGCAATCTGCATGCCCGGATTGGACTTGCGCGCATTTTCGAACACGCGCTGGACGCGATCCTGAAATTCGGATTCGGAAAGCTTGTAGCCGCCGGCCTTGGCCGCGGTGCCGCCGCCGCCGATGGACCCGCCGAACTTGCCGCTGGTAATGTCGCCCATGATGAAGGCTGCGGCGATCACCCCCAGGAAAAGGATGGCGAAGATGGCGCCGAACTTGGAGCGGATGAAGCTGCGAAAGACAGAAAGCATGGGGGTTCCGGAACTGCGGCTGTGTGGCGGCCCGCTTTAAGGGCGGATGCGCGCGGCGGCAAGGCTTGGACTGGACAAATGCGCGAGTGCCGTCCATCGCCTTTTCCTGTGCCCGGACGATCCGATGGAGACGCAGCCCCTCAATGGGGCGCGGCGGACCGGTCAGGCGCATCGTGCAGCAATAAATACAGGGGACAAGCGGATGAGCAGGCGCAAGCTGGTTGTCGGCAATTGGAAGATGAACGGGCTGAAGGCCCAGCTTGGCGAAGTGGCGGCCATCGGCGCGCTGGCGACCGAGCATGGCGACGTGGATGTCGGGCTGTGCCTGCCCGCCACGCTGATCGCTGCCGCCGACGCGCAGAAGGGTGCGGCCTTCATCGGCGCGCAGGATTGCCACATGCAGGGCAACGGCGCACACACCGGCTGCCTGTCGGCGGCGATGCTGGCGGAAGCGGGCGCGAGCTGGACCATCGTCGGCCATAGCGAACGGCGGCAGGACCAGGGCGAAAGCGACGCCGATGTCGCTGCCAAGGCGCTGGCGGCGAAGGCGGCGGGCCTGAAGGTGATAGTGTGCGTGGGCGAGAGCCTGGACGTGCGCGACGCGGGCGATGCCGAGGCTGTCGTGTCGGCGCAGTTGCTGGCTTCGCTGCCCGAGGGCGCGGCGGCCGACTGGCTCAGCATTGCCTATGAACCGATCTGGGCGATCGGCACCGGCCGTATCCCGACGATGGAGGCGGTGGCCGCCATGCATGGGGCTTTGCGCGCAGCGCTTGGCAGCCGGATCGGGGCCGAGGCCGAAAAGATGCGCATTCTCTATGGCGGGTCGATGAATGGCGACAATGCGGCCGACCTGATGGCCATCGTTGACGTCGACGGCGGACTGGTGGGCGGGGCAAGCCTGACCGCGGCGAAGTTCGCGCCGATCATCGAGGCGGCCGACGGCAGGCTGGCGGCGGCGGCCTAAAATAGAAAAGCCCCTCCCTCCCAGGGAGGGGTTGGGGTGGGTGCGATTGCGAAAGCAATCGCTTACAAGTTCGCCTCTGTTTCAGCGCTCGCTGCGCTCGCGACCCACCCCCAACCCCTCCCTGAGAGGGAGGGGAGCAAAGGCGCGGTTGCCCCCGCGCGCCATCGTCGCTATGTGCGCGCCAACGCACCCATTTGACCGGACACTTTGTCGCCATGTTCACCTTCCTTCTCGTCGTACAGGCGATCGTCGCCGCCCTGCTGGTCACCGTCATCCTGATGCAGAAGTCGGAAGGCGGCGGTCTGGGCGTGGGCGGCAGCCCGGCGGGCCTGATGTCGGCGCGCGGCGCGGCGGATTTCCTGACCCGCTCGACCACGGTGCTGGCCAGCATCTTCGTGCTGCTGTCTGTCGTGATGGCAGTGATCGCCGCGGTGCGTCATGCGCCAAGCGACATCGACACCTCGCTGGTGAAGCAGGCTCCGGCCACGCAGGGTGCCCCGGCGGCGCCGAATGCCGACCCGTTGGCTGGCGCTGCCAGCAATGCGGCTTCCGCAACGCCACCGGCTTCGGCCGCCAATGGCGCGGTTCCGCTCGCCAACTAAACTTTCCGTCGATCTTTCGATCTTTTTTCAAGCGCGCGTGGATTCGCGCGCTTGCCCTTTGTTGTTCCGAAAGGCTAAGCCTCTCTTCCCATGACGCGGTATATTTTCATCACCGGCGGCGTGGTCTCCTCGCTTGGCAAGGGCCTTATGGCCGCATCGCTCGCAGCGCTGCTGCAGGCGCGAGGTTTCCGTGTGCGAATCCGGAAGTTCGACCCCTATCTCAACGTCGATCCGGGCACGATGTCGCCCTATCAGCATGGCGAAGTCTATGTGACCGACGACGGGGCGGAAACCGATCTCGACCTTGGCCATTATGAGCGCTTCACCGGCGTTTCTGCCCGCCAGTCGGACAATGTGACACAGGGCCGCGTCTATCAGACGATTATTCAGCGCGAACGGCGCGGCGATTATCTGGGCGCGACGGTGCAGGTCATCCCGCATGTCACCGACGAGATCAAGGCATTCGCCACCGCCGATACCGAAGACCTCGACTTCGTACTCTGCGAAATCGGTGGCACGGTGGGCGACATCGAATCGCTGCCCTTCATGGAAGCGATTCGCCAGCTGCATAATGATCTGGATCGCGGCCAGTCGATCTTCGTCCATGTGACGCTGGTGCCCTACATTGCGGCGGCTGGCGAACTGAAGACCAAGCCGACCCAGCGCAGCGTGCGCGACCTGACGTCGCTCGGTATCCAGCCCGACATCCTGCTGTGCCGTTGCGAGCATCCGTTGCCGGACAGCGAGCGCAAGAAGATCGCGCTGTTCTGCAACGTGCGGCCCGAAGCGGTCATTCCCGCGCTCGACGCCAGCAGCATCTATGCCGTGCCGCATCAGTACCATGCCGAAGGGCTGGACGCCGAAGTGCTGCGCGCATTCGGCATCAACGATGCACCCGCGCCCAGGATGGACCGCTGGGACGACATCATGGATCGTCGCCAGAACCCGGAAGGCGAAGTCACGATCGGCGTGGTCGGCAAATATGTCGGCCTGCTCGACGCCTACAAGTCGCTCTATGAGGCGCTGAACCATGGTGGCCTGGCCAACCGGGTGAAGGTCAACGTCAAGTGGATCGACGCGGAACTGTTCGAGAAGGGTGACGACATCGTCGCCAGCCTGGAACCGATGCATGGCATCCTGGTCCCCGGCGGCTTTGGCGTGCGCGGGTCGGAAGGCAAGATCGAATCGGTCAAGTTCGCGCGCGAACGCAATGTGCCCTTCTTCGGCATCTGCCTTGGCATGCAGATGGCCTGTATCGAAGGCGCGCGGAACACGGCGGGCATCGTTGATGCCTCCACCACGGAATTTGGCGAAACGTCGGAACCGGTCGTCGGTCTCATCACCGAATGGATGAGCAAGGAAGGCCTGCAACAGCGGACCGCCGACACCGATCTGGGCGGCACCATGCGTCTGGGCGCTTACCCGGCCAAGCTGACCGGCAACAGCGTGGTCGCCGGCATCTATGGCAGCAACGACATCAGCGAACGGCATCGCCATCGCTATGAAGTGAATGCCAGCTATCGCGAGCCGCTGGAAAAGGGCGGGCTGATCTTCTCGGGCATGTCGCCGGACGGCACGCTGCCCGAAATCGTCGAGCGGCCCGATCATCCCTGGTTCGTGGGCGTGCAGTTCCACCCGGAACTGAAATCCAAGCCGTTCGATCCGCATCCGCTCTTCGCCAGCTTCATCGCGGCGGCGGTGAAGCAGAGCCGGCTGGTATAAAAGGAAACGGGGCCTGCGAGGCCCCGTTTTCGTTTCAGTGCACGGTCGGATCGAGCATCGGCTTGCCCGGTTCGAAGCGCGGTGCATCATGAGCGGGCGGTCCGTCCGGCATGACGGGTGCGTCCATGGTGGCAGGCGCGCCGCCCATCCGTTCGTTTATCTGGAAGGGTGCGGCGTCCTTCGACCGTTGCGCCGGATCGCAACCGGCTGCGCGCAGCTTGGTGTCCATCGCGCCCAGACGCATGATGTCGCGC
This sequence comes from Sphingobium sp. RS1, assembly GCF_056156825.1. Classification (NCBI taxonomy): domain Bacteria; kingdom Pseudomonadati; phylum Pseudomonadota; class Alphaproteobacteria; order Sphingomonadales; family Sphingobiaceae; genus Sphingobium; species Sphingobium sp. RS1. Next base: position 1,482,751 of record NZ_JBLZXE010000002.1, on the reverse strand, counting down.
GAGGTCGATCCGATGGCGGCGCCCAGCGAAGAGCGGTCGTCCGATCCGGGGGCAGGGCCGCCGCTCAGCAGTTGCTCGGCCAGTTCGTCGCAATGCGGCCCCCAGGCCATCGTCAGCTTGTTGACCTGTGTTTCCAGCGCCGCGGCGAACAGGCCGAGCGTGATCTTTTCCGAGCGGAAGGCGGGGGAGGTGATGTCGTCGGGCGCGTCGCCCCGTTCGACCGAGGCGGTGATGCGGGTCGCGGCGCCATCCTTGATCGGTTCCAGCGTGGCAATCATGCGGGTGGCGACCTTGTCGCCCGCCATGACCAGCCAGGTCATCTTGCCCGGTTCGCGCTCCAGCTTGAAGTCGGGCAGCACGCCGCCCGACCGCGACGGGTCGGTGCCCGGCGATCCCGGTTCCTTGCGGACGTCCAGCCCTTCCAGACTGGCCATGACCTCCTGCACCGGCCGCTCGACATCGCGCGAATAGCCGGAATTGAAAAAGCCGCCAAAATAGAAAATGGCCGCCGCCAGCAGGCCGACCGGTATCAAGAATCGCAGCATGGAATAGTCCCCCCTGTTGCCGCTTGCGATAGGCAACAGGGGTTAAGGGACTTTGAAGGGCGCGCCCTGCGTCAGCCGGCAGGCGTCAGTTTCAGCATCCGGCCCTGCGATCCGTCCCCGCCATCCTCCAGCAGCCAGAGTGCGCCGTCCGGGCCTTGCTCGACTTCACGGATGCGGGCGCCCATGTCCCACTGGTCGGCCTTTTCCGCCTTTTCGCCGTCCAGCTTCACGCGGATGAGGCTCTGGCTGGACAGGCCGCCGATGAACAGCGAGTTTTTCCACTGCGGGAAGAGGTCGCCCGAATAATGGAGCAGGCCGCCAGGCGAAATGACCGGGTTCCACCAGACTTTGGGTGCTTCGAACCCGTCACCCGGTGCATGGTCGGGAATGTCGCGGCCATCATAATGGCTGCCGTTCGAGACTTTGGGATAGCCATAGTTGAGGCCGGGCTTGATGAGGTTGACCTCGTCGCCGCCCTTCGGCCCCATTTCCTGTTCCCAAAGCCGGCCATCCTTGTCGAAGGCGAGGCCCAGCAGGTTGCGATGGCCATAGGACCAGATGGCGGGGTTGAACCCCTTGGCGGCCAGCGGATTGCCCGCAGCCGGCGTGCCGTCGAGATTGAGGCGCAGCACCTTGCCCAGCGTGGACTTGGGATCTTGCGCCGGATCGAACTTCTGCCGTTCGCCATTGGTGAAGAAGAGATATTTGCCATCGGGCGAGAAGGCGATGCGGCCCGAATAATGGCCATTGCCATCCACATAGGGGCTGGCGCGGAAGATGACGGTCACGCCGTCCAGCTTTGTCGTGCCGTCGCTTGCCTGATGGAAGGCGCCCTTGGCCAGCGCCACGCCCTTAAGGCCGTCGCGTTCCTCGGAAAAGCTGAAATAGACGGCCTCGTCCTTGGCGAAGGTTGGCGAGAGGACGACGTCCATCAGCGCGCCTTGCCCTGCGCTGTCGACTTTCGGGATGCCCGCAACCGGAATCTTGGTGCCGTTCTTCGGATCGAACAGGATCATTTCGCCGGCTTTCTCCGTCACCAGCGCGCGACCGTCGGGCAGGAAGGTCATCGCCCAGGGCGAATCGAAGTCGGCGATGATAGAGGTCTTGAACGGCTTGTCGCCGGCAGTGGCCGAGGTGGTCTGGCTGCTGGCGCCGTCGCCGGAGCAGGCGATCAGCAGGAGGGGCAGGGCGGCGAGCGTCAAATGGCGCATCTATCGTCTCCATGGTGGGGCGGTGGGCGCGGAAGGTGCGCGGAAAATGAACGGGCACGAATAATGTTGCAGATTTTTCGCGGCTCGCCTATATCGGCAATGCTTCCTTACATCGTCAAACATGTCAGGGTCGCGGGCAACCAGCTCGCGGCGCGGGAAGACGCACATATTTGTTCCGGAGACTGCATGGCGGACATCGCCGAACTGACCGCGCTGATCGAACCTGAGGTGAAGGCTTTGGGCTTCGACCTTGTGCGCATCAAGCTTTTCGGGTCGGGCGACGAATATACGCTTCAGATCATGGCGGAAAATCCGAAGACGAAGCAGCTCGTCATCGAGGATTGCGCCACCATCTCGCGCCGCATTTCGGATGTGATGGACGAGCATGACCCGATCGAGGAAGCCTATCGCCTGGAAGTCAGCTCGCCCGGTATAGACCGGCCGCTGACCCGCCTGTCCGACTTCCTCGAATGGGCCGGGCATGAGGCCAAGATCAACGCGACCGAAATCGTCGAGGGTCGCAAGAGTTTCCGTGGCATCCTGAATGGCGTGGAGGGAGAGGATATCCTCTTCACCGACGCCAAGGCCGGCGATGTCGCCATTCCGTTTTCGCTGATCGGCGACGCCAAGCTGGTGCTGACCGACAAGCTGATTTCTGCTAGCATGCCGCTCTCTTCCGATGGGGCGGATGAATTTGAAACCGAAGAATAAGGGTTCATAAAGTCATGGCCAACGCCATTTCCGCCAATCGGGCCGAACTGATCGCCATCGCCAATTCGGTGGCCAGCGAAAAGATGATCGACAAGGCCATCGTCATCGAGGCGATGGAAGACGCGATCCAGCGCGCCGCGCGCGCCCGCTATGGCGCCGAAAACGACATTCGCGCCAAGCTGGACCCGGACAGTGGCGACCTGCGCCTGTGGCGCGTCGTCGAAGTGGTCGAGGCGGTTGACGACTATTTCAAGCAGGTGGACCTGAAGCAGGCGCAGAAGCTGAAGAAGGACGCCGTGATCGGCGACTTCATCGTTGATCCGCTGCCCCCGATCGACCTGGGCCGCATCGACGCCCAGTCGGCTAAGCAGGTCATCTTTCAGAAGGTGCGCGACGCCGAGCGCGAGCGCCAGTTCGAGGAATATAAGGACCGCGTGGGTGAGATCATCACCGGCGTCGTCAAGTCGGTCGAGTTCGGCCATGTCGTCGTGAACCTTGGCCGCGCCGAAGGCGTGATCCGCCGCGATCAGCAGATCCCGCGCGAAGTCGTGCGCGTCGGCGACCGCATCCGCTCGGTCGTGCTGAACGTGCGCCGCGAAAATCGCGGGCCGCAGATTTTCCTGAGCCGCGCGCATCCCGAGTTCATGAAGAAGCTGTTCGCGCAGGAAGTCCCCGAAATCTACGACGGCGTCATCACCATCATGGCCGCCGCCCGCGATCCGGGTTCGCGCGCCAAGATCGGCGTCATCAGCCGCGACGGCAGCATCGATCCGGTTGGCGCCTGCGTCGGCATGAAGGGCAGCCGCGTGCAGGCCGTCGTGCAGGAAATGCAGGGCGAAAAGATCGACATCATTCCGTGGTCGGAAGATACCGCGACGTTCGTCGTCAACGCTTTGCAGCCCGCACAGGTCGCCCGCGTCGTCATCGATGAAGAAGAAGAGCGTATCGAAGTCGTCGTACCTGACGATCAGCTGTCGCTCGCCATCGGCCGTCGCGGCCAGAATGTCCGCCTCGCCAGCCAGCTGACCGGCAAGGCGATCGACATCATGACCGAAGCCGACGCCAGCGAGAAGCGCCAGAAGGAATTCGTCGCCCGTTCCGAAATGTTCCAGAACGAACTGGACGTGGACGAGACGCTGTCGCAGCTGCTGGTCGCCGAAGGCTTTGGCGAACTGGAAGAAGTCGCCTATGTCGAGGTGGACGAACTGGCTGCGATCGAAGGCTTCGACGAGGAACTGGCCGCCGAGCTGCAGAGCCGTGCGCAGGAAGCGCTGGAACGCCGCGAACAGGCTGCCCGCGAAGAGCGCACCGCTCTGGGTGTCGAGGATGCGCTGGCCGACATGCCGCATTTGACCGAAGCGATGCTGGTCACGCTGGGCAAGGCGGGCATCAAGACGCTGGACGATCTGGCCGACCTCGCCACCGACGAACTGGTGCAGAAGAAGCGCGTCGACCAGCGTCGCCGCAAGTCGGACAGCAACAGCGACGACAAGGGTGGCATCCTGGCCGCCTATGGCCTGAGCGACGAGCAGGGCAATGAGATCATCATGGCCGCCCGCGCGCACTGGTTCGAAGAGGAAGCGTAAGTCTCCATGGCTTTTGTCGGCATCCTGTCAGCATATTGCACCCGGTCGCTCATGCAGCGGCCGGGCGTGCTGGCGGCTGTCGATGTTAAATCTCTAACAAGGGAGGACGCCAATGTTGCGGACACTCCCCGATGAGAGAATAGCGCTCCTCGACAGCGTTGGTCTTGCCCTTTCATCCGTTTTGGCGGAGGGGCACGCATGACCGAACGCAAATGCATATTGACCGGCGACCGCGCCGATCCCGAAACGCTGATCCGGCTGGCCATAGGCCCCGAAGGACAGGTGCTGCCCGACATCCGCGCCAAGGCGCCGGGGCGGGGTGCCTGGGTCGGTGTGTCGCGGGCCGAACTGGAAACGGCGCTGGCCAAGGGCAAGCTGAAGGGCGCGCTCGCCCGGTCGTTCAAGGACGGCGCGCTTCTGATTCCTGATTCCCTGCCCGACATGATCGAGGCGGGGTTGCGCAAGGCGCTGCTCGACCGGCTGGGGCTGGAGGCGCGGGCCTCCATGCTGCTGACCGGTTCCGAAAAAATCGATGTCGCCTGCCGCAAGGGGCAGGTACAATTGCTGCTCCACGCCGGCGATGCGGCGGCGGACGGCAATCGCAAGCTGGACCAGGCCTATCGGGTCGGACAGGAAGCGGAAGGTACGGATTTGGCAGGCATCACCTTGCCTGTGGACCGCGACGCCCTATCTATGGCAATGGGGCGCGATAATGTCGTCCATATCGCGGTGACCGACTCGCGGGCAGCTTCGCGCCTGCGCGCGGCCATAGGCCGCTTGGAAAGCTATCTGGGTTGCGCTAACGGGGCGCCAGTGCATGAGGAGCATGTCTCCGCTGATGCGCCGGCCGTCCCTGATTAGGCATTGCCCGGCAGCATTGAAGATAGAAGGGCGTCGGCGGGCCTATCCGGCCGAAGCGGAAGTGAAGGGTTAAGTTCGATCGTATGAGTGACAGCAAGGAAGACAAGCCGGTTCTGGGTCGCAAGCCGCTGGGCATCAAGCGGACCGTGGAATCCGGCCAGGTGCAGCAGCAGTTCAGCCATGGCCGCAAGAATACGGTCGTGGTTGAGGTGAAGCGGCGCCGCGTCCTGGGCAAGCCCGGTGAGACGACCGGTGGCGCGCCTGCGGCTGCGCCCCAGGCCGAACAGCCCGCACCGGCGCCCGTCGCGCCGCGCCCCGCTGCCCCTGCGCCGCAACAGACCCGCGCGCCCCAGCCCGCCCCCGTGCGGCAGGCGCCGCCGCAGAGCCTGATGTCGCGTCAGGAATTGCAGGCCAAGCTGCTGCGTGAGGCCGAAGAGGCCCGCATGACTGCGCTGGAAGATGCGCGCCGTCGTGAAGATGCCGCGCGCCTTGCCGCCAGCGAGGAAGAAAAGCGCCGCGCCGAGGAAAATCGCCAGGCGGCCGAAGCCGCCGAAGCCGCGGCTGCTGCTGCGCCTGCCCCCGTCGAAGAATCCGCGCCGCAGCCGGTTGCCGAGGCACCTGCTGCACCAGCGGCTGCGCCGGCCAAAGCTGAAACCGCGCCTGCCGCAGCAGCACCCGCTGCCGCGCCGGCCAACACGGCCGAACGCCCCGCCAGCACGGCCGCTGCCGTGCCGCCGCCGCGCCGCTTCACCCCGGTTACCCCGGCCAAGCGCCCCGAGCCGGCCAAGCCCGATCGTGCCAAGAAGGGCGAGGATAATCGTCGCCAGTCCGGCAAGCTGACCGTCACCAAGGCGCTGGCCGATGACGACAGCGCTCGCGCCCGTTCGCTGGCTGCGCTCAAGCGCGCCCGTGAAAAGGAACGTCGTGCCCATTATGCCGGCGGTGCCCAGCCGCGCGACAAGCAGGTCCGCGACGTCGTGGTGCCCGAAAGCATCACGGTTCAGGAACTGGCCAACCGTATGGCCGAAAAGGGCGCGGACCTGGTCAAGGCCCTGTTCAAGATGGGCACGGCCGTCACGCTCAATCAGCCGATCGATCAGGATACGGCGGAGCTGCTGGTCGAGGAATTCGGCCACCGCATCCAGCGCGTGTCCGAAGCCGACGTCGAAATCGGCATGGAAGGCGAGGCTGACGCGCCCGAAACGCTGAAGCATCGCGCGCCAGTCGTGACGATCATGGGCCATGTCGACCATGGCAAGACCTCGCTGCTCGACGCGCTGCGCGGGACCGATGTGGTTGCCGGCGAAAGCGGCGGCATCACCCAGCATATCGGCGCCTATCAGGTGACGACCAAGGGGGGCGATGTCATCACCTTCCTCGATACGCCGGGTCACGAGGCTTTCTCGGAAATGCGCGCCCGTGGCGCCAACGTCACCGACATCGTCATCCTGGTGGTGGCGGCCGACGACGGCCTGATGCCGCAGACGATCGAAGCCATCAACCATACCAAGGCGGCCGGCGTTCCGATGATCGTGGCGATCAACAAGAGCGACAAGCCCGAAGCCAATCCGCAGAAGGTGCGCGAGCGCCTGCTGGAGCATGAGATCGTGGTCGAGGACATGGGCGGCGACGTCCAGGATGTCGAAGTGTCCGCGCTCAAGAAGACCGGCCTCGACGAACTGATCGAGAAGATCCTGCTTCAGGCCGAAGTCATGGAGCTGACCGCCAACCCCGATCGCTCGGCCGAAGGCAATGTGATCGAGGCGCAGCTGGACAAGGGCCGTGGCGCCGTCGCCACCGTGCTGGTCCGCAAGGGTACGCTGAAGATCGGCGATACCTTCGTCATCGGCTCGGAAAGCGGCAAGGTGCGCGCGCTGGTCAACGACAAGGGCCAGCAGGTGAAGAGCGCAGGGCCGTCGACTCCGGTCGAGGTGCTGGGCCTGTCCGGCGTGCCCAAGGCCGGCGATCAGCTGACCGTCGTGGAAAATGAAGCCCGCGCCCGCGAAGTTGCCGCCTATCGTCAGGAACAGGAAACCAAGAAGCGCACCACCACGGCGCCGACCAGCTTCGAACATATGTTCTCGGCTCTGAACACCACCGTCATCGAATATCCGGTGGTGGTGAAGGGCGACGTGCAGGGTTCGGTCGAAGCGATCGTGTCGTCGCTCAACAAGATTTCGACCGACGAGATCAAGGTGCGCATCCTGCATTCGGGCGTCGGCGCGATCACCGAAAGCGACGTCACGCTGGCTGCCGCCAGCCGCGCGCCGCTGATCGGCTTCAACGTGCGTCCCAATGCCAAGGCGCGTCAGCTGGCGGAGCGCGAGAAGATCTCGCTGCGCTATTATGACGTGATCTACGACCTTCTTGAAGAAGTGCGTGGCGAAATGGCGGGCCAGCTGGCGCCCGAGCGCATCGAAACGATCGTGGGTCGTGCCGAAGTGCTTCAGGTGTTCCCGGCAGGCAAGAAGGACAAGGCGGCTGGTCTGCTCGTCCTGGACGGCATCATCCGCAAGGGGCTGTCGGCACGTCTCACCCGGTCGGACGTCATCGTGTCGCGCACCAACATCGCGTCGCTGCGTCGCTTCAAGGACGATGTGTCCGAAGTGCGCGCCGGCATGGAGTGCGGTGCGGTCCTTCAGGACACGAACGACATCAAGGTCGGCGATACGCTGGAACTGTTCGAGGTCGAAGAGCGTCAGCGCACGCTGTAACAGGAAAGTGCGTCACCCCGGCAAACGCTGGGGTGACGTGGATTATTTATGGCCCAACAACAATCCGAAGGCCCCTCCGTCCGCCTGCTGCGCGTAGGTGAGCAGGTGCGCCATGTCCTGTCGGACATTCTCCAGCGCGGCGACGTGCATGACGATGTGCTGGCGAAACATGTCGTCAGCGTCACCGAAGTGCGCATGTCGCCCGACCTGCGCCACGCGACCGTCTTCATCAAGTCGCTGCTGGGGCAGGATGAGGAAGCGGTGCTCAAGGCATTGCGGACCAATACTGCCTATCTGCAACGCGAAGTCGCGCACCGCATTCGCCTGAAATATGCGGCGAAGCTGAAATTCCTGGCGGACGAGAGCTTCGACGAAGGCAGCCACATCGACAAGCTGCTGCGCGATCCCAAGGTTGCGCGCGACTTGACGCCGGACGAGGGCGAAGATTGACTCGGTCGACGGTAAGACGCATCTTACCGCGATGAACGCCAAGACCACCCTGTCGGCAAAAGGCCAGGTCGTCATCCCCAAGGATGTGCGCGACCAGCTTGGCCTTGCGCCGGGACAAGTGCTGGACGTGGTACCGATGGGCGGCGGGGTGTTGCTGAGGCCCCGGCATAGGAAATCCGGCCGCAGCTTTGACGAGATCATGGCTTGCATCCGGTCACGCTATCAGCATCAGGGGCCGCCACTGTCCGTCGAGGCAATGCACGAGGCAGTCGCGAGTGTGTTTCGCGAGCGCAAGGATTGATGGCGGCCGCGATCGACACCAATGTGCTGGTGCGCTTCCTGACGGGCGATGATCCGGTACAGGCTACCACTGCCGCCGAACAGCTCAGTCAGGGATTCTTGATCTTGCCAACCGTGCTGGTCGAGACGGAATGGGTGTTGCGTGCCGGCTATGACTGGCCGCGCGAACGAATAGAAGCGGCCTTTCGCGACGTTGTGGATTTGCCCGAAGCTATCGGCGTGCCCGCCGGAATGGATTGGGTGTTGGACCGGTTTTCCGCCGGCGCCGATTTTGCGGATATGATGCACCTGTCCATGGCTGGCGACGCGGACGCGTTTCTGACATTTGATCGGCAGATCGAAAAACGGGTGGGGGATTCGGCGCCTGTCGCCGTCATCACCTTAATATGATCGGGGATTACATCATGCGGGCTTTCTGGTTATCTTGCGCTCTGCTGTCCTGCGCGGCCGCACCATCCATCGCCAAACAGCCCGCCATCCATCCCGCCGTCATCGCTGATCCGAAACCCGACGCTGCCCATCCCGCCGGCATGAGCGCCTTCGTCATCCCGGTCGAGGATGGGGCGATGAATGCGGTGATGTATACCGCCGCCGGATCGGGCATCCATCCCACGCTGCTGCTGCTCCACGGTTTCCCCGGCAATGAGCAGAATCTGGACTTGGCGCAGGCGGCGCGGCGGGCCGGGTGGAATGTGCTGACGCTGCATTATCGCGGGTCGTGGGGCAGCCCCGGCACCTTTTCCTTCGGCCATGCATCGGACGACGCCTTCGCCGCCCTGCAATATCTGCAACAGCCCTCGATCGTGGCGAAATATCGTATCGATACCAGCGCGATCGCGGTCGCGGGGCACAGCATGGGCGGCTTCATGGCGGCCGATGCCGCCGCCGCCGATCCGCGCGTCGCCGGTCTGTTCCTGATCGACCCCTGGGATCCGGCGCAGACCGTCGCGTCGCTGGCCAGTGCCGAGGGCGAGGCGGGCTGGAAGGCGGAAGTGGCGGGCGACCTGCCGCCGCTCCATGGGGCGACCTATGAAAGCCTGACCGGCGAGATCAAGGCGGATGGACAGAAGTTCGATCTGGGCCGGCGGCTGGCCGGCTATGCCCGCCGCCCGTTGACTATCATCGGGGCGGAGCGGGGGATTGGCGCCATGGCGCGCAAGGTCGCTGCCGATGCGCAGGGCGCCAACCCGGATTCGCGGCTGATGGTCTGGCCGACCGATCATAGCTTCTCCGACAGCCGCATCGCGCTGGCCGATGCGCTGGTGCGATTCCTGGCGGGCGTGGCGCCGACCATTCGGTAGATTCCAAGCCGCGAATGGCACCCGTTCGCCCTGAGCCTGTCGAAGGGTAGTCCTTTCTTTCAGTGTTGATAAGAAAGAAGGGGCTTCGACAAGCTCTCCTGGGCAAAGCCGAAGGGCCGAACGGTGTAGGGTGAGGATTCGCGCCAATCCATGTCCGTCTTGCACGGATATTTCCATCTGCCGTGAAATCGCTCTATGCGCAGGGGCATGGCGAAACTCTATTTCTACTACAGCTCGATGAATGCGGGGAAATCGACCACCCTGCTGCAATCGGACTTCAACTATCGCGAGCGCGGCATGGACACGATGTTGTGGACCGCCGCGCTGGACGATCGCTACGGCCATGGCCGGATCGTGTCGCGCATCGGGCTGGAGGCGGGCGCGCATTTGTTCGATCCGCAGGTCGATATCTTTGCCGCCATCGCCGCGCAGCATCAGGCGACGCCTTTGTCCTGCGTGCTGCTGGACGAAGCGCAGTTCCTGACCGAGGCGCAGGTGTGGCAATTGGGTGCGGTATGCGACCGGCTCAGCATCCCGGTCCTCTGCTACGGCATCCGCACCGATTTTCAGGGACAGCTTTTCCCCGGCAGTGCGGCGCTGCTGGGGCTGGCCGACACGCTGAGCGAGATCAAGACGATCTGCGAATGCGGGCGCAAGGCGACGATGAACCTGCGCGTCGATGGCGCGGGCAGGGCGATCCGGCAGGGCGACCAGACAGAGATTGGCGGCAACGACCGTTATGTGGCGCTGTGTCGCCGGCATTTTGTGGAGCAGATGCAGGGATGAACCGGATGAAGCAATTGCTGGCGCCGATCGACGTGCCGGGCCTGTATCTGGAGCAGTTGCGGGCAGAGCATCGCGAGGCGCTGCGCCCGCTGTGCCCGATGGACGATCCGGTGTGGGAGATTTTTCCGGCCAACTGGTCGGGGGATCATTTCGACGCGATATTCGACGCGACCATCGCCAACCCTGACCGCTTTCCTTTCCTGATCCGCGCCGATGGAGCGCCTGTCGGCATGTCCGGATTCCTGCGCGTCCATGCGGCCGACAACTGGCTGGAACTGGGCGGCACCTATATGACGCCGGCGGCGCGCGGCACGGGCCTGAATGGCCGGATCAAGCCGTTGCTGATCGGCCGCGCGCTGGATTGTGGCTTTACCCGCATCGAATTCTGCATCGACCAGCGTAATGTCCGGTCGCAAAAGGCGGTGGAGAAGCTGGGCGCGGTGCGCGAGGGCGTGTTGCGCAAGCAGCGCATCACATGGACCGGGCATGTCCGCGATACGGTGATCTATTCGATCCTGGCCGATGAATGGCGCGCGCGGATCAACTGATTGCCGCGATCCAGTCCGGCAGGTCGGCGAGGCGCTCCAGTTGCGTGAAGCAGGGATGATCGGTCGGGGCAGGGGCGCTTTCATGCACCCATGCGCCATCCTGTGGAATGAACGCCGCCCATGCCCCGGCTTCCAACGCGGGCAATATGTCGGAACGCATGGAATCGCCTGCCATTACCGCTTCTTGCGGGGCGATATTCCAACGCGAAAAGAGCGTGCGGAACGTGTCCACTTTCTTGTCGCTGACGATTTCGATGCCGGAAAATAGGTCGCCCAGGCCCGACGCGGCCAGCTTGCTTTCCTGATGGAGCAGGTCGCCCTTGGTCACCAGCACCAGCGGAGCAATCTTTGCAAGCCGCTCCAGCGTGTCTTCGACGCCGTCGAACAGGTCGACGGGATGCGCCATCAAGGCCCGGCCCGCCGCCAATATTCCCCTGATCGTTTCGGTGGAGAGTTTGTCGCCCGCCAGGTCCATCGCCGTCTCGATCATCGAGAGAGTGAAGCCCTTGGCGCCGTAGCCATAGAGCGGCAGATTGCGAATTTCGCACGCGATCATGCGTTCGCGGGTCACATCGGCGGCGGCGAACGGGCGTAGCATGTCGAACAGTGCAGTTTCGGTCGCGTGGAAATGGCGCATATTGTGCCAGAGCGTGTCGTCGGCATCGAGGCAGATGAGCTTGATGGTCATGGCGGTCCACTAACGCATTAAGGGCTGACAGGACAGGGGCGGAGGGGTAAGCGCGCCGCCATGCACGGCTGGATCATTCTCGACAAACCCCATGGCCTCGGTTCCACGCAGGCAGTGAGCGCGGTGAAGCGCGCGTTGCGGACCCAGCGGGAAGTGCTGGGCGGAACGGAAAAATGGAAGGTCGGCCATGGCGGTACGCTTGATCCGCTGGCGACCGGCGTGCTGCCGATCGCGGTGGGGGAAGCGACCAAGCTGGCCGGGCGGATGCTCGACAGCGACAAGATCTACGATTTTACAATCGCGTTCGGCACGCAGACCGACACGCTCGATCTGGAGGGGAAAGTGATTGCGGAAAGCGATCATCTTCCTGCGCTCGCCGATGTAGAAGCCATCCTGCCGCGCTTCATTGGCCCGATCGAGCAGGCGCCGCCGGCTTACAGCGCTATCCTGATCGATGGCCAGCGCGCCTATGACCTCGCCCGCAAGGGGGAGGCGGTCGAAATGAAGCTGCGCAGTGTTACTATTCATGCACTTACCCCCGTTCGGTTCGAGCGTGTCGAGAACGCAGGGCAAGGGTTCTCGACGGGCTCGAACCGAACGGAGGAAGATAGGCTGGCCTCCGTCACCCTTACCGCCCATGTGTCCAAGGGCACCTATATCCGCTCCCTAGCCCGCGACATATCGCTGGCGCTGGGCACGGTCGGCCATGTCACCATGCTGCGGCGGATCAAGGCCGGGCCGTTCACGCTGGAAACCGCGATTTCGCTGGACAAACTGGACGAAGCTGCTAGGGGCGGCGCAATCGGCGGACTTATGCTGCCGTTGACCGCAGGGCTGGACGACATCCCGGCTCTTGCAGTCTCTCCCGATGACGCACTGGCTCTCCGACAGGGGAAGGTGCTGTCGGGGTCCGACATTGCCACCGGTCTTCATCTGGCGTTCGACGGGGATATTCCCGTGGCGCTGGTCGAAGCACAGGACGGAGACATCCGGGTAGTGCGTGGATTTAACCTGATGCCGAAGGAAGAAGACAGATGACGATCACTGCCGAGCGCAAGGAAGCGCTTATCAAGGAATATGCCCGCGCTGAGGGTGACACCGGTTCGCCGGAAGTCCAGGTTGCGATCCTGACGGAACGCATCACCAACCTGACCGAGCATTTCAAGGGTCATCACAAGGATAACCACAGCCGCCGCGGCCTGCTGATGCTGGTCAACAAGCGTCGTTCGCTGCTGGACTATCTGAAGAAGAAGGATGCGGGTCGCTACACCGACCTCATCACCAAGCTGGGCCTGCGCAAGTAAGCCTGCTAATAAGGGACGGCCCCATTCGGGGCCGTTTCCGATTCTGGAATGGGGCGCAATCCGGCGCCCTGTTGCATATCAGGGACCAGATGATGTCCCGAAACCGATGCGGGCCGGTTTAGTCCGCATGACAGGCCCCGCCCGGCAATAGGGCCAGGTGGGCGAAGGAAAATACACATGTTCGATGTAAAGAAAGTTTCGATCGAGCTGGGCGGCAAGACGCTGACCCTCGAAACCGGTCGTATCGCGCGTCAGGCCGATGCCGCCGTTCTGGCGACCTATGGCGAAACCGTGGTGCTGTGCGCCGTAACCGCCGCCAAGAGCGTGAAGGAAGGTCAGGACTTCTTCCCGCTGACCGTCCATTATCAGGAAAAATATTCGGCTGCTGGCCGCATTCCGGGTGGCTTCTTCAAGCGTGAACGTGGCGCGACGGAAAAGGAAACGCTGGTTTCCCGCCTGATCGACCGCCCGATCCGCCCGCTGTTCCCCGAAGGTTTCTACAACGAAATCAACGTGATCGCGCAGGTTCTGTCGTTCGACGGTGAAAGCGAACCCGATATCGTGGCGATGATCGCCGCGTCGGCCGCGCTGACCCTGTCGGGCGTGCCCTTCATGGGCCCGATCGGCGCTGCCCGCGTCGGTTACAAGGATGGCGAATATCAGCTCAACCCGAGCCTTGACGAAGTGAAGACCGGCGAACTCGACCTGGTCGTCGCCGCCACCGGCAACGCCGTGATGATGGTCGAATCCGAAGCCAAGGAACTGTCGGAAGACGTCATGCTGGGCGCCGTCCTGTTCGCGCATGAAGCGTCGAAGAAGGTCGCCAACGCGATCATCGATCTGGCCGAAAAGGCGGCGAAGGACCCGTGGGAAGTCGCCAAGGGCGATAACCTGGAAGACCTGAAGAAGAAGCTGAAGAAGCTGATCGGCAAGGACATCACGGCCGCCTACAAGCTGACCGACAAGTCGGCCCGTTCCAACGCCCTGAACGAAGCCCGCGCCAAGGCGAAGGCATCCTTCACCGCCGAAGGCCTGGACGCCCAGACCGTGATGGCCGGCATCAAGCTGACCAAGAAGCTGGAAGCCGAAATCGTGCGCGGTGCCATCCTGAAGGACGGCAAGCGCATCGACGGCCGTACCACCACGCAGATCCGTCCGATCGAAGCGATGGTCGGCTTCCTGCCGCGTACCCATGGTTCCGCCCTGTTCACGCGCGGTGAAACGCAGTCGATCTGCACCACCACGCTGGGCACCAAGGATGCCGAGCAGATGATCGACGGCCTGACCGGCCTGCATTATGAAAATTTCATGCTGCACTATAACTTCCCGCCCTATTCGGTCGGTGAAGTCGGTCGCTTCGGCGCGCCGGGTCGTCGTGAAGTGGGCCATGGCAAGCTGGCATGGCGTGCGCTGCACCCCGTCCTGCCCAGCAAGGACGAGTTCCCCTACACCATCCGCGTCCTCTCGGACATCACCGAATCGAACGGTTCTTCCTCGATGGCCACCGTCTGCGGCGGTTCGCTCTCGATGATGGACGCCGGTGTGCCCCTGAAGCGCCCCGTGTCGGGCATCGCCATGGGCCTGATCCTGGAAGGCAAGAATTTCGCTGTCCTCAGCGACATCCTTGGCGACGAGGATCATCTGGGCGACATGGACTTCAAGGTGGCCGGTACCGAAGAAGGTATCACCACCATGCAGATGGACATCAAGGTTGCCGGCATCACGCAGGAAATCTTCGAAGTCGCGCTGCGTCAGGCCAAGGAAGGCCGCGCGCACATCCTGGGTGAGATGAGCAAGGCGCTGTCCTCGACCCGCACCGAGCTTTCGGCCCATGCCCCGCGCATCGAGACGATCCAGATCGACAAGTCGAAGATCCGCGACGTCATCGGCACCGGCGGGAAGGTCATTCGCGAAATCGTCGCCGAAACCGGCGCGAAGGTCGACATTGACGACGAAGGCATCATCAAGATCAGCTCGTCCGACATCGCCCAGATCGAAGCCGCGAAGAAGTGGATTCTCGGCATCGTCGAGGAAGCCGAAGTCGGCAAGATCTACACCGGCAAGGTCGTCAACATCGTCGATTTCGGTGCGTTCGTGAACTTCATGGGTGGCAAGGACGGCCTCGTCCACGTCAGCGAAATGAAGAATGAGCGCGTCGAAAAGCCGACCGACGTCGTGTCGGAAGGCCAGGAAGTGAAGGTCAAGGTTCTCGAAATCGATCCGCGCGGCAAGGTTCGCCTGTCCATGCGCGTCGTCGATCAGGAAACCGGCGCCGAATTGGAAGACACTCGTCCGGCCCGCGAACCGCGTGAACCGCGCGGTGACCGTGGTGAAGGCCGTGGGGATCGGGGCGACCGTGGCCGTGGTCCGCGTCGTGATGGCGGTGACCGTGGCGGTCGCGGTGGCGATCGTGGTCCGCGCCGTGATGGTGGCGACCGTGGTCCCCGTCGTGAACGCAGCGAAGGCGGCAATGACGACGGTCCGGCGCCGGGCGGTCTGCCCGACTTCCTGACCCAGGACTAAGAACATTCTGAAGTCGGCGGGAACAGCCGACGGCTTGCAGAATGTGAAAAACAAAAAAGCATCGTCCCGGTCGCAAGATCGAACGACGCATGAAACGGGGTGTCCGGTCAGCAGGGCGCCCCGTTTTTGCATTTGCTTTTCCACGCGCTAACTTCGATCAAGGAAGCGGGGCAAGGTTCTGATAGTGTAACGACGGTCAGATGGGGGGTTCGTGGTGCAGCGAAGGAATGAGCGCTTTGTCGAACGCCTGCCGCTCGTGCTCGACCGGCCGCTTTATGCCTATGTACTGACGACCATTTTCTGCGCGTCGGCGCTGCTGCTGCGCATCGCGGCGGACCCTTTGCTGCCGGTCGGCTATCCCTTCGTCACCTTCTTCCCGGCTGTCATCCTCTCCTCCTTTCTGTTCGGCGTCAGGCCCGGCATCTTCGCCGGCCTGCTGTGCGGGATCATATCCTGGTATGTCTTCATCCCGCCGCATAACGGCTTCGCGATCAATCCGGCGGTCGTCGTCGCGATGCTGTTCTATACCGGGGTCGTGGCCGTCGATATCGCGCTGATCCACTTCATGCAGCGCGCCAATTTCAACCTGGCGGTGGAACGGGAGCGTAGCCGTACCCTGGCGGACAATCGCGAACTGCTGTTCCAGGAATTGCAGCATCGCGTGTCGAACAATTTGCAGGTGGTTGCCGCCATGCTCGCGCTCCAGCGCCGCCATGTCGATCATGATGTCGCCCGGCGCGCGCTGGACGATGCGTCGGAGCGGGTGGGGCTGGTCGGACGGATCAGCCGGGCGCTCTATGATCCATCGGGCGCGGGGCAGGACATGCACGGTTTCCTGTCGATGCTGACCGCCGATATCATGGATGCCAGCGGGCGGCGCGATGTGACGCTGAGCGTGGCCGCGCCGGCGGACCTGCGGCTCGATCCCAATATCACGGTGCCGTTGGCGCTGATCGTGGCGGAATCGGTCAGCAACGCGATCGAACATGGGCTTCCCGATCGGGCCGGCCATATTCATGTCGCGATGGAGGCGAGGGAAGGCGTGCTGGCGCTGGAGGTGGCCGACAATGGACAGGGGCTGGCGCCCGGCAGTGAAGCGAGCGAATCCCTTGGCCTGCGCATCGCGCATGCGCTGGCGGCGCAGTTGGGCGGGCATTTCACGCTGAGCGCCGCGCCGCGGGGCGGGGCGATCGCCCGGCTGGAGCTGCCCGCCGCGTCACCCTGTTGAAGGGCCTGTTGCGCAAGCCGCATTCTGCCGCTTGGCGAGGGCGTGTCCCTCGGCTATGACCCGGCCATGCTGACGAAAACCCTGACGCGCATCGGCGCGGCCACCGCCCTGGTCCTGATCGCCTCGCCCGTGCTCACCGGCTGCTCCACATCGAAGAACAAGGCCGACACCCTCTATGTCGCCCGCGACGTGTCGACCCTGTACAACAGCGGCAAGGCGCGTCTCGATCGTGGTCAGTACAAGCTCGCCGCCGCCCTGTTCGATGAAGTCGAGCGCCAGCACCCCTATTCGCCCTGGGCGCGTCGGGCGCAGCTGATGTCGGCGTTCAGCTATTATATGAACCAGGATTATAGCGAATCCATCGCCGCGTCGCAGCGCTTCCTGTCGATCCATACCGGCAACAAGGACGCGCCCTACGCTTATTATCTGATCGCGCTCTGCTATTATGAGCAGATTGCCGACGTTACCCGCGACCAGAAGATCACGCAGCAGGGCCTCGACGCGCTGGGCGAACTGATCCGCCGCTATCCCGACACCCGCTACGCCGCCGACGCGCGGCTGAAGGTCGATCTGGTGAACGACCATCTGGCCGGCAAGGAAATGGAAATCGGCCGCTTCTACCAGCGCCGGGGCCAGTGGCTCGCCGCCACGCTGCGTTTCCGGACCGTGATCGACAAATATCAGACGACCACGCACACGCCGGAGGCTCTGGAGCGTCTGGTCGAATCCTATCTGTCGCTCGGCATCCCCGCCGAAGCGCAGAAGGCCGCTGCCGTGCTGGGCCGCAACTATCCCGGCACCAAATGGTATGAGCGCAGCTACAAGCTGATGCAGCAGCATGGCGGCAAGGCCTGATCTTAGTCTATTCCCCTCCCTCTTAGGGAGGGGTTAGGGGTGGGTCGCGCGCGAAGCGAGCGTCCAACCTCGCCGTTGCAAGGCGCCGCTGATGCGGCGCACCCACCCCCGGCCCCTCCCTGGAAGGGAGGGGGGAGTCCTGCTTTTTGCTGACCTCGCTCGCCATCCGCAATGTCGTGCTGATCGAGGCGCTGGACCTGGAGTTCGGCGCGGGCCTGTCCGTGCTGACTGGCGAGACGGGGGCGGGCAAGTCGATCCTGCTCGATTCGCTGGGGCTGGCTCTGGGCGCGCGCGCGGATAGCGGTCTGGTCCGCAATGGCGAGGCGCAGGCCAGCGTGGTCGCTACCTTTGAGCCACCCGCCGCCGATCATCGCGTCAGCGCGCTGCTGGCCGACAATGGCATCGATATCGAGCCGGGCGAACCTTTATTGATCCGCCGTCTGGTGAAGGCGGATGGCGGCAGCCGGGCCTTCGTCAACGATCAGCCCTGTTCGGCCGCACTGCTGCGCGACCTCGGCGGATCGCTGGTGGAAATTCACGGGCAGCATGATGATCGCGGCCTGCTCAATCCGCGCGGGCACCGGGCCTTGCTCGACAGTTATGGCCGTTGCGAGGCAGGGCTGGTTGCCACTGCCCATGCCGGCTGGCGCGTCGCTGCCACTGCGCTGGCCGATGCGCGCGAGACGGTGGACAATGCCGCGCGCGACCGCGACTATCTGACCCATGCGGTCGAGGAATTGCGCAAGTTCGCGCCCGAACCGGGTGAGGAAGCGACCTTGGCCGAGGAGCGCGCGGCCATGCAGAAGGGCGCGCGCCTGACCGATGACCTGATCGCGGTCAGCGATTGCCTGACCGGCTCCGACGGCGGTCTTGCCCAGTTGCGGCAGGCCGCGCGCCGGCTCGACCGCATCGCCGGCGAAGAGCCGCTGCTGAACGCCGTGCTGGAGGCGATCGACCGCGCGGTGGTGGAAGCGGGCGAGGCGGAGGACCGGCTGGTCGAAGCGGCCGAGGCGCTGAGTTTCGATCCCGCCCGGCTCGACGCGATTGAAACGCGCCTGTTCGATCTGCGCGGTCTGGCCCGCAAGCATCAGGTGCAGCCCGATGATCTGGCCGCCCTGCGCGACGAGATGGCGGCGAAGCTGGCCGCGATCGAGGGAGGGGAAGAGCATATCGCCGCGCTGGAAAAGGATGTGGCGGGCAAGGCCGACGCCTATCGCGCCGCCGCGCAGGCGCTGTCGGCCGAGCGGCAACTGGCGGCCGGGCGCCTCGACGCCGCCGTTGCGGGCGAACTGGCACCGCTGAAACTGGACGCCGCGCGCTTCCGCACCGTGGTGGCGCAGCTGGACGAGGGCCAGTGGAGCGCGCAGGGCATGGACCGGGTGGAGTTCGAAATCTCGACCAACCCCGGCGCGCCCTTCGCGCCGCTGGCGAAGATCGCGTCCGGCGGTGAATTGTCGCGCTTCATCCTGGCGCTCAAGGTCGCGCTGGCCGAGCGAGGCGGGGCGGACACTTTGATCTTTGACGAGATCGACCGGGGCGTGGGCGGCGCGGTGGCCGATGCGATCGGCGAGCGACTGGCCCGGCTGGCGCAGAGCAACCAGATCCTCGTCGTCACTCACAGTCCGCAGGTCGCGGCGCGGGGCGCAGGCCATATGCTGATCGCCAAGTCCAGCGACGGGACCGTGACCCGCACCGGCGTTCATGCGCTGAGCGATGCCGAGCGCCGCGAGGAAATCGCGCGCATGCTGTCGGGCGCGGAAATCACGGCGGAAGCGCGGGCCCAGGCGGAGCGGTTGTTGGAAGCTTGACACATCTTCCGTTCGGTTCGAGCTTGTCGAGAACTATCGCGCGGGGTTCTCGACAAGCTCGAACCGAACGGAGATTAGAGCGGATGACCCATAACCGCAGAGACATGCTCGGGCTGACTGCCGCCGCGATCGCGGCTGGCGCCATGCCCGCCGCCGCGCAGGAGGCAAGGCCGCGCTATGGCCTGATCGGCCAGATGCTGAGCATGCCCGGCAAGCGCGACGAACTGGTCGCCATCCTGACCGAAGCCACCGGCGGGATGCCCGGCTGTCTCTCCTATGTCGTGGCGCTCGACACGGCCAATGCGGACGCGATCTGGATCACCGAAATCTGGGACAGCCGCGAAAGCCATGCCGCCTCGCTCAAACTGCCCGCCGTCCGCGCGGCCATCGCGAAGGCACGGCCGATCATCGCGGACTTTCCGCAGCATTTCGAGACAGTGCCGGTGGCGGGGGTTTAAAGCGGTGACAGGTCGTTGGAATGTGAGTTCACGTTCATTGGAGACGGTCTGGACGAGGTTTGTATCCGCTATGGTCCTGCTGGTTGGCGGTGTGGGGCTTATCGCCTCGATCGCGGTCATTCTGCCGCTATTATTGTATGGATATCTTTGGTGGACATCTCTCGGCATGTCGGACCGGCTGGATCCGGTTGGGGATATATACTGGTCTGCGTGGACAGCGTTCGCTATCGCTCTGGCAGTCTTCCACATTTGGCTATGCCAGATGAAAATATTGAAAGCTCGTAGCGGAAGGGCTGCCGTTTTGTTCGTGATCCTGTCAGTTGTTGTTGTCGCCGCTTGCCCATCCAATTGGGGCTTTCACTCATGAATGAAGCCGATGCCGCCAACCGCCTGATGCGCCTTGCCCGGGAGGTTGCGAAGCATAACCGCCTCTATCACGATCAGGACGCGCCGGAGATCAGTGACGCGGACTATGACGCGCTGATCGCCGAGAATAATGCGCTGGAGGCGGCCTTTCCGCATCTGGTGCGTGCCGACTCGCCGAACGCGCAGGTGGGGTCCGCGCCCACGTCCGTGCTGAAGAAAGTGCCGCATGCCGTGCGCATGATGAGCCTCGACAACGGCTTTTCGGATGAGGATATCGGCGAATTCGTGGCGCGCGTTCGCCGCTTTCTCGCCCTGTCGGAAGATGCGTCCGTCGCGCTCACCGCCGAGCCGAAGATTGACGGCCTGTCCTGCTCGCTGCGCTATGAGCAGGGCGAACTGGTGCTGGCCGCGACGCGCGGCGACGGTACGACCGGCGAGGATGTCACCGCCAATGTCCGCACCATCGCCGACATTCCGCAGCGGCTGACCGGCCCGAACATCCCCGACCTGTTCGAGGTGCGCGGGGAGGTCTATATGGCCAAGGGCGATTTCGTGGCGCTCAACCAGCGCCTGCTTGCCGAAGCGGACGACCCGGAAAAGGCGCGCCAGTTCGCCAATCCGCGCAATGCCGCCGCCGGATCGCTGCGCCAGAAGGACGCGACCGTCACCGCTGCCCGGCCGCTGCGCTTTCTGGCCCATGGCTGGGGCGCGCACAGCGCGGTGCCCGCCGACACGCAACTGGGCGTGATGCAGGCGATCGCAAGCTGGGGCCTGCCGGTGTCGGACATGCTGGTCTGCGTCGACAGCCTGGACGCGCTGATCGCCCATTATCGCGGGATCGAAGCGAAACGCGCAGAGCTGCCCTTCGATATCGACGGGGTGGTTTACAAGGTCGACCGGCTCGACTGGCAACAGCGGCTGGGCTTCGTGGCGAAGGCGCCGCGCTGGGCCATTGCCCACAAGTTTCCGGCCGAGCGGGCGCAGACGACGCTGGAAGCGATCGACATTCAGGTCGGCCGCACCGGCAAGCTGACCCCCGTCGGCCGCCTGACGCCCGTGACCGTGGGCGGCGTGGTCGTGTCCAATGTGACGCTGCACAATGCCGACGAGATTGCCCGGCTGGGCGTGCGGCCCGGTGATCGCATCGTGGTGCAGCGTGCCGGAGACGTCATCCCGCAGGTGGTCGACAATCTGACCCGCGCGGAGGAACGCGAACCCTTTCCTTTCCCGACCCATTGCCCGGTTTGCCAGTCCGAGGCGGTGCGCGAGGAAGAAGAGGTGGATTATCGCTGCACCGGCGGCCTGATCTGTCCCGCGCAGCGGTTCGAGCGGCTGCGCCATTTCGTCAGCCGCGTGGCGCTGGATATCGAAGGGCTGGGGGAGAAGTCGATTCAGGAGTTTCTGGACCTCGGCTGGATCACCGAACCGGCCGACATTTTCCGCCTGAAAAGGCATCGTCCCGACCTGCTCGGCCGCGAAGGCTGGAAGGAAAAGTCGGTCGACAATCTGCTCGCCGCGATCGAGGCGAAGCGAGCGCCCGATGCGGCAAAACTGCTCTTTGGCCTTGGCATCCGCCATGTCGGCGCGGTGACGGCACGCGACCTGCTCAAGCGCTATACGACGCTGTCGGCGATCAGGGCGATTGGCGAAGAGATCATCGCTTTGCGCGCTGCGGCGGACCCGGCGGAAACGCAGGCCAAGCGCGACAAGGCGATCGCCGAACATATCGGCGTGGACAATGTCGGTGCGGCGGTGGGGCATGCGCTGGCCGACTTTTTCCACGAACCGCATAATGTGGAGGCGTGGGAAGACCTGCTGTCCGAAGTCTCGCCGCCCGATTATGTGGTCGAAACCACCGCCAGCGCCGTGACCGGCAAGACGGTCGTCTTCACCGGCAAGCTGGAGACTATGAGCCGCGACGAGGCGAAGGCGCAGGCCGAACGGCTGGGCGCCAAGGCGGCGGGATCGGTCAGCGCCAAGACCGATCTGGTCGTGGCTGGCCCCGGTGCGGGCAGCAAGATGAAGCAGGCTGCCGCGCTGGAGATCAAGGTCATCAGCGAAGCGGAATGGACGGAGATCGTCAAGGCTGCGGGATAACGCTTGTCTCCGTTCGTTGCGAGCCTGGTCGAGAAACGACAAGGGCGGTTCGAGCCGCTTCTCGACAGGCTCGCAACGAACGGCTCCCGGCTGTTATGCAAGGCCGCTCACGGCCAGTCCGGCCACCGCGCACATCGCCAGCACGGTCATCACCCCGCGCTTGGCTACGAAGATCAGCAGGGCAGCGGCCAGCGCGATGGCGGCGATGCGTCCGTCGATGCTGATCCAGTCGGGCCACCATAGCCGCACCGGACCGATCGCGACGCGCGCGCCGCGGGTGAACAGCACATGCAGCGCGAACCAGACGGTCAGGTTGCCGATCACGCCCACGATCGCGGCGGTCAGCGCGGCGAGGGCACCCTGCAAGCGGGGCGCGCGTTCCAGCCGCTCCATCCAGGGTGCCACGCTGAATATCCACAGGAAGCAGGGCGCAAACGTCACCCAGAGCGTGACCAGCGCGCCCAGCATGCCTGCGACCAGTGGCGTGAAGGGCGCGGGTGCCCGGAAAGCCCCCAGAAAGCCGACAAATTGCGTGACGAGGATCAGCGGCCCCGGCGTCGTTTCGGCCAGGCCCAGGCCATCGGTCATCTCGCCCGCCGACAGCCAGTGCATCGACTGCACCGCCTCCTGCGCCATATAGGCCAGTACTGCATAGGCGCCGCCGAACGTCACCACCGCCAGTTGCGAGAAGAAGGCGCCGATCTTCCACAATATATGATCGGGGCCGAGCGTCAGCAGGATCGCCAGCATCGGCGCGGCCCAGATGGCGATCCATATCGCGATCGACCGCAATGTGGCGCGCCATGGCAATGGCCCGACCGGCGTGTCGCCCGCCGCCTTGCCATGGGCATGCAGCCAGTCCGGACGGAGCCGTGCCAGCAGGAAGCCGATCGCCGCCGATCCCAGCACCACCAGCGGGAAGGGCAGGTTGAACAGGAACAGCGCCAGGAAAGCGGCAAAGGCCAGCGCCTGCTTGAAGCCGCTGTCCAGTGCGCGCCGGGCGATGCGGATCAGCGCCTGCACCACGATCGCCAGCACCGCCGCCTTGATTCCCAGGAACAGGGCGGCCACCGGCTTCAGGTCCGCGGCAAAGGCGTAGAGCATCGACAGCCCCAGCATGATTGCCGCGCCGGGCAGCACGAACAGCAGCCCGGCGATAAGCCCACCGATCGTGCCGTGCATCCGCCAGCCGATCCAGGTCGCCAGTTGCTGCGCCTCCGGTCCCGGCAGCAGGTGGCAGACATTGAGCGCGCGCAGGAAGGCGCCCTCTTCCACCCATTGCCGTTCCTCGACCAGTTCGCGGTGCATCAGCGCGATCTGGCCCGCCGGTCCGCCAAAGCTGATGAGGCCGGTTCGGCCGAAGACGCGGAAAAGTTGTGATAAATCCGGTTGCGACACGCACATCCCCCTTGGGCCAGACGCGACAGGGCGCGCCAAAGGCCCGATACAGCCGCAATGCTTGGGCGGGGAATGCCTGAACGGGAGATTGCCTTACCCCGTAGCCGCATCATGCGACGGCGCGGGGGCGGGCGCAAGCGGATTTACGCCGCCAGCGCGTCACCCCGGTCATGCGCACGGCGCGACGCCATGATATCGCCGACATGGTTTTCGGCCCAGTGGGTGATCTGGTCCAATATGCCGATCAGCCCGCCGGCCAGCGGCGTCAGCCGATATTCCACCGTCACCGGCACGGTGGGGAAGGCGGCCCGGCTGACCAGGCCGTCCCGCTCCAGGCTTTTCAGCGTCTGCGACAGCATCTTCTGCGAAATGGCGCCGATCCGCCGGCGCAGGTCGTTGAAGCGCACTGGCCCGTCCTTGAGCGTCAGCATCACCAGCACCGCCCATTTGTCGCCAATGCGGTCAAGTATATGGCGGGTGGGGCAGTCGGGATTATAGGCGTCGCCGATACGGGGCGGCTGAAGCAATTCCATAGGGGTTTCCTTGGCGTAACCTGGTGACGGGCAAGTGCCTTCTTGCGACGATGATATCCCAATCTCTATCTGGTTTCCATCAGTAACCACCTATGGAGACTCGGCCATGAAAGTAGCGATCATCGGCGGCACCGGCCGCGCCGGCACGGAAATCAGCGCGGAACTGGCGCGTCGCGGGCATCAGGTCACGGCCATTTCGCGCCATCCGGAAAATGCGGTCGATGCCGCAGGCGTCACAGCGGTGGCCGGCGATGTCCAGCACCCCGACGCGCTGGTCGAGGCGATCCGGGGCCATGATGTCGTGGTCAGCGCAGTGATGTTCTCCGACACTGATCCGGCCTCGCTGGTCGGCGTGGTGCGGGAGTCCGCCGTACCGCGCTATCTGGTGGTCGGCGGGGCCGGCAGTCTGGAAGTGGCGCCGGGCGTTGCGCTCATCACCACCCCCGAATTTCCCGAAGCCTATAAGGCCGAAGCCGGCAAGGGCGCGGATTTCCTGACCTATCTGCGCGGCGTGGACGACATCGACTGGACCTTCCTGTCGCCGTCCGCCTATTTCTTCGTTGGCGACCGCAAGGGCAGCTTCCGTTTGGGCAAGGATGCACTGCTGGTCGACGCCGATGGCAACAGCAGCATTTCCTATGCCGACTATGCCATCGCGCTGGTCGACGAGATCGAACAGCCGCAGCATAGCAAGGCGCGGTTCACGGTGGGCTATTAATGTCTCTTCTAATGCCCTTCCCGCTTGCGGGAGGGGCAGCGAGACTTGGTTCGGCGAAGCCGGACCTAGTCGCAGCGGGGTGGGCAATTGCAACGTCCAGCCCACCCCCTTGCCCCCTCCCGTAAACGGGAGGGGGAACAAGGTTTTAGGCCGCGCCCTCCAGCTTGTCCTGCGTCTTCGTGCCGAAGTCGCCTGCATCATGGCGTTCGTGCAACTGCTCTTCCAGCGGGCCGTTCGCCTTGTTGACCATGCGACCGCGCTTCACGGCAGGGCGGGCATCGATCTGCTGCGCCCAGCGCAGCAGGTTGGTGTAGCTGCCCGCGTCCAGAAACTCCGCCGCGCCATAGGCCCGGCCGAGCACCAGTCCGCCATACCAGGGCCAGATGGCGATATCGGCGATCGTATAGTCCGCGCCGGCAACAAATTCATGCTCCGCCAGCCGCTTGTCGAGCAGGTCCAGTTGCCGCTTCACTTCCATCGTGTAGCGGTTGATCGGATACTCATATTTCTCCGGCGCATAGGCGAAGAAATGGCCGAAGCCGCCGCCCAGCAGCGGGCCGGCGCCCATCTGCCAGAACAGCCAGTTCAGCGTCTCGGTCCGCCCGGCGGGATCGGTCGGCAGGAACTTGCCAAACTTTTCCGCCAGATAGAGCAGGATCGAGCCGGATTCAAACACGCGCTGCGGCGGGGATACGCTGCGGTCGAGCAGGGCGGGGATCTTGCTGTTGGGGTTGACCTCGACAAAGCCGCTGCCGAACTGGTCGCCATCGCCGATCTTGATGAGCCAGGCGTCATACTCGGCGGCGGACACGCCCGCCTCCAGCAATTCTTCCAGCAGGATCGTCACCTTCTGCCCATTGGGCGTGGCGAGCGAATAGAGCTGGAGCGGGTGATCGCCGACCGGCAGGTCCTTGTCATGGGTCGCGCCGGCGATCGGTCGGTTGATATTGGCGAAGGGGCCGCCATTCTCCTTGTCCCAGGTCCAGACTTTGGGCGGGGTGTAGCTGTCTGTCATGCGGGCTGACTCCAATAAGAGGATGTGGCCCGCAGGTAGGAAGCGGTCCCGCCGCCCGCAACCAAGGCTCGCTCAACTATCCATGATTAATGCGCATCCGTCCGCACGACCAGCACGCTGACCGGCGACTGGTGGACGATGGCGGAAGCGTTGGAGCCGAGCAGTTTGGACGAAAGCGACGGCTGGTGCGATCCGATGACGATCAGGTCGGCCTTGCGCCGCTCCGCCTCGATCAGCACTTCGTCGCGCACACGGCCGCGCCGGGTGAAAATCTGGGTGCGGGCCGGGTCCAGTCCCGCTTCGTCCGCCCATGCCTGCATGACGGCCATGGCCTCTTGCTCTTCTCGCTCGTCAAAGTCGATCGCCAGTAATTCGGAATAGCGGGTCGGGAGGTAATAGCGGACGTAAAGGATATGGACGGTGCCGGTCGCACCCGCAATTTCGGCCGCGCCGTTTATGGCGGCATGGGCCAGATCAGGGCTGTTGACGTCAACGGCGGCCAGGATCGTATTATGGGGCATCATCCTCTCCTTTTTGCTTGTGCCGATCATAACCGCCGACGCGCGCGCGCGATGCCCCCGTGACGTCCTTGTCATCAAAGATTCCCGATGCGACATATATGAGGAATAACCGCAATATCCGCGCAATCCGTCGCGCCGGGGATGACGATCGCACGGTGGACGCCTATCTGCGCCTCCAAATGGTTCGGGACATCGCTTCGGATCTGGACGGACAGGAAAATTTTTCCGTTCCCGCACTCTTGACCAGCGGAACAACTTTTCCATATGCATGCCGCTAGCACTCCTGCTAGGTGAGTGCTAACAAAGACAGGTTCATCGGGAGAAGGACAGGCGGACAGGGCATTCGGAGCACGACTCCGCTTTCCCATTCGCCGCGCCCCATCCCAAATTACGCCAAGGGAAAGGCAATCAACATGGCATTTCGTCCGTTGCATGACCGCGTTCTCGTTCGCCGCATCGAAGCGGAAGCGAAGACCGCCGGTGGCATCATCATCCCCGACACCGCCAAGGAAAAGCCGCAGGAAGGCGAAATCGTCTCCGTGGGTTCGGGCAGCAAGGCCGAAGACGGCAAGGTGACCCCGCTCGACGTCAAGGCTGGCGATCGCGTGCTGTTCGGCAAATGGTCGGGCACCGAAGTCAAGGTCGACGGTGAAGACCTGCTCATCATGAAGGAAAGCGATATCCTCGGCGTCATCGCGTAATTGCGAACCCGGTATCCATTCCATTTTTCGGCGGAAATTCGCACCCTGTAACGGTGTGAACTTCGCAAGTTTTGCAAGTCTCAAGACAGAGGAATTAGATCATGGCAGCGAAGGACGTAAAGTTTTCGCGTGACGCTCGTGAGCGCATCCTGCGCGGCGTCGATATCCTGGCCGACGCGGTCAAGGTGACCCTGGGCCCGAAGGGCCGCAACGTCGTCATCGACAAGAGCTTCGGCGCGCCCCGCATCACCAAGGACGGCGTCAGCGTCGCCAAGGAAATCGAACTGAAGGACAAGTTCGAGAATATGGGTGCCCAGATGGTCCGCGAAGTCGCTTCGAAGACCAACGACATCGCCGGTGACGGCACCACCACCGCGACCGTTCTGGCTCAGGCCATCGTGCGCGAAGGCATGAAGTCGGTTGCCGCCGGCATGAACCCGATGGACCTGAAGCGCGGCATCGATCTCGCCGTCGCCAAGGTTGTCGAAGACATCAAGTCGCGCTCGAAGCCGGTTTCGGGTTCGTCGGAAGTTGCCCAGGTCGGCATCATCTCCGCCAACGGCGACCGTGAAGTCGGCGAAAAGATCGCCGAAGCCATGGAAAAGGTCGGCAAGGAAGGCGTCATCACCGTGGAAGAGGCCAAGGGTCTCGACTTCGAACTGGACGTCGTGGAAGGCATGCAGTTCGACCGCGGCTACCTGTCGCCCTACTTCATCACCAACCCGGAAAAGATGGCCGTCGAGCTGGCTGATCCGTACATCCTGATCCACGAAAAGAAGCTGTCGAACCTGCAGTCGATCCTGCCGATTCTGGAAGCCGTCGTTCAGTCGGGTCGTCCGCTGCTCATCATCGCGGAAGATATCGAAGGCGAAGCGCTGGCGACCCTGGTCGTCAACAAGCTGCGCGGCGGCCTGAAGGTTGCTGCGGTCAAGGCGCCTGGCTTCGGCGATCGCCGCAAGGCCATGCTGGAAGACATCGCCGTCCTGACCAAGGGCGAAGTGATCTCCGAAGACCTCGGCATCAAGCTGGAATCGGTCACGCTCGGCATGCTCGGCACCGCCAAGCGCGTCACCATCGACAAGGACAACACCACCATCGTCGATGGCGCCGGTGAAGCCGACTCGATCAAGGGCCGCACGGAGCAGATCCGTTCGCAGATCGAAAACACCACCAGCGACTATGACCGCGAAAAGCTCCAGGAACGTCTGGCGAAGCTTGCTGGCGGCGTGGCCGTCATCAAGGTCGGCGGCGCGACGGAAGTCGAAGTCAAGGAACGCAAGGACCGCGTTGACGACGCCCTGCACGCCACCCGTGCAGCCGTTGAAGAAGGCATCGTCCCCGGTGGCGGCACCGCGCTTCTGTACGCGACCAAGGTTCTCGACGGCGTCACCGGCGCCAACGACGACCAGACCCGCGGCATCGACATCGTCCGCAAGTCGTTGACCGCTCTGGTGCGCCAGATCGCCAGCAACGCCGGTCAGGACGGCGCCGTCGTTTCGGGCAAGCTGCTCGACCAGAACGACACTTCGTTCGGCTTCAATGCGTCGACCGACACCTATGAAAACCTCGTCGCCGCCGGCGTCATCGACCCGACCAAGGTCGTGCGCACCGCGCTCCAGAACGCTGCCTCGGTCGCTGGTCTGCTGATCACCACCGAAGCCGCCATCTCGGAACTGCCCGAAGACAAGCCTGCCCCGGCCGGCATGCCCGGTGGCATGGGCGGCATGGGCGGCATGGACTTCTAAAAGCGATCAGACGGGCGGGGCATGGCTCTGCCCGTCAGTTCGAAGTCTTTCGCTCTTCGCGAACATCAGAAAAGGCCGGTGGAGCGATCCGCCGGCCTTTTCTTGTCCTATTCCGCTGTCCTACAATGGAGTGGCGATGTTACGCCGGCTGCTGCGCGCCGCCCGTCACCACCATCATCGGCAATTCAGCCCGCATTGCGAAACCCAGCGAGCGGTAGAGGGCGATCGTCCGGTCATGACTGGCATAGGCGTGAAGGAAGGGCGTCTCGCCCCGGTCCAGCATTGCCTGCGCCACGACCCGCATCAGCGCGCCGGCCAGCCCCCGACCGCGCCAGTCGGGATGGGTGCACACGCCGCTGACCTCGGTAAAGCCGGGCAGCCGCATCCTTTCACCCGCCATGGCAATCAGGCGTCCCTCCGCCCGCACGCCGATGAAGCGTCCGAGCCTGTGCGTGTGGGACCGGAAGGGGCCGGGTTTGGTCAGCAGGGCCAGTTCCAGCATGTCCGCCGCATCGCTTTCGTCCAGCAGCACCCAGCCGGGCGGAGGCGCAGTGGCCGGGCTGATCGACGGAGCGACCATCTGCGCCAGCATGGCGGTGCGGGCAACCTTGACGCCGGGCGGCGGGGTCCGGGCATCCGGTCCGACCAGCCATAATTCGTCCGCCTCCGGCACCAGCGCGGCGATGGCGGCTCGGTTCTCCGGGCTTTCGTCAGGCGCAGCACCGAAGGGGCCATGGAGCGGATCGATTCGACGTGCCCGGTCATCGCCCTGTGCCAATGCGGCCCATCCACTCGACAGGCTGTTCCAGACAGGGCGATCGAGCGGGTGCATGCGAAAAACTCCGGTTTCTGGATTCGGCTGTGACGGGCACGCCTAACAACAATGTTAACCGAAAAATAAACGGAAAATGCGAACAGCGGAGAGGGAACCGGAGACCCACCATTTGCGCGTGCTGAAAACATTGTTGGAAAGGCGCAGGGCGCAGGAGGCGGGGAACGACGCCGACGTACGGCGGAGCCTGGTCGAATCGCTCTACGCATCGCCGCGGTCCCTCACCATTGGCGCGGTCACCGGCGTGGCCGTCGGCATCGTCATCAGCACCCTGTCGGCGCCCGGACCGATCCAGCTGGTCGTTGCAGTCCTCTGCCTGGTGGCGACGTTGCGCGTCATTTCCGCCGTCTTTTTCCATCGCCAGCTGGTGCGCGGAACGGCC
Organism: Sphingobium sp. RS1; assembly: GCF_056156825.1. Classification (NCBI taxonomy): domain Bacteria; kingdom Pseudomonadati; phylum Pseudomonadota; class Alphaproteobacteria; order Sphingomonadales; family Sphingobiaceae; genus Sphingobium; species Sphingobium sp. RS1. Next base: position 1,452,566 of record NZ_JBLZXE010000002.1, on the reverse strand, counting down.
GTTGCTTCACGCAGCTGGGAACTGGCCTATGAACTGGGCGCGTGGGGCTATGCCGGCCTGCTGGGGCTGATGAGTTTCGTCACGCTGCTGGGATCGCCCAATACCGTCACCCACATGCTGAGCGTGTCTATGGCCACCGGCTATGCCGGCGGCATTTCCGGGCGCAATGCCGGCCGCGTCCAGATCGCCATCGGGCAGGTCTGCCTTACCCTGTTGCCCACTGCGACCGGCCTGTGGCTGGAAGGATCGACTGGCTATCGGGTGCTGTCGGTGGCGATGGTGATGATGGTATTGGGGCTGGCTGAAATCAGCTCGACCATCCACCGAATCGTCGTACAGGCGCTGGTCGGCAAGCGCGAACAGTCTTTGCTGGCGGAAAAGTTCGAGCGGCTTGCCCGATTCGACAGCCTGACGGGGCTTGAGAACCGCATGGCGATGCAGATGCGGCTGCGCGAGATATTCGACGCCAACCAGAAACGGAACGATGCCGTCACGATCCTGTGGATGGACATCGATCGGTTCAAGGAAATCAACGACTCGCTCGGCCATATGGTCGGCGACCAGTTGCTGCGCGGCGTGGCGGAACGGCTGAACGAAGTCGTGCAGGATCGGGGGCGCATCGCGCGTTTCGGCGGCGACGAATTCGTCATCATATGTCCGGACATGGACCGTGTCACCGCAGCGGCACTGGCGCAGGAGATTATCGGCTACTTCGCCCATGGTTTCGACCTGAGCGACAATCACCTCCAGGTCACAGCGTCGATTGGTTATGCGGTCGCCCCGCAGGACGGGCGCGACATGGACGAGCTGATGCAGCATGCCGATCTGGCGCTCTACGATGCCAAGCGCGAAGGGCGGAACCGTGCTGCCAGCTTCAACTGGTCGCTCAAGGAGCGGTTCAATCGCATCCACGAGATCGAGACGGGCCTGCGCCGCGCACTCGACGGGGGCGAACTCAAATTGCTCTACCAGCCGATCGTCGATCTGGAGAGCGGGCATATCGACGCCTGCGAAGCCCTGCTGCGTTGGGATCATCCGGTGCTGGGACCGATCCCGCCGTCGGAGTTCATCCCGATCGCGGAGGGCATGGGCATGATCGAGGCGATGACCGGATGGGTGCTGCGCGAAGCCTGCACCACCGCTGTGGCCTGGCCGGGCGATGTACGCATCGCTATCAACATTTCACCGGCCTCGCTAAAGTGCGCTGAACTGCCGGGCAATGTCATAGCCGCCCTGCTGGAATCGGGTCTGCCGGCCCGTCGGCTGGAACTGGAGGTCACCGAATCGATCTTCCTCGACAATAGCGGGCAGACCAACAGCATTCTGCGCGAATTGCAGCGGATCGGGTTGCGGCTGGCGCTTGACGATTTCGGTACGGGCTACAGCGCCCTGTCCTATCTGCGCTCCTACCGCTTCGATACGCTCAAGATAGACCAGAGCTTCATGGCGGGGGTCAGCGCCAATGCCGAAGATCGGGCCATCGTCCGCGCCATCGGCAATCTGGCCCGCGACCTGAAAATGGATACGGTGGCCGAAGGGATCGAGACGCAGGACCAACTGGCCCATGCCCGCGAAGCCGGCTTCACCAATGTGCAGGGTTATCTGTTCAGCCGCCCTGTCACCCGCGAGCGGGTCGCCGAACTGATCGCCGCAGGGCCACTCGCCGGCAGCGAGCGGCCCGATCCGGTTCAACGCCGCCGCCGCGCCTGAGCGCAGTGGCGCAGGCCAGCCTTATCCGCGCAACCGGGTCTGGGCCGCGGCAAGGCGGCGCATCATGCGCAGGTCGCGGTCCGACAGGGCCAGCGCCGTGTCGGTCCAGGTTTCGACGATGTCGATCAGTTCTTCCAGCGTCATCGGATTGACGCGGCGACCGGCGCGGTTGATGCCGACATAGCCGGCATGATGGGAGGCATGATCCCTGATCCACTGCGCGGTCGCGGCCTCGCCTTCGCCGGTGTCGACCACCTGCGTCACGATTCCCATCTCGTACATTTCATCCGCGCTGTAGATGCGGCCATCCGTGATCATCTGCCGCGCCAGAACGGGGCCGACCCGGCGGGACAGGATGGAATAGGCGCCCATGCCGGGGAAGAGGCCGAACAGGACTTCGGGCAGGCCGAAGCGGGCCTGTCGTTCGGCGATGATGACGTCGAAGCACATCAACGCCTCCAGACCGCCACCCAGAGCGTCGCCCTGCGCCAGCCCGATATTGATGATGTTCATGTCGTTGCAGTGCCAGATGCGGTCGACGATCTCGCAGCAGGCGATGCCATATTTCAGCAGGGTTTCGCGGTCGCGGCGCTGGATGCATTCGGCGAACATCTCTAGATCGCCGCCCAGGTTGAACACGCCGGGAAAGCGCGAACCCAGCACCATGAACTTCAGCAGTCCATCCTGGCCGGCGAAGGCGCGCTTGCTTTCCCGCTGCCAGGCCATCGTGTCCCGAATCAGGCCCATATTGCTGTTCGGCCGTTCAAGGGGCGTCATGAAGGCCCAGAGCGTCGACAAGTCTTCGTCCCAGCGAACGTCGATCTGCCCGAGGTCGAACAGGGTGGATTGGCGGAAGGCCTGATCCAGCCCGGCTCCAAGCGCCGGTTCCGTAGCGGCAAGCGGCGGAAGTTCGCCACTGCCTGACACATCGTCGTCGGATGCGGCCTCAGCCTCATCCCTGGTCGGATTAAAACGTCCTGAATCAATCATCTGCGACCCCATTTTGCTATTCTGCATGAAAAGATCAGGCTCGCGCGCAGCATGCAATCAACCCGAACATGATTAATAGTCCGTTAACCATTTTTGCCTGCTACTGTTGCAAGGAGGTCGCCCCAAAAGCCGCCAAAGCGGGCCGAATGTGGCGCATATGCCACAAATGCGCATTTTGATCGGGTGTAAAATTATGGCTCAGGCCTTTGTTAACCTTTGTTAATTATGACGATGTGCATGAACGAGCCGCGTCCCCATAGTCCGAGCGTCACCCTGGCCCTGCATGACGAAGCGGGTGATCCATGGCCGCTGCGCCTGTCTGCCGACTGTTTACGGTTCATTGGCCCTTATCGTCGGGTCGAGGGGTTCAACATCGACGCCATGGCGCTGTTCGAAGGGGTACGCCGGGCCGGTTGATCCTGTCTTGCCTTTGCCTGCTTCTTGAACCTGCGCGGGTTCGGCCGTAGAGCGCGGCGATGAGCAAGCCCCGTTTTTCCTTTTCCATCACCGCCACCGACGGCAAGGCCCGCGCCGGTGCGATCCAGATGCGCCGCGGAGAAATCCGTACGCCTGCCTTCATGCCCGTGGGGACCGCCGCCACCGTCAAGGCGATGCGCCCGGCCGAAGTGCGCGCGACGGGCGCGGATATCATATTGGGCAATACCTATCATCTGATGCTGCGGCCCGGCGCCGAGCGTATGGCACGTCTGGGCGGCCTGCATGGCTTTATGGGCTGGGACCGACCGATCCTGACCGACAGTGGCGGCTATCAGGTGATGAGCCTGAGCGCGCTGACCAAGATGAGCGAGGAGGGGGTTGCCTTCTCCAGCCATATCGACGGGTCGAAGCATATGCTGACCCCCGAACGGTCGATGGAAATCCAGCGCCTGCTGGACAGCGATATCGTGATGGCGTTCGACGAATGCACCAAGAATGGCTGTACCCATGACGAAGCGGCCAAGTCGATGGAACGATCGATGCGCTGGGCCAGGCGTTCGCGTGACGGGTTCGATGCCGGCGGCGAGCATGCCGAGCGCGCCGCGCTGTTCGGCATCCAGCAGGGATCGCTGGATGAAGGGCTGCGCAAGATTTCAGCTGAAAAGCTGATCGAGGTCGGTTTCGACGGCTATGCTGTGGGCGGACTCGCAGTGGGCGAGGGGCAGGAGGCGATGTTCGCCACGCTCGATTTCGCACCCGACATGTTGCCGCAGGACAAGCCGCGCTATTTGATGGGCGTGGGCAAGCCCGACGATATCGTCGGCGCAGTCGAACGCGGCATCGACATGTTCGATTGCGTGCTGCCGACCCGGTCCGGCCGCAATGGTCAGGCGTTTACCTGGGCCGGCCCGCTCAACATCCGCAATGCCAAGTTCAACGAGGATCAGGGGCCGCTCGATCCGCACTGCGGTTGCCCGGTCTGTGCGACCTGGAGCCGCGCCTATCTGCACCATCTGGTGAAGGCGGGCGAAATGCTGGGGGCGATGCTGATGACCCAGCATAATATCCACTTCTATCAGGAATTGATGCAGGGGCTGCGCGATAATATCGCCGCCGGTACGCTGGCCAGCTTCACGGCGGACTTCCGGCGCGATTACCAAAAGGTCTGATCGAGTCCGACTGCCTGGGACGTGCTTCAGGCGGCGTAGGCCCATGCCGAGCGCCAGGAATTGGTCGATAAAGTGACAAAAGCACCGCAAAATGCGCGTGAAATTGTCACTTTATGTCGCTTTTGCCGTGCCTGTATCGCGCAGCGGGCAGCGCATCTTCTGTCGAGAATGGAAGGAGCCGATCGCAGGGTAATCGAGATCGGCCTGTAGGACAGAGAATTGCCCGACAATATGTCTAGGGGATCACGGTGATGGTGATGGCATAGCTGCCCGCTATGCCGTCATAGTCCAGCGGCGCACGCAACTGGCGCGACAGGCCCGTCAGGACGCGGCCGTAGCGCTCGTCCAGATAGCTGGCCATCTCGTCCGACTCTTTCAGCCCGGGTGACCGGACCATCAACCGTGCCCGGTCTTCGGATCCCGGTTCAAGCTGCACGGAGACGCGCATGGTCGATTGGGGCGCCAGCATCATGGCCAGTTCGACCAGTTCGGTCAGCAGGAAGGCGATCGGGACGGCGACATCCTGGCTGATATGCAGATTGTCGCTGTCGATCTGGATAACGAAGCGGCGGGCCGCCGTGGGGGCCGTGCCACGCAGACTGGCCGACAATTCGCTGATGAGAGGACGGACGCCAACACCGCGATTTTCTTCCAGCTCCGCGAAATGGTTACGATGGACCACCGACAGCGCATCGACCCGGCGCTGGATCGATGCATAGGCTTGCGATGCCTCGATATTATGGGCGGACCGCGCATGCAGGTTGATGAGGCTGGCGATGATTTGCAGGTTGTTCTTGACCCGGTGATGCACTTCCCGCGTCAGCTTGCGCTGGGTTTCCAGCCCCTCGGCCATTTCCGCCTCATGGGTGGCGACATCCTTGCTGATCTCATGGAAGGTTTCGCCCAGAGCCATGATCTCCAGCGCGGGCGTGCGGATGCGTCGCAACGGTTCGAGAACCTCACCGGGCTGATAGGCTGCGACGACGCGGCGCAGCAGCACCAAGGGACGGATCAGCAGCCGATTGACGACGAACCAGCCGATTGCGGCCGCGGCGAACCACATGACCAGAGGCAGGAACAGCGACAGCATCCGCGCCAGTGTGGCGGGCGGTTCTCGAACGGTCATGGTCAACAATATGTCGGGGGGATCGAGCCGCGCCGACAGGCTGTTGCTGTGACCGCTGACGCCGCCACCCGGTCGGCTGACGATCAGTTGATTGCTTCCCTGCCGCAAGGTGAGTTGTCGGTTCTGCAAGGCGGTGGCGGGGTCGGCGACACTTTCCAGATGTGCCCGTGAATAATAGGAAAGGGCGACCATCTGGCCGTTGCGGCTGCGCACCCGGCTGACGAGGTGCGTCGGCAACAGCTGCGCGATCGGCCTGTCAAAGCGGTTGGCGGCAGTGATGCCCGCGGGTTCGGGCTGGGACGACCGGCACAGGATGCGGCCGTCGCGGTCGTAAATGTAGAAATGCCCGCCCTCCGCATCATGCGAAGTCAGGAAGAAGGCCAGGCGCCGGCACATGCCCTTGTCAGCGGCGCCGTTGGCGATCGCGTTAACGGTCAGTTCGAGCGCGGTACGGTCCGATTGCAAATCGGCGGTGAGTTTCCGCGCGCTTTGCGTCACGGCTACGCGCAGCAGCGCTTCCTTTTCCAGGTCGGCGGTGCGGATAGCCTGAAGCGAGGCGACCAGCGCGATCAGCCCGAGCGGCAACAGGGCGAGGGTCAGGATGAGGAACATCTTGACCCCGGTGGACCGGAAAAAATGCAGCAGGGGCTCGATCATCGAGCGGGCTGCCGGAGGAAGGCTGCCCCCGATCATAGGCGTCTCAGTCCAGCTTGCTCAACAGATCCAGCATTTCGGAGGGTATATCCTCCTCTATGGCGCGCTGATACACGGTACGCAGCGCCTGGGAGACGTTGCCATCTTCCTTGCTCGCGGCAGGGCGGCGCTTGCGCTGGGCGGCGGAGCCCTTCACCTTGTCTTTACCGGTCGCGGCGTCGGCACTCTTGTCGTCATCGGCCACGCCCCGCTCCGTCGTTGAAGAAACCAAAATCAGCCCCTCTGCAGCAATTTCCGCCATGCCGGCTCGCCCGTTTCGCGGGTTTCCGTCATGACGTCAATTCACACAACCGTGCAATCCATGGGAAATTCACGATATCATCGAAAAAACCATCTGGATGCGAAACAAATTCCCATGTCGATGGTTCCGCCCCTCGAAGCTTTTTTTACGCTGCACGAGTTTGCGTAGCGATGGGCGGCGGGGGGTTGTCATAATGACATGGACATTCCATCCTCCCTGGCGTTCCCATGCTTCGGGACAATGATGCCCCAAAGGGCAGGGAGAAGACTTGACGATGTCGCTTGGACAGCAACTGCACCCCCATCTTCCGTTCCTGCGGCGCTATGCCCGGGCGCTGACCGGTAGCCAGACCCATGGTGACGCCTATGTCCGTGCCGCGCTGGAAGCGATCGTTGCCGCACCGGAGGAATTCCCCAGCGATGTCGATCCCCGGCTTGGCCTCTACAAGACCTTCCAGGCCATCTGGTCTTCGGCGCATCTGGAAGATCTGCCCAATTCTGCCGGCAATGGCCGGGAGGCGATCGCGCAGGCCCGGCTTGCCCGACTGACGCCGCTGCCGCGCCAGGCGCTGCTGCTGACGGCTCTGGAAGGTTTCACCGTCGATGACGTGTCCTATCTGATCGATCTGGACAGCAGCGACGTCGAGGCATTGGTCGAGGAAGCGCTTGGCGAAATCGAGGCGCAGACCCGTGCGAAGGTGCTCATCATCGAGGACGAGCCGATCATTGCGATGGACATCGAGACGATCGTCCGCGACCTTGGCCATGATGTCACTGCAATCGCGGTTACTCGCGAGGATGCCGTGCGCGAGGCGCTTGCCGACCGGCCGGGCCTGGTGCTGGCCGACATCCAACTGGCCGACGACAGCAGCGGTATTGACGCGGTGAAGGATATTCTTGCCGAATTTTCGGTGCCGGTGATCTTCATCACGGCCTTCCCGGAACGGCTGTTGACGGGCGAACGGCCCGAGCCGACTTTCCTCATCACCAAGCCGTTCCAGCGCGCGACGGTGAAAGCGGCAATCTCCCAGGCACTCTTCTTTGACGAGGCCACTGCGCCCGCCTGAAGCGCGGGGTCATAAAGTCACGGAACCCCGATCGGAGCGCTGCGTTAATGATGCGTAACGATCGGGAGACGTGTCATGGCCGAACAGGAAAGACATATCGCAACCGATGACGCGCGCGCAGGCGCCACGCCCCATGTGGTGCGCTACGTACTCGCCATCTCGCTGGCGCTGGCGATTTTCGCCATGCTGATGGTGATATGGCGATAGAGCGACAGAACGGAAAGTTGGTTCTTGGCAGTGATCGGTTTAGGGTACGGATGCTCATATGGCTTTGATGACGTCGGTTCATGCGGCGGATACGGAATCCGGCACGGGGGTTGTTCCCATGGATGAGGACGTTGGCGAAATCAGCGGTATCGAAGAGCGCGCGACGCTGTCCGATTTGGATTTCAAGCGCGAACTGGCTGCTGTCATCCCGCATCTCCGCGCTTTCGGCCGGTCTCTGTCGGGCAATCGCGACGTGGCGGACGATCTGGTGCAGGAAACCCTGCTTAAGGCATGGGCGGCGCGGAACCGCTTCCAGGCCGGCACCAACATGCGCGCCTGGACATTCATCATTCTGCGCAACCATTATCTGTCGCAGATGCGCCGATCGCGCTTCCGGGGTGATTGGGACGATCTGACGGCGGATCGCATCCTGGCGGCCCCTGCCGGGCAGGACAAGCATGTCGAACTGAGCGACATGCAGCGCGCGTTGCTGCAATTGCCCCAGCCCCAGCGCGAGGCGCTGATCCTGGTCGGCGCGGGCGGCTTTGCCTATGAAGAGGCAGCCGAGATTTGCGGCGTGGCGGTCGGCACGATCAAGAGCCGCGTTGCCCGCGGTCGCGCTGCGCTGGAGCAGATATTGGAAAGTGGCGACCTGCCATCCCGGCGGACGCAGGAAACCACTGATACTGCCGTACTGGACGAGATCATGGACGATGTCGACCGGCTGAGCCGCGGTCGCGGCTCCCATGGCGAGGGCGATGATTAAGCGGAACGTTCGGCTCTTCCTGTCCGTTGTTCGGGCATGAAGGAGAGAGATCATGGGTGACGCACCATCGGACCGGGACAATGATCGGCCCCCCGCATCGCCACATGTTTCGGTTGTTCGCCGGTCGCAGGGCAGCGGCGTGGTTTTCGCGCTCGTCGCCCTTGCCCTCATACTCGCCATCGGCTTTTTCTACATGACCAACGAACGGCGGGGTGATGCCGAAGCGGACAAGGTCACGCAGGCAACCGGAGCTGTGGACGATGCCGCGAAGGTCGTTGGCGAGGCGGCCCGCAACGCCGCCGATACATTGCGCAACGAGCATTGAACTGACCTGATCTGTGCTTTGAGCGGATAGGTCCGACGCCATGGCTGTTGGTCGGACGCTGAATAAATCCGGTGTCCGGCCAAGGCTGGCGAGCCTTCGGTTGCAAACAGTTGCCCCCGGATTCAGCATTTCTTTGCCATTGTCGGGCAGGGTGCACCCACTGTCGGATTATCTTACACGTGCTGTAAGAAAGCCCGGTTCAGGGGAAGGCGCGCCAGCCCGGCGGCCAGCAGGATGTGCGCGACGATGATAAGGCTGTTCAAACATTATGTGCCGCATGCGGTGCTGCTGCTGGGCCTGCTCGACTTCGCGCTGCTGCTGTGCGCGGCCGAAGGCGGCTGGGTATTGCGGGCGCGGCAGATCGGCATGGATGTCGATCATGTGATGACCCGCATGGGGCCGCTGCTCAGCTTCGCCGTCGCCATCCAGACCGGCATGATCGCCGTCGGCGTCTATGGCACCGAAGCATTGCAATCGATCCGATTCGCCTTTGCGCGCCTGCTCGTAGCCGTGTCGCTGGGCGTTATCTTCCTGTCCGTGCTCTACTTCCTGCTGCCCGGCATGACGCTGTGGCGCTCCAATTCGCTCTACGCCATGGGCCTTGCCATGGGGGTGCTGGTGACCGTTCGCCTGTTGCTCGGCTCGATGCTGGGGGGCGAGGCATTCAAGCGGCGGCTGGTGGTGCTAGGCGCGGGCAATCGGGCCAACCGGATCAAGGAACTGGAGCAGAAGCGCGGGGCCGGCTTTCTGGTCGTGGGCTTCATCGCCATGAATGACGGGCCTCAGGTGATCCCCGAAGCGATCAATCGCGACGCGGTATTCAACCTGTCCGATTTCGTGGTGCGGCTCAATGCGAGCGAAGTGGTTCTGGCGCTGGAAGAACGGCGCAACGCGCTGCCGCTTCAGGATTTGCTGCGGATCAAGACGACCGGCGTGCATGTGAACGAGATTTCGACTTTTCTGGAGCGCGAGACAGGCCGCGTCGACCTGGCCAGCGTCAATCCCAGCTGGCTGATCTTTTCCGACGGTTTCTCCGCCGGCCGTCGCTTGTCGAGCATCGCCAAGCGGCTGTTCGACGTTATTGCCAGTTCCATCCTGCTAGCGTTGACCGGTCCGATCATTCTGCTTGCCGCCATTCTGGTGAAGTTGGACAGCAAGGGGCCGGCCTTTTACCGGCAGCAGCGCGTCGGCCTTTACGGTCAGGAGTTCTGGATCGTGAAACTGCGCACCATGCGGCTGGATGCGGAAGTCAACGGGCAGGCGGTCTGGGCGGAAAAGGATGATCCGCGCATCACGCGCCTTGGCTATTGGTTACGCAAGCTGCGCATCGATGAACTGCCGCAGACCTGGACGGTGTTGAAGGGGGAGATGAGCTTCGTCGGCCCGCGCCCCGAACGCCGCCAGTTCGTCGAGGATCTGGAACAGCATCTGCGCTATTATGCCGAACGGCATATGGTGAAGCCCGGCATCACAGGCTGGGCGCAGATCAACTATCCCTACGGCGCGTCGATCGAGGATGCCCGGCACAAGCTGGAATATGACCTTTACTACGCCAAGAATTATACGCCTTTCCTGGACCTGCTGATCCTGATCCAGACCTTGCGGGTCGTGCTCTGGCCCGACGGGGCCCGCTGAGGCGCGGTTGGCCATGGGCGCGCTTCTCCAATTTGTCGGCGACTGGGGTCATGCACTGGCGGCCGTGCTGTTTGCGGCGCTGGGCATCTTCCTGCTGCGCCGTCGCGACGAAGCGCCCGAGCCTCGGCTGCTGGCGGCCGCGCTGCTGTTGACATCCTGCTGGGCGCTGTATGTTTCCTTCGGCGGGGTGTCGAAGCCGCTGTCGGGCATCGGCGAGAGCATTCGCAACGCGGCCTGGCTGCTGGCCATGTATGTCATGTTGCGGCGCGGACCCGTGGGCCGGGCTGGGCCGACCATGGCGGTCAGTGCCGTCTATGTGGCGGTTGCCGGCCTTATCCTGCTCCAGACCTTCGTGGACCTGACCTGGCGGCAATTGTCGCCGGTCAGCGACCTGCATCACGCACTTGTTACTTCCTCGCTGATCTTGCGCATGATGACCGCGATCGGCAGCCTGTTGCTGGTCCATCATCTCTATACCGCCTGGCCTTCGCGCGCGCGGGGCGGGGTGTCGCTGCTGCTGGGATCGCTGGCCGCGATGTGGACCTATGATCTCAATCTTTACGCGATCTGCTGGTTCGCCCCGCATCGCGTGAGCGAACTTTATGCGCTGCGCGGCCTACTGATGGCACTGGTCGCGCCGGTGATTGCCGTGGGCATGCGCAAGGGCATGGAAGGGCGGTTGCAATTGTCGCGCGCCATCACCTTCCAGTCGCTTTCGATCGTGGCGGTGGGGCTTTATGTCGGCGTGCTGACAGCCGCTGCCGTGCTGATCGAGTTGATTGCCGGCCCCTATGCGCGGGTGGTCGAGATTGCGGCGGTCTTTTTCACCGCCGTTACCGCACTCGTGCTGCTGCCTTCGCCGCAGGTGCGGGCGCTGTGGAAGGTACAGGTCGCCAAGCATTTCTTTCAGCATCGCTACGATTATCGCACCGAATGGATGCGGTTCGGCGATACGATCGGTCGTCCCGGCGAGGATGCCGCGCCGCTGGGACAGCGGGTCGCAAAGGCGATGGCGGACATTACCGATTGCCCCGGCGCGCTGCTTCTGTTGCGTGACGAGCGGGACGGGCTTTCGTTCGAGACGCAATGGAACTGGAGCGGCGATCTGTCCGATGTCGGCACGGTCGCCCCCGCCATCGTGGCACAACTGGAGCAGAGCGGCTGGATCGTCGATCTGGGGCGGCTCAAGAGTAGCGACGCTGCGCTCGACCTGCCGAAGTGGATGACGCGGGAGCGGCGCTTCTGGGCGCTGGTGCCGCTGATCCATTATGGGCGGATGATCGGTGCCCTGTTGCTGGCCCCGCCGCCGATCGACCGGCGGCTGGACTGGGAGGATTTCGACATGCTGCGCGCCGCCGGGCGGCAGGCCGCGACCCATATCAGTGAGGCGCAGGGGCAGCAGGCGCTGGACGATGCCCAGCGGTTCGAGGAATTCAACCGTCGCTTCGCCTTCATCATCCATGACGTGAAGAATCTGGTCAGTCAGTTGTCGCTGCTTTCGCGCAATGCGGAGCGGCATGCCGACAATCCCGAGTTTCGCGCCGACATGGTGCTGACGCTCAAGGAATCGGTCGGCAAAATGAACGACATGCTTGCCCGCCTGTCGCAGCATAACAAGGGGCGGGCAGAAGAGCCGCGTCCGATCGCATTGATCGACCTGTTGCAGCAGGTTGCCCGCACCCGCGCGCGCCAGCATCCGGTCCATGTCAGCGGCGACGCGCCATTGGCCCTCGCCGATCCGGCACGGGTCGAGCAGATCGTCACCCATCTGCTGCAAAACGCCATCGATGCGAGCGCGCCCGATAGCCCGGTCGATCTGTGCCTGTCTGCCGAAACCGGCGAGGCGCTGGTCGCCATCATCGATCGGGGCAAGGGCATGAGCGCCGAATATATCCGCCGCGACCTGTTCAAGCCCTTTTCCTCCAGCAAGGCGGCCGGCTTTGGCCTGGGCGCCTTCGAGGCGCGCACGCTGGCGCAGGCCATGGGGGGACGGATCGAGGTGGAAAGCAAGCCGGGTGCCGGCAGCCGTTTCACATTGCGCCTGCCGCTGGCGCCCCATAGTGACAGACAAGAGAAGGCCGCCTGATGAGCGACACCCGCCCCAAATTGCTGATCGTGGAGGATGATCCGGGCCTTCAGCGCCAGTTGCGCTGGGCCTATGAGGATTACCAACTCTTCATTGCCGGCGACCGGCAGGAAGCGATCGAGATGCTGCGGGCCGAGGCGCCCGACGTGGTGACGCTGGACCTTGGCCTGCCGCCTGATCCCGACGGCACCAGCGAGGGGTTCGCCACGCTGGCGGAGATGCTGAAGATCAAGCCGGACACCAAGATCATCGTCGCGTCCGGCCATGGCGCGCGGGAAAGTGCGCTGGATGCGATTTCGGGTGGCGCCTATGATTTCTACCAGAAGCCGGTCGATATCGACGAACTGGGCCTGATCGTTCGCCGTGCCTTCCATGTTCATGCGCTGGAGCGCGAAAATGCGCGGCTTGCCGAAACCGCGCCGGAGGATGGCCGGGTGTTGGGGCGCATCATTTCCGGCGCGCCTGAAATGATGAAGGTCGCCCGCACGATCGAGCGTGTCGCGAGCGCGCAAGTGTCCGTTCTGCTGCTTGGCGCGAGCGGTACCGGCAAGGAATTGCTGGCGCAGGGCCTGCATGATGCCAGCCCGCGGCGCGGCGGCGCCTTCGTTGCGATTAATTGCGCGGCGATCCCGGAAACATTGCTGGAATCCGAATTGTTCGGCCATGAGAAGGGGGCCTTTACCGGTGCGATCAAGACGACGCCGGGAAAGATCGAGCAGGCGCAGGGGGGCACGCTGTTCCTGGACGAGGTGGGCGACATTCCGCTTGCCTTGCAGGTGAAGCTGCTGCGCTTCTTGCAGGAGCGCGTGATCGAACGGATCGGCGGGCGGCAGCCCATTGCCGTGGACACGCGGATCGTGTGCGCCACGCATCAAAATCTGGAGCAGATGATTGCGGCCGGCAGCTTCCGCGAGGATCTTTATTATCGCCTCGCCGAGATTGTGGTGCGCATCCCTGCGCTCAAGGACCGGCCCGGCGATCCGGCGCTGCTGGCGCGGCATTTCCTCACCCGCTTCGCGCGCGACATGAACCCGCAGGTCAAGGGGCTGGCGCCCGATGCGCTGGCGGCGCTCGACGCCTGGAACTGGCCCGGCAATGTCCGCGAACTGGAAAATCGGATGAAGCGCGCGGTCATCATGGCCGATGGCAAGCTGATTACCGCCGCCGACCTGGACCTGGACGATGAGCGCGCCGATGGCGGTGATGTGGTCAATCTGAAGGCGGCGCGGGAAATGGCCGATCGCCGTGCCATCCGTCGCGCGATCGCGCGCACCGACGGCAATATTTCCGGCGCGGCCAAGATGCTGGGGATCAGCCGACCGACGCTCTACGACCTGCTCAAACAATATCAGATGCAGGGCTGACGCCGATGCGACGGTCCCGTCTGGCCCTGATCGCCGGGGTGGCATTGCTGGCGCTGGGTGGCGCCGGGCTGCTGCAATGGCGTGCGCATGAGCGCGATGGCAGCGCAGCGCTGACGCGCGGGCTGGCGGCGCTGGACAAGGGTGACGCGCGCACGGCGCGGGTCGAACTGATGAACGCGATCAAGCGCGATCCTAAGTCCGCCGCCGCGCATCTGGCACAGGCGCGGGCGCTGGTGGAATTGGGCGATGGGGCGGGCGCGCAGGCGGCCGTCGATCGGGCGCGGACGCTGGGTGCCGACGCCGCCGAGACCCGGGCGGTCATGGCGCAGGCCTTGTCGTTGCAGGGCGACATGGAGGGTGCCCTGCGGGAGGCGCGCGCGCCCGACCTGCCAGCTGATGCGACCGTGGTAGCGGCACGCGTGATTGCGCGCGCGGCGTTGGCGCAGGGTGATATGCAGGGTGCCCGTGCGGCGTTGCAGCGGGCGCTTGTGGCGGCGCCCGACGACGTCGAAACCTGGATCGACATCGGCCGGTTGCAGATCGTGGCGGGGGATCAGGCCAGCGCGATCGCGGCGGCCGACCGGGCGGTGGCGCTGGCCCCGAATAGTGCGAAGGCGCTGACCCTGCGCGGCGAACTGACCCGCGCCCAATATGGGCTGACGGCGTCGCTGCCATGGTTCGAGCGGGCGCTGGCGGCCAATCCGGATTCGGTCCCGACGCTGGAGCAATATGCGGCGACGCTGGCCGATGCGGGGCAGGCGAGCCGGATGCTGGGCCTCACTCGTCGTTTGCTGGCGCTCGATCCGTCCAATCCCCGTGCGTGGATGATGCAGGCGGTGATGGCGGCGCGGGCGGGGCAGGGGGATCTGGCCCGCAAGCTGCTGGAGCGGACAAAGGGGCGGCTGGACGAAGAGCCGGCAACCCGGTTGCTGCGCGGCGTGCTGCAATTGCAGGATGGCAATCCGGTGCTGGCGGCCGAGGCATTGGTGCCGCTGGTGGCGGCCCAGCCCGACAATCGCACGGCCCGGACATTGCTGGCGCGCGCGCTGTACGACAATGATGATTTTGCCTCTGCCGCCACGACGCTGGCGCCGATCGTGGCGCAGCGCGATGCCGACCCCTATGTGCTGACGCTCGCCGCCCGCGTGCAGGAAGCGCTGGGCAATCGGGACATGGCGGACGACATGCTGGCGCGGGCTACCTGGCCGGTGCGGGCGTCAACCGATGCCTTTGCCAGCGCCTCCGACAATGGGCTGGCGTCCGGTGCGGGGCCGGCGAACAGCGCGACGGCGCGCGACAATATACCCTATATCCGTGCGCTGCTCAGCACTGGGCGCAACACGGACGCGGTGGCGCGCGCGCGCCTGCTCAATCGGGCCAATCCCGGTGCGCCCGATGCCTGGCTGATCCTTGGCGACGCGCTGGGGGCAGCGAACCAGCCGCAGGAGGCCGCGCGCGCCTATGAGGCGGCGGCCAATGTCCGATTCGATCGCGCAGTCGCGCTGCGGCTGGCTGCCGTCTGGGCCCGTATCGGCAATCCGGTCCATGCGCGGCAGGTGGTGCAACTGTTTCTCAGCCAGAATCCCAACGATGTCGAAGCGCAGCGTCTGGCTGCCGCCATGGCGATACAGGCGCAGGACTGGCGTAGCGCGCGGCAGATGTTGCAGGCGGTGCGCGCGCAGATCGGCGATAATGACGCGGTGCTGATGGCCGATCTGGCCCGTGCCGCGATGGAGGATGGCGATGCCGGCGCGGCGCGTGCCTATGCCGCCCATGGCTATCGACTGATGCCCGGCAATCCAGTGATGGCCGACATGTTCGGATGGGTACTGTTGCGCACCGGTGAGAAGGGGGCGGCCGCGGTCGACCTGCTGGAAAAGGCGGCCGCGCTGGCGCCCGGCGTACCGGCGGTGCAGATGCATCTGGGGCAGGCTTATGCCGCGGCGGGGCGCAAGGTCGAGGCGAAGCTGGCGCTGGGGCGAGCGGCGGCGGTGCGCGGTTTTGCAGGGCGGCAAGAAGCGCTGGACGCGCTGGCGGCCCTGTAAGGTGGGCGCCCTTCGACAGGCTCAGGGCGAACGGAGGAGCCGGTTTACGCCTTTGCCAGATCCAGATCGTCGATCCGCAGGCCCAGTCGCCTGATCTGTGCCGCCACCGGCGGCCATACGCTGTCGAGGAAACGTTCGCGTTCGGCCTCGCGTAGGCGGCGGGTCGCGCCATCGGCGACGAACATGCCGACGCCGCGCTTGACTACCACCAGTCCGTCATCCTGGAAGCTCTGATAAGCCTTAGCTACGGTCAGGGGATTGGCCCCCTGCGCGGAAGCGAAGGCGCGCACCGATGGCAGCAAATCGCCGTCGGTAAAGTCCCCGTCCAGGATGGACGCGGCAATGATCTCACGCAGGCGGAGATAGACGGGTTTGGATTCGTCGGCCATAGTGCATCAGTGCCATAATACAGCCATGCGGGTCAAGATAGGAAATTTCCTGTATCTTTATGCATGTGAAATTATCTGTCCCATGTTGAAACAATCGCGTCATATTCTGGCCGGGGGCGCTCTTCCTGCTCCTTGCCCGGAGTCCCGATGAAGACGAACCCGGCGATTTTTTCGCCGTCCTGGCCAAAAGCGTTGCGCACATCGTCGTTGAAACTGGGCCAGCCGGTCAGCCAGCCGCCGGCAAAACCGAGCGCATGGGTGGCGTGGAGCAGGTTCATGATCGCCGCGCCGGCCGACAATTCCTGTTCCCAGACCGGGATCTTGCTGCCCGCGACGGGGGTGGACAGCGCGACCACCAGCGTCGGCGCCTGATGCGCGAACTGGTGCATCGCCTTGATCTCCAGCCGCCCGGCCTCGGGCTTTTCTGCGCGATAGGCGGTTTCCAGCAGTTCGGCCAGCGCGGCGCGCTTGTCCTGCGGCACGATCACGAAGCGCCATGGCGCCAGCTTGCCATGGTCGGGGGTGCGCAGCGCAACCTCCAATATCTGGCGCAGTTGCGCATCGTCCGGGCCGGGTGCGATCAGGTCGCGGGGTTTGCCGGAACGGCGGGTCTGGAGCAGGGCGAGCGGGGATGAGAGATCGTTGAACATTGTCCCGACAGATGGCGTGCCGAACGCTTCGACGCAAGGGTTCGGCTGCCCTTTTGACAGGGCGGACCGATCCGCACTAGGTTCGCGCCCATAAGCGGCCCCGACATGGCGGGCCGGACACAGAATAAGCAAAGGGTGCCGAATGGCGACTTCGGACATGAGTGCCGCCGAGGCAGGGAAAACCTGGCTCGGCCATCCGCGTGGGCTGTACCTGCTCTTTTTCGCGGAGATGTGGGAACGTTTCTCCTATTACGGGATGCGCGCCATCCTGATCTTCTACCTCACCAAACATTTCCTCTTCGGCGAGGACAAGGCGTACCTGCTCTACGGCGCCTATACCTCGCTGGTCTATATCACCCCGGTCATCGGCGGTTATTTGTCCGACCGCTTCCTGGGCCCGCGCAAGGCGGTGCTGGTCGGCGGCGTGTTCATTGCGATCGGCCATTTCCTGATCGCCATCACGGAAGGACCAGGCGGGCAAGACCCGCTGTTCCTCAATGGTTTCTATCTTGCGCTCGCCTCGATCATCGTCGGCACCGGCTTTCTCAAGGCCAATATCTCTGTGCTGGTGGGAGAACTCTATGACCGCGACGACCATCGCCGTGATCCGGCTTTCTCCATCTTCTACATGGGGATCAACATGGGCGGGATGCTGGGGCCGATCGTCTGTGGCCTGCTGGGCGAACTCTGGGGCTGGAGCTGGGGCTTCGGCGCGGCGGGCGTGGGCATGTTGCTGGGCCTTGTCATGTTCGTATGGCTGAAGCCCTGGCTGCTCGGCAAGGGCGAACCGCCCGCGCCGCAGCAGTTGCGCCAGCCGACCGCCGCCGGCCTCAGCCAGGAATGGACCATCTATCTGGGCGCGGCGCTGGGCGTTGCCGCCATCTGGATGGTGATCCGCTATGCCGAATTGCTGGGCTATGCGTTGCTGGGTTTCTCGGCCCTGACCGTCATCTACATCCTCTGGCGGACAGTGGGCACGCTGGGCAAGATCGATCGCGACCGCATGTTCGCCGCACTCTTCCTGATCGCGCTGAACCCGCTTTTCTGGGGGCTGTTCGAGCAGACCGGATCGTCGCTCAACATCTTCACCGATCGCAATGTCGATCGCAGCATGCTGGGCTGGGAGGTGCCGGCCTCGCTGTTCCAGTCGGTCAATTCGGTCTTCATCATCATGTTTGCGCCGCTTTTCGCCGTGCTGTGGACATTCCTCGATAAAAGGCGGTTGGAGCCATCCTCGCCCGCCAAGTTCGGCATCGGCTTGGTGCTGTGCGGCGCGGGTTTCCTGGTGCTGGTCGCCGGCGCGGCAATGGCCGGCGAAAATCTGACCCCGGTAATCTTCGTCTTCCTGATCTATCTGCTGCATACCATGGCGGAACTCTGCTTCTCGCCCGTCGGCCTGTCTGCGATGACGCGCCTGTCGGTGTCGAACATGGTCGGGCTGGTCATGGGCACATGGTTCCTGGCGATGGCGGCGGGCAATTTCATCGCCGGCCTCATCGCCCGCGCCACGGGCAGCGGCGAGGCAGGCAATGTCACGCAAGTGCTGGACGTCTATACGCAAATCGGCTGGTTTGCGATCGTGGTCGGGGGGCTGGTGCTGCTTGTCTCTCCCTATGTCACGCGACTGATGCATCTCGATCTGATCGGTTCGGAGGAAAAGGCATGAATGGAGGCGGCAAATGGCTGCTGATCGCGGCTTTGCTGGCGGGGACCGCTGGCCCGGTCGCGGCGAAGAAGGAGAAGGAGGCGCAGCCCGCCTCTCAAGGCTCTTCGGCTGAGCCGGACAATCCCTATCCGTCGACCTACAAGCCCTATCCGGGCCGCCCGACGGTGATCCGCAATGCCACCATCTTCGACGGGGAAGGCGGACGGATCGACAAGGGCGTGGTCTTCCTGTCGGAGGGCAAGATCATTGCGATCGGCGGGCCGGATACGCCGATCCCGGCGGACATTGCCGTGTTCGACGGCACCGGCAAATATGTGACTCCCGGTGTTATCGACATTCACAGCCATCTGGGCGTCTATGCCTCACCCGGCGTGGATGCGCTGTCAGACGGCAACGAGATGACGTCGCCGGTGACGCCGCATGTCTGGGCCGAACATAGTATCTGGCCGCAAGACCCCGGCTTCGGCCGGGCGCTGGCCAATGGTGGCGTGACGACGCTCCAGATATTGCCCGGTTCGGGCAACCTGTTCGGCGGGCGCAGCGTGACGGTGAAGAATGTGCCCGCTCGCACCCAGCAGGGGATGAAGTTTCCGGGCGCGCCCTATGGCCTGAAAATGGCCTGCGGCGAAAATCCCAAGCGCGTCTATGGCGCCAAGGGGCGCGAGCCATCGACCCGCATGGGCAATCTGGCAGTGGATCGCCAGACCTGGATCAAGGCGCGCGACTATCAGAAGAAGCGCGCCGCCGGGAAGGACCAGACCCGTGACCTGGGCATGGAGACGCTGGCCGATGTGCTGGAAGGCAAGATCCTGGTCCATAACCATTGCTATCGCGCGGACGAGATGGCCAATGTGATCGATATGTCGAAGGAGTTCGGCTACCGGATCACCGCCTTCCACCATGCGGTCGAAAGCTACAAGATCGCCGATCTGCTGCGCGAGAACGGTATCTGCTCGGCGATGTGGGGCGACTGGTACGGCTTCAAGATGGAAGCCTATGACGGGATCAAGGAGAATGTCCCGCTGGTGCATCAGGCCGGTGCCTGCGCGATCGTCCATAGCGACGACCAGGATGGTATCCAGCGCCTGAATCAGGAAGCGGCCAAGGCATTGGGCGCGGGGCGGCGCATGGGGATTAATATTTCCGACGAGGCTGCCTGGACCTGGTTGGCGATCAATCCGGCCCGGGCCATGGGTATCGATCAGCAGACCGGCAGCCTGAAGGTCGGCAAGATGGCCGACGTCGTGATGTGGAACGGCAATCCCTTCAGCACCTATACAAGGCCGGAGAAGGTCTGGGTCGACGGGGCGCTGCTGTATGACAGCAGCAATCCCAAGCTGAAGCCTGTGACCGATTTCGAACTGGGCCAGATTGGCGCGGGAGACGTGAAATGATGCATACCCTTTCTCTCCGCACGAAGAAGAGTCGGGCTTCGACAGGCTCAGCCCGAACGGTGTTGGGGGCATTGTTGTTCGCCATCTCCACCCCTGCATTGGCCCAGTCCATCGCCATTACCGGTGCGAAGCTGGCGATCGGGGACGGGTCGGAGCCGATCGAGAATGGCACGGTGGTCATCACCGCCGGCAAGGTGGTTGCCGCCGGGGCGGGGGTGGCCGTTCCTGCCGGGGCCAAGACGGTCGATGCGGGCGGCAAATGGGTGACGCCGGGCATCGTGTCGGGCTTCTCGCGCGTCGGGCTGGCCGAAGTGCCGGCGGTGCGCGAAACCAATGACATGCGCGCGACCAAGTCGCCCTTCTCGGCGGCGATCGACGTGGCGCCGGCGATCAACCCCTTCGCCAACCCGATCGCGATCAGCCGGACCGCTGGCGTGACCCGCGCCGTGGTAGCGCCGGTCGCCGCGACCAGCATCTTTGCCGGGCAGGGCGCGGTGGTCGATCTGGGCGCGGACATCAGCCCGATCACCAAGGCGCGCGCCTTCCAATATGTCGAAATGGGCGAAGCGGGTGCGGATGAGGCGGGGGGGAGCCGGGCGGCGACCGTTCTGACCTTCCGCATGATGCTGCGCGAGGCGCAGGAATTTGCCAAGGCGCCGGCCAGCTATGACGGGCGATCGCGCGATGCGCTGCTGAACCGGGTCGATGCCGAGGCGCTGGTGCCGGTGGTAACCGGCGCCATGCCGCTGATGGTGCATGTCGAGAGTGCGCGGGACATCCTGACCGTGCTGTCGCTGCGGCAGGATTTCCCGGCGCTCAAGCTGATCCTGGCGGGTGCGACCGAAGGCTGGATGGTCGCGCCGCAGATCGCGGCGGCCAAGGTACCGGTCATCACTGCCGGGCTGGAAGACCTGCCCTCCAGCTTCGAGAAGCTGGCAGCGACCCAGAGCAATGTGGGACGGATGGTGAAGGCGGGGGTCAGCGTGTCCATGGGGCTGCTGACCGGCGATGATGCGCTGCAATTGCGCGCGGCGACCCAGCAGGCGGGCAATATGGTGGCCCTGACAAGGGTGCCGGGCGCAACGGGGCTTAGTTGGGGGCAGGCGCTGCGGACCATTACTTCGGCGCCGGCCGAGGCGATGGGGCTGGGCGATCGCTTCGGGTCGCTCAAGGCCGGGAAGGCGGGCGATGTGGTGATCTGGGACGGCGATCCGCTGGAAATGACGTCGGCGCCGGTCGCGGTGTGGATCGACGGGGTGCAGCAGCCGCTGGAAAACCGCCAGACGAAGCTGCGCGACCGTTATGCGACGCCGACCGAAGGGGCGATGCCCAAGGCGTATGAATGGTGAAAGGGGGAGGGGGGGGGCTGTGGCCCCCTTTTCCCTTTGTACGCCTAATGATGATCGGAAGCAGGCTTCCAACATCCGTTCGGGCTGAGCCTGTCGAAGCCCTTTCCCTTTTTTAGAGCCTCGTGTTTTGAAGAAGTAAGGCCCTTCGACAGTCTCAGGGCGAACGGAAACGAGGAAATGGGGTGGCGGGGAACCGTCCATCTTGATCCGCCCCCGCCCTTTCCGCTAAGGGGCCTCTCATTCGCATGGACCCGGTGAAATTCCGGGTGGCTATTCCGGCCGCCGATCCGCCGGACAACATCCCACATGATCCAACCCGAAGCGCTGCGAGATTGCGGCGTCATGTGCCTTGTTGTGGACTTTCTATGACCGATATACTTACCCGATACCGTCGGCAGTGGTTTGTCGACGCGGCTTCTGCGCGGCGCGATGCGCTGGCGGGGATCGTCGTTGCGCTGGCGCTGATTCCCGAAGCCATCGGCTTTTCCATCATCGCCGGGGTCGATCCGCGGGTTGGCCTCTATGCCTCCGTCGCGATCGCGATGACGATCGCGCTGATCGGCGGGCGACCGGGGATGATTTCCGCCGCGACCGCCGCCGTTGCCGTGCTGGTCGGCCCTCTGGTGAAGCAGCATGGCGTCGAGTATCTGTTCGCCGCGACCATATTGATGGGCCTGATCCAGATCCTTGCCGGATTGCTCAGGCTCGACCTGCTGATGCAGTTCGTGTCGCGATCCGTCATCACCGGCTTCGTCAATGCGCTGGCGATCCTGATCTTCATGGCGCAGTTGCCGCAACTGACGAATGTGAGCTGGCACAGCTATGCGATGGTCGCGGCGGGGCTGGCGATCATCTACCTGTTCCCGCGCGTGACGAAGGCGGTGCCTTCGCCGCTGGTGGCGATCCTGTCGCTGACCGCGATCAGCCTGTGGCTGGGCCTGCCGGTCCATAGCGTTGGCGATATGGGGAAACTGCCGGAGGGGTTGCCGAGTTTTGCCCT
The DNA here is from genome assembly GCF_056156825.1 of Sphingobium sp. RS1. Taxonomy (NCBI): domain Bacteria; kingdom Pseudomonadati; phylum Pseudomonadota; class Alphaproteobacteria; order Sphingomonadales; family Sphingobiaceae; genus Sphingobium; species Sphingobium sp. RS1. Next base: position 1,430,236 of record NZ_JBLZXE010000002.1, on the reverse strand, counting down.
GCCGCAGGTACCGCTGACATTCGATACGCTGCGCATCATCCTTCCCTATTCGGTGACGATGGCGGCGGTCGGGCTGCTGGAATCGATGCTGACGGCGCAGATCGTCGACGACATGACCGATACGGACAGCGACAAGAAGCGCGAGGCGATGGGGCAGGGCGGGGCGAATATCGTCGCGGCGCTGTTTGGCGGCATGGGCGGTTGCGCGATGATCGGGCAGTCGGTCATCAATGTAACATCGGGCGGGCGCGGGCGTTTCTCGACCTTCGTGGCGGGGGCGTTCCTGCTGTTCCTGCTTGCCGTGCTGGGGCCGTGGGTCGGGCAAATGCCGATGCCGGCGCTGGTCGCGGTGATGCTGATGGTGTCGATCGGGACATTCAGCTGGAATTCGATCCTGAACCTGCGGCGCCATCCGCCGACATCGTCTGTGGTGATGCTGGTGACGGTTGTGGTCGTGGTCGCCACCCGCGACCTGTCGCTGGGCGTGGTGGCCGGCGTGCTGCTGTCGGGCCTCTTCTTCGCCGGCAAGGTGCAGCGGATGTTCGCGGTCGAACGGATCGAGGAAGATGGGCGGGCGGTCTATCGCGTGACTGGCGAGATATTCTTTGCCTCGGTCGACCGCTTTACCCGCGCCTTTCAGTTGGAGGGTGGGGCTGGCCCTGTCCTGATCGATGTTTCGGGCGCGCATTTCTGGGATATTTCGGGGGTAGGAGCGCTCGACAAGATCGTGGCGCGGCTGCGCCGGGACGGGCGGCCGGTGGAGGTTGCCGGCTATAACCGGGCCAGCGCCGATCTGATCGACCGCTTTGCCTTGCATGACAAGACCGGGGTGGAACTGGGCGCGACGCCGCATTGAGAGCGCCATATTGAGACGGCGAGTTGGACAGGTGTTTGGGCTTTTTGCGTTCAGATTGCCACGTAAGATCATGTCCTATTCGCGCAGGAAAATATCCTACAGGGCGCGACCCTATTTGTCGGTCGCGCCCCAGATGTCGCTGGTCTTCACATAGCCGCGCTGGCCCTTCGCATCGAAGGCGCACCAGTTGCCCGAACAGTCGCTGAGGCGGCCGACCACGCCGCGTTGGGCGCGGAACAGCGCGCGGGCGCCGTCGCTGGCGGATTCGCGCAGGGGGGCTTCTTCAGCACGGACTATGGCGGTCGGCGTGTCGCTAAGCAGGCGGACGTGCATCCAGCCTTGTGCGCCGTCGGGATCTTCGACCTTGCGCCACAGGCCCAGTACTTGCACCACCTTCACCGGCAGGTCGCGGCGGCGGTAGATCCAGTTGGACGGATAATCCAGGCTCGGTCCGACGCGCATGCGCGCTTCGTCATGAGAGAGGGAGGCCCAATAGGGCGTCTTCTTGGCCGGGCCGGCGAGCGCCGTGCCGCCAGCCGCCAAAGCCGCAACCATGCCCACGCCCAGCAACAGACGCTTCAATCCAGACCCATTGCCGATGTCACCCATGACTGTCCCATACTCCCTGCCGGGGCGCTGCGACAAGCGCTGATCTTACCGGCCGCGCCATATCCGCTTGACCGGGCGCGCAGGCAGGAATAGCGGCAAGGGCATGGCCAGAAAACCGCGTCCCGCCAAGCCGCGCGTCATCGTCACGCGCCGCCTGCCACCCAATGTGGAGGCGCGCATGGCCGAATTGTTCGACGCCAGCTTCAATGTCGGCGACGTTGCGATGAACCGGACCGAACTGGCGCGGGCGATGGCCCAGTGCGACGTGCTGGTCCCCTGCATTAGCGACCATATCGACGCGAGCCTGATCGAAGGTGCGCCGGAACGGCTGCAACTGATCGCCAGTTTCGGCAGCGGGGTGGATCATATCGACCTGTCGGCGGCGCGGAAGAAGGGCATCATCGTCACCAATACGCCCGGCGTGCTGACCGAGGATACGGCGGACATGACGATGGCGCTGATCCTGTCCGTGCCCCGGCGGCTTGCCGAGGGCGAGAAATTGGTACGCACCGGCGAATGGCGGGGGTGGAGCCCGTCGGGCATGCTGGGCCATCGCATTGCGTCCAAGAAGCTGGGGATCATCGGCATGGGCCGGATCGGCCGCGCCGTGGCGCGCCGTGCACGCGCTTTTGGCCTGTCGATTGCCTATCATAACCGCCATCGCCTGCCTTTCGAAGTGGAGCAGGAACTGGAGGCTGAATGGCATGGCGATCTGGATGGGCTGCTGGGCGCGAGCGATATCGTGTCGATCCATTGTCCGCTCAATGCCGACAGCCGTGGGATGATCGATGCGCGCCGGGTCGCGCTGATGCCGGCGCATGCCTATCTGATCAACACGTCGCGGGCCGAAATTACCGACGAGCAAGCGTTGATAGCGGCGCTGGACGAGGGGCGTATCGCCGGGGCGGGCTTTGACGTTTATACCCATGAGCCGGCGGTCGATCCGCGACTGCTGGCGCTGTCCAACGTCGTGCTGCTGCCGCATATGGGGTCGGCGACGTTCGAGGGGCGCGATGCGACGGGCGCCCGGGTCATCGCCAATATCCGTACCTGGGTGGACGGCCATAGGCCGCCCAATCAGGTGCTGGAGGGTTGGGTCTGAGGAGCGTCTGGCAGATCGATCGGCGTCGTTTTCCGAGCCGTTCCGGCTGAGCCTATCGAAGCGCTTCTGCTTTGCATCACGCCAAGGTAGAACGGCCCTTCGACAGGCTCAGGGCGAACGGAATTTGATCGAGTCGGGTGATACGGCAAAATCAGTTGTGCGCGGTCATGCCGTGGCGAGTTGATCCTTGAGGCCGTTCACGACCATATGGCCGTGCGCCACCGACTCATGGGCTTCGCGCACGATGGTCTGGGTTTCGGCGTCGATCGCCTCATCCTTCAGCACGCGCTCAAATTCCTCACGCAGATAATCTTCGCCACGATCGACCGCCTGGATCACGGCCTTGTCGCCGCCGCCAAGGGCCACGAAGATATCCTCCATCCGGCGATGCACGGTGCCGGCCATGGAGCCGAAGGCGTTGGGCTTGCCGCCCAGGGCGCGGCTGCGTGCCTGCAACAGGTCGACGGCCCTGGTGCGTTCGCCGGCCAGATCGCGGAAGAGCGTCTGATATTCGGCTGACTTCACCTTGTCGGCGCTATGCTCATAGCCCTTCACACTGTCGATCAAGGTCGTGATCAGGTCGTCCAGCTTGCTGATGGCATGGTTGTTCGACATCGCCTTCTCCTTTCGATCAGGCAACAACCGCCATTGGAAGGGGATTGTTCAATCAAGCGCCTGAAAATCGACCTTAATTCCATGTTAGCCATCTTCGTGGCGCAGGCGGAACAAGTGGCAGGATCGTCGGTTGAAGCGGCATCACCCTCCCACGGAAGGACGCTTTCCATGATTAAGCTCGCGATCATTTCCCTCGTCATTGCGGCCGTGCTGGCTTTGCTCGGGTTCGGCGGCGCAGCCGGTACCTTTGTCGGCATCGCGAAGATCCTGTTCTTCATCGCTATCGCCGTGTTCGTGCTGTTCCTGGTGCTGGGCGTATTGGCTGGCAAGGGAATCAAGGATGCGATAGATTGATCGCATGACCGAGATTGGCGCTGGAGTGGACGAGACAGGCAGGTTGCTGCGCGATGAGGCCGGTTTCCTGCTCCAGCGCGATCTGGGCGGCAGTTACCGCCTTGTCCTGCTGCGCGTGCCCGTGGATCATGTCGAGAAGCGGGTGCGGGTGCAGGGCTATTATGCCGGTGATGGTATAGTCGAGGCGGAAGGCGTCGCCGCCGCCTGACCGACATTCAGTCCTGACGGCCTGCAAATGGCGGTTCTCCGCGCTTCCGGTGCTCACGTACTTTTAGTACGCTGCGCTCCGGGTCGCGAGAAACCACCATTTTCGGCACGTCATGATCTGAATGTCTAGCATTGATGCTTCCTCTTGCCAAAAGGCGCGGGGCGCGCGAACCATTGCGTCCATGCGCAAGATTCTTTCTTTCCTCATTGCGGTTTCCGCGCCTGTTCTGGTGCAGGCGCAGACGGCACCCCATGACCAGTTGACCAAGGTCATGGATGACCATTGGGCCTGGTATCTGTCGACCCATCCGGTCGAGGCGACGGCGCGGGGCGTGCGCGATTATGACGACCGTATCTATGACATGTCGCTGGGCGCGCGTGATGCGCAGGTGAAGGCCGAGCAGGGCTTCGTCACGCGGCTGGAGGCGGTGCCGGTGGAGCAACTGGATGCCGCCGACCGGGTGAACCGCGATGTGCTGCTATGGATGTTGCGTGACGATATTGACGGCGACCGGCATCCGGCCGAGCGGTTGATGCTGTTTACCACCTATTATGGCTGGCATCAGGGTTTTTCGGGCATGGCGGATGGCCTGCCTTTCTATAATCGCGCTGATTATGAAAGCTATTTGAAGCGGCTGGCGCTCTATCCCAAGCAGAATGGCGATGCGCTGGCGATCACGCGGCAGGCGATCAAGGGTGGTTATGTCCAGCCCTGTTCGGTGCTGCAAAATTATGCCGGGACGATCAGCGGCATTGTGGATGGCAAGCCCGAGGACACACGCTTCTATGAGCCGTTTAAGCGGAGCAAGCCGCGCGATATCAGCGATGCGGACTGGAGCGCGATGCAGGCGCGGGCCGTCACCATCATCCGCGATGTGCTGACGCCGGAATATCGCAAGTGGCACGACCTGTTCGTGAAGGACTATCTGCCCCATTGCCGCAAGAGCGATAGCGCGTCGGCATTGCCGGGCGGCGCGGCCTGGTATGCGGCCCGGGTGAAGGCGCATACGACGACGGACCTGACGCCGGACCAGATCCACCAGATCGGGCTGGACGAGGTGGCGCGGATCGGCAAGCGGATGGACGAGATCGCGGCAAAGGCCGGCTATCCCAGCCGCGCCGCCTATATCCAGCATCTGCGCACCGATCCCAGCTATTATGCCAAGACGCCCGAGGAATTGCTGCGCGTGGCGGCGCAGCAGGCCAAGACCATCGACGGGCTGCTGCCGCGCTATTTCGGCACGCTGCCCCGCCTGCCCTATGGGTTGAAGCCGATCCCGGCGGCGGAGGCGGAAGGCACGACTACGGCCTATTATGGGCCGGGTGCGCCGGAGAGCGGCATTTCCGGCACCTATTGGGTCAATACGTCCAAGCTGGACCAGCGGCCCTTCTGGGAACTGCCGGCGCTGACCGCGCATGAGGCGGTGCCGGGCCATCACAACCAGATCGCGTTGCAGCAGGAATTGCCGCTGCCGCCGTTCCGCAAATATCTGGCGGGGTTTACCGCCTATGTGGAGGGGTGGGCGCTTTATACCGAATATCTGGGCGAAGAGATGGGGCTGTACGACACACCCGAAAAGATGATGGGGCGGCTGTCCTATGAAATGTGGCGGGCCTGCCGGCTGGTGGTCGATACCGGCATCCATGCGAAGGGATGGGACAAGGCGAAGGCGGTGGCCTTCATGAAGACCAACAGTGCCCTGTCTGATGCCAATATTGACGCGGAGGTCAATCGGTACATCAGCTGGCCTGGACAGGCGCTGGGCTACAAACTGGGCGAGATCAAGATCCGGGCATTGCGCGCGAAGGCGGAGGCGGCGTTGGGGCCGAAATTCGATCTGCGCCGCTTCCATGACGCGGTGCTGGCGCAGGGCGCGGTGCCACTGACCGTATTGGAGAGCCAGATCGACGGGTGGATCGCGGCGGAGAGGGCGCGGGGATAGCCGTCCTACTTAAGTCCATTCTTTACTCAGAGTAATAAGAAAAGCGCAGTTTTCGGCCGATTTGTCCGATTGGCAGCAACATTTTGCTGCGCTGCGGCGGCTTGCCAATTCGCGTCTCTTGGCGTACCGGGGCGGCGTCAGCTCCCGGACCGGGCATATAAGTCGGCAAGTGGCGCTGCGCGTCGACTCCGTGCACTTTATATGACGTTGGGAACGAGATGAGCATCTACCTGGATTATCTGGCAGAAATCGAAAGCCGTAAGACTCAGGGACTCGCGCCCAAGCCGATCGACGATGGCGCACTGGTTGCCGCCCTCATCGCGCTGATCCAGGATGCGAGCAGCGAACATCGCGCCGACGCGCTGCAATTCTTCATCTACAACACGCTGCCGGGCACCACGAGCGCTGCGGGCGTGAAGGCCGACTTCCTCAAGAAGATCGTGCTGGGCGACGTGACCGTCGCGGAAATCACTCCGGCCTTCGCGCTGGAACTGCTGAGCCATATGAAGGGTGGTCCTTCGATCGCCGTGCTGCTCGACATCGCGCTGGGCGATGACGCGGCGCTGGCCGGTCAGGCGGGCGACGTGCTCAAGACGCAGGTGTTCCTGTACGACGCCGACATGTTCCGCCTGCGCGACGCCTATAAGGCTGGCAATGCGGTCGCCAAGGATGTGCTCGAAAGCTACGCCAACGCCGAATTCTTTGTGAAGCTGCCCGACGTCGAAGGCGAGATCAAGGTCGTGACCTTCATCGCCGGCGAAGGCGATATTTCGACCGACCTTCTGTCGCCGGGCAACCAGGCGCACTCGCGCTCCGACCGCGAACTGCATGGCCAGTGCATGATCTCGCCGGCCGCGCAGCAGGAAATTCAGGCGCTCAAGATCCAGCATCCCGACAAGCGCGTGATGCTGATCGCCGAAAAGGGCACGATGGGCGTCGGCTCCTCGCGCATGTCGGGCGTCAACAATGTGGCGCTGTGGGCCGGCAAGCAGCAGAGCCCCTATGTGCCTTTCGTCAACTATGCGCCGGTCGTCGCGGGCACCAATGGCATTTCGCCGATCTTTGCGACTACCGTGGACGTGACCGGGGGCATCGGCCTGAACCTGAAGAACTGGGTGAAGATGACCGGTCCGGACGGCAAGGTCATTTTGAACAATGACGGCAACCCCGTCCTTGAAGAGAAGTTTTCCGTTGCGACCGGCACGGTGCTGAAGATCGACGTCAAGAACAAGAAGCTGACCGACGAGGCCGGTAACGAACTGGTCGACGTGGCCGCGTCCTTCACGCCGCAGAAGATGGAATTCATGAAGGCGGGCAGCAGCTATGCCATCGTCTTCGGCAAGAAGCTCCAGACCTTCGCCGCCGAGACGCTGGGCATCGAAGCGCCCAAGGTGTTCGCGCCGAACAAGGAAATCACGGTCGAGGATCAGGGCCTGACCGCCGTGGAGAAGATCTTCAACCGCAATGCCGTGGGCGTGACGCCGGGCAAGATACTGCATGCCGGCTCCGACGTGCGCGTGAAGGTGAACATCGTCGGGTCGCAGGACACCACCGGCCTGATGACCGCGCAGGAACTGGAAGCGATGGCGGCCACCGTCATCTCGCCGCTGGTCGACGGCGCATACCAGTCGGGCTGTCACACGGCATCGGTGTGGGACAAGAAGGCGCAGGCCAACATCCCCAAGCTGATGAGCTTCATGAACAATTTCGGCCTCATCACTGCGCGCGACCCCAAGGGCGTCTATCATGCGATGACCGACGTCATCCACAAGGTGCTGAACGACATCACCGTGGACGACTGGGCGATCATCATCGGCGGCGACAGCCATACCCGCATGTCGAAGGGCGTTGCCTTTGGTGCGGACTCGGGCACCGTCGCGCTGGCGCTGGCTACCGGTGAGGCGACCATGCCGATCCCGCAGTCGGTGAAGGTCACGTTCAAGGGCAAGATGCAGCCCTATATGGACTTCCGCGATGTCGTCCATGCGACGCAGGCGCAGATGCTGCACCAGTTTGCCGGTGAGAACGTGTTCCAGGGCCGCATCATCGAAGTGCATATCGGGACGCTGCTGGCCGACCAGGCCTTCACCTTCACCGACTGGACGGCCGAAATGAAGGCCAAGGCATCGATCTGCATTTCCGAAGACGAAACGCTGATCGAGTCGCTGGAAATCGCCAAGTCGCGCATCCAGATCATGATCGACAAGGGCATGGAAAATGCCGCCGGTACGCTCAAGGGCCTGATCGCCCTGGCCGACAAGCGCATCGCGGAAATCCGTTCGGGCGAAAAGCCGGCGCTGACGCCCGACGCCAATGCGAAATATTTCGCCGAAGTCGTGGTCGACCTGGACCTGATCGACGAACCGATGATCGCCGACCCGGACGTCAACAATGCCGACGTGTCCAAGCGCTACACCCACGACACGATCCGCCCGGTGTCCTATTATGGCGGCACCAAGAAGGTCGATCTGGGCTTCATCGGGTCGTGCATGGTGCACAAGGGCGACATGAAGATCCTGGCGCAGATGCTGAAGAACATCGAAGCGAGCGAAGGCAAGGTCGAGTTCAAGGCGCCGCTGGTCGTCGCTCCCCCGACCTACAACATCGTCGACGAGTTGAAGGCCGAGGGCGACTGGGACGTGCTGAAGAAGTACGCCGGGTTCGAGTTCGATGACGTGGCGCCCAAGACCGCCGCGCGCACCGAATATGAGAATATGCTCTATCTGGAGCGTCCGGGTTGCAACCTGTGCATGGGCAATCAGGAAAAGGCATCGAAGGGCGACACCGTCCTCGCCACCTCGACCCGCCTGTTCCAGGGCCGCGTCGTGGAAGATACCGCCAACAAGAAGGGTGAATCGCTGCTCGCCTCGACCCCGGTCGTGGTGCTGTCGACCATCCTTGGCCGTACGCCGAACATGGACGAATATAAGAGCGCGGTCACGGGTATCGACCTGACCAAGTTCGCGCCGTCCGCCGCGCATTGATCTGACCCAAGGGCTAAGGCCCTTTGGTGACACGGCCGCCGCCATGCTTTCCCGCTACTGGGATGTGTGGCGGCGGCTTTGTCGTTTCTGGTCAGAGTTAAAATTGATCCGTTCGCCCTGAGTAGGGACTGAGCTTGTCGAAGTCCCGTATCGAAGGGGCCGATGTGGGCTATCCCTCGATACGCCGCTTCGACTTCACCTCTGGTGAAGTTTATCCTGAGCGTCTGCTGCAAGCAGGCTGTCGAAGGGCTCAGCGGCTACTCAGGACGAACGGGTAGCGATGAGGGAACTGGTGGCAGTTGCCTGACGTCAGGAGACGCTGCCGAACCATGCGCGATGTTGCGATGCGGCAAGGGGCAGGGGCGTGTCGCAATGGGCGCATTCGGCCACCACACGGCCCACGATCCACTGGCTGCTGCCGCAGTCGGGACAGGGGGTTTTGCGGCCCTGATAATATTGCGGATTGATCGCAATTATTGTGGTTTCAACGGGCGAAAAAGCTGCGTCCATGACTGTATCCCCTTTTCTGCCGATGCAACGTTTAAAGGGGCGAAACGTATCCCTACATAAGGGTTTCAGCTGCAATGCCATTTGATTTGACCCGATCAAATGTTATGGCACCGCAGCATCGGGACATATCTGCTTCGACCATGGTTGGGGCGCTCCCTGCCACCTTGCCTTGCGGTTGTTTATCGCCGTTCGGGGAGCCTCTGGTGGAAACGCGCCATCCTTGGGCCGAGGCCATGCGAGGAGACGCACATATTATGACCGCCATCGGACAGGATACACTTGGCACGCGCGACACGCTGGATGTCGGCGGCAAGGACATTGCCTATTATTCGCTGAAGAAGGCCGCCGAGAAGCTGGGCGACGTGTCGCGACTGCCCTTTTCGATGAAGGTGCTGCTGGAAAATCTGCTCCGTTTTGAAGATGGCGTCACTGTCACGGTCGAGGATATCCAGGCGATCGTCGACTGGCAGAAGGACAAGGGCAAGGCCGAGCGCGAAATCCAGTATCGCCCGGCGCGCGTGCTGCTCCAGGACTTTACCGGCGTGCCGTGCGTGGTCGATCTGGCCGCGATGCGCGATGCGATGAACGCGCTGGGCGCGGATGCCGCCAAGATCAACCCGCAGGTGCCCGTCCATCTGGTGATCGACCATAGCGTCATGGTGGACGAGTTCGGCACGCCCCGCGCGTTCCAGGACAATATGGAGATCGAATATCAGCGCAATATGGAGCGCTACGACTTCCTGAAATGGGGCAGCAAGAGCCTGGCCAATTTCTATGCGGTGCCGCCGGGCACGGGCATCTGCCATCAGGTGAATCTGGAGAATATCGCGCAGGGCGTCTGGTCTTCGGTCGACGAAAGCGGCGCGACCGTTGCGTATCCCGATACCTGCGTCGGGACCGACAGCCACACGACCATGATCAACGGTCTGGGCGTGCTGGGCTGGGGCGTGGGCGGGATCGAGGCGGAGGCGGCGATGCTGGGCCAGCCGGTGTCGATGCTGATTCCCGAAGTGGTGGGCTTCAAGTTCACCGGCACGCTGAAGGAAGGCGTAACGGCCACCGATCTGGTGCTCACCTGCACCCAGATGCTGCGCGCGCGCGGCGTGGTGGGCCGGTTCGTGGAATATTTCGGGCCGGGCCTTGCCACCCTGTCGCTGGCGGACCGGGCGACGCTGGCGAACATGGCGCCGGAATATGGCGCGACCTGCGGCTTCTTCGGCATCGACCAGAAGACGCTCGACTATATGCACCTGACCGGGCGGACCGACGACACTATCGCGCTGGTCGAAGCCTATGCGAAGGAGCAGGGCTTCTGGATCGATCCCGATGCGGACCTGATCTTTACCGATACGCTGGAACTGGATCTGGGCACCGTCGTCCCGAGCCTCGCCGGGCCGAAGCGCCCGCAGGACCGGGTTGCGCTGCCGGAGGTCGATGACGTCTTCAACGCGGACATGGTCAACACCTACAAGAAGGAGCAGGCGCGGGTGCCCGTGGAGGGCAAGGATTTCGATATTGGCGACGGCGACGTCACCATCGCCGCGATCACCAGTTGCACCAATACGTCGAACCCCAGCGTGCTGGTGGCCGCTGGGCTGGTCGCGAAGAAGGCGAACGAGCGCGGCCTGAAGCCAAAGCCATGGGTCAAGACGTCGCTGGCGCCGGGATCGCAGGTCGTGACCGACTATCTGGAGAAGGCTGGCTTGCAGTCGCACCTGGACGCCATCGGCTTCAATCTGGTGGGCTATGGCTGCACCACCTGCATCGGCAATTCGGGGCCATTGGCCGAACCGATCAGCAAGGCGATCAACGATAATGGGCTGGTCGCGGCGGCGGTGATTTCGGGCAACCGCAATTTCGAAGGGCGCGTGTCGCCGGATGTGCGGGCGAACTTCCTCGCTTCGCCGCCGCTGGTCGTCGCCTATGCCCTGAAAGGCACGGTGATCGAGGATTTCATCACCACGCCGATCGGTACGGGCACGGATGGCGAAGCGGTGTACCTGAAGGACATCTGGCCGACCAATGACGAGGTGGCGACCACGCTGGCGGGCGCCGTCGACCGGCAGATGTTCCAGGCGCGTTATGCCAATGTCTACAAGGGCGACGCGCACTGGCAGGCGATCGAGGTGACCGGATCGGATACCTATAAATGGCGCGCGGGATCGACCTATGTCGCCAATCCGCCCTATTTCGAAGGGCTGACCATGACGCCCGCGCCGGTGACGGACATCATCGAGGCGAAGCCGCTGGCGATCTTCGGCGATTCCATCACCACCGACCATATTTCGCCGGCCGGCTCCATCAAGGCGTCATCGCCCGCAGGCAAGTGGCTGAGCGAGCATCAGGTCGCGCAGGCGGACTATAACAGCTACGGATCGCGGCGTGGCCATCATGAGGTGATGATGCGCGGCACCTTCGCCAATATCCGCATCAAGAATCTGATGCTGGACGGCGTCGAGGGCGGCATGACCCGTTATGAGGGCGAGGTCATGCCGATCTATGACGCGGCGATGGCGCACAAGGCCGATGGCACGCCGCTGGTCGTCATCGGCGGCAAGGAATATGGTACCGGATCGTCGCGCGACTGGGCGGCGAAGGGCACCAACCTGCTCGGCGTGCGCGCGGTGATCGTGGAAAGCTTCGAGCGTATCCACCGGTCCAACCTGGTCGGCATGGGCGTGCTGCCGTTGCAGTTCAAAAATGGCGACACGCGCGACACGCTGGGCCTGACGGGGGATGAGACGTTCACCATCCAGGCCGTCGCGGACCTGAAGCCGCGGCAGGATGTGGACGTGATCGTGAAGCGAGCCGATGGGTCGACTTTCACCTTCACCGCGCTGTGCCGGATCGATACCGTCAACGAACTGGATTATTTCCTGAACGGCGGGATCTTGCAATATGTGCTGCGCAAGCTGGCCGCTTGACGGTCGTTTGCCTGCCTCAGATGAAAGGGCGCCATCCGGTAGGACGGCGCCCTTTCATTATCCAACGCCTTCAAACGACCGGATTTGTTTTTCAGTTGTCCGGATCAGGACCGGAGAGAGTAATAAGCCAGCGATAAAGCCGCCAAGATGTGCCTCCCAAGCAAGGCCGCCTGAACTATTGGTTAGCAGCGCGGGGAGGGTGAAGATCAGCAGGAGCCAGAAATGGCTTTTGAGGATGTCGATGGTGGCAGATGCCATGTCCCTTGACCATAGCGGAATGGGAGGAAAATCAACGGCAGGAAACCGCACGATGAGGCCGATGAGTCCAAAGATTGCGCCTGATGCACCCAGCATGGGGGTGGTTCCGTAAGGGTGAAAGGCGAGATAGGTAGCTGCTCCGGCTAAGCCCGATAGCAGGAACAGGATATAAAATTTGGCCCAAGCGACGGCGTCGCCGCCCAGCCGTAATATCGTGACAGCGCTCAAACCGTATAGCGCGGTGCTATTCATCACGATGTGCATGATGGAGCCGTGCGCGAACATGTGCAGGATGATCGGCGCATATTGGCCTTGCCGCAGCTTTTGAGCCGAAATGGCCCAATCGACCATTCCGTTCGAGAAAAAATAGAGGATGAAGGCCAGCGTCATCGGGACGATGAGCAGTATAGCTGGTACATAGTGGTGCCATGGCAGCACGATCTCCTGGATGTCTGGATCGTCCGTCGTTGCGACCTGGGCTTCAGAACCGTTGGCTGCGGTCAGAGACACAGGCTCACTGCTTCTCATAGCTTGTCATCGAATAAGGCCGCGCCCTCACGCCGGTCGCCCATGTCTTGTTGGGTGCGGCCTGCATGGTGAAGCGCAGTTCGCCCCCGGCGCGCAGTTCCGCGTCGGTAATGTAGCCCCGATCAAGCGGCTTGCCGTTAAGAGTTACCCGGCTGACATAGGGGTTGGCGTCGGACAGGCCGTCTGCAATCACGGTGAAGTGCTTGCCGCCCGGCAGCGCCATGTCGGCGCGCTCCACGAAGGGGCGGCCGATCACATATTCGTTGCTGCCCGGTGCCACCGGATAGAAACCGAGCGCGGTGAAGACCAGCCAGGCGGACATTTGCCCCAGATCGTCATTGCCGGCCAGACCATCGGGCGTGGGCTTATACTGGCTATCTACGATCTGCTTCAGCCGCTCCTGCGTGCGCCAGGGCTGGCCCGCATAGCTGTAGAGATAGGCGACATGGTGGCTGGGTTCGTTGCCATGGATATATTGGCCGATCAGCCCGGCAATATCCTCGGCATGGCTATAGTCGAGCTTGCTGTTGTCATAGTCGAACATCGCGTCGAGCTTCGCCACGGTCTTTGCGTCACCGCCGAGCAGGCGGAACAGGCCGGCCTGATCGTGGGGCATGAACCAGCTATATTGCCAGGCATTGCCCTCCGTATAATCCGACCCGTAATTGATGGCGGTGGGATCGAAGGGGGTGCGGAAGCTGCCGTCTGCCTTGCGTGCGCGGAGGAAGCCGGTTTTCGCGTCGAAGCTGTTGCGCCAGTTTTGGGCGCGCTTTTCGAAGCGTTGGGCGGTCGCGCTGTCGCCGAGAATGCGGGCGAGGCGGGCGATGGTCCAGTCGTCATAGGCATATTCGACCGTCTTGGACGCGGCTTCGGGTTCGCGGTCGATGGGGACGTATCCGAGTTTCATATAGTCGCCGAGGCCGCCATAGGGGGCATAATCGGCGCTGGCGACCATGGCCTTCAGCGCGGCAGCGCAGTCGATGCCCTTGATCCCTTTCAGGCAGGCGTCGGCGATGACCGGGACGGCATGATAGCCGATCATGGTCCAGGTTTCCTTGCCGCCAAACTGCCAGACGGGGAGGATGCCGAAGGGGCTAGCCTTCTGCCCCGCGACCAGCGAGTTGACGAAATCGGCATTTTTCGCTTCGGGCTGGACCAGCGTGAGCAGCGGATGTTCGGCGCGGAACGTGTCCCAGAGCGAGAAGGTGGAATGCATGGTGAAGCCTTCACCCGCATGGACCTGATCGTCGGGACCGCGCCAGCGGCCGTCGGCGTCGCTCCAGACGCTTGGTGCCATCAGGCTGTGATAGAGGGCGGTGTAGATGTTGCGGCGCATCGGGGCGGGGGCGGCGATCTTCACCGCGCCCAGGGCATCGTTCCAGGCGGTACGGGTCTTGGCGCGGATCGTGTCGAAATCGCCCGGTTCGCTGGCGAGGTTGGCGATGGCGCCATCCTCATCGACGCCGGACAGGGCGACCTTCACCTCCAGCGGCTTTGTAAGCTGGCCGAAGTCGAGTTGCGCGACGATGGCGCGGCCGGAGAGGGAGTCGAGCGTTTCGGGGCCACGGCCCGGTCCCTTGAAGCCCTTGTAGAGCACATCCTTTTCGGTGCTGACGAACTGGTGGGCGGTCAGCGGTGCGGAGAAGCGCATGGCGAAGAAGATGCGGCGCGGCGTGGCCCAGCCGCGCACTTCGCGGGCGCCGGTGATCGTGCCGTCCGGGCGGATGCGGATGGAGGACCAGAGGATCTTGCCGGGATAGTCGTAGATGATGCTGCGCAGATCGAGCACCAGATGCGCGGCCTTGCCCGCCGGGAAGGCATAGCGGTGGATGCCGGTGCGGGTGCCGGCCGTCAGTTCCGCGCGGACGCCGGGGTCGGTCAGGGTGACGGCATAATAGCCGGGGGATGCGGTTTCGTCCGCCTTGCGGGAGCGGAAGCCGGGCGTCCTGTCGTCGCCGGCCTCCAGCGGGACGCTGTCGCCGCTGACCGGCATGACCAGGAAATCGCCGAGGTCGCTATGGCCCGCACCGGAAAAATGGGTGTGGGAGAAGCCGAGGATCGTCGGGTCTTCGTGGCGGTAGCCTGCGGCCCAATTATAGGTCTGGCGGGCGGGGCCGACATGGGTGTCGGGCGAGAGCTGGACCATGCCGAAGGGGGCGACGGCGCCGGGGAAGGTGTGGCCTTCGCCCGAAGTACCGATGAAGGGATCGACTGCCTCGACCGGATCGTCGCTGGCGGCCGGTGCGCTGGTCGGGCTTTGGGCCATAAGGGCTGTGCCGGCGAGGAGGCTGGCGGCGATGGCCGCGCGGGCGATGCGAAAGGCGTTCATGCGCCGGTTAAATCACGACTTTTACCATTGTCCAATAGTGTTGATTTGGCCGCATGAAGAAAGGCTGGGGTGGCGGTGGGCCGCGACATTGTCTAGCCTCCGAATCAGCAATGAAAAGAGCGTTGATCGTCCGTCATGTGCCGCGCGAGGGTGCGGCAGGGTATCTCCAGCCCATAGAGGCCGCTGGTTATCATATCGATCGCATCGATGTGGCCAGCCCCGATTTTGCCGGTGTGAACCTGTGCGAGCCTGACCTGCTCATCATGATGGGCGGGCCTATGGGCGTTTACGAACAGGATATCCATCCGTGGATTCCGGTGCAGATCGAGAAGCTGGCGGCGCGGCTGGCGGCAGATCGGCCGACTTTGGGGGTTTGTCTGGGCAGCCAGATGATTGCGGCGGCGCTGGGCGCGCGGGTCTATCCGGGCGGGCAGATGGAACTGGGCTTTGCGCCGGTCAGCGTGAATGCGGCGGGTGCTGCATCCCCGTTGCGGCATATTGATGGCGTGCCGGTGCTGCACTGGCATAGCGATACGTTCGATCTGCCCGACAATGTCGAATTGCTGGGATCGACGGCGAAATATGCGCACCAGGCGTTCCGACGCGGAGCCAATCTGCTGGCGGTGCAATTTCACGCGGAAATGGGCGAAGATCCGCGCTTCGAGGATTGGCTGACGCATTTCTGGGCCGATCTGGATGTGGCGCAGCAATGCGGGATCGCGTTGCGCGAGGATCATGGTTTGCATGGGCCGGTTGCGGTCGCGGCCGGCCGGGCGATGATCGGCGAATGGCTGGCGGGGATTGAAGCCTGAAGTCGGGTTGCTTTCATATCCGACTTTCTATTAACTCCGACAAATGACGAGGATGACCATGAAGGCCAGCCGCCGCGATATGCTCGCGGGCGGAGTGGCAGGGCTTGCGGCTGCGGGAGCGGTACGCGCGGGGGCGGCGCCGGTGGAGCGGGGTGGGGCGATGCTCGCGCCACGACCGCCGATGGGGTGGAATAGCTGGAACAGCTTTGCCACCACCATCACTGAGGCGCAGGCGCGCGAAACGGCCCGGATCATGGCGGAGAAGCTGCTGCCCTTCGGCTATGATGTCTTCACCGTCGACATCCAGTGGTACGAGCCGGAGGCGTCCAGCTACACCTATAATGCCAAGCCCAGGCCGGCGATGGACGCCCATGGCCGCATGATCCCGGCGCCCAATCGCTTTCCCTCCAGCGCGGGGGGTAAGGGGTTTACGCAGCTTGCCAGGGAGGTGCATGCACTGGGCCTGCAGTTCGGCATCCATGTCATGCGCGGCATTCCGCGCGCGGCGGTGGAGGCGAATTTGCCGATCCTGGGGACCAGCTATCGCGCGGCGGATGTGGCGGACAAGCGCAGCGTCTGTTCGTGGAACCCGGACATGTATGGCGTCGACATGACGCGGCCGGGCGCGCAGGCCTATTATGACAGTATCTTCCGCCTCTATGCGGAGTGGGGCGTCGATTTCGTCAAGATGGACGATATGAGCCGGCCCTATGACGCCCATGCGCCGGAGATCGAGGCGGCGCACAAGGCGATCGTGGCGACCGGGCGGCCCATAACCTTAAGCCTTTCGCCGGGGGAGACGCCGGTGATCCGGGGCGATCATGTCCGCAAATATGCGCAGATGTGGCGGATTTCCGACGATTTCTGGGATGACTGGGGGATGCTGGAGGCGCAGTTTACCCGGCTGGAAAACTGGACGCCCTGGCGCGGGCCGGGCAGCTGGCCGGATGCGGACATGCTGCCGCTGGGGCGGCTGGCGCTGGGCGAGCGGGATACGCGCTTTACCCCGGATGAGCAGAAGACGCTGATGACATTATGGGCGATCGCCCGGTCGCCGCTGATCATGGGGGGCGATTTGCGTCATCTGGATGCGGCGACTTTGGCGCTGCTGACCAACAGGGAGGTGATCGCGGTCAATCAGGCGAGTCATGGCAATTGCCCGCATTTCGTGGAGGATGGGGCACGGGTCTGGTCGGCCGTGCCGGAGGATGGGAAGGGGCGGTATCTGGCGCTGTTCAACACCGGCGACAAGGCGCGGGAGGTTGGCGTGAGGTTGCGCGATCTGGGGATCAGCGGACCGGTGGCGGTTCGGGATTTGTGGGAAGGGAAGGCGCTGGGTGCGCATGCAGAGCGGGTATCCGCGATGCTGCCGTCGCATGGGGCTGGGTTGTACCGTCTGAGCTAAAGACAAAAGACAAAAGCCCCTCCCTTTCAAGTTCAAACGAGTCACGTGCCTCGTTTGAAGGGTCGGGGTGGGTGCCTCCGAAGGAGGCTCGCTACGCTCGCTACCCACCCCCGGCCCCTCCCTAGAAGGGAGGGGAGAAGATTACTTCCGGACCGCTGCGCTCTTGTCGCGTGCTGCCTTGAACTCCGATCCGGCCTTCCATTGCGGCCAACGGGTCGAGTTTGCGAGGTCGCGGCCGATGTCGAGCATCAGCTCTACGTCCTGCGCGGCGCCGTCCAGCTTCCATGTGTCGTCCACGGCGTCGCAGGCCTGATGATAGCATTTGCCGGTATAGGCATCGATCCACGCCTGACCCGCCGCCCGGCCGCCCTCCACCATGTCGGATGCGCCGGCGAGGCCCATCATCAGCAGCACGGGCACGCCGCGCTTGGCCATGGAGAAATGGTCGGCGCGGTAGAAGAGGCCGCGTTCGGGCAGGCTTTCCTGCGTGATGACGCGGCCCTGTGCCGAGGCGAATTTGGCGAGGTCGTCCTCAAGGCTGTTCTGGCCCTTGCCAATCAGGATCACATCCTTGGCCTTGCCGGCGGTCTGGAGCACGTCGATGGTGAGGTTCGCGACCATCTTGTCGAGCGGATAGACCGGGTTCTGGGCATAATGTTCGGAACCCAGCAGGCCGCGTTCCTCTGCCGTCCAGGCGGCGAAGACGATCGAGCGGTCGGGGGCGGGGCCAGCCTTGAAGGCGCGGGCGATTTCGAACAGGCCGGCCATGCCGAGCGCGTCGTCATTGGCGCCGGCGCGGTAGATGCGGCCCTGCGCGTCGGGCTTGCCAGCGCCATAGGCGTCCCAATGGGCGCCATACATGACGGTTTCGTCCGGCCGCTTGGCGCCGGGAATGCGAGCGAGGACGTTGGCGCTCTGCACGACTTCCTGGGTTACCGGGAAGGCGGCGGAGAAGGTCGCGCCCTTGAGCTCGACCGGCTTGAATTTGGCGGAGCGGGCCTGCTTGCGCAGGGCGCCGAGGTCTTGTCCGGCGCCTGCGAAGAGGGCTTTGGCCGCGTCGCCTTCGACCCAGCCCTGCACTTGCAGGCTGGTCAGCTTGTCGGCGGGGCGGACGAGGTCGTAATTTTCGCCGCCGGGGCTGACGACGACGTTCCAGCCATAGCCGGCGCCCGGCGTGTCATGCACGATCAGCGCGCCGATCGCGCCGCGACGGGCGGCTTCCTCGAACTTGTAGGTCCAGCGGCCATAATAGGTCATGGTCTTGCCGCCGAACTTGCCGAACGGGTCTTCGCCCTTGGCCGCCTCGAAATCCGGGTCGTTGATGAGGAAGACAGCGACCTTGCCCTTCAGGTCCGCGCCCTTGAAATCGTCCCAGCCGCGTTCGGGGGCGGAGACGCCATAGCCGACGAAGACCATCGGTGCGTTGGCGACGGCGACCTTGTCCCTGGGCTGGAGGGTGGAGAGGTAGACTTGCCGGCCGAAGGTCCAGGGGGTGACGGTGCCGTTCTGGGCGACGGAGAGGGTTTCCGACTGGCCGAGGCGGGTGTGGAGCAAGGGAACTGTCTGCACCCACTGGCCGTCCGGGCCACCCGGCTCCAGCCCTAACTGCTCGAAGCGGGCGACGAGATAGCCGATGGTGCGCTCTTCACCGATGGTGCCGGGCGCGCGACCCTGAAACAGGTCGGAAGCGAGGGTGCGGACCGACTGTTCGAGGCGGGCCGGTTCGACGGTCTGGGCGTGAACGGGAAGGGCGGCAAGGCCAAGGGCCAGAGCGAGGGTGCGTGTGATCATGGACCCGCTCTAACCCCCCGGTGCGATGGGGGAAAGGCTGTTTAAAACTCGGTTTCGAGTTCGATCATTTCGTCGGGTTCGGCGCGGGCATCCTCTATCCATTCGCGCATCAGGGGCCAGCTGTTGATGGTTTCGCAATAGGCGGCGGACTTGCGCGATACCGCCACGGCATAGGTCAGGAAACGCTGCGCCACGGGGGCGAACATGGCGTCGGCCACGGTCGGTTCGTCGCCGAACAGCCAGGGGCCGCCATAGCTGTCGAGGCATTCGGCCCAGATGGTTTCGACCCGCTCAATATCCGGGCGGGCGCCGGGAAAGACCGGGAATTTGCTGTGCCGGACCTTGAGGTTCATCGGCAGGGCGGAGCGGAGGTTGGCGAAGCCGGAATGGATTTCGCCGGAGACGGACCGGCAATGGGCGCGTGCCTTCCGATCGGTGGGATACATGCCGACATTGGGGTAAAGTTCGTGCAGATATTCGGCGATCGCCAGCGTGTCCCAGACGCTTGCGCCCTCATGCGTCAGGCGCGGTACCAGCACGGAGGGGGAAAGAAGCAGCAATTCGGCGCGATTTTCCGGATCGTCCAGCGCAACCATCTGTTCCACCACCCGCAACCCCGCGAGTCGGCACAAAAGCCAGCCGCGCAGCGACCAGGAAGAGTAGTTTTTGCTGGAAAGAGTGAGCGTCGCGACGGCCATGAGAGACTCTCCTGCTTTTGTACAACCTCACATTTATGATGATGCAGTGCAACATTAAAAGCATGTATAGCGTTGCATCAAAATACTGATTCGATTTCGGGTTCACAGGATAAGGCTCAGCCACCATCATGCGCATGCTCTACAGCGGTTATCAGGCCTGGAACGACATGCTGGCGCCAGCGCGGTTCGGGGCGCAGGTCGCGCTGGGCATGCGCGACAAGATGGGGCCGATGGCCGATTGGGCGATGCCGCGCCGCATGTTCGCCCTGATGGACGTGTTCCAAGGCGCGAAGCTGACGCATAAGCGGCCGGCCTATGACATTCATACCGTCCAGAGCGGCAATGCCGAGGTGTCGGTGCGCGAGGAGATTGCGCTGGAACTGCCGTTCGGCGACCTGCTGCATTTCGTGAAGGATGAGGTGGAGGCAGAACAGCCGCGCGTATTGGTGGTGGCGCCGATGTCGGGGCATTTTTCCACCTTGTTGCGCAGCACGGTTCAGACGCTGTTGCAGGACCATGACGTCTATATCACCGACTGGAAGAATGCGCGCGACGTGCCGCTGGAGGCCGGGCGGTTCGGTTTCGACGATTATGTCGACTATATCATACAGTTCCTGCAGGAACTGGGCGAGGGCGCGCATCTGGTATCGGTGTGCCAGCCCTGCGTGCCGGCGATGGCGGCGGTGGCGCTGATGTCCGAGGACAAGGACCGGGCGACGCCCCGGTCGATGACGCTGATGGGCGGGCCGATCGACCCCAATGCGGCGCCGACCGCGGTGAACGATCTGGCCAATGAAAAGCCGATCGAATGGTTCGAGGAGAATCTGATCTCCGTCGTGCCGTTCCGCTATGCCGGACGCGGGCGGGAGGTTTATCCGGGCTTCCTGCAACTGTCGGCCTTCATGTCGATGAACATGGAGCGGCATTCTTCGCAGCATCGCGAACTCTATCAGTTGCTGGCCGACGGTAAGACGGTCGAGGCGGACAAGATCAAGACATTCTATGAGGAATATTTCGCGGTCCTCGACATGACCAAGGAATTTTACCTCGAAACCGTGGACATGGTGTTCCAGCGGACCTTGCTGGCCAAGGGCGAGATGACCGTGCGCGGGCGCAAGGTCAATCCGGGCGCGATCCGCAATACGGCGCTGCTGACGGTCGAGGGCGAGCGCGACGATGTGTGCGCGGTGGGCCAGACATCGGCCGCGCATGCGCTGTGCACCGGGCTGCGGCCGCATATGAAGCGCCACCATCTGCAACCGGGCGTCGGCCATTATGGCGTCTTTTCCGGGAGCAAATGGGAAAAGCAGGTCTATCCGCAGGTGCGGAACATGATCCTGGCGATGAACTGAGGGCGAGCCGCGCGATAGGAAAAGCGCGGCTTAACTTCGCATATTTCCCGCTAATTTCGACATTTTCGTGCGTGGTGGCGACAGGATGTTGCGCTTCGTCTTCGGGTGTGACGGGCGTTGACGATGGGAAAGAGTCGGGATGGCTTTTACCAGCGCGGCGGCGTGTAGGACAGATTTTGGTGGGGCAATGGCGCTTGCCAAAGGCTGAGTGGGTATGGCGGCCCGATGGATCCTGAAACAAGTTCAGGATGACGTCGGATATGATGAACCGGTTTCGCATAAACCGGATGGCGATGCCGGTGCGTCAGTCAGCCCTTCTTCTGCTTGTCGATCAGGACGGCCTGTTGCCAATTGCCGGGCGCCTTGTCGGTGCGGTGGATGCAGCCGGGCCAGCAGCAGGGGCGCTTCTTGCCCTCCAGCAATTCCTCACAGGTGCGGGCGATGCGGCGCTCGCGGGTCTTTGCCTGTTTGGCGTCATCGACCCAGCAGATGAATTCGTTGCGGCCGAGCGGGGTCAGGCCTTCCCAAAGCTGAAGGATATGCGGGTCCGACCCGAGTGCGGTTTGCAGGTCTTGCGCGGCTTCATGGACCGTGCCGTGGGCGAAAGCGTCTGACATAGGCTGGTTCCCGGTGGAGCGGCCCTAGTCTGGCTGCGGCGGTGGCGGATGTCCATGGCGGCGCGGTGGTCAGCGTTCCGGGCGGGTCCAGATCCAGCTACCGCCGATCAGCGCGGCGGCGACGGGGATGAGATACCAGGGCCAGGGCGAGAAGATCAGCGCCAGTATGACGCTGAAGGCGAAGGCGCCGATCGCGGCCTTCTTGCCCCGGCGACTGATCGCGCCATGTTCGCGCCAGCGGCGGATATGCGGGCCGAAATGCTTGTGATCCAATAGCTTCGCTTCAAGGCGGGGGCTGGAGCGGGCGAAGCAGAAGGCGGCGAGAATCATGAACGGAACGGTGGGCAGCAGCGGCAGGAAGGCGCCGATCGTGCCGAGGCCGATCGAGAGGAACCCTGCGATAAGATAGAGGTGCCGCCGCATGGGGTGTCCTGTGGGGGTGGGGGTAAATTGCTATTGCTTCGCAGGTGCAGGGTGGAATGGCAAGGTGGTTGTGGGGATGACGAAGAAGGGTGGGGATCGCGAAATGGCGGCTTTCAGGCCGTCATTGCGAGCGAAGCGAAGCAATCTACTGTGGCGCACCATGGATTGCTTCGCTTCGCTCGCAAAGACGAAAATGGGTGGACGGCGGACTGTCCACTTTCGAGCGGCGCGGCGTCACAAGCAGACACGGCTAAAACAAAACGCCCATCCGCTTCCGATCATAGTCCAGAAGCCACCCATCGAAGCTCGAATAGGCATCGCGCAGTCGTGCCGCGTCATCAGCCATTACGTCCATTCCCCGATCATCATAGGCATGGAGCATGATAGAATTATCAGGATCGATCAAAAAAGTCACGACGGACGCGCTTGGGTAGATCGGCATTTCATCGGCAATTGCGTGCCAAAGAATCGTGTCACGAGCAGCCTTGTTATTGCTTATTTCGTAGCTGCGAACTGTCCAGACATCCGCCTCATCGCCATGTGAGTCTGGATAAAGTGGGGTGTTCCACTCGCCGATTTGATCGGCGTTAAAGCCAGTAGACTTCAGCGCATCGAAGCCATTTTTTACTTCGGTAATGCCTATGGGGTTCGGCTCTCGTCCGTTCCAAGCGACCAGGCCAACGCAACTCTTGCAGAATAGCCTGTCGGCTATGGTTGAAGACCTATGAAGCGCTTGGATAAAGCGAGGAACTGACTGGCCGATGTTATCGAACTCTTCGCCGCCAAGCTCAAAGCGCAACCGCACATCATCCGGGCCGAAACGACGTGCCCAAAGTCTCGACCATAAAGTTTCTATGCCGGAAATTGCCATGAGGCTAGTTATCAGGATCGCCCCGGATGGCGCAATGTCCGCTTTCAGGTCCGTTAAACGCCGAGCCAGCTGGCAATTTCTGGTCGCGAGCCGCCGCTCTCTATCACGCCGCCGGCAGACGCAGCCTTACCAGCAATCCGCCCAGATCCTCGCTTTCCTCCAGCGCCACCGATCCGCCGTAGATTTCGGCGACGTCGCGGACGATGGCGAGGCCGAGGCCGGTGCCGGGTTTGCCGCTGTCGAGACGGACGCCGCGATCGAAGATGCGGACGCGGTCGGCCTCCGGTATGCCCATGCCGTCATCCTCGACCTGGATTTCCACCATGCCGCCGGTGCGGGCGACCACGGTCGCGAAGACGCTGCCGCCGCCATATTTGGCGGCATTTTCGATGAGGTTGCCGAGCATTTCGTCGAGATCCTGCCGCTCTACGCGGACGGCGGCGTCCTTGTCGCCGTCCATGTCGACGCGGGCTTCGGGGTAGAGGCGCTGCACGGCGCGCTCGACGGCGGTGAGGCTGGGCCAGACCTCCGCGCGGCTCTGCGCGGCGCCGCGACGGCCGACGGCGCGGGCGCGGGCGAGGTGATGGTCGACCTGCCGCCGCATCGTCGTCGCTTCGCGGATGACGGCGTCGCCAAGGTCGGGCGCCTGCGCGGTGGCGGCATTCATGATGACGGTGAGCGGGGTTTTCAACGCATGGGCGAGGTTGCCGGCATGGGTGCGGGCTTCCTCCGCCTGCCGCTCATTATGGGCGAGCAGGGCGTTGAGTTCCTCGACCATGGGGAGGACTTCTGCGGGCATGGGTTCGGTAACGCGGTTCTTCTGCCCGTCGCGCATGCGGATGATTTCAAGCCGTACCTTGCGCAACGGCCGCAGGCCGTAGAAGGTCTGGAGCGTCGCCAGGACGAAGAGGCCGAGCGCGAGCAGGGCGAAGCTCTTGAACAGGGTGGAGCGGAGCGTGCGGATCTGGCTGTCCAGCCCCTCGCGCGCCTGCGCCACCATGAACATCCAGCGCGTGTTCGATCCGGGCAGGATGACGGTGCGTTCCATGACGCGCAGATCCTCGCCGGGGAACTGCTTGCTGTTGTAGATGTGGAGGTGGCGGTCATTATGCTGGGCCGGCACCTTGAGCGCGCGGTCCCAGAGCGAGCGGGAGCGCCAGTCTTCATGGCCCTTCGCGCTGATCTGGTAATAGAGGCCGCTGCTGGGTTCGAGGAAGCGCTGGTCGGCCAGTTCGCGGTTGAACAGGACTTCGCCGTCCGGGCCGATTTCCGACGTCGCGATCATCGCGGTCAGCACATAGTTCATGCCGTCGTCGAAATTGCGGGTGATCGCGTCGGCCAGCACCCGGTCCAGCGCCACGCCGCCGCCGATCAGCAGCACGCTGATCCACAGCGCGGCGATGCCCATCATCCGACGGCTGATGGAGCCGGTGGAGCGGACGGGGGGAGGGGATATAGGATCGGTCATGCGGACGTCTACAATAGCCCCAAAAGCCGTTCGCCCTGAGCCTGTCGAAGGGCTCTTCTTCCTTTTGAAGAAAAGAAAAGGGCTTCGACAGGCTCAGCCCGAACGGTCGAGGGGTGAGTAGGATTCAGCGCCCCGGCTCGTCCAGGCTGTAGCCGAGGCCACGGATGGTGGTGATGACGTCGGCACCCAGTTTCTTGCGGATGCGGGTGACGAAGACTTCGATCGTGTTGGAATCGCGGTCGAAATCCTGATCGTAAATATGTTCGATCAGTTCGGTGCGGCTGACCACCTTGCCCTTGTGATGGAGCAGGTAGGAGAGCAGCTTATATTCCTGCGCGGTGAGCTTTACCGGGTCGCCCTTGAGCGTGACCTTGCCCGAGCGGGTGTCGAGGCGGACGTCGCCGGCGGTGAGTTCGCTCGACGCATTGCCCGATGCGCGGCGGATGAGCGCGCGCAGGCGGGCGATCAGTTCCTCGCTCTGGAAGGGCTTGGCGAGATAATCGTCGGCGCCCGCGTCCAGCCCGGCGACCTTGTCCGACCAGCTGTCGCGCGCGGTGAGGACCAGCACCGGGAAGGCGCGGCCTTCCTTGCGCCAGCGGTCGAGCACGGTCAGGCCGTCGATGGTGGGCAGGCCGAGGTCGAGCACGACCGCGTCATAGCTTTCGGTCGCGCCGAGGAAATGGCCGTCCTCACCATCGGTAGCGAGGTCCACGGCATAGCCGGCGCCTTCCAGCGTGTTCCTGAGCTGCTGGCCCAGATTCGGTTCATCCTCGACGATCAGCAGGCGCATGGGGCTTTTGTCCGTTTCTGTTATGCGTGAATCTTAAAGGGCGCGCGCCGGTCAGCGCGCCATGCCGATGATATCGCCTGTCCGGCCATCGGCATCAACCCATACGACCTTGCCGTCCTTCACATATTTGAGGCGATAGCGGTTGGACGAGGGGTTGAATTCGCTGCCGACATAGGAGGCACCATCGACCGCCGCATCGACGCGGCGTTTTATCATGGCGAAGGGCATGACCTGCCCCTCCAGCATCGCCCGGCGCGCGGCATCCTGCTCGTCGCGGCGGTTGCCGGCGTCGGCGGCGGGGATGGCCACCGCCAGAGCAAGGGCTGCCGTGATCGCAGCAGTAAGGCTGTTCCACTTCATATTCATGGGCATGGCATAGGTGAATGGCATTGAACAGGTGGTGAATGGCGCGAAGATGAACAGAAAAGGCGACGGCACACAAGCGCCGCCGCCTTTTGCGTCGATTACTTTTCCAGCGCGTATTGCACCGTCAGGGTGACCGACGCGCTGACCTGGCCGGGTTCGACCGGGGTGACGGGGGCCGAGTCCGCCTTGAACCGGGCGGTCATGGCCATCGGCATGGGCGGCTGGCCACCGCTGTTGCTTTCGGCGATCGAGACGAGGCGCGCGCTGCGATAGCCGGCCGCCTGGGCATAGAAGTCCGCCTGCGCCTTCGCGCTCTTGAGCGCGGTGCCGCGCGCCTGCTGGATCATCGGCGAGGGATCGTCGATCGAGAAGCTGGGGCCGTTGATATTGGTGGCGCCGGCCGCGACGAAGGCGTCGAGCGAGGCGCCGACCTTCTTGATGTCGCGCAGCTTCACGGTCAGCTGATTGGAGGCCTCATAGCCGATGAAGCGCGGCCCTTCCGGCTGGCCGTCGCGGTTGCTGTAATCATATTGGGCGTTGAGGTTGATGCCGCTGGTCTGGATGTCCTTCTTGGCGATGCCGGCTTTTGCGAGGGCGGCGATCAGCTTTTCGGTTTTGGCGGCATTATCCTGCATGGCGGCCTGCGCGGTCATGGCGCGGGACTGGACGCCGGTGCCCACGGTGGCGACATCGGGCGCGGCTTCGACGCTTTCGGTGACGTTGAGCGTCACGATCGGCGCCGTCTCTGCGATGGTGACGCTGGTCTGGGCAACAGCCGCGACCGGAAGGGCGGCGGCGCCGAGCGCCATCAGGGCGAGAGCGGATTTCATGGACGTTTCTCCTCTGTGAGTCCTTGCCCCCATATTTGGCCGGGGTGCGATGAATGGACGCTGTCCTGCGTTGAAAGCCGTCTGACAGCTTTCGGGTTCCGCTGTTCGCTACGCTCGCAATGACGAGGGAGGGGCGGATAAGGTGGTTCCACCGCCCAAGAAAATGCTCTAGCTGCACCGCCATGGCAGCTCCTATTCTCTCGTTCGAAAATCTTGGCCTCTCGCAGGGTTCGCACTGGCTTTTTCGTGGCCTCAATATCGCCGTGGGGGCGCGGGATCGGCTGGCGCTGATCGGCCGCAATGGCGTGGGCAAGACGACGCTGCTGAAGCTGATCGGCGGGCAGATCGAGCCGGACGAGGGCGTGCGGTCGGTGCAGCCGGGCGCACGGGTCATTACGCTGGAGCAGGACCCGGACGTCACGCCGTTCCAGACGCTGCATGATTTTGCGCTGGCGGGCGAGTTCGCGCCGCCCGCGCATGAGGTGGAGGCGATTGCCGACCAGCTGGGCATTGACCTGAGCCGGGAAGCGAAAACGGCGAGTGGGGGTGAGCGGCGCCGCGCCGCGATTGCGCGGGCGCTGGCGAGTGAACCGGACCTGCTGTTGCTGGACGAACCGACCAACCATCTGGACATCGCCGCGATCGACTGGATCGAGAACTGGATGGCGCGCTATAATGGCGCCTTCATCGTCATCAGCCATGACCGCGCCTTTCTGACGCGGCTGACGCGCCAGACCTTGTGGCTGGATCGGGGGCAGATGCGGCGCAACGAGATCGGCTTTGGCGGGTTCGAGCAGTGGATGGAAGCGGTCTACGCCGAAGAGGCGCGGGCGGCGGAGAAGCTGGACGCGAAGCTGAAGATCGAGGCGCACTGGCTGGAGCGCGGCGTCACGGCGCGGCGCAAGCGCAATCAGGGACGGCTGGCGAAACTGTGGGAGATGCGGGCGACGCGCGCGGCGATGCAGGGGCCGCAGGGCACGGCCAAGATCGCGGTGGCGAGCGACGACAGCAAAACCAAGAGCGTCATCAAGGTCGAGCATGTCACGAAGACTTTCGGCGACCGGACCATCATCAAGGATTTCAGCCTGCGGGTGCAGCGCGGTGACCGGATCGGCATCGTCGGCGGCAATGGTGCGGGCAAGTCCACGCTGCTGAAGCTGCTGACCGGCGAACTGGCGCCAGATAGTGGTAGCGTGACACTGGCCAAGACGCTGGACATGATCTTCATCGACCAGCAGCGCAGCCTGATGCAGGGCGACAAGAGTGTGCGCGACGTGCTGGCCGAAGGAGGCGACTGGATCGACGTGCGTGGGGTGCGCAAGCATATCCATGGCTATCTCAAGGATTTTCTGTTCGATCCGAGCCTTGCCGAGGCGAAGGTCGCGACATTGTCGGGCGGCGAGCGGTCGCGGCTTTTATTCGCGCGGGAATTTGCGCGCGAATCCAACCTGCTGGTGCTGGACGAACCGACCAACGATCTGGACCTCGAAACGCTCGACCTGTTGCAGGAAGTGATCGCGGATTATGACGGGACGGTGCTGATCGTCAGCCATGATCGCGACTTCCTCGATCGCACGGTCACGGTGACTTTGGGGCTGGACGGTACCGGAGTCGTCGATGTGATCGTGGGCGGCTATGCCGACTGGATCAACAAGCGCGACCCGCGCAAGGCGGCGAAGGTCGAGAAGAAGGACGCCGCGCCGCCACCGCCCCCCAAGCCGGTGTCGGCGAAGCTGAGCTACAAGGATCAGCGCGACCTGGACCTGCTGCCCAAGCGGATCGAGGAACTGGAAGCGGCGATTGCGCGGGATGAGGAGGCTTTGGCCGACCCGGCGCTCTATACGAAAGATCCCCAAAAATTTGCGGCGCTGACCGGAGCGATCGAGAAGGCGCGGACCGAGAAGGATGCGGCCGAGGAGCGCTGGCTGGAACTGGCGGAAAAGGCGGAAGGGTTGGCGGGGTAACGCCCCGTTTGCGTTTGGTTTGAGCGTATCGAGAACCGTTTCTCGACTTCGCTCGAAACGAACGGCAGAGTAGGTGTCAGACGCAGTGAAGGGGGATGTGATGGACACGCAAACCGGGCCGATCCCCCACCACGCCATCCACTATGTCAACCGGGTCGGCTGGCTGCGGGCGGCGGTGCTGGGGGCGAATGACGGGATCGTGTCGACCGCCAGCCTGATGGCCGGCATCGCGGCATCCGGAGCGTCTTCGCAGGCCATTTTGTTGACGGGCGTGGCGGCATTGGTCGCGGGGGCCATGTCGATGGCGGCGGGCGAATATGTGTCGGTGAGCGCGCAGTCCGATACCGAGCGCGCGGACCTGGCCAAGGAAGAAAAGGCGCTGCGCACCCAGCCCCATGCCGAATGGTTGGAATTGCGCGACATCTATGTCGAGCGTGGGCTGACACCGGAACTGGCGGGGGAGGTGGCCGAGCAGTTGATGGCGGCCGACGCGCTGGGCGCCCATGCGCGCGACGAACTGGGCATATCCGATCTGGCGACGGCGCGGCCGGTGCAGGCGGCGCTGGCGTCTGCCGCGAGTTTTGCTGCTGGGGCCGCGCCGCCGGTCGTGGCGGCGGCGATGGCGCCGGCTGGCGGCGCAATCGTGGCGATCGTTGGGGTGTGTCTGCTCTGCCTTGCGCTGCTGGGGCATGTCGGTGCAAAGCTGGGTGGGGCCAAGCCGTTGCGGTCGATCGTCCGGACATTGTTCTGGGGGGCGCTGGCAATGGGGGTGACGGCGGGTGCGGGGCATCTGTTCGGCGCGGCGATTTGATGCCAAGGTCCGCGCCGACCTGATTCCCAAGGAGACGCCCCATGACCGATATCCAGCAGATCCCGCTCAAGACCATCAAGGGGGCGGACGCCAGCCTGGCCGATTATGCGGGCAAGGTGGTGCTGGCGGTCAATGTCGCGTCCAAATGCGGCCTGACCCCGCAATATGAGGGGCTGGAAAAGCTCTATGCCGATTATAAAGACAAGGGGCTGGTGGTCGCTGGCTTCCCCGCCAATGACTTCGGGGCGCAGGAACCGGGCAGCAATGACGAGATTGCGACCTTCTGCACCACCAATTTCGGCGTGGAATTTCCGATGTTCGAAAAGATCGTCGTCACCGGGCCGGACAAGCATCCGCTCTATGCCGCGCTGACCAGCGCGCAGCCCGATGCGCAGGGCGATGGCGCGGCGTTCCGCGAGAAACTGACCGGCTATGGCATTACGCCCAATCCGGAGCCCGAGGTGTTGTGGAATTTCGAGAAGTTCGTGATTGCCAGGGATGGCAGCGTGGCGGCGCGCTTTGCGCCGACGACTGCGCCGGACGACCCGGCGCTGGTCGCGGCGATCGAGGCGGAACTGGCCCGATGAAAACAGGTAAAGTGATCGCGCGGAGTCTGATTGCAAGCGCGCTGCTGCTGGGTGGCGCGCCGATGGTGCATGCGGCGCTCAGCCCGGCCGAGCAGAAGATCGGCACGACCGTGGAAGCGGGCTATGAACCATCGGTCGCGCTGCTGGAGAAACTGGTCAACCAGAATAGCGGGTCGATGAATCTGGCCGGTGTGAAGGCGGTGGCCGACATGCTGCGGCCGGAATTCGAGGCGCTGGGCTTTACCGTGACGTGGAAGCCGATGGATGCGGCCAAGCGGGCCGGCCATCTGATCGCCGTGCACAAGGGCAAGGCGGGCAGCACGAAGATGCTGTTGATCGGGCATCTCGATACCGTGTTCGAGCCGGATTCGCCGTTCCAGACATTCGTCCGCGAGGGCGATTTTGCTCGCGGTCCGGGCGTCGCCGATGACAAGGGCGGGGTGGTGACGATGATCCTCGCGCTCAAGGCGATGCAGGCGGCCGGGACGCTGAAGGGCGCCAATATCGAAGTGGTGCTGACCGGGGATGAGGAGGATTCGGGCGATCCGGTCGAGATCGCGCGGGCCGATCTGGTCGCAGCGGGCAAGCGGGCCGATGTGGCGCTCGATTTCGAGGGGCTGAGCCAGGAAAATGGCAAGGATATGGGATCGATCGCCCGTCGCTCCTCGAACAACTGGACGCTGACCACGACGGCCAAGTCGGGCCATAGTTCGGGCATTTTCTCTGCCGAGGCGGGGGATGGTGCGGTGTATGAACTGGCGCGGATATTGGTGGCTTTCCGCAAGGAATTGCCGGAGCCGAACCTGACCTTCAACGCCGGGCTGATCGGCGGCGGGCAGAGCGCGGAGATCGACAAGGACGGCGTGCGCATCGCGGTGACGGGCAAGACCAACATCATCCCGCCGATCGCGGTGGCGAAGGGCGATTTCCGCACGCTGAGCGAGGATCAGACCAGGCGGGTGCGCGACAAGATGCAGGCGCTCGTGGATCGCGAGCATCTGAATGGGACTTCGGCGACGATTGCTTTCGATCAGGGCTATCCGTCGATGGCCCCGACCGAGGGGAACAAGGCGTTGCTGGGCAAGCTGAACGGCATCAATCGCGACCTTGGCCTGCCGGAGATGGCGGCGCTCGATCCGCTGAAGCGCGGAGCGGGCGACATCAGCTTCGTCGCGGCGGACACGGACGGGCTGGTCGGGCTGGGGCTGGCGTCCAGCGGCGACCATAGCCCGGCGGAAAAGGCGGACCTGTCGACCATGAAGCGGCAGGCCAAGCGCGCCGCGATATTGATGAGCCGGCTGGCGGGGGAGAAGGGGCGGAAGTAAAAGGATGTTGGTGCTCCTGCGAAAGCAGGAGCCCAGTGTTCCGGGCATGGGGCTTGCTGCCCTAGGCTCCTGCTTTCGCAGGAGCACGTTAAGGGTTAGACGAAACCATGCTTCCGCCCACGCCCTCGCTTGCCACCTCCATTGGTCCGGTGCTCGAAACATTGAGTATCGTCGGCACATTCGTTTTTGCCGCGTCCGGCGCGCTGGCGGCGGCGCGGTTGCGGCAGACATTGGTGACCTTCGCCTTCTTCGCGCTGGTGACGGGGGTAGGCGGCGGCACCGTGCGCGACCTGCTGATCGGGGCGCCGGTCTTCTGGGTAGTGGATGCGGTGCCGGCAATCGCTTGCATGGGCGCGGCTTTGGTGGTGTGGTTCACCCCGCGCCGCTGGTGGAGCGACCGGGCGCTGGACTGGCTTGATGCGATTGGCCTCGCCGCCTTCGCCGTTTTCGGCGCGGCCAAGGCGATGAGTTTCGGCGTGCCGCCCTTCGTCGCGGGGATGATGGGGGTGGTGACCGGCTGCGTCGGCGGCATCATGCGCGATCTGCTGGCGGGGGAGCCGTCGATCCTGTTGCGGCCGGAACTCTATGTGACGGCGGCGGCGTTTGCGTCGGGGCTGTTCGTGGCGTTGCGCTGGGTCGGGCTGGACGTGCCGGTCGCGGGGGTAGTGGCGGCGCTGCTAGGGTTTGGGCTGCGGGCCGTGGCAATCTGGCGCGGGTTGGGGTTGCCGGTTTATCGGGATGAGCAGGGTTAGCGGGCGTCCAATTGATCAATCAACAAGACTAATGGTGCGCGGTGATGCCGTGTATGCGCGGCAAATCCGTTGCCGGTAACTGACACCGTGCGACCAACATATTTTTTCAGTTGGGCGATCATATGCGCATCTCGTCCGGCGACATGCACGTCCGTAAAATGCTGGCTGGGATCGGCAAAATCGCCGCCATCGTCGATGCATATTGCCGAGGGAAGCTGAACGATGAACGCACGCTCGGTTTTGTTATAAGCGTCGTCTCGAAAGGTCGCATGGGTAAGTCTGCCTGTGACAGTTACTTTTGAGTCGACGGCCGAAACGTCAATGCATGGAGCAGCGATTTTGGACCCGAGCGGTTGTGAATGAACTGGGATAGCTGCACCCAGAAGCAACATAGTCGCCAGAATTTGCTGTTGATGCATGTCTGATCTCACCATGCGAGAGAGATGACCATATGGGCTGAGTATATATTCCTCCTCTGAAAAGAGAGCGAGTGGTGAGGGGGATTCGTGCAACGTCCCAGCGTTGCGCTATACCCCTCCGTCAGGGCTTCGCCCTGCCACCTTCCCTTCCAGGGGAGGATTTCGGTATCACCGCCACAGGCCCGCCAGCATCGCCAGCATGCCGCGTTCGTCCGCAGCGTTGCGCTGTTTCGGCGCGCCGTAGCCGCGGCATTCGAGGCAGTCGGCGCGCACGCCGGCGCCCATGACCAGCGCCTTGATGTCCGACACGGCCTGCGTTGCCCAGCCGCGTTGCATCCAGGCCTGACGGGCGAGCATGTCGCGCGGGGCGGTGGCGCTGTCCTGTTCGCGGTCGGCAAGGGACTGGACGAACTCGGCGAACTTGTCCGGTTCCTTCTCGATATAATAGGCTTTGGCCTTGGCCGGATCGAGTTTCGCGCGGCGGGCGGCTTCGGCGATGGCGTCTTCCAGGCCACCGAAGCGGTCGACCAGACCGATCTGGCGCGCGGTGCCGCCGTCCCAGACACGGCCCTGCGCGATGGCGTCGATGGCTTCGGGCGATTTCTTGCGCGACTGGGCGACGAGGCCGACGAAGCGGCGATAGATGTCCTCGACCCCCAATTGCATGATCTGGTCGAATTGCGGTGTGGTGCCGCCGGTGACGTCCGGCTGGCCCGACAGCGGCGTGGTGCGAACGCCGTCGGTGGTGATGCCCATCTTCGCCAGCGTCCCTTCAAAGCTGGGGATGATGCCGAACACGCCGATCGAGCCGGTGATGGTGTCCGGCTCGGCGAAGATGATATCGCCCGGCGTCGACACCCAATAGCCGCCGCTGGCCGCGACATTGGCCATGGAGACGACCACGGGCAGGCCGGCCGACTTGGCTTGCAGGATGGCGCCGCGAATCTTTTCCGAGGCCATGACCGAGCCGCCCGGCGAATCGACACGGACGACGAGGGCTTTCAGCTTCTTTTCGTCCAGCGCGGTCAGCAGCAGGTCGGAGATGGTATCGCCCGCCGCCGTGCCGGGACCGGCTTCGCCGTCGACGATATCGCCGGCCACGGTCAGCACGCCGATCTGGCCATCATTGGCGGGTTTACGCGCCTTTACATAGGCGGCGAGGTCGATGGTGGCGAAGCTGCCGGCCTTGTCGCTGGAGGCTTTGCCGGCGATCTGGGCGACACGTTCCCCGAAGGCGGATTCGTCGCCCAACTTGTCGACCAGACCAGCGGCGAGCGCGGCCTTGGCAATGTCGCCATTGGTGGCGCGGGCGGCGGCGGCGGGATCATTGGCATAGGCGGCGATCTTCGCCCTGGGCCGGGCCTTCGTCACGTCATCCTGCCAGCTTTGCCACAGGGCGCCGGCCAGTACCTGATTGGCCTGCTTGGCTTCGGGCGATTGTTCGGTGCGGGTGAAGGGTTCGACGAAGCTCTTGTAGGTGCCGACGCGATAGACATGGGTGTTGACGCCCAGCTTGTCGATCAAGCCCTTATAGTAAAGTTGCGAGCCGCCGCGGCCGAGGATGGCGACGCCGCCGACGGGATCGCTCCATATTTCGCTGGCATGGGCGGCGAGTTGATAGCCGTCGTCGCTGTAGAGGGTGGCATAGGTGAGTACCGGTTTCTTGGCGGCGCGCACGGCGTCCAGCGCCTTGCCCACGCGGCTCATCGCCACCTGTCCGCCGCCGACGAAGCCGTCGAGGTTGAGGACGACAGCTTTGACCTTGGCGTCACTCTTTGCCGCATCGAGTGCGGCGATGATGTCGGACAGGCGATATTCCTTCGCCTCCGGGCCGGAGCCGCTGAGCAGCGCCATGGCGCTGGTTTCGGCGGGCTGTTCGACGATGCTGCCGTCCAGATCGAGCAGCAGCGCGCCCGACGACACGGTCTTGGCCGGCTTGGGCGAGAAGGAGAGGGCGGCATAGAGCGCGCCGAAGAAAAGCAGCAGGAAGAGGAGGACGAGGCCGTCCTTGATCGCGACCAATATGCGCCAGGCGCCCTTCACAAATGCCAAGTTGCTGCTTCCTTCTTCTTGATGGCCTCTGGCTATCGCAAGCACGCCTTTGCCGCAATGTGGGGCGACATTGGCCCGCGACAAGCTTGCGCCCGCGATTTTGCCCGTTATGGGAAGCGCATCATTCGCCGTTATCGTGCAGGAGACGCGCCCTATGCCCACTCTCGTCCTTATCCGTCATGGCCAGTCGGCCTGGAATCTGGAAAACCGCTTCACCGGCTGGTGGGACGTCGATGTGACGGAAAAGGGTGTCGAGGAAGCGCGCGCCGCCGGTCGGTTGCTCAAGGAAAAGGGGCTGGATTTCGATCAATGCTATACCTCCGTCCAGAGCCGCGCGATCAAGACGCTGAATCTGGTGCTGGAGGAAATGGGTCGGCTGTGGCTGCCGGTCGAGAAGGACTGGCGCCTGAATGAACGCCATTATGGCGGCCTGACCGGCCTCAACAAGGCGGAGACGGCGGCCAAGCATGGCGACGCGCAGGTCAAGATCTGGCGCCGCAGCTTCGATATTCCGCCGCCGGTGCTGGAAGCGGGCAGCGAGTTCGACCTGTCGGCCGATCGCCGCTATGCCGGCATCTCGATCCCGTCGACCGAGTCCCTCAAGGACACGATCGCCCGCGTGCTGCCCTATTGGGAATCGACCATCGCGCCCGACCTGAAGGCCGGCAAGCGTGTCGTCATTTCCGCCCATGGCAATTCGCTGCGCGCGCTGGTGAAGCATCTGTCGAACATTCCCGACGATGAGATCACCGAACTGGAAATTCCGACCGGCCAGCCGATCGTTTATGAACTGGCCGACGATCTGAGTGCGATCGAGCGTTATTACCTCTCCGAACGTTGAAACGTCTGTTCGCTTTGAGCGTGTCGAGAAGCGGCTGGCGTAGGGCTACCCGTTTCTCAACTTCGCTCGAAACGAACGGATTTGAGGCGGAATCTACATTGCCCCCTGGCGGCCCGGCCGCTAAGGGGCTTGGCTTTCCGGGCGGGTGCACAGACCGCCCTGTTTGGGGAAGCATGATATGAGCGGGGCAGTCACAGTCGGCATCATCATGGGGTCGCGGTCCGATTGGGAGACCATGCGCCATGCAGCCGAGACGCTCGAAGCGCTGGGCGTCGCCCATGAATGCAAGGTGGTGTCCGCTCATCGCACCCCGCAACGGCTTTATGACTATGCTAGCGGCGCGGTGGATCGCGGCCTGAAGGTCATCATCGCAGGCGCTGGCGGGGCCGCGCATCTGCCGGGCATGACCGCGTCCATGACCCGCCTGCCGGTGTTGGGCGTGCCGGTCGAATCCAAGGCGTTGAAGGGCATGGATTCGCTGCTGTCGATCGTCCAGATGCCGGGCGGCATCCCCGTCGCCACGCTGGCCATCGGCAAGCCCGGCGCGATCAATGCCGGCCTGTTGGCGGCATCGATCCTGGCCACCAACGATCCTGAACTGGCGGAACGACTGGACGCCTGGCGCACGCGCCAGACTGACGCCGTCGCCGAAACCGTCGAAGACTGATAGACAAGAGAGATATGACGACCATCGCGCCCGGCTCGACCATCGGTATCCTTGGCGGCGGCCAGCTTGGCCGGATGATCGCCATGGCCGCGGCGCAACTGGGCTATCGCACCAGCATCTATGCACCTGAAGAGAGCGGTCCGGCGGCCGATGTGTCGCCGCTGTGGACGCGGGGCGCCTATGAGGATGCGCAGGCGCTGGCGGCCTTTGCCGAGGGCGTGGATGTCGTCACCTATGAGTTTGAGAATATCGACCCGGCGGCGGTCGAGGTGCTGGCGTCGCACGGGCTTGTCCGGCCCGGCGCACAGGCGCTGCGCGTGGCGCAGGATAGGCTGGCGGAAAAGCGCTTCGTCTGCGATCTGGGTGGGCTGACCGCGCCGTTCGCGCCGGTCGAGAGTCTGGACGATCTGGAGACGGCGATCGAGCAGGTGGGCAGCCGCGCGATCCTGAAGACCAACCGCATGGGCTATGACGGCAAGGGGCAGGCGCGCCTGTCGGAGCCGGGCGATGCGGTGGGCGCATGGAATGCGATCGGGCGGCAGAGTGCGATCCTGGAAGGGTTCGTGACCTTCGATCAGGAATTTTCCGTAATTCTGGTGCGCGGCCATGACGGCGAAGTCCGCTTCTGGGATTCGGCGGCCAATGTGCATGTCGACGGGATTTTGGCGACGTCGACGCTGCCCGCCGGCCCCGCGATCGAGGCGCAGGTGCCGCGGGCCCGCGCTATGGCCGCGAAGATCGCCGATGCGCTGGGCTATGTCGGCGTGCTGACCTGCGAATTCTTTGCCAGCGCCGAAGGGCCGGTGTTCAACGAAATGGCGCCGCGCGTCCATAATAGCGGGCACTGGACGATCGAGGGCGCGGTGACGAGCCAGTTCGAAAATCATGTCCGCGCCATTTGCGGCCTGCCGCTGGGCGATACCACGCTGGCCGCGAAGGGCGTGGAGATGCGCAACCTGATCGGCGACGATGCCCATGAATGGCAGGCGATCCTGAGCGATCCGGCGAACCATCTGCACCTATATGGCAAGCATGAGGCCCGGCCCGGCCGCAAGATGGGGCATGTGACGCGGCTGAGCCTGTGAGCAGCGAAATCGTCCTTGTCCTCGCCCGCGCCGATAATGGCGTGATCGGCAAGGATGGCGATTTACCTTGGCGGTTGCCGGCGGATCTGAAGCATTTCAAGGCGGTGACGCTGGGCCATCCCATGATCATGGGACGCAAGACGTTCGACAGCCTGCCGGGCCTGCTGCCCGATCGTCGCCATATCGTGCTGACCCGTGACCGGGAATGGTGCGCGAAGGGTGCTGAGGTTGCGCATGATGTGGACGGCGCGATCGCGTCGGCCGGAGCGCCGACCGTTATGGTGATTGGCGGGGCGGAGATTTATCGGCTGTTTCTGGACCGCGCGGACCGGATCGAACTGACTGAGGTACATCTGGATGCGGAGGGGGATGCCAGCATTGGCTATCCTGATCCGGCCGACTGGCAGGAAGCTGCGCGGGTAGATCATCCAGCACTGGATGGGCGGCCTGCCTACAGCTTCGTTACCTTCGCGCGGAAACGCTGAATTCTATCACTGGAGCGGTGCGCATGCCAATTGCCACGCTCGCCCCACCCCCCTATAGCCCGCGCCATGGAGCGGCTTTCTAGCAGCGCCCCGATCCCCGCGCATTTGCGTGGGAGCGTCATGGCGCTCGGCAATTTCGACGGATTTCACGCAGGCCATCAGGCGGTGGTCGGGCGCGCTATCGAGCGCGCGCGGGCGGAAGGGCGCCCTGCGATCGTGGCGACTTTCGACCCGCACCCGATGCGCCTGTTCCAGCCCGATGCGCCCAATTTCCGGCTGACCACGCTGGACCAGCGGGAGGCCTTGTTCGCCCGTGCCGGGGTGGACGCGATGCTGGTGTTCGACTTTACCGCCGCGCTGGCCGCGCTTGATCCGGCCGCCTATGTCGCCTTGCTGACAGATCAGCTGGGCGTCAGCGCGGTCGTGACGGGGGAAGATTTTACCTTCGGCCGGGCGCGCAGCGGGACGGTGGCCAGCTTTGGCGAACTGGGCCTGTCGTCCGAGGCAGTGGCGGCGGTGACGGACGGGGAGGGGGTGATTTCCTCCAGCCGCATCCGCGCCGCGTTGCAGGCTGGCGATTGCGCGACCGCGACGCGGCTTTTGACCCGGCCCTTTGCGATTAGGGGCATCGTTCAGCATGGCGACAAGCTGGGGCGGACGATCGGTTTTCCGACCGCCAATATCGACCTTGGCCCCTATTTGCGGCCGGCCTATGGCATTTATGCGGTGCGCGGGCTGTTGCCGGACGGGCGTGTGCTGGATGGCGCGGCCAATCTGGGCATCCGGCCGAGCTTCGATCCGCCCAAGGAATTGCTGGAGCCGCATTTCTTCGATTTTGCCGAAAGCCTGTACGAACTGGCTATCGAGGTGCAACTGATCCACTATCTGCGGCCAGAGGCGAAATATGAGGGGCTCGATCCGCTCATCGCGCAGATCGCGCAGGACTGCGCCGATGCGCGGCAAATCCTTGCGGGAACGTCCCGGCTCGCTTAAGGCACGGCGCTAATCTGCCCAACCTCCGTTCGGTTCGAGCAGCTTCGAGCGAAGTCGAGAAGTTTGACCGGGGCATGTGACCCGGTCAAACGTCGAGAACCGTTCTCGACAAGCTCGAACCGAACGGATCTAGCATAAGTGCACCCATGACCGACGCACCTGACTATAAGAGCACCGTTTTCCTGCCCGTCACCGACTTTCCGATGAAGGCCGGCCTTGCGCAGAAGGAACCGGCCATTGCGGCGAAGTGGGAGGCGATGGACCTCTATGGCAAGCTGCGCGAGAAGCGCGCCGGCCGCGAACGCTTCATCCTGCATGACGGCCCGCCCTACGCCAATGGCGACATCCATATGGGCCATGCGATGAACAAGGTGCTGAAGGACATCATCGTCCGCAGCCAGTCCTTGCTGGGTAAAGATGCCCCATATGTGCCCGGATGGGATTGCCACGGCCTGCCGATCGAATGGAAGATCGAAGAGGAATATCGCAAGAAGAAGCTGAACAAGGACGAGGTTCCCGCGCAGGAATTCCGCGCCCAGTGCCGCGCCTATGCCGACAAATGGGTGGGCGTGCAGAAGGATCAGTTCAAGCGTCTGGGCGTGATGGGCGACTGGTCCGACCCGTACCTCACCATGAAGTTCGACGCCGAGGCGACGATCGTGGGCGAGTTGCTGAAGTTCGCGGAAAGCGGCCAGCTCTATCGCGGCGCCAAGCCCGTCATGTGGTCCCCGGTGGAAAAGACCGCGCTGGCCGAGGCGGAAGTGGAGTATGAAGACGTCACCTCGACCCAGATCGACGTGGCGTTCGAGATCGTGGAAGCGCCGAACGCGCCGGAACTGGTCGGCGCGCATGCGGTGATCTGGACCACGACGCCCTGGACGATCCCGGTCAATCAGGCGATCGCTTATGGGGAAGAGATCGAGTACGGAATTTACAGCGTTACCATTTCCGTCGATGGCGGCTCCGGCGTGGATGTTTTTGAAAGCCCTGCGGTTAAGCAGTGGCAGGGCAAACTCGTTGTTATCGCCCGAAGCGATGCTCTCCGTTCGGAATTTGAAGAGCGATTTAGGAAATCATGGCCTGACGGCGCGTCATGCACGCTGATTGAACGTAGTGTCGTTAAAGGCACCGACCTCGCCGGTGCCATCACCCGCCACCCGATGCACGCGCTGGGCGATTTCTTCGCCAAGCCGCGTCGGCTGCTGCCGGCTGATCATGTCACCACCGACGCGGGCACCGGCCTCGTCCATATGGCGCCCGACCATGGTGAGGAAGATTTCCTCGCCTGCAAGAAGCTGGGGATCGATCCGGTCTTCGCGGTCAACGACGCCGGCTTCTATCGTGAAGATTGGGACTGGCTGGCCGGGCAGGGCAGCGTCATCAATACCAAGTTCAACGGTCCCGACGGTCCGATCTGCACCGATCTGCGCGCGGCCGGTGCGCTGCTTTCCGCCGCCGATTTCCGCCACAGCTATCCGCATAGCTGGCGGTCGAAGGCGC
This sequence comes from Sphingobium sp. RS1, assembly GCF_056156825.1. Classification (NCBI taxonomy): domain Bacteria; kingdom Pseudomonadati; phylum Pseudomonadota; class Alphaproteobacteria; order Sphingomonadales; family Sphingobiaceae; genus Sphingobium; species Sphingobium sp. RS1. Next base: position 1,390,113 of record NZ_JBLZXE010000002.1, on the reverse strand, counting down.
GGATCATCTATCGCTGCACCCCGCAGTGGTTCATCCCGATGGATAAACCACAGGAAGGCGCGGTGGTCGATGTCGAGGGCGGCGTGATGCCGACTCCGGTCATCAGCGGCAACGGCCCGACGCTGCGCGAAATCGCGCTCGACGCGATCGAGCAGACCCGCTGGGTGCCGGAGCGGTCGACCAACCGCATTCGTTCGATGGTGGAAGGCCGCCCCGACTGGGTCATCAGCCGCCAGCGCGCCTGGGGCGTGCCGATCGCCCTCTATGTCCATCGCAAGAGTGGGCAATATCTGGTTGATCCGGCGGTCAATGCCCGCATCATCGACGCGTTCAAGGGCGCCGGTGCGGACGCATGGTTCGGTGCGGATCATCAGGCGCTGCTCGGCCCGGATTATGACCTGAACGACTATGAGGTCGTAAACGACATTCTGGACGTCTGGTTCGACAGCGGATCGACCCACAGCTTCGTGGTCGAGGGCCGCTATGGCGAAGGCACCCGCGCCGACCTCTATATCGAGGGTTCGGATCAGCATCGCGGCTGGTTCCAGTCGTCGCTGCTGGAAAGCTGCGGCACGCGTGGCCAGGCGCCCTACAAGGCGGTGCTGACCCATGGCTTCGCGCTGGACGGCACGGGCAAGAAAATGTCCAAGAGCCTTGGCAATGTCGTCGATCCGCTCAAGATCATGAGCGAGAGCGGCGCGGATATCCTGCGCGTCTGGGTCGCCAGCACCGACTATTTCGATGACGTGCGCATCGGCAAGGAAGTGCTGGCCGGTTCGTCCGACGCCTATCGTAAATTGCGCAATACATTCCGCTACATGCTGGGCGCTCTTTCCGACTATGATGAAGAGACGGAAGCGGTGTCCTACGCCGAAATGCCGGAGCTGGAGCGCTATATGCTTCACCGTCTGGCCCAGCTCGACGCGGAACTGCGCGCCGTGGTGGACAAGGCGGCGAAGAGCGAGAACTGGCTGGAGTTCAGCCGCTATACCCGCGCGATCTTCGACTTCGCGAACAGCGACCTGTCGGCCTTCTTCTTCGATATCCGCAAGGATTGCCTGTATTGCGATGCGAAGAGCGATCCCAAGCGCCGCGCCTATCGCACGTTGCTCGACACCCTGTTTCATGCGCTGGTCCGCTATGTCGCGCCGATCATCCCCTTTACGGCGGAAGAGGTGTGGCAAAGCCGCTTCCCCGATGAGGCGGACAGCGTCCATTTCCTCGAATGGCCGGAAGTCGACCATCACTGGATCAACGCGCATCTGGACGACAAGTGGACCGAATTGCGCAGCCAGCGCGAGCAGGTGAACGAGGCGATCGAGCCGCTGCGCCGCGAGAAGATCGTACGGTCCAGCCTGGATGCCGACGTCACCATGGGTGAATTGCTGCCGGTGGGCGATGTCGATTTTGCCGAAGTGGCGATCGTCGCGCGCGTGACCATGGGCGAGGGCGATGGCATCGACGTCCGCCCAAGCGACTGGCACAAATGCGGCCGTTGCTGGCGCAAGCTGCCGGAGGTCGAGGAAGACGGCATGTTGTGCAATCGTTGTGACGAGGTGCTCAAGGCATGAGCGTGGTCAACCATCGCCCGCTGGGCCTGACCGTCGCGATCGTGACGCTCGCACTGGACCAGCTTGTCAAATATAGCGTCACCTATCCGTTGGCGCTGAAGAGCCGGTTGGAAGGTATTGATATCCTGCCTTTCTTCCGCCTGCGCTGGCTGGAGAATCGCGGCGTTTCCATGGGCTTCTTCCATGCCGACACGGATGTGATGCGCTGGGCGCTGGTCGGCATGACCATCCTGATCGCCGGTTTCGTCGGCGTGTGGATGTGGCGCGAAAAGGCGCGGCAGGATGTCGCCGCGCTGGGCCTCGTCCTGGGCGGGGCGATCGGCAATATCGTGGACCGGATGCGGCTGGGCTATGTCGTTGATTATGCGGACCTGCATTTCGGCGAATGGCGGCCCTTCCTCATTTTCAACCTGGCGGATGCCGCCATCACCATCGGCGTGCTGATCCTGCTTGCGCGGGCGTTGCTGCTGCGCGACAAGGGCGCAAAGACGGAGACTTTGAAGTAATGCGTAAACTGATCCTCGCCGCTGGTCTGGTGTCCACCCTGTCCGCCTGCGGCGGCGGCGGCGGGCTGTTCAATCGCCAGCGCCCCGACGAATTCGCCGTCTCGCGTCAGGCGCCGCTGGTGATCCCACCCGACTTCGCGCTGGTGCCGCCGGCACCGGGCACGCCGGCGGCCGCATCGGTCGATTCGAGCAAGGCCGCGATGGACGCGATGTTCGGTGGCCCCGCCGCGCGCAGCGCGAGCGAGAGCGCGACGCTGAACGCGGCTGGTCGTGGCAATGCCGCAGCCGGCATCCGGTCTTCGGCGGGCGATCCGGGCACAGAAGTCGTGGACAAGGGGGCGACCACCCGCGACATCATCGCCGCGCCGGAAGGCGACGGCCAGGACGCGCGGGCCGCGACCCCGCAATAATTAGGTAAAGCTGTCCTCCCATTTCGATTCGCGCTGAGTCTGGCGGCTGTCTTCGAAAGAAGAACGGGGCTTCGACAGGCTCAGCCCGAACGGGGGAGAGGCGGGAGAGGGGGTCAGTCCTCTTCCACGAACGCCTTCAGGCGGGCGAGCGTATCGTCCCATTGGGCGCTGGCCTGTTCCAGCCACAGCCGGGCCGCTTCGATCGCGTCACGGCGCAGGGCGTAATGAACTTCCCGCCCGCTTTTGCGGCGATGGACGAGGCCCGCGCCGTGCAGCACATCGAGATGCTTGGCGACGGCCTGCCGGCTGATTGCCAGCCCTTCGCCCAGTTGCACGATGGACAGGGCATGTCCGTTGCTGAGGCGGCCCACCATGCCGAGCCGGGTCGGATCGCCCAGAGCCGCGAACAATGCGGCCGGTTCAGCCTTCGACATAGCGTCTGATATTCTGCACCTGCTCCGCCCAGCCGCCGTCGTTGGAGCGCAGGACGTTGGAGCGGCGCGGTTCGGGGACAGTATCGAACCCGCTTTCGGTGACGGTCAGCCGGGTGCCGGTGGCAGTCGGTTCCAGCCGGAATTCCACCAGCGTCCATTCGGGCACGCCGTTGCGGATCGCCTCCTCATCGCCGCCGGTCGCGGGCCATTCAAAGACGAAGCGGGTCATCGGCTCGATCGCGACGGTGCGCGATTCCCAGGGGAAATGTTCATAGCCGGGATAGGTCATGTGGCCGGTCGAACGGGTGCCGACGACGAAGGGCTGGTCGAGGGCGACGAGGAACCAGGCACCGAATTTGCGATGATCGGTGAGCGCATCCCACACCTTCTCGACAGGGGCGGCGATATCGATGGTCTTGATGATGGAGTCGGTCATATAGGCAACCTCCTGATTGCCTATGATGCCCGGCTTAAGCGTAATATGCAACTATGTGGTTGCTATTTTCTCGCCTTGATCGGCTGGTAGCGGATGCGGGCTATGCCCTGTGCTTCGACCGGCAGATGCAGGCCCGCGCCATAGGCGTGAATCTGGCCGGTGGTCATGCGGTCGATGCGGCTCTGGATCAGCAGGTTGTCCAGCCGCTTTTCGGCGATGGCGTGTCTGATCTTGCCTTGCAGTTCCTGCACATCCTTGGTGAAATTCTGGGTGAGGGCGGTGGCGATCAACTGGGAGACGCCGGGGCTGTTGCCGAGCGCGAGCAGTATGTCGCCGGCGACCCCATCGGTGGCGCCGGTGACGGTCAGGTCGGTGAAATGGACTTGCGCGCTGTTGGGGGCGTTGACCGGACGGGCAGTGATCCAGATGCGGCCGTGGGTTTCATCCATCCTGCCGGAGGCGGGACGGGCGGCGAGGGTGAGGCCCACCGCGATCCGCCCTTCGCCCGTGCCATAGGCCTCCACTTTCTCGAACCGGGCGAGAACGGGGCCGATGGCGGGCAACTGGAAGGGTTGGGCGGCGCGTTTGGTGAGGGCACGCAGGATGACGGGTTCCAATAGGGCATAGTCGGCGGTGACGGGGATCGCCATGGCGAAACGGCCGTCCACTTTGGCAGGGGCGGGCGGTGGCAGCGGGGTCGGCTGGGGCGCATCCGGGCGCGGGCCGACATGGGTTTCCGTCAGCGCTTCCAGCCCCAGATCGAGCCGGAGACGGCCGTTGCGCAGGGCGTAGCCGTCATAGAGCAGTTTTTGCGGCGTGACGCGCATCCAGACGGCGGGATTGCGGGCATTGAGTTCCAGCGTGGCGAAGCCCTGACGCCAGAGTTGCTCCACCTTGGGCCGGACATGGACCTGCGCCAGTTCGCGGGGGAGTTCGCGTTCCAGCTTGCGGATGATCGGCTGCAACTTCTCATCCGCCTTGTCGGTGAAGCGGATACGCTGGCCCAGAAAGTCGATGCCGGGTGGGGTGGTCCAGTCATAGCTGAGGCGCACCGTGCCGGTCAGCGCCCATTGCGGCGTCAGCGTCAAGCGGATGCGGGCATGGGCCATGGCGGCGCCGGTCGCGGTTTCACCCTTCAGCCGGCCATGGACGTCACGGGCGCTGATCTCCGCACGGATCGGCATGTCGGCGATGATATCCTGCCCCTCGCCGCGCAGGCGGATCGGGCCGCGCGTGACGGTGCCGTGGATGGCGCAGTGGACCGGCGGTGTGACCCTGATCCGCTTGCCGAATAGTTTGACCTGCTGGGGTGGGATGCAGCGGGCTTCGGGTTCGTCGATCGACCAGAGTGTGTGAGGAACGGCATTTTCGACCGCGCGGCGGATGATCGCGGCGTCGCCGTCGATCGGGGCGGTGAGGATGGACGCTTTTTGCGGGACCGGGACGGGATCGTTGGCGCGGGGTGGCGGCTTGTCCTCCTGCCTGGGGTGGCAGGCGTTCAGCGTAAGGAGCAGAGCGGCGCTTGCAAGGAGACTTTGCCCGACATGCCGCATCCTGTCCTCTCCCCCCTTATGTCCCGGCACCGATCATCGCATGATCGGTACAGTCCGGCTAGGACGCAAGGGGCGAGATTTGGTTCCTGAACGTGCGCAGCCGCCCGTTCAGATAATGAGCGAAATTCATGAGGCTCATCGATTTAGGTATGACTTCCGGCTGCTGCTTTGTGGGTTCTGGCAACGAAAAGCGGCGGAAAAAATCAGCGACGATATCCTCCACATCTTCCGGGTCGATATTTGCATCATCCGTGAGGTCATCGTCAGGGTGAGGGAGGATGTCGCCTTCGCCATAATAGGGACCGAGGGCGTCCCAGACAAATTCTGCGACCGGCTCTGCAATAGCGTTCGCAACCATCAGATCTATAAGCGATGCAGGCGAAATGCCCTCTCGCTTAGCGACAAGCCGTTTCGCATGCCGCCAGCGGTACCAAAAACCCAAAAGTGCCAGTGCGCCGATGATTATCGGCAGCAGCAAAAGCGATTTGGTTAGCAGCGTCAGGCCCGCGCTTCCGTGCCGACGCTGTTGTGGCGCAGCGCCGTTAGCACTGTGTCGATGATGGCGTCGGCGTCGAGGCGGGCTTGCGCATATTGCACTTCGGGCTTGTCCTGATCCTGGAAGATGTCGGGCAGGCGCAGGGTACGCAGCTTGAGGCCATTGTCGATCAGGCCGAGATCGCTGGCGAGCGTCAGCACATGGGCGCCCAGGCCGCCGATCGCGCCTTCCTCAATCGTGACGGCGACCTCATGCGTGGTCAGCAGCTTGCGGATCAGCGCTTCATCCAGCGGCTTGGCGAAGCGCAGGTCGGCGACGGTGGTGCTAAGGCCCCTGGCCTCCAGCGCTTCGGCGGCCTTGAGCGCTTCTTCGAGGCGGGTGCCGAGCGAGAGGATTGCGACCTGACGCCCTTCGCGCACGATCCTGCCCTTGCCGATCGGCAGTGCTTCGGGGACGGTCGGCATGTCGACGCCTGTGCCATTGCCGCGCGGGTAGCGCACCGCGATCGGCCCGCTGTCATGCACGGCGCAGGTGTGGACCATATGGACCAGTTCGGCTTCGTCCGCCGCCGCCATCACCACCATGTTGGGCAGGGTGGCAAGGTAAGTGACGTCGAAGCTGCCGGCATGGGTGGAGCCGTCGGCGCCGACCAGACCGGCGCGGTCGATGGCGAAGCGGACGGGGAGATTCTGGATCGCGACGTCATGCACGACCTGATCGTAGGCGCGTTGCAGGAAGGTCGAGTAGATGGCGCAGAAGGGGCGCATCCCTTCCGCGGCAAGGCCGGCCGCGAAGGTGACGGCATGTTGTTCGGCGATGCCGACGTCGAACGTGCGGTCGGGGAAGGCCAGTTCGAACTTGTCGAGGCCGGTACCGGACGGCATGGCGGCGGTAATGGCGCAGACCTTGGGATCGCGCTGGGCTTCGGCGATCAGCGCCTGGGCGAAGACATTGGTGTAGCTGGGCGGGCCGGGAGGCGCCTTTGCCTGCGTGCCGGTGATGACGTCGAATTTCTGGACGCCATGATATTTGTCGGCGGCGGCTTCGGCGGGGCCATAGCCCTTGCCCTTCTGCGTGACGACATGGACGAGGCACGGCCCTTCAGCGGCATCGCGGACATTTTCGAGGACGGGGATCAGCTGGTCGAGATTATGGCCGTCGACCGGGCCGACATAATAGAAACCGAGTTCCTCGAACAAGGTGCCGCCCATGGCCATGCCGCGGGCGAATTCGTCCGTCTTGCGCGCGGCATTGTGGAGCGGGCGGGGCAGTTTGCGGGCAAGGCGCTTGGCGAGGTCGCGCAGGCCGAGAAATTCGCGGCTGGAGACTAGTCGGGCGAGATAGGCGGACAGGCCACCGACCGGCGGCGCGATCGACATGTCATTGTCGTTGAGGATGACGACGAGGCGGTTGCCGGCGGCGCGGGCGTTATTCATCGCCTCATAGGCCATGCCAGCCGACATGGCGCCATCACCGATGACGGCGATGCCCTTGCCGGGGCGGTCCTGCATCTTGTTGGCGACGGCGAAGCCCAGTGCCGCGCTGATCGAGGTGGAACTGTGCGCCGCGCCGAACGGGTCATATTCGCTTTCGGCGCGTTTGGTGAAGCCGGAGAGGCCGCCGCCCTGGCGCAGGGTGCGGATGCGGTCGCGCCGTCCGGTCAAGACCTTGTGCGGATAGCATTGATGGCCGACGTCCCAGACCAGCTTGTCGTTGGGGGTGTCGAACACATAATGGATCGCGGTGGTCAGTTCGACCACGCCCAGACCCGACCCCAGATGGCCGCCGGTAACGCCGACGGCGGAGATCACTTCCTGCCGCAGCTCATCCGCCAGCTGGCGCAACTGTTCCGGCTTGAGGGCGCGCAGGTCCGACGGCCAGACGACCTGGTCAAGAAGCGGAGTTTCGGGGCGATCATTCATGAAAGACATAGACTCCCGAGGCCGTAACGCCGTTCCGGATCAAAGCAAGGGCCGCTAGGCCGTTCCGCGCGCAAGCGCAACAGGCCATCAGGCCGCGCATTTTGCGCAGGTGCCCAGAATCTCGATGACCGGGCGTTCCGGGTTGAAGCCTTCATGCTGTGCGACGGCGCGGACCTGATTGGTCACCTTGTCGTCATCGACATGGGTGGCCTGCTTGCAGGTGCGGCACACCAGGAAGATGCAGTCATGATGGCAGCCCGGATGGGCGTTGGCGATATAGGCGTTGGCGCTTTCGACGCGCATGGCGATGTTGTTGGCCACGAACAGGTCGAGGATGCGATAGACGCTGTTGGGTGCGACCCGCTTGCCGCGCGCCTTCGACACGGTGTCGGCGATATCATAGGCCGATGCAGGACGTTCCTCCGCGGCGAGCGCATCGAAGATGGCGGCGCGCATCGGGGTCCATTGCTCATTCTGCGCCTCCAGCGTGGCGCGGGCGGCGTCGGCGAGCTTGGTGCCGGTCGGTTCGTGATGGTGATGGTGGTCGGCCATGGTCCCAATCTAGGCTTGCAGTGGTAAAGGAGCAAGGCCGCAGCTTAACGCTGCGCAAAGCTCCATGCGGCCCAGAGCCAGCCGGCGATCATCAGCGTGCCGCCGATCGGCGTGACGGCGCCCAGCCATCGGGGGCCACCCAGCGCCATGACGTAGAGGCTGATCGCGAAGATCGCGGCGCCGATGAGCAGCAGGATTGCACCGCCACGGGCCACGCCGGTGATAGCGATGGCTGCGACGGCATGGATCAACTGGTAGAGGCCGCCGGTGCGCAGCCATTCGGCCGCTTTCGGATCGGTCACGCCATGGGCGCCAAATGCGCCCGCGCCGATGGCCAGTGCCGCCGACAGGCAGGCCAGTATCGCGATCATGCCTCTTCTCCATCCCCTCTGCTGAGCAGACGCATGGCCTTGCCGGGGCGGAACATCAAGTCCTTCGCCGCGAGCAGATTGCCATGTTCGATCTGGAGCGCGAGGCGATCGGCGTCATTCTGGCGATATTGACGTTCCACTTCCTCGACTTCCTCGTCGGGAACGCCCAGCGCCTGCATCGCCTGAACACCCATGCAGATGGCCGATTCATAGACTTCGCGGACGGTGCCGGCGAGGTCCATATCCTGTAATTCCAGCAATTGCCGACGGTCGAAGACGCGGACCATGAGGGCGGCCTGCGGGAAGGCCTGCGCGATCGGCTGGAGCGCGCGCGAATCGAGCGCGGGATCGTCGATGCAGAAGGCGATCAGGCGGGCCTCTTCGGCGCCGGCGCGGTGGAGCAGGTCCATGCGGGTGCCGTCGCCATAATAGACTTTCATGTCGAAGCGGCTCGACACCTCGATCTGGGCGGGTTTCTTGTCGATCAGGGTGACGCCGAAGCCATGGCCCATCAGCATCTGCGCGACGGTCTGGCCGAAGCGGCCATAGCCCACGATGATGGCGGAGCCACGCGGTGCATCTTCCGGTCCCGGCAGATCTTCATGATCCTTTGGTTTCGCAAATTCGAAGCGGCGGGCGAAGAGCATCAGGAAAGGCGTGGTCGCCATGGAGAAGGTGACGATGGCGCTGAACAGGCTGGCGGCCTGCGGCGCGATGAGCAGGGCATTCTGTGCCTGGGCGAAGAGGACGAAGCCGAATTCGCCGCCTTGGCTGAGCAAAAGGCCAGCGCCGAGCGCCTGTTGCCAGGCCATGCCGAACAGCCGGGCAAGGCCTGCGATGATCGCCGCCTTGGTCGCGACGAGCATCGCGGCCATGGAGAGGACGAAGAAGGGGTTGGCGGCGACGGTGCGCAGGTCCAGCACCATGCCGACGGCGAGGAAGAAGAGGCCGAGGAGGATCGAACGGAAGGGTTCGACGTCCGCCTCGATCTCATGCCGGTAAGGCGAATCGGCGAGCATGACGCCCGCGACGAAGGCGCCGAGCGCGGTCGAGAGGTGCAGGGCGTGCATCAGCGCGGCGGCGGCAAGGACGGTGAAGAGGCCGACGGCAACGAACAGTTCGCGTTCGCCCATACGCCCGACCAGCGCCAACAGGGGGCGCAGGACGAAGCGACCGGCGAGAACGAGCCCGGCGATGGCGGCGACGGTATAAGCGGCCATCATCCATCCCGGCGGGCCGCCGGCATCGGCGGGGTTGCGCGACAGGGCGGCAACGATGGTGATGAGCGGGACGATCGACAGATCCTGGAACAGCAGGATCGAGAAGACTTTCTCACCAAAGGGCGAGTTGATGCGGCCGCTGGACTTGAGGCCGGGCAGCACCTGCGCAGTGGAGGAGAGGGCGAGCGGCAGGCCGAGCGCGATCGCCGCGCCCCAGGTGAAGCCGGTGGTGTAGAAGATGATGGCGGTCAGGATAGAGCCGCACAGCACGACCTGCGCCGTGCCCAGCGCGAAAATATCGCGTTTGAGGCGCCAGAGGCGGGCGGGATGCAGTTCGAGGCCGACGAGGAAGAGCAGCAGGACGATGCCGATTTCGGCGATGGCGAGCTTCGATTCCGCGCCACCGACAAGGCCGAGGCCCTGTGGCCCGACCAATGCGCCGGCGACGAGATAGCCCAGCACGGCGCCGAGGCCGAAGCGACGGAAGAGCATGACGAAGAGGACGGCGGCGCCGAGCAGGATGACGCCTTCGGAAAGAAGAACGTCGGTGGCGCTGATGGGGGCGCTTACGGCAGCATGACCCTCCATCAGGCGTCGGCCATCCGGGCAGCTTCGGCGATCGCCTCGAAGCCGAGGCGGATCGAGGCGTGGCGGGCGGGATAGCCACGCGCCGGGGCGAGGACGGCAAGGCCGGGCCAGAAGTCGAGATCGTCGCTGTCGCCCGAAAGATAGGCGGCGAGCTTGTCGCGGGCGTCGGCCAGTTCGTCGGCGGTGAGGCCGATGGCATGGCTGGCCATCAGCGCGGCGGAGGCTTGCCCCAGAGCGCAGGCCTTTACGTCGAGGCCCATGTCGGCAAGGCGGCCGTCGGTCATACGGACATCGGCCGTGACGCGCGATCCGCAGGTGGGGGAACGCTTTTCCACGGTCGCCTGCGGGTCGGACAGGCGCTGGTGATGCGGGATGCCGGCAGCGAGCCGCAATATATCTTTATTGTAGAGGGGGGCATTCATGCGCAACCATGTAGGGCAGGAATATCGCGGGGTGAAGGCGGCACATCGTTGCATATGAAATAAGGTCGTTCCGCACCCAAGGCATAGCATTCTTCCGTTCGCCCTGAGCCTGTTCAAGGGCGGGGCTTCGACAGGCTCAGCCCGAACGGGGATAATTTAAGGCGCTATGTCCTGGTGCCGAAATAGGCTGGCCTGATCCGGCCCGCCCGCCTATCGCCGGGGGCATGAAGATACTGGTCGATGCCGATGCCTGCCCGGTGAAAGAGGAAATCTACAAGGTCGCCTGGCGGCATGAAGTGCCCGTGACGATCGTGAGCAACAGTCCGATCCGAATCCCTGCGCATCCGCTGCTGGAGCGGGTGGTGGTGAGCGACGGGTTCGACGCGGCGGACGACTGGATCGCCGAACGGGCCGATGCCGGATCGATCTGCATCACCGCCGACATATTGCTGGCGGATCGCTGCCTGAAGGCCGGCGCGGTGGTGATCGCGCCCAACGGCAAGCCCTTTACACTGAGTTCGATCGGCGCGGCGGTGGCGACGCGGGCGATCATGGCGGACCTGCGCGCGGGTGCGGTGGGGGATGCGATCGGCGGGCCGCCACCCTTCAGCAAGGTGGATCGGTCGCGCTTTCTCCAGTCGCTCGATGAGGCGCTGGTGCGCCTGAAGCGGGTGCGGTGATGGCGGATTATGATGCGATCGTGCTGGGCGCTGGTGCTGCGGGCATGATGTGCGCAGCCACCGCCGGGCAGCGGGGCAAGCGCGTGCTGCTGGTCGACCATGCCGAGGCGGTGGGCAAGAAGATCCTGATTTCCGGCGGCGGGCGGTGCAATTTCACCAATATCCATACCGCCGCCGATCGTTATTTGTCGGCCAATCCGCATTTCGCCAAGTCGGCGCTGGGGCGTTACACGGCGCAGGACTTTATCGGGCTGGTCGATCGCTATGGCATCGTCTGGCATGAAAAGACGCTGGGGCAATTGTTCTGCGACGGGTCGGCGAAGCAGATCGTGGCGATGCTGTCGGAAGAATGCGCCAGGGGAGGCGTGGCGCTGGCGCTGGGGCAGGCGGTTGCCGATATCGACCATGGCGATGGTCTGTATCGGGTGACGGTGGGCGAGACGGTGCATCGTGCGCCAGCGCTGGTGCTGGCGACGGGCGGGCCGTCCATTCCCAAAATGGGCGCGACCGGCTTCGCCTATGATGTAGCACGGCATTTCGGCCTGACCATCGTGCAGCCGCGTCCGGCACTGGTGCCCTTTACCTTGGGACCGGAGGAGTCGCTGTTCCAGTCGCTGTCGGGCGTGTCGACCGACGTCGAGGTGCGGTGGAACAAGACGCGCTTTCGCGAGGCGGCGCTGTTTACCCACCGGGGGCTGTCCGGGCCGGCGATGTTGCAGATATCCTCCTACTGGCAGCATCGCACCGCCATCCAGGTGAACTTCCTGCCGGATCGCGCGGCCGACTGGCTGCTGGCGGAAAAGGCGGAGCGGCCGCGTAGCAGCCTGCGCCGGGTGCTGGCGCAGGCGTTGACCGAGCGGCTGGCCGATGCGCTGCTGGAACGGCTGGCGGTGCAGGGGGAAATGGGGGCGTTGACCGACAAGGCGCTGCGGCAGGTCGGGGCGCGGCTGAGCGACTGGGCCTTCATGCCGTCAGGGACGGAAGGCTATGCCAAGGCCGAGGTGACAGTGGGCGGGATCGCGACTGCCGGCCTGTCTTCGCGGACGATGGAGGCGAACAAGGTGCCGGGGTTGTATGCGATCGGCGAGGCGGTGGACGTTACCGGATGGCTGGGTGGCTATAATTTCCAGTGGGCATGGGCCAGTGGGGTTGCAGCGGGGCAGGCGGTTTGAAATTCAGCCCATGCGGGCCTGCAAAGCGTGCTTTTCTGCGCTCCGGTGCTCATGTACTTGAAGTACGCTGCGCTCCGGTGCTCAAAAATCACGCTTTTAGCTAATGCTGGCCGTTGGCTCGGCTCCACCTGAACTGAATTTCAAAACCGCCTGGCTTTTGTTGTTCACCGCCCCGTCATGGCCCGTGCGTTGGCGAGGAAGGTGCGGCCGATGCGGATTTCGCCGCCGTCGGCGAGCGCGGCGAACCATACGCCGCTGCCATCGTGGCGCAGGCGGGCGATATGGTCGCGGCGGACGATGTGGCTGCGGTGCAGGCGGACGAATTGCTGCGGGTCTAGCCGCTCCTCCAGGCTGCTGATCGTCTGGTGCAGCAGATAGCTGTGGGCGCCGACATGCAGGCGCATATAGTCGCGCTCCGCCTCGATCCGGTCGATCTGGTCGGTGGCGATGCGGATGAGTTCGGAGCGGTGCGGTACCCAGAACTCCTCCGCCCATTCCGGCGCCGGTTCGCTGGCGATGGCGGGGGTGTCGGTGGGGGACTGGTTGCGCAGCGCCACTTCGACCCGGTCGACCGCGCGGGTCAGCCGGTCATGGGCGACGGGCTTGAGCATATAGTCGACGGCGGCGAGATCGAACGCCTCGACCGCAAAGCCTTCGAACGCGGTGACGAAGATGACGGCGGGGCGGATGCCCATGCGGCCGACGGCGCGGGCGACGCCGATTCCATCGAGCAGGGGCATGGCGATATCGAGCAGGACGAGGTCGGGCTTCAGCCCCTCGATCAGGCGCAGTGCGGCCTCGCCATCGGTGGCGGTGCCGACCAATGCGATTCTTGGCTCGCGGGCGCAGAGCATCTGGAGCCGTTCGACGGCGAGCGGTTCGTCATCGACGATCATGGTGCGGATGGACATGGGACGTCAGCAACCCCGGCGGATGATGGGCAAGGTGAGGAGAACGGAGAAACCGTCCCCTTCGCGCGGACCATAAGCGATGCGGCCCTGTTCTCCAAAGCGGGCGGTCAGCCGGTCGCGGACATTGGCGAGGCCGATGCCGCTGCCGGCGTCGGTGTCGCTCGGCGGATTGTCGCCATCATCACTCACGGCGATATGCAACTGGTCGCCATCCTCGCGCGCGGTGATGGTGATGGTGACCGGACTGGAGGTGCGAGACACGCCATATTTGATCGCATTTTCGACCAGGGGTTGCAGGATGAGGCCGGGGACGCAGGCATTCATCAGCGCGGGCGGGATGTCGATGGCGGTGGTCAGCCGGTCGGGGAAGCGCACCGCCTCGATATCCAGATAGAGTTTCTGGAGATGCACTTCCTCTTCCAGCGGCACATCGTCCAGCGGGTCGCCGGTCAGGCAGGTGCGGTAGAAGTTGGAGAGCGACATGATCATCTGCTCCGCCTCGTCCGGTCGGTTGCGCATGACGAGCGTGGAGAGCGAGTTCAATGTGTTGAACAGGAAATGGGGATTCACCTGATAGCGCAGGGACCGCAGTTCTGCCTGCTGGGCGGCGCGTTCCAGCCGGGCGGCGCGGCGTTCGGTGCGGTGCGCTTCGCTGGCATAGGAGAGGGCGAGATAGAGGCCGGCCCAGGCGGCGAGGAAGAAGTAGCGCGTCATCGCATCTTCGACGATGGAGATCAGCACATAGCCTTCCTCGATCGCCTTCTTCTTCATGTCCGCGTCGGGAAACAGGCTGATCGGATCATAGACGTTGAAGATATAGTAATTGGCCGCCGCCATGGCGAGCGCGAAGGGCGCGGCGAGCGAGAAGGCGGCGACGAAGCGGACCGCCAGCGGCTTATAGTCGAACCTGCGCAGCGCCAGATAGAGTATCCAGGTGACGATGATGCCGATGACCGCCACCACCATACGGCGGGCGGCCATTTCCCATTGCGCGTCGAAACCGACGACCATGGCGCGCAAGGTCACGATGACGGTGTAGAAGAACCAGAAGCCCAGAATCGAATAGAGCGCGATCGACGGCGCGACGCCGCGATCGTCTTCGGGAAGATCAGTCATGTTGCCTGTCTACGCCGGGGCGCGGGGAAAGTCTGTAGGTCGCGGTGTTGCTGGTCGAACGGGTGGCGGCGTTGGTCGAACGAGGTGTGGGAACCGGTTGGGGGAACCGGGCTGGCGGGCCGTCCGTTGATCCCGTGAAACGACAGGAGAGTGTCATGACGGACAAGAGCGACCTGCGTCCGAACAGTCGCGAGGAAGCCGGCGACGATCGGGACAGCGACGCGCAGGACCATGTGCTGCATCCCGACGAGAAGCGCGACGAGAGCCTGAAGGATTCGATGGACGCGTCCGATCCGCCATCGACCGCCAAGCCCGGCGACAAGGGCGATCCGGTGCCTTCGTCCGGTTTCAGCGAAGGCGGTTCGATGCGGAGCGGGGACCGATAGCTCCCCCCGTAACGATATGCTATCCTGACGGCGGAAGAGCGAAAAGCGCCGCCCCATTGAGAGGAGTATGCCATCCATGCCGACATCCACCACCCCCGCCATCGAGCGCATCGCCCGCGTCCTTGCCGGTCGCCAGCTGAGCCTGAACGGGGGCGGCCAAAATCCGCATGCGGCCGGCGCGGTGGATGCCGCCTGGCCCGACCATGTCGATGATGCCTATGCGATCCTGCATACGCTGCGCGAGCCGGACGCCCAGATGGCGCAGGCCGGCGATGTCGGCGTGTGGCGCGCGATGATCGGCGCGGTGCTGGAGCGGCGGGCGGGCGTCTGACTATATTAGGGACGGCTGGCGCGCTGGCGTTGGCTGTCCCGAACGGTTAAGCATGGGCGACGAGCCGATGCTGAAGATCAAGATCCAGATATATTGCGGCGACCAGATCGCCATGGGGCCGGGCAAGGCCGACCTGCTGGATGCGATCGCGGCGGAAGGATCGATCTCGGCCGCCGGACGGAAGCTGGGCATGAGCTACCGCCGTTGCTGGCTGCTGGTGGATGTGATGAACCGCTGCTGGACTGAGCCGCTGGTCGCGACGTCGAGCGAAGGGGCGCGGCTGACCGGGAGCGGGGCCGACATCCTGGCGGCCTATCGGGCCTTGCAGGCCAGTGTTGACGCAAGTGGGGCGCAGGGTGCCGCAGCTCTGGAACGGCAGTTGCGCCGCGCGCCGCTGGCCGCGCAAGTCGTTCCGTCGCATAGCTAATCTTTCGGTAACGCTCGTCGGGCATGAGGGAGGCGGAGGGCGCTTTTCCATGTACCACATCAATTTCCGTCACGATATCAACCTGCTCGACATTGCCTGGCATGGCCAGTTCACCGGCGAGGGCGTGGCCGCCTATGCCCGTGAGGTGAAGGCGCGATTCGTGGCCGAGGGATTTGCGCCCGGCTATCTGCTGCGCATGGACATGAGCGGGAGCGCGGTGCAGCCGCAGGAGGCCGTCGCCGCCTTTCGCGAGCATCTGGGCGACGGGCTGTTCCCGCGGGCGTCGCGCATCGCCATCGTCACCCCCAGCATCATCGCCACGATGCAGGTGCGGCGGGAGATGACTCAGGATTATATGCGCATCTTCACGCAGGCTGGGGAGGCGCTGGCCTGGTTGCTGGAGTCGGCCGACGCGAATGTCTGAAACCGGGGGATCGGCGGGTCAATGAGACAGCGAGTCAGACAGGTCAATCGCAGGGATATATTTTATTTAGTTAGCTAACTAAATAAAATATCGGGCAGGATTCGCCTGTCTTTCAACGGCCTGTCGCAGTCATGGAAGTTTCATGTTGCGCCGCACAAAGAAATCTGGTCCGTTGTGAATAGCGGTGGAACAGGCGCTTAAGCCTTCAGTAACCATAGAGGGCGCATGTTCCATCCTACGACTTCAAGTCGGAGGGCATGAACATGGGTACGAGTGCAAGACCGGCGGATGGGGCCATCACCCTGGCGGAACTGCGTGAATTCGCCAGCTTCCCGTCTGCCACGCAACGCTATATTCGCCGATCGCTGGATATCGGGCTGCATCGCCGCGACGCGATGAAGCTATGGTCGCGTGACATGGTGGAGGAAGCGTCGATCCGCGCGCAGGCGCGCATCTACGGGCGACTGGACGAGATCAAGGCGCGCGTACCCGATGATAGCGGGCTGGAACAGGTGGAGCCGTTCATGGCGCCGCTGGTCACCGTGTCGGCCTTCGACCTGGGACAGGATCGCCTGAGCAGCTTTTCCGCCTATCGCTTCCTCTATGAGCGCCTGCTGGGTGCAGGGGCGCGGCCCTGGTTGCCCGGTGCTTTCTGCGCGGCTGCCAGCCTGCCGCATCTGCATCCCGAAAAGCGGCGCGCGCTGCTCCAGTCGATCAGCGAGGCGGCGGCGACGGCGGTAGGCTGGTCCAACCGCGAACCGACCTTCTACCCCGAATGGGTGGAAAAGGTGGATCTTTCCAAGGCGAACTGAGCCGGCTTTCGCCGCTCGTTCCCTTTAACGAAAAGGCCGCGTGGAGTGGGGGCTCCGCGCGGCCTTTTTCATGAGGCGTTTTCATGGGGCGGTGCCGGGCGGTTGCGCTATCGCTGGCGGATCGAGGGGAGAGGCGCATGATCGGGACGATGATGGTGGTGGCGGTGCTGGCCGGGGCGAGCGACATCGGCGTGGCCGATCCGCAGCGGCGGGTATTGCTGAACGCGCTGCGGCCCGCGATCGAGCGCGATCTGGCGCAGAAGGTCAAATTCGTGGTGCGGACGCTGCGGCGGCAGGATCGCTGGGCCTTTGCCCATGTCGTGCCGCAGACGCCGGCGGGCGGGGCGATCGATTTGCGCCGCACCCGCCATGCCGAACGGGTGGAGGCAGGGATATTCGACGGGCCGGACATCTATGCGCTGCTGGAACTGCGCGACGGGCGATGGACGGTGCGCGACTTCGCGGTGGGGCCGACCGATGTCAGCTATGCCGGTTGGCCCGATGATTTTGGCGCGCCGGCGGCGCTGTTCGGGCTGGAGCCGTGAAGGCGAGGCGAAACAGCCATTGGCATGTGACCGGATGGCCCGCCTTTCTATTGGCACCCATCGTTCTGCCCCTTACGGTGCTGGTGGTGATCGCGGTGCATTTGTTTGGTCTTAAAAATACCGTCGATCGTACGGTCGAAGAGGTCGAAGCCTATCTTTGCGATTTTTTGGCCGGTACCAACGGCGAATGGGATTGGGATGATTTTACCAGCATCGCCATAACCGACCCGGACCTTGAATATATCCGTGAACAAGCGAGCCTGTTAGCGCCACCGTTCGACCAGCAGGATGAAAACAGGTTGAAGGAATTGATCGCGGAAGCGCGCAGATTGGGCACATCGATATCGACTTGAGCCACATAAGGCGCATCCATGAGCAGCGCTCATGGGTGCGCCGGGCAACATGATCGGCATCTGAACGGGGAAAGGGGCCGGTCGGACATATGGGGCGGTCCGGCGTGGAATGAGGCGCGGGGCTCTTGGCAAAAGGGCGCGGCGGATGGACCATCATCGTCCAAGACCGATCATCATGGAGGCCAGTTCATGACCGTCGAAACCCGATTGCAGGCTCTGAAATCGCGCATTTCCGCGATATTGAATGACGATCTGCGCTATGCCGTGGCGGAACGCATCCGCGAGCTTGGCTATATCGACCTGCGCGATTTCTTTGCCGCGCGGCCGGTGGTGGCGCATGTCGCGGCGCTGGAACGGATGCTGCTCGTCCGCGCGTGACGATGGGCGGACGAGACGGGGGGGGGGCGCGGCCAGTGGAGGGCTGCCCTGACGGCGTCAGGCTGAAAATATGGAATGAGGTTCTGGCTGAAGCTGTCTGCCCCCTGCCATGTGGCGGGAAGGGTGGTTAGGGGACCGTCGGGTTTTTAAGCCCTCTCCCGTCTTCACGGGAGAGGGTTGGGTGAGGGTCTTTCTTCCTGCGGCCGGAAGTGCCTGTGTAGAACGAAAAAGACCCTCACCGACTGCGACTAGGCAGCAAGCTGCCAAGTCTCCGTTGCCTCTCCCGCGAAGGCGGGAGAGGGTAAAAGGAACATCCGCAAATGGTCGTTAGCCGACCCTCATCGTCATCCCAGCGGAAGCTGGGATCTCAGGCAGGGACATAGTGCGTCAACGGCTAGCGGGGGATGGCTGGCCTCCTTCTGCTGTCGCCTGAGACCCCAGCCTTCGCTGGGGTGACGCTCATGGGGCAGGCGAAAACGGGCGCCGTATTTTCGCTTCTGATCGCTAGCAGCGTGTCGGGTTTGTCCGCAGCGGCTGTGTGCCGGCCTGCCCCTCAGCCCGGCGTGCGGATGAGGGGTTGGGGGGCTTCGACGATGCTGCCGGCGGGTATGTCGCGGCGGAGCCACAGGTTGCCGCCGATGCGCGATCCCGCGCCGATCATTACCCGGCCGATGATACTGGCATTGGCGTGGATGACCACGTCGTCACCGATGATGGGGTGGCGGGGGACGTCGTGGCGGCCCTCCACGTCCGGGTCGCCGCCCAGCGTGACGCCCTGATAGAGGCGGACGCGGTCGCCGATGATCGCCGTTTCGCCGATGACGACGCCGGTGCCATGGTCGATGAAGAAGCTGCGGCCGATGGTGGCGCCGGGATGAATGTCTATGCCGGTGCGTTCATGCGCGATTTCCGCGATGACCCGCGCGACGATCGGCGCGCCGAGCCGATAGAGAAGATGGGCGATGCGATGGTGGATGACGGCGGTGAGGGACGGGTAGGCGAGCAGCACTTCATCGACGCTGCGCGCGGCGGGATCGGCGGCATAGCCGGCCTCCACATCGCTATCGAGCAGGCGGCGGATATCGGGCAGGCGCGCCGCGAACAGGCCGATCGCGCGTTCGACGTCCAGTGCGATCGCCTTCTGGTCGCTGTCGGGCGCGTCATAGCCCCGTTCCAGCCGGATCTGCGCCGCGAGTTGCGACAGGGTCGATTCGAGCGAGGCGGCGACATAATTATTTTCATTCTGCGCAGTGAGTTCGGGCGGGCCGAAGCGCAAGGGGAAGAGGGCGATCGCCAGTTCGTTGCTGATGCGCTTGAGCGACTGGCGCGAGGGGAAATGGACGCCCTGTTCCGCGTGGCGCGCATGGCCCGCGCGCCAGTCCAGCCGGGCACGATGCAGCGCATCGACCACCAGGTCGATCTGTTGCGGGAACTGGATGCCGTCGGCGGGCAGTGGAGATAGGGTCATGGGGCGTCTCTGTCGGTGATCGGTTGATCGCTATATCTATTGATTTGGTAGTGAAATGGAGCGCTTTTATCCTTCATGCCGCAAAGCTGGGGTTTCAGGCCGCCGGCTTTGGCGTGCGGTTCGAGTATGCGCGCATAAAAGCGGGGCGGGCATGGCGGAATTTGCGCCTTAGTTAGTTAAATCAAGGGCGGACGGAGATAACAGGCAGCATCCCCACCTGCCGGCCACCGACGCTTCATTCTGCCCCGAATTCAGCGAAAGATCCCCTATGCCTTCCACCCCATCACCTGCCGATCCGAAAGCTGCTGACCCGATAGTAGCCGGGCCGATAGTCGCCGGGCCGACTGGACTCGATCGCCGTGCTCTGCTGACCGGCGGCCTCGCGGGGGCGGCGCTGTCCGCCCTGCCGGCCACCGCGCTGGCGCAATCGGGGGCGCGGGCGCCCGATGCGCCGCGATCCGGCGGCGCGGTCGTCGCATCCCACCGGATCGAGGTGCCCATGCCCCATGGCGGCGTGACCGCGGGCCATCCGCTCGCCGCGATGGCCGGCACGCGCATGCTGATGCAGGGCGGGACCGCCGCCGATGCCGTAGTCGCGGCGATGGCGGTGATGAATGTGGTCGAGCCATGGGCGTCGAGCGCGGGCGGCAACGGCTTTGCCACCTGCCTCGACCGCAAGGCCGGGACGGTGCATTCGCTGGCCTTTACCGGCGGCGCGCCGCGCCTGCTGGACCCGGAGGCGGACCCCGCGGTGCTGGACCATGGCCCCAAGGCGCTGACGGTGCCGGGCGCCTTTGGCGGCTGGATCGCGCTGGCCCGGCGATTCGGGAAGCTGCCGCTGGCGACGCTGCTGGACCCGGCGATCGGCTATGCTCGCGACGGCCATCCGCTCGATCCGTCGATCGCGCTGTTCATCGGGCGGGCGCAGAAGACGCTGGCGCTTTATCCGACCAGCGCGGCGCTGTTCCTGCCCGACGGAAAGCCGCCTGCGCCCCGGTCTATCTTCCGCAATCCGGGGCTGGCGCGCACGTTGCAGGCGCTGGCCGACGCGGAGGGCGCGGCGCTGAAGGGCGGAGCGGATCGCGACCGGGCGTTGCAGGCGGCGCACGACTATTTCTACACCGGGCCGATCGCGCAGGAATTTGCGCGCTTTTCGACGGAGATGGGCGGCTGGCTGCGGCTGGACGATTTGACGGCCTATCAGCCGCGCTGGTCCGATCCGGTCACGACCAATTATCGCGGGCTGGATGTCTATGCCAGCCCGCTGACGTCGCGGACCGGGCTGGAATTGTGCGAGCAGCTGAATCTGGTCGAGGGGTTCGACCTGGCGGCGCTGCCGACCGACGGGCCGGCCTTCACCCATTTGCTGATCGAGGCGATCAAGGTCGCGAAGGCGGACGTCTATCGCTATGCCGCCGATCCCGCCTTTGCGCGCACGCCGGTGGAGGGGCTGTTGTCCAAGCGCTTTACGGCGGCGCGCCGCGCGCTGATCGATCCCGCCAGGGCCGGGCTGTATCGCGAAGGCGGCAATGCGGCGGCCTATGACCGGGCGATGCTGGAGCCGCCGCGCCTGCGGCTGGCTGCGCGCGGGGATGAGCAGACGCGCGGCGGCGACACCACCAGCCTGTCGGCGGTCGATGCCGAAGGGAATGCGATCGCCGTCACCACGACGGTGGGCGGCGGCTTCGGCACGTTCCTGGTGATGGGCGACACGGGCATATTGTTCAACAACGGCTTGCGGCTGGGGTCGACCGCGCCTTATGCCGGGCACCCGAACAAGGTCGCGCCGGGCAAGATCGCGCTGCTGGGCAATGGGCCCACCATCGTGCTGGACAAGGGGCGGTTGAAGCTGGTGTTCGGATCGCCCGGTGGCGAGACGATCGGCCAGACCCAGTTTCAGTTTCTGGTCAATGTGGTCGATCGCGGCATGCCCATTCAGGCGGCGATCGAGGCGCCGCGGTTCGCGCTGGATGCCGAGCCCAATTTCTACAAGCCGGGCGCCGCGATCACCGTGCAGGCGGAGGGGCGGTTCGCCGATCCGGTGCTGCAAGGGCTGACGGCGATGGGGCATCGGATCGAGAAGGTCGGCCCCTATGCGATCGGCAGCGTGCAGGGCATATTGGTGGATGCGTCGGGCGCGCGCATGGGCGGCGCCGACCCCCGCCGCATGGGCTATGCGATCGGTTACTGACGGGGGCAGGCGGCCGGGGGACAGGTGGCGGATCGCGGCGCCTGCCTCGTTTCCCTGATTGGCGGGATGACGGGCATCATCAGGGGGACGCTGCCGATGGTTGGGCGTTTGGCGGGGCATTTCAGGCTGGGCATGTGGCTGCTCGCGCCCTGTGTCGCGTTGCCCTGTGTCGTGTCGCCCCTGCCGGTCTGGGCAGCGCCGCCCCCGGCTGCGGCGAAGGCCCCCGACAAGAGCAGCAGCCTGTCCCAGCGGCATAATTTCAATATCGGGCCGCAGCCGCTGAACGGGGCGCTGCGCGAACTGGCGGCGCAGTCGGGCATCCGCATCTTCTTTCCCTATGACGAGGTGGCGTCGATCCGCAGCCGGCATGTCCGGGGGTGGATTTCCACCGCGGAGGCGCTGAACCGGCTGCTGGCCGGGACCGGCATCCGATATCGCGAAGCCAGCGCCGGTGTCGTCGCGCTGGCCACGCCGCAGAACCGGTCGGCGCGGCAAGGTCCGGCCGGATTGCAGATCGCCCAAGCGGGGGCGGGGGCGGGGGCGGCGGCGACCGGGGGCATGGCGCCCCAGGCCGAAGGGCAGGAGGAATCCTCCCCGATCATCGTCACCGGGACGCGCACCACGACCCGCACCGTGGCGCAAAGCATGGCGCCGATCGACGTCATCAGCCGGCAGGACATGGAGGCGAGCGGCCGGCAATCGGTGCGCGACCTGCTGGGTACGCTGATGCCCTCAATGACCGTGTCGAACAATGGTGCGGGGGCGAGCTATGCTGTGCGGACGGTCGCGCTGCGCGGGCTGGGCGCCGATCAGATGCTGGTGCTGGTCAATGGCAAGCGCCGTCATTACAGCGCGATCCTGTTCAATGCCGGGACGGTGCAGAGCGGCCAGTCGCCGCCCGACCTGGACCTGATCCCCGCCAATGCGATCCAGCGGATCGAAGTGCTGCGCGACGGCGCGTCCGCCCAATATGGATCGGACGCGATCGCCGGTGTCGTCAACATCATCCTGAAGACCGACATGGCCGGCGGGGCCGCGCTGACCATGGGCACGACCGCCGACAATGGCGGAACGCAGGGCCGTATCCAGATCGACAAGGGATTCAGGCTGGGGCGCGACGGCGGCTATATCCATATGGCGGCGGAGGGCGTGCTACAGGACAGCACGGTGCTGCAAAGCAGCCCGATCGCCGGGACATTCTATCCCAGTGGCGATGCCCGCAACGCCAGCCCCGACCGCTATCGCGGCAAGGTGGGGCAACCGCAGGTCATGGGCGGCAATGCCGGTTATGATGCCATGGTGCCGGTGGGCGACACGATCGAACTCTACAGTTTCGGCACCTATGCCAAGCGCCATGCCGCCGGCTGGATGACCTATCGCCTGCCCAGCGCCAGCAACAATGACATCAGCCAATATCCCGAAGGCTACACGCCGCGCATCCATGTTCATGACGAGGATGTCCAGGCCGTGATCGGGATGCGGGGCGAGATGGGCGGCGGCGTGCGTTATGACCTGAGCAGCAGCGTTGCGCGCGACGATGCCGGTTATCGCACGACCACATCCTATAATCCGACCCTGGGGGCGCAGAGCCCCCATGATTTCCATCTCGGCAGCCTGCGGTCGGACGAATGGGTAACGAATATCGACCTGAGCAAGGCGATCGACCTGGGGCTGGTCGAGCCGCTGGCGATGGCGGTGGGCGCCGAATATAAGAAGAACAGCTTCGCCATATCGCCCGGCGACTATGGTTCCTATCATGGGCTGGGGTCGCAGGGGACGGCCGGTTTCTCACCCGCGCAGGCGGGGCGCTGGCACCGGGACAATTGGAGCGCCTATGTCAATGTCGAGCAGAAGATAGCCGCAGGGCTGGAGATCGGCCTGGCCGGGCGGCACGAGGATTATTCGGATTTCGGCACGACCAATACCGGCAAGGCGTCCATCCGCTTCGAACCGGTCAAGGGTTTTGCCCTGCGCGGGACCGCGAGCAGCGGCTTTCGCGCACCCACATTGCAACAGCAATATTATGCCGGTTCGGGCACCAATATGGTGACGCTGGACGGCGTGCGGCAACTGGCGCCGGTGCTGACGGTGCCGGTCAATGATCCGGCGGCGCTGGCGCTGGGATCGGTGGCGTTGCGGCCGGAAAGGTCGCGGAACCTGTCGGCCGGTCTGGTGCTGACAGCCTTTCGCAATTTCAGCCTGACGATCGACGCCTATCAGATCAGCATCAGGGACCGCATCCTGCTGAGCGAAATCCTGCAGGGCGACGCGGTGATCGCGGTGTTGCGCGCAGCGGGCTATGCCAGCGCCTACGGCATCCGCTTCTTTTCCAATGCGGCGGATACGCGGACGCGCGGGCTGGACATCGTCAGCACCTATCGCGCCGACCTGGGCCATATGGGGGCGGCGACCTTCAGCCTGTCGGCGAACATCAACAGGACGCGGTTCACCCATATCGATACGGACCCGACGGGCGGCAGCTTCATCGGCCGGTCGCGGCAGGGCGACCTGAGCGAGGGGACGCCGCGCAACAAGGTGATCGCCAACATGTTGTGGATGCTGGGCGGCTTCACCATGAACCTGCGCGCGACCCGTTATGGCAAGCTGGTCGAGCGCACGGCCGCGCCGGTCTATCATGACGCAGGCTATGCGAGTTGCACCGCGGGCAGCGAGGGATGTGCCTATGGCTATGTCGACGAAGTCCTGCATCCCAAGATGATCGTCGACCTGGAGGCGGGGTACAGGCTGGCCAGCGGGGTCAGGCTGTCGGTCGGCGCGAACAATCTGTTCAACATCTATCCCGCCAGGCTGCGGCCGGTGAACCGGACCAGCGGCAGCCTGTACCAGAGCTATTCACCCTATGGGTCGAGCGGCGGCTTTTATTATGGCCGGCTGAATCTGGAGTTTTGAAGCGGGCTGAAGGCGCCGAATACAGGAGGAGTGGCTCGTGCGAAATGCCGGCCGGCGTCCTTGATGGTCGGGTCGCCGGCCGGATGGCTGGATGATCTACTTGTGGCTGGCTTTGGCAGGCGCCAGCGGGTCGATGGTCTGAATGCTGCCGTCCGGATTGTAATGGAGTTCGGTCACCTTGACGTTGCGCAGCCGGGTCTGGCCCGAAAGCTGCGTGTCGGCATAGAAGAGCCACCAGCGGCCATTCCATTCGACGATCGAATGATGGGTCGTCCAGCCTTCCACCGGTTCCAGGATGCGGCCCTTGTAGGTGAAGGGGCCATAGGGCGAATCCCCGATCGCATAAGCGAGATAATGGGTGTCGCCGGTCGAATAGCTGAAATAATATTTGCCCATATATTTGTGCATCCATGATGCTTCGAAGAAGCGGCGATCATGGTCGCCGCCCAGCAGCGGCTTGCCCTTGTCATCAAGGATCTGCACTGCTTTGGGCGTTTCGGTAAATTCCAGCATGTCGCCGGTCAGCTTCGCGACGCGCGGGGCCAGCGCCGGCTTGTCGTCCTGCTGCAAATCGGTCTTCGATCCGTTGGGATCATATGTCCCGTCGATATTGCGCTGAAGCTGGCCGCCCCAGATGCCGCCGAAATAGACATAGCTCTGTCCGTCATCATCGGTGAAGACGGCGGGATCGATCGAATAGCTGCCCTTGATCGGTTGAGGCTGGGCCTTGAACGGACCCATGGGGTTCTTCGACGTGGCGACGCCGATGCGGAAGGCGCCTTCCTTGTCCTTGGCGGGGAAATAGAGATAATAGGTGCCATTCTTGTAGGCGGCATCGGGCGCCCACATCTGCTTGTCGGCCCAGGGCACGTCCTTCACGTCCAGCGCCACCGGCCCGACCGTCACTGGCCCGCCAATCCTGTCCATCGACAGGACATGATAGTCGCGCATTTCGAAATGGCTGCCCAGATCATCCTCCGGCGTCGGGCCGTCGATATCATGGCTGGGATAGACATAGACCTTGCCGTTCCACACATGGGCGGACGGATCAGCGGTATACATGTCCGTGACGAGCGGCTGCGACAGATAGTCGGACGCGGGGCGGGCGGTCTTGGTCGCGGACGGGGCCTGCATGCTGTTGCCGGATGGCTGCTGGCAACCGCTGACGAGCAGGAAGGCCAGCGTCAGGCCGATGGGTCCAAAAGAGCGTGTGGGCATGTCGATCCTCTCATTTGTCGGAGAATAGATAGCGCTAACATTTTTGCGATGCAATCGGTGCCTGCATGTGGCGGCGGTGGATTTCTCTGCCCGCATCGCAACAAAGCGGCTGGACAGGCGCCGACTTTCTGCCATCCCCAAGAGCATCAGTGGTAATCGGGGGCAGCGATGGCGATCAACCTGAAAGTCAATGGACAGATGCGGGCAGTGGAGGCCGATCCGGCCAAGCCGTTGCTCTGGGCCTTGCGCGAGGATCTGGACATGGTCGGCACCAAGTTCGGCTGTGGCGCGGGGTTGTGCGGCGCCTGCACCGTCCATATCGACGGCAGCCCGGCGCGCGCGTGCCAGACGCCGATCGGCGAGGCGCAGGGCATGGCGATCACCACCATCGAGGCGGTGGCGCAGAGCGAGACGGGCAAGCGCATTTCCGACGCCTGGGTCAAGCTGGACGTGCCGCAATGCGGCTATTGCCAGGCGGGGCAGATCATGAGCGCGACCGCGCTGCTGGCGACTACGCCCGATCCCACGGACGAGGATATTGACGGCGCGATGATGGGCAATCTGTGCCGTTGCTCCACCTATGTCCGCATCCGCGCCGCGATCAAAGATGCGGCCAAGGCGGGAGCGAAGGCATGAACGCGCCGATCCTGTCGCGCCGCCGCTTCCTGAGCGCGTCGCTGGTCGCGGGCGGCGGGCTGCTGTTCGACCTCAATATCCCGCTGGCGGGCGCGGCCGACGGCGCGCCGCAGATATTGACCGCCTTCGTGCGCATCCTGCCCGATAATCGCGTCATCATCGGCGCGAAAAATGCCGAGATCGGGCAGGGAGCAAAAACCATGCTGCCGGTGCTGATCGCGGAGGAACTGGACGTCGACTGGGCGCAGGTGACGATCGAGCAAACCCATGCCGATCAGAAGATATTCGGCGGGCAGAGCGCGGGCGGCAGCCGCACCACGCCGCGCGAATGGGTGCCGACGCGGACGGCCGGGGCGGCGGCGCGGGCGATGCTGGTGGCAGCGGCGGCGCAGATATGGGGCGTATCGCCCGCGACGCTGAAGACCGGCAGCGGCAAGGTAAGCGATCCGGCTTCGGGCAGGCGCATGACCTATGCCGCGCTGGCCGCGGCCGCCGCGCAGCAACCGGCGCCAGATCCGGCGACGCTGGTGCTGAAAGACCCGAAGGATTTTCGCATCATCGGCCAGTCGATCGGCGGGGTGGATACGCCGGCGATCGTGGCGGGCAAGCCTTTGTTCGGGATCGATTTCAAGCTGCCCGGCATGCTTTATGCGGTGCTGGAAACCTGCCCGGCCTTTGGCGGAACGCTCAAATCGGCCAATCTGGATGCGGTGAAGGCACTGCCCGGTGTGGCCCATGTGCTGACGATCAAGGGCGACGGGACGCCGGAATCGCTGTTCGACGGCGTCGCCATCCTGTCGACAAGCTGGTGGAGCGCCAATCAGGCGCGCGAGGCGCTGAAGGTCGAATGGGACATGAGTGCGGTCAGCGGTTTTTCGACCGAGGGCTATGCGGCGCAGGCGACCGAACGGCTGAAGGGCAAGGCGGACGGAGACATCGTCCGTGCTGGTGACGTGGACGCGGCCTTTGCTGCTGCGGCGAAGACGGTCAGCGCGCGCTATGATTATCCGTTCCTGGCGCATGCGACGCTGGAGCCGCAGAACTGCACCGCCTTGTTCAAGGATGGGGGTATCGAAATCTGGGCGCCGACGCAGAATCCGGAAAGCGGGCGCGGGCTGGTGGCCAAGGCGCTGAACCTGCCACCGGAGAAAATCCGCATCAACTTCACCCGCATCGGCGGCGGGTTCGGCCGGCGGCTGATGAACGATTATATGGTGCAGGCGGCGGCGATCGCGGTGCAATTGCCGGGTGTGCCGGTCAAGCTGCTCTATAGCCGGCAGCAGGATATGCAGCGGGATTTCTATCGGCCGGCGGGCTGGCATGGGTTTCGGGCGGCGCTGGACAAGGGCGGGAAGCTGACCGCCTTCCACGATCATTTCGTGACCTTTGGTAAGGATGGCAAGCCGGTGCGATCGGCCGAGATGCCGGCGAGCGAAATTCCCGCCGGCCTGATCGATACGGTTTTGCTGGAACAGAGTTTCCTCAGCACCAACATGCCGACCGGCTGGCTGCGCGCGCCCGGCTCCAATGCGCTGGGCTTCGTGACGCAGGCTTTTCTGGACGAAGTGGCGCAGGCGGCGGGCAAGGACCTGCCAACGCTGATGCTGGAATTGCTGGGCGAACCGCGCGAATTGCCGCGCGGTCCCAACGCGCCGCCCTTCGTCACCGGCCGCGCCAAGGGGGTGATCGAGAAGGTGGTGGCGATGAGCGGCTGGGCCGATCGTGCCAAGCTGCCCAAGGGGCGGGGCAAGGGCTTTGCCTTCTACTACAGCCATATGGGCTATTTCGCCGAGGTGCTGGAGGTGGCGCTGGTCGACGGCATGCCGAAGGTGGCGACCGTGTGGGTCGCGGGCGATGTCGGCAGCCAGATCATCAACCCGATGAACGCGCTGCATCAGGCGCAGGGATCGGTGATCGAGGGGCTGGGGCAGGCGCTGGCCGGGCAGAAGATCACGCAGGTGGCCGGCGCGGTGGAGCAGGCCAATTTCGACACCCATCCGTTGCAGCGCATCCCCGATACGCCGCAGATCATCGTCGAGTTCGTGAAGACCGACTATCCGCCGACCGGCATGGGCGAACCGGCGCTGCCGCCGGTGATCCCGGCGTTGGTCAACGCGCTGCATGCGGTGACCGGCAAGCGCATCCGCACCCTGCCGATCGTGCCGGAGATGTTCGCCTGATCCCCTTTTCCTGAGCTTTTCGGCCCTGCCTGAAAAAATCTTGATGATCGTCAAGATTTTTATGGCGGATTGGCATGGCGTCCTTCGTCATGCGGATCAGAGGGGCGAAAAGCCCCGTCCAGGCTTCGGCTGCGTCCAGGGCAAAAGACCGGGCGCCAAAGGGGGACATCAGGGTGAAGCGGCTTCCGGTGCAATTCGGTCTGTTGGCGTTGCTCTCTGCGTCGGTCGTGCTGGCCCAAGGAGGTAGCGGGGCTGATAGCGGGCCTGACGGCGCGACGATGAAGGAGACGGAGGCGGGTATCCCCGTCACCGATCCGCTGGTGCAGGAAAAATGCGGCAGCTGCCATGCGCCGGACGCCAAGGGCAACCTGTCCCGCATTAGCTGGGTGCGCACCACGCCGGAGGGCTGGGCGCAGGCGATCAAGCGGATGGTGCGGCTGAATGGCCTTAGCATCACGCCCGAGGACTCGCGCGCGGTCATCAAGTCGCTTTCGGCCTCGCACGGGTTGGCACCGGAGGAGGCGCGGCCGGTCATGTATCTGCCCGAAAAGCGGATCATCGACGAGGCATTGCCCAACGAGACGATGCGCGGTGCCTGCGCCAGTTGTCATGCCTATGCCCAGCCCCTGTCCTGGCGCCGGTCGAAACTGGAATGGAAGACGTTGCAGGATTTGCACGTCGCGCTCTATTCGCAGGCGGACGCCCAATATCGCCGGCCGGCCGAGGATAGCGAGCAGCCCGCCGGGCGCGATCCCAAGGACAAGATGACGCGCGGCGAATATGCGCTGACCTACCTGCCCAAGGTGGCGGGGCTGCATACGCCCGAATGGGCGGCATGGAGTTCGCGGCTGCGCGCGCCGCGGCTGGCTGGCGACTGGCTGGTGGTGGCGTCGGTGCCGGGACAGGGCCGTTTCATCGGTACGATGACGGTGGCGCCGGGCGCAGCGGCGGATGAGTTCAAGACCAGTGCTTCGCTGACGTCGCTGGGCAATGGCGCGACCGTCAGCCGTAGCGGCACGGGGCTGGTCTATTCGGGCTATAGCTGGCGGGGGTCGTCCAAGGGTGGCGCAGCGCCAGGGAAGCCCGATGATCTGGGCAGCGCGGCGCGGGAGGCGATGTGGTTCGCACCCGACCAGCAGAGCGCGGAAGGGCGCTGGTTCTGGGGCGAATATCAGGAATTTGGCTATGATGTGAAGCTGGTCCGCGCGACCGTCGCGCCGGCCATCCTGGCGGTGACGCCGGGGGCGATGAAGGCCGGGGCGAAGGGCGTGGCCGTGACCATCTGGGGCCATAATCTGCCGACGTCTCTGGCGGCAGGCGACGTCGATCTGGGCGCGGGCGTCACCGTCAGCAAGATCGTGTCGGCAGCGCCGGGCAAGGCGGTGCTGAGCGTCGATGTCGCGGCCGGTGCGGCGGCCGGGCAGCGCGATGTCGGGATCGGCGGCGCGGTTCTGGAAAAGGCATTCCCGGTTTACAGCAAGGTCGATTATCTGAAGGTCACGCCGGAAACGAGCCTGGCCCGGCTGGGCGGCACGAAATTCCCCAAGGGCTATCAGCAGTATGAGGCGATCGGTTACGATAACGGTCTGGACGGCAAGCCGAACACGAGCGACGACGTCGCCATCGGCCCGGTCGACGCGACATGGTCGATGCAGGAGTTCATGTCGGTCTATTATGATGACGACATGAAATATGTGGGTGCTTTAAGCCCCACCGCCTTCTTCACGCCGGGGCTGGAAGGCCCCAATCCCGAACGCCGGTTCAGCCGCAACAATTATGGTGAGGTTTGGGTCGTCGCCACAGCGAAGGCGGAGAAGGACAAGTTCGGCAAGCCATTGAGCGCGCGGTCCTATCTGGTCGTGACCGTGCCCATGTACCAGCGCTTCGACCAGCCGGAGGTGTCGCGATGACCGTGATGCACATGCCTGCCTATCGCCGGGCCGAATATCATGGCTTTTCGGCCGGGGGCAGCGACTTCGTCTATCTGGTGAGTGCGGGCGCGATCTTCGAGATCGACGCGCAGGTGCAGGATGTGCTGGACCGGATCGACGGGCAGGAACTGGGGCATGCCGCGCTGGTGCGGGAACTGGCGGGCGAGGGCGGCGACCTGAGCGAGGCGGAGGCGCTGGTGCGGGAGTTGCGCGCGGCGCAACTCATCCATCTGGGCGCCGCGCCGCTATCCGTGCCCGAAGCGCCGCCGGCGGATTTCCCGTTGCAGGCGTTGGTGCTGAACGTCACCAACCAGTGCAATCTGGCCTGTACCTATTGCTATGAATTCGGCGCGGACAAGATCGCGACGCCGGCGGGCAAACCCAAATATATGACGCTGGAGACCGCGAAGGCGTCGGTCGATCTGCTGATTGCAGAGGCGGCGCATCGCCCTTCGGTGCATATCACTTTCTTCGGTGGCGAAACCTTGATGAATTTCAAGCTTTTGCGCGATGTGGTGGATTATGCCAATGGTGCGACGGCGGCCGCGGGCAAGGGCATCACCTACAGCCTGACCACCAATGCGACGCTGTTGACGCCGGAGATCGTCACCTTCCTGTCGGACAACCGGGTCGGCGTGACCGTGTCGATGGATGGCCCGCCCGAATTGCAGGACAAGCATCGCGTCTACAAAAATGGCAAGGGCAGCTATGCGGTGATCGAGCCGCGGCTGCGCACATTGATCGCCCATCATCGCACCCGCGCCGTGACCGCGCGCGTCACCCTGACCGAGGGCGTCACCGATGTCGTGCGCATCTTCCGCCATCTGAAGGACGATCTGGGCTTTCACGAGGTCGGCTTTGCGCCGGTGACCACGGGCGAGACGCGGGCCTATTCGATCGATGCCGACGGCATGGACAGCGTGCTGGCGCAGTTCAACCTGCTGGCGCGCGAATGGCTGGAGTTTGCGCTGCGCGGGGAAATGCATGGTTTCACCAATGTCAGCGAGACGATCAGTGAGCTGATTTCGGGCGTCAACAAATCCCATCCCTGCGGCGCGGGCATGGGGCTGATGGGGGTCAGTCCGTCGGGCGACCTGTCGCCGTGCCACCGTTTCACCGACGCCGACACGCATGTGATGGGCCATGTGTCGAGCGGCATCGACCGGGCCAAGCAGGGCGATTTCCTGAGCCGGGGGCATGTCGGCGCCAAATATGATTGCCAGAGTTGCTGGGCGCGGCCGCTCTGCGCCGGGGGCTGCCACCATGAGGCGTTCGTCCGCTATGGCGACACCGGCCATGCCAATCTCCATTATTGCGACTGGATACGGCAATGGACTGACACCTGCCTGCATATCTATGGCGAGCTGGCGGTGAAGAACCCCGGCTTTCTGGAGCATTTCGCTGAACGAAAGGGGCTGTCATGAAGCATCTTCGTGCCATCAACAAAAAGGCGCGGCGGATCGACGACGCCGTGACCCAGATGGAGGCGGCGATCGAGGCCGCCGCTGCGTCGGGCGCCACGCCGCCCGACATGGAGGAGGATGTCGTCGCCCTGCAACAGGCGCCGCGTCCGCATGTGCCGATGGGCTGTACCCTGTCCTTCTCGCCCGGTTGGGAAGTGGATGCAGGCGGCGGCACGGCGGGGCTGTGCCAGCCGGTCGAACGCGACATCTATGACTGCTACGTCACCTGCTTCTGGCCGGTGCAGGTGCCCGATCACGTCAATTATTCGCCGGACTGGGCCAGCAACTGCGCCACCGCGACGAAGGACTGGCGCAATCTCGACCTGGTGTTCCCATGAGGCGCGCGATGCAGAAACTCCGTTATGTCCTGGCGGCGGGTCTGGCCGCGCTGGCGACCATCCCCACCCATGCCGCGACCCTGTTCATGGGCGCCTATCCCGACGTATTGCTGGTCTTTGACGAAGGCAAGGGCGCGGTCACGCAGAAGATCAAGCTTGATACCGGCCTGCCGACCGCCATGACCTTGTCCGACGATGGCAAGCGCATCTATGTGTCGACCATCACCACCAGCGGGATCGAGGTGATCGACGCGGCGAGCCGCAAGGTCATCAGCAAGTTCAGCCTGAATGACGGGCTGAACAAGGTGCGTTTCTGGGGCGGAGTGCCGGACCCGGCAGGCCGCTATTTCTATACGATCGTCACCAGGATCGACAAGGAAATGGACCGGTACAAGGTCAGCAAGCCGCTTTATGGCGTCGTTGACCTGAAGCTCGGCAAGCTGGTGCGTACCGCCGAGATCGAGAAGGACGATGAGAAGGCGATCGGCGGATATCGCGTCGCCTTCAAGGTGTCGAGCGACGGCAAATATCTCTATGCCTTTGGCGAGAAGGTGATCGTCATCGACACCGCGACGCTGAAGGCCACCGACCGCATCGACCTGGCCCGGCCCGAAGGCACGGGGCTGGAGAATGTCGGCTTCGGCGGATCGCTGGAGACGCTGCGCACGCCGGGCCAATATGTGTCGCTGTTCAACGCGGCCGACCCCTATATCCACAGCAAGATGTTCGGGCTGGCGCGCTTCGACCTCAACAGCCGCCAGTTCGATTTCACGCCGATCGGCCCGGCACCAGCCGCGATGGCGGGGCTGGAAATCACGCCCGACGGCAAGCAGGCCTATACGGTCGTGACCAATGGTACGCTGGGGGCGAAGCGGTGCGAATTCTGGCACATGGACCTTTCCACCAACGCGGTGGTGGACAAGGCGGAATTCCCCTGCCGATCGCGCTTCCGCTTCGGCATGTCGATGGATGGGGCCAAGCTCTATATCTACGGCGCCAGCTTCGACATCGAGGTCTATGACGCCAAGACGCTGAAGCTGGAAGCGACCTGGGATCTGGGCAATGACGCGACCGGGGCGGGCATGGTGGCGGTGCCGTGAGGATGGGGCGCCGCTCCGCTCTGCCCGTTTCTCGACTTCGCTCGAAACGAACGGGTGCGAGAGCGTGAAGCATGTGGCCATCCGGGGTAGCGGGATGGCCGCCAATGCCTGCGCGCATCTGCTGCAAGGAGCGGGGCTCCGGGTCGGACAGGAGCCAGCCCATCGCCCGCCGGTGCCCAGCCTGTTGCTGAGCGAGGCGGCGCTGGCCTTGATGCGCGATTTGTTCGCGCGGCCGGATCTGTTCGCCGATGCGCCGCGCGTGCGGCGCCGGCTGGTCGCCTGGGGCGGGGCGCCGGTGATGGTGCCGCATGAGGCGGTGCTGGCGTCGGAGGCGACGGTGCAGGCGGCGCTGGCCGTGCCGGGCGACGCGCCGATGGCCGCGCCCGATTTCACCCTATATGCCGCGACGCCGCTGCCTGTGGGCGAACTGCATGTCTTTGGCGAGCGAGATGCGGTTGCGGTCCGTGTGCGGTTGCGCGATGCGGCCTGCCGCGAGGAAGGGCGGGTCGAGGCGGTCGAGAGCGGCTGGCTGTTTCTGGTGCCGGCGGAGGAGGAAGAGGGCTGGCTGCTGGGCGTCGGCGGTGCGATCGACGCGCTGCTGGCGCAGAGCCGGCTGATCGCGCCGGTGGTCGATCCGATCGGCGGATCGTCGCGCCCGTTTCCGGCCGCGCCGCGCATGCATTTGCCGCTGGTTGGCGACGACTGGCTGGCCTGCGGCACGGCGGCGATCGGCTTCGATCCGATCTGTGGCGATGGCACCGCCCAGTCGATGCGCGAGGCGATATTGGCGAGTGCAGTGCTGATGGGAATCGCGGAGGGCGGCGATCGGGCTGCGCTGCTTGGCCATTATCAGGCGATGCTGATCGCGGCGATGCGGCGGCACCTGCTGCTCTGCGCGCAATTTTATGCCGATGGCGGGCAGGGCGAGTGGTGGCGGGCGCAGCATGCGGCGCTGATGAAGGGACATCACTGGTGTACCGGGTTGCTGGCGACGCTGCCCGAACCGCAATTTGCGCTGCACGGTCTGCGGCTGGTGCCAAGGCGGGTGCCAAGGTGGGCTGCGGCATGAGCGGGCCTGCGCCTGTCGCCGAATGGCGCAGCTATCGCCGGTTGCTGCCCTATATCCGGCCCTATCGATGCGGGCTGCTGCTGGTGCTGGCGATCAGTGTGCTGTCGACCGTGCTGGGATTGGCGCAACCCTATCTTTCCAAGCTGATGATCGATCAGGCGCTGTTGCAGCGGGACATGGGGGCGCTGTGGCGGATCGCCGGGATCATGGTCGCGGTCACGATATTGGGTTTCGGCGTCAACATCCTGGCGAGTTACCGCTATGTCCGGCTGTCGGCGGCGATGCTCTATGACATGCGCGCCGCGCTGCTGCGGCATCTCCAGACATTGTCGCCGCGCTTCTATGCTAGCTTTCGGCTGGGCGATCTCGTTTCGCGGATGAACAGCGATGTGAGCGACGTGCAGCGGATTGCGTCGGATACATTGCTGTCGGTGGTCAGCAACCTGCTCTTCTTCATCGGCTGCGTCGCGATGATGGTCTGGCTCGACTGGCGGCTGTTTCTGGTGGGCGTGCTGCTGGTGCCCGCTAGTCTTGCCGCCTTCATCCACTATCAGCGCCGGCTGACTGCGCTGACCCGCGACATGCGGGAACGGGGCGCGGATCTGGGGAGCCTGCTGGTGGATACGGTGATGGGCATGCGTGTCGTTACGGCGTTGCGCGCGGGCGAGCATGAGGTCGGGCGGTTCAAGGCGAAGAATGACGCCTTTATCGGCGCGATGCTGCGGATGCAGGTCGCCTCCTACATGACCGGGGCGCTGCCGGGGACGCTGATGGCCGGGGCGACCTCCGCTGTCATCCTCTATGGCGGCTGGCGGATCATTGAAGGGGACATGAGCATCGGCACGCTGGTCGCCTTCATGACCTATCATATGCGGCTGTTGTCGCCGATCCAGACGCTGATGGGGCTGACATCGGGGCTGGCCTCGGCACGGGTGTCGCTGGGGCGGATCTTCGAACTGTTCGATACCCGGCCCGATGTCGAGGAGCGCGCCGATGCCGTCGCGATCGGCCGGGTGCGGGGCGAGGTGCGTTTCGAGCGGGTGGCGATGCGCTATGATCGCGATCCGGTGCTGCGTGCCATGGATCTGGTCATTCCCGCTGGCAGCATCTGCGCGATTTTGGGGCCGAGCGGTATCGGCAAGTCGACCATGGCCGACCTGATGGTGCGCCATGCCGATCCGACCGGGGGACGCTTGTTGCTCGACGGGCATGACCTGCGCGACCTGCGGCTGGACGATCTGCGGCGCGAGGTGATGCTGGTCGACCAGTCGCCCTGGCTGTTTAATGACAGCATCGCCGGCAATATCGGCTTTGCCGTGCCGGACGTTCGGACCGAGGATATCGAGGCGGCGGCGCATGCGGCGGGGCTGGATGGCTTTTTGGCGCGGCTGCCCGATGGGCTGGAAACGCGCACCGGCGAGCGGGGGCTGGCGCTGTCGGCGGGGGAGCGGCAGCGGATTGTCATCGCTCGCGCGCTGCTGCGGCGGCCGTCGGTGCTGATCCTGGACGAGCCGACTTCGGCGCTGGATGGAGAGACGGAGGCACTGGTGGCGGGACGGCTGCGGGTTGCTTTGCCGGACGCGACGATCATCCTCATCACCCACAAGCCGGCGCTGGCGCGGATCGCCGATCAGGTGGTCACGATCGCCGACGGACAGGCGCATGTCGCGCAGCGGACCGAGCCGGTTGATGCCTGATCCGCTGCGCATCGCCGTGATCGACAGCGGGGTTCATCCCGAGCATCCGCATATCGACGCGGCGCGGCTGTTGCCCGGCTTTGCGCTTGCGAAGGATGGTACGGACCCGGGCGGGGACGTGATCGACCGGCTGGGCCATGGCACGGCGGTCACCGCCGCGATCCAGCATCGGGCGCCCGATGCGCTTTGCCTGCCGATCCGGGTGTTTCATGATGCGCTGAGCACGACGGCGCGGGCGCTGATCGCAGCGATCGACCGGGCGGTTGCGGCGCGGGTGGATATCATCAACCTCAGCCTTGGCACGGTCAATCCCGCGCATGGCGATGGCTTTGCGGCAGCGGCGGATCGCGCTTTGGGCGCGGGCATATTGATCGTCGCGGCACGGGATAAGGACGGGGTGCCGTGTTATCCGGGGAGCCTGAGTCAGGTGTTGGGCGTGGGGCTGGACTGGGATTGTCCGCCGGGCGCCTATCGGCTGCGCGAGGGGCTGGCCTTTGCGTCCGGCCATCCCCGGCCGATCCCCGGCGTGCCGCAAAGGCGCAACCTGTTCGGCGTCAGCTTTGCCGTGGCCAATATGACCGGGCTGATCGCGCGCGAAGGGCAGGTCGATCCGGCGGACTGGATTCAGATGGCCGGGACGTCCGGATAGGCATCCACCAATGGTCCCAGCGCGTCGGCCAGCGGGCCGAGATGGGATGCGAAGCGCTGCCAATGATCGACGCTGCCGCTGTAGATGGGCTGACGCACCTGTTCGGAACTGGCGGTGCGCACGGCGCGGTCGGTCTGCCAGAAGGACAGGCAGGCCGGTTCGAAATCGAGGCCCAGATAGGCAAGCAGCCGGTCGACTTCGCCCGGCGTGTCCGCGACCATCTGTTCGTAGATGACGCGATGGAC
The DNA here is from genome assembly GCF_056156825.1 of Sphingobium sp. RS1. Taxonomy (NCBI): domain Bacteria; kingdom Pseudomonadati; phylum Pseudomonadota; class Alphaproteobacteria; order Sphingomonadales; family Sphingobiaceae; genus Sphingobium; species Sphingobium sp. RS1. The sequence continues at coordinate 1,353,002 of NZ_JBLZXE010000002.1, read as the reverse complement.
GCGGCCGGGCGCGGCGGCGTCATAAGCGGCCATCAGGGCGACATAATCGCGATAATAGCGGCCTATGTCGGTGAGATCATAGCTGAACGCCTGACCACGGGCGAAATGCTGTTTCCAGGCCGAAAAGCAGCAGCCCATCGGATGCCGGCGCGCATCGATGATGCTGGCGTTGGGCAAGATCAGCTTGATGAGGCCGACATGCTGCCAGTTATTAGGCATCTTGTCGATGAAGCGGGGCTTGTCGCTCTGGCGGTGGACGCGGGTCTGGTCGACATATTCCTCACCCAGCCGCTTGCGGTCGGCGGGCGAGAGGGATGCGGCCATCGCGGCAAAATCGGCAAATTCGCCATCGTCCACGCGCGATTGCAGGCGGCTGGCGATGACCATCATTTCGGGCAGTTCCATCGTGCCTTCCACCCGGCTGTGGCTGGCGAGGATCTGTTCGACCAGCGTCGATCCGGACCGGGGCAGGCCGACGATGAAGATCGGATCGGGGGCAGGGCAGCCGCCATCGCCCATCGCGGCGATCAAGGGAACGGTGAAGGTGGCGGCGGTCGCCGCGACCTCGGCGGAAAATTCGTTCGCGTCGTGGCGGATCATGGCGCGACGCAGGCGATTGCCCGCGTCATAATGGCGGAAGGCGGCGTCGTCGGCCTTCCTGTCCTCCAACGCCTTGCCCAGCGAGAAATGGAGGTGGAAGACGTCTTCGCCCTCGCTCTGGCTATCCTGTGCCAAGGTGGCCAGCGCCTGTTCCATGGTTGCGATATCGTCGGCGTCGAACTTCACCGTCTTGAGATTGGCGAGGCTCCACCAGGCTTCGCCCATGGTCGGGCGGTGATGGACGGCCTGACGATAGGCATGGACGGCATCCGCCTGTAGCCCCAGGGTTTTGAGCGCATGGCCGAGATTTTGCCAGACCTGCGGCTGGTCGGGGCGGTCGGCGAGCAGGCGTTCGTAGATGGCCCGCGCGCCCTGCTGGTCGCCCAGACGCACCAGCACCGAGGCGCGGATCAGGTCATAGCCCGGATTATGGATCGGCGAGCGCGCCAATATGTCGGCATGGGACAGTGCTTCGCGCAGGCGATTGTTCTGGAGCAGCAGCCGGATGAGGAAATCGCGCGCCAGATCGAAGCCCGGCGCGAGCGTCACCGCCCGTTCGACCAGTGCCAGCGCGGTCGTCATGTCGCCGCGCCGCCACTGGACCTCACCGCGCAGACGGGTGCCGGCAGGGTCTTGCGGCAATCGTTCGGCGCGGGCGGCCAGCAGCGCGTCGGCTTCGCCCAGATTGCCCGCATTCATCGCCATGGCCGCTTCCAGCAGGTCGCGGTCGCGCGAGGCGGCATGGACTCCGGACAGGTCGGCGCGCCAGCCATCCTCTTCGCGCCCGACCATGCGGAGCAGGCCGGCGAGCAGGAACCAGCCGCCCGCGACCGCCGGTTGCAAACGGGTCAGCGCTTCCAGCGCGGCAATGGCCTGTGGCTGGTCCCCGGCCTCCTGCGCGGCCTGCGCCAGTTCCCACAGAACTGCCGGGGTTTGGGGATGCTGACGGGCGAGCGGGGCGAGGCGGGCAAGAGCCGCCTGCGGCTGGCCGAGGCGCCGCAGCGCCTGCCCGACCAGCAGTTCGGCGGGAGGAAGTCGGCCGGCGCGACGGATGATCGCTTCCGCCTGCGCCAGCGCCCTGTCGGGATGTGTTTCAAGCCAGCCGGCCGCCTGTGTCAGTGCCGTCTGGATGGTATCGGTTGCCGTAGCGGCAGGCGCGTTCCCCATAGCCCCTCATATTTGTGCGACTGCTCAAAATTCTATGGCGCGCGCAGGCCCCCGTCGAGTCAGCCTGTCGCAAAAGTTTCAAAAACTTGCCGAACCGCCGCTTGACATGCCGTGTCCTATTGGCAGTATCGAATTTAGGACAGTTGTTATGAATGCTGCCAAAGCGAACTGTCCAAGGGTGTAGACGAGATAATCAGCGTGACCGGCGCCGTTGCGGCGATCCTGAAGGGCATGTCCTTCGGGCAGGGACATGTTTGCCCTGTCCAGATCGACCGCGAGCGCAATGCGTCATGCAAGACCCGGAAAGCCGGGCATAAAAATGGGAGAGGCCGAGTCGCAACGCATACAGGGGGTATTCGTATGGCCATTCGTCTCCGTTCGCGCAGGGTGCGCATGTTTTGCGCGCTGGGTACGAGCACGTTTCTGACACCGATGATCGCACCTGCCATGGCGCAGGAGCCCGTTCCGCAGGCGGCGGACAGCGCCGAGGCGGCCGCCGACGCGGCGTCGGGCCTGGGCGAGATCGTCGTCACCGCGACGCGCAGCGCGCAGAGCATCCAGAAGGTGCCGATTTCGATGCAGGCGCTGGGGGCCGAGAAGTTGGCCGAACGGCAGGTGAAGGGGCTGAGCGATTTCGCGTCGCTGCTGCCATCGGTATCGTTCGAGGGGATTGGGCCGGGCCGCAATACCGCCTTTTTCCGCGGCATCGTGCCGGCGGGCGGCGCCTATGCCTCGGTCGGCTATTATCTGGACGATATTCCGATCACCGGCACCGAAGTGCCCGATATCCATGCCTATGACATGGAGCGGGTCGAGGCGCTGTCCGGGCCGCAGGGGACGCTTTATGGCGCGGGGTCGCTGGCCGGTACCATCCGTCTCATCACCAACAAGCCCAAGCTGGACAAGTTCGAGTTCGGATACGACGTCGAAGCCAATAAATATGGCAAGGGCGATTTTGGCGGGCAGCTTGAATCCTATATCAACGCGCCGCTGAGCGACACGCTGGCGGTGCGGGCGATGGGCTATTATCGGCGCGATGGCGGCTATATCGACAATACACCCAATAATGGCCTGCTGAACGATGGATCGCCGGCGGTCTATAATCTGGGCGACAATAATCCCAACACCTTCTGGAACCTCGACAATAGCGATATTGCCAAGGACGATTACAACACGATCAAGGAATTTGGCGGTCGCCTGCAATTGCTGTGGGAACCGGTTGATGGCTGGTCGTTCAACCCGTCGATCACGGCGCAGAAGCAGGTGTCGAACGGCTATTTCGGCTATGACCCGCGCGTCGGCGACCTGGAAGTCCATGACTATGACCAGACGAAGAATGACGACCGCTGGTATCAGGCGGCCTTGTCCATCCATGGCCATATCGGCGACTGGGAGGTCGTGTCCGCAACCGGCTATTTCAAGCGGCGGCAACGCACGCTCAATGACTATACTTATTATACCGTGACCTATGACGGGTTCGGGCCGGGCTATGAAAGCTATCTGCAATTTTTCGACAATTGCACCGGGACTGGCGCATCGCAGCAATGTTCGCTGATCGACCCGACCCAATATTATCATGCCGATACCAAGCGGAACAAGTTCACGCAGGAATTGCGGATCAGCACGCCGAAGGACTGGCCGTTCGACGTCACCATCGGTGGCTTCTATCAGCGGCAGTCGAACAAGCTGAACACCAGCTATGCCATTCGCGGGCTGGACACGATCACCGGCTATACCGCGACCGGCGGCGGCGATGTGGCGGGCGGGCTGATCGGCGTGCCGGCCATGTATGGGATCGCCTATGACGAGGATGGCAATCCCTATTTCGATACCAGCGACGTCATCAATCCGAACGGCAATCCGCTCGGCACGATGATTTTGGGGACGCAGGCGGTGAAGGGCGATGCCTTCTACTTCGTCGAGCAGGACCAGCTTTATCATGACAAGGCGATCTTTGCCGAAGGCCATTATAATATCACGCCGACGCTGAAGCTGACCGGCGGCATCCGTTATTTCTGGACCGATTATAAGGTGAAGGGCTTTGCCGGCGTGGCCGGATCGGCGGCGGGTGTGGGTTGTACGACGCCCTTCCCCGATGATGAGCGGCTGACCTGTATCAACACCAACACCAATGCCGCCGATGGCACGGGCCGGTACAAGGAAGATGGCGAGACGCACAAGATTGCGCTCGACTGGCAGTTCCAGCCGGACAAGATGGCCTATTTCAACTATTCGACCGGTTTCCGGCCCGGCGGTTTCAATCGCCCGCTGCGTATCCGCAGTCTTGGCAAGATCGTGGACGTGGCCCCGTTCGAATCCGAAACACTCACCAATTTCGAGCTGGGCGTGAAGACGACCTGGAACAATATGTTCCGGTTCAATGCCGCCGTCTATTATGAAAAGTGGAACAATATCCAGTATAGCGTCGTCGTCGCTGGCGCGCAGGGCGCGGGCATGACCGGCAATGCGGGCAAGGCGGTGGTCAAGGGTATCGAATATGATGCCGACCTGAAGCTGGGTGAGATTACCATCTCGACATCTGGCGCTTTTAACGACGGCAAGCTGAAGGGCGATTTCTGCAATTTTGCCCTGAATGATGCCGGCACCGCGATCGGCCAGTTGAGCAGTTGCGCGCCGGGCGTGGATGTCGGGGCCAACCCGCCGATCCCGTCGGTCGCGGCGGCCGGTGGTACGCGCCTGCCGCGCCAGCCCCGGTTCAAGGGGACGACGTCGGTCCGCTACGACACGATGCTAGGCGATTATAGTGCCTTCCTTCAGGGGGCTGCACTGTATCAGACCGGGGCGACGCAGGATCTGAATGTCGATAGCAATGCATTGCTGGGCAACACCAAGGGTTTCGTCAGCTTCGATTTCTCCGGCGGGATCAAGAAGGATAATTGGAGCCTGACCCTGTTCCTGCAAAATGCCTTCGACAAGCGGGGACAATTGACGCGCAATACCTTCTGCTCGATCGATTTCTGTTCGGGATCGTCGCGCACCTTCACCATCAAGCCGCAATTTTTCGGCGTAAGGTTCGGCCAAAAATTCTAAAGAGGTCGCCGAACTTGATGGCCATGCTCCGCCGGATATCCGCGCGGGGCATGGCCATTTTCCTGGGGGTGGCTGGCCTGTTACTTGCCATACCGGCGGCACCGCGCGCGCAGGAGGATCATTCCGGCCTGACGCGGGCGGACTATCGCCGCAAATGCCTGATGTGCCACAGTCGCGCCGCGCCCGAGGGGGTGGCGCCGGAGATATTGGCGGGGCTGCATCCCGAACCGGGACTGACGCCGGCCGTGGCGATGCCGGGGGTCACATGCTGGCGGCGTTGCACGACATGCTGGCCGGGGGACGGGCGGGAGTAGGGGGGCGATTGCGGTTAGTCGCGGCTGATCCACGCCCTCAACCGATCAATGATGCGAGGTGGCCCGAGCAAGCGGGTCGCATCGGGCACAGAAATTGCCAGCAGATAAGCGATTTCCTCGAAAGAGATATCAGGCCTTTCGCAGCGCAAGTCTTCCGCCGTCGCAATCAGCGCGGGCGAGCGAGGATTGAGGAATGTCCATGGTTCGCTCATTGTCCTGCCGAGCCACAGAACCTGCTCGTAGGTTAGAAACTCGTCGGGCCATTGGCTGCTTTCCTCAATGGCTTCCCGCGTGAGCGACGATATGCGGTAAAGGTAGAAATTGTCGTAAATGCGGTCGTCCTGCGCGATCATCCAGTCTTGCGTGCAGACCCGGCAATGGGAGATGTATAGCCACCATTTTTCCCGACCATAATCCATGATCGGGTCAAAATGTGCGAAAACCTGTTCGGAGTAGAAATCGCCGCCCATCCTGATGACGTCGAGATTGCACAGGGAGAGGCATTCGCATTGCTTGCTGGTTTCGAGAAAGCTTTTTAGTTCCTGTCGGAGGGGCCAAAGCTCATCCCGATTGCGATAATCGGCGAACTGCAATTGCTGATGGCGTTCTTCACCAAGCCATTTGCCCAGATCGACCTGAACGAAGAGCCATTGCTCGAAATCCGGGCCGGGCATGTCGCCCCGGACGAACTCCCAGCACGTGCGTAATTGCTCTTTGGTCATGGTAAAATCTAGACAGCAAGATGAGGTTGCTCACAAGCTGCGTCATAGCTTTTCAGTGCAACGCCGATACTACCGCCCCGCAGACGGAAACAACAGCCGCAGCGATGCTGGCGCGTGGCACTGTCTGATCGCGGCCTCCACATGGCGGGCGCGTTCGGCGGTCAGGGAGGCGGAGGACAGGGCGAAGCGCCGTTCGCGGGCGACTTCCTCGGCGGTGAAGGGGGCGCTGCCTTGCGGTACGCTGTTGCCGCCCAGGCCGAAGACGACGAAGTTCATCATGTCGGCGAGCTGCTGATTATCCCTGATCCGGCTCAATGCGACATTGGGCAGGCGGATGAGATAGGCGCGGGTCTGGGGCGTGCAGAGGAACCAGCCGACCCGGCCGCGTAGTTCGGGCAGGGCTGCGGGGGCGGCGCTGCCCTGGACCCCGTGGCAACCGCCGCAATTTTCGACATAGTCGGACCGGGCGAGATCGGGATCGGTGATCGCGGCAGGCAGCAGCCCCATGGGCGGCAGCGCGGCGCGGCCGATGCCGACTGCGCCGAGCAGCGCCAGCGATCCGATCAGCCATAGGCGCTTCACGGGTCCGTCGCCCTAGCTGGCCGCGCCCACCAGCACGGCGGTGGAGCAATGATATTCCATGCTGCTGGTGCCGAAACACCAGATCACGTCATTGTTGAGCTGGGGCATGTAGAGCTGGGTTTCGCGGTCGGTATTGTCGCAGCCGCACTGGCCGCAGGCAGGCTTGCCGCAACAGTCGCGATAGGCGATCAGATAGGCCTTGCCATCGTCCGGGTTGATGCAGGTACCGACCCAGGAGACGGGCGAAGGCTCCGACCCGGCCGGGCAGCTATGGATGCCGCCGCCGCAACAGGTGCAGAGCGCGCCGTCGATCGCGCAATAGCGCCAATAGTCGCACTTGGTTTCGTCCTTGCTCTGCGCGGTGCGGGCGAAGGCGGTCTTGGCTTCGGGCGAGCGGTCGGGCTTGGCGGCCTCTGCGCGGCTGACCGGCAGCAGCGGGAAGGCGGGGGCGGCGACCAGCGCCGCCCCCAGCCGCGAGAGCATGGAGCGGCGCGAGGTGCCGCCGGCCAGCTTGCGCAGCAGCTTTTCCCCCATGGCATCTGCGTCGAACTTCTTCATGTCACGGACCCCCTATGTTTGAAAAATCAGGCCGCCTGCGCCTTGAGCGAGCCGATATAGTCCTGCACCGTCCTGATCCCCATTTCATGCGCGACGATCAGGCTTTCCAGATGTTCGCGGCTGTTGACCAGCCCCTTGGACAGGATGGTGCCTTCGGCATCGAGCAGCACGGCGAAGGGCAGCTTGGCGACGCCATAGGCCTGACCCACATCGGGGCCGTTGACGAAGGCATAGCCGTCCAGCCCATGCTGGGCGATCATCGCGCGCTGGGCGGCGACATCATCATCGCCGACGAAGGTGAGCGCGACCCGCTCGTCCCGCGCGAAGGACTTGGCCATCGGGATGATATTCTTGCACAGCGGGCATTGGGCGGACACGAACATCAGCAGGCGCAGCGCCGTGCCATGGGCATGGCCGCCGATCGTCACCGGCGCGCCGTCGATGGTGCGGGCGTCGATCCTGACGATGGCGTCGCCGACCGCGGGGCCGCCGCTGGTGGCGAGCGCCCCGGCCGGGGCGACGCGGATATGGAGGACGCCGACCTGCCGCGCGACCGCCAGCAGCCCGACGCCAAGCGCCAATATGACGACCCAGGAGAGGATCTGCGCGATGATGAGCGAGGTCAGCATATATCTATCTCCGGTAGGCGGCGGCAGGGGCGGCGATCAGCGCGAGCAGGGCGCCGAGCAGATGGTAGGCGAGGAACAGCGCGACCCCGCCGGCGGCGGCGGTGGCGATGTCCAGCGATGACAGCGGCGGAGCGGGCAGCAGGCGCGGCGCGATCAGGGCGATGAGCAGCAGGTTGCGGACGACGAGCGGCCAGCCGATCGGATGGCGCAACTGGGACCGGCCGCAGCCGCAGTCGATATGGCTGCGCCCGCGTCGGATGTTGATCGCCATCGCGCCGGCAAAGAGGCTAAGCAGCAGCATGGCGAGCAGCACCGGCACCGGCGCCAGGCCGGCAAGCAGCGTGGCGCCGATGACGATCTCCGCCAGCGGCAGGAGAGTGGCGGCGGGCGCCACCAGCACGGGAGGCAACAGCCGGTAACTGGCGATCACGCCGGGCAGCAAAGCGCGATGGCGCAGTTTCGACAGGCCCGCCTGCAACAGGATCAGGCCGATCCCGATGGCAGCCGCCAGCGCGGCGATCGCCAGACCCAGCGCCATGGTCAGGACGGGTCCGCGACCGTAATGGTGCTGCCGCCGGCCTTCTCGATCTTGTGCTTTTCCTCCCAGGTGGCGAGGTCGATGACGATGGCGGTGCCCTTTTCCCCGTCCATGATGAGCAGCGGCTTGTCCGACTGGGTGACCTCGATATTGTTCATCGGTTCTTCGAGCGGACGGCGCTTCACCACCTTCTGCGTGGCAAGGTCGACCTCCCACACTTCCGTGCCCGACGCCTTGTGCGACCAATATTCGCCCATGTGCATCAGCACGAACAGATGGCCGGTCGCGCGGTGCAGCGCCATCGGCTGACGCCCGCCCGGATACCAGTTCAGTTCCAGCGGCTTGGTTTCGCCCGGCCGGATGCCGGCGGCCGCCTGGATCGAGAAGGGGGCGGAGATGGTCGGCGCCGGGCCGAGCTTCGCGGTCCAGACCTGGCCGGTATAGCTGAGGAAGGTGGTTTCCTTCTTCTTCCGGTCATAGGTGAAATTGTCGAAGATCGGATCGTCGGTGGACGAGAAGAAGGGCGCGCTGTGGGTGATGTCGGCCTTCGACCCGGTCAGCTTCACCGTGGCGAGCGACCCGTCGCCGCACAGGGCGGAAAAGCCGACGCCCGGATTGGGCATCATGCTGGCGCAGCCGGGCAGTTCGACATTGGCGACGAACTTGCGTTTCACCAGATCGACGATGTTCACTGATGAGGCGGGGCTGAGATTGTAGACGAAGCCGGTCTTGCCGTCGTCGCTGATGATGAAATTATTCTTGCGCGATCCGATGAGGATGCGGTCGGGAATGGTGATTTCGGTGACCAGCTTCAATTCGCGCGTGTCATAGACCGACACCATGTCCTGCCGGGTGCCGCGATCGCCCTTCGACCAGATGGTTTCGGCGACATAATAAAATTTGCCGGCCGGGTCGATCGCCATGTCGGCGAGGCGCCGGGTTTCGACCATGCCCTTCATCTTGCCGGTTTCGCCGTCGAAGATGCTGGTGCCCGGCATGTCCCAGCCGCCGTCGATGAAGAACCAGTTGGGCTTGGGCGGCTCCATCGTCACGACATCGGACGTTTCCGGCTCCAGCGCGGCCGTCGTGTCGGCGGGGGCGGCATGAGCGGTGGCGGCTGCGCACAGGGCCAGGCCCAGAGCAGTGGCGGCGAAAAATCCCCTGACGGCGGCATTCGACATCTGGTGTGATCCCCCTTGATCGGTGCGGCGCCGCCGGACTCATATGGTCCCGATTACGGTGCTGGAAGGAAGGCTGGACAAGTGTCAAGGATTGGTCAAGGGGGTAGGTCGCGCCAATGGAAATATTTTCATGCCCTTGCCGCGCTAGGGCAGCGTCAGGCGATAATCTGATGCACGCCATCGATCCGTCGGGTGCCCGAATGCCCCGGCATGCCGGCGATCAGCAGGGCGATGCAGCCGGCGATCAGGGCAACCAGTGCGCCATCGACCAGTCCCTGCGGCCCCAGCCCGTCCGACAGCATCGATCCGGCGACCGGGCCTGCAATCATGCCGAGGCTGTGGACGCACGCAACGAAACGGCGGAACAGCGGGCTGCCGCCGCCCGCCGTGGTGGCAAGGCCCGAAAAGCGGATGATGGTGGCGGTCGACCCGATATTGAGCAGGCCGATCGCCAGTATGAACAACGTCGGTGCGCCGGGCCGGGTGAGCGCGAGCGGGGTGAGCAGGCAGAGACCCGACAACAGGCCGGTCAGCGGCAACGGGATGACGCTGCGTTCGCGCATCAGGGCGATCGCAGTCAGCGCACCAATCACCGATCCGATCGCAACCGCCTCGCCAATCACGTTGTCGTCGATGCCGGCGGCCAGCGCCAGCGCGCCGGAAAAGCTCCAGATCATCATCGTGGCGGCGATGAAGCAGAACAGGGCGGCGGCCAGCGCCCATGCGCGGGGCGGAGCAGGCGTGCGATCATGGGCTTCGTCCGGCTGCGCTCGTGTCGGGACGGCGGTGGACATGAACGCGCACAGCAGCAGGACGCCGATCGGCGCCAGCGCCAGCAGTCGCAGCGCAGTGGCAGGGCCGGCGGCGTCGCCGATTGCGGGAAGCAGCAATGCAACCAGTGTGGAGAGCAGCAACTGGATCAGGAAGACAGCGGCATAGGCGCCGGTCGGGCGATGCGAGGCGGCTGCACTCATCGCATGGGTATAGGCAACGCCCATGCCGACACCGAACAGGCCGCGCACGGCGACCAGCATGCCCATCTCTTCCACCGCGGGCGTAGCGAGGCTCGCTACGGTCGCGATCAGGGCGGCGAGGGCAGGCGTCCCGGCAGGCAGATGGGCGCCGCCCCGCCATATCGCGATTGCGCCGATCGCCATGCCGCCCTGGGTTGCGCCGACGATCCAGCCATGATCGGACGGGTCAAGGCCGGTGACGGCGGTCAGCAGGGTGAGGAAGACGGGGTCGATGCCGGGCTGCAACATGGCGAGCGCGGCAGCGGCCATGCAGGCGATGCTTCGGTCGGTTGCCCATGCGGGCAAGAGGCGGCGTCCTTCCATGATGGTCCCCACAGCATAAACCGGCGCCGGTGGCGCCGCTGCCGTTCAGACCATCACTCTCCCCCCATCAAGAGCGGCGTCAGGCCGCTTCTGTCATCAAGGCTGCAAGATCGCGCGAAGTCACCGTCTTGGCAAGATGCACGAAGGAAGTCGCCGCAAGTGCGGTAAAGACCGGCATCTTGTGCGCCCATGGCTTCTGATGGCCGAGAAAGGGCGTCGATCCTTCCATCGAGGCGCTGATGAACAGGGCGACGCTGTGCACCTCATCCGGGGTCAGGGCCGGATTGATCTGGGCCACATATTCGCCGATCACTTCCTGCGCCTTGCGATAGAAGAGGCGCACCCGATCCGCGACGAACTCGCTCTGGTTGGCGAGCGCCCAGAGTTCGGTGAACAAATAGGTAGTGCGCTTGGTCTGGATATCCTCCAGACACAGGATGATGACGAGTTTCAGCCGTTCCTCTGCGGTGAGGCCGGGCTTTCGCACCATTTCCTCCAGCAGCTTGTCATAGGATTCCAGCATCTCGTCCAGCATTACCTGGATCAGCATTTCCTTGCGCGGGAAATGATAGCTGACATTGCCGACCTTCATGTCGCAGCGCGCGGCGATACGGCGCAGGGTGAAGGCATTGGCGCCTTCATCGATCAAAACGTCGAGGGCCGCCTTGAGGATCTGGTCGACCGTTTCGGACCCGCGGGCATAGATGCCGGGCCGTGAGGGAGCGAGTATCATATCAGATTTGCCTTGATCGGCTTTCTATCATGGCTTGGGTTCCCGCGCCACCCTTTGCGCGTGTCGGAAAATGAGCGGCTTGACGAATATTTGAAGCATGTCCAGTATTGCTGCATTCATATAAGATTGGGAAGAGGCGGAAAATCCGGCATCGTGTCCAGAGCGGCGCGGTTCCCGGACAGTTGTCCGCCATGTCCGGGGGAAAACAGGCGATGATTCAGGGTATCAAGCGCGTCACTCTATCCCTTCTGGCCGTCATGGCGGCGCATGTGCCGGCGGTGACGATGGCGGCGGGGCCGCAGACCTTCGCCAGTCGCTGCTCCATGTGCCACCAGCCATCGGGTGCCGGCCTGCCCGGCCAGTTCCCGCGCCTGAGCGGTCGCGTGTCGCAGATCGCGACCAGCACGGACGGGCGGCGCTATCTGGCCATGGTGCTGCTTTATGGCATTTACGGGCCGATCACGGTGGACGACAGGAAGATCACGGGATTGATGCCCGGCATGGGGACGCTGAGCGACCAGGATGTCGCCGACGTGCTCAATCATGCTGTGTCGCTGAAGAAGGCCGCAAAGCCGGCGGCGGCCTTCACCGCGGCGGAAATTGCGAAGGTCCGGGCGGGCGGCAAGATGACGGCGGCGCAGGTCGCGGCGGAACGCGGACGCCTCGCCGCCAAGGGGCTGATCCCCTGAAGATTTCCCTGCGTCAGGCCGGCAAGGCGCGGCGGCGGTAGCGGAAATACCAGACTTCGTGGCCGATGCGGCGGGCCTTGGCTTCGTAGCGGGTTTCGGGCCAGCCGCCGGGGCGGGTCTGGAAATCCTTCGGCTCGCTGGCCAGCCAGTCGAAATCGGGATGGCCGTTCATCACCATCAGCGCCCAGCGCAGATAGACCGGATGATCGGTCCCGAAGCGGAATTCGCCGCCGGGCTTCAACTTCTTCGCGATCATGGCGACCGGACCGGGGTTCATCATCCGGCGCTTGGCATGGCGCGCCTTTGGCCATGGATCGGGGTGGAGCAGGTAGACGAAGCTCAGTGAGCCGTCGGGGATACGGGCAAGCACATCAAGCGCGTCGCCCATGTGCAGGCGGACATTGCCGAGCGCGCCGTCGCGGATATGGCCGAGCGCCTGCACCACGCCGTTGAGGAAGGGTTCGCAGCCGATGAAGCCATGATCGGGCAGCATGTCGGCGCGATAGGCCATATGTTCGCCGCCGCCGAAGCCGATTTCGAAATGGAGCGGGCGATCGTAGCCGAACAGGTCCGCAGAAGTCACGGCACCCTCCGCCGGCACCGACACGGCGGGCAGGAGGGTATCGACCAGTTCCTGCTGCCCCTTGCGGAGCTTTGGCCCCGACTGGCGGCCATAGAGGCGGTTGAGGGTCGTGGGATCGCCGGATTTATGCGCTGTCATGGGCAGCGCCGATAGCGGGACGCGGCGATGGGGGCAAGGCCGCCTATTTATCCTTGATGGCGTCGGGCGAGAGGGTGACGCTATTATCCTTCCCATAGACCGTCGTGACCGAGACGGGATGTTCCGACTGGACGGCCAGGATTGCCTGAGCCGGCGGCGGCATTGCGTCATAGCTGGCATATTGGAGCCATTTGTCATGCTTCTTGACGGTAAGCGACCAGGGGACGGGGCCTTTGCTGCCAAGCAGCAGGCCGGAGAGCGAATCGCGCTCTACCACAAGCAATTCGCCGGAATCGCCGAGCGGAATGGCATAGCCGTCTTCCCGTTTTTCGCCCTGATAAATGGGCAGGCGGCCGGATATGCGATCGCTGTGGACGCACAGGACAAGCGGGGCGGGCGCTTCGCCTTTCTCCCGTGCCTTGCTGCGATCATCGGTATCGACCTTGCCGGCCATGGCGCCGAGCAGCACGGCCGCGCCGTCCAGTTTCAGCTTCTTGGCGTCCGAGCCGAAGGGGCGGGCCTTCTCGCAGGCGTGGAAGGGCGTCGCGGCGGCCAGCGGCGGGAGCGTTTTGGGCCAGCCGACCTGCCGGATCATCCGGTCCATCGCAGCGTCGAGCTGGGCAGCGTCATAGACTGGCGATGTCATGCGCAGTTTGACCACCCATTCGCCGAGCGCGATCAGCGCGACGCCGCTGCTGCGGCCAAGCTGAGTGACGGAAAAGCTCTGGCGCAATCCTGCCGAGACGGTGGCGCCGGGGATGGGGAAGGCAACAGGATCGGTCTGCGGCGTCACGGTGCCGAACTTGCTGTTGGTGGCGATCATGGTCGCTGCAACATCGAACCAGAGCGCGGTCGAGGGTTCGGCGGCATGATAGACGTAGAAATTGACGTGGGTGCGGCCGATCGGGTCGTCATAGGCGACCGAAACGTCGAGCAGCCGGCCGCCGCTCAGATCCCTGACTTCGCTGCGGGCGAAGCCGTCGATCGCGGCGGGGAAGGTGATATTGCCGGGTTCATGGACCCAGGGCTGGTCGGCCGGCGCCGTGATCGCTGTGGGCGGCGCGGGCTGGGCCATTGCAGGTGCGGCGAGCGCCGACGATGCCAGCGCGATGGCCAGAACCAGAAATCTCTTATGCATGAACTGCCCCTTCCCGAACCCCTACGGTGCAGCAGGGTAACGGGAAGGGACAGAATAACAAGCGGTTGGCGACGACGGCGAGGAGGGATGTCGTCGGATTTCGGCGGGGCCTGGCTGAAAGCCGCCCGCCGCCACCATTCGTCTTCAGGTCATTTGCACTTGATGAAACGACCCTTTGCATCCTTGCAGGGCGCCTTTTTGACGGGCGGTTTGGGGGCGCATTTGACGAACTTGCCCTTCGCGTCCTTGCACGGCGCGGCAGATGCAGGAGCAACATTGCCGGCAATCAGAGCGAGGCCGAGGAGGGCCATGGCAACCATCTTTGTCATGATATGCCTCTTTGGGGAGAGGTGTCGGGTTCGACAGGGGTTGCGAACCCGACAGGGGTTGTATGCGCCGGGCGGGGGCGCTTTCCTAATGAACTTTTCGTCATTTTATGGACAGGAACGGAGCATGAAAAAGGGCGCCGTGGAGATGCCAGGCGCCCTTTTATGATGGTGCGATGTGCCCACCCCGCTGCGGCTAACGCGCTGTGCGCGTAAGTCTCGCTGCCCTTGGCCGGAGTCACGTGCCTCCGGCCAACGCAAGCGGGAGGGGGGAGATCGTCAGGCCAGAGCCGCCTTGAGGGCGTCGACCAGGTCGGTCTTTTCCCAGGGGAAGTAATCGCCGTCGGGGGTGCGGCCGAAATGGCCGTAGGCGGCGGTCTTCTGGTAGATCGGCTTGTTGAGGCCAAGATGCGTACGGATGCCCTTTGGCGTCAGGCGGACCAGCGTCGGCAGAACGGCTTCGATCGCCGAAGCCTCGACCGTGCCGGTGCCATGCAGGTCGACATAGAGCGAGAGCGGCTCGGCCACGCCGATGGCGTAGCTGAGCTGGATCGTGCAGCGACGGGCGAGGCCGGCGGCGACGATGTTCTTTGCAAGGTAGCGGGTGATGTAGGCGGCCGAACGGTCGACCTTGGTCGGGTCCTTGCCGCTGAACGCGCCGCCGCCATGGGGCGACGCGCCGCCATAGGTGTCGACGATGATCTTGCGGCCGGTGAGGCCGGCGTCGCCATCCGGGCCGCCGATTTCGAACAGGCCGGTCGGGTTGACGTAGATGCTTTCGTCGCCGGGCAGCCAGCCTTCGGGCAGGATGTCGGCCATCACGCCCTTGACATAATCGCGCAGCTTGGCGCGGCTGTCGTCATTGTCCATGCCGGCGGCATGCTGGGTCGAGACGACGAGGGCGGTCGCGCGGACCGGCTTTTCATCGATATATTCGAGCGTCACCTGGCTCTTGGCGTCGGGCTCCAGGAAGTCGACGACCTTGGCGTGGCGGTCGGCGGCCATGCGTTCCAGGATCTTGTGGCTGTAATAGAGGGTGGCGGGCATGAGGTCGGGGGTTTCGTCCGACGCATAGCCGAACATGATGCCCTGATCGCCGGCGCCTTCATCCTTGTTGCCGCTTTCATCGACGCCCTGCGCGATGTGCGCGGACTGGCCGTGCAGGTTGTTTTCGAAGCGGAACGTCTCCCAGTGGAAGCCGTCCTGCTCGTAACCGATACGCTTCACCGTCGCGCGGACGGCGGCTTCGATTTCTTCCTGCGCGCCCGGTGCCCAAGCGCCGTTTTCATAGACGCCCTTGCAGCGGATTTCACCGGCGAGGACAACGAGCTGGGTCGTGGTCAGCGTTTCGCAGGCGATGCGGGCTTCGGGGTCTTTCGACAGGAAGAGATCGACGATGGCGTCGGAAATCTGGTCCGCAACCTTGTCGGGATGGCCTTCGGAAACGGATTCCGAGGTGAAGAGGAATTGTTTGCGCATAGGACTCCCGTAAGACGATGACGGACGAAAGGATATAAAGAAAACTTTATGTCGCTATTAGCTTTTGCCTTTGCGGAGCGCAAGGGCTGCGCCGAGCAGCAGAAGCATCAGTGCGAAAGGCGCCCAGTTGCCGAGCCGCGCAAACAGCGTGGGCGGGAGCGCGGGGGGCAGGCCGGAATCGAGGAAGCCGGCGCGGTTGAGGCCGAGCGCGTGGACGACCTGGCCGCGCGCGTCGATGATCGCGGACACGCCAGTGGGGGTGGAGCGGATGATGGGGATGCCTTCTTCCAGCGCGCGCAGGCGGGCTTGGGCGAGATGCTGGACCGGTCCCCAGCTGCCGAACCAGGCGTCGTTGGAGGGGTTGAAGAGGAAGTCGGGGCGGTTGGCCGGATCGATCACTTGCCCTGAGAAGATGATTTCATAGCAGATCTGGATGCCCATTTTCAGCGGCGGGCGGCCGGGATTGGCGGGCAGGGTCAGGCTTTGCGGGCCGGGGCCGGGCCAGAAATCCGCGTCGCCCGGCACGAGGCGGGACAGGCCGATGGGTTCGAGGATATTCCGCATCGGCAGATATTCGCCATAGGGAACCAGATGCGCCTTCGAATAGCGGCCGGCGATGGTGGCGGCGGGGGTGACGATCCAGACGCTGTTATTGGCGCCGGAAAGCTTGTTGACGAGGGTGCCGTCCTGCTCGACTGGCTTGAAATAGACCTTGTCTCCGCCGGTCATCAGCAGGTCGTTGGGGCCGAGCAGGTGCGCGAGGCGGGCGCGCCAGTCGGGTTCCATGTCGAGATAGGCGGGGATCGCGGCTTCGGGCCAGAAGATGAGGCGCGGGGCAGGGCGGGGTTGGCCCGACAGGGTCGAGAGCTTGCGGAAATTGCGATATTCCGCCTCGATCGAATATTTCTCGTCCTGGCCGATATTGGGCTGGACCACGCGAATGCGCGGCGCGCCTACGGGCGTGGTGGGGGCAGAGGACAAGATGCCCCAGAGCGAAAAGGCGAAGAAGGGCAGCAGAAGCGCGGTAGTGGGACGGGTCTGAGCACGCAGAGCGAGCAGCAGGCCGCCGGCGGTCAGGATGGTGATGGCGCCAAGGCCGTAAGTCCCGATCAGGATTGCGCCGATCGCCGCGCGCGAGGGCAGCAGGGTGACGCCCAGCGGGTTCCAGGCGAAGCCGGTGAAGAGGGTCGAGCGCAGATATTCGGTGGCGATCCACAGGGCGGCGAAGAGGAGGATGAAGGATACTGGCTCGCTTTGCTCGCCTACCCACCCCCGGCCCCTCCCTGAGAGGGAGGGGAGTTTTCGGGAGAGCCACCATGCGCCCAGCGTGGCGAGGCCGGGATAGGCGGCGAGGTAGAGGGACAGGAGGACCACCGCGCCATAGCCGAACCAGTGGGGCATGGCGTCCTGAAAGGTGAAGGCGTGGGCGATCCAGTTGAGGCCCAGGGTGAAATGGCCGACGCCGAACAGCCAGCCGCGCAGGAAAGCGGCGCGGCGGTCTGGTGCGCGCTCGATCAATAGGATCAGCACGATCAGGCAGGCGAGCGTGACCGGCCAGAGATTGAGCGGGGCGAAGCCGGTGGCGGAGGCGAAACCCGCCAGCAGCGCCGCGACTTTGGGGTGGCGGGCGAAGGCTTGCTTCAGCACGTCAGCGGATCGATTCCATCGTGGCGCCGGAGCATTTGTCGCTCTTGTGCCCGCCGCCGGTCAGCATCGAGGCGGCGATGAAACCGCCGACGATGAGGACGAGGAACAGGGCGGAGAGGAGGGCCAGATATTTCTCGATGAACGCCTTGATCGGGCGGCCGAATTTCCAGAACAGGAAGCCGACGAGCATGAACTGGAAGGCGCGGCTGACGATGCTGGCCCAGAGGAAGGTGAAGAGCGACAGGCCGACAAAGCCCGCCGTGATGGTGATGAGCTTGAACGGGATGGGCGTCGCGCCCTTGATGAGGATGATTTCCGCCCCGTAATCGCGCAGATAGCAGGCCGCGACCGGGAATTTGGCAGCAAGGCCGAGGGCGGTGAGGATCTGTTGCCCGACCGCTTCATAGAGGAAATGGCCGATGCCATAGCCCAGCAGGCCGCCCAGCACCGAGGCGAGGGTGCAGATGAAGCCGAAGCGGATCGCCTTTTCCGGGCGGGCGAGGCACATCAGGCCGAGCAGCGGGTGCGGCGGGATCGGGAAGAAGCTCGATTCCATGAAGCTGATGGCGAAGAGCCACCGTTCGGCGTGGCGGTGCGCGGCCTTTGCCAGCGTCCATTGATAGAGCCTGTTGAGCATTGCCGCCGACCTAGCCGAGATCGTTTCGGGTCGCCAGCGCTTTTGCGTGACGATTGGGCGACAGGATAGAGGGGGACGGGCTTGATTGTTCGGCGCCGTCTGGGCATGACCCCCACTTTCCAAGACCTGTTCGGCGCCGCATTTGACCTTTTCTTCGATTCCCTGGGACAAGGTGCGGCAACGTGCGGGCGGCATCGCCTTTGCGCTGGTGCTGAACCTGTTGCTGTTGCTGGCTTTGTTCACCCTGTCGCCGGGGTTCCAGCCGCCCAAGCAAGACGATCGCCTGCCGGTGACGTTCGACGTCGAGACGGGCGAGAAGACCGACCAGCAGCAGGCCAAGGCGGAACAGACGCAGAAGCGCGAAGAGAAACAGTCTTCGCCGCAAAAGCAGGCCGACCCGGTGGTGCGACCGCCGGTGCCGGTGGAGAAGCCGGCCGAGCAGCCGCCATCGCCTTTCCCCTTCCTGACGCTCAATCGCGAGCAGATGGCGTCGGCCGATATCGGCAACATGCCCAAGGGAACGCAGGGCGTGGGCGAAGGCAAGGGCGACAGTTCCATGGTGCAGGGGCCGGGCGAAGGGCCGGGCGGGGTGCAGTTGTACGAGGCGGAATGGTATCGGCGGCCGACCCATGCGGAATTGTCGACCTATCTGCCGGTCAATGCGCCGGCGCGGGGCTATGGTCTGGTCGCGTGCAAGACAATCGACCATTATCATGTCGAAAATTGCCAGATTTTGGGGGAATATCCGCGCGGATCGGGCCTGGCCAAGGCGGTGCGGCTGGCGGCCTGGCAGTTTCTGGTGATGCCGCCACGGGTCAATGGCAAGAAGATGGTGGGTAGCTGGGTGCGTATCCGCATCGATTATACGCGGACAATGGTGCCGGGCGGAGTGGCGCCGGGGCCTGAGCCGGATGATGACGCCGGGGCGCAAGCGCGGCCGCAGTCTAAGCCGCTGGCGCCGGGTGTCGCCGGACCGCAATTCTGAAGGACGCCAATTCGTCGCGAGCGGATCGGGCGGATGGGTGCGCCTGCCTCTAAGGCAATGACGAGGTTCTGGTGTGCGGAGGCGGGGATGCGGGTGGCGGTGGTCACGTTCGATGGATTCAACGAGTTGGACAGTTTCGTGGCGCTGGCGCTGCTGAACCGGGTGCCGGGATGGCGGGCGGAGATTTGCGGGCCGGGCGCGGCGGTGACATCGATGAATGGCGTGCGGGTCGATGTGCAGCAACCGCTTGAATTTGCGGGTGAAGCCGATGTCGTGCTGATCGGCAGCGGGGTGCGGACGCGGGAAATCGTATCGGATGCGAAACTGATGGCGGATATGCGGCTGGACCCGGTGCGGCAGATTATCGGGGCGCAATGTTCGGGCGCGCTGCTGCTGGCGAGGCTGGGGCTGCTGGAGGCCGTGCCGGTCTGCACCGATGTGACGAGCAAGCCCTGGGTCGTGGCGACCGGCGCGCAGGTGATCGAGGCGCCGTTCCATGCGGCCGGTAACGTCGCAACGGCTGGCGGGTGCATGGCGGCGCATTATCTGAGCGCCTGGGCGATCGGGCGCGGGGCGGGGGAAGATGCTGCTCGGGACGTGATCGACTATGTCGCGCCGGTGGGGGAGAAGGCCGATACGGTCGCGCGGGTGATGGGGGTGGTGGCGCCGTTTCTGAGGCGCGATGTACTTCGCGTCGCTCAGTGAAAGGGCTTCGACGTCGCTCAGCCCGAACGGTTCATATTGAGGGCGTATAAATAGATTGCATCCTGCTACTGGATTGGCAGGATGCCCCGCCCGACCTGACGACAGAAGGAGAGAGAAATGATTATCCATGGCGCGCGGCCGTCGCCCTTTGTGCGCAAGGTCATTGTCTTTGCGGCGGAAAAGGGGATTGCTGTCGAGGTGCAGGCGGCCGGGTTCGGACGCGGGGCCGAGGGCTATCTGAAGGGATCGCCGTTCGGCAAGATACCGGCGCTGGAGGATGGCGATTTCCTGCTGTGCGATTCCACCGCGATCATCACCTATATGGATGCCCTGCGCCCCGGCACGGAGATGATCCCAGCGGAACCGAAGGCGCGTGCCCGGACGATATGGTATGAGGAATTTGGCGATACGGTGGTGCAGCCGATCGGGCAGAAGATCTTCTTCAACCGGGCGGTGGCGAAGCGGCTGAAGCGTGAGCCGGATCTGGCGGCGGCGGATGCGGCCGAGGCTGATGAGATGCCGAAAATCTATGATTATCTGGAGAATGTGCTGCCGGAAAGTGGCTGGCTGGTGAAGGATCGCTTCACGCTGGCGGATCTGGCAGCGGCTTGCCCGATCATCAATGTGGACTATGTGTCGGATGGGCTGAGCGCGGATCGCTGGCCGAAGGTTGTGGCCTGGATCGGGCGGGTGAAGGCGCGGCCGAGCGTGGCTGCGGCGATGGAGCAGGAAGCGGAGGCAATCGCGGCGATGGTTAGAAAATAACCCATATGGAACATTTTTCTTGACATCGTCACGCTGATCTGACAGAGATTGGCACAGTGGAGAAATGTGAGTCGCCGACGCGCTGATGCGGGTGACGGCAAAAGGGCTGGTCCGGAGGGACCGGCCTTTTTTGTTTTGGGCCTTTTGGCTTTTGGGTGGGGCGGACGGGGGAGGGAGGCATGGCGGGTAAGGCGGAGCGGGAACTGGTGGCGGGGCGCCAGCACAGGGGCGGCGGCGCGCGGGGGCAGAAGCGCAAGGTGCGTGAGGATAGCTGGACAGTGGAGAAGGTGCAGGCCTTCTTTGCGGCGCTGGCGGACAGTTGCAATGCCAGCGAGGCGGCGCGCGAGGCCGGGGTTTGTCGCGCCAGCGCCTATCGCCGGCGCAAGCTGGACGCGGGCTTTGCCGAGGCGTGGGACGATGCGCTGGAGGAGGGCTATGGCGAGATCGAACTGATGCTGATGCGCGAGGCGCTGCATGGCAGCGAGGTCGAGGAAGTGGTGCTGGACGGTGAGGGCGCGGTGAAGGCGCGTAAAGTGAAGCGCGGGCGCAACCTGGCCGTGGCGTTGCGGCTGTTCGCGCTGCATCGCGAGCGGATGGAGAAGCGGCGCGCGGTGAGAGAGGCGGCTGGACGACCCGACAGTGCCGACGCGATCGCGCGGGTCGAGGCCGTGCTGGGCGAGATCGGATGGCGACGGGAAATGGCGGGGGTTTAGTGGGGGTGTGGCTGTACGGAAAGGGAGCGAGCAGGGGCGGGTAGGAAACAGGGTGGCGGATTGCGATCACTTGCGGACACCCCACATCCGTTCGGGCTGAGCCTGTCGAAGCCCTGCTCTTTCTTTTGGGCTTATGTTGGAAGAAAAGTGCGGCCCTTCGACAGGCTTAGGGCGAACGGATGTTTGGGTCTGGAAGCGACCATTTGTGGACGTTCCATCCTTGGGCACATAGGCCTACAAGCTGCCGTAGGAGGCGTGCTGTTGTGGACAAAGTGGAACGATGGATCACACAGGCGCTGGCTTCGGCTGTAACCCCAGGTATCGGACAATGGGAAGTTGCCCCGGTTTCGGTTTTCGGCAAACCGATCTATAAATTTGCGGACGGCACGATGGTGCTCACGCTTTCGGAATTGGGCTTCAGTTATGACGGGCCTATGTCTGCCATAGATTGCCGATATGACGAGATTGAAGCGCTGAAACTCGCGTCTCTTCGGGATGTCATGAGGCTGCAAGGCGATCTTGATGCGCCGATTGCTGTAGGGATTGTTATGCGAGGCGCGTCTCGTTCCCTTGAGATGCATTGGCCCTTTCGCGTGTATTCAAGCGTAGCGACGGTGCTAGATCGGATAGTGAGGGAGTTGACCTAGTCGGGTGAGCGGCCGTTATGCCTAGCTTTTCATTAAGGAGCCGACCGTCCCCTATCCACCCCCTTCCCGCCCTTGCGATCGGGGCGGGATGGTGTCACGGCGGCTGGCAATGACCGTGCTTGTCTATATCGGCGCCGCGCTGGCGGAGATTGGGGGCTGTTTCGCCTTCTGGGCCTGGCTCCGGATGGGCCGGTCGGTGTGGTGGATCGGGCCGGGCGTCGTGTCGCTGTGCCTGTTCGCCTGGCTGCTGACTTTGGTGGAGGCGGATAATGCCGGGCGGGCCTATGCCGCCTATGGGTCGATCTACATCATGGCGGCGATCGTCTGGCTGTGGGTGATGGAGGGCGTGCGGCCGGACCGGTGGGATCTGATCGGCATGGCTATTTGTTTGATCGGTGGTGCGGTCATCCTGTGGGGGCCGCGATCGGCCTGAAGATTGGGTCTGGGCCGTGATGGCCGGATGATGGGAGATGCATGTGCGCAAGTGGATGATGCTGGGTCTGGCCGCAATGCTGAGCGGGGCGCTGGCTGGCTGTGGTGATGGCGGGACGGATCAGGTCGCGGCGGAGAACCGGGTCGAGCCGGAAACCGGCGCGGCGGCGCAGGTGGCCAAGCTGGACGAGGATCTGCGCAATGGCGTCTTTGCCAAGGCGATCCGCGACAGCGGCGCGGCCTGCCCGGAGGTGACGGGATCGGAGCGGGCGGACATCCGCCATGGCGTGCGCGGATGGAAGGCGCAGTGTAATAATGAGAGCGCGCACCTGATCCAGATATTGCCCGACGGCACGGCGAAGGTGACGAGCCGGACGCACTGATCGCGGCCGGGCGCTGCCTTCAGTCCAGCAGCCAGCGTTCGGCGGAGACGGGGTCGTCGAAGAAGCGAACCCCGTCCCGATCGGTCAGTCGTTGCGCCTGAAGCCGGGCGAGGGTGGAGCCGCAGAGAAAGGCCAGCTTGTGCGATCGCACGTCCGGCGCGGCGAGCAGCGCGGAAAAGGCGGCCACGACATCCTGCGCCTGAATCTTCATCGCCTTGATATCCACCAGCGTCAGATGACCCGGCGCGGTCAGGCCGGCAAGGGCGCAGCGATAGGCGGCGGCGAAATGCCGCACATGATCCTGATCGAAAAAGCCGGCCATCCTGACCCGTATCAGATTATGACGCGGGTCTGGCCTGATGTCGAAATCCGCATCCATGCGCATCGTCTCCCGAAATGGGAGAACGACCGGAACGGCAATGGGTTCAACGGGCAGTGTTGAGGTGAGTGCGGGCGGCGGCGAGAAAGGGGGACTGGCCCTGTCTGCACCGCCGCCCGCGCGCCTGACGATCAGTTGGTCTTGATCTCCAGCGAGGGGTCACACGCCGAAGTCGAAGATGCGCGCAGTCATTGCGCCTGCCGAGCCACCCCCGGTAAGGGCGTAGATGAAACCATATTCACCGCTCTCCAACTCTTGCGTGGGGGTTACTTTGAAGACGCCCGGCCGGACCATTTCATAGTCGAAGGGGAGGCGATCCTTGTCCATAACGCCCGTTTTCGCTCCGCCGATGTTCGCGCTGCCAACGCGGGCTTCCCGACGGCCATCCTTCTTCATGAGTTTGATTAACGTAAATTCGGATGGGGAGGAGACGGTCGCTGCGGTGCCGGCTGCCCAAGCGGTATTTGCGCGCGCGGTGTCAGGATTGGATTCGTCGAAAAAGAAATAGAAGCTGGGGCGACCTGGTTGGCTACGGACGCGCGCAGCCTCGTTCTGAATGGCGGCCTTGATGCTCATCGACGCTATGCCGCCCGTAAAGGCGTAACCGATGATGCCGCCGGTTTTGGCCTGATTGGTGGTGGTGGGATCAATACGTTGCATCTTGCGGCCAGCGCCGGTGCTGGACAGGAGATAAACGCCAGCAGGATGCGGGACGAGTGGATCGGGTGAATCCATCGACATGGCCGGAGCGGTGGTAGTCGCACCGCTGTTCAGCATTGCAGCGATGACTGGGCCGGAGACGCCCTTGCTTTTAAGCATCAGCATTTCGTCGGTCGTCAGATCGAACTTAGTGCCGGATGTCTTGATCTTGGCAATTACGGCTTCGTCGCCAATGCCCGCTCCCGATAATGCGATCACGCTATCCACGGTCAAAGTTTCCGCAAAGGCAGGCGAAGCGATGGCAAGCGCCATCGCCGCAATAGCTATTCTGAACATCTAAACCCCCAAAAGAGACTCAGCTCCCCCGAGCTGAATAGCGCACTGGTGCATTTGCGGCGGGCTGGTCGTCAAGGGATAAATATTTGATCTATATTGGGGATTATTGTGCAGGCGCGAGAAAGGCGGCGGGTGCTTTACAGATGTGCGACTTTACAGGCCGGGGAATGGCGGTAGATCGGGGCGATGAGAAAGATCCTATTGCTGGCCGCAGCATCCGCCCTGAACGTTGTTCCCGCCGTCGCGCAGACCCGCGCGCCCGATCCTGTGCGCTTGAAGGCGACGGTGGAGAAACTGGTGAGTTTCGGTACGCGCCATACGCTGTCGTCGGCGACCGACCCCAAGCGGGGGATCGGCGCGGCGCGTAAATGGGGCGCGGACGAATTTGCGAAGATCAGCAAGGGGTGCGGCGGGTGCCTGAGCGTGGAGACGATATCCGGGCCGTTCACCGGGCCGCGCGCGCCCAATGGTGTCGAGGTGGCCGATGTGCTGGCGATCCAGAAGGGGACGGGTGATCCGACCCAGGTGGTGATCGTCGCGGGGCATATCGACAGCCGCGTGACTGATGTGATGAACATCAAGGATGATGCGCCGGGCGCGAACGACAATGCGTCGGGCACGGCGCTGGTGATCGAGGCGGCGCGGGTGCTGGCGGGCGAAAAGTTCGACGGCACGATCGTCTATGCGCTGCTGTCGGGCGAGGAGCAGGGGCTGTGGGGCGCCAAGCTGCTGGCCGAGACGGCGAAGAAGCGCGGATGGCAGGTGCGGGCGATGCTGAACAACGATATCGTCGGCAATACGGTCGGCCAGAATGGACAGATCGTGGCTGACCGGGTGCGGGTTTTTTCCGAGGGCATCCGCTTTTCGGAAGATGCCAAGGCCAATCTGACGCGCCGGGCGATCGGCGGCGAGGATGACGGGCCGTCGCGCGCGCTGGCCAAGAAGATCGACGGGATCGCGGAGGGCAATCCGCAGATCGGGCTGGACGTGTTCGCGGTGCGGCGGCTGGACCGGTTCGGGCGCGGGGGCGATCATTCGCCTTTCCTGGAACTGGGTTTTCCCGCCGTGCGCTTTTCGGTGGGGATCGAGAATTATGACCGGCAGCATCAGGATTTGCGGACTGAAAATGGCCGCGTCTATGGCGATACGGTCGAGGGGATGGACTTTCCCTATCTGGCGAAGGTGACGGCGCTCAATATCGCGGCGCTGCGCGATCTGGCGGATGCGCCGGCGGCGCCCGCGACCGTGTCGCTGGACGGGGCGCTGTCGATGGATACGCGGGTCTTCTGGGACGCGGTGCCGGGGGCTGCGGCTTACAAGGTTTACTGGCGGCGGGCGGATGCGCAGGACTGGAGCGATAGCCGGGTCGTGACGGGTGCGACCGAGACGGTGCTGAAGGATATCGTGGTGGACGATCATTTCATCGGCGTGGCGGCCGTGGCGAAGGACGGGGCGGAGAGCATCGTCACCTTTGGCGGCATGGCGCCGCGGAAATAACAGGTTCGCGCAGAGGCGCAGAGGAGATAGAGATTATTAAGGAAGGCCGCCTTTGTGCGGCCTTTTTTGTCTCTGCGATCTCTGCGCCTTTGCGCGAACATGGTGGGGGAGGGGCATGGAGATTCCGGGCAGGGAAATTTCGGGCAGGGAATGGCTGGCCGAGGAGGATGCGGCCGCCCGGGCGGTGCTGGACCTGCTGGACGACTTGCCGGCGGCGGAGCGGCTGGCGCAGGAGTGGCGCTATCTGGCGCGGCCGGGGCAGTTGCCGCCGCCGGGCGACTGGCGCATCTGGCTGATGATGGCCGGGCGCGGCTATGGCAAGACGCGGGCCGGGGCGGAATGGGTGCGCGCCGTGGCGGAGGCGGACCCGGCGGCGCGGATCGCGCTGGTGGGCGCAACGCTGGGCGAGGCGCGCAGCGTGATGGTGGAAGGGGCGAGCGGGCTGCTGGCGATCGCGCCCTGGTGGAACCGGCCGGCCTATGCCCCGGCGCTGCGGACGCTGCGCTGGCCCAATGGCGCGATGGCGACGCTGTTCGGCGCGGCCGAGCCGGAAAGTCTGCGCGGGCCGCAGTTCAGCCATGGCTGGGCCGACGAGATCGCCAAATGGGCGGGCGGCGAGGCGGCCTGGCATAATCTGATGATGGGATTGCGGCTGGGCACGCATCCGCAAATGCTGGCGACGACAACGCCGCGACCGGTGCCGCTGGTGCGGGGGCTGGTCGCGCGAGAGGGCGACGATGTCGTAGTGACGCGGGGGCGGACGGCGGAGAATGCGGCGCATCTGGCGCCCGGCTTCGTCGCGGC
Source organism: Sphingobium sp. RS1 (assembly GCF_056156825.1). Classification (NCBI taxonomy): domain Bacteria; kingdom Pseudomonadati; phylum Pseudomonadota; class Alphaproteobacteria; order Sphingomonadales; family Sphingobiaceae; genus Sphingobium; species Sphingobium sp. RS1. Next base: position 1,326,647 of record NZ_JBLZXE010000002.1, on the reverse strand, counting down.
GATGACCGACAGCTATGGCGGCACGCGGCTGGGGCGGCAGGAACTGGACGGCGAACTGATCGAGGAGGTGGAGGGCGCGCTGTGGTCGCGCACCCTGATCGAGCGGTGCCGGGTCGCGCATGTGCCGGGCATGCTTCGCCGTGTGGTGGTGGCGGTCGATCCGCCGGCGTCGGCGGGCGGGGATGCGTGCGGGATCGTGGTGGCCGGGATCGGCGGCGACGGGCGGGCCTATGTGATCGCGGACGCGAGCGTGGCGGGACAGTCGCCCGAAGGCTGGGCGCGGGCAGTGGCGGCGGCCGCTCTGGTCCATGGCGCCGACCGGGTGGTGGCCGAGGCCAATAATGGTGGGGCGATGGTGGCGAGCGTGCTGCTGGCGGCGGAGGAGGCGCTGCCACTGAAGCTGGTCCATGCGAGCCGGGGGAAGGCGGCGCGGGCGGAGCCGGTGGCGGCACTGTACGAGGCCGGGCGGGTGGCGCATCGCGGCGCTTTTCCGGAGATGGAGGACCAGATGTGCGGCTTGCTGGCGGGCGGCGGCTATGTCGGGCCGGGGCGGTCGCCCGATCGCGCCGACGCGCTGGTGTGGGCGATGACGGAACTGATGCTGGGGAAGAAGGGCGAGGCGCGGGTGCGGGGGATGTGAGGGGGATTGGGGGGAGCGATCGGTGTTATATAGCCCTCTCCCGTTTTCACGGGAGAGGGTTGGGTGAGGGTTTTTCTTTCTGTATGACAGGCCGATGCATCCTGTTCGACGTCAGATCAGTCCTCATGCGGCACGGCTGCGTCGAGACGCTACAGATGTTGAACAGAAATTATGGTCTGCTTTGCGTAACCGCCGACTGGATGGTTTCAAATTCCGTCGTCAGGCAACGATCGGTCCATTCATTGTCGATTTCCTGTGTGTAGAGCGACGGCTGATCGTAGAACTCGATGGCGGCCAACATAATGAGCGCGAGGATGAAGCGCGATCGACATGGCTGCAAGCCAAGGGCTATCGACTTTTGCGCATCTGGAACCATGATGTGATCGAGAATTTCGATGGTGCAATTGAAGCCATCCGGTTGGCATTGATCCAGTAAGAAGACCCTCACCCAACCCTCTCCCGCGAAGGCGGGAGAGGGCTTTGCAGCTGCCCGTTATTGATCGTTCGCCGGGCTGTCCGACTGAATGGCCAGGACAGGATATCCAGTTTTTAAATGATACCTTTATTTCGGCGGCCAAGCCTCTACATCATGGCGTCATGCGCCGGGCTTAGGCCGGGCGCTCTGTCATGAAGAGGTATCCGATGCTGATCGACCGTTTGAACTGGCGCTATGCCACCAAGAAGATGAACCCGGACAAGGCCGTGCCCGAAGACAAGGTGGAGCGCATCCTGGAGGCGGTGCGGCTGGCGCCGACGTCGAGCGGGTTGCAGCAGTTCGAGCTGATCGTCGTCACCAACAAGGAAATCCGCGAGAAGATCAAGGCGATCGCCTGGAATCAGGAGCAGGTGACGGATGCGTCGCACCTGATCGTCTTTGCCGCCTGGGACAATTATACGCCCGAGCGGATCAACCATATGTTCGATCTCGTCAATGACGAGCGCGGCTTCAGGAATGAGGGCTGGGAAGCCTATCGCCAGATGTTGCTGGGCACCTATCCGCAGCGCGACGCGCAGACCAATTTCGAACATGCCGCGCGGCAGGCCTATGTGGGCCTCGGCATCGCATTGACGGCGGCGGCTTTCGAAGAGGTGGATGCGACGCCGATGGAGGGCTTCGACCCGGCGGCGCTGGACGAGATACTGGACCTGCGGGCGCGTGGCCTGCGGTCAGTGGCGATCATGCCGGTCGGCTATCGCGCGGATGAGGGCGATTGGCTGGTGAACCTGAAGAAGGTGCGGCGGCCGGTGGAGCAGTTCATTTCGCGGGTGGACTGATATTGCAGATGGCCCCGCCGGCACGGGAACCGGCCGGCGGGGCGCTTCGTTTCTTAGTCATTACAAATATGGTTATGGTTAGAGACGGAGTAAGTGCGATGAAGATGGCCAGTATCTGCGCGGCTGTCGTGGGTGTTTCGCTGATGGCGGGACCGGTGATGGCGGCGAGCCTGAACAGCAAGGACCGGGCGCGGGTGGCGCGTGCGGCGCCGCGCGATCGCGACGATGTGCGCTACTGCCTGCTCAAGGGCAAGCAGGGCCGTGACAAGGGCACGGTGATCGGCGCGGCCGGTGGTGCGGGCATTGGTGCGCTGGCGGGCGGTAGCCTGGGCGAGACTTTGCTGGCGGGCGCTGCCGGCGCGGTGGCGGGCCGGGTGATCGGCAAGAGCGAAGGCACGAACAGCGTGTGCGACCGGGTGCTGGCGCGGAATAGATAAACGGGGCGCTGCCCTTCTCTCAGTTTCGGTAAGCGGCTTTGCCGCCTTTGGCTTCACCAACCCTCTCCCCCGCCGGGGAGGGGGTTTTTGCGTTTGGGGATGGGCTTATGAAATGGTTCGGGACGAAAAGCGTTGCGCAGGCGGATGCGCGGCCGGTGCTGGCGCGGGCGTGGGGATCGGGCGCGGTGGCATTGGGCGAATGGCCGGCCAGTTATGAGGCGCAATTGCGCGCGGGCGTGATGGGCAATGCGGTAGCGCAGCGGGCGATGCGGCTGGTGTCCGAAGGGGCGGGGGCCTGTGCGCTGAAGGTGCGGGGCGTGGACGATGCGGCGGTGGCGGTGGTGGCCGCTCTGGTCGGGCGGGCTTCGGCGGGGCAGGGGCTGGTGGAGACTCTGGCCTGTCACCTGCTGCTGCACGGCAATGCCTATGTGCAGGTGATTGCCGGGGCGGAGGGCAAGCCGGCGGAGCTTTATGCGCTGCGGCCCGAGCGGGTGAGCGTGGAGGCGGATGCGCGGGGGTGGCCGGCGGCCTATCTGTATCGGGTGGGGGAGAGCATCACCCGGCTTTCGCCGCAGGATGGCGCGGGGCGGACGGGCGTACTGCATATCAAGGCGCTGCATCCGCTGGACGATCATTATGGGCTGGGCTGTACCGGCGCGGCGGCGGGCGCGGTGGCGATCCACAATGCGGCGAGTGTCTGGAACAAGGCGTTGCTGGACAATGCGGCGCGGCCCAGTGGCGCGATGGTCTATGATCCGGGCGACGGGTCGGTGCTGTCGCCCGATCAGTTCGAACGGGTGAAGCGCGAGATGGAGGTCGCCTTTGCCGGGGCAGCCAATGCCGGGCGGCCGATGCTGCTGGAGGGTGGGCTTAGCTGGAAGGCGATGAGCCTGACGCCCGCCGAGATGGATTTTGTCGGGCTGAAGGGAGCGGCGGCGCGGGAGATTGCGCTGGCGTTCGGGGTGCCGCCGATGCTGATGGGGCTGCCGGGCGACAACGCCTATGCCAATTATCGCGAGGCGAACAAGGCGTTGTGGCGGCAGACGATCCTGCCCTTGGTCGCGAAGATTTGCGGGGCGTTGGCGCAGGGGCTGGACGATTGGTGGCCGGGGCTGCTGATCGAGCCGGATCTGGATGCGGTGCCGGCGCTGTCGGACGAGCGCGCGGCGCTGTGGGAGCGGGTGGCGGCGGCGGATTTCCTGAGCGCGGAGGAGAAGAAGGCGTTGTTGGGGATCGCCTAATATTCGCAGGCGGCGGTGGCGGCGGACCAGCGGCCACCGCTGTCAAGGCAATGATCCTGCGCGAGCCAGTCACTGTTCCAGAGGGATACGGCGATGGCGGTCGCGACCAGCATGGTGGTGAAGAACAGACGCTTCATGACGGCGCGGAGCGGGATTCAGGGCGCGTCGGGTGCGCGGGCGGGCAGGGAATCGAGGCGGCAAAAGCCATTGTCCCAATTCCAGCTGCCGCCCTGCACCATGCAGTCGCCCGCCCGGAACAGGCCGAAATGCCAGGCGAGGGCGGCGAGGACCACAAGGGCGAGGATGATGAGGACTTTGCGAGGGGCGCGTTTCATGCGCGCGCAGATAGGCATTGTGCGGCGCGAAGGGAAGGAGGGCGGGACATGAAAGAGGAGATGCTGGCGCGGCTGGTGGCGCAGGCGGAGGGGCGGGCTTTTGGCGGTTGCGGGGATATCGTGACCATCCGTGCGCTGATCGAGGAGGCGAGCGATCTGGGCGCGGGGCGGGCGCTGGAGCGGCTGGGGCTGGCGGATCGGCGAGCCGAAGGCGACATGCGGGAATTGCGCGAATTGCTGTCCGCCTGGCGCGACGCGAAGAAGGCGGCGCGCGGCGCGGTGATCGGCTGGGTCGTGCGGATCGCGATGGCGATGATCCTGCTGGGCATTGCGGTGAAGGTTGGGCTGGTCGGGCTGGTGCGGGGGTGAGCGATGGAAGGTGATGTGCGCTTTGCCGGCTATGCGGCGATATTCGACCGGGTGGACCGGGGCGGCGACGTGGTGCGGGCGGGCGCCTTTGGCGCGATCGACCCGGCAGGCGTGCCGCTGTTGTGGCAGCATGGGCCGGGGCAGGTGATTGGCGTGGTGGAAAAGGCGCTGGAGGACAGGCGCGGGCTGCGCGTGATCGGCCGGGTGTCGCGGCGCACGGCGGCGGGGCGGGAGGCGGCGGCGGCGCTGGCGCAAGGGGCGCTGGACGGGCTGAGTTTCGGATACCGGGTGAAGGCGGCGCGCGGGGCGCGGCCGCGGGAGTTGCTGGGGCTGGAACTGGTGGAGGTCAGTCTGGTGACGCATCCGATGCAGCCATTGGCGCGGGTGGTGGCGGTGGAGGGGGGCAGTGATGCCCCCTCATCCAACTTCGCCTAGCCAGCAAGCTGGCAAGGCTGCGTATCCTTCTCCCACGGGGGGAGAAGATTTGATCGGGCGGTCCTTCCGGGCCGCCTTTTTTTGTGGAGACGGGCATGACGGATCAGGTGATGGACAGCTTGGAAGCCAGCTTTGACGCGGTGTTGCAGGGGGAGCGGATTGATGGGCTGGAGGGGGAGATTGCGGCGCTGAAAGGGGCGTTGCTTGCCGCACGGCGGCCGGCGCTGGATGGGGTGAAGGGCGGCAGCGTCGATCCGGCGCGGGCGGCCTTTGTCGATCGCTACCTGCGGCAGGGGCAGGAAGCGGGAGTGGAGCTGAAGAGCTTTTCCGGCGCGAGCGGCGCGGCGGGCGGCTATGCGGTGCCGCGCGAGATCGACCAGCTGATCGGCGCGACGCTGAAAAGCATATCGCCGATCCGTGGCATCGCCAATGTCGTGCGCACCGGGACGGCGGGGTACCGCAAGCTGGTGACGGCGGGCGGCATCGTGTCGGGATGGGCGAGCGAGACGGGCGCGCGCGCCGAGACGGGGACGCCGAGCTTCAACGAGATCGCGCCGCCGTCGGGTGAATTGTTCGCCAATCCGGCGGCGAGCCAGGCGATGCTGGATGACGCGCAGTTCGATGTCGAGGGCTGGCTGGCGGGCGAGATTGCGCGTGAGTTCGCGGTCGCGGAGGGTGCGGCCTTCGTCAATGGCAATGGCACGAACAAGCCCAAGGGCTTCCTGACCTATACGACCACCAACGAGGCGGACAGCGTCCGGGCCTTCGGGTCGCTGCAATATGTGGCGTCGGGCGCGGCGGGTGGCTTTGCCGCGTCGAACCCGCAGGACAAGCTGATCGACCTGGTCCAGAGCCTGCGCGCGCCATATCGGCAGGGGGCGAGCTTCGTCATGAACAGCGCCACGCTGGCGGCGGTGCGCAAGATGAAGACGAGCGACGGCGCCTTCATCTGGCAGCCGGGGCTGACGGGCGGGCAGCCGGCGACGCTGCTGGGCTATCCGGTGGTCGAGGCCGAGGACATGCCGGACATCGCGGCCAACAGCCTGTCGATTGCGTTCGGCAATTTCCAGGCCGGCTATGTCATCGCCGAACGCAGCGAGACGAGCATCCTGCGCGATCCGTTCACCAACAAGCCGTTCGTGCATTTCTATGCCGTGAAGCGGATCGGCGGCGCGGTGGCTAATAGCGAGGCCATTAAGTTGATGAAGTTCGCCGCTTCGTAAACGAGGCGGTGGCAAGCTGATGAAGTTTGCCGCTTCGTGATGATGAGGGGGCGGCGGCGTGCTGCCCCCTCATCCAACTGCGCCTAGCCGGCAAGCTGGCAAGGCTTCGTATCCTTCTCCCACAAGGGGAGAAGGTTTTGGGGGGAGGCTTCTGGTCTTCCCCCTTTTTGTTTTTGAGGGGGCGGCGGTGGCGATCACGGATTGGGAGATGGCGGACCTGGTGCGGGAGGTCTGCATGGATGCGGGTGCGGGGTCGCTGGCGCTGGGCGGGCCGTTGCAGGGCTATCGCGCCTTTGCCGCGGCACTGAATGCGGGGGCGACCTTTCCCTATGTGATACAGGGCGTGGCCGATCCGGGGCAGTGGGAGACCGGCAGCGGCACGATCGACGGCGCCGGGCGGCTGGTGCGGACCCCGCATGCGTCATCGGCAGGCGGCGCGGCGGTGGATTTCGTCGCGGGCGAAAAACATGTCGGGCTGGCGTTGCATGCCGACTGGGTCGCGCGGGTCGAGGCGCATGGCCATGCGATCGACGCGATCGACGGGCTGGCGAGCGCGCTGGCAGGCAAGCAGGCGGGCAGCGGTGAACTGAGCGCGATCGCGGCGCTGACGACGACCGGTTTCGGGCGCGGCGCGCTGACCCTGGGCGATGCGGCGGCGTTCCGATCCTATATCGGGGCAGGGACGTCATCGACCGGCGGAACCGTGACCAATGTGGCAGCGGGCGGCGGCATGAGCTTTGCCGCGATCAGCGGGGCGGGCAGCGTGGCGCTGGGCACGCCATCCAGCATCACGCTGGCGTCGGTGAATGGCGTGGCGGCGGGCACGCACAGCCATGCCTTCGCGCCGGGCGGGACGAGCGCGCAATATCTGCGCGGCGACGGATCGCTGGCGACATTCCCCACCGGCAGCGCGCTGGGCAAGGTGGACGATGCCAATGTGACGCTGACGCTGGGCGGCGGGGCGGCCAATGCCCTGTTGAACGCAGCGACGATCACGGCGGGCTGGTCGGGGCAATTGGCGGTGGCGCGCGGGGGGACCGGGGCGGCCAGCCTGACCGGCTATATGAAAGGCAATGGCACGGCGGCGATGAGCGCCAGCGCGACCATTCCAAGCAGCGATGTCAGCGGCCTTGGCACGATGGCGTCGCAGGCGGCCAGTGCCGTGGCGATCAGCGGCGGGGATATCACGACCACCTATTTTTCCGCGACGGCGGCATCCCCGGTGTTGCAGGCCCTGTCGACCACGGCGATCGATACCGGGACGCCCGCGTCGGCAGGGGCGCTGGGCAGCATGGTGCTGAACGCCGCGGGAATGGGTGCGGCCGCGCTGGGCGACTATGCCAGCGGTATCGCCTTTACCCGAAAGGGCAGCGGGCGGCGGGGGGCGCTGATCGTCGGCAAGCATAGCGGCACCGACATCAACCAAATGGGCATCGCCTTTCTGACGAAAAGCAGCACAACCGCCGCCAGCAGCGGCGTGGTGGAACGGATCGTCATCGACCATGCCGGCATCCTCTATCCCAGCGCCGACAATAGCGTGAGTTGCGGGCAGGCAACGAACCGCTGGTCCACCATCTATGCCGGCACAGGCACGATCAACACGTCGGACGCGCGCGCCAAATGCGATGTCGGCGCCGTGGACGAGGCCTTGCTCGACGCCTGGGGCGCGGTCGACTGGCAACGCTATCGCTTTATCGATGCGGTGGCGGCGAAGGGCGAGGAGGCGCGCTGGCATATGGGGCTGGTGGCGCAACAGGTGCGCGAGGCGATCGATCAGCACCTGGGCGACGGCGCGGCGGTGCGCTGGGGCCTGATCTGCCATGATAGCTGGGATGCGGAGCCGGCACGGGAGAGCGCGGATGGCGTGCCGCTGCGGATGGCGGGCGACCGCTGGGGACTGCGCTATGACGAATGTTTTGCGCTGGAGGCGCTGTGGCAGCGGCGCGCGATCGCGCAATTGGCCGCGCGCGTGGCGCTGCTGGAGGTGGGAGACGGCCATGCTGGCGGGTGAGGCGATCGGCGGGCGGCCGCTGGCCGATGTGCGGCTGGAAAGCTGGCAGGGTCCATGGGGCTGGGGCGTGCGGCCGGGGCAGGATGTGCGGGTGAGAGCGCCGGTCAGGGTGATGCGGCCCGAGGCGAACAGGGGGAGCAGGACAGGATGAGCCTTTATGTCAAAGACCCGCAGGCGCGGGTCGATCATGCGATCGACTGGTCCGCCTATCTGGCGCAGCAGAGCCTGGTCGCGAGCCTGTGGACGGTCAGCCCGCAGGAAGATGGCGGGTTGCAGGTGGAGGATGCCGCTTTCGAAGCGCAGCGCAGCAGCGCGCGATTGAGCGGCGGGATCGTCGGGCGGGTCTATCGGCTGACCAACCGCGTCACCCTGTCTGACGGGCAGGTGGACGAGCGGTCGGTGACGATGCGGGTGGAGGAGCGCTGAACCATGGTGGAAGAAAGCGAGAGCGGGGCGCTGGCGGCATCGCTGGCGGAACTGAAGGCCTATTTGCGGATCGAGACGGCGGGTGAGGATGCGGTGCTGGCCGGCCTGCTGCGCAGCGCGGCGGCGCTGTGCGAGCAATTTATCGGGCAATGGCTGGTACGGCGGAGTGCGCGCGAGACGGTGGCCGGGGACGGGCGCTGGCAGCGACTGGCGGCGCGGCCGGTGGTCGCGATCGACGGAGTGGAGGCGGTCGATGTCGATGGCGTGGTGCAAGGGCTGGCGGTCGGGGCCTATGCGATCGACATCGATGCGGCGGGGGACGGCTGGGTTCGATCGACCCGCGCGGAGGAGGGGCGGCGGCTGTCGGTCCGCTATCAGGCGGGGCTGGCGGTCGAGATGAATGGCGTGCCGGAACCGCTGCGCCAGGGGATCGTGCGGCTGGCGGCGGAGCATTTCGCGGCGCGCGGCACGGACAGCGCGACGCCGCCGGCGGTGGTGAGCGCGCTGTGGCGGCCGTTCCGGCGGATGCACCTGACATGAACGAGCGGCCATGAGGGCGCGACTGGTCGCGCTGCTGGAAGCGCGCGCGGGGGGACGGCGGGCGCGGATCGCGGACGCGCTGACGGATATGGGCATCGACGCCGTGGTCGAGGGAGATGGCGTGCGGGCGTCCGCGCCGGGGCTGGCGGCGCGCTGGTGGCGCGACCTGGCGATCCGGGAGGCCGGGCGACGCTGAGAGTCTGTTTGGAAAATGCGCGAGAGAGCGCATTTTCGATGCGGCACCGGGCCGGTGCGGATGCGCCAGAGGCGCATTTCCAAACAGGCGCTGAGAGCAGGATCGGGGAGGACGGGATATGAGCGCGGAAGTGGCGGCGCGGGCGGCGGTGATGGCCGGCCTGCGGGCGGACGATGCCCTGATGCAGGCGTTGAACGGCCTTCATGATGGCGAGCCGGCGCGGGCGAGTGCGCCCTGCGGCCATGTCGGTGCGTGCATCGGCGCAGACTGGGGCGGGAAGGATGTCGACGGGCGCGAGGTGCGGCTGAGCATCGGCCTGCGCGTGGCGGACGAGACGCCGGCGCGGCTGGGCGGGATGATCGCCCGGGTCGATGCGGTACTGGCGGGGCTGGGCGCGCAGGATGGGTGGCGGATCGTCACCGCCCGGCTGCTTCGGTCACGGGTGGCGCGCGACGAAGGGCGGCCGCCAGCGGAATGGCGGGCGTTGATCGACTATCGGCTGCGGCTGGTGCGGGAAGAGTGAAGGTGGGCCAGCCCCGGCGTGTTCTGGCGCGTCGGAGCTGGTTCCTCGTTCCCAATATCAGCGCGGCTGGCTATTCTCGTCATATTCGCTGGAAATCTTGTCGACATATTCGCTGATCTGATCGTCCGCATCCGAATTGGCGGCGGCGTCCGACATCTTGTCGGCCTTGTCAGAGGCGACGATGGCGGCGCGGAAGGCCGCTTCCTTGTCGGCGCAGGCGGATTTCAGCAGCGCCTGAAAGTCGGCGATCGGCAATTTCTTGTCGAGCGCGGGCTGCATCTGCGCGCTCAGGCATTTGGAAAATTCCTTGCGACCAGTGCCGACGGCGTCGGCGGACGGCGCCGCGGCCAGCATCATCACGAGCGAAGCAGCAACAATCATAACGACCTCTCCATAAGCGGCGGATCGATGCTGCGACCCTTTGGCCGCGCTCCCGCCGAGTCCCCTCATTTTTCGCGATTTTCCGGGCGGCAACAGGGTGTTTCCGACGCGGGATCGCTTGTCTGGAGAATGCGCCATGGGCGTCGAAAAGGGAAGTGCGTTTCTGTTGAAAGTGGGCGATGGCAACATGCCCGCAACATATGCGACGGTGGCCGGCATGCGGACCACGCAACTGTCCGTCAATGGCGAGGCGGTGAACATCACCAGCAAGGATTCGGGCGGCTGGCGCGAATTGCTGTCGGGGGCCGGGGTGCGGTCCGTCAGCGTATCGGCGGCGGGGCTGTTCACCGGGTCGGCGGCGGAGGTGCGCATCCGCAATCATGCACTGTCGGGCACGATCGAGGATTATGAACTGAGCTTCGAGAGCGGCGAGCGGATGCGCGGGCGCTTTCTGGTCACGCGGCTGGACTATGCCGGCGATTATAATGGGGAGCGCAATTATGCGCTGAGCCTGGAAAGCAGCGGCGCGGTGGTGAGCGAATGAGCGCCGGGGTAGTGAACCCCATGCGGGGCGAAGCGGCGCTGGACCTGGGCGGGGAGCGGCTGGCGCTGCGGCCGAGTTTCGGGGCGCTGGTGGCGGCCGAGGCGGAACTGGGGCCGCTGTTCGATCTGGTCGAGCGGGCGGCGGACGGGAAATTGTCGCTGGCCGATCTGGTCGCGCTGTTCTGGCATTGTCTGGTGGATCGCGACGCGCTGAGCCGCGAGGCGCTGGGCGAGGCGATCGTCGCGGTGGGGCTGGCGAAGGTGACGCCGGCGCTCAAGGCCATATTGCAACAGATATTGGCGGGGAAGTGACGCGCTTTGCCGACGGGGCGGGGCGGCTGGCGGGGGTGGCCGGATGGCTGCTGGGCTGGCGCCCCGAGGAGTTCTGGCGCGCGACCCCGGCGGAACTGGCGGCGGTGCTGCGTGCGGCGCGGGGGGAGGAAGCGCCGGAGAGCGGGATGGATGGAGCGGAGTTGAGGCGGTTGATGGGGGTGATGCCGGATTGAGGGCATGAAGGTGGGTGTGTGGGGCACGCCCCCACCCCAACCCCTCCCCTAAAAAGGGGAGGGGCTTTCCAAGGAAAGGCCATGGGGATGGACGAGGACATCGAGACTTTGGTGGTGCGGGTACGGGCCGATACGCAGGGGCTGAGCCGGGATGTCGAGGCGATGCGGGCGGGGCTGGAAGGGCCGCTGGGCGACGGGGCGGACCGGGCCGGGCGGCGGATCGAGCAGGGGCTGATGCGGGCGGTACGGACCGGCAAATTCGGGTTCGAGGATCTGCGGCGCATTGCCGTCAGCGTGCTCGACGAGATTGCGGCCAGCGCGCTGCGGTCGGCCGTGGGGGGCGGGGGCAGCGGCGCGGGCGGGCTGGCGAGCCTGGGCGCATCGGTGCTGACGTCGGTGCTGGGCCTGCCGGGGCGGGCGACGGGCGGGCCGGTGGCGCCGGGGCGGGCCTATATGGTCGGCGAGCGGGGGCCGGAAATGTTCGTGCCGACGTCCAGCGGGCAGGTGGTGGCCCATGGCGGTGGCGCGCGGGATGTGCGGGTGAGCATTGCGGTCAATGGACGCGGGGGCGAGAGCGAGCCGCGATTGCTGGCGCGCAGCGCACGGCAGGTGGCGCGGGCGGTGAAGGGGGCGCTGGGCTGATGGGGGACATAGGCTATTGGCTGGCGGACGCGCGGCGGGGGCAGGATATGCGCTGGATGAAGCGCTTTGCCGCGACGCACTGGACCGTCAATTTCCCGCGCCCGATGATGGCGAGCGTCGTCACGACCGGGCCGGATGCGTTGCGGGTGGATGCGGTCTTCTACGGGTCGGGCGATCTGGCGGGGCTGATCTGGGACGCGGCGGATAGGTGGAGCCATCCGCTGCTGGCCTATGAGACGCGGCGGGACTTCCGGGATTGTAGCCTGTCCTTCCGCTGGCGCAGTGGGGGCGTGCGGCGGCTGGACGAGACGCACGGGCCGACGCTGACGATCGAGGGGCGGGATGAGGCAGGGGCTCCGCGCGCCTGGTATGTGCGCTTGTGGAATTATGCGAGCGGTGGCCCGGAAGATGCGGTCATTACGCTGGATTTTGCCGCGCTGACGGGCGGATATGATTTGCCGGAGGATGACGATCCGGTGTGGGCGGGCGATGTCGACCGGATGTTCATTTCGCTGGTGCCGCCCGGCTATGACGAGGGGGATACGCCCTTTGCCGTTGCGGTCGAGGGCTGGGCGGAACTGAGCGACATCGTCTGCGACGGGGCGGGATCGGTGCTGGCGGTGGGCGACGTGATGCTGCCCGAACATGGGCTGTCGATGGCGACCGGCTATGACGATTGCTTCAACCAGACGCCCGAGCGGGTCGTCGGCGCCATTCATGCGCTGGGCTATCGCGGGGCGATCAACCATTATGTCGGGATGAGCCATTATTTCCGGCTCGAACGACTGGGCGACGGGCTTTACGTCAGTCTGGCGGGCGGGGTGCTGAACGCGGCCTGTGCAGCCTGGCATCGGGATTTTGCAATCCGGGCGAAGGCACTGGGGTTCGATATCATCTGGTCGCTGTCCTATGAATTGTTCGACGCCCATTGCTGGAACGACTGGAAGCAGCGGGCGGAGAATGGCGATCCGGCGCTGACCGGATGGTCGCCGCCTTCGACCCTGCTGTCGCCAGCGCATATGGGCGCGATGGCCTATGTGCAGGCAGTAGCGGGTGCCTTTGTTACCATGGGGTTGGAGGCAGGCCTGCCGATCCTGTTTCAGGTCGGTGAACCCTGGTGGTGGGTGATGCCGGGGGACGGGCGGATATGCCTGTATGACGATGCGGCAAGGGCGGCGCTGGGCGGCAGTCCGGTGTCGATCTCAAGCGTCTGGGCAGAAATGGATGCGGAACAATGTGCGTTGCTGGATGCGGCGGGTGCCTTGCTGGCGGCGTCGACGGCGGCGCTGTGTGCAGCGGTGAAGGCGGTGGCGTCGGGGGCTGTGACACATTTGCTCGCCTATCTGCCGACCATATTGGACCCGCGCGCGCCGGAGGCCAAGCGGGCGAACATGCCGGTCGGGTGGGCGGCACCGGCCTTCGATGTGCTGCAACTGGAAGATTATGACTGGGTGACCGAAGGCAGGCCCGGCCTGACCGCGCAGGGGGTGGCGCTGGCGACGGCGCGTCTTGGCTATCCGATCGGTGAGCAGCATTATTTTTCCGGCTTCGTGCTGTTGCCGGAGCAGGCCGGGCAATGGGCGCGGATCGCCGACGCGGCGCAGGCGGCGATGGCGCGGGGGACGGCGCAGACCTTTATCTGGGCGCTGCCGCAAGTCTGTCGCGACGGCTTTACCTGCTTCAGCATTGGTGGAGAGGATGCGATGCAAGCCTTTGACGATATAGTTTTTCCGATCGCGATCGGTAGCCAGGCGAGCGTGTCGCCGGCCTTTTCGACGCAGATCGTGGAGAGCCCTTCGGGACATGAGCGGCGCAGTGCCGACTGGGCGGATGCGCGGCTGTCCTATGATGCCGGGCCGGGGGTGCGATCGGAGGCGGATATCGCCGCGCTGATCGCCTTCTTCCGGGCACGGCGGGGCGCGGCGCGCGGTTTTCGCTTCACCGATCCCTATGATGATCGCAGCGGCGCGCCGGGCACTGCGCCGGAGCCGATCGACCAGCGGATCGGCGTGGGCGACGGGGTGACGGCCGAGTTCCCGCTGATGCGCCATTATGGTGTGGGGGAAGAAGCGCAGGCGCGGCGCATTACACGGCCGGTGCCGGGCAGCATCCGCGTGGCCGCCGATGGGGTGGAATGGACCGAGGGGTGGAGCCACGCCGGGCTGGGCGTGATCCTGTTCGACACAGCGCCGGCCGAGGGGGTGGTGCTGACCGCCGGCTATCGGTTCGACGTGCCGGTGCGTTTTGCCGAAGATCGGCTGGATATCAATCGCGCGACATTCGCGGCGGGCGAGGCGCCGTCGGTGATGCTGGTGGAGATACGCGAATGAGCGATCTGGCAAGGCTGAGCGAACCGCTGAATACGCTGGCTTTCTGCTGGCGCATCGAGCGGCGGGATGGGGTGACGATCGGTTTGACGAGCCATGATCGCGATCTGGTGATCGGTGGGCTGACCTATCGCGCGGCGCCGGGGATGACGCCATCGGCGGTGCGCAGCGGCATTGGGCTGGAGGGCGAGGATAGCGATGTCGCGGGCGCGCTGACCAGCGATGCGATCGGTGAGGCGGACCTGATGGCCGGGCGATGGGATGGCGCGGCGCTGGAGTTGCGGCTGACGCAGTGGGAGGCGCCGGGCGCGTTGTGGCTGCTGCTGGCGCGCGGCGAAATGGGGGCAGTGGCGTGCAAGGGCGGAGCGTTCACGGCGGAATTGCTGGGCGCGGCGGCGGTGCTGGGCGGGCCGGTGGTGCCATCCACCTCGCCCGATTGCCGGGCAAGGCTGGGCGACATGGCCTGCCGGGTCGATATGGCCGGGCGCCGGCGGATTGTGGCGGTTGCGGGTGTCGAGGAGGCAGATGTCGCGATCGCCGGGCTGGAGGCGGGCGCCTATGCGTTCGGGACGTTGCGATGGTTGAGCGGGGCCAATGCCGGGCTGGTACAGGCAGTGGTGGACAATGACGTGGGCGGCGTGAGTTTGAGCGATCCGCCGGCCTTTGCGGTGATGGCGGGGACGCTGGCGCTGCTGACGGAAGGGTGCGACCGGCAACTGGCGACCTGCGCCGGGCGCTTTGGCAATGCGGTGAATTTTCGCGGCGAACCCTATTTGCCGGGCATGGACCTGCTGACCCGCTATCCCGGCGCATGAACGCGGTAGTCGAGCGCGCGCGGGCGATGATCGGCGTGCCGTTCCGGTTGCATGGGCGCAGCATGGCGGGACTGGACTGTGTGGGACTGGCGGCGGTGGCGCTGGGGCGGGTGGCGTCGCCAGACGTGCCCTGCGCCTATGGGTTGCGTAGCGGGGATGTCGCACGGGCGGAGGCGTGGCTGCGGGCGGCGGGGTTGCGGCTGGTGGAGGCCGCGCTGCCGGGCGATCTGGCGCTGGTGCGACCGGGACCGTTGCAACTGCATCTGATGATCGGGACGGGGGCGGGATTCATTCATGCCCATGCCGGCTTGCGGCGGGTGGTGGAAATGCCGGGGGCGTCGCCATGGCCGGTGCTCGGCTGGTGGCGGGCCTGACCGGCGACATTCAACCCATGCGGGCCTGCAAAACGCGCTTTTCTCCGCTCCGGAGCTCAAAAATCCCGGTGTTCGGCTCCACCTGAACTGAATGTCGATCGGTCAGGCGAGATGCGTAATTCCGCCACCAAATAAGCAAAAGTCGAGGTTAGGAGGCATATATGGCGACGGTGGTGCTGACGGCGGTGGGGACTGCGCTGGGCGGGCCGATCGGCGCGGCGATCGGGGCGGTGATCGGTAACGTCATCGACAATCAGATCCTGTTCAAGCCCAAGGGGCGCGAGGGTGCGCGCCTGTCCGACCTGCAAGTGCAGACATCGAGTTACGGGACGCAGGTGCCCAGGCTGTTCGGCACGATGCGGGTGGCGGGCACGGTGATCTGGGCCACGGACCTGAAGGAGGTGAAAAGCAGGAGTGGCGGCGGCAAGGGGCGGCCGAGCGTGACCAGTTACAGCTATTCGGCCAGTTTTGCGGTGGCGCTGTCGGCGCGGACGATCGGTCAGGTGAAGCGGATCTGGGCCGACGGCAATCTGCTGCGCGGGGCGGCCGGGGATTTCAAGACGGAATTGTCGGCCTTTCGCATCCATACAGGCGGGGAGGACCAGCCGGTCGATCCTTTGATGGCGGCGGCCGAGGGGGCGAGTATGACGCCGGCGCATCGCGGCATCGCCTATGTGCTGTTCGAGGATCTGGCGCTGGCAGATTATGGCAATCGCATCCCGTCGCTGACATTCGAGGTGGAGGCCGACGGAGCGGCGGTTACGATCGGGACAATGGCGGAGGCGTTGAGCGAGGGGCGGCTGGGTGGCGAAGCGCTGGCCGCCGTCGATGGCTTTGCCGCGAGCGGGAATGACGTGCGGGCGGCGATCGCGCCGCTGGTCGAGGCGCATGGGCTGGCGCTGCGATCGGACGAGGCCGGCCTGCGGCTGACGGCGGCAAATCCTGTGGCCGAGGGCGAGATCGATGCCGGGACGCTGGCGCGGCGGGTGAACGGGCAGGACATCGACCCGGTCGAGCGATCGGGCGCGGCGGCCGACGCCGTGCCGGTCGCGCTGAGCCTGCGCCATTATGACGCTGCGCGCGACTATCAGGCCGGGGTGCAGCGGGTGACGCGGCCGGGGCCGGGGCGGCAGGAACAGGGGGTGGAATTGCCCGCCGTGATGGCGGCCGATGCCGCACGGGTGCTGGCGACCGAGCGGCTGGCGGGCGGATGGACCGGACGGGTGACGATGGGGCTGCGCTGCGACTGGCGGGCGCTGGCCTTCGAGCCGGGGGCAGTGGTGACCGTGGCTGAAGCGCCGGGGCTGTGGCGGATCGAGGAACGCGAATGGGAGGCGATGGCGGTGCGGCTGGCGCTGCGCCGGGTGCCGGGCGCAGGCGGGGTGTTGCCGACGGGCGCGTCTTCCGGCGCGATCGTACGGCAGGTGGATGCGCCCCATGGGGTGACGACCCTGATGCTGGCGGACCTGCCGCCGATCCGGGACGGAGTGACGAGTGCGCCCCTGCTGGTTGCGGCGGCGAGCGGCGGGGCAGGATGGCGCAGCGCGGCCTTGTTCGTGATGAGCGAAAGTGGCGAGGCGATGCCGATCGGACGCAGCGCGCTGCGGGCGGTGATGGGCGTGACGGAAGCGGCCTTGCCCGAGGGGAGCGCGACGCTGGTGGACCGGCGCCATGGCCTGACCGTGACCTTGCTGGCCGAGGATATGGAACTGAACGGCGCGGATG
The DNA here is from genome assembly GCF_056156825.1 of Sphingobium sp. RS1. Taxonomy (NCBI): domain Bacteria; kingdom Pseudomonadati; phylum Pseudomonadota; class Alphaproteobacteria; order Sphingomonadales; family Sphingobiaceae; genus Sphingobium; species Sphingobium sp. RS1. The sequence continues at coordinate 1,309,683 of NZ_JBLZXE010000002.1, read as the reverse complement.
AAGCGGCGCTGGGGCAAGGGCGGAACCTGTGCCTGGTAGGGCGGGAACTGGTGCAGTTCGAGACGGCGGAGCGGATCGGCCCGGAACGCTATCGGCTGAGCGGGCTGCGCCGGGGGGTGCGCGGGACCGAATGGGCGATGGCGGCGCATGGGGTTGGCGAGCCGTTCCTGCTGATCGAGGACGATCGGTTGGTCGAGCCACTGGCGGCGCTGGGCAGCGCGGGCGAAGCGGGTGCGACGCTGCGGGTGGCGGCGGTCGGGCTGGGCGATGTCGCGCCAGTCGAGGCTGCGCTGACGATCGAGGGGGCGGCGTTGATGCCGCCATCGCCGGTGCATTTGCGGGTGCGGCCGGAAAGCGGGGGCTGGCGGCTGGATTGGGTCAGGCGCAGTCGTGCGGGGTGGCGCTGGAACAGCGGTGGCGACGTGCCGCTGGGCGAGGAAACGGAGCGCTATGCCATCCGTCTGCTCGATGGCGGGTTGGTCGTGCGAAGCAGCGAGAGTGCGATGCCGCGATGGACCTATGACGCCGCGATGATCGCGGCGGATGGCAGTGTGGGGCGAACCATGACGGCGGAGGTGCGGCAATTGGGAATGCTGGCGCCGGGGCGGGCGGCGCGGATCGGCTTTGTCGCCTGAGCGAGATCAAGATGAGGAGGACAGGATATGGACGGAACGGCACGCTGGGCATTGCCCCTGTTGTTCGCGGGGCAGGCGCAGAAGGAAATCACGCATAACGAAGCGCTTGTGCTGGTCGATGCGTTGCTGCACGGCCGGGTGGAGAGTGCCGATCTGGACAATCCGCCCGGAGCGCCGGCAATCGGCCAATGCTGGATCGTGGCCGGCGGCGCATCGGGTGACTGGGCCGGGCACGCAGGAGCGGTCGCGCTGTGGACCGACGGCGGATGGCGCTTCATCGCGCCGCGCACCGGCCTGTCCGTCGCGGTGGCGGACCGGGGGCACGACCTTTTTCACGACGGGACAGAATGGCGGGGCAGCGCGATCCGAGACGATGGCCTGTATATGAACGAAGACAAAGTGGTTGGGGGGCAAATGGCGGCTATCGCCGGACCGACGGGCGGCAGCGTGATTGATGCCGAGTTGCGCTCAACCGTCGCCGCCATTCTGGAAGCCTTGCGCGGCCATGGCCTGATCGCGAGCTAATATTACGCTATTGTGTTTTTCTTGTTGCGGCGCCGCGTCAATAGTCTAGGATTCCTCCGCATTAGCTGGGAAAGCCTCTGCTTGCCGAGCTAGTGCGTTATTTTTGCAACGGTTTCACTAATTGTGGACTTGCCATGAAACCTTCTCGCGATTACAGGGTTTCAGCAGTCCTTCGTGACACTCTTGAAAGGGGAATTCAAATGCGGAAGCTTGCCCTCGCGGCTGCGCTTGCGACCAGTGCCCTGGCCACCCCGGCCTTGGCGCGTGACAACAGCTGGTATGTTGGCGTTGACGCCGGCGTGCTGCTGGTCGAAGACCAGAACCTGACCTTCTCGTCCGTCCCTCCGGGCGGTTCGGCGGTTCCGTCGATCGATTACCACAAGGGTTATGATTTCGACGCCAACATCGGCTACGATTTCGGCGGTTTCCGTCTGGAGGCCGAAGCGGCCTACAAGCGCGCCAAGATCGACTTCGACAAGACCGGCGGCGGCTTCGGCGGCGCAGCTTCGGCTCTGTCGTTCATGCTGAACGGCCTGCTCGACTTCGGTCCCGATGACGGCCTGCAGGGCTTCGTCGGCGGCGGTGTCGGCGTGTCGCGCGGCAAGCTGGCTTCGGACATCGTGAACGACAGCGACACCGGCTTCGCCTGGCAGGCGATCGCGGGCGTTCGCTACCCGGTCACCAGCAATGTCGACGTCTCGCTGAAGTATCGCTTCTTCAACCAGGATGACATCAAGCTCATCCCGGCTTACCAGAGCATCTACGGCCAGGCCGGTTCGACCGCTGACACCCGTCTGCGCACGCACAGCCTGCTGCTCGGCCTGACCTACAACTTCGGTGGTGAACCGGCTGCTCCGCCGCCGCCCCCGCCGCCGCCCCCGCCGCCCCCGCCGCCCCCGCCGCCTCCGCCGCCGCCGGTGGCCGAGTGCAACCCGGGGCCGTACATTGTCTTCTTCGAATGGGACAAGTCGGACATCACGCCTGACGCCGCCACCATTCTGGACAACGCGGTTTCGGCCTACAGCAGCTGCGGCAGCGCCCAGGTCATGCTGGCCGGTCACGCTGACCGTTCGGGTTCGGCCTCGTACAACGTCGGCCTCTCGCAGCGCCGCGCTGACGCGGTCAAGGCTTATCTCGCCTCGAAGGGTATCCCTGACGGCGTGATGACCACTCAGGCCTTCGGTGAATCGAAGCCGCGCGTCGACACCGCGGACGGCGTTCGCGAAGTCCAGAACCGTCGCGTGGAAATCAGCTACGGTCCGGGTTCGGGCATGTAAGCCGATTTCCATTCCTCGGAATGGAAACATATTGGGGGCCGGTCTTCAGGGACTGGCCCCTTTTATTTTGCCTGCGGCAGATCGCCCGTTGTCATTTGTTATCCCGAACGCCTTTTACTGTTGGCCAAGACAGGATGGGCCGGGCGGCCAGCGTTGTGACGGGTGGGGCAGGGAGAATGACAAGTTGGAGGTATGAGGGAGGCGGTCTGAAGACTGATTTTGCGATCGTGGGACCGGAGCGCTGCATCCGCTCATCCTCTTCGCGTCAAGTGGATGCGTTCAATCCGTCATGAAGCAGCTGGAGAATGGCGTCGCCCTCCGCTGAGCTGGAGATCAGGCAAGGCTCGTTCCAGTCATCCGCGAAGGTGAAGTGGCTCCCGCCAAAATGATAGCTTTTGCAGGCGGGATAGCGGCGGATGTCGGGCGCGCCATAAGCCTGACGGATTAACGTCATCAGCAGCGCTGCGTCGGTGGCTGCGAACTCCAGGCTATAATGACCGTCGGAAAGGCGCAGCAAGGTGGCCGGCATGGTCTTAGAGCCTCATGATATGAGGTTGATCTACGTCGTCCTTGCGAGCGTAGCGAAGCAATCCAATGGCGCAACGATCATTTGGTTGGGCGTCGCCCGCCTTCGGCCCACCATGCTCGCAAGCACGAACCAATGTGAAGCCATCCTGCGCTAGAGCAGCTTTCGATCCGATTGCATCAGATCGGCTGCTCTAAGTTTTTGGTTTACCGCGTTTTCCGAGCCAGCAGATGATGCAATCTGCTTCGAAAATGCTCTGGCAAGGGCGCAGATATTGTTGCCCGCAGGCGCGGGCAGGCGGTTGGCCAGAGTTATGGCATGAAGCAAAGCAAGCGGACGGACGCGGATCGCTTGCGATAGCGGTTCAGTGCACGGGTCGCCAAAATATGTTTTATTATTGCCTCGCAAAATCATTTGTTCCGCGTCAGTCAGGTGGTGACAAATCGGTTCGAATGGGCAACAAAAAGCCTGTTGCAGCGTTCGCGATCATATCCTTCCCCTTTCCCCTGGGAGTCTGTCATGAAATTTCTTCCGCTCGTCGTCGCCCTGCCTGTTGCCCTTGCTACGTCAGCCTGCGCGACGACGGCCGATACCCCTGCGGCGCCGACCGCTTCGGCGAAGCTGGCAGCGGGCGACGGTACCGCGCGGGGCACGGCGAGTGTGACGCAGGCGGCCGATGGCCTGCATGTCGTGGTCAAGGCCATGGGCGTGACGCCGGGCATCCATGCCGTCCATATCCATACGACCGGACAGTGCGCCGGCCCCGATTTCACCACCGCCGGCGGGCATTGGAACCCGACCGCGCACAAGCATGGCAAGGATAATCCGGCCGGTCCGCATATGGGCGATATGCCCAATATGACGGTCGGATCGGACGGTACCGGCGCGATCGAATATGTCGTCGCTGGCGGCACGATCAGCGAAGGCGCATCGCCGTTGCTGGACAGCGATGGCGCTGCGATCGTGATCCATGCGCAGGCGGACGATTATGCTACCGACCCCACCGGCAATGCCGGCGGCCGCGTGGCGTGCGGCGTGCTGACCAAGGGGTGAGGACCGTGTCGCGCCGCTGATGGCGCGGTTTGATGATGCGGCGCCCGGGTCGTGTCCTGAGAGGGATACGGTCCGGGCGTCTTGCTGTCTGGGGCCTGGTGCTGATGGGGACGGGGCTTCCGATCGGCGCGCCCTTTCCGCCGCCGTTCGCGGCGGCATGATCTGTGCGGCTGATGGCAGATATGGGCTATCGGGCGGCAAGATCGGATCTATTCTCTTCTCACGAACATGGGGAGGGGACAGGATGCGATTGGGATCTGGCGTGGCGCGATCGCTGATCGGCATATTGGCGATGGGCGGGATGGCGGGCACGTCCGATGCCCGTATGGCCGCCGATATTTCCAAGATGGAGGCGCGCCCCCTGCCGGCCGCCAAGGTCAGGCGACGCGTGATGGATCAACTGTCCGCCATCCTGACGGAGCAGCGATTTCCGCGAAAAGTGCAACCGAAGCGGTTGCTGACCGACATGGCTTTCATCACGAAACCGAGTGCGACCTCGGTTCCCGGCCTGTGCCGGATCGACCGGTTGACCCTGTCGTTTCGGTCTGACGATGACAGGGCTGGCGACGCCAGCACACCGGTTTCGGTGCATGGATTTGAAACGACGCATTTCTATCATTTCAAGCGTCCGCCGTCAGAATCCTTCGGCAGCATCGTCGATTGGAACAAGGGAAAGCGTGACGGGCAATGCCGGGATGCCACCTTGTCGGATGATCCCTTTTTCTCCGCACCCGACGATCGGGTCGCGACCGATGGCTATATGATGGCGCATCGGGCGATGGATGCGATCATTGCGGGCGATCCGCCTTTCTCCCTGTCCTGCGACCTGTATCCGATCGAAGCCGGACGGCCGTGTAGCGACGTGATGCGCGAGGTTCGCGCGGCGCCCATATCCTCCATCGAGGCTTGCGAAACAGACCTGCCGGATCATCAATCCGACCTCTGCTATCGCGCCTATGTGGGCGATCGGTCGCTGCGCATTCTGGCGAGCGGCCATATTAATGGGCCAAACAGCCTGCCGCCCTTGACGGTCAGGAAGGTCGTCATGGAGTCGCTCATCGTGATGACGCATGAGCGGGTGGATTAAGCATTTAGCGCATTTTGAAATCATGCAGAATAGATGACGATCCGCAAAATACGGAAAATAAAGAAGTTTAGGGCGCGCTGAGTTGAATTTGACGCGGGTCGCGCGCTTCAGCTTTTTGTTGCCGCATCCTTTTAAGCGGAAAACTGGTTCCCACTTTTCCGCAGGATGCTTCAAGGCCGGCGCGCCTCAGTTCAGTTCATGGAACGGGCGGATTTCGATCTCGCTTGGTCCGGGCATGGGGTTGGGGCAGCGCTTTACCCAGGCGACAGCTTCATCCATGTCCTTGACCTCCCAGAGCCAGAAGCCGGCGACCAGTTGGCCGGGCTCCGAAAATGGGCCGTCGATGACGGTGCGTTCGGGGCCAGCGAAGGCCACCCGCTTGCCCTTTGATGAGGGAGCGAGGCCATCGGCCATGATGAGAATGCCGGCGTCGCGCAGGGCGTCGTTGAAACGCCCCATCGCTTCCATCATCGCATCCGTCTCCGGCGTGGGATGATAGCCTTTCTCGCTGTCCTCGGTCGCTTTCACCAACACCATCACGCGCATCGCCTTCTCTCCCTTTCGGTCCGGCACACCAGCCGGCATAGGCATGAAGCGGCAATTGTTCGGAAATCTCCGTCGTGGCGCAAATAAATTTATCGGGGCGGGACAGGCGGGTGCGTGAAGATGCGCGCCACCTGTCCCTGCCGCTGTCAGCTCAGCAACTGGATCATGGAGGAGAAGTCGCGTCCGCCTTCGCCCTTGTTGACCAGCAACTGATAGAGGCTTTCGGCCTGCGCGCCCATCGGCACGCTCGCATTGACGGACGATGCCGCCTCCATGGCCAGCTTCAGATCCTTGAGCATCAACGCGACGGCGAAGCCCCCCTGATAATCGGCATCGGCGGGCGTTTGCGGGCCGACGCCGGGCAACGGGCAATAGCTGGTCATCGACCAGCTCTGTCCCGACGATACGCTGGAAATGTCATAGAAAGTCTGCGGATCGAGGCCGATCTTCTGTGCCATGGCAAAGGCTTCGCAGGTCGCCACCATCGTCGCGCCGAGCAGCATGTTGTTGCAGATTTTCGCGGCCTGCCCATTGCCCGCGCCGCCGGCGTGGATCACCGCCTTGCCCATGGCCGACAGGATCGGCCTGGCCTTGGCGAAAGCGTCATCCTGTCCGCCGACCATGAAGGTCAGGGTGCCGCCATTGGCCGCGGCGATGCCACCGGACACGGGCGCATCGACCATTTCGAACCCCTTCGCCACGGCGGCGGCGATGACCCGGCGGGCGGTCGCCACATCGATGGTCGAACAGTCCAGGAACAGGGCACCAGCCTTGGCCGCGCCGAATATCTCGTCATTATAGACGCCTTCGACATGCTTGCCGGCGGGCAGCATGGTCACCACCGCATCGGCGCCGGTCGCCGCATCGGCGGCGCTGGTGGCGCGGACCGCACCAGCAGCCTCCGCCTTGGCCAGCGCATCGTCCGACAGGTCGAAGGCGCGCACGGCAAAGCCGTTCCTGACCAGATTGGCGGCCATGCCACCGCCCATATTGCCAAGGCCGATAAAGGCGATTGTCTGCGTCATATCCTGCTCCTTACAGCGATCGTCCTTGGGCGATCATGCTTGCTCATCTTTCACCCATCGCGGCCTGTGTCAGCCGCCGGGCAATCAGCGTCCCTTCCAGACGCCGGCGCGCTTTTCGACGAAGGCGGTCATGCCTTCCTTCTTGTCTTCGGTCGCGGTCAGTATCTGGAACAGGCGCCGTTCGGTCAGCAGTCCCTGCGCCAGCCCGGTTTCGAAGGCGATGTTGACCATTTCCTTGTTCACCATCGCAGCCATCGGCGGCAGCGCGGCGATCGTCGCAGCGGTCCTAAGCGCGTCGTCCAGCAAATCGGCGGCGGGCACGATGCGGCTCACCAGCCCCGAACGTTCGGCTTCGGCCGCATCCATCATCCGGCCGGTGAGGCACATGTCCATCGCCTTCGCCTTGCCCACGGCGCGGGTCAGGCGCTGCGATCCGCCCATACCCGGCGCCACGCCCAGCTTGATCTCAGGCTGGCCGAACTTCGCCGTGTCGCCCGCGATGATGAAATCCGCCATCATCGCCAGTTCGCAGCCGCCGCCCAGCGCAAAGCCCTGCACGGCCGCGATCCACGGCTTGCGGGTGGCGACCACGCCGGTCTGCCAGCCGGAAAAGAAATCCTCCAGGAAGAAGTCGGCGGCCTGCTTGTCGACCATCTCCTTGATGTCGGCACCCGCCGCAAACGCCTTTTCGCCGCTGCCGGTCAGAACTGCGCAACGCTGGGTCGGGTCCGCATCATAGGCGGCGAAGGCGGCGCTCAGATCCTTCAGCACCTGGCTGTTCAGCGCATTGAGCGCCTGCGGCCGGTTGAGCGTGATGAGCGTGACTGCATCGCGCTGTTCGACGAGTATGGTTTCATAGGTCATGGCAGGTTTCCGTCTGAGGCAGAGGGGTCCATTCCTTTTCCGGCGCCAACGGCGCGAAAAGGCTGTCGATCAGGGCGTCGTCCACCGCCTCCGGCGTGGCAGGCGTCCATTGCGGCGCATTATCCTTGTCGAAGATCACCGCACGCACGCCTTCCACGAAATCGGGCCGGCGGATGATGTGACAGGCAAGGCGATATTCGTTGCGCATATTGTCGGCGAAATCGGTAAAGGCCGCGCCCTCGGCCAGCTGGCGCAATGCGACCTTGACAGTCTGCGGCGATTTGGTGGCGAGCACGGCACGTTGTTTCTGTGCCCATTCCGACCCGTCCGCCTGTAGCGCGGCCAATATATCCTCATAGCGGTCCGACGCGAACAGATGATCTATCCGGTCGCGTTGCGCCATCAGGCGGGACTCTGGTGCCGCCTCATTCGCGCGCTCCAGAAGTGCCGGCAAGGCGGCTGGATCGGCCAATATCCCGGCTTTGAGCGCGTTCAGTCTGTCCGATCCGACATAATGGGTCGCGATGCCGATGGCCGCGCAGTCCGCCCCGTCGATCCGCGATCCCGTCGCCGCCAGCCAGGCGCCGATGCGGCCGGGCAGGCGCGGCAGGAACCAGCCGCCGCCGACGTCGGGGAACAGGCCGATACCGGTTTCGGGCATGGCGAAGCTCGTCCGCTCGGTCGCCACACGATAGCGGCAGGGCAGGGACAGGCCGACGCCGCCGCCCATGACGATGCCGTCGACGAAGGCGACGATCGGCTTGTCATAGACGAACAGCAGATGGTTCATCCGATATTCGACATGGAAGAAGCGCTCGGCCTCGACGCAATCGCTCTTGGCGCTGTTGGCGATCAGCGCAATGTCGCCGCCTGCGCAGAAGCCGCGCGACAATTTGGGATCGCCATCGGCCGCGGGCAGGTGGTCGATCATCACGGCGACCACCGCCGGATCGTCCCGCCATGCCAGCAGCGCCTGATTGATCGCCTCGCACATGTCGGGGGTCAGTGCATGGATCGCCTTAGGGCGGTTCAGCCGGATACGGCCGACGCCATTGTCGATGATGGTCAGGACTTGGTCGGTCATGGCCTTCTCCTTCACGGACGCAGCATGTCGCGGGCGACGATCATGCGCATCACCTGATTGGTACCCTCCAGGATCGAATGGACGCGCAGGTCGCGCCAGATGCGTTCGATCGGATAGTCCATCAGATAGCCATAGCCGCCATGCAATTGCAGCGCGCGATCCACTACCGAAGAGCCGGTATCGGTGGCAAAGCGCTTGGCCATGGCGGCAAAGCGCGTCTTGTCTGGTGCATTGTCCGTCACCTTGACGGCGGCGGCGTAGAGCAGGGTGCGCGCGGCCTCCAGTTCGGTCTGCATGTCGGCCAGCGTGAATTGCGTATTCTGGAAATCGGCGATCGACTGGCCGAATTGCTTGCGGTCCTTTGTGTACTGGACGGCCTCGTCAATGGCGCGCTGCGCACCACCGAGCGAGCAGGCGCCGATGTTGAGACGGCCACCGTCCAGCCCCATCATCGCGATGCGGAATCCTTCGCCCTCGCTGCCGACCAGATTTTCGACCGGCACGCGCACGCCGTCGAAATTGACCTGCGCGGTCGGTTGGCTGTGCCAGCCCAGCTTGCGTTCCTGCGCGCCGAAGCTGACGCCCGGCATGTCCTTTTCGATGACGAGGCAGCTAATGCCCCTGGCGCCATCCTCACCGGTGCGGACCATGACGACATAGATGTCGTTTTCGCCACCGCCGGAAATGAACTGCTTCGATCCGGTCACGACATAATGGTCGCCGTCCCGCACTGCCTTGGTCTTGAGCGCGGCGGCATCCGATCCCGCGCCGGCTTCGGTCAGGCAGTAGCTGGCCATGCGCGTCATCGGAACCAGATCGGGCAGATATTTGTCCTTCACCGCCTGGCTGCCGAACCGGTCGATCATCCACGCGCCCATATTGTGAATGGAGATGAAGGCGCTGGTCGACGGACAGCCATAGGCCATCGCTTCCATGATGAGCGCCGCTTCCAGCCGGCCAAGGCCGATGCCGCCCGCCTCCTCCGATACATAGATGCCGCCAAAGCCTAATTCCGCCGCCGCGCGGATCGTGTCGCGCGGGAAGATATGCTTTTCGTCCCACTCCGCCGCATGCGGCGTGATCGCATCGGCGGTGAAGCGCTGCGCCATTTCCTGAATGGCTCGCTGGTCGTCGGTCAGGTCGAATTGTGTCATGCTGACTTGTCCATGCAAAAAATTCCGTCATGCTGACGAAAGTCAGCATCCATTAGCGCGGCGTTGGAATGGATCGTCAACCGAGCGTCTATATTCTGGCTAGCGGGCGTCACGGCACCATCTATATCGGTGTGACGTCCGATCTGATGGCGCGCCTGCATCAGCATCGCTTTGGTCTGATCGACGGGTTCACATCGCGCTATGGTGTGAAACGGCTGGTTCATTTCGAGGTCGCCGACACGATGGAGGCGGCGATCATTCGCGAGAAACGGTTGAAAGCGTGGCGGCGCGACTGGAAGGTCGCGCTGATCGAGAAGGACAATCCCTTCTGGGAAGATCGGGCCATCATGCTCGGATTTCCGCCTCTGTCGTAGCGCAGAATGGATCCTGACTTTCGTCAGGATGACGAGGAAGGAGAGGCGGAGCCTCTCCCTCAAACCCATCAGCCCATGGTCGGGATGACGAAAGCGCTGTCGCCGGTGCCGCCGCCGTCGGGCCAGCGCTGGGTGATGGTCTTGACCTTCGTCCAGAACTTCACGCCTTCCATGCCGTGCTGGTTGGTGTCGCCGAAGGCCGAACGCTTCCAGCCGCCGAAGGTGTGATAGGCGACCGGCACCGGGATCGGCACGTTGATGCCCACCATACCGACATTGACGCGGGCGGCGAATTCACGCGCGGCATGGCCGTTGCGGGTGAAGATAGCGACGCCATTGCCATATTGATGTTCGCTCGGCAGTGCGAGCGCCTCCTCGAAGCTGTCCGCGCGCACCATCTGGAGCACCGGGCCGAAAATCTCTTCCTGATAGGAACGCATGGTCGGCTTCACATGGTCGAACAGCGTCGGGCCGACGAAGAAGCCTTCCTCATGCCCCTGAAGCGTGAAGCCGCGACCATCGACCACCAGTTCCGCGCCTTCGTCCACGCCCATCTGGATATAGCTTTCGATCTTCGCCTTGTGCGCGGCGGTGACGACCGGGCCATAATGGGCGTCGGGATCGGTGGAGACGCCTACGCGCAGAGCCTCGATCGCGGGGATCAGCTTTTCGCGCAGCGCGATCGCTGTCTTCTCGCCCACCGGGGTCACGACGGGGAGCGCCATGCAGCGCTCACCCGCCGACCCGAAGGCGGCGCCGGAGAGGTCATTCACCACCTGGTCGAGGTCCGCGTCCGGCATGACGATGCCATGGTTCTTCGCGCCGCCCATGGCCTGCACGCGCTTGCCGTTGTCGACGCCGCGCTTGTAGACATAATGGGCGATGTCCGACGATCCGACGAAGCTGATCGCGCCGATATCCGGATGGTCCAGGATGGCATCGACCATTTCCTTGTCACCCTGCACGACCTGAAGAATGCCTTCGGGCAGACCGGCTTCCAGGAAAAGTTCGCACAGCCGCACCGGCACCGACGGATCGCGTTCCGAAGGCTTCATGATGAAGGCATTGCCGGTCGCGATGGCGACGCCCGACATCCACAGCGGGATCATGCCGGGGAAGTTGAACGGGGTGATGCCAGCGCCGATGCCGATCGGCTGGCGGAAGCTGTAGACGTCGATGCCCGGCCCGGCGCCCTGCGTATATTCGCCCTTGAGCACATGGGGGATGCCGCAGCAAAATTCGATGACTTCCAGACCGCGCTGGATATCGCCCTTGGCGTCGGCGATCACCTTGCCATGTTCGGAGCTGAGCATATGCGCCAGCTCGTCCATATTCTTTTCGACCAGCGCCTTGAAGTTGAACATGACGCGGGCGCGGCGCTGCGGATTGACGGCGGCCCAAGCGGGCTGCGCCTTCTTCGCGGCTTCGACCGCCTTGTCGAGCAAGGCGGCGTCGCCCAGCGCGACACGGGCCTGCACCGTGCCGTTATTGGGATCGAACACGTCGCTGTACCGTGCGGCCTTGCCGTCATGGGCAAAGGCCAGCTTGTGGGAAATGTCGCGCATCAGGACCTCTCGCTAAGATTTGCGCGGATCATGCATTCATGCGATATTGCGCGCAATATATAAATTTCGCAGACTGTGTCTGCATTTTTGCAGGATGATGGATGTTCGACTGGGACGATCTGCGTATCTTTCTGACCGTGGCCCGGCTGAAACGCATGGCGCCGGCGGCGCGATCGCTGGGTGTCGATGCCACCACCATCGCCCGGCGCCTGACCCGGCTGGAACAAGCGCTGGGAACCAAGCTGTTCGAGCAGTCGGGCGGTGAGCGCGTGCTGACCCAGCGCGGGGTCGTGCTGCTGCGGCATGCCGAAAGCGTGGAGGGGGCGACGATCGACGCGCTGGTGGATGTACGCGGGGAGCAGCATAGCCTGAGCGGCCATGTCCGCCTGTCCGTTGCCGAAGGCTTCGGTACCTGGATATTGGCGCCGGGCCTGCGCCGTTTCCATGAAGAACATCCGGGCATCCATCTGGACGTGGTGACGGCGTCCGGCTTCCTCAACCCGTCCAAGCGGGAAGCGGACATGGCGGTTATGCTGGCGCGGCCGCAAAGCGGCTATCTGACGGTGCAGCGGCTCGCCGACTATCATCTGCATCTCTATGCATCGACCGATTATGTGGAACGGCATGGCCAGCCGGAGACGCGGTCCCACCTGATCGATCATACCTTGATCGGTTATGTGCCGGAATTTCTGTTCACCCCGGAACTGGACTATCTGGACGAGGTGGATACCGGGCTGGAAGCCACCTTGCGATCCAGCAGCATCGGCATCCAGCGGCGGCTGGTGATCGATGGCGCCGGCATAGGCGTGCTGCCCGATTTCATGGCAGCGCATGATGGCCGACTGACCCGCATATTGGCCGACATGGTGGAAATCCGGCGCAGCTTCTGGCTGGTCACGCACCGGGACATGACGAAGCTCGCGCGCATGAGCGCCGTTTCGGACCTGTTGCGCCGACAGGTGGCGTTGAAGCTCTGATTGGGCATGGCTTCGCGCTGACAGGAGCCAGCTTCGCGCGCCCCTTCAATGGCTGCACTGGCCTTTGCCTCAGCCTATCAGCTGGTTGCCACGCCTTTTAACGGACGGATGTCTGCTTGAGCCGGAGGCGAGGCTTGCCGGCGATCCGCAATGCGATCCAGCCTGCCAGCATGGGAATGGTCAACAAGGCGCCGCCGATGAGCAGCAGATGTTCGCTTTGCAGGTCGAACTGCGCCAATTGCCCACCTGCAAAATAGCCGGGAAGCAGCAGCGCGGGCACCCACAGGATCGCCGACAGGATGTTGGCCGTCTGGAAATGGCGTTGCGGCATCTTCACCACCCCCGCGACGACCGGGACGGTGGACCGGACCGGACCCAGAAATCGCCCGATCAGAACCGACATGAAGCCATAGCGGCGGAAGAAGAGCCGCGCGCGCGCGAAAGCCAGCTTGTGCGTTTTCAACCAGCGATGGCGATAGATGGCCGGGCCGATGCGGCGACCCAATGCGTAGGAAGTCCAGTCCCCCAGGATCGCCCCGATCACGGCACAGGCGAACACCGGTGCCGGATCGATGATCCCGGCGCCGATCAGTCCGCCGATCGCGATCATCGTCGCAATGGCCGGGACGAACAGGCCGATCACGACCAGCGACTCGAAAAAGGCCAGCAGTCCGATGATCGGACCGCTCCATCCGGCATAGCGGGTGACGGCATCAAGGAGGAGGTCTGATGGGTCGGACATGCTCGATCGGTTCGATGAGAAAGGACGCAGGGTAGCGCCGCCGGATGAGCCTTTGGTTAACGAAGCGCAATGGAAAAACGATCTGCCAAAGCCGGATGGTGGCACGTGGGCGACACGCGGCTTCGGCATCTGGCGGGAAGCATGGTGCAGGGCAGGCGATCTGAAAGGTGGATGACAGGATAATCACCTAAGCATCCGCCGCATTTTTGGATGGCGAGAGGATTTATGAACGACATCTGGGCTCATATCATAGCCGATTTTTCCAATATCGGTTCGCCCGCCGCTTTGGCGGCCTTTGGTCAGGTAGTGCTGATCGACATCATGCTGGCGGCGGACAATGCCATCGTCGTCGGCGCACTGGCCGCCGGCCTGCCGCCCGCATCGCGCCGCAAGGTGATCGCCATCGGCGTGATCGCCGCACTGGTGCTGCGCATCGCCTTCGCCCTGCTGGTCACGCAACTGATGCAACTGGTCGGCCTCGTCTTTGCCGGTGGCCTGTTGCTGGTCTGGGTCGCGTGGAAGATGTGGCGTGAACTGCGTTCGGGCGGCGAAGCCGAAGATGCCGAGGATATTGCCGGCAAGGCCGCGCCCAAGGGCTTTGCGCAGGCGGCATGGGCCGTCGCCATTGCCGACGTGTCGATGAGCCTGGACAATGTGCTGGCGGTCGCCGGCGCCGCCCGCGAGCATCCGGGCATATTGGTGGTCGGCCTGATCCTGTCGGTTGCGCTGATGGGCGTGGCGGCGAACCTGCTGGCCCGCGTCATCGAACGTTATCGCGCGATCGCCTATTTCGGCCTGGTCGTGATCCTCTATGTCGCCGGCAAGATGATCTATGAAGGGGTGATCGATCCGGCGACGGGCCTCATGACTCTTTTCTGATATCCATGAGCCTGAACCCGAGTGGTGCGCCGATCAGGACCAGCACCACCCGGGTCAGGTGATGAATGATGACCACGCCGGGTTCCAGCGCCAGGCTGAGTGCCACCATGCTCATTTCGGCGAGGCCGCCGGGCGAATAGGCCAGCGTCAGCAGGATCGGGTCCAGCCCGGTCAGCGCGCTGACCCCGGCCGCCCAGGCGAATGTGACCGCCAGCAGGATCAATGTCGATCCCGCCGCCAGCGCCAATGTGCGCAGCAGCGCCTTCAATGTCAGGCCGACGAAGCGGCAGCCGATGGTAGCGCCAAGGCCGACCTGCGCGGCGGCCAGCGCCCAGCCGGGAATGCGGAAGTCGGCCAGCCCGCTCATATGCACGGCCGCACTGACCGCTAGCGGCCCGACCAGATGCCAGGCGGGCAGGCGCAGCAACTTCCCGACCAGCAGCCCCAGTCCCACGCAGCCCGCCGCCCAGAACAGCAGGCTCCAGTTGGCGACTTCTCCCGTCACGGCAGCGGCCGGCGCGATGGCGACCGGCGCATGGTCCAGCCGGATAAGGAAGGGCAGGATGAACACGACCAGAAAGATGCGCGCGCCATGGATCAGGCCCAGAGCGCGCTCGTCGGCCCCGCGTTCGCCGCCCATCACCACCATTTCGGCAATACCGCCGGGCATGCCGGCGAAATAGGCCGTCACCGGGTCGAACTTGGCAACCGTGCGGAAATAGGTGACGCACAGCAGTGCGGCACTGGCCAGGAAGAAGGGCAGGGCGATGAGCGGAACGATCCAGTTACTCGCCTGTGTGCCCAGATGCGGACCGAAGCTGCTGCCCAGCACCACGCCGATGACGGCCGCCATCGGGCGACGGCTGGCGGACGACGCTCGGATGGGCAGGCCCGCAACGCTGGCGATGGCGCAGGCGGCCATCGATCCCAGTACCCAGGGCAGGGGCGCGCCGATCCAATGGAACAGCGCGCCGCCCCCTGCGCCCACGGCCAGTGCCGCGAGAAAAGGGAGAAGCGCGCCGATGCCATCCGACCATGATCCGATCGATTGAGGGCGGATCATGGTCTAATTCCTTATATATGCGTGACTTTCCAAGCGGCCGGATGCCCCCTTGTCAGGCGACGAAGGGGAAGGCCAGCGCGATCATGCCGACCAGCGTCATCACGATGCAGACCGCCGCGGCGGGCAACAGGGTGAAGCGCTGATGGTCAGCCAGGTCGATCCCGGCCAGGCTGACCAGCAGATAGGTGGACGGCACCAGCGGGCTGAGCAGATGAACCGGCTGGCCCATCAGCGACGCGCGGGCGATCGCCATCGGATCGACGCCATAATGGGCGCCGGCTTCGGCCAGGATCGGCAGCATGCCGAAATAGAAGGCGTCGTTGGAGATGAAGAAGGTGAAGGGCATGGACAGCAAGGCCGTGATCGGCGCCATATACGGCCCCAATGCGGGCGGGATGAAGCCCACCACTTCCTTGCTCATGGCTTCCACCATGCCGGTGCCGCCGAGGATGCCGGTGAAGATGCCGGCAGCAAAGATCAGCGATACGACCGACAGGACATTGCCGGCATGGGCGGCGATCCGTTCCTTCTGCTGCGCAACGCCGGGATAGTTGACGATCATGGCGATCGCGAAGGCGATCATCATCAGCACCGAGAGCGGCAGGATACCCCAGACCAGCAGGCCGAGCAGGGCGATCACCAGCACCGCATTCACCTTGCGCAGGTGCGGGCGACGGGCTTCGGGATATTGCGAAACGCCAAGGTCGGCGATGTCGACCGCCTCGCGCTGCGGCAGGTGGACATGGCCGAGGCGACGGCGCTCCTTGATCCCGAACCAGAAGGCGAGGCCGAGCAGGAAGGCAAGGCCCGCGATCATGCCGGGGATCAGCGGCAGGAACAGCGTTGCCGCGTCCAGCTTCAGCGCGCTCGCGGCGCGAGCCGTGGGGCCGCCCCACGGCGTCAGGTTCATGATCCCGCTCGTCACCATCAGCAGGCAGACGAGGTAGATGCGCTTCATGTCGAACCGCTTGTACAGTGGCAGCAGCGCGGCGCAGGTGATGATGTAGGTGGTCGACCCGTCACCATCCAGGCTGACGATCGCGCACAGCACCACCGATCCCAGCAGGATCAGCAGCGGGTCGCCATGCACCAGCTTCACCAGCCGGCCGACGAGTGGATCGAACAGGCCGGTGTCCGTCATGGTCGAAAAGAACAGGATGGCGAACAGCAGCATCACGCCGGTCGGTGCCAGATTCTTGATGCCGTCGATCATCATGTCGCCAAGGCCGGCGGCCTGGCCGGCGACGACGCCGAACAGGGACGGGATGACGATCAACGCCACCAGCGGCGTCATCTTTTTGGTCATGATCAGCGTCATGAAGGTGGCGACCATCAGGAAGCCGAGCAGGGCAAGGTTCATCGCTGCATCCTTGAAGAGGCGGGAAGAAGAAGGAGGATCAGAAGGTCACGCCGACGCGTGCGCTGACGGTCTGACCGTCATCGTTGCCGGTGTAGCTGCCCGCGCGATTGTCGGTATGCCACTGGATGCCGTTCAACTGGATGCGGGTGAAGCTGTTGAGATACCAGTTCACGCCGACTGTGGCGGCCCAGCCGTCGCCACCAAGGACGAGGTCGGTATAATCCAGATTTTCATAGCGGGCGGTCAGTTCGATCGCGCCCGAGCCGCCGTCCAGCACCGGATCGATGACGTTGGGTTGGCCGAAACTGCCCAGACGCGGGTTATAGGGGGGCAGTTCCCCGGTCAGGAAGAAGCCGGTCGACAGGCTCCACGCCTTGCTCTCGAAATCGGAACGCCCGCCGGTCAGCCGCGCGACGCGCCGGCCCGCTTCGCCCATCACCCACAGGCCGCCGGTATAGCCGCCCAGTTCAACGCCATAGCCGGTGGTCGACTTGCCACCCAGCAATTCGCCGGACGATACCCGTACCGCGCCGTTGAAGCGGCCGCCGATGACGGTGCTGCGCGTCAGCGTCGTCGCGGCCGAGGACAATGCCTCGTCAAAGCCCCATGCACCGACATGCAGAAGTGAGTTGTCGGTCCTGATCGGGTTCCAATGGGCGCGGAAGGCGGCGGTGCGGCTGTCGTTTGTCGCCTGCTGGCCATCGACCCGGTCGCCGGTCACGCTGACCGAAGCGTGCCAGTTCGGGCCGAACATGCGGCCCATGACGCCGATGCCATAAAAGCCGCGCTGCGGGATGATCGCGGTCGACACCACGCCGCGCTCCAGGAAGGGGGTGGAATCGGAGCCGGTGCTGCCCTCGAACGCCCGGTCGTTGAACAGGTGGCCGACGCGAACGTCATAGTCCACCTTGCTGCTGAGGCGGTTGCGCCAGCCCATGAAGGCGGTGACGATGTCGACTTCATTTTCGGAAAAGTCGGTTTCGAACTGATAGAAGAAATGTGGGCCGACGCCGCCTTCCAGGCCCAGACGCAGCGCGCGCATGCCGGTGGTGGTCGTGTTGCGGCCGTCATATTTCGATCCCATGGTCGAACTGACGTCTACCAGGATGCGGCCGCGCGGCTTGTAGGTGAAGACGCCATCGGCGGAACGGAAGACCGGCAGGCCGGCACCCCATTCGGTCTTGACGCCGACTTCCTTGGCGATGGCGCGGGCCTGCGCCACGTCGATATCGGCGGGACCGGGCGGCACGATCTGCGGCGCGAACGGCGCAACCGTCAGCGGCGGCGTCGCCGCCTGCTGCGCGACCTGTGCCGGTGCGGGCGCTGCTCCGGTAGCAGCCTGTCCCTCAATCTTGTCGAGCCGCGCCTTGAGCGACGCGATTTCGGCGGCCTGCGCCTTCACCAATGCCGCCAGTTCTTCGGCACTCGGGGCCTGCGCAAGCGCGGGGGTGGCGGCGATCAGCGCCAGCACGGCACAACCGCCGCGCAACATCAGGGACGTCATCTTACTTGGCTCCAGAGGCGAGGATCGCGTTCCAGTCGCGCAGGAAGCGCTGCTGTTTCAGGCGATCGAGATTGGCGAGAAGTTGCGGGCCGACGCGCACCGGGCGGGCCTGTGCCGCAGGAAGCCGGCGACCGCGAATGTCGGTGCGGACCGGCCAGAGGCTGTGCTGGGCGAGCAGGGACTGGCCCTGACGCGACAGCAGGAAATCGAGGAACAGTTTCGCGGCGGCGGGATGTCGCGCCTCCCGCGCGATGAAGGCGATACGCGACATCACGATCGTGTAATCCTGCGGGAAAATGACGCCGATGCGCGGGTCGCGGCGCGCGCGTTCCAGCGCATAGGAACCGATGACATTATAGGCGATCGAGAGCTTTCCCTCAGCCACGCCGCGCAGCATCGGTTCGGTGGTGATGGACAGGTGCGGACGGGTCGCCGCCATCGCTTCCACCAGCGACCTTGTGTCGCCGGTGATCGCGAAATCCTGGGTCAGATAGAGGTAGCCGGTGTTCGACCGCGCCGGGTCGAAGGTCGCGACCTTGCCCGTCAGCGCCCGGCGATCCTTGCGCAGCATCGCCTCCAGCGCGGCATGGCTGCGCGGCGGATTGGGTATTGCCTTCTTGTTGTAGGCGTAGGCGATCGGTTCGGCGGTGATGCCAAAGCCCATATTCTTCCACACGGCCGACGGCGGCAGCGCCGGCTTTTCGGGGCTGGCATAGGCCTGGGCGAAACCATCGTTGATGAGTTTTACCTGCTGGTCCATGGCCGATGACCAGACCAGGTCGGCCGACGGCTTGCGGACCCGGGATTCCGCCACGAAGCGACGATACATTTCGTTGGAGCCAAGGTCCGCGTAGCGCACCGTGACGCCCGGATAGCGCCGCTGAAAGGCGAGGATGACCGGCGCCATTTCTGACGTGTCGGCATTGGCGTAGACGATGACCTGCCGTTCCGCCTGCGCGTCCGCGATCAATTGGTCATAGGAGCGCGGATAGCCTGCCGGCCGTTCCGCCACGGCCAGGCTTGCCGGCATCGCCAGACTTGCCAAGATGGAAACTATCTGAATAACCCGTCGCACGAACCCTGCTCCTCGCTTTTCCGTTTCTGTCGCCGGATAAGATGTGAGGCTCAGTTACGAAGCCAAGCTGTCATCAACCTTTCAGCATCGGGTGCCCCATTCGGATTTTGATGATCGAGGACGACGCCGCACTGGCGCGCAGCATTTCCGCCCTGCTTCGCGCGGGGGGGCATGCCGTGGATCATGTCGCGACCGGGGAGGATGCGCTGTCGGTGGTCGGCAGCGAACCCTATGCGCTGGTGATTCTCGATGTCGGCCTGCCCGACATGGACGGCTTTGCCGTTCTGGCGGAGTTGCGGCGGCGGGGCGAGAAGGTTGCGGTGCTGATGCTGACGGCGCGCGATGCGCTGGACGATCGGGTGCGGGGGCTGGACCTTGGCGCCGACGATTATCTGCGCAAGCCCTTCGACCCGGAGGAACTGGAAGCGCGGGTGCGTGCGCTGGGGCGGCGTCGCGGCGGCGATCCGACTCCGGAACTGAGCGTCGGTACGCTCATCATCAATCGCTCCACGGGAACGGCAGAGGTAGCGGGGCGCCCGCTGGATCTGCGTCGCCGCGAACTGGCCGTGCTCGAATCGCTTGCCACCCGCGCCGGTCAGGTGGTGCCGCGGGAATTGCTCATTGGCGAGGTGTTCGGCTTTGACGAACCGGTCGGCGGCAATGCGATCGAGGTGCATGTGACGCGGCTGCGCGGCAAGCTGGCGCCCGATGGCCCCGGCATCCGCACGGTGCGCGGCGTCGGTTACATGCTCGATGCGGGGTAAGTCTCAGGCGATCGCGCTGCGAACCCGACTGCTGGCGGCGATGCTGGGGCCGTTGCTGGGCGCCGCGGCGATCATCGGCGTGGGCGGCGCAACGCTGATTTCCGACGTGGTGCGACGGACCAACGACCGGGTGCTGGGCGGCGCGCTGGGCGCCATTGCCGAAACGGTACAGGTGGAACGGGGGGAGGTGACGCTGGACCTGCCGCCCGCCGCCTTCGGCATGCTGGAGAATAATGAGCGCGACAATGTCTATTATCGCATCGCCGTGGGCCGCGAACTGCTGACCGGCTATGCCGATCTGCCCGCGCCCGATCCGGCGACGATGACCGTCGACCAGCCCCGCTTCCGCTTCGCCCGCTACCGCGATCAGGGCATCCGTATCGCGGAGGTGAAGCGGATGCTTCCGCGCATTGCCCAGCCGGTCATCATCCAGGTTGCCGAGACGCTGGACAATCGCAAGACGCTGGCCGGGCAGTTGATCATCGCCTTGTTGCTGGGAGAAGTGGCGCTGGTCGGCGTCGCGGTGCTGTTGTTGCGGCCGGCGCTTGGCTGGAGCCTGCGGCCACTGGCGCGGTTGCGCCGCACCGTGGAGGCGCGCGACGGCAGCGCGCGGCCTGATTTCTCTCCGCTCGACGCCGGGCCGCTGCCCAACGAATTGCAACCGCTTGCCACCGCCTTCGATCATATGCTGGCGCAGCTCGACACGGCGACTGGAGGCATGCGCCGCTTTACCGCCGACGCCTCGCACCAGATGCGCACGCCGCTGTCGGTGCTGAAGGTGCAGGTCGAACTGGCCCGTCGCGGATCGTCGGCGGCGCTGGACGAGATTGCCGATGCGGTGCAGCGACTGGAACGGCTGGTAACGCAGCTTCTGGCGCTGGCACGAGCCGAGGAAGGGGGCGTGTCCCCGCCACTCGAAGCCGTCGACCTGAAGGAGGTCAGCACCGCCGTTATCGGCCGCCTCATCAATCAGGCGATCCAGGCCGAGGTCGAACTCAATCTCGATGCGGCGGACGGCGAAACCTATCTGGTGCAGGCGCACCGGACCCTGGTGTTCGAAATCATCGCCAATCTGATCGACAACGGCATTCGCTATAATCGACGGGGCGGCGCGGTGACGGTGACGCTGTCGCGTGATTCCGGCCATGTCAGGCTCACCGTCAGCGACGATGGTCCGGGAATCGCGCCCGAATATCAGGACAAGGTGTTCGAGCGCTTTTTCCGCGCCACCGGACCGCAGGGCGCGGAGGGGACAGGGCTGGGCCTTGCCATCGTCCAGTCCGCCGCATCGCGGATGGGCGCAAGCGTCACGATCGGGGATCAGTCTCCGGGGCTGGCCGTTATCGTGCACTTTCCGGTCTGATGTCCCGGAACCTGCCGTGTGGCACGCAGGCTGATCGCTGAATTTCAAGCGTGACACAACTCTTGCATTCCCGAACTGGCCAAGGCACCCCATCTTGCATGCATAGCGAGACTGATCTGGAAACCGTGCTGCTGGGGCCAGTGCTCTCCGATCGGGCCTGCGGCGAATGCACCATGTGCTGTACCATACTCAAGGTCGACACGGCAGATATCCGGAAACCGGCCGGCACGCGCTGCGTCCACCTCGCTGCCCACGGATGCAGCATTCATGCCGATCGCCCGCATATCTGCCGGACATGGTTTTGCGCCTGGCGCAGGGTTGAGGGGCTGCCTGATGAGGCTCGTCCTGACCTGTCCGGTATATTGGTATCGCTCGACTTCGTTCAGGAGCCGCGCAACTGCTTCGAAGGTGTTTCGATCATAGTCCGCATGACCCCAGGCAGCGAGGCGATCGACAATGGCATGGCAGGCACCATTCTCGATACGCTTTGCGATGGGTTGGTGCCGGTATGGTTCACTGACGGATCGAAGAAAATGCTGATGCATCCCGACAATGATGTCGCCCGCTTCGTTCTGTCGGGAGACGCGCCGCCGGCGCATCTGCGCGCGGAAGTGGCGGCATGGCGAGAGCGCTATGCGGTGTTCGCTAACAAGGGGTAATTGGGGTCGGGACCGCTGGCATCTGTGTCTTTGCCCGTGCCTGCCAGTTGGCATGCACGGGCAGCGCACCCCATATGGGCCATCCTTCCGGGGAAAGATGGCCCATGAAAGTCACAGATATTTAAGCCACCATATGTCCTTGCGGCGCTGTTTCAGCCGCGCGAACCAGCGGGTCGGGAAATAGAGGACCGGGATCAGGATGAAGACCCAGATCCATACCCAGCGCAGATGATCGACCCCGAACACTTCGCCCTTGGTTGGGCCGTAGAGCAGCATTGCGATATTGTAGAGCAGCTTGAGCGTGTAGAGGTGCAGGATGTAATAGAACATCGGCGCGCCGCCCAGCATGGCGAGCGTGGGCATGACCTTGCTGTTTTCGAACCGCTCGCACAGCGCCAGCAGCAGGCAGCCTGTGCCCACCGTCAGCATCAGGAAAAGCAGCGAAGGCGGATATTTGGTCAGGGCCAGAAAGCTCATCACCGTGCGGATCGGCGTTTCGGCAATGAACCATGGCTTGTCGCCATAGATGTTGAGCGTGCGGATGAGGACGAAGCCGATCAGCAGGCCAAGGCCCAGCATCGCCAGCCGCCTGATGCGCGGCTTTGGATCGGTGCCGCGCGCGAACCATGGGCCGCAGGCATAGCCCAGCAGGATGACGCCGATCCATGGCAGCACCGGATAGGTCGTCTTGAAGACGATGCCCGCCATCTCGAACTTGTCGCGCTGATGCAGCATCGCCCAGGGAATGAAGAAGGGTGAATCCGGCGTCAGGCGGATCGGATCGAGCAGATTGTGCAGGCAGACGATAGCCAGGCCGAGCGCGAATTGCGCCGGGCGCGGCAGGTGCAGCAGGCCCGCCAGTGCGATCATGCTGATGCCGATCGTGTAAATCACCTGAAACCAGATCGTCGGCGGTGGGAAGACATTCGCCTGTGTCGGCCAAGCGTAGCAGACAATGGTGAATTCCAGGAAGATCAGGAACAGCCCGCGCTTCAGCAGAAATTCCGACACCTGTCCCTTCGTGTGCGACTGGCCGTAGAGCCAGGCGGACAGGCCCGTCAGCGCCACGAAGGTCGGTGCGCAGAAAGTGGAAAGCAGGCGCGTGAAGAACAAGCCGGGATCGGTCGTATGGGCATCGACCGGATCGGTGACCTGCAAATGCAGGAACCATGTTTCGCGCACATGATCGACCAGCATGAACAGCATGACGAGGCCACGCAGCGCGTCGATCGCGATCAATCGCGTGCGTGCCTTCGCCGCTTCGATGGGAGAGGATGAGGCCCGTAGGCCGATGGAGGGCGGCTGCCCCGCGATGCTGTTCATGACCCTGTCTTCCGTTTCTTTATTTAGGCCGTTTCTTTCATTCAGGCTTTGGCTGATAGAGATCCTTGTAGAAGCCGACCGTCTTCACGGTGACGGTGATGGGCGTGTCGCCCTTGTTGCGGAAATACCAGCCATGGATGCCGGCGAAGGGGGCGGTGAAATCGCCCTGGCCGCCGCTGATTTCCTTTTCCTTCCAGTAATCAGTGAAGGCGCCGTCGGTCGCATGTTCGACTTCGCCGTGCATCTCCGCCTTGACCGGAGCGGTGGACTTCCATTCGAAGATGAAGCTGTCGCCGGTCTGCATATGCGCCTTCACTTCCTGTCCGCTGTGCGGGGGCAGGGTGATCGTCATGTCATCCTGACGCCAGGGCGTCGTCTTTGCGATGCTCTCCTTGGTCGGCGTCGCGATGGCACCAGCCGTGGCCGGAGCCGCCGCAGCGGGCGCTTCCTCCGCCGCTTCGCCTGCAACCATGCCGTTAAGGCCCAGTGCCGTGCCGACGCCCGTCGGATCGATGCCATATTCGGCAGGCAGGACGAAGAAGGTCAGGATCGCAACGGCGGCGATCGCGGCCCCGCCCGTCGCCTTGGCGAGCGCAGAGGGCGAAACCTTGATCGAGGTCGGAAGCGAGGAAATGGTCTGCGTGTTCATGTCAGGCACCCTGGGTGAAATAGCCGGCCAACTGGAAGCCGATGAGGACGAAGCCGGCGGTCATGAGCGCGGCATTGGCGAGGATGGCGCTACGGCGAAAGCTGTCGGACAGGCGCCAGATGTTCATCAGCAGCAGGATGATGGTCAGCGCCATGAACTGACCCATCTCGACGCCGATGTTGAAGCTGATGAGGTTGGGGATCAGCCCGTCCTTCGCCAGCGTCAGTTCCTGAATCTTGGTGGCCAGGCCAAAGCCGTGGAAGAAGCCGAAGATCAGCACCGCCGCCTTGGGATTGGGCGATACGCCGAACCAGGTCTTGAACCCGTCCAGATTGTCGATCGCCTTGTACACCACCGACAGGCCGATGATGGCGTCGATGATGAACGGGTTGGCGCGGATGTCGAGCAGCACGCCCAGCAACAGCGTGGTGCTGTGGCCGATGGCGAACAGCGTCACATAGGCGCCGACATCCTTCAGCCGATAGAGGAAGAAGATGACGCCGGCGAGGAACAGCAGATGGTCGTACCCGGTGACCATATGCTTGGCTCCCAGATACATGTAGGGGATGATGTTGACGCCGGATGCGCCTTCGATGAAGGCCTTGTCATTCTCGTTGACGCCATGCGCCCAGAGCGCGCTGCTCATGAACGCAAAGGCCAAGCCCAAGAGCAGCAGCGCGATCCGCCGCATATTCTGGGATTGGAGCGGAGACGGAAACGCGCTGTGCATGCCCTTGCGCCTTACTTGGCCTGGAAGGTCGCGAAGATTTTCGCGCCGCTCTTGTCGACCAGCGCGACGACCAGCTTGGCGCCCTTGGTCGCCTTGAACCCGGCGGCGGTCAGCTTGTTGCCGCCAGCGGCCTTGAGCGCGGCGTCGGTCTTCTTGCCAGCAGCGGTCTGGGTCAGCTTGGCGGTGTAGCCAGCGGCCGCGACCGGCTCATCTTCTTCGCTGAGGTAGACGTCCACGCCTTTAGGGCCGGACACCAGTTCGATCATGGTTTCGCCGGACATCTGCACCATGCCGCCATGCTGCGGCTTCATGCTGCCATGGGCAAAGGCGGTGGCGGGCAGGGCAGCGAGCGCGAGAGCAGCAAGGCCGGTGCGGAAAAGGTCGATTTTCATGATGCGTATCTCCAATGGATTGGTCGAAGGACTTATTCGGGCAGGTGCGGGATCACGAAGGACAGCGAGGCGCGATATTCCTCATGATCGACCTTCTTGTCGGTGGTCTGACCGACATAGATGGCCATCAGCACGTTGATGCCCTGGTTGCGCAGCTTGATGGTGGTGGTGCCGTCGGGTCCGGTCTTGGCAGGGGCCGCTTCGTCCGGATCGTTCACATAATCCTGCATCACGGTCGCGCCCTCGACCGGCTTGCCCTTGTAATAGACGCGCACCTTCATTGGCTCGCCCATCTTCTGCGGGATGTTGAGGTCGGCGGGCACCAACTGGAGCGTGTGACCCTCGATCAGCGGAACCGGCTTGGTCGGCACCTGCGTCAGATGGACGGCATATTTGAAATTATGCTCGGCCAGTGTGGCGTTGGGCACTTCGTCGCGGCCCTTATTGTGCCATTCGCCGTCCGGCGTCTTGCTCCAGTAGCCATAGTCCATGATCGCGGCGACAGCGGCGATCGGCTCATCGCTGTCGACCACCGGGATGGCCCCAGCTTCGCGCAAAGTGACGGTCACCGGTGCCCAGTCGCTGTCGAAGCCCGCGACGGATTTGACCAGCGGCAGACGCTTGACGGCGTCCAGATCGTCGGCGCCCACGCCGTAGATCAGGGCCAATTGGCGCGCGCGCTGGGCGAACCAGATGCCATGGGCGCTGAGCGGAGCGGCCGCCGCGAGCATGACGCTCACACCGACACCTGCGGATAGCAGTCGAACCAACTTCATAAATGCTTCCCTTCCATCATTTTATGCACGAAATTTTATGCCGTGGTTGCGGTGGATGCGCAGGGCAAGCGCCCTCCTTTGCAGGGTCATCACCGCAACATCGTCATCATTCAGATATCGGACGCCGATACCGTTTCCGTCGGCTATCCGCTGGAAATGACCTTAGAATGCCGCGTCCGGCGTGATGTCTCTTTCCAATGACAACAGGCGTATCGGGTCGGCATGACACAGGATTTCATTTCTGTTTCACCAAGCGATAGATTCTGCCGAATATTCACTCGATGCCCTATCTTATCCCATGCTTTCGACTTGGCCCGAATCCGCCGGTTGACTGCGGGAATCACCGGCCTGAAAGGCACCGATCCCCGCATGTTTCAGGCTTCGACCGCTTGCCCGTCGGCCGCCAACCTCCTTTCTTCACGCCATCTTCCAAGCCATGCGGTAACGGCCGGAAGCACTAGCAAAGTGAGCGCAGTCGAGGTGATGAGGCCGCCGATCACCACGGTCGCGAGCGGCCGTTGAACCTCCGCACCGGTGCCGGTTGCCAGCGCCATCGGTACGAAACCAAGGCTGGCAACCAATGCTGTCATCAGCACCGGACGCACCCGTTCCATGGCGCCATCGATGATCGCGGCATCATGGTCCGCACCATCTGCACGATGCTTGGCGATCGCGCTCATCATGACGAGGCCGTTCAGAACCGCGACGCCGGACAGGGCGATGAAGCCCACCGCCGCCGTGATCGAGAAAGGAATGCCGCGCAGCAAAAGTGCAAAAACGCCGCCGGCCAGTGCCATCGGCACCGCGCTGAACACGATCGCCGCCGGCATGAAGCCGCCCAGCGCCATGGTGAGCAGGGCATAGATGGCCACGAAGCAGATCGGCACGACCAGCAACAGGCGCAGTCGCGCTGATTGCAGGCTTTCGAACGTGCCGCCCCATTCGGTATACATGCCCGCCGGCAACGGCATCCTGCCGATTTCCCGCTGCGCTTCCTCGACGAAACCGCCCAGATCGCGGCCGCGCACATTGACCTGAACGACGACCATCCGCTTGCCATTTTCGCGGCTGATCTGGTTCAGGCCCTGTGTGTAGCTGAACCGCGCCACTTCCCGCAGCGGGATGGACCGCGCCACCTGCCCATCGGCGGCAGGCAGCATGACGGGGATGGACCCCAGCGTTTCCAGATCATCGCGCTGCGCATCCGGCAGGCGAACGACGACCGAAAAGCGACGATCGCCCTCGAACAGCAGCCCGGCTTCGCGACCGCCCAATGCCGCGGAAACGGTGTTGGCTACCTCTTCGACAGACAGGCCATACCGCGCGGCCGCCGGCCGATCGATCTTCACGTCGAAGGTCGGGGCGCCATCGGTCTGCTCCGCACTCACATCGCCAGCGCCCGGAATTTTCCGCAGAACGCCGGCGATCTTGCGGGCCTGATCGCTCATCACGTCGAGGTCGTCGCCATAGAGCTTCACCGCCACGTCGGCGCGCACCCCGGCGATCAGTTCGTTGAAGCGCATCTGGATCGGCTGCTGAATTTCGGTGCGATTGCCGATCAACGGCTTCATCCGTTCCTCAATGCGGCGAAGAATATCCTCCTTGGATGTGACGTCCGCAGGCCATTCGCTTTCCGGCTTGGGAATGACATAGGTGTCGGACGAATTTGGCGGCATCGGATCGGTGCCGAGATCGGCATTGCCGTTCTTTGAAAAGACCAGTTCCACTTCCGGCAGCGTCTTGAGCGCATCCTCGATCTGAAGCTGCATCTGGGTCGACTGGTCGATGGAGGCTGATGGCACGCGGAAATTGGTAACCGTGATGTCCTTCTCATCCAGCTGGGGCATGAATTCTTCACCCAGAAGCCCGAAAGCGAAGACGGACGCGACGAACACGCCGGCGCCCGCCGCGATGAAGGGCAGAGGACGGGCTACCGCCTTGTTCAGCAGCGGCGCATATTTGGCCTTGAACCAGCGGATCGGCTTCACTTCCGTTTCGCTGACCCTGCCTGTGACGACGATGGCGATCATTGCCGGCACGAAGGTGATCGACAGGATGAAGGCCGATGCCAGCGCCAGCATCAGCGTGGTCGCCATGGGGGAGAAGGTCTTGCCCTCAACCCCCTGGAACGTCAGCAGCGGCACGAAGACGAGGAAGATGATGAGCTGGCCAAAGACGGTCGGTCGTACCATTTCCTTCGCCGCGTCGATGGTTTCATGCAGCCGCTCATCCAGCGTCAGCAAACGGCCTTCATGTTCCTGCCGCTCGGCAAGGCGCCGCAGCGTATTTTCCACGATGATGACTGCGCCATCGACGATCAGGCCGAAATCCAATGCGCCAAGGCTCATCAGATTGCCCGATACGCCAAGGCCGTTCATGCCGGACGCCGTCATCAACATGGTGATCGGGATCACCGCAGCGGTGATGAGTGCAGCACGGATATTGCCGAGCAGCAGGAACAGTATGACGATGACGAGCAACGCGCCTTCGATCAGGTTTTTCTCGACCGTGGCGATCGTCGCGTTGACCAGCTTCGACCGATTATAGACCGGTTCGGCAAAGACATCCGGCGGCAGCGATTTGTTGATCTCGACCAGTCGATCCGCGACGCGGGTTGCGACAACGCGGCTGTTTTCGCCCACCAGCATCAGGATCGTGGAAATGACCGCTTCGGACCCCATGCGGCTACCCGACCCGGTACGGACCGCGCCGCCAATGACGACATCGCCGACGTCGCGAACGTGCACCGGCACGCCTGCGCGGGTGGCGACGACCGCATCCTGAATATCCTCGATCGACTTCAGCCGCGCGTCGGCGCGAACAAGGAAACTTTCCCCGGCCCGGCGCACATAATTCGATCCGGCCGACAGGTTCGCCCGCTCCAGCGCATCCGCCAGTTCGGTGATCGACAGGCCATAGGCGGCGAGCGCGTTCAGCTTCGGCTCGACCAGATATTGCTTCACATAGCCGCCGTTGGAATCGACTCCCGCCACGCCCAGAACATTGCGCATCTGGGGGCGGATGACCCAGTCCTGGACCGTGCGCAGATAGGCGGCCTTCGCCAGTTCGGTCGTCAGTCGCTCGCCCTCTGGCGTAAGATAACTGCCGTCCGACTGCCAGCCGGGTTTGCCGTCCGCGACTTTCCCGCCCTTGCCGTCGGGGTGACGGAAAGCGACGGAATAGAAGAAGATTTCGCCAAGGCCGGTGCTGAGCGGCGCCAGATTGGGCTGGATACCGGCGGGCAGGCTATCCTTTGCCTGCGCCAGCCGCTCCGTCACCTGTTGCCGCGCGAAATAGACGTCGGTGCTGTCGGTGAAGACCGCCGTCACCTGACTGAAGCCGTTGCGGGAAAAGGACCGGGTCATTTCCAGTCCGGGAATACCGGCCAGCGCCGTTTCCACCGGGAAAGTGACCTGCTTTTCGATGTCGACCGGCCCCAGGGTCGGTGCGAAGGTGCTGATCTGCACCTGCCGGTTGGTGACGTCGGGCACCGCGTCGATTGGCAATTTTGTGATCTGCCAACCGCCAAAGGCGACGACCAGCAGCGTTACAAACGCCACCAGCCATCGCATTCGGACGGATAGTCCAAGGATGCGACCGATCATTCCGCCGACTCCTTCTCCAACTCCGCCTTCAGCAGGAAGGCGTTGGTGGTGGCGATCGACTGGCCTGCCTTCAGGCCTGATGCGATGGCGACCATGCCGCCGCTGCGGCTGGCGACCTGGATGGTCTGCGCCTTGAAGCCTTTGGGCGTGCGCACGAACACCACCGTCCGGTCGCCGACGGTTTGCACGGCATCCTGCGGAACGGTCACGCCGCTCGCGCTTTTGCTGCCGCCGCTGGCGAAGATGCGGGCCTGCACCATCTGGCCCGGTGCGATGACGCTACCGCCGCTTTCGGGCGCTATGATGATGGTGGCCTGCCGGGTCGTCACATCCACGACCCCGGTCGTGGACCGAACACGCCCTTCCAGCACCTGTCCGTCATGGGTGGTCAGTTCCACCCGATCGCCAGCCTTCACCCGGCCGGCGTCGCCAGCGGGCACGCTGGCTTCGATCTGGGTGCGGCGTGGGTCAGCAACGCGAAACAGTTCGGTTTCGGCCTGCACATAGGCGCCAAGGCTGGCGGGAGCGGCGGTGATCCGTCCCGATACGGCGCTGGTCACGGCAACCGAACGGCCATCGCCTGTGACGCGAGCGGCGCGGGCGGCGGCATCCGCCTGCCGCGCCTCGGCCTGTGCAACGGCCAGATTGGCCTGCGCAGTTTCATAGTCGGCGCGGGCGGACACGCCCTGCGCCAGCAGCCCCTTCTCCCGCGCCAGTTGCCTTGCGGCGAGCGTCGCCCGCGCGGCCGCAGCACCACGATCGGCGGCAATCATGGATGCATCGCGGCTTTCGACCAGCGCGATGGTTTCCCCGGCACTGACGGCATCGCCAATCCGCTTGAAGATGCGCGTCACCGTGCCGGGCGCCCGTGCCGTCAGCACCGCTTCCGCGTCGGGTGTTGCTTCCACCGTGGCGCTGGCCAATATGATGCCGTCCAGGCTGCTGCCAGACGCCGACGCGACCGTGATCGCGGAAGATTTGATGCCGTCCGCGTTGATCTCGATTTCATCGCCAACGGGCGCGGCTGCTTCTTCCGCGCTTGCCTCGACAGGGGCAGCAGGCGCCGTCATGCGCGCCACGCCGAAACCCGCAAGGGCTGCGAGGATGAGGCCGACAGCGGCCCCGGCATATAGCTTGTTATCCGATGTCATTGAATCTCTTCCCCCGTAATGGTGCGGCCCGACAGGCGGGCCAGACGCGCGCGCGCGTCGAAGCGGGCGGCTGCGGCATCGAGGACGACGCCCCGTGCCGTGCCAAGTCCGTGGCGTGCGGCCAGCAATTCGATCAGCGGGGACTTGCCCGCTTCATAGGCGATCCGGGCCAGCCGGTAGCTTTCCTCGGCCGTCCTGAGCGTGCGATCCGCCGCAATGGCCCGCGCATCCGCCGCCTCGTTCAGCGCCAGTGATGCCCTGATCTCCGCTTCCGTCTCCAGCAGCAGCGCGGCCTTGCGCGCTTCTGCCCCGCGCAGGTCGGCCTGCGCCGCATCGATATTCCCGCGATTGCGATCGAACAGCGGGAAGGGCAGGCTGATGCCCGCGATCAGCGCATTGGCATTGTCGATTTCCAGGCGCCGCAGGCCCACGGAGACGGTGAGGTCGGGAACCGCCTGACGCTGGGCGAGGGTGACGCGATGCCGCGCGGCTTCGCTGTCGGCCTTGGCAGTCAGGAAAGGCGCGCTGGATTGCGGATCGATCGGGCCATAGCCCGGTCGTGCTTCCAGCCGAGCGAGCAAAGGCTCCGCCAGCCCTGTGAAGGCGGTTGGCTGGCCCGACAAGGCGGAGAGCCGCGCATAGGCGCCCACACGGTCTGCCTTGGCCGTATCCAGCATGGCGCGCATGGCATTGGCTTCGGTTTCGGCCTGGAGGCTGCGCAAACGTGCTTCCTTGCCCGCCTGAACCAGCGCGTGCGCGGCTTTCAGGTCGGCTTCGGCTTCCTCGACCTCGTCCTGCGCCAGATCGATGCGGCGGTCCGCGATTTCCGCTGCCGCATAGGCCCGCGCCAGATCATAGGCGAAGGTCAGTCGGCCCTCCCGCGTTCTGGCCTGCGCTGCCTCGACACCGGCTTCCCCCGCGGCAATGCGCGCGGATCGCTTGCCGCCCAGTTCGATCGGCTGATTGACCTGGAACGTGTTTTCCGACCGGCCAAAGCCGTCATAGGGGCGATCGCCGGCCACATTTTCCGTCATCAGGCTGACGGTCGGGTTCGGCCGCGCATGCGCCTGCTGCGCCAGCCCCGCTGCCCTATCGGCCTCCGCCTGCAATTCGACCCGTCTTGGCGCATGTTCCGTCTCGCGGAAAAGCTGCGCGAAGGGCGGCGCAATCTGCGCGCGCACCGGTGCGACACCTGCCAGCAGGCAGGTCGCCAGCACCATGCCGGACACCGCAACGCGCGGCGCCCAGCCATGAAAGGCTGTCATCCAAATTCCCCTTGTCGCTCAAGATCGCCAGGACGCGCAAAAGCGCGCCACGGACGATCAGGCGCGGGGGGGCCTCAAAAGGGAATCCGGCTTGACGGAGTCGATGTGTTTGGCCGGCGCCATGTCCCAAAGATTGACTGCCGCAAACTGGGTCATGCCCACCACGGGCTGTGCCGGCACATCAACGCCCTGCACGACGGCATGCGCCGCCACATGCACGATGTCACTACTGCCTGCATCATCATCTTCGTCATCATGACTATGATGGCCGCTGGCATGTTCATGATGGTGGCCTGATGCCCGTACATGGTGGTCGAGTCCGGTCGCATGCGCATGTTCGACATCGTCCATATGCGGCAATGCGTCATGCCAGGTTGCCAGCGTCACCATGCTGAACAACGCCAAAATGCCGCAAAGCGCCGTCAGACGCCTCCGCATTTTAAGCGCTGGAATCGCGCGCGATGATGCATGGAACAGTGCCATCATGCCATGAGTATCGCGCAAGCAAGGGCGCGACAAGCCCATCAAGGGAAAAGAGGGCGACACCATGCAGTTAGGCATTTTATGCCTGAAAGCGGGGCTGTATCGGCATAATCCAGGGTCAGGGCCTATCAAATCTCCTTCTGGGCACTGGAGCATCCGGCAAACCCGGGCGGTTCAGTTTTTGGCAAGGACGGGTCGGTTGCACACCGTCGAGGTCACAGTTTCTCGTGAAACTGGCCATCAATTCTAAATTTTTCCTAATGTTCCCATCTGTAATATAACCGTAAATCGCCGCTCCTAGTGCCCCCCGTAAGCAAAAAAGAGCAATCGGGTTGATTTCATCGCTGACGTCGATTTGCAGAAATCGGCAGGACAAGCGCGAATATTCGCTCAGTTGAAATCAAGAATTATTTTGAGAACGTGACATTCTATCATGTCGCGAACGGGGGTGTGCATCATGTCTTCTATTCGTATTTCCAAGCATCGTCTTCTGATGCGCGCGGCGATGATGGCGATGGCTGTCAGCACTGTCGCAATCGCTACACCGGCTTACGCACAGGAAGCCGGTCAGGGCGACGGTCGCATCAGTGGCATCGTGACCAATTCGTCGGGCAATTTCCTGCGCGGCGCCGAGGTGCGCGTCGACGGATCGGACATCGTCGGCGTGACCGACAGCGATGGCCGTTTCGTTCTGCGCCGTGTCCCTGCCGGATCGCAGCAGCTTAGCATCAGCTATTTCGGCTTTGAAACCGGGCATGAAACGGTCGCCGTCACCGCCGGCGCCACAGCCGAAATCAAACTGATGCTGGCACCGAGCGCGGTGGTGTCATCGGGCGAGATCGTCGTCAGCGGCAGCCGCCCGATCGCCGAGTCCGAAGAGGCCGCGATCCAGCTGAAACGCGCATCGACCTCGCTGATCGACGTGATCGCCGCCGACAGCGCTGGCCGCTTCCCCGACCAGAATATCGCCGCGGCCGTCAGCCGCCTGCCCGGCGTCAGCGTTGGCCGCGACCAAGGGCAGGAACGCTATATCAGCCTGCGCGGGTCGCCGGCGAGTTGGACCACGCTGGCTTTCGATGGCGTCAACGTCATCAGCCCGGCGGGCCGGGAAACCCGGTTCGACACCATCCCTTCGTCCATCGCCAGCCAGACCGTTATCAAAAAGGCGGTGACCGCCGACATGCCGGGCGAAACCGTGGCCGGCAACATCAATATCGTGACCCGCAGCCCGTTCGACTATCCCGGATTCAAGGCGGCGCTGGACGGCGGTTATGGCTATAATGACCTGGGTCAAGGCAAGCAGTATAATGTCGGCGGCTTCATTTCCGACCGTTTCGCCAACGACACGATCGGCATCCTGATCGGCGCCTCGCGTTACGAGCGTGACATGGTGACGGACAATTTCGAGAATAGCTGGGAAGTCTCGTCGGAAGACCAGGAGGAAGGCGGCGAAAACCGCATCTGGAACAGCAAGACCCAGAACAAGCTGTATCGCCTGACGCGCAGCAACACTTCCTTCTCCGGTCGTCTGGAATGGCGCCCGAACAGCGCGCACCAGATTTTCCTCAGCTCCATCTACAGCCAGTTCCGCGACGACGAACTGCGCAATGCCTGGGTGTTCGACCTGGATCAGGACGCGAAGAAGACCGGTTCCAGCTTGGTCGGCACGACCACCGGCTATGCCGATATCCGCACCGGCAACACGCCGACGCAAGGTACGCTCTATGGCGCGGAGATCGAAAGCACGCTGAACAGCAATTCGTCGCGTCAGAGCATCTTCACCAACACGCTGGGCGGCGAGCATGATCTCGACACCTGGAAGGTGAAGTGGCGCCTCAACTACACGCAGGCCGATAATCGCAGCAAGCCGCCCTTCGGTTCGTCCTGGGGCAGCCCCAGCGATTTTACCAAACGTCCGACGCTCGTCTATGACTTCACCAATCCCGACCTGGCGAAGGTGCAGCTCTATGATACGGTGAAGAATGCGGACGGCACCTACAGCGCCGGCGCGGCGCGGCCCTATATCTCGCCGACCGAACTCAATTTCCTGTCGATGACGCGCAATCGCCAGCTCGACCGGACCAACGCCTACACCGCGAAAATGGACATCGAGCATGACGCCTCGCTGTTCGGCGCGGAAACGGTATTCCAGGTCGGCGGCGAATATGACCGTCGTACCAAGACGTCGCGCCGCACAGTGCTGGAAGTGACGCCCGCCACGCTGGCGGCGGCTGGCCTCTCCAATCCGACCCAGGCCGACATCAGCATCGACACACCCTATAAGGGCGATCTGCCGCTCGGCTATGGTTTCAAATATTTCTCCAGCGACCTCGGCGAAGCGCTGTTCGACAGCTATGTCGCGGCTGGCGCGGCACAGGTGCAGGCGGGCGCCAGCGAGGAAAACAACTATCGCGTGACCGAAGAGGTGATGGCCGGATATCTGATGGGCACCACCTATTTCGACTGGGGCAACATCGTTTATGGTGCCCGCGTCGAACGGGTGAAAAATACGGGTTCGGCCATGTCGATGATCGACGACGCCTATGTCCCGACCCATGTGTCGAGCAATTTCACCTCCGTCTATCCCAGCATCCACCTGAACTGGGATATCAACCGCGACATGAAGCTGCGGTTGTCGGGTAACACCGGTGCGGCGCGCCCGGACTATGACGAACTGCGCCCTAACTTCTCCTTCGATGATGTCGAACAGATGGTTTCGGGCGGCAACCCGAATGCGCGGCCGGAACGGGCGAAGGGCGTCGACCTCTATTTCGAATGGTATATGCCTTCGCGTGGCTTCTTCTCGGCGGGCGTCTATTACAAGAAGCTCAGCGACATTCTTTATGATGTGGAACTGTCTGCCTTCGGGTCGGACGCGCTCAACTCCGACGGTATCGACCGGTCCGACTATCGCTATTCGACGATCGCCAACGGCGGCGGGGGCCATATCAAGGGCATCGAATTCTCCTTCTCCCAGCCGCTGGAAGGCGTGGCCCGGTCGATCGGTCTGCCAGATTGGGCGCAGGGCTTCGGCCTTCAGGCCAATCTGACCCTGAACGACTCCAAGGCAACCACACCCGATGGCCGCACCACCGACCTGCCCGGTTCCTCGCCGCTGATCTACAATGTCACCGGCTATTACGAGCGTTACGGCTTTTCGGCACGGGTCAGCTATCAGTGGCAAAAGGCCTATCTGGACTCGATCGGTTCGGGCGACATATTGGGCGACACCTATTGGGCCGACGTGGCGCGTCTCGACTTCTCGTTGCGTTATTCGATCAGCCCCGCCGTGCAGCTCTATGTCGATGCCAATAATCTGACGAATGAGCCGGGCATCCGCTATCAGGGCAGCATGCAGCGCCAGATCGAACATGAGACGTTCGGCCGCCGCTATCTGGCCGGCGTGCGCCTGAACTTCTGATCGAACGGGAAGGGGCGCCGTCCGTCATGGGCGGCACCCCTTCGGCTTTTCCCGAAGATCGCGACATGCACAGACAGATACTTATCATAGAGGATGATCCGGCCACCGCCGCCTTCATCCGCGCTGGGCTGGAGGAAGAGGGCCATGGCGCGGAGGTGGCCGCCGATGGCGAGCAGGGTTTGACGATGGCGCGCGGCGGAAGGTTCGACGCGATCATCCTCGATCGGATGCTTCCGCTACTGGACGGGTTGAGTCTGCTGGAGACGTTGCGGTCGGAAGGGAACGACACGCCAGTCATCATTCTGTCCGCGATTGGGGCAACCGACGAACGGGTGCGCGGGTTGCGTGCCGGGTCGGACGATTATCTCGTGAAACCCTTTGCCATGTCGGAATTGCTGGCGCGGCTGGAGGTGTTGCATCGCCGCCGTTCCGCATCGCCCGCGTCGGCCCGGCTTTGCTGCGCGGATCTTGTGCTGGATGTGCGCACCGGTACAGCGGAGCGGGCGGGTCAGCCGTTGCTGTTGCAGCCGCGCGCCGTGCAGTTGCTCGAATTTCTGATGCGCCATCAGGGACAGGTCGTCACCCGGCTGATGATCTTCCAGAAGGTGTGGAACTATGATTTCGATCCCGGCACCAATGTGATCGACGTCTATGTCAGCAATTTGCGCAAGGAGATCGACCGGCCATCTCAGGCGCCACTGCTGCAGACGGTACGCGGCGTCGGCTACCGGCTGGGCTTGCCGGGAAGCGTGCGGCCATGACCGGAGGGCGGCGGAGCTGGCGGCTGTTGCCGTGGCGGTCAACGTCGGGCCGGTTCGTGCTGTTGCATCTGGTGCTCAGCCTGACCTGCATCCTGCCGATCCTGCTCTACGTCTATTATCAGATCGACGGCATTTTGCTGGCCGACTTCACCCGACCGCTGGAATTTCGCCAGAGCAACCTAGAAAAACAATATGATGGCGGCGGGCCGACCCGCCTGACAGCCGAAGTCGCGAGCCGCGCGGCGCGGGCGCACCGGGACCAGACGGCGATCCTGCTGGTCGATGCGCAGGGGCGGAGGTTGGCCGGCAACCTGCTTGTCTGGCCGCAGAGCATCGCCGCCCCGAAGAACTGGACACCCGCGACGCTGCATCGTGAGGGTGCGGATCGTGGTGAGGAATTTCTGGTCCGCACCACTGTTTTCCCGTCTGGCCACAGACTGTTGCTGGGCGGATTGCTCGACAATCGCGCCGATATGCACTGGGCGATCCTGCTGGCGCTGCTTGCTGCTTTTGCTTTGGCCATTCCGATCGGCTTGCTCGGCAGTTTCGTCAGCGTGCGCGAGATGAACCGGATGGTGCAGGCGATCGGTAGCATTGGTGAGCAAGTGGGCGCCGGCGACCTCAGTCGCCGCGCGCAGAGCGACTGCAGCGATGATCCGGTCGATCGGCTCAAAATCTCGCTTAACGCGATGCTCGACCGGATCGAAGCACTGGTCGAGGAGCATCGCACCCTGACCGATGCGGTCGCGCATGACCTGCGATCGCCCTTGATGCGCATCCATATTCAGGTGGCGCAGGCGCTGGCCGAACCGCCTGGCATGGATCAGCAGGCCCGGTTCGAGACGATCGGGCAGGAAGTGGCGCGTGTTCTCCACATCCTCGAAGGCGCGCTGGAGATCAGCCGGGCCGAAGCCGGCGTCGGGCGCGGTAATTTCCAACTCTTCGATCTTGGCGCCATCGTCCGCGACCTCGCTGAAATCTATCAGCCGCTCGCGACCGCCAGCGGTGTGCAGATCGTGCTGGATTGCCCGGTCCCGCTCCAACTGCACGGCAATCATGCGCTTGTGGCGCGGGCCTTGGCCAATCTGATCGACAATGCACTCAAATATGGCGCACGGGGCGGGCAGATAAAGCTGGCGGTCCATATCGTTGGTACGGCGGTGCATCTGAGCGTCGCGGATCGCGCGTTGGGCATCCCCACTGACCGCCATGGCGAGGCGCTGCGCAAGTTCGGCCGGCTCGATGGCGCGAGAAGTACGCCAGGCAGCGGCCTTGGCCTGACGCTCGCCAAGGCGGTGGCATCACTGCATGGCGGCGATTTCCTGCTGGCGGACAATCATCCGGGTCTGCGCGCTACCCTCATCCTGCCGCTTTCTCATTCCAATAATTTCAACAGCAAGGATTGATCCCTCATGCCTTATCGTCACTCCCTCCGCGCCCTGGCGCTGGCCGCCGCAGCACTTGTCGGCCTGACCGCCGACGTCGTACAGGCGCAGGAAGCCCGCAACGTCATCGTCTTTCTGGGCGATGCCGGCGGCCTGTCGACCGTCAATGCCGCCGGCATCCTGGCGCATGACAAGCCGCAGTCGCTTTTCATTCAATCCATGCCCAATATCGGTCTGTCCGACACATCTTCGCTCAATCGCTGGGTAACGGATTCG
Organism: Sphingobium sp. RS1; assembly: GCF_056156825.1. Taxonomy (NCBI): domain Bacteria; kingdom Pseudomonadati; phylum Pseudomonadota; class Alphaproteobacteria; order Sphingomonadales; family Sphingobiaceae; genus Sphingobium; species Sphingobium sp. RS1. The sequence continues at coordinate 1,271,365 of NZ_JBLZXE010000002.1, read as the reverse complement.
GGCGCAGGCATGACCGCGATCATGACCGGTCACAAGACCAACAACTCCATGGTGTCCGCCGTGCCGACCGGCGCGGGCAATGCGGTGCGGCCATTGAAGAGTTTCCTTGAATATGCCGAACAGCGCGGACTTTCTACCGGCGTCGTGACCAATATGAAGATCTGGGACGCGACCCCGGCCGCCACCTACGCCCATGTCGCATCGCGCAAGGACAAGGACGAGATTTTCCGGCAGATGCTGGCACCCCGCTTCGGCAATGGCGTTGATATTCTGATTGGCAAGGGCCGGGCGGACGCGATCGCTTCCTTCGCCAGCCGCCAGACTTCGGCGGAGCAGGCTTTCGCCAAAGCCGGCTATCAGTTCGGCGAAGACCCTGCGCTGGTGAAGCAGGCCGGCCGTGCCGCCATCCTGCGCGACAGCGACTATGCGCCGCTGCCTGCGGTGGAGGCTACGATCGCCCAGTTGGCGCGCAATCCCAAGGGCTATTTCCTGATGGTCGAATGGGACATGCACACCGATAATCCGACCAAGGGATTGCAGCATGTGATCGAAATGGACGAGATGATCCGCCGCGTTAGCGCCATTGCGGGCAAGGATACGCTCATCTTGTTCACCGCCGACCATAGTTTCGGCCTGCGTATGGGTGGCGGCAATCGTGGCGCGCCCCTTGCGGAACAGTTCGCTGCCGAAGCGGCCAAGCCCGATGTTACGGCGACGACCAACAAGGTCATCAGCGTGCAGGACGGCCATACCGGCGAGGAAGTCATCGCTGCTGCCTCCGGCCCCGGCGCCGACAAAGTACGCGGCTTCCTGCCCAACACCCGTCTGTTTGACATCATGATGGCGGCGGTCGGCTGGAAGCGCGACGAGTAAATCTGGGCTCGGCATGCTGGCAACAGGTGTCTCGCGCTCCGTTGCCAGCATAGACTGAACCGCCCAGGCTGCCAAAAACGTCACTAGCCGAACTGCTGTAACCGGACGGTCTGCACTTCGAGATCGAAAATTGGGCACTGAACGGCTTGGAAGGGTCGATCTCCCCTTAAGCGTTCTTCTTCCGGGCCATCGTGGCCCAAGGAGAAGTGTCATGGGATTATCAGAATTTGATCCTGCCGCACGCGAGCGAGTGTCGTGGAACGCTGGGCGCAAGGTTGGTGCAAAGCGAGCGCTCAAACCCCGCCAGATCTGAGCGATCCGCTTCTTTCTTGATCAGCATGGACGGACGCGGGATTGCGCTCTTTTCGATCTTGCCATCGACAGCAAACTGCGCGGCTGTGACCTGGCGAAGATCAAAATCAGCGATATCGTTTGTGACCGTAAAATTCGGATGCGGGCGATCGTCGTCCAGCAAAAGACCGGGCGGCCGGTTCAGTTTGAACTGAAGGACGATGCTCGCGCCAGCCTGCTCCGATGGCTGGAATTGAGGGAAGGCTCCCTGGAGGATTATGCCTTCCCGAGCCGAACCGATCATTCGACCCATATGAACACCCGCCAGTACGCTCGCCTAGCGGATGAATGGGTAACGGGCATCGGTTTGCCAAGCGAGGACTATGGCACGCACTCTTTGAGGCGGACGAAGGCGTCGATCATTTACACAGCGACGGGAAAGCTTCGTGCGGTCGAAATTTTGCTTGGAAATACGAAGATCCAAAGCACGGTCAGATATCTTGGCGTAGATTTGGAGGGCGCCCTGAGTTTGGCAGAAGGCACAGAAATTTGAAGGTTGGCTGGCTCCTCGCATCAGCGAGGAGCCAGAACCGGCTCATCCTCCTGCTCGAACGACTGCTGCGTGCTGAAGTACAGCATCTTCGAAATCTGCTCGTCACCGTGCCGGCAGTTGCCACCCGCGGCCCAGAAATAATGCGTGCTGTCCTCGGTTTCAGGGGTGAGCAGGTGAACCACGGGGATACGGGGATCACCCTCTCCAATTTCGTCAGAAAGGCTCATGCCGGTCTGGAGAAAGAGATTGGAAGGCGCCCGCCTGCTCATATAGGCGATAAGGTTGCCGACCGCGTTCGGGCTGCCGTCCCATGGAAGCTAGAACAAGCCCGTGATCGGCTCGCCGCGAACGTCAATTTTGCATGGACTTCGCCGTCGCGCTCCTCGGTGCGGAACGCCGTGCGGGCCGCATTGCCGTGCGGATTGCGGATGCACTGACCGTCTGCCGCGAACTCCAGACCGTGATAACCGCATGTGATCGTGCCGTCACTGATCCTTCCGCGGCTCAGGGGCGCGAAACGGTGGGGCCAGGCGTCATGCAGAGCGCGGGGCGCGCCGTCTGCATCGCGAAACAGCATGATCGGCTGTTCAAGGATCGTGCGCGCGACCGGCGCATCGGTCAGTTCATGCGCCCAGCATGCCGCGTGCCAGGCATTTTTCAGATAGGGCATGCGCTCGTTTCCATCAGGCTCGATCATTCTTCTCTCGGCCGTACGCGGCCTTATCGTTCATGATGGCATGGGCCGCCGAGTTTACCCGCCGGCCCATGGCTTACCAATGCGCAATCAGAATTTGTAGCCAACCCGAACGCCATAGGTCCGCGGCGCTTCCAGCGTGAACGACGTTACATCGCCAGTCCTGGCCTGATAGGTCGAACGCATCTTCTCATTAGTGAAGTTACGCACGAACAGCAGTACCGAGACTGGAAGACTCTTCGGCTTGAACGAAAGCGATGCGTCAAGTGTCCAGTCGTCCCCGCTCTGGCCGGTCGGCAGAAAGTTGAAGCCCAACTCACGACTGGTGCGATAGCGGGCGCCGAACGAGCCGGTCAGATCGACATCGCCTAGCTCGACCGTCTGATCCACGCCAAAATTCAGCATCCATTTCGGCCTGCTTGCCGGAGCAATCAATGTCAAACGATCGCCTTGGCGTAGTGACTTGCTGCACGGCGCAACCCTTCACCGGCATCAGGGAGTTCAGCGGGTCCGTCGGTTGTGAAGTATCGACCTGATTATAGGTGAAGTCGGTATATTTGGCGTCGAGATATTGGACGTTGGCGCGCAGACGGGTGGTCCGCGTCACCAGCCCCCTCATGTCGATTTCCACGCCCTTGATGCGCGAGGCCCCCACGGTTGAGACGATGAAAGAATTGCGACCTTCGCTATCGACGCCAAGCGCGCCAAGCTGCTGATCGCGATATTTCCAGTAGCGGTTCTCACGTCCGTCACGTCGATGACAAATGCGATCCAGGTTGCGGTCAAACTTCGATGTTGCTAGCCGTTGCATATGAGTAATACAGTTAGCGCGTTGCAACGGGGCGTTCGAGTCTGCATGGTCGCGTCGATGGCTTGCGCCTCGATGGCGGCCGCCAAGGCGAACAGCGCGCTGCCGGATATGACCACAATCCTCCGCGAACAGCGCGTGGAAAGCGTGTCTGTCGCTGTGATCCGCGACGGACAGATCGTCTCGACGGGAGCTTGGGGCATCGCGGGGCCGAACCGCGCGGCTACCGTCTCCACGCCCTACAATCTCGCTTCGCTGACGAAGCCGCTGACGGCGGAGGTCATCCTGCGACTGGCGGCGGCCGGCAAGCTGTCGCTTGATGAGCCGATGGATCGCTACTGGAGCGACCCCGACCTGTCGCGCGATCCCCGCCGAATGAAGCTGACAGTCCGCATGGCGCTGAGCCATCGCACTGGGTTGCCGAACTGGCGCGATGCTAAGGGGCTGGCGTTCGATCATGATCCCGGTACGACCACCGGCTATTCGGGCGAGGGGTATCAATATGCGGCGCGCTACGCCGAACACCGCACCGGGCAGTCGTTCGAGAGGCTTGCTGGCCGCTGGCTGTTTGCCCCCGCCCATATGCGCGCGTCGGGCTATGTGGCGGCGCAAGGCAAGACGGTGCCGATCGCCGTGCCATATGATGACGCAGGCAAGCCGCTGCCGGTCGGGCGGGTGACGCGATACAACGCTGCCGATCTGGCGCACGCGACAGCGCGTGATTATGCGCGCTTCCTCATCGATGCCCGCAACGACCGGGGCCTGGTCGCGTATTTAGCGGTGGAGCGCAGCAAATCGCAGGCCGACCTGACGCCCGAAACATGTGCCGGATCGAAAGCGGCCACCTGTCCGCCCTGGACTGGCTTCGGACTGGGGTGGCAGCTCCTCGGTTTTCCCAAGGGCACGACTATGCTCCACACCGGCAAGGATGCCGGGGCGTTCACCTTTGCCGCGATCGATCGTGCGAGCGGCGACGGCATCGTCATCCTGACCAACAGCGACAACGGGTGGCGGGTCATCCTGCCCATTCTCGAACGTACGGGGAGCGATCCGCAGTTGATCGCCTTCCTCCGCGGCCAGATGAACTGACAGGACCATGAGCATGATGACCGCGATCGCCGTTGCCGCAGCTTTGCTCGCGACGTCCGCGCCGCCCTCGACCGATCGGTTGACGACCGAGATCGGCGCGCTCGATGCGAAGGTGTTCGACGCCTACAACCGCTGTGACCTGCCGACCTTCTCCGGCTATTTCGATCCGAAGGTCGCCTTCTACCACGACACCGGCGGTGCGACGTTCGAGCGTGACGCGATGGTCGACGGCGTTCGCAAATATATTTGCGGGAAAGTGAAGCGCGAGCTGATCCCGGAGACGTTCCGCGTCTATCCGATCAGGGACTATGGTGCCATTGAGGAAGGCGAACACCGCTTCTGTGAACTGGCAACAGGACGATGCGAAGGGATCGCCAGGTTCGTGATGGTCTGGGCGAAGCAGGATGGCGCTTGGCAGATTACCAGCGTCCTCAGTTACGGGCATCGCGCCGCGACGCCTGCGGATCAGCGAAGCGCCACTGACAGATAGCCTGTGGGCTGCTTCCCAATTGGGACCGTGATTCGGGCAGCCGGTGACGGCATGCGCAGGCACCTGGATGGCAGGCTTGGCTTTTTTGCCGTTTCTGGCGGTTCCGCTATGGCGAATCCCGGGACATAATCTGCGGGCCGATTAGCGCCCCAACGCCTGACATTCAGATGAAAGACCGAGATGTCTGAAAACGGCTACCGTGCCCGAAGCAGCCATGTCCGTAGAGCGCAAATAACACAACGTTATTTTGAAACGACGTTGCAAAATAACTTTTCTGCGATATTGTGCGCCCTGCGAAGGGGCGCGACGCCTCTCGATTTTTTGGATCGAGGATGAACATGTCGAAATTTTCTGCGCTGATCGTCGGCGGTGAAATCGCGCCGAAGGCCAGTGCATTGGCAACCGACCGCGCATTGCTTCTGAGTTCCTGCAAAAGCTACCCCAGTGAAGATGAACTCGTCGAAGCTGCCAACGCCGCCGGGGCGCAGGCGCTGATCCTGCGCATGGGCACGATCAGCCGCGGCGCGATCGAGCGGATTCCTACCCTTAAGGTGATCGCCAAGCATGGCGTCGGCTATGACACGATCGACATCGCAGCCGCCGCCGATCATGGCGTGATCGTTCTGGTCGCCGGCGGTGCCAATGCCCTGTCCGTGGCGGAGCAGGCGCTGGCCTTGCTGCTGAGCGTTGCCCGTTCTACCGCCTGGCTGGACCGCCGGTTGCGCGCGGGCGAATGGGACAAGTCGACCTATACCGGAGTGGAAATATCCGGCCGCTCGATCGGCCTGATCGGCTTGGGTGTGATCGGCCGCACTTTTCTGGATCTGTTGGCACCGTTTAACATGACCGTGCGCATCTACGATCCTTATCTGGCGGACGATCAGGTTCCGGCCGGAGCGGAGCGTGTGGAGACGGTCGAGGCACTGCTTGCAACCAGTGACATCGTCAGCCTCCATTGCCCGCTAACTGACCAAAACCGCAATCTGATCGATGCAGCAGCGCTCGCCGCGATGAAGCAGGACGCCATTCTCATCAACACCGCGCGGGGCGGCCTGATCGATCAGGATGCGCTCTTCGTTGCGCTGCGCGACGGGACCATCCGTGGTGCAGGTCTGGACACGTTCGCAAAGGAGCCGACGTCGGCGGACAGCCCGCTATGGACCTTACCGAATATCGTGGGGAGTCCTCATGTCGGTGCCAACACGCTAGAAGCGCGTGATCGTGTCGGCATGTCCTGCGTCGACCAGATCATGACCTATCTGGATCATGGCGAAATCGATGTCCGCAATCATGTGAACCGTATCGTCAAGGCCGCGGCCTGACGGTGTCTGCATCAGCGGGCGGCGTTGACGCCGGCCTGCGGCAAGACAAGAAGAGGCGCAGCCAAGCGCCCGCTCTTAGAGTCCGAGGAGAGTGAAGCCATGAATTCCGATCGCGCCCTTGAAGCGCAGACGATGCGTAAGGTGACCTGGCGCCTGTTGCCGTTTCTGATGCTCTGCTACCTGATGGCATTCATCGACCGCACCAATGTCGGCATGGCCTCGCTCCAGATGAATGCTGATGTGGGGCTGAGCAGCAAGGTGTTCGGCTTTGGCGCCAGCCTGTTCTTCATTGCCTATTTCCTGATGGAAGTGCCCAGTAACCTGATGTTGCAGAAGGTCGGCGCCCGTTTCTGGATTGCGCGTATCATGATTACTTGGGGCCTGGTTTCGATGACTATGGCGCTGGTCTGGAACGCGCAGTCCTTTTATGTGATGCGCTTCCTGCTCGGCGCGGCGGAGGCAGGCTTCTTCCCCGGCATCATCCTGTATCTGACCTACTGGTTGCCTCCGCGCTATCGCGGGCGTTTCCTCGCGTTGTTTGCCATCGCTATCCCGGTGTCGAGTTTCATCGGCTCGCCCTTGTCCGGTCTGCTTCTCTCTATGAACGGTCTGGGCGGGCTGCGCGGGTGGCAGTGGCTCTTCATCCTGGAAGGTGTCCCGACCGTGCTGCTCGGCATCGCCTGTCTGAAGATACTGACGGATCGGCCCGCGCTGGCGACGTGGCTGACGGCAGAGGAGCGCGACTGGTTGCAGCGCGAACTGATCGCTACCACACAGCAAAAGCCGATGGTCAGCGGTTCGGCGTGGCGTCTGGCCGTCACGCCGGCCTTCTGGGCGATGGTCATCGCTTGTTCGGGCGCATCGGCGGCTGGCAGCGTGCTCAGCATCTGGCAGCCGCAACTGCTCAAATCCTTCGGCCTGACGGATCTTCAGACCGGCCTCATCAACTCCATTCCCTATGGTGTCGCGTCGATCTCCATGGTGCTGTGGGGCCGCCATTCGGATCGCACGAATGAACGGCGTTGGCACACCGCGCTGCCGCTGATCCTCATCGCGGTCGGTGCGGTTGGTACCTTCGTGCTGAGCGGGTTGGCGCCTACCGTGCTGCTGCTAACCTTCGTGCTGGTGGGGGCCTATTGTTTCAAGGGGCCGTTCTGGAGCATGGCGTCGACCTGGCTGTCGGGCAGTACCGCGGCGGCCGGCATTGCGGCGATCAACGCCACCTCCAACCTCATCGGTGGCGGCCTGATGGTCAATGTCTATGGCTTCATCCATGACGCCACCGACAGCTATGTGCTGGCACTGGTGCCGCTGGCGATCCTGACTCTGGCCAGCGCAACGGCGGTGGTGATCGTTGGGCGCGCCACGAAGGCAGAGCGGGTGGCAACGACCGTCCGCGCCTGACAAAAAAAGGGGAGGAGCCTGGCGCTCCTCCCCTTGCCGAAAGGTGCGACCCTCGGCTCTTGGTCGATCATGGCTTTGCGGATTGAAGCGTCGGCAACAGCATCCCCGGCGCAGCCTTCGACACCGCCTCATCAATGTCAGCGCTCAGACACATGCGCCATTCCGCGTCATAGCGCACCACGCCTGCGCGACCGACGACATAGGGATTGGGCTCGCCCACCTTGCGATTGAACAGCGCTGCTACTCGCGTCAGACCGTCGTCGCCGACCGTGTGATTGGACAGTACGACATCGGCCTGCATCAGGTCGGTATAGTCCGAGAAATGATTGAGTGATCGGCGAAATTCCAGAAGCGACGCCACATCGCGCGGCGACCCCTGCCCACCGAACAGCGACGCCATGTGCGGTACCCCCTTGTCGGTCACGGGGAACAGCAGCGACACGGTGCCGGGCGTATGGCCGGGCGTGAGCAGGACTGTCAGTTTGCGTTCGCCCAGCGACACGATTTGTCCGTCGGTCAGGAAAAAATCGTCCCCGGATTTCACCGGCAGCTTGCCCCATTTGGGATCGCCTTCCCAATCCTCCTGGCTCATCCCGATCCGCGCGCCGGAGAGCGCCTTGAGATAGGCCGCGCCGCCGAAATGATCGAGATGATCATGGGTGATGAGTATGATGCGGATGCGTCTGGGGTCCAGGCCCAGCGCCTTCATATTCGCGACGATCACATCCTTGGCATCCGCCTCGGTCGTCAGCGCGTCGAGCAGGATGATGCCGTCTTTGGTATCGATCGCCCAGATATTATTTTCCGCCGTGCCGATCGAATAGACTTTATCGAACACTTCGATCGGCTTGGGGGCAGGGGCTTTGAGCGGGCGGCGTTCCCGAACCGCCTGGCAACGATAATAGAGGGTGACGGGCCATAGCCGGCCGCCGGCCTCCGCCGCCATGTCGGCATAGGCGCGCGCACCCGGCGCACTATAGCCGCCGACCTTACGCATTTCGTCGACATTATGGATTTCCGGCCGACCGCCATTGGGGTTGTCCGGCATGGATTTCTGTTCCTGCGCCAGTGCCGGCACGAGCGCGATCTTCGCTGCCAGTGAGGCGAGGAGCCATGAACTAGGTCGCATAATCTTTCCTTGGTTTCGTGATGGGATAAAGGGGTGGCGATCGTCAGCGAGATGATTCCGCGATTATGGTGACGCGCTGGGTGACCCGCTGCGCCAGCGCACGGCGCACGGGTCGTCCCGCGACCAGCTTGCGCCATGTATTGTAGCTGATCCCGAACCGGTCGTTGAGCGCTTCGTCCGTCTGGCCGGTAACGAGCCGCTTCATCATCTCGACGATTTCAGGCGCCAGGACGATCTGACCCTTTGGGGCGACGCTATCCATGTCGATCATCTTCCCTGTCCATGCAGCCTCTCCTGTCGATCGCTTTCTGCGATCCGATTCCCAGAATAAGAGCGACAGATAAAAACGCAACGACGTTTCAGAATTATGTTGCAATGAATTTTGAAGCGGATAGAAGCTGCCCTCACATCCACATATGGATAAATATCGGGAGAGGATCTGATGGGAATGGTTCGGTCGCACGCTCGCACGATGCGGGTTTCCTTGCTCGCCGGCGTTGCGATGAGTTTCGTGGTGGCGCCGGTCGCTTATGCGCAATCTGCGCACGATGACGCGGCTCAGACCGCGGCCGACCCGTCGCAGCCGACCGATGCCGTCGCCGATCAGGCTGCATCTGTCGCTCAGCAACAGACCACTGACATCGTCGTCACCGGGTCGCGCATCGGTCGCAGCGGTTTCACGACGCCGACCCCGGTCACGGTGCTCAGCGCCGATCAGCTTACCAAGGCTGCTCCCTCGACCATTGCAGATTCGCTGCGGACCCTGCCGGCGCTCACCGCGACCAGCGGCCCGCAGCGCGCCAGTGGCACGCAGGGCGGCGGCCAGAGCTTCCTCAACCTCCGCAATCTGGGAGCGACCCGCACGCTTACCCTGCTGGACGGGCGCCGCTTCGTCGCGGCCAGCCAATATGGCACGGTGGACGTCAACCTGTTGCCGGCTGGCCTGATCCATCGTGTCGACGTGGTCACGGGCGGTGCATCGGCGGCTTATGGTTCCGACGCCGTCGCCGGCGTGGTCAACTTCGTTCTCGACACCAAATATGAAGGGCTGAAGGGCGAAGTCTCTTCCGGCATTTCCAACGAAGGCGACAATCAGGAACTGCGCGGCACATTGACGGGTGGCATTTCGCTGGCCGACAATCGCCTGCACCTGCTCGCCAGCGCCGAATATTATCGCAACAAGGGCATATTGGAAGGCGAGCGCGAATGGGCGCGGCGCGGATCGAACCTGATCAACGGCCCGGCCGGCGGTCCCGCTCTGATCGCAGCGGAGGATGTTCGCGCGATCGGCAGCTATGGCGGCATGATCACCACCGGTAATGGCGGCACCGCAGCTCAGAACGCGCTGTTCCGGGGCCTGCAATTCGGTCCCGGTGGCACGGTCAGCGCGTATGATTTTGGTTCCTACACCACCGCGACGCAGCAGATTGGCGGCGATGGCGTCAACACCGAACTGCTTCAGGAAATCAACCGTCCGCTGGAGCGCGCCGCCTTCTTCGGTCGCGCCGAATATGATCTGACCGACGACTGGTCGATTTTTGGCGAAGCGTCCTATGGCACGACCTCGACCCGCTATTCGACGTCGACCAACCGCCATCTGGCGACCAACCCGATCACCATCCGCCGCGACAATGCCTTCCTGCCGGCGCAGGTGCAGGCGATGCTGGCGGCCAACCCCAACGTCACCTCGCTGACCATGCTGCGCTGGTCCGTGGAGGGCGGGCTGGCCGACGTCGCGGTCGATACCGATACGGATCGCTATGTCGCTGGCTTCAAGGGCGAATTGGGCGGCCTCAAGGTCAACGGCTATTACCAGCACGGCCGTACCAAGCAGCGCACGGACGTCATCAACAACGAGATCACCGCCAACTTTACCCGCGCGGTCGATGCCGTGGTCGATCCGGCCAGCGGTCAAATCGTTTGCCGATCGACGCTGACCAACCCCAATGACGGTTGCGCACCCTTCAACGTCTTCGGTCAGGGATCGCCTTCGGCTGCGGCGCTGGCCTATACGCGCGGCGTCAGCAGGACGGACTCGACCTTCAAGGAAGATGTGGCCGCGATCAACATTTCGGGCACCCTGTTCGAAGGCTGGGCCGGTCCCATCTCATTCGCGACGGGCGGCGAATATCGCAAGGAACAGGCGCAGCTGAGCGTCGACGAGATATCGCATGCCGGCGGCTTCCTCTTCGCTAACCCGCAGCCCTGGGCGGGCAGCTATGACGTGAAGGAAGGCTATGTCGAAACCGTCATCCCGCTGCTGAAAGATCTGCCCTTCGCAAAGGATGTCGAGTTCAACGGCGCCATCCGTTACACCGATTATTCCACCAGCGGCGGCGTGACGACATGGAAGGCGGGGCTTAGCTGGACGCCCTTCGACTCCCTGCGTCTGCGCGCCACCCGCTCGCGCGATATCCGCGCACCCAACCTGTCGGAACTCTTCACCAGCGGCCGTACACAGTCGGCCACGGTGGTCGATCCGTTCATGGGCAATGTGCGCACGTCGGGCATCTTCATCACCACGACCGGCAACGCCAGTCTTCAGCCGGAAAAGGCCGACACGCTCACGCTGGGTGCTGTCTATCAGCCGACCTTCGTGCCGGGCCTCAGCATTTCGGCCGACTATTATGATATCAAGATCAACGACGCGATCGGATCGCTGTCGGCGCAGCAGGGCGTGGACCAGTGCTTTGCCGGCAACCAGCTGGCCTGCGGCTTCATCACTCGCGATACCGCCGGCAATATCTCGGCGCTGACCGCCTATCCGATCAACCTGTCGACGCTGGAAACCAACGGTGTCGATGTGGAACTCAGTTACCGCGTGCCCTTTGCCGACGATGCCACCTCGCTGTCGTTGCGCTCGGTCATCTCCTATGTCGGCAAGCTGGCGACGACCACGCCGGGTTCGCCCTCGATCGACCGGGCCGGGGAAGTCGGCATCAATTCCAACCCGCACTGGCGCTTCAATGCGCAGGCGGATTTCAACCGGGGCAATTTCAACTGGTTCAACCAGCTCCGCTTCATCGGTGGCGGTCGCTACGACAATACCAAGGGCCCGGCGGCGGTCGAACTTCAGACCATCAAGCCGCAGGCCTATTGGGACATGCGCTTCGCCTACAAGTTTCCGGATCTGGGCAAGGGCGCTGAAATGTATCTGAACGTCCAGAACGTCCTCGATCAGGATCCGCCCTATGCCCCTGGCGACGGATCGATCGCCGTAGCGACCAATACGCAGCTTTACGACACGTTCGGCCGCGTCTTCCGCGTCGGCTTCCGTTTCAACTTCTAATCAGACTGGAGTGAAGAATGAGCATTGGTTTTCGCGTCCTGCCCGTCGAACGCCGGGTGCCCGCCGAACTGGTCCAGCAATATCGTGACCTGCCGGTGGCGAATGTCAGCGACGCGATGAACCGCATGTTCGCCGGCGGGGCCGCGCTTCGCCCGATGCATGGTGGCGGCATATTGGCTGGACCCGCCGTTACCGTGAAGGCGCGGCCGGGCGACAATCTGATGTTGCACCGTGCCCTCGACATCGCCCAGCCGGGCGATGTCGTGGTGGTTGACGCTGGCGGCGACCTCACCAACGCACTGATCGGCGAACTGATGGTCGCCCATGCAGAAAGCCGGGGCCTTGGCGGCATCGTCATCTTCGGCGCCATTCGTGACGTCGCGGCGATCCGCGCCGGCAGTTTCCCGGTCTTCGCGGCCGGGGTCACGCATCGTGGTCCGTACAAGGATGGCCCCGGCGAAGTGAATGTGCCGATCGCGATCGACGGCATGGTCATTCATCCGGGCGACCTGCTGCTCGGCGACGATGATGGTCTGGTCTGCGTCGGCATCGATGAAGCGGAAGCCATCTACGCCAAGGCCAGCGCCAAGCATGCCGCCGAAACCGCACAGATGGAAAAGATCCGGCGCGGGGAAAATCCCCGTGCCTGGGTGGAAGAGACGCTGAAGCGTCTGGGTTGCGAAGGCGTTTGATAGGCGCTGCTCTGTTCGCTACAGCAGTCTGACTATTGAGGATTGCGATGGCGACGGACGTAAAAGACAGACCGGCACTTGAAGGGGTGGCAGCACTTGAAAGAGGGCTGCTGCTCCTGACCTGTTTCAAGCAGGGTGATGGCGTGGTTGGCCTGGCTGAACTGGCCGAGCGCACGGGGCTCGTCAAAAGCACGATCCTGCGGCTGGCGGTATCGCTGGAGCGCTATAATCTGATCGTGCGCATGCCCGACGGGCAATATCAACTGGGCAGTGAAGTCGCTCGCCTGAATTCCGTCTTTCGCGAAAGCAACGATCTTGAACGCCATATTCAGCCGATCCTGGCGAAATTGGCGGTCGAGACGGAGGAGACTGCGACCTTTTACGTCCGTCAGGGCGATGTACGGCTCTGTCTGTTCCGGGTGAACTCGCCCAGCAATCTGCGCCTCGACGTGCAACCGGGCACGCAACGGCCGCTCGACGGCTCTGCATCGGCGCAACTACTCCAGTTGTTCGAACAATGGCCGGACGTGAAGCCTGACCTGCCGCCGCTGCCGGTGTACACGTCCGGCGTCACGACGCCGCATGTGGCGTCCATGTCCGTACCGGTGATCGGCCATGGTGATCGCCTGATCGGGGCGCTGAGCTTGGCCGGTCCGGAAGTGCGGTTGAGCGAGGGACGTTCGCGGCTAGCGCTACCGCTATTGCAGGCAGGACTGAATCTGTGCCGATCGCTCGGCGGCGACGCGGAAGCGATTTACCGCGTGCCGATTGCCTTGGCGACTTAACCAATCCCGAAGCCCGCTATCGTCGAAATCAGTCGTTCGTCGAACGGAAAATGAGGGCCAGCTCTGGTCGGCAGCGGCCGAGAATCGGACAGTCCGCTCTTGAGGGGCGGGATCGTTCGCTGAGTGAGCGACATGGGGCGATGGCGGTAGGGCAGGGGGTGGGCCTTCTGAGAAGTTCGGAGGGGCCGCTTTCGGGAGATGAGCGAAGCGCTGACGACCGACGCTTTTAAAGCCTGTTACGATGAAGCTCGCAGTATCTGATACTAGGGGTTGGTGAACGAGCGGGAACCTGGAACCGCATTGGAACCAGATCGTCCACCGTTAAGTCCGCGTTTTGACACGGTCTCCGAGATCCAGATCGATGTGCCGATCGGATCGACAGGCACTCAGGTCCGATACGACCGTGAAATTTTTCGCCCGTGCGGACATCGATCTGACTTCCGCAGAGAGATTGCGGGCAGCGGCAGACGTCTGCTCGACCATTGCCGCGTTCTGCTGGGTCGATTGGTCCATTGTGACGATGGCGACGTTGATCTGGGTGAACGTTGTCGATTGCTCCTGATTGTCCGTTGCCATCTGACCAAGCAGACCGTGGACCTCGCCCACATCATCGGAGATACCGGCCAGCGCGCCATCGACCTTTTGCACCATCTCAACCGCGGCGCCGATGTCACGCTGGATGGTGGACAATTGCTCGCTAGCGCGACCGGCCTCTTCTTCGGCGCGCATCGCCAGCGCGGAGACGAGATCGGCGACCACCGCGAAGCCGCGTCCGGCATCGCCGGCACGCCCCGCTTCCACCGCAGCGTTCATCGCCAGCACCCGGGTTTGGAACGCGATCTTGTCCAGACCCTCGACGACATCATCGATATTTTTCGCGCTTTCGCTAACGCGCGTCATGGCCTGCACGGTCTCTTTGGCGATCTCGCGGCCGCTCGCAACGGTTGCGATCGCGCCATCTGCTCGATTGACCGTGCGGTCTGCGGCATCGGCCGTCTCCTGTAGCCGCGCGGTCATGCGCGCGATCGCCGAGCCCGTTTCGGTGAGGCTGGCTGCGCTGGCTTCCGTCCGTCGGGCAAGATCTTCGGACGCTTGGGCGATTTCGCCCGATCCAACGCGAATCGTCGACGCGCTTTCCATGACGGAACCGATCAGGCGGGAGAGTGATCCCAATGCCGTGTTGAAATTGCCCTTGAGCGCAGCATAGGCAGGCGGAAAATCCGTGGAGATTGCCATGGTGAGATCGCCACCTGCCAGCGCCTCGAGATGGTGGGAAACCGTCTCCACCACACGCTTCTGCTCAGCCGCAGATCGCGCGTCGGCGCTGGCGCGCTCCTCACTGGTCTGACGAAAGACATTGGCAGCGCGAGCGAGCGTTCCGATTTCATCCTCGCGGTCGAGATGGGGGAGCGGAAGCGTTTCCCCTTTCGCAAGGCGATCCACGGTCGCGCTCAATGTTCCGAGCGGGCGACCGATGATCACTCGGATAGCCTGAAATAGCCCGCCGATCACCGCGCCGAGGATCAATAGCCCAACAACGATGAGCTGCCAGGCGAGCTGCTTTGCCGGCGCGCCAAGTGCGGCGGCGGGCACGTCGAATACGACCGCCCAGGTCGTGTGAAGGCTGGGCAGGGAGATCGGGCGTATCGTGCGGACAATGTCGCCATCGGGGCTGGACAGCACGAAATGCCGGGTTTCATCCATATCCAATGCGCGCATGACCTCGCTCCGGTGGGCATCAGCATATGGTTTCATCCTGGCCGCGGCGTCAGGGTGGGCGACCCACAGGCCGGTTTTGGACAACAGCATGACCCGGCCCGTACCGAACGGGTGCATTTTGGCGAGACGATCGGAGATGTTGGTGAGCGCAATGTCTATGCCTGCCACGCCGATGACCTTGCCGCGCGAGAATACCGGACGTGTGACCGATGTCATCGTTATCGTCCGGCCGCCGGTTTGGTAGTTGTAGGGCTCGGTAATCACTGCTTTGCCGCTCTCGCGGGCCAATTTATAGTAGTCTGCCGAATACAGGCCCGGCTCCGTGTCCGGCTCCATCGCGATATGGCCATCGCGCTTGATCCAATAGGGCATGAACGCGCCGGAGGGCGTGGAGCCGAGATGTCCCAGCATCGCCTTACCATCGAAACTCAGCGGCTCCTCAAAGAACCAGCTTGCCAATGCGAGCGGTGAGGCATTGATGTTGGGCTTCAGTATCGACATCGCGATGTCGCGGTCATGGATGTCCGATTGATGCAGGGTCGAAAGCGATTCGCTCATCGAGCGAACGGTCGCATCGATAATGCCGATCTCGCCAATCAACTGCTTCGATATCGTGTCGGCTTGGGCGTCAGCGGAATCCTGCGACAGCCGGGAAACCGAATCAGTCGCCTGCGTGATCACGATAGCAAAGCCGATCATGAGCAATACGGATGTAAGTGCGCCTACGATGACCAGCAACTTGGGAGCAATCGTCAGACGACGGAATGAAAGCATGAAGATGGTTCTCGTTATCAGGGCTACGTGGGAATCCCCTTAAAGACATTATAGGGCGCTTGGTCGCCCTGCGGTGGCGACGGTCGATAATTTTGCCGCGAAGTGATACCCGTTCCCTCGAAGGCTGCAATTTGAGGTAAAAGCCCAAAAGGCTACTGAACCGGTCCCGGCATGAGCGGACATTCCAGCATCGACTGGAGCATCGTGCGGAAAAGTGGGAACCGGTTTTCCGCTTAAACGATGCGACAACAAAAGCTTAGAGCATGCGATCCGCGTCGGATTTAACGCAGCAGGCTCTAGGGAACAGCTAAAGCTGGTCGTGATCTACCTCAGCCTCCAACGCGTAAAATGGTCGAGAGGTGGCCCTGCCGCCATTCGTCTCGCAGAGCCGCTCGGCACTGGTAGTTTCAGCCTTCAATGTGCTGAAATGGGGCTGCTAAGCCGCTGAAGTTATTGGGAGTGCTGAAAAAGCTGAAAGACTATCTCTAAATGAGAAAATGCCACTTTCGGCCGTTCTGCGCATCTAACCCATTGATTTTATTGGTGACCCCTACGGGAATCGAACCCGTGTTTCAGCCGTGAGAGGGCCGCGTCCTAACCGCTAGACGAAGGGGCCATTGATCGCTCCGGGCGATCGGCAGGGGGTGGCGTTTAGGCAGCGGCTCGGTCCGCGTCAAGCGAAACGGACCGCCTTTCGCAGGCCCCAATAAAAAACCACCCCATGCAAGCATGGGGTGGCCAAGGTTCAGGGAGGAGACGCCTCCAAAGGGGGAGGCGCCCATACGACACACCCGAAAGGGGGGCAGGTGCATCGCATGATTGATAGATAGGGCAGGTCGCATCGCCTTTCAAGGGGGGATGCGATGCCCTTTCCATCAATTTTTCAAACCCTTTCGGGTTAATTTGTCATTCAGGCGTTTGCCGCTTCCGGCTCGGCGTCGACGGCGGCGGGGGCCGCGATCGGTCCCTTGCCCTGCGAAACCTGCCCTTCGAAGATTTCGCGCATCAGTTGCAGCGAGAAGAGGTGCGCGTAGATCAGCGGCAGCATGCCGTTCTGGTTGATCTTGCGCAGCTGGTCGCCGCGCAGGTCACGCAGCTTTTCCTCGTTGATCATGCGGAAACCGCGATAGACGAAGGGCTGTTCGGCCAGCGGCGTCTGGATGGCGACTTCGCCGTCCATCAGCAGGTCCATTTCCTGAAGGTCGCGAACGAACTGCGCGGTGCGGGCGGCCGCCTGCTCGAAATCCTCGCAGAACTTCATCACGCCTTGGGTCAGTTCGCTGGGCTTGCCATCCTCGAACAGCGGCTGGCCGTCTTCGAACGCGCCGATGGTCGGGGTGGTGGGGTCGAAGCAGAGCGACAGGTCGTCGCTGTCCGGGCGCAGCTTGGCCAGCATCCAGGGATAGCGACGAACATAGGCCGGCACATAGGCCGGGCCGCGAAGCTTGCCTTCATCGTCGACAAAGACGTTCACGCCCTCGTTCAGGCCCATCAGCAGCAGCGGCACGGAGTCGTTGCCGGCCGAAAAGATAATCGGCGCGAAACGCTGGGCCGGAACGAACTCGTCCACGGTCAGCGGGATGGCGTGCTGCGTGGTCAGGAACGGAGCCGAATCGGCCGGGCGGGTGCGATAGTCGACATGATCCACGCTGCTGAGCGGCTGCAGGTCATTGTAGAAGATCGGCAGGTTATTGGCGGGCGCGCTGGCCATTTCGGGTCATCCTGTTACGTGCGGCCGCTTTCAACAGGCAAACCGCGGGCTTGATATTGGGGCAGGGCGATAATGGCCTTGCCGGGCAGAGGCAATCGCTTTGTCGACGGGGCGCGCTCAGCCTTCGCCCGGCAGCGGGATCAGCTTGCCCGGATTGAACAGCCCCTGGGGATCGAGCGCCGCCTTGATGGCGCGCAAGGCACCGATCCGGGCCGGGCTGGCAAGGCGCCCCAGTTCCGCGCGCTTCATCTGGCCGATCCCATGCTCGGCGGAGATGGAGCCACCCGCCGCGACCACGGCATCATGGACGAAGGCGTTGATTGCCTGCCCCTCGGCCGCGATCCAGCCCGGGCCGTCGCTGGTGCCCTTGGGCGCGCGCACGTGAAAATGGACGTTGCCGTCGCCCAGATGGCCAAAGGAGGAGGCCGTGGTTCCGGGAAAGGCCCGTTCGGCCGCCAGCGCCGCGTCGATCATGAAGGCGGGCATCTTCGCCACCGGCACGCTGATATCATATTGCAGCGCCGGTCCCTGCGCCTTTTCCGATTCCGACAGGGATTCGCGGATGCGCCAGAAGGCTTCGGCCTGCGCCTCGTTGGCGGCGATGGCGGCGTCGATCGCGATGCCCCGCTCGAAGGCTTCCGCCAGTGCGCTCTCCAGTCGATCCGATGGTCCCGGTTCCGACAGGTCGGAATGGTCGACTTCGATCAGCACATGCCAGGGCGTGCGCGTCTCGATCGGCGATCGCGTGCCGGGAATATGGCCCAGCACGAAGCCCAAAGTCTCGTCCGCAATGACCTCGAACCCTTCGATGCTGTCGCCCAGCATCGCCTCGGCCAGCCGCAGCAGCGCCAGCGCATCGGCCGGCGTCTGAACCCCGACCCAGCCCACCGCCCGCGCCGCGATAGCCGGCGCCAGCCGCAAGGATGCGGCGGTGACGACGCCCAGCGTCCCTTCCGCGCCGATCAGCAACTGCTTGATGTCGTACCCGCGATTATCCTTTTTCAACGCGTCCAGCCCGTCGAAGATGCTCCCGTCGGGCAGCACTGCCTCGATCCCTTCGACCAGCGCGCGCATCGTTCCGTGGCGCAGCACTTGCGTCCCGCCGGCGTTGGTGGACACCAGTCCGCCGATCGTGGCGGAGCCTTTGGCGCCCAGGCTGAGCGGAAAACGACGGCCTGCCTCCTCGGCGGCATCATGCAATATGCTCAGGATCACCCCGGCCTCGCACACGGCTAGGTTGTCGTCGGGCGACAGGCTGCGAATGCGGTTCATCCGCCGCAGCGACAGGATCAGCGCCGATCCGTCCGCCGGTGGCGTGGCGCCGCCGACCATCGACGTATTGCCGCCCTGTGGTACCAGCGCGACGCCCAGTTCCGCCGCCAGCGCCACGGTCGCGGCGACTTCCTGCGTCGATATGGGCGCAAGGATCGCGACGGCAGCCCCATGATAACGGCCGCGCCAGTCGCTGACCCATGGTGCAATATCGTCAGGGTCCGTGACGACCCCTTTGGGGCCGAGCAGGGCGATGAAGCGGTCGATCATGTCTTGTCCAATCATGGGATGGGCTTATGCCTCGGAATTCATCGACGGTTCAACCATTGGCCGATAGCGTATTCGTCCCATAAAAGGGGTCCGTCTTGGTTCATTCCATTCTGCTGCTGCTGTCCGCATCGACCGGTGATCCGGTGCAATGGGCGCAATTGTCGATCCAGCAGCGCGTCATCATCCGCGTGCCGATGGTGAAGAAAGGGCGTGCGCCCGCCCGAGTCGCGCCGGATGCACGCAACGCCTGGGAAGAGAAGAAGGGGCCGCGCTGCGTCGCGCTGCGATCGATCCGGGGGGCGGCCATCGTCGTGGAAAATGGCGTGGACCTGATCCTCGCCGACAATCATCGCTATCGCGCACGACTTGAGCGAGGCTGCGACTCGACCGGCTTCTACTCGGGTTTCTATGTCGAGCCGGATGAGGACGGATCGCTCTGTTCGGGCCGGGACGAATTGCAGGCGCGCAGCGGCATCAGTTGCGCAATAGACAGCTTCCGCCGCCTCATCCCGGTCGATGATGAGGATTGATCGCCCGGCTTAGCCTTTCATTTGCGCGATTTTCTTGACAAGTGGCCAATATTTCCGCAATGCGCGCCCGATTTCCGTCTCGCATCCGCGCAGGACGGATAGGCCTCCTGTCCCGGACCATTGAATGACTTTTGCCGATCTCGGCCTTTCCGACGAATTGCTCAAGGCCGTAACCGAATCGGGTTACGACACGCCGACGCCGATCCAGGCGCAAGCCATTCCGTCCGTCCTGATGATGCGGGACATTATCGGCATTGCCCAGACGGGGACGGGCAAGACGGCCAGCTTCGTGCTGCCGATGATCGACATTCTGGCCCATGGCCGCGCCCGCGCATTGATGCCGCGCAGCCTGATCCTGGAGCCGACCCGCGAACTCGCCGCGCAGGTGGCTGAGAATTTCGAGAAATACGGCAAATATCACAAGCTTTCCATGGCGCTGCTGATCGGCGGCGTGCAAATGGGCGACCAGATCAAGGCGCTGGAAAAGGGCGTCGACGTGCTGATCGCCACGCCGGGCCGGCTGATGGACCTGTTCGGCCGGGGCAAGATTTTGCTCAATGGCTGTAACATGCTGGTCATCGACGAAGCCGACCGCATGCTCGACATGGGCTTCATCCCGGATATTGAAGAAATCTGCACAAAGCTGCCGACGCAGCGGCAGACCCTGCTCTTTTCCGCGACCATGCCGCCGGTCATCAAGAAGCTGGCGGACAAGTTCCTGTCCAATCCCAAGTCGATCGAAGTGGCGCGCCCTGCGACCGCGTCGACCAACATCACGCAGCGGCTGGTGAAGGTCGATTCGCGCAAGAAGCGCGACACGCTGCGCGACATGCTGGAGGCGGAAAATGTCGCCAGCGCGGTCATCTTCTGCAACCGCAAGACCACCGTGCGCGAACTCAACAAGAGCCTTCAGCGCCATGGCTTCAGGTCGGGCGAAATCCATGGCGACATCGATCAGGCGTCGCGTATCGCCGAGTTGGAGAAGTTCCGGGACGGCAAGGTGAATATCCTCGTCGCGTCGGACGTCGCAGCGCGCGGTCTGGACATCAAGGGCGTGTCCCACGTCTTTAATTTCGATGCGCCCTGGCATCCGGACGATTATGTCCATCGCATCGGCCGCACCGGTCGGGCGGGCGCGACCGGTACCGCCTACACCTTCGTGACGGCGGAGGATGCCGAAGCGATCGACAATATCCAGAAGCTGATCGGCACGAAGATCGACTATGTCAGCGCGCCGGCGCGCGAAGAACGGGCCGAGCCGGCGCGTCCCGAAGCGGCGCGTGAGGAAAAGCGCGAAGAGGGGCGGGGCCGTTCGGACCGCAAGCGTGACGATAAGACGCGCGAAGCGCGTCAGCGTGAAGACAAGCCGCGTGACGGCCGTCAACGCGACGATCGTCCGCGTGGCGACAGGCCGCGTGACAGCCAGCCGCGCGATTCGCGTCCCGACCGCACCGCTTCGGCGCCGCCGCCGCGTCGCCGGCATGATCCGATCGATGACGGCCCGGACGATGGCTGGAACGGCCCGGTGCCCGAATTCCTGAACTTTGGCTTCACCGACTGATGCGGGGAGGGCTGTCCTACAGTCCCTCCCTTTGTTACCGTGCGGACGCTGCCGTTCATCCGGTCGGGGGTTTTCCGATAGGGATCGCCCGCACGTAACTAAATGTCATGATCTGCGGGAAATGTGCGAAGTTAAGCGGCGGTAATCCTACAACAGGCCCTGCGCCCGAAGGCTCGTGTGCCCACTAGCAGCCATGATGATATGGTCATGGACCGCGATGCCCAGCCTTTTGCCGGCCTCAACGATCTGCCGGGTGATGTCGATATCCTGTCGGCTGGGGGAGGGATCGCCCGACGGGTGGTTGTGCACCAGGATCAGCGCTGCCGATCCCAGGTCCATCGCCCGCTTGATCACTTCCCGCACATAGATGGCCGCCTGATCGATCGACCCGTCCCCCATATGATCGTCGCGGATCAG
Organism: Sphingobium sp. RS1; assembly: GCF_056156825.1. Classification (NCBI taxonomy): domain Bacteria; kingdom Pseudomonadati; phylum Pseudomonadota; class Alphaproteobacteria; order Sphingomonadales; family Sphingobiaceae; genus Sphingobium; species Sphingobium sp. RS1. The sequence continues at coordinate 1,249,692 of NZ_JBLZXE010000002.1, read as the reverse complement.
CATGTTACGACTGTTCAGGTGCAATACCCTGACCCGCTCGACACTCAGATACGCCATGTCGGCGCGCAGATAGTCGAGCAACGCCTGCCAGCTCGCTAGCACGGGCCGCGCCGCCACATCGTTGCGTAACATCCGCAGCGCGGTCGCCTGCACGATCTTGATCGCCGCGACGCTGGTGTCGCCCATGCCGGGCACCCGCGCGATCGCCGGCCAGTCGGCCGTCATCAGTCCGCCGATGCCGCCAAATTCCCGCAGCAACGCCTTGGCCAGCGGCTTGGTATCGCGCCGGGGAATGGCCAGCGCCAGTAGATATTCGATCAGTTCATGGTCGTGCAGCGCTTCGCCGCCGCTGTCGGCCAGCTTCTGCCGCAACCGGGCGCGATGGCCGGTGCCATCCTGCGGAACTTGTCCTTCCAGATCGGCCAATTGCATCCCCTTTGCCGCTGATAGTGACGCTATGCGTTGCGGAATCGACGGGCAAGGATATTTAGGAGGTCAGGGACGTTATGCTCCCGTTACGGACGGTGACGTCATATCAAGCCGGGGTTGGCCATAGGCATGGAAGAACAGGACGGCGAAGACACGGTTCGCCGGGCATGGCTGCGTTGGCTGGGCGTCGGCACGGGATCGCTCGCGCTGGTGCTCGTTGCGCTCTGGACGCAACGCGCGCCGATCGCGGAGAATTTCGTCAGCCGCGAACTCAACCGGCGCGGCGTGCAGGCCAATTATGATCTGGTCGATGTCGGTTTCCGTACCCAGCGGATCGAGAATATCGTCCTTGGCAATCCCGCCCGGCCGGATTTGACGGCGCGCTGGGTGGAGGTCGATATCGCCTTCGCCGGCCTGACGCCGCAGGTGGCGGCGGTGCGCGCAGGCGGCGTGCGCCTGCGCGGCAGCTATCATGACGGCATCCTGCGCCTCGGCGAACTGGACAAGTTCCGCGATCCTGATTCCACGGCGCCGTTCAGCCTTCCCGACATGCTCGTTTCCATCGCCGACGCCCGGCTGACGCTGGATACCGATGCCGGGCGGGTCGGCATGCAACTGGATGGCAACGGCAATCTGCAGTCCGGCTTCCGCGGCCGTCTGGCCGCCGCCATGCCGCGCGCCGCGCTGGCGGGTTGCGGCCTGACGCGCGCCACCGCGATGGTCAATATCGCCATGCAGCAGGGCCAGCCCGCTCTTGCCGGCCCGGTCCGTGCCGACGCGCTGGCCTGCCGCGACGCCGGCGCCGCGATCGCCCGGCCCGCGGCCGTCATCGACCTCAATCTCAGTCAGGCGCTTGATCGCTGGAAGGGTCATGTCGACCTGTCCGGTGAGGCGCTCAAGGGGAATGGCCTGGTCATGGCTGCCCCTACGGGCCGCATCGACTTCGAGGGCACGGCCGCCCGCACCGGCGGCAAATTGCGCATGGGCGCGAAGGCGCTGACGGCGCAGGGTGCCTTGTTGCGAGGCGCCGCTCTTTCGGGTGATTTCGTTCTGGGCGCGGAGGGCAACAGCCTCAAGGGCGAGCTTTCCGGCGATAATCTGCATATGGGCGGTCGCGATCCGCTCGCCAGCTTGCGCGCGGCCGGCACAGGCACACCGGTCGGCCCGCTCACCGTGCAACTGGCCGATGCCGTCAACCGGGCGGGGCAGGCCAATCACCTCCGCACCCGTTTCGCGTTGGTGCAAAAGCCATCCGGCGGCAGCGTCGTCGTCACCGACGCAGCGTTGGACGCCCGCAGCGGTGCGCGCATTGGCCTCGCCCCCGACAGCCTCGTCACACTCGGCTGGCCGGGGAAGAAGGGTGGCCTCGACTGGTCACTCGACGGTGCGCTCAAGACCGGCGGCGGAGGCCTGCCCAACGCCGCGTTGCGGCTGGCGCGGCGGCCCAGCGGCGGCTTCGGCGGCGAATTGTTCGTCGATCCCTATACGGCCGGCGACGCCCGCCTCAGCCTCGATCGGGTCCGCTTCACCGCCGACCCCAACGGTGCCACCCGCTTCTCCACCGCCGTCCGGCTCGACGGCCCGTTGCCCGACGGTCGCCTGCGTGGCCTCAGCCTCCCGGTCGAAGGCCGCATGGCCGCCAATGGCGCACTGGCGATTAACCCGTCCTGCGTGCCCGTCTCGCTGGTGGAGGCTCGCTACGGCGCCTTCGCCCTTGGCCAGACCCGCCAGACTTTGTGCCCGGTCGGTGGCGCCATGTTCGCGACCGGCCCCGGCGGCACCAGCGGCGGCGCGGAAATCCGTGACCTCGCTTTGTCCGGCCGCAATGGCGACAACCCCATGCGCCTTACCGCCGACCATGCTCGCATGGTCCTTGGCCGCACCGGCTTTGCCCTCGCCAACCCGGCACTCACCATCGGCCCGCAGGACGCGCCCGCCGTGCGCCTCGCCGCCGCCACGCTGGACGGTGCGGCGACGAAGGACGGCTTTGCCGGCAAGGTCGGCGGGGCAGGGGGCCGGATCGGCGCCGTGCCGCTCATCCTGGAGCAGGGCGCAGGCGACTGGAGCTTCGCGAAAGGCGCGCTCGCCTTCCGCGCTGCCGTCACCGTGCGCGACTCGCAATCGCCGGCCCGATTCGTGCCCTTGCTTTCGCCAGACTTTGCGCTGGCGATGAAGGATGGCCGCATCACCGCCAGCGGATCGCTCACCGCGCCGCGCGGCGGGGCGCTGGTCGCCCGCACCGCCATCGTCCACGACCTGTCGAGCGCGAAGGGTCATGCCGACCTGACCGTCCCGGACCTCAATTTCGGTCCCGGCCTCCAGCCCGAAGACATCACCCCGATCGCGCTCGGCGTCGTCGCCAATGTGCAGGCGAAGGTGACGGGGCAGGGCCGGATCGACTGGACCGGCGCCAATGTCACCAGCAGCGGCAGCTTCCGCACCGACAACGCCAATCTCGCCGCTGCCTTCGGTCCAGTCGAGGGGCTGAGCGGCGAAATCCACTTCACCGACCTGATCGGCATGGTCACGGCACCGGGACAGGAAGTGCGCATTGCAAAGGTCAATCCCGGTGTCGAGGTGCAGGACGGCGTCGTGCGCTATCATCTGGAGGCCGGGCAGAAGGTCCGTATCGAGGGCGGCGGTTGGCCCTTCTCCGGCGGCAAGCTGGACCTGCTCCCCACGACGATGAATTTCGGTGAAGACGTGGATCGCTACCTCACCTTCCGCGTCATCGGACTGGATGCGGGCGCCTTCATTCAGGCGATGGAACTGGACAATGTCTCCGCCACCGGCACGTTCGACGGCATCATGCCCCTGATCTTCAATGCCAAGGGCGGCCGGGTCGCGGGCGGCGTGCTGGTCGCGCGGCAACAGGGGATGCCCCCGCTCATCATGCCTGAAGGCGTGCTGCCCACCATCCCCTGCGATCCCACGCGCCAGTCCGGCGTCCTCTCCTATGTCGGCCCGGTGTCGAACGAGCAGGTTGGCGTCATGGGCAAGATGGCCTTCGACGCGCTCAAGGATCTGCAATATAAATGCCTGACGATCCTGATGGACGGCGCGCTGGACGGCGAAATGGTCACCAATGTCGTCTTCAATGGCGTGAACCGGGGCAAGCTGGGCGACGCGCCATCGGGCATCACCCGCAACTTCATCGGTCTGCCCTTCATCTTCAACGTGCGGATATCCGCGCCTTTCCGTGGCCTGATGGGCACGGCTCAATCAATGATCGATCCGTCGCAACTGATCCAGAACAGCATCGGCGATCAGGTGCAGGGGGAAATGCGCACGGGCGCGCAACAAAATCTTGCGGTTCAGCCTGTGGAAAGCGAGAAGGTGCGAAACGGGGAGCCGAAATGAAGACACGATCGATCATGATGGCGGGTTTCGCCGGGCTGGCCCTCACCGGCTGCATCCAGGTGAAGGCCCCGGACAAGCCCATCGAAATCAACCTGAACGTCAAGGTCCAGCAGGAAGTGGTTGTGAAGCTGCAACGCGACGCGCAGGATCTTATCCAGAATAATCCGGAGTTGTTCCCGCAATGACACGCAAATTGCTCATGTTCGCCGCCGGCGCCGCAGTTGCGCTGGCCAGCGGTCTCCTCATGTCCGCCCCTGCACGCGCCCAGTCCGGCGCCGTGGCCGCCGCCATGTCGGCCGGCACAGTCGGTGAGCAGGCCGACGGCTATCTTGGTATCGCCGGGACGGTCGGCGCCGATGTCCGTTCCGAAGTGGAAGCGATCAACATCAAGCGCCGCGCCGCCTACACCCAGTTGGCTGGCCAGCGCGGCGTGACGGTACAGGATGTCGCCGCCGCCACCGGCTGCCAGACGCTCAGCAGCCGTGTGAAACAGGGCCAGGTCTACCGCATCGGCGCCGGCGCCTGGCAGACCAAGGGCGCAGGGGCGATCGCGCTGCCGGGCTATTGCGCGACGGCTGGTTGATCGCAGCGAGATAGAGAATGAAGGAAGGCGCGGTGGCCCGGCAACCGCGCCTTTTTGTTATTTGGTAGCGACGGTCGCGTAATGTCTTAGGGCGACCAGTTTCGGACATAAAAGGAGATTTGCGGCCTCCCCGATTGCGGACATTCCTATCAGGTGCATATTGCCAATATGACTTCTGCCCGCCTAAATCTGATAGCCATGCTTGAACGGGTTGCTGACGGTGGTGACGTTACCGCATGTGAACTCGATAGAGTGATACCCGACCCGCTAGTCCTTGATGCGCGAGAGAAGGCTGCATGGGAAGAACTAAGTCATTGGGCTGATGACGATGATATCCGTGCCAAGGATGCCCAATATGCTGCGTCCAAGCGCGAATGGATGCGAGGCCACTTATCAACATTGCGGGATATCGACTGGCATCCACATCCACCGTCATCGCGTAAGCGGATTAAGGTAGGCATATGGCTTGCTCTGTTTCTGGTTATTGGAGCGAGCTACCAACTCGGTTGGGGCATTTTCGATGGATATGACAAGCAGGTATCCATTGCTCTCCTGCTTATCGGACTTTGGATAATGCTGCCCATGCTCGGATCACTCAAACGACACTGAGTTTTTGTTCACGCTCGCTGAGCGTTTATGTCGGTAAAATATCGCACACTGCCCAGCACCGGACTGCCCGCTAATCACCCAACGTTGCCACTCACCCCAACGTCATCCCGGCCTTGAGCCGGGATCCTGCTTCTTTTTCGGGGGATAAGAAGCGGGATGCCGGGTCAGGCCCGGCATGACGAAGAAGGCACACACTCCATCCCCTCAATCCCGTCCCCGCCGCTTCGGTCGCGCCTCCACGATCCGCTGCGCTTCCCCGCAATAAGGCGCGAGAAACCCATATAACTGCCCCGTCAACGCCTCCACCACCAGCGTATAAAGCACATATTGCCCGCGCTTCTGCTCCCGCACCACGCCGGCCGCTTTCAGCACCGCCAGATGCTTGGAAATGGACGGCATCGCCATCTCGAAATTGTCGGCAATCTCGCCCACGGTCATCGGCTCGACCGCCAGATATTCCAGGATGCGGCGGCGCGGTTCGGATGCCAGCGCCTTGAAGATCTTATCCATTCCTATTTAGCTAAATAGGAAATTACACCAGCGCAACCTCGTTTACCCCTGTTGTCCGAAAGGCCGATTTTCTTGGCTTTTGTCAGGGTTGACACTCCGCCCAACCCTTCCTAGAGGGGCCTCGCCTTGACGGGTGCAGCCGCAAGCGCCATGCCGAACGCCACGGGCTGACAAAGCCTGATGGAGACGATGTATGGCAGCGGACACACCCGGACAGGACCAGGCGGGCGAGGACTCGCGGATCGCTTCTCTTGAGGAGCGGATCGCGCAGGCCGAGCATGTCGAGAAGGTCAGGCAGGGCGCCACGGAACAGGCTGCGGACGATGGGTCGCGGTTGGGGAACCGGGTGCTGGCGGAACTGATCGGCGGTCTTGTCGGTGGTGCGTTGATCGGCTGGGTTCTTGACCGGCTGTTCAACACGACACCCTGGCTCCTGCTGGTTTTCCTCGGTCTTGGGATCGTGGCGGCCTTCAGGAACATCATCAGATTGACGACGACGAAGCCGCCCGAGCAATAAGGCAGCCTCGCTCCTAGTCCGAAGACATTAAGCGTTACAGGGGTCAACGTGGCAGAATCCGGCAAAATCGATCCGATGCACCAGTTCGCTATCGAACCCCTGTTCGGTACGGATCACTGGTCGCTGGGCGGCTTCAACATCGCCTTCACCAACAGCGCGCTCTATATGGTGCTCGCCGCTGTGGTGCTCTGGATCTTCGTGATCGGCGGCATGAAGCGTGAACTGGTCCCCGGTCGCTGGCAGATGGCGGTCGAATATATGACCGGCTTCATCAAGAACTTGCTGATCGCCAATATCGGCGACAAGGGCCGGAAGTATATCCCTTACGTCTTCTCGCTCTTCATGTTCATCCTGCTGGCGAACCTTCTCGGTCTGCTGCCGCTGGGCCTGATCGGGATGCATCCCTTCACCTTCACCAGCCACTTCACCGCAACCGGCGTGCTGGCGATCATGAGCTTTTCGATCGTGCTGATCGTTGGCTTCTGGAAGCATGGTTTCCACTTCTTCTCGCTGTTCGTGCCGCATGGCACGCCGATCGCGATGGTGGTGCCGCTCTTCTTCATCGAACTCGTGTCCTTCATGGTACGTCCGTTCAGCCTGGGCCTGCGACTCTTCGTCGCGATGACCGCTGGCCACGTGCTGCTGAAGGTTCTGGCGGGTTTCGTCATCAACAGCGCCAACGCCTCGCCGGCGCTGGGTCTGACCGTCGGCACTGCCAGCTTCATCCTGATGATCGGCATCAGCGCGCTGGAAATGCTGGTCGCGGTCATCCAGGCCTATGTGTTCGCGCTGCTGACTTCGGTCTATCTGAACGATGCCGAGAACCTGCACTAAGTTTTTACCTGAGAATTTCCTCAACTTTTATCTGATCTGACAAGGGAGTTTACGACATGGACGCAGAAGCCGCAAAGCTGCTCGGTGCTGGCCTGGCCGCAATCGGTGCGGGCATCGCTGCCCTCGGTGTGGGCAACGTGTTCAGCGCATTCCTGGAAGGCGCGCTGCGCAATCCGGGCGCTGCCGACGGCCAGCAGGGTCGTTTGTTCATCGGTTTCGCCGCGGCGGAACTTCTGGGTCTGCTGGCGTTCGTTATCGCCATGATCCTGGTGTTCGTGGCCTAATCACGAAATTTAGGAGCGGGCAGGGCGGCGTCTTGCCGATATCCTGCCCGCTTCCCTTATTGACCGCCCTCTGATCGGACGGACCGTAAAATGCCTCAAATCGCGCAAATTGCCGAAACCTACTCCAGTCAGATCTTCTGGTTGCTGTTGACCTTCGGCCTCGTCTTCTTCGTCATCGGCCTTGGCATGGTGCCCAAGGTGCAGGGCACGGCGGATGCGCGCGACGCGAAGATCAGCGGTGATCTGGACGCGGCCAAGGCCGCCTTCGCCCGCGCTGACGAAGCGGAAGCGGATTACCGCACCCGCGACGCCGCCAGCCGTGCCGCTGCACAGGCGACGCTGGCCAAGGCCAAGAGCGAAGCCGCCAAGGCTTCCGAAGTGCGTCTCGCCGCTGCCGATGCAGAGGTCGCGACGAAGATCGCCGCCGCCGAAGCCCGTATCAAGGGTGCCAGCGACGCCGCGATGGCAGAAATCGAAACCGTCGCCGCCGATGCGGCGCGCGACATGGTGGCTCGCATTTCCGGCGTGGACGCGTCGGACGACGCAGCCCGCAACGCAGTAAAGGCAGCACTGGCCCATGGCTGAGGCAGCATCCCATAGTGCAGCGGAGGTTCCGCACTTGAACCAGGCAATTCACAGCGAAGGCATGGAACCGGTCGGCACCGTCGCGCACGAAGGCGTCGAACCCCATACCGATCCCAAGGCGGTCGGCATGGACGCGACGGCTTGGGTCAGCCTGGCGATGGCCGCGTTCATCGTCATCCTGCTGGTCAAGAAGGTGCCCGCCCTGATCGGCGGCGCGCTGGACGGCCGGATCGCCCAGATCAAGGCGCAACTCGCCGAAGCGTCGAAGCTGCGCGCCGAAGCCGAAGCGCTCAAGGGCGAATATGAAGCCAAGCTGGCCGCCGCGGCAGGTGAAGCCGACGCCATGCGCAAGGCGGCCGAGCATGAAGCCGAAGGGCTGATCGCCGACGCCAAGGTCCATGCCGAAGATCTGGTCGCCCGTCGTCAGAAGATGGCGGAAGACAAGATCGGCGCCGCCGAACGCGCCGCCATCGCAGGCATCCGCGCCAAGGCGGTGAACGCAGCGACCGCCGCTGCCGCCACCCTGATCGCCCAGGGCCATGATGCCAAGGCCGATAAGGCGCTGGTCGACAGCGCGATTTCGGGCCTCGGCACGATCAACTGATCGGATCGAACGACTGAACAAAAAGGGCCGGTGCGCACGTCGCACCGGCCCTTTTTGTTTATCCTCCCCAAGCAGACTTGGGGAGGATGACCTTGCCTCACCCCGCCAGCGTGGCGTTGTCGATCACGAAACGATATTTCACGTCGCTCTTCTGCATCCGCGCATAGGCCGTCTCGATCTCCTGGATCGCGATCGTCTCGATCTCCGCGACGATGCCCTTCTCGGCGCAGAAATCGAGCATCTCCTGCGTCTCCGCGATGCCACCGATCAGCGATCCGGCGATAGACCGGCGCTTGAAGATCAGCGCGGCGACATTGGGCGAGGGGTGCGCATGTTCCGGCACGCCGACCAGCGTCATCGTCCCGTCCCGCTTCAGCAGCGCGGTAAAGGCGTCGAGGTCGTGGCTCGCCGCCACCGTATTCAGGATGAAGTCGAAACTGGCCGCATGGGCCGCCATCTCGTCCGCATTGCGCGACACGATGACCTCGTCCGCACCCAGCGCCAGCGCGTCCTGCCGCTTGCTCTCGGATGTCGTGAACGCCACCACATGCGCGCCGAGTGCATGGGCCAGCTTCACGCCCATATGGCCAAGACCACCGATGCCGACGATGCCGACCTTCTTGCCAGGCCCGGCCTGCCAGTGGCGCAGCGGCGACCAGGTGGTGATGCCCGCGCACAGCAGCGGCGCGACAGCCGCCAGTTGTTCGGCCGCATGGCTGATCTTCAGGACGAAATCATCCTTGACGACGATGCTCTGCGAATAGCCGCCCAGCGTGTGACCGGGTGCATCTTCGGTCGCGCCATTATAGGTGCCGACAAAGCCGGTTTCGCAATATTGCTCTAGCCCCTCATCGCAGGAGGCGCAGCTCTGGCAACTGTCGACCATACAGCCGACGCCGACCGTGTCGCCGACCTTGAACTTGCTCACATGGTCGCCGATGGCGGTGACATGGCCGACGATTTCATGGCCGGGCACGCATGGATAGTGCGTCCCATCCCATTCGGAACGAACCTGATGCAGGTCTGAATGGCAGACGCCGCAATAGGCGATGGCGATCTGTACATCATGCGCGCCGACGGTGCGACGTTCTATGTCGATGGCTTCCAACGGCTTGTCGGCCGCATAAGCGCCATAGGCTTTTACGCTCATTGGGTGGTCCCTTTGATGCTGGCGGGTCGTGGATTATGGAGAGCCGCATCTTTCTGTACGGTACGGTATAGATAGGGTGAAAACCGCGCCGATCAACCCCGACCATTGCGAAAGATAGCGCGTACGCTATCTCTGCCCCCATGTCCGGCCCCCAATCTCCCGATCGTTTCAACGAAGACAAGGCAAGTTTCACCATAACCGGCAGCCAGCCGGATATCGACACCGGCGTGGAAGCGATCCGCATGGTACTGAAGACCCTGCCGATCCGTCCCGGCGTCTATCGCATGCATGATGCGCGCGGCGATGTGCTTTATGTGGGGAAGGCGCGCGCGCTCAAGAACCGGGTTGCCAACTATACCCAGGTCGATCGCCTGCCCAGACGGTTGCAGCGCATGGTCGCCCAGACCCGCAGCATGACGATCGTCACCACCAACAGCGAAGCCGAAGCGCTGTTGCTGGAAGCGCAACTTATCAAGCGTTACCGTCCGCCTTACAATGTCCTGCTGCGCGACGACAAAAGCTTTCCCTTCATCCTGCTGCGCGACGATCATGCCTTCCCTCGCGTCCAGAAGCATCGCGGCGCGCGCAAATATAAGGGTCGTTATTATGGACCCTTTGCCAGCGCGGGATCGGTGACGCGCACCATCAACGCGCTGCAAAAACTGTTCCTGCTGCGCTCCTGCACCGACAGTTTCTTTGCCAACCGCTCTCGTCCCTGCCTGCTCTATCAAATCAAGCGCTGCTCGGCCCCCTGCGTCGATCGGATCGACACGGACGGCTATGCCGAACTGGTCAAGGACGCGCAGGATTTCCTGGGCGGCAAGTCCACCGCCGTGCAGAAGAAGCTGGGCGCTGCGATGGAACAGGCGGCGGAATCGCTCGACTTCGAGCAGGCGGCCGTGCTGCGTGATCGATTGAAGGCGCTGACCTTCATTCAGGGATCGCAGGCCATTAATGCCGAAGGGCTGGGCGACGCCGATATTTTCGCGCTGGCGGAAAAGGGGGGGGCGATGTGCATCCAGGCCTTCTTCATTCGGGGCGGCCAGAATTGGGGCCATCGCAGCTTCTTCCCGGTCCACACCGCCGACGTCGCGACGGAGGAGGTGCTGGAAAGCTTCATGGCGCAATTTTACGAGGAAGTGCCGCCGCCGCGCCTCATCCTCACCGATCGCGAACCGGCCGAATGTGAGTTGATGGCACTGGCTCTGGCCGAGCGGGCCGGGGGCAAGGTCCGCATCGAAGTGCCCCAGCGCGGCGACCGCACCCGCCTTATCAAGCAGGCACAGCGCAACGCGGTGGAAGCACTGGATCGTCGCCTGGCCGAAACCACCAGCCAGGGCCGGATCATGGACGACATGGTCGAGGCGTTCGGGCTGGAGGGCGTGCCGGACCGCATCGAAATATACGACAACAGCCATATTCAGGGCGCGCATGCTTTGGGCGCAATGGTCGTCGCCGGGCCGGAGGGCTTCCGCAAGAACGCCTATCGCAAGTTCAACATGAAAGACCCGGCGATCAGCAATGACGATTTCGCGATGATGCGCGAAATGTTCGAGCGCCGCTTCGGTCGCGCCCAGAAGGAAGATCCCGATCGCGATAGCGGCGAATGGCCAGATCTCGTCCTGATCGACGGCGGCAAGGGCCAGCTATCGGCGGCCCGTGCGATGCTGGAGGAAATGGGCATAGAGGATGTGACCATGATCGGCGTCGCCAAGGGGCCGCATCATGGCCGTGAGGGGCGGGAGGTCTTTCACCTGATGGATGGCCGCGAAATCACCTTCCCGCTCAATCATCCCGTCCTCTTCTATTTGCAGAGGCTTCGCGACGAAGCCCACCGTTTCGCCATTGGCGCCCACCGCGCCAAGCGCAGCAAGGCGATCACCGTCAGTTCGCTGGATGAAGTCCCCGGCATCGGTCCCGCTCGCAAGAAGGCGCTGCTGATGCATTTCGGCACGGCACGGGCGGTGCGAGACGCCGCGCTGGACGACCTGCAACGCGCTCCCGGCGTATCAAAGGCCGTGGCCCAGCAGGTCTATGATTATTTCCACGGATGATGGGGCGCGAAGAAAAGCATGCCCCACCTCACCACCTTTGCCATCATATGCGCCGTGCGGCATCATGGCGAGCATGGGGCGATTGCACGGCTGCTGACGCCCGATGATGGTCTGCTGCCCGGCTATGTCCGGGGTGGCCGGTCGCGAGCGCTGCGGCCTGTGCTGTTGCCGGGCAATGTGGTGAAGGCTGAATTGCGGGCCAGGACCGAGGATCAGCTTGCCGGCCTGACCGTCGAACTCGTCCAAAGCCGCGCCCCGCTTCATGCCGAGCCGCTGCCCGCCGCCGCGATCGACTGGACCTGCGCGCTGACGGCTGCGGCCCTGCCCGAAGGGACGCCCTATCCGGCGCTGCATCAGGCACTCTCCGGCCTGCTCGACGCGGTCGAGGCAGCGCCCGCGGCGCGGGGCTGGGCGGTGGCGCTGGTGCGCTATGAATTGCTGCTGCTCGCCGAACTGGGCTTCGGCCTTGATCTCACGCGCTGCGCAGCGATGGGCGATGTCGATGACCTGGCCTATGTCAGCCCGCGTAGCGCGGCTGCCGTCAGCCGCGTTGCGGCGGTCGGCTATGAAAACCGCCTGCTGCCGCTGCCGCGCTTTCTGCTGGAAGGGGGCATGGGGGATTGGGGCCAGATCCTCGACGGCTTGCGCCTGACCGGCTTCTTCCTCGAACGTTCGGTGCTGACGGATCGCCGTGCCGATGTGCTGGCGGCGCGGGAGCGACTGGTCGAACGGCTCAAAAGAGCGGTTGCCTGAGCGGGTAGCATCTGCAAAGGCGAGCGCCGACAATCTGCCCCATTATTGCACGCACTGGGGCCGCACGCATATTTTGTGAGGAAGCACGCTTATGTTGATCGCCCTGTTCCCCGGAGACGGCATCGGTCCGGAAATCGTAGCACAGGCAAAGCGCGTACTCGATGCACTGGCGATCGACGGCCTGACCTATGAGGAGGGTCTGGTCGGCGGTGCGGCCTACAAGGCTGTCGGCCATCCGCTGCCGCCTGAAACGCTGGACACTGCAAAGCGTGCCGACGCTATCCTGTTCGGCGCGGTTGGAGATCCCGACTGCGACTCGCTGGAACGCCATCTGCGCCCCGAACAGGCGATCCTGGGCCTGCGCAAGGAACTGGGCCTCTTCTCCAACCTGCGCCCGGCCAAGGTCTTCCCGGAACTGGCGCATGAAAGCGCATTGAAGCCCGAAGTCGCCGGCTCGATCGACCTGCTGATCGTCCGTGAAACCAATGGCGACGTCTATTTCGGCGAAAAGGGCTTCCGGACCACCAACGACGGCCTGCGCGAAGGCTATGACATCATGTCCTATAACGAAGCCGAGGTGCGGCGCATCGCTCATGCCGGTTTCCAGGCGGCGCGCGCCCGGCGCGGCAAGCTCTGCTCGGTGGACAAGGCCAATGTGCTGGAAACCAGCCAGCTCTGGCGGGACGTGGTGATCGAGGTGTCGGCGGACTATCCCGATGTGGCGCTCAGCCACATGTATGTGGACAATGCCGCGATGCAGCTGGTCCGCAACCCCGGCCAGTTCGACGTCATCGTCACCGGCAACCTGTTCGGTGACATCCTGTCGGATCAGGCGAGCATGTGCGTGGGGTCGATCGGCATGCTGGCATCGGCCACGCTGAACGGCAGCGGGCAGGGCCTTTATGAGCCGATCCACGGTTCCGCCCCCGATATTGCCGGGCAGGGTAAAGCCAATCCGCTGGCCACCATCCTGTCCGCCGCGATGATGCTGCGCTACTCGCTCAACCTGCCCGAACAGGCCGATCGGATCGAAACGGCAGTGGCAAAGGCGCTGGCCAATGGCGCACGCTCGCCCGATCTGGGCGGCACGATGAACACGGTGGAAATGGGCGACGCCGTTCTGGCGATGCTCTGACTTTCGGTTCGTCGCATAAGGGACGGATAGATTTAAGTTTTGCGTCCCCGATCCGATCTAATCGGAAAATGGGGACGCAAAAATGCATATCGAATTGACGCAGGGCCATGATGACCTGCGCCGGATGATGCGGGATTTCGCGCATCTGATGCTGTCGGCGACGGTCGACGACATGTCGGAAGTGGCGCGTCGTCGTACGCGTTTTTCGCAACTCTACCGCGACCATATGGGGCAGGAAGATGCGATGGTGACGGCGCTGCGGCGTCGGCCGCTGACGCCAGAGGCGGACAGGATATTGCGCGATCATAGCCGCGCCATGGTCGCTCTGTTCCTGCGCTACAGCGATCATATCAAATATTGGACACCGGGCCAGATCGGGCAGGATTGGCCGGGCTATCGCCAGGCCGTTCTCGCGCTCCAAAATGGCCTGTATGAACGCATGGAGTGGGAGGAAGCGCATCTCCACCCCCTCTTTACCGGTCCGACCTTGCGAGCGGCCTGAACGGTCCAATTTCCCGCTATCGGTCCTGTCCTGTTCCATGCCCGGCGGATAAGGGGGGACTATGACCGATTTCTCGCTTACCTCGCTTCGCGCCGCCGCCGCCATGGTTCATGCTCAGGTGCCGCCAACCCCGCAATATGCCTGGCCGCTGCTCGGTCGGCGATCGGGCTGCGACCTGTGGGTGAAGCATGAAAATCACACGCCCACGGGGGCCTTCAAGGTGCGTGGGGCAATCACCTATATCGACTGGCTCCGTCGCACGCATCCGGACGTCACCGGCATCATCACCGCGACGCGCGGCAATCATGGTCAGGCGCAGGTGCGCGCTGCCACCGCCGCTGGCCTGTCCGCCACCATCATCGTTCCCCATGGCAATGCGCTGGAAAAAAATGCCGCGATGCGCGCTTTCGGCGCCAACCTCATCGAACATGGCCATGATTTCGACAGTGCGAAGGCGGAAGCGATCCGCATGGCGGAGGAACTGGGGCTGTTCATGGTCCCCGCCTATCATGACGAACTGGTGCGCGGCGTTGCCAGCTATGGGCTGGAACTGTTCGACGCGGTGCCGGACCTCGATACGGTCTATGTCCCGGTCGGCTGCGGATCGGGCCTGTGCGGCACGATCGCGGCGCGCGATGCGCTGGGCCTCAAGACCAGGGTCGTCGGCGTCGTATCCGCCCATGTCGATGCGGCCAAACGCAGCTTCGAGGCAGGCCGGCTGATCGCTTCGCCCACCGCGCATACTTTTGCCGATGGCGTGGCGGTCTGCACCCCGGTGCAGGCGGCACTCGATTATTTCGGTCCCCGCGCCGACCGCTTCGTTGGTGTCACTGACGATGAGGTTGCGGAGGCGATCCGCATATACTGGCAGGACACGCATAATCTGGCTGAGGGTGCCGGCGCGGTGGCCCTGGCAGCGCTTCTTCAGGAAAAGGCGCGAATGCAGGGCAAGAAGGTTGCGGTTATCCTCTCGGGCGGTAATGGCGATATGAGCCAGATGGCCGAGATATTGGGCGGCGCAACGCCGCGGGTAGAATTGCGGAAGGCGATATGAAGCGGAAAAGCGGTCAGAACCCGGAGATCACGAAGAACTGGAAGCCGGCGACGCTGGCCATTCGCGGCGGCACGGCCCGCAGCGAATATGGCGAAACGTCCGAAGCGCTCTTCCTGACCAGCGGCTACAGTTATGATCGGGCCGAGGATGCCGCCGCGCGCTTCGCCGGCGAGCAGCAGGGCATGACCTATAGCCGCCTGCAAAACCCGACCGTGGAGATGCTGGAACAGCGCATCGCCCTGCTGGAAGGTGCCGAGGCTTGCCGCGCCACCGCCAGCGGCATGGCTGCGATGACGGCTGCTCTTCTCTGCCAACTGTCGGCTGGCGATCATGTCGTCGGTGCCAAGGCGGCCTTCGGTTCCTGCCGCTGGCTGACGGACACGCTACTGCCGCGCTTCGGCATCGAAACGACGACCATCGACGGCAGCGACACTGCCGCCTGGGAAGCGGCCGTTCGTCCGAATACGAAGGTCTTCTTCTTCGAAACCCCGGCCAACCCGACGATGGATATCGTCGATCTGGCGGCCGTCTGCGCGATTGCGAAGGCGCACGGCATCACCACGGTGGTCGACAATGCCTTCGCGTCGCCAGCCCTCCAGCGGCCGATGGAGTTTGGCGCGGACGTCGTCGCCTATAGCGCGACCAAGATGATGGACGGGCAGGGACGTGTGCTCGCTGGCGCCATTTGCGGCACGCGCGACTGGATCGACAATGTCCTGTTGCCCTTCCACCGCAACACCGGCCCGACGCTTAGTGCCTTCAACGCATGGGTGGTGCTCAAGGGATTGGAAACGCTGGACCTGCGCATCCACCGGCAGAGCGAAAATGCGCTGAAGGTCGCGAAATTCCTCGAAGGGCGCGTGGCCAAGGTCAACTATCCGGGTCTGGAAAGCCATCCCCAGCATGCGCTGGCGATGCAGCAGATGGCCGCGGCAGGCCCGATCTTCTCGCTCTATGTCGGCGGTGGTCGGGCGGAGGCGCATGGCCTGCTCAACGGCCTCGAACTGGTGGACATCAGCAACAATATCGGCGATTCGCGCTCGCTCATGACCCATCCGGCATCCACCACCCATTATGGCATGGCGGAAGCGGCGCGGCTGGAGGTCGGCATTACCGAAGACATGCTGCGCCTCAATGTCGGTCTGGAAGATGCCGATGATGTCATCGCCGATCTCGATCAGGCTTTGCGCGCGATAGGGCGTTGACGAAAGAGGGGGTTAGGGCGCATTTCTGAGACGTGAACGCGCTCTTCCCCTTCCATGCGACCACGCGGGATATCACCGTCCATGTCGCCGTCACCTTCCTGCCCGAACAGTCGGAGCCGGACCGGGGCCGCTGGTTCTGGGCCTATCATATCCGCATCGAAAATCAGGGCGACCAGCCGGTACAGCTCCTGACCCGCCACTGGATCATCACCGACGGGCGCGGCGCGCAGCATATGGTGGATGGCGACGGCGTGGTGGGTGAGCAGCCGGTGGTACAGCCGGGGAAAAGCTATGACTATGTATCGGGTTGCCCTCTCAACACGCCGACCGGCTCGATGAAGGGCAGCTATCGTATGATCGGCGTCGGCGGCGAAACTTTCGATGTCGCCATTCCTCACTTCGCCCTGATCGCACCGGCGGTGGCCGAATGAAGCGGACCCATTTGCCCCTGAACGGTCTGCGCGTTCTGGATGCGGCTGCGCGGCATCTGTCCTTCACTCGGGCAGCGGACGAACTGGCGGTGACGCCGGCCGCCGTGGGGCAACAGATTCGCGCGCTGGAGGACATGCTCGGCGTCGTCCTGTTCCGCCGCACGCCCAAGGGGCTGGAACTGACCCCGGAAACCGAGGCAGGCCTCGACGCGCTGCGCGCAGGCTTCCTGGAGTTCGAGGAAGCGGTGCGCGCCATGCAGGCGGGCCAGTCCAGCAACGCGCTCACCATTGCCGCCCCTCGGGACATCACCGCCAAATGGCTCCAGCCGCGTCTGGCCGCTTATGCCGCCAGCCAGACCGATCTGACCTTCCAACTGATTTCGGCGGACGAGGCACTCGATTTCACCGAAGCCAATCTGGATATCGCCCTGCGCCTGAGCGACGGTGCCGGCGAACATGAGGGCATCAAGATCGGCGAAGCCGCTTATGTCACGGTTGAAGCGGCATCGGGCGGTCCGGATCATCGCATCGACTGGCCCGGCTGCCCATCGGGCGACAAGCCGGCGATCATCCGCGTGGCCGATGGCGGTCTGGCGATCGAGGCGGCGGCGAACGGCTTTGGCCGCGCCCGCGTGCCGATGCTGCTGGCGCAGGCCGACCTGGCATCGGGGCGCGTGCGACAGGTGGGCGATACCGTCCCGACGCTGTTGGCCTATTGGCTGATCGCGCCGCTGCCGCAATGGCGGCAGAAGAAGGTCAAGGCGCTGGTGGAAGCGCTGACAAGCGCATGAGCTAATGGCGGGCGGTCGCGGCAAGCGGGGGGTGCGATGCAATATCCGATGATGGTGGCGCTGACGGCTTTGTTCGTGGCAGGTTGCTCCGGCACAGAGCGTGATAATGCGGCTGGTCCGGTCAGGGAGGAGGTGGCCGCTAACGTGGCGCCTGCTGTCCAGCCTGCCGCCAACGCCGTGAATGCCGCCACCTCTACCGGGAAGGATGATGCGATCGAAACGGACGCATCGACCGGTCGCGACCCGGAAAGTCCGATTTACGGCGATTGCTATTTGAAGATCGACGGCAAGGTCTATCTCGATATCAGGAAGACATGCCCGATGTTCCCGCTGGGCGATGGGAAGGGTGGCCTGATCCTCAATTCCGATGGTGAAAACGAAGTGAAGACCTATTTCGCCTATCTGACGCCCAATGGCGATGGCACGGCAGGCGCGACATGGAATGAGGAGCCGGGCATTACCCATGCCCAGGCGTTATTGTCGGAAAATCTGAAGCGGGAAGGGGCCTGCTGGTCTGATGCGCGCGTGAAGATCTGCGCCACCAGACGCTGAACGCTCAGTGCGCGAGTATATTCATCGCGCGCGCCATCAACGCCACGAACTTGCCTTCCTCCACCCGCGCGGCAGGATTGTTCCAACTGCCACTGACGGCATACCATGTGCCGTCATTCGCCTGTGCCAGCAGGTTCATCGCCATAACGCCGGGCTCGCTGCCCCCCTTATAGCCCAGATAGCGCCAGCGCTTTGCGTCGGCGGGGGCGATGCCGGGATTGACCCCCAGTATCGGCAAGGCATCGCCGCCGTGCTGGCGCAGCCAGTCGAGCAGGCCGATCATGTCGCGCGCGCTCGCAAACCATTCGATACTGTCGATCGCAGTGGGGACTTCGGCGACGCTGCCAACATCCACCTTGTCGGCGCTTAGCCGCGGAGCAGCTTCGCGCAACAATGCCCTGCGGGCAGTGGGCGTAGCATTCATATAGCGCTGCCGCAGGTCGGCATTGGCAGGCATTTTGAGCGCAAAGGCTTCGGCGGTACTCAACAGCGGTAGTGCCTTGTCCGCATCCGCATGGCCGGTCGCTTTCAGCATCGCGTCCACCTTTGTCCGTCCCAGTGCGAACAGCAGCGTATCGCTGGCGCTATTGTCGCTTTCCGCGATCATATCGGTGGCCAGGCTGTGCAGCGTCATCGGGGCGCGGTCGGGCCAACTCATCAGTCGTCCCGAAAAGCTTTTGGGGCCCAGCGGCACAACATCGCTCCAGCGCCTTTCCCGCGCCGCCGTCGCACGGGCAAGCTCGGCGAGGAGATAGAGCTTGAAGCTCGATCCCGTCGCCATCTGCGCATCGGGGTGATGGGTGTGCAGCAGCTCGGGCGCGCCCGCACCCAACCGCGCAATGGCAAAGGCGGTGAAGCCGGGCAGGGCGCCAATCTCTGCCACCACCTTGTCCAGGCTGTCATTGGCGGTGCGGGCGCCGACGATATGCAGGCCGACGACCAGATTGGGTGCCTGTGGCGCGACCACCAGCGTGAAGCCGACCGTAGCCTTTTCATAGCGGATCTCGACCTGTCCGGCGGTCGCACTATCGGTCCGTACGGCACCCAGGCTCAGCGGCGCACCATGCTGTGCGCGAAGATCGGCGGCGATGGCGCGCCAGCGATCGACAGGTACGGC
Source organism: Sphingobium sp. RS1 (assembly GCF_056156825.1). Classification (NCBI taxonomy): domain Bacteria; kingdom Pseudomonadati; phylum Pseudomonadota; class Alphaproteobacteria; order Sphingomonadales; family Sphingobiaceae; genus Sphingobium; species Sphingobium sp. RS1. The sequence goes on along the minus strand of NZ_JBLZXE010000002.1, from coordinate 1,230,633 downwards.
GTCCAGAAAGAGCGTGGAGAAAAACGCGCTCTCTCCGCCGGGTGCGGCAAGGATGCGCAGCAACTGTTCGGCTCGGCGTTGATAGGCTGGGGCGGTCACGGCAGAAGCCTGCATGGGAAGTGCCGTAAGGATCAGGCTGAGCAGGATCGACCAGAGGCGCATGCTCAAACCGATCCCGCACCGCGCGTCATGCGTCGATCGCTTCCTCGTCCACGGCCGCCGCATTCTCCTGGATGAAGGCGAAGCGATGCGCCGGGTTGGTGCCCATCAACCGGTCGACCAGATCGCGCACCTGCTGCCGGTCCTCGACATCGTCGGGCAGGGTGATGCGGATCAGCATCCGTGTCTTGGGGTCCATGGTGGTTTCGCGCAACTGCATCGGGTTCATTTCGCCCAGCCCCTTGAAGCGGCTGATGTCGACCTTCTTCCCTTTGAATTCCTTGCGCAGGATGTCTTCCCGATGGGCGTCATCCTTGGCGTAGAGGCTCTTGCCGCCCGCCACCAGGCGATAGAGCGGCGGCTGCGCGAGATAGAGGTGCCCGCGGCGCACCAGTTCCGGCATTTCCTGGAAGAAGAAGGTCATCAGCAGCGTGGCGATATGCGCGCCATCGACGTCGGCATCGGTCATGATGACGATGCGTTCGTAGCGCAGATGATCCGGGTTGCAATCCTTGCGCGTGCCGCAGCCCAGCGCCAGGATCATGTCCGCAATTTCCTGATTGGCCAGGATCTTGGCGGTATTTGCTGAGGCTACGTTGAGGATCTTGCCACGCAGCGGCAGGATTGCCTGCGTCTTGCGATCGCGTGCCTGCTTCGCGGAGCCGCCGGCCGAATCGCCTTCGACCAGAAAGATTTCAGCGCCTTCCGGGTCGTCGTTCGAACAATCTGTCAGCTTGCCAGGCAGGCGCAGCTTGCGGCTGTTGGTGGCGGTCTTGCGCTTGACCTCCTTCTCCTGCTTGCGCTTCAGTCGCTCGTCCATCCGGTCGAGGACATAGGCGAGCAGTGCCTTGCCCCGGTCCATATGGTCGGTCAGATAATGGTCGAAATGGTCGCGCACGGCATTTTCCACCAGTCGCGCAGCGTCCGGGCTGGTCAGCCGATCCTTGGTCTGGCTCTGGAACTGGGGATCGCGGATGAAGACCGACAGCATGATTTCTGACGACGTCATGATGTCGTCGGCCGTGATATCCTTGCCCTTCTTCTGCCCCACCAGTTCGGCAAAGGCGCGGATGCCCTTCACCAGCGCAGCGCGCAGACCCGCTTCATGCGTGCCGCCATCGGGTGTCGGGATGGTGTTGCAATACCAGCTATAGCTGCCGTCGGACCAGAGCGGCCAGGCGACCGCCCATTCGACGCGGCCGGCTTCGCCCGGAAAATCCTGATTGCCCGAAAAAAAGACGCTGGTCGCGCAATCTCGATCGCCGACCTGCTCCTTCAGATGATCGGCGAGGCCGCCGGGGAACTGGAACACGGCCTCGGTAGGGGTGTCGTCGCTGATGAGTTCCGGTGCGCATTTCCAGCGGATTTCGACGCCCGCAAACAGATAGGCCTTTGACCGGGCCAGCCGGTGCAGGCGAGCAGGCTTGAACTTCTGTTCGCCGAAAATCTCGGCATCGGGCACGAAGCTGACTAAAGTGCCGCGCCGGTTAGGTGCAGCGCCAACCTTTTCCAGCGTCGTGACAGGCAACCCTTGCGAGAATTTCTGGCGGAACAATTCCTTGTTGCGCGCCACTTCGACTATGGTGTCAGTGGACAGGGCGTTGACCACGGAAATACCGACGCCATGCAGGCCGCCGGAGGTGGCATAAGCCTTGCCCTCGAACTTGCCGCCCGAATGGAGGGTTGTGAGGATGACCTCCAGCGCCGACTTGCCCGGAAATTTGGGATGCGGATCGACCGGGATGCCCCGGCCATTGTCGGTAATCGTCAGCTTGTTGCCAGCCTCCAGCGTCACCTCGATCCGCGTGGCGTGTCCGGCAACCGCCTCGTCCATGCTGTTGTCCAGCACTTCGCTGGCCAGATGATGCAGCGCGCGTTCGTCCGTGCCACCGATATACATACCGGGGCGCCGCCGGACCGGCTCCAGTCCTTCCAGCACCTCGATGGTCGAGGCGTCATATTGTGGGGCGGCGGGGGTGTTGGCGGCGAACAGGTCTTCGGACATGCCATAAGCTATAAGCGGACGAGCGCCGGGTGCAAGCGTTGCACAGGGGGGCACAGCAGCAATCTTATGTAACGAAGTGCGCTGCAACAAAATGACGCGGCGGTTCGTTGGCGTTCGGAATGTGGAGTGAACCTCTCCGCATCAGGTGAGGAGACGAAAACCCATGAAACTGACCCTGATCGCGCCGCTTGGCGCCACGCTGGCGCTCGCCCTCGCGGCACCGGCCTTTGCGCAGGATAGCGCCCCTGCCGACTGGACCGGTCCCTATATCGGCGGTTCCTTCGGTTATAACTGGCAGAAGAAGGATGGTGGCGAGCATCTGCGTTTCGATGCCGATGCCGACGGCAATTATGATGATGCCATTCGTACATCGACGGGCGCCAACGCCTTTTCGCCGGGCACCTGTGGCGGCGCGGCGCGCGGGCCGACTCCGGCTAGTGGCTGCAACGGCGACAAGGATGCGATCGGCTGGATGGGGCATGTCGGCTATGACCGGCAGTTCGGCAATATCGTTGCCGGTGTCGTAGCCGAAGCGGGCAAGGCCTATATCGACGACAAGGTTACCGAATATTCGACCACGCCGGCTTTCTACACGATGCGCCGAAGCATCGATTATAACGCCAATCTGCGCGCGCGCCTCGGCTATACGACCAATGGCGGCATCATGCCTTACATCACCGGCGGTCTGGCCTATGCAAAGGTGAAGAATAATTTCAGCACCAGCAACGGCGCCAACAGCTTTACCGAGGTCAACCGCAAGGAAGACGGATGGGGCTACACCATGGGTGGCGGCATAGAGGCCAAGGTATCGGACAATTTCTCGATCGGTGTCCGCTATTTGTGGACCCGCTATAATGTCGGCGATTATCGCGTCGATGTCGGTGCGGGCAGTGCGCCTGCGACCAATCCTTTCCGCCTGACGCCGTCGGGTGGGGCCAGCATCAATCGCGGCGACAAGTTCGATACGCAAAGCGTGATGGTAACGACCAGCTTCCGCTTCTGATATCGTTCAAACGAAAAAAAAGGCCCGGTTTCCAGATGGAAGCCGGGCCTTTCTATTATCTCTCGATAAAGATCAGCGAACGCGCGGACCGCCGAAAGGCAGCGGCGGAGGCGGGCGACGCGTGCCGCGCGGCAACTGCGCCTGATAGGCGCGACCGCAATGCTCGACGCAATAAGGGAAGCCGGGGTTCACCGCCTCGCCGCAGAAATGGAAGTCCGGTTCGCCCGGATGGCCCATCGGCCATTTGCAGATCCGCTCGGTCAGATCGAGCAGGCTGGTCTTGTCGGCGATCTCGGCGCTGGGCTTGGCCGGAACCAGACGGCGCGGCGGCGCGGGCGGGATCGGGGCCTGCTGGTCGCCGGGGCCCTGGCGCAGGAAGCCGCCGGGGCCGACCGAGATGATGCGCGGTTGCGGCGCCGGCGCCGGTGCGTCCGTAGCAACGGCAGCCGGTGCGGAGGCCGCAGGCGCTGCGGGGGCAGCGACGGGCGCACGAACCGGTGCCACAGGCGCGGCGACGGTCGGCGCAGCCGCGCGGGGCGCTTCGACTTCCGGTGCAGGCGCGGGCTTGCGCGGGGCAGCGGCGGCCGCCTTCTTGGGGGCCTCGTTCGCCTTGACCGGCGAAGGGCGGGATTGCAGGCCCAGGCGATGTGCCTTGCCGATCACCGCATTACGGCTGACCCCGCCGAGTTCGTCGGCGATCTGGCTGGCGGTCAGGCCGCGCTCCCACATCCCCTTGAGCTGGTCGATACGCTCGTCGGTCCAGGACAATGAAAAACTCCTCACAAATCTCGTCTGGCTTCCTATATGGGAAGCACGCCGCGCAGGTTCAAATCCTTGGACCTTCCCCCTTGCAGCACAACGGACCAGCCGATAGTCGATCCGACCATGAACGACCAGCCAAAAATTCATGCCGCCCCTGCGGTCCAGCCGCCATTCGCCGAACCGGGCGTGCCGCAGATCCGCAACATCAACTGGGCCGGCACCTGGGCGCTCTATGCGAAGGAAGTGCGCCGCTTCATGAAGGTGCAGCTTCAGACGGTCTGGGCACCGGCAATCACCACGCTGATGTTCCTCATCATCTTCATCGTTGCGCTGGGGGGCAGCGGGCGGACGGTGATGTTGCGCGGGGAAGCGGTGCCGTTCGCCGATTTCATCGCCCCCGGCCTCATCGTCATGGGGATGATCAACGCCTGTTTCGCCAATGCCAGCTTTGCGCTGATGGTGGGGAAGGTGCAGGGGACGCTGGTCGACTATCTGATGCCGCCGATTGCGGTTGGCGAATTGTTGTTCGCGCTGGTCGCCTCCTCGATAACGCGGGCGCTGTTCGTTGGCTGCGCCCTGTGGCTCGCCATGGTATTGTGGCCGGGCGTGCATGTGACGCCGGCGCATCTGTGGGCCGTGCTGTGGTTCGGTCTGCTCGGTACCAGCTTCATCGCCTTTCTCGGCGTGCTGACCTCGATCTGGGCGGAAAAATTCGATCATGGCGCTGCGATCACCAATTTCGTGATCAGCCCGCTCGCCCTGCTGTCGGGCACCTTCTACTCGATCGACCGCCTGCCGCCGCTGTTTCAGGGGATCAGCCATGCCAATCCCTTCTTCTACATCATATCGGGCTTCCGTTATGGGTTCGTTGCGGCGGCGGATGTGAATGTGGTGGTTGGCAGCAGCGTGTTGCTGGGGCTCAATCTCCTGCTGGGCGGCCTTTGCTATATGCTGCTGAAGCGCGGCTGGAAGATCAAGGCATAGGGCGCGAAGCTGCCCTTTGGCGCATGTCGCCGGCCTTTCAGATGAAGGCGGCGAAGAGGGGTACGATAATGCCCGTCAGAAATAATAGGGTGGCCGCGATCATCCAGTGACGCAGCCGGGGAAGGGCGTCCGTCGGACGCCCTTCCTGCCTTTGCCTATCCCTCAACCGACGTTGCCGCCGACGCGGGAGAGGGTGAAGCCAGCGGCGGCGGCCTCTTCTGCGGGATAGATGTTGCGCAGGTCGACCAGGGCGGTGCCGTTCATGCTTTCGGCGATGCGCTTGAGGTCGAGGGCGCGGAAGATGTCCCATTCGGTGACCAGCACCAGCGCGTCGGCGCCGTTGGCGGCTTCATAGGCATCCTTGGCCATGACGACCTTGGGCATCATGGGCGCCGCGACCTCTGCGCCTTCGGGGTCGTAGGCGACGATCTTCGCGCCGGCATCTTCGAGCGCCTGGACGATGGCGAGGCTGGGGGCGTCGCGCATGTCGTCGGTATTGGGCTTGAAGGTCAGGCCCAGCAGCGCGACCGTCTTGCCGCGCGCGTCGCCGCCCAGCGCCTTGACGATCTTGCGGCCCATCGCCCTCTTCCGAAGGTCGTTGACCTGCACCACCGTCTCGACGATGCGGATCGGGGCGTCATGATCCTGGCCGGTCTTGACCAGCGCCAGCGTATCCTTGGGGAAGCAGGAACCGCCATAGCCGGGGCCGGCATGGAGGAATTTGGAGCCGATGCGGTTGTCGAGGCCGATGCCGCGCGACACGTCCTGCACCTCGGCGCCGACCGCTTCGCACAGGTCGGCCATTTCGTTGATGAAGGTGATCTTGGTCGCCAGGAAGGCGTTGGCGGCATATTTGATCAGTTCGGCGGTGCGACGGCCGGTGAACATCAGCGGTGCCTGGTTGAGGTTGAGCGGGCGATAGACCTGGCTCATCACCGCGATCGCGCGTTCGGACCCGGTGGTGCCGACGACGACGCGATCGGGCCGCTTGAAATCGCCGATGGCCGCGCCTTCGCGCAGGAATTCGGGGTTGGACACGACCTGGATGTCGAGGTCGGGCTTGAGCTCACGGGCGATCCGCTCGACCTCGTCGCCGGTGCCCACCGGCACGGTCGACTTGGTGACGATCACCGCCGGCGCATCCAGCGCCTCGACGATTTCCCGCGCCGCAGCATAGACATAGCTCAGGTCCGCATGGCCATCGCCCCGGCGCGAGGGCGTGCCTACCGCGATGAAGATCGCGTCGGCGCCCTTGACCCCGGCGGCCAGGTCGGTGGTGAACGTCAGCCGGCCCGACGCCGCATTGTCGCCCACCAGCTTGTCCAGGCCCGGCTCGAAAATCGGCATCCGACCGGACTCGATCGCCGCGATCTTCCCCGCGTCCTTGTCCACGCACACCACGTCATGACCAAAATCCGCAAAACAGGCCCCTGACACAAGTCCAACATAACCTGTGCCGATCATCGTGATTTTCATGAACTGTTCAGCTCCTAATGGCGTGGTGACTGTGCGGAGGCTCTACCATAGTCTCTGCACATTACAATTCGCTGCGTTGCAGCGATGAATTCCGCAAGATCGTTCAGGGGCTGGTTACCATTTTCTGCGACAAGCGGAGCGTTAAGACAGGCAAAGGAGCGATTGTGAAGGTAGCGCTGGTGTTCGGGACGCGACCCGAAGCGATCAAGATGTTTCCTGTCGTCCATGCGCTGCGCGCGCAGCCGGGGGTGGATGTCCGTGTCATCGTCACCGCCCAGCATCGCGGCCTGCTGGATCAGGTGCTGGCCATCGCCGGCATCGTGCCCGATGTCGATCTGGACGTGATGGTGCCAAATCAGACGTTGGATGGCCTGACGGCCAGACTGATCGTGGAACTGGGCAAGGCATTCGACGCCGAAAAGCCGGATCGCATCATCGTCCATGGCGATACGCTGACGACCATGGTCGCCAGCCTGGCCGCTTATTATCGCAAGATCCCGGTCGCCCATGTCGAGGCGGGCTTGCGCAGCGGTGACATCCATCACCCCTGGCCGGAGGAGGTGAACCGCCGCGTCGTCGCCTGCATCGCGGACATGAATTTCGCGCCCACACAGGCGGCGGCCGATGCCTTGCTGAAGGAAAGCCGGGCGACCGAAAGCATTCATATCACCGGCAACACGGTGATCGACGCCTTGCTGGCCACGCGCGATCGGGTGCTGGCGGAACCGGCGCTGGCCGCCGGTCTGGATGATCTGGCGGCTCGCTTTGCCGGCAAGCGGATCGTTGCCGTTACCAGTCACCGGCGGGAAAATTTCGGTGGCGGGATGGAAGCGATCGCGCGGTCGATCGCCGACATCGCCGCGCGACCCGATGTGGCCGTGATCTTCCCGGTCCATCCCAATCCCAATGTCCGCCCGGTGATGGACGCGGTGCTGGGCGACCTCACCAATGTCGCGATGATCGAACCGCTCGACTATCCTCATTTCGTGCGCCTGCTCGACATGTGCCATCTCGTCCTAACCGACAGCGGCGGCGTGCAGGAGGAGGCGCCTTCGCTCGGCAAGCCGGTGTTGGTCATGCGCGAAACGACCGAGCGGCCCGAAGGCGTGGAGGCCGGCACGGCCAAGCTGGTCGGCACCGATCGCGATCTGATCGTCCGGGAAGTTCTGGCGTTGCTGGATGATGAGGACGCCTATCAGGCCATGGCGCGTGCCCACAATCCCTTCGGCGACGGGCAGGCGGCCGAACGGATCGCGGCGGTGATCGCTGGTGTTGCCTGATCGGGATCAACGCGATCGGCTGTTTGCCGACGATCATCCGGATGAGGACGAGATTTTCACGCTGGCTGATTATAGAAGCTATGCGCCCGTCATCTGCTGCGCTTTCGTCATGGCCTTCATTCTCACCGCTATTGCGCAGGCGGTCCTGTTCGCCATCGGGGCACCTGCCTGGATCGGTCGATTGCTCATGCTGCTCTATGCCACCCTGCCATTTGCGGCGCTGATGATCTGGGCCTGGGACAAGCCTGCCGTGCGCCTGCCATCCGGGCAGGTTCTGAAACAGCGGCAAATGCGTCTATATGTTGGATTGGGCTGGGCGGGGCTTACACTGCTTATCGGCGTCCGCTTGCTCAGTTGATCGCCTGACCGACGCACCGTTACCGAAATCTTCAGCATTTTCGGGCAGAAACGCGACCAAATTCACCGATTGAAGGATTGCCAGCCTTATGCCCGTCGATGCCAAGCAGAAGGTTTCCGTCATTGGCCTTGGCTATATCGGCCTGCCGACCGCCGCCCTGATCGCCCGTGGTGGCGCGCAGGTGGTGGGCGTGGACGTCAGTGCCCATGTGGTCGAGACGGTCAATTCCGGCCGCGTCCATATCGAGGAAGTCGATCTTGACGGCCTGGTGCAGGGCGTAGTGGCCCGCGGCAATCTGCGCGCCAGCCTGGAGGTCGAGGAAAGCGACGTCTTCATCATCGCGGTGCCGACCCCGGTGGCGGAAGATCGCGCACCCGATATCAGCTATGTGCTGAAGGCCGCCCGCACCATCGCCCCCGTGCTCAAGGCCGGCGACACCGTCATCCTCGAATCCACCTCGCCCGTCGGCACGACCGAAGCGATGCGCGACGTCATCGGCTCCATCCGCCCCGACCTCAAGATGCCGGGCAAGGGCATCGCCGGCGACATCGCCATTTCCTATTGTCCCGAGCGCGTTCTGCCCGGTCGCATCCTGGTCGAACTGATCGACAATGATCGCTGCATCGGCGGCATCACCCCCCGTTGCGCGCGCAAGGCGCTGGGCTTCTACCGCCAGTTCGTGCGCGGTGCCTGCATCACCACCACCGCCCGCGCGGCCGAGATGGTGAAGCTGGTCGAAAACAGCTTCCGCGACGTCAACATCGCCTTCGCCAACGAATTGTCGGTGATCGCCGAGAATATGGACATTGACGTGTGGGAGGTGATCCGCCTTGCCAACCGGCATCCCCGCGTCAATATCCTGTCGCCCGGTCCCGGCGTGGGCGGCCATTGCATTGCCGTCGATCCCTGGTTCATCGTCCATGGCGATCCGGAAAATGCCCGCATCATCCGCACCGCGCGCGAAGTGAATGATGGCAAGACCGACTATGTCGTCGCCAAGGCGTCCGACCTGATCGACGCCTTTGCGGGCGAGGACATTGCCTGCCTGGGCCTCGCCTTCAAGGCGAATATCGATGATTTCCGCGAAAGCCCGGCCGTTAAGGTCGCTGCGCGTCTCGCCCGCCGCTATGGCCGCCGCATCAAGCTGGTGGAGCCTTATGCCCGCGACCTGCCGATGGAATTTGCGGGAACCGGCGCCGAACTGATCGATCTCGATACGGCTCTGGAACAATGTGGCGTGTTCGTCATTCTTGTCGATCATGACATGTTCAAATCTGTCCCCGTCGACGAACGCGCCGGCAAGGCTGTCTATGACACCAGGGGAATCTGGCCCGATCAGCCGCGCCGTCTGGCGGAACCGGCGCCCGGTCGCCTCGCCGTCTGATACGTCAATTTCTGCACGGGCAGGGCGTTCGGCCCGTCCCGTCTGCGGTTGCCATCGCCGCGTCGCCTCGTTAACCCCCGGCCTCGACTGGGTCTTGACGGGGCGAAAGCGGGGATGAAGCGCGCAAACAGCATCAATGGATCGATCGTCGCCCTGGCAGCCTTCGGACTGCTGGGCGCCTGTTCGACCGTCGAAGATGCGCCGCGGGGCGAAGCTGCCTACGCCGCCATCCCGCCCGCGCCGGCCGTCGGCATGGACTATCGCATCGCGCCCGACGATGTGCTGCGTATCCAGGTCTATCATGAACCCGATCTCTCGCTGGAAGACGCGCAGGTAACGGCGACCGGCATGGTCCGCATGCCGCTGGTCGGCGATATATCGGTTGCCGGCCTGACATCGGGCGAGGCTGCTGACGTCATCGCCGGTCGGCTCGGGCAGCGCTATCTCGTCTCCCCCCAAGTCACATTGTTCGTCAAAAAGGCGGTGGGACGCCGCGTCACCGTGGACGGGGAAGTCCGCGAACCCGGTCTGTACCCGGTCGAGGGCCGACTGACCCTGTTACAGGCCGTGACGCTGGCCAAGGGGCCGACACGTCTTGCAGGCCTTGGCCAGGTGGTTGTCGTGCGCCAGTTGGACGGCCAGCGTCAGGCAGCACTGTTCGACCTCGCCGCCATTCGCAAGGGCAAGGCGCCCGATCCTGAAATCCTGCCCGGCGACCGGGTGATCGTCGGCCTGTCGCGTGCCAAGGCGATATTGGGCGGCGCGCTGCTGGCCGTGCCGGCGCTCGCCACCGGCTTCATCGCGCTGGACGGAGGACGATGATGGCGCCGCTTACCCATTCGTCCGAAGACGCCACCGGCCTGAACGCGCGCCTTTCCGCATCGGCCCGGCATGGCTGGCTCATCCTGCGGCGGCACCGCATCATCCTGTTCGTCACCATGGCGCTCAGCCTGTTGGCCGGCGCGATCGTCATCCTGATGTCGACGCCTGACTATCGCGCCACCGCGTCGGTCGAGGTGGAGGATGTGCCGGCAGGGGCGGCCGGGTCCACGGCGGCACAACGGGCAGGGGCTGCCAACGATACCGAAAGCCTGATGCAGACCGAACTGGAAGTGTTGCGCAGCCGCGCCCTTGCCGAAGAGGTTTCGCGGTCGCTGGCACTGGTTGGCACGCCGACCTTCTTCAAGGGGATGGATCGGGAGCGCCCGACCCAGGGCGTCGGCACCCTGTCGCAACGGCAGGTGGAGCAGGACATGGTCGTGCGCCTGCTGCGCGAGAATCTGGAGGTGCAACTGCCCGGCAAGTCGCGGGTTCTGCGCATCAGCTTCGTCAGCGCCGATCCGGTCCTGTCGGCCCGTATCGCCAACAGCTATGCCGACAGCCTGATCCGAGCCGACCTGAAACGAGGCTTCGAATCCGGCGTGCAGGCGCGCCGCTTCCTGCTGGGTGAACTGGATGGCGCGCGCAACGACCTGTCGCGGGCCGAGCGCGATCTGGCTGTCTATGCCGCCCGCAATGGCGCGCCTCTGCCTTCGGAGGGAAAAGCCGAGGATGGAGGCAAGGCAGCGAAGGCGCCCCAGCCACCGGCCTCGCCTGACGGATCGGTGGCGACGCGCCTTGCCCAGTTGAACGGCTATCGCGCACAGGCCGTGGCGGATCGGATCGCGGCGCAAAAGCGCTGGGAAAGCGCACGCCAGTCCAGCGTCGACACATTGCCAGAAGTGCTCGGCAATGGCGCGATGCAGCAGATCATGGCCGAACGGGCGCAGGCCCGCGCAGTGATCGCCGAGGAACGGCAATTCCGCAAGGATGCGCATCCCGAAATGCGGGAGGCGCGGGCCAGGCTGGCTGCGCTCGATGAACAGGCCGATGCCGTGGCCAATACCATTCGTGCGTCGCTGCGCGAACAATATCAAGTCGCGCGGCGCGGCGAGGATCAGATCGCCAAGGAAATCGCCCAACTGGAAGAACAGGCGCGGGTCGAGCAGGGCCGCGACGTCCAGGTGGGCATCATGGAACGGTCGGTCGACACCTATCGCATGCTGCATGACAGCCTGTTGCAGCGCTATCGCGACATGGCGTCGCAGGCGGGCTTCCAGGCTGGCCGCATCCAGCCGCTCGACCGCGCGGCAGTCCCCACCAAGCCCTTCTCTCCACGCATCGGCCGCATCCTGCTGCTGGCGTCGCTGGGTGGCATCGCACTCGGCCTGCTGCTGGTGGCGGCGCGCCACATCTTCGACGATGCCGTGACGTCGGCCGACACGCTGGCCGAACGGGTCGGCCTGCCACTGCTGGGCGCGGTGCCGGTAACGGGCGACAATCCCCAGCCACCGGAAATCTTCACGCCCATTGCGTCCTCCCTGCTGCTGGCCTCGGCCGATGGCCTGCCGCGTTCCATCCTCGTCACCAGCGCGCAGGAGGGGGAGGGCAAGTCGCTGACCCTCCACGCTCTTGCGCTGGCGCTTGCAGGCCTCGGCAAGTCGGTGCTGGTGGTTGATGGCGATATGCGCCGTCCGGCCCAGCATCGCCTGTTCCGCCTGTCGGCGTCGCGCGGCATCAGCGAGGTGCTGACGGGACAAGCCAGGGCGCAGGACGTGATCGTGCCGACTGGCGTGTCGGGCGTGGCGCTGCTGCCCTGCGGAACGTTGCCGCCCAATCCGTCCGAACTCCTGTCCACGCCCGCGCTCGATGCGCTGCTCGCGGCGGTGCGCGATGGCTATGATACGGTGCTGATCGACGCGCCGCCGCTGCTGGGCCTTGGCGACACGCCGTTGCTGGCCGCCAAGGCGCAAACCAGCCTGCTGGTGGTCGAATTGGGGCGGAACCATCATGGCGGCCTGCGCGCGGCGGTGGAGCGTCTGCGGCGCAGCGGCGGCGCGATCATCGGCGCCATTCTCACCAAGCAGCAGGGACGGACGCTGGATTATGACTATCATCGCGGCGGCTGATCTACGCCGAGGATAGGCTTGCAACCCCACTGTAGGACATAAAAAAAGAGCGCCTTCCCGAGGGGGGGCGCTCTTTTTTGTGCCGATCGGGAAGGGCGGCTTACGCCTTCGCCAGCAGCCCTTCGACAATCCCCTTGAACAGGCGCTGGCCGTCGGTCTTGCCATGGGCCGCCTCGATCACGCGCTCCGGGTGGGGCATCATGCCCAGCACATTGCCGGCGTCGTTCAGGATGCCGGCAATGTTGCGGGCCGAACCATTGACGCTTTCCACATAGCGCAGCGCCACGCGCCCTTCGCCTTCCAGCCGGTCGAGCGTGGCGTCGTCGGCGAAATAATTGCCGTCATGATGCGCCACCGGATAGGTGATCGCTTCCCCCGCCTCATAGAGGCTGGTGAAGGCACTCTGGGCGTTCTCGACCGTCAGGGCGACGTCGCGGCATACGAAATGGCCACCGGCATTGCGCAGCAGTGCGCCGGGCAGCAGGCCGCTTTCGGTCAGCACCTGGAAACCGTTGCAAATGCCCAGGACGAAGGCACCGCGATCGGCGGCCTTCGCCACGGCCTGCATCACCGGCGATCGGGCCGCCATCGCGCCGGAACGCAGATAGTCGCCATAGGAAAAGCCGCCCGGCACGCCGATCAGGTCGATGTCGTCGGGCAGGTCGGTGTCGCGATGCCAGATCATTTCCGGCTTGCTTCCCGTCGCAGCCTCGAACGCCACCGCCAGGTCGCGGTCGCAATTGCTGCCCGGAAAGACGATGACGGCGCTCTTCATGGCTCAGGCGACCTTTTCGATGCGGTAATTTTCGATCACCGTGTTGGCCAGCAGCTTGCGGCACATGGCGTCGATATCCTCGTCGCTGGTGCCGTCGGCCAGATCCAGTTCAATGAGTTTGCCGGCGCGCACGTCATTGACGCCGTCAAAGCCCAGGCCGCTCAGCGCATGCTGGATCGCCCGGCCCTGCGGATCGAGGACACCGCCCTTGAGGGTGACGAAGATGCGGGCTTTCATGGGACGCGGACTCCTTGGAATCGACTGGCGCCGCGCAAAATCGCGCGGCCGGACATTGCCGCACCCCCTAGGCGCGTGGGCGCGTGGAGGCAAGCCATTATGACTTTCTTAGCTACCATTGCTCTAATGTGTCCGGCAGATTTTGGGGGAAGCCGTACGATGTCCGGGCTGGCGCTGGCGATGTTTGTCGGGCTGTTCGCATGGGGACAGCAGATTGTGGGTTATAGCGACCCGGACGGGAAGGTCCGCCTCGCCTTGCTCGCCTGTTTCGCCTTCGGCCTGCTGATCGGCTATCGCGCGAAACGCTGAGGGCATGCGTGCGGGCGGCCCGCATGAATGCGCAGGTCACGGCAGGGTCACGCCTGCCCCGGCCGGCCAAAGTTCACACCGTCACTGGACAAGCAAAAGTGCCGGAAACAGGCGGCCATGAGTTGCTCACGCGACAGCGATGCGCCCGCAAGGGAACGCCGCCGCGTCGTTGCCGCAACAGGCAGGCCACTGCGACGCGCCGGAAACGCGACAGTCGCGTCACGATGGCGCGGTTGATCTGGGTGGTGGCAGGGCCGGATAGGGCGGAGGGAGACTGTCATCCGACAGGATAGATCAGATAAAATCCTACATTGGTAGGACGATGTCACATGTGCGACGAGGCGGCGGGCAGCGATCAACTTCCGTCACCCCGGACTTGATCCGGGGTCCCGCTTCTTCTGAAGCTTGCGAAGAAAGCGGGATGCCGGGTCAAGCCCGGCATGACGAGAGATATGACTGCAAGCGACCAGAAGTTGCCCTTGGCATTGTCGGTTGAATGGCTGGAAAGCGAACTATCATATTGGCGTGGTTAGGTGCAGCGACGGTTATGGATTGGTCAAGTCGTTACCGCATTTTCCACAGATTTTTTCGGGCCAAGGGACACTTATAAATCCGCGCATGAACAACGACTTCCCGCAGTTTGGACAAGCGAGAACGAGGGCTCCGATGCCACTCACCAATAGCCACAGTGCTGCAAGCGGCAAAATGAACATCGGTAGTGATTGCGGAGAAACGCCTAGAGATAGCAATAGAATTGGAATGCACCACATAATGAAGGGCATAGCGATGATCGTATAGAGCATATGTCGCCGTGCTCTAAAATGTACGCTCATTCTGTGGTGGTTTTCACTCATTTGCCCAGCCTAAGACGGCAATTTCTGCTAACCAACACCTTTCTTCCAGAAGCCGACAGTCCCCTAACCAACCATCCCAGCCATTCCCTCTGCCCCGCACATCGCTTAAGCGGGCGGGATGAACTCTGACCTGCTCTACTTCACCTGCGCCATCATCGCCGTCATCGTCTCCGGCCTTGCCAAGGGCGGCTTTGCCGGCGTGGGGGCGCTGGCGATGCCGATCATGGCGCTGGGGGTCGATCCGGTGCGCGGCGCGGCGATCCTATTGCCGATCCTGATCCTTCAGGATGCGGTCAGCGTCTGGGCGTTCCGCAAAAGCTGGGATGGGCATATATTGGCGGTGATGCTGCCCGGCATGGCGGTGGGCGTGGGGCTGGGCTATCTCTTCGCCGCGCAAGTGCCGGAAAGCACGGTGCTGGGCGTGCTGGGCGTCATTTCCATGCTGTTCGGCTTGCAACGGCTTTGGGTCGAGCGGGGCGGGGCGATCGCCCTGCCCTCCAGTTCGCCGGACTGGATCGGCTTTCTCTTCGGCATCGGCAGCGGCTTCACCAGCCAGATCGCCCATGCCGGGTCGCCGCCCTTCCAAATGTGGGTGCTGCCCAGGAAGTTACCCCGCGACATGCTGGTCGGGACGACGGCCGTGGCCTTTGCCGCGATGAACTGGATGAAGGTGCCGGCCTATGCCGCGCTCGGCCAGTTCACCACGCGCAACCTGATGGCGACGGCGATGCTGGTGCCGATCGCGATCGGAGCGACCTTCGCCGGCGTGGCGCTGGTCCGCCGGGTCGATGCCGCGCGCTTCTACACGCTCATCTATGTGCTGATGGTGCTGCTGGGGCTGAAACTGCTGGTTGATGCGCTGACGGCGTAGCCTTCAACAAAACCCATCCGTTCGCCCTGAGCTTGTCGAAGGGCCGCGCTAAAGTAAGTGGCTTCGACAGGCTCAGCCCGAACGGGGATAGAGAAAGGGTACAGGCCAAAAAAAGGCCGGCGCTGTGGCCGGCCTTTCTGTCTTCAGTCCTTCTCGCGCTTCTTGCGATGCGTGTCGAGGTCGAGGACGGTGGTGTCCAGCCCTTCGGGCAGCAGGCCCAGGCGGCGGGCCACTTCCTGATAGGCTTCCACTTCGCCGCCCAGGTCGCGACGGAAGCGATCCTTGTCCAGCTTTTCGTTGGTGGCCATGTCCCACAGGCGGCAACCATCGGGGCTAATTTCGTCGGCCAGGATGATGCGGCTGTAGTCGCCGTCATAGAGGCGGCCGAATTCCAGCTTGAAGTCGATCAGGCGGATGCCGATGCCCGCAAACAGCCCGCACATGAAGTCGTTGATGCGGATCGCCATGTCGGCAATGTCGTGCATCTCTTCCTGCGTGGCCCAGCCGAAGCAGGCGATATGCTCTTCGGAGATTAGCGGGTCGCCCAGCGCATCATCCTTGTAGCAATATTCGATCAGAGTCCGGGGCAGCTGCGTGCCTTCCTCGATGCCCAGCTTCTTGCTGAGCGAACCGGCGGCGACGTTGCGCACCACGACTTCGATCGGCACGATCTCGACCTGGCGGACAAGCTGTTCGCGCATGTTGAGGCGACGGATGAAATGGGTCGGCACGCCGATCTGGCCGAGCAGGGTGAAGATATGCTCGGAAATCCGGTTGTTGAGCACGCCCTTGCCGGAAATCGTACCCTTCTTCTGCGCGTTGAAGGCGGTGGCGTCATCCTTGAAATATTGGATGATCGTGCCCGGCTCCGGGCCTTCATAAAGGATCTTTGCCTTGCCTTCGTAGATCTGGCGGCGACGGGCCATGCGCGTTCCTGTCTTTTTGTCACAAAAACAATGCGCCCCGGCAAACGCGAATCGAAAGGGATCAGCGGGTGCCGGGGCTGTTCAACGCGGCCCATAGAGCAATATCGTCAGGGGTGCAATTGCGTGCGCCGCGCTACAGTACGTCCCCGAACATGAACCAGATCATCGCGCACCAGGCGATCAGGCCGACCACGCCCAATATGACGCCGGATCGGGCGCGGATGGCAGGCCACAGGCCGCGCAGTTCATTATCATCATCCTCATGCATGGGCCGGCCGTAGCGACGGACGCGACCATACTCAACCGGCGTCCCGCTCCAGTAACTGTTTGAGCGCCCGGAGATCGGCCATTACCGCCTGGGCATCCGCTTCGAACGCGGCATCGTCCATGCCCGGCTGGCGAAACAGAGTGAAGATCACCTGCGTGCGATCCCCATGGGCAATCATCCGCAGTGGGATATAGATGTCCGGCTGCCCCGCAATCCGCACATGATGGTCGAGGATGCCATGTTCATTGGGCGGCGCAAACAGGACCGCGGCAGGCCCGGCCGGCGTGTCCGCCACCCAATGTTCGCCATCATGGTGAAGCGAAGTGGACAGGCCTGCCGCCCAGAGCGGGAAATTGTCCGGCCGATGGGCAAAGGCATAGGCGCGGGCCAGCGGCACGGCGATGCTGATGCTCAGATGCCGGACATCTTCGCTCATTCCGCCGTTTCCTCGACCTCCGCCGGGGCATGGTCACGGTCCACAGCCGTCAGCCGGCCGGTAAAACATTGGCGCCACCAGCTGATATCCTGCTGTTCCACGCTGTCTATCATCGCCCGCCAGCGCCGCTTGCGCTCGTCCAGCGGCATCGCCAGCGCGCGCAGGATGGCGTCGGACATTTCCTCCGGGCTGTAGGGATTGATGAGCAGCGCGTCCTTGAGCTGCATGGCCGCGCCGGCAAAGCGCGACAGGATCAGGACGCCCGGATCTTCGGGGTCTTGCGCCGCGACATATTCCTTCGCCACCAGGTTCATGCCATCGCGCAGCGGCGTCACCAGCCCGATCTTCGCGCTGCGATAGATGCCGGCCAGCTTGTCGCGCGGATAGCCCTGATTGACGTAGCGGATCGGCGTCCAGTCGACATCGCTATATTCACCGTTCATCCGGCCCGCGATGGAATCCAGCGTGGCGCGGATCTGCTGATAGCTTTCCACTTCCCCGCGCGATGGCGGCGCGATCTGGGTCAGCACCACCTTGCGATGCTGTTCGGGATGATCCTTCAGGAAACGGCCATAGCCGTTGAACCGTTCTTCCAGCCCCTTGCTGTAATCCAGCCGGTCGACCCCGACGATCATCGTGCGATCCTGAAGGGAGGCGCGGACCTGCGCCTGCATCGCTTCGGCCGCGTCACTGGTGGCGGCGTCGGCAAATTCCTGCGCGTTGATGCCGATCGGGCAGGCGACCGCCTGAATGGTGCGATCCCCGACCGTGACGAAATCGCCGTTCACCGTGCCGCCCATTTCCCGTTCGACATAATGGCGGAAGGATTCCAGCCATTCCTCGGTATGGAAGCCGACGACATCATAGGCGAACAGGGTGCTGACCAGCTTGCTGTGATGGGGCAGCGACACCAGCAGGCGCGTGGGCGGCCAGGGGATGTGGAGGAAGAAGCCCATGCGGTTCTTCAACCCCTTGTCGCGCAGCATCTGGCCCAGCGGGATCATGTGATAGTCATGGACCCAGATGACGTCTTCCGGCTCGATCAGCGGACTGGCCGTCTCCGCAAAGCGTTTGTTGACGCGGTTATAGCCGCCCTCGAAATCGCGGGCATATTCGGCCAGGTCTATGCGGAAATGAAACAGCGGCCACAGCGTCTTGTTGGCATAGCCATTATAATATTCGTCGACATCCTGCTCTTCCAGGTCGATCGTCGCCGTCTTGACCCCTTCATCCTCGGCAAAGCCGATATGGCCGGTGAAATTGTCCGTGACCTCGCCCGACCAGCCGACCCATATGCCCCGGCTTTCGCGCAACGCCTGAGACAGTGCGACGGCAAGACCGCCCTGATTGCCGGTCTTGCTGGGTCTACTGACCCGGTTGGAAATGACAATCAAACGGCTCATCGCATCGCGCTCCACGGTTTGCTCAGCAAGACGGCGCAGTTGATGATGCCGACCAATGAGTAGGTCTGGGGATAGTTCCCCCACAATTCCCCGGTTACGGGATCGATATCCTCGGACAGCAGGCCCGCGCCGGTGCGGCGGGACAGCATTTCCTCGAACAGTTCGCGGGCTTCCTCAGTCCGCCCGGTCCGGTGCAGCGCCTCGATCAGCCAGAAGGTGCAGACGTTGAACGCCGTTACCGGCTCGCCGAAATCGTCTGGCGCGCTGTAGCGCAGCATGTCGTTGCCGCGCCGCAGGTCCGCTTCCAGCGCGGCGAGCGTGCCGATGAATTTCGGATCGTCAGCGGTCAGGAAGCGCAGGTCGAGCAGTTGGAGCAGGGATGCGTCGCGCGCATCATCCTCGAAATTGGCGGAAATGGCGCGGCTGTCCTCCCGCCATGATGCCTCCAGGATGCGCGCCTTCATCGTTTCGGCGCGATTTTCCCAATGGGCGGCGCGCAGGGGCAGGCCCATGGCAACGGCGGCATGGGCCAGCCGATCGCAGGCCGCCCAGCACATCACCGCGCTATAGCTGTGGACATGGGCGCGGGTGCGCAATTCCCACAGGCCCGCGTCGGGCTGGTCATACACCTGCCACGCCCGTTCGCCGACCGCCTCCAGCGCCTCGAAATCGGCATGGCCCGCCATGCGCAGCAATCGCTGGTCGATAAATCCCTGCACGGAGGACAGCACGATCTGGCCATAGGCGTCATGCTGGATCTGTTCATAGGCGGCATTGCCCACGCGGACCGGCCCCATGCCGCGATAACCGGGCAGGCTTTCCGCCTCCCATTCGGTCAGCGTCGCATTGCCGCGCACGTCGTAGAGCGGCTGGATGTGCCCGCCCTTCGCGCCATCCACGATGTTGCGGAGGTAGACGAGATAGGATTCCAGCACGTCCAGCGCGCCGAGCCGGTTCAGCGCCTCGACGGTATAATAAGCGTCGCGAACCCAGCAGTAGCGATAGTCCCAGTTGCGCCCGCTATCGGCATGTTCGGGGATGGAGGTGGTGAGCGCGGCGACGATCGCGCCGGTTTCCTCATGCTGGCACAGTTTCAGCGTAATGGCGGATCGGATGACCGCTTCCTGCCATTCGGCGGGGATGGCCAGGCCCCGGACCCAGAGCTGCCATTCATGGATGGTGTCGTCCAGCATCCGCTCGATCGCCGGGCGCAGCGCGTCGGAAAAGCCTTCATCAGGCCCCATGAAGAAATGGGCGTCCTGTTCCAGCCGGAACCAGCTTTCCTGCGAAATCAGGCCGATCGGCGCATTGGTCGACACGCGCATCGCCATGTAGGACAGGACGATGCGGATATGGTTGGAACCATAGCTGATCGGCACCTTCTCGCCGTTCCAGCTGGTCGTCGGGCGGAACTTGACGCGAATGCGGGGAGAGCCGGCTACCGGACGCACGATGCGGATGAATGCGACCGGCCGGTACATGCGGCCCTTATGCCGGTGGCGCGGGCAGAAATCGAAAATTTCGATCGCATTGCCCTGCGCGTCGCTCTGGCGGGTGACCAGGATCGGGGTATTACGGATATAATGTTGTTCGACCGCGACGCAATTTTCCAGCTCTATGGCCCAGAAACCTCGCGATTGCGGGTCGTCCCATCCCTTGTCGTCCAGCAGAGAAGAAAAGACCGGGTCGCCGTCCACGCGCGGGACGCAGGCCCACACCATGCGGCCCATGCGGTCGATCAGCGCGGATGCCTGGCAATTGCCGATGGGCCAGAGGTCGAGCGTGCGCTCTGATCCGGCCAGGATGGATTCGATTGCTGCTTGGATCGGTCTGCCCCCAATTTGTTGGTCACGACAAAGGGGCTCCGGAAATCTATCCGGCGGCCCCCTCGGACAGATAATGCCTGACGGCGGCAACCTGTTCCAAAAAGAATGACGCCAATGTGGGACGCGGTGTCCCGACCAATATGCCGGCGCCGCCCAGTTCGGTGGCAGCGGCAAAGCCTTCCTCGTCGGTCACGTCGTCGCCGATGAAGACCGGCACGCCGCCGGCCATCGGCTGCTGCTGCATCAGCGCCGTCAGGGCGCTGCCCTTGTCCGCGCCGCCGGGACGCAGTTCGTACAGCATCTTGCCATGTTGCAGTGCCAGCCCATGATCGCGTGCCAGCAGATCGGCCAGCCCCCCCGCTGCCTCGCCCCAGATTGGCGCGCCACGGAAATGCAGGCCGACGCTGATCGATTTGCGCTCGACCAGCAGGCCCGGCTTGTCGTCGGCAAAGGCGTGGAAGGCGGCCTCTACCGCGTCGATCGCCGGCAGGCGGGGCGGCGCCTGCACCGCTTCGCCGGGATGCGCAAATTCCAGGCCATGCGTCCCCGACAGCAGGAAATCGCCCAGGCCCAGGTTGCGCAAGGTCGCGATCGACCGGCCGCTGACGATCGCCAGCCGCCCCTCCAGCCGATCGCGCAGTTGGACCAGCATGGCCAGCAACGCGTCATCGACACGAACCGCATCGGGCGTGTCGGCCAGCGGTACCAAAGTCCCGTCGAAATCGAGGAACAGCGACGCGCCGTTTAGCAGCGCGATGGGAGGAGGGGGAGGGGCGGATTGGGGGGCGGGGTTGGATTCGGGCACGGGGGCAAGGTGGCGTCCCCCGCCCAAACCGCAACCCCTGTCATGCCGTCGCCGGTGGATTTTCTGCGCCGCGCTCAGGATCGGCAGCGTCGATCCTCGACCCACGGCGCCGCCCACTGGATGCCATGCAGGACGCGAAACGCCTGCATGATCCGGGCAACCAGCCGGTCGATATCCTTGTTGATCTGCTCGCGGCCGTCATTCCACAGCCGGTCGTCATATTCGTCGCGCATGATGCCGTCCTTTCTGAGGCAGGAGGCGGACCGGAGCATCTGTCCGCGATCCGGCTTGTGCCCGATCGGGGCCATTGCCGCCAGCAAAAGGCTGGACCTCATAAATAAGGTCAGCTTATTAATTGCGGTCATGACCAGCCTGCCGCCCCTGTCCGCCATTCGTGTGTTCGAAGCCGCCGCGCGGCTGGAAAATTTCACTGTCGCCGCGCAGGAATTGGGTATGACGCAGGCGGCCGTCAGCTATCAGGTGAAGCTACTGGAAGAGCGACTGGGCCTCAGTCTGTTCCAGCGCGTCGGACGCAAGGTGGCACTGACCGACAAGGGGCGTGAAATCGCGCCCGTCCTGACCCGCGCCTTCGACCTGATGCGCGACGGCTTCGCCGCACTGACGCAGGATCATGCGGCGGTGCTGACGATCAGTTGCACCAACAGTTTTGCGCATCTGTGGTTGGCGCCCCGGATCGGTGCGTTTCAGATGCGCCATCCGCACCTTGCCGTGCGCATCCAGGCGAATGATGCGGTGGTCGATCTGGCCCGCGACGGCGTCGATCTCGCCATTCGCGGCGGCAAGGGGGAATGGCCGGGTCTCGAAGCGAAGCTGCTCACCCACAGCCGCCTGGTGCCCATGTGCAGCCCCGACTGGCTTGCCCGCCATAGCCCGATTGCGGATGCCGCCGCCTTGCTCGCCTTGCCGCGTCTCTCGCCGGAAGATAGCTGGTGGCGTGACTGGCTGACGGCGATGGGCGTGGAGGCGAGCGACCATGACGGGCCACCTGCCATCGCGCTCGACAGTCAGGTAATGGAGGGGCGGGCTGCCATGGCCGGCCAGGGTATCGCCATCCTGACCCACATGTTCTGGCGCGCCGAGGTGGAGGCCGGGCTGCTGGTGGAGGCGGTGCCATCCTATGTGCGTGACAAGGCGAGCTACTGGATCGTCTACCCGCCGCATGCGCGCAACACCCCCAAGACCAAGGCCTTTCGCGACTGGATCAGCGCGGAATTCGCCGCCGAGATCGCCGCCGATCCGGACGGGCGCTACTTGCCGCGTTGATGTGCCATGCGTATGTTCATGCGCATAATGAATGCGGGAGTCGATGATGACCAGGCATGAACGAGTGACTGCGCGCAAGGCGACGAACCTGTCGCTGGACGTCGATCTTGTGGCTGACGCCAGGGAATTGGGCATCAATCTGTCGCGCGCCTGTGAAGAGGGGTTGCGCAAGGAAATCGCAGCGGAACGGGGACGGCGCTGGCAGGAGGAGAATGCTGCCGGCATCGCTGCCTCCAACGCCTATGTCGAAAAATATGGATTGCCGCTCGAAAAATACCGGATGTTCTGATGGCTCGCCTTTGCGTGCATCGCCTGCCTGACGGTGGACATGTTCTGGATTGCCAGTCCGACCTGCTGGATCATCTGACGACGCGTTTCGTGGTGCCGTTGATTCCGATCGAGGATGTCGGCACGCCGATGGCGAAACTCAATCCGATATTCGACGTGGATGGGCAGCGACTGGTCATGATGACGCAATTTTCCGGTGCGGTGTCTGCGCGGTCATTAGGTAAAGTCGTTCTATCGCTGGGGGATCGGAATTATGACATTTCCAACGCCCTCGACATGCTCATGTCGGGCTATTGACCAAATCCGTTTCCGTTCACCTTCCGTCCTGCTAAGCCGTCCCCAATGACCGACTATCGCGACCCGTTCGACGCCATCAAGGATCACCCGTTCGACGATGCGCTCCAGCAGCGCTATCTCGTCTATGCGCTCTCGACCATCACGGCGCGATCGCTGCCGGACTTGCGCGACGGGCTGAAGCCGGTGCATCGCCGCCTGCTCTGGGCGATGCGTCTGCTACGGATGGAGCCGGGCGGCGCGAACCCGGACGTGCTGGTCGCCAATCCGGCGCGCAACACGACCGCCTACAAGAAATGCGCCCGCGTCGTCGGCGACGTCATCGGTAAATATCACCCGCATGGCGATGCGTCGGTCTATGACGCCATGGTGCGTCTGGCGCAGGACTTCTCGCTGCGCACGCCGCTGGTCGACGGGCAGGGTAATTTCGGCAATATCGACGGCGATAATGCGGCGGCGATGCGCTATACCGAAGCGCGCCTGACGCAGGCCGCCGCCGACCTCATGTCCGGCCTGGACGAAGGCACGGTCGATTTCCGTCCCACCTATAATGGCGAGGATGAAGAGCCGGAGGTTTTTCCCGGCCTCTTCCCCAATCTGCTCGCCAACGGCGCCAGCGGTATCGCCGTCGGCATGGCGACCAGCATCCCGCCGCATAATGTCAGCGAACTGATCGATGCGGCCGGACTGCTGATCGACAATCCCGATGCCGATCATGCCGCGCTGATGCAGATCGTGCAGGGTCCGGACTTTCCGACCGGCGGCGTGCTGGTCGACAGCCCCTCTATCATTTCCGAAGCCTATGCCACGGGGCGCGGCGCCTTCCGCACGCGCGCGCGCTGGCACAAGGAAGAGGAAGGGCGCGGCAGCTGGATCGCGGTCGTCACGCAAATCCCCTATCAGGTGCAGAAGTCGAAGCTGATCGAGCAGATCGCGGCGCTCATCAATGACAAGAAACTGCCCATCCTGGCCGATGTGCGCGACGAATCCGACGCGGAAATCCGCATCGTCATCGAACCGCGTGCGCGCACCGTCGATCCGCAGATGCTGATGGACAGCCTGTTCCGGCTGACCGATCTGGAAAATCGCTTCCCGCTCAACCTCAACGTGCTCGATTCAACCCGCACGCCCCGCGTGCTGGGTTTGAAGCCGCTGCTGATCGAATGGCTCAGGCATCAGATCGACGTTCTGGTCCGCCGCGCCCAGCACCGGCTGGACAAGATCGCCGCGCGCCTCGAACTGCTCGACGGCTATATCATCGCCTATCTCAACCTTGACCGGGTGATCGAGATCATCCGGACCGAGGATGAGCCGAAAGAGGTGATGATGGCCGAATTCAGCCTGACCGATCGTCAGGCCGAGGCGATCCTGAACATGCGCCTCCGCTCGCTGCGCAAGCTGGAGGAAATGGAGTTGCGGCGCGAACATGCCGAACTGGTCAAGGAAAAGGAGGAACTGGAAAAGCTGGTCGAAAGCCCGGCGCGCCAGCGTACCCGCCTGAAGAAGGATCTGGCCGCGCTGCGCAAGCGCTACGGTCCAGACGTCGATCTCGGCCGTCGTCGTACCCTGGTGGAAGAAGCCGCCCCGGCGCGGGAAATCCCGCTGGAGGCGATGATCGAGCGCGAGCCGATCACCGTCATCCTGTCCGAACGCGGCTGGATACGCGCGATGAGCGGCCACCGCGATCTGGCCGCCGCCGACACGCTCAAGTTCAAGGAAGGCGACGGCCCGCAATTCGCCTTCCACGCCTACACCACTGATAAGCTGCTGATGGCGACCGCTACCGGCCGGGTCTACACGCTGGCGTCGGACAAGCTGCCGGGCGGCCGTGGTTTCGGCGATCCGGTGCGCTCGCTGGTCGACATGGACAATGAAGGTGCGATCGTGGCTTTCATGCCGGCGCGCACCGGTGCGGAACTGCTGCTGGCCTCGTCCGACGGGCGCGGCTTCGTGGCCGCCGTGGCCGATCTGATGGCGGAAACCCGCAAGGGCAAGCAGGTGGTCAATGTCCGCACGGGCGCGAAGCTGAGTGTCATCCGCCCGATCCCGGCGGAGGCGGACAGCGTCGCGGTGATCGGCGAAAATCGCAAGCTGCTGGTCTTCGCCCTTACTGAAATGCCGAAAATGGCGCGCGGGCAGGGCGTGCAGATGCAGCGCTATCGCGATGGCGGCCTGTCCGACGCGATCGCCTTCAGGCTGGCTGATGGCCTCAGCTGGACGATGGGTGGCGAGTCGGGGCGCACCCGCACGGAAAGCGACATGATGCCGTGGAAGGTTGCCCGCGGCGCCGCCGGCCGCATGCCGCCGACCGGTTTCCCGCGCGACAATCGCTTCTGATTTCAGCTTTTTATCCGTTGGTCTGATTTCCACCATATCGGCGGTTAGCGTTTCCCGAAAATTTACTCCTTCTGGATACAGCGGGGGTATGGAATCGACGTCGGTGCGTAATTTGCCGGTCATACAGGCCAGCGGCACCCCCTTGAGCGGGGGCGATGACGCGCATCCTGACTGCGCCATCGGCGTGACCGAATGGCTGGCGGCACTACCCCAGCTGGCGGCTATTTTTTCATATGAAAACAATGAAATAGACTTCAAGCAGGGCAATGCCCGCTTTGTCACCGTCTTCCGTTCCAACCCGCAGCGCAGCAACCCGTCGGATCGGGTGGCGAAGGAATGGCGGGAACGGGCCATCAGCTTCATTCAGTCCGGACGCGATTCGGACAGTTTCGAACTGCGCCGCGACGGCAAGCTCGGCCCGGAATATTTCATGTGTACGCTCGGCCGCCTGCCCGCCGCCCAAGGCCATCCCGAATATTATCTCTTCACCGCGATCGATCGCACCAGCGAGCGCACGATCGAGAAGAATCTGCGCCGTGAACTGCTGTCGGACGGCCTGACCGCGCTGCCCAACCGCACAGGCTTTGGTGAGGAAATTGACGATCGTCTCGCCAATGGCTCCTGGCCGGACAATGCGCAGTTCGGCATCATCGCCATCGACCTCAGCCGGTTCAGCCGGGTGAATGAATCGCTTGGCCCGATGGCCGGCGACGAACTGCTCATCACGGTCGCCAAGCGGCTCAAGTCCAGCCTGCGTCAGGGGGATGTCCTGGCCCGCATCGGCGGCAACGACTTCGCCATTTTTGCACGTCTTAACAATGGCTTGTCGGATGCTCTTCATATCGTTCAGCGGATCAAGGAGGCGCTCAGTTCGCCCATCCGCCTGAGCGACCTCCAGATCCGTGTCGATTGCGCGATCGGCTGCGCCCTGTCGCTCAATCTGGACGATGATCCCGACGATGTCGTGCGCAAGGCGCAGGCGGCAGTGAAGATCGCCAAGCGCAGCGGCAAGGTGGAAATCTACCGCAATGGCGTGCTGAAGGAAGCGCAGCGCCGCTTCTCGATCGAAAGCCGCCTTCGCGATGCCCTGGCGCAGGGCGGCCTGACGCTCGCCTATCAGCCGCTCATCCATCTCCAGACCGGTGAAATCACCGGCTTCGAGGCCCTCGCCCGCTGGAATGACGAGGAACTGGGTGATGTCTCTCCGGTCGAGTTCATTGCCGTGGCGGAGGAAAGCGGCCTCATCACCTCGCTTGGTCGCTGGGCTGCCTATGAAGCGGCACAGGCGCTGTCGCGCTGGGATGCGAAATTCGGCCAGGCGTTGCCCGTCGGCGTCAACGTCAATCTGTCGCCGATCCAGATGGCGCGCGACGATGTCGCCTCCATGTTCGAGGAAGCCTTACGCTATTCCGGTATCGCCGGCAGCCGCCTGACCGCGGAACTGACCGAAAGCGCGATCATCGCCGATCCCGACAAGGCGCGCAAATTGCTGGTTGCGCTCAAGGGGTTGCAGATGCCGATCGCGATGGACGATTTCGGTACCGGCTTCTCCAACCTTGCCAGCCTGCACAGCCTGCCGATCGACATCCTCAAGATCGACCGAAGTTTCGTGTCCTCCATGCTGGAGGATCATGACAAGGCGGTCATCGTCCGCACCATCCTGTCGCTCGCCGAATCGCTGAACCTGAAGGTTACGGCGGAGGGGATCGAGACGCAGGCGTTGGCCCATGCCCTGCAACAAATGGGCTGTTGGCAGGGGCAGGGCTATCATTTCGCCCGTCCGATGGGCGAGAATGACGCCTTCGATTACTGGCGCGCGCGCTGGAATTTCGAAACGATCTGATCCGCGATCGCCGCGACCCGCTCAGCGTCGGGGAAATCCTCCGCCACCCATAGCGCCTGCACCGCATGCAAGGCCTTGGCCACGTCCGGTCCGGGCGGCAGGCCACGCGCGATCAGGGCGCCGCCACCGATCGGCAAGGCCAGCGGTGTCCAGCCTTCCAGCGCGGCCAGCGCTGACAAATCCTGTCCGATATCCAGCAGCAACCGGTCGATTGCGCCTTCCACCCCGACCCGATAGGCCAGCGCGCGCGGCGTCTCAGCGATGGCTGCTGCCGGCTCCAGCGCCACGACCAGCCGCTTGCGCGCCTTGTTCGATAGTTTCAGGCGCGCACCCACGCCATCGGCCAGCGCCGGATCAGCCGGCAGCAACGCCGCCAGTCGACGCAGCGCCGATCCGCCGATACTGCTCTCCGCCTCCCGCGCCATCAGCGCCTCGACCCGCGCCACGCCGGCCATATCGACTTCCGGCAGCACGGGACGCAATATCCCGCCCTCCACCATCAGCCGCAGCGCATGGACCGGCGCCGCCACGCCCAGCAGTTTCAACAATTCGTCCGCGATCCGCTCGCGCGACAGCGCCATCAGGCTGTTGGCGGCGGCAACGCACGCGTCGTAAGCGCTACTGTCCAACTCGTTGTCGCCATAGCGCGCCAGGAACCGGAAATAGCGCAGGATGCGCAAATGATCCTCGGCGATCCGCGCCGATGCGTCACCGATGAAGCGCAGGCGTCGCGCCGCCAGATCGGCAAGCCCGTCGAAATAGTCGCTGATCTCGCCCGTCAGCGGATCGGCATAGAGCGCGTTGATGGTGAAGTCCCGCCGAGCCGCATCTTCGCGCCAGTCGTCGGTATAGGCGATCGTGGCGCGCCGTCCGTCGGTGCTGACATCCCGGCGCAGGGTGGTGATCTCCACCGGTCCATCGGGCAGTACGGCGGTGATGGTGCCATGGTCGATGCCGGTCGGCACTGCCTTGATCCCCGCCGCCTTCAGCCGGTCGACCACATCATGCGGGTCCAGCACCGTGGCGACATCCAGATCATTGACCGGCAGCCCCAGCAGCCCGTCGCGCACCGCGCCGCCGACAAAACGTGCCTTGCCTTCCGCCGCGTCCAGCGCGTTCAGCAGGCCATCGAGGCCGGGGCGATGGCGCCAGGCGGCGTCAGGCGGCAGGACGGTCATGGCCCAGCCTCCGTGACAAATTGGCCAGGATCGCCGCTGTAATGCCCCAGATACGCCGACCCTCCCAGAAAATCTCGTAATAATGGCGCATCGCGCCGGCAAATTCGACCTCGCGCCGCATCCGGTTGGCCGGGTCGAGCGCATAGGCCAGCGGCAATTCGAACCAGTCCGCCACTTCCCCTTTCTGCGCACGCAGCGGCAGGTCGGGCGGAATGACACCCAGCACAGGCACGATATCGAAGCCCGTAAAGGTGCTGTAGCGATCGGACGTGCCGATCACCTCCACCCGGTCGGGCGACAGGGCGATTTCTTCCTGGGCTTCCCGCAGCGCGCCGGCAATCTCGTCGGCATCGCCCTCATCCACCCGGCCGCCGGGAAAGGCGATCTGCCCCGCATGCTTGCGCAGCGTCGTCGCGCGCTCGGTCAGGATCAGGCCGGGTTCGGGCCGGTCGGTGATAGCCACCAGCACGGCAGCCGGCGCCAGCGCGATGTCGCCGATGATGCGCGGGTCGCGTATGTCGTCCGGTGCAATGTCGGTCCGCCGGTGCCCGTCTTCCAATGCGGTGCGCAGCCGCTGCGCCAATGTCATGCGGCGCCGTCCAAGGGGAAGAAGGCGCCCTCGCTCCACAGGCCGACCCGCGCGCCATCCTCTTCCAGCGCCAAATTCATCAGTTCATAATAGACGCTGCGCCCGACCAGCGCCTCCAGTCCGCCACGCACATGCAGATAGGGATGGGGGCCGTCCGGCGTCTCGCGCACCGTCAATTCATGGTCCGGCCCGGCGGTCACGATATCCCCGCTGTTCAGGCGGAATGCCAGGCTGCGCGCACGTCCTTCGCCCTCGCTCTTCAGTTCGACCGCGACGAAGGGGGCGTCCTCCACCTCTATGTCCAGCTTCTCGACCGGGGTGACAAGCACATGGCTGCCATCCGGTTCCCGCCGCAATATGGTGGAAAACAGCCGCACCATCGTTTCGCGCCCGATCGGCGACCCCTGATGATACCAGGTGCCGTCGCGGGCGATCCGCATCTCGCTGTCGCCGCAATGGTCGGGATTCCATTTCTCGACTGGCGGCAGGCGCTTTTCGGCGGCCAGCCGCGCGATATCGGCAAGCGACAGGGTGGCGAGGTCGGGCAAGGGTTCCATCGGCATGGGGCGGAGATAGGAGCCTCTGCGCCGCGCGCAAAGAGTTAATCAGGCCGCGACGGATATTCTGGGGCTGAGCATGCCCGTTCCGCCGACTGGACGGCCATCGACCGACAGGGCGAGCAGCCGGCGCGGCTCGAACGGGCCGGGCGCGTCCCAGCCTGCGGTGCCATCGGCGGCGAAGCCCCAGAAGCGGCCATAATATTCCGGATCGCCGATCATCATCAGCGGCTCGCACCCGATCGCGCGGGCGGCAGCGACCACCGCGTCCATCATCGCCCGGCCATGGCCGCCAAATTGATGCGCCGGCGCGACAGCGACCGGGCCGACCATGATGAGCGGCGTCTGCCCGCCATCCGCATCGGTCAGCGCCACCGGCCAGCTTTGCAGCGACCCGATCAGCGTGCCGTCGGCATCGACCGTGGCGAAGGAGAGGGCGGGCAGCCAGGGCATGCCTTCACGGATACGATAGGCGGTGCGGCCATGACGGTCGGGTCCAAACGCCGCGTCGAGCAGTTGCTCGATCGCCGCTTCGGGCTGACTGTTAAGGGGCACAATGTCTGACACGTCTTGCCGATCCGCCATCAATGGCGCATGGGGCAGCGCCGGAAGCGGGGCTTTAGCGTCCGCTTCGCAAAATGAAAGACTAAATAGGCCCCGGCTCACACCATCTTATGTGGTGGGACGCGGCCCTGATGTGGCAAGGCTATGCAGACGGGATTTGACGATTTTCTGACGCTGGAGGTGAACAACCTGCACGTCGATGTACTCACCGGCATCTATTCGGAGGAGACGCATCTCCCCCAGCCGCTGCGTATTTCCATCCGCGCGCGCCTGCGAATCGCCGATCATTACGAGCCGGACACTGCGCTTTCCCAGTCCAAAAATTATATGGACCTGAAGCATTCCGCGTCCACCGCGCTGCCCGAAGGCGTGCATTTCACCCTGATCGAGGCGGTGGCCGACCATATCATCGACACCATCTTCCTTCAGGACGACAAGGTCAGCCATGTCGAGGTGAAGATCGTCAAGCTGGCGCTGAGCGAACGTGGCGAGGAAATCGGCATCACCCTCGGCCGCGGGCGCAAGTAAATCAGGTTCCGTTCGGTTCGAGCTTGTCGAGAACTGTTCTCGACTTGCCTTCTCGGCTTCGCTCGAAGGCTGCTCGAACCGAACGGAATTTCTACCCCTTCTGGATCAGCCCGATCTCGATCAGCCGCTCGGTCAGATAATCATGCGCGCTGATCGGCGGATCGCGGCGCGGATTATCCTCGCTCACGCATTGCGGCAGCGCGTCGATCATGAAATCGGGGCGCAGGTGCAGGAAGAAGGGCATGGAATAGCGCGAATGACCGCGCCGTTCGGGCGGCGGATTGACGACGCGGTGGCTGGTCGACGGCAGCACATGGTTGGTCAGCCGCTGCAACATGTCGCCGACATTGATTGCCAGCGCGCCGGGCGGCGGCACCACGGGCAGCCAGTTGCCGCTGCGATCCTTCAGTTCCAGCCCGCCTTCTTCGGCGCCCAGCAACAGGGTGATGAGGTTGATATCCTCGTGCGCCCCAGCGCGGATACCCGGTGCCTCCGCTGACACCGGCGGATAATGGAGCAGGCGCAGGATCGAATTGCCATGTTCAATGGGGCCGTCGAACCATCGTTCGGGCAGGCCCAGATACAGCGCGATCGCCGACAGCAATTCCGCGCCAACCCGGTCGAACTCGCGATAGAGTTTCGCGAAGACCGGCTCGAACTCCGGCATTTCGCTTGGCCACACGTTCGGCGGCATCGTCTCGGCCAAAGGATCGCCCTCGGGCAGGTCGCGGCCGACATGCCAGAATTCCTTCAGGTCATTCTCGCTCGCGCCCTTGGCGATTTCGACGCCGAACGCCGTATAGCCACGTTGCCCGCCATTGAATTTGGCGTCATAGGCGCGCTTGGTTTCCACCGGTTGATCGAAGAAGCGGCGCGCCAGCGCCCAGCCATCATCGACCAGTCTCTGATCCATGCCATGATCCTTCACCATGGCGAAACCGAAGCGCTGGAAGGATTGGCCAAAGGCCGTGGCGAAGTCCGCCTTGCTCATTTCCGCCATGGACAGGACAGGCACCTGATCCAGTACCGCTTGCGACACGTCTTATCTCCACTATTCGTTCAGAAGGGGCGATGGCTCATCATATAGGCCGGCCCGCGCATGACGCATCCTTGATCGCGCCGAGGCGCTGTTGCAAGGAGGCAGGATGAACTACTGGCTGATGAAATCGGAACCCGATGCCTTCTCCTATGACGATCTGGTCAAAAAGGGGAAGGCCGAATGGGACGGCGTGCGCAATCATGCGGCCCAGGGGCATATGAGGGCGATGCGCAAGGGCGACCTGTCGATCTTCTATCACAGCAATATCGGGGTCGAAGCGGTCGGCATCATGACGATCGTGGAAGAAGCCGCACCCGACAGCACGGACGATAGCGGCAAGTGGATCGCGGTGCATGTCGCGCCTGTCGAACGGCTAGCCAAACCGGTGACGCTTAAGGCGATGAAGGCCGATTCGGCACTCGCCAACATGGTGATGCTGCGCCAGTCGCGCCTGTCCGTCGCCCCACTGACAAAAGCCGAGTTCGACCATATTGTAGCGCTATCAAAGGCTTAAATAGCGGGCAAAACCATGGTTGCACGGGACGCAACCGGATCGTCATTTTTTGCGATTGTCGCTTTGACGCGCTGCAACATATGACGACCTCCAACAGAAAAAGAACAATAAGAGGTGTTTGATCGGCATTCACAAGGAGTTTACCCATGCGAATGCTGTCCAAGTTCATTGTCGCCGGCGCCGTCAGCGCCATCGCCGCCACTGCCGCTCAGGCTGAAGATGCCGCTCCCAAGCAGCGCTTCACCCACGAAGGCTACACCTATGTCTATCAGGTGAAGGACACCAAGACTGGCAAGGTGATTTCGGGTCGTCGTTTCCCTGACGCCGTCGCCTTTAATCTGGCCGTCAAGAACGGCAAGGTTTCGGGCGTATCGGGCGGCCAGCAGGTTGCCTTCAAGGTGGAAGACGCCCGTGGCGCCGCTGCGGAAGCCTCGGCTGACTGATTATGGCGCGCTCCAGACCGGAGCGCTGCAAACAGATAGGGACGGCATCCGACGGGATGCCGTCCCTTTTTTGTTGTCGAACAGCAAAGGCAGCGAAGCCGGCACGCGCTCCTGACACGCGCCGGCCGCTATGCTCAGCGGCAGCGACGCTTGCTGTCGATTTCCTTGCCGAGCAGAGCGCCGCCGGCCGCGCCCAGAATGGTGCCGGTGGCGCGATCCCCGCGAGTATCGATCGCCCGGCCGACCAGGGCGCCGCCGACGCCGCCCACGATCAGGCCGGTCGTGCCGTTCGATTTGCGGCAATAGGTCCGGCCGTCACGGCCACGCCATTCCTTGTACCGATAATGTTTGCGGGCCTGGGCGCCGTCGGTCGGCACGGCCATCGACACCGGGATGGCCAGCGAGATGGCGGCCAGGGCGAGCAGGGCATTACGCATGATATTCTCCTCCGAATTGCGTGATTTGTCGCTTCAACCCGTCTACATTGATCCAGGTTGCATGAACGTCAGGCAACAATTTAAGTTACTGTTTCTAATGCAATAAAATTTGAGGTGAATGGATGGGCGGCGACGATGAACGGGAAGGACGCCGGCTGGTCGAGGCGCTGGATCTCGCGCCTCATCCCGAAGGCGGTTGGTATCGGGAAACATGGCGTGCCCTCGCCGGACCGGGCGAGCGAGCTGCCGGCACCGCGATCCTCTTCCTGCTGGAGGCGCATCAGCGGTCGCACTGGCACCGTGTTGATGCCGACGAACATTGGTTCTGGCACGCCGGCGCACCGCTCATCCTCTCCATTGCCGCGCCGGGGGAGGCGGCCCGCGACCTGCTGCTGGGACCGGACATTCTCCATGGCGAAATGCCGCAGGGCTGGGTGCCCGCCCATCATTGGCAGGCGTCAACGCCGCAAGGCGGCTGGACGCTGGTCAGTTGCACTGTGACGCCAGGCTTTGATTTTTCAGGCTTTTCCCTCGCGCCACCGGACTGGGCGCCGCCCGGCTGACACTTATCCACACTTATCCACAGATTTTGATGGCAGTCCGTCAAAAAACTGTCGGATTTCGCTTTGAACGACTCAGGACTGGTGAGACCATCTCTATATCGGAACGGTGGAAATGGAGCGATCCAATTCCAGAAAAAACTGAGAAATCAGGAGTTTGAGCCGTAACGACAGTTCATCGGCAGGCAATATCCGCAAGGGTGGAGCCGGGCAGACGGACGAAATGCTTGAAGCCCTTGCCGGGTACGCGCGAAAGTGAACGTCGGGCATTGGAAGCGGGCATTTTAGCACCGGGCAGGCGGCCCTTGGCCAGAACCCGGAGCAAAACCTGCGCGGCGCCTTCGCCCTGAAGGATGGCGCACAGGATCGGCGGGCGGATGATCGCATCTCTTCGTGAGAAGCGGATCGCCTCGGCAGGATCATGTTTGCCGGCTTCGGCTGGCAATACGGAAAATGCTTGAGGAAAAGCCTGACGGAAGTGGGGACCGGCAGCAATGCCGGCCCCCATTTTGCGTTATGGCCCTGACAAGGGTGGTCGGCCGATCAGTGCCGCATCCAGACTCCTGTGTTCTGTCATGACCTGTATTTATTCCGTTGTGGCGGCGCGCGTCTTCCGACAGGAAAACATATTTGCATATCGCAACAATTATGTCTTTTGCTGTCATAATTATGCGGAAGTATTTGAATGATTTAAAGATATTCATACGGTCATATTCTTCTGCAAAGCTTTGCATGTACAGGCTATTCGAAAATTATCTGGCATAGTGCTGCATTGTCAAATAGCCTGACTTGGCAAGCTAAGTCGGAGATTCATATGAATTTGGACATAGAGGATTTTGCAGAAGCCAAAGAGATTGAGTTTAAAGGAAAGACTTTTGTCTTTCCTGAAACCAGGGGCAAAATTGCGGCCTGTTGGAAGAAAGGCCGTTTCTACGAAAGGCGAATGCTTCGGCATATATGGGGGCT
This sequence comes from Sphingobium sp. RS1, assembly GCF_056156825.1. Classification (NCBI taxonomy): domain Bacteria; kingdom Pseudomonadati; phylum Pseudomonadota; class Alphaproteobacteria; order Sphingomonadales; family Sphingobiaceae; genus Sphingobium; species Sphingobium sp. RS1. Next base: position 1,196,143 of record NZ_JBLZXE010000002.1, on the reverse strand, counting down.
GAAGATCGAAGGCGTCTATCTCGATATCGGCACGAATATCGGCAATCACTGCCTGTTCTTCGCCGCCATGTGCAAATCCAGTTTCGTGGTCGGCTTCGAACCCTATCGCGCCCTTCGGGCCATTGCCACGGATCTTCTCGCTATCAACGGCATGGGCCATAAGACGATGGTGATGCCGGTTGCCCTGGCTGACGAGCGCAAGCTGATCGATCTCAACGTGCGCGAGCGCCCCCTAACCATACAGGCGCTGACGGCGGACTCCGTTGCACCCGGTAAGGTCGGATTGATGAAGATCGACGTGGAAGGCGCGGAAATTCCGGTCCTTCGTGGCGCCAAGCGCATCCTGGCCGAAGATCGGCCACGCGTCTTCATCGAAGTATTCGACAACCAGATCGAAGAGGTGCGGTCGATCATGCGGGATGCCGGCTATGTCGAAACCGGCAAGGTGTTCAATCCATCGCCGACTTATGAATTCGTCCCGATTGAAATCGCTTCCACGATTCCAGAGGAAGATATAGATTCGGACGCAGATTTTTTCTGACGGAAGCGGCCGGGTTCAGGCTGGCCATCGGCGGTCCGGGGTCAGCAAATGCGTATGGCGGACATCGGGTCCGCCATGCCGGCGGTTCGCGTCTGTGGCCTGCGTTGCCGCAGGCTAAAAATCCCGAGCTGGCAGGTCGGAACGGCGTTTTGGTCTGTGAATGGTGCCGGATGAGGGGATCGAACCCCCGACCTTCGGTTTACAAAACCGCTGCACTACCGCTGTGCTAATCCGGCGCACCCTTTCGAGTGGGACGCCCTTACTATCAGTTCACGCCAAAGGTCCAGCCCTCAGTGCGCGCAATTTGCGCTGTCAGCGCGGACGGCTGCCATAAGGCCGGCCGCATCGCCGCGCGCCGCATCCAGGCGGCGGTCACGATCGCGTCGGCTCCATGATCGTCCGGCATCACATCGCCATGCGTTTGCGATCCCAGCGCCGCCAGCGCCTGGTTCAGCGCCTCCGCATCGCGCATCTTGGTCCGCCCCTTGGGCCGTCCGGCCGCACGCGCCGCGATGCTGGTATAGATCTCCACCACCAGCGATCCCGCCTCCGGTAACAGATCGAACGGCCAGACCGGTACATGCGGCCGCACATGATGCAGCAGCCGCATCCCGGCAAAGCTGGCCTTGGCCACCTGCGCCGCGCCGATCGCATCATAGACGGTGGACGGCTTGCCGCCGCCGCCGGCATTATATTGCGCCTCGCAGACGCGGTTATGCATATAATCCGCTTTCGCCCCGTCCGCCTTGCCGAAATAGAAATGGCGGCGATGGGCGATTTCCAGCAGGCTCGCCGCGCCCAGATCCGCGTCCTCGCAGATCGCATCGACATAGGCCCAGAAGGCCGGCCCGTCTTGCGGCACGACATCGCCCGGCAGATAGCCGCCGCGCGCAACGAAAGGCGGCGCAAAGCTGAAGTCGAACCCGAACAGCGTCGGCGCCTCCCGCGCGGCGCCGATCAGCCAGTCCGCCACGGCCTGTCGCGACCAGACGCCATCCGGCGCGGCAACCAATAGCGGTACGGCGTCGCCTTCCGCGCATAGCGCCACGGCAATCCCCTTGTGCCGCGAACCCTTGGCCCCCGACCAGTCGATCGCCGCGAACCGCGCAAAGCGGGGCGTCACTGCCCTCCGCGCTCCGCCCGCAGCCGGTTCCAATGCGCGATCCGCTCGGCGATCCGTGCCTCAAATCCGCGATCGGTCGGCGTATAGAAGGTTTGCGGGGCCATCTCCTCCGGCCAGTAATTCGCCCCGGAAAAGCCCTCCGCCGCATCATGGTCATATTGATAGCCCTTGCCGTAACCGACTTGCTTCATCAGCTTGGTGGGGGCGTTGACGATGTTCATCGGCGGCATCAGCGATCCGGTATCTCGCGCCGATTTGAACGACGCCTTCATCGCCATGTAACCCGCGTTCGATTTGGGCGCGGTCGCGCAATAGAGACAGGCCTGCACGATCGCCAGTTCGCCCTCCGGCGACCCCAGAAACTCATAGGCGTCCTTCGCTGCCAGGCATTGCACCACCGCCTGCGGATCGGCCAGGCCAATATCCTCGGTCGCGAACCGCACCAGCCGGCGTAGCACATAGAGCGGCTCTTCCCCCGCCGTCAGCATCCGCGCCATATAATAGAGCGCCGCCTGCGGGGCCGACCCGCGCAGCGACTTATGCAGAGCGGAGATGAGGTTGTAATGCCCCTCCCGATCCTTGTCATAGACCGCGACCCGGCGGTGGAGCAGGGCGGACAAGGCGGCCGGATCGAGCGGTTCGGGGATGTCGATCGAATAGAGCGTCTCGACCTGGTTCAGCAGGAAGCGCCCGTCGCCATCCGCGCTCGCCACCAGCGCCTCGCGCGCGGCGGCGTCGATCGGCACCGGCCGGCCGGTCAGCGCCTCGGCCCGGTCCAGCAACTGCTCCAGCGCGGCGGCATCCAGCCGGCGCAGGATCAGCACCTGCGCCCGCGACAGCAGGGCCGCATTCAGTTCGAAGCTTGGATTTTCGGTCGTGGCCCCGACCAGGGTCACCGTGCCATCCTCGACAAAGGGCAGGAAGCCGTCCTGCTGCGCCCGATTGAAGCGGTGAATTTCGTCGACGAACAACAATGTTTTTTCGCCCAGCCGGGCATGGTCCTTCGCGGTCGCAAAGACTTTCTTGAGGTCGGCCACACCTGAAAATACGGCCGAAATAGGGGCAAAGCGCATGCCCACCGCATCCGCCAGCAGTCGCGCCGTGGTCGTCTTGCCGGTGCCCGGCGGCCCCCATAATATGATGGAAGACAGCCGCCCCGCCGCCACCATCCGGCCGATCGCGCCATCCGGCCCGGTCAGATGTTCCTGTCCCACGACATCGGCCAGCGTGCGCGGACGCAGCCTGTCGGCAAGGGGGGCGGTATCGGCCGGCGCATCGGCGCCGGGCAGGTCATCGGGAGCGAAAAGGTCGGCCATTGCCACCGATATAGGCGATAGGATGGATTATGGAACCGGGCTGGATCGCGGTGCCAGCCCCTGCGCCCGCTGGCCGATAACCCGCAAATAGGTGTCGACCAGCGCCTGATTGACCTGGTCCCAGCCATTGCGCTCCGCTCGCGCCTGCGCGGCGGCACCGGCGGCCTGGCGGGCGTCGGGGTCGATGCAATAGGCTTGCAGCGCATCGGCAAAGGCGCCGATCGCGCCGGGGCGGATCAGCCGACCGGTCACGCCTTCCGTCACCAGGCTTTCGCTGCCGGTCGCGCGCGCCGCCACCGTTGGCAGACCGCACGCCATCGCCTCCAGCGTCACGTTGCCGAACGTCTCGGTCACCGACGGATTGAACAGCATGTCCATGCCGGCGACCGCGCGGCCCAGATCCGGCCCCTTCTGAAAGCCGGTGAAGACCGCATGGGGCAACCGGTTCTGGAACCATTCGCGCGCCGGGCCTTCGCCCACCACCAGTACCTTATGCTGCACCTGCCGCGCGGTGAGCTGGTCGATCGTGTCGGAAAAGACGTCCAGTCCCTTTTCCATCACCAGTCGGCCGATAAAGCCGATCGCCGGCACATCGTCGCCAATGCCGAGCGACTGGCGCCATGCCATGTCGCGCCGGCCAGGGTTGAAAATCTCCCGGTCGATGCCGCGCGTCCAGATGCCGACATCATAGTTCATCCGCTGTTCGCGCAGCAGTTGCGCCATCGATTCGGACGGCGCGACGATCGCATCGCAGCGGCGATAGAAGCGGCGCAGGATGGATTCGATCAGCGGCTCCAGAAAGGCCAGCCCATAATAGCGCGGATAGGTTTCGAACCTTGTATGCACGGACGCCACAGTCGGCAGGCTCCGCGCCCGCGCCCAGCTCAGCGCCCGATGCCCCAGCGGATCGGGGCTGGACAGATGGACGATATTGGGTGCGAACGCCTTGAGGTCGCGGCGAACCGCCGCCGACATGCGGTGCGGCACCCGATATTCCTTGCGCCCCGGCACCGGGAAGGAGGGCGTGCTGACCAGATCGCCCGCCGGCTCGAAAGCGGGGGTGTCGGTGGTCGGCGAATAGACGCGTACCGCCGCGCCCTGCTTCAGCAGATAGCCGACGAAGCGATTGAGCGCCTGGTTCGCACCATCGCGGACATAATTATAATTGCCGCTGAACAGGGCAACGCGCAGGCCGGTAGCATCCATCGGCGCCCCTTATATCAACCCGCATGAAAACCCAAGGGAACCAGAGCGCTCGCCGGGAATTTTGCCTTCGCTGATGACGAGTAACGGCCGACGCAGCATGTGCCCAACATAGGAGAGGACGCCCCATGACCGATACATTCCGTAAGGGAACGCGGGTCAAATGGAATTGGGGGCAGGGCGTCGGCCGAGGGCGCATCGCGGAGCGTTTCGACCGCCACGTCGAGCGCACGATCGAAGGGTCGCTGATCCGTCGCAACGGTTCGGCCCGCGATCCCGCCTATCTCATCACCGCCGACAATGGCGGCCATGTCCTGAAATTGCGGTCGGAACTGAGCGCGGGCTGACAGGCATAAAGTCTATATGGTAGTCTATCCGGGAGGACGACGGATAAACCTCGTCATGCTGAACCTGGTTCAGCATCCATTCCTCCCCACGGCCCAGTGACGCATTGCGACATGATGGATGCTGGGGCCGCCGCGGGATATCGGCCGACAGGGTTCTGGAAGGGGCCTCTTCCCGCAAACCGGTCATCGCCTCCGGCGCGTGACCATGGCAGGATAGGGCTATGACGACCCCATCCATGACCATCGACGCGCTGCTGGTCGGCACGCCCGTCCCTTTCCGTGGCGAGGATTACAGCGCCATCGCCAAGCAACCGGTCAGCGGGCCGGTCCGCATCACATGGGACGGGTTCGAAAGCGATGCCGTGGCCGACCGCATCCACCATGGCGGCAGGGACAAGGCGATCCACCTCTATCCGCAGGATCATTATGGCTGGTGGCGCGAACGCAGGCCCGATCAGAGCCTGCTCGACGCGCCCGGCGCCTTTGGCGAAAATATCGCCTCGCGCGGCCTCACTGAAACCGACATCTGCCTCGGCGATCGCTTTTCGCTGGGCAGCGCGATCGTGGAGGTCAGCCATGGCCGCCAGCCCTGCTGGAAACTCGACCACCGTTTCGGCGCGCGCGATATCATGGCAACCATCGTCAAGACCGCCCGCAGCGGCCTCTACTTCCGCGTCCTGCGCGAAGGGGAGGCGCAGGCGGGCACGCGCATGGACCTGCTGGAACGCCCCTTGCCCGACTGGAGCATCGCCCGCGTCTTCCACCTGCTCATCGGCGGCGGCCACAAGCGCGAGCCAGAAGCCGTACAGGCGCTGGCGAAGATGCCGGTCCTGGCCGGGGCTTGGCGGGAGAGGGCGAACAAGCTGGCGGGGTAGGGGCTGGGAACGACCACGTGCGGACCTAATAGCCCCTCCCCTTTAGGGGAGGGGTTGGGGTGGGGGATCGCCTATAGGCCCTGCGTTATGAGGATGGACCCCACCCCCGTCCCCTCCCCTGAAGGGGAGGGGCTTATGTCGTGTTCCCACCCATCCCAGCCATTTCCCTGAGCGCGGCAATGGCCTACATCCGCTGCATGCGTGCCATTCATCATATTGCTCTGATCTGTTCCGACTATGCGCGGTCGCGGGCCTTTTATCGCGACCTGCTGGGCCTGCCGGTGATTCGGGAAGTGTGGCGGGCGGAGCGGCAGTCGTGGAAATGCGATCTCGATGCCGGCAATGCACAGATCGAGCTATTCTCCTTCCCCGCGCCGCCGCCGCGCCCGACCCGTCCGGAGGCCTGCGGGCTGCGTCACCTCGCTTTCCTGGTCGAGGATCTGGATGCCGAGGTCGCGCGGCTGGAAGCGGCGGGCGTGTCGTGCGAACCCATCCGCATCGATGAATATACCGGTCAACGCTTCACCTTCTTCGCCGACCCGGACGGGCTGCCGCTCGAACTTTATGAAGGCGCGGCATAAACCGCGCCCTCAGACATGGCTTCCGCCGATACTCGCTTTCGGGGCAGCGCCCTATTTTGCGAACCGCTTGAAGAAACTGTCCGCATTCCAGCTTGGCCGCGTATCGGCATTGGCGACGCGCAGCGTCACGGCGGTAACATAGGCGTTCAGCCTGGCGGTTTCGCCGGGCATCACTGGCTGCTTGAGGTCGTCGAACGGCGAATGATAGAGGTTGGCCCGCCACGCCTTTTCCGTTTCGGCCTCCGGCGTCGCCGCCTTGAACCCATATTTGAAGAAGAGCGCGGGAATGCCCTGGCGGATGAAGGCATATTGATCGGATCGGATGAAAACGTTGCGATCCGGGAAGGGATCGGGCGTGATCGGCAGGTGCATCTGCGCGCTCACCGCCTCCGCATCCTGCCCCAGAGAACTCTGGTCATAGCCGATCGGCGTCACACTGGTCAGCGGGAAGATGGGCAGCGCCATGTCGAAATTCAGGTCGGCGACGATGCTGTCCGCCGGCACGGTGGGCCGCCCGGCGAAATAGCGCGCGCCTAGCAACCCCTTCTCCTCCGCCGTCACGATGGTGAAGAGGATGGAGCGTTTCGGTTTCACCTTGCCGGCCTTCAGCGCACGCGCGATTTCCAGCACGCTGGCCACGCCCGAAGCATTGTCGAACGCGCCATTATAGATGGCGTCGCCCTTGATCGGCGTGCCGATGCCATAGCCGTCCAGATGCGCCGAGAGCACTACATGCTCGGCCTTCAGCGTCGGATCGCTGCCCGGCATGACCGCGACCAGATTGGGGGAGGTCAGGTCGCGCCGGGTGGCCGCGACACGGGCCTTGAACCGCAGCGTGAGCGGGAAGCTGGCCACCGGTGCGGCGGCGTCGGCCGCTGCGGCGATCGCGTCGAAATCTTTGCCCGTCCCGGCGAAAAACTGGGCTGATTTGGCCGGATCGAACTGCGCACTGAGGAAGGGCGCTTTGGTTTCCCGCATGGCATCATTGGCAAAATAGAGCGCCGGCGCCCCGGCCAGCGCGACGCGACGGACCCAGGGAATTTCGACCTGCTTGGGTGTCACCAGGGTGATGAGGCCGAGCGCCCCCTGCGCTGCCAGCCATTGTGACCGCTCCGACCGGGCATGCGATTTGAGTGCGCCCGAAATAGTGGCCGGCCCGCCCGACAGCACCACCACGATCTTGCCCTTCAGGTCCAGCCCGGCGAAATCGTCATGCCCTGCCTCCGGCAAATGCAGGCCATAGCCGGCAAAGACCATCGGCGCGTCGATCTGCTCCGGCACCGGCCCGCCGCTTCCCGAGAAGATCAGGTCGCCGGGCACCGCCAGCGCTGTCTCCCCCTGCGGCCCCACCAGTGCGGCGCTGCTCTGGTCGGACTGGATGCGCTGCTCGACGAAGGCGACCGGCTGCTTGTAGCCGTCCACCCCGGCGGGCTTCAGGCCCAGAGCCTTGAACTGGGCGATCACATAGTCGGCGGCGCGATCATAGCCCGGCGTTCCCGTGCCGCGTCCTTCCATGCCGTCATTGGCCAGCGCTTCGACATGCGCCCACCAGCGCGCGCCGGCATCGTCCGCCGTTGCCGCATGGGCGGTGCCGGGGATCAGGGAAAGCAGGGGAAGGGCAAGGAGGGAAAGGCGCATCAGTGCGGACTCCGCTTATTATCAAGGGCTAACATGCCAGACCCTGTCCGACGAACAAGAGGGTTGGAACCGCCACCCCGCATGTGTATTATCATGGCAATACACAAACAGGAGATTGCGATGTCCCGTCCCCTTCCTCTGCTCGCCCTGATGCTGACGGGCATGGCCCTGTCTACCGCCGCCTGCTCGCGCACCGACGAATCGCCTGCCGCGGACGCGGTCTCTCACAGCGCACAGGACTGGTCGAAACTCGGCCAGTTCGACGCGATCGAGGCGACCGGCCCGGACAATGTCGTCGTCACTATCGGCGAGACGTTCAAGGTCACGGCCGATGGCGATAGCAAGGCGGTCGCCGACCTCGATATTCGTACCAAGGGCAGCAAGCTGGTCATCGGCCGCAAGTCCAAGGGCGACTGGAGCTGGGGCCGCAAGGACGGAGACAAGGGCGCGACCGTCCATGTCACCATGCCCGCAATCAAGTCCGCCGACCTGACCGGTGCGGGCGATTTCGATCTGGACAAGGCGGACGGCGACAGCCTGACGCTAGCCCTGACGGGTGCCGGCGATTTCCGAATCGGCGCGGTCCGCCTCAAGTCGCTGGCCGCCGACATTACCGGCGCAGGATCGATGAAGATTGCCGGCACGGCGGATGAGGCGACATTCTCCATCACGGGCGCAGGCGATATCGATGGCGAAGCGCTGAAGGTCGGCACCGCAAAGGTCGATATATTGGGCGCGGGCGACATCGACTTTGCCTCCGACGGGAAGGTCGCTATCAGCATCATGGGTCCGGGCGACGTGACGGTGAAGGGCAAGGCACAATGCACGACAAGCGGAATGGGACCGGGCGAGGCACGCTGCGCACCCTGATGGCGGCGGGCGCGGCGGGGCTGCTCCTCGCCACGCCGGCCAGCGCAGCGACGCGCGGGTTCACCATCACCAGCTTTGACGCGATCCGCGTGGATGCACCCGTGACCGTGGTCCTGACCACCGGCATCGGCGCATCGGCGCGGGCGGAGGGGGACCAGTCGGCGCTCGACCGGCTGAAGGTCGACGTATCCGGCCGGCTCCTGACCGTGAGCATGGAGCGGACGCGGCCCGGTGAGAAGGGCGGCGGCGCGGCCACGCTGCGCCTGTCGACCGGGATGGTCGAGCGGGTTGTGCTCACCGGCGGCGGGTCGATCGCGATCGATCGCATGAAGGGATTGCTCGGCCAACTGGTGCTTGGCGGCAATGGCGACATCAGCGTGGCGAAGGTCGATCTCGATCGGGTCGATGTGGCGCTGGCCGGCGGCGGCCGGATGACGCTCGCGGGGCGCACGGGCGTCGCCAATGTCCGGGTCAACGGCCCCGGCGCGCTCGCCGCCGAACCGCTGCGCGCACGTCAGGCGAGCGTGAGCAATGAAGGGCCGGGCAGCATCATCCTGACCGCCGACGTCAATGCGAAGGTAGTGACGTCAGGATCAGGGGACGTCAGCGTCGCCGGCAAGGCGGCCTGCATCGTGGACAATCGCGGCACCGGCCGGGTGTCATGCGGCGGCGAGAGTTTCTAGAGCGTTTTCTAAGCAGGTGGAATCACCTGCTGACTCGGAAAACGCGGTAAACCAAAAACTTAGAGCAGCCGATCTGATGCAATCGGATCGGCTGCTCTAGGCGGGCTGACAGGAAATAGGATGGTTAGAGGACTGCCTGCTTATAAAGTCGAGCGCCCATAATAGCGCGACCCGAAGGGCGGCCGCAGGCCAACGCTGGTATTTCAGACAGGCGCACGCTGGATCAACGGATAGCGCAAGATGGCTGGCTGCCCTCTACTGCCGCCTGAGACCCCAGCCTTCGCTGGGGTGACGGCTATGAGGCAAGCAGAAACGGCCGCCACATCTCCATCTGGCCATCTGCGGGCAGTGCCTATGGCTGCGGCAGGCGGGATTTCATCGCGTCGATGCGGTCATTCTGCTGATCGACCAGCGCGAGCGCGGCGCTGCGGGCGGCGTCGACATCTTCCAGGCCACCAGCGGCCTTGCCATCGGCGACGGCGTTGCTGCGCTGGACATAGAGGGTGTCGAGGCTGGCCAGCGCCGATACGCTGTCGTTCCGGGCGGATTCGAGCGCGCTGATCGTTACCTGCGCCGCGATCCAGGCGTCGCTCGACACGGCGGCGCCCGATGCTGCGCGGACCGCCTTGTCGGCCCTGGCATAGGCAGCGTCGAACGCGGCAGCGCCCTTGTCCGCCTGACCCACATATTTGGTGATTTCCGCTGATAGTGCCGCATCGGCCGGGACCGGGGCGGATGGCGGGCTGATCTTCGCGACGGGCGCGCTTTCCACCGGGCGCTTGGCGAGCGAAGGATAGCTTTGCGGCGCGCCGGCGCAGCCGGACAGGAACAGGGCCAGGGCGGCAAGGAGGCGGCGCGGATTCATAGACGTCATCTAGGCTGAGGAGAGGCGGGGCGCAATGGCCCCGCACCCAACCTTAGCGCGGCAGCGCTGCCGCTTCGCGGGCCAGCGCCTCGATTGTGTCGGGATCGACCGGCCCCTTTGGTACGACCCAGCTGCCGCCGACGCATTTGATGAAGGGCTGGGCCAGCCATTCGGGTGCGCTTTGCGGCGTGATGCCGCCGGTCGGGCAGAAGCGGGCGGTGTGCAGTGGCGCGGCGAGCGCCTTCAGGGCCGGCAGGCCGCCCGAGGTTTCGGCGGGAAAGAATTTGAAGTGGCTCAGCCCCATGTCCATGCCGCGCATGATATCGCCCGCCGTAGCCGTGCCGGGCAGGAAGGGGATGTTGGCCGCGATCGCCGCCTTGCCCAGCGGTTCGGTGAGGCCGGGGCTGACGATGAAGCGCGCGCCCGCTTCCATAGCGGCATCCAGTTGCGCAGGGTTCAGCACCGTGCCGGCGCCAACGACCGCGCCTTCGACCTTGGCCATTTCGCGAATCACGTCCAGCGCGGCGGGGGTGCGCAGCGTCACTTCCAGCGCGGGCAGGCCGCCCTTCACCAGCGCCTGCGCGATCGGCAGCGCATCCTCGACCCGGTCCACCACCAGCACCGGGATCACCGGGGCCAGTTCCATCACCTGTTCTACGGTCAGGTTGCTCATTATCACTTCTCCCTCCAAGCGTTTTCGAAGCAGATGCTCGCATCTGCTGGCTTGCGAAAACGCGAAAACCAAAAACTCAGGGAAAGATCATCTTTCCCTGAAAGCTGCGGCGGCGCCGAACAGCCCGATTTCATCATGGATGGCGCAGCGGATCGGCACGGTCGCCATCAGGCTTTCGAACCGGCCCTTCGCCTTGAAGCGGGTGTGGAACCCGCTCTGTTGCAGAAAATCCTTCATCCGCTGGGTCAGGCCACCGGCCAGCACCACGGCATGCGGGCCATGCGCCAGCGCCAGATCACCCGCGACGGAGCCATAGCAGAGGCAGAAGCGCTCCAGCGCACGGCGGGCGAACTCGTCGCTGCCGTCCAGCGCCGCCTGCCACAATTCCGGGTCTTCCATCAGCACCACGCGATCATGACCGATTGTGCCCAGCGCCTTGTAGATATAATTGAGGCCCGGACCCGACACGATCCGCTCGGTCGATACGCGCAGGAACTTGTCGCGCAGGTAGGAGAGGATTTTCTCTTCGATATGGTCGAGCGGCGCGAAGTCCAGATGGCCGCCCTCGGTCGCGATGACATGGGGATGACCTTGGTCATAAGCGATCATCGCGACGCCCAGGCCCGTGCCGGGGCCAAGGATGGTGACGCCACCATCGGTGGGGAAAGGACGGTCCTCGCCGAACAGCAAAGGCAGATTCTCGGCCGGCAGGCGCGACACGGCATGGGCCACCGCCTCGAAATCATTGACGAGGCGGACGGTGTCGACCCCTATATCCTCGGCCAGCGTATCGGCGCGGATCACCCAATTGCTGTTGGTCAGCTTGATGACGTCACGCCCGATCGCGGTGGCGAAGGCGATGGAGGCGGCGCGGGGCAGGTCGCCCGCGCCATCCTTCTTCTCGTCCTCGGCAAAGGCAGCCCAGCAGGCTTGCAGGCTGGGATAGTCGGCGACCTTGTACTTGCGTACGGTGCCAAGCGTCGGCACGCCCCGCTCGTCCAGCGAGGCGCGGGCAAAGCGGGCGTTGGTTCCGCCAATGTCGGCGGCGATGATGTCGGTCATCAGGGCATCCAATTCTCTTGCCCGTCATCCCAGCGAAGGCTGGGATCTCATTTTTCTTCTCATCAACGCAGGATAAAGAAGAGAGATGCCAGCCTTCGCTGGCATGACGGAAGGAAGTTTACAGTTCGCTTTCCATTGCCGCCAGGATCGGCGACGCGCCCTGTTCGGCCAGGTCGCTATGATGGCGGAACAAAGCGAACAGTTCGCGGCCGGTGTCGTATGGCGGGGGCGGGGCAGCGGGGATGTCGCGTGCGTCCCATGTCGCCGCATCGACCAGCGCGGTCACGTCGCCGGTCTGCGCGCAGACCCGCACCATGTCGCCATCGCGCAGCTTGCCGATCGCGCCGCCGCCGAGCGCCTCGGGCGACAGGTGGATGGCGGCGGGCACCTTGCCGGACGCGCCGGACATGCGGCCGTCGGTCAGCAGCGCGACCTTGAACCCGCGATCCTGCAACACACCCAGCGCCGGGGTCAGCTTGTGCAGTTCGGGCATGCCATTGGCGCGCGGCCCTTGGAAGCGGACCACGACCACGACGTCGCGCTCCAGCTTGCCTTCCTTGAAGGCGAGCAGCACATCGTCCTGATCGTGGAAGACGGCGGCGGGTGCCTCGATCGTCCAGCGTTCCCTGTCGACCGCGCTCACCTTCATGACGCAGCGGCCGAGGTTGCCCTGAAGCAGCTTCATGCCGCCATCGGCCTGGAAGGGATTGGCGGCCGGGCGCAGCATATTTTCGTCGCGCGATGCGGGCACATCGTTCCACACCAGCCCGTCGTCGCCCAGCGCCGGTTCCTTGCCATAGTCGGTCAGGTCGTCCGACGCGACGGTCATGATGTCGCGGTGGAGGAGGCCGGCGTCGAGCAGTTCACGGATGACGACCGCCATGCCGCCCGCCGCGTGGAAATGGTTCACGTCGCCCGATCCATTGGGATAGACGCGCGCCAGCAGCGGCACGACGTCGGAAATCTCGGCAAAGTCGGTCCAGTCGACATGGATGCCCGCCGCCCGTGCGATCGCCGGCACATGGATCGCATGGTTGGTCGAACCACCTGTCGCCATCAGGCCGATGATCGCGTTGACGATCGCCTTTTCATCGATGCAATGGCCCAGCGGACGGTAATCATCGCCGTCCCAGCCGATCTGCGCGATGCGATGCGTCGCCGCGCGGGTCAGTTCGGTGCGCAGCTTCGTACCCGGATTGACGAAGGCGGCACCCGGCATGTGCAGGCCCATCATCTCCATCATCATCTGGTTGCTATTGGCCGTGCCATAGAAGGTGCAGGTGCCCGCGCCATGATAGGAAGCGCTTTCGGATTCCAGCAGTTCGTCCTTGCCGACTTTCCCTTCGGCATAAAGCTGGCGGATGCGCACCTTTTCCTTGTTGGCGAGGCCCGATGGCATCGGCCCAGCCGGGATCAATATGGTCGGCAGATGACCGAAACGCAGCGCGCCGATCAGCAGGCCCGGCACGATCTTGTCGCAAATGCCCAGCAGCATGGAGCCTTCGAACATGGCGTGGCTCAAGGACACGGCGGTCGAGAGCGCAATGGTGTCACGGCTGAACAGGGAAAGGTCCATGCCGGCCTGCCCCTGCGTCACGCCATCGCACATGGCCGGCACGCCGCCCGCCACCTGCGCCGTGGCGCCGACTTCGCGGGCCGCGATCTTGATGATTTCGGGATAGCGGCCATAGGGCTGATGCGCCGACAGCATGTCATTATAGGACGTCACAATACCGATGTTCATCGCCGCGCCGGTACGGATGACAGCCTTGTCTTCACCGCTCGCGGCAAAGCCATGGGCGAGGTTGCCGCAGGACAGCTGCGCGCGATTGGTGCCGGCGTCGCGGCCCCGTTCGATCAGGTCGAGATATTTCAGGCGCGACGCGGCGCTCCGTTTCACGATGCGGTCGGTGACCTTTGCGATCACCGGATTCAAATCAGTCATGCCAGCTGGCTCCGTCACGTTCGATAAGGGCAATGGCCGAAGACGGACCCCAGTTCCCCGAAGAATAGGCGGCGGGCTTCACATTGGCCTCTTTCCACCCGTCGATGATCGAATCGATCCATGTCCATTGCGCCTCCACCTCGTCGCGGCGGACGAAGAGGGTCTGGTCGCCGGCCAGCAGGTCCAGGATCAATCGTTCGTAAGCGATGCGGCGGCGCTGTCCGGCAAAAGCGGCAGTCAGGGAGACGTCCAGCGTCACCTCGTCCAGCTTCACCTGCCGTTCCAGCCCCGGCCTTTTGCTCATGATGGCCAGCCGGATATATTCCTCCGGCTGCAATCGGATGACGAGCGTGTTCGGCTCCAGCCCCGTTCCGTGCCCGTCGCGGCCGAAGATGCTGTGGCGCACCGGCTTGAACTGGATCACGATTTCGGACTGGCGCGCGGGCATCCGCTTGCCGGTGCGCAGGTAGAAGGGCACGCCCTGCCAGCGCCAATTGTCGATATAGGCCTTGAGCGCCACGAAGGTTTCCGTGTCGGACGGCTTGCCCAGTTCGTCGGCATAGCCGGTGACGATCTGGCCGCGGACGGCGCCCGGCGTATATTGGCCGCGCACGCTATGGGTCTTGACCGTCTCGTCGGTCATCGGGCGCAGCGACCGCAGCACCTTCACCTTCTCGTCACGCACGGCGGTCGGGTCCATGCGGGCGGGCGGCTCCATGGCGATGATCGACAGGATTTGCAGAATATGATTCTGCACCATGTCGCGCAGCGCGCCGACCCCGTCATAATAGGAAACGCGGCCTTCCAGCCCCACCGTCTCGCCCACGGTGATCTGCACATGGTCGATCGCCGTGGTGTTCCACAGCGGCTCAAACATCACATTGCCGAAGCGCAGCGCCAGCAGATTCTGGACCGTTTCCTTGCCCAGATAATGATCGACACGGAAAATCTGGTCCTCGACAAAGAGGTGGCCGATGCCGTCATTGACCACCTTGGAGGAGGCGAGATCCTTGCCGATCGGCTTTTCCATCGCGATCCGGGTATGCGGCGTGATGAGGCCAGCGTCAGCGAGTCCCTGCGCAGTCGGGGCGAAGAGCGAGGGCGGGGTGGACAGATAGACCGACAGGCCACGCTCCAGCCTGCCGTCGATCCGCTGGGCGAGCGCCGCAAACTGGTCCGCATTGCCGGCATCGACCGGCTGATAGCCGATCATCGCGCCGAAGCGGGCGGCGATGTCCGCATCATAGCGGTCGGCGGCCAGGAATTGCTGCAACGCCTCGTCCACTTCCTTGCGGAAGGCGGCATCGTCCATTTCGGACCGGCCGGACGCGACGATCATGAAGTCGTCGGGCAGCAACCCATCCGACAGCAGATTGTAGAGCGAGGGAAAGATCATCCGGCGCGCCAGGTCACCGGTGGCACCAAATAGCAGGAACGTAGCAGACGGCTCGGTCAAAGGATGGTCCTTCTCCGTTTTTGAAATTGTCTATGTCTGCACGAGGCGCCCTTATAGCGCTCGCGGATCGTTACGCAAGAAGGCTATCGTGGAAGCCTGCTGGCGGCAACATCATGACAGGACGGCCTTGGCAACGACCGGACATTTCGCGAATCGAATCAGGGATGAAGGACGTTGTCAGCGCAGCCCGCGCCGCCAGTTGAGAATGTGGGCGCCCGCCAGCAGCAGGCTGCCGGCGACGGTCCAGAGCGTCTCGGCCAGCACGCCATGGGCGACCAGCGCGCCGATGCTCATCAAGGTCAAGCCGGTCACGCCCGCCAGAATCGGTGCCCGACCGCCATGGCGGCGTTGGCCCTGTGCCAGTGCGAACAGGCTGGTCGGCACCGCCAGCCCCAGCATGATGAGGTGAAAGGATTCGCCCGGATCGATGCGGCTGGCGAAGGCCGGGAGCAGCGCGAACAATAGCGGCAGGCCCAGACAATGCAGGGTGCAGAGCGAGGAGGCGCAAAGCGCAAAGCCATCCAGCCAGGCGGAGGGGCCGTTCGCCGGCTCGCTGGCCTTGAGGGGTGGGCAGGGGGAGGCGCTTTGCCGCTCGTCGCAGGAAGCCATGACATTCCAATCAAATGATATAACATTACATAATTCAGGCGGCATGTGGGCGCGACGCCCCATGCTGTCAAGCGATGGGCGGAGGCTTTTATGCCGTCTGCCGATTTTCGGCTGGACGCCCGCGTCGGATTTTGTCATTTGCGCCCAACCAGCCGTGCGGGTGTGGTGAAACTGGTAGACGCGCCGGACTCAAAATCCGGTTCCGCAAGGAGTGTCGGTTCGATTCCGACCACCCGCACCACTGGCATCTCCGGACATGGCTGACGCGTCGTTGCGCCCCGGTGTCGCACCCAAGGTGTCGCACACTGCCTGCGGCCATGCTATGCCGACTCCCATGAAGGTCCGCCACGTCCTGCCGCCCTTGCTGTTCGGCCTGTTTGTCCTGATCGTCATCAGCGTGGGCGACGCGATCTTCTGGAGTGTGCCTCACGCCATCGAAAAACTCCCGCCGCGCCTGCTGACGGTCGCCGTGCTGACCGGGCTGTGGCTGGTGCATCTGTACAAGCGGACTGTGCGATAAGGCAGGTGAGTGGGGGTTCGACGCCGTCGATGGCGATCGGAACTGCGCCAGTCGAAGGGCCCGGCGTGACGAATGACTATACGGCGATCAACGACCAGAAGTTGCCGTAAAAGACGTTAGCTGTGCTTCCGGTTAACGGACGCTCGATCACGGTTTGCGCGTTCCGCTGACGGCCCTGTCTTCATATCTTCCCAGTGGCGTCGGAAGCTGCGAATGGCTCCGACAAAGCCGATAGCCATACTAACCAAGATAATGAGAAGATACGGCAGTGGGAGCCAATCGGTCATATCCTCAGCCTATACCGTGATCCTTCTGGCATCAATCGACCGTTTTTTGCCCATAGAGGCTATCTGCGGCGTTCTTGATAGCCGCGCCTAACGCAAGCCGAAATAAAGAGCACTTAAGCCTCCCAATATGACGACCACGACCATACAGCCTAACCTGAACTTGGCGGTTACATCGCGCTGACGCCTCGTCCACACATCTTCGGTAAAAGCAACCAGCGTAGGGAGATCAGCGTCCATTGGAACCAACTCACCAGCCTGCTGTAGTGAGCGCCGAAGAAGCGCACGCAGGCCATCAGGGTCGGCTGGCTGTTCGGTAGTGCGAATTACGACGCTTTCGCCATCTGTTTCGATCGAAAAAAGTTCACCCGTTGGGCCAAAGACGCGCGTGTAGACTCCGCTCGCAACATCAAGTGGTTCAAGATGCTGCTCAGCCATCTCGATGGAAGGAAAAACAAGGAGCGGCTCGCCGGCCTCGATAAAAAGGGTCGTCATGTCGGTAAACTGCCAACTAAGCTAAAAGTCAGCAACGGACGATTGCTGTCGGGTGGCTCTCTCTGCCGAACATCATCTATCGCCGATCATCTCCCAAAACCGGCCAGTCCCCAACCCACCCAATTCCTCCTCTCCCCCACGGCTCATCGCCTTTCCCGACGTCCTTAGCCTGCGGTTAATCTGCGCCATGCCATAGCGGCCGGGTACAGGAACAAGTCGGGGGACTGATGATGAAGACACGGATGGTAATGGCTGCGCCGCTCCTGCTGCTGGCATTGCCCGGCTGCGTGCGCACGGTGGCCAGCGTGGTGACGGCGCCGGTACGCGCCGGGTCGCAGGTGGTGGACTGGACGACGACCAGCCAGGATGAAGCCGACCGCAATTACGGCCGCAAGATGCGTAAGCAGGAAGCCCGTGACGGCAAGGCCGCCAAGAAGGCCGAAAAGGAACGGCGCAAGCAGTGCCGTGACGCCGGCTACGACAATTGCGGGTGAATTAGCCCAGCCCTTCAGGACAACCACCGTTCGTCCTGAGCCTGTCGAAGGACTGTTCTTTGTCACGAGATTGCAAAGAAGAACCGGTCTTCGAAAGGCTCAGCCCGAACGGGAAATGCGTTCCTAAGCCGCCGCCCGCCGCAACCGATCGTTGATGGCCGCGCCGATACCTTCGTTTGGGATCGGCGCCACCGCGATTCGGCCGGCGGCGCTGGCGTCGGCGATATGCAGCGCGGCGAACAGTTGAGCCGCCGCCTCGCGCAAATCGGCCTCCTGGCTCAGGTTGATGTGGCAGGGCATCAGGCCGAACCCGATCAGATATTCGTCCTTTTCCGCCCGCAACGCGTTCAGCCGCACCGGCTTGGACGGGGCGTAATGGCTTTCCAACTGGCCGGGTGCCTCGATCTTCGTGTCGCTGCCGATCACCACCGGCAGGCCGGACGCCTCCTCCAGCATCGCCGCCGTCACCGGGCCGGGGCGCAGCAGGCGGATGCGGTCGGCTTCCGGTGCGGCGATGGTGGATTCCAGCCCCTCGCTGGTCGGTCCTTCGTCCAGGATCATGCGGATCTTGCCGTCTAGGCTGGCCAGCACATGTTCCGCCCTGGTCGGGCTGATCGATCCGCTGCGATTGGCGGACGGGGCGGCGAGGGGGCAGCCGCTTTCGCGGATCAGCGCGCGCATCGCCGGATGGGCGGGCAGGCGCAGCGCCACCGTCGGCAGGCCGGCAGTCACCAGTGGCGACAGGCCGCTTGTCGCGCGCACCGGCAGCACCAGCGTCAGCGGCCCCGGCCAGAAACGGTCGGCGAGCAGCGCGGCGGAGGGCGAGACGTCGGCCAGCCGCTCCGCCATCGCCCGGTCGGCGACATGGACGATCAGCGGATTGAAGCTGGGCCGCCCCTTGGCGCTGTAGATGGCGGCGACGGCGTTGGTGTCGGTGGCGTCGGCGGCCAGGCCATAGACCGTCTCGGTCGGCACGGCCACCGGTTCCCCCGCCCGGATCAGCAGCGCGGCCTCCCGCAGGGCCTCGCTGCCATAACGGACGGACTTGGTGGAAAAGATTGGATGAGCGATGGTCACAACCCCCGCGATATAGGCCCCGTTTCAGGCGATTAAAAGGCCATTGCGTCAGGGCCGTGACAGAAGCGCATATGCTTGCGAGCGCGCGAATCCGCAGCTAAGCCGCCGCCATGAACGACGCACTCTTGACCCGCATCGCCGAGGCGCTGGAGCGACTGGCGCCGCCGCCGGCCATCTCCGCTGATCTGACCGCGCATCCCGCCTTTGTGTGGGATGGCAGCGCGATCCGGGCGGTGGAGGCGTTTGCGCCGGTCGATTATGACCTGCTGACGGGCATCGACGCGCAAAAGGGCCAGTTGCTCGACAATAGCCGCCGACATGCCGCCGGCCATGCCGCGCATGATGCGCTGCTCTGGGGCGCGCGCGGCACCGGCAAGTCGGCCGTGGTCGCCTCGGTCGTCGGCCAGTTGCAGCGGGAAGGGCAGGACATCGCCCTGCTGCAATGCGCGATCGACGAACTGGCCAGCCTGCCGACGCTTTTCTCGCTGCTGCGTGGCACGGATCGGCCGTTCATCCTGTTCCTGGACGATCTGGGTTTCGATGAAGGCGGCGTCGGCGACGCTCGCACGCTGCGGTCGCTGTTGCAGGGCGGCACGGCTGCGCGTCCGGCCAATGTGCGCCTTTATGTGACGTCCAACCGCCGTCACATCGTCCCGCGCCACCTGTCGGAGCAGGATGATCCCATCAACCCGCGCGACGTGGTGGATGATCGCATGGCGCTGTCCGACCGCTTCGGCCTCAGCCTCGGTTTCCACGCGCTCGATCAGGACGCCTATGTCGCGATCGTCGCGGGCTATGCCGGCAAGCTGGGCGTCGGCTTCGATCCGCTGGAGGCGATCCAGTGGGCCACCCAGCGCGGCAGCCGCTCAGGCCGCGTCGCCTGGCAATATGTGGTCGAACTGGCTGGCCGTCATGGGCTGACGGTTTAAATTCCGACATCCGTTCGTTTCGAGCGTGTCGAGAAACGTTAGCGCAACGCTTCCCGTTTCTCGACCCTTCGACAGGCTCAGGACAGGCTTCGCTTGAAACGAACGGTGATGCGATTTACCGCGCCTTCGTCACCCGCCACACCACGCCGCCGACATCGTCGCTGACCAGCAGCGCGCCCTTGGCGTCGGCGGTGACATCGACCGGGCGGCCATGCGCGGCGCCATCCTTGTCCAGGAATCCGGTCAGCACGTCCACCGGCTTGGCCTTGCCCGCCTCGCCATCGGCAAAGCCGACATAGACGACCTTGTAGCCCGCCGCCGGCTTGCGGTTCCAGCTGCCGTGCAGGCCGACGATCGCACCGTCCGTATAGGGCGCGCCCAGTTGCAGCTTGTCGACAAAGGTCAGGCCCAGCGGCGCGACATGATTGCCCAGCGCATAATCGGGCCGCTTGGTATATTCGCGGATTTCCGGGCGCTGCGGCTGGACGCGCCGATCTTCATAACCGCCCCAGTAATTCCACGGCCAGCCGTAGAAGGCGCCGAATTCCACCCGCGTCAGATAGTCGGGGACAAGGTCGCCGCCCAGCATGTCGCGCTCGTTGACGACCGTCCACAATTCGCCGCTCTTCGGCTCGAACGCGAGGCCGACCGGATTGCGCAGGCCTGACGCGAAGATGCGCTTGTAGCCGGTCTTGGGGTTCACCTCGAACACCAGCGCACGGTTCTTTTCCACCTCCAGCCCATTGTCGCCGATATTGCTGTTGGAGCCGACGCCGACATAGAGCAGCCCTTCGGGGCTGGCGACCAGGCTCTTGGTCCAGTGCTGGTTGGGCGCCTGCGCCGGCAGGTCGATGATCTTGCGGCCCTTGTCCGTGATCTTCGTGTCGCCGTCCTTGTAGGGGAAGGCCATCAGCGCGTCGGTATTGGCGACGTAGAGCGTGTCCCCGATCAGCGCCATGCCATAAGGCGAATTGAGGCCGGTCAGGAACGCCGTCTTCGTCTCCGCCTTGCCGTCGCCATCGGCGTCCCGCAACAGGGTGATGCGGTTGGCGGACGGCACGCCGGCCCCCGCCTTGTTCATCAGGAAGTTCATCACCTTGTTGACGATGCCGCCCTGCGGCCGGGGCGGGCTGTTGGTTTCGGCCACCAGTATGTCGCCATTGGGCAGGCGCAGCATCGATCGCGGATGGGCCAGCCCTTCAGCATAGCGCGCCACGCTCAGCCCCTTGGCCGCCACCGGCGCTTCATTCGCCGTCCAAGGCTTCACTTCGGCGATGTTGACCGTCGGCAGCATCTCGTTCTTCGGGGTGGTGAAGACCGGTTCCTTGCCGGTGTCCGCGCCCGGTGCCAGTTGGGCCGTATTGCCCTGTGCCAGATAGAGGAAGGTGCCGCCGCCGATCAGCAGCAGGATCGCGGGGATGGCGATGATATGTTTTTTCATGACGTCACATCTATGCGGACGCAGGATCGGGAGCAAGGGGCTGGCGAGGCGGCGTGCGCCCCTTATTTTCCCCGTTCGCGCAGCCAGAGCAGCAGGGCGACCAGTACGCCCGCACCGGCCCCCGCCAACAGGCCGATGCTCGGCTGCCCCATCAGCCCGCCGCCGATCGTCCCACCCAGAATCAGGAAGGCGATGATCGCGCCGGCGCCGGTCGGTTCTTGTCTGCCCTTGCTCATTCCTGCCCCTTGCCATGATGCGCGCGGCTAGGCCAGATGCTTTGGTCGAATGGCGCAGGGATATGCCTCCTGCCCCGTGCCGGGACCGTCTGTCCCGTTTCGGGAATGCTGTCCCGCCATGGGACTTCACTAACGGTGCATTGACTCTTCAAACCCGCTTGTGGCGCCAAAGCGTTGAAATGGCACGGCGATTGAAAAGCCTGTCCCTATAATAAAGTCGCCAGGAATATCGGGGGTTGCAATGCAGGTTCCATATCTTTCGGATCGAAAGAGCTATGATGACGCCGCTGAACTGATGGCGATGTTCGGCGACAATGCCGGCTATGAAGCTGCGGCGCGCGCCGATCGCAGCCTCGATCAGGGCAATCACATCCATTTCTGCCACTGGCGCCAGATCGAGCGGCTGATCGTGCTGCTGACCTACGATCAGCCGATGGGCACGATCCACTAAAATAATCCGATTTCGGATCACATTCATTCGTCATTGCGAGCGCAGCGAAGCAATCCATAGTTGCGCGCCATGGATTGCTTCGCTGCGCTCGCAATGACAATTGCGTGTAATCTGCCTCTTACAGGCGCAAGCCTGCGGTTTCCGGCAGGCCGGCCAGGATGTTGAGATTCTGGACCGCCGCGCCCGCCGCGCCCTTGCCCAGATTGTCGAGCGCCGCGACCAGCCGCGCCTGCCCGCTTGTCTCGCTGCCGAACAGGAACAGCGCCAGCCGGTCGGTCGCGCCGACATGCTCCAGCGTGACTTGGCCCATGGCTACGCTTTCGTCCTGCGATGCGACGCTGACGATCTGCGACCCGGCATAGGCGGCCGCCAGCGCAGCATGGATATCGACCAGCGCCGGCGCGCCCGGCATGGCCCGCAGTTGTAACGGCACTTCCACGATCATGCCGCGATAGGCATTGGCCACCGCCGGCGCGAAGAGCGGCGGATGGCTCAGGCCCGAATAACGGGTCATTTCCGGCACATGCTTGTGGCCCAGCGCCAGTCCATAGGGGCGGAAAGCGCTCGGCGCACCGGCTTCGCCCTCATATTCGGCGATCATCGCCTTGCCGCCGCCCGAATAGCCCGATGCGCCCGACACCGTCACCGGCCAGTCGGCGGGCAGCAGGCCTGCCAGCACCAGCGGGCGCACCAGCGCCAGGAAGCCGGTCGGCCAGCAGCCGGGATTGGCGACGAAGCGGCTGTTCGCCAGCGTCTCGCGATGGCCTGGCTCCAGTTCGGGGAAGCCATAGGTCCAGCCATCGGCCACGCGATGTGCGGTCGATGCGTCGATGACGCGTGTATGGTCATTGTCGATCAGCGACACGGCTTCGCGCGCAGCATCGTCCGGCAGACAGAGGATGACGACATCGGCCGCGTTCAGCGCATCGCGCCGCGCATCGGCGTCGCGGCGCAGTTCCTCCGGCACGGTGATGAGCGACAGTTCGGCACGACCGGCCAGCCGGTCCGCGATTTCGATGCCGGTGGTGCCATGGCCACCGTCGATGAAGACCTTCGTGCTCATGCGCCAATTCTCCGCCGGGCGATAACGGGCTGTGGGTGCGTGTCGGCAAGGCGCGCGACCACGTCCGCCAGCGGCTCCTGCACCACCGCCATCCAGTGCGCATTGGCGTGCAGCAGCGTCTTGCCGTCGGTCATGATGCCGACATGGCCGGGGAAGAAGATGAGGTCGCCCCGCTGGAGCGCCGCCTCGCTGTCGATCGGCGCGCCAATGCCTTCGCATTGCAGGTCGGTGTCGCGCGGCACGGCGATGCCGGCCTGGCCCAGCGCGACCTGCACAAGGCCCGAACAGTCGATGCCGCGATGGCCGCGTCCGCCCCAGATATAGGGCTGGCCCAGATAGCGTTCCGCCACGGCAACCCAGTCGGCCGGCTTGCTATCGGCCGGTTCGGCGTGGCGACCATGGATATAGCCTTCGGCGCAGGCGATGAAGTCCCCCTGCGTCTCGCCAGTGAACAGCGCGCCACCCGGCCAATGGTCGGCGATTGGCGACTTGATGTCCGGCGCGCTGAACAGCGGGGCGCTTTCCACCCTGATGCGGTGGCTGGGCGTTTCCGCCAGGTCCAGTGCGTCGCGGCGGATATAGCCGACATAGCCGTCATGGCCGCAAAAGCCCCAGGCCCAGTCGGTCATCACGTCCAGCGCATGAAAAATTTCGCCGCGCAGCAGCTCGCTCACCGCCTCGGCCGTCGGCGAGGCCGCCGACACGATCGCCGCGCCGGGCGCGACGCAGGTGAGGGGGACGGCCTTGGCATAATGCGCCGAAAAGAGGACGCCCGCCAGCGCCAGATCGGCCAGGTCGCCACGCGCCGCGTGGACGCGGCGGTCGAGCGCTATCGAGCGGCCGTCGAGCTTGAACCGGGTTCTTTCAGGCGGTGCGTTCCGCGCGGAGTTGATCGTGCCTGTCATCGCGCGCGGTTCCTGCGATGAAATGGTGAAAGGCGTCAAGGAATTCCGCGCCTTTTGACGTCCGGGTGATGAAAATATTGCGACGATCGGCCACATCGCGCTCGCGGCGGAGATATCCGAGCGCCGAAAGCTTGTTGAGCGCGCGGGTGATGACCGGCTTCGACACATGCAATGCCTCGGCCAGACCGCGCACCGTGTGCGGGCCAGATCCGATGTAGACGGTCATCATCAGCGCCATCTGGCGGTTGGTCAGGTCGGGTTTGCCCGATCGGACATAATCGACCAGCGTGCGCATCCACTGACCCAGGGGTTGAAGGGCGGGGCGCTCGGTTTCGGTGAGGCTATGCGCGTTCATGTCCCCTTAACGCACGATTCCCAATCCGGTTGCGTAACGGACAGGGGCTGGTCGCAGCCTTTATGCACTCCGTCCATAACGCTGCTGCAACAGCCGGAAGACTGCGCGCAGGCCCAGCGCTTCGCCGCCCTTGGGCCGGCCAGGCTTCGGCGCCGGCCGCCAGGCGAAGGTGTCGAGGTGTAGCCAGGGCGTGTCGTCTGGCACGAACCGCTTCAGGAACAGCGCAGCGGTGATCGCGCCGGCAAAGCCGCCTTCGCCCGCATTGTTGATGTCCGCGACATCGGATTTCAGCATTTCGGCATAGCCGTCCCACAAGGGTAGCCGCCAGGTCGGGTCGTCCACCTGGGCGCCGGCCGCGGCGATATCGGCCGCCAGCGCATCGTCATTGGCGAACAGGGCGGGCAGGTCCGGGCCGACCGCGACGCGCGCCGCGCCGGTCAGGGTTGCGAAGTCGATCATGAGTTCGGGCTTGTCCTCGCCGGCGCGGGTCAGTGCATCGCCCAGCACCAGCCGCCCTTCGGCATCGGTATTGCCGATCTCGACGGAAAGCCCCTTGCGCGTGCGCAGGATATCGCCCGGGCGGAAGGCATTGCCCGCAATCGCATTTTCCGCCGCCGGGATCAGCAGGTGCAGCCGCACCGGCAGCCGCGCGCTCATGATGAGCTGCGCCAGGGCCAGCGCATGCGCCGCGCCGCCCATATCCTTCTTCATGATCCGCATCCCCGAAGACGGCTTGATGTCCAGCCCGCCGCTGTCGAAGCAGATGCCCTTGCCGATGATGGCGATGCGCGGGTGGGCGGCATCGCCCCAATGGAGTTCGATCAGGCGGGGAGCGAAGCCCTTGCCCGCCGCCTTGCCGACGGCATGGACCATGGGATAGCCCTGCTCCAGCGCATCGCCCTTGATGGTGGTGATGCTCGCGCCAAAGGCGGCGCCGACCTTTTCCACCGCCGCTTCCAGATCGGGCGGTCCCATGTCGGCGGCGGGAGTGTTGACCAGATCGCGGACCAGCGCCACCGCCTGCGCCAACTGCACGGTGGACGCGATCCGCGCGACATCGCCGGTCAGCAGCACCCGCGCGCCGGCCGGTGTCTCGTCCTTGCGGTAGCGATCGAACCGATATTGCGCCGTCAGCCAGCCCAGCGCCGCCGCGCCGACCGACCCCTCGGCCAGTCGATAGCTGCCTTCGGGCAATGTCTCGGCCAGCCGGGCAAGGCACCAGCTGCCCAGAGCCTCCTTGTTGGCGACCCCTGCGACCACCGACCAGTCATCATCCTGCACGCCCGGCACGATCGCATGCTCATGCGCCAGCCCCTTGAACTTCTGCGCCGCCAGCAGGGCGCGGACGGATGCGGGGCGGCTGGCCAGCCAGTTGTCGAAGCCCTTCGCGTCGACCAAGTGGATCGAACGGGCGGGCTGCTGGTTGTCGGCTTTGAGCAGGTCGGAAAAATCGGTCATCCATGGGATGTAGGGGAAAGGGATCAGCGAAGGGAAGCGCATTTTTTCATCGCTGCGCCGCCACGTCCGGCCCTTTCTTCATTTGCGATGTGAACCGGCTGGGCCTAGCTTCGTTGGATAATGAATAAGGAGACGGACGATGATTCATGGTGATGATCGCAGCCTGCAAGCCGCGCGGGCACGGGCCTATGCGCTGGCCGAAAGCGGGCAGTTCGACAACAGTAATGCCGTCCAGCAGGCGTTGGTCGCAGAAGGTTGGTCCAATGCCGGGCGTGCGCTCGACAGCGACTATGCCCGCAAGGCGATCGGCGAAAAATGCCGCGCGGCCGCAAAGGCGCATTGATGCAGGGCAGAATTTTGGTTCCGGCGGCGGTCCTCTTGATCGCCGCCTGCTCGCCGTCGCAGGACAAGTCAGCCGGCAACGCCGCCGAAAATGAGGCGGCGGCGCGTTTCGCCGACAAGATGGCGGGCACCCCCCAGCCTCCGCCGCCCGCAAAAGCCTTTGCGCAGGCGGACAAGAGCGCGTTCCTTGAATTTTCCTACGCCTATCCGGCGCCAGCGGCGGCGATCCCGTTCCTGGTCGACAAGTTCGGCAAGGATGCGGCCTCGACCAAGGCGGACGCGCTCAAGATGGCGAAGGAGGACAGCGCCTCGGCCAAGGAAGCCGGCTATCCCTTCCGCCCGCACAGCATCGAAACCAAATGGTCGGTGGAGGCGGATACGCCGCGCTTCCTGTCGCTCGGGTCGCAATCCTACAGCTACACCGGCGGCGCGCACGGCATGTCGGCCTATGACGTCGTGCTGTGGGACAAGGCACGGCGGCGCGAAACCAGCGTCAAGGCGCTCATGACGTCGACAGCGGCCTTTGCGGCCGCGATCCGCGATCCCTTTTGCAAGGAACTGGACCGGCTACGCGCCGAAAAGCGCGGCGAACCGGTCGTGCGTGGCGATGATCCCTTTACCCAATGTATCGATCCGATGTCGGAAACATTGGTGCCTACATCCAGCGATGGCAAGCTGATCGACAGCATGACCGTCGTTGTCGGCCCTTACAGCGCCGGTCCCTATGCGGAGGGCAGCTATGATGTGAAGCTGCCGGTCGACGCCGCCATGCGCAAGACGATCAAGACCGAATATCAGGACGGATTCGTCACGCCCAAATAGGCATTTATCGTTCTGATCCCGATCAGAATGTCGGCTTCACCGCGATTGCAGCTATCATGGCGAAGCGGTTTACTTGCATGGAAATCCGATTATGCCGGCCTTATGAAGCCGCCCTTTGTCATAACCGGTTCCGGCCGGTGCGGGACGACCCTGGTCCGCCGCTTGCTGGTCGAGCGTACGAACGTGGTTATCCCGCCCGAAAATTACGTTCTTTACCTGACGCCCAGGCTGCACAAGGAATCGCGGTCCTGGGACGAATTTGTGGGCAAGATCGTGGCGGCCCTGTCAGCGACGCAAAGCTGGCGCGAACTGAACATGGACGCCGACGTCCTGCGCGACAACCTCCTGTCCATTCCCCAGGATCGCCGGTCGAGGCTGGAATTGTGGAATGTCTTCCATGAAAGCTGGGCGGCGAGCAACAATATCGCCTACAGCCATCATTGGGGGGACAAGACGCCCAGGGCGGCCCTTTATCTGGGCGCCGTGAAGGCGACCCTTCCCGATGCCCGTTTCCTGTTTCTGGTACGCGACCCTTATGACGTCATCCGATCCTATCTGAAGATGGGAGTCGATCACGGAGAGATCGAGGAAATCGCCGGGCGATGGGCGCGATCCAACGAGAATATTCTCAAGGTCCGCAAACGCTTTCCGCGTCAATGCCTCATGCTGAAATATGAGGATCTGGTGTCGGACAATGATCGCGTGATGGAGAGGATCATTGCGCATATCGGCGCGGATGAAGATCGTTCCGACGCCAATTCCGTCTCCCTGGACGATATTGAATCTGTCCCTCACTTCCAGAATGTTCGGAAGGACGTGTTTTCGGATTCCGTCGGGAAGGGGATGGAATTTTTCTCCCCGGATCAGAAGATTATCATCGAATCCATAGTCGGGGACGTGCGCAGGACGATGCGGTACTGATCCGGCAGATAGGCGAGCAAGACGAGTCGCTCGCCCTCATCGCTGCTAGGCCGGCACGCCGTACAAATCATGATCGTCGGCATCTTCGATCAGCACATCGAACATGTCGCCGGCCTTCCGCCCTTCACCGACATCGCGCAGGAAGACATTGCCGTCGATTTCCGGCGCGTCGGCCTGGCTGCGCGCGGTGGCGCCGATGCTGCCATCTTCCTCGTCCGGTTCGCCCACTTCGTCGAGGATGACGGGCAGCACGCGGCCGACTTTCGCCTGCAACTTTGCGGCGCTGATCGCGGCGGTCTTTTCCATGATCCGCTGGTAGCGTTCTTCCTTTACCTCTTCGGGCACGGCGCCGGGCAGGGCATT
Organism: Sphingobium sp. RS1; assembly: GCF_056156825.1. Lineage (NCBI taxonomy): Bacteria > Pseudomonadati > Pseudomonadota > Alphaproteobacteria > Sphingomonadales > Sphingobiaceae > Sphingobium > Sphingobium sp. RS1. Next base: position 1,168,200 of record NZ_JBLZXE010000002.1, on the reverse strand, counting down.
GGCCGCGGCCCCCTCGACCGGTTCGAAGCGGAAGGCGCCGACACGGTCGAGTTGCGCCTCGTCCAGCCAGTCGAGCAGATATTGGAAATCCGCCTCCGTCTCGCCGGGGAAGCCGACGACGAAGCTGGAGCGGATCGCGATGTCGGGGCAGATGTCGCGCCACTTGGCGATGCGGCTCAGCACCTTGGCTTCGTTGGCAGGGCGCTTCATCGCCTTCAATACGGATGGCGCGGCATGCTGGAAGGGGATGTCGAGATAGGGTGTCAGCAGCCCTTCGGCCATCAGCGGGATGACCTGATCGACATGGGGGTAGGGGTAGACATAGTGCAGCCGCACCCAGGGCGCCTCGCCCTCGGCGGTGCGCAACTGCCCCAGTTCGCGCGCCATGTCGGTCATGTGCGCGCGGACCTCGCGGCCCTTCCACATGCGCGGATCATGGCGAGTGTCCACGCCATAGGCCGACGTATCCTGGCTGATGACCAGCAGTTCCTTGGTGCCGGCCGCGACCAGCTTCTCCGCCTCGCGCAGCACCGCGTCGATACGCCGCGATACCAGGTCGCCCCGGATCGACGGGATGATGCAGAAGGAGCAGCGATGATTGCAGCCCTCGGAAATCTTGAGATAGCTGTAATGGCGCGGCGTCAGCTTCAGGCCGCCTTCGGGCACCAGGTCGACGAAGGCGTTGGGGATGGGCGGCGATGCGTCATGCACCGCATTGACCACCTGCTCATATTGATGCGCGCCGGTCACGGCCAGCACCTGCGGGAATTTCGCGCGGATCACGTCCGCCTCGTCCCCCATGCACCCGGTCACGATGACGCGGCCATTCTCCGCCATCGCCTCGCCGATCGCCTCCAGCGATTCTTCCTTTGCCGAATCGAGAAAGCCGCAGGTGTTGACCAGCACGACGTCGGCACCGGCATAGTCGGCGGACATCTGATAGCCGTCGGATCGCAGCTTGGTCAGGATACGCTCGGAGTCGACCAGATTCTTGGGACAGCCGAGCGAAACCATGCCGATCTTCGGCGCGTCTGGGATTTTGGTTGCCATGATCGGCGCGCACATAGGGATTTTTGCGCCAAATGTCACGGGGGGCCGCAAAATGAGGCAGGGCGCGCCATGGCGGGCGCGCCCTGCCTTCATCCAAGTCCTTGATTCTTCACATCTTGTAGGAAAGACGGACATAGCCGAACTGGCCCGGCACGTCATAGGTGGTCGGGTCGAAATTGGCACTGTCGCAGGTGTTGCAGAGCGGCGGGTCTTTGTCGAACAGGTTGTTCACGCCGATCGTGAAGCGCGTGCGATGGTCCAGCCATGCGGGCGAGAAATAGGCCTGCATGTCGCCATAGAAGGTCGTGCCCATCTTGTGCCCGTCGGTCTCCGTCACCTTGCTGATATAGCGGCCGGTGAAGGACAGGCCCCAGGCTTCGGTCGAATAGTCGATCGTCGCATTGGCCTTGAAGCGCGGATAGGCCTGGTCGCTCGACGCGCAGCGTTCGGTGCCGGCGCATTTGATTGTCGGCGCATTGAGGTCGGATGGCGGCACGATATTATATTTGTGCAGATAGGCCGCGTTGACGGTCAGGCCCGCCGATCCGTCGCCGATCATCTTGGATCGGTAGATTAGTGTGCCGTCGAACCCGTCGGTTGTGATGGCGTTCAGATTTTGCAGCACGCCGTCGATCCCGGCCACGGCGCCGCTGCCGGTACGGGTGATCGCGGCGCAGCTCAGCGGATCGCCGTCGAAGGCGCAACGGCGCAGCGTCAGCGTTGCCGGCACGGAATCGATCGCGTTCTTCAGGCGGATATTATAATAGTTGACCTCGATGCTGAACGCGCTGGCAAAGCCGTCCCGCGCCCAGGCCGGGGCATAGGTGAAGCCCGCCGTCCAGGTCTTCGCCGTTTCCGGCTTCAACCCGGTATAGCCCTGCGAAAAGACGCCCAGCTGCCCGCCGACCGGCTCGTCATAGCTGCCGTCCGCCGGCACGCCGTTGGCGATGCAGTTGGCGCGCACGGTCGGATCGGCCCAGGAACCGCCCGCCGCGCTGGTGCAGGGGTCGTTGATCGTCGCGTCGGTACGCGACCGGCCGGCATAAAGTTCGCCGATGCTGGGTGCGCGCAGGCTTTCGGCATAGCCGCCGCGCAGCAGCAGATCCTTCACCGGCTTCCACAGGCCCGACACGGTATAGGTCGTGTTGCTGCCGAAGCTGCTATAGTTGGAATGGCGGGCCGCCCCGCTCAGTTCCAGCTTCTCGAAGAAGGGCGTGTCGGACAGGATCGGGATGCGCAGTTCGCCGTAAAATTCGTCGACGTTGAAGCCGCCGCGCGCCGGGCTGGTCGGCACGTCGGCCCCCAGACCCGCGGTGATGATCGGATCGGGGGTGTAGCTGGCCTGCTGGTCGCGATGTTCATAGCCGATGGCAAAGCCCACCGGGCCGCCCGGCAGGTCGAACAGTTCGCCCGACAGGTTGGCGGTGACGTCCCACAATTCCTGCTCGCTGCGGTCGCGCTCGTCAAAGGTAACATAATCCAGCATCGCCTGGGTGATCGACCCCGCTCCGCCGAAGATGTTGAACGGCACGCAATCGCCGGTGCAGTCCGCCACCGGGCCAAGCGCGCGGGCCAGCTTGGCCGCGTTCAGATTGCCGGTAAAGGTCTGATGCGCATTGTTGGTGCCGTAGATGCCGTTGATATCCCAATACCATTTATGGCTGCCGACATCGAACGAGCCTTCCAGCGTCGATTGCATGGTCAGCGTATCGACATCCTGGCTGAAGATGCGCGGGCCGCCCTCCACGAAGCGGCGGCGCACCGTCGAATAATTGGCAGGCGTACCGTCCGCGCCGGACGAGAGCGTTACGCCGAACGGGTTATAGGGGTTGGTGGCATGGATCGATATGGTGTCGAGCAGATTGCCATTGCCCGCATCCGGTCCGATGAACAGCGGCAGGAACGCCGCCTGCGTGGTCGAACTGCGATGCTGGTAGACCAGCCGGGTGCGCAGGCTGACCGTGTCGGAAAATTCCATCTTGGCATTGAGGAAGGCGCCATAGCGTTCCGATGGCGTCAGCAGGTAATTATAGGGCGCGAAATTGAAGCCATCGACATTGGTGCCGGCCCAGTCGCGATAGTCGCTCAACACCGGCGCGCGGCCGGTGACCGGCTGAATCAGCGTCAGGCTCTGGCCCAGCACGTCGTAGCGGCCGTTGGGCGTGGCGCTGGAACAGCCGCCGTCCAGGCAACTGGTCCCGCCCGCCGCCGGCCATTGCGAAATGGAGCGGTCGGATGTGCGCACCGCCTGCTGCTTCACATAATTGCCGCCGAACACCACGGAAACGCGGTCCGACTGGATGCCATAGCTGGCATTGATGTCGTAGGTTTCGCCGTCGCCCTGTTCATAGGTGCCGAACTGGGCGGAGAAATCCAGCCCCTTCTGCGACTGCTTGGTGATGATGTTGACCACACCGGCGACCGCGTCCGTACCGTATAAGGGGGAAGCGCCCGATTGCAGAACTTCGACACGCTCGATCATGCTCTGCGGAATGGTGTTGAGGTCGACCGATGCGGGAATGCCGCCGGCCGCCGACCCGTTCACATAGCGCATGCCATCGACCAGGATCAGCGTGCGCTTGGCGCCCAGATAGCGCAGGTCGACTTCGGCCGACCCGGAACTGACGCCCGTGCCGTCGGGCGGGCCGCCGATATTGCCGGCATTGTTGACCTTGGTGTTCAGGCCGCCGGCGGCGCTCGGGATGCGCTGCAACACGTCGGCGATGGAGGTCAGGCCGGTACGGGCGATCGCCTGTTGGTCGACCGTGACGATCGGCTTGTCCTGATCCAGCGGGTTCTGGCGGATGCGCGATCCGGTGACGATGATCGCGGCGCCATCTTCGGCTTGCGGTTCGACGGATTGGGCAAGGGCGGGAGCGGTCCAGGCGACGACCGACAGCACGACGCCACATTGCAAGGCACTTTTAAAGCGCATGTCATACCCCTTTTTCAGCGACCTGTCTGGCACAGGTTCTGCGAAGGAGTGTTTGCGTTTTACAACAGTATAGCAATCGGGCGCGCGACCGGGCGGCAAGGGTGTAGCGCTAATATTGCAAAATGTTGCCACACTGCAACAAAGTGCAACATTTCATCTTTCAGGACGACCTATTCGTCGCTCTTGTCGCCGTCGCCTTCGGCCACCTCGATGATGCAGTCACCGGTCTGGAGCCGCTTCGCGCCCTCTTCCCAGAAGCCGATCGGCTGGTCGTTCCGGTAGATGCGCAGGCCAAGCCCCGTTTTTATCGCCGACAGCGGTTGGCCGATTTCTTCCGGCAGCACGGGCCCGTTCATTCAGCTTGATCCGCCCGCCTGAGGCCGCCAGGTCCGCCATATAATCGGCGATATGCTTGCCGCTGGTGCTGCCCGCCAGCAGCAGTCCGGCGAAGCTGACCGGGTTGATGACCGTGGTGGCGCCGGCCTGGCGCGCGGGCAGTTCATTATCCTCGTTGCGCACGACGATGCTGATCGGCAGGCGCGGGGCCAGATGCCGGGCGGTGAGGGTGATGAGGATGGACGTATCGTCGCGCCCCGCCGACACGATCATGCTGCGCGCCCGGTGGATCGCCACGTCCTTCAGCGTCTTGTCCCGCGTGGAATCGCCGCACAATATGTTGCACCCGCGCGCCTCGGCCAGCGCCAGCGCCTTTTCGCTGCCGTCGATCACGACGATTTCGCGCGCGTCGGTCCCGCGCGCCAGCAGTTCGTTCACCGCCTCCTGACCGCTGGTGCCAAAGCCGGTGACGATGATGTGATTATGCAGATCGGCCTGAATACGCGCCATGCGCCACCTGTAGAGGATGTTGCGGAGGAAGAGATTATAGGCTGTACCAAGGAAGATCAGCCAGACGAACAGCCGGATCGGCGTCACGAAGATCGATTCGAACAGCCGCGCTTCCGGCGTCACCGGGACGATGTCGCCATAGCCGACCGTCGTAACCGTTACGGTAGTGAAATAAAGAACGTCGATGAAGCTGATCTGATTGTCATAATTGTCTTTCAGCCCGTCGCGCCCGAACCAGTGCAGCGCCAGCACGATCGCGATCAGCCCGAAGACGAGGCCTACCCGCCAGACCAGATCGGCCCACATCGGCATGGACGATCGCCGCCGCAGGAATCCGGCCGTTGCCGAAGCGGGCGCCTCATTGATCCTCATGCCGGGGGCAACTGGCCGATCGGGTTCACCGGCACGCGCTCCTTGCGCAATTCGAAATGCAGCTTGGGCTTGCTGGCATAGCCGGTATCGCCGGTCAGGCCGATGACCTGCCCTTTCGTCACCTTCTGCCCGCGGACTACATCGACGCGGCTGGCATGGCCATAGGCGCTGACCCAGCCGCTGCCATGGTTGATGAGGACGAGGCCACCGAACACCGCCACCTTGTCCCCGGCATAGGCGACCACGCCATCGGCCGTCGCGCGGATCGGCGTGCCCATGGGGGTCGCGATGTCGATGCCGTTATTCTTCGCGCCGCTCTCGCCGGGGCCGAAGCGCGACAGGATCGTGCCCTTGACCGGCCAGGCGAAGCTGCCGGCAAAGCGTGCGGGCTGGGCGGCCGGGACGTTGGAGGGCAGGGGCTTGGGCGCGCTCGACGCCACCGCCTTGGGCGCATTGTCCGCGGTGGCGGGCTGGCCGCCGGTCAGCACATCGTCAATGTCGATGCGGAAGGCGGCGGCGCGCTGCTCGATGGTGCTGGGTGCGCGAGCCGGGGTGCCTCCGGGCAGCAGCAGCCGCTGGCCCCGCCGCAATATATAGGGTTCTTCCAGTCCGTTGACGTCGACAATCTGCCGCCATGGCACGCCATAGGCGGCCGCGATGGCGATGCCCGTCTCGCCTTCGGCTACCATATGATAGCGGCCACCGGGAATTTGCAGCCGCTGCCCAGCGCGCACGCCATAGGGCGGCGTCAAGCCATTGGCCCGCGCGATCGCTTCCGATCCGGCGCCGGTACGATTGCCGATGCCGCGCAGCGTGTCGCCCGGCTGGACGACATAGGTGGACGTGCTGACGGTCCGCGCGCCCGGCACCACCTGCTGCGCGGTCCACACCGGCTGCGGTTCAGCCAGCTTTACGGTGGCCGCGTCCGCATCCATGCGCGGCGGCGGGGTGGGGGCTGGCGACGGATCGGCACGCTCGCCCTGATTGGGAATACAGGCGGCCAGCAGGAGCGGGCCGAGCGGCAGGATCAGGAGGGACGGGCGCTGCATCGGCATTCATGTACCGTATCGCGCAATGGTTTCCACTCCTTAACCAACTGCCTGTTGGCTCTTTTATCGACATCCGTTCGGTTCGAGCCTGTCGAGAACCTTGCACCTCGTTCTCGACAGGCTCGAACCGAACGGCAACGGGGGGCAATTCGTTAGCCTGCTAACGAATTGCCCCCCGTTTATTTTACCTGTCCAACTCGCTGTCGCGCAGCGCGCAGACTATCCGTTCAGCGCGGCTCCAGCCTGGTGATCCCGCCCATATAGGGCGCCAGCGCCGCCGGCACGATCACGCTGCCATCGGCCTGCTGGTAATTTTCCAGTACCGCCACCAAAGTCCGCCCTACGGCCAGACCCGACCCGTTCAGCGTATGCAGGAAGCGCGTCTGCTTCTCGCCCTCCGGCTTGTAGCGGGCGTTCATCCGCCGCGCCTGAAAATCGCCGCAGTTGGAAACCGAACTGATTTCGCGATAGGTGTTCTGGCTCGGCAGCCAGACTTCCAGATCCCACGTCTTGCGCGCACCAAAGCCCATGTCGCCGGTGCATAGCAGCATCTTGCGATAGGGCAGGTCCAGCGCCTGCAAGATGCCTTCGGCCGCCGCGACCATGCGTTCATGCTCGGCGTCCGACTCTTCGGGCGCGCAGATCGCGACCAGTTCGACCTTCTCGAACTGATGCTGACGGATGAAGCCGCGCGTATCGCGCCCGGCCGACCCGGCCTCGGACCGGAAGCAGGGGGTCAACGCCGTCAGTCGGATCGGCAGGCTGTCGGTCGCCACGATCTGCTCGGCCACCAGATTGGTCAGCGAGACTTCGGCGGTCGGGATTAGCCAGCGGCCATCGGTGGTGCGGAACAGATCCTCGGCGAATTTGGGCAACTGGCCCGTGCCGAACAGCGCCTCGTCGCGGACCAGCAGCGGCGGATTGGTTTCCTCATAGCCGTTGGTGCCGCTCTGGGTGTCGAGCATATATTGCGCCAGCGCCCGGTGCAGCCGCGCCATCTGCCCCCGCAGCGCGGTGAAGCGCGCGCCGGACAGGGCAGCGCCGCCCTCGAAGTCCAGTCCCAGCGCCGGGCCGAAATCGGCATGGTCCTGCGGCGCGAAGTCGAAGCTGCGTGGCGTGCCCCAGCGGCTCACCTCGACATTGTCCGCCTCGTCGGCGCCCTGCGGCACATCGTCGCCGGGCAGGTTGGGAATGGCGGCCAGCATGGCGGTCAGCGCCTCACCGACCTCCCGATCCTGTGCTTCCAGCGCAGGTGCGCCTTCCTTCAGCGCCGCGACCTCGGCCTTCAGCGCGTCGGCTTTTGCCATGTCCTTGGCGGCCATGGCCTGACCGATCGCCTTGCTCGCCTCGTTGCGGCGGGCCTGACCCTGCTGCAATTCGGTCTTGATCGCCCGGCTCTTCTCGTCGAGCGCCAGGATATCGGCGGACAGGGGCGCCAGCCCGCGACGGGCAAGGCCGGCGTCGAAAGCTGCGGGGTTTTCGCGGATGGAGCGGATGTCGTGCATGGGGCCGTCCTATGCCGCCGTGCGACGAACCGCGCAACCCTGCGCGCTGCCGTCCGTTGGTCCTACATCCATGAAAAAGCAAAGGAGACAGCGATGCAGATCGATCATGATGCAATGATATTGGTGGCGGATGGCCGCAAGCTGCTCTTTTTCCGTAACAAGGGCGATCGCGCCTTCCCGCAACTGGAGGCGGAAGCGGTCGAGGTGCAGGATAACCCCTCCCATCTGGACCAGGCGTCCGACCGCGCCGGTCAGTCGTCCTCCACCGGCACCGCGTCGGGCACGATGGGCGAAAACAATTTTCATGAACTGGAAGAACAACGTTTCGCCGCCCATGCCGCCGACCTGTTGAAGCGCCGGGCCTTCGCCCAGGATTATGAGAAGCTTGTCATCGTCGCGCCACCCGACGCGCTGGGCGAAATGCGCAAGCATCTGCACAAGGAAGTGCAGGACCGACTGGTGGGCGAGATCGCCAAGGATCTGACAAATCACCCGGTTGCGGATATCGAGAAGCTGATCGTGGCCACCTGACCGGCCTTATGGCCTGGACAAGAAAAAGGGGCGGCCCCGACAAGCGGGGTCGCCCCTTTTTCTTGGCTGCGTCATGCGCTCAGGCGGCGGCTTGCGCCTTGCGTTCGGCAAAGCGGCGGCGGGCGACGAGCGCCACGGCGGCCGCGCCGAACAGGAGCACCATGGGCGGAGCCGGAACATCGGTTCCACCGGTGCTGCTCGAACCCCCGCTCGAGCTGCTGGATGACGAACTGCTCGAGGAAGAGCTGCTCGAAGAGGAAGAGGAACTGCTGCTCGACCCGGAACTGCCGCTGCTGCCCGTGCTGCCGAAGCTGGACGATCCGCCCGACGACGAAGAACTGCTTGAAGAGGAGCTGGACGACGAGGAGGAGGAGCTGGACGATCCGCCGCTGCTGCCGCTCGATCCCGAACTGCCGCTGGAGCCGCTGCTGCCGCCCGACGAGCCCGGATGGTCGGGCTTGCCCGGATGACCGGGATGGCCCGGCTTGCCGCCGCTCGATCCGCCCGAGCTGCTCGAAGAAGAGCTGGACGACGAGGAGGAAGACGAGCTGGAACTGGAGGAGGAAGACGAGCTGCTGCTGACATTGCCCGACGAGGTCGAGACATTGCCCGATGAGGTAGATACGTTACCCGAGGATGTCGAGACGCCGCCGGTCGAGGTGGAAACCCCGCCCGTCGACGTGGACACACCGCCGGTGGATGTCGAAACGCCGCCCGTGGTCGAGCTGGTCGAGCTGCTGATGCCGCCGGTCGAACTGCTGGTCGAGGAGATCACGACCGACCCGCCACCGCTGCCGCCACCACCGCCGCCGAAGAAGCCGCCGATGAAGCCGCCGCCGCCAAAGCCGCCGCCACCGCCCATCACGACCGGCACGGCGCCGCCGCCACCCGACATCATCGGCATTTCCGCCATTGGCATCGGCGCGGGCAGGGGAATGGGCGCGGGCTGGGTCGTAACGGTCACGACCTGCGGCGCTGCGGCCACGCGCACGGTCTTGACGACCTTGCGCTTCACGGTGCGGACGGCCAGCCGCTTCTTGGGCGCGGCCTTCACGCTCTTATAGCTGTGGACCACGGCAGGGCGCGCATTCTCAGCGACATGGACGGCGCCGCCGCCAATGATCGCCCCGCCACAGGTGCAGGCGCACAATTTTGCCAAAGCCATCCGAACCGACATAGGATCTACTCTTTTCTCGTTACCCCCGTACCCTTTGCCGAATCCCCTTCAGCGCCAGGTTCACGGGAACTTCCTATGCGTATAGAACGCAAAAAAAAGGGTTAACTGCAATCCCGTTAACCCTCAATATCAGCTTCAAGTCGCAGGAAAAGCTACTGTTTGCTGAAAGTAAATGGTTAACGTCCCACTATGAAACGGCTGGCGAGCCGGGCGTGAATCAGTCAGGCCGGCCGCAGCGCGCGGGTTGGCGCGGGCCGGGCCTCCATGACAACTGCTGTCATCTACAGGAAAAAATGGCCGAAACCTCCTTCCCGGGCGTTGATTGCCCGCTTGTGTCGGCCTGCGCCGATGGCTATGAGGCCCGCACAATCAATATTTGGGCGCCCGGAATATCAAGCGCCGGGGCCTGACGAGTCGGAGAGCCAGATGGCATCGGTCCTGAATTCCGATAAAGACGGCGAAAAGCCGCCCAAATCGACTGTAACACTTCCTGCCGACTACCGGCCGTCGCCGGATGAAGAGTTCATGAACCCGCTGCAACAGGAATATTTCCGGCAGCGACTCTGGGATTGGAAGAAGCAGATCCTGGCCGAAGCGGAAGGCACGCTGGCCGTGTTGCAGAATGAACCGCTGCGCGAGCCGGACCTTAACGATCGCGCGTCGAGCGAGACGGACTGGTCGATCGAACTGCGCACCCGCGATCGGCAGCGCAAGCTGATCTCCAAGATCGATGCCGCCCTGCGCCGCATCGATGATGGCGAATATGGTTATTGCGAAGTCACCGGCGAGCCGATTTCGCTAGGCCGGCTCGAAGCGCGCCCGATCGCAACCATGACGGTCGAGGCGCAGGAGCGTCACGAGCGTCAGGAAAAGATCTCGCGCGACGATTAACGGTTTTTCCATCACCCCCGGTTAGGCTATCGTCATCATCGCTAGCTTAACCGTGGATTTGCGCATGGACGACGGACAGGATATTTCGGACCGGGGACCGGCGCGCGCCGCGCCGCGTGACAGCCTGTTCCTGCTCACTACGCTCAGCACGCCCGATGGTGCCCAACTGGGCAAGGCCCGCGTCCGTAACCTGTCCGCAACCGGTCTGATGGCCGATTGCGAGCGGGCAGTGCCGGCCGGTATCCAGATCGTCTGCGAACTGCGGGGTGTCGGGCCTGTGACCGGTTCGGTCGCCTGGTCGCGGGACGAGAAGATCGGCATCGCCTTCGATGAACCGATTGATCCGCAACTGGCCCGCAAGCCCGTCAGCAACGGTTCGAGCAAGGCTAGCGTACCTGACTATCTGCGCATGCATCAGCGCGGCGCAACCCGCCGCTGACCTTGCCTTCCCGTTGAGGTAATAAAATGCCCCGCAAGCCTGTTGGCTTCGGGGCTTTTTGCGATCCTGCGATCGGCTTTCCATCTTTGTGGCCATCCGTGCGGAGGGAGGACCGGCGATCTCCGTCGCCCGGCCCCGACCTCCTGAACGGCCTGACTATAAGGGTCGTCGCCAGCGTCTCAGTGCTGTGCCGCCAACTCTTCCTTCAGCCGCAATTTCTGCTTCTTGAGCGAGGCCACGAGAATGGCGTCGGGCATCGGCCGACTCGATTCCGCCTTGATTCGTGCTTCAAGGCCGGCATGCTTGGCTGAAAGGGCTGAGATGTGGCTATTTTCCATGACATTCTCCTTACGAGGGGTGATGGATGATCAAATAAATCACGATTCGCCCCGCTTGTCTCGCGATGATTCGGCCTTTGCGATGGGCCGCCCTTAAATTTGCGATGGTCCGCATCGCCTACCCGCGTTATCAGGCGCTAATCGAGCCAGCGAAGTGAAGGGCAGGGAGGCGCAGTGAGCCGGGAAGATATCATGCGCCGACTGGAATTGTTGCGGGTCGAGCATCGTGATCTCGACAGCGCGATCGCCGCACTGGTCGACGCGGGGGGGGGCGACCAGATGCAGATTGCCCGCCTCAAGAAGCGCAAGCTGCGCCTGCGCGATGAAATCTCGACGCTGGAAGATGCGCTCGTCCCCGACATCATTGCCTGAGCGGATCTTTTTTCGTTAACGCCGCGCTAACCGATCACAAATGGGACAAAGGGCGGTCGCGACCCGCCAATAGGCCTGACAAGGTTGCGAAAATATGGCAGCAACGGCTGATGCAGAACCCCGCTTTCCTTGATCCTGGCCTCCATCGCCGATTGGTGGACGGACTCTATCTGGAAGCCATGGTGATGGCCGATGAAGCGCGCGCCTATTTCGATGGCAACGCCTCGCTCGATGATGGGGTGGATGATCCGCTGCGCCGGGTCGCCTTCGCCTGCGAATCCCTGAAGGTCACGACCCGGCTGATGCACATCATTGCCTGGCTGCTCAGCCAGCGGGCTTGGCAGCGGGGGGAGATCGAGCAGGTCGACCTGACCGATGAGAAATACCGGCTCGGCCGCGCGTCGCAGACGGATGCGGATTTGGCCGCCAGCTTCCCCTTCGCTGCCCGCGCGCTGATCGACGGCAGCCAGGAATTATATGAGCGCGTCGCTCGCCTACAGGACCGGCTGGACGTGATGAGCAGTCCGGCCGCGACGGCATTAGCCAGTCCAGCGCGCGCATTGCTCGATCGATTGAATACTGCATTCTGACAATTAGCCGGTAAATGAACGCAATCACTGGCTTCTAGGGCTGGCCTTCCCGCCTGTTTCTGGGCTAGACCGACCCCATGACCGATGGTTTGCGGACCCAACGCCGCTTTTCAGGCCGCCCGCATGCCGCCCGGCTCTTGTTCGCGCCGCTCTTGCTGGCCGCGCCGGCTTCCTTGCGCGCGCAGGAAGTGCAGCCATCCACAACCTCCGCACCCGACCAGAATGGCGACCAGGCGCCCAGTCAGGCGCTAGATGCCATGCCAGATATCGGCGTCGACTGGCCGGACATGGGGCAACCCGACAGCATTGCGCCCTTGCCCGAAGATCCGGTCTATACGCAGGCCACCGCCGATCCGGCGACACCGGCCCAGCCGGATGCGCCTGCGCTCGCCCTGCCGACGGACGACGCCGATTCTGCGATCGATCCGGTGGATGACGCCGCCAGTTTCGCCGACGCCAGCGAAGAACGGCGCTATACGGTACAACTGAGCGGCATAGAGGCCATCGCCGACGCGCAATTCACGCTGCGCTTCGACGAATTGTCCGTCCTGCGCCAGGGACAGGGCAAGCCCGCCAACCTCGCCCAGATCAACCGCCGCATGAAGGAGGATGGCGAGCTGCTTGACCGGCTGCTGCGGGCGAAGGGCTATTATGCCGCCCGCATCCGCAGCGCCGTCGCCGCCCCGCCACCGGGCAGCGATCGCCTGTCGGTCACCTTCGACATCGTGCCGGGCACCCAATATCTGCTGGAATCGGTCGATGTCACCGGCCTTATCGAAACCGCCGGGCAGGAAGCGCGGCTGCGCGCGGCCTTCCCGCCCAAGGCTGGCGATCCGGTCGATGCGGACAAGATATTGGCGGGCCGTGACGCGCTCAGCACCGCGCTGGCCGAAAGCGGCTTCCCCTTCGCCCGCGTCGATGAACCGGAAGTGCGCATCGACCATGAAGAGCGCAACGGCGACCTCGACATCATTGTCGCGCCCGGCGGCTTCCGTCGCTTCGGCGCGATCCAGATGGACGATACGAAACTGTTCGACGCCCATCATGTGCAGGAAATCGCCCGCTTCGATCCCGGCGACACCTATATGGCATCGGACGTGGAGGATTTGCGCCGCGCCATCGTCGCGACTGGCCTCGTCTCGTCCGTCAGCCTGAAACCGGTCGATGCCGGCGATGGCGAGTATGTCAATCTGGACGTCGATGTGCGCCCCGCGCCGCTGCGCACCATCGCCGGCGAATTGGGCTATGGTACGGGTGAAGGCTATCGTGCCGAAGTCAGCTGGCAGCATCGCAACCTCTTCCCGCCCGAAGGCGCGGTGACGCTGCGCGGCGTACTCGGTACGCAGGAGCAGACCGCTTCCTTCACCTATCGCCGCAACAATTTCCACCGACGCGACAATGTGCTGACGGGCCTCGTGTCGATCAGCAATATCCGTCGCGACGCCTATGACGCCCGCACCATCAACCTGTCGGGTGCGATCGAGCGGCAGAGCAACATATTGTTCCAGAAGAAATGGGTCTGGCGCTTCGGCGGCGAACTCATCGCGTCGGACGAAGCCGATGCCTTCAGCGGCGGCGCGCGCCGTACCTTCCTGATCGGCGCCGTGCCGGTCAGCCTGACCTATGACGGCAGCGACGACCTGCTGAACCCATCCAAAGGCTTCCGTCTCGGTGCCCGCGTCAGTCCGGAACTGTCCTTCCAGAACACGACCTTCGGCTATGCCCGCGTGCAGGTGGACGGCAGCGTCTATCAGCCAATGACAGACCGGGTGGTGGTCGCCGCCCGTGCCCGCTTCGGCACCATCTTCGGTTCGACCGTGGAGCAGATCGCGCCGTCCCGTCGCTTCTACGCCGGCGGCGGCGCGTCTGTGCGCGGCTACGGCTATCAGGCGATCGGTCCGCGCTATGGCGATGACAACGATCCGGTCGGCGGCAAGAGCCTCGCCGAATTTTCGCTGGAAAGCCGCATCCGCTTCGGCAATTTCGGTGTCGTGCCTTTTGTCGATGCCGGCAATATCTCGACCAGCTTCCTGCCGCGCTTTCGCGACCTGCGCATCGGTGCCGGCATGGGCCTACGCTATTACAGCAATTTCGGCCCGATCCGCGTCGATGTCGGCACACCGCTCAATCCGCAGACGGGCGATCCCAAGGTCGCGGTCTATGTCTCGCTGGGGCAGGCTTTCTGATGGCCGACGACGCAGCCCCGCCTGTCCCGCCGCCACCGGCACCCGCGCCGCGCCGCCGTGCGTGGGACGGCCGCTGGCAACGCTGGCTGGCCGGCCTGCTGCTGACGCTGGTGCTGATCGTCGCGGCGGCGGTGGCGTGGCTGGACACGAGCGGCGGACATCGCTTCCTCGCGACCCGAATCGCCACCATCAAATCCTCCTCGGGCCTGCGCATCCATGTCGGCGCGATTGAAGGCAGCATCTATCGCAAAGCCGTCCTGCGCGACCTGATCCTGTCCGATCCCAAAGGCAAATTTCTGGAGGCGTCCCGGGTCGAACTGGACTGGTGGCCCTTTGCCTGGTTGTCCAACCGGCTGGATATCGACCGGCTGGTGATCCCGCGCGCCACGCTGCACAAATTGCCCAAGCTGAACCCGACGGAGCGGCGCGGGCCGATCCTGCCCGGCTTCGACATTCGTCTGATGCAATTTTCGGTCGGCCAGCTCGATGTAGCCTCTGGCGTCACCGGCCGGGCGCAGCGCGCCACCATGTCCGGCGACGCGGACATTCGCGGCGGCCGCGCCATCATCGACTTGTCTGCTCGTACGCTGGACGGCAGCGACGCGTTGACCATCGCGCTCGACAGCCGGCCGGACAAGGATCGCTTCGCCCTCGACGTCACCGTCAATGCGCCCAGGGCCGGCGTGCTGGCTGCGATGGCGGGCCTCAAGCAGGACGCGAACCTGCGCATCGGTGGCAAGGGCCGCTGGAGCCAGTGGGACGGCCGTCTTGCCGCCACGCTCGACGGCGCGCCGGCCGCCGATTTCGTCCTGGCCGCCCGCAGCGGTGCCTATTCGGCGCGGGGCACGGTGGAGGGCGATGCGATCGCCGGCAATGGGCTGGTTCGCCGCATGGCCGCACCACGTCTGGCCGTGCGCGCCGACGGCACCATGGTAGACCGGGTGATTGACGGGCGCCTGTCGCTGCGGTCGGCCGCACTGGACCTGGCTGCCGACGGCGCGATCGACCTGCGCAACAATGCGCTCGACAATATGCGGGTCGACCTGAAGCTGGCCCGACCCGAAGCGCTGGTTAAAACCATGCGCGGCAAGGATATCGATGCCAAGGTCCGGCTGGACGGGGCTTTTGCAGCCCTGGGCTATGAATATCTGCTCACCGCGCGGCAGATCGCTTTTGACAAGGCGATCATCAACGACGTCCGGGCAGAGGGCAAGGGGCGCGCCACTGCAAAGGGGCCGGCGCTCATACCGTTGCGCCTGCGCGCGCGCAGTCTGGACGGGCAGGGTGATCTGGTCGGTGGGATCGTGCGCAATTTCCAGCTGGATGGCGTGCTACAACTCAAGGGGCAGCAGATCGTCAGCAATCCGATGCAACTGCGATCAGACAAGCTGCGGGGCAAGCTGACGGTGATCGCCGATCTGGCGACCGGCCGCTATGATGCGGGACTGGATGGCGAGATCAACGGCCTGTTCATTCGTGGGCTGGGCATTGTCGACCTGACGTCCAAGCTGCGCGCCGTGCCGCGCGCCGATGGCGGCTTTGGCCTCAGCGGCAACGCGCTGGCGCGGGTCCGGCGGCTGGACAATGAATTTCTCCGCACGCTGGGTGGCGGCCTGCCGACCTTGCGCAGCAAGCTGGATTTGCTGAAGGACGGTGAGGTTGCCTTGTCCGACATGCAACTGACGTCGCCACTGCTCAATCTGACGGCGCGCGGCATACGCCATCGCGACGGGTCGCTTCATCTGGAAGGCAGCGGCCGGCACGGGCGCTACGGGCCGGTTACGCTGACGCTGGACGGCATGATCGAGCGGCCGACCGTGGACCTGCTGCTCGCCCGGCCGATGGATGCGCTGGGCCTGCGCGATGTACGAGCGAAACTCATCCCTGACGCCAATGGCTACAGCTACACGGCCAATGGTGGCTCCACGCTTGGGCCCTTCACCGGCCGGGGCGTGATCCTGTTGCCGCAGGGCGGACAGGCGGTGGTGCGGGTTGCCAACCTGTCCGTGTCGGGCGTTACCGCCAGCGGCGATATCCGCCCCATTGCCGGCGGCCTGGACGGCCAACTCAGCGTCATGGGGCCGGTCACTGGCTACATCAATTTCAAGCCGGTCGATGCCAATCAGCAGGTGCAGCTGAAACTCACCGCGAACGACGCCAGCTTCGAAGGGCCGACCGTCATAGAGGTGCGGCGCGGCACCCTGGATGGAACGATCCTGCTCGACCCAACGGGCACCACGGTCAACGCCACGGCGCAGGCGCGGGGTCTGCGCGTGGGCGGCGTGCTGCTCGGCCGCTTTGCCGCCAATGCCGAACTGGTCGATGGCAAGGGCAAGATACGCGGCAGCCTGTCGGGCCAGCGTGGACGCCTGTTCGAGCTACAGGGCGAGGCACAGGTCGAACCGGACCGCGTCCGCCTCACCGCCGCCGGCACGATCGACAAGCGCCCGATCCGCCTGACCCGGTCCGCCTTGCTGACGCGCACGGAGGATGGCTGGCGCCTGTCGCCTGCGACGGTCAGTTATGCCGGCGGATCGCTGCAACTGGCCGGGGAACTGGGCGGGGCGTCGACTCATATCGAGGCGCGGATGCAGAAGCTGCCGCTTGCCCTGCTCGACATCGCCTATGACAATCTGGGGCTTGGCGGCATGGCGACCGGATCGCTCAGCTATGTGCAGCCGCGCGGCGGCCTGCCCACTGGCAAGGCGGAACTGCGCATTCGCGGCCTGTCTCGCTCTGGCCTCTCGCTCAGTTCCCGCCCGGTCGATGTCGGCGTCAACGCGGTGTTGACGGGCGAGCGGCTCGCCACCCGCATGGTCTTCGTTGCCGATGGCAAGACGATTGGTCAGGCGCAGGCGCTGCTCAACCCGCTGGGCACCGAAGGGGGCCTTGTAACCCGCCTCAATAGCGCCCCCTTCTTTGGCCAGTTGCGCTTCAACGGCACGGCGGACACGCTCTGGCGCCTGACCGGGGTGGAGATTGTCGATATCGCCGGCATGGTCGGCGTGTCGGCGGACATGCGCGGCACGCTGGGCGAACCGGTCATCACCGGCAATTTCACGACCGACAATGCCGCCATCACCAGCCCTGTCACCGGCATGCGGCTGCGCGGCGTCAAGGCGCGGGGCCGCTTCTCCGGCGCGCAACTGGTCATCTCCAGCTTCGCCGCGACCGCGCAAAATGGCGGCACCGTCAACGGCACCGGCCGCTTCACCTTCAACGGCATCGGCGGCGTCGGCATGGACCTCAACCTGCAAGCCGACAATGCCGCGCTCCTGGAGCGGGACGATATCGCCGCGACCGTCACCGGCCCCATAACCTTGCGGTCCGACGGCGTGGGCGGCACGATCGGCGGCGATCTGGTGCTCAACAAGAGCCGCTTCACCATGGGCCGCGCCGCCGCCGTGGCGCAGATTCCCGAACTCAAGGTCGTGGAAATCAACCGGCGCGGTGATGAGATAGAGCGGCCGCGCACCAACGTCCCCTGGGCGCTGGCGATCAAGGCGCGGGCGCGCAATCGCCTGACCGTCACCGGGCTTGGCCTCGACAGTGAATGGCGCGCCGACCTCGACATCGGCGGCACCGTTACCAACCCGGCCATCGCCGGTCGGGCGCAACTGGTGCGGGGCGGCTATGAATTTGCCGGCCGCCGTTTCGAACTGCGCGAAGGCAATATCCAGTTCGATGGCAAGGTGCCGGTCAACCCGACGCTGGACATCAGCGCCGAAGCCGACGTCAGCGACCTGAGCGCCACGATCCATGTCGGCGGTACGGGCCTCAAACCCGACATCACCTTCACCAGCGTCCCCGCGCTGCCGCAGGACGAACTGCTCTCGCGTATCCTGTTCGGCACCTCGATCACCAACCTGTCCGCACCCGAAGCGCTGCAACTCGCCTCGGCCGTCGGCTCGCTACAGGGTAATGGCGGCCTCGACCCGATCAACGCCGTGCGCAAGGCGGCGGGCCTCGACCGGCTGCGCATCATCGCTGCCGACCCGACGCAGGGGCAGGGCACATCGATTGCGGCGGGCAAATATCTGACGCGCAAAACCTATGTCGAACTGATCACCGATGGTCAGGGCTACAGTGCCACCCGAATGGAATATCAGGTCACGCGCTGGCTATCGCTGCTGGCGGCCATCTCCACCCTCGGCCGCGAAAGCGCCAACGTACGTATTTCCAAGGATTATTGACGTGACGAAGAGCGCGATCGACGCCGCCACCGCCATCAGCGTGATGGACCTGTTCACCATCGGCATCGGTCCGTCCAGTTCGCATACGGTGGGGCCGATGCGCGCCGCGCTCATGTTCATGGACACGCTGCCGGCCAAGCCGACGCGGGTGCAGTGCGAATTGTTCGGGTCACTGGCGCTCACCGGCAGGGGGCATGCGACCGATAGCGCCATCCTGCTCGGCCTCTCCGGCTATCGCCCGGAAAGCGTCGATCCCGATGCGATCACCACCATCCTGGCTCAGATCCGCAGCGACCGCCGCATCCGCGCCGGCAGCGCCATCGACCAGTGGCTCGCCTTCGAGGAGGAGCGCGACCTGCTGTTCCGCATGGGCGAGTTTCTGGAGGCGCACAGCAACGGCATGCGCTTCACTGCCTGGATCGACGGGCGCGACGATCCGATCGTGCGCGACTATTATTCCATCGGCGGCGGCGCTGTCCTGCCGGGCGTGGTACCGGTCAGCGATGAAGCACCGCTCGGCCATAATGTCGTCCAGCCCTGGCCCTTTTCGTCCGGCGCAGAAATGCTGGCGCAGGGCGATGTCAGTGGCTTGTCGATCGCCACCCTTGTGCTGCGCAACGAAGGCGCCTGGCGCGCGCAGGCGGAGACGGAAACCTTCCTCGACGCCGTGATCGACGCCATGAGCGCGTCGATCGACCGGGGGCTGATGCAGGAAGGACTGTTGCCCGGCGGCCTCAAGGTCCGCCGTCGCGCCCGCGCCATTCATCAGCGCTTGCGCCTGCAACAGGATGCGCTTGGCCCCGCGCAGATTTTCGAATGGGTCAGCCTGTTTGCGCTCGCCGTGAATGAAGAAAATGCCGCCGGCGGCCGTGTCGTCACCGCGCCCACCAACGGCGCGGCGGGCGTCATCCCGGCTGTGCTGCATTATTATCGCCGCTTCGTGCCCGGCGCCGATCGCGACGGGGAACGTCGCTTCCTGCTCACCGCTGCCGCAATCGGTTTCCTCTACAAGAAGCGCGCCTCCATCTCGGCGGCCGAAATGGGCTGTCAGGGGGAAGTCGGCGTCGCCTGTTCCATGGCAGCCGCTGGCCTTGCCGCCGTGCTGGGCGGCACGAACACGCAGGTCGAAAATGCCGCTGAGATCGGCATGGAACATAATCTCGGCCTCACCTGCGATCCGATCGGCGGCCTCGTCCAGATTCCCTGTATCGAACGCAACACGATGGGTGCGGTCAAGGCGATCAACGCGGCCTATCTCGCGCTGCAAGGCGACGGCCGCCACATCGTCAGCCTGGACGCCGTCATCGAAACCATGCGCCAGACCGGCGAGGACATGGCGAGCCGATACAAGGAAACATCGCTCGGCGGTTTGGCCGTGAACGTCGTGGAATGCTGAAAAAAGTTCCGTCGTTTCATCGCTCTATCTGAACGCTCACACGCCGAATTGAACCGATTTCGTGACATTAATGGCACAGAATCAGGTGTTTATCTCCTGTTCATGAAACCAATCGGCCCGCTCCGGCTTCATCGCCTCACCCCCGCAAGAGGGGACAAGAAAATGATGAACGGAGTATCTGTTATGCGTAAGTTGATGGTCGCAACTCTTCTCGCCGGTGCCACTGTCGCCACGCCCGCCCTTGCGCAGGATGTCGGCCCGACCTTCACCGGCCCGCGTGTCGAAGGCATCCTTGGCTATGACCATACCGGTGCAGGCAGCACGGTCGATAATGACAATGGCAGCGACGACCAGTCGATCGACGGTCTGCTCTACGGTATCGGCGCCGGCTATGACATGAATCTGGGCAGCGCCGTTGTCGGCGTAGAGGGCGAGTGGACCAACTCCACCTCCAAGAGCAACCGCCGCGACTTCAGCGACAATTTCGGCTTCGGCCGCGTGAAGCAGGGCCGCGACCTCTATGTCGGCGCCCGTGCCGGTATCCTGGCCGATCCCGCCACGCTGGTCTACGTCAAGGGTGGCTATACCAACACGAAGCTCAACGTGCTGGCCGGCGATACCGACGAAAGCACCGACACCGCCTTCAAGCTGGACGGCTGGCGCATCGGTGCTGGCGTGGAACGCGCGATCAACGCGAATACCTTCGCCAAGGTCGAATATCGCTATTCCAAATATGAAGATGCCCACATCAATTTCGCCGATGGCTCGACCAGCAGCGAATTCGGCATCGACACCGACCGCCACCAGATCGTCGGCAGCGTCGGCTGGCGCTTCTAAGAGCCAACAACCGTTCGTTTCGAGCGCAGCCGGGAAACGGGAAGCGCTGTTTTGTCCGCGTCTCGACAGGCTCGGAGGGAACGGAGTGGGTGGGAAAGGGGCCGGTCTTCGGATCGGCCCCTTTTTCCGTATATCCGCCTTGTGCCCTCTATCAGGGGACATGCAGGCCTGTTATTGACACTCATGTGAGTAACGCGATTCCCCACCGCTTCCCGATCGGCATCGATCCGACCGACATCGACTTCATGGGGCATGTCAACAATGCCAGCTACCTGAAATGGGTACAGGAGGCGGTGCTGGACCATTGGCGCGCGCTGGCCCCGGCCGAAGCGGTCGCCCAGCATCTCTGGGTCGCGCTCAAGCATGAGATCACCTATCGCAAGCCCACCTTCCTGGACGACGATGTGATCGCCACCGTCCTGCTGGAAAAGGTACAGGGCGCCCGCGCCTTCTACGAAACGGTGATCCGCCGTGGCGAGGAAGTGCTGGCCGAGGTCAAGTCCAGCTGGTGCTGCATCGACGCCAGCAGTCTGCGCCCCGCGCGACTGACGCGCGAAGTGATCGACCGGTTTTTCGCTTCGGATGATGGTAGCGATCGGGGTTGATCCGCGGGTGGTTTTATGTCCGAGATGGGTGGAAAGGGGACTGCCTGATTTGGAACAGGAAACTATCGACAGCCGCCCTTAGGCCCGAAAAAATCCCCAACCGTCAGTTCGCCCACCGTATCGTTGAGCGAGAACCTCGAAGCGCTCTTCCCATGAGGTTATGTTAGTGGCTGAAGGCTGCAATTCCACTGTCACGGTAACGTCCCATGGATCTTCAACTCGATCTGTTTCTATAACGTCAATTTTCAACCCATCCCGTTCGCATTCGGCAGCGAAGTCCTGAGCCGCTGCAAGGGTAGCAAAAACATGCGAAAAGTCGACCGGCCTCGAAGGGGCAAGATCACTACCATCTCGTTCCATACCCGCTAGAATTTCTGCGTTTTCTTCGAGCAGTGACATAGGCGCCTCCAATGGACGCCCATGTCTGAAGGAATGACCTCTTTCGGGCAAGCCAACGGTTCGTGTGACCGGCAAAAACTGGTCGTTCGCCGGACACCTACCTACAACGTCGCCTCAATCTCCCGCGCCGCCATGTCCGGGTTTTCCGCCTGGCTGATCGGTCTGCCGATGACCAGCATCGACGCGCCCCGGTCCAGCGCCTCGCGCGGGGTGACGGCGCGCTTCTGGTCGCCCATGGCGCCGCCGGTCGGGCGCACGCCGGGCACCACGAAATAGCCGTCGTTCCACGCAGCCTTGGCGATCCCCACTTCCGCGCCCGAACAGACGATGCCGTCCAGCCCCGCGCTCTGGGCGAGGTCGGCGAGGCGACGCACCTGATCCTCCGCCTTGCCACCCACGCCGATATCCAGCAGGTCGCCATCGTCCAGGCTGGTTAGTACGGTCACGGCCACCACCTTGGTATTGATGCCCGCCGCCGCCTTCGCATCCTCCAGCATGGCGCGGCCGCCGGCGGCATGGACGGTCAGCACCGCCGGCTCCAGCACATGCAGCGCCTGCACCGCCTTCGCCACCGTATTGGGAATGTCGTGGAGCTTGAGGTCGAGGAAGATCGGCAGGCCGAACTTCATCATCTCATGCACGCCATGATGGCCGTTGGCGCAGAAAAATTCGAGGCCCAGTTTCAGCCCGCCGACATGATGCCGCACCTGCCCGGCCAGCGTCTGGGCCTTGGTCAGGTCGGGCGTGTCGATGGCGACATAGATGGGGCTGCTCATGCTGATCCTGTAACGGTTGGAGTAGGGGCGGGGGAGTCCGCGACGGTCGTAAGGCTGGGCGCATCGGAAAAGGCGGGCGGCGGCGGGGGGGCGGCGGCGGCCGTGGCGGCGGCCAGCGCGCGCTCGCTGCTGTCCAGGCGGCGCTTCAACCGCCAGCGCGTCGCCCGCGCCATCACCCAGAAGGGCAGCGCGCCCAGCAGGAAGGCGACGATCAGCAGCACGGGCAGCTTGGTTTCCATCACCATATCGCCCCACAGGCGTACGGTCACGGGGACGTAATTCGCCATGCAGAAGAAGGCGAGCGCCACGGCGATGACGACCCAAAAGGCTGTCCGCAAAAACTGCATAGGCTAGACCCTCTTGCTGTTGGTGAAGGGCAGCTTAGGCGATTGCGGCGGATTTCGGAAGCGCCGGTTGGATTTTGTCGATGGCGATGGTCATGGACAGGCTTGCCGTCTCGCCGGGGGCAAGCACCGGCATGCCGCCGCGATTGATCGCATCGGGCATATGGCTGACCGGCTCCAGGCAGAAATCGACGCTGTCGGGCGGGCGATAGACATGCAGCCAGTCGGCGCCGGTCGCCGTCATCGTCAGCCTTATCCCGTCGCCGCGCTGCACGATCGCCGTGCCGTCCCAGCCGGTATAGGCATTGTCGACCAGCGTGCTGCCGCGCACGATGGCGGGGCTGGACCAGTCGCCCAGTGCATCGGCGGGCGCCTGCGCATCGGGCAGCATGTCGGGCGTGGACAGCCACAGGCCCCGCGCGCCAAAGGTCAACGTGGTCGCTTCGTCGGCGAGGAAATAGGGATGGAAGCCCAGCCCGATCGGCATGGCGACATCGCCGATATTGTTTACGGACAACGACAGGGACAGTTGCGACGGGGTCAGCGTGATCCGCTGCTCGGCCCGATAGGCGGACGGCCAATGGGCCTCGCCACGATGCTCATGGATCAGGTGCGCGGACGTTTCACCTGTCTCACTCGCTGTCCAACCTGTCTGCCAGCCAAAGCCATGAATGCTGTGCGGATGATCGCCGAAGTTGAGCGGCAATTGATAGTCCGCGTCCGCGAAGGCGAAGCGCCCGTCTGCGATGCGATTGGCATAGGGCACCAGCGGAAAGCTGGCCATGGCCAGCGGATCAGCGGCTCCATCCGGTGCCCGCCGCAGCAGGTCGACGCCGTCCAGCGCCAGCGCCAGCAGCGAACCGCCGACGGCGGGCGACAGGACCGCTTCCAGCCCTCCCGCCCGCAGGATGATGCTATCCGTGCTCAGCCGACCATATCCTCAAGCTCGCGCCCCTTCGTCTCATGCACCATGGCGCGGACGAAGAAGAAGCTGATGGCCGCAAAGACCGCATAGCCGACATAGGCCGTGGCCAGACCCGGCCAGGTTACCAGCGACGGGAAGCTGACCGAGACGACCGCATTGGCGATCCATTGGGCAAAGCCGGCGACGGCCAGACCCGATCCGCGGATCTGGTTCGGGAACATCTCGCCCAGCATGACCCACATAATCGGGCCCCAGCTGGCGTTGAAGAAGATGACGTACAGGTTCGCCGCGACCAGGGCAATCAGGCCATTATTGCCGGGCAGGCTGACCGCGCCGTCCGCGCCGGTGACGGCAGTGGAGAAGGCGTAGGCGACCGTCGCCAGCGTCACCGCCATGCCGGCCGAACCGATCAGCAACAACGGCTTGCGGCCGATCCGATCGACCAGCGCGATGGTGGCCAGACAGGCGCCGATCGAAAGGACGCCGGAAATGATGTTGATCTGAAGCGCATAATCTTCGGCAAAGCCCACGGCTTCCCACAGGGTCGCGCCATAATAGAAGACGACGTTGATGCCGACGAGTTGCTGAAAGACGGCTAGGCCGATACCTGTCCATACGATCGGGCGGATCTTGCCGCTGGCCTTGTCGACCAGGTCGGACAGCTTGGGCCGGTGATGGTCGGCGGCCAGGCTAGCGCGGATTTCCGCGACCTTGCGCGCGGCTTCCTGCGCCCCGAACAGGCGGGTCAGCACGGCCAGTGCACGCTCGTCCTGCCCCTGTGCGACAAGGTAGCGGGGGCTTTCCGGGATGACGAGCAGGGCAAGGAAATAGATGGCAGCAGGAATAGCCTGCAACCAGAACATCCAGCGCCAAGCCGGGAAGTCGAGCCACAGCGTCGCGGTCGATCCGCCAGCATAGCGGGCCAGCACGAAATTCGCGACGAAAGCACCGGTCAGGCCGGAGATAATCATCACCTGCTGCACCGACGAGAGTCGACCGCGCACGGCGGCGGGGGTGACTTCGGAGATATAGACGGGTGAAATGACGCTCGCGGCGCCGACGCCCAGGCCGCCGATGATGCGGGCGATGATGAAGATGGCGGAGGAGCCGGCGGCCCCGGCCAGCAATGCGCTGACGAGGAAGAGGACCGCAGCCAGCATCATGACGCCACGCCGGCCGATGATGTCGGCCATGCGGCCTGCACCGAACGCGCCGATGGATGAACCCACCAGGATCGCGCCGACATTGATACCGATGCCCAGCTTGCCCAGGTCAAAGGCGCTTTCCAGCCCTTTTTGCGTGCCGTTGATGACGCCGCTGTCATAGCCGAACATGAAACCGCCGATCGTCGCCACAGCCACGATCGCGGCGATAAAGGCCATGTTGACCTTTTCCGCGCTCCCCTCACTCATCCTTTTGCGTCCTTCCAATTCTTATAATCGTTGCGGCTTACAACGTGGCGACATGGCCCGGCAGCCCGGCCACGCCGGGGTCGAAGGCGAAGAGATCGCCTGCCAGGGGCTGTTTTGTCAACGCTGTCATGTCCAGCCCCTTGCGCGCCGTCGTCGCATAGGCGGTGGCCAGCCCTTCGCCACCAAAGGCGATCTTGGTGATATTGGCCACGGGGAAGCGGATTTCCCGCATCAGCTTGCCCGCCGGATCGTAACGGCGCACCACCCATCCGCCGAACAGGCCGGTCCACAGGCAGCCTTCCGCGTCGACGGTCGGCCCATCGGGATAGCCGGCATCCGCTTCGATCTTCGTAAACAGGCTGGTGTTGCCAACCGATCCGTCGTCGTTCAGGTCTGTGCGCCAGATGCGCTTGCCCAACGTGTCGGTATGATAAAGCGTCCGGCCATCGGGCGACAGGGCAGGACCATTGGTGATCGACACGGCCGGCAGGCCGCTCTCGACACAGGCGCCCTTGTGGAAGCGGTAGAAATAGCCGCTATCGGCTTCCTCCGCATCATCCATCGACCCGAACCACAGCGCGCCATCGGGCGCGACGCAGGCATCATTCTGGCGGTTACCGGGCAGATGGGTTTCGGGCGCATGGAGCAGCGTGAAGCTGGCCTGTACCGGATCAAAACGATGCACACCGGTCTGCAAACCAACCGCGAACAGGCCATCGTCGGTGGGCACGATCCAACCGACCTGACAGGGCGCCGCCCAGCTACGCCCAACATCCAGTGCCGGGTCGTAGCGGTGAATGCTATGCCCTTTGATATCGACGAACCACAGGGCGGCGTCGCGCGCCACCCAGATCGGGCCTTCGCCCAGTGTCGCGCCGACCGACAGGACGCTCTGTGGCTCTGCGCTCATGGCGTCAGCGCCAGCCGGCATCGATGAAATAGTCATGCGCGGTGCAGTAACGTGCATCGTCGGACGCCAGGAACATCGCCAGCGCCGCTACGTCGACCGGCAGGATGCGGCCGTCCAGACATTGCGCGGCGACGATCTCGGCCTCGCCCTCCGGCGTATACCATTTTTCCTGCCGTAACGTCTTCACATTGCCGGGGATGATGGTGTTGACGCGGATATTGTCGCGGCCAAGGTCACGGGCGAGGCTGCGAGTCAGCCCTTCGATCGCGGCCTTCGAGGTCTGATACAGGACCAGATCGGGCAAGGCGAGATGCCAGCTGATCGATCCGAAGTTCAGGATCACGCCGCCGCCCGCGCGCTTCATCGCGGGAACGACAGCCTGTGCGGCGAAGAAGAGATGGCGCAGATTGACCGCCATGCGCTCTTCCCAATAGGCGGGCGTCACTTCTTCGATCGTGTGGCGATCGTCATTGGCGGCATTGTTGATGAGGATGTCGATGCCGCCGAAATCCGCCTCCACGCTGGCCATCATCGCCTGTACGGCGTTGATGTCACGCAGGTCGATCGCGTGGAAGACCGGTGCGAAGTCGGCACTGGACAGGCGCGCGACCAATGCCTCGCTTTCGGTCACGGCGATGTCGCAAAAGGCGACTTGCGCACCCTGTCCGACAAAGGCTTCGACCAGCCCTTCGCCGATGCCGCTGCCGCCGCCGGAAATGAAGACCCGCTTGCCCTTCAGGCTGGGGTAGATGGCGTGGCTCATGCGGTTTCTTTCAGCAGGCCGCGTGCGGCCAGATTGGTGAACAGGGCAGTCAGGCCATAGGTCCAGGGCGCGGCATCCTTCGATGTCACCACTTTGTTGACCAGCTTGCCGAGGCGCGGAGTGGAAATGGCCACCACGTCGCCGACCTTGTGGGTGAAGCCGCGACCCGGCTCGTCACGATCCTGTACAGGCGCGAACAGCGTACCCAGGAACAGGGTGAAGCCGTCGGGATATTGATGTTCGGACAGCGTCTGACGCACCAGTTCCAGCGGGTCGCGGCTGATTTGGTTCATGCTGCTGTGGCCCTCCAGCCGATAGCCTTCCGGCCCGTCTATGGTCAGCGCCACTTCGGCATTGCGGACGTCATCGATGGTGAAATCACTATCGAACAGGCGGACGAGCGGGCCGAGCGAGCAGGAGGCGTTATTGTCCTTCGCCTTGCCCAGCAGCAAGGCTGACCGTCCTTCGAAATCGCGCAGGTTGACGTCATTGCCCAGCGTCGCGCCGATAGCGCTCCCAGTCGCATTGACCAGCAGCACGACTTCCGGCTCGGGATTGTTCCAGGTGGAATCCGATCGGATGCCGATCTCCGCGCCCAGCCCGACGGTCGACAGGACCGGCGACTTGGTGAAGACCTCCGCATCCGGGCCGATCGCGACTTCCAGATATTGCGACCAAAGGCCATCCTCGATCAGTGCGGCCTTCAGCGCGGCGGCTTCAGCCGATCCGGGCACTACGGCGCGGATGGAACCACCCACGCGCTCTTCCAGGCGACCGCGAATCTCGGCGGCTGCACTGGCATCGCCACGCGCCCGTTCCTCGATCACGCGCTCCAGCGCGGACAGAGCGAAGGTGACGCCACACGCCTTGACGCATTGCAGGTCGACCGGGCTGAGCAGCGGCAGCGCCAGAGTATCGAGCTGTCCGAGATCTTCGCCCGTCGCGGCGTCAAGCGGCAGCTTCTCGACCAGTTGTGCAACTGTCGGCGCGATCCGGCTCATGTCATAGGCGATGCCCTTGTTGACTAGGATCGGGCTGGGGCCATCGGCGGTCAGGACGCGGCCGATAAACTGGCCCTCGCGCCAATCGGCGGGCAGGCAATCAAGCAAGGAGATTTCTCCCGGCATCATCAACTCCTAATCAGGCGGTTCTAAATTGATAGCGCTACCAACATCGAACCGCGAGCGAAGTCAAGAGGGCGCGGGTAAAATGCAAATGCGATGGAATGGCGCGCTACCGTCTTTTCCCGGCGCCTGCTTTGAGGCATAGCTGCTGCTGTCATGAGCAAGACCGAAAACAGCGCGTCGGACACCGACGCAGTCGCCGGCGCACAAGCAGCCGCTTCCGCAACGCCCGCAGCCGAAAAGGCCAAGGACAAGAGCAAGGTGGATCTTGCCACCGCAGCTATCAAGTCGGCGGGCAAGGGCGTATGGGCTGGCGCAGCCGTAGGGATCGGATCGGCCGCGATCGTCGCGGCCTTGCTCTACAGCCGCAAGAAGAGCTGAAGCGCTGTAAATTTGTATAAAAGCCGTTCGTCCCTAGCCCGTCGGACGGCTTCTTTTCTCGCGCGTGCGGAAAATCGCTGGGCTTCGAAAGGCTCAGCCCGAACGGCGTTTTCACCAGATGCCCGCGCATAAAAATGAGGCGGCATGGCCTTCGTTCCATGCCGCCTCCGGGTGCGACCCCTCAGGCTCTTATATCCCCGCCTTCGTGACAGAGGGGGATGTGGTCGTTCCTATTATCCGGCGCCGCCGGTCAGATAAGTCACCAGCTCGGGCTTGCTGACCGATATGCTCTTGTCCTTGTCTGCTGTCGAAAAGGCGCCGTTGGCCCATGCCGTGACCTGTTCGGCCGGCAGGGTTGATCCGGTCGCCTTCATTTCCTGGCTCTTGAGCGCGACCATCCAGCGGGTGAATTCCGACTGGTCGAGTTGACCGTCCTTATTGGCATCATAGGCAGGAAATTCGCTTTCCACGATGGATGCGACCGAAGCGGCCGGATTGGCGGGCGCGGCGGGTGTCGCAGCCTGCGGCGTCGCGGACGCAGCCGGAGTCGCGGGGGCAGCGGGCATGGCACCCTCGGCCGGAGCCGGGCTCTGCTGGGCCATCACGGGCGCCGCTATCGCAAGGGCGGTTGTGAATAGGATTGTGCGGACCATGGCAATCTCCTGTTACCTTGAATGAACCGGGACGAACTATGTTCCGGAAAACCTCGTTATGCTCGCCTAATAATGAACGGGAACTGGCGATGTTCCTGAATATCTGTTCATGTTGCGGTATTCGTCTTGAAAATATGCTCGACTCATCGGTCTTTTCTGTTCGCGTCATGAAAGCGGCAATCCGCTGCCGTCCTGTCTTTCCCGATTTGCCCCGATGGGCCGACGCTGCTAGGCGGCGCGGCAACAATTCCTCCTCCAGCCGCTAGGATTCGCGCCATGGTCCCTCGCTACGCCCGCCCGCAAATGACCGCCCTTTGGGAACCGGAGGCCCGGTTCAAGATCTGGTTCGAGATTGAGGCGCACGCGACCGAGAAGCTGGGCGAACTGGGCGTCGTGCCGCCATCCGCGGCCAAGGCGCTGTGGGACTGGTGGGCGACGAACCCGGCCATCGACGTGCCTGCGATCGACGCGATCGAAGCTGTCACCAAGCATGATGTCATCGCCTTCCTGACCTGGGTGGCCGAGCAGGTGGGCGACGAAGCCCGCTTCATGCATCAGGGCATGACCTCTTCGGACGTGCTCGACACCTGCCTTGCCGTGCAACTGGCCCGTGCCGCCGACATCCTGATCGAGGATCTCGACAAGCTGCTGGAGGTCATCAAGCGCCGCGCCTTCGAACATAAGCTGACCCCGACGATCGGCCGCAGCCATGGCATCCATGCCGAGCCGGTCACCTTCGGCCTCAAGATGGCCGAAGCCTATGCCGAGTTCAGCCGCTGCAAGACCCGCCTGATTGCAGCGCGCGAGGAAGTCGCCACCTGCGCCATTTCCGGCGCGGTCGGAACCTTCGCCAATATCGACCCGCGCGTGGAAGAGCATGTGGCCGAAAAGCTGGGCCTCGCCATTGAGCCGGTATCGACCCAGGTCATTCCGCGCGACCGTCATGCGATGTTCTTCGCGACGCTGGGCGTCATCGCCTCCTCGATCGAGCGCCTCGCCGTCGAGGTTCGCCATCTCCAGCGCACCGAAGTCCTGGAAGCCGAGGAATATTTCTCGCCTGGCCAGAAGGGCTCGTCGGCCATGCCGCACAAGCGCAACCCGGTGTTGACCGAAAACCTGACCGGCCTTGCCCGCGTGGTCCGCGCCGCCGTGGTTCCGGCGCTGGAAAATGTGGCGCTGTGGCATGAGCGCGACATCAGCCATTCGTCGGTTGAGCGTTTCTTCGGCCCCGACGCGACCATCACCCTCGACTTCGCGCTCGGCCGCCTGACCGGCGTGATCGACAAGCTGCTCATCTATCCCGAGCGGATGATGAAGAATCTCGACAAGATGGGCGGCCTCGTCCACTCGCAGCGTGTGCTGCTGGCCCTGACGCAGGCGGGTGTGAGCCGCGAGGACAGCTATCGCTACGTTCAGCGCAACGCCATGAAGGTGTGGGAATCGGACGGGCAACTGTCGCTGCTGGAACTGCTGAAGGCTGACGAAGATGTCGCCAAGGCGCTTTCCGCGCAGGAGATCGAGGACAAGTTCAACCTCGACTATCATTTCAAGCAGGTCGACACGATCTTCAACCGCGTGTTCGGCTAGATCTAAGCTAATCCCCGTTCGTTTCGAGCGAAGTCGAGAAACGCTGGCACAGCGCTATCCGCTTCTCGACAGGCTCGAAGCGAACGGATTTCTTGCTCTACCGCCCGCCCATTCGCGGTCGCATCCGGGGCGCCGCATCGGACTGGCGCCGGATCAGCGCGTGATCCAGCACCAGATGCTCGACTTCCGCGTCACTGCCGCGCCGGCCTTTCAACTGCCGCACCAGCACTTCCACCGCCGCGCGCGCCATGGCGCTGATCGGCTGGCGGATGGTGGTCAGTTCCGGCCAGATGGTCGTCGCCAGCGAGGTATCGTCGAACCCGCACACCGTCAGGTCGCCCGGCACATCCAGCCCGGTGCGATGCGCGATCGCCACCGTCGCGGCGGCCATGTCATCATTGCTGGCGAAGATGGCGGTCGGCGGGTCGAGCAGCGACAAGATATGTTCGGCCGCATCCAGCCCCGACCGATAGGTGAAATAGCCCTGCGCGATCAGTTCGTCCTGCACCGGCAGGCCGGCTTCGCGCAGCGCGGCGATATAGCCTTCGAACCGCTTGGCGCTGGCGCTCTGGTTCGGATTGCCCTTGATGAAGCCGATGCGGCTATGGCCCAGCGCGATCAGGTGTCGCGTCATTTCATAGGCAGCGATCCGGTCGTCAATGCTGACGGCGGCCAGTTCTCCCGGTGCGCGTCCGGTCGCAACGGCCACGGCGGGGATGCCGGCATCGTCCAGGGCATCGACCAGTTCCGGCAGATCGCACAAAGGGGGGGGCAGAATCACGCCGTCGATCCGCCCACGCTTCAGATGGGCGACAACCGATGCGACGGACGTTTCCTCATCCCATTTCTCCACGACCAGGTCGACGCTGCTGCGGCTGGCCTGATCCAGGCTGCCGACCAGAAATTCGCTGAGATAAGAGGAGGAGGGGTTGGAATAGAGCAGGCCGATCCGCGTCTCGTCGCCGCCCGCCAATGTCCGCGCCGCGGCGCTGGGGGCATAGTTGAGCGCGGCGATCGCCGCCTCCACCTTCTCCCGCGTAGCGGCGCGCACCACCTGTTCGCCATTGATGACGCGCGATACGGTCATCGGCGACACGCCGGCATGGACGGCGACGTCGTTGATGGTGGGCGCGTTGCGCTGGCGGCGGGAAGATCGGCTGTCGCTCAAGAAGGCACTTTCGCTGGGATGATGTCGCAAGTGAAATGGTAGCGACATCATCCGCAATATTTAAAGCGAAAAATCAGTTATGCCCGGGCGCATAGGGGAATTTGAGCGCCTTGTACCAATTGAGGTCATGCGCCGGTTCGGCTGATCCGGCGGGCAGGGGGCGTTTCGACACCGACTGGAAATAGGCGATGCTGGCGTCGCGCCACCATTGGGCCTCACGATGCTGGATCGTCAGGAAGGCGTCCGTCTCCGCGAAGCGTTCCGCATCGACATAGGGTTTCAGCGATGTCCATGTCGTCTGCATGGTCGCGACATAGTTCACGCCCCGATCATAACGATGGATCAGGCCATCCCACAGCGTCTCGCCCGATTGCAGGCGATAATCCCATGGCACATGATGGAACCACAGCAGGTCGCGTTCCGGCGTGCTCTTCACATTATTCCACATCTTCGCCACCGGCGGCGCATATTGGCCTGCCGCGTCGCTGCCGCCCTTCGTCCGGTCAAAGCCGATGCCGCCCGCATCCGCCTTGTGATAATAGACCGGGTTCCATTCAGGTCGCGCCAGTTCCGATACCCACGGCCCGGGACCATAATGATGGCCCGTGTCCATGACATGTGCCAGACCCAGCGGCGTCATATAGTCGACCGCGGCCTCGCGCGATCCCATCATCATCCTGACCATGGGCTGCACGACCCTGGGATCAGGTGAGAAGGTCATCTCCGCCCATTCCTTCGCAATCGCTTCTGCCGACAGGCTGGTATCCCAGGCCAGGCGGCCAAAGGCATACCAGTCGGCCTGGTTGAAGATCGACCCGCTCCAGTCGCGATCGACGCCGATATTGGCGACGCCAGCGATACCGGTCAGCTTGTGGCCCTCCAGCGATCCGTCGATCACCTTGGCGACTGTCGATCCCTTGCCCTTGGCGTAGGTATCGGCGTCCAGCGTCTCCTCGAACAGCGGGCCAAGGTAAGTGAGATGCGTCGACTGGCCCAGATATTCCTTGGTGATCTGGAATTCCATCATCAGCGGCGTCTTGGGCATTGCGCCGAACAGCGGATGGAAAGGCTCGCGCGGCTGGAAGTCGATCGCGCCATTCTTCACCTGAACGATGACATTGTCGGCGAACTTGCCGTCCAGCGGTTTGAAATCAGTATAGGCCTGCTTTGCCCGATCATCGGGATTGTCATGGGCATAGACAAAGGCGCGCCACATCACGATGCCGCCATGCGGCTTCATCGCAGCCGCCAGCATGTTCGCGCCATCGGCATGGGTACGATTATAATCCTGCGGTCCCGGCTGGCCCTCGCTGTTCGCCTTGACCAGGAAGCCCCCGAAATCGGGAATCGCCTTGTAGATTTCGTCCGCTTTCGCCTTCCACCATGCGGCGACGGCCGGGTCGAGCGGATCTGCGGTCTTGAGGCCGTCCAGTTCCATCGGCGCGGTCCATTTGACCGACAGATAGACCTTGATGCCATAGGGGCGGAACACGTCCGCCAGCGCCGCCGCCTTGGCGATATAGGGCGCGGTCAGACTGTCCGCCTTGGCATTCACATTGTTGAGGACGGTGCCGTTGATGCCGATCGAGGCATTGGCTCTGGCATAGTCGCTATAGCGCGGTCCCTTCCAGTCGGGCAGGCGCCACCAGTCCCAGATCGACTGTCCGGCATAGCCGCGCTCCACCGTGCCATTGAGATTGTCCCAATGGTTGAGCAGGCGCAATCCGATCTTCGGCGCGCTGCGAATGTCCAGATTGTCCAGGCTCTCGCCGCTCTGGGCGAGGCGCAGCCAGTGATAGGCGCCGTGCAGCAGGCCGATATCGCTGTTGGCGGCGATCACTGTCACCGCCTTGCCGTCCACCGTCACGGTGCGAATCGCATAGCCTTCGTTACCCAGTCCGTCCGTCTTGACCGGCAGGGCGGGTGTGGAGGCGGGCGTTGCCAGCAGCAGCGCGCCTTGCTGGACTGTTGCTGACAGGGCCGGCGTCGTCCCGGTCATGCCGGCGATACCGCGTTGCAATTCCTGGGTCGCGATAGCCAGCGTCGGGCTGTTCCCGCTTGCCACGATAGCGTTCGCATGAGCCGCCAAAGCGCCCGCGCGCGACGGTTCTGCGCGCGCATAGCGCAGCCACAGATCATAGCCGTCCTCGGCCTGCGCCGCAGGCGCCATCACAGGCGTCAGGGCGGTTCCGGCCATGGCAATCATCCAGCAAAACAGGCGCGCTTTCACTTTCATCCTCTCCCTGATCCTCCACCGTCAAAGCCCATCCAACGGGCATTGACAAGTGCGTCTTGTCGAAGCAATGGTAACGCTATCAGTGCGGCTGCGGCAAGCGGAAATATGGTCGCGGTATAAAAATGGAGAGGGGTTTCGTGATCCGTACCAGCACAATCTTCTGCGCAGCCTCGGCGTTGGCGCTCAGTATCGCCTTGCCCGCAATGCCGGCGCAGGCCGCGCCGGCCGCTACGAGCAGCAAGATGATCTACAAGGATGCGAGCGCCCCGATCGAGGCGCGCGTGGACGATCTGCTCGCCCGCATGACGCTGGATGAAAAGATCGCCCAGATCACGACGGTCTGGCTCGACAAGGTCAAGATTTTCGATGACCAACTCCAACTCGATCCCGCCAAGCTGGCGGCCCAATATCCCAATGGCCTCGGCCATTTCACCCGCCCGTCGGATGCGAAGGGTTCCGTCAGTCCCCGCGTTGCCCGTGGCCGCGATCCGCGCCAGACTGTCGCGCTCGTCAACGGCCTGCAAAAATGGGCGACGACGCAGACCCGCCTCGGCATCCCGATCCTGTTTCATGAAGAAGGGTTGCACGGCTATGCGGCTGTCGGCGCGACCAGCTTCCCCCAGTCGATCGCCATGGCCTCCTCGTTCGACACGGACATGCTGCGTGACGTCAACAGCGTGATCGCGCGCGAAATTCGCTCGCGCGGCGTGCCGATGATCCTGTCGCCCGTGGTGGACATCGCCCGCGATCCACGCTGGGGCCGGATCGAGGAAACCTATGGCGAAGATCCCTATCTCGTCAGCGAAATGGGCGTTGCCGCGGTCGAAGGGCTTCAGGGTGTCGGTCGCGGGCGCAATCTGCGCGACGGCAAGGTGTTTGCCACGCTCAAGCATCTGACCGGCCACGGCCAGCCCGAAAGCGGCACCAATGTCGGCCCCGCACCGGTCAGCGAACGCGAACTGCGCGAAAATTTCTTCCCGCCCTTCGAGCAGGTGGTGAAGCGCACCGGCATCGAAGCCGTCATGGCCAGCTATAATGAAATCGACGGCGTCCCCAGTCACGCAAACCGCTGGCTGCTGGAAAATATCCTGCGCGAGGAATGGGGCTTCAAGGGCGCGGTCGTCTCCGACTATTCGGCCGTCGACCAGTTGATGAGCATCCACCATGTCGCCGCCAATCTGGAAGAAGCGGCGCAGCGCGCACTCGACGCCGGCGTCGACGCGGACCTGCCCGATGGCCTGTCCTACGCCACGCTCGGCAAGCTGGTGCGCGAAGGCAAGGTCAGCGAAGCGAAGGTCGATCTCGCCACCCGTCGCATGCTGGACCTGAAATTCCGCGCCGGCCTGTTCGAACATCCCTATGCCGATGCCGCCGCGTCGGAAAAGATCACCAATAATGCCGAAGCCCGCGCGCTGGCGCTGAAATCCGCGCAGCGCTCCATCACCCTGCTCAAGAATGACGGCATGCTGCCGTTGAAGCCCGAAGGCACGATCGCCGTCATCGGCCCGAGCGCCGCCGTCGCGCGTCTGGGCGGTTATTATGGCCAGCCGCCGCACACGGTATCGATCCTCGACGGGATCAAGGCGAAGGTCGGCACACGCGCGAACATCGTCTTCGCGCAGGGCGTGAAGATCACCGAGGATGACGACTGGTGGGCCGACAGCGTCACCAAGTCCGATCCTGCCGAAAATCGCAAGCTGATCGCGCAGGCGGTGGAAGCGGCGAAGAATGTCGATCGCATCGTCCTGACGCTGGGCGACACCGAACAGTCAAGCCGCGAAGGCTGGGCCGACAATCATCTGGGCGACCGCCCGTCACTCGATCTGGTCGGCGAGCAGCAGGAACTTTTCGACGCCCTGAAGGCGCTGGGCAAGCCGATCACCGTCGTCCTCATCAATGGCCGTCCAGCCTCGACCGTGAAGGTCAGCGAGCAGGCCAACGCCATACTGGAAGGCTGGTATCTAGGCGAGCAGGGCGGCAATGCCGTCGCCGACGTCCTGTTCGGCGATGTGAACCCCGGCGCGAAGCTGCCCGTCACCGTGCCGCGATCGGTGGGTCAGTTGCCGATGTTCTACAATGCCAAGCCTTCGGCGCGGCGCGGCTATCTGTTCGACACCACCGACCCGCTCTATCCCTTTGGCTTTGGCCTCAGCTACACGACGTTCGATCTGTCGGCGCCGCGCCTTGCCGCGACCAGCATTGGCACGGGTGGCAAGACGACCGTCTCGGTCGATGTCCGCAACACCGGCGCGCGGGAAGGCGACGAGGTCGTCCAGCTCTATATCCGCGACAAGGTCAGCAGCGTCACCCGTCCGGTCAAGGAGTTGAAGGGGTTCCAGCGCGTCACCCTCAAGCCCGGCGAAACCCGCACGGTCAGCTTCACCATCAGTCCTGAAAGCCTCCAGATGTGGAACGACCATATGGAGCGCGTGGTGGAACCGGGCGATTTCGAGATCATGACCGGCAACAGCTCGGTCGCACTCAAATCCGCCACATTGACGGTGCGATAATGGCGCTCGCCCGTCGTCAGGCTCTGGGGCTGCTGGCCTCCACTTCCTTCTTCGCGGCGGCCCCGGCCGTCGCGGCGCAGGGCAGGGGGCCGCTCTACAAGGATGCCTCCGCTCCAATCGACCTGCGCGTGCGCGACCTGCTGGCGCGCATGACGCTGGAGGAGAAGGTGGCGCAGATCATCGCGCTCTGGGCGACCAAGGCGCAGATCATGGACGGCATCGCCTTCTCACCCGAAAAGGCGGACAAGGCCTATCCCGACGGCTTTGGCCAGATCACGCGCCCATCCGACCGGCGGGGCGCTGCGGGCGATGCCAATCAGGCGGGCGGCGTCGGCGCGCATTGGCGCAGCCCAAAGGAAACCGTCGATTTCATCACGGCTGTCCAGAACTGGGCGACGCAGAAGACCCGGCTAGGCATCCCGGTGCTGTTCCACGAAGAGTCGCTGCACGGCTATATGGCGACGGAAGCGACCATGTTCCCGATGGCGATCGGCCTGGCGGGCAGCTTCGACCGGCAACTGATGCAGGATGTGCAATCGGTGATTGCCCGCGAAGTCCGCGCGCGCGGCGTTCACCTGGCGCTGTCGCCGGTGGTGGACATTGCCCGTGATCCGCGCTGGGGCCGGATCGAGGAAACCTTTGGCGAAGATCCCTATCTTTGCGGCGAAATGGGCGTCGCAGCAGTGCTGGGGTTGCAAGGCGAAGGCAAGCAACTCGGCCCGGACAAGGTCATGGCCACGCTCAAGCATATGACCGGCCATGGCCAGCCCGAAAGCGGCGAAAATGTCGGCCCCGCGCCGATCAGCCAGCGCGAATTGCGGGAGAATTTCTTCCCGCCCTTCCGTCAGGTGGTGAAACGCACCGGTATTGGCGCAGTCATGCCGTCCTATAATGAAATTGATGGGGTGCCGTCGCACCAGAATAAGTGGCTGCTGGCCGATATCCTGCGCGGCGAATGGCATTTCGACGGCGCGGTGGTCAGCGATTATGGCGCCGTCCACGAACTCGACACCATCCACCATGTCCAGCCCGATCCGGAGGCGTCGGCCCGTGCCGCCCTGCGTGCCGGGGTCGATTGCGAGCTGCCCGATGGTCTGACCTATCGGACGCTCGTGGAACAGGTCCGCAGCGGAAAAGTGCCCCTCGAAGCCGTCGACATCGCCTGCACGCGTATGTTGACGCTCAAGTTCCGCGCGGGCCTGTTCGAAAATCCATGGCCGCGCCGGGATTATGATGCGCTGACCGGCAATGCGCAGGCCCGTGCGCTGGCGCTGAAAGCCGCGCACAGGTCGATCGCGCTGCTCAAGAATGACGGTATCCTGCCGCTGACGGCCGGCGCGCATCCGCGTGTCGCGGTGATCGGCCCCAATGCTGCCATCGCCCGGCTCGGCGGCTATAGCAGCGTGCCGCGCCAGACCGTGTCGCTGCTGGAGGGCGTTACCGCCCGGCTGAAGGGCAAGGCGCAGGTCGTCCATGCGCAGGGCGTGTTTATCACCCGTAGCGAGGACCGCTCGGTCGACGACGTGCAACTGGCCGATCCGGCGCGGAACCAGGCGCTGATCGCAGAGGCGGTCGAGGTGGCGAAGGGCGCGGATATCGTGCTGCTCGCCATCGGCGATACCGAACAGACCAGCCGCGAAGGCTTTGCGAAAAACCATCTGGGCGACCGCACCAGCATCGATCTGGTCGGGGAGCAGAATGACCTGTTCGCCGCGATACGGGCGACTGGCAAGCCAGTCGTGGTCTGCGCGATCAACGGTCGCCCGCCCAGCTATCCCGCCGTGGTCGAGGGCGCGAATGCATTGCTCCAATGCTGGTATCCGGGGCAGGAGGGCGGCACCGCCATGGCCGACATCCTTTTCGGGGATGTCAATCCGGGTGCGAAGCTGCCGGTCACGGTGGCCCGCGACGCCGGACAGATTCCGATCTTCTACAATCGCAAGCCATCGGCGCGGCGCGGCTATGTGTTCGAGGATGTCTCGCCGCTATTTCCGTTCGGATATGGCCTTAGCTATACGCAATTTGACTATGGAAAACCTAGACTTTCTCAGAAAAGCATAGGTGTCGGCGGTATGGTGACGGTCGAGGTCGACGTGCGCAATGTCGGACAGCGGGCCGGCGATGAAGTGGTCCAGCTCTATGTGCATGACCAGACGGCCAGCGTCACCCGCCCGATCAAGGAACTCAAGGGCTTCGAGCGGATCACGCTCGCGCCCGGAGAGACGAGGACCGTCCGCCTGCCGCTCGGCCCCGACGCCTTCATGCTGTGGAATCTGGACATGCAGGAAGTGGTCGAACCCGGCCTCTTTGACATCATGGTCGGACCCGACAGCCGGAATCTCCAGACCGTTACGCTCGAAATCATCTGAACAGGACCGCTCAAATGCCTAAGATTATTGATGCCAAGGTCATTGTTACCTGCCCCGGCCGCAACTTCGTCACGCTGAAGATCATCACGGATGAAGGCGTCTACGGCCTTGGCGACGCGACGCTGAACGGCCGTGAACTCTCGGTCGCCAGCTATTTGCAGGACCATGTCATTCCCTGCCTGATCGGCCGCGACGCGCACCGGATCGAGGATATCTGGCAATATCTGTACAAGGGTGCCTATTGGCGCCGTGGTCCGGTGACGATGTCGGCCATCGCCGCTGTCGATACCGCACTGTGGGACATCAAGGGCAAGCTGGCCGGCCTGCCGGTCTATCAGTTGCTGGGCGGCGCCAGCCGTGAAAGCGTTATGGTCTATGGCCATGCCAACGGCACCAGCATAGAGGATACGGTCAAGGTCGCGCTGGAATATCAGGCGCAGGGATATAAGGCCATCCGCATCCAGTGTGGCGTGCCCGGCATGGCGTCCACTTATGGCGTGTCGAAGGACAAATATTTCTACGAACCGGCTGACGCCGACCTGCCGACCGAAAATGTGTGGAATACCAGCAAGTACCTCCGCATTGTTCCCGAACTGTTTAAGGCTGCGCGCGAAGCGCTGGGCTGGGACGTCCACCTGCTGCACGACATCCATCACCGCCTGACGCCGATCGAGGCCGGTCGCCTGGGCAAGGATCTGGAACAATATCGCCCCTTCTGGCTGGAAGATGCGACGCCGGCTGAAAATCAGGAAGCCTTCAAGCTGATCCGTCAGCACACCACGACGCCGCTGGCCGTGGGCGAGATTTTCAACTCGATCCATGATTGCCGCGAACTGATCGAAAACCAGCTGATCGACTATATTCGCGCCACCGTGGTCCATGCCGGCGGCATCAGCCACTTGCGCAAGATCGCCAATCTGGCCGATCTCTATCAGGTGCGCACCGGTTGCCATGGCGCGACCGACCTGTCGCCGGTCTGCATGGCCGCCGCGCTGCATTTCGACCTGTCGATCCCCAATTTCGGCGTGCAGGAATATATGCGCCACACGCCCGAAACCGACGCCGTCTTCCCGCACGCCTACACGTTCGAGAATGGCGCGATGCATCCGGGCGATGCGCCGGGTCTGGGTGTCGATATCGACGAGGAACTGGCCGCCAAATATGAATATAATCGCGCCTTTCTGCCGGTGAACCGGCTGGAAGACGGCACCATGTTCAACTGGTGATCGATATGCTCGGCTCATCTTTCCCACCTATGGTTTTTACGGCCCCCACATCCGTTTCTGCTGAGCCTGCCGAAGCATGCGCGCGCGCCCTTCGACAGGCTCAGGCCGAACGGACGCGGGTGGAGTCAGGGGAGAGGATGAACTGATGAACACCACCATCCCCAAACCCTCCGGCCCCACAAAGCCCTCCGGGAAAATTCGCTGGATCGTCTGCGGCCTGCTCTTTGCTGCAGTGGTGCTCAGCTATGTCGACAGGCTGGTCCTGCCGACGCTGAAGCCCGATCTTCAGGCCCGCTATGGCTGGAGCGAGAGCGGCTATGCCAGCCTCGCCATCTGGTTCCAGGCGGGCTACGGCATCGCCTATGTCTTCTTCGGCCGGCTGATCGATCGCATCGGCGCGCGGGCGGGCTATGCGCTCGCCGTCGCGCTGTGGACGATCGGCCATGTCGCGCACATCTTCTTCACCTCCACGGCGGGGATGCTGCTGGCGCGCATACCGCTGGCGATCGGGGAGGCGGGGACATTTCCCGCCGCCATCGCCGCGACGAATGAATGGTTCCCCAAGAAGGAACGGGCGCTGGCCATCGGCATCTTCAATGCCGGGTCCAATGTCGGGGCGATCGTCACGCCGCTCATCGTGCCGATCATCGCGGTGACGATGGGCTGGCGCTGGGCCTTCATCCTGACCGGCCTGCTGACGGTTTTCTGGCTGGCGGCCTGGCTGACCTTCTACCGCCGTCCGCGCGAGAAGGCGGGGCTGAGCGCTGAGGAACTCGCCTGGATCGAAACCGATCCGGTCGAACCGCAGGCACCCGTCAAATGGGCCACGCTGTTCCGTCATCGCCAGACCTGGGCCTATATGATGGGCCGCTTCCTGATCGATCCGGTGTGGTGGACATTCCTCTTCTGGCTGCCCGACTTCTTCAACAAGCAATATGGCGTGAAGATGCTGGATTTCGGTCCGCCGCTGATTGCCGTCTATCTGATGGCGGATGTCGGGTCGGTGGCGGGCGGCTGGGCCTCCTCGCGCTTCATGGGCCGGGGCTGGAGCGTCAACCGCTCGCGCAAGTCGGCCATGTTCCTGGCCGCGCTATGCGCCGTGCCGATCGCCTTCGCCGCCAGCGCCCCGTCCATGTGGATCGCGGTTTCGCTGATCGGTCTGGCCTGCGCCGGGCATCAGGGCTTCTCGGCCAATCTCTATGCGCTGCCGGGTGATGTCTTCCCGCGCTGGATGGCCGGGTCGGTGGTCGGGCTGGGCGGCCTGTCGGGCGCGGTCGGCGGCATGCTGATGGCCAAGTTCGCCGGCGCGATCCTCGAAAGCATCGGCAGCTACGGCCCGATCTTCGCGGTCGCCTCCGTCGCCTATCTGGTCGCGCTCGGCGTGATCCATCTTCTGCTGCCCCGCTATCAGCCGGTGGTGGCCTCTGTTCCCGGAAATCCTGCATGACCAAGACTTTGCGCCTCCATCCCGACCGCCTTTTCCCGTCAGACCCGGCCACCCGCGATATCGCGCGGCGGCTCTATGCGACGGTGAAGGATCTGCCGATCGTGTCGCCCCACGGCCATACCGATCCGCGCTGGTTCGCCTATGACGAGCCTTTCGCCAATCCCGCAGAACTGCTGATCGTGCCGGACCATTATGCCTTCCGCATGCTCATGAGCCAGGGTGTGTCGCTCGATCAGCTGGGCGTGCCGACGGTGGACGGCAGCGTGACGGAGAGCGATCCCCGCGCCATCTGGCGTCGTTTTGCCGAGCGCTATTATCTGTTCCGGGGCACGCCCACGCGCATGTGGATGGACTGGGTCTTTGCCGAGGCTTTCGGCATCGACGTGCAACTGAGCGCCGACACGGCGGACCATTATTATGACGTCATCGACGCTGCGCTGAAAACCGATGCCTTCCGCCCGCGCGCCCTGTTCGAACGCTATAATATCGAAGTGATCGCCACGACCGAAGGGCCGCTCGATCCGCTCGACCATCATCGCGCGATCCGGGAGTCCGGCTGGAGCGGCAAGGTCGTCACCGCCTATCGCCCCGACCCGGTTCTGGACCCGGACGATCCCCGCTTCATCGCCA
This sequence comes from Sphingobium sp. RS1, assembly GCF_056156825.1. Classification (NCBI taxonomy): domain Bacteria; kingdom Pseudomonadati; phylum Pseudomonadota; class Alphaproteobacteria; order Sphingomonadales; family Sphingobiaceae; genus Sphingobium; species Sphingobium sp. RS1. The sequence goes on along the minus strand of NZ_JBLZXE010000002.1, from coordinate 1,126,028 downwards.
ATGTCCAGCGCTTCTGCGCCATGGCGGGCGAGGATGCGGGCAGTTTCGCCGGCTATCTGCGCGCCCATGAAAAGCGCCGTGCCGATTTCCGTGCGGCCGGTGCCACCTCCACCGACCATGGCCATCCGACTGCCTTTACCGCCAACTTGGCCGCTGAAGAAATTGAGGCGCTCTACGCCAAAGTCACGACCGGCCCCGCCACCCGCGAAGAGGCCGAACTGTTCCGTGGCCATATGCTGACCGAAATGGCGCGCATGTCGGTTGCGGACGGCATGGTGATGCAGTTGCACCCCGGCGTCCATCGCAGCCACAACGCTGCTGTGCTGGCCCGCTTCGGCCGCGACAAGGGGGGTGATATCCCGACCTCGGGCGAATTTGTGCGGGCGCTCAAACCGCTGCTCGACGCCCATGGCAATGATCCGCGCCTGACCCTGATCCTCTTCACCCTGGACGAGGATGTCTATGCGCGCGAACTGGCGCCGCTCGCCGGCCACTATCCCGCGCTGAAGCTGGGGCCGCCCTGGTGGTTCCATGACAGCCCGGAAGGGATGCGCCGTTTCCGCGAGCGCATGACCGAAACGGCCGGATTCTACAATACGGTCGGCTTCAACGACGACACCCGCGCCTTCCTGTCGATCCCGGCCCGCCATGACGTCGCCCGCCGCATGGATTGCACGTGGCTCGCCCAGCTGGTCGCCGAACATCGGCTGGAAGAGGATGAGGCGTTCGAACTCGCCCGTGCGCTCGCCTATGACCTCGCCAAGGCGGCGTACAAGCTGTGAACCGCCTGTCTTCCGCCACGCTGGCCGGGCTGCCCGCCGACGTCATGCTGCCGACCTATGACCGCGCCGCCGTGAAATGCGGCATCGTCCACATCGGCATCGGCGCCTTCCACCGTGCCCACCAGGCGGTCGTGTTTGACGATGCCCTGAATGCCGGCGACCTGCGCTGGGGCATCATCGCCGCCTCGCTGCGGTCGCCGGGCGTACGCGACCAGATGGCGCCGCAGGACGGTCTCTACACCATGCTGGTGCGTGATGGGGCGGCCGAGCAGGCGCGCATCATCGGCGCGGTGCAGCAGGTGATCGTCGCACCGGAAGAGCCGCAGGCGCTGCTCGCCGCGCTGGCTGCACCGGACACCCATATCGTCACCCTGACCATCACGGAAAAGGGCTACAAGCTCGATCCGTCGACCGGCGCACTGATCGCGGACGATCCGCAACTGGCCGCCGACCTGGCCTCGCTCGAAAGCCCGCAAACGGCACCCGGCTATCTCGTCGCCGCGCTGGCCCGTCGCCGCGCCGCCGGTCTGCCGCCCTTTACCGCCATCAGTTGCGACAACCTGCCCCATAATGGTGCGCGTTTGCGCAATGCCGTGCTGGAACTGGCCCGCCGCCATGACCCCGACCTTGCCGACTGGATCGCGACCCATGGGGCCTTCCCGGAAACCATGGTCGATCGCATCGTCCCGGCTACCACGCCCGAAGACATTGCCGCGCTCAGCGGGCTTCTTGGTGCCGAGGATCAGGCGATGGTCAAGACCGAGCCCTTCCTGCAATGGGTGATCGAGGACCATTTCTGCGGCCCCCGTCCGGATTTCGGCGCGGGCGTACAACTGACGCAGGCCGTCGCCCCTTGGGAGGAAGCCAAGCTGCGCCTGCTCAATGGCGCGCATAGCGGGATCGCCTATCTCGGCGGGCTGGCCGGCATCGATCATGTCCATGAAGTGCTGGCCCTGCCGGCGGCGCGTCATTTCGTAGAGTCGCTCTGGGACGAGGCGGAAACCACGCTGTCGCCCCCGCCCGAACTGGACGTTGCGGCCTATCGTCGCGACCTGATGGCGCGCTTCGACAACCCGACGCTGCGCCATCGCACGCGCCAGATCGCCATGGACGGATCGCAAAAACTGCCCCAGCGCCTGATCGCGCCCATCGCCGCGCGGTTGCAGGCCGGGCAGGGGATCGACTCGCTCGCCCTGGCCGTGGCGGCCTGGCTGCGGTGGCAGGCGGGGCAGGATGATAAGGGTAACAGTCATCAGGTGGACGACCCGCTCGCAGGCGCGATCGCGGCTACGCTCGCCGATGCCTGCAATCCGCAGCAACGGGTTGCCGCCATCCTCGCGTTCGACGCGGTGATTCCGCCCACGCTTGCTGCGGACGATCGCTTCCGCACGGCGCTGACCGACAGTCTCACCTTATTGGAGGAAGAGGGCGCGCTTGCCGCATTGGCGGCTTTGCGCGGCTGACAACGTAGTCAGCTATATCGTTACCATCATTGCTCGTCGGACGTCTTGACAAAGCGGAAGACGAGTTTATTGAAGCCTTAGTGATAGCGCTACCAGTTTACGCCCACCGGAGAGTCGGGGGCGGCGCTCAGGAGAGGGGTTTGTACATGTCTTCACGCACCCAGATTTTTCGTATCGCGCTGTTCGCCGCGTCCGCCATCGGTTCGCTGAGCCTCGCCCAGGCCGCGTCCGCGCAGGATGCTGCGCCGCAGGCCGATGCCGCCGCGCCCCAGGATGGGGATGTCGCCGACATCGTCGTCACCGGTATTCGCGGTTCGTTGCAGAGCGCTACCAATGCCAAGAAGGATGCCGTCGCCTTTGGTGACTCGATCTTCGCGGAAGACATCGGCAAGCTGCCCGCCACCAACCTTGCCGAAACCCTGAATCGCATGCCGGGCGTGCGCCTCAATCGCGACACCAATGGTGAAGGTACGCAGGTCGCGATCCGCGGCCTTGGCCCCAGCTTCACCCGCGTCCTGCTGAACGGCTCGCAGATTCAGGTCGCGTCGGACGGCGGCACCAACGGCGGCAGCGCCAACCGCGAAGTCGATCTCGACTTCTTCCCGTCGGAACTCTTCACCCGCCTCGACCTGGCCAAATCGCCGTCGCCCTCGACGCTGGAAGGCGGCATCGCCGGTACGGTCAACCTGCGCAACGCCCGTCCCTTCGACAAGCCCGGTACCCATGTCACGGTCGTCGCACAGGGTCAGTATACCGATGCGAATGACAAGATCAGCCCGCGCGGCGCGATCGTCGCTAGCCACACGACCGACACGTTCGGTATCCTTGTCGGCGTGGCCGGCGTGAAGACCAAGACCCGCGTCAAGGGCTTTGAATCGGTCGGCTGGACCGATGGCAATCTGGGTACGGTCAATGGCGTCGCCGATGCCGGCGGCAACAATTTCTCCTGGGCGTCGGTCGTCCCCAACAATGCCGGCCATGGCCTTGTCGCCGGCGATCCGGTCGACGTGGTTGCCACGTCCGGCCTGACCCGCGATCAGCTCAGCACCGCGTTGATCCCGCGCCTTGGCCGTCAGAGCCTGACCGAAGGCACGCGTTCGCGTATCTCGGCGCTGGCGTCGATGGAATGGCGCCCCAGCGACGAACTGCATTTTGCGATCGACGGCATCTGGGCCAAGTCGCAGCGCGACTATACCAAGGTCAACATGAACTGGCAGGTCCGCAACAGCGGCCCCGGCACCAGCGCCCAGTCGACCGGCGGCATGATCCCGATCGACCTGACCGTCGATGAAAATAATGTCGTCACCAGCGGCACCTTCGCCAACTCGTCCTTCTTCCTGGAGGCGAGCCTGTTCAAACAGACGACGAAGTTCTGGAACATCAACCCCAGCGTGACCTGGCAGCCGACCGAAGATCTGAAGGTCGACCTGAGCGCCAACTATTCCAAGAGCAGCTTCTTCCGCGAACAGCCTACCTGGGCGTTCCAGACGACGCCGCAGTCGGGCGTCGACGTCTATTATGAAAATAATGGTGGCGATTACCCGTCGATCACCAGCAATATCGACCTGAACGATCCGAACAATGGCAGCTGGCAGTGGTATCGCCAGAACGTCCAGCTTGTCCGTCGCAAGACCGAAACCAAGGGTGCGCATCTGGATGTGACCTATGGCGATGACTTCTTCAACGTGAAGGTCGGCGCGGCGTTCGATCAGGCGACTCGCTCGATCCGCGCCTATGACAACAGCTCGGCCTATCAGCTGTCGGTCTGCGGCACGGGTTGCACCGGCGCCACCGGCTCCATCACCACCAGCCAGATCGCTCAATATCTGAAGAGCTCGTCGACCGCAGGCTTCATCGTGCCTGATTTCGACGCGATCAAGGCGGCGACCAACTATGCCAGCTATCGCGACAGCGCGCCGGAAACGCGTGGTGCCGTGACTGGCGGTGCGACGGGTGACATGGACGAAAAGGTCATGGGCGCCTATTTCGAACTGAACGGCGTGACCACGATCGCTGGCCGCGACCTGCATATCAACACCGGCATGCGCTATGCGCACACCGATCAGACCGTTGTCGGCCCCAGCCAGATCGGCACCACCATTGTCGATATCACGGCCAAGTCGAAGTACGAGAATTTCCTCCCGTCCATCAACCTGACCTACGATGTCGCGGACAATGTGAAGCTGCGTGCTTCGGCCTCGCGGACGATGACCCGTCCGGACGCCAGTCAGATTCTGCCGGGCATCACCTTCTCCGATCCGTCGGCCCTGATGGCCAGCGCCGGCAATCCGGAACTGAAGCCCTACACGTCGGACAATTATGATCTGGGTGGCGAATTCTACACCGGTGGCATCGGCTATATCGGCGTGTCGGCGTTCATGAAGAATATTCAGGGCTTCACCGTCACAACCTCCAACGAAGTCACCTTCGGTTCGCTCAACATTCCGTTCAGCAGCCTGCTGTCCACGCAGCAAAATGCCTTGACCGATCGTGCTGCGGCCACCGGCGTCGCGGTCAATGACCTGCCGATCACTGTGAACCGTCCGGTCAACCTCAGCGACCTGAAGATCAAGGGTCTGGAAGCGACCTGGGTCCAGCCGCTAGACTTCCTGGTGAAGGGCCTAGGCTTCTCGGCCAACGGTACCTACCTCAAGCAGTCCTCCTCCTCGGGTCTGGTGGCGACCGGCGTGTCGAAATATTCGTACAACCTTCAGGGCTTCTATGAAAATGACGGTCTGTCGGTCAGCGTGAACTATGTCTGGAACGACAAGTCGATCGCTGTGAACAAGCCGCAGAACGGCATCCAGGACGCCTCGCTGCGCTCCGACGCCCGTGGCCAGCTCGACATGTCGGCCGGTTATCAGCTGCCCTTCTTCAACAAGGCGATGCGCCTGACGGTGGACGTGCTGAACATCACGGACGAGCCGATCCGCACCACCTTCGAACATTCGAATGCGGCCTATTCGGTTTACTATCCCGGCCGTTCCATCCTGGCCGGCATCCGGGCGAATTTCTGATCCTCCCCAAGGAAAACTCACAGGGCCGGCCGCAACGCCGGCCCTTTTTCTTGATGGGGTTGCTGCATGGCGGAGCGGCGCAAATGCTTCCAATGTTGGACTTTATCTGATCTGGTCCGGCGATGCCTATGTTCAGCCTCATTGGCCCGTCTTGGCCCTGTTGGAAGTGACGCGTCGTGAGCGCGTCGGCGGTGCGTCGCGAGCGCTTCCGGGGCGCTTCGGCCGCAAAAAGGCCGATAACGGTGTGAACTTCGGTGGCCATCTTACCGGCCTGCCATCATGTCAGAAGGACGGCGATGATGCGTCTCTCTCTCCTCTTCGGTTTCCCGCTTGCCCTGATCGCAACACCGCTCGCGGCAAAGACCTGCACCCCGACCTGGGTGGCCGGCTGGGCCTCGTCGCAATTCCGGCCCACCGGCGACGCGGAACTGCCCGTCGGTACGCTCAGGGACCAGACCCTGCGCCAGATCGTCCGGCCCTCCGTTTCGGGTGACCGGCTGCGCGTCCGCTTCTCCAACCTAGCCGGCACCCAACCGCTGCGCATCGCCGGCGCCAGCATCGCCCGTGCGCTCGGCAGCGCATCGCCGGCAATTGACCCTGGCACGCTCATCTCTCTGCGCTTCGACGGTGCGCCCGAAGTGGTAATCCCGGCCGGTGCCGACTATCTCACCGATCCCGTCTCACTGCCTGCCAAGGCGCTCGACAACATCGCCATCTCGATCCGCTATGATGGCGATCCGGAACAGACCTCCCACCCCGGATCGCGCGCGACGTCATGGCATCTGCCGGGCAATCACCTGATCGACACGGCGATGACGGCTGCCGCCAGCTTCGACCACTGGTTCAACCTCGCCGCGCTGGAGGTGGAACGCTGCGCTCCGTCGAAGCTGATCGTCGCGCTGGGCGATTCCATCACTGACGGCAAAGGCTCCACCACCAACGGCAATGACCGCTGGACCGATATACTGGCACAGCGGCTTCAGGCCGATCCGAAACGCCGCCACATCGCTGTCGTCAATCAGGGTATAGGCGGCAATCGCCTGCTGAACGACGGCCTTGGCCCCAATGCGCTGGCGCGGCTCGACCGTGACGTATTGGCCCAGCCGGGCGTCACCCATATGATCCTGTTGGAAGGGATCAACGATCTTGGCACCCTGACCCGCGACGCGCCGGTGAGCGTGGCGGAGCATCAGGCCCATGTTGCCCGCATCATCGGCGCCTATCGCCAGATCATCGCCCGCGCCCGTGCCAAGGGGATCAAGGTCATCGGCGCGACCGTCATGCCCTTTGTCGGCAATGATTATTATCATGCCGATGCCCGAAATGAGGCCGATCGGCAGGCGGTCAATGCCTGGATCAGGACGCCCGGAAATTTCGATGGGCTGATCGACTTCGACCGCGTGACCCGTGACCCCGTGCATCCCGACCATCTGCTGCCCGCCTATGATGATGGCGATGCGCTCCACCCCTCGCCAAGGGGTTACAAGGCGATGGGGGAGGCGGTGCCGCTCAGCCTTTTCGACTGACGCGCCTTTGCCCGGCCTCCAGCACCGTCTCCATCGCCACGAAGGTCGATGTGCTGGCGACATGGGGCAGGGCGCTGATCTTCTCGCCCAGCACGACACGATAGCGCCGGATATCGGACGTCCGCACTTTGAGGAGATAGTCGAAATTGCTCGCCAGCATATGACATTCCTCGACCTCCGGGATGCGCCGCACCGCTGCATTGAACTCCTGCAACGCTGCTTCCCGCGTGTCGGACAGCTTCACTTCGGTAAAGGCGATATGGTCCATGCCCAGCTTCGCCGGATCGACGATCGCGCGAAAGCCCCGAATGACACCCGCCTCCTGCAACCGCTTCAGCCGCACCTGGCAGGGCGTCTTGGAAAGGCCCACAAAAGCAGCGAGATCGGTGACGGTCATCCGCCCATCATCAACCAAAGCGGCTATGATCCGCCGATCGAACTCGTCCATTTCGACTGAGATGCTCTTATTGGTCATCCAATCTGCCTAGCATGGGCCATCTAATAAGTCACTTCGACCAGTTTGAAGCCATTCATAAGACGGAACGAAAATCTGATCCGGGTTATTCTGCCTTCATGACCGATCAGCCTTTTGCCAGCTTCGCCCCAGCCATTCGCCAGCCCACCCCGCTACGTCAGGCGATCACCACCGCCTATCGCCGGGACGAGGCTGAAGCGCTTGCCCCCCTGATCGCCGCCGCGACCCTGCCGGACGAGACGAAAGCGGCGGTGGCCGACACCGCCCGCGCCCTCGTCACCGCGCTGCGCGCCAATCACAAGGGGACCGGCGTCGAAGGTCTGGTGCAGGAATATGCGCTCTCCAGTCAGGAGGGCGTGGCGCTGATGTGTCTGGCCGAAGCGCTGCTGCGCATTCCCGACACTGCCACCCGCGACGCGCTGATCCGCGACAAGATCGCTGACGGCGACTGGGGCTCGCATCTGGGCGGTGACAAGTCGCTGTTCGTCAACGCCGCCACCTGGGGTCTGGTCGTCACGGGCAAGCTGGTCGGCAGCGTCGATGATCGCGGCCTTGGCGCGGCGCTGACCCGCCTCGTCGCCCGCGCTGGCGAGCCGGTCATCCGTCGCGGCGTCGACCTAGCCATGCGCATGATGGGCGAACAGTTCGTCACCGGCGAGACGATCAAGGAAGCGCTCAAGCGCGCGAAGGAACTGGAAGCCAAGGGCTTCGCCTACAGCTACGACATGCTGGGCGAGGCGGCGACCACGGAGGCAGACGCGAAGCGCTATTATGCCGACTATGAGCAGGCGATCCACGCCATCGGCAAGGCGTCGGCCGGGCGCGGCATCTATGCCGGCCCCGGCATCTCGATCAAGCTGTCGGCGCTGCACCCCCGCTATGTCCGGGCGCAGGCGGATCGCGTGATGGGCGAACTGCTGCCCGCCGTGAAGAAACTGGCGCTGCTCTCCAAAAGCTATGACATCGGCCTCAATATCGACGCGGAGGAGGCCGATCGGCTGGAACTCTCGCTCGATCTGCTGGAAAGCCTCGCCACCGATGCCGATCTGGCGGGCTGGAATGGCCTGGGCTTCGTGGTGCAGGGCTATGGCAAGCGCTGCCCGTTCATCATCGACTGGATCATCGATCTCGCCCGCCGCGCCGATCGCCGCATCATGGTGCGGCTCGTCAAGGGCGCCTATTGGGATGCGGAGATCAAGCGGGCGCAGGTCGATGGCCTTACCGACTTCCCGGTCTACACCCGCAAGCTGCATACCGACGTGGCCTATGTCGCCTGCGCGCAAAAGCTGCTCGCCGCGCCCGACGCCGTCTTCCCGCAGTTCGCCACCCATAATGCGCAGACGCTCGCGACCATCTATCAACTGGCCGGCCCGGATTTCTATGTGGGCAAATATGAGTTTCAGTGCCTGCACGGCATGGGCGAGCCGCTCTATGAGCAGGTTGTCGGCGCGGGCAAGCTGAACCGTCCGTGCCGTATCTATGCGCCGGTCGGCACGCATGAGACGCTGCTGGCCTATCTGGTCCGGCGCCTGCTGGAGAATGGCGCCAACAGCAGTTTCGTCAACCGTATCGCCGATCCCAATGTTTCCATTGACGAGATGATCGCTGATCCGGTCGATATGGTGCGCGCCATGGCGCATCCCGGCCGCCGGCATGACCAGATCGCGCTGCCCGCCGACCTTTACCCCGATCGCCGCAATTCCGATGGCCTCGACCTCAGCTGTGAAACCACACTGGCTGAACTGGACGAAGCATTGCAGCACAGTGCTACGCTTGCCTGGACCGCAGCGCCGGGAAGTGGGACAGGGGAAGCGCGCCCGGTTCTGAACCCTGCCGATCATCGCGACATCGTCGGTACTGTCTGGGAAGCATCTGCGGAGGAGGCCCGCGTGGCCGCCACTCGTGCTGCCGGATCGCTCTGGCCCAACAGTCCGGTCGCCCATCGCGCCGCCGCGCTGGAGCGCGCTGCCGACGCGATGCAGGCGCGTATGCCGATCCTCCTTGGCCTCATCGTCCGCGAAGCCGGCAAGTCGCTGCCCAACGCCATCGCCGAAGTGCGTGAAGCGATCGACTTCCTGCGCTATTACGCCGCGCAGGCCCGTTCCACCTTCGGCACGGCGCAGGCGGCGCTCGGTCCTGTGACCTGCATCAGTCCGTGGAACTTCCCGCTGGCCATCTTCACCGGACAGGTCGCCGCCGCGCTTGTCGCTGGCAATCCTGTGCTGGCCAAGCCGGCCGAGGAAACCCCGCTGATCGCCGCCGAAGCGGTTCGCCTGTTCCATGAAGCGGGCGTGCCGGCCGACGCGCTGCATCTGTTGCCCGGCGATGGTCGGATCGGTGCGGCGCTGGTTGCCGCGCCCGAAACCGCTGCAGTCATGTTCACGGGATCGACCGAAGTCGCCCGGCTGATCCAGCGCCAGTTGGCAGCCCGTCTTTCATCGGCCGGTCGACCCATCCCGTTGATCGCCGAAACCGGCGGCCAGAACGCGATGATCGTGGACAGCAGCGCGCTCGCCGAACAGGTGGTAGCGGATGTCATTGCCTCGGCTTTCGACAGCGCGGGTCAGCGTTGTTCGGCGCTACGTATCCTGTGCCTTCAGGAAGATGTCGCCGACCGGACGTTGACGATGCTGAAGGGCGCACTTGCCGAACTGCGGATCGGCCGCACCGACGCGCTGAAGGTCGACATCGGCCCGGTCATCACCGCAGAGGCGCGCGATGGCATCAACCGGCATATCGATGCCATGACGGCGCTGGGGCGCAAGGTGGAACAGACTGTGCTGCCGGCCGATGCCGTCCATGGCACCTTTGTCGCCCCGACGATCATCGAGATCGAGTCCATCGCCGATCTCAGTCGTGAAGTCTTCGGCCCTGTCCTTCACGTCCTGCGCTTCAAACGCGATCGACTGGATATGCTGGTCGATCAGATCAACGCTACCGGCTATGGCCTGACGTTCGGCCTGCACACACGCCTCGATGAAACCGTCGCCCGCGTGACCAGCCGGGTGAAGGTCGGCAATATCTATGTGAACCGCAATGTCATCGGGGCGATCGTGGGCGTGCAGCCTTTCGGTGGCTGCGGCCTTTCGGGTACCGGGCCCAAGGCGGGCGGGCCGCTCTACCTAGGCCGTCTTGTCGGCACGCCGCCGGTCTTCGCTGCGCGCGTCAGCCATTTGCGCTCGCCGCTGCATAGCTTTTCCGACTGGCTGGACGCGCAGGGTGAGGGCGAAGCTGCCGCCCATGCGCGCCGTACCGGGGATGCGTCTGCGCTAGGCGTCGAACTCACCCTTTCCGGTCCGGTAGGGGAGCGGAACCTTTATGCCCTGCATCCGCGCGGCCGCATCCTGCTGCGACCCGCAACTCGTCAGGGCCTGTTCCGTCAGATGGCCGCCGTGCTCGCCACTGGCAATCATGGCGTGGTGCAGGGAATGACGGTTCCGCCTGGGCTTCCTGCCGATGTCGCCGCCTGTTTCAGCACTGACGCCACCGGTCATTATGCCGCCGCACTGGTCGAAGGGGACGCCGCCAAGATCGCCGCAACCGCTCAGTGCGTTGCCGACCTACCCGGCCCGATCGTGTCGGTTCATGCCGACGATCATGGTCATGGCTATTGCCTCGACTGGCTGCTGGAGGAGCAATCGACGTCGGTCAACACGACGGCGGCTGGCGGCAACGCCAGCCTGATGATGATCGGCTAAATGTTTAGAGCATGATGCGGAAAAGTGGGAACCGGTTTTCCGCTTAAAACGATGCGACAAACTTGTATCGCTCCGGCGGGGTCCCACGGGTCACCTATGTCCCGCTGGCGCTCTCGTGAAAAATCTGGCCCATGGCGTACCCTTTCGTTCCTGGTTGAATAACGCATCATCAAAGGAAGGGGCTAACCAACTAGGGGTTCGCCGGATATTCCTCCACCGGCTGATAGCTGGCGCCGCCATGGCCGATGCGGCTTTCGAAGAGGGTGAAGCCATCGACGCGGAAGGCTGGACCGGTGAGTGCGGCATGGCGGGCGAGGAAGGGGGCGATTAAGGCGCCGGTGCGGCCGAAACGGGCGAGGGTGATATGGGGCAGATAGGCGCGGCTTTCGGGCGGGAGGCCGGTCGCGATGCAGGCGCGGTCGGCCTTTTTATGCAACCGTTCGAGCGCATCGCGGGGCTGGACGCCGGCCCAGAGCGTATCGACCACGCCTTTGCGATCGAAGCTGCCGATGCCGGACAGTTGGATGTCGAACGGCGCGAAGCGGATGGCGGACAGGGCGTCGGCAATGTCGTTCGCCTGATGCCGGTCGACCTCGCCGATGAAGCGCAGGGTGAGGTGAAGTTGCGCATCATCCTGCCAGCGGGCGCCCTCCACCCCCATCATCAGGGAGAGAAGATGCGCGCGCTGGTCGGCGGGCGGGCGGATGGCGACGAACAGGCGGTGCATGGGGGCTATATAGGGGCGTTTGTGACGATTGCTTGTGGGATTTTGGTGGGAGAATGTGGCCGTCACCGATCAGAAGTGGAAGTTGACGTCCGGCCCAGGCGACATAAGATTTCGTGATGACTAGGACGATTCTGCTCGTCGCGACAGCGGCTCTGTTTTCGTCCACGCCAGCATCGGCTTTGACATGCACGCCGGGACCGTGGATCGTCTTTTTTGACTCGAATGCAGCATATGCAGATAGAAATGCACAAGATGTGCTTCGCGATATGAGCCAAGCGATTGGCAGTTGCGGCTCGTCTCGGGCGATACTGGAGGGGCACACAGATACTCAGGAAGATAGTCAGTTAGCATCGGAACGGTTGGATATGGTTCGCACCTATCTTGAAGCGCATGGAATGCCGCATCGATCAATTACCGTGCAATCTTTCGGCTCTCGCCGTCCGCGCCTCGCGCGGAAGGACGATGCGACTGAAAGACAAAATCGCCGTGTTGAAGTATATTTTGCGCCCCTTATGTAATACCCGATTCAAAATATGCTCGTTTCGCTAACCACCAGACTCAGGCAAGCAGCGCCGTTGCAAGCATGACATATGCTGTCCGGACAATGACGAAGCATTCACGCATGCGGGTTTGGCTTGAAGTCGGGGGCGGTTGGGCCGATAATGAGGGGTAGCGGCATTGATGCCGACAAAGGAGAAGATTTTCATGGCCAACTGGTCCGATCCCCGTTCCGACAGCCCTGCCGGCATGGCGGGCTTTGGCGGCGCGACGGCGGCGCGGGGCGAGGCGTTCGACACCGGCCTGCGCAAATATATGCTGTCCGTCTATAATTATATGGCGAGCGGCGTGCTGCTGACCGGCATCGTGGCGCTGCTGTTTGCAAACAGCGGCATGGCCTACAACGTGTTCGTCGGTCCCGGCATCCTGAAATATATCGTGATGTTTGCGCCGCTGGCCTTCGTCATGGTTTTGAGCTTCGGTATCAATCGCCTTTCGACCGGCGCGGCGCAGGCGCTTTACTGGGCCTATGCGGCGGTGATGGGCGTGTCGCTTTCCTACATCTTCCTCGCTTATACCGGCACGTCGATCGCGCAGACCTTCTTCGCGACGGCCGCCGCCTTCGCGGGCCTGAGCCTTTGGGGCTATACCACGAAGAAGGATCTGTCGGGCTTCGGCACCTTCCTCATCATGGGCGTGGTCGGCCTGTTCGTGGCGAGCCTGATCAACATCTTCATGAAGTCGAACGCGATGAGCCTGGTCATCAGCGGCGTAGGCGTCCTGCTGTTCGCGGGTCTGACCGCCTATGACACGCAGAAGATCAAGAGCATCTATGCCCATGTCGCGGGCACGGACATGATGGGCAAGTCGGTGGTGATGGGGGCGCTGAACCTCTATCTCGACTTCATCAACATGTTCCTCTTCCTGCTGCGGCTGTTCGGCGATCGCCGCTGATCGCTTTGCGAGCTTGATATGGAGAAGGCCCGGTGGAGCGATCCGCCGGGCCTTTTCTTTTGTGCTCGCTTCGCTCGCTACCCACCCTTTGCCCGCTCCCTTAAAAGGGAGGGGGTGTGAAGCTCAGCCTTGTTTTTGCATTTCTGCGATGAGCGCGCCGTCTATCTCTTTCTGGCGTTTATAGGCGGGGCGTTCGCGCAGGCGGGCGGCATAGGCCTCAAGCGTGGGGCTGGACGGGATGGACTTGAAGCTCAAACCCCAGTCGATCTGCGAGCCGACATAGACGTCGGCGGCGGTGAACTGATCGCCGCAAATCCAGGCATTCCCCGCTACGGCGGTTTCCAGTGCCGCGACGGTGTCTTCGAAACTGCCATAGCCGGCGGTTCGCTCGCGGCCTTCGGGCAGGGTGAAGCCCATCGCCTTGTTGGTCACGGCAGCCTCGACCGGGCCGGCGGCGAAGAAGAGCCAGCGATAATAGGCATGGCGGTCTGCTGGCGGCGGGGCGAGGCTGGCGTCTGGGAAGGCGTCCGCCAGATAGACGCAGATGGCGGCGCATTCGGTGACGGTGCGGCCGTTGTGGATGATCGCCGGCACCTTGCCCATCGGGTTGATGGCGCGATAGTCGGCGGCCTTCATGCCGTCGTCGCCATAGGCCAGGATCACCGTCTCATAGGGCGCGCCGACTTCCTCCAGCATCCAGCGGACGATCTGCCCGCGCGACATCGGGTTGGTGTAGAAGATGAGGTCAGAGGGCATCGGAATCTCTCCTGAATCGGGATGGCGCGAGGGTGGCGCAAGCATGGGCGCGGCGCCAGCCTGTTTTGGGCCATGGCGCCGGCCTCGTCACATGCCCGTCGAAGACCTGCGCCTGTCCCGGAAGACAGACGGGGGCTTCTACAGGCTCAGCCCGAACGGGCCTTTGGCTATTTCGTCAGCAGCCCACGCCCATGGCGCTGCCCAGCATACCGCCGAGGCCGCCACTGCATTTCTTCTTTTTCTTAGGCTGTTGCTGTTGAGCAGGGGCGTCATCCTGATCGTCACTCGCGTCGCTCATCATGCTACCCATATCGGGGCCGTTCAGCATCCACATCGTGTTGGCGCGATAGCGGACGCGGGCGATCCATTCGGGTTTCCAGGCGATTTTCGGATCGGCCGGACGCGGCGGATAGGCGAAGTTCGCTTCCGGGCCATAGGCATAGAGGCTGCCCATCAGCATCTCTCCGCCCGCCTGAGTGACGGCGGCGGGGACGGTGCAACTGGTCTGGCTGGGCGGCATGACGATTTTCTGCGCGATCATCTTCTGCACGGCGGCGGGCGACATCCAGTCCCAGACCGGGCCGCCGAACGCCTGTGTCGCGGAAGAGGCCCACCAGACCATGTCGCCATTTTCCTGCGCGCCGAAGGTCCAGGCATAATAGCCGGTCGCCTGGGGCAGGCTGTTCCAGCTCAGAATGGTGGCGCCGCCGGCGATCTGCCGGGCGGAGCCTGTGATGGCGGGCATGAAATCCTGTTTCAGGTTGAAGGCGATGTCCGGGCTGTAATTGCCGGCGATGCGATGGTCCCCGAGCAGGGAGCTGTTGGCGGAGATGGTCTTGCGGGTCTGGCCGTTGGGCCAGTCGCCATAGGTCTTGCTGTTGGTGACGCGGACCTGCCATTCCTGTGGGATGGAAGCGCCGGTCATGTAGAGGCCGGGCGGAATCTGGCCCTTGGCGACCTTGGCGAAGTTGATGACGACCGGCTGGCCTGCGCCAACGGTGGCGCCGCAGCCCCAATAAATGAGCAGCCGGCCCTTGGGCCGTTCGCCGGGCATGGGCTGGTCCTCGCTGGGGACCGTGCGGGGGGTGACGAGCGGGACGGAGGTGCCAAGGCCGGCGCCGGTAGGCATGAAATGTTCGGCCGCCGGGGCGCCGCTGGCCGGCGCACGGGTGGAGCCGAGGCGCAGGACAAGTTCGTGCATCGGCTTGTTGCCGCCGCCCATCATCATGCTCATGGCCGCGCCCATGCCGCCGCCGCCACCCGCCATGGCAGCCATGCCGGACATGGTGCCGGCGTCGATCGTGTAGCGGGCGATGGGGCCGGATGCCTGCTGGCTGGTGCCGGGGGCGGCGAGAAAGGCGAGGGATGCGAGAAGAAGCGCACCGCGAGCGGGGCGAGACGTCAGAATTTTGCGCACAACATCTATTCCTTGATCGTTACGGAAGAGATGCGACCTTTTTTCTGGATGCGGGCTTGTAGCAGAGATTCAGGGGCGCTTGAAGCGGCCTTCGTGCAGGAAGTGGGCGACTTGATCGGCGACCGGGTGGCTGTAGATCATGGCGGTATGGGCGATAGGCAGGGTGAGGTGGTCGCTCTGGCCGGGCAGGTGGGTCGCAGCGACGCTGACCTTTCCGTCATTGGGGGCGGGGAAGACGAAGTTGGGCAGCGCGCCGATCATCGGGCGATCACCGGCGATGATGCCGAGGGGGTAGTCGACGGTGCCGAAAAGCGCCTCTGTGATCGTGTCGCGGTTCGTGCGAAGCAGGGCGCCGGCATGGTTCAGGATCGGGCGGTTGAGGCGCAGGCGATAGCAGAGATCGGCCAGTTCGCTGCCGCTATTGGGCGTGCCGAGCATGACGACGCGGCCGAGATGGGCGGGGCGGTGGCGGGCGAGATAGGCGCGCAGCAACAGGCCGCCCATGGAGTGACCGACGCAATGAATATGCTGCGCGGCGTAGGCGGGGCTGGTGGTGATACGCTGGTGGAGGTGAGCCAGCAACCGGTCGAGCGGCCAGCGCCAGCTGGGATAGCCGATATTGGCGACGATGTAGCCGGCAGTGCGCATGCGGCGGGCAAGGAGCGCGGTCTGGAGCGGATGGCCGCCGAAGCCGTGGAGGAGAATGATCGATTCAGGGTGCTGTGGCATGACGAACGAGGTGTCATGGGCAAGCTGCGCGGGCAAGGTGGAACTGTTGTCGTATGCGACCATTTTTTCTGTCGGGGCCCAGCGTTGCTGCCCTTAATTGCAGTCATTCACAGGTTAGATTACAGGGATAAGGCGCGGCTCGAAAGAATAACGCGGTGCCCCTATACACCTACGTCATGTCATGCAAAGGCACGACCAAAGTGTCTCAACATAGGCAAAGCAACTATACGGGGTTTCTGCTTAAACCAATTGCAGAGGCCTTTCCTAACCTCAAACCGGCGTTCGGCAATCTTATGCGAATGCAACCTGAACCCGTATCTGGTGTAGAACGGACGTGGACATGCCAGCAAGAGATAACAGGCGAGTATGTTATTTTGCATGTGATTGAGACGCGCAGTTAGTGCCCGATAGAGGGCGCCGTACATCCGTTCGGGCTGAGCTTGTCGAAGCCCCTCTCTTTAAATCCTCGTATTTTTGAAGAAGGAGCAAAGCCCTTCGACAGGCTCAGGGCGAACGGAGCTGAGGAATAGGCTGGTAGAATGCCGTCCTTAACGGTCATAAAAATGAATTAAAAACAAAAAAGGCGGCCTTTAGAGCCGCCTTTTTCGTTTGCCTGTAGAAAACTCTTACTTCGTGTCTTCGGTCGTCTTGGCCTTGCCGCCCTTCTTGCCCTTTTTGGGAGCTGCGGGGGTGATCTGGAACGCGAGCGCTTCCATGCCGTCGGCATCTTCCTTCATATGGACATGGACTTCGCCGCCATGGACCAGCTTGCCGAACAGCAGTTCCTCGGCCAGCGGCTGCTTGATCTTTTCCTGCATCAGGCGGCCCATCGGGCGCGCGCCGTAGAGCTTGTCATAGCCCTTCTTCGTGAGCCATGCCTTCGCCTCTTCGTCCAGCGTGATGTGGACGTCGCGGTCTGCCAGTTGCAGTTCAAGTTGCAGCACGAACTTGTCGATGACGCGGGCGACGATTTCCGGCGGCAGATAGCCGAACGGCACGATCGCATCGAGGCGGTTGCGGAATTCGGGGGTGAAGAGTTTCTTCACCGCGTCTTCCTGCACATCTTCACGCGTCAATTCGCCGAAACCGATCGATTCCTTCGCCATGTCCGACGCACCGGCATTGGTGGTCATGATGAGGATGGTGTTACGGAAATCGACGGTCTTGCCGTGATGATCGGTCAGGCGGCCATTGTCCATCACCTGCAACAATATGTTGAACAGGTCGGGATGCGCCTTCTCGATCTCGTCCAGCAGCAGGACGCTGTGCGGATTCTGGTCGACCGCGTCGGTCAGCAGGCCGCCCTGGTCATAGCCGACATAGCCCGGAGGGGCGCCAATCAAGCGGCTGACCGAATGGCGTTCCATATATTCCGACATGTCGAACCGCTGCAGCGGGATACCGAGTAGGGTTGCGAGCTGGCGCGCCACCTCCGTCTTGCCGACGCCGGTGGGACCGGAGAAGAGATAGTTGCCGATCGGCTTGTCGGGATCGCGCAGGCCCGCACGCGACAGCTTGATCGCCGACGACAGCACTTCGATCGCCTTGTCCTGGCCGAAGACGACGCGCTTCAGGTCCGTGGTCAGCGATTCCAGCACGCTCTTGTCGTCGGACGATACCGTCTTGGGCGGGATGCGGGCCATGGTCGCGATGACCTGCTCGATCTCCTTGGGCGTGATCGTCTTCTTGCGCTTGCTCGGCACGACCAGCATCTGCATCGCGCCGACTTCGTCGATCACGTCGATCGCCTTGTCCGGCAGCTTGCGGTCGTTGATGTAGCGCGCCGACAGTTCTACCGCCGCCTTGATCGCGTCAGGCGTATATTTGACGTGATGATGTTCCTCGAACGCGGTGCGCAGGCCTGTCAGGATCTTGATAGTATCCTCGATCGTGGGTTCGTTCACGTCGATCTTCTGGAACCGGCGCAGCAGCGCGCGGTCCTTTTCGAAGTGATTGCGGAACTCCTTATAGGTGGTCGAGCCGATGCAGCGGATCGTACCGCCCGACAAAGCGGGCTTCAGCAGGTTCGAGGCATCCATCGCGCCGCCGCTGGTGGCGCCAGCGCCAATGACGGTGTGGATTTCATCGATGAAGAGGACCGCGTGCGGCATCTTTTCCAGTTCGGTAACGACTGCCTTTAGCCGCTCCTCGAAATCGCCGCGATAACGGGTGCCGGCCAGCAGCGCGCCCATGTCGAGCGAGTAGATAACCGCTTCCTTCAAGACGTCGGGCACTTCGCCCTCGACGATCTTGCGCGCGAGGCCCTCCGCGATCGCGGTCTTGCCGACGCCCGGATCGCCCACATAGAGCGGGTTGTTCTTGGAGCGGCGGCAGAGAATCTGGATCGTCCGGTCCACCTCAGCGCTGCGGCCGATCAGCGGATCGACCTTGCCCCGGCCGGCTTTCTCATTGAGGTTCACGGTGAACTGTTCGAGGGCGCTGTCCTTCTTGGCCTTGCCGTCCTGCACCTTCTTTTCCTCCTCGGAAGCGCCCTTTGTCTCCTGACGCTCGGGCGTGGGCGTGCCCTTGCCGACGCCGTGGCTGATGAAGCTGACGGCATCGAGACGGCTCATATCCTGCTGTTGCAGGAAGTAGACGGCATAGGATTCGCGTTCGGAAAAAAGCGCGACGAGGACGTTGGCGCCCGTCACCTCATCCTTGCCGGACGACTGGACGTGAAGGATGGCGCGCTGGACGACGCGCTGGAAACCGCTGGTGGGGGAGGGGTCCGATGCCCCTTCGACCTTCAGGCTGTCGAGTTCGGTATCGAGATAATGGGTGACAGCGTCGCCCAGTTCGCCCAGTTCCACGCCGCACGCCTGCATGACCTTTGACGCATGTTCGTCATCAATCAGTGCCAGAAGGAGGTGCTCCAACGTAGCATATTCATGCTTGCGCTCCGACGCATGCGTCAGCGCATTGTGCAAGGTGGTTTCAAGAGCGGGTGCGAATGAAGGCATGTCTGTTCTACTCCTGGCCCGAAACAGGGGCGGTGTTGAACCCTATGTCGGCATTGCTCGACGCGGGATCAAGGCCATGGCCCCGACCAGCGGAATTGCCTGACTGCCGTAGCCCAACGGAGCCTTTCAAGGCGCAGGGGGCGTGGCAACGGTTCATCGTCTGAATAGCGCCTCGGCACTTGCCTTATGGTTAACGGCGCTTTCCATTGTCGATCTGGTGCGCTTTATTTCCGCTTCGAGGGCGGTGATGCGCGCTTCCAGTTCGGATACGGACAAGGGGCCCAGATCCTGTTTTACCAGGCGGGTCAGCGGATCGTCGCCCTTGTTCGGCAGATCGTCATCCAAGTCCATGACGCCAATGTTGACCCAGTTGGCCACTCTGTCAATAAGGGCACGAGTTCCGCACGGTAATTTTTGATGCGGTGCAACATGGTTAATGGCTGGGGGCAGCGATATGGCGGATTTGGGCGCAGTGCCGGGCGAGATGACGGCGATCGCGATTCCGACGCCGGGCGGGCCGGAGGCTTTGGTGCCCGAGCGGCGGCCGGTACCGGTGCCGGGCGAGGGTGAGGTGCTCATCAAGATTGCAGCCGCGGGCGTGAATCGGCCGGACGTGTTGCAACGGCAGGGCAAATATCCGCCGCCGCCGGGCGCCAGTGACATTCCGGGGCTGGAAGTGGCGGGCACGATCGTCGCAGCTGGCAGCGGTGCGGACGCGCTGGTCGGTCAGAAGGTCTGCGCGTTGCTGGCGGGTGGCGGTTATGCCGAATATGCGGTAGCGCCCGCGGGGCAATGCCTGCCGGTGCCGGGCGGTTATGATCTGGCCGAGGCAGCGGCTTTGCCGGAGACGCTCTTTACCGTTTGGACCAATTTGTTCGAGCGCGCCTATGTGGTCGCGGGCGACACGGTGCTGGTCCATGGCGGGACCAGCGGTATCGGCACGATGGCGATCCGGTTGTGCAACCTGTTTGATGTGACGGTCATAGTGACCTGTGGGTCGGACGAGAAATGCGCGCAGGCGAAGGATTGGGGCGCCGATCATGCGATCAACTACAAGACGCAGGATTATGTCGAGGAAGTGAAGCGGATCACCGGTGGGCAGGGCGTTCAGGCCGTGCTGGACATGGTCGGCGGCGATTATGTGCCGCGCAACCTCAACTGCCTGGCGGAAGATGGCCGCCATGTGTCGATCGCGGTGCTGGGCGGAGCAAAGGCGGAAGTCTTCATACCAGCGATCATGCAGAAGCGGCTGACGCTGACCGGATCGACGTTGCGGGCGCGGTCGGTGGGCTTCAAGAGCCTTGTGGCGGATGAACTGATGCGGACGGTCTGGTCGTTCGTGGGCGAGGGGAAGCTTCGCCCGGCGATGGACCAGAAGTTCGCGTTGACCGATGCGGCCAAGGCCCATGCGCGGATGGACGCGGGCGAGCATTTCGGGAAGATCGTGCTGGTCGTATGACGCAGCGGTAGTTTTACCCGTCCAGCCGGCGCTTGCGGTAGCTGGACGGGGTTTCGCCCGTCATGTTGCGAAAGGCGCGGTTGAAGCTGCTCTGGCTGGCGAAGCCGAGAAATTCGGCGATATAGTTCATTGATGCATCAGACTGGCCGAGCATGTCTTGCGCCCGTTCCAACCGGGTTTTCAATACATATTGGTGCGGGCTGACGCCGGTCGCCTTCTTGAACACGCGGCAGAGGTGCGAGGGCGTGATCCCGATCTGCGCGGCCATTTCTTCCAGCCCATGATCCGCTTCGGGCCTTTCGCGGATCGCGTTCATAATATGGTGGATGCGATAGGCGGAGAAAGCGGATGTCGGAAATTCCTGCGCCGCCGCCTTCACTGGGCCACGCAGCATATGCGCCTTGAGCGCGTCGATCAGGGCCGAGACATAGAGGTCGCGGGGGCCATCCGAGGGGGTATAGAGTTCGGCCAGTATCTGCCGGGCGAGCGCTGCGCCGAGCGGATCATTGAAGGCGAAGCGCATGCGGGAAAACTGGTCCAGCACGGATGCCGAGCGGAGATCGTCGGCATCGACACTCAGGGTCACGACGTCGAGTTCGCCGTCCACCAGCCATCTGGTCGCCATCGTCGCCGGCACGATGGTTGCGGCGCCGGGGAAGGAACTGGTTTCGCTCCAGCCGTCACGATCCCAGGTGCGCACATTGGTCTTGCCGGCCAGTTGCACCACGAAGAGCGGATCGGGCAAAGCGGGCAGGGCATAGCTGCCGACGAACTGGCGCCAGCGGCTGAAACGCCAGCGGCCGTCGGAGGATTCCAGCTTCACTTCCGGACCGCGCTTGAGCGTATCGGCGATGATCGCTTCGCCATGCCATTTCCGGTCGCGGGTCGATGTCTGTCCGGTGGCCATCATAGCGTGACCTTGTCTGCATTGCGCATAGATGTGCAACGAGTGTCCTGCTCGGGGCAGGCTGACAGGCGCGGGCTTTTCCGACTTTCTCCTGCGATCCTCACCGACCTCATCATATCACTCTCCATGCCGCCTTTTTGCGGTCGTTGCATCAGATTGTCATACAAGAATGGCCCGTCCAAGGCATTGCTGAAAAACGGCATCAGATTTTGCATTTCTTGCGCTTCGAATATGGGCGCGAGGAGCGTCAGGGTCGGCCGTCCAGATCCATCCCGCGCGCTATGATTTCCAGCATGATTTCGTTGCTGCCTGCGAAGATCCGGCTGATCCGGGCATCGGTATAAAGGCGGCTGATCCGATATTCGTCCATATAGCCGGCGCCGCCGTGCAACTGGACGCCCAGATCGACCATCTGCCCCTCCACCTCGCTGGCCATGAGCTTCGCGGCGGCGGCGTCGGAGGCTTCCAGCATCCCCGCATTGGCGCGCAGTACCAGTTGATCGACCATGACCTGCACCGCATCGATCCGGGCACGCAGGTCGGCAAGGCGGAAGCGATTGTGCTGGAACTGGCCGATCGCCTGACCGAAGGCATGGCGTTGCCGGACATAGTCGAGCGTCAGGTCGAGCGCGGTCTGCGCGGCGGCAATGCTGGCGATGGCGGCGATCAGCCGTTCGGTGGCGAGAAAGCGCATGAGGTTGCCAAAGCCGGCAGCGGGATCGCCCAGCAGATTGTCCGCTGGGACATGCACATCGTCCAGCATGATTTCGGCCGTGTCCTGCGCTGCCAGCCCCATTTTCCGGAGCGGGCGGCCGCGCGACAGGCCGGCCATGCCCCGTTCGACAAGAAATAGCCCGATCGGTTCGCCCGGCACATCCCGGCATCGCGCCACGACCACGATCGCGTCGCTCACTATCCCGTTGGAGATATAGGTTTTGGTGCCGGACAGGCGCCATCCCTCGCCATCCCTGACGGCCCGTGTCTGGACTGCGCGCAAATCGCTGCCGCCGCCCGGTTCGGTCATGGCGATGGCCAATATGGTGCTGCCCGCCACGATGCCGGGCATCAGCCGTCGGCGCAGCATGGGCGATCCGAGCCGGTCGATATAGGGTGCGACGAGATTGCTGTGCAGGTGGATATAGAAGCCGGTTTCGCCGTGGCGGACATTCTCCTCGATAATGATCTGGTCGAAGCGCAGGTCGGCTATCCCGGCGCCGCCGACATCGGCTTCAGCCCACAGGCAGAGCAGTCCGGCATCGCCCGCCTGCCGATAAATATCCCGATCGACCATGTTGTTTTCGCGCCATCGCGCGGCATGGGGCGCCACATTGGTCAGCATGAAGTGACGGACGGTGTCGCGGAACATCGCATGTTCGCTGTCGAAGATCAGCCTGTCCATGGTGCTGGTCAGTGCCCGGCGGCGGGCGACAGGGCGCGATATTCGTCGATCAGCCTGCGCTTCATCAGCTTGCCGGTGGGTTCTCGTGGCAGTTCGGCACGATAGTCGATGGCGCGCGGCGTCTTCACCCCGCCGAGTGCCGCGCGCACAAACCGGGTCAATTCCTCACTGAGCGATGTGCTGCCTTCCACGCCCCTGATCGGTTGCACGATCGCCAGTACGCTTTCCCCCATTTCCTCGTCGGGTACGCCGATGACCGCAGCATCGGCAACCTTGGAATGGGTTATCAGGCAATTTTCGATTTCCTGGGGATAGATGTTCACGCCGCCCGATATGATCATGAAGCTGCGCCTGTCCGTGAGGAAGAGATAGCCGTCTTCATCCACATGGCCGACGTCTCCCAATGTCGCCCAGCCCCTGTCATTATGGACCGAGGCGGTCTTTTCCGGATCGTTATGATAGACGAAGGCAGGGCCGTCCGCAAAGAAGACGTCGCCGGTAACGCCCGCTGTTACCTCCTGTCCCTGCGCGTCGACTATCCTGACCGTACCCAGCACCGCCTTGCCCACCGAGCCGGGGCGGGCCAGCCATTCGGGGGAGGACAAGGCGGTGATGCCGCAACATTCGGTGCCGGAATAATATTCGTGGACGATCGGCCCCCACCAGTCGATCATGGCCTGCTTGACCGGCACCGGACAAGGCGCGGCGGCGTGGATGACAGCGCGCAGGGAACTATGGTCGTAGCGGTCCCGGATAACTGCCGGCAGTTTCAGCAGGCGGACGAAATGGGTCGGCACCCAGGTTGCGTGGGTGACGCGATAACGCTCGATCAGACCGAGCGAGGCTTCCGCGTCGAACCGATCCATCACTATTACCGTCCCGCCGAGCCGATGGATGGTCATCGCCCAGCGCAGCGGCGCGGCATGGTAGAGCGGGGAGGTGGACAGATAGATGCTGTCTTCTCCCATGGCGTAAAGGCCGGTCCCCATGGCTTCCAGCGCGGTTTGCGCATCTAGCGGCCCATCGGGCAGGTCGGGCTTGATGCCCTTGGGGCGGCCTGTGGTGCCGGACGAATAGAGCATGTCCGTGCCGGCGCGCTCGTCGGGGACCGGGCTCTCGGGATAGCGGGCGACGCTGGCGCGCCAGCTTTTCAGCGGGCCGATGGCATCGTCGACAAGATAAGCCTGTACGCTGTCGCATTCCGCCAGCGCTGCTTGCGCCAACGGGGCGAGACGGTCGGACGCCACCAGGATGCGAGCGCCCGAATCACGCAGAATATAAGCGATGTCGGTGGCCGACAATTTGGTCGATACGCTGGTGAGATAGAGGCCGACGCGCTGCGCTGCCCAGCCCAGCTCGAAGATCGCCGCTTCATTGTCCATCAACAGAGCAATCACATCGCCACGCACGCAGCCGAGCGCGCGCAGCAGATGCGCGCCGCGATTGGCTGCGCTTTCCATGGCGCCATAGCTGATGGTCTGGCCGGTGGCCGGCAGGATGATGGCCGGTCGGTCCGGATCGCTGATCGCGAATGGCCTGGGGTGCATGGGTCGCCTCTCCAAAAATCATGCAGCGGGATATGTGCGGGGGAGGATCGGCCGGGGCCGTCATCTCTCGCTTCTTCTGCTTGATCGCCACAGAGGCCCAGTTTGGGCGCCAGCTCAAGGCAAGCGCAAGAAATGCCAAATTTGGCGTCAACTCTGGGTAAAGCCTTCCCGCGTCGGCTCGGCTAGGTCTGCCTCATCATAATCGCATCCCCCGCCAACAGGGGGAAAGATGGAGGAGAGGCTATAATGAAGTGCATCACGGGCAAGGCTTTGGCGATCCTGCTGTGCAGCGGCGTGTCGCAGGCCGCGCTGGCGCAGGAGGCCGCAGGCTTGCCCCAGTCGGCGACGGACACCGGCGATATCATCGTCACCGCGCAGCGCCGGTCGCAATCGATGCTGGCCGTACCGCTCGCCATCTCAGCGCTGGGTGGCGAAACGCTCCAGAACAAGGGGATTTCCAATTCCGCTGCGCTGGCGACGGCGGTGCCCAATCTGCAGGTCAGCAGCCCCTATGGCAGCACCCAGCCCAATTTCTCATTGCGCGGCATCAGCGTCGCCAATGAATATAACAGCAATCAGGCCTCACCCGTCGGCGTCTATATCGACGATGTCTACATCGCCGCGCGCACCAGTCACGGCATGGGCCTTTTCGATCTTGACCGGGTGGAAGTGCTGCGCGGGCCGCAGGGGACACTGTTCGGGCGCAATACGACCGGCGGCGCGATCAATTTCATCACCCGCGCGCCCAAGCTGTCCGGCACCAATGGCTATGCCGAACTCGGCTATGGCAATTTCAACACGTTCAAGGCGCAGGCCGCGATCGAAACCACGATGGTCGAGGATGAACTGGGCATCCGCGTCGCCGGCAATTATGAAAAGGGCGACGGCATGCTGCACAATGTCGCGCCGGGCGGCCGGGATTCCAACAGCGTCGATACGGCGCAGGGCCGCGTTTATCTGCGCGTGAAGCCGGGCAATGGTCCGCTCGACATCAAGATCCGCGCCTATGCCGGGCGCGATCGCGGAGCGCAGGCCGCCATTCATGGCCTCACCGGCCCCAGCACACCGGGGCAGGGCTTTTTCGACATCAATGAAAATGGCGTGGGTGAAAACCGTACCGATGCCTGGGGCGTGGCCGCTAATGTCGCGCTGGAACTGAGCCCTACAGTCACCCTGACGTCGATTACATCCTATGACGGCGGCAAGCAGGATTTGCGGCAGGCGGCGGACGGATCGCCACTTAACGTGCTCAACATCAACTGGCGCTCCAATTTCCGCCAATTCAGCGAGGAAGCGCGCCTGAATTATGAGGGCGACAAGTTGAAGCTGGTTGGCGGCGCCTTCTATGGCTGGGATCGTACGATCACCGACAATCGCTTCAACATCGGCAGCGCCCTGGGGCCGGGCGTGGACGGCGGCTTCTTCCAGCATTATCGCCAGACGCGGCGCTCTTACGCTGCCTTTCTTCAGGGCGATTATGACCTGACCGACAAGCTGGTGCTGACTTTGGGCGCGCGCTATACTTGGGACAAGGCGCAATATGGCGACGGCTATGCCTATCTGTTCGCCGGTCCGTTCGGCAGCGCGGGCACGCCGATCGCCAGCACCGTGCCCTGCGCCGGCGTGGCGGGCACCTGCGCCTATGATCCCGCAGCGCGCTACGCGATTGACGGCAGCAACAAGGCGCTGACCGGGCGTGCGGCACTCAGCTATACCTTCGATGGCGGTACGCTGGTCTATGCCAGCTACAGCCGTGGCTATCGGTCGGGCGCGTTCAATGGCGGCGGTTATACTTCGTCGGTCGGCATCACCTATATCGATCCCGAACGGGTCAATGCCTATGAAGTTGGCGTCAAGGGCCGCTTCCTCGACAACAAGCTGACCCTGTCGGCGGCCGGCTTCTATTATGACTATAGCAACCAGCAGGTGCAGGATACGCGGCCCGGCCCGGTGTCCTTCCTGGTCAATGCGCCCAAGTCGGAAGTCTATGGCGGCGAGGTGGAGGCCAGCCTGCGCCCGTTCAATGGCCTCGTCATCAACCTGTCGGGCGGTTATCTCCATGCCACCTACAAGGATCTGACGTTGCAGGACACTGACCTGTCGGGCAACGATCTGCCATTCGCGCCGCGCTGGACGGGGACGGCCGGGGTCGACTGGACGATCTTCGACACAGGCAGCGACAGCTTGATCTTCTCGCCGGTGGTCAATTATTTCAGCCGTCAATATTTCTCGCCCTTCAACGGCATCGACGCGGTGGGCACGGCGCAGGATAATGCGGAATTGCAGCAGAAGGGCTATGCCAAGGTCAATGCCACACTGGCCTGGGCGCATGGACCGTTCCAGCTGCGCGGCTGGATCAACAACGCCTTCAACCGCAAGACCTACAGCTATGGGTTGGACCTGCGCGGCGCGGGGTTCCCCTATAATTTCCTCGTCCCGGCCATGCCACGTACCTTCGGCGTGACCGGCCGGTTCAGCTTCTGACCGTGGGGGGAGCGCCCATGACCGCGACGACCTTCGCCCCGGACCTCAAAGACCCGAACCTCTATTTCGACCGGGCGCCGCACGACCTGTTCGCGCGGCTCCGGGCGGAACAGCCCGTCTACTGGAACCCGGAAACCGACGGGGCGGGGTTCTGGGCGCTCACCCGCTATGCCGATATTGTGGAGGTGTCGCGCAATCCGGGCCTCTTCTCGTCGGCCTATGACAATGGCGGCCACCGTATCTTCAACGAGAATGAGGTCGGCCTGACCGGCGCGGGCGAGGCGGCGATCGGCATCCCCTTCATCTCGGTCGATCCACCGGTCCATACCCAATATCGCAAGTTCATCATGCCGGCCCTGTCGCCGGGGCGGTTGGCGGGGATCGAGGAACGCATCCGGGAACGCTGCCTGTCGCTGATCGAGAAGATTCCGTTGGGCGAGACGGTCGATCTGGTGCCGTTGCTGTCGGCGCCGTTGCCGCTGCTGACCTTGTGCGAACTGCTCGATCTGTCGCCGGATATGTGGGTGAAGCTGTACGACTGGACCAACGCCTTTGTCGGCGAGGATGATCCCGATTTCCGTCAGTCTCCGCAAGCGATGGCGGCGATATTGGGTGAGTTCATGGGCTTTGCGCAGAGCCTGTACGAGGAACGGCGGGCGACACCAGGGCAGGATCTGGCGACCTTGCTGGCGACCATGGAGGTCAATGGCCAACCAGTGACGTTCCAGGAGTTTGTCGGCAACCTCATCCTGGCGCTGGTCGGCGCGAACGAGACGACGCGCAATTCGCTAAGTCACAGCGTCGCCGCCTTTGCCGCCAATCCCGATCAGTGGGATATGGTCCGCGCTGATCCGTCGCTGCTGAAGAATGGCGTGCGCGAAATGGTGCGCTATGCCAGCCCCGTCATGCACATGCGGCGGACGGCGACGGCAGACACGCAGATCGGCGGGCAGGCGATCGCCAAGGGTGACAAGGTCGTGTTGTGGTATATCGCCGCCAATCGCGACGAGAGCGTCTTTCCCGATCCCGGCCGGTTCGACATCAGTCGGGGCAATATCCAGCATCTGGGGTTCGGCACCGGCCAGCATGTATGCGTGGGATCGCGCCTTGCCGAAATGCAGCTGAGGGTGGCTTTCAGTCTATTGGCGGAGCGCGTCGGCGGGTTCAAGGTAATGGCGGCGCCACGCCGATTCCGGTCCAACTTCATCAACGGGTTGAAGAATCTGGATGTGCAGATGGCGCCTGCATGAGGAGAGGATGATGCACCCGCTGCCCCCCCGACCGATGAGGAAATCATTTCCGATGCGCTCGGTCGCGCACCCGATATCCAGCTGGGCGCGGATCATGGTCGCTGGCGTCTGTGCCGCTGGCGCCAGTTCGTTGGCAGCTATACCTTGCCGGCGCTGCCCGACCCGATGTTCGTCGTGCATATTGCAGGCAAGCCCAATGTCCGTACCTGGGAATGGGATGGCTGGAGTGAGACGAGTTCGCTGCCGGGATGCGCCACGATCGTCCCGTCTGGGCAGCCGACCGGATGGCTGGTCGACGGCGAACTGGATGTCGTGACGCTCAGCGTCGCGTCGATGGACCTGCAACGTGCGCCTGCGCTCGACCAGTTCCGGCGGATGCGCTTTGCCTTTTCCGATCCGCTGGGCGTGGCGCTGACGCGGCAAGTGCTGGGCGAATTGTACGCGCCGCAGACCAAGGAGCGGGACATCTATGTGGGGGCACTGGTCGATGCGCTGAAAGCGCATATGATGCGCGGGCCGGTGAGCGCCAGCAGCGCGGAAATTCCGACCGCCGCTTTCTCCTCCTATCGCATCCATGCGATCATGAACGCGATCCTCGAACGGCCAGAAGCAAATCATAATCTGGAGGAACTGGCAGCGCAGGCGGGCATCACGCCGACCCATTTCTGCCGCGTGTTCAAGAAGGCGACGGGCGTGTCGCCGCATCAATATGTCATGCGCGCGCGGCTCGACCGGGCGCAGCAGATGCTGGAACAGTCCGACACGTCGATGGCGACCATCGCCGACGCGCTGGGCTTTACCAGCCAAAGCCATTTCACCCGCGCCTTCCGCCAATTTGCCGGCGAAACGCCGAGCGATTTCCGCAGGCGCCGTCAGGAGACGCTTCAGTGAGTTCCATTCAGGGTTTTGACGGGCTGGTGCTGCCGGAATTGGTGTTGCACGCAGGTGGCGATCGGCTGGCTACCGGGGCGACCATCGCCGATATCGACCCCTGCACGGCGCAGGCCTTTGCCGAGGTGCCGGTCGCCGATGCCGGGCAAGTCGATGCGATCGTTCAGGCGGCGCACCAGGCCTTTCACGATCCGGCCTGGCGCGACCTGACGCCGCTGGCGCGCGAACGGTTGCTCCATCGTTTCGCTGACGCGATCGAGGCGGACCTGCCACGGTTGGCGGCCCTGGAGGCGCTGGATGCGGGCAAGCCGATTGCGGTAACGGAGACGGTCGATATTCCCGCCGCGATCGGCTGGCTGCGGACTTATGCCGGATGGCCGACAAAGCTGGCGGGGCGGGCGGGAACATTGTCCGCCACGCCGGGCCAGTGGCATGTCTATTCGCGGCGTGAACCGATCGGGGTGGTGGCGGCGATCACCCCTTGGAATTTCCCGCTGGTGCTGGCGATGTGGAAGATCGCACCGGCGCTGGCGGCGGGATGCACCGTTGTCCTCAAGCCCGCGCCGGAAACGCCGCTGTCGGCGCTGCGACTGGTGGAACTGGCGCGACAGGCGGGGTTGCCGGATGGCGTGCTGAGCGTCGTGACCGGTGATGGCTCGACCGGCGCGGCGCTGGTGGAGCATCCACTGATCGCCAAGGTCGCCTTCACCGGATCGACTGCGACGGGGCAGGGGATATTGCGCGCGTCCGTGCCAGACCTGAAGCGCGTAACGCTGGAACTGGGCGGCAAGTCACCGTCGATCATCTGCGCCGATGCCGACCTGTCGGTCGCGATTCCGCAGGCGGCGATGGGCTGCTTCTTCAACAGCGGGCAGGTCTGCTATGCGGGCACGCGGCTCTATGTGCATCGGTCGGTCTATGATGAGGTGGTCGATGACATCGCCGCCTTTGCCGCCGGTTTGACGCTGGGACGCAGCGCGGATCGCACCACCGCGCTCGGCCCGTTGATCAGCGCGCGCCAGCATGAGCGGGTGTCGGGCTATGTCGAGCGGGCGCTGGCGGCGGGGATAGAGGCGATGTCCGCCAGCGCTGGTCTGCCCGGCGAAGGCTACTATTTCGCGCCGACTGTGTTGCGTAATGTGCCCCGCGATGCGGAAGCGGCGCGGGAAGAGATATTCGGCCCGGTGCTGGCGACGGCGCCCTTCGATAATCTGGACGAAGCGATCGATCTGGCCAATGACAGCCCCTATGGTCTCGCCGCCCATGTCTTTACCCGCGACCTGGCGACCGCGCACCGCACGGCGGCGCGGCTGGAGGCGGGCACGGCATTCGTCAATTGCGTGATGCTGGCCGACCCGGCTTTCCCCTTCGGCGGCATGAAGATGTCCGGTATCGGCCGCGAAAATGGCAGCGAGGTGCTGGACGCCTATCTGGAACCCAAGACCGTGGTGGTGGCATTATGAGTGACGCAAATATGCATGAAGGCGGCTGCCTGTGTGGGCAGGTGCGCTACGCATTTTCGGGTGATCCGATAATGACGGCCATCTGCCATTGCCGCCATTGCCAGAAACAGTCGGGCGCCCCCTTCTCGCTGGTGTGCGTGGTGGCGGATGAGGCTTATCGCGAAAGTGGCGAAACCCGCATCTATGAGGATCGCGGCGAAAGCGGGGCGGCGGTCTACCGCCATTTCTGCGCGACATGCGGGTCGCCGATCCGGTCCATGGCCGCCGCGCTGCCGGGGCTGACGATCGTGAAGGCCGGGACGCTGGACCGGCCCGCCCCATGGACCCCAGCGCTGGAAGCCTATTGCGACAGCGCCATTGGCTGGATGCCCCCCATCACCGACCAGCGCTTTGCGCGGTCCAATATCGGAGAATGAGATGAGCAAGCTGGATGGCAAGACCGCCTGGGTCACGGGGGCGGGATCGGGCATCGGTCGCGCGATCGCGATCGCACTGGCGGAGCAGGGCGCCAATGTCGTGCTGGGCGACATCAATCCGGCTGGGCTGGAGGAGACGGCCGGGTTTTGCGGTGGCGCGGCAATCCTGTCGCTGACGCAGGACGTCACCAGCGAAGCGGCATGGGCGGATGGCGTAGCGGCGATCGGCGACCGCTTTGGACGGCTCGACATATTGGTCAACAATGCCGGCATCATGATGGCCGAGCCGTTCGAGCAATCGCCGGTGGAGACGCTGCGCCGCCAGCAGCGCATCAACGTGGAAAGCGTCTATATTGGCATGCAGACGGCGCTGCCGCTGATGCACCAGACCATTGCGGGCGGGGCGAAAGGCGCATCGATCATCAATATCGCGTCGGTCTATGGCATGGTCGCGGGCGCGCAGTTCGCCGCCTACAGCGCGACCAAGGGCGCGGTGCGATCGCTGACCCGCGCCGTCGCGTTTGAACTGGCGAAGACTGGCATTCGCGTCAATTGCGTGCTGCCGGGACCGGTGCAGACCAACCTGGGAGCCGACTGGGAGCCGCCCCGTGACGAGACGGGGGCCTTGATCCCGCCCGAAGTTGCACTCGCGGCATGGGCGCAGCTTATCCCGATGGGGCGGCTGGGCGTGGCGCAGGATATCGCCCCGCTCGTGGCCTTCCTGGCCGGCGACGATGCCGCTTTCATCACCGGCGCGGAGTTCGTTGCCGATGGTGGCTATACCGCAGCCTGAAGGAACGGACATGGACAGTATCGCCGCCATCGCTCACGCACCGCATCAGCCCTTTTCGGTTGAGCCGATTGCCATAGAGCCGCCCCGGCCCGGCGAAGTGTTGGTGCGGATTGCCGGGGTCGGGCTGTGTCATACCGATCTGGTCGCGCGGGATCAGTTCATCCCGATCCCGCTGCCCGCCGTGCTGGGCCATGAAGGGGCTGGCGTCGTTGAGGCGGTGGGAGAAGGCGTGACCAAGGTCGTGCCCGGCGATCGGGTCGTGATCGGCTTTGCCAGTTGCGGCCATTGCGCGCGGTGCGAGGAGCATCTCCCCTCCTATTGCCGCGAATTTCCGGTGCGCAACTATGCCGGAACGCGGATGGACGGCAGTTCCGGGCTGCGGCAGGGCGATGCCACGCTGTCGGGCCATTTCTTCGGCCAATCCTCCTTTGCTGCGCACGCGCTGGCGCAGGAGCGCAATGTCGTCAAGATCGAGGCGACGGACGTGCCGCTGGAACTGCTCGGTCCGCTGGCTTGCGGATTCCAGACCGGGGCCGGCGGGGTGATGCGCTCGCTTGCCTGTCCGGCCGGGTCTACCATCGCGATCTTCGGCGCCGGGCCGGTGGGGCTGGCGGCGGTGATGGGCGCTGTGATCCAAGGATGCGCGACGATCATCGTGGTCGAACCGGTGGCCAGTCGGCGCGACCTGGCGCTGTCGTTGGGCGCGACCCATGTCATCGACCCGGCGGCAGAGGCGGTGCTGCCGGAGGCAATCCGTGTGATCGTGGCGGACGGGGTGGAGTTTGCATTCGAGACGAGCGGGCGAGAGGCGGTGGTGGAGGCTGCGCTGGCGTCGCTCGGCAGCCATGGCCTGTTGGGGTTGGTCGGGGTGCCGCCCAAGCCGGAGAGCAGCCTCTCCATCAATCTGGCTGCGCTCATCACCTATGGCCATCGCATCCATGGTATCATCGAAGGCGACAGCGACTTGGACAGCTTCATCCCGGAATTGGTGCAACTGTATCAGGCGGGGCGCTTCCCCTTCGATCGGCTGATCCAGACTTTCCCGCTGGCGCAGATTAACGAAGCAGTGGAGGCGCAGGCGCGGGGCGATTGCGTGAAAGCGGTTCTGATCCCCTGAAATTCCCGTTCGCTTCGAGCGAAGTCGAGAAGCGGGGCACTACAGGTTTCTCGGCAAGCTCGAAACGAACGGAAGGAAGTGGTTTTTATCGACGAACAAAGGAATCCGCCTGCGTCAGATGGCTTTCTCCGCCCAGCAGGCGGGTGAAGTTGGGCAGGCCGGTATGCGCCGCGCCGCCGCCGTCGACCACCAGGTCATGACCATTCACATAACTGGCATCGTCCGATGCGAGGAAGGCGATGGCGGCGGCGATCTCCCGCGGTTCTGCGGGGCGGCCAAGGGGGAGGGCGTCGCGCCATGCCGCCATCACCTGCGCATTGCCGGTCAGGCCGGTCGCCAGCGGCGTGCGGGTCAGGCCGGGGCTGAGGCTGTTCACCCGGACGTGGGG
Source organism: Sphingobium sp. RS1 (assembly GCF_056156825.1). Lineage (NCBI taxonomy): Bacteria > Pseudomonadati > Pseudomonadota > Alphaproteobacteria > Sphingomonadales > Sphingobiaceae > Sphingobium > Sphingobium sp. RS1. The sequence continues at coordinate 1,092,912 of NZ_JBLZXE010000002.1, read as the reverse complement.
CGCGTGATCCAACGCCATTGCCCGGCTGAGGTTGATGACCGCTGCCTTGGCCGCATTATAGGCGGCAAAGCCATAATCGCCGCCCGATCCCGATACCGACGCCACATTGACGATGCAGCCGCGCGCCCGTGCCAGATGGGGCAGGGCATGGCGGCAAGCCCACATGACCGCGTCGAGGTCTATCGTCATCACCTCGCGCCAATGGTCGAGGCCGATGTCCGCGATCGATCCGAAGGAGCCAATGCCGGCATTATTGACCAGTATGTCGATGCCGCCCAGCTTGTCGGCAGCGGTTGCGATCAGCGCCTCGACCGCGTTCAAATCCATCATGTCGACCTGAGCTGTTGTTAGCGCGTCGGTTGGAAGTGACGCCGTCAGTTGCTCAAGAGCGTCAGGCCGGATGTCGGCTGCCAGCACGGCGGCGCCGTCTTCCAGAAAGCGGCGCACGGTCGCCTCGCCGATACCCGATGCGCCGCCGGTCACGATAGCGCGCTTGCCGGTCAGTTTGCCATTGCTCATCCCGCTGTCCTTCCAACATGAAAACGGGCCGCTTCCTGATGAGGAAGCGGCCCGTACGATACACCTGCTCAGAAATTGTAGCGGGCGGTGATGCCATAGGCGCGCGGCGGGGCGTGCAGCATATAGTCGTAGCCAAAGGCGTCGCGCAGGTTGAGGCCGTACATGAACATCTTCTTGTTGAAGAGGTTGGTGGTCCACAGGCGGATCGCCAGTTGCTCGCTTTCCCAGCCCAGTGTCGCATTCACCCGGATATTGCCCGGCGCGTGCAGGTTGGTGTTCCCGGCCTTGTCGTTGAACGGCGAGAAATATTGCTTGCTGGTGTAGATGAGGTTCGGCGAGAAGATGATGCTGCCGCTACCCAACTGGCCCAGCGTCCAGTCCGCCCCGGCATTGATCGTGATCTTGGGCGCATTGGGCAGGTAATTGCCGTCCAGCACAGTGCCCGACAGGGTCAGCTTGTCATAGGTAGCGTCCAGCCAGGTGAAGGAGAAATTGGTCTTCAGGCTGGAGACGAAGCGGGTGTTGAATTCCAGTTCGAACCCTTTGATCGTGGAGCCGGGCGCCGAGCGGATGAAGCCCGTCGTGCCGATCACCTCGTTCAACTGCTGGTTCTTGTAGTTGGTGAGGAAGGCGGCGGCGGTCAGGTTGGCGCGATTGTCGAACAGGCGCGCCTTGGTGCCGACTTCATAGGCCTCCACCTTTTCCGGCGGTACGAAGTCGATCGGGTTGCCGGCATAGAATTGGCTGGAGAAGGAACCCGCGCGATAGCCGCGGCTGTAATTGGCATAGACCATGGCGCCGCTGTCGAATGTGTAATCGACGCCGATCTTGCCGGTCAGGCGGCTGCTGGAGCGGCTCTTGCTGGCCTCTGGCGTGATGACACCGGCGGAAGAGATCGTGCCATGGGTGAAGGTGATGGATGCCGCATCCGGGTCTGCCGGATCGAAATCATAGCCGCCGAAAGAGGGGGAGGTTGCCGGGTCGGCGAACTGCGTCAGGAAGCTGTAGGAGTCGTAATGACGGCTCTTGTCCTTGGTGTAGCGCAGGCCCAGCGTAAAGCCCAGATTGTCGCCCAGCTTCTGATTCAGCTGTGCAAAGGCGGCATAGCTTTTGCGCGTCTGCTGGTAATGCTGGTAGAAATAGAGGATCTGGATCAGGCGATATTTGTCGACATTGTCGATATGGTCCCAGCCATAATAGACGCCCGCCTGCAAATTGGTCCCGGCATTGTTATAGGCGAGTTTTACCTCCTGGTTGAACTGCTTGTAGGTATCGCCATAATTGGTCTGGAGGTGTCCGACGACGGGTGTGCCGGAGCCTTCCTGCGTGAATTCCTGCTTCGACCAGTCATAGGCGGTCAAGGTCTGGAGCGAGAGGGCGTCAGTCAGCTCGTAGTTGAGGTTGAACTGCACCCCGGCATTCTTGACGTCGTTGAAGCCGAGGTCGGGCTGGTTCGTTTCGAAGAAGCTGAGATTATCCTGCGCCCGATCATAGCCCGACGTGCCGTTGGTCAGGTGATAGGCCGCGGCCTGTGTCGGCTTGCCCTTCGACCCGGTGAATTTCAGCATCATGTCCAGCCGCTCGGTCGGGCGGGCACGGATGATGAGACGCCCGGCCAGGCTGTCGCGGCTGTTGGCATCGGGCTGGCCTGGGAAGATATTCTTCACGAACCCGTCCGCCTCGACATAATTGACCGATGCGCGGAAGCCCAGCACATCATCGACCAGCGTGCCTTCGATTGCGGCCTGTCCCTTCACCTCGTTGAAGCGACCATAGCCGCCTTCGACATAGCCGCGCGTGCCCGATTGCAGGTTGGGCTTGACCGAGATGAAGTTGATCGCGCCGCCGGTGGTATTGCGGCCATAGAGTGTGCCCTGCGGTCCGCGCACCGCTTCGACGCGCTCCAGATCATAAAGTTGCAAGCCGTGCATGGTACGGGCGGACAGATAATTGTCGTCGGTATAGACGCCGACCGGCGACACCTGATTGGCGCCATATTCATTGCCGACACCGATGCCGCGCATGGTGAAGTTGGGCTGCGCTTCGCCAAAGGCCGACGTGACTTGCAGCGAAGGGACTGCAGCGCTGAGCGCGAAGGTCGAGTTGGCGCCCTGTCGCTGGAGATCGGTGGGGGTCAGCGCGGTCACGGCGACCGGCACCTTCATCAGCGATTCCGACTGGCGCTGGGCGGTGACGACGATGTCCTCCAGCCCGACATTGGGCTGGGCCTGCGGCGCCTGTGGTTCTTGCGCAAAGGCAGGCGCACCGGCCATGGCCAGCGCCAGCAGCGCACACGATGTATGGAACTTATGGTTCTTCATCATTCCCCTCCTATATTGTCTTTGTTGGGTTGACCGCCTGGGGCGGTTCGCTTTTGTCCGAAGCTTCCTCTTCCGTTAAATTCTCGTCCAATTGCGATTGGCGGCCCATTCATCGGCATGGACGATGGACCGCGCAAAGTTCATTCGATCGGCACCTGCGTCGGCTGGCCGGTGGCCGCCGTTACGCCGCCATCGGCCACGACGATCGATCCGTGCATGTAGCTGGCATCATCCGACGCCAGGAAGGCGACGATCGACGCCATTTCCTCCGGCGCGGCAGGGCGCTGGGCCGGGATCGACTTGAACCAGTCCTCCAGCAATTGCGGGAAGGCCTTGAACGCATCGGTCGCAGGCGTCTCGACAAAGCCGGGGCAGAGCGCGTTGATGCGGATATTTTCGCGGGCATGATAGGTGGCCATGGCGCGGGTCAGATTGATGACCGCGCCTTTCTGTGCGCAATAGCTTGGGTAGGCGCCGTCGCCCGCCAGGCCGGATATGGATGCGACGTTGACGATGATGCCGCCGCCCTGCTGGCGGAACCGGTTCACGGCCCCGCGCGACAGAAAGAAGACGGAGTCGAGATTGACCGCCGTGCTGCGCCGCCATTCCTCCGTGCTATGATCGGGGATCAGCGCCACCGCTGCCTTGGCGGCATTGTTGACCAGGATGTCGAGCCGCCCGAACAGCGTGACCGCCCGCGCCAGCAGCGCCTCGCAATCCCCTTCCTCGCTCACATCGGCGCGCAGGAAATGGGCGTTGGGCGTGTCGAGCGCCGCCAGCGCATCGGCCCCGCGCCCTTCATCCTGCCCGCAGAACAGCACATGAGCGCCTTCGTCCAGCAGCCGGCGGACGATGGCGAGGCCGATCCCCGCCGATCCGCCGGTGACTATGCAGGCCTTGTTATCCAGCCGCGCCATCGCCCTATTCCTTGTCCCAGCGGCTGATATCCATGCCGCTCGTGACACCCAGCGGCGCATAGGCGCCCAATATCGCCTGTTCGAACACGCCGACCGACTTTTCCTGGCTGCCGTCGGGGTTGGTGAGCGTCAGGTGCGACAGGCGCTGAACATGGAAATTCTGCATCGCCATCGGATCGAGATCGTCGACCGTGAAGTCCTCGCGCTCCACCCGCAGCGGCATGCCATGATAACGGCCATGGAACCATTCGGGATGGAAATAGCCGATGCCCTTCATCTGCATCCGGTGGAATGGCTTGAACTCGACCGTATAGGGGCCAGTACCATAATCGACCGTCAGCGTGCCGCTTTCGGGCCAGAGCGTGCCGGGTTGCAGCACCGTGTCCAGCGTGCCTTCTTCCGTCTCCAGAAACGCCTCCGGCCCGGCACCATCAGGGCATAGGACCGAGCGCCGGTTCCAGACATGGCCGTCCGGCTCCGCGGCGATGTGGAAGAACAGGCTCTTGCTGGCAAAGTTCAGCGGGGTCCATTGCCAGAAATAGCCCTGCGGCGATTCGGGCACATTGGGCTGCGGATCGGACAGGCCGATCGGGCGGATGCCCCAGCTGCGATCCCGTGTGCCCATGGCGTTGGGCGACAGGTCGATGCGCCGGCCGTCTATGCTGATCCAGCCCGACCAATGGCCATTCTGGGTCAGGCGCGTGTAATCCAGAAAGCCACGCTTGCCCACGCGTCGGGTGAAGCGCGGTTCCTCGATCGGGAAGGCGCGGCCGGTGATGGTGAGGTCGGCGGCGATGCCGTCCTGCTCCTCGACCACGAAGCGCAAAGTCCAGAGCGGCTTGGGCACTTCCAGCCGCATCGGGCCGATGCTCATGTCCATGCGGTCGGTCAGGATGCGTGATCCGCGCAGGCAATATTGCTTGCCCTCGACCTGTATGGAAATGCCGCAGTCGGTGACGTTGAGATGCGGATAGGTGCCCATGCCGATCAGGAAGAAGAGCGACCCGTCCGGTTCGAAGCCGTTGAACCAGTAGCGGTCGTAGAAATTCCGGTCCGTGCCCGAATAGCAGATCGGTTCGGGCGTCTGGTGGATCGGAAAATCGTCGGCGGCTGTCAGCATCTATTCTCTCCGTCTATTCTGTCAGAAATTGGCGAGGGCGACCCGGCGCCGTTCGGTGGAGGCGCGCAGTTCGTCCCAGATGGCGCCGTTCAGCGCCTGTGCGCTATCGTCCGTCTCGATCCGCGCTTGCAGGTCGATCAAGGCGCGGCGGCGCTGGTCATTGATTCGCTCCAAAGTCGATATTTTGAGGTTTTCGGGTTCCTCTCTCGCCACATCGAAAAAGGCCGGGTCGCCGGTCAGGTCGCTGCCCTGCGCCAGCAGCGTGGCGAGCACGGCATTCTCCTGCACCAGCCGGTCGGCCGCGCCGTCCCAGGCTTCCGCCGTCATGTCGAGCATGGCGGCGGTCATACCGACCATGTTCGCCTGAAAGCCCTTGAGGTCGGGCAGGATCGTCTCGCGCAATTTACGCGCGACATCTTCAAGCACGGCGGGAATGTCTGGTTTCATAGCTTGTCCATCAGTTCGAGGATGGCCCGGTCCTGCGCATTGCGGAGCCACCAGGCGGCATAGGCCTGGATCACGTCGCGGTTCTGGCCGGACTGCCAGACATGGGCGCAGCTATTCCAGATCGCCTGCCCCTTGATGCAATTGAACAATTCCCACCAATGGAGCGCACGGGGATCAGCGGTGAGGCCGCTGGCCTTTTCCCAGATCGCCACCGCCTGATCGCGGGTCGCGAGGCCGCAATAGCGGTCGTCCTTGGCGAAGCAGAAGACGCGCGCGAGGCTCCAGCCCAGATCCTCCAGCGGATCGCCCAGATGGGCCATTTCCCAGTCCAGCACGGCGATCAGATTGCCATCATCGTCGTAGAGGAAGTTGCCGGCGCGAAAGTCGCCATGGACCATCGCCAGCTTCTGCGCGGTCGGTTGCCAGCGTTCCAGCGCCCGGATCGCCGCGCGGGTGATCGGCTCCGCGCCGACATCATGACGGTCCAGCACATCGACCCAGGTCGCCAGTTCCTGTGCGGCGGTTGTCTCCACAGTCGCGGGGCGGGTGAAGCCCATGTCCAGTCGCTCCACCGGCACGGCGGCGAGCTGGCCCATGGTCGACCACATTTGCTGCGCCACATGGGGCAGGCGGTCGGCCCAAGCGGCGTCCTGAAACTGATATTCGCTGTTATGATAGCCGCGCAGATCCTCCGCCAGGCTGATCGCGCCGTCAAAATGGGATGCATCCTGTTCCAGCAGGATCATCTTCGGGACGGGGATGCCGTGGCCGTAGATCGCCCGATAGGCGGCGAATTCATGCGCCCGGTCGCTCTCGACATTGCTGGCGGGCGGATCGCGCCGCAGGATCATTCCGGTGCGTTGGCTCTCCCCCTGTTCGTCCACATAGGACAGGTCGAAGCGGAAGGTTTCCCGCGATGCGCCGAGTGGCAGACGGAAAAGATTCTCGACCGCAAGCTGCGTCCATTGGGGCAGCTTGTGGCCGAGATAGGTTTGGAGAAGGTCTGCACTGATCGGTTTCATGCGTCTCTCAAAATGTCTGGAGAGAAGGGCAGGCTAGGCCGATCCCCGCATGGTGGGGATGGACGGAAATCCACCTATGTCGAGGCGACGAGCAGCTTTACCTGACTGCCATCGCCGCCTGTCAGCGCGGCAAAGGCATTGTCCAGTTGGGTCAGGCCGACGGTGCCGGTGACCATGGGGGCAAGCCGATCGGGATTGGCGGCGATCATCGCGAACGCCTCGCCAAATTCGGCCGGGGAGTAAGCGAAGACGAAGCGCAGGGTCAGGCTCTTCTGCAACAGGAAGGCGGGTTCGATCGGGTCGGTTTCCATGCAGTTGCCGACCACGACCAGCGTGGCGCCGGTGGGCGCGGTCTTCGCCAGCGTCATCAGCATGCCGGGCTTGCCTACGCATTCGAAAACCACCGCACGGCTGCGGCGTTTCTGCTCGGCGGTGACGGCCATGGCGTCCGACATGCCGATGGGCAGGCCAAGGTCGGTCCACCATTGCGCGCCCGCCGCATCGCCGGGCGAAAGTATGACGTCCGCACCCATCCGCTCTGCCATGGCCCGCCGTGCGGCATTGGGTTCGATCGCCAGCACCGGGCCAAGGCCCAGCGCCTTCAACCGCGCGATGATGAACAGGCCCACCGGCCCGCAACCGACCACGGCAAAGGCGCAATCGCTGTCGGCACCGCTTTCCGCGACCGCATGGACCGCGACGGACAGCGGCTCTGCCAGCGCGGCGATATCGGTCGGGACATGGTCGGGCACGGGCAGGCACAAGGCGGCGTCCAGCAGCATCGCTTCGGCAAAGGCGCCATTATAGCGATTGGAATAGCCGATCAGCTCGATTCCCTGCGGCCCGGTGAGGAAGGGGAGGCCGACGATCCGTTGACCTGCGACAAAGGTACCGGCCGACTCTATCAATTCGCAGCAAAATTCATGGCCCATGACGACCGGCCGGGTCGGGTCCATGAAACCGCGAAAGCCCGCGCGTTGGAGCAGGTCGCACAGATGGTCGGCGTGATCGCGAGCATGCAGGTCGCTGCCGCACACGCCGCAAACCAGTGGGCGGGCGAGCAACTGCCCCGCGCTCGGTGTGGGATCGGGTACCGACTCCAGCGTGAATCGTCCGTCGCTCAGCACCATGGCCTTCATTGCTGCTCTCCTTTTTATGTTTGGCCCTTGGGCTTCGCCAGGGTGCCATGCTTGCCGGCGCGCCACTCATCGCCTGTTCCGAACAAAACCAGCCGATTTTCCATATATGGCGTACAGGCTGGGGTTTATCGGGGTTGACCGTGTCCACCATGCACGGTGGCGTTGAGGATGATGTCAATTTCGTCTAACGAAAATATCGGGCAATATCGAGTCGTCAAGAGGCTCGGAGAAAGGAGAGCGATGCCGGACGCTGACCCGCAATTCGTGGTTGAGGCGCTGATCGACGCCTTTAATCGGCGCGATCCAACCGCCGTCGCCGCGCTGTTGCATGACGATATCGTCTGCATCGGCATACCGCTGCCTCCCGCACGGGGCAAGGCGGCGACGCTGGATCTGCTGGCGCCCTTCCTCGCGGCCGAAGCGATTGACTGGCAATTGCATGCCATCGCCGCCAATGGCCGGACGGTCTTCACCGAACGCACCGATCGCTTCCGTTTCGCCGGAGCAGGCTGGACGCAGGTGCGGGCAGCGGGAGTTTTTGAGATCGCCAGCGATGGCCGCATCGGCGCGTGGCGCGACTATTTCGACATGGCGGAACTGCTGGCGGCGCTGCCGCAGGATATTTGACGTTAACGGTCCGACTCTTTATGGTCGGATGAAATTGTCCGATAATGTGGCGAAAGGCCTGGGACGATTCTACCGGAGAGCTGCACGAAGCGGCCATGAACGGGAGGTGAGAGGATGAGGCTGAGCCAGGACATATCCGGCTTTACCGATCAGATGGTGGCGGACTGCGCGCTGGGCAGCGCGTCGATCTTTTTCTATGACGACAATGTCGGGGAAGGGCAGTTGTCCTACCTCTACCATGTCGGCGTCAGCGAAGAGGCGCAGCATCGCTATCATGACGGGCGGGTGTTCAAGTCGGACCCTTTCACCCGGCAATTGCTGGCGCAAAGCGACGTATCCGGCGCGCATTTCGTCCATTGGGGCGACGCCGCGCTCAATCGTTTTGTAGCGCGCAACTATACCAGCTTCCTCGACCATTATGCCGTCGATGTGGTCGGCGCATCGACCCGGCGCCTGGCGCCCGGCCTTTGCCTCATCATCGGCGCGCATCGGAAGGGACATCGTAGCGGATTGCCCGAGGTGCCGGAACCGTTGTTGCAGCAGCGGCTGGACACATTGTCCAACATGGTGGTCGACCGCTTCCTGTGCGACCTCATCGACTCATCGGACGGGCGCGTGGCGCTGCGCACGACGATGGGAGGCGCGGTCGCCTGCGTGGCGGGCCTGTCCCCGCGTGAGGAGCAACTGGCTGCCCTGCTGTGTCGCGGCTTGCAGAACAAGGCGATCGCCTATGAAATGGACCTGTCGGAAAATACCGTCGAAAATTACCTTCGCCGGCTCTACCGCAAGTTGGGTGTGCGCAACCGCGCGGGCCTCGTCTTCCGCATGACGCAGCGACTGCACTGAGCGCCAAAAGGGAGGACGGGCCATGTTCCATGTCGATCTCAAATTGCTGCGCAGCTTTGCCGCCGTGGCCTGTGAATTGTCGGTCACGCGCGCGGCCGAGCGGCTGCACCTGACCCAGCCTACCGTGTCCGGCCAGATCAAGGAACTGGAGCAGGCACTCGGCTTTTCGCTGTTCCACCGCACGACCCGCCATATCGCCCTGACGCCTGAGGGGGAGCGACTGCTGCCACTGGTCCAGTCGCTGCACCAGTGCGCACAGGCGGTGCGGGAAGAGGCGGAGGGCATGCAGCATGCCATGAAGACCCGCTTCCGGCTGGGCGCCGCCATGTACAGCATGGATTTTGTCGACCGGGTCGAATTGATCGACGCCTTTTCCGCTGCGCGATCGGATGTGCGGCTGACCATCGACAATCGCCTGCAATCGGATCAGGTGCGCGACCTGCTGACCGGCAAGCTGGATGCGTCGCTGCTGCTGGGCGTGCCGTTGGACAAGCCAGTGCCTGAATTTCTGGCGGAGATGAACCCCGGCGAGATCGCCAATGAAGTCCAGTTTCCCGCGTCGCTGGAACATGTCGTGCTGCGGCGGCGGCAGATCGGCCTGTTGGTGCCGGACGATAGCGATCTGGCGCGCTATGATGTCATTCCCGGCAGCCAGTTGATCGGGCGCCGGATTGCGATGATTAGCGCCGAACATGGCGAGGCTTTCGTCAACCCGATCGCCAATTTCCTGCTGCAATGTGGTGCTGTGCCGTCGGTATCGGCGGAGGGCAATGCCATGGCGGTGGAGCGACATGCGCAACGGCACGGCATCTGCGCGATCGGCATCGGCTGGTTCGCGACCCTGCCGGGCATGGTCCGGCGGCCAGTCGAGGGCATGGACTTTCACCTGGACCTGTCGCTGGTGTTGGGCACGGCGCCCAATCCGGCGGCGCGGCGCTTCTTCGACTTCGCCGTCCGCTGGCAGGCGGCGCGCGATGCCCTTGGCACCGGGGGCGTGGCGGGCGACCATTTCGCCGACCCGCCGATCGCCAGCACACGCATGGCGTTCGCCTGAAGTGGGTCAGCCGAGCGCGAACACCGCCTTCACATGCGCGGAATCGCTATATTCCTTGACCAGTGCGATCTGTTCCCCGGCGAAGCGAAACAGGAAGATATAGCGATTGTCATAGAGCGTCCCATTCCTGAGCAGGCTGTGCGACGTCGCCTCCACGAACAGATGCTCGCCCTGCTCCATGACGAGGCCGGGGGTGACGTGGATGCCGTCCGCCATCTGGGCATGCAGCGTGCCGAGCAGCGCGTCGAACTCCGCCACGCTGATGTCGATGCCGCCATTCCACCACCAGCGTGCGTCGGCGGTGAAGCGCTCCAGCGGGATGCCGCCGGTCGCGATGGCGGCCAATATCGCGCGGGCTGTCTCTTCATGGCTGGATGGCATGCGGCTCTCCTCTGGTCTGATCGGTCCAGCATGTCGGCGGCGGCTCTGCGTCGCCAATCATATTGGCTGCCGCATTCATCGTGTGGCCCGATGACTGGTCCGCAAAGCCCGATTGGACCCGCCCGGCCATGCTCTTCAAATTGAATTGAGACAGAAAATACGTCCTGAGGAGAGCCCATGTCGATCGCCCCGGCCGACTTGATCCATCCCGATCCCCTGCCCCGGCCCGAACATGTCGATGCGGAGTGGCTCAATGCACTGCTGGCCGACGACGCCGGGGTGGGAAAGGTAGCCGCCGTGACCGCCACACCGGTCGGTGCGGGGCAGATTGGCGAGACGGCGCGCTTCACCCTGACCTATGCGCCGGGGGCGACCGGACCGGCGACCCTGATCGGCAAGTTCGCCTCGCTCGACCCGGCGAGCCGGGAGGTGGCGCGCGGCTGGTCGCTCTATGAGCGTGAATTGCGCTTCTATCATGAACTAGCGCCGCGCGCGGGCATCGCCACGCCGCTTTATCATGGCGCGCGCATGGATGCCGAGGGTGGCTTCGTCCTGCTGCTGGAAGATCTGGCCCCGGCCGCGCCTGGCGACCAGTTCAAGGGGCTGGCGCGTGACCAGATGGGGCAGGCGGTGGCGGAGGCCGCAAGGCTGCACGCAGCCTTCTGGAACGCCGATGCCGACCCTGCGCTCGCCTGGCTCGATGCCGGGCATATAGCGCAGCCCTTCTATCAGGCGGAGGTTTTTCGCGCCGCCTGGCCGGCCTTTCGCGACCGTTACGGCGCGCAGCTTGAACCCCGACATCTGCGCGTCTGCGACGCGCTGGCGGAGCGCTATGAAAGCTACGCCGCACCGCTCTCCAGCCCGCGCTGCGTCACCCATAATGACTATCGGCCGGACAATATGCTGCTGGGGCCGGACCGGTTGACGGTCGTGGACTGGCAGTCGGTGGCGCTTGGCTGGAACGCGGTCGATGTCGCCTATCTGATCGGCGGTGCTTATGGTGCGGCGGAGCGGCAGGGCGTCGAGCACGATCTTTTGCGCCACTATCATGATGAACTGATCCGTTGCGGCGTGGGTAACTACAGCCTCGCCCAATTGCGCGAAGACTATCGCCACTTCACCTTCGCCGGCATCAATGTCGCGGTCGGCGCCGCAATGCTGGTCAAGCGCACGGAGCGCGGCGATCGGCTGTTCCTCACCATGCTCGATCGCTTCGTATCGCATGTGATCGACCAGGATGCGCTGGGCATCCTTCGCCAGCCCGCAGGAGTATGATGATGGTCAGCCTTGCCGATCCGCCCTTCGCCATGCTGATAGATGGCCGCCCTGTTGATGCATTGCAGACGATCCCGGTCGTCAATCCCGCGACCGAGGCGGTGATCGCCCATGTGCCCGATTGCGACGAAGCCGGATTGGAATCGGCGGTGCGTGCTGCCCGCGCTGCCTTTCCCGGCTGGCGCAATACGCCCTATGCGCACCGGCAGGCCGCACTGCGCACGATCGGCGGGACGCTGGCGGCCCATGCCGATGAACTGGCGGCACTGTTGACTGCCGAACAGGGCAAGCCGCTGGCCGCCGCCATGGGCGAGATACAGGCTGCCGCCTGGTGGATCGGCGTGGTGGCGGATCAGAAACTGCCGGTTCATGTCAGCGAGGCGCTGCCCGGCCAGCGCAGTGTCACGCGGCAAGTGCCGCTGGGCGTCGTCGGAGCGATCGTGCCGTGGAATTTTCCGCTGCTTCTGGCGATCTGGAAGATCGGCCCGGCGTTGCTGACGGGCAACACGCTGGTGCTGAAACCCTCGCCCTTTACGCCGCTGGCGACGCTCAGGTTGGGCGCTTTGCTGCGTGACCTGCTGCCGCCCGGTGTGCTCAATATCGTGACCGGCGGCGACGCACTGGGACCGTGGATGACGGGCCATCCGGATATCGACAAGATCAGCTTCACCGGCTCCACCGCGACGGGCCGTCGGGTGATGGAAAGCGCGTCGGCCAATCTCAAGCGGCTGACGCTGGAACTGGGGGGCAATGATGCGGCAATTGTGTTGGACGATGCCGATGTGGAGGCGATCGCCGAGTCGCTCTTCTGGGCCTGCTTCGCCAATAGCGGGCAGGTCTGCGTCGCGGCCAAGCGCGTCTATGTCCATGACGCCGTCTATGACCGGCTGGCGGCGGCGCTGACCGGCATTGCCGCGCGGATGACGGTCGGCGACGGTGCGGCGGAAGGCACGCAATTGGGGCCGGTGCAGAACCGTGCCCAATATGACCGGGTGTGCGGACTGATCGCGGATTCGGTCGCGGCCGGTCACAGTTTTCTCGCTGGAGGAACGGTTCCGGACGGGCAGGGCTATTTCCTGCCGGTCACGATCGTAGACAATCCGCCGGAAGATGCGCGCGTCGTGCAGGAGGAAGCCTTCGGCCCGGTCGTGCCGCTGATCCGCTATCATGATGTGGACGACGCGATCGCGCGCGCCAATGATTGCGACTATGGGCTGGGCGGGTCGGTCTGGTCGAGCGACATGGATCGTGCGCAGGCGGTCGCGGCGCGGATGGAAACCGGCACGGTGTGGATCAATTCGGCGCAGGGCCTTTCGCCTTTCGCCGCCTTTGCCGGGCACAAGCAATCCGGGTTGGGCGTGGAGAACGGCCCTGAGGGATTGCTGGAATTTACCACGCCACAAAGCATCTATCAGCCGGTGGCCAGTTGATGCTGCTGCGGGACAAGGTCACGTTCGTCACCGGTGCAGGGTCGGGCATTGGCCGGGCGGCGGCGCTCCTGTTTGCGCAGGAAGGCGCGCGCGTCGGTGTGCTGGACCACAATGCGGACAGTGCTGCCGCGACAGCGGATGCTATTGTGCAGGCGGGCGGGGAGGCGATGGCGCTGGTCGCCGATGTGGCCGACGACGCTGCGGTCGCGACCGCCATCAGCGCTCTGGTCGATCGTTATGGCGCGCTCCACGGTGCGTTCAATAATGCCGGCATCGAAATGGCCAACCGCCTGCTGCCCGATCTGACGGCGGAGGAATGGAGCCGGATGATGGCCATCAACCTGACCGGCGTCTTTTCCTGCATGAAGCATGCGACGCGAGCCATGGCGCCCGGTGGAGGCGCAATAGTGAATAATTCGTCGGGCGACGGCATCATCGGCGCGCCCTATGCGGCCGATTATGTCGCGGCGAAGCATGGCGTCATCGGTCTGACCCGCGCTGCCGCGTGCGAAGCGCGCCATACCGGCGTGCGCGTCAATGCGCTGCTTCCCGGCCTGATCCTGACGCCGATGGTGGAGGAAAGGCTGATCGGCAACCCTGCCTTCGAAAAGCAGATGGCCCCCATGGTCGAGCGCCATTCGATCGGCCGTTTCGGCAAGCCCGAAGATGTGGCCGAAGCCGCCTGCTGGCTGTTATCAGACCGGTCCGCCTTCATCAACGGCGCGCTGCTGACTGTGGATGGCGGTTACACGGCACGGTGAGATAAAATAGCGAATTGTGGTTTGGGAGAGTGTGATGAGAGACATGCGGATCATCCGCCTGGCCGCAAAGCCGACGCTCGACACGCTTACAGTCACGCGCGCGCCGATCCCGAAACCCGGTCCGGGCGAGGTGCTGCTGCGCTTGCGAGCCTCATCGCTCAACTTCCACGATTATCTGGTTGTCGCGGGCTTTATTCCGGTGACGCCGGGCCTCATCCCCTTGTCCGATGGCGCAGGCGAGGTGACGGCTTTGGGAGAGGATGTCAGCGACTGGACGGTCGGCGACCGGGTGATGGGCGCCTTCTTCCCGCGCTGGATCGACGGGCCGCCAAGCCGCACGAACAACGGCGCGATTAGTGGCGAGACGGCCGATGGTTTCGCCGCCGACTATGTCGTTGTACCCGCCGCATCGCTGACGGCGATCCCCGATGGCTGGTCCTTTGCGCAAGCGGCGACCTTGCCCTGCGCTGGCCTCACTGCCTGGCGCTTTCTGGTGGTGGAGGGGCAGGTGCAGCCCGACGGCACTGTGCTTTTGCCCGGATCGGGCGGCCTCTGCCTGTTCGCGCTGCAAATCGCCAAGGCGCTGGGCCTCACCATCTGGTCGACCACCTCCTCCATTGCCAAGGCCGATCGGTTGCGAGCGATGGGCGCGGACCATATCGTCAATTATCGCACCGATCCCGACTGGGGCGACACGATCCGCGCGGCCACCGGTGGGGAAGGGGTGGATCTGGTGCTGGAGATTGGCGGCCAATCCAGCTTCGTCCAGTCGGTCCGTGCCTGCCGCATGGGGGGCAAGGTCGTGGTCGTCGGCACCACCGCCAATGGCGCGCCGGAACTGCCCTTGAGCGAAGTGGTGATGCGCCACATCCGCGTCGATGGTATCGCCGTGGGCAGCGTGACGCAGTTGCGCGACCTCGTCGCCTTCCTGACCGCCCATGATATCCGCCCCGTCATCGACCGCCATTTTCCGCTGGAGCAGCTGGCCGATGCCTTCCGTTACCAGCTGAGCGGCGCCCATTTCGGCAAGATTATCCTCGATTTCTGACCGACCGCTGGCGGTACTCGAACAAGAGACGGAAATCCGTTATCTTTTAAGATTGTCAGACGATATTGATCGACTATAAAGTCTGTACGAATCAAAAAGAGCATGGAGAGGAGAGCAGCATGGCTGTCGCCGCAGGCCAGGGACCGGTGGGCAAATGACGCTGGATTATGTGCGACTGCTGGAGGCGAACAATGCCATCCAGACGATCGGCGACGATACCTATTGGCTGTGCGTGACGCGCACGGTGCAGGAATCGAAGCTGTTCCCCGTGCCATCCTACATGCTGCTATCCTATCTATGCTGCTATTATCGCTATCCCGCTTTGCTGCGGAAAATTGAAAGCGCGATGAAGGCGGAGGAGATTGGCGACCGGGCGCGGGCCATGGGCGGCAAGTTCGGCAATCTGCCCGGCTGGGGCCTGCCGACCTTCTTCCTGCTGGGGCGCGAAATCCTTATCAATATGGGCCTTCAGACTTCGGCTGACGATGCCGAGGATGTCGCTTATGTCATGGATTTCTGGCGCCGTTTCAAACTGGCGCAGCAGCGCGAGGACGGGCACCTCAACGCCCGCGAATATGGCCAGCGCGTCCAGCTCCTGCCCGAACGGCGTATCCAGCGCTTCCACGCCGATCTGCACGCCTGTTCCAATGGCGACCGGCTGCACAAGGCGGCGCAGACCTTCCTCGCCACTGTCTCCCAATATGGCTTCCTCGTGTCCTGCGAGAGCCGTTGTACGCTCAACAATAGCGGCCCCTACAAGCTGGCGGACAATCGCGAACTGGTGGTGCGAGACTTCACCGATCTGGCGCAGGGCGACTATCCCTGGCTGGACGGCGTGGCCGACGCCATTCCCTATCCCAACCTGACCGTCACGATGGAGGCGACGGACTGTCATTTCTACCTGATGGACGATTGGGGCAGTTTTGAATCCAAGCCGGAATTCACGGCGGAAAAGCTGACCGGGATCGGCCTTTACACATCGGACGTGCTGACCGAAAATTATGTGCCCGTCGGCATGGGATCGGCAGAGGAACTGGCCGAAACCTTCGAGACGCTCACCGAAGCCTTCCGCGCCGCCACGGTCGAATTGTGGAAGAATATGGCCAACTGGTCCCGCGATCAGATGATGGACGCCGGCGCGCTGGTCTATTTCAGCCTGATCAAGGATTTCGCCCATGTCGCGGGCGTTTATGACGTCGATGACTGGATGAAGATCGACGAACGCGCCGATCGCTTCCGGCCGCTCCTGAACGACGAATTCGGCCGCGATTTCCTGGGCGAACTGGTCGGGCTGGTCGATCTGCCCAGCCAGCAACTGCACGACTATGCGATGATGATGCATAATGGCCGCCCGGCCCGCTACATCTCGCATATCCCCCATAGCGTGCTGAACAGCGATGTGCCGCTCAGCAGCGCGCATGTCGCGTCCGGCGTCACCCATCTGACCGAGAAGGTCGATCGCTATATCACCAGCGCGGGGGCGCTGAGTCTGGCCGATTATAATGCGCGCGCGGCGGCGTTCCGCCCGGCGCAGATGCAGCAACCCTATCGTTTCCTGTGCGACAGCAGCGTGCGCGGTGCACCTGACAGTGCCGACGTCGCGGCGCTTTATGCGCTGGAGCAGGAACAGTCACGGCTCCTGAAGGGCAGGGGTGCCGGGCTGACACGCGACCAGATAGAAGCCCTGCGGGAGAAGAAGGCATGAGCGCCGGGGATAAAGAGCTTCAGGATATCGAGGCGCTGATCGCCGATTTCCAAGCATCAGGCATGCGTGAGTTGCATGTGCGGGCAGGGAATGTCGAAATCTATCTGTCGACCGACGCGTCGGCGCCGGGATTGGGCGCGCAGGCGGTCGCGGTGCGGGTGGAGCCGATCGCGCCGGCACCTCATGCGCCCGTCGCCGCGTCAGCAGCTGCGCCAGCCGCTGCTACGGCCACTGCACCGTCCGACTTGCCGGCTGACGCCATCATCGTCCGCGCGCCCTATCTCGGTACCTTCTACCGAGCGCCCAAGCCCGGATCGCCGGTCTATGTCGATGTCGGATCGGTCGTCACCGCCGACACGGAAATGTGTCTGGTGGAGGTGATGAAGCTGTTCACCGCCGTCCGCGCGGGGCTGTCCGGCACGGTCCACGCCATCCTCGCCACCGATGGCGCGATGGTGGAGGCCGACCAGCCGCTCTTTGCTGTTATTCCGGGGTAAAGACGATGGCCGTCAACCGCCTCTTCATCGCCAATCGCGGCGAAATCGCGCTCCGGATCGTGCGCGCAGCGCAGGGCCTGAACGCAGAAACCGTAGTCGGCATTTCGGACGCCGACCGGGGTAGCGCCGCCGCCAAACTTGCGGACCGAGCGCTCGTCCTCGGTCCCGGTTCAGCCGCCAAATCCTATCTTGACCCGCGTCTCGTTGTGCACGCTGCCAAGGCGGCGGGGTGCGACGCGCTGCATCCGGGCTATGGCTTTCTGTCGGAACGCGCGATCCTGCCGCGCCTGTGCGCCGAACATGGCATCGCCTTCGTCGGCCCCGAACCGGACATGATTGACGCGCTGGGCGACAAGTTGCAGGCTCGCGCTATGGCGAAAGCTGCTGGCGTGCCGCTGGTGCCGGGTAGCGAGGAAATCGCCTCCGCTGCCGACGCCCGCCGTGAAGCCGACCGCATCGGCTATCCCGTGCTGCTCAAGGCATCGGCCGGTGGTGGCGGGCGCGGCATGGTGATCGCCAACAACGCGGATGAGGTCGAGGCCGGCTTCCACAAGGCGTCGGCTGAAGCCCTTGCCGCCTTCAACGACGGCCGTCTGTTCATGGAACGCTTTGTGCCCGAAGCCCGCCATGTCGAGGTGCAGTTGATGGGCGACGGCACCGGCAAGGTCGTCCATTTCGGCGAACGCGACTGTTCGGTCCAGCGCCGCTATCAGAAGCTGGTCGAGGAAGCACCCTGCACCGCCATGCCCGATCGCGTGCGCAGGCAACTCCATGAAGCGGCCGTCGCGCTTGCCTCCAGTGTCCACTATCGCAACGCCGGCACCGCCGAGTTCCTTTACGATGTCGCGCGCGAGGAAGTCTATTTTATCGAGGTCAACGCCCGCATCCAGGTGGAGCATCCGGTATCCGAGATGATTACCGGCTTCGACCTGGTGCAGGAACAGATTCGCATTGCCGGCGGGTCGGCGCTGTCGGTGGCGCAGGACGATGTCCGCGTCACCGGCCATGCCATCGAATGCCGCATCAATGCGGAGGATGTGGGGAAGGGCTTCATCCCCGTCCCTGGCCGCATCACCGGCTGGCAGGTGCCGACGGGGGAGGGCGTCCGCCTCGACAGCCATATGTCGGAAGGGGCGATGATCCCGCCCTTCTACGACAGCATGATCGGCAAGCTGATCGTCCATGGGGCGACACGCGCTGACGCGGTGGCAAAACTCACCGAGGCGCTCGACGCCTTTAAGGTGGAGGGGGTGCCCACGACTATCGACCTGCACCGCCGTATCGTGCGCCACCCCGACTTCATCGAAAACCGCATCCACACACGCTGGCTTGAGCAGACGCTGCTCGCTTCCCCGGAGTAACAGGCATGGCCCATATCACTTTCCTCGACGAAACCATGCGCGACGGGCAGCAGAGCCTGTGGGGCATGCGGATGCAGGCCGGCATGGCGCTGCCCGTCACGCCGATCATCGACCAGACCGGTTATAATATTATCAGCCTTGCCGGTTCCTCCCTGTTCGAGGTGCTGACCCGTCATTGCCAGGAAGATCCCTGGGCGGGTCTTGACCTGCTGATCGGCTCCATGCCCAATACGCCTTTGCGGGCGGGTTGCCGCTCCAATGGGTCCGTGACCTTCGGCTTCACGCCCGATGTCCTTATGGATCTGTGGGTCGATCGCCTCTGCGCTCATGGCATCCGCAGCTTCTGGCTCTATGATGTGCTGTTCAACATCGACAAGATGCACCGTTTGGCGAAAATCGCCAAGACCCATGGCTGTCAGGTGGCGGGCACGATGCTCTTCACGCTCTCGCCGGTCCACACCGACGAATATTATGCGGACAAGGCGGACAAGCTCTCGGCGCTGCCCGAAGTCGACAGCCTGCTACTCTACGACACGGGCGGTGTGCTGGACCGCGACCGCATCTCCACCCTTGTCCCCGCGATCGTCGCCAAGGCGCGCGGCAAGCCGATCGAGATGCACGCCAACAACATGCTGGGACAGTCGGCCAAGACCTATATGGACGCGATCGAATATGGCGTGACCGTGCTGCATACGGCGGTCCGCCCGATGGCCAACGGGCCTTCTATCCCCTCGATCGAGATCATGACGAAAAATGTCGAGATGATGGGCCACACCCATAATATCGACACCAGCAAGCTGAAACCCGTCGCCGACCATTTCGAGCGGGTGGGCAAGGCCGCCGGTTTCCTGGTCAACCAGTTTTTCGAATATGACGTCACCGCGCTCAAGCATCAGATCCCCGGCGGGATGATGGGTACGCTGCGCGCGCAGCTGGTGCAGCAGAACATGCTCGACAAGCTGCCCGCCGTGCTGGCCGAAGTCGCCACGGTGCGCCGGGAGCTGGGCTATCCCGGCATGGCCACGCCCTTCGCGCAACTGGTTGGAACGCTGGCCGTGCTGAACATTGTTACTGGCAAGCGCTATTCCGTCGTACCGGATGAGGTGATCCAATATGCGGCGGGCTATTATGGCGATCCGGTCGCCCCGATCGACGCGAACGTCATGGATCAGATCATGGCCAAGCCGCGCGCGAAGGAAATCCTGTCCAACCCGCCGGAGCAGCCCGATCTTGCCGAACTGCGCCGCCGCCATGGCACTGGGGAGGATGACGATGAACTGATCCTGCGCGCCCTGGTGCCAGCGTCCGATATCGAGAAGATGCGCAAGGCCGGCCCGGTGGCACGCGATTATCCCACGCTCTCCTCGCCCGAACTGGCGCAGGTGCAGAAGCTGGTGAAGATGGCCACCGCGCCGCTGGTGCAGATCAAGTCGAGCGGGCTGGACCTGACGCTGCGGCGTTGAACATTCCCGTCATTGCGAGCGTAGCGAAGCAATCCAATGACGCGACGATGGATTGCTTCGCTACGCTCGCAATGACGAAAGGGGTCATCCCATGCGAATGATCGACTATTTCGATCGCGGCCTGCGCATCGCGCATGACAAGCCCTGCATGATCGAGGGCGGCACGCAAAAGACTTACGCAGAGGTCGCGACCCGCGTAAACGCCATCGCGGCGCTGTTGATCGCGGACGGCTTCACGCCTGGCGCCCATGCCGCCGTGCTGAGCGGCAACGCCATGGTCGCGTTCGAGGCGGTGCTGGGCATATTGCGCGCCGATGGCGTCTGGTCGATGGCCAACAACCGCGCCAGCACGGGCGAGAATGCCTATCTGTTCGACCTGCTCGATATCGACACGCTTTTCGTCCATTCCGACGTGGCGGATCGCATCGCCGATTTCCGCGCGCAATGTCCCAATATCCGCCGCTATATCGCGCTGGATCGGCCTTTCGCTGAGGCGGACTTCTATCTTGAAGACCGGATCGATCTCGACACCTCGCCCGTTCCCCAGCGCCGCACCGGCGATCCTCAGGAACTGGGTTTTCTCGCCAATACCGGCGGCACTACCGGCCGGTCCAAGGGTGTGATGCTGACCAACGGCAATTGGCAGGCGCTGGTGTCCAGTCTTGTCGCGTCCATGCCGATGACCACGCCGCCGGTGAACATGGTCGCCGCGCCCATGACACACGCCGCCGGCCCGCTCGCGCTCGCCAGCATGGCGCTGGGTGGCACTGTCGTCATCCTGCCCAAATTCGATCCCGGCCCGGTGATCGAGGCGATCGAGCGGCACCGTGTCACCTATATGTTCCTGCCGCCCACGGCGATCTACATGCTGCTGTCCCATCCGGGCGTGCGCGACGCGGATTTCTCCAGCCTGCAATATATCAGTTATGCTGGCGCGCCCATGTCGCTCGACCGCCTCAAGGAGGCGATAGAAATCTTCGGCCCGGTCATGAATGCCAGCTTCGGCCAGACCGAAGCGCCCATGTGCGTCACCGCCATGCCGCCGCATGAGCATCTGAACGCGGCTGGCGACCTCGCCCATCCGGGCAGTTGTGGCCGCCCGAACCTTCTATCCATCGTCGAGATCATGGACGATGACGGCAACATTCTTCCCCCCGGCGAGCGCGGCGAGATCGTCGTGCGCGGCCCGCTGGTGATGGCGGGTTACTACAAGAACCCGCAGGCCACCGCCGAAGTCTCCACCCATGGCTGGCACCACACCGGCGACATTGGTGTGCGCGACGCAGAAGGCTGGTTCTATGT
Source organism: Sphingobium sp. RS1 (assembly GCF_056156825.1). Lineage (NCBI taxonomy): Bacteria > Pseudomonadati > Pseudomonadota > Alphaproteobacteria > Sphingomonadales > Sphingobiaceae > Sphingobium > Sphingobium sp. RS1. Next base: position 1,071,677 of record NZ_JBLZXE010000002.1, on the reverse strand, counting down.
CGTGGACCGCAAGAAGGACATGATCATTTCCGGCGGCTTCAATGTCTATCCGGCGGAGGTGGAGAAGGCGCTGCTGGCCCATGATGCGGTGCAGGATTGCGCCGTCGTCGGCATCCCCGATGAAAAATGGGGGGAGGCGGTCATCGCTTTCGTCGAGCCGCGCCCCGGCCACAAGCCGCAGGAAGCGACGCTGATTGCCTTCGCCCGTGAGGCGCTGGGCGCGGTCAAGACGCCCAAGCGGATCGAGATCATCCGCCAGTTGCCGCGCACCAACGCCGGCAAGGTATCGCGCGCGCAATTGCGCAAGCCGTTCTGGGAAGAGGCGGGAAGGAAAATCTGATGCGCGACGTCCATATCATCGGCGTAGGCATGACGCCCTTCGGCCGCCATCTCGACCGCACCCATACGGATCTGGCGCAACAGGCCGTCCGCGAGGCACTGGCCGATGCGGGGGCGAAAGCCAGCGATCTGGGCATGGCGATCTACAGCAATGTCATTCAGGGCTTCTTCGCGGGCGAAATGTCGATCCCCGGAGAATATGCGCTGCGGCCGCTTGGCATACAGGGGGTGCGCGTGCTGCATGTCGAGGCCGCCTGCGCCAGCGCGACGATCGGCCTGCATGTCGCGGCCGACTATATCCGTGCGGGCCTGACCGATGTGGCGCTGATCGTGGGCGTGGAAAAGCTCTACAGCGCGGATCGCGACAAGCGCTTCGCCGTGTTCCAGCAGCCGCTCGATGCGATCGAGGCGCAGCGCTATATCGACGCAACGCAGGGCATGCTGGCCCCCGCGCCCGAGGGGCTGGACGGTCCCGGTCCCAACATCATGATGGACGCCTATGCGGCGCAGGCCCGGCTCTACATGGCGACCTATGGCGCGACCCAGCGCCAGATCGCGGCCGTCTCCGCCAAGAACCACATCCATTCGCAGTTCAACCCGCTGTCTCAATATCGCAATGCCATGAGCATCGATGAAGTGCTGGCCGCACCCAATGTCAGCTGGCCGCTAACAGTCCCCATGTGCGCCCCGATCAGCGACGGTGCGGCGGCGGCGATATTATGTGCCGGCGACCTGCTCGACCGCTTCCCACAGGCGCGGTCGGTGCGCGTACTGGCCACGGAATCGCAGAGCGGCAGCGATCGGGCACCCGACGATTATGCCCGCCACGTCACTCGCATCGTGTCCACCCGCGCCTATGAAAAGGCAGGCATCGGCCCGCAGGACGTCCACGTCGCCGAAGTCCATGACGCCAGTTCATCGGGGGAAATCGTGCAGGTGGAGGCGCTCGGTCTCTGCGCACCTGGGCAGGCGGGGCATGATGCTGAAGCCGGCGGGACGGCGCTGGGCGGACGCATTCCGATCAATGTGTCGGGCGGTCTGGTGTCGAAAGGCCATCCGCTAGGTGCTACCGGCCTTGGCCAGATCCACGAACTCGTCACCCAGTTGCGAGGCGCGGCCGGTCAGCGCCAGGTGGAAGGCGCCCGCATCGCGCTCGCGGAAAATAGCGGCGGCTTTTACGGCGTGGAAGATGGCCTGACGGCGGTGACGATCCTGGCCAGGAACTAAACTCCGTCCGTCCTGAGCGTGTCGAAGGACATTATTCCACCTCGAACGCCACATCCGGCAGCTCGTCCACCATCCTATTGGTCTGCGCAAACAGGGCCGCGACCGCCGCTTCCGCCGCTGCGACATCGCCATCATTCACCGTCTGCGCGATTGCCCGATAGCCTTCCGTATGCGAATCCTGCTGCGCGCGGGTCTGGTAGGGGCGGATCTGCGCACGGAACAGGTCGGCGCGCCGCAGCGGCGTAACGCGCGGCAATTCCCGGTTGCCGGCGACTTCGAACAGGCAGTCGTAAAAGGCCTGCCGCACCGCGATATAGGTACGATGATCGCCATCCTCGTCATGCCGCCGCGCTGCCTCCAGCGCGGCATCCATCAGGCTGCGATTGGCATGGCCCGATGCCGCGCCCAGCCGCGCTGCCAGCCGCACCAGTTGCTCCAGCACCTCCAGCAGGTCGCGCACCTCGCGCCGGGTCAGCCGACAGATATGTGCGCCGCGATAGCGATGGATCGCGACGATCCCGTCCCCCGACAGATGCCGCAGCGCCTCCCGCAACGAAGATCGGCTGATCCCCAGCCGAAACGTCAGTTCCGCCTCGACCAGATGCTGTCCCGGTACAAACTGGCCGGTGCGGATGCCGGTCCTGATCGCGTCCGCGACCTTCTCGGTCGTGCCGATCGTGGCTGGAGGGTTCATGCCCGCACCGGTTCGGTTTCGAACAGCGCGCGGAAATTCGCCAGCTGGTCGTGCGCCGTCATGTCGAGCTGCATCGGCGTGATCGACACCGCATTGTCGCGCGCCGCCGCCAGGTCATTGCCTTCCGCCGCACCGCCATCTGGAAAGGCGATCTTGATCCAGTAATAGGGCACATGCCGTTCATCGACCCGCGGCATCGGGCGGAAGGAACCGGGCGGACGCATGCCCTGCGTCGTGACCCGCACGCCGCTGACCTGATCCAGCGGACAATGCGGGAAATTGACGTTGACGAAACTACCCTGCGTCCACGCCAGGTCGAGCAGTTGGGGCAAGATCTGCGCTGTGTAATGGCGCGCCGTGTCCCAGTGGACCGGCGTCTGGTAACTCCATATCTGGCTCAAGGCGATCGAGGGGATGCCCAGCATCGCGCCCTCAATCGCCGCCGACGCCGTGCCCGAATAGGTGATGTCCTCCGCCAGGTTCGGCCCGCGATTGATGCCCGACAACAGCAGGTCGGGCCTGCGATCGCCCAGCAGTTCATAGACGCCCAGCAGCGCACAGTCGGTCGGCGTACCCTTGACCGCAAAATGCCGCTCGTCGCGCTGCTTCACCCGGATCGGGTAGGACAGCGACAGGCTGTGCCCCGCGCCTGACCGTTCCTCGTCCGGCGCCACGACCCACACATCATCGGTAAACTGGCGCACCACCTCTTCCAGCAACAGGATGCCGGGCGCGTCGATGCCATCGTCATTCACGATCAATACGCGCGGATTGGGCTTGGCGTTCACACATTCTCTCCCGGATCGTCTTCTTTGATGCACAGGCTAGATGAGTCGAAGTTTGCCGTCAATATCGTAGGACGATTTCATCTGTCAGATGCTTGACAGCAAAGCCGCGACCCGGCACATCGAAGGTGAGAGCGCAGACTCGCAGAGAACAGGAGAGGTGTATGGGGTTGCCCATCGACAATGCGCACAGGGGGCGCCCGCCAGCTTCGCTGCTGGTGGAGGCGACGCTGAGCCTGGTGCAGGAAAGGCTGCGCGACCGCTTCGCGCAATCGGGACAGGATTGGGACGCTTTTCGCGTCAGCGGTGCGGCCCTGACCAAGGCGGATATGGTGGACGTCGAACGGCGGCTGCTCGCCACCGGCCACCGCTTCGACTGGTCGGCCGGCATTTCGGTCGCGGAACGGCCGGATATCTACAAGTCGCGCGGCGACGGCGATCAGGTGGATGAAAGCTTCTCCCACCCCGATGCGCCGCAGGGCGAACCGGACGCATCGGGCCGCGCGCTCGCTGGCGTCGGGGACAATGTCGTGCGCCATGATGCCGATGTTACCGGCATCGCTCGCTTCATCCGCACCAATGAACGGGTGCTGGATTATCTGACCAACGGCGTTCCGCCTGGCATCATTGCGGTGATCGACGATAGCGGCGGCACGCTGACCGCGCCGATCATCGAGCAGTTCAGTGGTGTCATCTGCGCGGGCGGTACGGTCCGCTCGCATCTGGGCATCCTGACCCGCGAATATAATATTCCCTGCCTGATGAACGCGAAGATCGCCGGCATCGCCGATGGCGACACGGTCACGATCGAGGCAACGGCCGCCGCCAAGACGACCGAGGATTATCAGCAAGGCGTCGATCGCGTCGGTCGCGTCTGGCGCTTGGCCAAAGAGGAGGCCGCTGCATGATCGACGACCGCGATCTCGTCTTCCACGGCGTCGCCATCAAGCGCCATGCCGGTGCCGCCGCCATCGCTGCTCTGGTCGACCTGCCCGAACCGCGCGTATCGACGCTGCTGGCCGATGCCGTAGCGACCGGTCGGGTGGTGGATACCGGCGATGCCTTCATCCTCGCCCCGCTGACCCGTGTGGTGCTGGAGGCGCGCTATGGCCTGCATTTCGCTCCCCTGCGGCAGGACAAGGCGTTCGAAAATGCCTATGTCGCCTTCGAACGGGTGAACAAGAGCCTGAAGCAGGTCATCACCGACTGGCAGACGATCAGCATCGGCGGCAACAAGGTCGCCAACGACCATAGCGATCGCGCCCATGACGAAGCGGTGATCGACCGTCTGGGGGAGGTTCACGAACAGGTCGAACCGATCCTCAAGCAACTCGCCGCCCGCTGGCCGCGCATGAGCTTCTACGCACAAAAGCTGCTCGCCGCGCTCGAAGCGGCCGAGGATGGCGACCATGAGTGGGTCAGCGACATCCGCCGCGACAGCTATCACACCATCTGGTTCGAACTGCACGAGGATCTGCTCCGCATCATGGGCCGGGTCCGGGAGGAATAATCTGATGTCATCCAACTGGACCGTCCTGCTGGACGGCACGAGCCTGCCCGATCGCAGCCTGATCGGTGGCAAGGCCTGGTCGATTGCGCGGATGCGGGGCATGGACCTGCCGGTCCCGCCGGCCTTCGTCATCACGACGGCGGCCTGTAACGCCTATCTGGCGCAAGGCGATTTTCCCGAAGGGCTGGAGGCGGAGATAGAGGCGGGCCTCGCCTGGCTAGACGAAGCGACCGGCCGCCATTTCGGTGGCGGGGACAAGCCACTGCTGCTGTCGGTCCGCTCCGGCGCCGCCATTTCCATGCCCGGCATGATGGATACGGTGCTGAACCTGGGTATCGATGATGCGGCCGAAGCTGCGCTTGCCGGCGAATCCGGCCTGCCGGATTTCGCCCGCGATACGCATCGCCGCTTCCTCGAACTCTATGCCTCGATCGTCCTGAAGATGCCGGTCGAGCTGGATCATGGCGCCAGCCCGGCCGACTGGCGCGCGCAGGTCGACGTGCCGGCCACCCCGCGCGAATGCCTGACCGGCGCCGTCCGCGCTGTCTTCGACAGCTGGAACACCCGCCGCGCGAAGAAATATCGCGAGCATAACAATATCCCGCACGACATGGGCACCGCTGTCACTATTCAGGCAATGGTTTTCGGCAATCTGGACGATCGTAGTGGCACCGGAGTCCTCTTCAGCCGCAACCCGCTGACCGGCGAGGCTGTGCCCTATGGCGAATATCTGCCCCGCGCGCAGGGGGAGGATGTCGTATCCGGCAAGTTCACGCCGCTCGCTCTCGACGCGATGCGTGACCTTGATCCGGCGTCTCATAGTGCGCTGCTCGACGCCACCGCCCGACTGGAGCGGGAACATCACGATATGCAGGATATCGAATTTACGGTGCAGAGCGGCACCCTCTATCTGCTTCAGGCACGTTCCGCCAAGCGCGCGCCCGACGCGGCCGTCCGCGCGGCGGTGGAGATGGTGGGCGAAGGGCTGATCGATGTGGATCAGGCGCTTGCCCGCGTCAGCCCCGAGCAGGTGCGCGCGCTGCTGCTGCCGCGTCTTGGCACCGGCGCACAGGATGCTGCCATCGTCGCGCAGGGGGAAGGGGCTTGTCCCGGCGTCGCGTGCGGCACGGTCGTCACCGATCCCGACGAAGCCGAACGGCGCGCCGCCGCTGGCGAGGCGGTCATTCTCGTCCGTGCGACCACCAGTCCCGATGACATCCATGGCATGATCGCGGCGAAGGCGGTGGTGACGGAGCAGGGCGGGTCGACATCTCACGCCGCCGTCGTCAGCCGCGCGCTCGGTCGCCCCTGCGTGGTCGGCGTGGGCGACGGCAAGGGGCCGCAGCCCGGCACCCTTGTCACCGTTGATGGGGAAACGGGCCGCGTCTATGCCGGCGAACTGCCGGTCGAAATGCCAGATGAGGCCGGCGATGCCCGGCTGGCCCAACTGATCGACTGGGCGCGCGATCGCAGCCCGGTGCGCGTCCTGCGCCCGGCCGATGCGGCCGGGATTGATGATGTGGTCGACATCGACGCGCTTTGGTCGGGGGGCGAGCCGGACGAACTGCCCGCCTTGCTCCACGGCGCTTCAGCGGCGCGAGGCGCGACCCTCGCCAATCCCGACACCGCCCGCATCGCCCGCGCGCAAGGGGTGCGCACCATCGTGACGGAGCCGGTGCTGCCCGCGCTGCTCGCTTTGCTGGGGGAAGCTGCATGACCGATATCATCACCGATACCCGCGCCCTGCTGCGCCTGTTCCGCCAGTCCGGCTATGCCGACATTCATCTGCGTACCGGCGATTATGAGCTGTTCGTTGCTACGTCCGGTGGCGGCACGAACCCGCTCCGTGCATCGATCGCGGTCGATGCAGCGCCTGTGAGGCCAGCCACGACATCAATGGAAGCTGTTAAGGCAGAGCAACTTGTTTCAGCTCCGCATATCGCCTCTTTCGTCTCTGCCCTGTCCGTGGGCAGCGCCGTGGCGGCAGGCGATGCGGTGGCGCGGATCGAACTGCTCGGCGAACCGATCGACCTCTGCGCCGATCAGCCTGGCCTGGTCACCGAAGTGCTGGCGGAACCCGGCGCCCTTATCGAATATGCCGCTCCCCTGGTGCGGCTGCTGGCGGCATAAAAATTCTCTTCTCGCTTGCGAACAGGCAACGTAATTATAAGCTTCATCCCATGGAGGGCCAAAGAAACGTTGGATTGCGCGGCTGCCTGCGCATTGCCATCCCGATCTTCATCCTGATCGGGCTTGGCCTGTACAGCGCTTTCCCGCACCCGACCCATAATCCCACCTAGTTGAGGGCAATCGCTGCCGAATCGCGGCTTTTGATGGCCACTCGCCCGATCAATACGCGGGAACCGGCTTTTCCCGTTCCAAAGGATCAATGGCCGTCTGCGATCGCCGGATTGAATCCCTATTCTGTGACCATCTATCGGGGATCGGTGCATATTGGCACGAAGCCGTTTTTCGATGGCGGCTGGGGATATGGTTTCGCACCGGACAAGGGGAGTCTTGGCCTGCTGCCTGAATGTTGGTCGCATTTGGGCGAGGGCGTGTTTTGGCATGGCCCCTGCTGAACCCAGCACCTTTCGTCTGATGCCTGTTTTCGCCTGCGTTGTAACTATAGCACCCGCATAGGCTCAGGCTGTTCTGGAAGGATTGGGTGAAACCTCCACGCTCGACTGTGCCGGCGGCAACGCGACGGTAATTAGGTCGTGATCGAAGGCGACTGCACGCATTTGACCGTCGAGGGCTTCGGCAACCTTGTAGCCGCGGAATCGGCGATCGATGTCGACGGGATCAGCAATAAGGTCAATTGGCACATGCCCGGCAAGACCGCGTCGAAAATCAGCAGCGCCGGCGTCGGTAACCGCCTGACTCGCGCGACACAGCGAAGCCGTTCGCCCCGAGCCTTTCGAAGCCCTGCGCTGTGATCTTGGCATCACGTGGCGAAAAGCTACTTCGACAGGCTCAGGGCGAACGGCCATTATTTCAGTGGCGGATAGCGCTATTGCCTGTCAGGCCGCCGCCATCGCCCGGCTTACCAGCAGTTTCGTATAGGCCGGCAGTACCGCGCCGAACGCCTTGAACCGCACGTCGGCCACTTTGCCGCTGGTGAAGAGATAGGCCCCCAGCGCAATGATTGCCGCGACCTTCGCCTGTCCCAGCACCGTATAGCGTGCGACGTCCACTGCCGCTCGGCCGGTACCCTTCTCCCATTCCGCGATCATGCGCTCTGCCGACCACCAGCCGGGCAGTTCGAACCCGGCATCCGCCAGCGAAGCCTCCCCCTGATCGTGGAACATCAATATATAGCCAAGGTCCAGCAGAGGTTCGGAAATCTGCGCCATTTCCCAGTCGAGCAGGGCGGTCAGGCGTCCCTCATGCCACAGGCAATTTCCGTGCTTGGGGTCACCATGCACCGGGGTCGGCGCGCCAGACGGGCGGGGCGGCCGGGCGGTCAGATCCTCCAGCACGCCGATCAGATCGGGCGTTGCTTCAGCCGAGCAGGCGACGTCCAGCCAATGCTGCGCCTCCTGCTGCACGGTCCGCCCGCCCGGCGGCATTTCGCCGACCGGCATATTGTGCAGGCCGATCACCGCATCGAACCATTGGCGACAGATGCTGTCCGGCACCGCGACCGGATCTGCCTTCACCCAATCCGGCGTCGCATATTCGAACGCATCGCCCGGTACGCATTCCATCAGGAAGAACTCGTCGCCGATGATCGATGGATCGGTACTGAGTTCCAACATCGCGGGCAGCGGTACCGTCGGCGCATGCGCCTTCACCGCCGACAATACTGCATGCTGCCGCGCCATGTCATAGGGCGGCAACAGCCCCTCCTCGGACGGGGGCATGCGCAGGATTTCGTTCAGCCCCTCGACCAGATAGGTTTCGTTGCTGTGGCCGGCCGACAGGGTCTTGACCCCTGTAATGCCGGCGCCACGGGGCAGAAAGGCACGCAGCCCTTCCGCAAGACGGTCGGTGTCGCGCGCCATGGTCCTTGCTCCCCCTTAGATCAGCGAGTTTTCGGCGGTCAGGCCGATGTCGGGATGGGCGCCATGGATGATCGTTTCCATGATGCCATGACCGGTCGCGTCGCCCTCCCGCACCAGGATCGGGCAGTCGCGGAGCTGGCGGATGCGCTTCAACGTGGTGACGTCCAGCGTGTCGTCGAACTTCTCGCCCTCGACTTCCAGCTTGCCCTTCCACGACCCATGCTTGCGTCCGTCAAAGCCGAGATACAGGCCCGGCCCCAGATGGACCGCCGTCGGTCCGGCGACCTCGACCTCGACCGTGTGACTGCCACCTTGCAGCATGTCGAAATGCACCTTGCCGCCCAGCAGGCGCCGCGTCTTATCGTCATAGGTCAGTTCCGGCCGCACCCGTGCGACCTTTTCCTGCCGCCCGTCGGGATGGTTGCGATAGCCGGATGAATAGAAGATGCGGCCCTGTTTCGACATGAAGTAGAAGTGATAGGCATGCTTCTCTCCATTCGGCGCAGTCAGCATGAACGGGCTCCAGATCAGCACGAACTCGCCTTCGCCGAACTTCACGTCGCCAAAGTCGGAAGAGGGGCGGACGTCGGCATTATGCGCGCCCACGTCCAGCCGCTGACCCCAGCTATGGTCGCGATACTCGGTCCATTCCTCGGGATTGATCTCGATCCGCTCGCCGTCGATCTCGACCCAGCCGGACGGCACGCCGATCTGGTGATAGCGTACCACGTCGGACCCGATGCGAAACCCGTCCTTCTCGCGCTGTTTATGCCGGTCCTCGAAGAAAGGCGGCATTTCGGACGTGAAGGTGACGTCAAAGGCGATCGGCTGGGCGTCGGTCTTTTCCAGCGCATAGCGAACCTTGTGCAGCGGCTCGATAATTTCGTAGGTCAGCGGGCCGACGCTGGTTTCGGTGGGGTCGTCGCGCAGTTCGCGGCTGGCCCGAACGGTCCATTGCTCCACCCCGCGCGCCACGGCGGCCCAGCCGTCCATCACGCCGCGATTATGATAGCGGCCGAGGCCAAAGTCGATCGACAGGCTGCCATCCTTGCGCACCAGTGCGGTCCAGATCTTTTCCGTCCAGCCTAGATCGGCCGTGGCGGTGGAAGAAAAGGTGTCGACAATCTGGTGGTTGAGAAGTTCGTCCAGTCCGATCAACTGGCCGATATCGTCCATTTCATGACGCACGAAGTTCCGCATCGCATTCTCCCGGATTTTGTGTTTTCAGGCGTCGATCAGGCTGCTGATTTGCAGCACCGGATCGACATTGGTGTAGCGGGGGGCATCCCCCATCAGTGCCGCGCCACAGATGCCCATGGCGCGATCAAAACTGTCACGGTCGTCGAAGATGAGTTCGCTCAGCGCCCAATAGGACGGAGCCGTGCCGTCCAGCGCGGCGGTGCCGAGCGTGATCCGCAATTCCCGCAGGCCGTGCGGTTCCAGCAGTTCACGCGCGAAAGGGGCATGGCGGTCGACATAGTCGCCGCCATTGAAATGGCTGCCCGGCAGGTTCGGATAAATGGCCGAAACGCGCAGCATGACACTCTCCTGACCGATGCCCCGATTCGTTCGGGGTCGGATGGAAAGCTAAATGTGTCTGACGATTTCGTCCAGCCAAAACATCAGCCGATCGACGCGATGCTGGCTGTCATCCGGACGGAATGCGCGGATTTCCGACTTTCAGCCCATGGTCGGGAATATATCTTCCGGTAATTCCGTCATCGTCTTGCGCGTGCCGTCAAAATGTTTCTTCACCGCCAGATCGGCCTTTTTCGGGTCGCCGGCGATGATCGCCCTGGCGATCGGGCCATAGCCTGACGCATGCCGCTTGCGCTGGGTGTCGGACTGGACCGTCTCGATCTGGGCGCGAAACAGGTCGGTGCGCGACAGAGGTATGACGCGCGCCAGTTCACGATTGCCGCCCAGGTCGATCATCGCGTCATAAAAGCGGCGGCGCGACTCCAGATAATGCGCGCGGTTGCCTGATCGGGCGGCGCGATCCAGGTCGGCGATTGCCTGCTCGATCAAGTTGCGTGCGGCAGGCGTCGTGCAATTTTCCGCAGCCAGTCGGGCCGCGAGCCGCGCCAGCGGCTCCAGTGTATCAAGTAGTTGCAGTGACGCGGTCCGGTCGAGCAGGCCGATATAGGCGCCGCGATAGCGGTTCAGCGTGACGATGCCGGCGGCCGCGAGATGCTTGAGCGATTCGCGCAAGGAGCCCCGGCTGATGCCCAGGCGGCGGGTCAGGTCCGGTTCCAGCAGATGCTGTCCCGGCACGAACACGCCGGTGCGGATGCCCTGGGTGATGGCTTCGGCCACCTTGTCGGTTGCGCTTTCGCTCTCCGGCGTGGCGGAGGTTTCCATACTGGTCGTGGCCTGTTTCGTCGCGGCTTTGGTCATCATCGGTCCATTATGTTTCTGGTCCGGCAATACCGTCCCGCAGGCGCCACGTCCATATGTGAGCGGACAGGGGCGGACTTCATGGTTAGGCGTTTTTCTCCGATAAAATCGTCAAACGATATTGACGAACAAGTCTGTATGTGGAAACAAGGGGGCATCCGGGGTGATTGGGCTCCCGGCGGCGACCCGCACAAGCGGGCGTGGAACTGGAGAGGAAGACCCATGCGACTCAAGGTCCAATCGACCCTGTTTTCCGACTGTTCGCCACGGGTGCGGGCGGCCATCGGCCAGGCGGCCGACACCGGGTCCATGCGCTTCATCGTCTGAATAGCTTCGAGCCTGCGCCGATCCGATCGGGCGGGCTTTTCGAACGATCATGAATGCGACCTGCAACAGCCGGCGCGACAATGTGGGAGAAGGAAAATGGGCATGATCCAGAAAAACGGCATGATCTGTGGCGTGGGGGCATCGCTGATCGCCCTCATCGCAGGGGCTGGCGCCGCCAGCGCGCAAACCGCCGATGCGCAGGCGTCCGGCGGCAATAATGCATATGCCGACATCATCGTCACCGCCAACAAGCGCGAACAGTCGCTGTCCGATGTCGGTCTTTCGATCACGGCTGAGACTGGCGACACGATGCTTCAGCGCGGCATCAATTCGCCAACCGACCTTGGCAAGATCGTACCGGGCCTGACCGTCCAGCCATCGCCGTTCAATACGCCGGTCTACACGTTGCGCGGCATCGGCTTCTATGAAACTACCCTGTCCGCAGCGCCGACCGTCGCCGTCTATACCGATGAAGTCGCGCTGCCCTTCAGCGCACCGACCCGTGGCGCGGCGTTCGATATCGAACGTGTCGAAGTGCTGAAAGGGCCGCAGGGTACCTTGTTCGGCCAGAACACGACCGGTGGCGCGATCAACTATATCGTCGCCAAGCCGACCGACGATTTCAAGGCGGGGGCGACCGCCAGCTTCGGCCGCTTTTCCACCTATGATGTACAGGGCTATGTGTCCGGCCCGATGAGCGATACGCTCAAGGCGCGTGTCGCCGTGCGCACATTGCAGGGTGGCGAGTGGCAGAAGAGCTTCACCCGCTCGGACGAGTTGGGCAAGCAGGACATGCTGCAAGGCCGCGTGCTGCTGGACTGGCAGCCGAGCGACAAGGTCAAGTTCCTGCTGAACATCAATGGCTGGCGGGACAAGGGTGATACGCAGGCAGCGCAGATCGTTTCCGACAATTGCGCCGGATCGGTAGAGGGCACCTGCGGCAGCCCGGACGCAACCAATTTCAAAAATTATCCCCGCAGCCCGCGCACGCCGCGTGCCGCCGATTGGGGCTATGGCGTCTTCGGTCGTCGTCCAGCCCGCGACGACAGTTTCTGGCAGGCCAGCCTGCGCGCGGATTTTGAGCTGAACGACAATCTGACCTTCACCTCCATCTCCGCCTATTCGCATTACAAGACGGATTCGGTGCAGGATTTCGACGGCACCACCTATGCCTCGGTCGACACCAACACGACCGGTTACATCAAGGACGTCGCGCAGGAATTGCGCCTGACCGGCGAGTTTGACAGCCTGACCTTCATCGTCGGCGGCAATTACAACAAGTCGAAAACCTATGACCGGCTCTTCTACAATTTCAGCGAAGGCCCGTCGTCCAACCCGCTCTGGATGATCCCGGGCGCTCCCCGCGGTGTATTGACCTTCAACTACTCGCGGCAGGATGTGAAGAATCTCGCCGCTTTCGCCAATGCGGAATATAAGGTCACGCCCAACATCACCCTGATCGGCGGCATCCGCTACACCGACAGCAAGCGCAGCTTTGAAGGCTGCACCAACGATTTTGGCGGCGACACGGCGACCTGGTGGAACGCGATCTTCGGCACGAACGTCCAGCCGGGCGGTTGCCTGACTTTCACCGCGAACTTCCCGGAGATCTTCGATCCGGCCGCCTTCGACAATCTCAACGAGGATAATGTCAGCTGGAACGTCGGCGCCAACTACAAGACCGATGGTGGCACGCTCTTCTACACCCGCGTTGCGCGCGGTTATAAGTCGGGCAGTTTCCCCACTGCCTCGGTCGCCAGCTATACCGGCTATGTTCCGGTCAAGCAGGAATCGGTCACCGCCTATGAAATCGGCATCAAGGGGCCGCTGGCCGACCGTCGGATCGAATATGCGCTGGCCGGATTCTATTATGATTATAAGGACAAGCAGCTTCGCGGTCGCAAGCCCGATCCGGTGTTCGGCACGCTCGATGGTCTGGTGCAAATCCCCAAGAGCCGCATCTGGGGTGTCGAAGCCTCGATCGTCGGCCGGCCGGTGGATGGCCTGCGCATCAGCCTGGGCGGCACCTATATCAATACGAAGATCACCGAGTTCACCGGCTATGACGCCTTTGGCGACCTGCGCAATTTCTCGGGACAGAAATTCCCCTATGCGCCCAAGCTGACGGCGGTCGCGGATGCGGAATATCAGGCGCCGATCAGCAGCTCGGCGGAGGCCTATATCGGCATATCCCTCACGCATAACAGCAAGACGACGACGGCGCTGGCCAACACCACGACCGCCTTTGTCGACGCCGATCCGCGCTTTGACATGAAGGCTTACACGCTGGTCGATCTGCGTGCCGGCTTCGAGTTTCCCGACAGTAATGTCCGGGCCGGCATCTACATCCGCAACGTCGGCAACACCTATTACTGGACCAATGTGCAGGACAATCTGGCGTCGATCTCGCGCTTTGCCGGCATGCCCCGCACCTATGGCCTTCAGGTCAGCTGGCACATGTGACCTGATCCTCCCCTGGGGTGGCACTCGACGGAGTGCCGCCCTCCTTGGGTAAGCAAGGTTGCACGTCGAACGTGATCGTCCTACGATGAAGGCAAGATTCCCGGCATGATCGGGACGGAAGAGGAGAGGTCCATGACCGCCCGAACGCTACCCTTTGATGCGGATTTTACGCCAGAGGAAGCCGCGCCGTCGCTGGCGCCGCTGGTCGATCGCATCCCGTTGATCCCGGAACGAAAGACGCTGCACGGCCGGTTGACCGCGCGGCGGCTGCATCGTTTCTACGCGCTGCTGGGCCTTGTCTTCCTGATTGGCGTCGCGCCAATATTGCTGGGGATGAGCGCGCAGTGGAAGGCGTTCGGCTTCGGCCTCATCTTCCCCGGCGCGGGCTTCCTTTATGCCGGCGACGGCGTGGGTATCCTTGGCGCTGCCCTGTCCGTGGTCGCCTTTGCGGTCATCATGTTCATCTGGTGGGCGCGCGGCGTGATCCTCGGCCCGCCTGCGGTAATGGTCGGAACGGCCTTGCTCTCCGCCGCCTGGATCGAGGGGCGTAGCGGCGTAGCATGGATGGAATGGGCCATCCCTGCCGCAGTGCTGGCATTGCACGGCTGGCTTGCCCTTGGTCGCCGCAAAGGCTTCGCCGCCGCCAGGGCGCGGGGTGCGGAGCTCAACGCCATCCTCGCAAAGACGCAGCCAGTCATGCGCGATGCACCGATCATGGCGGAACCGGAAATGCCGCCGTCGCAGGTCGCCGAATTCCGCCGCATGATGGACCTTGCGCTCCAGCCGGTCGACAGCTGGAACGGCTTTTCGACCGAGGACACCTGGCAGGACGGCGCATTGCGCTACCAGATCTGCACCATGTCCTGGAATCTGGCGCTGGGCCAATATACCCGCCTGCCTGCCTTCCATGGCTATCTGAACACCGCGCAGGAAAATCTGATCCGCAAGCATATCGACCGCAAGACCTGGAATTACTGGTATTGGGAAAGCCTGTGGGGCAATTTCAAGATCGAGAAGAACCCGGTCACGACGGACAATATCATGCTGTCGGGCTTCCTCGGCGTTTCGCTCGGCCTGTTCGAGACGGCGAGCGGCACATCGCCCTTCGCGGCGCCGGGCGCGCTGACCTTCCGCTGGGACGAAAAGACCGCCTTTCCCTATAATCACGAAAGCATGCTGGAAGAGGTGGTCAAGAATTTCCAGCGCTATGATCTGGGCTGGTTCCCCTGCGAACCGCGCTGGATCTATTCCATGTGCAACCTTGTCGGCCGCACCTCGCTGGCGCTGCATGATGCGCGGCACGGTACCGACATGCTGGCCCGCGTCGGCGACCGGTTCGACCGGACGATGGAGGAGGAAATGATGATGGCCGATGGCCGCATCAAGGTGTGCACATCCTCACCCTTCGGCTTCCAGGTGCCCAGCCTGTCTGGCCTGTTCGGTGAGACATGGGGCGTGCGTTTCATGACCCCCTATGATCCCGCCGGGGCCGAGCGGCTGTGGGAAGTGATGAAGCAGGATTTCATCGGCGTGAAGCCCGACGGGTCGCTCGACTTCCGCCTGCTGCCGCTGGGCTGGGATACGCGCAAGCCAGCGGACTTCTCGCGTTGGCCGGAACTCAACCCGCTGATGGTGACGCTATGGGCGGCGCAGGAAATGGGCGACGACCGCATCATCGAGGCGACGGTCAAGGCGATCGACCAGCGATCGGGCGAGGGCGTCGCCGCATCGCAAAGCTGGGGCGCGCGCAACACGATCCGCGACATGGTGAACATGGGCCTGCCGGAAGCCTGGGCGAAGGGGCCGATCCTGGCCGACGCCGTCTATCCCGACGTCATAGTTGGTCGGGCGGTCACGGACGGGACGGCGCTGGAACTGGTACTGCATCCCGGCGCGGGAGAGCGGCGCAGCGACATCGGCCTCGACCGATTGGTGCCGGGTCGCCACTATCGCGTCGTCGAGACGGACGAACGCTTTGTCGCCGGCATGGATGGCAAGGCGCAACTGACCGTGGCGCTCTCCGGACGCACGCCGCTGACGATCGTGCCGGTGGCCTGACATGGCCTGCTGCCTCATCGCTGCTTTTCTGGTCGCTCAGGCGATGGCGATGCTGCGGCGCTGGGCGGTCTTCTGGGGCCTGATGCCGGTGCCGGAAGGGGAGGTGGCCGACACCATCTTCACCCGGACTGCCGCCTTCCTGCGCCGTCCGCGTGTGCGGATGGCGGTGGTCGCGCTGCTGCTGGCGGAACTGGGTGGCGTAGGCGTCTGGCTCTATCGCGACCATGGCACCCATATCGCGCAACTGGCCGATATCGGCTGGTCACGGCTGCACGGCCAGCATGTCGTCTATGCCGCCATGTGCGGCATGAACGGGGAACAGAGCGTGCGGCTGGTGATCGACGCCGACGGCATACGCCATCGCACCGTCAGCGGTTAGGCGAGGGGAGCCATGGGGGAATTTTCGGGCAAGACCGCCATCGTCACCGGTGGTTCCAGAGGCATCGGCCTTACTGTCGCGACCCTTCTGGTGGAGCGCGGCGCACGGGTAGTGCTGGTCGGTCGTGATGACACGGCTCTGACCAAAGCAATTAGAGGGCTGGGGGAGGCCGCAGCCATGCTTGCCGGCGAGATAGCGCAGGCCGATACAGCCGAACGCGCCGTCGATTTCGCCATCGCGCATGGCGGCGGCCTCGATATCCTGGCCAACATCGCCGGTATCTTTCCCACCGCGCGGATCGAGGAAACGAGCGACGCCCTCTATGCCGACACGATCGCCGCGAACCTGACCGGTACCATGACTTTCTGCCGTGCCGCTTTCCCGATCCTGCGCGAACGGCGCGGCGCGATCGTCAACATGTCGTCCACCGCTGCACGCTTTCCGACGCCCGGCCTGTCTGTCTATGCCGCCGCGAAGGCGGGCGTAGAGGCTTTTACCCGCACGCTGGCGGCCGAAGGTGCGCCGCATATCCGCGTGAACGCGGTATCGGCCGGCCCGACCCGTACCGAAACCGTGGATGCGCTGATGGCGTCCGACACGACCGGCGCGGTGGAAGCCGTGACCAGCGCCTTGCCGCTTCGCCGGCTGGCGGAGACGAGCGAGATCGCCGAAGCGGTCCTCTTCCTCGCCTCCTCCCGCGCCAGTTTCATCACCGGCCAGATATTGTGCGCCAATGGCGGCGGACTGATGGCCTGAAGGAAAAGAGCATGACGACCGTTCGTACCGACTGGACCCGCGCGGAGATCGCCACGATCTTCGACCTGCCCTTTGCCGACCTGCTGTTCGAGGCGCAGAGTGTGCACCGCGCCCTTCATCGCGCCAACCATGTCCAGCAATCGACGCTGCTGTCGATCAAAACCGGCGGCTGTGCGGAAAATTGCGGCTATTGCAGCCAGTCCGCCCATTTCGACACCGGCCTGAAAGCCAGCAAACTGCTGGCCGTCGAAGCCGTGCTGGAGGCTGCGCGGGAAGCCAAGGCGGCGGGGAGCGAGCGGTTCTGCATGGGTGCCGCCTGGCGTTCGCCCAAGGATCGCGACATGGACAGCATTGTCGCGATGGTGGAAGGCGTGCGGGCGATGGGGCTGGAAACCTGCATGACATTGGGCATGCTGACCGCCACTCAGAGCGAACGGCTGGCACAAGCCGGCCTGGATTATTACAACCACAATATCGACACGGCGCTGGAATATTATGACCAGGTCGTCACCACCCGCGACTGGCAGGACAGGATGGACACACTGGGCCATGTGCGTGACGCGGGCATCAACGTCTGTTGCGGCGGTATCATGGGCATGGGCGAAAGCCGTGACGACCGCGTCGGCTTCATCCATGCGCTCGCCACCCTGCCGCAGCATCCGCAAAGTGTGCCGCTCAACCGGCTGGTCCCCATCGCCGGTACGCCGATCGGCGACGCGCAACTGGATGGGCAGGGCAGGTCGATCGACGAGATCGAATTCATCCGAACCGTCGCCACCGCCCGCATCGTTCTGCCCCGCAGCATGGTGCGGCTGTCGGCGGGGCGTGAAACGATGAGCGAGGCCGGACAGGCGCTCTGCTTCCTCGCCGGCGCCAATTCGATCTTCACCGGCGACCGGTTGCTGACGACACCGAACAAAGGGCAGAGCGCCGACGCGGACTTGCTGGACCGGCTCGGCTTCAACCGGGCCTACGACAGTGACATGTCGCGTGCCGATCAGGCGAAAGTCGTAGCCTGATCAGCCGTCCGGCCAGTAGCGCGCGCGCACGATCCGCTTGAGCAGCTTGCCATTGGGGTGGCGCGGCAGGTTGGGGTCGAAATCGATCTGACGCGGCAGCTTGATGCGCCCGATCCGACCAGCCAGATGCGCCAGCAATTCCTCCGCCAGCGCCGGCCCGGCCTCTTCCCATCGGGCCGGTTCGACCACCGCCACAACGCGCTCTCCCATTTCCGGGTCGGGCGCGCCGATGATGGCGACGTCGGCGACCTTGGGATGGGTGATGAGCGCATCCTCTATCTCCTGCGGATAGATGTTCACCCCGCCCGAAATGATCATGAAGCTCTGCCGGTCGGTGAGATAGAGAAAGCCCTCTTCATCCACCCAGCCGACATCACCCAGCGTGGTCCAGCCATGCCGGTTGCGGCTCTGCGCGGTCTTCTCCGGGTCGTTATGATATTCGAACGGCGCGCCATCGGCGAAATAGATGGTGCCGATCTCGCGCGGCGGCAGCCATTCGCCATCCTCGCCGCAGATGCGGACCTTGCCCCATATCGCCCGGCCGACCGATCCGGGATGGGTCAGCCACTCGGCGGGCCCTATGCTGGTCAGGCCATTGGCCTCCGTCCCCGCATAAAATTCATGCAGGATCGGGCCCCACCAGTCGAGGATCGCCTGCTTCACTTCCACCGGGCAGGGCGCCGCCGCATGAAAGGCCGTGACCAGCGAGGAAAGGTCATAGCGCTGACGCACATTTTCGGGCAGTTTCAATATCCGCACGAAATGGGTCGGCACGAACTGCGCATGGGTCACTGAAAAGCGCTCGATCAGCGCCAGCGTCGCTTCCGGATCGAATTTCTCCATCACGATCACCGTGCCGCCCAGCTTCTGAATCGACATGCACCAGCGCAGCGGCGCGGCATGGTAGAGTGGGGCGGGGGACAGGAAGATGCTGTCGGCATCCATGGCATAGCTGGTCCGGCCATAATCGGTCAGCGCATTGCTCTGATCCAGCGATCCTTCCGGCAGCGGTGGTTTTATCCCCTTGGGCCGCCCGGTCGTGCCGGACGAATAGAGCATGTCGTTCCCCGGCGATTCATCCGCGACCGGTGTCTCCGGCATCGCCGCCCGCTCGCGCAGGAAGTCGCGGGCACCGGGTGCGAAGACGATCAGGCCTTGTGTGGGCAGGTCGGCCGGCACAGGCTGCGACGCGATCAGCAGGCGCGAACCGGAATCGCTTAGGATGAAGGCGATTTCCGGCGTCGCAAGCCGCGTCGACAGACAGGTATAATAGAGGCCCGCCCGCTGCGCCGCCCAGACGATTTCAAAAAAGGCCGGCCCATTGTCGAGCAGCAGGGCGATGCCATCGCCGCGCTGCAACCCCAATGTACGAAACAGATGCGCGCCCTGATTGGAGCGCGCCTCCAGTTGGGCATAGCTGACGCTCTCGCCGGTCCCGGCCATGACATAGGCCGGCTTGTCCGGCGTGGTGCGGGCATGGATGGACGGGTGCATCCCTATGCGCCCCGGCCTGCATGAATGATGGGCATCGACCGCTCTCCCCGGCTATGGTTCTTGGCCTATCAAGCTAGGCAGCCCGTCCCTGTCGTCCAATCGCGATTGCCGGTGCATCCATAGCGGCCGGCGATGAATGGCCGACATGCGCAATCCACAGGCCGCCAGGTTGATCGACGCCGTCGATAAATCCGCTACCATCGCCGATTGGACCGGTTCTCCTCCCGCTCTCAGGATCAGGGGCAAGAGAGGAGACACGCCTGTGACGGACGCATTGCCAGAGGATATTGACGACATCATCGTTGATCCGCGCACCTATGGGGACGAACATAGTTATCACCGCGCTTTCGCGGCGTTGCGGCGGTACGATCCTGTCCACTGGGCGGAGCCGCGCGACTATCGCCCTTTCTGGGCGGTGACGCGTCATGCCGACATCATGGCGGTCGAACTGAACGCGAAGAATTTCCTCAACGACCCGCGCCAGTTCCTCGTGTCGAAACAGGATGAGGAAATGCTGCTGGCCCAGTCCGGCAGCCGCAATCTGGCCCGCAATCTGGTGGCGATGGATGATCCCGATCATCGCGCCTATCGCGCCCTGACCGCCGCCTGGTTCGGCGCGAAGAGCGTGCGGGCGCTGGAAGGGGAAATCACGGCGCTGGCGCGGGAGACGGTCGACCGCATGATCGAGAAGGGCGACGCCTGCGACTTCGCCAAGGAGATCGCCGCCTGGTATCCGCTGCGCACGATCATGATCGTGCTCGGCGTCCCGCGCGAGGATGAGCCGCTGATGTTGTCCCTGTCACAGAAATTGTTCGGCAGCACGGATAGCGACACAGGTGGCGGCGATGGCGTCAATTCTATGGTGGAGGCGTTCGACGCCTTCAGCCACTATTTCGACGCAATCACCCAGGATCGCCGCATCAACCCGCGCAACGATGTCGCCACCATCCTTGCCAATGCGACGATCGAGGGTCAGCCGATCGGCGAGAAGGAACGTAACGCCTATTATCTCATCGTCGCGGCGGCCGGCCATGACACGACCAGTTCGGCCATATCCGGCGGCTTGCTGGCGCTGATCCGGAACCCGGGCGAAATGGCCCGCCTACGCGCCAATCCGGACCTGATCGGCAATGCGGTGGAGGAATTCATCCGCTGGACCACCCCGGTGAAGCATTTCTTCCGCACGGCGCTGACCGATTGCGAGGTCGGCGGCAAGACCATTCGCGCCGGGGACTCGCTGATGATGTGCTATCCGTCGGGCAATCGCGACGAAGCCGTGTTCGACGCGCCCTTCGACTTCCGGGTCGAGCGGCCCGACGCCCGCAAGCATATCGCCTTCGGCTACGGTCCGCATCTGTGTCTGGGCAATATGCTGGCGAAGCTGGAAATGCGGATATTGTTCACCGAACTGCTCGCCCGCATCGACGCCATTGAACTGGCGGGCGACCCTGCCTGGGTGGAGGCGAATTTCGTGTCAGGGCTCAAGCGGCTCCCGATCCGCTATGCGGTACGATCCTGAAAGAGGTGGGCGCCCCGTTTCACCGAGGCGCCCTCATTTACCGACCCAACCACTTGGGCGCACGCTTCTCTGCAAAGGCTTTTGGCCCCTCAATGAAGTCCTCCGACGCCAGCAGCGCCTTCATCGTCGGATAGTCCCATTCGCCTTCCATGCCATCCTGCACCGACAGGGTCAGGCCGCGATGCGTCGCCTCCTTGGTCGCACGGATCGACATCGGGCTGCACGCCAGTATCTCGCCCGCCCAGCGCCGCGCCGCCTCCAGCACATCTCCGTCCGTAACCTCGGTTACAAATCCCAGTGCATAGCCTTCCTGCGCGCTGACGCGACGGCCCGTCAGCAACATGCCCATCGCCCGTTGCAGACCGATGATGCGCGGCAAGCGCTGCATCCCGCCGGCAAGGGCAGCAATGCCGACGCGCGGTTCCGGCAAGGCGAACAGCGCATTGTTCGAGGCAATCACGATGTCGCAGGCCAGCGCGATCTCGAAACCGCCCCCCATGGCGACGCCGTTGACGGCGGCGATGACGGGCTTGGTCAGGTCGAAACGGCTGGCCAGACCGCCAAAGCCGGCGGGCGGGGTCGCAAAGCCGCCACCGGATGCCTGCTGCTTCAGGTCATGCCCGGCGCAGAAAGCCTTCTGTCCCGCCCCGGTGATGATAGCGACCCACTGGCTGTCATCGGCCGCATAATCGTTGAACACGTCCTGCAATTCAAGCTGCGCCGCCGCATTCAGTGCGTTGTGCGCTTCCGGGCGATTGATCGTGACGATCGTCAGCGGACCTTCCCGCACAACATCGACATAGCGGTAGGTCATGCGGCTACCTTTCCGGGCTGGGGTTGCAGGAAGCCGGAGAGGCGCCCCGCGATGATCCGCTCGGCGTCCCCGACGATCTGTGTCAGCAGATCCTGACAGGTCGGAATGTCATGGATCAGCCCCTGAACCTGCCCGGCCCAGACAAGGCCTGCGTCCAGATTGCCCGTCTCCAGCGCCTCGCGTCCTTTGGCGCCGGACACGAAAGGCCGGATGTCCTCGAACACCGCCTCTGGCTGTTGGCTGATGGCGACCACCTGATCTGATACGCTGTTCTTCGCGACGCGGCCGGTATTGTGGAAACGGCGGAAGATCAGGTTGGTGGCGCGCTCGTCATTGGCGACGATGAACTGTTTCACAGCCTCATGGATTGGCGCTTCGACCGTCGCGCAGAAGCGGGTGCCCATGTTGATCCCCTCGGCCCCCAGCGCCAGCGCGGCCGCAAGGCCTCGTCCATCGCCGAAACCGCCGCTCGCCAGCATCGGCACTTTCACCTTGTCCGCCGCAGCGGGGATCAGGATCAGGCCGGGAATATCATCTTCACCCGGATGGCCGGCGCATTCGAAGCCGTCGATGGAGATGACATCCACGCCCATCCGTTCCGCCGACAGCGCATGGCGGACGGCGGTGCATTTGTGCAGCACGGTGATGCCATGGCTCTTGAAGTCCTCGACATGCTCCTGCGGCTTGTGCCCGGCCGTCTCGACGATCCGCACACCGCTGTCGATGATCGCCCTGCGATAGTCCGCATAAGGCGGCGGCGTCACCGACGGCAATATGGTCAGGTTCACGCCGAACGGCTTGTCGGTCATGGACCGGCACCGGTCGATCTCCCGGCGCAGATCGTCGGGCGTCGGCTGGGTCAGCGCAGTCAATATGCCAAGGCCCCCGGCGTTGGAAACGGCAGCAGCCAGTTCCGCCCTGCCGACCCACATCATGCCGCCCTGCACGATCGGATGCTCGATCCCCAGCAACTCGGTAATGCGTGTGCTGATCGCCATTACAGCGCCTCAACAATGGTGACATTGGCGATGCCGCCGCCTTCACACACGGTTTGCAGGCCATAGCGCTGGCCGCGCGCGCGCAGCTCATGTACCAGCGTCGCCATCAGCTTCGTACCGGTTGCGCCCAGCGGATGACCGAGCGCGATCGCCCCGCCATTGACGTTCAGCTTGTCGGGATCGGCACCCAGCGCCTGAAGCCAGGCCATCGGCACCGGCGCAAAGGCTTCGTTTACCTCATACAGGTCGATGTCGCCAATTGTCAGGCCGGCCCGCCCCAGCGCCTTGCGCGTGGCGAAGATCGGTTCTTCCAACATGATGACCGGATCGCCCGCCGTCACCGTCATGTTCACGATCCGCGCGATCGGGGTGAGATTATGGGCCTTGAGCGCGCGCTCGTTGACCACCAGCACGGCCGAAGCGCCATCACAAATCTGGCTGGCATTGGCGGCTGACAAAACGCCGCCTTCCTTCAGCAGCTTGACCGATCCGATCCCTTCCAGCGTGACGTCGGCGCGGATGCCCTCATCCGTCACATGCAGACCATTTTCGGTTTCCAGCGGCACGATCTGCGAGGCAAAGCGCTTGGCCTGCGTCGCGGCGGCGGCACGCTGATGGCTTTGCAGCGCGTACCGGTCCAGCGCGTCCCGATCAAAGCCATATTTGACCGCGATCATCTCCGCCCCTTCGAACTGGCTGAAATTCTCGACGCCGAACCGCTGCTTGATGCGGTCGCTAAATGGTCCCACACCCACGCCTTCGCGCTGATGATAGCTGATGTTGGAAAACATCGGCACGCGCGTCATGCTCTCCGAACCGGCGGCGATGACGACATCCTGCGTACCGGACATCACCGCCTGTGCCGCAAATTGCAGTGCCTGCTGAGACGATCCGCACTGGCGGTCGACGGTGACGGCCGGCACGCTTTGCGGCAGGCGGGACGCCAGCACGGCGTTGCGGGCAAAGGCGAAACCCTGTTCGCCCGCCTGCGTCACGCAGCCAAGGATTACATCCTCGATCGCGGCTGGATCGATCCCGCTGCGGTCGAGCAGAGCGTTCAGCACCTCGCCGCCCATGTCGGCCGGGTGCCATCCCGCGAGCGCGCCATTGCGGCGTCCGCCTGCGGTTCTGACGGCATCAACGATATAGGCTTGCGTCATGTTATGCATCTCCTGAAAAGTCTGGCTTGCGGCGGCCAAGGAAGGCGGCGACGCCTTCGCGACATTCACCGCTGCCGCCCGCCGCCGCGATGCTGCGCGTCTCGCGCTCCAGTTGGGCTTCCAGCGGACTGCTGGAACTTTCGAGCAGCAGCGCGCGGGCGCCGGCAATCGCGCCGGTCGGTCCGTCGGCCAGCATCCGGGCGGTCTTCGCCACTTCCGCGGCAAAATCCTCGTCGGCCACGGTGCGCGTGACCATGCCGATCGCAGCGGCTTCGTCGGCCGTGACCTTGCGGTTGGTCAGGATAATCTCCTGCGCCCGGCGCAGCCCGATATGGCGCGGCAACAGCCAGGACATGCCGCCATCGGGCGTCAGGCCGACGCTGCCATAGGCGGCAATGAAATGCGCCGATTGTGCGGCAATCACCACGTCGCCGGATATGGCGAGGCTGAGGCCCGCACCCGCGGCCGGGCCATTGACCGCCACCAGCAGCGGCTTTTGCATCCGCATCAAGCGGCTCATCGCCATATGCAGCGTGCCCGCCAGCCGGCTGAGAAAGGCCGGCACCTGATCGCCCGCCGCGTCAAAGGCGGAAATGTCGCCGCCACCGCAGAACAGCTTGCCATTGCCGGTCAATATGACGCAGCGAATAGCCGGGTCGCCATCACACAGTATCGCAGCGTCCAGCAGGGCGTCGGCCAGCGCCTGATTGACGGTGTTGCCCGCAGCGGGGCGGTTCAGCGTCAGGGTGGCAATGGCGCCGTCGATCGCGACGGTAACGGGCATATCGCTCATGCGCATTTCTTCATCGATTGGCGGGCCAGTGCGGACAGGCGGGGCAGGGCCTTGGCTCGTTCCCGCGCATGGGCGGAGGCCGCCGTGCCCCGGATCACGCGGCCCTTGATGCCGTGGAAGATCGCCGCCAGCCGGAAATAGTTGAAGGCGATGTAGAAATCCCAGTTGGGAATGCCGCTCCGCCCGGTTCGCGCGCAATAGGCGGCGACATAGTCCGCCTCGCTCGGAATATTCAGCGCGCCGATATCCACGCCGCCCAGCCCCGCCACGATATCGGGCGGCATCTGATACATCATCGCATGATAGGCGAAATCGGCGAGTGGATGCCCCAGCGTCGACAATTCCCAGTCCAGTACCGCCAGCACGCGCGGCTCGGTCGGGTGGAAGATGATGTTGTCGCAGCGGAAATCGCCGTGGACGATGCTGCTTTCCTCGCCTGCCGGGATATTCTCCGGCAGCCAGGCGATCAGCGCGTCCATGTCCGGATCGCGCCCGGCGTCCTCATCCTCCAGATATTGGCGCGACCAGCGACCGATCTGCCGCGCGAAATAATTGCCCGGCTTCCCATAATCTTCCAGTCCGATCGCCGCATAATCAATGCCATGCAACTGGGCGATCGTCGCATTCATCGCGTCGAAATAGGCGGGGCGTTCGGTGTTGGAGACGGTCGGGAAAGTCGCGTCCCAGAAGATGCGCCCCTCCACCATGTCCATAACATAGAACCAGCTGCCGATGACGCTTTCGTCGGTGCATAGGCCAAAGACCCGCGCTACCGGAAAGCCCACGCCGCCCAGCGCGCTCAGCACCCGCGCCTCGCGATCGACCGCATGCGCGCCCTTCAGGGTATCGCCCGGCGGCTTGCGGCGCAGCACATAGTTGCAGCCGGGCGTCACCAGCTTGTAGGTCGGGTTGGACTGCCCGCCCTTGAACTGCTCGACGATCAGCGGCCCCCGATAGCCCTCGACATGATCCGCCATCCACCGCGCCAGCGCTGCCTCATCAAAGCGATAGGCATCGCGCACCGCCGTGGTGCCCGCATTGGCATCGTCGCCCAAAGCGCCCATGCCTGCGCTCATGCCGCCTGCTCCTGTGCTTTCTTCCAGTCGCGTTTGATCTTCTTGGCCAGGCTCCATTTATGGACCTCGGTCGGGCCGTCATAGATGCGAAAGGCGCGGATTTCCCGGAACACCTGTTCTACGATCGTGTTGCTGGTCACGCCGGTGCCGCCCATCACCTGCACGCAGCGATCGGCGACCCGCATCAGCGCTTCGGACACCGCGACCTTCGCCATGGAGCTTTCCGTCGTGCCCAACGATCCTGTGTCCAATACGCCGGCGCACCAGTCGATCATCAATTCGGCCTGTTTCAGGTCGATGAGATTGTCCGCCAACATGAAGCCGACGCCCTCATGGTCGATCATCGCCTTGCCAAAGCCCATGCGGCGATTGGCATAGTCGGTCGCGATCTCGTTGGCGCGAGTACAGGCGCCCAGCCAGCGCATGCAGTGCGACAGCCGCGCCGGGCTGAGCCGCACCTGCGCATATTGAAAGCCTTCGCCCGAATGGCCGAGCATCTGGTCCGCGGGCACGCGCAGATTGTCGATGGTCAGTACGGCATGGCCGCCGGGCATCGAACTGTCGATCGTGTTGGGAACATGGTCGATGCGGATTGCCGGATTGGGCAGGTCGACCAGGAACATGCAAGCGCCATCCGCGGACTTCGCCATGACGATGCCGATCCCGGCCCCCTGCGCACCGGTGATGAACGCCTTGCGCCCGTTGATGACCCAATGATTGCCGTCCTGCACGCAGGTCGTCCGCATCATCGACGGGTCGGACCCGGCGCCGCCCTCCGCCGCCGGCTCGGTCATGAAGAAAGCCGACCGGGCACGTCCCTCCACCAGCGGCTTCAGGAAGCGCTCCTTGATATCCGCACTGCCGACTTTGCCCAGCAGATACATATTGCCCTCGTCGGGCGCAGCGGTGTTGCAGGCCAGCGGGCCGAGCGGCGACAGGCCTGTCTTCGCCAGCACGATCGCGGTTTCGCGCTGGGTCAGGTGGCTGCCATCGCTCAGGATATGGGGCGTCAGCACACCGGCGGCGCGCGCCTTCTCCTTCAATTCGTGGACCAGCGCTTCGCTGGGACAATCATGATGGTCCCTGCGCGGATCATGTTCATAAGGGGCGACGATATCGCGGACGAAAGCTTCCACCT
Organism: Sphingobium sp. RS1; assembly: GCF_056156825.1. Taxonomy (NCBI): domain Bacteria; kingdom Pseudomonadati; phylum Pseudomonadota; class Alphaproteobacteria; order Sphingomonadales; family Sphingobiaceae; genus Sphingobium; species Sphingobium sp. RS1. Next base: position 1,044,724 of record NZ_JBLZXE010000002.1, on the reverse strand, counting down.
TCGCGGCGATGGCGGCAGTGCGTTCCGCACCTGCCCCATTTTGGGCGCCGCTCATTTCGACGCCATCCGGATCGCGCCGTCCAGCCGGATTACCTCACCATTCAGCATCGGGTTGGCGATAATCTGTTCGACCATCAGCGCAAATTCGTCCGGCTGGCCAAGGCGCGTGGGGAAGGGCACCTGTTTGCCCAGCGAATCCTGCGCTTCCTGCGGCAATGTAGCGAGCAGCGGCGTCATGAAGATGCCCGGCGCGATCGTCATGACGCGAATGCCATAGCGCGCAAATTCGCGGGCGATGGGCAGGGTCATGCCGACGATCCCGGCCTTGGACGCGCTATAGGCGGCCTGCCCGATCTGCCCGTCAAAGGCGGCGACGCTGGCGGTGTTGATGATGACACCCCGTTCCTCGACGCCGACCGTATCGGCATCAAAGATGCGTGCGGCGAATTTGGACAGAACATTGAAGCTGCCGACCAGATTGACCGTCAATATCTTCGAAAAATCGGCCAGGGGGAGGGCCTGACCATCCCGGTTGATGACCTTGGCCGGCGGGCCGATACCCGCGCAATTGGCCAATATCCGCGCCTTGCCGTTCAGCGCTTCCGCTTCCTCGATCGCCTGCGCCACGCCGGTTTCGTCGGTGACATCGACCTGCACGAAGCGCGCACCGATCGCATTGGCATGAGCCGTGCCCAACTCAGCGTTCAGGTCGAAAATCGTTACCTTGGCGCCGGCCTTGGCCAGTCGTGCCGCCGTGGCGCCGCCCAGGCCCGACGCCCCGCCGGTCACGATTGCACCCACTCCGTCCATGTCCATCCGCAATCCTCTTCTCGCTTCGATCGAATCAAGAAACTTATTCGATTAATTTGCACTCATGAGTGTATTGCGCTTCCATGGGTTTCCTGTCAATGGTCGGGCCATGCAGAATTCACCCTTTAGAAATGCGGCGCAGCGAGAAGCGGACAGGGCGGCAAAGCGCGAAGCCGTGTTGCGTGCAGCCGTGCGGATGTTCAACGAACGAGGCTTTTTCCAGACATCGCTGGATGATGTCGCCGCCAGCCTCGGCATATCGAAGCGCACTATTTATCATTATCTGGCGAACAAGGATCAGGTGCTGCTGGAGTGCGTCACCATCGGTCTGGAGCAATTGCTCGAGGCCGCCGATGAGGCACGGTCCGAGCCGGGCAGCGGCCGCGACCGGCTGGTCAAATTCCTGCGTCGATATGTCGAAATCAACATGGACGATTTCGGCATCTGCGTGACGCGCACCGGGGAAGAGGCGTTGTCGCGCGAGAGCCTGCCGCGCTATCGCGGGCTCAAGAAGAAGATCGACGTCGCCATGCGTCAGATATTGACCGAAGCGGTGGAGGACGGCTCGATCGCCCCGATTGACGTCAAGATAACGGCCTTCACGCTCGCCGGGGCACTCAACTGGCCGGCGCGTTGGTATGACACCAAGGGTGAACTGACGCCAACGGAGATATCCGCGGCGATGGTGAAGGTGCTGATGGGCGGGCTGGACCCGCGGCTCAACTGACAGGGGAAAGGCCGGCGATCGAAAGCGCCGGCCTCTTGTTGCTTACGCCGCGCTCTTTGCCGATCGCGCCGCGGTATGGCGATTGTCCGGCACTGGCAGGCCCAGATGCTCGCGGAAGGTCGTGCCCTCATAGTCGGTGCGGAACAGGCCGCGCGCCTGAAGGATCGGGATCACCTTGTCCACGAAAAGGTCCAGTTGTCCCGGCAGCGGCTCGAACACAACAAACCCGTCCGCTGCGCCGCTCTCGAACCAGTCCTGCAACCGGTCGGCGACCGTCTCGGCCGACCCGACGAAAGCGCCACGCGGCGTCGCCAGCCGCTCGGCAATCTGGCGTAGCGTCAAATTCTCCGTCCGTACCTCCGCCAATATGCGCAACGTGCCGCTCTGCTGGCTGTTGAGGCCGATATGCTCGACGTCGGGGAAGGGTGCGTCCAGATCATATTGGCGGAAATCATGGTCATTGAAGGTGCGCGACAGATAGCCGAGGCCGGTGTCGATCGACTCCAGCGCCGCCAGTTCATGATAGCGCGCCTCGGCTTCCTCGTCCGTGTCGCCCACGATCGGCGCGATGCCCGGCAGGATGAAAAGTTGGTCGGCATCGCGGCCAAAGCCCTTTGCCCGGGCCTTGACGTCGGAATAATAGGCCTGCCCATCCTCCTGCGTGGCGGCATGGGTGAAGATCACTTCCGCGCGCTTCGCGGCAAAGGCGCGGCCGTCATCCGAAGCGCCTGCCTGAAAGATGACCGGCTGGCCCTGCGGCGTGCGCTTGATGTTCAGCGGCCCACGCACCTGAAAAAATTCGCCCTTATGATCCAGCCGGTGCAGCTTGTCAGGATCGATGAACTGGCCGCTTTCCTTGTCGGCGACATGGGCGTCCTTTTCCCAACTGTCCCACAGGCCCTGCACCACATCCAGATATTCGCCGGCGATGCGGTATCGCACCGCATGGGCGGGATGTTCGGCCTTGCTGAAATTGGCGGCGGTGTCGCCCAGCCACGATGTCACGACATTCCATCCCGCGCGCCCGCCGCTCAGATGATCGAGCGAGGCGAATTGACGCGCGACGTTGAAGGGTTCGGAATAGCTGACCGTCAGCGTGGCGACCAGGCCGATGCGCGACGTGGTGGCCGCAAGTGCGGACAGGATCGTGATCGGCTCGAAGCGATTGAGATAATGCGGGCTGGACTTTTCGTTGATCGAGAGGCTGTCGGCCACGAACAGGAAGTCGAACTTGCCGCGTTCGGCCGTAGCGGCCTGCCTCTGATACTGGGACAGACTGGTGCTGGCATTGCTGTCCCGATCCGGGTGTCGCCAGTCATTCCAGGTGCGCCCCACGCCATGCAGGATGAAGCCGAGCTTGATATGCCGCTGTTGGGCCATGGAGCGTCCTTTCCATGAAGAGTTGAAGGTCATGGAATAGGCGCGCGCATTTTCACGAACCAACGCGGACTGTTCGATCATTTATGATTTGGACAAATATTAAAGCCCTTCGGCTTCCACCCAATGCGCGCTGGTCAGTTCGCGCGCCAGCGTCCAGACCTGTCGCCGGATATCGGGCACAGCGACGATTTCCCAATGCGCGCCGCGCGTCATGGGGCCGACGATATGGAGCCGGGCCTGTGCATCGCCATGAAATGCGATGGCGCGGCACTGGCGGTCGACGTCGATGCCGATTGCCAGCGGGTCGGGTCTGATATCGCCTCGATCAAACAGGTTACGGAGCAGCGGATCGCTCACCCGCCGCAGGTCACCCAACGGCCCGGTGCAATTGACCACGCGCGCTACCTTCAATGTCTCGCTTGCAGCAGCCCCTCGCGCTCGCAAACCGATCAGCAGTCCATCAGCATCCGGCGTCGCCGTCGCCACCTTCGCGGCCCGCACATCCAGCCGACCCTGCGCACGCAGCCCATCCAGTCTTTCCGCCACAGCGGGTGCGATGCGGTGGCGATGCACATCCCAATAGGGCCGCAAATGGCGCAGGAATCGGCTGCGCTCGCTGGCGCTGGCGGCGCGCCACATGTCAGGGGTGAAGGGGCGCAACTCGTCCACCGCATTGCGCCAGCCAATCTCTGCCGCCCTATCTCTTACCGATCGGACAAGAGCGGAAGCGGGAGCAGCCGGACGCTCCCGTCGCGCGGCGTAGGGCGGGGCAGGGGCATGCGCCTGCGGAGCAAGGCCACGGCGGGACAGGGCGATGATCCGTCCCTTGTAGCCCGCACTGTCCAGGCTCAGCGCGCAATCCACGGCGGTCAGGCCGCTCCCCAGCAACAGCAGCACATCATCCGCCTCAAGACCGGCGGCAATGTCTGCCGCCCAGGGATCGTTGATATAGACGGGACGGTCCAGCCCGACAAAGGCGGGCAGATCATGTGGCGGCAGATTGCCCGGCGCGATCACGGCGGCGTCCGCTTCCAGCACGTCGCCGGATCGCAACGCAACGAAGGCGCCATCATCGCGCAAGACCAGATCGACGGCCTCATCACTGACAACTGCAAAGCGGTCGCCGGCCGCGGCCCGCGTCTCGTCCAGCATCGCGCACAGATAGGTGCCATAGGCGCGTCGGGTCGCAAAGCTGCCTTCCTGGCCTAGCCCCTGCTCCGCCAGCCAAAGTGCGAAATGACCGGGCTGGTCGGGCAGCGCGCTCATATTGGCGGCACGGACATTGAGGATATGGTCGGCCTGCGCCGCGCCATAGGCAAGGCCACGGCCCAGCCGATCGGGCCGGCGCTCCACCAGCGTTACCCGTACATCGCCATGGCGCAGCAGGTTGATCGCCAGCAGCACGCCGCTGAATCCGCCCCCGATAATGGCGACATGGTCGACCTTCAGCATGAATCAAGCATTTCTAATGGGTCCGCCAGCATTGCTTGTGGGACTTATCTCTACTGATAAAATAGATAAAGTCCATCTGCCTCCGAAGAAAGGACGATCATGACCCTGTTGCGTTCTCTGGCCCGGCGATGGGCGCGCCTGCGCGAGGCCGCCCGCCGGGAATTCCTGCGCGACCCCGATGTCGTCCTGTTCGAACGGCGGGTAGAGGCAGCGGGCGATGGCGTGCATGGCCGTTGATCCGCTGTCCCGCCGTGCTTTTATCGGCACGGCCTCCTGCCTGATCCTGACCGGATGCAGCGCGGCTACGGGCGGGCGCCCGAAATTGCGCGTCTCCATCACCGGCAAGGGGGAGGGGGATACGCGGCTGCTGTTCAAGGCGGCCGGTATCGTGCCCGAGGGTTTTGACCTTGCCTATAGCGAGTTCCAGTCCGGTCATCTGGTGGTAGAGGCGCTGAACGGCGGCTCGCTCGACTATGGCGGGATGAGCGAGATTCCGCCCATCTTCGCGGCCGCCTCCACCATCCAGAGCTTCCGCCAGATCGCCGTCGCCCATGGCGACGTCAACAATCAGGTCGTGTTGCTGCCCAAGGGTTCGAAGGCGAAGAGCATCGCCGATTTGAAAGGCAAGCGCGTCGGCTATGTCCGTGCCACCACATCCCAATATTTCCTCATCCGCATGCTGGAGGAGGTCGGCCTCGGCTGGGACGACATCACGCCCGTGGCGATGGGTGTGTCGGACGGCGCGGCGGCTTTCTCCCAGGGCGCGCTCGACGCCTGGGCAATCTATGGCTTCCCGATCCAGCGCGCCATTGCGACGGAAGGCGCGCGCATCCTCAGGACGGCCTATGGCATATTGTCGGGCAATTATCTGGTGTCCGCCCATGTCGATGCACTGGCCGACCCCGAAAAGGCAAAGCTGATCGGCGACTATCTGGCACTTGTGCAGAAAGCCTATGGCTGGGCAGCATCGCATCAGGATCAATGGGCGGCCGTCATCGCGCAGGATATCGGCGTGCCCCGCGACTATGTGCTCGATCAGTTCAGGCGCAAGAGCGCCAGCTATGAACTGCGCCCTGTGACGGACGCGGCAATCGCCTCGCAGCAACAGGTCGCGGATCTTTTCTATCGGCAGAAGCTGTTGCCCAAGGCGGTCGATGTGCGCCCGCTCTGGGACGCGCGCTTCAACCCTGTCCTTCCCAAAAGAGGCTGACCCATCATGGCCACACAGGCACTTCAGCAGGACGAAGCGTCGTTCCAGCCAGCCGGCCCCATCAGCGCAGACCAGTTGGATCGGCTGACGCGGCGCCTTGCCGAAACGGCGGAGCATTATGATCGCAGCGGCGAATTTCCCCGCGCCGGTTTCGATTATCTGGCGAGCGAAGGGCTGATCGGCCTGACCGTCCCGCGCGACCTCGGCGGCCGTGGCGCCGGCCTGGTCGAGGCGATCCGGGTGCTGGGCGCCGTGGCGAAGGGCGATCCCTCGACCGCGCTGATCCTCTTCATGACCTATCATTACCACGCCACGCCGACCCGCGCGCGCACCTGGCCGCAAGCGATCTTCGCGCGACTGGCGCGCGATGCCGTCGCCGGTCGAGGCCTGATCGGCGGCCTGCGGGTGGAGCCGGAACTGGGCACGCCCGTTCGTGGCGGCCTGCCCGCGACGATCGCGCGGCGCACCGCTGACGGCTGGGCGCTCACCGGCACGAAAATCTATTCCACCGGCTCGACCGGGCTCGACTGGTTCTCGGTCTGGGCGAAGACGGACGAGTCGGAGCCGCGCGTCGGCAACTTCCTGGTGCGCGCCGACAGCGCCGGCATCGATATCGAACCCGCATGGGACCATCTGGGCATGCGCGCGACGGTCAGCCATGCGGTGCATTTCACAGATACGCCAATCCCGCTCGATCATGCGGTCGATATTCGTCCGCCCGAGCAATGGGCGGCGGGCGCAGGTGACCCCGGCCTCGCCATCTGGAACGCGCTGGCCATCTCGACCATCTATGACGGCGTTGCGCGGGCGGCACGCGACTGGCTGCGCGGCTATCTCAACGATCGCGTGCCCACCAACCTGGGCGCCTCGCTTGCTACCCTGCCGCGCGTGCAGGAAAAATTCGGCGAGATAGAGGCGTTGCTGCAGGTCAACCGCACGCTGATCCGCGATGCTGCCGCCCGCCATGAAGCCGGCGATCGGCTAAGCGCCGTGGAAGTCAACAATATCAAATATCTTGCCACCGCCAACGCCATCCGCGCGGTGGAGATCGGCCTCGAACTCACCGGCAATCCCGGCATCAGCCGGAAGAATCCGCTCGAACGCCATTATCGCGACGTGCTGTGCAGCCGCATCCACTCGCCCCAGACCGACACCATATTGATCGCCGCCGGCCGGGCGGCGCTTGGGAACTGACATGTCGCTCATCATCGCCAGCCAGTTGGACGCCACTTTCAACAAGGGCCTCAGCCAGCATCCGATCGCCCCGATCCTGATCGACGTGGCGGACGAGGAGCCATGGACTGCCGCAGCCGAAGCCGACGTCCTGCTGGTGCGCCCGTCGCTATCATGGCGGCAACCATCGATCCAGCGCCCACCCGTCTGGCCGGGGCGACTGAAGTGGGTCTACAGCGCGTCAGCCGGCATCGACTTCTATCCGCAATGGTTGCTCGATGCACCGCTGGTCACCTGCGGCCGGGGCGTCGCATCGGATGAGATCGCCGACTATGTCATCGCCGCCATCTATTCCCATGCCAAGAATCTCGAAGGGATCACCGCCCGGTCGCGCGCGCAATGGATCAATGTGCCGCTCGGCCGGGTATCGGGTACGACGATCGGCATCGTCGGTCTGGGCGCGATCGGTCAGGCTGTGGCGAAACGTGGTCTGGCGCTGGGCGCGCAGGTCGTCGGTCTGCGCCGCACGGGTGCGCAATCGGGCATCAGCGGCGTCGAGCATGTCGGCGATATCGACACGCTCGTATCGCGCGCCGATCATATCATCATTGCTGTGCCGGCCACGCCGCAGACACGCCATTTGTTCAACGTGGATCTACTCGCGAAGGTGAAACCCGGTGCCCATATCATCAACGTCGCGCGCGGATCGGTGATCGACCAGGATGCGCTGATTCGTGCGCTGGACGGGGAGGGCGGTCCCGGCTTCGCGACGCTGGACGTCACCGACCCGGAACCGCTGCCTGAGGGCCATCCGCTCTACACCCATCCGCGCGTCCGCCTGACGCCGCATGTGTCGAGCAATCATACGCTGGTGCGTCATCGTCTGCTGGAAAAGGTCCGCGACGATATTTCCCGCTTCGTCCGGGGCGAAGCGCCCAGCGACATTGTCGATCCTGCGCGTGGCTATTGAAAACCAGTAGGCGGCGGATCGCCCGCCGCCTCCTATCTGCTGTCAGAGCGCGCCAACTGTCTCCCGCGCCAGTTCGGCCAGCCGGCTCGCGGCCTTGTCCAGCTTGTCGCCCGACCGCAGGATCGCCGCCACGCGCGGCAGTTGCGGCAGTCGCTCATGCTCCAGCGCCTGACTGTCTTCCAGAAACAGATGCGTCCGGCATGTGACGCCCAGCCCTGCGCCCACGGCCGCTTTCAGCGTCGCCAGATTGGGTGTCTCCACCGCGATCCGCCATTGCAGCCCGGCATCCTCCAGCGACCGGATCGCTGCCTCGCGGAACCGGCATGGCTCTTCCAGCACCGCCAGTGGAATGACCGCGCGATCGACCAGATGGACGTCGCCATACCAGCTCATTGGCGCGACGGTCACGGCATGGGCATCATTCGGCGCGGCAAAGCCCAGCACTATGTCCAGCTCCCGCCGTTCCAGCAGGCTTTGCAACTCCGCCGTGCCGGCTACGCGCGCATAGATTTGCGCGTCGGGATGCAGTTCGGCAAAGCGCGACAGCAGGCCCGAAAGCAGCGTGTCGGCAAAATCCTGCACCATGCCGATCCGCGCCGGCCCGGCAAAGCGCCCGGCGCTCACGGCCGCGACCGCCTCGTCATGCAGCAGCAGCACCCGTCGCGCGTAATCGAGCAATACGGTGCCCGCCGCGGTGAGGTTGAGTCGACGCCCTTCACGCAGGAACAGCGTCTGCTGCACCAGTTCCTCCAGCCGCTTGATCTGAAGGCTGAGGGCGGACTGGGTTACGAACACCTGTTCCGACGCATTCAGCATCGACCCGGTGTCGACGATGGCGACGAAGCTGCGCAGCAAGTTGGTCGGCAGATTGACCGGCACGATAAACCTCTCTGATTACGGGAAGCGGAGGAGCCGATCCGACGCCGGAAACGGACAAGCCCTTATCGCTGATGCTTATATATCAATCAAAATAGTAGAGATTTAAACGGCCCAGAAAAAACTTGGCCAAAACGAGCGCTGGACGGAAAACCGCCAATAACCGCGCTCGTCCGCCTCGTAGGGGCGATGAAATGCCATCTATGACGGATGCTGATAGGTCGGCCAATAAAAACTTAATTGAATAGGTAGACAATTCATGTTGGGCTTGCCGGGACTTCACAAAAGGCCCGGACATGGCAGTTCTGACGATCAATGATATATCACAGGCAGCGCGGGGGCGGTCGGCATCGACGTCCCGGCCTTTCTCCCTTTCGCGCTTTGGCGGTCGCTGGCTGTCACCGGTCCTCCTGCTGCTGCTGTGGGAGGCTGGCTCACGCAGCGGCCTGATCCCGGAGCGGACGCTGGCGGCGCCCTCCGCCGTAATCGGCACCTTGCTCGAAATGGTGATTTCCGGCGAACTGCCGTCCAATCTGCTGGTATCCTTCGCCCGTGTCGCGATCGGCCTGTTCATCGGCGTCAGCCTCGGCCTCGCACTCGGCCTGATCGCCGGCCTGTCCCGCTCGGGCGAACTGGCGGTCGATCCGCTCATGCAGATCAAGCGCACCATTCCCGCGCTGGCGCTCACCCCGCTCTTCATCGTCTGGTTCGGTATCGGCGAAACGCCCAAGGTCGCATTGATCGCCTTTGGCACCATCTTTCCCGTCTATCTCAACCTCTACAGCGGCATCCGCAGCGTCGACCTGCGCCTGCTCGATGCGGCGAAGAGCTTCGGCCTCAGCCGCTGGGATCAGATCTGGCATGTCGTCCTGCCCTCGGCCCTGCCGCAACTGCTGGTCGGCCTGCGCTATGCGCTGTCGGTGTCGATCCTGGTGCTGGTGGTCGCGGAACAGATTAATGCCTCCGCCGGCCTTGGCTATCTCATCAACAATGCCCGCGATTTCATGCGGACCGACATCATCGTCGTCTGCCTCATGGTCTACGCCATTCTCGGCCTTGGCGCCGACTGGCTGGTCCGTGCCATCGAAGCCCGCGCCCTTATCTGGCGCCCCAGCATAGTGGAGCAATAAGCATGGACGCTCGCCTCGGTTTCTCGGCGCTGGAGAGTGCCGCGCATCAACCCCATCCTGATCCCGTCGTCCGTCTGCGCGGCTTCACCCGCCGCTTCGGCGCCAATATCATCATCGACGGCCTGGACCTCGACATCGCGCCGGGTGAGTTCATCGCCCTGCTGGGCCGCTCCGGTTCGGGCAAGACCACGCTGCTGCGTACGCTGGCCGGCCTCGATGAAGTGTGCGGACAGGATGTGGAAGTCCCCGGCTCCCGCGCCGTGGTGTTCCAGGATGCCCGGTTGCTGCCGTGGAAACCGGTCTGGAAGAATGTGTCGCTGGGCCTCAAGGGCAATAATGGCCGCGATCGTGCCGAAGCGGCGCTCAAGGAAGTGGGCCTCGGCCATCGCCTAGATGCTTGGCCGCTCACCCTCTCCGGCGGCGAAGCGCAGCGCGTGGCGCTGGCCCGCGCGCTGGTGCGCGAACCCAAGCTGCTGCTGCTGGACGAACCCTTCGCCGCGCTCGACGCACTGACCCGCTATCGGATGCATGACCTCGTCCTGTCGCTGTGGCGCACGCACAAGCCCGCTGTCCTCATCGTCACCCATGATGTCGAGGAAGCGATCGCGCTCGCCGACCGGGTGCTGGTGCTGGACAAGGGCCGCATCGTCGCGGAAGAACGCATCACCGCCCCGCGCGGGGAACGCGCCAGCTTCGCCGGCCGCTTGCGCGAAAAGCTGCTCTCGCACCTTGGCGGCGACGATCATGGCGAGGGCGTCGTGCCATTCGCGGTCGCCGCCGAATGAACGCGCAGGCTATCCTGGATCGGCCGGTGGCGGCACCCAACACTAGGCGCCTGCGCGGTTTCATTACCGCCTTTGCAGACCTGCTGGCCGCCACGCGTGACGAGCAGGCGATACTGGAGAGCGGCCGCGCGCTGTTCAGCCGCCTGATCGCCACCGACGACTGGCTGCCGGAGGAATTCGCCCAGCCCGATCCCGACCGCTACCAGCAATATCTGCTCCATTGTGACAGTCGCGAGCGGTTCAGCGTTGTCAGCTTCGTATGGGGGCCGGGCCAGTCCACGCCGATCCATGACCATAGCGTCTGGGGCCTGGTCGGCATGTTGCGCGGTGTGGAAAGGGTGGAACGGTTCCGCCGCCTGCCGACCGGCGCGCTGGTGGATGAGGGTGAGGAACTGCTGCACGAGGGGGAGGTGGACGCCGTCTCCCCCCGCATCGGCGACATCCATCGCGTCACCAACGGCCTCACCGACCGACCCTCCATCAGCATCCATGTTTACGGCGCCAATATCGGCGCGGTCGAGCGCGCCACCTACGCCCTCGACGGCACGGCCAAGACCTTCATTTCGGGTTACGCCAACCGCGTGATCCCCAACCTCTGGGACAGATCGAAAACATCATGACCATCGAAATTTTGGACAAGATCCAGACCGCCACGCCGCAGGATATCCGCCACGCCCTGCTGGTGGGCAGCGAAATCGCCATCATCGACGTGCGCGAGGAGCATGAGTTCGCGCAGGGGCACCCGCTCTTCGCCGCACAGATCCCGTTGCGCCGCATCGATGAGGAAGCACATTGGCGTCTCCCGCGCCTTGCCACGCCGATCATCGTCTATGACGATGGCGAAGGGCTGGCGCACAAGGCGGCTGTCCGTCTGGAAGCGCTCGGCTATACCGATGTGCGCGAACTGGAAGGCGGCCTGTCGGCCTGGCGCGACGCGGGCTATGAACTGTTCGAGGACGTCAACAGCTACTCCAAGGCATTCGGCGAACTGGTCGAACATCGCCGCCATACCCCCAGCCTGGCGGCCGAGGAAGTGCAGGCGCTGATCCGCGAAAAGGCGGACATTCGTATCGTCGATGCGCGCCGCTACGACGAATATAACACGATGAGCATCCCGACTGGCACCAGCGTCCCCGGCGCCGAACTGGCGCTGCGCGCGCGCACCATCGCGCCCGATCCCGACACCACCATCATCGTCAATTGCGCCGGCCGCACTCGCTCGATCATCGGCGCCCAGTCGCTTGTCAATGCCGGCGTCCCGAACAAGGTGTTCGCGCTGCGCAACGGCACGATCGGCTGGACGCTGGCCGGGCAGGATCTGGAAACCGGCCAGACCCGTGCCGCGCCGGAAGTGGACGACGCTGCCATCGCTGAAGCCGACGTCCATGCCCGGGACGTCGCCTATCGCGCCGGAGTCAAGCGGATCGGCTGGGCAGAACTGGAAGCGTTCAAGGCCGACACCGCCCGCACCCTGTACCTCTATGATGTCCGCCAACCGCGCGAATATGAAAGCGGCCATCTGCCCGGCTTCCGTAATGCGCAGGGCGGTCAGTTGGTGCAGGAAACCGACCATAACGCCCCGGTGCGCGGCGCCCGCATCGTCGTGACCGACCCGACTGGCGTGCGCGCGGCGATGACCGCCTCCTGGCTGGCGCAACTCGGCTGGGACGTGTCGATCCTCGACATAGACTGGTCGGCCGTCCCGCTGGAAACCGGCCCGGACGGCGCGCCATCTCCGCGCGGGCCGGAGGGCCGCTACAAACGCCCCTATGAAGGCACCGACAACAAGGCCGCCGCCATGCAGGCCTATCTCGACTGGGAATATGGCCTCGTCGCCCAGTTGGAGCGCGACGGCACCCACGGCTTCACCGTCATTTAAAGATTAGGAGAGCAAGCATGAGCGTCAGGTTCATCGGCTATATCGGCTTCAACAACGGGTCCGAAACGCAATCGGCAGTGCGCAGCCGCGCGCTCGACACCGACTATGTCAACGCGGCGGCCAGGGCACAGGAAGAGGGCGGCTTCGACCGCGTCCTCATCCCCTTCGGCTCAAACAGCCCGGAAAGCCAGATCGTCGCGGCCCATGCCGCCGCTATCACCACCAAGCTCGGCTTCCTTGTCGCCCATCGCCCCGGCTTCACCCAGCCGACCGTGGCAGCGCGCCAACTGGCGACGCTGGATCAACTGTCGGGCGGCCGGGTCGCCGTTCACATCATCACGGGCGGCGCGGACGAGGAAATGGCGCGCGACGGCGACACCCGGACGGTGAAAGCGGAACGCTACAGCCGTACCGACGAATATCTAACGATCCTCCGCCAGGAATGGACTGCCTCGACGCCCTTCGACCATCAGGGCAAGTTCTACGACATTCGTCAGGCTTTCAGCGCGATCAAGCCCGACAATTTGCCGGTCTTTTTCGGTGGATCGTCGGATGAAGCGATCGATGTCGCTGGCCGCCATGCCGATGTCTATGCGCTGTGGGGCGAAACGCTCGAAGCGGTGCAGGACACGGTGCGCGCGGTACGCAAATCGGCGGCGCGTTATGGCCGTGACCCCGGCTTCTCGCTTTCGCTGCGTCCAGTGATCGCCGATACGGAGGAAGCCGCCTGGAAACGCGCGGCGGAGATCGAGGAGCAGGTCCGCGAAAACCGCATCGCCGCCGGGCTGCCGCTCACGGACCACCGTCCGCCCAATGCCGGGTCGCTGCGCCTGCTCGACACGGCCAGCAGCAACCGGCAGGACAAGCGCCTGTGGACCGGCGTGGCTGCCCTGACCGGCGCGGCCGGCAACAGCACCGGTTTGGTCGGTACGCCCGAACAGGTCGCCGACGCCATGCTCGATTATTATGATATCGGCATCGACCACTTCCTGATCCGCGGTTTTGACCCGCTGGGCGATTCCATCCTCTACGGCCGCGAATTGCTACCCGTCGTGCGCCGCAAGGTGGCCGAGCGTGAGGCATCCGGCCTCGCACTGGCGGGCTGATCCATGGCTAAGAAAAACGTCGTCATCCTGTCGGCGTCCCTGATCGCGGTGGCGGGCCTTGGGCTCGCCGCCGCGACCTTTAAGGGGCATGATGACAAGGTCTTGCGGGTCGCCAACCAGAAGGGGCAGGTCAAATCCATGATGATCGCATCGGGCGTGCTGAACGGTGCGCCCTACACGGTCGAATGGTCGGAATTTCCCGCAGCCCAGCCCCTGCTCGAAGCGGTCGGCGGCGGCGCGGCGGATCTTGGCCTCGCCGCCGACGCGCCCTTCATCTTCGCCTATCAAAGCGGCAGCCCGGTCAAGGCGATCGCGGTGCAGGCGCCCGCGCAACAGGCCGGGGAGGCGCTCGCCATCCTCGTCAAGAACGGGTCGCCGCTGAAGAGTGCACAGGATCTGGTCGGCAGGTCGGTCGCCACGACGCGCGGGTCGATCGGCCATCATCTGCTGCTTCAGGCGCTGGAGCGCGCCCATATCCCGGCCGATAAGGTGCGCGTCACCTTCCTGCCGCCCGGCGACGCCAAGGCCGCGTTCGACAGCGGCGCGATCGACGCCTGGGCGATCTGGACGCCTTATACCAATGTTGCGGTCAAGGAGGGCGCGCGCGCTATCGTCGATGCGAAGGATTATGGCCTGCCGCTCTATATTGACATCGCCCATGCCGACAGCATCGGCCCGAAACGCGCGCTGCTGGCGGACTTTCTCCAGCGGGAGGCGAAGGCGGTTGCCTGGGCACGCGCCCATCCCGACGAGTTCGCACAGGTTCTCTCAACGGAAACCGGGCTGCCGCTCGACATCGCCCGTGCCAGCTTCGACCGCAACAATCGAGTGTCGCAGCCGATCGACGCGAAGATCATCGCGCATGAACAGGCGATCACCGCCCGCTTCCGGAAAGCAGGCCTGACCGACGGCAAGCGCGACGTCGCGCAGGCTTTCGACACCAGCTTCGCCCGACCGCGCTGAAACAGGGACTTGGTGCCCGCCAAGATAATCTAAAGTTTAAGGAAAATCATGTGGCTAGCCTCAAACTCATTTCTCAATCAAAATTGTAGAAAATAGAGAGGTCCCCAAGTCTGATCTGGGGGAATATCCATGAAGAATAGCGCATATTATCTCGCAACCTCGGCCCTTACAGCTGTCGCACTCGCTGTCTCAACGGCGTCGGCGCAGGCTGTCAGCAGCCCCGACGAAGCTGCTGCCGATGCCGGGACGATCATCGTCACCGGCGTCCGTGGCGCGCCACGCACTATCGCCGAAAGCCCCGCGCCGATCGACGTGGTCGGCGCGGACAAGTTGCAGGCGACCGGCGCAGCGGAATTTGGCGAGGCGCTGTCGAAACTGTTGCCCTCGCTCAATTTCGGATCGACCCATGCCGGCGTCTTTTCCATCGGCCGCCCCGTCACCAATCGCGGTCTGGCCCCGGCCTATACGCTGGTTCTGGTCAACGGAAAGCGCCGCCATAACGGCGCCTTCCTCAACAATTCCACCACTGACACATCGGGCGCCAACCCGGTCGATGTGGACCTGATCCCGACCAGCGCGATCGACCGGATCGAGGTGCTGAAGGACAGCGCCGCTGCCCAATATGGCACCGATGCGGTCGCCGGCGTCATCAACATCCAACTGGCGCAGAAGGAGGGGCTGAGCGGCGACTTCACCTATGGCACGCTCTATTCGGCCAATGGCAAGCCGGACAGTTGGAAGGGCACGATCCGCTACGGCACGAAGATCGGCGATAATGGCGGTTTCCTGTCGATCGCGGGTGACATCCGCAAGCGCGGTGGCGCCTGGTGGAACCTGGCTGCGACCGACACCAATCTCTACGGCCTGCCCGCCGGCCGCACCATCGATCAGGTGGTAGCGTCTAGCGGCCTGACCCGTGAGCAGGTGGAAGCGAACATCGCTGAAGCCAATACGCGCAACGCCGAATGGAACCGCGACGGCGCTCATAATGGCGACCCGCAGATCAAGGCGTTCAACCTCAGCTACAATGCCGAATTGCCGGTGACGGACAGCGCCACCCTCTACAGCTTCGGCACCTATGGCGAGCGGGACGCGCAGATCGGCAACAACTTCCGCCGCCCCAACAGCACCGCCAATTTCACCGCGCTCTTCCCGGATGGCTATTATCCGCTCAACAATATTGATGAGACGGATTTCCAGTTCGTCGGCGGTCTGCGTGGCACATTGATCGGCTGGGACTATGACGTCTCCTCCTCCTTCGGCCGCAACGCCAGCCGCCAATATTCGAAGCTGTCGATCCGCCCGTCGCTGGGTCCGGACAGCCCGACTTACTGGCCCAATCTCGCCAATTTCGAATTTCGCCAATGGACCCATAATGTCGACCTGCATCGCGAATTCGACATCGGTTTCGCCAAGCCGCTGCAAGTGTCGATCGGCGGCGAATATCGGCTCGATCGCTTCCGCACCTTCGCCGGCGATCCGCTCGCCTACGAACCTGCGACCTACACCTTCCAGCCCGGCGACCAGCAATATGACTGGAATGTCGGCCGCGTCGCGTCCCCGGTGGTGCAGGGCGCGATCGTCCTGTCGCCGGCCGACGAAGCCGACATCAGCCGGAAAGTCTATGCCGGTTATATCGACCTTGGCCTCAATCCCACCGACGCCTGGTATATCGGCGCGGCGTTGCGGGCCGAACATTATAGCGACGGGTCTGGCAGCCCGATCGGCCTGAAACTCAACAGCCGTTATGAAATCAGCCCGGCGCTCGCCATTCGCGGCACGGTCGGCACCGGCTTCCGTGCGCCATCACTGACCCAGATCGGCTATGCCCAGACGGACGGGCGCACATCCTCCTTCTTCAACGCCGAAACCGGCCAGACCGAACTGCGCCCGACCGTCGCCAAACTGGTGACGGCCAACTCCACCGTCGGACAATTGCTCGGCGCCAAACCGCTCAAGGCGGAAAAGACCTGGAATGCCGGTCTTGGCTTCGTCTTCACGCCCTTGCCGTCGCTGTCGATCACGCTGGACGGCTATTATATCAAGATCAAGGATCGGGTCGAACGGACCGGCCGCCTGTTCGGTACCGGCATTTCCGCCATCCTTGCTGCCAACGGCCTGTCCGATGTCGAGCAGGCGGAATATTTCATCAACGCCGCCGATACCGAAACCAAGGGCTTCGATCTCGTCGCCGACTATTCGACCGGCCTTGGCGATTTCGGCAAGCTCGGCCTCACTTTCGCCTTTAACTATTCGAAGACCAAGGTGACCGACGTGGTCGCCACGCCTTCGCAATTGTTCGACGCCAATGGCAACAGCCTGCTCGGCGCCGGCTCGGTGTTCTTCGGCGGCGACAAGATTGGCGAACTGGAAGTGCTCCAGCCCCGAACCAAGCTGGTCAGCACGCTCAACTGGTCGAAGGGTATTTTCGGCCTCAGCATCACCAACACCCGCTACGGCAAATATACGCAGCGCACGGCGGCGGGCGACGATCGCTATTTCGGCGCGAAGCTGATTACCGACGCCAGCATCAGCGCGAAGGTCACCGACTTCGCGACGCTGTCGGTCGGCGCCACCAACCTGTTCGACGTTCGCCCCGAAAAGAACGGGCCGGGCAATCCCCAGACCGGGCAGGGCTATTATGGCCCGTCGCCCTTCAACCCCGCGGGCGGCTATTATTATGGGCGGATCGCTCTTGCTTTCTGATCGACGCACTTTCCTCGCCGGCGCCGCCGCGCTCGGCCTCACCGCCTGCGGTGGGGCCGGGAAGGGCGGCCGCACGAAGCTGGTGCTCGGCGATCAGGTCCATCTCCTCCAGTCGAAGGCAGAGGCGGCGGGCGCCATGGGCAATCTTGCCTATGATGTGGAATGGGCCAATTTCGTCGGTGCCGCGCCCTTGCTGGAGGCGCTGAACGCCGGGGCGGTCGATACCGCGCCGGCCGGCGACCTGCCGGTGGTGCTGGCAGCAGCAGCCGGTGCCCCGCTCAAGGTGATCGCCGGATCGCTTTCCTCCACCCGCGACATTGCCATCATCGTGCCGCCCGGATCGCCAATCCGCAATGTCGCCGATCTGGCCGGCCACCGTGTCATCGTGTCGAGCGCGCGCGGCAGCATCTCCCATTATCTTCTGCTCGAAGCACTCAAGGAAGCGAAGGTCGATCGCAAGGCGGTGGATATCGGCTTCATGCTGCCCAATGACGCCGCCGCTGCCTTCGCTGCGGGGCGGATCGAGGCCTGGGCGACCTTCGGCACCTATCAGATCGCGGCGGAAGCACGTGGCGCACGGGTACTGCGCGACGGGCAGGGGATCAATACCGGGCTCACTCTGATCGCCGCATCGCAGGCTGCGCTGGACGATCCGGCCAAATGCGCTGCGTTGAAGGACGTGCTCGCCCGTTTCCGCACCGCTAGCCAATGGGCGCAGGCACATCCCGATATCTATGCCGGCGTCTTCGCCAAGGCGACAGGCGTGGACCCGAAGCTGGCGAAGCTGATCGTGGACCGCCAGAATCCTGCCCTGATCGCGCCGGATGCCGCTGTCATTGCGCCACTGCAACGGGTGGTCGATCGCTTCCACGCCGATGGTGAACTGCCTGTCCATGTCGATGTGGCGCAGATCGTCGATCCGGGCGTGTTCCCGACATGAGCGCTGCTCACCCATCCATCAGACATTCTCATTGGGCGGCCCTGCGCTGCCGCCCTAGATTTGCCCGCAAAGGAGCATTCCCATGGCCCCCACCACCAATGTAATCCTGAAAGACGATCGTTTTCGCGCCTCCGGCATCAGCGAAGCGGAATGGAAGGTCCGCGTCGATCTTGCCGCCTTCTATCGCCTCTCGGCCCTCTATGGCTGGGACGATTTCATCTATACCCATATATCCGCCCGCGTGCCGGGGCCGGACCAGCATTTCCTCATCAACCCGTTCGGGCTGATGTTCGATGAAATTACCGCGTCCAGCCTGGTGAAGGTCGACCTGGACGGCCATGTCATTGGCGAGCGTGATTATGGCATCAACTATGCCGGCTATGTGATCCACTCGGCGATCCATGGCGCACGCGACGACGCCCATTATATCGCCCATTTCCACAGCGCCGATGGCGTGGCCGTCTCCGCTCATGCCGAAGGGTTACTGCCCCTCAACCAGCGCGCGCTCGCCCTGATCCCGCGCCTGTCCTATCACGACTATGAAGGCGTGGCGCTCAATCTGGACGAGCGGGAACGGATCGTCGCGGACCTGGGCGACACGAAGATCATGCTGCTGCGCAATCATGGCACGCTGGCGCTGGGCGCGACCCCCGGCGAGGCATTCAGCGGCATCTATCATCTGGAAGCAGCCTGCAAGGCGCAGGTCCGCAGCCTGTCGATCGGCCGCGACAAGATATTGATCGCCCCGGAAGAAGCCCAGGAAGAAGTCCGCCGCCAGATGAACCGGGACCGCAAGCCGGTCGAGGGAGCGAAGGCGCACTATGATCTCGTCTGGGAAGCCGCCTTACGCAAGGCGAACCGTCAGTCCCCCGGCTTCGATGCATAAGGGGGCGATCATGACCCAGCGCCAACTCAAGCTCGGCCTCGTCCCCACCGGCGTTGGCGGCCCCGGCGACAGCAATCGCTGGCTCGACACGGACATCCCGCTTGACGCCAGCGTCAGCATCGACTGGTATATCGATGTCGTCCGGCAAGCGGAGGCGGCGAAGTTCGACCTCGTCTTCATCGTCGACAGCCAGTTCATCACCGCCAATTCGCCGCCCCATTATCTCAACCGGCTGGAACCGCTCACCCTCCTTTCGGCGCTGGCGGTGGCGACGCAGCATATCGGCCTCGTCGGCACGCTCACCACTTCCTATAACGACCCGTTCAACCTCGCCCGGCGCTTCGCCTCGCTCGATCTCATCAGCAAGGGGCGTGCCGGCTGGAACGTGGTTACCAGCGGCGATGCGGGCACGGCCGGCAATTTCAGCCGGCCGGAGCATTTCGACTATGACACCCGCTATCGCCGCGCGGTCGAATTTCTTGACGTTGCGCGCGGCCTCTGGTCGAGCTGGGAGGAGGGGGCTCTGGTCCGCGACCGCGCGACCGGCCAGTTCCTCGATCCCGACAGGCTGCACCGGCTGGACCACAAGGGCGAATTCTTCCAGGTCGTCGGTCCGCTCAACCTTCAGCGCTCGCCGCAGGGCGAACCGGTGATCTTTCAGGCGGGCGACAGCGATCAGGGCCGCGATCTGGGCGCCACCATCGCCGACGCCATCTTCACCCATGCCGCGACGATCGAACAGGGGCAAGCCTTTTATGCCGACCTCAAAGGGCGCGCCGCACGGCAGGGCCGCAACCCGGACGAAATCGTCATCCTGCCCGGCTTCTTTGTCTATGTCGGCGATACGGACGAAGAGGCACAGCAACTCCAGCGCCGCTATCGCGAGCTCGACCAGAGCTTCGATCAGGCGCTGGCCGAATTTGGCCGCCCCTTCGGCTGGCATGATTTCCGCCAATATGATCCCGACGCGCCCTTCCCGGTACAAGCGCTGGAATCCGCGAAGAACAGCTTCTTCACCCATGCAAAGGCAATAACGGATCATGCTGTCGAACAAGGGCTGACCCTGCGGCAAGTCGTGGAGCGCGCGCGGATCGGACGCGGCAGTCCCTTCGTGGGATCAGCCGAAACGGTCGCGAACGAAATTCAGCGCTGGTTCGAAGGGCGCGCGCTCGACGGCCTCAACGTCCATCTTGGCCATCCGGAACAGTTCCGGCGCTTCGTCGATGAAGTGGTGCCGATCCTCCAGCAACGCGGCCTGTTCCGCAGGGAGTATGAGGCGGATACGCTGCGCGGCAATCTGGGGCTTCCTATCCCGGAAAACCGCCATCAAGCCATCCCCGCCCGGCGCGATGCCGCGTGAACCTATGACAATTCATCGTCGCTGGCGCGCTAACTCTCATTGGCGATGATCCAGGCCGCTCGCCATCATGATCCCGACCCAAGGAGATCATGATGGCGACACTACTCACCCAGACGCTCAAGGATCGGTTAGCCGCATTGCAGGCGGAACGGGAACGCAACTGGCCACCGGCACAACTGGAGGCCAATGCCGGCCAGCGCCGCCAGCTGGTCGAACGGTTCGATCCGGCGGTGGTGGCCCAGCCCGGCGACATATTGCCACCCTTGTCCTTTGCCGAAGTCGGCGGCGAAACGGTGACGCTGGACAATCTCACTGCACAAGGCCCGGCGCTCTTCATCTTCTTCCGCTTTGCCGGCTGCCCCGCCTGCAACATCGCCTTGCCTTATTATGCGGAGGCATTGCAGCCTGAACTGCTCGCGCGCAATATCGCACTGGTGGCGCTCAGCCCGCAACGGCCGGACCGCCTGCGCGACATCAAGCAGCGCAATGGCCTGCCGTTCCGCGTCGCGACCGATGCCGACAATGGCCTTGCCCGTTTGCTGAACATCAGCTTCCAGCCGGAAAATCGCCCATCGCCCCCGCCGGCCGGCTGGATCGGCGAAGTGACTGGTACGAACAGCTGGGAACTGCCGCAGCCCGCGGTCCTTCTCGTCGGGCCGGGGCGTGTCGTACAATGGCTTCAGGTCAGCCCCGACTGGCTGGATCGGCCTGAAGCCGCCGAAATCCTGAACGCGATCGACAACAGTTAGTCCTGATCGCAGGGCGGCGCGGAGGATGTCCGCGCCGCCCCTCGCTACCGGCGATCAGCCAGCGGCTTCCGGCTGGGGCAGGCCGTCGGTCGCTGCATCGACCGGACGGCGCCCGCCATAACGGGCATAGAGCGTCGGCAGCACGAACAAGGTCAGCAACGTCGCCGACAGCAGCCCGCCGATCACTACCGTGGCCAGCGGTTTCTGCACTTCCGCGCCGGCCCCGCTGCCGATCGCCATGGGCACGAAGCCCAGGCTCGCCACCAGCGCGGTCATCACCACCGGCCGCAATCGCTGCACCGCGCCCAGCCGCGCCGCCTCCAGCCTATCCATGCCTGATCGCATGAGATCCTGAATGGAGGACACCATGACCAGCCCGTTCAGCACCGCAATGCCGGACAGGGCGATAAAGCCCACCGCCGCGCTGATGGAAAAGTCCATGCCGCGCAGGAACAGCGCCAGCACCCCGCCGACCAGCGCCATCGGCACGCCGGTAAAGACGATTGCCGCATCCCGCACCGATCCCAGCGCCGCGTGCAGCAACAACAGGATCAGGACGAAGCAGGCCGGCACCACCAGCATCAGCCGGTCACGCGCAGACGCCAGATTTTCGAACTGGCCGCCCCACTCCAGATAGCTGCCCGCCGGCAGGCGGACGTCCTTTGCGATCGCCGCCTGCGCATCTTCGACCACGCTGGCGATGTCGCGGCCTCGGACATTGGCCTGCACGACGACGCGGCGCTTGCCATTTTCGCGGCTGATCTGGTTGGGACCGTCGATCACCCGGATCTGCGCGACGCTGGCCAGCGGCACGAAGCCACCGCCGGCGACCGGCATCTGGATCTGGGCGAGGGCGGTGAGGTCCGCCCGCTGCGTATCGGACAGGCGGATGACCACCGGGAAGCGCCGGTCGCCTTCGAAGATCATGCCCGACGTCCGCCCGCCGATCGTCGCGGTCACCACATCCTGCACATCCTGCGCCGTCACGCCGACCCGTGCCATCGCGTCGCGATCGACGCGAATGTCCAGCATCGGCAGGCCGGCGGTCTGCTCCACCTTGACGTCGGTGGCGCCCTCCGTCTTGCGCAGCACGGCGGCGATCTGGTTCGCCGTGCGGTTCATGGCGTCGAAATCCTCGCCGAACACCTTCACCGCCACGTCGCCACGAACGCCCGCGATCAGTTCATTGAAGCGCATCTGGATCGGCTGGGTGATTTCATAGACGTTGCCCGGAAACTGCGCCAGCTTCCCCTCCAGCCGGGCGATCAGGTCCGCCTTGCTCAGGCGCGGGTCGGGCCATTGGTCGCGCGGTTTCAGGATCACGAACATGTCGGTGGCATTGGGCGGCATCGGGTCGGATGCCAGTTCGGCCGTGCCAGTTTTGGAAAAGACGAACTGCACTTCGGGCTGCTTGCCGACCATCTGTTCGATCGGCCGCTGCATCGCCTGGCTCTGCTGCACCGACGTCGCCGGGATGCGCAGCGCCTGGATCAGCAGGTCGCCCTCATCCAGTTGTGGCAGGAACACCTGCCCCAGCGACAGGAAGGCCGCAACCGCGACCACGCAACCTGCGATGCCGGCCCCGATCGTCATCGTCGGCCGCCCCATCGCCCGATCGAGGCCCGGCTCGTAGCGGGCTTTCAGCCAACCGACGATCCGCCCGTCCTTCTCCTCGACGCGATTGGACAGCCAGATCGCGATCGCGGCCGGCACGGCGGTCAGCGACAGGATGAAGGCAAAGGCGAGCGCGATGATGACCGTGGCGGCCATCGGCACGAAGCTCTTGCCCTCCACCCCGGTCAGCGTCAGCAGCGGCACATAGACCAGCATGATGATCGCCTGCCCATAGACGGACGGCCGGATCATCTCCCGCGATGCCAGCGCCACCATATGCAGCCGCTCATTCTTCGTGAGCAGCCGGCCCTGCCGATGCTGCGCCTCCGCCATGCGGCGCAGCGCATTTTCCACGATGATGACCGCACCGTCGACGATCAGGCCGAAGTCGAGCGCGCCCAGGCTCATCAGGTTCGCCGACACGCCGATCTTCAACATGCCAAAGCCGGTGAGCAGCATCGTGACCGGGATCACCATCGCCGCGATCAGCGCCGCGCGCCAGTTGCCGAGCAGCGCAAACAGCACGACGATGACCAGCAGCGCGCCTTCGGTCAGGTTTTTCGCAACCGTTCCGATCGTCGCATTGACCAAAGCGGTGCGATCCAGCACCGGCTGCACGATCACGTCAGGCGGCAGGGAGGCGTTGATGCTCTTCAGCCGATCGGCCACGGCGGTCGCGACCGTCCGGCTATTCTCGCCGATCCGCATGACCGCGGTGCCGACCACGACCTCTGTGCCATTCTCCGACGCTGAACCCATGCGCACGGCCTGCCCCGTCTTCACCGTCGCGACCTGGCCCAGCGTGATCGGCACGCCCTCGCGCGTGGATACGACGATGCGCGACAATTCGGTGGCGTTGCGGATCAGTGCGTCGGACCGCACCGCCAGCCCCTCGCCATTGCGGTCGATGAAGCCGCCACCGACGGCCGTATTGTTGCGCTCCAATGCCGTGCCAAGGTCGGTCAGTGTCAGCCCCAGCGCGGCCAGCCGCTGAACATCGGGGATGACCATATATTGTTTGCTGTACCCGCCGATCGCGTCGATCCCGGCCAGACCCTTGGTATTTTTCAGCAGCGGCGCAACGATCCAGTCCTGCGCGGTGCGCAGATAGGTCGCCTTGTCGATATCTGTCGTCAGCCGGTCGCCTTCGGGCGTGATATAGCTGCCGTCCGGCTGCATCCCCGGCTCGCCGGGCAGGTGGGTGTCATCCTGGCGATGCTCCAGCCGCACCGTCCACATATAGACTTCGCCAAGGCCGGTGGCGATCGGTCCCATTTCCGGACTGACCCCGGCGGGCAGGCTTTCAGTCACGCCGTTCAGCCGCTCGCCGACCTGCTGGCGGGCGAAATAGATGTCGGTGGATTCATCGAAGACAGCAGTGATCTGGGCAAAGCCGTTGCGGCTGATCGACCGGCTATGGTCGAGGCCGGCGATCCCCGCCAATGCCGTTTCGATCGGATAGGCGACCTGCTTTTCGACCAGTTCGGGCGACAGGGCAGGGGCGCGGACATTGATCTGCACCTGATTGTTGGTGATGTCCGGCACGGCGTCGATCGGCAGGCGATGCAGGGCGATACCGCCGATGATGGCGGCGATGGCGGTCAGCAGCAGGACGAGCCAGCGCTTTTGGACCGCCCAGTTGACGATGGGGGCGATCATGGCTCAATGATCCTCATGCGTGGCTTCGCCCTTGCCGAGTTCGGCCTTGAGCGTGAAGCTGTTGGTGGTGGCGATCGTCTCGCTGCCCTTCAGGCCCGACCTCACGATCACCATCGCGCCGCTGGACTGGCCCAGCGTGACGGGTATGCCCTGGAAACCGCCCGGCGTCCGCACGAACACCATCGGCTTGCCCTCGACCGTCTGGACGGCGGTGGAGGGCACGGCGATCGCCTTGTCGCCGCCTTCGCCCGATAGCTGCACCGCCGCCGTCACCGGCTCGCCCGCGCGCCACTGGCCCTCGCGATTGTCGAGGATGGCGATCACCGGCACCAGCCTTGTCTGCGCATCCAGCACCGGTGACACGAAGCGTACCTGCGCATTGGCCTGACGCCCGGCTGCCGTCACGGTGACGCTATTGCCCGGCTTCACCCGCCCGGCATCGGCCGGCTGCAACTGGAGCGAGAGCGACACCGTCGACAGGTTGGCGACCCGATAAAGTTCGGCATTGGCATCGACCGTCTGGCCCAGCGCGACGCTGCGCGAAATCACCTGCCCTGATGCCGGCGCGACGATGCCGATCCGGTTGAGGCCACCGCCACCGCCGCCGGTCGCGGCCAGTTGCCCCGTCGCCTGTTGGTAGGCGATACGGGCTTCCGTCGCGGCGGTGCGGGCGGCGATCAGATCCTGCTCCGGCGACACGCGCTGCGCGAACAGCCTTTGCTCGCGGGACAGGTTGCTGTTGGCCAGCGCCAGCCGGGCGCGCGAAGCCTCGACCTCGCCCTTCATCAGCGCCGCTTCCCGGCTTTCGATCACGGCCAGCGTCTGGCCGCGCCCGATCGTCTCACCCAGATTGCGGGTCAGCGACACGATCCGCCCGCCGATCGCGGCGGACACGACCTGCATCGCCTGCGGATCGCTCTCGATCGTGGCGGGCAGTTCCAGCGTGCCGGACCCGCCGATGGTCGGCCGGCCGATCTGGATCGCGGCCGACCGTATCTGCTCGTCGGACAGGACAATCTTGCCCTCATCCGCATGGCCTTCATCGCCATGCTCTTCTTCCTTCGCGGCGGTGGCATTGCCCGCCTCCGTCCCGCCACCACAGGCGGCGAGCATCAGGGCGAGGGGCAGCGGCAGCAACGCCGCACGGATCGTCATTGTCATGGTCAATATTCCTCCTGCGGCGCGGGAGCGGTCAGCCGCTCCAACCGGGCCTGGGCATTATGATGGGCGGCCAGCGCGTCGATCGCGGCCAGTCGGGTGTCGGCCAGCGTCCGCTCGGCATCGAGCAGATCGAGTTGCCCGAACTTCCCCTCGCGATATCCGATGCGGGCGATCCGCGCGGCCTCCTGCGCGGCGGCCATCGCCGGTCCCTGTGCGTTGCGCGCCAGCGTGGCGGTAATGTCCGCTTCCGCCTGCGCATCGGTGATCGCCTGCTCCACGTCAAGCGCGGTCATCCGCTTCTGCGCCTGCGCCATCTGCTGCTGCGCCCGCGCCTGCGCCACGCCGGCGCGGCCGGCATTGAACAGCGGAATGGGCAAGGAGACGCTGAACACCGCCGCCAGATCATTGCTGGCGGACAGGCGTCGCACGCCCGGTCCGACCGTCAGGTCCGGCACGCGCTGCGACCGGGCGAGGCGGACGCCGGCATCGGCGGTGGACAGGTCGGCATCGGCCGCCGCCATCGCCAGCGTGCCCCGACTGTCCAACTGCTGCGGCCCCTGCACCGCAGCAGGAAGCCGGTCGAGCAACCCCTCGTCCAGCGGCGCATCGACCGGCTGGCCGATCCGCCGGACCAGATTCGTGCGCGCGGCCATGGCCAGCCGCTGCGTCCGCTCGGCGTTGGCCTGCGCATTCAGGCGGGCCACATTGGCGCGCTGTTCCTCGATCGGGGAGGCGCGACCGGCCCGGACCCGCAGCGCGGCGGCATCATGGGCGTTGCCGGCAATACGCAACTGGTCGGCGGCGATGCTGCCGCGCCGCTGCGCCGCGACCGCCTCGATATAGAGCAATGTCACCTGAAGCCGGACATCGGCCTGCGCGATCGCCGCGCCCAGCCGGGCGCGGTGCGCCTGTGCATCGGCCACGGCAACCCGCGCCGGGCGCTTGCCGCCCAGTTCGATCGGGATGCTCAGCCCGACCGTGGTTTCGGCCTGATCGAACCCATTATAGGCGCCCGATCCGCCGACATTTTCCAGTTCGGTCTGGATGGTGGGGTTGGGGCGCAGGCCCGCGACGGTGCGAGCGGCCTGCGCCGCCTCCACGCCGGCCTTTGCGGCATCGGCGGCGGGCGCGCTGGCACCGGCCGCGCTCAGCGCCTGTTCAAGGGTGAATGGGGCGGCGACAGGGACCGATGTCGGGGCGACATCGCTCTGCGCCTGCGCCATCGCGACACAGCTTGTGGCGGCCCAAAGGACCGCAATGATCTTGTGCATTGGAAAACATCCTGATCGAATCGCATCAGACCGCGATCCGCAGTTGCGGTCACGGCAGGTGAGACGGGATCAGGCGATGGGCGGCCGCAGATCGGGACCGGAAATCCAGCGCCCCAGCGCGGACCGCTCATGCGGTCGGGTGGGGCTGCTCAGGAAAGCGAAAATATTGGGAGAAACGCTGCGCGCCGGCAGGAAAGCCGCCGCGCCATGGCAACTGCCATGATGATGGGTCACGGCCTGATCGCTGTCGCCCGGCGCGCGATCCTCATCCGTATCGCTGTGCACATAGCCGGAACATTCGATGTCGAACGCCCCGGCCAGTTCGCGCGCATGGATCGCCGTCGCCATGGTCAGCGACGCGAGCAGCATGCACATGAACAGGAAGGTGCCCCGAAACATCGCCCCGCTCCTAGCCGATTTGCACGCGCCTGTCATCGAAAACCGCAAAAGCCGGCCGGGCGAAGTCCGCCCGGCCGGCATCGGATCAGAACTTCACCGACGCGTTGACGAAGAAGGCACGGCCATAGACGTCATAGGTCGACGGATAGGTGTTCGCCTGCTGCTGGTTGTCGCCCAGCACCGGCGGCTTCTTGTCGAACACATTGTTCATGCCGATCGACCAGCCGAAGCGCTCGGTCGGCTGCACCTGAAGCGCCAGGTCGAACAGGTTGTACGCCTTGATCTTCTCGACCGTGTAGGTCGTGGTGTCGTCATCGTCCCGAACGCTCGACAGGTAACGATGGGTCACGCCCAGCGTGATCGGCCCGCTGCTCCAGGTGATGCGGTTATTGAGGCGCAGCTTGGAATAGGGATCGCCGCAATTGACGCCGAACTTGCCCGCACAGCTCTGGTTCAGTTCCGCGATCGCCGCCACCGGGTTAAGGTCGTAGCGGATCAGGCGGGTGCCCGCGACGCGGAAGGCCAGCTTGCCGGTCTTGGCCCCGAACACGCCGAAATTGAGCGGCACGCTATAGTTCAGCTCGAAGTCCACACCGGAGGTCTTCAGGCCGCCGGTGTTCGACTGAAGGTTCACCGCCCCCTCAATCTCGCTGCTGGTGGCGTTGCGCGGCAGGAGCGAGCAATAGCTGCTGTCATAGGGCGTCCAGCCATTCGCCTCGTCGCCATAGCAGGCGCGGATGATGTTCGCGGTGCCGGCGGTCGAGATATAATTGTCGATCTTGATGTTGTAATAATCGACCGTCAGCGACAGGCGCGGCGCGAAGCTGGGTTGCAGGACGACGCCCAGGCCCCAGGTGTTCGACGTTTCTTCGCGCAGGTCGGGATTACCGCCGGTCACGGATTCGATCTGCGAACTGCCGCCGTAGAAATCGGTGCCCAGCGCACTCGAAGACACGCTGCTGGCCAGGCAGCTCGCCGACAGGGTCGCGCTGGTCGTGGCGGCGTCGGTCGCGCACGGATCGGTCGCGGTCGGGAAGTCCTGCGACTGGCCGGAATACAGCTCATAAACCGACGGCGCACGCACGGCCCGGCTATATTGCCCACGGAAAGTGATGTCCTTGATCGGCGCGTAGATCAGGCCGGCCGAGAAGGTGCTGACATTCTTCGCCGCGGTCGAATAATGTGAGAAGCGATAGGCGCCGTTGAAGTCCAGCTTGTGCACCAGAGGCAGGTCCGCGAGCAGCGGAACGCTGATTTCCGTGAACAGCTCCTTCACATTATAGCTGCCGCCCAGACCCTGACCGGCGTTGAAGCCGACCACGTCGCCCGAAGACAGCGCCTCGTCGGGATTGTAGCTGCCCTTTTCCGACCGATATTCCGCGCCGAAGGCGATGCCGGCCGGGCCGGCGCCCAGATCGAACAGATTGCCGTTGGTAATCGCCGCATTCGCCACCTGCTCGGTGATGATGCTGACATTGCGCGTCGTGATCGAAATGAAGTCGGCGGCCTCGTCGCTGATATTCCCCGCGCCGAAGATGTTCAGCGGCACGCAGCCATTGCTGGTGTCGGAACAGGCCAGATTGCCGTCCGCATCATAGGTGGTCCGCAGCGCCTGTTCGACCCGGCTGCGCGACACATTGCCATATTGCGTCTCGACCTGCTTGGTACGGGAATAGCTGTAATAGGCGTCGTAATTCCAGTCGCCGCTGATATTGCCCTTGGCTCCGATCAGCGCGCGATAGGCGGTGTTGTCGACATTCGAGATACGGTCGCCCACTTCGGTCAGGCGGCGATAGATATTGGCGGAGGTATAACCGTCGCCATCCGTATCGGCCGCCGCCAGCAACGCCTGTGATTCCGCCGACAGGAAGGAGGAATCGGTGTCGATATCGACCGTGCCGGTGAAGGGCGTCGGGGCCAGCTTGTTGCGGACCTTGTTCTTGATGAACTGGCCCTCGCCATAAAGGGTCAGGTGATCGCTGACGTCGAAATGCGCCTGACCGCTCAGCAGGATGCGCTTCTGGGGCACCTGCAAATAGTTGGACGGAGCATAATTATAGGCATCGGTCGCCGCGCTATAGGCGGAATAGCTGCCATCCTGATTGAACTTATACTGGCTGTTGTTCAGCGCCATGCGCGTGCCGGGAATGGAGCCCGATCCGCCCGCGACCAGATTGCCCTCGCCATCGTCGGTATAGGTCTGCTTGGTATAGCTGCGCGCGCTCTGGTCCACGCCGTTGCGCTTGATATAGTCGGCATAGAGGGTGATGTTGCCGCGCCCGTCGGCGAAATTCTGGCCCAGCAGGATGTTGGTGTTGAACGTGCCGCCATCACCTTCCTCGTTCAGGCGATAATTGGCGTTCGCTTCGACCCCGGAAAAATTCTTCTTCATCACGAAGTTGATGACGCCGGCGATCGCGTCGGAGCCATAGACGGCGGAGCGGCCGCCCGACACGACTTCGACATGGTCGATCAGGCCGGCGGGAACGGTGTTGAGGTCGACCACCTGATTGGAGTCATAGGACACGTAACGATGGCCATCGACCAGCACCAGCGTGCGCTGCGCACCCAGGCCGCGCAGGTCGGCGGTCGACACGCCGCCACCCGGATTGTTCGACGCGGCGGTCGTGCTGGGGATCAGTTGCGGCAGGTCGTTGATGATCGCCTCGACATTGGCCTTGCCGCTCAGCTTCAGTTCCTGGCTGCTGACGATCGAGATGGGCGATGCCTGTTGCAGATCGGGGCGGGCGATGCGCGATCCGGTGACGACGATCGTGTCGTCACTGGCGGCGGCATTGTCATCGCTGGCCTGGGCAAAGGCCGGCGTCGCCAGGCCGAGCAGGACCGTCGACGCCAGAAGGCGCCGGCAAAATTCAGCCGATGTCATGAGATACTCCCTTCGATACGCTAGATGCGACCCGCGCAGTCTATGTCGTTGACCGCTTCGAGTTGGTGGAGCAGGCGTGCCTTGGGATGGCACATATCGTCAATATTGCGCTTTTGTTAAACAACGACTTTTCGCGCTATGTGTCTTTTAAGAAACAAGAATTTCGGAACATTACGGCGCATTGCGTAATATTGCGCAAATTTCATCGCATGACGAAATGTTGCGCCCTTGGATCTATGTTCATTGATCTTCAACCGCCTGCCTCGACCCGAAAGTCCAGAGTGGACGCACGTCGAAAATGGGAACATAAAGAGAACATATTGAGCGATTCGAGATATGGCAGGCAGCGTTCCCATCAACGGCATCCGTCCGACAAGACGGCAAGGGCCAGCGGCAGACATGCCCTTCCCGGCGCTTGTAAGGGGGCATCTGCATGAAATCCACTGCACCGCGCCGGACCGGGCGACGGCGCTCGCCTTCGCCCTGACCCAGGACCTGTCTCAGGAACCAGGGGCGCAGGCAGGGGCGATCTTCGCCTTGCGGGCGGCGCGGCGACAGCGCTTGCCGACGCTCTTTTCCGGGGACGGGCTGGCCCTGCTGGGGATTGATCCCAATCGGCTGACCATCGTGGAAGCGGGCAGTGAAGTGGAAATGCTGCGTGCAGGACTGGAGGCAGCGCGCTGTCCGGGCGTTTTCATGGTGCTGATGGAAAGCGAGGGACGCTTTGCCGATTATGACCTGACCGCCAGCCGCCGGCTGGTGCTGGCCGCCGAAACCTCCGGCGCCAGCATCATGCTGCTGCGCGGCGATGCGGAACAGCGATCAAGCGGTGCGCAGACCCGCTGGTCGATCCGCAGCGCGCCATCGATCCCGCTGGAGGCCGACGCGCCCGGCCTGCCGACGATCGAAGCCGAATTGCTCCGCTGTCGCAGTGGGCCTGCGGGCGGGCGCTGGCTGTTGTCATGGGATGCGGAACATGGATGTTTCAGGAACAGGGATGCAGGAGAGGGGCGCGCAGGAGGAGAAACCGGGCGATCGCCTCTGCCTGGCGCTGTGGTTCCCTTTTCTCGCCTGCGAACGGATGCAGGCCGCGACAGCCAGCGACAGGTTGCCTGACGCGGAACCGGCGCCCTTTGCGCTGGTTGCGCGGGTCGGCAATGCGCTGCGGCTGGCGTCGGTGGACCGGGTGGCCGTCGCGCAGGGGCTGGCGGCCGGCATGACGCTGGCCGATGCGCGGGCGCGCTGTCCGACGCTGGCCACGCATCCGGCCGATCTGCCCGCCGATGCGCGCGAACTGGACCGGTTGCTGGAAATCATGCGCCATTTCACCCCGATGGTCGCGCTCGATGCGCCCGATGGGCTGATCCTCGATATCAGCGGCTGCACCCATTTGTTCGGCGGCGCGCAGGCACTGGCGCGGCAGGCGCGGATCATGGCCGGCTATGCCAGCCGCCATGGTTTCGGCGCCAATGCCATGGCGGCCCGTGCCTTGGCGCGTCATGGCCGCGCCCGTGGCGATATCCACGCCCTGCCGGTCGCCGCGCTCGATCTGGACGATGGCGCATTGGCCGCCCTGCGCCGCGCTGGCCTGCGCAGCATCGGCGACCTCGCTCGCCGGCCCATGGGCATGATCGCCGCGCGCTTCGGGGAGCAGGCCGTCACCCGCCTGCGTCAGATTTTGGGCGAAGCACCCAGCCCGATCGCGCCGCGCCATCCATCCGCGCCCATCCATGCCGAAGCTCGCTTCCCCGAACCCATCGCCCGGACCGAGGATGTGATGGACGTGATCGAGGATCTTCTGGGGCAGGCCGCGCGGCAGATGGAGGCACGTAAGCTCGGCGGGCGCCGCTTCGTCATCCGCCTGTTGCGCAGTGATGGCGCGCGACAGGGGCTCAGCATAGAAACGGGCCAGCCGGTGCGCGATCCCGCCGCCGTGCTGCGCCTGCTGCGCGAACGCATCGACACGCTGGCCGATCCGCTCGATCCCGGTTTCGGCTTCGACGCGGTGTTGCTGGCGGTGCCGCAGGTCGAGCCACTCACCGAACGGCAACAGGTGATGGAGGGGGAGGAGGCGAAGGCCGGCGAGGCCCATATCATCGCCCTGATCGACCGGCTCGGCATCCGCCTTGGCCCTGACAAGGTCCGTCGCCTCCAGCCCCGCGACCGCCATATCCCCGAAGCCGCGCAGGCCTTCGTCCCCGCAACACAGGCCAAGCTGCATCCATGGCCCGCCACCACGGACCATCCGCCCCGGCCGCTGCTGCTGTTCGATCCGCCCCAGCCGGTCGCGGTGATCGCCGGCGTCCCCGACGGCCCGCCCCAACGTTTCCGCTGGCGCGACCACCTGCATGAAGTGCGCCTTGCCGAGGGGCCGGAGCGGATCGCGGCCGAATGGTGGCGCCGGCGCGAGGGGCATCAGCCGGGCGGGGCAGGGCGCACCCGCGACTATTACCGGATCGAGGACAAGGACGGCCGCCGCTACTGGATGTTCCGCCATGGCCTGTTCGGCGAAGAAGCCGACATAAGCTGGTACCTGCACGGCCTGTTCGCATGACCGGCTTTGCCGAAACCGTTGCCGCCACCAATTTCAGCTTCCTGCGCGGCGCTTCCCACCCCCGCGACATGGTGGTGCAGGCCGCGCACCTCGGCATGACCGCCATCGGCATTGTCGATCGCAACACGGTCGCCGGCGTCGTCCGCGCGCATCAGGCGATGAAGGATCTGGGCGTGCTGGCCGGCGGCATGCGCCTGATCGTCGGCGCGCGGCTGGTGTTCGCCGATGGCACGCCCGATATCGTCGCCTATCCCCGCACGCGGTTGGGCTGGGGGCGCCTGACCCGGCTGCTGACCGAAGGCAACCGGCGCACGATCAAGGGTGACTGCACCCTCAACCTGCCCGACCTGATCGACCATGCGCAGGATATGGCGCTGATCGCGATGGATGGCGATGCGGCGCTGCTGGACCGATTGCGCGAGGCAACGCCCCATCTCTGGCTCGCCGCCACGATGGGCCGGTCCGGCCGCGACGCCCGGATGCTGGCCCGGCGTAATGCGCTGGCCGCACAGACCGGCGTTCCACTGATCGCCACCAACGATGCCCTCTACGCGGAAGCCGACGACCGCCCGATGCAAGATATCCTCACCTGCATCCGCGAAGGGCTGACGATCCAGACCGCCGGAAAGCGTCTCGCCGCCAATGCCGAACGCTATCTGAAGCACCCTGATGAAATGGCGCGCCTCTTCGCCGCCTGCCCGCGGGCGATTGCCGCAACGCAGGATTTGCTCGCCTGCATCGCCTTCACGCTCGACCAGTTGGTCTACGAATATCCGCACGAGCCGGTGCCCGAAGGCTGGCAGCCGCAGGACTGGCTGGAACATCTGGTGCAGGAAAAGGCGCAGGCGCGCTTCCCTGACGGCCTTCCCCCTGCCTATCGCAAGACGCTGAAGGAAGAATTCTACCTGATCCGCAAACGCAACTATGCCTATTATTTCCTGACCGTCCACGACATCGTCGCCTATGCCCGCAGCCTCGACCCGCCGATCCTGTGTCAGGGGCGTGGGTCCGCCGCCAATTCGCTGGTCTGCTATCTGCTGGGCGTCACCCCGATCGACCCGGTGCGCGAGAAACTGCTCTTCTCCCGCTTCCTCTCCGAAAACCGTGACGAGCCCCCCGATATCGACGTCGATTTCGAACATGAGCGGCGTGAGGAAGTGATGCAATATATCTACCGCCGCTATGGCCGCGACCGGGCGGGCATCGCCGCGACCGTCATCCGCTATCGCCAGCGCAGCGCGATCCGCGAAGTCGGCAAGGCGCTGGGCCTGACCGAGGATGTGACCGCCCGCCTCTCCGGCACCGTCTGGGGCAGTTGGGGCGGCGAGGAAGTGCCCGAAAGCCGCGTCACTGAAGCCGGCTTCGATCCCGCCAACCCCGAACTCGCCCGCCTGCGCGACATGGCCAGCCGCCTGCTCGAATATCCCCGCCATCTGTCGCAGCATGTCGGCGGTTTCGTCCTCAGCCATGGCCGGCTCGACGAACTGGTGCCGATCCACAATGCCGCCATGCCCGATCGCACCTTCATCGAATGGGACAAGGATGATCTCGACACGCTCCAACTGATGAAGGTCGATGTGCTGGCGCTCGGCATGCTCACCGCGATCCGCAAGAGTTTCGACCTGATGCGCCGCCACGATCTTGGCGACCTGACGCTCGACCGCGTGCCCGTGGAGGATGAAGCCACCTACAAGATGCTGCAAAAGGGCGACAGCATCGGCACCTTTCAGGTCGAAAGCCGCGCCCAGATCGCCATGCTCCCCCGCATGAAGCCCAAGGAACTTTACGACCTCGTCATCCAGGTCGCGATCGTGCGCCCCGGCCCGATCCAGGGCGGCATGGTCCATCCCTATCTGCGGCGGCGGGCGGGAGAAGAAGCGCACGATTATCCGGGGCCGCCGGGCAATCCCTATGAACTGAAAGAGGTGCTGGAAAAGACGCTGGGCGTGCCGCTGTTTCAGGAACAGGCGATGAACCTTGCCATCAAGGCGGCCAAATTCACCCCGGCAGAGGCCGATGGCCTGCGCCGCTCCATGGCAACCTTCCGCAATCGCGGCGACATCGGCAACTGGCAGGAAAAATTCATCACCGGCATGACGAAGCGCGGCTATCCGCAGGATTTCGCCGAACGCTGTTTCGAACAGATTAAGGGCTTTGGCGAATATGGCTTCCCCGAAAGCCATGCGCAGGCGTTCGGCTGGCTCGCCTATGTCTCCTCCTGGCTGAAATGCCATTATCCCGCCGTTTTTACCTGCGCTCTGCTCAACAGTCAGCCCATGGGCTTCTATGCCCCCGCGCAACTGGTCCGCGACGCGCAGGAGCATGGCGTGGAGGTACGGCCGATCGATGTGCAGGCGAGCGACTGGTACAGCAGTCTGGAGGGCGAGCGGATATTGCGCCTCGGCCTCGACCGGATGGATGGCTTTCGGCAGGAATGGGCGGATGCGTTGATGGCGGCGCGGGCCGATGCGCCGATCCGCGACATGGAGGATCTGGCTCGCCGTGTCGGCCTGCCGTCCCGCGCGCTGCATTTGCTGGCCGATGCCGACGCGCTGCGCTCCATCGGCCAGAGCCGACGCGAAGCCGGCTGGGAAGCGCGCCGCGTGCCGCCCGCGCAACTGCCCTTGTTCGCCGCGCAGGACTTGCCGGAACTCGGCCGGGAAGCGGATGCCGCTTTGCCCGTCATGCCCCTGTCGGAGGAAGTGGCGGTCGATTACGCCACCCACCGCCTGTCGCTGAAGGGGCATCCGATGCAATTCCTGCGCGGCCATTTCACGCGGCAGGGTGCGATCGACTGTGCAGGCGTCAATGCCGCGAAGGACGGCGCGAAGGTCCGGGTGGCAGGCGTGGTGCTGACCCGCCAGCGACCGGGCAAGGGCAATGCGGTCTTCATCACGATCGAGGATGAAAGCGGCATCGTCAACGCCTTGCTCTGGGCACGCGACATGGAAAAACAGCGCCGCGCCGTAATGGCCTCCCGCCTGATGCTGATCGACGGCGAAGTCCAGCGCAGCAAGGAAAATGTCGTTCACCTGATGGTCGATCGGGTGACGGACGCCAGCGAAGCGCTGGCCCGGCTGAACGAAGGGCAGGAAGGTGGAAAGCCGCAACGACCGTCCCCCAGAAGACACCCGCGCGATGTGCGGATATTGCCCAAATCACGGGATTTTCATTGAGCGAGGCTGGCTGATTTGGGTGGATTGGGGAGCGTCGGATTTTTAAGCCCTCTCCCGTCTTTACGGGAGAGGGTTGGGTGAGGGTCTTTCTTCCTGCAGGCCGGAAGTGCCTGTGTAGAACGAAAAAGGCCCTCACCGACTGCGACTAGGCAGCAAGCTGCCAAGTCTCCGCTGCCTCTTCCGCGAAGGCGGGAGAGGGTAAAAGGAACGTCCGCATCCGTTCGCCCTGAGCCTGTCGAAGGGCCGCACTTTTCTTCCAACATAAGCCAAAAGAAAGAGCAGGGCTTCGACAGGCTCAGCCCGAACGGATGTTGGGTCTCCGCAAATGGTCGCTCTTGCCCGGTCAGCTTTCTCGCCGGGAACCGGACAGGCCGCTATGATGAAGATCGAGCGCGAACGGGTCTGCGAGATGGTGATCAGGGGTGGGTAGCGGAAGGCCTGTTTCCAACGAGAAAAATCAATCAGCGGACGTTTGGAACTCCATCAGTCACCCATAAGACTGTATCAGCCGCAGGATCAAATATCTTCACCACCTCGTCTGTAAAAAACAGATCGATGGATACTCTTTCCACGTCCGGCGAGATATTTGACGTCAGATGCTCGAAGCTGTCACCAATGTCTTCCCCCCAAGCGATATTAAAAACCGTCAACAATCGGTTCTTCGAGAGAAGGACTTTCGTTTCCTTGCCATCCCTCGAACAGAGAAGTGGAACGATCGAACGGCAATGGGAAGCTGAAGGTCCGGTCATGAGTGAGCTATAACATGCAGTTGAACGGTGATTAATGGCCGTTTCCGACCTGACTGCTTTTTCTCCCAAGGGAAGCAAGCAACCGTTTTCGGGTTATGCCATTCCACCATGCGGCCGTTCATTCCGCATCATTGACCCAATCCTCAACGCGCAGGCCGGGCACGCGGTCGAACTCGCGCCGATTATTGGTGACGAGGATCATGCCGCATGAGCGGGCATGGCCAGCGATCATTTGGTCATAGGGGCCGATCGACGTACCCGTGCGCGCCAGTTCTGCGCGCAACTGCCCGCTATGGGCGGCAGCCCCCCGGCCATAGTCGAGCACGTCCAGCCGTGCGGCAAAACCTTCCACATTCATCAGATTGCGCTCGGGGTCGGCAGATTTTTCAGCGCCGTAAGTCAGTTCCATCAAGGTAACGGAACTGATGCACATCTGGTCATGATGCCGTTTGAATGCCGCGCGCACCTCCTGCGGTCTGTTCTTGATCGTGAAGATGCAGATATTGGTGTCGAGCATATATTTGAGCATCAGAAGGCTTCGCGTTCCTGATCATCCGGTTGCTCACGGTCCGCCATGAAATCGGCGGTCACGCCTTCCCCGTCGAACCAGCTATCCCATGCTTCGCCCGCAGGGGTGATGATCCGGGTGCGGCCCAGAGCGATCACATCGACCCGCTTTACATCGTCAGGAAAGGCAACCGCCTTAGGCAATCTTACCGCCTGGCTGCGGTTGCTCTGAAATATAGAGGCTTGTGGCAAGACATATCTCCCGGATCATCCCAATCTAGGATCAGCATGGGATATGTCAATGGGATATGCCGATCACCCGGTCGCATCCTCTCCAACATCCTTCCAATATAGGATTTCTTCTGATCTATCCTTGGGGATGAACCCAACCTGCCTGCCTCTGATTTCCAAACCCCATTGGTCGCGATCCGGGCGCCAAACTGCCGCGCTTCCGTCGCACACCTGTGCCCCAGTTGGCGCGTCACAGGCGCGTTCCTGTGACCCGCATGGCGCATCACTGTCGCGTCACAGGCGCGTCGCGAGCGCTTCGCGGGCGCAATTGCCCGATTTTGCCCGACGACACTGTGAACTTCGCCCAGTTGCGTTGAAATGTGTCGCGCCGAAACGCGCCGCCTCGCGTCCAGCCCTACCGCTTCAGCGCGAACCAGATCACATGGCGCGGCCCCTTGCCATTGTCACGGGCCTTGACCGCCACTTCGTCCACCAGAAAGCCCGCATTGCGCAGGCGATTGGCGAAGACATCGTCCGACCCGGCCGACCATACCGCCAATATGCCGCCCGGCTTCAACGCGGCCTTGGCGGTTTGCAGCCCCGCCCGCGAATAGAGCCGGTCGTTGGCCGCCGCCGTCAGTCCGTCCGGCCCATTGTCAACATCCAGCAGGATCGCGTCATAGCTGCCATGCCCAGCGGCGATCACCGGCACGACATCGTCGATCAGCAGGTTGACGCGTGGATCGTCCAGGCATCCGGCCATCAGGTCGACCATCGGCCCGCGCGCCCATTCTATGATCTTGGGCACCAGTTCGGCCACCGTCACCTTCGCCGACTTGTCCAGCACGCCCAGCGCCGCGCGCAGGGTAAAGCCCATGCCATAGCCGCCGATCAGGATATGCGGCGCCTTGCGCCCGCGCAGCCGCTCGATCGTCATCAGCGCCAGTTGCTTTTCCGATCCGCTCATCCGGCTGCTCATCAATTCGTTGCGATCCAGCACGATCATATGATCGGCGCCGCGCCGATAGAGTTTCAACTCCTGCCCGCCCGGCACCTGTGCCGAATCCAGATATTCCCGCGGGATCATGTCACGTCCTTCCAATCTATCGCACAGCCTGTCGCGCGGGGTGCGCATGGCAGCTTGGCATCCGTCACGCAAATGCTACAGGCACCCGACAACGCATCATCCTATCACGGCAGGCAGTTTCTTCCTTCATGCGCTATTTCCTCGACACCGAATTTAACGGCTTTGGCGGCACGCTTATCAGCGTGGCGCTGGTTCCCGAGCATGAAGGGGACGAGGAATTCTACGTCTCCCTGCCGCTGCCTGAAGAGATCGAACCGTGGGTCGAAAAGCATGTCGTCCCCTATCTGCGCCATGTGCCGCCCGCCATCGACCTGCAACTGGGGCGGGTCGAAGCGGCCGATCATGTCGCTGCCTATCTGGAAGGGGACAGCGATCCTGTCATCATCGCCGACTGGCCGGAGGATCTGGCCCATTTCTGCGCGCTGCTGGTGACGGGGCCGGGGCGGATGGCCGGGGTCGATTTCGGCCTGCGCCTCGAACTTATCAACGCGGCGGGCTTCAGCGCGGCGGCCAACAGCCGCGTGCCGCACAACGCCCTGCATGATGCGCGGGCGTTGCGCGACTTCTACATGGCGGACTGATCGGTGCTCGACTGACCGGGATGGATCAATAGTCGCCCCAATAGGTCTTGCTGCCGGCGAAATCGACCACCCGGCCGACGTCCTTCAGCTTGGCCTGCACCGCCGGTGTGGCACGGGCGGCGTCCATCACCCCGCGCAGGCGCGCGTCGAAGGCCGACGGCGTCGGCGCCTGACGGGACCGGACGAACAGGCCCAGTGCCGACGCCCGGTCATCCGGCTTGTCGAGCCGTTCGACCAGCAGCGTCTCGATCATCGGCTGGTCGCCGCGGCAGGCCGCCGCCATGGTCACCGCCGATATATTGTCGTCCCGCGTCGCCGCCAGCTTTTCGTCCAGCATCTTGGCGTCGTCGGGGCGATTGAGCGTCCGCAAGGCGCAGGCCTTGCCCGCCCACATCCACATCTTGCCATATTGGCTGGCCTTGCCGGCATATTTCTCGTCCGCCTCGGTCATCGCCGCCAGAGCACGGTCGGGCATGTCGGCATGGTTGAACATCTCCGCCCGGTTGATGAGCTGCGATACCAGAGCGGGATATTGCTCGATTCCCAGCGCCAGCACGGCGTCCATCTGGGCAATGCCATCGGCATGCCGGCCCACATCGGCCAGGACGGATGCATATTCGTTCACGAACCAGAAGGCCGGTTCGCCCGTCGCCTCGATCCGTTCGCGCTCGCCAGCCAGTTTCTTGCCGACGCTGATCGCCTCCTGCGATTTGCCGGCGGTACGCAGCGCCCGCATCAGGGCGGTGACCATGCCGAAATCCTCCGGCGCCTTGGCCGCCGCCGTCCGCGCCATGCTCACGGACTGGGCGATGCTGCCGGCGAACCCGTCGGCCTGCCCCTTCGCCAGATCCGGCCAGACCGCCTGATAGCGTTTGTCCATCGCCAGCCCGGTCAGCGTGTCCGGGGATGGCTGCAACGCGATCAGCCGGCGCGCTTCGGCCAGATTGCCGCGCCGCAACTGCGCCCGGATCGCACCGCCCAGGGCGCTCAGGCCTTCATCGGTGCGCGGGTCCATCTGCCATCCTGCGGCCATCAGGATGATGCACAGTTCATCGCGCGCATCCTGCCGCTTGTCGGCGGGCATGTCGCTGATGCGCCGCGACAGATATTTCATCCAGTCGAGATCGAATTGCCGGATCACGTCGGGCTGCTTGTCCTGCGCAATTCGCATCGTCTTGAGCACGACCGGCGGTTCGTCACTGTTCAGTTGCAGCGCGATCAGGGTGCGGATCATGTCTGCATTGCCCTGATATTGTTCGACGCTGGACTGCAACGCGGCCTTGGCCGGGGCGGCCCGGCTCAGGCTGGTCAGGATCAGCCCCTTCAGGCCATCGAACAGGCCGGCGACGGCGGACGGGCGCGGGGGCTTGTCGGCAATGCGATTGATGATCGACAATGCCTCGATACGCGATGCCTGATCGCTCTTCTCGCCGGTCAGCGCAATGATCTTGTCGAGGTCGGTGCGATAGGGCTGCAATTCCGACGGATCGATCGCGCCCATGGTTTCCGATGGTCGCGACGATTTGTCGATGAAGAAGCGCAGGCCGCTTTCGTCGCTGATCTTGTCGCTGATGGCATAAATCGCAGCCGCTCTGTCTGCGGGCACCACATTGCTGTCATCATTGACCAGCCGGTACGTCATCTGCACCCCGTCGCCGTCGCGGACCGACTTGCGGGTGAAATGCACGCCATCGGCCTGCATGTCGATATCGTCGGGTGTCCAGAGGCGGCGGTCCCTGGCATGGACCTCGATCACTTGGTTGCGGTTGACATTGGCCGGCAAATAGAGCGGCTGGAGACGGGCGCCAACCTGCTTGCCGGGAAGAAGATCGGCGACGGCATAGGCGTTGGTGTTGAGGTCGGACAGGATCTTGCCCTTGTCGAACTCGGCCTTGGACAGGCTGTAATCCTCGCCCAATATCACGATATTGGCATCGCGATCGTCGCTGATCGCCAGCGGCTTGCCTTCCGCCAGGCCGGGGAAGCGTTTCTGGTAAAATTCCAGATTGCCACGCGCCATCTTCGCCGCCGATTGCGAGGCGATCCGTCCACGCATCCAGTCGGCCATGCCGCCGCTGTAGCGCGTCTCGACGCGCAGTTTCAGCGCGGTCGCTGCCGCCTCATCCACATCATAGCGTTCCACCACATCCATGGCGCCGGCGCGGGCGGCATAGCCTTCCATCTTCTCCAGCGCCTGCTGCCCGTCGCGAATTGGCAGGGCATAGCCAAGATTGGACGGCGTGATAGCCAGACCCCGCCCGCCGCGATGGGTGGCGGTCGGGTCGATCCATGTCGTCTGCCCGTCGATCGCGACGCGCACGATGACATGGTCGAACATCAGCGGTGACGCCAGTCGATCGGGCAAGTCGCGCCCCGGCCGGGTCGATACCAGCGCCGGCACCGCGTCGATACCGAGACGGCGCAATGCTACCGCCAGCAGCAGGCTCTTGTCCTTGCAGTCGCCATAGCCGCGTTCCAGCACCAGCTTGGGCCGGCGCGGGACGTAGGAACCCTCGCCCATTTCCTCGCCGACATAGCGGATATTGTCCTGGATATAGCGGCTGGCTTCGGTCAGCCGGTCCTGCGCCTTGGGCCAGCGGGCCGCGATATCCGCCAGTTTCTGTTCGAAGTCCGGCGTCAGGCTGTCGTCGCCGGCATAAAGCGGCAACGCCCAGCGCGCGACCGTGGCCCAGTCGGCCATGGTCGACACATCGACCCGCCCATATTGCGGGTGCCATGTGGGCACGTCATCCTCCCCCGGTCCGAACGGCCGGTCGCGCCCGATCCATTCCCAAGCCGTGATGTCGCCCTGTTTTTGCTGGGTGAAGGCAATGTCGCTGTTGACCGGCTTGAACCGGATCGGCTGGCTGCTCGGCCATAGGAAGCGGATCGCGCGCAGCCCCAGTGGTTCGGAGAAGCGGTCCGTGAAGCTCGCGAAATATTGACCGGGCCACAGCGCGGTGCGGACATGCTGGGTCATGCCATAATCGACGATGTCGCCGACCCGGACATCCTTCAGCGTGGCCATCGCCCGCAGCGATCCGCTGATGATGCCGTCGTCCAGATCATCCTCGCGTTCAACCACGCGGAAACTGGCGTCTGCCGTCCGGTCGATAATCTTGCCGTCGCGGATGATGTGGACGAAATTCAGGGCAACCGTCTCGAATGCGGGGTCATAGCTGGTCGATATGCGCCCGGCTTCCTCCAGCCCGCTGCGATCCACCACCTTGCTGGCGATCCGATAATAGCTGTCATAGCCCTCCGTCGTGCCGCGCACCTGCCAGTCGGTCAGGAGGAAGGCGACGCCATCCTGCGCATGGGCCATCTGGTCGGCCGACATTGTCGGCAGGGTGCGGGCGGCCAGCCAGTCGGGGCTGGCTTCGCGCAGGACGACCGGCGTTTGCACGGGGGCTTGGGGTGTGGCTTGCAATCCTTGTGCGGCAACGGGAACAGCACCGGCGATGGACAAGGCTGCCACGGACGCGGACAGCAGAAGCAGGCAACCA
Source organism: Sphingobium sp. RS1 (assembly GCF_056156825.1). Classification (NCBI taxonomy): domain Bacteria; kingdom Pseudomonadati; phylum Pseudomonadota; class Alphaproteobacteria; order Sphingomonadales; family Sphingobiaceae; genus Sphingobium; species Sphingobium sp. RS1. The sequence continues at coordinate 1,002,240 of NZ_JBLZXE010000002.1, read as the reverse complement.
CTGGTCGCCGACGGAAAGCGCATCGAATTAACCCCCATTGCGGGCCGAACGGCCCTATCCCCTTGCTATGACTCGGATGGCACCGTTGCAAGAGCGGGCTGAGGGGCACCGGGGCGCCCCAGTCGCGACCGTTCCAGCCACCAGAGCAAGGCGCTGGCCGTCAGCCAGCCCAGCCACCAGAACCAGTTGGACATATGCCGCGCCGCAATCTTCGCGGCGAGCGGTGCATCATTGCGCAGCATGGCCATCGCCTGCCGGTCCCGCGCGGCACGCATGGCTGGTAGTGCTGCGCTAGGCTGGACATGGAAGGGGCGCGTCTCTCCCGCCACGCGCAGCATGTGCCAGCCGGCTTTGTCGGGCCAGAAGGCGCCACAGCCAGCGACCGGCAAAATGGTTGCCTGCTGGCCCTCGGGCGCTTCGATCCGTGCTTCGCCGGGCAGGCCGCACAAGGTCATGCGCTCGCCGGCCCAGACCGTGTCGGTTGCCATGCGGCTGACTGGCGCCGACCGGACGACCGTGCCCAGCAGCGTGCTCCACCAGTCGGCATAGAGATCGCTGCGGCCGGTCAAGGTCAGGCCATAGCTGTCAATCGCCGTGAAGAGGGCGACGCGCCCCGCGCCGATAGCCCGCCACGCAGCCAGCCTCACCCCGCCTGCATCCTCCAGTAAGGGCACGGCATCACTGCCGCCGGGCGTCAGGCCGAACCGGCTGACATCGGGCGCCAATTCTTCCGGCAGCGCGATGTCTGCCGGCACATCCGCGCTGCCAATGCCATGGCGCGTGCGCGCAACTGCCTGGTCCGGCAATTTGGGCAAGGCCAGCGGGGCGACGCCACCCGGTCCGCTGAAGCTGAAGCCCAGTGCCTGCCATTGCGATCGGGTCGCGCCGTCGACCGCTCCACCGGCGCGCAGCACTAGTCCCATGCCGCCCCGGACAGCGGCCAGCAGCGATCCGCGCGCGCCGGGCCAACTGCGTTCATCCACGATCGCGACGTCGAACCGCCGCAGGCTGCCCACGTCCAGCGACACCGGCGCGTCGCCCAGCGCAATGCCGCCGCCCGCGCTCATCTGGGTGGTGACGTCGAAGCCGGCATCGCTCGCCCAGCGGCGCAGATATTTGACCTCCGGCCCCGGCGCCCCGGCCAGGATCAGCAGCTTCGGGCGAGCGCTCTCGGCAACCCACACCGGAACATCGGCCTGCTCGACGATCCGTCGCCCCGATCGCACCTGCACCCGGAAGTCCGCCGTGCCGGCCGCCCGCGCCGTGCCTGCCAGCAGGAAGCGGCCATCCTTGCCCGCCATGCCGCTATCGGTCACGCGTCCCGCCGGATCGAGCAACTCGACCGTGGCGCCAGGCAATCCATGCAGCGTTCCGCCAACCAGAAAGCGACCGCCCGGTGCCACCGTCGCCGGCGGCGCGATGGCGGTGATCCCCGGCCGCAGCGGCGGCGGATCGAAACGTACCGCCACAGTCCGGGCCACGTCCATGTCGCGCGGACTAAGGCCCTGACCCAATATCTCGATCATCGTCACGCCGGGATGGCGGCGCAGGGCGGTGGCGAGGTCCGGGACGGCCTCACCGCCGCCGATCGTCGGTGCTTCGGGCAGCAGGATGAGCGGCGCCCCGTCCTGAGCACCCGCCAGAAGGGGCGTGCCTGTCGTCGCAATCTTCAGGCTGGTCGCGCCGTCATTTGCCGATGGCGGGCATAGCGCAAGATAGAGCAGCCCCGCGCAGACCGGCTGGAGCAGCGCCAGTATGACGGTCCGTGCGATCGATGCCTGGCCGGACGCTTGCGCCGACCGATGCCACAGGCAGAGCCTGACCCAGCCCAGCAGCGTGGCCAGCGTCAGGATCAGCGCAATGGCGATGTCCATGGTCATGGCGTCCCCCCGATCGCGTTCAGATAGCGGGTTCCGGCGGCATCGGCCGGGCGTCTCCGTGCCGGCCGCGCAGTTCGCTCCATGGCCGTCCACAGCAGCGCACGCAGCTTGGTACGACATTGCCGGCAGGCGGGATCGCTGCGCACGCCGTCGATCGCGCCGGTCAGGGCGAGAGCATCGGGCAAGCGTGCGGCATTTGTACGCACCCAGCCTGCCAGCGCATCCAGGGCGATCGGGCCACGAATGGCACCCGGTCCCTCGCCCAAGGCGCGCCATGCGGCGGCGGCTGGCCCGTCATCGCCCTCGATCGGTGCGACCGGCAGGGTCCGGCTCGCCAGCCCCTCGCGCTTGCCGGTCATGCGGCGGCTGGCGTCGATCGGTGGCAGTTCCGGCCCGACCCGCGACAGGAAGATGCGGGTTGCCTGCTGCACTTCCTTGATGAAACGCAGCGCCTTATAGGCATAGGGCAGGGCGGCGTCGGGATGGCCGGTCTTGAGTTCGCGCTCGGACTGCCACATTTCATCGACCGCCTGTTTCAGGATCGCGCGGGTTTCGGGATCGAGGCTGGATGCCGGGCTTTCATCATGCGGATGGCCGAATTCCGCCAGCACATCTTCCTTTTCACCGAAGACATTGGGCGTCGATACCGGCGGGCCATGGTCATGGCCATCGCCATCGCTATGGGCTTCGCCGTCGGCGGTGGGCAGTTCGGGTGCGCTTTCATTCTCACCGCCGAGGAACTGGCTGTAGCGGCCACGCAAGATCTGCTGGTCGCCGCCGATGGCGGCCGAACGCGAGAGGTAACGGTCGGGGGCGAAGCTGCGTTTTTCCTTCAGCAGCTTTTCGATGTCGATGATGATCTGGCGCTGACTGCGAAAATAAGCGGGCAGGGTGGTGTTAACCATGCCGGTCAGGCCGCTGCTTTCAGGCTGTTTCGGGGACGGCCAGCGCAGGATCAGGCTGGGGCCGCGCACTTCCTGCGGATCGGGCGCGCGATTGTCCCGGATAATCAGTTGCACCACCATGTCGCCACCCGCAGCAAAGCCGAAGGTCGAAAAGTCGAGGCGCGGGGCGAAGCGGCGATCGCGGGCCGGGCCACTGCCGCCGACCGGGATTTCCCGCTCGGAGAAGGTCACATTCTCGCCTTCGCCGATTGCCAGCGTGACGCGCAGTCGGCCGTTGGCAGCGACGCCATAATCGTCGGTGGCGGCAAAAGCCGGCGACCAGCTGCGCTGTCCCGGCTTCACCATGGTCAGGCTGTCGGTGAGAGCCTTCACCTGCGGCGGGGCATCGGCAATGGCGTCGACACGGTGGAGCGGCGGCGTCGGCCCGCGCTCGGCGGTGGGGATGACGCGATACAGGAAAGCGGCGTCGGCACTGCGGCTGGCGATCCAGTTGGCGCCATCCGCGCGCAGCGCGAGCGGTTGGCCGGCCAGCATCAGCAGTTTGGGCGCATGCGCCTGCGGATCGAAACGCAGCGTCCATTCCAGCCGCGATCCTTGCGGGACGCGAGCGTCGAGCGAGGCGGAATCGCGCACCGGCAGGCCGGTATAGGCGGGCGGAATGATGCGCAGATTTTGCGCGACGAGGCGGGGGATGCCGGGCTTTGCGGGCAGGCCTTCGCTGCTGGGGGCAAGGGGCGGTGGCCCTTCGCCCGAACGAGGCCAAAGCAGGACGGCGACGATCGGCGCAGCGCAAGCGAGGCAGAGGAGCAGGAACAGGCGCGTCGACCAGTTGGGCACAAAGTCTTGCGGCGCGCCCTGATCGAGGCGGGCGGCGATACGGTTGCGCTGGAGCGATTGCAGCGGTGAGCCGGGCGTGTCCTCAGTGAAGAGGAGGGCGCTGCTATCCTCCAGTTCAGGGCGGGTCCTGTCGAGACTGCGGATCAGCCAGGGGCGGTCGAAACGGACCATGCGCTGACGGGCGACGACCAGTGCGACAGCGAGTGAGACAGTTGCGGCGAGGGTGGCGGCGAGGAAACCACCCGATCGCCAGCCGATAACGGCCAGCGCCAGGATCAGCGGCAGGGCGAGCGCCAGCGTATCGGCAAAACGGCGGCGGCGCGCGGGCGCGACCCAGTGGGCGAACAGCGCGTCGCCGCTCATGGCGCGATGCTCCGGCTGCGACGGGTGGCGACCCAGCGTTCCGCCAGCAGCAGCAGCGCGATCAGGATCGCGAGCAGGGGGCGGAGGGGCTGCGGCGGCTGGTCATAGGCACGACCACCGGTGAGCGGGGCATAGTCAATGGCGGCAACGCGGGTCGGTGCGGCGGCAGGGGCCACCAGAGTGCGCAATTGCTCCGGGAAGTCGGGGGCCAGCAGCACGGGCATCTGAGAGGGCATCAGCGGACGGGTGAAACGGATGAGGCGGCCTTGTCCCAGCGCCATTGCTTCGGCCAGCGGCTGCCCTTGTGCATCGCGCCAGACCGGCATCATGGCCTGATCGACGGGCAGCCTTACATCGTTGGCGACGACCGCCGTGCCGCCTTGCCTCACCCAATCGACAACGCTGTCCAACATCGTTCCGCCCACCAGCCAGACGAGGATATGCCCCTTGTCAGGGAGTGGCGCGTTCGTCGCTTTACTGTCCAACTCGCTGTCTCTTTTGGCGGGCTGCCAGGCGAGGGCCGCCGCGCCGATATAGCGCAAAGCCGCGCGATGATCCGCATCATGGCGGATGGACAGGATGGGCGGCGGCGCGGCCTTGCGGGCTGAGGCCATGGCGCCGCCGCTAATGCGCCACGTCACCTTGCGCGACAGACGCAGACGGTCGGCATCGGCGCCGTCCAGGATGGTCGGGGTAATGATGGTGAGCGGCGTCTTGGCCGGAAGTTCGGCGTCAAGCTGGCGGATCAGGCTGGCGATGGGCAGTGGGCCGGTCGGCCGGGTGGTGTCGATCTTCGGGAAACCGGGGGCGAGCCAGTGGCCACGGGCTTCGCCAAGCGCCTTTATGTCAATCTGCGCGCCCGGCACCACCGCGACATAGGATCGGTCGTTGCCAGCGCAGAACAGTAGCGGTTGCGCCAGCCACAGCGCCGCCAGCGCCAGCAGGGCGAGGCGCAGCAGCAGCAACGGCCATTCGTCGAAACGCAGGCGCGACCGGGGTTTGGGCCGCGACCGCAGCCAGCGCAGCGCCGCAAAGTCGGTCGGTACCTGCTCGCTCTTGCGCGCGATATGGATGATGAGCGGCAGGATCAAAGCCGCGAGCGCAACCAGCGCCGCCGGGAAGAGCAGGCCCATGCTCATTGATATTCAGCTGCGCCCTGCGCCGCGAACAGACGGCGTAGCGGCAGGTCGACAGGCTCATCGAGATAATGCACCGCATGGCGGATGCCGATCGCGTCCAGCCGCGCGTGGAGCGCATCGCGCGCGTCTGCAAAGCGGGCCAGAAATTCGCCGCGCAGGGCGGCGCCATCGGCCAGCAGTTCCTCGCCGGTTTCCGGGTCGCGGAAGCGATAGCCGCCATCGAAGGGGAAATCCCGCTCGGCAACGGTCAGCATCTCGATCACCAATGTCTCGCGTCCCGCCGAAGACAGTTTCTCGGCCAGCGCCACCGCGCCCTCATCGAAACAGTCGGAGAGTAGAAGAACGAGATCATGCGCGCCGATCCGCTCCCAGACCGGACCCAACTGGCTTTCCGGTGCGAAACCACGCGCCGGGCGGACATTCAGCAATTCCAGCAGGAGCCGATCGCGCTGGCGCAGGCCCGTGGCGGGTGGCAGCAGCGCCAGCCCACCATCGCCCAGTGCCATGAAGCCGAAACGGTCGCCCTGCTGCATCGCCAGTTCGGCAATGGCGGCGGCGATGCTCTTTGCGGCGTCGAGGCGGCTGTAATCGGGGCGCGGCGCGTCGCCCTGGCCCATGGAGGCGCTGGCGTCGATCATTATCCAGACCGCGACCGGGCTTTCGCGCTCGGCCTCCCGCACGAAGAATTTGTCCGACCGGGCGTAGAGTTTCCAGTCGATCTGGCGCAGTTCATCGCCCGGTTCGTAAGCGCGGTACTGGGCGAACTCCAAACCCGCGCCCCGACTGTGGCTCTGATGCAGGCCGATGCCGTGCGACCCCACCGCCCGGCGCGTGACGAGGCGCAGGCCGCGAAGGCGGCTGCGCACATCGGGGGGAAGAAGATCGACCATGGCGGAATGGATCAGGCGAGCGGAACGGCGCGGACGAGGGCGGCGACCACATCATCGGCGCTACGCCCTTCCGCCTCGGCGGCGAAGGACAGGAGCAGGCGATGGCGCATTACCGGCACGGCAAGCGCGGCGATATCGTCGCGTGTCGCGGCGAGCCGGCCGTGCAGCAGGGCACGCGCCTTGGACGCCAGGATCAACGACTGGCCGGCGCGCGGGCCCGCGCCCCATTTCACATATTTGCGAATATCCTCCGCCATGCCTTCGCCGGGGCGGCTGGCGCGGATGAGGCGCGTGACCCAATCGAGCAGATCGTCGCTGAAATGCACGTCGCGGACGAGGGCTTGCAGCGCCAGCACTTCCTCCCCCTGCATCACGGCGGGGACGGCGGCGGGCTTCGATCCGGTGGTCTGGGCCAGGATTGCGCGCTCCTCCGCCTCGGTCGGATAATCGACGCGGATATGCAGGAGGAAGCGGTCGAGTTGGGCTTCGGGCAAAGGATAGGTGCCGGCCTGCTCGAGCGGGTTCTGCGTTGCCAGCACGAAGAAGGGCTTGGGCAGGACATGGGTGACGCCCGCATAGCTGACCGTCTTTTCCTGCATCGCTTCCAGCAGGGCGGCCTGCGTCTTGGGCGGGGTGCGGTTGAGTTCGTCCGCCAGCAGCAGGTTGGTGAACACCGGCCCCTGCTGGAAACGGAAGCTGCGATGGCCGGTGCCATGATCCTCCTCCAGCAATTCGGTGCCGAGGACATCACTAGGCATCAGGTCGGGCGTGAACTGGACGCGGCGGAAATCAAGCTTGAGCGCTTCGCCCAGCGAACGGACGAGCAATGTCTTGCCAAGACCCGGCACGCCTTCCAGCAGGCAATGGCCGCCCGCCAGCAGGCCGATCAGGAGTTGTTCCACGACGTCGCCCTGTCCGACGATCGCCTGTCCGATCGCGGCGCGCAGCCCGGTCAGAGCGTCAAGGCGGGTCTGGATGTCGGCTTCGGTGAGGTTGGTCATGTCATGTCCCTTGCTGGACGAAAGGCGGAAAGAGGAGAGGCGGGGACCGTCACACCGACAGCGCGTACATCACGATATTGACCGCGAATTTGGTATTATCCTCGGCCAGGAAGCGCTTGTTGCGCCAGTCATAATCCCATTCGCAGCCATAATCCTTGTTGCTGTAGAGAACGCCCAGCCGCCCGTTCACCTCTATCCCCTTCAGATATTCGTGGACGAGGTCGTCGCCCCAGCCATTGAGTTCCAGGCCGGTATTGGGCGGGCCGTCGAACTTGAAGAAGCTGCGGTAGAGGCCGTGGCTTTTCGGCAATTCCTTCAGCGCCTTCGGCCCGAAAATCTTCGCCATCTGCGCTTCGAACGAGCGGGCGAACAGGCCGTCTATGTCATGGTTGCAATCGTCCACCATGACGAAGCCGCCATTGCGGACATAGCGTTCGAAATTGCGCCGCTCTGCCGGCGAAAACTCGACCAGCTTATGCCCCGCCATGTAGCAGAAGGGCGCGGTCAGCATCTTTGGGTCTGAAAGAGCGATGACATGCTCCTTCGGATCGACGCGCAGCGTGGTGTAGTCGATCAGCGAGGTGATGATGTTGGATGGTGTGCGCTGGTCCACATCCCAGTCGCCGCTGTCATAGCGCAGGCGGGTGAACCAGAAGTCGTAGCCACCCACAGCTTCGGCAGCGAGCGGCCGGGCCAGCAATGTGCTGGCCAGACCACCCGCCATCAACCGAAGAAATTCGCTGCGTGTCATAGGCCTGGAAAATTGATGGGCATGGGGACCGAGACTGCCCCATTATCCCTTTCGTCATTCCCGCGAAGGCGGGAACCCATCTCCTGACCTTTCGACAGGGAATAGGGCGAGAGATGGATCCCCGCCTTTGTGGGGATGACGGAAAAGGGAAGCAGAGGAAGCAGGATTACACCGCGTCCGACAGCGAGGTGAAGGTGAAATCGCGCAGCTTCATCGGCGGCACGACGATGTTCATCGACACTTCGTCCGGCGGCACGCGGACTGGCTTGCCCAGTTCTTCCACATTGTTGAGCATGATGACCGGGCTTTCGTTGAACCGGAAATTCTTGATCGGATATTTGATCTGCCCATTCTCGATATAGAAGGTGCCGTCGCGGGTCAGGCCCGTCAGCAGCACGGTCTGCGGATCGACCATGCGGATATACCAGGTGCGGGTGACGAGCACGCCACGCTCGGTCGAGCGGACGAGATCGGCGGTCGACTTGTCGCCGCCCGTCATCAGGATATTGCCCATCTGCCCGGCGGCGGGCTTGCCCTGCTTGCTGGCCCAGTAGCGGCTATAGTTCAGGTTCACGACCTTGCCGGCCTTCACCATGTCCATGCGCTGACGGGCCAGGCCATCCTCGTCCCACGGTTCGCACGGCGCGACCGGATCCCACGGATCGGTGTAGAAATTGACCTGCGGGCCGAACACCTGTTCGCCCAGCTTGTTGCCGCCACCCTTCTTTGACAGGAAGCTGCGGCCTTCGTCCGCCTCGCGCGCGCCGAAGAAGTAGAACATGAAGCCGATCAGGCCCGCGGCCGCCATCGGTTCCAGAATGACGGTATATTTGCCCGGCTCCAGCGCTTTGGCTTCGGATGAGGCCGATGCCTTGCGCATGGCGATCTGGATATCGCTGTCCGCCTTGAAGCGGGTGGCGTCCTGCGTGTCGGTGCCGACCCAGCCGGAACCCCGGCCGTCTTCGGTACGGACGGTGCAGGTATAATCCAGCATGGTCGAGCGCTGGTAACCGAAATTGCCCTTGCTGTTGGCGATGGCGGTGAAGCTCTGATTATCCTCCAGATAGCCGGCCGCGATCAGCTTCTGCGATTTGCAGGCGTCGATCGATGTCTTGGCGACCTGCGCACGGTAGGCCGGGGTGATGTCGGCGGTCGACTGCGCAAAGGTCGGGCTGGCTTTGTACGCTTGCTTGTCGACGGCGGGCATGAATTCCGGATTGTCGGGCGCCAGCTGCGCCAGCGTTTCGGCGCGGCGCACGACCCGCTCCAGCGAGGCGTCGTCAAACTGGTTGATGGTGGCGGTGCCGACCTTCTTGCCATAGGCGACCTGCACGGCGAGTTCGATATCGTCGGTCAGGCCGGCGGTCGACACGTCGTTGCGGGCGAAGCGAACATTGCCCTGGATCTTGCCGGTGAGTTGGGCGGTGCATTCGTCCGCCTTGGACAGCGCGACGACCTTGGTCAGGATCGCCTTGGACTGCGCTTCGGTGAGGATGCTCATTATACTGTCTCCCTAAACGATCAGCCGAGCGAACGCGCGGTGTTGATGACGTTGATGCCGTTGAAGCGCGCGGTCGATGACCCGTGCGACACGGCGGAGACCTGAGCCGGCTGGCCCTTGCCGTCGAAGAAGGAGCCACCCAGACGATAATCGCTGGCATCGCAGACGCCGGTGCAGGCGTTCCAGAATTCCGGGGTTCGGATCTGGTAGGCGACATCTTCGATCTGCTGGGTGATCTTGCCCTGCTTGATCTCGTAGAAGAGCTGGCCGCCGAACTGGGCGTTATAGCGCTGCTGGTCGATCGAGAAACTGCCGTCGCCGATGATGTAGATGCCATCCTCGACACCGGCGATCATCTCCGCGACGCTCTTCTTGGCCTTGCCCGGCTCCAGCGACACATTGGCCATGCGCTGAAACTGTACATTGGACCAGCTGTCGGAATAGGCGCAGCCGTCCGATTCCTTCTTGCCCTCGATATGGGCCTGATCGCGGATCGCCTGATAGCCGACCAGCTTGCCGTCGCGGATCAGATCCCACTTCTTGGTCTTCACGCCTTCATCGTCATAGGCGACCGCGCCCAGGCTGCCGACCTGGGTCTTGTCGGCGACGATGTTCACATTGGGGCTGCCATATTGGAAATGGCTTTCCAGCTTGTCCATGGTGGCGAAGCTGGTGCCGGCATAATTGGCTTCGTAACCCAGCACGCGGTCCAGTTCGAGCGGATGGCCGACCGATTCATGGATGGTGAGCCAGGTGTGCGAGGGATCGAGGACCAGGTCGTACTTGCCTGGCTTGACCGAAGGCGCCTTCAGCTTCGCGCGCGCCTGCTTGGCGGCGGCGATGGCGTCTTCCTTCATGTCATAGCTATTGCCATAAACGACAACGCCGTTGGGCAGCACAGTCTTGCCGCTAGCGGCGCCATCCAGATATTCATAGCCAAGACCCATGGGGGCGGACAGACCCTCGCGCGTGCGGAACTTGCCGCTGGTCTTGTCGACCGCCGTGATCGTGGTCGGCGCCCAGATGCGGTGGACGTCCTGATCGATATAGCTGCCATCGGTGCTGGCGAAATATTTCTGCTCGTTGACCAGGAACAGGATGGAGTTGATGAAGTCCGCGCCAGCATCCATGGCGGCGGCGTTGACGTCCATCAACAGCGCGACCTTGTCCTTGATCGGCACCTGCATGGCGTTCTTGACGATCGGCGTCTTCCAGCTCACTTCGCCCACGCCCTTGGTCGGGGCAAGCTGGACCGGGGAAGTCTGGGCGGGGGCATTGGCCTTGGCGATGGCAACCGCCTGCTGCGCGGCCTTGGCCACGGCGTCGGCTGTCATTTCATTGGTGGCGGCGAAGCCCCAGGCGCCATTGGCTATCACACGGATGCCGACGCCGCTCGATTCGGTGTTGACGATATTTTCGACATTGCGTTCGCGGGTGATGACGAACTGGCGCAGGTAGCGGCCGACGCGCACGTCGCAATAGGATGCGCCCGCGCTCTTGGCGGCGTTCATCGCGGTATCGGCCAGGCTCTTCTTCACCGCCACGTCGATGGCGCTGTTCAGTTCCTCGGCGGCGATGACCTTGCCGAACATGGAGGGGAGGACAAGGCCACCCACGCCCATGGCCCCAAAGGCCAGAAAATCGCGTCTATGCAAGGTAAGTCTCCTGCCTGACTATGCCCGCATGGCGCGGGTCGGATTGTAATTGGGTGACGGCGCTGGGGCCGGACCGGTGTGATGGCGGGATCATTGCGACCCGGAGAGGCGGGGTCAAACATCTTTTACGGATGCACAAGAACCATCCGTATACTTTCGACAAATGTCATCTGTCGAAAAATCGAGTCAACTGGACGGAGAGCAGACGCAAAAAATCGGCGGTGATGGCTGTGCCATCCCGCTGATTTATCGCTTCTTCCTGTGAAGAAAGTTGGTCGGGGAAAGAGGATTCGAACCTCCGGCCCCTGCCTCCCGAAGACAGTGCTCTACCAGGCTGAGCTATTCCCCGACCGATGCCGAAGCCGCTTTGTGGGCGGCCCCGTAAGGCAGGAGTGGGCCTATAGAGGCGGCTTTCCGGGCTGGCAAGCGGGCAATGACGTTTTTTTGCAATGATCGCAAAATCATCAGAGCAGACCCGCCGCGCGGAAGCTGAAACGGGCTGGTCCGGCCTGGATGACATGATCTGCAAGGTGCATGTTGAGCGGCCGCAGCCGGCGTGTCAGTAAACGTGTCAGCATGATATCGTCGGGACGAGGCAGGGAGGATGTGGCATCGGACCGCTGCTGGATCAGTGCGAGCCAGTGGCCGTCCATCGCAATTAACCGGCCAAATGCCGCCCTCCAGTCCTGTTGCAGGGGAATGACGCCGAACGGTCGCCAGTCGGGGTCAAGAAGGGCGAGAAAAAGCGTATCGCGATCCGTCATGCCGCCAGCATGATGCGTCGACGGGTAGCACCGCCAGAACAAGCTGCGCCATTCCGGCTGGGATCACGGCATGCTTGCTCCATAATGACGGCAAGATTGGCGCATCTTCCCGGCTGGGCTACAGCCGATCCATCCAGACTCGCACTGCCAGGAACCTGCCTTGATCGATATGCCTTCTTCGTCCGTCCCTCATTATGAGCAGCAATATCTGGACCTCATGCGGCATATCTGGCGCCATGGCGACGAACGGGTCGACCGCACCGGCGTAGGCACCCGCTCGATCCTGGGCGCGACGATGCGATTCTCGCTGGCGGACGATGCCGTGCCGTTGCTGACGACCAAGCGGGTCTATTGGAAGGTCGCGGCGCGGGAGATGCTGTGGTTTCTGACCGGCGACACCAACATTCGCGAACTGGTGAAGCAGAATGTGCATATCTGGACCGACTGGCCGCTCGACGCCTATCGCAAGGCGACCGGCGAGGACATCGACCGTGACGGATTCGAGGCGCGAATCATCGCGGATGAGGATTTCGCACGGCAATGGGGCGATCTTGGCCCGGTCTATGGCGCCCAATGGGTGAACTGGCCGCGATACGAATCGGCTGGCGACGGCCTGTTCCGCCGGGCGGCGCAAGGGCACAACCAGATTGCTGATTTGGTCGAGGGCATTCGCGCCACGCCCGGATCGCGCCGCCTGCTCTTCACCGGCTGGAACGTAGCTGAAGTCGCGCAAATGGCGCTGCCCCCCTGCCATATGACCTATCAGTTTCAGGTATCCAATGGGCGCCTCAACGGCCTGCTGTTCCAGCGTAGTTGTGACCTCGGCCTTGGCTTTGCCTTCAATATTTTCGGTCTGTCGATGCTGACCCGCATGCTGGCACAGCAATGCGATCTGGAGCCGGGTGAAGTGGTCTGGCAGGGCGGGGACGTCCATCTCTACCTCAACCATGCCGAACTGGTGGAGGAGCAAATGTCGCGAATTCCGTCCGGCACACCGAAATTGCGGATCAATCGGCGGCCTTCGACTATTTTCGATTATCGCATCGAAGATTTCGAAGTGCGAGATTACGCGCCGCAGGCCCATATTTCCGCGCCGGTCGCCGTCTGACGAGACAGCGAGTTGGACAGGTGAAACGGGATAATGGGTAAGGAAGGCTTGCCTTTCGTGGTGTTGTAATATAATAATTGCCGTAAGCAATATTATTGCAATGCACCATAGGAGGCAGGATGAGCGATCCCACCGGATCAGGCAGCATTGACGGGCAGGCTGGGCGCAATCTCCCACCGCTGCGCCTGCATGTGCCGGAGCCGCCCGCGCGGCCCGGCGAGAGCGCCGACTTCACCCATTTCGACATCCCCGCCGCCGATGCCGCGCCGCGCCCCGACGAGGCGGCGCAGCCTGGCGACATGCGCGACATGGCCTATGGCCTGATCCGTGTGTTGGATGAGGATGGTGCGGCGGTGGGCGCCTGGAATCCCAAGCTGCCGCCCGAAACGCTGCTGCGGATGCTGCGCTACATGGCGTTGACCCGCGCCTTCGACGCGCGGATGTTCCGCGCCCAGCGGCAGGGCAAGACCAGCTTCTACATGAAGTCGACCGGGGAAGAGGCGGTGTCGATCGGCGCCGCGCTGGCGCTGGCGCGCGACGACATGTGCTTCCCCAGCTATCGCCAGCAGGGCATATTGCTCGCCCGCGACTGGCCGCTGGTCGACATGATGAACCAGATTTATTCCAACACCGGCGACCGGTTGAAGGGGCGGCAGCTGCCGATCATGTATTCGGCGCGGGAAGCCGGCTTCTTCTCCATTTCCGGCAACCTCACCACCCAATATCCGCAGGCGGTGGGCTGGGCGATGGCCAGCGCAGCGCGGGGCGACACGCGGATCGCCGCGACCTGGTGCGGCGAGGGATCGACAGCGGAAGGCGACTTCCATTCGGCCTGTACCTTCGCCAGCGTCTACCGCGCGCCAGTTATCATGAATGTGGTGAATAATCAGTGGGCTATCAGCAGCTTTTCAGGTTTTGCTGGAGCCGAATCCACCACCTTCGCGGCGCGTGCCGTGGGCTATGGCATCGCCGGTCTGCGGGTCGATGGCAATGACATCCTCGCCGTCTATGCTGCGACCCGCTGGGCCGCCGACCGGGCACGGGCCAATGGCGGGCCGACCCTGATCGAGCATTTCACCTACCGCGTTGAGGGGCACAGCACTTCCGATGATCCCAGCGCCTATCGCTCGGCCGAGGAAAGCAGCCTCTGGCCACTGGGCGATCCGATCGCGCGATTGAAGCAGCATTGCATCGCGCTCGGTATCTGGGACGAGGATCGTCACGCGGCAATGGACAAGGAACTGGCAGAACTGGTCCGCGACGCCGCCCGCGAAGCGGAGAAGAACGGCATTCTTGGCCATGGCCTGCATCATCCGATGGAAAGCCTGTTCGAGGATGTGTTCGAGGAGATGCCCTGGCACCTCAAGGAACAGCAGCAGCAGATGCTGGACGAATGGAAGGCGGCGGGCCTGTGAGCAAAACGAGCGAACCAGTCGCTGTGAGCGACATGACCATGCAGGAAGCGTACGGCGACGTGCTGCAGATGAACATGATCCAGGCGATCAACAGCGCCATGGACGTCATGATGGAGCGCGACCCAATGGTGGTCGTGATGGGTGAGGATGTCGGTTATTTCGGCGGCGTGTTTCGCGCCACCGCGGGCCTTCAGCAGAAATATGGCAAGAACCGCGTGTTCGACACACCGATCACCGAATGCGGGATCATCGGCGTGGCAGTGGGCATGGGCGCCTATGGCCTGCGCCCGGTGCCGGAAATCCAGTTTGCCGACTATATCTATCCCGCACTCGACCAGTTGGTGTCCGAAGCGGCGCGGCTGCGCTACCGCTCGGCCGGCGAGTTCATCGCCCCGATGACGGTGCGATCGCCCTTTGGCGGCGGCATCTTCGGCGGGCAAACGCACAGCCAGAGCCCTGAAGGCATCTTCACCCATTGTTCGGGGATCAAGACGGTGATCCCGTCGACCCCCTATGATGCCAAGGGGCTGCTGATCGCTGCGATCGAGGATAATGATCCCACCATCTTCTTCGAACCCAAGCGCATCTATAACGGTCCGTTCGACGGCCATTATGACACGCCGGCGAAAAGCTGGGCGGGGCATGCAGATGCGCAGGTACCGGCCGGCTATTATCGTATCCCGCTGGGCAAGGCGCGGATTGCGCGAGAGGGGCAGGCGCTGACGATCCTCTGCTATGGCACGATGGTGCATGTGGTGGAAAATACCGTCGCGGCGCATGGTATCGATGCCGAGATTGTGGACCTGCGCAGTCTGGTGCCGCTGGACATCGACACGATCGAGGAATCGGTGCGCAAGACCGGCCGTTGCCTGATCGTGCATGAAGCGACCCGCACCAGCGGTTTTGGCGCGGAACTGCTGGCACAGGTGCAGGAGCGTTGCTTCTATCATCTCGAAGCGCCGATCGAGCGCGTCACCGGCTTCGACACGCCCTATCCGCACAGTCTGGAATGGGCCTATTTCCCCGGCCCGGTGCGTATCCGCGAAGCCATCAACAAGATCATGAAGGACTGACATCCTTCCAATCTTCCGTTCGTTTCGAGCGAAGTCGAGAAACGGAAGCACAGGTTCATCATCGTGTCTCGACTTCGCTCGACACGAACGGAGCTAGGAAAATGGCCCTTTTCACGTTCAAGCTGCCGGATATCGGCGAAGGTATCGCGCAGGCCGAAATCGTCGGCTGGCATGTCAAGGTAGGCGACCGGGTCGAGGAAGACCAGCCGATCGCCGACATGATGACCGACAAGGCGACGGTCGAGATGGAAAGCCCCGTCGCGGGCACTGTGGTGCGGCTGGCGGGCGAACCGGGCGACCAGATTTCGATCGGCGCGATGCTGGTGGAGATCGAGGTGGAGGGCGAAGCTGTTGCTGCGCCGCCGCCGTCGGATGAGGTGATCGAGGCGGAAGCGCCGGGCGAGGCGGTGATGGCGGAAGTCGCCACGCCGGTTCGGACAGAACCTGCCGAAACGCCTTCTGAGGCTGCGCAGGAGGAAGTAAAGGGCTTCGACAAGCTCAGCCCGAACGGAGTCGGGAGCACACCGGCGATTCATGCGCAACCCATCCTCGCTTCCCCCGCCGTGCGCGCGCGTGCCAAGGAACTGGGCATCGACCTGTCGCAGGTGAAGGCCAGTGGCGACCATGTCCGCCATTCGGACCTCGACGCCTATCTGCTCTATGGGCAGGGGCAGGGCTATCGTCCGGCCGGCCGCTCCGCCAGGCGCGCGGACGAGCAGGTCAAGGTCATCGGCATGCGTCGCCGGATCGCGGAGAATATGGCCGCATCGAAGCGCCACATTCCGCACTTCACCTATGTCGAGGAAATCGACGTCACCGCGCTGGAGGAACTGCGCGAGCAGTTGAACGCCAGCCGTGGCGACCGGCCCAAGTTGACCATGTTGCCGCTGTTGATCGTGGCACTGTGCAAGGCGTTGCCCGACTTCCCGATGCTCAACGCCCGTTATGATGATGAGGCGGGCGTGGTGACGCGCCATGGTTCGGTGCATCTGGGTATGGCGACGCAGACCGATGCGGGCCTGATGGTGCCGGTGATCCGCGACGCGCAGGACCGCAATGTGTGGCAACTGGCGAGCGAAATCCGTCGGCTTGCCGAAGCGGCGCGCAGTGGCAAGGCCAAGTCGGAGGAACTGTCCGGCTCCACCCTGACGCTGACCTCATTGGGGCCGCTGGGCGGCATCGCCACTACCCCTGTCATCAACCGGCCGGAAGTCGCGATCATCGGCCCGAACCGCGTAATCGAGCGCCCAATATTCAAGGGTAAGGAGATCGTCGCGGCGAAACTGATGAACCTGTCGATCAGTTGCGACCATCGCGTCGTCGATGGCTGGGACGCGGCGAGCTTCGTCCAGGCCGTGCGGAAATTGCTGGAGGCGCCTGCCTTCCTGTTCGTGGACTGATCTTTATTTGGTCATTACGACGACGGAGCCGATGCGCAGATCCGGGTTGAACAAGGCCCGCATCGTGCGCATCGCCCAGCGCAGCCGCCGCTTGCTCAGCCAGCGGGCGGGGAAATTATGATCTTCATAGAAAATCTGGTGCAGATATTGCGGCATCGGCAGCACGCGATGGCTGGTGAAGCCGGCCGCCTTGCCGGCTTTGATGATAAGGTGGGGCGGCATGTCCCGTTCCTTGACGCCGAACCTTTCCATCGCCGCGATCGAATGGGGATGGGTGGAATGGCCCTCGCCCGGTTCATGGGTGATGAGCAGGCCCCCGGGTTTCAACGCGCGCCAGGCTGAGCGGATGGCTGCCGCTTCGTCTTCTGCATGATGCAGCGCATCGAAAAATATTGCGGCGTCGAAATGGTCCTGAAAGTCCAGCCCTTCGAAATCGCTGCACAGGAAATGCGTCCGGTCTGCCACGCCGTTCAGCCGGGCATTGTCCTGCGCCACGGCGATCATGTCGGGCGCGATATCCTGCCCGGTCACTTCATAGCCGCGCCGCGCGAGAAACTGGCTGGTCCATCCGCCACCGCACCCCATGTCCAATATGCGCGCGGGCGGGGATGGCAACAACGACATGACGAAGCCGATGGCGGCCAGGTCAATGCCACATTGCGGATCGGAAAAAGGCTTTTGTAGCGAATGGGTTCGGCCATGTTCGCCAAGATTGGCGAGATAGGCGCGTTCTGCGTCTTTGGACATGGCCGGACCTTAGGGGCAGGTTGCGGACCGCTCAAGGCCCGGATTGGCCCGCTGATCGCAAACGCGCGATGCTGGGTTCAGCGTACCACCGCGCGATAGCTCAGCCGGCCGCCTTCGCCGGGGGAGACAGCTCGTGGCAACTGCCACCGCATATGGGTGACATCCTGTGCCACGGCGCGGCGGATGCCGCCCAGCGGGGTCGGGAGCCAAAGCTGGTCGAGCCGGCCCCAGCGCGCGCCGCCATCCACGGATACCTGAACCGCCGGGTCATGCAGGTCGGGGCTGGTGCCGGGCAGGACCGATCGGGTGACGGCAAAGTCGCGCACCGGCATGCGGCCGTCATTGCGCCAGTGGACGATGACGATCAGCGTGTCGCCGGGGCTGATGCGATCGGCGCTGGCCAGGGTCCGGCGCGCCCGGCCATTAAGGTCGGTCGACACCCGTTCCACGAACATCTGCGTATTGAGCCGCATGGCCGGCTGCGCAGTCGCCGCATCTGTCATGCCGGCCGCCATGCCCGCTATCATGGCGAGCCAGGACAAGAGCCTGCGCGTCATAGATTTCCCCGTTCCTGCGTCCCCTTGACGGCCGTCTCTAGCGAGCGAGCGCAAATATTTGGTTAAGCCCGTCTTTTCCTTGCCGGCCGCTCTGCTGACGCCCTTTGTAAATTGACGCTGCGCTGCGGGCGGCGCACATCGGGGCGAACGAAAAGGGAATCGGGCGTGTCATTGACGGATCTGCAAGAGGTCAACCGGCGTCGCGACCGGCTGCTGGCGTCGATCGCGCTGACATCGGGTATCGGCCTTCTGCTGGCGCTGCCCTTCGCGCTGCGGGCGGGCGCGGAATTCTTCCTGCCACTGACGGCCGCGCTGGTCGTCGCCATCGCGCTGGTGCCATTGCTGGAGTGGATGGAGCGGCGGGGGCTGCCCTCCGGGCTGGCCGCCCTGATCGCGGTGGTCAGCTTCCTGCTGGTTGCCAATACCGCGCTGGTGCTGATCGTGGTGCCGGCGACCGACTGGTTTCGCATCCTGCCGCAGCGCCTGCCGCAGATACAGGCGAACCTCGCGCCGCTGATCGACTTCTACGCCAATCTCCAGCGCTTCGTGGATGAAACCGTGCAGATGCTGGCGACCGGCCCGGTGGCGGCGGCGCAGACGGCGGCGGTCGATGCGCCGCGATCCTTGTTACAATTCGCCGCCACATCGGCGCCGTCGGCGATCATCCAGATGGTGTTCGCGCTGCTCATCATCTATTTCTTCCTTGCTGGCTGGACCCGGCTGCGGCGGCGCACGATCAACAGCCGGGGCAGTTTCGACGGCGCCATGGCGGTCGCGCGCGTGATCCAGAATGTCGTCGATGCGACATCCGCCTATGTCATCACCATCGCCATCATCAACCTGTCGCTGGGTCTCGCCGTGGCGGTCGCTTTGTGGCTGATCGGCATGCCGTCGCCGCTGATGTGGGGCGGCATCGTCGCACTGCTGAACTTCGTGCCCTATTTCGGGCCTATGCTGGCCGCGGTGCTGCTGGGGCTGGGCGGCCTCATGGTGTTCGACGATGTCTACGTCGCGTTGCTGCCAGCCGGATTGCAGGTCGCCTTTCATCTGGTGGAGGCCAATGTCATCACGCCGCTGTTGCTGGGACGGCGGCTGACGATGAACCCGCTGCTGATTCTCGTGTCTCTGACCTTCTGGGGCTGGGTATGGGGGACGCCCGGCGCCTTGCTGGCGGTGCCTTTGCTCATCATCATCCAGACGATCGTTTCGGCCGCCGGGACGCCCGATATCGCGGGTTTCTTGTTCGAGCAGGGGACGCTGACGGTGCCGCGCCGCAAAGAAAATGACGAGAAAGATGAAACTGATGTTGCGGACGGTTGACAGCATCGCAGGACGCTCATAGACGGCGGCTCCACACCAAACGCGGGTGTAGCTCAGTTGGTTAGAGTGCCGGCCTGTCACGCCGGAGGTCGCGGGTTCGAGCCCCGTCACTCGCGCCACTTTCCTTGACCGGAAGGTGGATATGGTGTTCCAGACTGCATCGTCTGGTGGCTGAAAAGCCGCAAAAGATGTCGCCCTGCGCGGGTGTAGCTCAGTTGGTTAGAGTGCCGGCCTGTCACGCCGGAGGTCGCGGGTTCGAGCCCCGTCACTCGCGCCACCTTCCTTGACCGGAAGGTGATTTCCCAGATATTGCATCGTCTGGCGGCTTGTTAAGCCGGTAAGGATGCGGCGCCTACGCGGGTGTAGCTCAGTTGGTTAGAGTGCCGGCCTGTCACGCCGGAGGTCGCGGGTTCGAGCCCCGTCACTCGCGCCATCGCTTTGAAAGGCGATGGAATTTTAGGTTTAGCGCCAGCGCCCGGTTTCCATCCAGGCCAGCAGCCGCCGCAACGGCAAGATCCAGATCCACACGATCCCCAGCACCACATAAACCGGTACCTGCGCCCACATCGGCAATGCACCGATCAGGCCGGACAGGCTGCCCACCATGATGGCCCAAAGCGCGATCAGCCCGACGATTGCCAGCATGCCCGCCGGCTTGCGCCAACTGGGCTGGTGATAATGACGCGGGTCGATGCTCACAGTTCCGGTCCTTCGATCAGTTCGACTTCGGTCATGATGATGTCCAGCGGCAGATCCCAGGGATCGGCGGGCACGGCGTCCAGTTGCTGCGCGGACCAGGCGACGCCCACGCGCAGCGCATCGGGGAAGCGGGCGAAAGCGCGGTCATAATAGCCACCGCCCTGGCCCAGCCGGCTCATCGCCCGATCGAAACCCACCAGCGGTGCGATGATGACGTCCGGGGCCACTGGACCGTCCTTCGGATCGGGGTGGCTGGTGCGGAACAGGCCCGGCACCAGTTGTTCCTCTGGCTGCCAGGGCAGGAAATCCATGCTGCCCAGCCGGTCGAGCACGCGCGGCAAGGCCACAACCTTGCCCATAGCCTGCAACTGCGGCGCCATGCGCTGCGCTGGGGCCTCGTCGTCCAGCCCCATGTAGAGCGCGACGATTTTCGCGTCGCCGATCCTGCGGGCGAGGGGGGAGGGAACGGCCTTGAACGCCAGCCGATGCGCCAGCGGGTCCAGCGTGGCGACGAAGCTGCTGCGCCGCTGCCGGGCGATGGCCCGAAGGCTGCTCTTGTCGGCGGCGGGCGTCTCGTCGCTCATGATGACCTTATCGGACTGGAAGATGTAAGGAGGGTGACGGGACCACCTCGGCCGTGTGCTGGAATATCCTCTGACGCCTCAACGTCAGGTGGGGACCATGTAGATCGGGCCGGAACCCGCCCAGGGACAGCCCCCGTGGATGTGATTATCGCCTCAGGGATGTTCGCTAAAGCTCGTACCGCGCAGTGCCCGTCGCCACCCAATCTAGGCGTTGTCGGTCCGCGCGGCAAGCCGGTCGCGCAGCTTTTCTATCCGGCCCGCCAGCGCCTCGATGGCGCGGACGCTCGGTTCGTCGTCGCCATCCAGTTGCAACCGGGCCTGCCGACCGGCATTTTCGCGCTTCAATTCGTTGAGTTCGTCGGCCAGAAACAGCGCTGCGAACAGCAATGTGCGCACTTCCGTCAGCCCCGGCGTGCCTTGCTGCGCCACCCGCGCCTTGTCCTCGATCAGGCTGGCCAGATGGGCCAGATGCGCTTCCTCGCCGTCGCGACAGCGGATCTGATAATGGCGGCTGGCGATCACCAAATTCGTTTCAGCCATGGGCATGCCCTTTCAGCGTGTCGATAAGATCGTCCAGCGAGCGCAGCGCGGCGCGTGCAGCCTTCTGGTCCATAGCGGGGAGGGGATCGGCCGGGGTCGTCAGACCCGCCACATCCTGTTCAAGCCGGCTCACTGCACGCTCCAGCGTGCCGATCGCCTGCATCATGCGGTCGCTTGCCATCGGCCATCCATAGCGAAAGAAGAGGCCCCGCAAAAGCGCTCTTTAGGGCAGTTCGGCCCGCTGCGGGCACCCCTGCGGTTGACGCATGGGGCTTGACGCGACAAAGGGGGCGCGATCTCGACTCGCCTGCATGCGCGCGGGCGTCGTCGCTTGCCATGTTCAGGAAAGACGCCAGCCCAGATGACCGTTTCCGAAAAGTCGCTTGCCAACGCCATCCGGGCGCTGTCCATGGACGCCGTGCAGGCCGCAAACAGCGGCCATCCGGGCATGCCGATGGGCATGGCCGATGTGGCGACCGTGCTGTTCGGCGATTATCTGAAGTTCGACCCGACTGAGCCGAAATGGGCCGATCGCGACCGTTTCGTCCTGTCGGCCGGCCATGGATCGATGCTGATCTATTCGCTGCTGCACCTGACCGGCTATGCCAAGCCGACGATCGAGGACATCGCCAACTTCCGCCAGTTGCACAGCCCCTGCGCCGGCCACCCGGAGAATTTCGAGCTAGCAGGCGTGGAAGCGACCACCGGACCGCTCGGTTCGGGCCTTGCCACCGCCGTCGGCATGGCGATTGCCGAACGTCACCTGAACGCGCAGTTCGGCGACGATCTGGTCGATCACCGCACCTGGGTGATCGCGGGCGACGGCTGCCTGATGGAAGGCATCAACCATGAGGCGATCGGCCTCGCCGGTCATCTGAACCTTGGCCGCCTGATCGTGCTGTGGGACGATAACAAGATCACCATCGACGGCGCCGTCGACCTGTCGAGCAGCGAAGATGTGCTGGCCCGCTATGCCGCGACCGGCTGGCATGTCGTGTCGTGCGATGGCCATGACGTCGCCGACGTCCGCCGCGCGCTGGCGCAGGCCGTTGCAGACAGCCGCCCCTCGATCGTCGCCTGCGCCACCAAGATCGGCTATGGTGCGCCGAACAAGGCTGGCACCTCGGGTGTCCATGGCTCCGCGCTCGGTGAGGCCGAAGTTGCCGCCGCCCGGGAGTTCCTCGGCTGGACCGCCGAACCCTTCGTCATTCCGGCAGACATCGCCGACGCCTGGAAGGCGATCGGTGCCAAGGGCCGTGACGTTCGCGCCGCATGGGAAGGTCGCCTGGCAAGCAGCGACAAGGGCGCGGAATTTTCGCGTCGCATGGCGGGCGACCTGCCCGCCGACTTCTCGCTGTCGGCCTATATCGATACCCTGATCGCCAACCCGCAGAAGGTCGCGACCCGCAAGGCGAGCGAACTGGCGCTGGGCGCGATCAACGATCTGCTGCCCGAAACGTTGGGCGGCTCGGCCGACCTTACCGGCTCCAACAATACCAAGACCAAGTCGACCGGTCCGCTGACCAGCGACGATTATTCGGGCCGTTACGTCTATTATGGCATCCGCGAATTCGGCATGGCCTGCGCCATGAACGGCATGGCGCTGCATGGCGGCGTGATCCCCTATGGCGGCACCTTCCTCGTCTTCTCCGACTATATGCGCGCCGGCATCCGCCTTGCCGCGCTTCAACAGCAGCGCGTGATCCACGTCCTGACCCACGACTCGATCGGTCTGGGTGAAGACGGCCCGACCCACCAGCCGATCGAACATGTCATGTCGATGCGCATGATCCCGAACCTGGACGTCTATCGTCCGGCCGATATTGTCGAGACGGCGGAATGTTGGGAACTGGCGCTGAAGGATGCGACCGGCCCGTCGGTGCTGGCGCTGACCCGCCAGAACCTGCCGCAGTTGCGCACGGAAAAGAGCGAAAACCTCTCGGCCAAGGGCGCCTATCGCCTCGTCGCCGCTACCGCCGCGCGCAAGGCGGTGATCCTCGCCACCGGTTCGGAAGTCGAGATTGCCGTCGCCACCGCCAAGGCGCTGGAAGAACAGGGCATCGGCGTCGATGTCGTCTCCATGCCCAGCTTCGCCCATTTCGATGCGCAGGACGCCGCCTACAAGGCCGATATCCTGCCGGCCGATATACTGCGCGTCTCGATCGAGGCCGGCACCACCTTCGGCTGGGAACGCTATACCGGCCTTGACGGCCTGCGCTTTGGCATCGACGGCTTCGGCGCGTCTGCTCCGGCGGAAGACCTGTACGATCATTTCGGCCTGACCGCCGCGAAGATCGCACCGCAGATCGCGGCTGCGCTCTAACCTATATCGCGCGCCGCCGTCGGTGGCGCGCGCACCACAGACCTATAACCGAACATCACACCCCAGGAGGCTAGTGCAGTGGCAACGAAGGTAGCAATTAACGGTTTCGGACGTATCGGCCGCCTGGTGGCGCGCGCAATCCTGTCGCGCACCGACCATGACCTTGAACTGGTCAGCATCAACGATCTGGGCGACGTCAAGTCCAACGCCCTGCTGTTCAAGCGCGATTCCGTCCATGGCAATTGGGCCGGCGACGTCAGCGTGGACGGCGATTTCCTGGTCGTAGACGGCAAGAAGATCAAGGTAACGGCCGAGCGCGACCCCGCCAACCTGCCGCACGCCGCCCTTGGCGTCGAAATCGCGCTGGAATGCACCGGCATCTTCACCACGAAGGACAAGGCGAGCGCCCACCTGACCGCCGGCGCCAAGCGCGTCATCATTTCCGCGCCCGGCACCAATGTCGACAAGACCGTCGTGTTCGGCGTCAACCATGACACGCTGACCGCCGACGACATCGTCATTTCGAACGCCAGCTGCACCACCAACTGCCTGGCCCCGCTCGCCAAGGTGCTGAACGATGCGATCGGCATCGAAAGCGGCTTCATGACGACGATCCACAGCTACACCAACGACCAGAATACGCTGGACCAGTTGCACAGCGACATGCGCCGCGCCCGCGCCGCTGCCCTGTCGCAGATTCCGACCTCGACCGGCGCTGCCCGCGCAGTGGGTGAGGTTCTCCCCGAATTGAAGGGCAAGCTGGACGGGTCTTCGATCCGCGTGCCGACCCCGAACGTCTCGGTCGTGGACCTGAAGTTCATTCCCAAGCGCCCGACCACCAAGGACGAGGTCAACAGCCTGCTCAAGGCCGCGTCGGAAGCCGGCCCGCTCAAGGGCGTTCTGGGCTATTCGGACGAACCGCTGGTGTCGATCGACTATAATGGCGATCCGCGCAGCTCCACCGTCGACAGCCTGGAAACCGCCGTTGTCGATGGCAAGCTGGTCCGCGTGCTCAGCTGGTACGACAATGAATGGGGCTTCTCGAACCGCATGATCGACACCACCGGCGTCGTTGCGAAGTATCTGTAATATGTGCGAGGGGCAGGCTATCCTGCCCCTCTTTTTCGTCATCCCAGCGAAAGCTGGGATCTCGCTTTCTTCCTCGATGGTGGGAAAGAAGAGAGATCCCAGCCTTCGCTGGGATGACGTCTGTTAGGATCAGGGGAAAAGACATGACCAAGCCCTTCAAGACCCTCGACGATATGGGTGACATCACCGGCAAGATCGTGCTGGTGCGCGAAGACCTGAACGTCCCCATGCAGGATGGTTCGGTCAGCGACGACACCCGCCTGCGCGCGGCGATGCCGACTGTGCTGGAACTGGCCGATCGCGGCGCCAAGGTGCTGATCCTCGCCCATTTCGGTCGCCCCAAGGGCCAGAAGAACCCCGAATATTCGCTGTCGAAGATCACCCGCCCGCTGACGCAGGTGCTGGGCCGCGACGTGCAGTTCATCCCCGACTGCCAGGGCGAAGCCGCCGTCGACGGCATCAAGGTGATGCGCAACGGCGACATCGCGATCCTGGAAAATACCCGCTTCCATCCGGGCGAGGAAAAGAACGATCCGGCGCTGGTCGAAGCCATGGCCGCGATCGGCGACTTGTACGTCAACGACGCCTTCTCCGCCGCACACCGCGCCCATGCCTCGACCGAAGGTCTGGCGCACAAGCTGCCTGCCTTCGCCGGCCGCTCGATGGAAAAGGAACTGGACGCGTTGCAGGCCGCTCTGGGCGAGCCGGTGAAGCCGGTCGCGGCGGTCGTGGGCGGCGCCAAGGTGTCGACCAAGCTGGACGTGCTCAACAACCTCGTCGCCAAGGTCGATCATCTCATCATCGGCGGCGGCATGGCGAACACCTTCCTCTATGCCCGTGGCGTCGATGTCGGCAAATCGCTGTGCGAAAAGAATTTGAGCGATACGGCCGAGGCGATCTTCGACAAGGCGGACGCTGCCGGCTGCACCATCCATCTGCCCTATGACGTGGTCGTCGCGAAGGAATTTGCCGCTAACCCGCCCAGCTTGCGCACCTGCAACGTGCATGAAGTCGCGGAAGACGAAATGATCCTGGACGTCGGCCCCGCTGCGGTGGAAGCACTGGGCGATGCGCTCAAGAACTGCCGCACGCTGGTGTGGAACGGGCCGCTCGGCGCGTTTGAGATCGCGCCGTTCGACGCGGCGACCGTCGCGCTGGCGAAGACGGCTGCGGCGCTGACCAAGGAAGGTCAACTGACATCGGTCGCTGGCGGCGGTGATACGGTGGCGGCGCTCAACCATGCCGGCGTCGGCAGCGACTTCAGCTTCATCTCGACCGCTGGCGGCGCTTTCCTCGAATGGATGGAAGGCAAGGAACTGCCAGGTGTGAAGGCGCTGACCGTCTGATAACCCGTTCGCTTCGAGCGAAGTCGAGAAGCGTGTCTCGACTTCGCTCGACACGAGCGGAAGTTAATACAAAATCTTAGCGGCTGACGCTGGCGCCCCGGTCGAACAGCAGGAAGGCGAGGGTGGCGGCCCCGCCAATCGCCGCACCCGCCAGCGCACTCGCGCTCCAGCCGCCCGCTTCATAGGTGACGGAACCGATCACCGATCCCAGCGCGCCGACCAGGAACATCACCGTCACATAGGCCGCGTTGATCCGTCCGCGCGCATGGGGATCGAGCGAGAAGATCAGCTTTTGCCCGGTAATCTGGCTCATCTGCACCGCGCCGTCGATCAACACGGCCATGATGGTGAAGCCGATCAGGCTACCCGCCGCAACCGTCCAATCCGCCAGCAGGAAGCATAAGGTAAGGCCGACAAGGCCGATCAGCGAGGCCGGGCGGGTCAGCTTGCGGTCGGACATCCATCCCGCCACCGGCGCGACCAGCGCGCCGCCGGCCCCCGCCAGCGCAAAGGCGCCGATGCCGCCATGGCCCAGATGAAATTCATGGATCAGCGCCAGCGGTGCCGCCGTCCAGAACAGGTTGAACGCGGCGAACATCCCGGCCTGATACAGGGCGCGCAGCCGCACGATGCGATGCGTCACCAGTTGGGAGAAGGTGGAGGCCAGCACCTGTCCATAATGCATCCCGCCTTGCGGGCGACGCCTGGGGCAGGCGCTCAGCAGCGCGGTCCCGACCATGGCCATCAGCATGGCCGACAGGATGAAGGTCGCCCGCCAGCCGAACGATCCGGCCAGGAAGTTCGCGACCGGGCGAGATAGCATGATCCCGAACAGCAGGCCGCTCATCACCGTACCGACCACGCGGCCCTGCTTTTCCGGCGCGGCAAGGTGGGAGGCGAGGGGGACCAGCACCTGCGCGCCGGTGGCGCCAACGCCCGTCAGCATGGAGGCTATCAGGAAGCTGATCGGCCCGGCAGACAAGGCGATGGCGATGCAGCCGATGATGGTCGCGGCGATGGACACCAGTACGATCCGGCGATTTTCAAACAGGTCGGCCAGCGGCACGATCAGGAACAGGCCCGCGCCATAGCCCAACTGGGTCAGCGTCGTGATAAGCCCTGCCACGCTCGCCGACATGCCGATTTCCGGCCCGATGACGTCGATCAGCGTCTGGGCATAATAGAGATTTGCGACCATCACGCCGCATCCGATCGCCATCAGCAATATGGTTGCGGGGGGTAGGTCGGCGGGCTTTGCGGCGGCGATGCTGGTCATCGCTGCCCTATGGGTTTTCAGGCGCAACCTTTCAACCCGTGGAAGCGCAAAAGCATGTTGCGATGCAGCGTATGGCGCACTTGTATCGAGGAGGGACATTGCATCTGCCCGACCGGGTGCGGACAGGCAAAATCGCGGCAATCTTCCTTGCGGTGCGACATGGGACTGGCTACCAGCCCCTTACCGGCGATCATCAACAAAAAGTCGCACCCGGCAGGTGGATGGTGGAGCATCCACCGACAAGATTATTTCGTGCCGCCATCGGGCGGCTCCCAAGGGAAGGTATGTGCAGATGCTGGATCAGGACATGAAGCAGAAGATTGCGACGGGCGAAGGCTTTATCGCCGCGCTCGACCAGAGCGGCGGTTCCACGCCCAAGGCGCTCAAGGGCTATGGTGTGGAGGAAAGCGCCTGGACCAGCGAAGAGGAAATGTTCGGCCTGATCCACGCGATGCGCAGCCGCATCATCACCTCGCCCGTATTCACCGGTGACAAGGTGCTGGGCGCGATCCTGTTCGAACGGACCATGGATGGCACCGTTGATGGCAAGCCGACCCCGGCGGCACTGATCGAGCGCGGCGTCGTTCCCTTCATCAAGATCGACAAGGGTCTGGAAGACGAAGCCAATGGCGTGCAACTGATGAAGCCCAATCCCGGCCTCGACACGCTGCTCGCCCGCGCCAAGAGCCTGGGCGTGTTCGGCACCAAGGAACGGTCGGTCATCAACCTCGCCAACCGCGAAGGCATCGCCGCCGTGGTCGCGCAGCAGTTCGAAGTCGGCCTTCAGGTGCTGGCCGGCGGCCTGATGCCGATCATCGAACCGGAAGTGAACATCAAGTCGCCCGAACGTGCCGAAGCCGACCAGATCCTGCTCGAAGAAATCCTCAAGAATCTCGATGCTTTGGACGATGGTGTTCAGGTCATGCTGAAACTGTCGCTGCCGGCCAAGGCCGGTCTGTTCGATCCGCTGGTCGATCATCCTAAGGTGCTGCGCGTCGTCGCTCTGTCGGGTGGTTTTGCCCGACCCGAAGCCTGTGTCGAACTGGCCAAGAATCGCGGCATCATCGCCAGCTTCAGCCGCGCGCTGCTGAACGATCTGCGCCACCAGATGACCGACGCGGAGTTCGATGCCTCGCTTGGTGAAGCGATCGACGAAATCCACGGCGCCTCGGTCGCCAAGCAGCCGGTTGCTGCCTGATCCGCTGATGATCTATTGAAAGGGCCGGCAGAGCGATCTGCCGGCCCTTTTTCATGAAAGAATGATCCGTTCGTTTCGAGCGACCGGCTATTGGATTTGCTGCTTCAGCATCGGCAGCACCTTGTCCAGCGGCAGCGCTTCCGCCGTGCCGCGATGGCCCACCACCGTCTGCGCCTTGAACAGGGCGTTCAGCACCGCTTCCTCGGTCGCCTCGATCGTCGCCTGAAACAAGGGCGAGATGCGATCATTGGGCAGATCCTCCATAGTCGCCACCGCATTGCGCTTGTCGGGGGTACGCCGGACGGCGGCGTTGGTCGAAAAGGCGATCGCATAATCGCCCGATCCATTGGAGAAGCTGGACCCGGTCCGCGCGATCCCCCCGAACGCACGCTCGGCCACCCGGCGCAAATTCCGGTCTGACAGCGGCGCGTCGGTCGCGATCACAATCACGACCGAACCGTCCGCCTTCTTCTCCTCCACCTGCTGCCGATAGTCGTAGCGGCCCAGCTTTACGCCCACCGGCACCCCGGCGATGGTCAGCACGCCGCCATAATTGGCCTGCACCAGGACGCCCACGGTCCAGCCACCCAGCGACACGGGCAGCTTGCGCGAGGATGTCCCGATCCCGGCCTTGTAGCCGAAGGCGATGGTGCCCGTGCCCGCGCCGACAGCGCCTTCCTCCACCGCACCGCCCTTCGCCGTCTCGATCGCCCGGCGGGCGTCGGCGACCTGCACATGGCGGCCACGAATATCGTTGAGCGTGCCGTCATTAGTTTCACCCACCACGGCGTTGACCGACCGCACCTCCTCGTTACCTGGCTGGGCCAGCGTCCATTCGACCGAGGCTGCTGCGGCCTCCGCTACGTTCAGCGTGTTGGTCAACAGAATCGGCGTCTCGACCTCGCCCAGTTCGGCAAGCTGGGTCGATCCCATGAACTTGCCGAATGCGTTGTACGCGACGAAGCCGGCCGGGACCTTGTCCTGAAACAGGTTGCCGCCATGGGGCAGGATCGCGGTGACGCCGCTATTGACGTCATGGCTGCGCGGCAGCGTCACCTGACCCACCTTCACCCCGACCACATCGGTGATCGCATTGAGCGGCCCTGGCTGGAGGATGCCGACAGTCACACCGGCTTCGCGCGCGCGGGGCCGGGTCGCTTCCTTCGCCAGCAGAGGCGCACCGGACAGCAACAGGACGGCGGCGATGGCGTGGCGCATGATGACGATTTTCCTCGAAATGATCCGCCCCTCTATCAAGGGCGCAGGCCGCTCGCCACACTTGGCGCGCGCGCCTGAATGGCTATAAGGCGCGCATGACCGATTTCACCGAAGAAGAGCTGGCGCTCGATCCGCATTTCGCCGACCAGTTCGAGGCAGGCTTTCGCCCCGCCTGCCAGCTTTACCTGATTTCCCCGCCCACCATCGGCGACGATTTTGTCGAGCGACTGGCGCAGGCGTTCGACGGGGGCGATGTCGCTGCTTTCCAGTTACGGCTCAAGGGGCTGGATGACGATGCCATAGCCGCTGCGGCCGCGCCCTTGCAGGCTTTGTGCGCGGAGCGGGAAGTCGCCTTCATCATCAATGACAGCGTGGTGCTCGCCCAGCGTCTCGGTGCGGATGGCGTGCATCTGGGGCAGGGCGATGGCGATGCCAAGGAAGCGCGCAAGCTGCTGGGGCCAAAGGTGCAGATCGGCATTACCTGCCATGACAGCCGCCATCTGGCGATGGAAGCGGGGGAAGCTGGGGCCGATTATGTCGCGTTCGGCGCTTTCTTTCCGACCACGACCAAGGATGTGACGCATCATGCCGAACCGTCGATCCTGGGCTGGTGGACCACCCTGTTCGAACTGCCCTGCGTCGCGATCGGCGGCGTGACCCCGGATAATGCCGGCCCGCTGGTGGCCGCCGGTGCCGACTTCCTGGCGGTCAGCGGCGCGGTGTGGAACCATCCCGACGGCCCCGGTGCCGGGGTTGCCGCTTTCGCTGAGGTGCTGGCCAGCAAGGCCCCGCCGCCGCGCTGATGGGCTGCGCGGCGCAGCCTTCCGCCTCTTCGCGCGTTCTCTCCTCGTAACGACGGAGAGTAGCGCCTTGAAAAATCATCTGTTGCTTGCTGCCCTGCTGTGCAGCGCCTGTAATGTCAGCGTCACCGATGCCAATAGCAGCCAGCCCGCAACCAATGCCGGCCAGCCGGCCAACACCGTAGCGGCGGAGGCGGCTGCCAAAAACGCCACCTATGATTTTCAGGTCGTAACCGAGCAGAATCCGAAACAGCCCAATCGTGTCCTGATGGCGCAGGTGGCGCTGGATCGCTGGGGCTTCTCTCCCGGTGTGCTCGATGGCAAGGATGGCATGAGCTACAAGGCCGCCCTGCGCGGCTTTCAGGAAGCGCATGACCTGCCCGTGACCGGCCAGTTCGACCAGAAGACCGGGAACGCCCTGCTGGAGGGTGAGGCCAGGCCGACCACCTATCTGGTGAAGATCCCCTATGATTTCGCGCGTGGCCCATTCTTCGACGTGCCAAAGGGCCTTAACGAACAGGCGAGTCTGCCTGCGCTCACCTATCGCAACCTGCTGGAAAAGCTGGCTGAGCGGTTCCACACCACGCCCGAAGCACTGGTCGCGCTCAACCCGCCGGGTACCAAGGTAGCCGCTGGCGCCACGATCCGCGTCCCCGCGATCGACAATCAGCCGGTGGCGCAGATCGAGGGCGACGAACGGGGATGGGGCGAGACGCTCGCCAGTCTGGGCGTAGCGAAGGACCAGCCGCAGGCCGACCATATCATCGTCGACAAATCCGAAGGGCTGCTCAAAGTCTATGATGAGCAAAACCGCATGATCGCGCAGTTTCCGGTAACGACGGGATCGCAGCATGACCCGCTGCCGCTGGGCGAATGGACCATCAAGGGGGTCAGCCGTAATCCGGATTTTCACTATAATCCCAACCTCTTCTGGGACGCTGCTGCCAAGGATCAGAAGGCGGTGCTGAAGCCCGGACCCAATGGCCCTGTCGGCGTCGTATGGATCGACCTGTCGAAGGATCATTATGGCATCCATGGTACGCCGGAGCCGCAACTGATCGGCCGTACCGAAAGTCATGGCTGCATCCGGCTGACCAACTGGGACGCCGCGCGCCTCGCCCAGATGGTAAAGAGCGGGGTGAAGGCGAAGTTTCAGGCATGAATCGGCGGGCGTGGGCAGGGGGTGCGATGGCGCTGCTGCTCTGCGCCGCCTTTGCCCATTTTTGCGTGCGGATCGTGCCGGCCGATGCCCCAGCGCCCACGGTAACGATAAGGGCGCCCGATGTGTATCCTTCTGCCGACAATGGCCCGCTGCTGATCCCGGTGGAAGGGGTGCCGGCCTCCGCACTGACAGACACTTTCACGCAGGCGCGGGCTGGCGGCGCCCGGCCGCATGATGCAATCGACATCATGGCATCGCGGGGCAGGGCGGTGCTGGCCGCTGCCGACGGACGGGTGGAAAAGCTGTTCTGGAGCGAGGATGGTGGTCGAACCCTCTATCAGCGCTCCGCAGACGGCCGACTGATCTACTATTATGCCCATCTCGATGGCTATGCGGCGGGCCTGCACGAAGGGCAGTCATTGCAGCGCGGCGAGCCTGTCGCCACGGTGGGTAGCACCGGCAATGCCGATCCCGCCGCACCGCATTTGCATTTCGCGGTGAACATCATGCAACCGAGCGAGGCCTGGTATGGTGGCCGGCCGATCAACCCCTATCCGCTGCTGGTGCGGCGCTGACCTGTCCTACAGAACACTGCTTATGCTAGGTCCGTTCGGCAGGAAGAATGGGTTTTCCGAAAATATCCTACATAGGAAACGCAATTTCAGGATAGGCGGGAAAAGTGCGAAGTTAAGGGCTGGGCCGGCTCCCCCTTGCCCTTCGTGCCGTCCCGCTGTAAAGGCGCGCGCAGCCTCCCAGAGGCCGGCTCTTTTCCACATTCAGACATATAGGCAGGCTCTTCCCATGAAGATCAGCGGCGTCGAGATTCGTCCCGGCAACAACATCGAGTATGACGGCAGCCTGTGGCGCGCCGTGAAGATCCAGCACACGCAGCCCGGCAAGGGCGGCGCCTATATGCAGGTGGAACTCAAGAACCTGATCGACGGCCGCAAGAATAACGTCCGTTTCCGGTCGGCCGAAACCGTCGAGCGCATCCGCCTCGACACCAAGGATTTCCAGTATCTCTACGCCGAAGGCGACATGCTGGTGTTCATGGACACCGAAACCTATGAACAGATCAACCTGGCCCAGGATCTGATCGGCGACGCGTCTGCCTTCCTTCAGGACGGCATGATGGTCGTTCTCGAAATGTATGAAGAGCGCCCGATCAGCGTCCAGCTGCCCGAAACCATCGAAGCAACGGTTGTGGAGGCTGACGCCGTGGTGAAGGGGCAGACCGCCTCGGCGAGCTACAAGCCCGCCATCCTCGACAATGGCGTGCGCGTCATGGTCCCGCCGCACATCGTCACCGGCACCCGCATCGTGGTCGACGTGTACGAACGCGAATATGTGAAGCGGGCCGACTGATGCGGATCGGGCGCAGCACGGCACTGGCCGCCATCTTCGCGATCGGCGTCTTGCCGGTTGCGCTCTCCGCTTCTGCAGGCGCACAGACGACGGCGCGGGCCGCGCCGACCAAGGCACAGCTCGACAGTGCAGCCTATACGCTGCGCATCGTCATGACCGCGCTCCAGTCGAACGAAGTCGAACAGCCAGTCAAGAACGCGCTGTTCGACTGCCTCTATTCCAATTCGATCGGCGAGATCAGCGCCGCGAGCGACAAGGTGATCGCCGCCAACGCCGGCAAGGTTGATCGCAAGGATGCGTCGCAGATGCTGGCGGTGGTCGCCGGCACCTGTGGCTATCGTCCGACCGCGTCGAAGCCTGCTGCCAAGCCCGCCCCGAAGAAATAATCAACCAGGCCGTTCCCGCTGGGAGCGGCGGAGAAAAAATATGGTATCGCACTCCGGCCTTCTCACCGTCATGGAACGCGCCGCGCGCAAGGCGGGGTCGAAGCTCCGCCGCGACTTCGGCGAAGTCGAGCATCTTCAGGTCAGCCGCAAGGGGCCGGCGGACTTCGTGTCCAAGGCGGACCAGCAGGCCGAAAAGACGCTGGTGGAAGAATTGCAGAAGGCGCGTCCCGACTGGGGCTTCCTGCTGGAAGAGGGCGGAGTGATCGAGGGCGATCCCACCAAGCCGCGCTGGATCATCGACCCGCTGGACGGCACCACCAACTTCCTGCACGGCATTCCGCACTTCGCCATCTCGATCGCGGTCGAGGAACCCCTCTATGGCGGCAACAAGCGCGAAGTGACGACCGGGCTCATCTACCAACCCGTTACCGACGAAAGCTACTGGGCGGAAAAGAGCCGGGGTGCCTGGCGTCAT
Source organism: Sphingobium sp. RS1 (assembly GCF_056156825.1). NCBI lineage: Bacteria > Pseudomonadati > Pseudomonadota > Alphaproteobacteria > Sphingomonadales > Sphingobiaceae > Sphingobium > Sphingobium sp. RS1. The sequence goes on along the minus strand of NZ_JBLZXE010000002.1, from coordinate 968,473 downwards.
GACCAGCGCCTGCGAGTCTCTGCCCGCCGCGACTTGGCTGATTGCGTGATCGCGACCGGCATTCCCTTCATGGGCCATGGCAATATGGCCGAATGGACCCGCATCTTCGGCGCAGTCGCCCCGTCGGTTGCCGGTATTCGCCGTTTCGGCGCCGCCTCGCTCGACCTCGCTCATGTCGCTTCCGGCCGTTACGACGGCTATTGGGAAAGCGGCTTGCAGCCCTGGGACGTGGCGGCCGGCCTGTTGCTGGTTCGTGAAGCCGGCGGCTTTGCCAGCGATTTCCGCGGCGGCGATCAGGCGATCGAACGTAAGGAAGTCATTGCCGGAAACGACGCAATTCACAGCAAATTGCACAAGCTCGTTGCTGGCGCATTGCGCTAAAGTTCAATGGGGCCAAGCTCTTCAAGGGCTTGGCCTTTTTGCGATTCATTCTCACCGCGTTGGCCCCTTGCTTCGCATATGCAGCAGGCCTAAAGCGCGGCCCAAGATACAATTTTCGCCCAGGGGATTCCATTGGTCGATCTCGCCCAATATCTGCCGATCCTGATTTTTCTCGGGATCGCCTTGCTGCTTTCCGGCACCTTCGTCTTTCTGCCGATGCTGGTTGGCCGCCTCACCGGTGCGCACAAGCCCGACCCTGCCAAGCTCTCCGAATATGAATGCGGCTTCCCCGCATTTGAAGAGCCGCGCAGCCAGTTCGACGTGCGTTTCTATCTGGTCGCCATTCTCTTCATCATCTTCGATCTTGAAGCGGCGTTCCTGTTCCCCTGGGCTGTTAGCCTCGACCAGATCGGCTGGGCCGGCTGGGCAACGATGATGATCTTCATAGCGGAGCTGGTGCTCGGCCTCGTCTATGCGTGGAAGAAGGGAGCACTCGATTGGGAGTAGAACTGTCCGGTCCCATTCCCGGCACCATGCCGCCGATGGGAACCCAGCCCGACCAGGCCTTCTTTGACTCGCTCAACAGCGAAGTGAATGACAAGGGCTTCCTGATCACCTCGACCGAGGAACTGTTCCTGTGGGCCCGTACCGGCTCGCTGTGGTGGATGACCTTCGGCCTGGCCTGCTGCGCCGTGGAAATGATCCACGTCAACATGCCGCGCTACGACATGGAGCGCTTCGGCGCCGCCCCGCGCGCGTCCCCGCGTCAGTCGGACGTGATGATCGTCGCGGGTACGCTGTGCAACAAGATGGCCCCGGCGCTGCGCAAGGTCTATGACCAGATGTCCAACCCGAAATATGTGATTTCGATGGGCAGCTGCGCCAATGGCGGTGGCTACTACCACTACAGCTATTCGGTCGTCCGTGGCTGTGACCGCATCGTGCCGGTCGACATCTATGTGCCGGGTTGCCCACCGACTGCCGAGGCGCTGCTCTACGGCATCATGCAGCTTCAGCGGAAGATCCGCCGGATCGGGACGATTGAGCGTTAATATGGCCCATTCCGCACCCAAGATCGTGAACCCGGAAGGCATCGTCGAGGAAATCGGCGCGCTGCTGGGTAGCATGCTGATCGAAACCGTCGATCATGCCGACGAACTGACCTTCACCGTTGCGCGTGACGAGCTGGCCAATGCCATGGTCGCGCTGCGCGACATGGGGCATTACCAGCAGCTGATGGAAATCGCCGGCGTCGACTATCCGGACCGTCCGGACCGGTTCGAGGTCTGCTATCATCTGCTCAGCGTTACGCGGAACCATCGCGTTCGTGTGAAGGTGTCCACCGACGAAGATACGCCGGTGCCGACCGTCACGCACATCTGGCCGGTCGCCGGCTGGCTGGAGCGCGAAGTGTTCGACATGTATGGCGTCGTATTCGACGGCAATACCGACCTGCGCCGCATCCTGACCGACTATGGCTTCAAGGGGCATCCGCAGCGCAAGGACTTCCCGCTGACCGGCTATGTCGAGCTGCGCTATTCTGAAGAGGATAAGCGCGTTGTCTATGAGCCGGTGAAGCTGGCGCAGGACTTCCGTAGCTTCGACTTCATGAGCCCATGGGAAGGCGCACAATATGTGCTGCCCGGCGATGAAAAGGCGCCTGCGCCTGCTGCGCCCGCCGCTGCTCCCCCGGCAGCATCGACGCCCAAGGCGACCGAGAGCAAAGCCGACACCGGTGCTGGCGATGCCGCCAACAAGAAGGCTGAGGAAAAGTCGGGGGATGCCCCGGCCAAGCCTGCTGCCGCCACCGATGAAGGCAAGGGGGCTGCCAAGCCCGAAGGTAAGGCCTGATGTCCGACTATCTTGAAAAGCTGGATCATGTCACCGATGCGGTCGATCCGACCTATGGCGACACGGAAATCCAGAACTACACGATCAACTTCGGCCCGCAGCATCCTGCGGCGCACGGCGTTCTGCGTCTGGTCATGGAACTGGAAGGCGAAATCGTCGAGCGCTGCGACCCGCATGTCGGCCTGCTGCATCGCGGCACCGAAAAGCTGATCGAGCACAAGACCTATTTGCAGGCGCTGCCTTATTTCGACCGGCTGGACTATTGTTCGCCGCTCGGCATGGAGCATAGCTATGTATTGGCGGTCGAGAAGCTGCTGAACCTGGAAGTGCCGCTGCGCGCGCAATATCTGCGCGTGTTCTTCGCGGAACTGACCCGTATCTGCAATCACATGCTGAACCTCGGATCGCATGTGATGGACGTCGGCGCGATGACGCCGAACCTGTGGCTGTTCGAAATCCGCGAGGATTGCCTCAACTTCTTCGAACGGGCTTCCGGCGCCCGCATGCACTCGGCCTATTTCCGGCCGGGCGGCGTGCATCAGGATGTACCGCTGAAGCTGTTGACCGACATTGCCGACTGGCTCGATACTCGCCTGCCGCGCCTGTTCGAGGACGCGATGAGCCTGGTGGTCGACAACCGCATCTTCAAGCAGCGCAATGTCGATATCGCCATCGTCTCCAAGGAAGACGCGCTGAAATGGGGCTTCTCCGGCCCGATGCTGCGCGGTTCGGGCATCGCCTGGGATATCCGCAAGGCACAGCCTTACGACGTCTATGATCGCATGGATTTCGACATTCCGGTCGGCACGGCCTATGACTGCTATGACCGTTTCATGGTTCGGGTCGAGGAAGTGCGCCAGTCCGCGCGCATCATGAAGCAGTGCCTGAACGAAATGCCTGAAGGGCCGATCGCCAGCTTCGACCGCAAGGTTTCGCCGCCCAAGCGCGGTGAGATGAAGCGGTCGATGGAAGCGCTGATCCACCACTTCAAGCTTTACACCGAGGGCTTCCATGTCCCGGCGGGGGAAGTCTATGTGGCGACCGAAAGCCCCAAGGGCGAATTCGGCGTCTATCTGGTCAGCGACGGCAGCAACAAGCCCTATCGCTGCAAGATCCGCCCGACCGCCTTCTCGCATCTGCAAGCCATGGACTTCATGATGAAGGGCCACATGCTTGCTGATACCACCGCTGTACTGGGCGCGATGGACATCGTGTTCGGAGAATGTGACCGATAATGGCTGACGCAGTTCATATCCCCGATGAGGCCGAAACCCGTGCGCGCTGGGGCGCGTTCGAGTGGACCGCCGAAAATGCCGAACAGGCCAAGAAGGTCATCGCGCGCTACCCCGCCGGTCGCCAGCAGTCGGCGGTGATGCCGCTGCTCGACCTGGCCCAGCGTCAGGTCGGTGCCGAAACGCAGACCAATGGCTGGCTGCCCGTGCCGGTGATGGAATATATCGGGCGTCAGCTCGATATGCCGTACATGCGCGTGTACGAAGTCGCGACCTTCTACACCATGTACAATCTTGCGCCGGTCGGCCGTTACCATGTGCAGGTGTGCGGCACGACGCCCTGCATGTTGCGCGGTTCGGACGATGTCTTTTCGGCCTGCAAGAACAAGGGTTTGGTCAAGGGCGGCACGACCCCCGACGGCCTGTTCACGCTGACCGAAGTCGAATGTCTTGGCGCCTGCGCCAATGCGCCGATGGTCCAGATCAACGACGATAATTTCGAAGATCTGACCTATGACAGCATGAGTGCCATTCTGGAGACGCTGGCCTCTGGCGGCCAGCCCAAGATCGGCCCGCAGATCGACCGTCAGACGAGTGCACCCGAAGGTGGTCCGACCACGCTGAAGGACATGGTCAGCGAAAATCACGATTATCGTGGTCAATGGAATGAAGGAGCGACGGCATGACCGATGCACCTGCACCGGCTCCGTTCGTCGGGCCGCTGTCCGACAAGGACCGCATCTTCACCAACGTCCATGGCTTCCAGGATTGGGGCGTTGACGCCGCTATGAAGCGCGGCGACTGGGACAATACCAAGAAGCTGATGGAGTTGGGGCAGGACGCCATCATCGACATCATCAAGGCGTCGAACCTGCGTGGCCGTGGCGGCGCCGGCTTCCCGACCGGCATGAAGTGGAGCTTCATGCCCAAGGAAAGCAAAGACGGTCGTCCCAGCTTCCTGGTCATCAACGCCGACGAATCCGAACCGGGTTCGTGCAAGGACCGCGAAATCATCCGCCACGATCCGCACAAGCTGATCGAAGGTGCGCTGATCGCCGGTTTCGCGATGCGCGCGCGCGCCGCCTACATCTACATCCGCGGCGAGTTCATCTATGAGGCGAAGGTGCTCTTCGCCGCTGTCGAGCAGGCCTATGAAAAGGGCTTCATCGGCAAGAATGCCTGCGGTTCGGGCTATGACTTCGACGTCTTCGTCCATCGTGGCGCCGGCGCGTATATCTGCGGCGAGGAAACCGCGCAGATTGAAAGCATCGAAGGCAAGAAGGGCCAGCCCCGCCTGAAGCCGCCTTTCCCGGCGGGCGCGGGCCTCTATGGCTGCCCGACCACCGTGAACAATGTGGAATCGATCGCGGTCAGCCCGACGATCCTGCGTCGCGGCGCGGCCTGGTTCAACGGCTTTGGTCGTGAGAATAATCGCGGCACCAAGCTGTTCCAGATCAGCGGCCATGTGAACAAGCCCTGCGTCGTCGAGGAATCGATGTCGATCCCGTTCCGCGAACTGATCGACCGTCATTGCGGTGGCATCCGTGGCGGCTGGGACAATCTGCTGGCGGTCATCCCCGGTGGTTCGTCGGTGCCTCTGGTTCCTGCGAAGGAGATCATGGACGCGCCGATGGACTTCGACGGTCTGCGCGCGCTCGGCTCCGGCCTTGGCACCGCAGCCGTCATCGTCATGGACAAGTCCACCGACATCGTCCGCGCCATTTCGCGTCTCTCCTACTTCTACAAGCATGAGAGCTGCGGCCAGTGTACGCCGTGCCGTGAAGGCACCGGCTGGATGTGGCGCGTCATGGAGCGCCTGCGCACCGGTGACGCCGACCAGAGCGAAATCGACATGCTGTTCAATGTGACCAAGCAGGTCGAAGGCCACACCATCTGCGCGCTCGGCGACGCGGCGGCATGGCCGATCCAGGGGCTCATCAAGCATTTCCGTCCGGAAATCGAGCGCCGGATCAACGAGAACAAGGGTAGTGCCCCCGTCATGGAGGCAGCGGAGTAACCATGCCGAAGGTCAAAGTAGACGGCGTAGAACTGGAAGTGCCGGCAGGCGCAACCGTTCTTCAGGCTTGCGAGCAGGCGGGGAAGGAAATCCCCCGTTTCTGCTATCATGAGCGCCTTTCCATCGCGGGCAATTGCCGCATGTGCCTGGTCGAGGTGAAGCCCGGACCGCCCAAGCCGCAGGCTTCGTGCGCGCTGCCGGCCACCGAAGGTCAGGAAATCCGCACCAACAGCGAAATGGTCAAGAAGGCCCGCGAAGGGGTGATGGAGTTCCTGCTCATCAACCACCCGCTCGATTGCCCGATCTGCGATCAGGGCGGCGAATGCGATCTTCAGGACCAGTCGGTCGCCTATGGCCGTGGTTCGTCGCGCTATGACGAAAACAAGCGCGCCGTGACCGAGAAGAATATGGGTCCGATCGTCAAGACGGTCATGACCCGTTGCATCCAGTGCACCCGTTGCGTGCGCTTTGCAGAGGAAGTCGCGGGCGTGCCGGAAATCGGTGCCATCTATCGCGGCGAAAATATGCAGATCACCACCTATCTCGAACATGCCGCCAAGAGCGAGCTGTCGGGCAATGTGGTCGACCTCTGCCCGGTCGGCGCGCTGACCGCCAAGCCCTACGCCTTCGAAGCGCGTCCGTGGGAACTCAAGAAGACCCATGCGATCGACGTGATGGACGCGCTCGGCACCAACATTCGCCTCGACAGCCGTGGCCGTCAGGTGCTGCGCGCCGTGCCGCGCATCAATGACGACGTGAACGAGGAGTGGGCAAGCGACAAGACCCGGCACAATGTCGACGGTCTGGTTCGCAAGCGCCTCGACAAGCCGTTCGTCCGCAAGGATGGCAAGCTGGTTCCGGCGACCTGGGCGGAAGCCTTCGCCGCCGTCGCGGCTGTCCAGCATGGCGGCAGCGTCGCGGCGATCGCCGGCGACCTGCTCGATTGCGAAACCATGTTCGCTGGCAAGGCGCTGGTCGAAAAGCTGGGCGGCACGATGCTGGAAGGTCGCCAGACCGGCCTGTCCTATGATGTGTCGAGCCTGTCGTCGGTCGTGTTCAACACGCCGCTGGCTGACCTCGAAACCGCTGATGTCATCCTGCTGGTCGGCACCAACCTGCGCTGGGAAGCGCCGCTGGTGAACACCCGCATCCGCAAGGCGATCAAGAAGGGCGCGAAGGTCTTCGCCGTCGGTCCCGAGTTTGATCTGACCTACAAGGTCGAATGGCTGGGCAATGACGCCTCGCTGCTGGCCAAGCTGCCGGAAGCCGTGCTCGAAACCTTCAAGGGCGCTACCCGTCCGGCGATGATCGTCGGCGGTGGCGTGCTGGCCAAGGACGGCGCGCATGGCGACACGCTGGCGCTTGTCGAAACGCTGGGCCTCGTGAAGGATGGCTGGAACGGCTATAACGTCCTGCACTTCGCGGCCGCGCGCATGGGTGGCCTGATGCTGGGCTATGCGACCAAGGGCGGTATCAAGGCTGTGGCGGAAGCCGCGCCCAAGCTGCTCTTCTTGCTGGGTGCGGACGAGGTCGACTATTCGGCATTCGGTAGCAGCTTCAAGGTCTATGTCGGCCATCATGGCGACAAGGGCGCGCACGCGGCCGACGTGATCCTGCCGGGCGCAAGCTATGCCGAAAAGGCTGGCACCTACGTCAATCTCGAAGGCCGTGTGCAGTTCGGTGAAAAGGCTGTGTTCGCGCCGGGCGATGCCCGCGAAGACTGGTCGATCCTTCGTGCCCTGTCGGAAGCGCTGGGTGCCAAGCTGCCGTTCGACAGCTTCGACGCGTTGCGCGCCGAAATGGTCAGGGCGGTTCCTGCTCTGGGTGTCGAAGGTATCGCCGACTATGGTTGGTCGGTCCCGTCGCTGCCGACCGGTGCAACCGGTGAGCTGGGTTCGCCGATCAAGGATTTCTACCTCACCAACGCCATCTGCCGTGCCAGCCCGACGATGCAGCAATGCTCGGCCGAGCTGATCCATGGCGTTGAGTATGCGGAGGCCGCAGAGTGACCGCTTTCTTCCAAGGCCTTGGCCTGCCTTTCGAAGGCGCCTGGCTGCTTTCTACCGTCATCGGTATCTTGGTGATCTGTCTGCCGGTCATGCTGGCCGTTGCTATGATCATCTATGCCGACCGCAAGATCTGGGCTGCCATGGCGCTGCGCCGTGGCCCCAACGTCGTCGGTCCCTTCGGTCTGCTCCAGTCCTTCGCGGATGGCCTCAAGGTTTTCCTTCAGGAAACCATCGTTCCGTCGGCATCGAACAAGGCGTTGTTCCTGATCGCACCGATCATCACCTTCACCGTCGCGCTGATGGCCTGGGCTGTCGTGCCGTTCCAGGTGGGCGTGGTGCTGGCCAACATCAATGTCGGCCTGCTCTACATTCTCGCGATCAGTTCGCTGGGCGTGTACGGCGTGGTGCTGTCGGGCTGGGCGTCCAACTCAAAATATCCCTTCTACTCGGCGATCCGCGCGTCGGCGCAGATGATTTCCTATGAAGTCTCGATCGGTTTCATCCTGATCACCGTCGTCCTGTGGGCGGGCAGCTTCAACCTGACGCAGATCGTGGAAAGCCAGAAGGCCTATTATGGTTTCCTGAACGGCAACGGCTTCAACCCGCTGCTGTTCCCGATGGCGATCATGTTCCTGATTTCGGCCATGGCGGAAACGGCGCGCGCACCGTTCGACCTTACCGAAGCGGAAAGCGAACTCGTCGCGGGTTATCAGACCGAATATTCGTCGATGGCCTTCGCGCTGTTCTGGCTGGGCGAATATGCGAACGTCATCCTGATGTGCGCATTGAATGCGATCCTCTTCTGGGGCGGCTATCTGCCTCCAGTCGACTGGGCGCCGCTCTATTATGTGCCGGGCATCCTCTGGCTGTTCGCCAAGATCCTCTTCTTCTTCTTCGTCTTCTCCTGGGTGAAGGCGACGGTGCCCCGTTACCGGTATGACCAGCTGATGCGGCTGGGCTGGAAAATCTTCCTGCCGACCTCGCTGTTGTTCGTCTTCCTGGTTTCGGGCTTCCTCATGCTGACAAGGTATTCGTGACATGAGCCTTGGCTATTACGTCAAAAGCTTCACCCTCTGGGAGTTCGTGAAGGCGCACTGGCTGACCTTGAAGTATTTCTTCAAGCCCAAGGCGACGATCAACTACCCGTACGAGAAGAACCCGATTTCGCCGCGTTTCCGTGGTGAACATGCGCTGCGTCGTTATCCCAACGGGGAAGAACGCTGCATCGCGTGCAAGCTGTGCGAGGCCATTTGTCCGGCGCAGGCGATCACCATCGAGGCGCAGCCGCGCGACGATGGCAGCCGCCGCACCACGCGCTACGACATCGACATGACCAAGTGCATCTATTGCGGCTTCTGTCAGGAAGCCTGCCCGGTGGATGCGGTCGTGGAAGGCCCGAACTTCGAGTTCGCGACCGAAACCCGCGAAGAGCTGATCTACGACAAGGCCAAGCTCCTCGAAAACGGCGACAAGTGGGAGCGGGCGATTGCCGCGAACCTTGCCGCCGACGCACCCTATCGTTAAGCCGCCGGCATCAAGGGGAATATGATCCTGTGATCCACGTTATCGCCTTTTATTTGTTCGCCATTCTGGTGGTGAGCAGCGGCGCGCTCACGATATTGTCGCGCAACCCGGTCCATTCGGTCCTCTGGCTGATCCTGGCCTTCTTCAACGCGGCCGGTCTGATGATCCTGCTCGGCGCCGAATTCATCGCGATGCTGCTTGTCATCGTCTATGTCGGTGCGGTCGCGGTGCTGTTCCTGTTCGTCGTCATGATGCTCGACATCGACTTCGCCGAACTGCGGGCCGGCTTCGTGGATTATCTGCCCTTCGGCCTGCTCATCGCGCTGGTGCTGCTGGCGGAAATCATCCTCGGCATCGGCCTGTGGAGTGCTGGCCCTATCGAGCTGGCGCAGCGTGCCGCTCCGACCAACCCCGAACTGTCGAACATTCAGGCGATCGGCGGGCTTCTCTATACCCGCTACATCTTCCTGTTCGAAGCGGCGGGCATCGTCCTGCTGGTCGCCATGATCGGCGCGATCGTCCTGACCCACCGTGCCCGTGGCGGCGTGAAGGGCCAGAATGTCGCCAAGCAGAACCGTCGCCGTCCGCAGGATGCGACGCGTAACATCAATCAGCCCGTCGGGCAGGGGGTGGAGCTGTGATCGGCCTTCAACATTATATGGTGGTCAGCGCCATCCTCTTCGTGATGGGGGTGCTGGGCATCTTCATCAACCGCAAGAATGTCATCATCATCCTGATGGCAATCGAGCTGATCCTCCTCAGCGTGAACATCAACCTTGTCGCCTTCAGCGCCTTCCTGGGCGATCTGGTGGGGCAGGTCTTCTCGATGTTCGTGCTGACCGTCGCGGCGGGTGAAGCGGCCATCGGCCTCGCCATCCTCGTCATTTACTTCCGTGGTCGCGGCACCATCGCCGTCGACGATGTCAACCGGATGAAGGGCTGAGACTGACCCCATGATCCAGTTCATAGTTCTTCTTCCGCTGCTGGCGGCTGCCATCGCGGGCCTTGGTAACAAGGCCCTTGGCAAGCTGCCCGCAAAGATCGTCACCACCGGCGCGCTGTTCGCAGCCTGCGCGATGAGCTGGACGATCTTCATTCCCTTCCTGCTCGGCCATGCCGAAGCGTCGGTGACGCCGCTGTTCACCTGGATCGAAAGCGGCAGCTTCGATGCCCAGTGGGCGCTGCGCGTCGACACGATGACGGCGGTCATGCTGGTGGTCATCACCAGCGTGTCGAGCCTCGTCCACCTCTATAGCTGGGGCTATATGGACGAAGAGCCGGATCAGCCGCGCTTCTTCGCCTATCTGTCGCTCTTCACCTTCGCGATGCTGATGCTCGTGACCGCGAACAATCTGCTGCAGATGTTCTTCGGCTGGGAAGGCGTAGGTCTGGCCTCCTACCTGCTGATCGGTTTCTGGTTCCGTAAGCCCAGTGCCAACGCAGCCGCGATCAAGGCGTTCGTCGTCAACCGCGTCGGCGACCTTGGCTTCATGATGGGTATTTTTGGCACCTATCTGGTGTTCAACACCATCTCGATCCCGGAAATCCTGGCCGCAGCGCCTTCGATGGCCGGTTCGACCATCGGTTTCCTCGGCCATCGTTTCGACACCATGACCGTGCTTTGCCTGCTGCTGTTCGTCGGTGCCATGGGCAAGTCGGCGCAGCTTGGCCTGCACACCTGGTTGCCGGACGCGATGGAAGGCCCGACCCCCGTGTCGGCGCTGATCCACGCGGCCACCATGGTGACCGCTGGCGTTTTCATGGTCTGCCGCCTGTCGCCGATGTTCGAAACGTCGGAAACGGCGCTGACCGTCGTCACCTATGTCGGTGCCGCGACCTGCCTGTTCGCCGCGACCGTTGGCACGGTGCAGACGGACATCAAGCGCGTCATCGCCTATTCGACCTGTTCGCAGCTGGGCTATATGTTCTTCGCGGCCGGCGTCGGCGCTTATGGCGCGGCGATGTTCCACCTGTTCACGCACGCTTTCTTCAAGGCGCTGCTGTTCCTGGGTGCCGGCTCGGTCATTCACGCGATGCACCATGAGCAGGACATGCGCTACTATGGCGGCCTGCGTAAGAGCATCCCGATCACCTTCTGGACGATGACGCTGGGTACGCTCGCCATCACCGGCGTCGGCCTGCCGATCATCGGCGTGGGCTTTGCCGGCTTCTATTCGAAGGATGGCATTCTCGAAGCGGCCTATGCCGCTGGCGGTGCAGGCACCGGCGCGTTCCTGGTGGGCGTGTTTGCGGCCCTGCTGACCAGCTTCTACAGCTGGCGCCTGGTCTTCCTGACCTTCTTCGGCAAGCCGCGCTGGACCCAGTCGGAGCATATCCAGCACGCGCTGCATGACGCCCATGGCCATGACGATCATGCGCACGGTCACGACGATCATGCGGCGCATGCCCATGATGCCCATGGTCATGACGATCATCATGCGCATGATGCCGGCGACGGCACCGGTGGCTATCACCCGCATGAAAGCCCGCTGGTCATGCTGATCCCGCTGCTGGTGCTCAGCCTTGGCGCAGTCTTCGCCGGCTTTGTCTTCCACGACCAGTTCATTGGTCCGGAAGGTGGCATCGAGTTCTGGAAGGGCGCGCTCGCGTTCGACAGCCATCTGATGCACGAAGCCCATCTGGTGCCGACCTGGGTCAAATTCTCGCCGTTCACGGTGATGCTGACCGGTCTGGTCATTGCCTGGCTGGCCTACATCAAGAATACCGACTGGCCGCGCCGTTTCGTCGCGACCTTCGGTGGCCTGTACCAGTTCCTGCTGAACAAGTGGTACTTCGACGAACTGTACAACTTCCTGTTCGTCAAGCCTGCCTTCGCCATCGGCCGCTTCTTCTGGAAGTTCGGTGACGTCGGCTTCATCGACCGCTTCGGCCCCAACGGGCTGGCTGCTCTGGTCGTGCAGGGCAACAAGATCACCCGTCGGCTTCAGTCCGGCTACCTCTACACCTACGCGCTGGTGATGCTCATCGGGCTCGCCGCGGCTGCAACCTGGGCGATGACACGATAATGGACGGCTTCCCCATCCTTTCCCTGATGATGGCAGTGCCGATGGCCGGGGCCATCGCCTGTCTCTTCGCAGGCGCCAATAATGCGCGCTGGATCGCGTTGATCGCGACGCTGGTCGATTTCGTCCTGGGCATCGTCCTGTGGATGAATTTCGACCAGGGCGGGCTGCAATGGCAGTTCCAGGAATATGCGCCGATCTTCGGCCGTTTCGCCTGGGCGCTGGGTATCGACGGTATCGCCCTGATGCTGATCGCGCTGACCGTTTTCCTGATGCCGATCTGCATCGGCGCCAGCTGGAACGCGATCAACAAGCGCGTTGGCGAATATATGGCGGCGTTCCTGTTCATGGAGGTGCTGATGATCGGCGTCTTCACGGCCCAGGATCTCTACCTCTTCTACATCATGTTCGAAGCCGGCCTGATCCCGATGTATCTGATCATCGGCATCTGGGGTGGCGCGGACCGCATCTACGCTTCGTACAAATTCTTCCTCTACACGCTGCTCGGCTCGGTCCTGATGCTGATCGCGATGATGTGGATGGTCCACGAAGCCGGCTCGACCGAAATTCCGGTCCTGATGGCCTATAATTTCGATCCGCATATCCAAACCTGGCTGTTCCTCGCCTTCTTCGCCAGCTTCGCGGTGAAGATGCCAATGTGGCCGGTCCACACCTGGCTGCCCGACGCGCACGTTCAGGCGCCGACCGCCGGTTCGGTCATTCTGGCCGGCGTGCTGCTGAAGATGGGCGGTTACGGCTTCATCCGCTTCTCGCTGCCGATGTTCCCCGAAGCCTCGGCCCAGCTGGCGCCGATGGTCTGGGGCCTGTCGATGGTTGCGGTGGTTTACACCAGCCTCGTTGCGCTCGTGCAGTCGGACATGAAGAAGCTGATCGCCTATTCGTCGGTCGCGCACATGGCGATCGTCACTATCGGCCTGTTCGCCTTCAATCAGGCGGGCATCGAAGGTGCGATGATGGTCATGCTGGGCCACGGCCTTGTTTCGGGTGCGTTGTTCCTGTGCGTCGGCGTCATCTATGACCGCCTGCATACCCGCGAGATTGCCCGTTATGGTGGCCTCAGCATCAACATGCCGAAATATGCGGTGCTGTTCCTGCTGTTTACCATGGCATCGGTGGGTCTGCCGGGTACGTCTAACTTCGTCGGCGAATTCCTGTCGCTGATGGGCATTTATCAGGTGTCGACCTGGGCAGCGCTGATCTGCACCACCGGTATCATCCTTGGTGCGGCCTATATGCTCTATCTCTATCGCCGCATCTGCTACGGCGATCAGGTCAATGCCGATGCCGCCGCCATGCCCGACCTGTCGGGCCGGGAAATTTGGCTGCTCGCACCGATCGCCGCTGCCGTCCTGTGGATGGGCGTCTATCCGGAGAGCTTCCTCGCCCCGATGCGCGCGGACATCCAAGCGCTTGAAGCGCGCCTCGCCCCTGCGGCTCCCGCAGGAGATTCCAAGATCAAGATGGGCGCGCCCAAGCCTGCGGGCGAAGCGCACCATGAAGAAGCATCCGCGCACGGGGAGGCGCACTGATGATTGAAACCGCTTCCCTTCTGGCGGTCGTGCCGGAACTCATCCTGACGGTGGGTGGCCTTGCGCTGATGCTGGTCGCGGCCTTTGGCGGCGACGGCTCGGCCCGCCTCGTCAACTGGTTGTCGGTGATCGTGCTGGCGATCGCAGGCGTTTCGCTCTCCTGCTCGCTGGCCCACGGCCCCGACGCCTTTGACGGCCTGTATCGCGCCGACGCCTTCTCGGCCTTTGCCAAGGCCCTGATCTATGGTGCTGCTGCTGCTGCCATCCTTCTCGCGCCGCGCTTCTTCTCGGTCGGCGGCAATCCGCGGCCCGAATATCCGGTGCTGATCCTGTTTGCCGCCATCGGCATGGGCATGATGGTATCGGCGGGCGACATGTTGACGCTCTATGTCGGCCTGGAAATGAACAGCCTCGCCTCTTACGTGCTGGCCAGCTTCATGCGCCAGGACGTGCGGTCTTCCGAAGCGGGCCTGAAATATTTCGTGCTCGGCTCACTGGCCAGCGGCATCCTGCTTTACGGTATCTCGCTCCTGTATGGCTTCACCGGCAGCACCGCGTTTGACGGCATCGCCGTGGCGCTGGGCGACGGCGTGTCGAAGGGCGAACTGTTCGGTCTGGTGTTCGTGCTGGCAGGGCTCGCGTTCAAGATCAGTGCCGTGCCGTTCCACATGTGGACGCCCGACGTTTATGAAGGCGCGCCGACCCCCGTCACCACCTTCTTCGCCAGCGCGCCCAAGGTTGCGGCCATTGGCCTCACCGTCCGCGTGGCGATCGAGGCGCTGGGTCCGGCAGGGCTGGACTGGCAGCAGGTCGTCATCTTCGTTGCGTTGGCCTCGATCCTGTTCGGCGCGGTCGCAGCCATCGGCCAGACCAACATCAAGCGCCTGATGGCCTATTCGTCGATCAACAATGTCGGCTTCGCGTTGATTGGCCTGGCCGCGGGCACGCCCGCCGGTGCAGCCGCGACGATGAGCTACATGGCGATCTATGTCATCATGACCATCGGCGGCTTCGCCTGCATCCTGCAAATGCGCGACGCGGACGGCAAGCCGGTCGAGACGATTGCCAGCCTCGCCGGCCTGTCGCAGTCGCGCAAGGGGCTCGCCGCGGCGCTCGCCATCTTCATGTTCTCGATGGCTGGTATCCCCCCGCTCTTCGGTTTCTGGGCGAAGTTCCTGGTCTTCGATGCCGCTGTTGCGTCCGGCCTGACGGCTCTGGCGGCCTTCGGTATCGCCATGTCGGTGATCGGCGCTTTCTACTATCTCAAGATCATCAAGACGATGTATTTCGATGAGCCGACCGTCGCCTTCGAGGCGAAGGGTGGCCCGGTCGAGAATATCATCCTGACTGCCTGCGCCGTGGTGATTGTGCTGGGTTATCTGCTCAACCCCGTATTGGATCAGGCGAGCGCCGCCGCTGCGGCGTCGCTCTTCTGACACTCCTTCGCTTCGTCGAGGAAACTGGTTCCACCAACGCCGATATGCTGGCGTTGGTGGAACAGGGCATGCCCGAGGGTAGCTGGCTGCGCGCCGGCCGGCAGACCGGAGGCAAGGGCCGCATGGGCCGCGTCTGGGAAAGCCCCGACGGCAATCTCTATTGCTCGACGCTGGTGCGGCTGCAATCAAGCGATCCGCTGCCGCACACGCTGGCGCTGGTTGCCGGAAATGCGGTTCATGCGCTGGTCGCGCCGCTCTGTTTGGGGCAGGCGCGGATCAAATGGCCCAATGACATATTGGTCGATGGCGCCAAGATCGCCGGCATATTGCTGGAGCGGGCAGGGGACGCGATCGTCGTCGGCATCGGCATCAATGTGACCGGACATCCGGTCGGGCTGGATCGTCCGGTGACTAGCCTGGCGACACAGGGCGCGACCGATGCCACGGCAGACGTGCTTTACGAGCGACTGGCGCAACTTTTCGCGTATTGGCTGTCGATCTGGCGGGCACAGGGACTTGATCCCATCCGCACCCATTGGCTGCTCAATGCCCATCCGACCGGTACAGTGATGCGCGTCATTCAGCCTGATGGCGGTGAAGTGGAAGGGACGTTCGACACGCTCGATCGTCAGGGCATGCTGATCCTGCGCTTGGCGAATGGGCAGAGCCGTGCCATTCACGCGGGCGATATCATTCTCAGCTGAGGGACCGGCCATGCTTCTCGCGATCGACGCGGGCAACACCAATGTCGTTTTCGCGCTGCTCGACCGGCGCGAGATCAAGGCACGCTGGCGCATCGCCACCGATCCCCGGCGCACGGCCGACGAATATGTCGTCTGGCTGAACCAGCTATTGCAACTGGAAGGCTATGCCATCTCAGATGTGGAAGCGGTCATCATCGCCACGGTGGTGCCGCGCGCGCTGCACAATTTGCAGGTTCTGGCCGAAAAATATTTCAATACAACGGCTCTGGTTGCGGGGCAGGCGCCCGTCGACTGGGGGATCGAACTGGATGTGGCCGAGCCCGGATCGGTCGGCGCGGACAGAGTTGTAAATGCGATCGCCGCACACCATCTCTGCCAAGACGATCTGATCGTGATTGATTTTGGTACGGCGACGACCTTCGACGTGGTCGACTATAGCGGTGCGTACAAAGGCGGTATCATTGCACCGGGCATCAACCTTTCGCTGGATGCTCTGGTAGCCGCCGCCGCCAAGCTGCCCAAGATTGCGATCGAACCGCCGGAAAATCGGTCTGTCATCGGGCGCACGACGGTGGATGCCATGCAGATCGGTGTCTTCTGGGGCTATGTGGCGATGATGGAGGGGCTGGTTACGCGCATTCGCGCCGAGATCGGCCGTCCTGCCAAGGTAATTTCGACTGGAGGGCTCGCTGTCCTCTTCAATGACAATAGCGATATTTTCGATGCGATCGCACCGGACCTCACCATCTTGGGGTTGGCGCTGTTGCACGAACGGAGTTTGAAAACATAATGACACCCAAGGATGAACTGATCTTCCTGGCCCTCGGTGGGTCCGGTGAGATCGGCATGAACGTCAATCTATATGGCTGCCAGGGCAAGTGGGTCATGGTCGACCTCGGCCTTACTTTTGCTGATCCCAATTATCCCGGCGTGGAACTGATACTACCCGACCTCAGCTTTATCGAGGATCGGCGCGACGACCTGCTCGGGATCGTGCTGACCCACGGGCATGAGGATCATATTGGCGCGATCCCCTATCTGGCCGCCGATCTTGGCGTGCCGCTCTATGCCACCCCCTTTACCGCCGGCCTGATCCGGCTGAAGCTGGAAGAGGAGGGCCTCAGCAAGGAGGTGAAGCTGCATGTGATCGAGAATGAAGGCAGCTTCAATCTCGGCCCGTTCGGTTTCCGCTATGTGCCGCTGGCCCATTCCATTCCGGAGGGCAATGCGGTGCTGATAGACACGCCCCATGGCCGTATCTTCCATACCGGCGACTGGAAACTGGACGAGCAGCCCTTGCTGGGCCAGCCGTCCACCCCGGCTGAACTGACGGCGATCGGCGATGAAGGCGTGCTGGCGCTAGTGTGCGACAGCACCAATGTCTTCAACGACAAGGCCAGCGGTTCCGAAGGCGACGTGCGCGAAGGGCTGATGCAGGCGATTGCCGGCGCCAAGGGGCGCGTGCTGGTCACCACCTTTGCCTCCAACGCCGCCCGCGTGCAGACGCTGGGTGAGGTTGCTGCCGCCACCGGACGCAAACTGTGCGTCGCCGGGCGCTCGCTCGACCGCATCATCGGGACTGCAAAGGCGGCCGGCTATCTGAAGGACTTCCCGCCGACCGTCGATTGGGACGATGTCATGGACCTGCCGCGCAGCGAGGTGATGATCATCGCCACCGGCGGTCAGGGCGAAGCGCGCGCCGCACTGTCGCGCATCGCGTTCGACAGCCATCCGATCAAGCTGACGGAAGGCGATACCGTCGTCTTCTCGTCCAAGCAGATCCCCGGCAATGAAATCGCTATCGGGCGTATCCAGAATGCGCTGGCTGCCAAGAATATCCTGATGATTACCGATCGTCAGGCCGAAGTGCATGTTTCGGGTCATCCAGGCCGCCCCGAACTGGAGGCCATGTATCGCTGGATACGGCCGGACATCCTGCTGCCCGTCCATGGCGAGCGGCGTCATATGGCCGAGCAGGCGCGACTGGGCATTGCTACGGGCATCCCGCATGCGGTGGTCCAGTCCAATGGTGATCTGCTGCGTCTGGCCCCCGGTGCGCCGGAGATCATCGGCCATCAGGAAACGGGTCGTTTGGTCCTGGACGGCGACGTAATCCTGCCCGCCGACGGCTCTACCATGAACGAACGGCGCAAGCTCGGCCTGCATGGCCAGATCAGCGTTGCCGTGGCAATCGACCGCAAGGGCAAGCTGATCGGCGATCCGGCGCTGCGGACGCAGGGCGTGCCGGTAGAGGAAGACAAGGCGGCGTTCCTGACGGAAGCGGCCGAGGAAGCTGCCGCCGCCATCCCCAAGGGATCGCTGGAGGAGGAAGCGCTGCGCGAACGTCTGCGCCTCGCCGTCCGCCGTACCGCAACGCGCTGGACCGGCAAGAAGCCGATAGTGGACGTTCTGATCGTTCGCGCCTAAACAGGCGCAATGAACTGGTACGCCATTTTCGCCATCTATTTTCTGATGTGGGTCATCAGCGCCTTCATCATGCTCCCCTTCGGCATTCGCACACCCAATGAAACGGGCGAAGTGCTGCTGAAGGGGCAGGCTGACAGCGCCCCCAGCAACTTCCGGCCAGCCGTGGTGATGCTGCGCGCCACCATATTGGCGACGATCCTGTTCGCCCTATATTATGCCAATTATGTCCAGGGTTGGGTGACGCTGGACATGCTGCCCGGCTATCACATCGCGCGATGAAAGCGGTGGCGCAGCGGATCGTTCGCGCCGCTGCCATCCATGCGCAATCCTGGGCACGCATGCGCATCGCGCTATGGCCCGACGCCAGCCTTGATGAGCATCAAGACGAGATTGCCGACATGCTGGCAGCAGGTGAGGCCATGGCGGCTTTTGTTGCACTGGACGATCAAGGCGTCGCCATCGGCTTTGTCGAGGCTGCGCTACGCCATGATTATGTCAATGGCTGTGACACCAGTCCGGTCCTGTTTGTCGAAGGACTCTACGTCATGCCCGACGCCCGGCGGGCAGGGGTTGCTCGGACTCTGATCGACGCGGTGGCTCAATGGGGCCACGCACAGGACTGCACTGAAATGGCATCGGACGCCGACATCGCCAATCTGTCCAGCCATGCCTTCCACCAAGCCGCCGGTTTCGCCGAAACCGAGCGGGTGGTCTATTTCCGCAGGTTGATCGGCTGAACCGCCACCTTATTGCCGCAGCCGCTCGATCGCCTGGGCGAGCGCGACATAGAGCTTGCCCATGTCGGACGAGAGAATGGCCACGCCCAGCGCGTTGCCATCGCGTGCCGACAGGATGATCCGCAGCATCGCTTCGAAATCGTGGATATAACGGTTCACATGATCGCGGAACTCCGCGTCATTATCATAATGAAGCGCGATTTCACGGGATTCGCCGGCATCCAGCAGTTTGACCGCCCGGCGGGTGAAGACGCCGCGGTCGCCCTTCAGATAGGCGGACCAAGCCGAATCGGTCACATCGTTGGACAAGAGTTTAGCGACGTCGATGGCCGTACTGTTGAGCGATTCGATCAGCAAGGCGGACCGCCGTGCGAAATGATCGCGATCGCGGGTTTCGGAGGCACGCTCCGCTTCCTCGATGCGCTGTTCGACGCTGGCACTGGTATCGGCGATCGTCAGCAACTGGCGGGTCAATCGTTCGGATGCCTGATGGGCCGCCTTGACCGCTTCTTCCGCCACCCGCGCGACCTGTTCGATCTGCGCCGTCACCTTTTCGCCGATCACGCCCTGCAATGCCTCGTCGCTGGCCTCCGCCAGTTGCTGCGCCGCGTCGGGGATAGCCCGGCCCAGCGCCTGACGCGCCCGTTCGGCAGCCTGATCGGCCGTGTCCTTGACCCGGAGCAGGGCGGTCACCAGCAGCGGCCCCGCACCTTCGGTGATGCGCGTCGCATCCTGATGCGCGCCGTCCAGCGTGGTGCGCAGCCGTTCCACCAGTTCGCGGTTGGCCTCCAGCCCGCCCTGCGTGCTTTCCAGCCATTCGGTCAGGCGACTGCCCTGACCCCGCAGCATTTCCTCGGCCTCTTCCGTGCGCCCGACCAGCGCTTCCGAAATCGCCTCCAGACGCTCCATTTCCGGGGTCGTGCTGCCAAGCAAGGCGCGGCTCTGTTGCAAGCGCGCGTCGAACCGCTCCAGTGCCTGCGGATAGGTCTCGTCCAGTTCGCGCACACTGGAATCCAGCGCAACCAGCAGCGTCTCCGCGCATCCGATCAGCTTTTCAGCCGTCATGCCGCCAGCCGCCAGTGCGGCGTCGATCCGCTGGGTTTCCAGCGTCATGCGCATCAACGCCCCGGTCAGCCGCTCGCCGCGCGCCAAGGCGCTATCTTCCAACGCGGCAAAACGGTCTTCGGTGGTTGTGATGGTTTCCAGCAGGCTGCCGTGCAGGCTGGTCATCAGGCTGCGCTGGCCTTCGATCACATCGTTGATCTGGTGCAGGCGACTTTCCACATCGCCGATCGTGTCGCTGAGGCCGTTGACCGTCTCGTCGCCGATCGCGGTCAGGCTTTCGCGCGACCGGGCGATCAGCGCATCGAGCGTCGCGGTCTGGTTGTTCAGGCCGCCATCGGTGATGGCCAGGGTTTCCTGCGCACGCTGTAGCGCCGCGTCGAGGCGACGACGCAGGTCTGTCTCCATCGCCTCCATGTCGCGTTCCAGGATGGTCAGCGCATCTTCGCTTGCCTGACCGATGCCCTTTTCAGCAGCGGCGACGAGTGTTTCCAGCGCTTCGGCGCGACGAGTAAGTGCATCGTCCGTGGTCGTCAGCAGGGTTTGTACGGTGCGTTGGACACCTTCGAACCGCGAACGCACGGCGGCTTCGGTGGCGTCAAGCTCTTCGGCCAGAGTGCGGCGCACCTGCTGGCCGCGGTCTGCCATATTGCCTTGGACTGTTTCGATCATGGACGTCAGCGCAGCGGCGTGCGCTTCGATATCTTGCCGGCTATGCTCCATCGCCTGCCGTGCCCCCTGCGCGGTGGCGTCTATCCGGCCCGATGCAATATCGGCCATGCCGGTCACCTCTTCGGAGGCAGAGCGGGTCGATTCCTGCAACTGGGTCAACTGGCTTGCCAGGCTCTTGGTCGCGGCCAAAGTGCGCGCTCGCGCATCGTCGGACAGTTCGCCCAGAGCATGCAGGCGTGCTTCCAGCGTGTCGATCCGCTCGGCAAGCGCATGGCCATTGTCCATCATCTGCGCGGTCATGCGACCGGTGCGATCTTCCAGTTCAAGGATCGATCCGATCAGTTGATCCATGCGCGAAACGAGGGCCATGGCGGCCCGCTCTGCGGTTTCGGCCCTGTCAGCGGTGATCTGGGCACGGCCCGCGATCAGTTCGGCGGACGCCTCCATATTGCTGCTGGCGGCGGCACCATAGCTGTCGAGCAGTTCGGCCTGATCCTGCATCGCCTGTCGGGCGGCTTCCAACTGAGTGCTGATCCGGCCGAGCCGCAGTTCCAGCAGGTCCGCCTCCGTACGCAGCGCGCGCGCTGTGTCGAGGTAGCGACGCGATTCGGTACGGCTGTTGCGGACGAGGACGAGGTAGGCGACGGCCAGCAGGATAAGGGGAATGGCAAGGGTAACGACCGCATTGGCCCAGGCGAACGGACCGGCCGCCAGATCACCGGAGGTCGCGATCGCCCAACCGGCAAAGCCGATCCAGCCGACCGCCAGCACCGAAAGCGCGATGCGTATCCGTTTCACCGTGCCTTCATCGGCACCCTCTGTTGCTTCACTCTCGTCTATGTCGAGAACGGCCTGTTTCAAAAGCAAAATATCGTCCGTCTGCGACTCGTTGCCGGTCGCGGTTTGTTCGTCTCGCCAGAACTCGACGATGGTGCTGCCCCCTGTCATGCCCTCATCCTATCATCTTTTCCGGCTGCGGAAATGCCCTGTTACCAAAACTTAACGCAAGCCCGATAGCGTCTATCCCATGTCCTATGATCCTGGCGCCCTTCATGCCGCTCTGGCAGCCGCCGTCGGCGACGATAGCGCGTTGATCGCCGATCTGCGTGTCGCCTTTCTGGAAAGCGCTGCGCGGCAGGTCGATCTTCTCGGACGGGCGCGCTGCGACGCCAATTGGGAATTGGCCGCGTGGCGATTGAAGGGGCTTGCCGCCAGTTTCGGCCTGACGGCGTTGATGGCACTGGCCGACGAAGCGGCTGCCGCCGCACCGGGCGATCCGCGCGTGCTGAAGCGTTTGCAGGCGGCGTTGCAGGGCCTGGATCAGGCCTGACCGTTTCGGCGCATGGCCCGGCTTGCGCGAAGCGCGTGGCCTTGCGAAAAGGTCGCCGAACAACAATCGGGTCACAAGCGTAACAATATGAGTTTCGCCGCTATTCTCAGCGCCAGCCGTACATCGGGCGATTCGCCGCCGGGTCTGCGCGCAAGCCTCTATTTCGCTGGTCAGACACTGGTGGAATATCAGGCGCGACAAGCGGCGCATGCCGGCGCCGATCGCATCATGATCCTGGTCAGCGTCATCACCCCGGCGCTGTCGCAGGCGGTGGATCGGCTGAGCGCCGACGGAATCGCCGTAGCCCTCGTCCGTGACATGGTGTCGATGGTGCGCGATGCGCCGCGTGACAGCGACATATTGCTGGTTGCGGACGGTGCCATCGTTTCGCAGGGACATTTCGATGCCCTTGGCGCGGCGGACGGCAATATCATGCTGGTGACCGACGATAGCCGGGCGAGCACGCCGTTCGAACGGATCGATGCAGGTCAGCGCTGGGCCGGTCTGGCCCGAATCAGCCCGGACCTGCTGTTCGGCACGCTTGATATGATTGGCGACTGGGATCTGGCGCTCACCCTGATCCGCACCGCCGTGCAAAAAGGCGCGCGACGCATCACCGTGCCGCAGGACGACCTGCTGGAAGGGCGCGTCGCACTGGTGGAAACACAGGCGCAGGCGGATTTGGTGGCTCAATCCGTGACCGCCGTCGGTGCCGCGGATGCGCAGGGGCGCGGCGGCTTCGAACATTATCTGCTGGCACCGATCGCGCGAATCGCTAGCCCGTCTCTGTTGCGGATGCAGGTTCCGGCGATGCAGGTGCGGATCGCCGGGATTGCGCTGGGCGCCGTCGCGCTGGTGCCGATCGAACTGGGCTGGCCGCTGACCGGATTTCTTCTGATGATGGTCGCCTTGTTCCTGTCGGAAATCAGCGACCGGCTTGGGGATCTGGCACTGCGCGCTCCGCTGATGAACTGGCTGGCCTTCTGCGCGCCGGTTTTAGTGCTGGCCGGCATGGTCTTCGCTGGTGGTACGACGATGGCGGCTGATCTGGCCTTGCTGCTCGGTATCATCATGGTGGCTGATCGCTGGGGACGGACCGGGGCGGCACGGCCGTGGATGATCTTCACCCCCGGCACGGCGCTGCTCCTGCTGATCCTGACTGGGGTGGTTGGCATGATGGCGCAGGGCTTCCGTACCGCCATATTGCTGGCAATTGCTTCGCTGGGCGCGATGCTGTTGCGCAAGCCGGAATAAGTGATTTTACCCGGCAGGGTTTAGTGCATTTTAAGGACGTGGGTTTATGCTGATCGGCATGAGCGCCCATTCGTCCCCTACCGGCATGGCCAGCGACCGGCCGATGGCGCGTGCCATGGCGGGCCTGTCGGCCGTTCCCGTTGGCCATGCCATTGATCTGGCTTTTTTCTTTCCGGATGAAGCACAGGCGCGACCGGATGCTCTGATCGTCGAAACCCGGCGCCATCTGGGCGGCTGTATCGCGGCGATCGAAATGGCGCTGCGCCTGTCGCTCGATCATGCATCCGATGTGGCTGCTGCGCTGGATCGCTGGCCCGAACCGCTCGCCTGGCCGATGGTTTGCGCGCAACCGACGCTGCTTGGCCCCGAATTGCTGGCCCATATGCAAATGCGCGCAGGCGTGACCCTGCTCCTCCGACAGTTCGGGCAGGCCGATGTGGAGCAACTGGATGAGGGGCAGGGCGACCTTGTTCCATCCACCGACGACCCTGAATTGGGTGAGGCCATGTCGGCGCTGGCGCTCGCGGAAGGGCGCTGGCTCGCGCTGGCCGGGGAAGACGCACCGATGAAACCGGACCTTCCGGCCGAGCATTTTGCCGATCTGCTCTGGACGGTGGCGGCCTGCCTCAATGTCGTGGTGCAAAGGACCATGGCCGATGGCGGCGAACGGTCGCTGGCCGCGTTCGACCGATCGGGATGGGCGCTGCTGCGCGATCATGATGAAGCGGCCTGCCCGATCGCACAGGCGGATCGGCTGGTACGGCAGATGGGCGATCGTGCCGATGTGCCGGAATTGCTGGGAGCTTTGCTGGGGCAACGCCGTTTCCTGCTGTTCGCCGCCGTTGCGGCGCGGCGCCTGCGGATGGATAGCCGTCAACTGGTCGACATGCTGGTCGTGGGACCGGTGTCGCAACTGGCCGTCCTGTGCCGTGCGCTGGGTGGGTCTGCGGCTGATTATCGCATCTTGCTGCTGGCGCTTCGCCCGGTGAGGCCGATCCTGTCGGACGTGGCGATCGTGGCGGAGGCTGATCGCTATCAGCACGTCACCGAAGCGCAAGCCGATGGGGCGATCAGCGCGTTGCGGGTGTCTTCTGCCTTGCGCGCCAAAATCGATCATCTTCGCGTGGTGGCCGGCCCATGACGCTGCCATCGCACCTGGCCATCGTTCGCGCAGCCTTATCCGCCGATGGCCGCCTGCTGAGCGCGGATGCGCCGTTGCTCGCGCTGCAACAGGAAGCCGGCGCTGATCTCGGAGAAGCCTTCGCGGTCCCGCAACTGGTGGCCATCGTCCGGCTGGCGGCGCGCCTTGGCGTACTGGTATCGCGGCCGGTGGTGGCTGCGGCACAACGTGGCGATATCGATATGTGGGTACGCGCCAGACCCGATGGTCAGGGCGTCAGCCTGTCGATCGTGGACTGGCGTGAAAGGCCGGCCGCGCCGCTGCCACCCGACGATGGACGGCGCGATGCGGATATTGCGGCGCTGGCGGATGGCTGGACCTGGCAGATCGACACGCAGTTGCGGTTCCAGATGGTATTGGCAGGCGCCGGTGATGGCGGCATTCTGCCAGCCAGTCCGCCGCTGCCTGGCGCACGGTTTTCCAGCTATTTTCGGCTCGAAGCGGATAGCGATGGCGACATGGCGATGCTGCGTGGATTTGCCCAGCGTCGAGCTTTCCGCGACCAGCAGGCGATATTGGCGAGTGATGGCAGCAGTCGTTTCCGCCTCTCTGCCTTCCCGATATTCGACCATGCCGGCCAGTTGACGGGATATCGCGGCACGGCTTTCCCGATGGAAAAGGCACAGGCCGCGCCGTTGGTGGAAGATGTGCCTCTAGCCATCTATCCGGCAGAGTTCGGACGTCGGCTCGATCGCTCGCTGCGCCAGCCGCTGGGCCGGATCATCGCCAATGCCGACACGATCAGTGCTCAGTTGGAAGGGCCGCTACGCCCCGATTATGCCGGCTATGCCAATGATATAGCGGCGGCAGGCCGGCATCTGATGGCATTGGTCGACGACCTCGCCGATTTGCAGGCGATCGACCGGGCGGATTTCAGCGTCATCGCCGAAGATGTGGACCTGGCCGATCTGGGCCGTCGTGCGGCCGGCCTGCTGGCGGTCAAGGCGCTCGACCGACATATCACGATCATTGCCCCGACCCCGGATGCAACCTTGCCGGCGATCGGTGAATTTCGCCGTATCCTGCAGATATTGGTCAATTTGATCGGCAACGCCGTTCGCTATTCACCCGAAGGCACCGAGGTGCGCGTCGCGACCGAATGGGAAGGCGGTCAGGCGCGCATCGCGGTGATCGACCAGGGGCCGGGCGTTGCGCCCGCCGACCGGGAGCGCATCTTCGAGAAATTCGAACGACTGGGCCGGGACGATGCGAGCGGCAGCGGCCTTGGCCTTTATATCTCGCGTCGGCTTGCGCGCGCGATGAAGGGCGACATTTGCATTGGTGGCGCGCCGGGCGAAGGCGCGCGCTTCATCCTCTCGCTGCCAGATGGCAACTGAACATCCTGACCCTGTAGAAAAGAAAACGGCGCCCGATCTGGGCGCCGTTTTCTTTTGATTGGGATGATTTGGCGCTCTTAGCGCTTGTCCACCGGCACGTAGTCGCGCTCGGTCGGGCCGGTGTAGAGCTGACGCGGACGGCCGATCTTCTGTGCTGGGTCCGAAATCATTTCGTTCCACTGTGCCACCCAGCCGACGGTGCGGGCGAGGGCGAAGAGCACGGTGAACATTTCGGTCGGGAAGCCGATGGCCGACAGAATCACGCCCGAATAGAAGTCGACATTGGGGTAGAGCTTCTTTTCGACGAAATAGGGATCGTTGAGCGCGATCTGCTCCAGTTCCTTCGCAACGTCGAAGATCGGATCGTTGACGCCCAGCTTCTCCAACACGTCCTTCGCCGTCTTCTGCATCACGGTCGCGCGCGGATCGTAATTCTTGTACACGCGGTGGCCAAAGCCCATCAGGCGGAACGGATCGTCCTTGTTCTTGGCGCGGGCGATATATTCCGGGATGCGGTCGACGGTGCCGATTTCGCGCAGCATGTTCAGCGCGGCTTCGTTCGCGCCGCCATGCGCCGGACCCCAAAGGCAGGCAATGCCGGCCGCGATGCAGGCGAACGGATTGGCGCCCGACGAACCGGCGAGACGCACGGTCGAGGTCGATGCGTTCTGCTCATGGTCGGCATGGAGGATGAAGATCTTGTCCATTGCATCCACGACCACCGGGTCGGGAATATAGTCTTCCGCCGGGACCGAGAATGTCATGCGCAGGAAGTTGGCGGTGTAGGACAGGTCGTTGCGCGGATAGACGAAGGGCTGGCCGACGCTGTACTTGTAAGCCATGGCGGCGATCGTCGGCATCTTGGCGATCAGGCGATGGCTGGCAATGCGGCGCTGTTCCGGATCGTTGATGTCGGTCGAGTCGTGATAGAAGGCCGACAGGGCGCCGACCACGCCGACCATGATGGCCATCGGGTGCGCATCGCGGCGGAAACCGCGGAAGAAGGCGGTCAGCTGCTCATGCACCATGGTGTGACGCGTGATGGTGTTGGTAAAGTCCGCCAGTTCCTTCTTCGACGGCAGTTCGCCGTTCAGCAGCAGGTAGCAGACTTCCATGAAGCTGGATTCTTCGGCCAGCTGGCCGATCGGATAACCGCGGTGGAGGAGGACGCCGGCATCACCGTCGATATACGTCAGGCCTGATTCACAGCTGGCGGTGGAGGTGAAGCCCGGATCATAGGTGAACATGCCGGTATTGGCGTAGAGCTTGCGAACGTCGATGACCTGCGGACCAACGGTACCATCCATGATGGCATAGTCCTTGCTGTCTCCCCCAACGGTCAAATTGGCTGTGTTATCCGACATGTTTTTCTCCTTGTACGTCATCAACCGGCCGTTGCGTGCCCTGCGGCGGCCAGTCGTTCCAAGCTCTCCTCTTTCCCCAGAAGGAAGAGGACATCAAAAATGCCCGGCGAGGTCGTGCGACCGGTGAGCGCCGCACGAAGCGGTTGCGCCACCTTGCCCAGTCCCAGGCCGGCATCCTCTGCCACGCGGCGTATCACGTCTTCGATCGCTTCAACCGTCCAGGACTGGACGGGCTGGAGAGCGTCGGCTGTCTTGTTGAGCAGCGCGCGCGCGGAGTCGTCTAGCAGAGCAGTGGCCTTCTCGTCAAAATCGAGCGGGCAACTTTTGAACAGAAATTCTGCTCCCTCCGCAATTTCATTAAGGTTCTTTGCCCGGGGCTTCAGCGATGCCATCGCCTCGGTCAGAAGCTTCAGATTGGTATCCGATATAGCGATTTCAAGGCGCTGTTCGACCCGCGGCGCAACCAAAGTCGCCAGCCGCGCATCGTCGGCTTCGCGGATATAATGGCCGTTCAGATTTTCCAGCTTCTTGATGTCGAAGCGCGAGGGCGAGCGGCCGACGCCTATGATGTCGAACAGTTCGATCGCCCGGTCGATCGCGATGATTTCCTCGTCGCCATGACCCCAGCCGAGGCGCAGCAGATAGTTGAGCACAGCCTCGGGCAGCATCCCCATCTCGTCGCGATAGGCATCAACGCCCAACGCGCCATGGCGCTTGGACAGTTTCGCGCCATCCGAACCGTGGATCAGCGGGATATGGGCGTAGACCGGCTCTTCCCAGTTCATCGCCTTGATGATGCTGAGCTGACGGAAGGCGTTGTTGAGGTGATCGTCGCCACGAATGACATGGGTCACGCCCATATCATGATCGTCGACCACGACGGCCAGCATATATGTGGGTGTGCCGTCCGAACGGAGCAGGATCATGTCGTCCAGTTCCGCATTCTGCACGACCACGCGGCCCTGCACGGCATCCTCGATCACGGTTTCGCCGTCGCGGGGTGCCTTGATGCGGATGACGAAGGGCGCGCCTTCGGGCGCGTCTTCCGGCGCGCGATCGCGCCAGCGGCCGTCATAGCGCATCGGCTGCTTGGCGGCGCGCTGCTGTTCGCGCAGTTCCGCCAGTTCTTCCGGCGTGGCATAGCAGCGATAGGCATGACCGGCTTCGAGCAACTGGTTGGCGACTTCGGCATGGCGCGGGGTGCGTTCGAACTGGAACACGGCCGGCTCGTCGCCGCCCAGGCCCAGCCATTCCAGACCGTCGAAAATCGCGGCCACGGCTTCCTCGGTGGAGCGGGCGCGATCGGTGTCCTCGACCCGGAGCAGGAACTTGCCGCCATGGTGGCGTGCGAACAGCCAGTTGAACAATGCGGTGCGGGCGCCGCCAATGTGGAGGAACCCCGTTGGGGACGGGGCGAAACGGGTCACCACCGGCTTGTTCATTCCCGTTGCACTTGCCGTCATATTCTTTGACATTCGCCTTGCTGACCCATGGATGCGCCGCCCCCTAGCACGGCTTTTGAGCCACGACAAACCTCCCTTGGTGGGAGGCTGGCGGCGCTGTTTCGAAGTGGGCTGGAAGCGATTGAAAGCTGGCTGGAATGCGAGCGTGAACAGATCGGCCTGTGGGCGCCGATCGGGCTGGGCGCGGGCATTGCTGCATGGTTCCTGTTGCCGCATGCAATGGCCTGGCTGGCCTTTTGTTGCGTGGCGCTGGCGCTGTCTTGCATCGGGGTGTTGCTCCCGGACGGCGGGCGATTGCGAAGAATGCTTGTCGCGGGCGCAATATTGGCTTGCATGGGGTGCCTGCTGGTGTGGGGCAAGGCAGTATTGCTGGGGCAGCCGCCGCTGGCGCGGGCGCGCTTCGTGCAGATGACGGCCGACGTGACGGCGGTGCGACCGGTGCCGGCGCAGGCGATGGTACGGGTCATGCTGCGTCCGGTCGATGCGCCGGATCTGCCAGCTGTGGTGCGGGTCAATATTGCCGATGTGGATGTGCCGGCTGGGTTGGGAGAAGGCGCGCGGCTACGCTTTCGGGTGCGACTCATGCCGCCTGCGCCGCCGAGCGTGCCGGGGGGCTATGATTTTGCCGCGCGCGCCTATTTCCAGGGAATAGGGGCTACCGGCAAGGCGCTGAAACCGGTCGAGGCGCTGGAACCGTCGACAAACGGCCCGCCGTTGAGGACAAGATTGTTCGGCCATATATTGCAGCAGGTCGATGGCCCTGCGGAAGGAATAGCAGCAGCGCTCGCTACCGGAGATCAGGGCGCCATTCCCGAAGCCGATGCAGAGGCGATGCGGCGCAGTGGTCTGGCGCATCTGTTGTCGATCAGCGGGCTGCATGTGACGGCGCTGATCGGCGCCGTCATCTTCCTGATGATGCGGATCATGGCCCTAAGTCAGCGGGCGGCGCTGGGCTGGCCGCTGATGCTGATCGCGGCGGCGGGCGGGGCGCTGGCCGGGATCGGCTATACCTTGCTGACCGGAGCGGAGGTGCCGACGGTGCGGTCCTGCGTCGCGGCACTGCTGGTGCTGGGCGGACTGGCGATGGGGCGGGACGCAGTGACGCTGCGGCTGGTGGCGACAGGCGCGCTGATCGTGCTGCTGCTATGGCCGGAGGCGCTGACGGGGCCGAGTTTCCAGATGAGCTTCGCGGCGGTGACAGCATTGGTGGCACTGGCGGAGCATCCGCGCTTTCGGGCTTTTGCCGCCGCACGGGACGAAACGTGGGCGCGTAAGCTGGCCCGAAATCTGGCGGTGATGCTGGCGACGGGCATCGCTGTCGAATTGACCCTGATGCCGATCGCGCTGTTCCATTTCCACAAGGCCGGCCTGCTGGGCGCCTTCGCCAATCTGATCGCCATTCCGCTCACCACCTTTGTCGTCATGCCGCTGGAGGCGCTGGCGCTGCTGCTGGATGTGGCCGGGCTGGGTGCGCCGGCCTGGTGGCTGACCGAGCAGGCGCTGAACCTGCTGCTGTTGCTGGCTCATGGCGTGTCGGCCAGCCCGATGGCCAGTCTGCTGGCGCCGACCATGGGGGCGGGCCTGTTCGGTATCGCGATGATCGGCCTGCTCTGGAGCCTGCTGTGGCGAACGCGCTGGCGCTGGCTAGGCCTGCCTGCTGTCCTGATGGCTGTGGCAGTGACCTTTGCTGCGTCGCCACCGGATATCTTGGTGACTGGAGACGGTCGCCATGTGGCGGTGCGGACGGAAAAGGGCATGGCGATATTGCGCGATCGAGCAGGCGATTATGTGCGCGACGTGCTGTCGGAAAGTGCCGGCTATGATGGCGAACTGGCGGCGATTGCCGACTTGCCGGCGGCGCGCTGTTCCGTGGATCTCTGCGCTGTCCGGCTAAAAGACGGCAAAGGACGCAACTGGCGACTGCTGTTCACACGCAGCGATGTGTTGATTGGCCGGCAAGATTTTGCCCGGGATTGCGCCACAGCGGATATCGTGGTCAGCGATCGCGGCCTGCCACGCTGGTGCCGCCCGCGCTGGATGAAGATCGACCGCCGGTTGCTGGCGCGGACCGGCGGTCTGTCGATCGGTTTGGAACGGGGCGAAGTTCACACCGTCCATCGGCCCGGCGATGCCCATCCCTGGATCAGTCGCCCAAGGCCCCGGCCAAAAGAGGGGCAGCCGAGAAGGGCGACGCCTTAATTATAGCGACGCAGCAGCCCGGCCAGCTTGCCCTGAATGCGGACCTGCCGGGGGTCATAGATTTGCGGCTCATAGGCGCTATTGGCCGGGTCCAGCCGTACCCGGCTGCCTTCCCGGCGGAAATATTTGAGCGTGGCTTCGGCTTCGTCGATCAGGGCGACGACGATCTGCCCTTCGCGGGCGACATCGGTGCGCTGGATCAGGGCGAAGTCGCCGTCGAGGATACCGGCTTCCATCATCGAATCGCCGGACACTTCCAGCGCATAATGGTCGCCCGCGCCGAGCAGGGCGGCCGGCACGGAGAGCATGGTCTGCCCTTCCATCGCCTCAATCGGGACACCGGCTGCGATCCGGCCGTGCATCGGGATTTCGATCACGTCATTGGCCGCGATCGGCAGGATCGGCGCGGACGTCACCAGCTTGGGCTTGGGCGGAACGATCGGCGTAGGCGCACGGTGCATCGCGTCGGGCAGCTTGAGCACTTCCAGCGCGCGGGCGCGGTTGGGCAGGCGGCGGATGAAGCCGCGCTCTTCCAGCGCATTGATAAGGCGATGGATGCCTGATTTGGAGCGCAGGTCGAGCGCGTCCTTCATTTCCTCGAACGAAGGCGATACGCCGCCCTCGTCCAGTCGGGTCTGAATGAAGCTCAGCAATTCCTGCTGCTTGGGCGTCAACATCGCGGTCCTCCGTGGAACGTATGAGGAACGCATAGGAAACAGATCGGGCTTAGTCAAGCGTCCTGCGTGTCAGAGCGGCACGATCGTGACCCGCGTCCCCGGATCGGCTGGCGGCGATCCAGCCGGGCGCAGGATCAGGCAGTCGGCGCGGGCCATGGCGGCGGTGGCGGCGCTGTCTTGCGAGGTGACGGAGACGATGCCGTCGGGCGCACGCCAGGCTCGCAGATAATCGTCGCGATCGCCGGTTTGCGGCAGGGCTGAGGCCAACTGCGCCTCGGTCGTCAGCGGCAGCGGATCGCGCGCGCCGCTGATGTGGCGGACGAGCGGGAGCAGGAAGAGCGTCGCGGTGACGAAGGCGGAGACGGGATTGCCGGGCAGGCCGAGGAACAGGCTGTCGCTCAGCCGTCCGGCCATTAACGGCTTGCCGGGGC
This sequence comes from Sphingobium sp. RS1, assembly GCF_056156825.1. Taxonomy (NCBI): domain Bacteria; kingdom Pseudomonadati; phylum Pseudomonadota; class Alphaproteobacteria; order Sphingomonadales; family Sphingobiaceae; genus Sphingobium; species Sphingobium sp. RS1. The sequence goes on along the minus strand of NZ_JBLZXE010000002.1, from coordinate 936,613 downwards.
GCATCCGGATCTTCCAGAAATCGAGTGTGCCTCCGGCCTGGATGAAGGCGGGGCGGACGAGATCATGATCGCCCACTGACGCGCCGCCGGTCGAGACGATGATGTCGGCATCCTTGCAGCGCTCCAGCGCGGCGACCATCGCGTCAAGATCGTCCGGCACGATGCCGAGGTCGATGATATCGCATGGAACGGCGGCGAGCAGCGCCGCGAGCATCGGCGCGTTGGAGGACGGCAGCAGGCCCGCCGGCGTCGGCGCGCCCGGCGCGACCAGTTCATTGCCGGTGGAGAGTATGACGATGCGGGGACGATGGGCTACCGGCAGGGCGCCATGTCCGCCCAGCACGGCAAGGGCGATTTGTGCGGGGCCGAGGCGGCTGCCTGCCTCCAGCAGGATCGCGCCCTTCGCAAAGTCTGACGCGGCCGGGCGGACATGGCGGCCGGGCGCCAGCGGATCGGCGCTGGCGGTCAGCCGATCGCCGTCGCGGATTGCATTTTCCTGGATCAGGATAGTGTCGGCGCCCGGCGGCAGGGGCGCGCCGGTGAAGATGCGGCAGGCCTCGCCGGGGGCAAGTGGTGGCTGAATGCCGGTGCCGGCCGCGCTTTCGGCGGTGACCCGCCAGGGACCGGGCATTTCGGTGGCGCGCACGGCATAGCCGTCCATCGCTGACAGGTCCGCCCAGGGCTGGTCGCGTAGCGCGGTCAGATCCTGCGCCAGCCAGCGGCCGACGGCATTAGCAATGGGCACGGTTTCCACCGGCAGCCGGTCGGCGAGCGCGAACAGGCGGGCCTGCGCCTCTGCGACCGGCAGCAAACTCATGGGACGCGGCGCCAGTCGCCGGACTTGCCGCCGGTCTTGGCTTCCAACTGGACGGCGCCGATGACCATCGCCTTGTCCAGCGCCTTGGCCATGTCATAAATGGTGAGCAACGCCACGGAAGCGGCGGTCAGCGCCTCCATCTCCACCCCGGTCTGGCCGGCAGTGCGGGCAGTAGCTGTGACGGTAACGCCGGCTGCATCCAGATCGAAATCGACCGTCACGGCGCTGAGCGCGATCGGGTGGCAGAGCGGGATGATGTCGGCGGTCTTCTTCGCTGCCATGATGCCCGCGACCCGTGCCACCGCGAGTACGTCACCCTTCTTGACCAGCCCATCGGCAATGGCCTTGGCGGCTTCAACGCTCATGTCGATGCGGCCGGAAGCGACGGCTTCGCGCGCCGTCACTGCCTTCGCCCCGACATCGACCATGCGTGCCGCGCCATCCTCGTCCAGATGGGTGAGGCTGCTCATGCCCCGGTCAGCAGGTTGCGGGTGGCGGCCTCCACATCGGCCTGCCGCATCAGCGTTTCGCCGACCAGGAAGCAGCGCACGCCATGATCGGCCATGGCGGTGAGGTCGGCATGGCTGCCAAGGCCGCTTTCGGCGACGAAGGTGCAGCCTTCGGGCGCCTTGCCCACCAATTCATAAGTGCGGGCGAAATCGACCGAAAAGTCACGCAGGTCGCGATTATTGACGCCGATCAAGCGCGAGCGAAGGTTCAGTGCGCGTTCCAGTTCGGCTTCGTCATGCACCTCGATCAGGGCATCCATGCCAAGACCGAGCGCGGCGTCCTCGATTTCCTGCATCTGGCCATCGTCCAGCGCCGCGACGATGATGAGGATCGCGTCGGCGCCGAGCGAACGGCTTTCCAGCACCTGCCAAGGATCGACCAGGAAATCCTTGCGCAGCACCGGCAGCGCGCAGGCGGAACGGGCGGCCATCAGATAATCGTCATGACCCTGAAAATAAGGTTCGTCGGTGAGGACCGAGAGGCAGGCCGCGCCGCCGGCAGCATAGGACTGGGCATGGGCGGGCGGATCGAAATCGGCGCGGATCAGGCCCTTGGAGGGGCTGGCCTTCTTCACTTCCGCGATCAGGCCGAAGCCGGAGCGGGCAGCATCGTCCAGCGCCTTGCGGAAGCCGCGCGGCGGCGTCTGCTCGCTGGCGCGGGCGTGGAGTGCGGCAATGCTGGTCGCGGCCTTGCGGCGGACGACATCCTCACGTTTGAAGTCGCAGATTTCGATCAGCTTGTTCGTCATTTGTAGGCAATCCAGCAATTGAGCAGAGCGTTGGCAAGGCCGCGGTCGATGGTTTCGGCGGCTTCCTCCACGCCTTCGCGAAGGTTGGATACGGCGTCGGCCACGACAAGGGCGGCAGCGGCGTTGAGCAGCACGGCGTCACGGTAAGGGCCGACCTCGCCCTGAAGCAGGGCGCGCAGGGCGGCGGCATTATGGGCGGCGTCCCCGCCTCGGATCGCCTCGACCGGATGGGTGGAGAGGCCGAGTTCCGCGGCGGTCAGGCGGTGCATGGCGACAAGGTTATGGCCCTTCACTTCCGCCATGTCATTGCCACCGGCGAGCGAGAGTTCGTCCAGCCCTTCATCGCCGGAAATAATCATCGCCCGGTCGACGCCCAGTTCGGCCAGCGCCTCGGCATAGATGGGGACATAGGCGGGGCGGGCGATGCCGACCAACTGGCGGCGGACGCCGGCCGGATTGGCGAGCGGTCCCATCAGGTTGAAGATGGTGCGTTCGCCGATCGCCTTGCGGATCGGGCCGAGTCGCTTGAGCGCAGGGTGGTAATTTTGCGCGAAGAGGAAACAGATGCCGAGATCGGCGAGGGTGGCCTCTGCGGTCGCGGCGGCCTTGTCGAGGTTGAGACCGAGGGCTTCGAGCGTATCGGCGGCGCCCGCCTTGGACGAGGCGGCGCGGTTGCCGTGCTTCGCTACGGGCACGCCGGCGGCGGCGACGACGAGGGATACGGCAGTCGAGACGTTGAGCGTATGATGGCCATCGCCCCCGGTGCCGCAAACGTCGATCGCGCCGGCAGGGGCGCTGACCGATATCATCCGGGCCCGCATGGCGCGGGCGGCGGCGGCGATTTCGGTGGCCGTCTCGCCGCGCCGGGCCATGGTGACGAGGAAATCGGCGATGGCGTCGTCGCTGAGATCGGCGTCGAACAGCAGGTCGAAGGCCATGGCAGCGGCATCGGCCGACAGCGGCGTGGAAGGATCGGGCAGGCTGGTCATCGCCATCGGCCTTAGTCGGCGCGGGGGCGATGAGTCGAGGGGGCGTTATGCGTTAACTTCGCACTTTTCCCGCTGATTCCGTAATTAGATTTCCTATTGCGGACATATTCGCAAAGCGGCCGGGCCATCATAGCCCGATCATGCCCAATAGGACAGGATCAGGCCGCTTCGCGCTCCCGCACCGGCAGGCCGGCAATGCGGAGGAAATTGGCCAGCATGTCATGGCCATGTTCGGTTGCGATGCTTTCCGGGTGGAACTGCACCGAATGGATCGGCAGGCTCGCGTGGCGGAAGCCCATGACCGAGCCGTCGGCGCTGGTGGCGTTGACCACCAGATCGGCCGGAATATCCTCCACGATCAGTGAGTGATAGCGGGTCGCGGTGAAGGGCGAGGGCAGCCCTGCGAACAGGCCGGTGCCGTCATGGGTGACGGGCGAAGTCTTGCCGTGCATCAGGCCGCCACGCACCACCTTGCCACCGAAATGCTGGCCGATCGACTGATGGCCGAGGCATACGCCCAGCAGCGGTGCGCCGGCATCGGCACAGGCCGCGACCAGATCCAGGCTGACGCCCGCTTCATTGGGGGTGCAGGGACCGGGCGAGAGCAGGAATGCCTTCGCGCCGCTGGACAGGGCCTGGCCCGCCGAAATGGCGTCGTTGCGGACGACCTCTACCTCAGCGCCCAACTCCATCAGATAATGGACCAGGTTCCAGGTGAAGCTGTCATAATTGTCGATGACGAGGATCATGGCGCAGAGCCTTAGCGCGGGATGGGCGCGGGGGGAAGTGGGGAGAGCATTCTGCTAGCGGAGCGGCATCCCGCGTAACTATGTGGCAGAGCTAAGGACAAGGCCTTCATCGAAAGGTACAATCTCCTTCCTAGGCGAAGTCAGTAGTCCGCCGCAGATGTAGCCCTGCCGTTCAGCTGTTTTTGGGCCTTGTTGCCAAAAGCCTACACTGATGAAAGTGAAGCCACAGCGTGAGTTAAACCCAAGATGCAAGCCGATGGAATATTCAGACGGCCCATCTGCTTTGAGTAAAGCCTCAGCAGCAGAAAGCCGAATATGGTTGCAGTACCCATATAGCGCGAGGGCGGTAGCAATCAGCAGCGCCGCTTTTGCTATCGTTGCTAATTTCGGTCTGACGGGGGACATGAGCGAACTATGAAAGAAGCGCCACGCCGGATCAAGCCTGTCCTGAGCCTGTCGAAGGGGTCGGGGTGACGGTTAAGAGCCTGTGCTACCCCGTGGCCAGTCGAACGCTATTGCCATTTCCCCACTGTCCCGGCCTTCCGCGTCGAACCGTCGTTCCATCATCGTGCCGCGCCCGTCATGGTCGATCACGACGATGCTGCTGCATCGGGTGCCGTAGACGGGGTTGCGGATGAAGATGGGGGAGGTTGCGGCTTCGTCCGGGGCGTCGGAGGGGATGGCGGGGGCGATGCCGGCGTCGGGCAGGCTTTCAAGGCGCAGCGCGTCGAACAGGCGGGAGGGTTCCTGCGCGCTGTCGGTCAGCCAGTTCAGCAGCGCGGCCTTGAGCGCCAGCGTCTTGGGCCATGGCGCGTCGAGCGTGCCGTTGGACAGCCCGTAGAGGCCGGGCGTCAGCCCCGTGCGCAGCGGTTGCGGCCGGTTGGTGAGGAAATGCGCGCGGTCCTGCTCGATCAGGATGAGGTTGAAGGGGTTGAAATCCTCCAGCCGCGCCTGCGCCACATCGCCATAGGCGCCGTCGCTCGCCAGCAGGTCCGTCACCAGCGCGCCGCGAGAGGCGCGGTCGGGCTGCGGGCCGCCATGGCCGCGCAAATTGGTCACGATTGCGGCGCGACCGGCCTGCGACACGCCGAGCCAGGTGCCGCCCGATTGCAGGTCGCGCCCCGCGATCAGGCCGGGGCGTTCATCCCAGCGGGCGAGCGGGGCGGCGGGACGCGCATGATATTCGTCGCGATTGCCGATCAGGATGAGGCGCCAGCGCGGGTGCGCGGCAAGGGCCATGGCCATGATGCACATGGCCCGATCTATCGCGCCGCAGGTGGCTCAAGTCCATGGCTTGAAAAAGGCGGCGAGTGGCGCCATATGGGGGATGCCGGGTTCGCCCGGCTATGGTGATAAATGGTGTCGTGTAATAGACGCAGCGGACCCGGGGGCAGTACCCGGCGGTTCCACCACATGTCCCGTGACGGCTCGGCCGAAACGGGGTGTCTGACGGGGCCGAACTAGGATCGACGTGTGTTCAAAGACGATGTTTTTACCCGGCCCGTGTAAGCCGTTAAACTGTGCAAAACTCATAAGTGCCAACGATAACGAAGCACTCGCCATTGCAGCGTAATTGAGGGCCTCACGGCCTGACGTTACTCTAAAATAGCGCGGTTGAACCCACCGGGCAACAGAAGGGAATTCAGCGGTCTCCAGGGCACCGGGCAACAGAAGTCCCTGGACCTTATCCCGTCATCGTCACGCTTTCAGGTCGCCCACGCGGCGACGGCGTCGTGCGTCTGCGATTCCCCTGATTCGAATCGCTGGATTTTACCCTGTCTTTTCGATTACGCTTTTATGACAGTATGAAGTAAAATTCATATCATATTGATTTTACATGAAAGAAACTTGTTTTAGGCGCCATCGTGCCATCTTGTCCTGATGTCATCTAAATGAAATACTTCTGGCTATGTTAGGAAGTTTTTTCGAGGAGATCGGGATATGAAAAAGGCCGCTATGATGATGGGTCTGGCGCTGGCAGCGATGATGCCGGGCATGGCTCAGGCGGCGCCCGAGGAGATGGTCGTGGTCGGCGCGCCGGACGGCACGCTGGCGGCGACCGCGATCCAGGCCGGTCGTTTCGCCGATGCGCAGCGCAAGCTGGCGGCGATGCCGGTCTATGGCGAGAATGATCCCGCCCGCCTCATCAACCTGGGTAACGCCTATGCCGGCATGGGCAAGATGGCGCAGGCCCGCGAAGCCTATCGCTCGGCCCGTTTCGCGCCGGAAGTGACGCTGGTGCTGGCCAACGGCACCGAAGAATCGTCGCGATCGGTGGCGGTGCGGGCGCTCGGCCGCCTCAACCCCAGCTATGCGATGAACTGATACTGGTTACGCCCAAAAGGTGCAGGGAGCGGGGGCGCCGTCCGGCAAGGACGGCGCCCTTCGCTTTGAGCGGGATAATCTTACATCGTTTCGTCATTGCGAGCGTAGCGGGCCGCAGGCGGGCGGAGCCCAACCAATCGAAGCGCGCGCCAATGGATTGCTTCGCTACGCTCGCAATGACGGGACGGATTTGTCTGGTTCTCGAAAAACGCAAAACGGCCGGGTTTCCCCGGCCGTTCGCTTGTCTGCGGTGATTAAGGATCAGAAAGCGACGGTCAGCGACGCCGCGATCGACGTGCCGATCTTGTAGCGGTTATAATAGACCTTGTTGCCATCGGCCTGCTGATATTCCTGGAACTTGCGGCCCAGAATGTTGCGGGCTTCCAGCTTCAGCTCGCTGCTGATGCCGCCGGGCAGGGTCAGGCCCTGACGGGCGACGAAGTCCAACTGCACGCCCGGCTTTTCCTTGATGTCGGGTTGCAGGTTGGGACCGCGGCTGGTGACGCGCGGGCTGGCATAGGTCAGCAGCAGCGTCTGCTGCGATAGCTTTTCCGTGTCCTCCAGACCCAGTTGCAGGTTGACCAGATGGTCCGACTGGCCGGTCAGCGGCACGCCGTTCAGGAAATAGTCCGACGCGGCCGGCAGGTCGCCGGTGGTGTAGGTGTAGGGGATGGTGGTGTCCCCTTCCTTCACCTTCAGCTTCGACTGGGTGTAGGTATAGTTGCCGATCAGCGCGATGCGGCGGTTGGCGAAGAAGTCCGAGTTGGAGATATTGCCCAGCGGGACGTATTTCTGCGCTTCCAGTTCGAAACCATAGAGCGACGCTTCCGGTGCGTTGGCGAAGCTGGTCGTCACCGCATAGGTATCGTTGATCGTGGTGAAGGTTTCGATCGGGTTTTCGATCTTCTTGTAGAAGGCTGCTGCGATCAGACGCTCGTCACGCCCCATATACCATTCGGCCCGGACGTCCGCATTCCACAGCTGGCTGTCCTTCAGGAAGGGGTTGCCGCGGAAGAAACGGTTGGATTCGGTGTCGAGATAGGGCTGGGCGATCAGTTCGCGGAACTGCGGACGCGCGATGGTCTTGGACCCGCTCGCCCGGAATTGCAGGCCCTTGGCGGCTTCGACCGTCAGGGTGACGGCGGGCAGCCAATAATCCTTCTTGATCTGGTTGAACGGGGTGACGCCGGTGCTGTAGACGTCGACGCCGGTGACCGACTGGTCGCCCTTTTCATAACGGACGCCCGCGTTGACGGTCACGCCCGGAATGACTTCCGCCTGCACCTGACCATAGCCGGCATGGACGCGCAGGGCGGCGTCATAGACCGGATAATTACCCGAAAATTCGAGCAGGCTGATGTCGTACAGCTGGATGATCGCATCCGACGTCAGATAGTCGGGACGCAGTTGCTGCACGCCGAGCGGCAGGTTGGTGGCGTCATAATGCAGCTCGTAGCGCGACGAGGTGCGCTTCGTGTCGGTGAAGGCATAGCCCGCCGTCAGCGTGACCGCCGGCGAGAATTTGTAGCTGAGGTCCGCGCCAGCCGACCAGAGATCTTCGTTGAGATCGCTGAAGGTGACCGAAGCGTCGCCGCGCTGGCGGTTCAGCGCGTTGATGAAGCGGTCGCCGACCGGATCTTCGGTCAGCGCGCGGTTGGTGCGGACATAGACGAATTCGCGCTCATAGGGCGCTTCACGCTGCGAATTGGCATAGCCGCCGCGCACGTCAAGGCTGAGGCTGTCGCCCAGCTTGAATTCGCCGACCAGCTGGGTGTCGATCAGCTGACGCTCATACCAGGCGGTATTTTGCGTCATATAGTCGGCGCCCTGGATCTGGCCGTCATTCTGGCCGATCGAAAGCGCGCTGCGCTTCAGCGTGTCGCGAATGTAGAGGTTGGTCCAGCGCAGCTTCTGCTCACCCAGTTCCAGCCCGACGCCCAGCAGCGCGTTGACCGTGATCTCATTGTCGGTGCTGATCTGCTGGGTGTTCTTGCCCGCGCCTGCGGCCGGATCGAGCGAGGCCTGTTGCAGCGTGTCGCGGGTGCGCCACTTGTTGCTGTAGGAGCCGGTGGCGATGATGCCGAGGCGGCCGTCGCTGCCGACATCCATCGCCGTGCCCGCGTTGAGCGAGGCCGAGAAGTTGAACGGCACCGCGTTGGTGCGCTGGAGCAGGGTGGTGTCCGCGTTCAGGAACTGCATCGCGATATTGCGCAGGTCCGCACGCGGCATGTTGGGGAAGGGCGTACCGCTCTTGATCGCATCTGCAAGCAGCGGCGGAACGTCGCGCGAACTGTCGTCGAAACCGGTCCAGTCGGACTTGGCGCCGTAATGGGTATAGCCCATCTGGCCGGAGGTTTCGGTGTTGGCCGAGCTGCCGAAGCCGAGTTCCAGATAGGATTCGGTCGGGATCGCCTTGGTCGTCAGGTTGATGACGCCGCCGCCGAATTCACCGGGGAAGTTGGCGGAAAAGCTCTTCTGCACCAGGGTCGAGGCGATTACGCTGGTCGGGAAGATGTCCAGCGGAACGACGCGCTTCAGCGGTTCCGGGCTGGGCAGGGGGGAGCCGTTGAGCAGCGCGAGCGAATAGCGGTCGCCAAGGCCACGGACATAGACATAGCCGCCCGACACGACCGACAGGCCGGTGACGCGCTGAAGCGAGCCGGCGATGTCGCCTTCGCCCGTGCGCTTGATGTCGGCGGCGGACAGGACGTTGACGACCTGCGGCGCGGCCTGCGAGATGTTGGCGGTGCGGCGGCCGGTGACGACGATGTCGGCGCCGGGGATCGACACGTCGACATTGCCCGACTGCGCATCGGCTTCGTCAGCGGCGCTGGGCGTGGTCGACATGCCGGCGTCACCGGCTTGGGTCGGATTGGTCTGCGCCATCGCCATCGGCGTGACCAGCGCAGTGGAAATCAGGAGCAGGCGCGCCAGGCTGAGCGGCTTCGACATGCTATTCGTCCCCCTTGGGAAAATTCTGAGCAAAGAATTTGGGCAAAAGAAGGCGGGGAAGCGCAGTTTACGCTCCCCCGCCCCTATTGAGGTCAGGTGCCGATCAGGTCGTCGGGATGGCGGTGCAGTTGCCGCTGGCGGTGCCGAAGCTGGCGGTCGCCGAGTTGCAGGTCCAGCCGGCATACCAGGTGTCGCTGCTGTCCTTCACCGCACCGACATAGGTGGTGGCGGTGAAGTTGCTGTCGATCGCCTTCAGGTCGGCGGCAGCGCGAGCGGTTTCGGTCGCACCGTTGATGAACAGGCTGGTCAGCGACGGGGTGTAGCTGATGGTGCTGTTCGCGCCGGCTTCGAAGATCGACTGGACAGTGGCGGCATCGACGCCACGGTTGCCCTTGTACGGGGTGCTGCTGCACTGCATCACGACCGAGATATATTTGGGCTTGCCAGCGTCCTGAAGCGCCGTGTCGGCGTCGCGGACGGTGGTGGTGCTGTCGATGCGCAGGCAGCTCTGGGTCGGGCTGACGATGATGCCGTTGGCGAGCGTCAGGTCGGCACCGCCGCGCAGCAGCATGGCTGAACCGTTCGAACCGGTGGTCGAGCGGTTGATGGCGGTGAAGTTGGCGACCTTCAGATACTGGCGCGGCAGGGCGTCTTCGCCGTTGTTCGACGCGGTGCCACCGTTCGAGTCGGTTTCGAGGAAACCGTCACCGATGTCGTTGTTCGCGCGCTGGATGCTCAGCAGGAACTGGACGGTGCCGCGATAGCCGATGTCGGTGTCGAGGTTGTCGTCTTCGTTGCCGGTCAGGACCAGATAGCGCGGGTGGACGGAGCCGCCGAAGATTTCGATGCCGTCGTCCGAGCTGTTGTGAACCTGGATATGGTCCAGCTGGGTGCCGGTGCCGACGCCCGACGGGGTCAGCCCCTGCAATTCGCTCGAACCCGACAGGACGAAGCCCGAATAGCGGATCTGGACATAGGACATGCGGCCCGAATTGTCGGCGTCATTGTCGCCGCCATAGAGGGCGCCGCTGGCGCCTTCGGTGTCGCGTTCGCAGGCCGTGGTGCCGGCGGCGGCGGCAGGGGCGAGGCAGTCGGTGATCTTGGCACGGCCGAGCAGCACGACGCCGCCCCACTGGCCGGACGACTGATCGGTGTTGGTGCCCAGCACGTTTTCACGGCTGGTGAAGATGATCGGCTGGCTGGCGGTGCCGACCGCGTTGATGCGGTTGCCGCGGTTGACGGCCAGGAAGGTGTTGCCGGTGCCGGCGAAGATGGTGACGCCCGGATCGATCGTCAGCGTGACATTGTTGCCGGTGCTGGACGCGCCCTGGTCGGTGCCGACGTCGACGCGGCCCGGCATCGAGTAGATCACGCCGGTCTGCTTGGAAATGGCGGTCGAGCTGGTGAAGCGCGCCGGGAAGGCGCAGTTGCGCCAGGTGTTGGTGCCGTCCGTGATGGTGCCGGCATCGGTCAGCTGGGCCGAGCCGGAAATGCTGGGGCAGCTTGCAGCCGGCGTCACTGCCGTCGGCGTGGGGGTCGGCGTGGGCGTGGGGGTTGGCGTGGGGGTCGGCGTCGGCGTGGGGAGGACGATCGTGCCTTCGCCCGGCGAAGCGATGTCGTCCGCGCCGCAGGCGCTCAGGCCCACGCAGGCGCAGCCCGCCATCAGGATCGTGTGGATACGGTTAATCTTGGCCATGTCGTCTCCGCTCCGGTCTTGCCGGGATGGTTGAAGTGCGGAGCGCAGGGGAATTTCGATTCGGACAACGCCCCCTGTCGCCCTCGGACGGGCAGGTAGGCGCACCAGATGACATGATGATGCTGGTTCTATGACATTGCGAAGACTGTTATGTGACAGTTTAGGGACTCTCATGGCATTTCCATGAAAAGCGGACGCATGCTAAAGGCGTAACGATCGCGGGGGCGTCGACGGGAGCCATGATTTGCAACCGGAAATCGAACTCAAGCTCGATATGTCGGGCGATGCCGCCGATATTTTCGCGCAATGGCCGCCGCTTGGTGCGCTGGATGGCAAGACGGCGACGTTGCACGCCACCTATTTCGATACGCCCGATCATCGGCTGGCCGGGCAGGGGGTGAGCCTGCGCATCCGGCGATCGGGGCGGCGGCGCATCCAGACGGTCAAGGCCAACGGACGCGGCGGCGCCGGCCTGTTCGCACGGGATGAGTGGGAACGGCCGGTGCGTGGCAATGCGCCGGTGCTGGATGAGCGCAATCCGGTGGCGGCGCTGCTGGGCGATGCCGTGGCTGATGTCATCCCCGCATTTGAGGTTCTGGTGGAGCGGCGGACCTGGCTGGTGCCGCAGGACGACGCGATGATCGAACTGGTGCTCGATCGGGGCGTGGTGCGGGCGGTCGAGCGGGAAGAGCCGATCTGCGAGATCGAACTGGAACTGAAAAGCGGGGCGCCGGCGGCGCTGTTCGCGCTGGCCCGGCGGATCGACGCGGACATGGCGGTGCGGCCGGGCGTGTTGAGCAAGTCCGAGCGGGGCTATCGGCTGGCCGAGGCCTTGCCCCATGCCCATAAGGCGGAGCCGGTTCTGCTCGATCCCGACATGACGATCGGTGACGCTTTCAGGCGGATCGTCGCTCTGTGCCAGCGACAATATCGGTTGAACGAGGCGCTTTTGCTGGAGGGCTATGCACCCCAGGCCTTGCATCAGGCGCGGGTCGCGATCCGTCGTTTGCGCACGGCGCTGAGCCTGTTCGGACCCGTGTTGCGGGCGGAAGATGTGGCAGGTTTTCAGGGCGAGTTGCGCTGGCTGGCACATATGCTGGGCGAGGCGCGCGATCTGGATGTGCTGGAACTGTCGGACGCGGCCGGGCGCGAAAGGCTGGAGGCGGCGCGGGCGGATGCACGGGCGCGGGTGCTGCAATGGCTGGCCTCGGCGCGAGTGCGGATGTTGTTGCTGGATCTGACGGAATGGCTGGCTGAGGGGGCGGGTTTGAGCGCCGACGCGGCGCGACCTGTGACACCCTTCGCGACGGAGCGATTACGCAAGCGCCGCAAGCGGGTGGCCAAAGGTGGCAAGCGGATGAAGCGGCTGAGCGACGAGGATCGCCACACGGTGCGGAAAGATGCGAAGAAGCTGCGCTATAGCGCTGAATATTTTGGAAATCTGTTCCCGGCGAAGAAAGCGCGGCGGCGCTACAAGCGCTTCGTCGCCAGACTGGAAGCGATACAGGGCAGGCTGGGGATGCTCAACGATCTGGTGAGTGCGCCGGCGACGCTGGCACGGCTTGGGTTGACGGTGGAGGCAAAGACGGGGGATAGAAAGACATTGCTGTCCGCTGCTGCCAGGGCGCATCGGGCACTGGTCGACGCCCGCCGCTTCTGGACCTGACGCTTAAAGCATGATGACTTTACATAGGCCCGCCATTGCGAGTGCAGCGAAGCAATCCATGTGGCATTCCCTTGGATTGCTTCGCTGCGCTCGCAATGACGAAGCGGGTTAATCTGAAGTCATCAAATTCTACCCCCAGGGGCGTTCGCGATACCATTTGGTGATGACATGCTTCACCCCGGCACGCACCTTCATGCCATGATGGATGCTGGCGGGATTGGGTTCGCTGGACGGCAGCCTGTTGTTCCATATCAGCAGCTTGCCTGTTTCGGGTTGCACCGTCTTGCCGATCTTCGTGAAGCGGGTGGCGCCGCCGGCCGCCGGTTCGTTCAGATAGATCATCAGCGTCCAGGTGCGGTTGCCCGCGACCGAGCAATAGCGCGGATAGTCCGCGCCCTTCGGGTCGAAATAGTCGGTATGTGCCTTGAATTCCTGCCCGACATCATAGCGCTGGCCCTGGATCGGTTCGCCGTGCGGCGTGGCGATGCCCGCAAAGGCGTCCAGCCGGGCATTGATCGCCGCGACGAAGGGATCGCCATGGTCGAGGTCGCACGTCTCGCTGGTGCGGAAATAGCCGTCGCCATTGGCATCGGCAATGGTCGAGGGCCGGCGCTTCGCATCGATTCGCTCGACCAGCGCGGCGCATTCCTGCGCGTTCAGGAAGTCGCGCTGGATGAACAGGGTCAGTTCCTTGCTCGGCACGCGCTGGATGCGGGGATGGGTGGCAATCCACGCGGGATCGGCATCTAGGGCTGCGGGGGGCATGTCGATCTGGTTCGTCATGAGCGATCCGAAAAGGCGAAGTTGAGAGAAAGACGTCGCCACGCCTATCTTCCGTCTTTGAAAATGCAAGTCGCGCGGCAGGGCTGTTACGTCATGTCATATATCGGTCATATAACTGTCATTCTGGAGTAAGATCGTCCGCCTAGCTGACGTCCTGGGACTAATCGGGGGCGTGCTTCACGGTCATGCGTGTGCCATTTGGCGATAGAATAGGCAGTTTCGGGCGGAACCGGTCGGCCTCTGTTTCGGCGATCGACTGGCTGGGGCTGCTGGAAAAAGCGCTGCTGGTGCTGTTGGCGCTGCAACTGGTGCGACTGGTCTGGGCCGTGGTAGCGCCGGTCGGCAGCTTCGGCCCCTGGGAAGGGCGGCAGGCGCAATTGCTGTCGCCGAGCGCACGGCAGGCGCTGTTCGCCAGCTTCGATCCCTTCTTCCGCACCGGCGCGCCGCAGCAGGCGGGCAATGGCGTCGTCACCTCGCTGGCGCTTACCCTTTACGGCGTTCGGCTGAACGAGGGGTCGGGGCTGGGCTCTGCCATCATCGCATCGCCCGACGGGGTGCAGAACAGCTATGCCGTGGGGGATGAAATCCTGCCCGGCGTTGTGCTGAAGGCGGTCGCCTTCGACCATGTGACGATCGACCGGGGCGGGGCGGAGGAGCAGGTTTTCCTCGATCAATCCACGCCTGCGCCGGAAGCGGAGCCTGCCCCCGCAGCAGGCGCTGGCTGGCAGAGCGCAGCCCCGCCGCCGCCCACACCGCCCGGTGCCGGTCCCACCGTCGACAGCCTGAAGCGTGACATTGGTTTCGCTCCGCGCATGCAGAATGGGCGCGTCACCGGCCTGGCCGTCCTGTCCAAGGGGCCGGGTTTTGCCGGTGTCGGCTTCAAGGCCGGCGATATCGTCACGCAGGTCAATGGCCAGCCGATCGGATCGGCTGGCGATCTCCAGACGCTCCAGAACCAGATCGCGCCCGGTGCGCGCCTTTCCCTGACCGTCGAGCGCGGCGCCGCCGTCGCCTCGGTCAACATCATAGTGCAAGGCCAATGACCCGCAAATTCCTCCTTTCCGCTGCCACCGCGCTCGCCCTTGCCACGCCGATCGTAACGCCGGTCATGGCGCAACAGACGCTGAACGTGCGCGATGCCGACATTCGCGCCTTCATTCAGGATGCGGCGCGGGTGACGGGCCGTACCTTCATCATCGACAACAAGGTGCAAGGGAAGGTGTCGGTCGTGACCGACCGGCCGCTGTCGCGCTCGGAATATTTCGAAATCGTGCTGTCGACCCTGCGCGCCAACGGGCTGGTCGCGGTGCCGGCGCCCGGCGGCGCCTATCGCATCCAGCCGGCCGACGGCGCGGCGGGTCAGCCGAGTAGCGTCGGCCGGGCGACCAATCGCAACAGCTTCGTCACAGAAGTCTTCCGCCTGCGGTCCATTGACGCGGCGAGCGCGCTGGAAACGCTGCGCCCGCTGGTGAGCAAGGAAGGCTCCGTCACCGCCAACCGCGCCGGCAACAGCGTAGTCGTGGCCGACTATGCCGACAATATCGCGCGCATCCGGCAGGTGATCGGCCGGATCGACCGGGACACGGCGGCGACGCAGATGGTGATGCTGAAAAATGCCGGCGCGCGCGAGATTGCCACTTCCTTGCAGGCGCTGGTGGCGAGTGGCGGCGGCGAAAATGCCGCGCCGTCGGCCGCGACGGTGGTACCGATCGACAGCAGTAATGCAGTGGCGATCCGGGGCGATGCCAATACCGTCGTGCGTCTGGTGGCGATGGCGCGCCAACTGGACCAGCAGGCGGCAAGCGGCACGGAAATCCGGGTCTACTGGCTGGAACATGCCGATGCCGAAAAGCTGCTGCCGGTATTGCAGCAACTTGTCGGTCAGTCGACCAGCCAGCCTGTGACGGCTTCAACGCCGGCCGCTGGTGGCGCAGCGCCCGCATCACAGGCGGCAGCGCCTGTGGCCGCGGCTTCCTCCTCTTCTTCGTCCAGCGGCGGCGGCATTTCCACGCGCGGCCCGGCGATCGTTACCCGCTATGAGGGCGCCAATGCCATCATCGTTGCCGCTAACAGCGATGTGCAGCGCATGCTGGGCGAAACCATCCGCCAGGTCGATACCCGCCGCGAACAGGTGCTGGTGGAAGCCATCATTGTCGAGATCAGCGACGCGGCGGCCAAGAAACTGGGCGTGCAGTTCCTGCTGGGCAGCACATCGACCGGCTTTGCCGCGACCAATTACAGCAACGCGTCGCCCAATCTGCTGACGCTCGCGGGCGCCTATGGCGCGGACAAGCTTGGCACGACCAAAACGACGGTGGTTGCTGCAGACGGGACTACTACGACCACGGAGACGCAGACCAACAGCGATCTGGCCAGCACGCTGCAATCGGCGGCCATCAACAGTCTGACCAGCGCCACCGGCGCGATCGCGGGCCTGGGCGGCAGCATCGGCAAGAACGGCATTTTCGGCGCGATCATCAATGCGGTGAAGTCCGACACGGAAAGCAATCTGCTCTCCACCCCGTCGGTGATGACGCTGGACAATCAGAAGGCGTCGATTCTGGTCGGCCAGCAGGTACCCGTGACCACCGGTGAGGCGCTGAGCCAGAATTTCGACAATCAGTTCCGCACCGTCCAGCGGCAGGATGTCGGTATCAAGCTGGAGGTGAAGCCGCAGATCAATACCGGTGGCGCGATCAAGCTGTTCCTGAAGCAGGAAGTGTCGAGCGTGGCCGGGCCGGTCAGCAACTCCAGTAGCGACCTCATCATCAACAAGCGCGAGATCGAAACCACCGTCACCGTGGACGATGGCGAGATTCTGGCGCTCGGCGGCCTGCTGGACGATAATGAGCGCAAGACGATCGAGCGTATCCCGCTGCTGTCCGATATTCCGGGGCTGGGCGAATTGTTCAAGTCGCGCAGCCGCAGCCGGACCAAGACCAATTTGATGGTCTTCATCCGCCCGACCATATTGCGGTCGAAGGAGGATGCTCAGCGCCTGACGCAACAGCGCTACGGCTATGTCCGGGGCATGCAGTTGCAGCGCAATCCGGATGTCGAACCCACGATCGATGAACTGGTGCGCGACTATATGGGCGCGACCCCGCCTGTCGCGGCGCAGCCGGGTGACGCGGTGGTGCTGCCGGAGGTAGCGCCGACACAGGTGATCGAACCCAGCGTCCGCCAGTCGAGTGGCGTGGTCCGACCGGTCGAGATACCGGCAAGCGGAGAGAAGAAGTGAGCGACCAGCCGCAGGATACGGACTTTCCCGCAATCCCGCTGCCGTCGCGGCCGATCGACATACCCTATGTTTTTGCACGCAAGCATGGCGTCGTGATGCTGCCGCTGGAGGGCGATCGCCTGACCATTGCCGTGCGCGAGGGCAGCGACCCGCGCATCCTGCTTGAAGTGCGGCGCCATCTGGCGCGCAGCTTCGACGTGCGCTTTGTGGAGCCGACGCAGTTCGACCGGCATCTGTCCGATCATTATGCGATGGAGGGCAGTGCAGCGGCGATGGTGGGATCGCTGGAGGTCGGCGCCGATGAACTGGACATATTGGCTGCCGATATCCCGACCGCCGATGACCTGCTCGACAGCGCGGACGATGCACCGGCGATCCGCCTGATTAACGGCATCATCGCCGAAGCGGCGCGGCAGGGCGTGTCGGACATCCATATCGAGCCCTATGAAACCGGCCTCATCGTGCGGATGCGTGTGGATGGCGTGTTGCGCGAAACGCTGCGCATGCCGCCCCATGTCGCCCCGGTCGTGGTCAGCCGCATCAAGGTGATGGCGCGGCTCGACATTGCCGAGCGGCGCGTGCCGCAGGATGGCCGCATCGGCCTGACGCTCGGCGGCAAGCTGCTCGACGTGCGCGTGTCCACTTTGCCGAGCCGCGCGGGTGAGCGGGTGGTGCTGCGCATATTGGACAAGGAAAATGCCGGCATCACGCTCGACCTGCTGGGCATGACCGGCACGCCCGATCGCATCTTCCGCGAAGGGCTGGGCGAACCGAACGGCATCATCCTGGTCACCGGGCCGACCGGGTCGGGCAAGACGACGACGCTTTATGCCGGTCTGCGCCAGTTGAACGACGGGTCGCGCAACATCCTGACGGTCGAAGACCCGGTCGAATATGCGATGGAGGGCGTCGGCCAGACGCAGGTCAATGCCAAGGTCGGCCTGACCTTCGCGGCGGGGCTGCGCGCGATCCTGCGGCAAGATCCCGACGTCGTCATGGTCGGCGAAATCCGCGACCGGGAAACGGCGGAGATTGCGGTGCAGGCATCGCTGACCGGCCACCTCGTCCTGTCGACCGTCCATACCAATGATGCCGTGGGGGCGATTACCCGGATGCGCGACATGCGGGTCGAGCCGTTCCTGCTCGCCTCCACCCTGCGCGCCGTGATTGCCCAGCGTCTCGTCCGTCGCCTCTGCCAGAGCTGCCGGGAACCGGTACAGGCGGACAAGTCGGCCAGCGCCTTGCTGGGCTTTGACCCCGGCACGATCATCTATCGTGCACGCGGTTGCGACGAGTGTAATGGCACCGGCTACAAGGGCCGTATCGGCGTGTTCGAGGCGATCCGGGTGGACGACACCATCCGCCGCCTCATCAATGACGGCGGCGATGAATTGCTGATCGCGCGCCATGCTTTCCTGAACGCGCCGAACCTGGGATCCGCCGCGCGGGCGCTTGTGCGTGATGGGCAGACCACGGCGGAGGAAGCCATCCGCGTGTCGCGCCGCGACGCGGTCGAGGTGGAAACCATCGCCGATGGCTGATTTCGACTATAGCGTCATCGATCCGGCGGGTCGGGAACGCAGCGGCAGCATCAAGGCCGCGACGATCGAGGATGCGCGCGCCAAGCTGGATGCGCGCAAGCTGTTCATCGTGCAGATCGAGCCGGGTGCGGTCGAAACGGCGCGCAAGCGGGCGGGCCCGTCGCTGCGCGCGCCGCGCCTGTCGGCCAAGGAACTGACGCTTTTCACCCGGCAGTTGTCGACGCTGATCCAGGTCAGTCCGCTGGAGGAGTCGCTGCGCACCATCGGCAAGCAGAGCGAGCAGGATCATGTCCGCGCGATCGTGGGCAAGGTGCATGGCGGCGTGCTGGAAGGGCGTCGGCTCGCCGATGCGCTGGGCGCGGAGCCGAAAAGCTTCCCGCCACTCTATCGGGCGATGATTTCCGCCGGCGAAAGCTCCGGCAGCCTCCCCACGATCATGGAGCGCCTGTCCGACCTGATGGAACGGCAGGCGGTGATGCGGTCGAAGGTGCTGACGGCGATCGCCTATCCGTCCGTGCTGGCGAGTTTCGCCGTGTTCGTAGTCGCGGCGCTGATGATCTTCGTCGTGCCCAAGGTGGTGGAGCAGTTCGACACGGTCGGACAGGAATTGCCACTGCTGACGCGAATGGTCATGGGCGTGTCGGCCTTCCTTGCCGCCTATTGGTGGCTGCTGCTGATCCTGTTGGCGCTGGGTGCCGTCGGTTTCTGGCGGTCGATGAAGGTGGAGCGGTTCCGCTATCGGTTCGACGCGATGCTGCTGGGCCTGCCGCTGCTGGGACGCTTGATCCGGGACCTCCATGCGGCGCGGATGGCGCGGACCTTGTCCACGATGATCGCCAGTCGACTGCCGCTGATGGAGGGGCTGTCGCTCACCGCCAACACTGTCCACAATCGCGTGCTGCGCAAGGCGTCGGACGAGATTGTCGAAGCGATCCGGGGTGGCGGCAGCCTGTCCGCCGCACTGCGTCGGGCCGGCGTGTTCCCGCCCTTGCTCGTCTATCTGGCAGCGAGCGGCGAGAGCGCCGGGCGGCTCGACGCCATGCTGGAGCGCGCCGCCGATTATCTGGAACGCGAATTCGACAGCTTCACTTCGGCCGCGCTGGCGATGCTGGAGCCGGTCATCATCATACTGATGGGCGGCATCGTCGCCGTCATCATCCTGTCCATCCTGCTGCCGATCCTGCAGCTGCAAAGCCTCACCGGGGCTTGAAGGAGTTGAATATGTTGAAATGGAATGAAGTTCGGGCCGCCACCCTGGAGGGTGAGGAAGGCTTCACGCCCGTGAGGCGTTCCGCCGAAGACGGCTTCACGCTGGTCGAACTGATGGTCGTGATCGTCATCATCGGCCTGCTGGCGACGATCGTGGCGATCAATGTCATCCCCGCGACCGACACGGCGCGGATCGAGAAGGCGAAGGCGGATATCGCGACGATCGAACAGGCGCTGGAGCAATATCGGCTCGACAACCTGACTTATCCGGCTGGATCGGACGGGTTGCAGGCGCTGCTTAACCCGCCCGCCTCGCTGGCGCAGCCGCAGCGTTATCGTCGGGGTGGCTATATCAAGAAGCTGCCCGACGATCCGTGGGGCCGCGCCTATCTCTACACCGTGCCGGGGCGCAAGGGCGCGTTCGACATCAGCACGCTGGGCGCGGACGGCCAGCCGGGCGGCGAGAGCGAAAATGCGGATATCTATTCCAGCGAACTCTGATCCCAACGGTTTCACGCTCATGAGGCGTTCCGCCGAAAACGGCTTCACGCTGTTGGAGTTGATGGTCGTGCTGACGATCATCGGCTTCATTTCGGCTGCCGTCGTGCTCGCCATTCCCGATCCGCGCGGGCGCGTGATCGAGGATGCCGACCGCTTCGCCGCGCGCGTTGCCGCCGCGCGCGACGAAGCGGTCGTGACCGCGCGCCCCATCGGTCTGTGGGTGTCGGCCTCCGGCTATGGTTTTCAGCGCCGTGAGGGTGGCCAGTGGGCGCCGCTGGAGGACAAGCCTTTCGTCACCGCCAACTGGAAGGGCGGCACGCGCGCGCTGGTGGGCAAGGATGGACGCCAGCAGATCGCCTTCGACGGCACCGGCCTGCCCACCGATCCCCTGACCGTGACGCTCGCCCGCGAAGGCGAGCGTGTGTCCGTGACCGTCGACATGGCGGGGAAGGTGATGGTCGGTGGGTAAGACACGCGCATCCTGCACTCGGTCCGTTCGCCCTGAGCCTGTCGAAGGGCACAGTACGCGCCCGTCGACAGGCTCAGGGCGAACGGATATAATTGTGGAACGGGCCGAACAGGGCTTCACGCTACTCGAAATGCTGGTCGCGCTGGCGGTGTTCAGTCTTGCCGCGCTGGCGCTGGTGCGGTTGCAGGGAGTGACATTGCGCACCGCCGCCGATCTGGACAGCAAGGCGCTGGGCCAGATGGTCGCGCGCAACCTGATGGTCGATGTGCAGAGCGATCCCG
Organism: Sphingobium sp. RS1; assembly: GCF_056156825.1. Taxonomy (NCBI): domain Bacteria; kingdom Pseudomonadati; phylum Pseudomonadota; class Alphaproteobacteria; order Sphingomonadales; family Sphingobiaceae; genus Sphingobium; species Sphingobium sp. RS1. Next base: position 916,136 of record NZ_JBLZXE010000002.1, on the reverse strand, counting down.
TTCCGCCCTCTATCGGTGAAGAGGATGGCGACGTCGAAAATGGCGGGCGCCGCTGGCACTGGAGCCGCACCGTCAAGCCGACCGACGACCAGCGGCTGTTGCAGGTCGACCTGACCGTCGATGGCCAGCCCGGCGCGTCGCCGGTCGCGCTCAGCTTCGTGCGGGTGGTCGAATGATGACCTATTCTCATCATCCGTTCGGTTCGAGCCTGTCGAGAACGGGGGCGCGCGCAAGAGTTCTCGACAGGCTCGAACCGAACGGAGGGGGGAGATTCCGTCCGCTTCTTTACCGGAGCGTTCCGCCGAAAACGGCTTCACGTTTTTCGAGCGTTCCGCCGAAAACGGCTTCACGCTGATCGAATTGCTTGTTGCGCTCATAATCTTCGCCATGCTGGCGAGTGCCGGCGTATTGCTGCTGGGCAATAGCGTGTCGGCGCAGGCGCAGGTCAAGGCGCGGCTGGACGAGATGGCGGCGGTACAGCGGGCCGGTGGCGCACTGGCGGCCGATCTGGGGCAGGCGGTGCCGCGCATCACCCGGACCGAGGCGGGCACCAATGCGCCAGCCTTCTGGGCGCATGACGATGGCGAAGCGCAGCCGGTGATGCAGTTCGTGCGCGGAGGGTGGGACAATCTGGGCGGCCTGCCGCGCCCCTCCTTGCAAAAGGTCGAATATTGGGTGCGGCAGGGCCGGCTGGAGCGCCGCACCTATGCCCAACTGGACGGCGCGGCGGGTGATGAGCCGGCGGCGTTGCTCGACAATGTCGAAACGGTCGTGCTGCGTTTTCGCGACGCGCAGGGCAAATGGCAGGAGGCATGGACGCCGAGCCAGCCGGACCTGATGCCCCGCGCGGTCGAGATGATGGTGACGCGCACCGGAGAGCCGCCGGTCATGCTGCGCTTTCTGGTTGCGCCCGGCCCGGCCGAGAAGCTGGTGGCGGGAGAGGAGGCGACCGGTGCCTGACCCTCGTAAAGATGGCGAGCGGGGCGCCGCCTTGCTGACCGTATTGCTGCTGGTGGCGGTGATGGCCGTGGTGGCGGCTACCGCGCTGGAGCGGCTGGCGCTGGCGACGCGGATGACCGGCAATGGCGGCGCAGTCGATCAGGGGCGGGCCTATGCCGACGCGGGCATGGCAATGGCGCGGCTGCGGATTGCGGACCTGACTGCATCCAACCCGGCCCGGATCACGCTGGCGGGCGGATGGATGGGCACGCCGCAAAGCCTGCCCGTCCCCGGCGGCGTGGCGACGGCGCGGGTCACGGACGGCGGCAATTGCTTCAATCTCAACAGCGTGGTGAGTGGCGAGACGGAGGCCAGCCTGAAGGTTCGGCCGATCGGCGTACAGCAGTTTCAGGGCTTGTTGGAGGCGCTGGGCGTCAATGCGCGGCAGGCGCAGGTGGCGGCCGCGAGCCTGGCCGACTGGATCGACACGGACAGCGTGCCGCAGCCCGGCGGTGCGGAGGATGAAATCTATGCGGCGATGGAGCGGCCCTATCGCGCTGCCAACCGCATGATGGTGGACCCCAGCGAGTTGCGGGCGGTCAGCGGGATCAGCCCGGCCATCTATGATCTGGCAAAACCGTGGATTTGCGCGCTGCCGGTCACGACGCTGTCGCCGATCAACATCAATACGCTGCTGCCCGATCAGGCGCCTTTGTTCGCAATGCTGCTGCCAGGGCAATTGAGCGTGGCGCAGGCGCGGCAATTGCTGGCGCAGCGGCCGGCGGACGGCTACGGCAGCACGGTGCAATTCTGGGCGCTGCCTTCGCTCGCTGGCGTGTCGCCGATGACCGAGGTGCAGGAACAGGTGAAATTGACGACTGGATTTTTTGGAGTGGACGTTTCGGTGGATGTCGGGGGAACGCAGGTGGTGGAGCGGGCGCTGATCGACGCGCGGGAAAGCCCGGCACTGCTGGTGCGGCGCAGTTGGGGCGCGGGCGCATGAGCAGTCGCGATGCGCTGATCGTCTTCCTGCCCGAAGCGGCGGACGTGCCGTCCCGCTGGATGCGGGTCGTGGATGGCACGCTCACCCAGTCGGGCGAGGGCGCCAACTGGCTGGCGGCCTGCGGTCTTGCTGCCCTGCCCGATCAGGCGCGGGTGATGCTGGTGCCGCCGGCCGCGCTGGTGACATTGCACTGGATGGCGCATCCCGACCTGCCCGTGCGGCAGGGGCGGGCGGCGGCGCGGCTGGCGGCGCTGGCGGGCGGACTGCTGCCGGCCGATCAATTGTTTGCCGTCGCTGACGCCAACGAAGACCCGGCGCGGCGGCATATCGTCGCCGTGGCGAGCCGCGCCGATATGCAGCATTGGCTGCTCTGGGCCCAGCATCATGGTCTGGACCCCGATAGCATCGTGCCGGCCTCGCTGCTGCTGCCCGAGCCGGACCATGGTTTCACGCGCGGCCTGATCGGCGGCGAGACGGTGCTGCGTGGCAAGGACATGGCGCTGACCGCCGACATGGCGCTGCCGGAACTGGTGGCGGACGCGCCGGTCGCCGACGTCGCCACCGGCCTGATCGAGGGACGTGCGATCGCGGCGCTGGACAATCCGCCGCTCGACATGCGGCAGGGGGATTTTGCCAAGCGGGTGCGGCGGTCGGTCGATGGCAGGGTGCTGGGCCGGATCGCCCTGTGGAGCGGACTGATATTGCTCCTCAGCCTGATCCTGTCGTTGGTCGGCATCGCGAAGCAGCATATGGAAGCCAGCCGGTTGGACGGCGACAGTCTGGCCCGCGCGCAGCAGGTACTGCCGGGCGCAAGCGACGCCGCGCAGGCGCTGACCGAGATGGAGGGCAGGCTGGCGGCACGGGGGGCTGGCGGCCGCGCCTTTACCGCCCCGGTCGCAGGCTTGCTGAGTGCGATGCAGGATGCGCCGGGCGTGGCGCTGACCGGCCTGTCGCGCGATGCTGACGGCATGGTGCGGGCCACGCTGGCGGCGGCCAAGGCGGAGGACATCAATGTCGTGCTGCTGGCGTTGCAGGCGGCCGGCTTCACGATCACGGCCACGCCCTCGCAGGAGCCGGGCGGGCGGACGCTGGCGGATATCACGGTACGGTCATGATGGAACGGATAGCGACATATTGGTCGGAACGATCGACCCGCGAACAATGGATGCTGGGCGTGATGTTCGCGCTGCTGGGCGGGGTGATATTGTGGTTTGGCGTGGCGTTGCCGCTCGACCGGGCGCAGCGCTCCGCGCGTGAAACCCTGCTGGCTGCAACGGACCGCAATGCCGCCGTGCGCGCAGCGGTGAAGCAGTTGAAGATATTGCCGCGCGATGCGGCCGCCACTGGCCCGGCGACGCCGGTCGACCAGTTTGTCGGCCAAAGCGCGGGCGAGGCGGGGCTGACGCTGGAACGGGCGCAGGCGCAGGGCAATGACCGGATGGAGATCGCCATCGCCTCGGTCCGGCCGGTCGCGCTCTTTTCCTGGCTGGCCACGCTGGAGGCGCAGGGGGTGCGCGTTGATACGATGAGTGCGCGTCCATCCGCCACGGCGGGGAGCGTGTCGGTCCAGGCCGTGCTGGTCCGGGGAGGCCCGCAATGATGGGCCTCACCTTGTCGCGACGGATGCGGATCATACTGATACTGGCGCTGTTGCTTGGTCTGTTGCTGTTCCTGCCGATGCGCGTGGCCCTTGGCCTTGCCGGACTGGAGCGGCTGGGCGTGGCCGCCCGCGACGTGCGTGGCAGTGTGTGGAGCGGGCGGATCGACCAGTTGATGCTGGGCGACATGCCGCTTGGCAGCGTGCGCGCTGGCCTTTCGCCCGTGTCGCTGCTCATGGGCCGGGCACGCTTCGACATCGCCCGCAAAAAGGGGCTGGCCGATGATATCGGCGGCGCGCTGACCGTCGGGTTCGGACGGATCGGCGTGGACGATGTGACCGGTGCGATGCCGCTCGGTCGCACCTTCGCGCCCTTGCCGGTCGGCAGCCTGATGCTGGAGGATGTCAGCGCTTATTATAGTGGCGATCGTTGCGGTCATGCCGAAGGGCGCGTGCGCGCACGCATGTCCGGCCAGATGCCGGGCCTGAACCTCAGCCAGGGCCTGTCAGGCGTTGTCGCCTGCGATGGCGACGCGCTGCTGCTGCCGCTGGTCAGCCAGTCCGGCATGGAAAAGATCAGCCTGCGCATCTGGCGGTCGGGTCGATACACGGCCGAAATGCGCGTCGAGACGGCAGACCCTGCACTTGCGACGACTCTGGGGCAGGCGGGCTTTGCCAATGTCGGCGGCGCGCAGATGCTCAAGGTTGAAGGCAGCCTGTGATCCCGCCGGTTGCGGCGCTCATCGGCGCGCTGGCGGGTGCGATCGCGGGCAGTTTCCTTGGCACCCTGATCCTGCGCTGGCCCGAGGGGCGCAGCGTGATGCGGGGACGTTCCGCCTGCGACGGATGCGGGCGCACGCTGGGCGCGCGCGATCTTGTCCCCCTGCTGAGTGCGATGATCCAGCGTGGGCGTTGTCGCACCTGCGGCGCCCGTATCGATCCGTTCCACGGCCGGGTGGAAGTTGCCTGCGCCATCATCGGCGCGCTGGCAATTGGCGGGCTGCCCGATGTCGGGGGCGTGGCCTGGGCCTTGTTCGGCTGGCTGCTGCTGACGCTCGCGCTGCTTGACTGGCGTCATTTCTGGCTTCCAGACGCGCTGACCCTGCCACTCGCCTTTCTGGGCTTTACCGCAGGCCTGTGGGCGACCGATGTCGGCCTGCCTGATCGGATCGTCGGTGCGGCGGTCGGCTATGGCGCGTTGCTGGCTATCGCGCTCGGCTATAGGGCGCTGCGCGGGCGCGACGGGCTGGGGCTGGGCGACGCGAAGCTGCTGGGCGCGCTTGGCGCCTGGTTCGGCTGGCAGGCGCTGCCCTTCATCCTGCTGATTGCATCGGTGCTGGGCCTGGCGGTGATGCTTGTCACCGGCCGTGCGACGCAAACCGGTGCCCGCGTGCCGCTCGGTACTTTCCTGGCGCTGGCTGCGCTACCCGCATGGATCATCGTCCTGCGATTGGTCTGAGCCTGCGCCATTTTTAAGCTGTGGTCGGGGAGACAGAGTTCGTGCTTTAGCCGCATCCGATTGTTAATAATAAAAATATAGAAAATTTGAATTTGTAAAAACAACAAATAACAACATATTTGCTATTTATCCATTGAATTCGACGTGAGATACTTTGAGACAATTTTAGAAGATTATCAAGCGTTTTTTGCAAAGTAATTTTATTAATGTGGTGACCGTTATGTCGTGTCTTTGACTGGAGCTCTCTTTCTCTGTAGCGCCGATAAAAAGGATAGATGGGGCTACCGACATTCAGGAGGCGTCGATTGAACGCGGGCGAGGCTGTTGCGGCCGTCGTCGTCAGGTTCACCAACTGAATAAGCCGCTAGCATGGCCTAATGCCACCACGATTAAGCTGCCTGCGCCTTTGGTGTGATGCCATTGGCGGGGCCGATAAGAACCTGGCGACCATATCGTTTGACCGTCGCAATCGGTCACCTTCAGCGAGAATTATTTATCGTTTGGGTAAGACATGGCCCTTGCGGCGAGGGCCGTCGGTGTCGCTGCTTTGGAAATATTTTGGCAAAGATGCTGCGTTGCCGGAAAGAGGTCGCCGTTAGCCTGCAAAACCGTTCGTTTCAAACGGGGAGGGGAAGAGCTGCTACGCGCGAACGCCGCCGCTACCTGATTGGGCAGATTGTCCTAATATTTTTCGGTGACGCCTAATCAGGAGATAAAATGCGCCTGAGCGCTAGCCGCTGCAGCGCGACTGCGGCGCCCATGAGTGGGAAGCGACGCTGGGTAGGGCATGGAAAGGGGTATCCGGAGCGATCGGCGAAATGGGTAAGCCGATGATAGAGCGCAAGTCAGCGACCAATCGTGCCCGATGGAAGCGATGACAAGTCTGCGTGTTCTCCATCTCAAAACTCGCGGCAGACAGGAGCGCAGGTGCCGATAGCTACGATGAGCCCCGCCAGCGTAAGAACGTTGACGGGGTCCATTCTGGTCAGATTGTAAACTTAGAAGTGGAAGATCACGCCAGCCATGGGACGGAAGCTGTCGAGGTCATAAGTATCAACCTGAACGCGCAGACGCACGCCGCTATTCCCGGTGACGCCGCCCAGGCCGATTTCCTTCGGGCCGACTTCTACGCCCGCGCCGTACATCCAGTCCTTGCGGTCAGGCCAGCCGCCTTTGCCGTTGACCCACTGATAGCCAGCCGATGCGTAGATCAGACCGCTTTCTCCAGCACGGGCACCAAAGCGCCCCTTGACCCCATATTCCCAGTCGATGTCACTGAAGCCTTTGGTTGCGTTGCCTTCAACGCCGACAAAAACTGGACCCAGCGGGACATTCACGCCGGCAATACCGCTGATCAAAGCGCCGTTCATGATGGTTTCGCCGGGGATAGCACCGAATTCAGAGCGTCGGTCAAAGGTGTGGTAACCGCCAAGCACACCTACATATGGCTCGACGCCAAACGCGTCGGTGCCGTCAGGGGCAGTCTCCTGCGCGGAAGCAATGACAGGAAAAGCCGCCAGGACGACGGCAGCGGCGAGCAACTTCTTCATGCGAACCCCTATTTGTTTCGATTAGGTGGGGCGTTGAACCGGTAAAACCGCAGCAAGTTTCACAGATAAGTCGTTAATCTAAAATAGTTGCATATATGCAACGGAGCTCGTGTTGGGCCCATGGCCACGGGTTTTGTCCGTTTGGGGCAAGCGACAGGTCTCTCGCAGGCTTTTTTTCCGGCGTCCGGCTCCGCCGTAGGTGGGCCTCTGACACCAAGGCGATGCGTGTGAGGCATCGAAGCCCATCAGGGTGCACAATCGGGCGACACTAATGCTTGGCACCTTGACGGTCTTCTTCACTCCGCGAAAGGAAACAATTCAGATTAGCGAACGCATCATCGCGGGTGAACGCGGTTTCCAGCCGCACCTCCGGACGCTCAGCGGACTTGGGCTCAACCGCCGTAGGGCACGTGGATTTGAGTGATCGTTTCGACCGCCGATGCCGCCGTGCCCACTGGTCGAATGGAATGCGCGCGAATGAAGCTCCCAGGATCGACATCGTGCTCCAGCAAGACACCGCACTTCTCTCCATCCGCCCAGATGACCGAGGCGCAAATTTCGAAATTTTCAACAACGATCGTTACAGGCGTTCCGGGCGGAGGAAAATCGAATCCTTCCAATTGGGCACCGTAGATCGACATGTTCTTGATAGTAGCGAACTCGTAAAGTCCAGACCAATTGACTGTACATGGAATGTTAGAGAACTGGCGCGTGGCGTGACGACGTTCGCAAGCTTGGGCGAGAGCATTAAGCATCATATAGTCCTGTCGTCCCCATTGTAAGACATGCCGGCAGGCAGAAAGTTCCGGAGGTAATTTGGGAGCTTGAATGGACTGGACCGCCCACGCCATGGCGCTTGCTACTTTCTTCGCCGATGCGGACGCTATTAATGCCCAATGGCTTCCTGTGCACGGTCCTGAGTCAGCGCCGGAAGCCTTGGAACAGATAGCTGGCCCTCGGCCGCGCCTGGAACGATGCAACCAGGCGCCCGCTTATCGAGGATTATCGCATTGCCAATATAGGCCATGGTACGCCACTCTCCACAATTGGGAAAGATGTTACGGTGCGACCATGCCGCATATGCTCGAGATGGGTGTTTCATCGACACGATGGATCGCTGCTTCAGTTCACAAAAGCATCTAAAAATGTTTAAAACGCGCCGACATCACTGGTAGCGCGATTAGGTCAGTTGGAAGCGAAGCCTTCTGAACCTTCACGTTCAGTCGCGCCGGGAAGGTAAAGGTCGAACAAATCATTCATGATGCATTTCGCGCTGCAGGGCTCATACGGCGATAGAGGTTCAGTTCACGGGTTGCGCTCGCCTGATGCGATAAGGACCACAGCGAGACGCCATCATTTTTCCCTTCCAACTTAGCTCAACCGATCCATCGTCCACCAACTGATCGATCGCAGCATGGACGAGCGGCATCGCCAAACGCCACGAAGAACCGCTTTGACCAGCGCCCACTTTACCGGCAATCGCCCTTGCGACTTCGCTTGGACACACTGTCGCCTTGTCTGTGCGTTGGTCAAGTAACTGCAAAATGGCGCCGCACGCACTCTTTATTGACCCGAGGCTGCTGCTATGAGTCATGATGTTAAATCCGGTTCGATCCCGGATTTAGGGTGTTTATCTCCAGGCTTGCCCAAACCACCTCGTCTGCGGCAGCGGTCCGAACAAAATCTTACCTGCTCCCAATCCCTCTCCCACTTCTTGCGCCAGGCAAATGGACGCCCACAACCAATGCAGATTTTCGACGGGAGCTTCAGCTTGTGGTGGGTCATGACAGGGTTAAAGGCCGATCTCTTCGAGTGCAGAGGAGAGTTCGGGATCGATGGCTTGGTTGGATTTGGGCGTTAAACGGTTTAGCGCGGTGCACAATCGCTGCTGCGCAACTTGCAACGTCTTATGCCGGATCTCGCGGGTTGCATTGGTTCGCCACGATCGGCTCTCGCCAAGCAGCGCTGCCCATTTCGCTTCTTCTGCTGCCAGGATCGACAGTGCCAGCCGGAGACCGTCCCGACGGCCATTCGCATAATCCTTTTCCATCATTATCACTCGAAATTTCGCGCTCGACGCAACGATAGGGGGGTAATCTCTACAAATAGCTCGACGCAGCGCTGCTGATCGAGACCTCAGTACGATGTCTCATTTTCCTTCGAGGTGAGGCTTTGTACCGCTTGCACGACCCCATATCCGATCACAGCCATCAAGCCGACCTTTGCCGCAGCGCCGATAACGTGAGGCGTAAAATAGCCAATTAGTGCCCCCTTCGCACCGCTGTCGCCGTCGCGCTGGTCCAGCTTGGACCCTATAACCGCACCTATGATATCGGTAATCATGCCAAATCCCCTTGATGATATAGTGGAGCGCGCAACATTGCTCGAGGTTCCACCTGTCTATTTCCCTCCAATTCAACAGTTGGTTTTGATACCCTAGCGGTTGGAACTCTATCTTCCGGCGGACAACCATCTTGCGCTTGAACCACGTGCTTCGCCTTGTGGCTAAGATCGCCATGCGAATGCCGCCGCCTCCTGGATTCGTTCAGCCCATTGGACCTGTCCACTTTGATCGTCGATGAGATCCTGTCGGATCTCAATTTCTGCGTAGAGCAGATCGCGCGGAAAGGCGTGGAACGCTATGGTAAAGTCGGTAGCGTCCATTCGATACGGCTCATTGTCTCCCACGCATATCGCTTTTTCATCCTGCAACCGCGCGAGGAACGCTCTGGCGAAATTCGTGTGCCCAAGCCAATGAAGAACGCCGACATCCCACGGTCGGTCAAGGCCGTTCAACATAGGTGTGAAGCTATGTAGCGAAAGCAGGATGGTATCGGCGCCGGCCGCTTGTCTGGCGTCGAGCATGGCCGATATGGCTGCATGATAGGGAGTGTGTATCGACGCTATTCTGGTTTCCCTGGACACGTCGTCCAGTGCGCTATTGCCGGGGACAGATGTGCCATCGGAGTGAAGGGCAATGGCTTCAGGATGCGCAGGATCACGATTGCAGTCGATTACGAGGCGCGAATAGGTTTGATGGATGAATGGTGCGTCGAGCAGACTTGCCAATTCTCTGCCAAACTCCCGCACGCCGATGTCGACCGCGATATGCCGCGCCTGGTCCGCGATGCTCAGGCCCAGGTCACCCAAGTGCTCGGGAATAGCTGATCCGGCATGGTCTCCGATCAGCAGGAACGGCGAGCATCCTCCCGCGTTATCGATAATGAACGGCGCCGGATCGTCCGGGCCCAATAATGTTGCCGTCCTTCGGGCCATAGGGATATTCCTTTCATGCCGTTGCTGACGATCCATCACGTCACGACCTATCGCTACCAGCAGCCGGTATCGCTGGGCGAGCATCGCATCATGATGCGCCCACGCGAAGCTTTCGATCAGCGTTTGCTCTCCGCCCGGCTCGACATCGATCCTGAACCAAGTGAACTACGCTGGGTGCATGATGTTTTTGGAAACTCCGTCGCCTTCGCCTTGTTCAAAAAAAGAGCATCGCGTCTGGTCGTAAACAGCGAAGTGACGCTGGAACATGCACCACTGGCGCAGCAGGAGGTCGATGTCGAACCCTATGCCCGCCTGTTTCCTTTCACATACTCGTCGGAGGACATGCCCGACCTGCTACGGTCGATCGAACGGCATCATCTGGATCCTGAACGGGTGGTCGACAATTGGGCGCGCGGCTTTGTCCGAAATGACGGCAATACCGGCACGGTCGACCTGCTGACCCGAATTGCAACCGGCATCCAGCGCGACTTCACCTATGTTCCCCGGCATGAAAAGGGCACCCAGTCGCCGATCGAGACGCTGCGCAAACGGCAGGGCACTTGCCGAGACTTCGCGGTATTGATGATTGAGACCGTGCGGGCGCTGGGCTTCGCCGCGCGCTTCGTATCGGGCTATGTTTATAATCCGACGCGGCACGAGGGCGTGGTCGGCGGCGGCAATACACATGCCTGGGTACGTATCTTTCTGCCTGGATCGGGCTGGGTGGAGTTCGATCCGACCAACGGCATCGTTGGCAATCGCGGCCTCATTCGCGTCGCAATCGCGCGCGATCCCTACCAGGCGCTGCCGCTGTCGGGCACTTGGTTCGGCCTGCCCGCCAGCTTCGTGGGCATGGACTTATCGGTCGACGTTCATCGCGCCGATCCCACGCTCTTCCCCACCACAGGCCATGGCGCCATTAACAGCCGCATCGCCGGCGCTCCAGGAAAGACCCCGACATGCTGATCCGCTGCGGCTATGATATCGAATTTTCCACCGAAACGCGGATGGCGATGATGGCTCTGCTCAGCCTCCACCCCTCGCGACATCAGGATCTGCGCACGCCGCAGCGGCTGATCGCCAGCCCCGACATCCCGCTCTATCATTTCGAAGACGGATTCGGTAATGTTGCCACCCGGCTGACTATCCCGCCCGGCAATGTCACCCTGTCGTGCCACTTCGTAATCGAAGATAGCGGCGAGACGGACCGGCGCGCGCCCGACGGCCCGCAAATGCCGGTAGAGGACTTGCCCGATGCGGTCATGCCCTTCCTACTCGGCAGCCGCTATTGCGAAACCGACCGGCTAATGGACGTCGCCTGGGCCAATTTTGGCCATCTGGCCTCCGCGCGAGACAGGGTCGATGCAATCGTCGACTTCGTCCACAATCATATCGAATTCGGCTATCATCATGCCCGGCCGGACAAGACCGCCTGGAATGGCTATCAGGAACGGCAAGGGGTGTGTCGCGACTTTGCCCATCTCGCGATCACGCTGTGCCGCTGCATGAACATCCCGGCGCGCTATTGCACCGGATATTTGGGCGATATCGGCGTGCCGCCGGTGGATGCACCGATGGATTTCAGCGCTTGGTTCGATGTCTATATCGACGGCGACTGGTACACTCACGACGCCCGCCACAACCGACCTCGGATCGGCCGCATCCTGATGGCGCGGGGGCGGGACGCCACCGATGTTGCCTTGACCACCGCCTTCGGCCGGGCAAATCTTGTGCGATTTCAGGTCCATACCGATGAGGTTTCCTCCCTTGACTGATCCGATCGTCGACCCGCTGCTGCAACCTTGGACCGGTCCGCTCGGCGCCCCGCCCTTCGCGCAGGTGCGGGAGGTGGATTTCGTGCCGGCGCTGACGACCGCGATTGAATGGCATGCGGGTGAGATCGCCGCGATCGCCGGGCAGGATGCACCGGCGACCTTCGACAATACGATTGCCGCGTTGGAACGGTCGGGCGAGGCGCTGGCGCGGGTACGGCGGCTGTTCTGGACCCTATCCTCGGCGCAGGGCACGCCGGGCATCCGCGCGATCGAAGCGGAGATATCGGCCCGGCTGAGCGCCCATTCGGTCGCGATCAGTCACAATGCGACGCTGGCTGCGCGCATCTTCGCGGTTCATTCCACCCGGCATCAGAGCGGCCTCACCGCGGAGCAAATCCGGCTGGTGGAAAGCAGCTATGCCGGCTTCCTGCGTGGCGGTGCGGCGCTTGTCCCCGCCGACAAGGAGCGCTTTGCCACGATCGATGCGCGCCTGTCAGCTCTATCCGTGCAATTCGGGCAGAATGTACTGGCGGCGACAGCGGCCTGGGTGCTCGATCTGGCAGCGGAGGATCTAACGGGACTCCCGCCCGCCATGTGTGAGGCGGCCGCCGGGCGCGCAGCGGCCAAGGGGCAGTCGGGCCGCTATCATTTCGCGCTCGACCGCTCCGATTTTGAGGGCTTTTTGACGTTCTCGCAGCGGCGCGACCTGCGGGAAAAGTTGTGGCGCGCCTTCACCGACCGCTGCGACGGCGGGGCGCACAACAATTGGCCGATCATCGCCGAAACGCTGGCGCTGCGGCGGGAAAGGGCAGTGCTGCTCGGCTATGCCGACCATGCCCATTATGCGCTGGAAGACAGCATGGCGCATGATCCCGCTGCGGCGACCGACCTAATGCGCCAGCTCTGGGAACCGGGCAAGCGGCGCGCGACGGAGGAAGCGGCGGAGCTTCAGGCGCTGATCGATGCGGAAGGCGGCGACTTTGCCCTCGCGCCCTGGGACTGGCGCTTCTACGCGGAGCAGGTGCGGCGCGCCCGTTATGCGCTGGACGGCGCGGCGGTGGCGGCGCATCTGCGACTGGACGCGGTCCGGCAGGCTGCGTTCGATACCGCCGCGCGCCTATATGGTCTCAGCTTCATCCGGCGGGCCGACATTGCCGGCTATCACCCCGATGTCTGGGCCTGGGAAGTTACGGACAAGAATGGCGGGGAGGTAGGCCTGCTGTTCACCGACTATCTGGCGCGGCGGGAGAAGCATGGCGGCGCCTGGATGGGCAGCCTGCGTGTGCAGGAGGCGATGGACGGCGACGTTCGTCCGGTCGTCTATCTTGTTGCCAATTTTGCCGCCGCGTCGCCGCCTGATAGCGGCGCGACTCGCCTGTCGATCGATGAGGCGCGCACCCTATTTCATGAATTCGGCCACGCGCTACACGGCCTGCTTTCGCGCGTCACTTATCCCAGCCAGTCGGGTACGGCGGTCGCACGCGATTTTGTGGAATTTCCCAGCAAGTTCATGGAAAACTGGATCGTCAGCCGGGAAGTGCTGGCAGGCCTCGGTGTGCCCGACGATCTGATCGTCGCGATCCGTAACGCGGAGGCCTATGGCCAGGGTTTTGCCACGGTCGAACTGATCGGCTGCTCGCTGGTCGACCTTGCTGTCCATCAGCAACCGGCTGGGGAGGCGGACCCACGCGCCTTTGTCACGGCAGAACTTGATCGGCTGGGGATGCCGGCTGAAATCGGGCTTCGCCACCGCTTTCCCTATTTCACCCATATTTTCGACGGCGGCTATTCCGCTGCATACTACAGCTACGCATGGTCGGAGGCGCTCGACGCCGATGCGTTCGAGGCCTTTGTCGAGACGGGCGACATTTTCGACCCGCAGCTCGCTGCGCGTTTCTGCGACGAAGTACTGTCGGTTGGCGATAGCCGCGATCCCATGGCGTCGTTCCGCGCCTTCTTGGGCCGTGCACCCGACGCGCAGGCCCTGATGCGGGCGCGTCATTTATCAGAAGCGTAAAGTCTATGTTTCCACACAAGACGATTATGCGTAAGCGAGAGAAACCTTGATATAGCAAGAGCAGATTATAGCCTGCGATATCATCCGGATCCGAAGTTTGCAGGGCAGTAAACTTTACTTAAGCTGCATTCGCCCTGTCGAACGGGGATCAGGCCGTAAGGTGGGGTGGGCATTTAAACGATAGGAACAGAAACGCCGCCCGGTTCCGGGCGGCGCTGTAAGCACTAGAATTGCTCTATTCCTTGGCACCAGTGCCAGGCTCCGTGGTCTTGGGTGCTTTGCCGTCTTCGATGCGACCTTCGTTGCGAAGATCGCGACCTTCCTGCGCTTTCTTCTTGGATTCAGGCGAATCGCCATGCTCGTTCAGCTCTTCTTTCACAAAACCGGCGGCCTCTTTTGCCTTGCCTTCGATGCTCATGATGATCTCCTTTTCGTAGAGTATTTGTAAAACGCTCGTACGGACCGCGCGTTCCATTTCCGTTGTCACCCGCAGCCGACAATAATAAGCATTTGCGATGCTAATGAAACTGATCGTCAGAGTCCGGCAAATGTCGATTTCGCGGTCAAACGGGGAACAATTTTTACTTGACCTTGTGCAAGTGCTAAGGCCGCGGCATCATTACCGTTGTGGTCCCGCTGTTCGGGATTTGCTCCTGCGTCAAGAAGGATATCGATGACAGCATCGCGGCCGAACAACGCCGAAAACATCAAAGCCGTTTGACCGGCCCGGTTGCTATGGTTTGGATCTGCACCGGCACCGATCAGGGACTTCGCGATCTCTCCATAGCCTTTGAAGGCGACGCCCATCAGCGCGGAATTTCCTTCTTTCGCAACACCGTCGGGCGCTGCGCCGAGTGAAAGGAGAAGATCGGTAGTGGCTTTGTGACCATGATAGCTTGCGAGTATCAGCGCGCTATGCCCGCTCTCATCTACTGCCTCTATGTCGGCTCCAGCCTGCAGAAGAGCAACTATCATATCGTCGCGACCGAGCCGGGCGGCTTCGAATAGCAACGATTGAATCCGCGCTGGAGAAGGCAGCGGCGGAGCTGCGACGTTCGAGATGTCTGAAGTCATTCTCATAAGTCGCTCCCCTTCAGGAATGACGTGGCATCGAGATCGACCGTCAACTCGCGATCCCAGAAACGCACCTTACCGCACAGTTCGAGGAACGCTTTGGCGTCAGCGGGGCTGGCGATGGTCACGACTCCTTCGTCGCGATCTTCTCCAGCGACGCCGGCGGCATCGAACAGGGGTAACGCTTCGGCGTTGCAAGCGATGAACTTGGCGTGGCCAAAAGCATCATTCACGAAATCCTTGGCCGTCTTGTCTTTCGCAAACAGAGCGGCACCTTCCGGCGATACAAGAATGGCAACCGCGTCATAAAGGACTGACGGTCCACCATCGATCTTCTGCTTGGCTTCCAGAACTGTGCCGTCATCGAGGACGGCGCCAGCGATCTTCGGCGCGATGATCTCATAGGTAGCTGGCAGTTTTTCCACGGCATTGACCAGGGCGCTGACGAGCTTGGCTGGGGCACCATCGCTCACCAGGATCCCGAGTTTTCGTCCTTGAAAGCTATTAGGTCCTGCCTTGATGATGCTGAGAGCATCGGAGGGTGGCAAATCCGATCGCGGTGAAACCGATGCTGGGAATGCTTCGGGAAGTTCCGTCAGTCCAAGGCCACCTCCAACCACGGTAGCGAGCGTCTCGTCGATATTGCGCAGATGGGCGACGATCCGCTCGCGTATATCGGTACGCTCCACCTTGGACAGTTCGAAGACGAGTGCATCGCCGATATGCTTCTGTTCGATCGCTGTCTGGCTGATAAAGAACTGCCGGGCCTGACTATAGTGATCTGCGAAGGAGGGCGAGCGAAGCTGAGCCGTGCGGCCGCCTTCCTCTGCAGCGAAATGGCGATAGCCGGTCTGCGAGGCTTCCCGCGGGTTATCTGGTGAGGCAGCCCAGCTATTGGGCTCATAGTTCACTCGGCCTTTGGGATTGCGCATCGCCATGTGACCGTCCTGCTGGAAATTGCTGACAGGCACTCGAGGCGCGTTAACGGGAATGTGAGTGAAGTTCGGACTGCCAAGGCGCTTGAGCTGGGTATCCAGATAGGAGAAGTTTCTGCCGTGAAGCAGAGGATCGTTGGTGAAGCCGATGCCTGGCACCACGTTCTGGGTGCAGTAGGCGACCTGTTCCGTCTCGGCAAAGAAATTGTCGACAACCTGGTCGAGCACGAAACTCCCGATCACCCGCACCGGCACCTGCTCTTCAGGTATCAGCTTTGTGGCATCGAGGATGTCGAATTCGAACTTATCTGCAAAGGCGTCGTCGAAAATCTGAACGCCCAGATCCCATTCCGGCGGCGTTCCCATGGTGATGGCATCCCACAGATCGCGCCGGTGGAAATCCGGATCGGCGCCATTGATCTTGACCGCCTCGTTCCACATCACCGACTGAAGGCCTAGCTTCGGTTTGAAGTGGAATTTGACATAGGTTCCGTTTCCCTCCTCATCGATCAGTCGGAAGGTATGGACACCAAATCCTTCCATAAAGCGGAACGAGCGCGGGATAGTCCGATCGGACATGATCCACATCACCATATGCATGGATTCAGGGGTGAGGCTGATGAAGTCCCAGAAATTGTCGTGCGCGGTTTGCGCCTGCGGGAAACCTCGGTCCGGCTCCTGCTTGGCCGCATGGATCAAATCCGGAAACTTGATGGCGTCCTGAATGAAAAACACCGGAATGTTGTTTCCAACGATGTCCCAATTGCCTTCCTTGGTATAGAATTTGGCGGCGAAGCCGCGCACGTCGCGCGCGAGATCGGCTGATCCCTTGTTGCCAGCGACGGTCGAAAAGCGGACGAACATCGGCGTCTGCTCACCCACCTCCGTCAATATCTTGGCCACCGTGTATTCCGCCAGACTTTCGGTCAATGTGAACGTACCGCGGACGCCAAAACCACGTGCATGAACGACGCGCTCGGGAATGCGCTCGTGATCGAAATGGAAGATCTTCTCGCGCAGAATGAAGTCCTCGAGCAGGGTCGGACCACGCTCCCCGATTTTGAGACTGTTCTGATCATCTGAGATCGGCACGCCTTGTTGCGTAGTGAGGACAACTTCCTTTGCGACCTGGTGGAGTTCGCCACCTGCACCCACTTGAGTCTCGAACTCATCGCGTTGAATGGTTTGCTCTGTCTGGCGTGTCGCAGGAGGGCGCTTGCCGGCAGCACGCGTCTTGGCACCGTTCGAGGGGGTTCTGGCCATCGCAAGGGTTCCTGTTTTCCGTTGTGGGTGGAGCATGAAGTGCATGCCCGACCGACCAACCACCTGATGGCGATCGCGTTGCCTGGTACCGTCACGGATTAACAAACATCATAACGAAAGATGGGAGGTTTGGGATCGCATGCGAGGCTCTTCGGTTTAGCATGATGCAATCATTCACGAAGAGGATTTGCTGCTTACCTATGTTCCTGGATCGTTTTCTAGCCAACCGTCGTGGCGTCGATCTCACAAGTGAGGAGAGATTGTTGCTTGAAAGCGCGATCAGCGAAATCCGCTCGGTGGAACCCCGCCGCACGATTATAGAGGCCCGCGAACCGGTGTCTGTCAGCACCTATCTACTCGAAGGCATCTTGTCGCGATATATCGACGATAATAAAGGTCTTCGACAGTTGGTGGCCGTGCATGTGCCCGGCGAGTTTGTGGATCTACACGCCTATCCAATGCGCGAACTGGATCACTCTATCGGCACCTTGACCGCCGCGACCGTTGCTATCGTTCCGCACGAGGCCCTTAAAGACATTCTCGATCCGCGACCTGAGCTTGCCCGAAAGCTTTGGTTCTCGACCCTGATCGATGCGGCTATGCATCGCGCCTGGCTTTTTCGTGTGGGCCGGCTCGACGCGGTAGGCCGGGTCGCCCACTTCCTGTGCGAGATCAATGCACGTTTGGAAGCCGTTGCCCTTTCCGACGGTCGCCGCTTCGTGCTGTCGCTCACTCAAAGCGACATTGCCGAGATTTGCGGGCTAACGACTGTGCACACCAATAGAGCCTTTCGCCAACTACGCGAAGCAGGTCTCTGCAACATGCGCGCGTCGTTGGTCGAAATAGAGGATATCTCCGCTTTGATGCGGCGTGGGGATTTTAATCCCCATTATCTTTATCTGGGTGAAAACCCGCTAGCCGACAACAACGATGGAGAGCTGAGATGAAGGATAATCGATCTATTGAGCCGTTTGCTGACGCAGGCGTTGCAGCAGTGGAAGATGGTCATGTCGTGCTGGATGGTCCGGATGGCATTGCGATCACTCTGACGCCAGAAGCGGCGGTGGCAACCGGGCGCAGCCTCCTCGAAGCGGGAGAAGCGGCGCTGGGGAAGGGGAAGGGGAAGGGGAAGGGGAAGGGGAAGGGGAAGGGGAAGGGGAAGGGGAAGGGGAAGGGGAAGGGCGCTGAAGGCGGCAAGCCGTAGACCGACAGCTGCTTCTTACCGCGAGAAACGCTGAGTTCTTTTAAATACACATTTTATCGAGCGCGGTTCGGCCAAGGACATCTGCGCCAATCCAGGTCACCTCGGGAGTTAGAACGGTCGTACGGCTCCCATCAGCAGGATCAGGCGACGAGGAGGGGCGGACTATGATTTTTATCAATATGATTTCTGGCCAGTGATCTGGCGCCCATTGGAAATATTATACGTCAGCAACGTTTAGAAATAGACGGATGGCACTTCCTGCACATCGTGTCGGGAGGCAAAATGCGCATCGCGATCATTGCTCATTTGAAATATCCTATATCCGAGCCGTTCGCTGGCGGCCTCGAAATGCATACGCATATCCTCGCGCGCTCTCTGCGCGAGCGCGGGCATGAGGTGACGCTATTTGCTTCGACACGGTCGGACCCTTCACTGGGCGTCGAAGCCATCTGTCCCGAAACTTCGCTTCTCGAGACCGGGATAGCCGAAGCCAATGACGTCGCCTTCTTCCGTGAACACCATGCCTATTTAGGGCTGATGACCGAACTGCGCTCACGTGCGTTCGACGTGATCCACAATAATTCGCTGCATTATCTTCCTGTTAGCATGGCCGAAACGCTTAGTACGCCGGTCGTAACAACACTGCACACTCCGCCATTCTGTTGGTTGGAAAGCGGCATTCGGCTCAACCGGGGACCTATGACCTACGTTGCCGTATCCCAAGCGACTGCTGCCATGTGGAGTCACGTGGCGCGAACGGATCATGTCATTTCCAACGGCATCGATCTGACGCATTTCCCTTACCAGCCAATCGCAAGCGAAACGCCCTATCTAGTCTGGTATGGCCGGATCGTGCCGGAAAAGGGATTGGATCTAGCAATCGATGCTGCCCGCCTGGCGGGTTTACCGCTGAGGATCGCAGGTCCCGTATCGAACCAGAGCTATTTCCATCAGTCCATCGCGCCACGTCTGGGGGCAGATGTCGAACATGTGGGGCATCTCTCTCATCACGACCTTGCCCGTCTCGTGGGAGGGGCAATGGCCGCCCTCTGCACACCTCGATGGGAGGAACCGTACGGCCTGGTTGTGGCTGAAGCCCTCTCCTGTGGCACGCCCGTCGCTGCCTTCCGTCGCGGCGGCGTACCTGCGCTTCTCGCCAACGATTGCGGCGTTCTGGCGGAGCCCGACGATGTAGCGTCACTGGCGACGGCAGCGCTTGCCGCGTCAATGCTGAGCCGCGGAGCCTGCCGAGCGCATGCGGAGCGATACTGCGACGCCCAACGGATGGTCGATCAATATGAGACCGTTTATCGCGAACTTGCTGCCGCGCATGAAAGGCATAGCGTCGGACCGGTGATCGCTGCGCCACGTGTTGCGAGCGTCGCATGACCCTTGCCGCGTGCGTTTGCATACCCGCCCGCAATGAGGCGGAGCATATCGGTCGCCTTATCGAAGCATTGGCACAGCAGACTACTCAAAGTTTCTCTGTAGCGCTCTGCATCAACAACAGCAGCGACGCGACACGCGCAGTGGCGGTGAGAGCGATGCTGGAAACCCGTGCATGCTTCCATCTCCAGATCGTCGAGCATGAGTTTGAACCTGATCTTGCCCATGCCGGATCCGCTCGTCGCGCTGCGATGAGCCTGGGGGCGGATATGCTTCCCTCTGACGGTATTCTGATTTCCACTGATGCGGATTGCCGTCCACCGCAAGATTGGGTGGCTGCCAATCTTCAACATTGCGCAGCGGATCATATTATTGGTGGTCGCATTGCATTGGACGAAATGGAGGCCGGAAGCGCGCCGGAGATTTTTTCGCTACGCGGTCGCTTCGATGCTTACTGGGCGGCGGTCCGCGCGATAGAGGATGCGATAGACCCGGTCGAGTGGGACGCGCCGCCGAGGCATGGCGACCATACCGGCGCAAGCCTTGCATTGTCCGTCGATCTTTACCGCCGCGCCGGGGGTGTGCCGCTTATCCCCACCGGCGAGGACCGCGCCCTAGTCGAAGCAGCCATCGTGGCAGGTGGCAGGCTTGTCCATCCCAATGCCGTATGGACCAGAGTGTCTTGCCGGACAGCCGGGCGTGCTGAAGCAGGCATGGCAGCCGACATGCAACGATGGGTCGATTGCGTGTCTCGCGGAAATGTACCGGCCGTTCCTGCCCTCAGGCACTGGCAGGCGCGCGCAAAATGGCGCCGCGATGCAAGACGAAAATTGGGGTCGGCAGCGCTCTGGCATGCCGAACGCTCTCTTCCCGCCATGCCATGTGACATGCCGCTGCCCCAAGCCGTGGCATCCTTATGACCCGCCCGATCGGATACTATGTGCATCATCATGGCGACGGCCATCGTCGGCGCGCCATCGCTATCGGTTCTATCTTGGAGAATGTCACGCTCGTCGGAACTGGCCTTACAGGTAAGTCCGACCATTTACCCGTTCTTGATCTTCCCGACGACCGCCTCGGCAAGGAATTTACTGGCATGGACCACGCGGATCGTCCATCGTCACTACATTATGCTCCACTGGATCATGAAGGTATACGCCAGCGAACCGCATTGATCGCGGGCTGGATAGCGCATGCTCAACCGCGTCTGATGGTGGTCGATGTGTCGGCGGAAGTGGCGATGTTGGCCCGGCTAGCTTCGGTGCCCACCGTCTATGTTCGCTTGAGTGGTAGCCGGCTCGACACCGCGCATCTTGACGCCTTTCGTGGCGCGACTGCCCTCATGGCTCCTTTTCATGAAGCGCTGGACGATGAAGACATTCCGCCGTGGGTACGCGAAAAGACATTTTATGCGCCGGGGATCGTTCGATCGCTGTCCACGGCGATAAAGGAAAGCGACAGCGTTATCCTTGTCGTTCTTGGCCGCGGCGGCGGCATATCCAACGGTGAAAGGTGGGCAGATGCCGCTCGATCGACGCCGGAGCGGCAATGGCGGATCCTGGGTCCTTGCACTGTCCCTTTGGATGTCCCGGACAATCTCGACCTGCAAGGCTGGGTGGATAATGCTGAAACCCATATCGGCGGGGCAGATGTCGTTATTGGGGGCGCCGGGGACGGTGTCGTCAGCGCCGTTCTAACGGCCCGCCGCCCCTTCATCTGCCTACCCGAGCCCCGACCTTTTGCTGAGCAACTGTCCAAAGCCAAAAGGCTTGCGGTAACAGGCGGAGCGATCGTGCGTTATGGTTGGCCAGAGACAGGGGAGTGGCCAGCACTGGTCGCCCAGGCGATCGAACAGGCCAAATGCTGGCCAACCTGTCTGACTGGTAAGGGAGGACCGGAACGGGTCGCTGCCTGGCTGGATAGCCTTTCCGCTACAAACCGCGCAGATAGGAGTGGCTTCGCGTGATTCCGGATGTAGAGGAGCAAGTCGCCAGCCCCATCGATGTCGTCGATCGGCTTGCCACGCTTGGCGCACGTTATGACGCCGCACCCAATTTCCCTGCCGACAGCATGACCTTCCTGATCGAAAGCGGGCATCATCGGCGCTTCGCGCCGCAAGCGTGCGGAGGGGACGCGTTCGTTGATGAGGTCGCCCGTAACTGCGCGATGGCAGCTGCCTTGCGGCAAGTCGGACGCGGCGATCTTAGTATTGGCCGCCTTTATGAAGGCCATGTCAACGCGATGTCGCTGTTCGAGTGGTACGGAACGGCGGAGCAGCTTAGCTGGCTGGCTCAGGTGCTCGACCAGCGCGCCTGGTTTGGAGTTTGGGCTACGGAAGCGGCCCCG
This sequence comes from Sphingobium sp. RS1, assembly GCF_056156825.1. Classification (NCBI taxonomy): domain Bacteria; kingdom Pseudomonadati; phylum Pseudomonadota; class Alphaproteobacteria; order Sphingomonadales; family Sphingobiaceae; genus Sphingobium; species Sphingobium sp. RS1. The sequence goes on along the minus strand of NZ_JBLZXE010000002.1, from coordinate 894,312 downwards.
GGCGTCCAACTGACGCAGGGTGCGAACCTCTCGCTAATGGGCGAAAAGATGTTCGCAAGCGGTGCCGGCGGCCTTGACTACGCGCTCGTAACGGCCGCCAGCGAGAACCATGCCCGCAGGTTGGTCATCGTGCGCGCCAATGAGAGTACACGCGCCGACCTTTCCGGGTGGCGCGTGCGCGGTATGAGGGCGAGCGTGAGCGGGCGCTATTCATTGGAAGGCATGGCCGTCGAACCGCTGATGCTCTTGGGCGAGCCAGGAGATTATGATCGCGATCCTCGCTTCACGGCAGGCGCCTGGCGCTTCTGCGCGGCGCAGCTTGGCGGAATAGAGGCGCTTGTCTGCGAGATTCACCGCTCGATGCGCGATAGTGCGCGTGAGGATCCGGTCCAGCGGGCGCGTTTTGCGGACGCAGTCGTCGCCATGCGAACCGCTGGCTTCTGGGTAGCTGAGGCTGCGCGATGCTTTGCATTGGATCATCAGGATTCCGTCGCGATGGCTCGCCTGGCACGCGGAGTCGTCGAAAATGCGGGGTTCTTGGTCATGGAAGCGGCTGCGCGGATACTTGGAACACAAAGCGCTTTCGATGGGCAGCGCGTAGACAAGGTCATTAGAGACCTCTCTTTGTACCTGCGGCAGGCAGGTCCCGATCATGCGCGCGATGAAGCCGCAAGGACGCTTCTCGATCACGATATATGGACTAAGGGCGAGCGGCTTTGGGCATGAGCGAGCCCTTGGCCCGCAGCCGCTGGTCGCAGGCGCGCTGGCTCATACTAGCGCCTCACCCCGATGACGAAACGCTGGGCGCGGGCGCGCTGATAGTGGATTGTTCCGTTCGTGATAGGCTGGGCGGGATCATATTCCTGACCGATGGAACGGGATCCCATCCTGATGGGACGCCGCGCGTTGCCATGACTCGGCGGAGGGAAGCGCGCCACGCAATCGGCAGGATGGGCGCCGCGGCGATTCCGAAGATCTGGATGGGCTGGCGCGATGGCCACCCCCATCCTGTCGACAGCAGCGCATTCACGCGAGGCGCCGACCGGCTAGCAGCCTTTATTCGCTGGCACCGTATCGATGCCCTAGCCGTGTCTGACCTTAGCGAAGCGCATTGCGACCATGTTGCGGCCTATCATCTGGCTGAAGCCGCTTTGCAAAGAGCCAAACGGCCTGTCGCCTTGTTCGCCTATCATGTCTGGAGCGACGCGCCGCTTTGCGTCCGTCGGATTGTCACGCCCGCCATGCTTCCAGGGCGGCGCCTGCATGCGCTCCGGGCTCACCGTAGCCAGATGTCACCCGTGCTGGGACCTGGCTTTCGGCTTCCGCGCGAGAAGTTTCGCATGGCAACACGAGACATACTGACATTAAGGAGTGATCGCAGATGACCGGCCCGAGCCTGCAAGCTGCGTATTTCGACGGAATCTTCGCATCGGACGATGATCCATGGGATCTCGTGTCGAGCGAATATGAGGCCGCCAAGTTCGCGCACACCCATGACGTGCTCGCAGATCGTCGATATCCCCGTGCACTGGAGGTCGGATGCGCCCATGGCGTTTTGACGCGCCATCTCGCGACCCTCTGCGACAGCTTGCTGGCGATAGATATCAGCGCCGAGGCGTTGGCCAAAGCCCGAGACCGGGTTGGCGATCGTCCCGGCATAATGCTTGCCCGTATGGCGTTTCCGAAGGAGGCACCGGATACTGGGCCGTTCGACCTCGTGATACTTTCCGAGGTGGCCTATTATTGGGATCTGGTCGATCTCGCCCGTGCGAGCGAGTGGATGTGCGACAATGTGGGGCTTGGTGGCCGCGTCATCCTCGTCCATTACACAGGCGAGACCGACTATCCCCATAGCGGCGATGACGCGGTCGAGGTCCTGTGGTCAAAGTTGTGGTCAGATTTCGAAGTTGAGCGGGCGGAGCGCTGTGAAACTTATCGGCTCGATCTGTGGAAGCGTCGCTGATGAGCGTTTCTGTCCTCACCATCGTTCGCAATCGCAGCGCGCATCTGGCGCAGCTTGTGGAAGGGCTTAGGCGCAGCGAACGCAAGCCCGATGAACTCATCGTCGTTGACATGAGTGATGAACCAGTCGAAGTGAGGCCAACCGGTTTTCCTGTCCGCATTGATCGGTTCGAAACAGATGGGCTGCCACTCGCCGCCGCCCGCAATCGTGCAGCATCCCTAGCGAAACATGACATGCTGATGTTTCTCGACGTTGATTGCATTCCGATGCGCGGTTGCGTTGGTCTTCTATCTGACACGCTTACGAACCATGACGCCATCCTATGTGCCGATGTCCGCTATCTTGGACCGCATTCCGCCCGGGAATGCTGGGATGAAGCAGAATTATTAGCTGACGGTCGTTCCCATCCCGTACGCTCTTTTCCTGACCATGGAGTTAGAGAGGAGGTAAATCCGGGGCTGTTCTGGTCGCTCGCCTTCGCGCTTCGCCGATCGACTTTCGAAGCGTTGGGCGGGTTCGACGCGGGATTTACAGGATATGGAGCCGAAGACACCGATTTCGGGTTTCGGGCCGCTGAGGCCGGATTGAGACTGCTATTCGTCGGTCAGGCGATCGCGTGTCATCAATATCATGAGAGCTATGATCCGCCCGTACAGCATGTCGTCGACATCGTGCGTAATGCGATCCGGTTCCGCGCCCGGTGGCAGCGGTGGCCGATGGAGGGCTGGCTTGAGGCGCTTGCACGCATCGGCTTGGTCGCTTGGCACGGCGATAGGTTGGAGCTGGTCCGGTTGCCGACGCCTGCGGAAATGGCAGCGGCCAAAGTCGAACCGACAGGTTGGTAGAGGTTTCACGAACTAGAGATTGAGAATGGCCTGTGACGCAAGAGCCTTTGAATGGGCAGAAGCAACAACGGCCAAATAGACGCCGGATTTGTTTTTGAACCTGGCGCCGACGCCGACTCTTGATGACGATGTAGCTTGCACGCCATGATCGATGTGGCACCGGTATCAGCGTGGGAGAGCCAGTTGACATAATCGACTATAATTCTCTGCGAACAAGGCAGTTGCATCGCTGAGGTGATGGGCGTTGCCCGATCGGATTGACAGCATCGATGAGCCGGTCGACCTTGGCACCGCGCGTTAGTCCGCCGAGCAGGAAAAATTATGAACGCGCGTTGGCGCCACGACGCCATAGCATCGGCAGTGGTGTTTGCATGCCATCCCCGCGATGGTCCCGCCCAGTAAAGATCGGCCAGGGCGGTATTTCTGCACGGATCGATAAGGCGGATGCAACATAGGTTAAACAGGTCGTTAACATTGTGTTTGACCTTCTGGTTTACTGCTTCCGTACATGCCCGGAGATCTACCATGAAGCGCCTTCTTTATATCAGCACGGCACGCTCGATTCTGAGCCAGACCGAACTGGATGACCTCTTAGAAAAATCACGAAAGGCTAATTTCGCTGCGGATGTGACCGGGTTGCTAGTGGTAGGGGGGCGCCGGTTTTTACAGCTTCTTGAAGGTTCTGAGGAATCTGTACTGGCAACCTATGACCGTATCAAGCGCGACCCGCGTCATTTCGCATTGGTCAAACTTCATGACAAAGACGTGGAAACGAGGTCGTTTGCTGCATGGGCGATGAGGTTTGAACAAGGCGGAAAAGCCTCGGCATCGGGATCACTGGAACAACAAATAGAAGCCATCGTCGCGCCGATCGCCGATCCGACATTGCGCGCATATTTCACGGGCTTCGCAAACACTCACGCATCTGTATGAGCCTATCGCCGCGCGCGCTGCCTCAAAATTCGTCAGCTTGCCCGTGGCCGACCCGATCGATCCAATAAACCGCTCTTTCCAGCTTCTTCGAAATCGGATCTTTACTGCTTGCAATTCGCCTGTCTCTTCTACCGAACGGCGTTGCGATGGTCCCACTGCTTTTCAGAATCTAAGTCAAACCTTGGCTGTTGGTCGACAGCGGCATATCCTTTTTTGAGCAGCGAAATGCCACCAGATGGGTCAACGATCAGAGTATCTTTTAGGTCAGTGTCGGCTGGCGAGGCTCGTGAGATTGCCTTCAGGCTGCCGCCCACCGGCGCTCCAGATGGGACGAAACCATTAAACTGGAGGGGCGGGGCACTGAGGGAGGGGGCTCAAAGACCCCATCCGCCAGATAATTCAGCGCGTTTACCACGCCGGCATGAGAGAATGGCTTGGCAATCACGCCATGGGCTCCGGAGAAGTCGTCGGGTATTTTCGAAACGTTGGCGGTTACGAAGACGATGAGACTGTCGGGCCATCGCCGCTGAATAACCTGGCATACATCCAGCCCGTTTGAGCCTTCTGCAAGATGAAGATCCACAAATGCTAGTTGAGGTTCCAGATCGCCAGGTAGCGCTTCGACCTCTTTAAGACATACCGCTTCCGCAAGGACATGGTGGCCACTATCTTCGATCATTGCCTCCAGATCCATGGCAAGGAGCATCTCATCCTCGACGATTAGGACGTTCAATGATTTCCTCATCGGGCGCCCTCGGTCCGGGGAAATGTAATTGTGACACATGTTCCCGGCGCCATGTTGCTCCATGTGGCTTCTGCCTTGGCTTGGCGAGCCAACCTTGTGATTAAGGAAAGGCCGATGCTTTTGGTTCGTTTTGCGGAGGGAAAGCCGGGGCCGTCGTCGCAAATGCGGATCATGCCGCAAGCATCTTCATTACGTACCTGCAAGCTAAGCTTGCCGGGGCGGCCATCAGCAAAAGCGTGCTTGACCGCATTGATGAGTATCTCATTTAATATTAACCCGAGGGCGGAAGCATGGGCCGCATCGACCAGCAACGTGTCCGCATCGATTGCCAGCATAATATCCGTCCGTCCGCTCGAACCGATTACGTCGCGCGTCAGACTGCCGGCAAACTCTCCAATGTCGAACGTGGCGATGTCCTGCGACTGGTACAGCTGTCGATGTACGACAGCAAGAGCATCCACTCGCTCGAGCATGCTGTCTAGCTTGGCCGTTATGACCGGATCGTCGATCGTCCTTGCTTGCAATCGCAGCAATGAGCCAATCATGGTGAGATTATTTTTGACCCTGTGGTCTACCTCGTGAAGCAATATCGTCTTCGCATCGAGCGCGGCGCGCAATTCAGCAGTTCGCCGTTCAACCTCACGCTCCACCAGATCTTTCTGCTCGTGAATGGAATTTTGAGCTTCCACACGGTCGGTCACGTTTAGCTGCGAAGCAAAGAAAAACCTTATGATGCCATCTTTGTCTCGTACAGGCGACATATACAGGGCATTCCAAAACGTCGTCCCATCCTTTCGATAGTTCAACAGGTCGATATCGACGTCGTGACCGTCACATATCGCCTCCCGCAACTTTGCAATGGACTCGGAGTCGGTTTCGGGACCTTGAAGAAAGCGGCAGTTTCTTCTGACCTGCCCCCACCGAGTGGACCGATTGGTTTGTTAGTGGATTAATCCCATCGCCGCCATATCCGGACGGAGGTGGAGCGAAGCGGAACCGGAGGCCGGATATGGCGGTGTTGCCGTTTCTGGTGCCGGTGGTCGGTATCCAAGGCTGCTGTGCGGGCGAACGGTGTTGTAATGCCGCCGCCATGCCTCGATCAGCACCTTGGCCTCCGCGAGGCTGTAGAAAATCTCGCCGTTGAGCAGTTCGTCGCGAAGCGACCCGTTGAAGCTTTCGTTATAGCCATTCTCCCATGGTGATCCCGGCGTGATGTAGAGTGTCTTCACGCCGATCTGGCCCAGCCATTTCTGGACGGCGGTCGCAATAAATTCGCTGCCATTATCGGACCGTATATGTGCAGGCGGACCGCGCGAGACGAACAGGTCGGCCAAGGCAGCCAGAACATCCTCATGCTTGAGCTGCCGTGCAACGATGAGCGCCAGGCATTCCCTGCTGGCCTCGTCGATGATCGTGAGGATGCGGAACTTGCGGCCATCATGCGTCCGCCCCTCGACGAAATCGTAGGCCCAGACATGTCCCGGATATTCGGGTCGTAGCCGGATGCATGAACCGTCATTGAGCCACAAGCGTCCCCGCTTTGACTGGCGCGGCGGAACCTTCAGCCCCTCACGCCGCCAGATCCGCTCAACCCGTTTATGGTTCACCGTCCATCCTGCATGACACAGTAATGCCGTCACCCGGCGATAGCCATAACGACCATATTGCTTCGCCAAAGCGACGATATCCTCTGTCAGTGCCTGTTCGTCATCCGCCCCGCGCGGCACCTTGCGCTGTGTCGATCGATGCTGACCCAGCACCCGGCATATCCGTCGCTCGGACACCGGAAGCTCTCGTCGTAAATGATCGATGCAGCGCCGCCGCCGCGCAGGGCTCAGAAGTTTCCCTTGGCAGCCTCCTGCAGGATCAGCTTGTCCAGCGTCAGGTCCGAAATCGCCCGGCGAAGACGCTGGTTCTCTTTCTCCAGATCCTTCATCCGCCGCGCTTGGTCGGTCTTCAGCCCGCCATATTCCTTGCGCCAGCGATAATAAGTCTGCTCGCTGACCCCGATCCGACGGCATGCTTCGGCGGTCGAAGTCCCCTGCGCCAGCACAATCTCAACTTCACGCAGCTTGCCGATGATCTCTTCCGGCTTGTGCTTCTTGAATGGCATCTGTCGTCCCTTTCGTGGTCCAGACTATCATAGTCTCTGGGCCACTCAGCAGGGGGCAGATCATTTCTTCGCGTGCATAGCCCGTCAATTCCTGAAAGGCCACATTCCAGAACACGATAGGGTTATCGTTCTGGGACGGGTCCGTAATGACCATGGGCATCCGTGTTGCCCTGACGGCAGCGGCGAATGGATCGCCGCGACCATGTTCATAAGCAAGCTGATCCGTCAAATGCCAGTCGTCGCGTTGTTTCAAAGCCCGTCTCCGGTGATGCCGACGGGCTTCACACCTGTCCAAACCTGAGATCGAGATTCAAAGTTCCCGGCCCATTGGGACAAGTTGGCAACGACGTTATCAATGGCCACCGATGTTGCAGCCACCTGAATTATCTATGGAGTCGCCGAGAAACGCAAATTGCTATCGCGCGTTGTCCATGACGCAATCTCTAGGAGAGTAGAATGGCAGTCGACGTGCATGAGCTCAAGCGACATATGTGGGAAAAGCTTGAAAAGGGCCCCTTTATAATGATCGGCCTAGCGAATGGCGAAAGCCATTCGGAACCGCTGACCGCTCAGCTCGACAAGGACCAGGTCGACACCATCTGGTTTTTTATCGGCAAAGACAACCGCCTCGCCAAGGGCGGTCCGGCGATGGCTCAATTCGTCTCAAAGGGGCAGGACTTCTTCGCTTGCTTGTCGGGTAATGTAGCGATCGACAATGATCCGCACATGATAGAAAAGCTATGGTCAAAGCCTGTTGAAGCCTGGTTTCCCGAGGGAAAGTCAGATCCCAATCTGGCACTTCTTCGCTTCGACATTGACAACGCCGAACTCTGGGAATCAGATATGTCTCTGACCGGTAAGCTGAAAATGCTTTTCGGCGGCCGCATCCGCGTCGACGAAGAGGGCAGCCACGCCGTCGTGTCAAACACGATTGTCTAGCACCGCGTGTTGGGCAGCGTAGCATTGAACTATGGTGCCCGATCCGCTCAGCGGTAGGCAAATCCCTGGCGTCAGGCCAGCACGAGAAAATTACTGATGTCAGCGGGACCAGCTTCTCTAGCCGGCTTGCAAGGCAAAGAGATCCGCTACGGCTTCAACCTACGAGATACCGCTGCCCAATATAATCAATCCGAAATCACCAGATGCAGACGTTGCCGGATCGCCTTTCCGGACACGATGCCGCGCCTGCTTCACCTATCAGGGAAGGCGGATGTTCCTCCGATCGGTAAGGTTGCTGCTCGATGCGTAGCAGTGGGACTGAAATTGAGGCGTGAGAATATGAAACCTCTACGTAGGTATTAAGGTCTTTCGCTTGGAGCGGGCTATTGAGCTAGGTATTTCGTCGACGTCCAGTAGCACATTCGGTTGCTCTCGCTGGAGATTTCGTGGGCGCTTTCGCAAGATCGGGGGGAGGCGTGGCAAATAAACTCTGCGTCCCCTTTGAGGATGCCCGGACGGCTATCTCCTGGATGCATCCCAAGAGCTCTATCATCTGCCCTCAGGCCGGAGAAGTCTCTCAAGAAGCGCAACGATGCGCGCCGGCAGGGTGATGCCTTGGTGCTGCTCCTTTAGGAGCCAGCGTCCACCCTTTCTGGTAAGATTCAGGGAAGGAGGAAGTTTGCGCTTCTGATCGCGGGGCGTCAACGCAATACCGCCGGGGCCAGCATCGATCCGCTCGATATCAGCCTTTCGAGCTAATATCGTGATGCGGGCCGCTTCAATGAGCTTTTGTCCCGCTGGTGGCAGTGGGCCAAACCTGTCAAGCAGTTCTGCCTCGAGACTGTCGAGATCGCCTTCCAGGGCAATATGCGCGAGCTTCACGTAGAGACCAAGACGGACGTCGTCGTCGGGTATCCACGATGAGGGAAAGGCTCCGACATTACCGATATTGATATTCGGTTGCCAAAGCGTGGCATCCTCACCGCGCGCGTGGCGCAGTGCTGCCTCGAAAAGATGCTGATAGAGATCGACGCCGATGAGCTTCATATGCCCGGCTTGTGTCTGAGCAAGAGGATCTCCCGCGCCGCGCTGGTCGAGGTCGGCAGCACTGATCTCGAAACCGGCGCCGAGCCGGTCATATGTCGCCAGCGTGCGGAGCCGTTTCATGGTCCGCTCCGCGATGACCTTTTCGGTTATCAAAATCACTTGACCCCGACGGTTGCCACGCCCTACGCGGCCGCGCAACTGATGTAGCTGGGCAAGCCCAAACCGGTCGGCTCGCCAGACGATCATCGTGTTGGCGCGGGGCACGTCGAGGCCGGCTTCGATGATGTTGGTTGCAAGAAGTATGTCTCCATCGCCGTCGCTAAAGCAAACCATGGCCTCATCGATCTGGGCAGGCGCCATCTTGCCGTGAGCCTCGATTTTCCGGAGCGTGGGCACGATACGCATGAGCCGTTCAGAAAGGGGGCCGAGGTCCTCGACGCGAGGAACGACGACAAAGCTCTGGCCGCCCCGCGATTTTTCGCGAAGCAGGGCTGTCCGGATCATGGTATCATCGGGCGGGGCAATGCTCGTCCTGATCGGCTGGCGCCGAGCAGGGGGCGTTGCGATGATCGAGATCTGCTGAAGGCCGATCATGGCCCGGTGGAGCGTGCGTGGTATAGGCGTCGCACTCATCGCAAGCAAATGAACCGTCGCATCTCCCCGCAGCCTTGTCTTGTCGGCGGCGCCAAATCTTTGTTCCTCGTCAATGATAACGAGGCCAAGTCTCGCATAACGAACATCGTTTGCCATGACCGCGCCCGTGCCGATGACGATGTGGATAGATCCTTCGGCAAGTCCGGTCTTAACGGATTTCTTTTGCGCAGCGCTCGACAGACGGGACAAAGAGGCGACATTGAGACCGAAACCCGCAAACCGGCGCTGGAAGCTTTGCAGATGCTGGCGCACCAATATCGTCGTTGGAGCGGCCAGCACGACCTGATGACCGGCAAGAGCCGCCAGAGCCGCTGCGCGCAGTGCGATCTCCGTTTTTCCATAGCCCACATCGCCAACGACAAGCCGATCCATGGGCCGACCGCTCGCCAGATCGTCACGCACGGCCTGTATCGTTCGCGCTTGGTCCACCGTTTCGTTGAAGGGGAAGGTTGCGACAAACCTTTCATAGGCAATAGGATCAGGATCCAGCACTGGCGCTTCCAATCTGGCCCGCTCACGCGCCAGCTTTGTCAACGCCCGCGCGCTTGCTGCCAGCTCCTCGTCGATGGCGTGCCTGCGCTTCTCCCAGCTAGATCCGCTCAGTGTATCGAGCTTTACTGCACCCGCGTCGGCCCCGTAACGCCAGATCCGTCGCGCCTCGTGAATGGGTACTAGGCGGCGCGCGCCTCTGTCATATTCCAATGCGATGAGCTCGGCATCGTCCTCACCAGGAGCAGGTTCAAGACCGATCACCTTGCCTACCCCATGGTCCTGATGAACAATAACGTCTCCAGCGCGGATGTCGCCGTCGGCGCGGCCAAGTACAGTCATGGAAGTTACGGGTGCTTCGCCGGTAATCGCGCGGCTGCCCAGCAGATCGGCTGCGGCGATGAGAAGCAGTTTCTCGCTCATCGCACCTCCATCAACCGGCGCGGAGAGCGCTGCCAGCGCGCCCGGCGGCAGCGCGAAGACCGCTTCCATGCCGTCGACAGTTTCGATTCTTTTTCCGAAGGATTTTTCGATCTTGGCCTTCAGGAACCGCACGTCGCGCTGGCTACCGACCAGCAGAAGCCGCTTGCCCTGCTCTAGATGGGGGAGGGCGAACCGATGCAGCGCGCCTAGGGCAGCGCGTTGTTCGACAAACCTCGGGACACCCGTAATCGTGGCGCTGCACACCTTCTCCACCCAGGCTGCAATATGCTTTGACCAATGTGCTGGCGTTGCAGCATCGACCTTAGCTTCTGCGCCGGCCGCTTGTTTCGCTAGGCGATAAAAGCGTTGACGCTGATGCTCTGCGTGTTGTCCGACGTAGAGATGGCCAGGGCGCAGATGAGCGAGAATAGTGACCGTCTTCCTGGATTGGGGTTCGATCGCCCGTCCGATATCGAGGGCTTCGCATGTCTCGCGGGTCAGTTGAGTCATAGGGTCATAGCGGCGAATGCCTATGATGCGGCCTTCGGCGACATCGATGCGCGCGGGCAGACCTGCATCGGCCGGGAAAATGTCGATCACCCCACCACGGACTGCTACCTCTCCGGGCTCGTCGACCCGGTCGTCAACGACATAGCCAAGAGCCTCCATGCTGGCGGCGAAACTTTCCATATCAACCGCCTCTCCCTGCCTTAATCGAGGTGGGGCGGCGTCGAAAGCGCAAGGATCAGCATATAAGCGAGCCGCTGCTTCACCGCTTAGTACTGTGATGAGAGATGATCTGCCTTCTTCACTCATCAGCGTTCGCAAATGCCGGAGCGCCGCCACCCGCCGACCGACATTTGCGGGCGAGGCGGGCGCGCCGTCACCAGGCAGAGTATCGCTCGAGGGCACGAAGACGACATGCCGCTTCGGAGCCAACGCACTTAGTGCTGCGGCGACCGCTTGCGCCTCCTGCTCGTCGTCAGCCATATACAGGAGGTCGTTCTCATCTGGCGATCCGAGAAGCTGCAACACAGTCTCGCCCAATCCGCGTTTTGCAGTCATGGCGCGTCCTCATTCGTGATGTGTCCGGGCGCGGCTGGCCAGTCAGCGTCGGCAAGCACGGGCAGAGCCTCGAACCATTGGAGTGAATGACGTAGGGTAAGCCTGTCGCAGGCAAAATCTATCTCGGCGCGCGCAACCGCACGCAGCGCTTCACCGATGCCGCCAATCCCGCTCGAGGCAACGACGACATAGCTGACATGACCATCCTTGCAGGTCACCAGCGCCTCGACGGCATTACCAACAGTCTCTCCGTCGCACGCGGTGACCGGCATACCGGCGATGCCGGTGGCGGTGAAGAGTGTTGGAAAAGGCGATATGCGGCTGGCTTCCGCAGCGGACTTGCCACCATCTTCATAGGCGCGCTGGCGCCCGAGCCACCGCCACACCCCCAACAGATTAACAAGTGTGAGGAAGCCGTTAGTGGCAAGAAGATTGGTCTGGTTCGATGAAAAGCCCACGATCGACCAAGCGATGGATCCTACGGTGAAGACAATAAAACCCCATCCGGTTACGCGCGCGCCAAGATTGGCAGCGGTCATCATTGCCGCGATCATTGTAGCCACAGGCGCAATCCAGGCAGCGACATCTTCCAATTGCGTTGCTCCGTGGGTGAAAGGTCAGAAGGTAGCGGGATGCCTTCTATGCCGGGTTGGAGTCTTCCGCTGCAGAACGTTCCAAGCGCAACTCGTTGCTTTCTGAAGCGCTCGCGGGCGGAAAAAGTAGAACGACGGGAGCGCCAAGCCGTCGAGCCGGCTCGGAAAAAGGGTCTTGGAAAAAGCCAGCGTCCAATTGAAATAGTCAATGGTCATATGTCGACGATATTGTCGCGCGTAAAACAAGGCCATGTCGGCTACCAACCGCAGATGGCGGGCGGCTTACGGGCTGCTGCTTAAGCCTCCAGTTGAATGGCTGCACGGATGCCGACGGACGGCACCCATGCCAAGTCGCTCGATCAGGGTTATGACTGAGCGACGAGCAAGCTGGATGCCTTCCCATATCTGTTGTTTTTCAGTCCTTTGATTATCGGAACCCACAGCCGAGCTACGACAAGTTTAAGGGTTGAATTCGCCGGCCTCGGGAAGACGTCGGTGGCAAAATGGAGCTATCCAAGAGGCCTCTGATGCAAGACTGCCCGTGCCAGCTACTCAGGCTGCGGCAGCTTGTGAAATGTAAAGTCGATCAACCTTCTGGAGTAGTAACACACAATTCTCGAATTTCGCCGACGCCACATGCACTTGCTGCCCATCGATATGACGGAGACTCAGCTCCCATAGGATATCGCTGTCGACGCATTGCTGGCGCGCGTTTTCGCTCTCGAACAGGATTTTCTCTCCCCGGCGTTCACGGTCGAGCAGATGCCGCGCTACGGTTGTATGCATATCGCGATGAGCATTGCAGCGCAGCTCGATTGTGTCGACGCGGGCAGCGAACCATTCAAGCGTTCGGGACTCAAATACCACGAGCATCTCCCATTTCGGCCAATAAAGAGCCTTGACGGAGACGCGTTGTCCAAGCGGTTGTTCCGCATTTATTTCGCAACTTTATCGAGGTTAATAAGAAAGGGGTCGCGCGCAAATATTTCGCGCGCCAGCAGAGGCTGATCGAGCCGTAGACAGGTGTCCTGCCAGAAGGACGGGGGAGGGAGGCCGCCATAGGCAATTACGAGTGCTGCCGAGCGAATGACGACGGCGCATGTGAGCCGGCGCTGCTCATGGAGTCGAGTAAAGGCCAGAATGTGGCCGGCAAGCGGTCCCTCGACGAGTACCGGCTCATAGCTGCCAGCTGCAAACAGAGGTGCATTTTCGCGGCGTATCGTCAGCAGTCGGCGAACAAGGTCGAACTTGGGGTCACGGGGGCCATCTGTGTCGGACAGCTGCATCTGTCGGAATTGATAGTCGACGTCCCGCCGATTGTCCGGATCGACAAGGCTGAGGTCGGGCAACTCACATCCCTGAAAAATGTCCGGGATTCCTGGAAGGCAGAATTTGAGTACAGTCTGCGCCAGACTGATGATTCTGGCGGCTGGCGCGATCTGGCCGACGAAGCGATTGAGGTCGGCCGTAAATACCGGATCTCCTAGGAGACTGTCGACAAGTCGTGTCGCGTCACGTTCATAATCCAGTCGAGGTGCTTCCCAGCTGGAGCGCAGGCGCGCTTCCCTGAGTAATTTGAGTTGCCACGCCTGGATCCGGCTGAGAAAGGATGATTGGTCGGTTTGGCTAGGCCAGGCGCCCAAAATGGTCTGGAAAAGCTGATATCGGTCGGCTGGATGGACGCAGGCACCATGACCTTGGGCTATATGGCTCCAGCGCTCGACAGTTTGCCGCCACAAATCTGGTATGCCGCTCAGGACTGCGATCCGCGCACGGCCGTCCTCGCCGCGCTTATGGTCATGCGTCGCGGTGGCGAGCAAAGCTGCTGGGAAATCCCGTGCGCGATCCATTGCCCGGCGGTGAAATTCGGCTGGAGGGATGGCAAATTGTTCGGGCAGCGATCCGACCTCATTGGCCGATAGTAGCGGGGCGCGGCGATAGAAGGCGGTATCTTCCACACCCTTCGCCGCGATGGGCGCCGAAAGTTGTTGGAAACGACGCACGGCCTCGGCGGCCAGGTCCGGGTCGCCCGGGCCATCTCCAGCAAGCCATGCCAGGATCTGCCGCGCGACGGGTGCTTCGCCGGGGGGGAGAAGAGGCTGAATGGCCTCCCACGCTTCTGTTCGTGCGGCCTCATCGCCTGACGGCGCAGAGCGCCCATCCCCATAGGTGCGGTAGACCGGAAAAACCTGGAGCAGGCAGGTGATTGCTCGGCGCAGCATGGCGGTCGTAAAGTCTTCCAGTGCTGGGCTTTCGGTCCTTTGCGCGAGCGCCTCGAAGGCGAGGACGCAGGCACTTAGCTGCGCCTCGAACTGCCACTCGAGCATATCACGTCTAGACTTGAGGAGGACGGTCCGGATGTCCGATTGGTCCGGATCGAGAGCGGTCCAGAGCTCGCCCAGTGGCGCTTCACCCGCAGGTTCATGAAGCAGCGCCATGACATCGCGCATGAAGTCATAGCCAGTGGTGCCATCGACGCCCCAGTCGGTCGACAGCTGCTCTTGGTCACCCAGTATCTTTTCAACAAGGATGGTAGCACCCGGACGGATGGCGTCCATTCGGGCGCGCAGCTTGCGGCAATAACCGGCCGGGTCGGTCAGCCCATCGACATGGTCTATCCGCAAACCGTCTATCAAACCATCCTCATAGAGGCGAAAATAGAGCGCGTGGGTCACCTCGAAGACAGAAGGATCTTCGACCCTGAGGCCGGCAAGCTCATTGATCGAGAAGAAACGGCGCCAGTTCAGCCGATCATTGGCCGCGCGCCAGTGTAGGAGTAAATAATGTTGCGCCCGTACGATCGCTGCGATGTCACCATCCTGCGGCCCGTCGGGGCGCAGCGGCAATTTTTGATCGCCATAGAGAAGCAAATGCGGCTCGCCATGCGATCCCAGAATCAGATCGCCATGCTCAATGACGTCTGCCAAGGGCTCTCCCAGAATGGGAAGCGCAAGCGGACCGTTCCAGTCGATATCGAAAAAACGGGCAAATGAACTGGCGCGGCCAAGCCGCAAAACATCATTCCACCATGGGTTCTCGCCGCCCGCGACGCCCATGTGATTAGGAACGATATCGATGATGATGCCCATTTCATGAGCGCGGAGGTTAGCCACGAGACTGCGAAAGCCCTCTTCTCCGCCCAGTTCTGGATTTATGCATGTGGGATCGACCACGTCATAGCCATGGGTCGATCCGCGTCGCGCGGTCGTGATTGGGGAGGCGTAGAGATGACTAACGCCAAGATCCGCCAGATAAGGGACAATCGCCTCGGCCGCTGCGAACGGAAAATCGCTGGTGAGTTGCACCCGGTAAGTTGCGCGTGGCGTCATGCGGGCTTCCTTTGTCGCGGGCTCTCATTCGGGCGAGCCCTTGTCAGGCGGGCGATGCGGCGCTTTACATCGGGTCGCGTGAGGAGGGTCTCGATGCGAGCGGGAAGGCGGCGGCGCCAGTTGGGATGCTCGACCGTGGTGCCCGGAAGATTGGGCTGATCGACAAGGCCTACCAAATCCTCCATTGGCACCAGCAGCAACGGTGCGCGGGACATGGCCAGAAAGATCAGAGCCTGCTCGATGACGGGTGCCGGATCATCGTCGGCAGGTTGCGGCTTGCCCGCCCCGATCGCCGCCCACAGAGCGCGGCGGCCTTCTGCTCGCTCGCTCCTCGTTTCTCCGCCACGGTCGAGCTTTCGGTTCCAGTCAAGATCGCGTCCAGTCCACCACCCCGCGATCGTCGCCACATCATGGGTGCCGCTCATAGCGACGGAAGTCTGCGGGTAGCTGGAGTTGTCCACGAACCCATTCTGATCGCGGGCAAACGGCAGCACCGTCATACCGTAGATACCCGCAGCTTCGAGCGCTTCGCCAAAGCCGGGCGGCCGAGTGCCGAGATCCTCCGCTACGACGATTGCGCCAGCGCGCCAGGCTTCTAGCTTAAGCAGGCGGAGCATGTCGGAGAAGGGATAGGCTAGGTAGGCGCCTTCGGATGCCGGGTGCCCTTTAGGTATCACCCAAAGCCTCTGCAAGCCGAATGCATGATCGATCCGGATGCCCCCGCCTCGCGGCAGATTGGCTCGTAACATAGCTATGAAAGGCGCAAATCCCCGTTCGGCAAGGCCTCGGGGACTGTAGCTTGTGAGGCCCCAGTCCTGGCCGCGCGGTCCGAGCGGGTCGGGCGGTGCCCCGATGCTCATCCCATGAAGAAATGCGCCCGGATCGCCGCAGACTTCCGCTCCGAGCGGATCGACGCCTACCGCAAGGTCGGCGATGAGACCAATAGCCATACCGGCTTGCCGAGCAGCGCATTGCACACTCTCCAGTCCAGCGTGCGCCTTCTTCTGAAGGAAGCGCTCGAACGCGGTCTCGTCGCGTCCGTCATCTGCGCTGAGGTTGAATTCGTCACGTAGCGCGGTCAGCTTAAGGGGGCCAGCGACCTCCCAGTCGATCAAGTCGCTGGCCGCTGCGACGCCGGGCCTGTCAGCGGGGGCCAGCAAGGCATTAAGAGCGACGCGGCTCGACGGCGAATAGGGTGAGAAGCGGCCCGGTTCGGTAAGCGCTAGGGCGTGCACCGGGCTGAGCGCGATGGCGTCGGCGCCGCAGGCTCCAAGCTTTGCAACGGCATCGGCAAGCAGGCCAAAATCGCCAAAGTCTTTGTTTTCGCCGCGCAGGGAAGGTATCTGAATGGTGACACCCCAGATGCGCTGCTTGATAGCGGGACAGCGCGCAGGCGCGGCTGCTATCAAGATTGTGCCGTCTTCATAGTCGGCATGATAGTAGCCGGGCCGGGACAGACCCTGATCGATATTAAGTTCAATAGCTTCGCCCGTCTCGTAGCGAAGGCCAAGCGCGCCTTCGAGCATGGGGAGCGGCGCGCCGCAGTCAACCGTGATTAATGAAGGGGGGAGCGGCCGTTGCTGGTGCAGTGTCTCGCGTGCGACGGCGATCGTCGCATCGTCACTTGCCGGATATCCCAGTGCTGCGAGGATCGCACGCAAATTCTCGTCAGTCACGACCTGTTCTTGGCCGTTCGAATCGGTCCAGAGGCGCGCGATACCTGCTTCTTGTGCCAACTCGTGAAGCAAGGCGCTCATGGCGCCTGGACCCAGCAGGCACATGAGGCGGGTGCTCCCGGCTGCCCGGTCGCAAAAAGGGGCTCCGTGCAAAGGGGCGCGCTGACGGCTGTGTCACCCAGATTGATAAGGATGGCGAGAAGGCGGCCGTCTCCTAGGGTCCAAGACGCTTGGACGGCTGCCTTGGACAATGCGCTTGCCTCGCGGGCGCGGACGCCAGCGAGGCCTGGAACGATCTGCTCGCGCCGAAGCGTCAACAACGACTGGTAGAATCCGCACCAGTCGCCGGCGTGGGGCCCTTCGACGACGCTTGCCCTCTCGAAGGTATCTGGCGAATTGGGATCAGGAATATGCGCGCGCGCCTCCTCGCTAGCGAAGGCGGTGAAGCCCATGAACTCGCGCCGCCGGCCCTCGCGCACGGCGTCGGCGAGATCATCATGAAAGTCGGTGAAGAAGAGGAACGGGCTCTGCGCGCCGACCTCCTCACCCATGAAAAGCAGAGGGATTTGCGGCATCAGCAACAGAAGCGCAGCCGCCGCCTTCAGACGTTTGCACGAGGTCAACGTGATCAGCCGTTCGCCAAGTGCGCGGTTCCCGGTCTGGTCATGGTTCTGGAGGAAAGAGATGAATGCTGTGGGGGACAAATGGGCACTTGGTGTGCCGCGCGGTTTGCCTTCTTGATGGGGCGAAGGCTCGCCCTGATAGATGAAGCCTTCTGACAGGCAGCGGGCCAGCTTTTGCGCGGGGCTCTGCGCAAAATCCTCATAATAGGCGTCGGCCTCGCCGGTGAGCAGAACATGCATGACATTATGGAAATCGTCGTTCCACTGCGCAGCATATTTCCCCGGCCCCAGGTGCCCGGCATCGTTGCGTTCATTTTCCAACATAAGGTGGATATGGCGACCCGGTGTCGCCGCGTGGATGTCGCGCGCGAGGGCATCGAGGAAGACATCATCATCTATCGCATGGACCGCATCGAAGCGAAGTCCGTCAAAACCATAATCGTTGAGCCACATCAGCGCATTTTCGCGAAAGTAGCTTGCGACCTCTGGCCGATCGACCGCGATCGAGCCGCCCCAGGGCGTATGTTGTTCGGCATGGAAGAAGGATCCGGCATAGGCCCCCAGATAATTGCCGTCCGGACCGAAATGATTATAGACGACGTCGAGGAAGATCATGAGGCCCAAATCATGCGCGGCGTCGATCAGCGCGCGCAGGTCCGCCGGGCTGCCATAGGCCTCGGTCGGGGCAAAGGGCAGATCGGCCCGTTGCCCGGGATCGCCGCGCCAAAAACGCCGCGCAGTATCACGATATTTGTCGTTCCATTCGGCAAAGCCAGGCGGGAAATTGCCAAGCTGATAGCCGCCCATGCCCACATCCCATGGTTCGGTGATAAGCTTGAGGCGTCCGAGCACTGGATCCTGTCGCAGCACGTCAAAGAAACCGGCATTGGGATCAAAGCCATGATCGGTGCGACCTAGCGTCAGCCCAAGGTCAAACCGAAAACCGTCGACCCCGAAGCTGGTTGCCCAGTAGCGCAACGAGTCCGCCACCATCTGAATGACCCGGGCGTGGGTGAGTTTGAAGGTGTTGCCGGTGCCGGTATCGTTGAGACAATAGCGCGGGTCGTCGGGCAGCAGACGGTAGTAGGTCGCATTGTCGATGCCGCGCCAGGACAATGTCGGGCCGAGCTCGCTACCTTCGCTACTATGATTATAGACGACATCGAGGATCACTTCGATTCCGGCTGCGTGCAGGCGTCGCACTGCGATGCGCAATTCGTCATGGTTCTCGCTGGAAAAATAGCTTGGTTCGGGCGCGAAAAAGCTAAGGCTGTTATAGCCCCAATAGTTTCGCAAGCCCTTTTCAAGCAGGAACCTGTCCTGCGTAAAGGCATGGATCGGCATCAGTTCGAGCGTGGTGATGCCGAGGCGCTTCATATGGTCGATGACCTTAGGGTGCGCGAGCGCGGCGAACGTGCCACGTTCCTTCGCGGGCGCTGCTTCAAAGAGTTTAGTCAGGCCCTTGGCATGGGCCTCGTAAATCACTGTCTCTGACCAGGGGACGTTGGGTCGGACATCGCGCGACCAGTCGAAACTGTCATGGGTGACGACGGCTTTTGGCATGGCGTTGGCGCTGTCACGCCGGTCAAAGCCCAAATCTTTGCGCCGGCCACGAACGGGGTAACCGTGCAGCACGTCATTCCATCTTATGCTGCCTGACAGCCGGCGCGCATAGGGATCGAGCAGCAGCTTGTTGGGATTGAAGCGATGGCCTCGTTCAGGGGCGTAGGGGCCATAAACCCTGTAGCCATAGACAAGCCCGGGCCGCGCATCAGGCAGATAGCCATGCCAGACCTCGTCGGTACATTCCGGTAGAGTTAGCCGCGAGACTTCCTTTCGACCTCCAGGATCGAACAGGCAAAGTTCGATCCGATCGGCATTGGCGGAAAAAATCGCGAAATTTACGCCGAGCCCGTCAAAGCTCGCGCCCAGCGGATAGGGTGAGCCGCCCTCGAGGCGGTCTGGATGCGAGTTCAACAGCGCTGGTCCTGTCCTGAAGGCAACGGGCAACATCCAACCGGTTCAGACCTTGGATTTCGGCGGCCTTGCCTTGGTGAGTGCGTGTGCCGCTGCTCCGGTAGCGAGGGGAGGGGGAAGTTCGGCCAGCCTATCTACTTGCGTCACTTCCTCCGTGGCCTGACGCCAATGTTCCTCGGCGAGCCCATCGGGATGTCCCTGCGCTTCCCAGATGGCGTGTGCCCGCTCGCGAATGCGATCATCAAGGTTGTTCTGCAAGAAACCCTCCATGCGATGCCGCAATAGGCAGCGGAAGGTAAATGCTCAGCGTTCATAATAGATGCGACGCTTGATGCAGATCAGCGAGATTTTTTGGTGCACTGCAAATGACGCATTTGCTGCTCGTTAACTGGCGGCCTCTGACCAAGGATTTTCCATGGCTTCTCGCACGCTGCTCCAATTCTTTCACTGGTATTATCCTGCCGACGGTTCGCTCTGGAACGAGCTGGCGAGGGCTTCTGCTGAGCGTGCTACCATGGGCGTGACTGATGTCTGGCTCCCACCTGCATATAAAGGCGCTTCGGGTCAGCAGTCCGTAGGCTACGATAGCTACGATTTGTTCGATCTTGGCGAATTTGATCAAAAGGGTTCGATCGCAACCCGCTATGGGGACCGGTCCAAGCTCGAAAGCGCAACCCAAGCCCTGCGTGACGCCGGGATCGGCGTGATCCATGACGTCGTCTTCAACCACAAGATCGGCGCAGACGAGATTGAGCCCGTCCGCGTGCGCCGCACGAACCCTGATGATCGCACTCAGATCGAGGAAGATGCTTTTGAAGCTCATGCCTGGACACGCTTCACCTTTCCCGCCCGGCAAGGGCAATATTCGCAGTTCGTCTGGGACAGTCGATGCTTCACGGGTGTGGATCATGTCGAAGGACCGGACGAGGATGGGGTCTTCCGTCTCGTCAACGACTATGGAGACGGAGAATGGCATGACGAGGTCGATGGCGAGAATGGCAACTATGATTATCTTATGGGTGCCGACGTCGAATTTAGGAACAACGCTGTTTATGAGGAACTGAAATATTGGGGGCGGTGGCTTGCCGAGCAGGTGCCGTGCAATGGCTTCCGTCTTGATGCTGCCAAACATATCCCCGCCTGGTTCTTCCGCGACTGGGTTGGCCATATGCGTGAGAGCGTCGATCCCGAGCTTTTCGTGGTAGCTGAATATTGGCATCCCGACATGGCGGCGCTGGGCCAGTATCTCGAGCAGGTTGATCGGCAATTGATGTTGTTCGACGTTGCATTACATCATCGCTTTTACGAAGCCTCGCGCGCCGGCGGCGAATTCGACCTTCGGACCCTGTTCGACGGTACGCTCGTCGAAGCCATGCCAGATCATGCGGTGATGATCGTGGGCAATCATGACACTCAGCCGCTGCAAGCGCTAGAGGCGCCGGTCGAGGACTGGTTCAAGCCCCACGCCTATGCGCTGATCCTTATGCGGGAGCGAGGTACGCCCTGCCTCTTCCATCCCGACCTCTACGGCGCGCGCTACTGTGACAAAGGTGGTGACGGAGAGATGCATGACATAGTGATTGCCCCCGTCGACTGCCTGCCGCGTCTCGTTGAAGCCCGCAATCGCTTCGCCCACGGCGTGCAGACAGACGTTTTCGACGATCCGCACTGCCTCATGGTCGTGCGACATGGTACGGACGCGCAGCCCGGCGCCGTCCTCATTCTCGCCAACCGTGACGGCATGGAAAAGACCGTGGATCTGGGCAGCAGTCATGCCGACGCGGCGTTTGTAGATTTTCGTGGGCATTGCGGCGAGGAGCGCATCGCTGACGCGGCGGGTAAGCTAACTGTGCGGATGACACCTGGCTCGGTAAGCCTTTGGGTGCGCAGGGACGCACTTGGCTGATCAGCAAAATGGGTTGAACTCGGCATTCCCCATGCATCGGGTGGCGGTCGAAAGATCCAGCCGGCTTCAGCCTTCTGTTTGAGGATAGCGCGGCGCTCCTCGGTCGTGCGATCGCGGGCATCGGTATGTGGGCCAGCCATTATTTCGCCGAGCCGCGCATTTACGGAGTGGCATCGATCGCTGGCCGGATCTTAGCCGGGGTGGCTGCGCTGTCGGCATGAGAGGGAAAAGGCCTCCTGATCGGTTGAAGCGTAGACCCTAGGTGGTGTGGACTCTAAGGATTTCCATTTACGGTGAAGTCTGATTCAAGGCTGTCTTTTGGAGGCGGCTTTGGGTGTGATGGATCGATTGGTGCTGAGCGATGCGTCGTGGGAGCGGATGGCGCCGCTGATCATCGGGCGTCCTGATCAGAAAGGTTCGACGGGCCGGGACAACCGGATGTTCGTTGAGGCTGTGCTCTGGATCGTGCGGACGGGCGCCCCCTGGCGCGACCTTCCAGAAGTGTTTGGGGACTGGAATAGCGTTTTCCGGCGTTTCAGCCGATGGAGCGCGAAGGGCGTATGGTGGCGGATATTCGAGGCGATGTCCGATGATCCGGACTTCGAATATCTGATCGTCGATTCTACCGTGGTTCGTGCCCATCAACATGCGGCGGGGGCCAAAAAAGGGGGGCTGAAGATCAAGCCATTGGCCGTTCGCGCGGTGGCCTGAGCACCAAGATCCACCTTGCTGTTCGCGGGCTGGGCTGCCCGGTCCGGTTCGCTCTCACCGCCGGTCATCGCGGCGATGTGCCGCAAGCCGCACCGCTGATCGATGGACTGCCAGCCAAGGTCATCATGGCCGATACAGCCTACGATGCCGATCACTTCCGGCAGGCCATCGCTGCAAAGGGTGCTGTCGCTGTCATCCCCAGCAACCCGTCGCGCGCCCGCAAACATCCGCTCGACAAAGATCTCTACGCCCAGCGCCATCTCGTTGAATGCTGCTTCAGCAAACTCAAGCAGTTCCGGCGTGTCGCCACACGCTTCGAAAAAACCGCTCGAAACTACCTTGCCGTCGTAACACTCGCCGCTACCGTCCTATGGCTCAGATAAGTGTCCACACCACCTAGAGCCTCGCGTCCAAGAGCCCGCATATATTGGGCAAGGCGTTCGACATCAAACCTCGCGAACCTTCATAAGTGGCGCTTTCGCTGCTAGCTGGCGAGGTCGGCTATTATCCCGAGAGCAATTTCGTTTATGTCGACACCGGTCGGTTCGGCACGGGTAGCGATCGCATCAACCTGATCAGGCGAGACCATGAAACTTGTCGCGGTCACGCTGATCGTCCTGATAGTGGTTGATAGCGCTATATCATTGGCTGGCTTGAAACCGCCAATTGCGCGACTGTCATAGCCCATCTGCCAAGCAGGCCTTCATTTAATGCCCTTTATCGGATCGATGGACCTTGGGCATGGCAGGGTGTTCTGCTGGCGATCGGCAGGATACCAGCTTATCAAGCGCTTAGAAGGGCGCGGTGAAGCAAGCTGGACGTTGCTTCGAATTGATCAGGCGGCTGTCGTCAAGGCTGAGTATCTGTCTGACTTGATCACTTCGGTTTGGCGTGACTGAATTTCTTCAATATAAGCAAAAATTGATATGACGGCATCGGTTTTGCAGTCGACCTCGCTTCGCTGTCCATCAAGGTTGCCGCTATTCAGGATCGCTTCCAGAGCGATACGTGCTCGAGCGACCCGGCTTTTGATAGTTCCAACAGCTACCCCAGCGATCTCGGCGGCCTCCTCATAAGAAATGCCGCCAGCACCCACCAAAATTAGGGCTTCGCGCTGCGGGACGGGCAACTGAGTGAGTGCCCGCATGGTATCACGAAGTTCGACAGAACTGTCCTGCCCGGCTGGGGCTGCCAACACGCGTTCGGCGACCAGATCATCCCAATCACCCACAAAACGCTTGCGGCGCGTATCACTGAGGAAATGGTTACGCAGGATGACAAAGGTCCAGGCGCGGAAATTCGTACCAGCGATATAACGGTCGCGCGCGCGCCAGGCCTTCAGCATCGTTTCCTGAACAAGATCATCTGCGGCGTCTGCATTTCCGCAAAGGCTGCGGCCGAAGGCGCGCAGCTGAGGAATGACACGGGCAAGTTCTGACTTGAATTCCTTGTCCGAAAGCCTCGGTGTTTCCATTGCAGCACCGTCAGACATATTCATACCTTTGGCCTTCGATCGAGAATTTCGATAACGTTCTGGCGAGGTGCCGGTTCCTCGTTACCCTCGCAAAACAAATCTGCAGATGTGATGGCATCGGACGAGGTCTGACGATCGAAAATAACGCCGGAAGGCAAAGTAGCAGTTGAGATCTTAGCCCGCTTTCACCCAAAATGACATTTGCTGCTGCGGGCTGGCAGGCTATCTATCCGCGCCCGCTTGCCCGATCGCACATTGAAATCTGTTTCTGACCACCGAGCTCGATCAGTTTATACAGGCTCAGCTTTGAAGCGGGAAAAATGGCAATGCGACCAACGCTGTTTGCACGGCCGTAGAGCTGCTGCAGAATATAAATAGTGTTTCATGGGGCAGCTTACGTTGGCTGAACGGGCAGGGGGCTGGCTTCGACGTTTTGCGCTAGTTCGATTGGGCTTTGACTGAACCCGGCATCACAGTGCGTTGGTCTGTCAACTCTTGGAGACCGCCATGATCTCTTCAATTCGACCATGTCGAAGGTTATTACCCGGATGCGGACCAAATCACGACTTGCTATGGCGGTTTTGTCGCGATTGCTGAATATGATTTTGGTAGCATTTTTCACCACTTCCCGACATTGCTTCCCTAATGCCAATATAGTTAGATTTCGACATTTTCGAGGCTTGCTGGCTCATGTAGCGGGCAGCCGTTGAACCGGCTCCGATAGTTTGCAGAGTGACGATAGCTGTCCTGTCGCACCCGATTGACCCCGCCCAATGGCCTGTGCGCGGCAAGGCCATGCCAAGGACTGAACGACAGACGATCTTCCGCTTCTTCGCTTGATCCATAGTTCCATCCTGGTTGTGGTGGAACGGTTAATATCGCGACGGTCCGGAAAGGACTTTCCGCCTCGCTCCAGACGATCGAAGCATCTTCGATCGGCATCCTTT
Source organism: Sphingobium sp. RS1 (assembly GCF_056156825.1). Classification (NCBI taxonomy): domain Bacteria; kingdom Pseudomonadati; phylum Pseudomonadota; class Alphaproteobacteria; order Sphingomonadales; family Sphingobiaceae; genus Sphingobium; species Sphingobium sp. RS1. Next base: position 869,860 of record NZ_JBLZXE010000002.1, on the reverse strand, counting down.
CGAGATCAGTGCAGAGTTGAACTTGCAACTCCCATTTCGCGCCGGCCTGGAGCAGACTTGCAGTCAAATCTTCTCGGATTGCATCCGGACGGCCGGTCGCACGAATGTCCTCGTCACTCAAAGCTATGTTATCGCCGATCGGAGCGAGCGAGAATTTCGCGATATAGTCTCCGAAGCGAAAGGGGGTCTGGCTAAAGTAGGTGGCGCCCAAAGGATGGACTGGCCTTGCACCACCAAGCGTAGTCAGCATGGCTGACTGCGTGCCGACGGCTTCCAACGTCGCCTCAAATCCGCGCAGCATTGCGGAGAGTAGCTTCTTTCCTGCTTCGGCCTTATCAGTCGTGGTCGCCAGCAGTTTGAGATTGCCTAGAAATTTCTTGGGATTTGGGGCAGCAAATGCTGGCGAATTTACCATGATGAAGTCTTGGGTTGTCTTGTCCTCGCTGCCTGTTAAACGGTCGCCACTCACGTTCAGGATCTTAAGTGCGATGCCGCGAGGAAGGCGGACAGAATCGTCGAGAATATCGCCCGCATTTGTCGAAAAGCGCACAATAGCTTCATAGTCACCCGCATTGCCGAACAGCCCCTGAGCGAGTTCTTTGGGCAGATCCGGCGCTATTGCCAGCCGCCCCTTCACCAATCCATGGCCTTTGGCATGGACGGCTCTGACGGCATGGCCGTAATCACGCGAAGTAATGTCCAGGATCTTGTGAAATTGCTTTTCAAGCCCTGCCAGGGTTTCTGCCTCGTCGGGCTCTATCCGTTCCACATCGGGGGAGTATCGGACGGGCGTGATCATTTGATATTTCTCCAAGCGCTATGGAAGGCGTCACTAAGTCGCCGGGGCTGCGGGGGCCTCGGCACGCCAATCAAGGACGTGACGATTCTCTGTCGGCCTGAGGATAGTCATCGGGTTTTACCGTGCCGACATTGGGCCGGTCGTCGACGTCCTCCTGTTTCTGAGCGCCGCCGGTCCGGGGGTCTGCCTTTTCGCGCCCTGGCAATGGGTCGCCAAGCGGTCCGCGCGGCGTTTCGGAGTCTTCCCGAGGATCGGGTTTTTTTTCGGTCATTGCTCTCCTCCTGATCCAGGTTCTGCCATCTTGCGATGCTGTTCCGCCAGAATATTGGCTGGGGTCACATGGGCTGCGGCAGCCTGGAGCTTGTTCTTCCAGCCCGATATGACATGCGCCTTTCCGGCCATCAGTGCGTCCCAGCCGTCCTGAGCGACCTTGGCCGGATCGTCCTTTTGCTGGGTGCCGACGCTGGTGTCCTGCATTTCGGCACGATCAAAGAATTCGGTTTCCGTTGGGCCGGGCATCAGGTTAGTGACGGTGACGCCTTTGGCATCCTTGATCTCGTTGCGGATCGCATCGGCGAAGCTGTCGATGAATGCCTTGCTGCCGTTATAGACAGCCTGGAAACTGCCGGGGATAAAGCCGGCAATCGATCCGGTGATGAGGACTTTGCCTGCATTCCGATCGACCATGGATTTGAGCAGAGTGTGCAACAAATAGAGTGTGCCGGTGATGTTTGTGTCGATCACCCGGCGCCAGTCGGCGACCTGCTGGTCGAGAAAACCATGGCCCAGCCCTCTGCCTGCATTGGCGCAAAGGAGGTCGACTGACCGGCCATGGGTGGCGGCCAGCAGCCTGTCTACGCCTTCCAGCGTCGACAGATCGGCCACCACCGTCTGGACTTCCACGCCGTGGCGGCGGAAGTCGGTGGCCGCGGCATCGATCAGCGGCTCGTCCGCTGCGACCAGCAGGTCATAGCCATTTTGCGCAGCGAGATGCGCGAGTTCAAAGCCTATGCCAGTGGATGCGCCGGTGACGATCGCGAATTTGGGTGATGCCATGGCTCGTTTTCCTTAGATTGTTGGTTGCAGGTCCAGGCCGGGCTTCAACACGATCTTGGTCACTTCATTCTGCTTGTCATGGAACATCTTGTAGCCTTCCGCGGCCTGTTCCAGTGGCATGCGGTGGCTGATGAGGAAGGTCGTATCGATCTTGTCTTCCATGATCGCATCGAGCAGCGCGGGCATATAATGTTGAACGTGGGTCTGGCCGGTTTTGAGCGTCAGCCCTTTCTCCATGAAGGCACCCAGCGGGAACTTGTCGACGAAACCGCCATAAACCGCGGGCATCGATACGCGTCCGCCCTTGCGGCACGCCAGGATCGCCTGCCGGATGCTGTGCGTCCGGTCAGTGCCGGTAAAGGTCGACACCTTGATCTGGTCCCAGACATTGTCCGCGAAGAAGCCATGCGCCTCCAGCCCGACGGCGTCGATGCAGGCGTCGGGGCCGATGCCGCCGGTCATCTCCATCAGCGCTTCATAGGTGTTGCTCTCTTCATAATTGATCGTTTCCGCGCCGAACCTGCGGGCCAGATCCAGCCGGTTGGGGAAATGATCGATTGCGATGACGCGCTCGGCCCCCATCAAGAAGGCGGACTGAACGCAGAAGAGGCCGACCGGGCCGCAGCCCCAGACAGCCACAGTGTCGCCAGGTTCAATCCCGGCATTCTCTGCAGCCTGCCATCCGGTCGGCAAGATGTCGGATAGAAACAATACCTTGTCGTCATCGACGCCATCGGGAACGACGATCGGGCCGACGTCGGAGAAGGGAACGCGGACATATTCGGCCTGACCGCCCGCATAGCCGCCGGTCATGTGGCTATAGCCAAAGAGGCCGGACATGGGCTGGCCATAGGCGGCCTGCGCGATATCCTGATTATCGGCGGGAAGGCCATTGTCGCAGGCGGAATATTGATGCTTGCTGCAATGGAAACAGCTGCCGCAAGCGATGGTGAAGGGAACGACAACACGCTGCCCCCTTTGCAGGGTCGATTTAGGGCCCGTTTCCACAACCTCGCCCATGAACTCATGGCCCAATATGTCGCCGGCCTGCATCGTGGGGATATAGCCATCGTAAAGATGGAGGTCGGAACCGCAAATGGCGGTCGAGGTGATCTTTATGATCGCATCACGGGGATTGAGGATTTCCGGATCATCCACCGTGTCGACGCGGACATCATGCTTCCCATGCCAGGTAAGGGCGCGCATCAGTTCATCTCCTCGGCCAGTTGTGTGGCGGTGCGGGCGCTGGTGGCGACCTCGCCGGTTTCCATCAATTGCTTGAAGCGACGCAGATCGCGGCGTGCCTGAATGGCGGGCTCGCGCTGGAACAGCTTCGCCACCAATTTGCCGATGATGCCGCCCGGTGGATCATAGAGAATGGTAGCCGTTATCCACGAGCCGCGTCCGCCGGGCGCGTCGCGAAAGTCGATGCGGCCACTATTAGCGACATCCGCACCGTCTTCCGACGCCCAGGCGATGACCTCCCCCGGTCGATCCTCCGTGATTGCGGCAATCCATTCAACACTTTTACCCGCTGGCGCCTTGACGACCCAGCGATAGCGACCGTCACCTACCGCTTCGACCCGCTCAACATTCTCCATGAAGCTGGGCAGATTTTCGAGCTCACGCCAAAAGTCATAGAGCACCTGACGCGGACGGTTAATAGTGACCGTCTTGGCCAAAAGGGTGTCGCCTTTCGCCTCGACCAGCGACACGGTGGCCTCTTCAATCTTGTCGGCGCGCTTGGATGTGCTTAGCGGCGCGTCATCGCGTGCCGGCGTCAGGCTATCGCCCATAGCGTTTCTCCTTACAGGGATAGGCGGGCAACCCGCGCCTGCCTGCATCTGTTCCGGTCGTTCAGCACGTAAATGCGCAAAGCTGATTTACATCAGTCATTTTCTTGACCCGACAGCATCTGGCCCTGAACATTCGCGATCATGATACGTTTGCCGCGCTACCACCCCTGTAGATCGAGCGGACCCAAGGCAAAGGATGATCATGACCAAGCAGCGCGCCGACCATCCGGAGATTATGCCGTTTGAGGGACCAGCTGGCGGCTGGGGCTCGGTTCGGTCTCTGGCCGACATCCTGCCGCGCGAGCGAGTTAGGCCCCCAGTGCTGCGCGAACTGGCACGGCAAAATAAGACAGACGGTTTCATGTGCGTGAGCTGTGCCTGGCCAAAGCCAGCTGACCATCATCCCGCGGAGTTTTGCGAGGAAGGCGCCAAGGCGACCGCCTGGGAGCTGACGACGCATCGTACCACGCCTGCCTTCTTTGCCGACCATAGTTTAACTGAGCTGCGCGGGTGGAGCGATTACGACCTGGAACAGCATGGGCGCCTGACCCATCCTCTACGCTACGATGTAGCGACCGACAAATATATCGCCTGCGGATGGAAAGAGGCGTTTGACGCGATTGGTATTAGGCTACGGCAACTGGATCCGAAATCTGTGGCATTCTACTCATCTGGGCGCACCAGTCTCGAAGCCTCCTACATGTATGGACTGATGGCGCGAATGTACGGCAACCAGAACCTTCCCGACAGTTCGAACATGTGCCATGAATCGACGTCCGTTGGTCTCAAGGCAGCGATCGGCGTGCCGGTGGGCACGACCCAGCTCAAGGACTTCGAGGACTGCGACGCGATCTTCTTTTTCGGTCAGAATGTGGGCTCGAACGCGCCGCGCATGCTTCATGATCTACGGGCAGCGCGTAAGCGCGGGGTCCAGATCATCACCTTCAATCCCTTGAAGGAGAGGGGACTTGAGCGCTTCACCGATCCCCAAAACCCAATTGAAATGGCGACAGGCGGCGAGACTTCCATCTCGACCCAATATCATCAGGTGAGAGCGGGCGGGGATATAGCGGCGATTGCGGGGATCGCGAAATTTATCATAGCCTGGGACGATGCGGCTCATGCGGCGGGCGATCCCCTTGTGCTCGATCATGATTTCATCATCCAGCATTGCGAGGATTTCCAGCTTTTTGCTGACGCTGTCCGAGCGATGGATTGGGCCGAGATCGAGGAAGAAAGCGGACTGTCGCGAGGCGCTCTCGAGCAGGCCGCGCGCGTCTATTCCAAGGCAAAGGCGGTGCTAGCGGTATATGGCATGGGGCTCACCCAGCATGTAAAGGGCGTAGAAAATGTCCGGATGGTGGTGAATCTGCTCCTTCTGCGCGGCAACATCGGCAAGCCCGGTGCCGGCCCGACACCAGTGCGGGGACACTCCAACGTTCAAGGACAGCGGACCGTAGGAATCACCGAGAAGACAGAGCTCGCGCCGGTCGAGAAACTCAAGGAGTTGTACGGTTTCGATCCTCCAACGGAAAACGGTCTCGACACCGTAGGCACCTGCCGCGGCGTCATTGATGGTTCGGTCAAGGCGGTGGTGGCACTAGGCGGTAATTTCCTGCGCGCGGTTCCTGAAACGGAGGCGATGGAAGCGGCATGGCCGCGGCTCGACCTTTCCGTCCAAGTCGCCACCAAGCTCAACCGTAGTCACCTGTTCGCTGGAGCCGACACATTTCTGCTCCCATGTCTCGGGCGCATTGAGCAGGATGTTCAGGCCAGCGGGCCGCAGGCGGTTTCGACCGAAGATTCGACGAGCTGCATCCACGGATCACGGGGTAAGGCAACGCCTGCTAGCCAGCATCTTCTGTCCGAACCTTGCATCGTCGCGGAAATCGCCAAACGCATAACGCCGCCCAACCCGCATCTCGACTGGGATAGTTGGGTAGCAGATTATAGCCGCATCCGGGCCGCGATCGAGGCCACCTATCCTGAAATCTTCCAGGATTATGAGGCGCGCCTCTTCACGCCGGGCGGCTTTTGGAAAGGGAATAAGGCATCAGAACGCATCTGGATGACGCCCAGCAAAAAAGCCCATTTTCAAGTGCCAACGGGTCTTTGCGCGACTGGTTTTTCCGATCTACCCCACCGCTTTCGTCTGATGACACTCCGCTCAAACGATCAGTTTAATACCACCATATATGGATACCATGATCGTTTCAGGGGCGTAAAAGGCACCCGCGACGTGCTTTTCATCAACCCTGCTGACATGGAAAGTGAAGGCCTGGTCGCTGGCCAGATCGTGGCGCTTGCAAGTGACGCGAATGATGGTCGCGAGCGCCGGCGGGATGGACTTATAGTGACGCCCTATGAGATCCCGTCTGGATGCCTCGGGGCCTATTACCCTGAGGCAAATGTGCTCATGCCGCTGGAACATCATGCACAGGAGAGCCACGTCCCGGCGGCTAAGTCCGTGCCGGTCCGAATCTGCGTCTGACATCGTGAGGCGCTACTCGTAACAGCGTGGACACAACTCAGGGACAGGCAAACGACTTAAGAACGCCACATCGGTCACAATATGAGCCCCGAAGACCAAACCTATCTATTAACCAAAGCTGCACTGAGAGGTGAGGGTGTGACCCTAGCTTTGAACTCACGTTGAGCTAGATCAGTAACGGCTAGGAAATGATGATGGAAGCCACATTCAATTCTCTCGCCGGCGCGCGACTTAATCTAATCCGGATTAAATGGCAGGCTTTTTCAGCGAAGACGGCGTAGAACACTTTACTGGCGAATAACGCTCAAAGCGGGCGGAGGTCGACGCTCCAGGCCATCTGACGCTAGTGGATATCAGGCGAATATATATCCAGGCTCAGTCGGTTGTAAGCGCCTTTTCTGCACTTCTTGCTTTACCAGATGTTCGATCGCGACGTTTCGCGTTTGTCTGCAGTTCGACCCTGGTCCTTCTCCAGGCGCAGGGGCTTACATCGCGGCGAAGTGAAATTTTTCGAAGACAACGCCGAGGCTGATCTGCCCCCTGCTGAGTGGCCCAGAGACTATGATAGTCTGGACCACGAAAGGGACGACAGATGCCATTCAAGAAGCACAAGCCGGAAGAGATCATCGGCAAGCTGCGTGAAGTTGAGATTGTGCTGGCGCAGGGGACTTCGACCGCCGAAGCATGCCGTCGGATCGGGGTCAGCGAGCAGACTTATTATCGCTGGCGCAAGGAATATGGCGGGCTGAAGACCGACCAAGCGCGGCGGATGAAGGATCTGGAGAAAGAGAACCAGCGTCTTCGCCGGGCGATTTCGGACCTGACGCTGGACAAGCTGATCCTGCAGGAGGCTGCCAAGGGAAACTTCTGAGCCCTGCGCGGCGGCGGCGCTGCATCGATCATTTACGACGAGAGCTTCCGGTGTCCGAGCGACGGATATGCCGGGTGCTGGGTCAGCATCGATCGACACAGCGCAAGGTGCCGCGCGGGGCGGATGACGAACAGGCACTGACAGAGGATATCGTCGCTTTGGCGAAGCAATATGGTCGTTATGGCTATCGCCGGGTGACGGCATTACTGTGTCATGCAGGATGGACGGTGAACCATAAACGGGTTGAGCGGATCTGGCGGCGTGAGGGGCTGAAGGTTCCGCCGCGCCAGTCAAAGCGGGGACGCTTGTGGCTCAATGACGGTTCATGCATCCGGCTACGACCCGAATATCCGGGACATGTCTGGGCCTACGATTTCGTCGAGGGGCGGACGCATGATGGCCGCAAGTTCCGCATCCTCACGATCATCGACGAGGCCAGCAGGGAATGCCTGGCGCTCATCGTTGCACGGCAGCTCAAGCATGAGGATGTTCTGGCTGCCTTGGCCGACCTGTTCGTCTCGCGCGGTCCGCCTGCACATATACGGTCCGATAATGGCAGCGAATTTATTGCGACCGCCGTCCAGAAATGGCTGGGCCAGATCGGCGTGAAGACACTCTACATCACGCCGGGATCACCATGGGAGAATGGCTATAACGAAAGCTTCAACGGGTCGCTTCGCGACGAACTGCTCAACGGCGAGATTTTCTACAGCCTCGCGGAGGCCAAGGTGCTGATCGAGGCATGGCGGCGGCATTACAACACCGTTCGCCCGCACAGCAGCCTTGGATACCGACCACCGGCACCAGAAACGGCAACACCGCCATATCCGGCCTCCGGTTCCGCTTCGCTCCACCTCCGTCCGGATATGGCGGCGATGGGATTAATCCACTAACAAACCAATCGGTCCACTCGGTGGGGGCAGGTCAAGGCAGACGCGTGGCTCACACGATAGCGGTGACAGAGCCTCAGCTTTTGTCGTCTTGGCTTCTTGGCGGGGACTTGATGCCCGGCGACCTGTAGGTTCCAGGCGCTGTGTGCGCAGCACTGGACGCCTTTGATCGCGGCGGGCTTTGAAGAGCAGCTTCCTTCACATTTTTCTCAAACATCTTTTTTAGGATCCATCCCACGGCAAATGTTACCGTTGCTGTCACAGCCGCGCGACCGGCCGTCTCTGCGAGCGACATCTTCATAGCCGCTTGCGAAGAGCTATCACTCGGTTTCACGACGCCCGCTTTTTCCAAGAGCCTGCGTTGGGGTGTTTTCATGCCTGGATCCTGCAAGTGGTTGTTCAGATGCGAACGCCCAGTGACCGCCATTGTTTCAGCGGAAAAAAAGGAATCCGGGCGCGCGATAATCGGGGCAGAGCGCTACCTCAACCGTTGAGCCCGCCGCCTGCATGGCTCGCAGTGATGGATTGTCAAAAAGGCGGCCTATTCAACTGAGAGCTGCCTGCGGATGTCGATCTGAAATTCGTCTTCATGCCGGCGCTGGCATATCAACGACCATCCCTCAGACCCAAACCCGCTTTGTCTAGAAGCTGCAGGTTGCTTACGTAAACGAGAGGGCTCGGCTACACCGACCCTGGGAAAAGCCGAGCCCCATTTCGTCAGGGGCTGTTAGTCGTAAGAGGGGCCGGTGTGCTCTGTAGCGACGTTGTTTCCCGTCATTTGCTCATCCTTCAATTCCTCACTGTGCCAAATATTCCGCGCCAAGAATATGATGATGATCACAGCGATGACAATGGTGGCAACGGCCAGACCTGCCTTGGCCATTCGACGAGGGGAAGGATGCTCATTCATGCCCGTGTGCCGAGCGCCAGCTCGCCCTCGTCCTCGCCATCCCAATAGTGGGCGCGCTTGCCCGATACCCTGATTAGCAAAAGGCCGGCTGTGTCGATGCCTTCGGGCCACCAGCGCTCCAGACCTTTGGTCCAGTGCGCTTCGAATGCTGTCTTGTCTTTTATGAGGGAGGCAGTCCCCTCAACGGCGAGAAAGAAAGGCTGTTGGCCAAAGAGCCCGGATGATCCTTGATAGCTAAGGTTTACATCGGGATTGGCTTGGATGTCATTCACCATGAGCGCACTATCATCGGTGAAGAACCAGGCGTCGCCATCATAATCCACCTCGCGATTATTGCTCATCGGGCGCGCCCCGATTTGTCCGCCTACGGTGTGAGTAGCGAGCATTGCGAAGTCGATTTCCTTCATCTTGCGCGATAAGTCTTTGATCGTCATCGTCATCGATCTACTCCTTCAGCGGTTTTCTCGGTAACGCATGGCTTGACGTTCGGAGCCTGACGCTCAATCATTTTTTTCTGCAAGCGCGCAAATCTTGCTGTCGTTTATCGTCTGAGCCAGGCAGGCTGATGTAAGGCGACGCCACTGTATTTCAAAGAATAAGCAGGATGTCCGTTCCGAGCATGTCGGCGCCTTCGCGCCGCATAAATTAGTTAAGCTTTTTGGGGGCAGATGGCCGGTCGCCTGGGCATTGCGCGATCGGGGGTGTGGGCGCGCCGTCAGGCGCGCCCACACCCCCGATCGCTTAGAAGGGAAGGCGGTGTGAAAAGCTTAAAATCAGCGATTGCGCCCAGTTTCAGGCAATGCCGGCGCCGCCGGTTACACCATAGACCTCTCCTGTGATATAACTCCCTTCCTGAGAGGCCAGAAGAACATAGACAGGCGCGATTTCCACGGGTTGTCCGGGCCGTCCGAACTGGCTCTGCTCACCGAATTTCTTGACCTTTTCCTGCGGCTGTCCGCCACTTGGCTGCAACACAGTCCAGAATGGGCCGGGCGCCACGACGTTCGCCCTGATACCATTTTCAATAAGCTGCTTTGCAAGAGCCTTGGTATAGGCAACGATACCCGCCTTCGTCGTCGCATAGTCCAGCAGTATGTCGGATGGATCATATGCCTGAACAGAGGCTGTCGTGATGACCGCGCCACCTGCGGGGATATGGGGTACTGCTGCCTGCGCGATCCAATGCAACGCGTAAAGGTTGGTTTTTAGCGTTTTATCAAAATCCTCTGAGCTGACCGCTCCGACATTGTCATGATATTGTTGTCGTCCCGCATTGATCACCAGAATGTCGAGACCGCCCAGACCGGAAACAGTTTTTTCCACAAGGGTGCGACACCATTCTTCACTCGTGATATCCCCTGGAAGGGCAATTGCCGTACGGCCCTCTGCTTCAATGAGGGCGATAACTTCCCGAGCGTCATTTTCTTCATCCGGAAGATAGGAGATGGCGACATCTGCACCCTCGCGCGCATAGGCTATCGCAGCGGCGCGGCCAATGCCGGAATCTCCGCCGGTGATGAGCGCTTTGCGGCCCTTCAGCTTACCAGCGCCGATGTAGCTTTCTTCGCCGTGATCAGGTTTGGGGTTCATGCTGGCTGCGATACCTGGTGCAGGCTGGGGTTGCTCGGGGAAGGGCGGCTGCGGATATTGATGCCGCGGATCCTGCATGCTGAGCCGGTCTGCCATATATGCTCCTATAATGTGAGTGAAAGCGCCATTTCGCTGAGCGCAAGACGCTGAAATTACGAAAGGAGGCAGCTCTTGTTCCGCGCTGATAGGCACAATCAGCGAAGATTTATCTGCAAATTTACATGGATCAGTGCACTTGTGCGGGCGTTACCGCCGACATGAGCTATAGCCGTAAGGAGAATAAGAGCATCGTTTCCACCGCAACATCTCCCGGCCAAATCAGTCGCAGCACGGAGGGGTTTCTCCAACTGGAATATTATGGAGCTCTAGGTGATGGGCGTTCGGTTGCCCTGACTGGCGCGGATGGATCGATCGACTGGTGGTGTGTACCAAATCTTGATTCGCCTCCGCTTTTTGATCGCCTCCTTGACCCGGTTGAGGGCGGCTACTTCTCGATATCCCCCAAAGAGCCATTTAGTGTGGAACGAAACTATCGTCAGGGGAGCAATGTGCTCGAGACCCTGTTCGTTACGCCAACTGGCTCGGCGAGGCTTGTGGAATCACTCAACAGCGGCACAGCGGGTCGCCTGCCCTGGTGCGAACTCGCGCGTCGCATCGAGGGCATCGATGGCTTTGTCGAATTCGATATCCAGCTTTGCCTGAGCGCTCTCGCAGGACACGCATCGCCTTATGTACAGAAAATCGGTGAACATGACGTCTTCCATGTCGGCCATGTTCTGGGCCTCTTTCTCCACAGCGCCGGGATTGTCATTCAGGATCAGGACGATAGGCAGATGAGGGCAACCTTGCGCATCGAGGCTGGAAACCAAGAGTTAGTCGCCATAGTGGCGGGCGAAGATGAGCCGCTGGTTGCGCCCTCCATCGATGAAATCAGTGAGCGGCTCGACATCTCGGATCGGGAATGGCGGAGCTGGACCGAAAGGATCAAGAGAAGGGGAGCTTTCAATGAAGCGATTTTGCGCCATGGCCTGGCGCTCAAACTTCTCCTTTATTCGCCGAGCGGCGCTATTGCCGCAGCCGCCACGACGTCATTGCCTGAACGGATGGGGGGCGGAAAAAACTGGGATTATCGTTTCGCCTGGTTGCGGGATGCGGGATATACGATCAACGCTTTTCTGAGCATTGGGGCCCAGGCCGAGGCGAAAGCGGCGTTCACATGGTTGCTCAAACAGATAGACCAGGTTGGTCCACGGGTATGCTACGCGCTATCGGGAGGCGAGGTGAACGGCGTCAGCGAGGTCGACGTTCCAGGCTATAGGGCATCACGACCTGTCGTGGTCGGAAATCGCGCCTATAATCAGCATCAACATGGCATTTTTGGCGACATTTTCGAGACCGCAGCGCGCTTCGTGCGTGCGGGCAACATTCTCGATACGCGCAGCGCCCAGACATTGTCCCGGCTTGGGGATCAGTGTGCTGATCTTTGGAGGCAGAAGGACTCCGGCATATGGGAACTTCCCGAACTGCAACATTATACCATGTCAAAGATTAGCTGCTGGCAAGCTCTAAACCGCGCTGTCGAACTGGCGGACCAAGGTCAGTTGCCCACTACGTGTCGAGATCGTTGGTCACGAGAGCGGGACCGCATCGAGGAATGGATCGACCAGAATTGCTGGTCTGACGATGTGGGAGCTTATGTTTTCTACCCGGGCACGACCAAGCTCGATGCATCGTTGGCTCTTGCCGTGCGATTTGGTTTCGACGGCAAGGATCGCTTGAGAAAGACGATGGATGCGATCGATCGCAAGCTAGGAGCTGGAAGCTTCCATTACCGGTTTACCGGCGCGGAAAAGGAAGAAGGGTGTTTTCTGGCCTGCAGTTTCTGGGTGGTGGAAGCCCGGGCGTTGCTGGGGGATGTCGAACAGGCGCAAGCGGTTCTCGCCAAGCTTCAGGATGATTTGTCTCATGGAACAGGCATTTATCCCGAAATGATCGACCCAAAGGACCGACATTTTCTCGGAAACTTACCACAAGGCCTGTCTCATCTTGCTGCTCTTCAGGCGATGATAACAATCGAACAGATGATATCAAGGTGAAACGCTATCGTGAAATCTTGAAATTGTATCAGTGCACGTATTCCATGGTAGGATCTGGGTGAGGACATCGTCTTGCAAGACCGTATTGCTTGAGGCAAGCTGACATGTGCTATTGCACCGTCCCGCAGCCAAGGACGTGATGATCCCCAGGATGAAATCCCCAAGCCCATCCGGGATGATTGTTTCGCTGAAACCGGGATTTCGTGTGGCGACGACAGGTCGGATCCAGCAGCGTTGATGATATTGGGTCAGGCGTGGGTACTATCAGGTGGAATGCGGGTAAGTAGAGAACATCTAGACATGCAGCCAATGTTAGGGCTAGCAGTGCTTCCTGACCTTACTGTCCATGATTGACGGAATAAGTGGCAACAGTTCCCGTGCAAGAAAGCCGACTTGGCCGGTCTTCTCTGTAAGTTGATTGCCCGCCTGCCCGTGAAGCCAAGCGCCCCACGCAGCAGCTTCCAGTGGAGGCGCACCTCGTGCCGCAAGGCCTCCTATGATGCCGGCGAGGACATCGCCCGATCCGCCAGTTCCGAGCCCTGCGCAATCGCCATGATAGACGAGACAGTCGCCTTGCGGCGACGCAATATAGGTGACCTCGCCCTTGAGCAGGATTACCGCGTTCCATCGTGATGCCACTTCAAGGGCTATTGCCGAGGGGGCGGCCTTTATGTCTGCAATAGGCCGCCCGGTGAGCGCGGCCATTTCCCCATGATGGGGCGTACAGATTATGTCTCCTTTTGCCCGCAATCGGCAAGGATCAAAGCCACGCAGCGCAACGAGCGCGGCAGCGTCGAGAATAAGGGTGCCTGTAAACGACATTTTACTAAGGACGTCGGTCACAAATTGGCATGGGCCGGTCGCAGTGCCCATGCCTGGTCCCAAAACTACGGTGTCACAGTCAGTGATGTGGCTCAACAATATGTCGGCGGCCTCAGGCGCGATGTCTCCGTCTGCGTCGCTTGGAAGCGCAATCATAGCGGCCTCCGGGACGAGCACCCCTAGCGATAATGCTGCAGATCGCACAGTTGCCATTTGAAGCTTTCCAGCGCCCGCGCGGAGCGCCGCTTCGCCGGTCAGGCGAATCGCCCCGGGGACGAACTCTGAACCACCCACGATAAGCACCCGGCCTCTGCTGTTTTTGTCGGATCCTTGCTCGATGGCAGGCAACGGGTGGCTCACCAGCCAACCCCTGTCGAGTGGAAGCCAGCTCATCCACGGGCGCCCACAATTGCGTCAGGAGCGCGAGTGACAGACTTGCCCTCAAGTTTAATCGGTGCAGTGACATTATATCGGTTAAGGAACAGGCTCCCCTCGTTGCCTCTGTCCGCATCGAACAGATATTCTGTGATCGCGCAATTGGCTACGTCGCCCTTCCGGTCGATCTCCAATATGTCGCCCTCGGTCATGCCCTCGATGATGTAACGCAGACATAGCACGACCACTTGATGCGAGAAGATCATCACATGTTGATCCGCATGATGAAGCGCGATCGTATCCATGACTGAGCGCAGTCGCAAAATGACGTCGCACCAGCTTTCTCCTCCTGGCGGGCGATGGTAGAATTTGCCAAGCAGTCTGCGCAACTCCGCTTGTTGCGGCTCGGCAGTGGCTATCCCCACGGACGTCAGCCCGTCGAGGATACCAAATTCCTTTTCTCGCAGCCTTTCGTCGAAGCAAATCGGCACGTCGGCGCGGCAACCTCCGGCTTCGCGGAAAAGATCGGCCGTCTGGCAAGCGCGCCTATAAGGTGATGCCAGAAGAACATCAGGCCGATCACGCGGGGCCTCATTGGCATACCATCGGCCCAGCGCAGCAGCTTGATCGCGGCCGAGATCGCTCAAGGGCACGTCAGCGTCACGTTCAGTCAACTCTATGCGACCGATATTGGCTTGCATCGCCGCATCCCGCGCAACGTTCCCGGCGCTTTGACCATGCCGGACGATCGTCAGTTTCCTGGGCCAATGCATCTGGTTCACCGCCTTTCTCCTTTGCAGAGAAATGACTGGCTAAGATAAATGATCCGTCCATCCAATGCGGGGATTTTGCTTTGAGATCGGATATTTCGCTCCAGCGTCGAGTTAATCAAAATGAGAGGAGCCAAAGGGCCGGAGCATTCATATGCGTAATGATATCGAAGCGTTGACGCTGCTGGCAGAGGAAATATCTCTCCTTCGCGACCTTGCCGCGCAGAAAAAGAGCGACCCCACCTGGATTCTGGTTCGGGCCTGCGCAGATCATATACACGAGATCATGGAGCATTTTGCAGGAGATGACGGTCGTTTGCGCGGGGAAATGCCCTGGTGGCGCAAATTTCAGGAAAAGTCGTGACTAGCTGGACTTGAGGTCTATGTTCGTTACGGCCCATTTCCGTAAATAGGGGATATAAATTCGGGAAGGAGGGTTATGGAAAGACTGTCCTGTGGCAGCCCTTCCAAGACCTGTGAGGTGCAATGGCTAGCTCGCATCAGACCCGCCTTGTGAAAATCTATTCCGCTCCTGACAGCAGCTTAAACAACGAGCATGACAGGGCGTCTCGTCGGGAACTTGCAAGCAGGATCGCCCGGCTTGGCCATGCTGCTCTTGTCGAGGATGGCGCGTCAGTGGACATGGGCCGGGCAGGCCCATTGGAGAGCACGCTGTTCATTCCGACAGCGACAATCGACCTCCGCACTGCCGAACAATTGGGTATCGAAACTGAGGACCAGATTTACGGTGGCATCGTGCCATTTTCCTTCGTAGGAAGCAAAGTTATCACGCATCCGGTATTCAAGAACGACGACATTGTTCCTGTCGGATGGCACCGCGATCTTGGCCGGGTCCTGGCGCCCCATGTCCTTTCAGGCTGGTCGGCTTTCAGTCTGGAAGCGGCGCGGGTGGCCGGCCTTGCCATGCTTGAACATTCGGCGATCCGCCTCAAAGAAGTTGAGGCAACCGCGGGGCTGGGGCAATTCGTCGTCCGGTCGGTTCTAGAACTTGACGAAGCACTGGCACGGCTGAATGAAGACGCCGTTCGAAACAACGGGGTGGTGATCGAGGAGAATCTCGATGACGTCGTCACCTATAGTGTTGGTACAACTCGCCTGTTTGGAGAGGCAATTTCCTATTGGGGCACGCAACGTCTCACAAAGAACAATCAGGCGACCACCGTTTATGGAGGCTCCACGCTTCATGTTGTCAGGGGAGGCTTCGAGCGACTTGCGACCCTTAGCCTGGCTGATGAACTGCACCAAGGAATCGAAAAAGCTGTCGCTTACGATGCGATCGTCGCCCAATTCTATCCGGATTTAATGGCATCTCGCCGCAATTACGATGTCGCCGCCGGCATCACGTCCTACGGGGAGCGGCGCATTGGGGTTCTTGAGCAGAGTTGGCGGGCCGGTGGTGCAAGCGGCGCAGAGATCGCCGCGCTGGAGGCCTTCGCGCGCGATCCTGGCCGATCGGCTATTACATGCGCGACGGTGGAGGTTTACGGCAAGGTCGATGCCGCACCAGAGGGTAGCATCGTCTATTTTAGCGGTATCGATCCTGTTGCAGGACCGATGACAAAATATGTAACGGAGCTGGAATGACAGGCAGTGACCTATCCTTTGATGTCGAGGGCGAGAGCTTGGAGGCAACGTTATTGGCGCCAGACAAACTGGTTCCGGGCATTCTCTTTATTCATGGTTGGGGCGGTTCGCGCGAGCAGGACATGGTGAGAGCCGAGGAAATCGCTCAGCTTGGTTGCATCTGCTTTACTTTCGATTTGCGGGGCCACGCCAAGCATGCCGAAGAGCGCAATATCGTGACCAGGTCGCATGGCCTTTCAGACGTGACAGCCGCCTATGATTACCTTGTCAAGCAAGATCAGGTCGATCCGTCTGCGATCGCTGTCGTGGGCACCAGCTATGGTGGCTACCTTGCCGCGTTGCTGACAGCAGCGCGCCCAGTGAACTGGTTGGCGCTACGGGTGCCTGCCCTTTACCCGGACGAACATTGGGATGTGCCCAAGGCGAAACTCGACCGTGACATCATAGACGCCTATCGGGCCCGGTTTCGCACAGGCCGGGAGGACAAGGCTCTGGCTGCCTGTGAGCGTTTCGCGGGCGATGTGCTGATTGTTGAATCAGAGCATGACGAGTATGTGCCGCATGCCACAATCAGTTCTTACATGTCCGCGTTTCAAAACAGCAATTCACTGAGCTACCGGATTCTTAAAGGCGCAGATCATTCGCTGCGAGATGAGAGCGGTAGGCGTGCGTATAATCAGTTGTTGCTCACGTGGATCGAGGAAATGGTCAGGGGTGGCCGCCGTCCGCCGGCAGTAGAAGCAAAAGGGGATCCCATCATGCCATCGCAGGCGATGAAGTTGGCCCAAAGCTAGGTCGATGGGAGCGCGCAAATGATGGCGCGCCCCCCCAAACCCTCAGCCGCGCAGGCTATCTGGAACTACGCCGCCGTTTTCGGCAAGTTTGGCCATCACGGCTCGATGGAGTGCAATATTCTGTTCCGCACTTCCGGCAGCGCCCTCATTGACAGCCAGTTCGTCAGCAAGCTCCTTACGTGCCGCGAGGCTGGAATCAAGATCGAGCAGCTTCAGCAAATCGACGATCGAACTTTGATAATTTCCGCCATTGCCCTTGGCGTCTGCCATAGCTGATAGGACTGCGCCCACATCTGTCTGTTGGGTGGTAGACGCCTCTGGCGCCGCAGAGGCCGCCGACGGAGAGGCGGTCGGCGCAGCAGGGGCTGGGGCCGGGCCGGAATTTTGGACTTTCCTGGAGTGATCGGGCTCGCTGCCTGCCGCCTTGCCCTCATCATGGCCGAAAATCTTGTCCTTGATGCTGCTGAAGATGCCCATGTGCCTGTGCTCCTTGTGTCTGAACTTTCACCAACGACGGGGGGCAGAGAAGGGTCCAGTGGGAACGAGCTCGAAGGCGGCGGGTTGAGACTTCGGAAAATGGTGATCCGGGAGACGATTGATGAAAACGCAGTTTGCGATGGTTGCAATTTCAGTGGCAGCCCTGACACTCTCAGGTTGTGGCAAAAAGACCGAGAACACATCCAACGACACAGCCGCCGCGTCTATAAACAGCGTCGATACCGGCGAACAGACGCCGGTTGTGGAAAGCGCGGGCCAAAAATTCGCCAACGCGGCAGCCGCAAGCGATACATTCGAAATCGAAAGTTCGGAGCTGGCGCAGGCCAACAGTCAGTCGGCGTCCGTCAAGAAATTTGCCACATCCATGATAAAGGCGCACACCGACTCAACGGAAAAGCTAGGTCAAGCCGCGAGCGCCGCATCTCCGGCAATCATTCCCAAGCCGCTTTTGACCGACGATCAGCAGCGGACCCTCGATATGCTCAAGGGCAAAAAGGGTGCGGACTTCGATGCTGCTTATATCGAGGCGCAAACCAAGGCGCATCAGGAGACCCTGGACAAGCTCAAGGTTTATTCGGCCAGCGGAGATGTGCCCTCTTTGAAAGAGTTTGCGGCTAAGCTTATCCCTGTCGTAACGGGCCACCTTAATATGGCCAAGGGCCTTAAATGAAAAGTGGCTGCATCTCGGCGTTTATTGAGGGTATACGGAAGGACTACCGCGCTAAGTGCGGCTAGTGCGGCTCCCATCCCCTTCGATTTGCCTGAAGCGGATCGAAGGGGATAGGAATGTCTGACATAATGTCGGCGTGCGGAACTCGAGCGCGACCGCGATCGCATGATCATCGATCTTGTTTTGTCGCATGTGGCCAAAGGCATATCGGCATCGGAGTGGGCCTATAACCGCGCACGCTACCTCAAGCCGCGGCGGGAGATGCTGCAGGCCTGGGCCGATCTGATCGGCGACGGGCTGAAAAACCTGCTCGCCTGGGTGAACACGAAAATGGCCAAGGGCAAGCTGCTCTCACGCTGGGAAAACGCGCCGACTGGGCCAAACGTCATCTAGTTCAGGCCGGCCCGGCGTTAGGCCAGTCGGTTCTGTCCATTAGGTTCAAGCGATGATTTGCCATAAAAAGGGCGTTGCGTTTGTGGGAATCCATTTCCAACAAACATTATGTCGCGAGAGGTAATGCACAGCCCGAAAGCCTCGAAAACTGATCGGCAACCTTCCGGGCCGCCAAAGCATCGATACCCATCTCGGTGAGAAACTCCCTTTGAATGCCATAAGGCACCTCGGAAAAGAATGAAAACACGAGAGCGTTGAAGGTGTTCGCGCTTTCTACATCGGTGAGAAGGTTGGCCAACTCATTCGCAGAAAGATCCGTCCCGTATGGAGCGTTAATTGTTGTCAGAACCTGTATCGCTACGCTGCTCATCCAACTACCTGTCGCGATATCGAATAATGTGAAATCACAATATTTCTGACCTAGATCATTAATTCGCGGTGAGCGCAAACGACAACTATTTGCCTCAGGTTCTCGCGATCTGGCTAGCTGACGGCTTTTTCATCTAATAGCGCCCTGACCGATTCCATGGGCAACAGCAGAACCAGTTCGCCTAAAGGCGAAGCTATGAAACCATGTCGAGCGTAGAATGCGACCGCCTTTTCATCGATCGCATGAACGACCACGGCTCTCGCACCAACGATTTCCGATGCTGCCGCGCACCGGCAGAGTGCATCTGCCAACAGGTCGGCGCCCAGCCCAATACCCTGAAACCCCGCATCGACAGCGAGCCGGGCAATCAGTAGCAGCGGGACTTGCTCGGGCATTCCGCGGCGCAGCTTTGCGGATGGCAGGGCCACGCGCTGCTCCATCGCAGTGGTAATCGTATAAAAGCCGACAACCCTTTGGCGCTGTGCTGCGTCACACACCACATAGGTACGCGCCGAATTGCCCTCGCTTGCGAGCGCCCGATCATGCAACCATGCATCGAGCGATCCATGCACGCCATTTGTAAAGTCGTTGACTTCATGTTGAGCAGCCAGACGCTCCGGCGCGGTGACGCTAATTTCTGCCATGGATCGCTCGCGAACCGACCGTCAACGTTCCCAGGACGGCTTCCGCTGCATCAGCTTCTTTAGCTGCTCTGACGGCACCGGGGGAGAATCGAGCGTTGCCAGGAACTGCTCGTGCTGCTCTGCGTCCAGGAAGAACGTGCGCTGGTCCAGGATCGCATCTTCGGCTTCCCGGCGTGCGCTGTCGAGCATGAACTCGGAGAGCTTCTGACCACGTAAAGACGCAGCGCGGGTGAGGATGGCTTTCATGCTTGCAGAGGCACGAATCTGAATGACATCATTCTTGGGCGCTGGAGTACGGCGGGTAGAATGAGGTTGTGCGGTCTGTGCCATAGTTCCAAGCTTTCCTTTAAGCTTTCAATATGCAACTCTGTATTGACAATGTCAATACGCGGTAATGTCTCGACGGCACATGATCCAGCCGGACTGACGAATGAGGCTGAGATACCATCCGTTGCCTAGATTGGCCGACGGCAACGAGTAGGGAATTCTCCATGTCGCGGACCATCATCGCCGCGGGGATTTCCTTTTTACCGAGCGCATGAAGGCATTTGGGTTTGCTATAAAATCCTCGATGTCGCTGCCATACCATCCAACGCACCTTGGACTGATCTGCTGCCGACTGGGGAAGTTGCCCGCCGCTTCCAATCTGTAAATTGTTGCGCGTGAGAGACCAGTCCGTTGAGCAACCATGGCAATGCGCCAGAGGGTATCAATGCGACGATCCTTCGCAGAAGATGTGACGAACTCCGGGGTATCCGGGGGCATCGAAACTTTTTTAGGCATCAATCAACCTCTTGAATGAGGTCTGCCGGCCAAACAAAACGATTCCGCCGAACCGCCGGAAAATCAATGGATTTGGTCGATTTATCTCGTGGCTACGGCATTCTGTGAGATTGAAAACTGCACCCGAGATAATGGGGATCGTGGGAGGGAAGGGGGAGGGCGCGACGGGTAGCAGGGGGTAGAAATGAACGGCTCTCGGTGAATCAGATGAGAGGATGTCGAAACTTCCTGATTTCCAAGGGTTAGCTATTTTCTGCGGGGCTCTAAGATGGTAAGTTCGGCAAAGAGGAATTGATGATGGCTGCAACCATTGAGCCCAGTGATGCGGATCGGAACCTCGACGAACTTCGTCTCAGGGATTGGCTTTGGCGACCCTGGTACGCGAAGCTCTGGTGGAGTGGCGTGCCAGTCTATTGGCTGGGCATGCTTGCTGCCCTCATGCCGGATGCTTTGGCAGAAGTTTATCATTCGGCTGCCGGTGGATTTTTAAACGTCTTGTTCTTTCCGCCAATTATGGCGCTCGTCCTCTCGTTTGGGTTCCTTCGACAGTGGTTGGCGTCGTTGCCAACCCAAGAGGACGGTGAGATCGACGGGCATGATTTTTGGGATCGCAACAAATACGGCCCATCCGGGATGCTTCGTGAATTTGATCCACTCGACCCAGCGTCCGGGGCGCTTTGGATCGGCAGCCCTCTGAACCCGCTGAACCCCGGCTACATCAATCGGCACCCTTCTTGAAATCCGGATCGCCGTCGAACGGCCCCGACCTTAGATCGGTCGAAAACCGTCCGCTGCTCAGTAGCGAACTCTGCTCGATCGAGGTCAGAGGGGCGGTTAGATCAGCGGTTCCGCGCGCGCTGTCGGTCTGACCAATATATCGGTTTCTGAGTCCATTCGAGCCGAGAATTTCCTCTGACAATCGGTTGGCGAATGCCTCAGCTGGATTGATGGTTCTTGCCGCCGATTGTTCTGAATTGGCCAACGCTTGTCGGACATCATAGTTTACAATGTTGAGCTGCGCGTTTGCGGTCTCGTTAGTCGAGCCACCTTCTTGACTGGAAATACCTAGAGATCCCGACATGCGGCCAAATGACGCGCCACTGTTGGACTTTGTCATCCGACCCGCGTGCGTACCAGTACCTCCACCGATCTCGCCTTTTACTCCAATTGAAAATGCGTTTTGGTCCTGCGCGGTGCGGCCGATCGAGCGTTCCCACCCCGTCTGCGCTATAATAGCCTGCACATCGCGCTGTAGCGTGTCCGCGACCTGGGGCTTCAACCGCCAATTGCCTTTCCGGTCCATCTCGAACCCACCCTTGAGCCAGTTCGCCATGGCGGCGCGACCTTCGGCACCGCCGCCCATGAAATGCTCGATCGTGTCGGGCCCGGCCTGCTTGCCAGCCTCGAACCGCGTGCTGGTGTCATTGCGCGCCGATATCTCGAAACCCGCGCTGCTGGAGACCAGCAGGTCATTATGGGCAAGGCTGAAGCGGGCATGACCGCCATTGGCGACCGCGCCGAGTTGGCTTTCGTTGAGAAGTCCGGCTTGCCACATCTGCGCGGCGGTTGCCGGGGTGAGGTTCATCCTGAAATCGCCATTCTGGTCCATGGCGATCTGGCGCTTGCTCATCTCAATGCCGTTGGCCCGGAGCAGCCCCTGCATGCGTGACAGACGCTCGCGCTCGACGATGCTGGTCATCTTGGCGTTTCGCGCCCGATCAGCGATGCCGTCGGCACCGCCTTCCGCCATGTCGAGCTGGTTGCCACTCGTATCGGCCAGGGTCCGGATGAAGCTGTCGAGGCGGGCCGCCTCGCGCGTGGACATACCGGCGGCCTCGGCGCCTTGCGCAAAACCAAAATTCTCCGACTGCCGCCGCTGCTCGCCGATCCGGGCGGCGCTGCGGGTGCCGTCGTGCCCGACCTCTTGCTGCGCGTCGAGCTTTCCCGACCGCTCGGCAAAGTCGTAGCCAGCGGCTTCCCGGGTCCGCCCATAAACACTGGTGCCTTCGCGCGCCGCTTCAGCCGTTGCCCCGTCCGCCGTGCCAAGATCGCTCGCTGCCCTGTAGGTTTCGAGGGCTTGGGTCACCTGAGCCTCATTGCGGCCAGTTGCGCGGGAAAGTTGGGTGATGGCGGAGGAGCGCGCTTCGCCAGAGAGGGCGTTGATGAAGGAGATGCGGCGGCTCATTTCATCGACGGGAATGCCGAGCATCGCGGCGGCGTTGCGCTGGCCCTGGTTCCCGCCGGTGCGATGGGCCTGCTCGGTGGCAACATTGCCCCGTTCCACTTGGCCGACCCGATCGCCGGCATAATCCCGACGGCCCTCCATGGCGCCGACCTGCACCTGCGCGGAGGTCAGGTCGTTGAGCAGCATTTCCTCCTGCGCATAGCTGTTGGCGATGAGCTTGGCGAAAGTCGGATCGGCGCTCGCCTCGGCGATAACTCCGCTCGCCTTCAGCGCCGCGTCCTGCGGTGAATAACCCCCGCGCTCAAAATGCCGCGTCGCCGCCTGCATCATCATGCCATAAGCGCGAGTGTCGCCGAACGCCCGCCATTGGACCAACCCTTGGGTGAAGGCTCCGAATGCCTTCTCGCCCGCTTCGCCCGACCCGAAATAGCTGGTGCCAAGGCTCCGCAGTGCGTCCTTTTCGGCAAAGTTGTGGATCGCGCCGGTTGCCGCCGCCGCGCGCACAGCATTCGCCGTGGCCGGATCATTGAGGTCTCGCCCATGTAGTGCGGGCGCAAGGCTGCCCAGTTCTCGTGCGGCGTCGGTGTTTCCGAGGCCCATGGCCGCGCTGCCGGGCGCCCCGCCGCCATGGGCCGCACCAACAGCGCCTGCTGCACCGAAACTCCGGTTGGTGCCGAAGGTCGAGCGCTCTCCGAAATCCCCGAAGCCTGAAGCGGCGGTGCGGCGGGAGCCTGTGCCCATGGCCGAGGCCTGTGCCTCCAGAGCCGAGGCAAAACCTTCGGAGGTCGAGACCCCGGCAGCGGCGGCTGATCCTTGGGCCTGGACGCCAAGCGAACCGCCGGTGAAAGAGGAGAAGACATTGCCCGAGAAGCGGAACACCGTGAACACGAAGGCTCCGGCAAGGCCGGCGGCGGCCGTGCGGAAGCTCCCAAAGATGGCGAGCGCTTTCATCGCCGAGGAGGGAGCGAGCATCCAGGTCGTGGCTGCCACATGGTTGGAGCGCATCTCGGCAAGGACCGCCATCGCGCGACCAAGGGTCAGTTGGTAGATGCCAGCGTCGATACCGCCCCAGAGCGCTACGAACACGAAGAGACCCAGCGCAAAGCTTGCAACCCGCAGATTGATGGGGGTGAGGATGAACAACAGTGCGATCGGCATCATGAAGAGCATGATTCCGAACACCGTGGCCCGGATCGTTGGCATCCAGTCATTGGCGGTCGACATGGTGGCAAGGCCACCCGCCACCACCGCGCGGTTGGCCATGACGCGGGCTGCAGTCGCCGGGCTGTCCTCGAACAGCACATCGCCCACACTGTTTCCGAGCAGGATGTTGGTGAAGAAGGCCTGAGCGGTAAGCGGCGTCCCCAGCATCATGTCACCCATCTCAGCCAGATTGCTGCGGCAACGCGCGAGTTGATCCGCCTTGGCGATGTCATAGCCAGTGCGTTGGCAGACCTGGGTGGAATAGCCCTCGAAGATCGCCGGGTCGGAGAGCCGGTCCCCGATATGCGCCCAGGCCTCGTTGCAACTGACCGTCGTGCCGCCCTTGTCCGAGGCGGTGAAGACCGTGCTGAACGTTGAAGGCCCCGCCATGGCGGCGAAGGATGCGGGGAGGTCGGTGCTGGTGCGGAAGAGCTGGTCGTCATCGATGCCATAGGCCGGCGAGACGCGGGCGACCGGATAGCATTGGCGGACATAATCCTTGATCGTCGCATCGAGAAACGCGTCGGTCATCGGTCCGCGCGGGCTGACGGCATTGAGGAACAGGTCGAAGGCATGGCCGCCCGCGCCGAACTCGAGCTTGGCATGCGGGTCGAGCGTATTGTCGTCGATCGTCTCGGCGAGCGCCCGTCCCATCATGTTGGTGACGCCCGCCACCAGAACTATGAGATTGGGGACGTCGCCAACCGGCTGATAGGCGTTGCGCACCCGGTCGTAGACATGGACGGTGCCCGTCGTCGCAACGAGGCCGACGAACATGCCGATGCCGACCAGCATCTGCAGGCCAAAGGCGACCAGACCCATGCCGGTGCCACGGATCATGGCGAGCACCGCGCCCAGCGCCATCCCGACGACCGCGATGATCAGCACCAGCGTTTCATAGCGCGGATCGGCGAAGATCATTGAGACGAGCCGGAACGCATCCACCGTCTCGGCAAAGCCGTCATAGGTGTGAAAGCTCGTCTCCAGCGCGAGAGCAGGCGAGGTAACCAACAGGCTGGCGAAACCGCCCAACAGTGCGGGCAAGCGGGAGATGCGGCGCATAGCGTCTTATCCTTTAGCGGCTGCGGCTGGCAGCCGTGCCGGCGGCGTCGCGCGCGTCCCGATCGCGCTGGCGGATGAGGCCGGCATAGCCGGTCGAAAGGTTCGCCTGGGAAAGCGCCGCCATATAGGATTGCCGCATCTGTGCCCGTTGGCGCAGCACCTCCTCCCGGAGGTCGCGCAGCTGCTCGATGCCCTTGGTGAGGATCCGCGTCTGACAGATGTTGGCGCTCGTCCCGTCGGCGGCGCCTGCTGCATTTGTCCCGCGCTCGGCATTGGAGATGGCAAAATCGATGCTGCGGGTGAGGTCGTTCAGCATCTGATAGGCAAGGGTCAGCGCGACCAGTTCATCGGTATCACCAATGACGGAGTCGACCACATCCTGGCGCACGCCCCATTCGAGCATCCGATAGACCGGCAGGGTCCGTACATTCGCGACGAACTGCTTCTCTTCGGCCGAAAGCGCGGCGCGCGTCCTGATCTTCTCCGCGATCGAGGTCATGCGCTCGCGGGTTAGGGCCAGCGCGCCTTTGGTGCCGTCCTGCGTGCAATCGGCGGCGGTGGCCGGCATGTTGAGGGCGCGGCGCATGACCCGACCGCTGAGAAAATCGTCCGAAGATTCGGTGTCCTGTCCGGCGCAGGCGGGGATGGCCGAGAAGATCGGCACCTTGTCGGTCGCGTCCCAGCGCATATAGACGTCGCCCACCCGCGCGCGCATGACGCTCGCCCAATCGGCGGCGCCGACGCGGGAGGCGGCATGGGAGAGAAGCGATCCGGTGCGGAAGATGTCGGTGACTTCAGTCGGGCAGTTGGCGAGCGCATCCTTCAGATCCTCGGTCGGGCTGTTCCCGTTCGCCTGGATCTTCTCGCGGCTCTGCTGATAGCTTTTGGCGTAGCCTTCCTTTACCGACTTGTAGCCGGTCATCTCCTCGATGATCCCCGACATATTATCATCGCCCCTGGCGATCTGGACCATCCGGTTGGCGAGGCGGCAGTCATTGACCTGGATAGAATTCAGAAAATTCGTGGCCGCCTCCATCTTCGAAATGATGTTGCCCATCTTCTCATCGAGGGTTTCGAGCAGATATTGGAACGCGACGGCGGGTGCGGCCTGGAGGATGCTCTCGAGCTTCTGGACGAGGTAATCGGGGTCGAGAAAGGACATGCCGCCTAAGAACATGTCGATGCCGCCGCAGCCCGCCTTCACCTTGGGCATGGTGAGGCTCATCAGATAGTCACTATGGACATCGATCCGACCCGACATGCCGCCCGCGGTCACATAGCCGCGCGTCTGGTCCTCGAAGCTGCCAGGGCTGGTGTAAGTCACATTGTCGAACCAATGCTCGGCCCAGCTCTGGGCATGGGCGGGCATAGTTGTTCCGCAGGTTGCAAGCAGAGCCAGAGCGGGTAGGGTCGCGCTACATTTGAGATCGGGCATGGCGGCTTCCTTGTCGTGAGGAGAAAAGGAAGGGCCCGCCCGCCATATGCGAGCCCTTCTGCAGCATTCGCAGAATATCGAGACATTTAACCTTGCAAATTCGGAATGATGATCCGAATATACAAGGATGATTGAGCGTCGTATCAGAAGCGATCTTATCGCCCGACTGGATGAAAGCCCTGCGGTTGCCCTGCTCGGGCCGCGTCAGGTCGGTAAAACGACGCTTGCGCATGAAGTGGCCGATGAGCGGCCGTCCATCTATCTCGATCTTGAATCGGATCGGGATCGCGCGAAGCTTACCGATCCCGAGCTGTATCTTGAGAGCTATGAAGACAGGCTGGTCATACTCGATGAGGTGCACAGGCTGCCCGGCCTGTTCCAGCTTTTGCGCGGCCTTATCGACCGGGGTCGGCGGAAGGGCTTGCGGACAGGGCGGTTTTTGTTGCTCGGTTCGGCTTCGATGGAGTTGCTGGCGCAATCGGGCGAAAGCCTTGCCGGACGCATCGCCTATCTGGAAATGAATCCGCTCGATGCCCTGGAGGTGGGGGAGGGGGATGCCGAGCGCCTCTGGATTCGCGGTGGCTTTCCCGACAGCTTTCTCGCCACCAGCGATGCCGCGAGCCGGCGCTGGCGGCAGGACTTCATCCGAACCTATCTCGAGCGCGACATACCCATGCTGGGTCCACGCATCCCTGCCGAAACGCTGCGGCGTTTTTGGACGATGCTCGCCCACCATCAATCGAGCTTGCTGAACGCATCGGACCTGGGGCGGAGCCTTGGCGTCGATTCCAAGACCATCGCCTCCTATCTCGATCTTCTGGTCGACCTGCTTCTCGTCCGGCGGCTGGAGCCGTGGCACAGCAATAACGGCAAGCGGCTGGTCAAATCGCCGCGCGTCTATGTGCGCGATAGCGGCATCGTCCACAGCTTGCTGGGCCTTGCCACCCGCGAAGATGTGCTGGGGCATCCTGTCGCTGGTGCCAGCTGGGAGGGATTTGCGATCGAAACCCTGATATCGGCGGCGCCTGAGGGAACGCAGGCAAATTTCTACAGGACATCGGCGGGCGCTGAGATCGATCTTCTGCTCACCATCCCGGGCCATGGCCTCTGGGCTTTCGAGATCAAGCGCAGCCTTTCGCCCAAGGTCGAGCGGGGCTTCCACCACGCCTGCGCCGACCTCGATCCGGCACGGCGGATCGTCATCTATCCTGGCGAAGAGACCTACAGGCTTGCCGAGACTATCGAGGTTTGCTCTGTCGCCGAGGCGGGCCAATGGCTGCTCTCCCTGCACTGATTGCAGGCCAGCATGGAAGATGAGGGGCTTGGTCATTGCTTCTCCTTGCCCTTCGAACCGGCACCGTCCGCGACAATGCCGGTGAACTTGGCCATCGCGCGCACGCCGACCGCTGCACGCACACCGGTCTGCATCTTGATCCCGAGATAGATGTTGCGGGCGAGATTGGCCGCATGGTCCGTTCCGATCGCGATCGGCAGGGTGCGGGCTTCGTCGGAGATCGGACGTAGCCAGGCGACGGGATGGCCGATCCAGGGGAGACCGAGGCGCCCTGAGCGGAGCATGGCTTCGTCCCTGCCGATTGGCCAGACCGTCAGACCATATCGACCTTTGAGCGCATCGAATTTCGTCCAGAGATCGCCGCATGGGAGGCAGCCGGGCGCCGTGCTCATCTCGATCACGAAGGCCGATCCCTGGCCCTTCAAGGTTGCCTCGAAATCTGGCGGATAATCGGCGGTCCGGGGAACGCGGGCGAGCCAGCTTTGCATTTCGCGGACGCTGGACACCGGATGGATAGCGGCGCGGGCGGCCTGTACCCGGTCAGGCGGGCGCCGCTCCACTTGCGCGCGGACCGAGAGCGGCAACGCGCCAACCAGCGCTATCCATGTACTGAGGGCGAGGACTCTCATGGGCGACCACCGACCGGGTTTGCCATCGGATTGGCGGCCGCGACCGGACCATTGGCCAGCGCGTCGAAAAAGCCATTCTCCTCCCCGGCGCCGGTCAGGAACTGTTCGGGCCTGATGTCGCCTGAGAGAAGCTTCACCGCCTGATAGGCCGTCTGGATAAGCGTCGGGAATGCTTCGACGCCATTGGCGATGACCATGCGCTGCGCGGAGTTGCGGCGGATGACCATGGTGGTGGGCGTCACCTCGACGCCGAAGCGGGCGCCAAGCTCGGGCCGCCGGTCGAGATCCTCGCGAATGATCTGCCAGCCCGTTTCCTCCTGGAAGCGCTGGAGTATCGGCCATTGCACCCGGCAATAGCCGCAGGATGTGCGCGAGAACATGACGAGCGCAAATTCCGGGCCGCGCGAGCGAAGATAGGCTCGGCGCACCGCATCCTTCTGCGCGCCCAGCGCATCGCGGGCGTCGCCGATCATCGGATTGGCGGACTTGGCGCTGAGCTCGGGATGGGCGAGCATTGCAAGCTGGGTGACGCCGGCAAAGGCGCGGGCCTTGCGCCGCGCAAAATCTTCGAGCCGCCAGAAATCCGACACCGCTTCGACGGTAAGGACCGTCGCGGCATAGTCGCGCTGGTCGGTGATCAGCTTGGCGATCCGGGGCGGGCTCCAACGGGCGAGTTCGGCCATGGGCGGAATGACCGGCGCTGGCGGCACATCATCGGGCGGCGTCTCGGCGGGATCGGCCTTAGGTCGATACCACCAGTAGCCCTGACGGATTGCGTCTTCCGCAACGGCTTTCGTTGGGAGCAGCAGGCCGGCCACGGCCAGCAGGGCGATAGCGCGCCTCACAGGATGCGCTCCATGCGGGTGAGGCGATCGAGCCGGACCGGCCCGAAATAGCGGCTGTCAAAGCCCCCGGCATGATCGGAGCCAACATAGATATAGCCCGCAGGTATGGGCCGATCGCCCCAGCGCAGATGCGGAAGCGGGCGGCCATCGCGGCCGAAGGGCCGGCTCGCACCCAGGAAGCTGCGGCCACAATAATACCAGCTGCGGGTGCCCTCGCGACCATCGACTGACGGCCGTTCGATTTCGCGGAGCCGCTCGCCGGGGAGGCAGAGCGCTCGCTTGGTGACGCTCACCGGCTTGGGTCCCGCGATGGGATGGGAGAGCATGAATTCGACGAGATCGCCCTTGTGGATCGGGCCGGACGAGCGGCGCACGGCCCAGGCGTCGATCGATGGGCTCATGACGAGCGTTACGCTGGGTAGTCCGACCCAGGTGAGTGTCGCGACCGGCAAGATGACCGCGAGGTTCAGGGCCAATCGCCCGTTGTCGGCGGGCTGGTTGCCGACCGCACCGCCCAGCGCGCAGGCCGTCTGCGCGGGCAAGGCTTTGAGAAGTGACCAGAGCCGACTAGCGGTGAGACAGGCGAGACGCAGCATCGCTGACCTCCTCCTTGCCGCCGAGGCGGGCATATTCGTCCATCAGTCCTGAGAGCGCGGCGTCGCCAAAGACGATATGGCTGGCGCGGGGGGCAATCTCCTCGTCGCGCTCGCAATAGGGTAGGGTGGGATCGCCCGGCACCATGGCGAAGGCGGGCGCCTGATTGACACCATGCTGGCGGAAAAGGATCGGGTCGACGACGATCTGCACATTGCGCATCGTGCAGGCCGGGCCTTCGCAGCCCGAATCGACGCGCAGGATCTGCGCAGTCAGCTTCACCATCGGGCCGATCTTGGTGAGGCCGCCTGGAACCCCGCGAAAGGCGATGATCCCGCCCACCGTTTCGAGCTGCGTGGCATAGTTGCGCAGGGTCTGGAGCGGCATGGATGAAGAGGCGAACAGCATCGGCACCCAGCTTTTTGCCGAAGGCGCCGCGTGCATATCCTTTGGCTTCGCGGCATCGAGCGGCGCGGCAAGCCCCAGGGCTTGGTAAAGGCGCGCTTGCATGGCGTCATGCTCGGCCGCCATGCGCTGCCTGGCGTCCTCCCTATGCTCGCGCGCCCGCGCCTCGATTTGCGGAAAGCGGCCCTTCTGTCGCATCGCTTCGAACGCGCGGCGGCGCATGGGCTGCGATGGCTCGGGGATGCCGGTTGGGCCAGAGATTGTGGGCCGGTCCGATGTTGGCGGTTGGCCGCTGCTGGCGTTCGGGCCGGTCTGTGCCAGCGCAGGGCTGGCGGCGCAGAGCGCGGCTACGGCACCGGCGCACAGCAGTCGGTCAGGGGTGGATGATGCTGAGCGTCGCATCGATCTTCTCCTTCATGTCGATCTGGATGTCGGATTGGGCGCGGGCTTCGATGTCCGAATAATATTCGGAGAGGTCCATCCGGCTGAAATCGAGCGCCTGGAACTCTTCGGCAGAAAATCCGCGGCAATAGGGATGTTCGGGTGTACCCCAGCCAAGGCTGTTGAAAGCCGTCAACTGTGGTCGACCCTGCTCCTGGATGATGCGGCCGAGCTTGGTATTGAAGCAGCAGTGGCCGCGCGCCTTCTGGATACAGATGCCAAGGATACTGGACGAGCAATAGGTGCCGACCTCATGGCACATGCCCGAGCCGCGCAGCATGCCGGTTTCCATATCCTGTTGGTCGCAGCCCTGGAGCAGCAGCTCGACCATATAGTTGATGGCGAGGCTGATCGCGATCGAGGTGGGATCGATGCCGAGGATGATCGCATGGGCGCCTGCCGAGGCCGCCTCGCTCGCGGTCGCACCCGCCTTGAACGCGGTGTAGGCCGCTTTCATGCCCGTGAAGACGCCCTTGGCGATCGCGATCTTGGTGGTGATCGACGTGAGCGACCCGCCCATCCCGTCCTTCACGATCTTGCCCTTGTCCTTGCAGCAATTCTGGAAGGTGACGCTGGTGCCGGGCGGCCGGCAGCGCAGCGCCCGACCGCCGAATATCTCGATGGTGCCGAGACAATTGCCGTCGGCATCGACCGGCCCATCATTGGGCGCGCCGGGATCGTCGACGACCTCTTCATTCTCGATCGGCATGGTCGCGGTATCGATACAGCTATTGGGCGAACAGGCCGGCACGGCACCTGCTGTCGGCCTATTGCAGGCAAAAGCGGCGCCAAGCGGACAGGCATAGGCGCCTTGCGCGTCGTCCACGCAGTCGACCTGGCCGATGGGGCAGAGCGCACCGCCGTCCGTAGTTGTGAGGCACTGCGCCATTTCCCCCTCATCGGCGGCATCGCCATTGCCGCTGAGGTCCGCCGCGCAAATCTGCGCTGCGTGGGCGGGCGGGCTCATTGCAATGCCAAGCGGCGTCAGCGCACAGGCGAGCGAGACGAAGGATGAGAGCCAGCGGATCATCGCGCCACCGCCGTGCAGGCAAGGTCCGAGCCAGCGAGCCGGACGGTCTGCATCATCACCACCGCTTCGGGGAAGTCATCAAGGCAACCGCAGGGCGAGACGATCTCTTCGCCAGCGCTCAGGGGACAGACATTGTCGCTCGAACAGACATGATAGAAACTGTCCCAGCCTACGGGCACATTCTGTTTCTCCGCCACGGTCCCGGCCGGAGCGACGCCGCTATTGGCGCTGGGCGCGCGGGTCTTGCAGATGGATTCGCATGCCGCAACGGCGGGGCGGACGGGGAGCGCGAACGCGCGGGTCGATTGGACGAGAGCGCCGTCGCTGGCCCGGGTCTGGTCGGCGAGCATCGTCTCGGTCGAATGATCGATGATATAGGTTGCCCGGCTGAGATCGGGTTGCGCTGTTCCTGATGTATCGACGATGCAAGCATAGCGGCGCGTCCGCAGGAAGAAGTCGCGGCTATATTGGAAAGTGCAGCTGCCTGTTCCGAACAGACGGGTGAGCGGCAGGGGTTTAAGCCCTGTGACGACTCCATTGCGGATCGTCTCGACCCCGTCGACATCTTCCTGGGTCAGTCGGCAGGCAACGTCACTTGCATAGCCAGCGCAGAGATCGACAAGCCGCTCGCTGACCTCGCAGCTGGTGTCGACCTGAATCTCTACCGTGACATAACCCCAATTGCCGCCGCCCCCGCCGCGCACGCGCGCGCTGACGGACGTAGCGCCGGATTTGAGCCTGTCGGTGAAATCGATGGGCGTTCGATTATACCAGGGATCGTCGCTGATCCGGCAGTCGCCAGACGGCAGGCCATCACCGATCCACGGGCGTTTGCCGGCGTACCCCACAACCTGACCATTGATCCGTCCCTGGACCCAATCGTCTGCGCCCATCTCGATGATGCGCGCCGAGACGATCCGGCTCGGCATGAGCGGATTGAAGGTTACGGTATAGATTGGCGGGTTGCTGCCGCAGGTTCCTGCACCCCGGATCTGGAAGCGCAGGCATCCGGATCCGCAACTGCTGGTCGATGTGATCGAGCCGCTTGCCGAGACGATATCGGCAAAGCCCCATTCCTTGACTTTGATCTCGCGCTCGATCGTGCAGGAGCGGGTCTCCTCCGCCTTGCCGTTGCCAGCAGGCGATGCCGCCAGCGCGGTGAACACCGAACTTGCCTGTGATGCGGCATAAGCGTCGCCATTGATTGCGGTCGGGTTGGCGCGATAGCTGGTCCCGGACACAGCGGGTGAGGCGGTGCAGGCGGTGGTCTGCGCGCCAACATAGCGGATGACCGGGCCATCGATACTGGCCTGCGCCACCGCGATCCTGGGGTCTGCGGTTGTCAGCGCACCGATGACGCCGCCGCCCAGATCCTTCAGGACCGATGGCAGATTTCCCGATACGAGGTTGGCGCCGCAGCTTGCGTTGACGCAATAGCAACCGGAGAGGTCGGGCAGGTCGACTTCAGTGAGTTTCAGGTCGCCGGCACCGCCGACATCCCATTTGAAACTCTGGCACTGGTTCCAGCTTCCGGGGGAACAGGAGATAACGCCATTGGCGCAGATTCCCGACACCGGGACCGGGAGGGTCAGCGTGCGGTCAAAGGCGCCGTCCAAATCCGTGTCGCGGGAAATGGTGAGGTGCGTGATGTCGCCTGTGCTGCCGGGCTGGACCAGCATTTCGAGCATGGTCGCGCTTTTCTGGCAGGCGAGGTTGGCCGTGAAGCTGCGGCTGTTGTCGACTGTATTGACCGGCTGGTTGGCAAGGCCCGGCGTCAGATAAGTATCGCTGATCGCGTCGCTGGCGCCGGACTTGGCGCGCGAGGCTGCCGCCGCCGCCCGTGCCCGCGCGTCCATGTCCTGCGCGAACGCTGTTTGAACAAGGAACGCTGACAGCATCGCAAGGCTGTGTGCGAGGACGATCCTCATGCCTCATTCTCCTTGCTCCGCGAACGTCCCATGGCGCGGAGCCGGAACAAGGGGCACGACCCGGCAATGTCGGGTGGTGCCGAGAGGCATTGGAAGGCGCCCCTTCCGTCGATGATGATCAGCACGGCCAAAGCGGGCGAGGATTGAGGCGCAGGGGGGCATCCTCGCTCGCCAGGGGTATATCTGGCCGTGTTGACCTTCTCCCCATGCGCTTCCAAAGCCGCATAGGGAGAATGGGGTGTTGGAGCGACGCCGGATGGCGCCGACGCCGCTCCGTCCGCGCAGCGGCCGGCCGGGCCATCATGGCCTTGGCGGGCAGACCGGGCATGAAGCCGGACCGCTGTGGGACATGGGGAAAGGGGCTGGCTCATGGCGTCGATACCCCCGCGCAACAGATCACCTTCTCAAAAGACATGAACTGGGCATTGTCCTTGCCCGGCGCATGTTTGGCCGAGGACCAGAGCGCGCCCGGCCGGCCGATATTAACGCATTTGCCGCCCTTGACCGGCTCCATGATCTGGAGCTTGTAGCGGCTCTTGGTCCAGATCGGCTGGGCCTTGAACGAGCAGCCATCGGCCGAGGAAATGGCAAGGGCGCCCAACCGCCCCATCATGAAGGTGCCGCGCGCGGCAAGACCAGCCCAGGCTTCGACGCTATCGCCAAAATGGATGTCGCCGGCGACCGGATAGGTCGCGCCCCAGCTTCCCATGCACCAGAACAGCGGATCGATGACCTTGCCAGCCGCCGCGGCTGCGCTGTCGGCCATGCAGGCCAGGCCCGCAGCGGGATTACCGAAGAGAATGCCCTCGGGCTGGATGATCGCACCCAGCGTTCCCGACTGCCAGGTCGGCAGCACCTCGGTGATCATGGCGACGTCGAAGCCATCATCCTCGATGCAGGGCAGGTCGGTGAACATGTCGAGCATCTTCCAGACCGGCGAGATATAGTAGTGCATCTGCGCGAACATCTTCTGGCTGTTGGTCCCGTCGGCGATGGACGACTGGCTGCCCTGAAGCCTGCCGCCGGTCGGCAGGAGATCGGCGCCGAGCGCCATCATGCATCCCGGTTCGGTCACGACGTCGATCATCCGGTTGGGCGACCAGAAGCTTACCTTCACCCCGAACCAGAAGGTAGCGCCCTTGCGGCAGGCGCAGAGCGGTTTCGAGGCGGACTGGGCATCCAACTCCCTGTCGAGCTTGTCGAAGCTGCCGACGCGCACGCCGCCGATGGTGATTGGGAAGATGCAGTTCCAGCGGACCTTCGTGATGGGATTGAAGATGGTGCCGGCCTCGCATTTGGAGGCTTGAGCGGGCGCAGAGGCGCCGCCGGCGGCTAGCGCCAGTGCGAGCGGCGCCATGCGCGCGAGGAGCCTACGCCTCATGGCCGCGCGCTCCCAACCGCGGCGCGGATCGGCGCATATTCGGTGAGGACGATCTTCTTGCCCTGCTGGGCGACGATCACCGGCGCGACGGTGAGGCCGAGCCGATCCTTGACCCGCTCCTCCAGGATGAAGAGCGGTCGACCGCTGCGTTCGGAGAGTTCGAGCGCGTCGCCGGCGGTCAGCAGGATGAAATCGGTGAACCGCGCCTGCTTCAGCGCCCAGCCCAGATCGCGGGGATGGACGATGACGAGACGCTGTGGCAGCGACACATAGTCGAGCGGGTTGAAGGTAAAGCCCTTGGGATAGAGCAGCCGGCCATCGGGCAGGCGGATATCCTCCTCCACCGTGTAAAAGGGAATGAGGCTGCGGACCTGGTCGACCCTGGCCTGTCCCAATTGCGCAGCCCGGAGCGCTGACCAGTTGGAGCGAGGGCCGAGTTGCGATGCGAAGCTGGGCGCCTTGGCGGCGCGGGCCTCGATTTCCGCCATCGCGTCGGACTCCGCGATCGGCCAGGTCCGACCTATGGTGGAGGTCGCAGCCGTTGCCGTCTCGGCGCAGGCAAGGGCGAGCATCAGCGCGCCGATAAGGGCGTGGCGTGCGCGATCGGGGAAGCATGGCTCAGCTATCATGACGACGCCTCCACCATGGTCTGTCGTCTGAGCTGTCGCCGCAAACCGCGCAGATGAGCGCCGAGACGCCGAGCACCCAGCCAGCAAGCAGCAGGCCCTGGAGGCGCAGCGGCAGGGCGCCGGGTGTTTCGAGCACCAGGACAGTGAGGACGAGCAGCATCAACTGCGTCCCCACCAGAAGGCGGATGGGCCCGGCTGCCGGGGCGGCGCTGAGGATGCCCTTCATCGCCGGTTCCACCAGCTGTGCAGCCATTTGCCCGACTTGTCCGCGGCGCCGGTCATGCCGATGAGCAATATGCCACTCGCAAAGCAGCCCGCGGCCACCATAACCGCTGCGCGCAAGATCAGAAAGGGCGGCTTCTGAAGCGCGATCCCGGCGGCGCCGACGAGGCAGCCCAGCATCATCGTCTCGATCGTCACGAGCCGGAAGCGCCATTGAAAAGCCTGCGCCTCTGCCTTGGCGGCGGCGCGCGCCTCGATCAGCGCTTCCAGTTTCGGGTCGGGCTCGAATTCGAAGCGAGGCTGGTTCTTGTCGGCGGGAAGCTTGCTCATCACAGCTTCTCCCCGAATGCGGCGGGACCGAGGATTTCGGTCGCATCGACACCGGCCAGATCGCAGATCGCTTCGAGCGGCGACATACCCCTGCGCAGCCGTGTCTCGAAGGCGGCGACCTCCTGCGGCGCGCTGGTGTTTATCCAGTAGGAGAAGGGATCGACCACGAGGCGAGCGATGCCCAGACCCAAAGGCGAGTCGATGAAGACTTCCGAATAATTGGGCTTGTTGTTGCGGACCGATTTCAGGAGATCGAGGACAAAGCCTGAATAGTCGAGGATCTTGTTCTCGACGGCCCGCTCATAGGTCGATCCCTGCAGCAGGAAGCGGGTGGCGGCATTTTCGAGGATCACCTGGCCTGTGCCACCGAAGAGCAGCAGATCGTTCATCGACTGGAGAACAACCCCGAAGCTCCCCTGATATTTGCGCGCGCGCCTGTAGCCCTGACCGAACACCTCGGCGAGGCGAGACAGGTCCTGCCCGTCGGTCCGGGTCATGAACTGGGCTGCCTCATCGCACAGGACAAAGCGGGGTCGGTCGCGCGCGGAGAGATAGAGTTCCTGCGTGACGGCGTTCACCACCACCATCACAATCACATTGAAGAGATCGGGCATGGCTTTCAGGCGCTCAAGCTCGAGCACGACAAATTCATCGGCGGAAATGTCGAAGGTCGATGGGCCGCTGAAATAATGACCATAGGCGCCCGAACTTGCAAAATCGCGCAGGTTGAAAGCGAGTTCGCGAGCGGCGGGGATCAAATGATCGACCTTGTCGAGATCGCTTGTTGCATAAGCGGGATAGGCGCCGAGCCAGTCGCGCACCGCATCGATCCCCGCCTCGGCCCGGCCGCTGTCGATCGTCCACTGGACCGCCGATTTGAGGAGGTTCCATTCCGATGTGCTGACACCCTTGCGGGTCGCGGCATTGGCCATTTCTGCGACGATCGCGACCGCCATGGAGATAGCCGACTGGCGATCGTCGCCATCGAGCGCAAAACCCATGTCGAAGGGGTTGAGAACGAGGTGCTCCTCGCCCATGTCGATATAGCGGCCCGAACAAAGGGTGCAGAGCTTGGCGTAGCTTCCGCCGATATCGATGATGCGGATGAGCGCGCCCTGCGCATAATATTGTTGGCACAGGTTATTGAGGAGGAAGCTTTTGCCCGCGCCGCTCTCGGCCGAGACGATGAAATTATAGTTGTTGATGCGCGGGTCGAAGAGATCGAGCGTGATGAGCTGCCCCTTGCGCCCGGCATAGAGCAGGGCAGGGCGGCCGCCGCCGCGAAAGTCGGTCTGGACGGGCGCGAGCAGCGCTGCCGCCTTGGCGGGCATGGGGAGGTCACGTTCTAGCATTCGCACCGTGCGCCGGTCGGGATAGAAACCGAAGGGGAGCGCCATCGGCAGCAGGACGGGATTGAGATAGCTTTCTTCCTGCATCATCCATGGCAGCGGTTCGCTCTCCCAGAGGCGCTTGGCGCGCGCCGCCATCTCGCGGGCCTGCGCGCTGTCGCGGCCGAAGACCCAGATGACCGGGATCACCGAGACGAAGCGGCTATTGCCCGCTTCGTCGAGCACCCAGCCAATCTCTTCGATCTGCTTTCCCACCTCGACCGCGAAACTGCCCGCAGCCTTTTGCGCGGAGAGGATCTGCGCGCGTTTGTGGATCTCGAAGCTCGAATGATCGAAGAGGATGTTGAGCGTATAGAGGAAGGGGCCGCCAATCTGGTCGCTGTCTTCCGAGGCGCCGCGCATGCCGCCCAGCAGCCGATTGCAGCGCTCGGCGGTGACGCGCCGGGCGGGCGACTTGGGCGTCAGGCAGCGTGCGACCTGATCGCCAAGAAACAGTTCGGGACCATCAAAGACGAGATCAGGACCGGCGTCGATCAGCTGCTTGCGCACTGGACGCGCGGGCATGTTGTTGCTGCTTTGGGCGAAGACGCCGGGCGCATTGTCGAACACGCCATTGAAGATACGGCGATAGAAGGTGACCAGCGCCTCGGGCGCGAGGCGGGTGATGCCGAGCTTGGAGAGCTGCTCCTCGATCTGGCGCCGCAGGTCATGGCCCAAGGGTTTGCGGGTCTTGATCGACAGGAGCAGACGGAAATTGCGCAGCGGAATGCCGTGGAGTGCATCGAGCCCCTGCGTCCCCTCACGGAGATAGTCGCGGGTCCGACGCGCCGATGCCTGGATCAGTGGATCGGGCCGGGATTTCAAATCGAGGAAGGCGTCGAGCGCATCGTCGATCAGCGGGTCGGCAAAGCAGTGGAGCTGGACGACGGTTCCGGTCGCGAACTGGATGTTCAGCAGGCCCAGCAGCGCCTGATGGACATGGGCGAAGAGATAGGCGGAGGGGATGAGTTCCCAGGCCTGGCCCCAGCCATCGTCAATGCAGAGAAAGGCGTCCTCCTCCTCGACCCAGGCGACCATCGGAAGAAAATCCGAATAGGCGTCGCGCGAGACGCTCTGGCGCAGCCGCTCGAAGGTCATGCCGCCGCCATGGCGGGTGCCGGGCGCCCTCATTGGCCTGACTCCCCAAGCTGCTCCTGTGGCGGCGCGGGAATGTCGCTGCCCTCACTTG
This sequence comes from Sphingobium sp. RS1, assembly GCF_056156825.1. Classification (NCBI taxonomy): domain Bacteria; kingdom Pseudomonadati; phylum Pseudomonadota; class Alphaproteobacteria; order Sphingomonadales; family Sphingobiaceae; genus Sphingobium; species Sphingobium sp. RS1. The sequence continues at coordinate 831,447 of NZ_JBLZXE010000002.1, read as the reverse complement.
TGGCGGACTTTGCCTTCACCTGTTCCAGAACCGGCATGCGGGCCGCCTGATTGACCGGGCTCACAAGATAGTCGCCGACCACCCATTGAGGCTTGTCGAGGATCGAATAGACATAGCGCGGCATGTAGAGCCGATCGGGCCTCTCCCGGTCGGCATAGGGAAGGATCAGCGTGCGGATCGTGCGGCCGGGACGCAGCATTGGCGTCACCGGCGCTTCGACCAGACCCTGCAATTCGCGATAGACGCTGTCGCGATAGCCCAGATAAGGCGTGGCGTCCTTGCCTCTGGCGCGGCCGGTTGTGCCGGACGACGCGGCCGTGCTGCCCTTCAGCATTTTGCTGTCGTTCGTCACCTTGGGATCGGACCGAGAGACAGCGCCGGCGACGGCGTCCTCATAGGCGCGCTCGGGGTGGATGCACTGGCCGTGATCGCTATTCTTGCAGCTGAACTTTTCGGGGTAGGGCGACATGACCGACCCGATGGCGGTGCAGGCGGGCAGGGCGGCGAGCATCAACATTGGGATGCCAGTGTGACGTATGGATGAGGCTGGAGGAAATGCGAGGAGCGGCATGGGCGTGTCTCCTTGTGTGAGGTGCGGGCGCATCAGAATTTGCTCCCCGCAGTCGGCTTGATTTCGAGGGCGACGCCTTCCTGGATCACCACGACCACATCCTTGGCGGCGCCCACTTCGACGATGGGACCGGCCTGGCGCGCGAGATCGAGATAGAAGTCGGTGAGCTTGTCGGAGGATTTGGAAAGTCCGCCGGCAATGCCGGTTTTGGCCGCATCGCCCGCATCGAGCGACCGGACGGTGCCGAGCGCCGAGACAGAGGTATCCCCGAATGTGTTCTCGACGCTCTGGCTCATGCCTGAGATCGTGCCGGCAATGAAGCTGCGCGCGAGCGCGGCGCCGGCGCGGGTGACGACGCGGCCCGAAAGCCCCTTCTTCCCGTCTGTATCGACGAAGAAGCCCTTGATCGGCTGATCGACCACCGAGTGTTCGTCGAAATCGACGCAGGAAAGGGAGACGAGCTGGACCTCGACCCGCTCCTTCGCAAGGCTGCCGGTGGCATTGCCGACGACAAAGCAGCCAGAGAGGTTTGCCTTGACGTCATTGGGCAGCACGGCGGGCGCCTGGACGCGAGCGATCAGGGGTTCCGGGTTCGAGGTCGCGTCCCGGCTGGCGAGCGCGTCGATCCCGGTCAGCAGCCGCGCCTTCATGAAACCAGGTGGCAAATAGATCGTCCGGGTCTTTTTTTTAACACTTATTGCCCCTTTGTCCCCAGCGTCGGAGACGAGCGCAGCGGTGGCAGTCCCGATCGAGCCGACCTGGCGATCGACCGGCGGTGCGGGCGGCGCGGGAGGCGCCGACGGCACGGGCGGTGGTGGCAGGCTGCCGTCGGCGCTCTCAAGTTCATGCGCGCTGGGGCTGGGTGGGAAGGCCGGGATGTCGCCGGGCATGGCGCTTGGGAGATCGCCTTCCGCGGCGTCCGTGGTGGAGCGCGAGCCGGGGGCGATCTTGCCCTCCTCGATCGCGGTCACCCTGTCGCCAAGCAGCGCCTGGCCATCGAGGATTTTCTTCAGATCCCCGCGCACCTTGGTTTCGAGGCTGTCGCCGCGCAGGCCGGCGCCCATGTCGAGGCGGGAGGCCGCAGGCGCGGTCGGCGTCTCGTCCTTCGATCCGATCGAGGCGGTGTAGAGGCCATAGCCGAACATGGCGATCACGACGCCGACGCCGGCTTGCCGGGCGCGAAGTTGCTGCTTGGCGCTTAACGCGGCCCAACGGGCTTTGAGGTCGAGAAGCGCAGGGCCGCGCAGGGGGGCGTTCTGTGCGTCGCCATCCTTTGCAGCATCAGCTTTCTTGGGAGGGCGGGAATAGCCCTGCATCCCGGCATGTTTGCGCGGTGCGTCGGGGCGCTGAGTAGGATTGCCGCTGCTGGTTCCCTTGTTGTGTGCGCCCTCGTCACCGGGGCCTTGATTGTCGCCGCCGCTCATAGCGCGTCTCCGCGGCGGAGCAGGATGAGGCGGGCGCTCTCGCCGGCGCGCAGTGACAGGCGATCGAGGGTGACGCTGAAGATCCGGGTGCCCATGGCGGTGTCGAGAAACAGCCGCTCGTCGATCTCGCTATCGGCGCTCGCCTCAATCCAATATTCCGACGCCGAGAGACCCGTGCCTTCGATCGCGACGCGGCGGCGCTCGGTGATCCGCAGTGCGGGCGCGGCGGCAAGCGCAAGTGGTCTTGGTGAGACGGCGACCTCCGTAAAGCTGGCGGGCACCCGGTCCTGCAGCATCGAGAGGGTGATAGAGACGGCGCGCTCTTCCTCCACCAGCGGTCCCAGCAGTTCGCCATTGGCGCGGGCGCGCTGATTGGCGCCCGATGCAAGCGTCACGGTCTGGGCGGGAATATCGGAAGGCTCTGCATAGAGCGGATAGATCGCGCCATTGCAGGTCACGAAAAATTCTGAAGGCGTGGTGATGAAGCTGCGGGTCACCTGGCCCGCGTCATCGCTCTCCCTGACGAGGAATTTGACCCAGGCGTCTGCCCCGGCCTTTTCGACCGCGATCGCCTTTTCGGCCGAGAATTTGACGTCCTCGATCTCGCCGCCCTGGCAGACGAGATGATTGATGTCCCGGTTAGAAAGGCGGATGCTGCTGGTCTGATCGGGCAGGGCCATGATGGCATTGCTGGTCGTCTCGGCCATGGCGATGCCGGGGAGACAGGCGGTGATGAGCGCCGCAGGCGCGCAGAGGCGCTTACCGAAGTTCGGCATCGAAATTCTCCTCGGTGAGGGACAGGAGCCAGAAGCGGCCGGCATCGATCGTGTAGCGAACGCGTAAATTGCCCCGGAACTTGCGGATGACGCCGCCGATAACGCGGACCTTTTCGACGGGCACCAGTATCTGGCGGTCGGTCCATGTGACGGGCTGATCGGGCCGGATATAGGTCGCGATCGAGAGCGTAGGATTATTGGCGAGCTCGTCGAGGATCGCGTTCAGGCTGTCGCGGATGCCATTATAGGCGGTCGGATGGACGATGCTCAGCAGTTCCTGGAACTGCCGGTCGGCCGAGAGCGCGGAGTAGGTGCCCGAAAGCGCCACGATATTGCGCGTCATGGTGCGCAGATAGGCTGGGGAGGGCTTGCCCCCGGTCACATAGAGATCGCCGCCCGCGCCGAAGGGTACGACCACAGTGCGCTGGTTCTGGCTCGTCGTATAAAGCGCGATGCCCAGTACGGCGGTGATGCCGAACAGGCCGGCAATCGAGAATTTAAGGAGCCGGTTTTCTTCGAAGAGGTTGGATGATCCCTGCAGATAGCGATGGATGCCGAAGCTCGCCGGCTTTTCCAGCAGTGGCTCGCTGCGCTCTCGGGCGGATGATCTGCCGAACATAGGATACCTCACTCGCAAAAGCGGGTCTGGGTCGGGCCGGGGTAGCGGGGGAGCTTGAGCAGCCCCCAACGCCAGGCGAGATGCGGCATGAAGCCGCGCGGCTTGGTCCGCTTCCAGGGAATGAAGAGGAGAAGAACGCCGAGGAGTGACCAGCCCACCAGCCCGCCGACGATGACGGCGACGAAGATGGTGGACACCACGACGATGAACTCCTGCGCGTCGAACCAGAGGATCTGGACCGGCTTGTGCAGAAATTGTGGAAGTCTCTCGTCCACGTCCTTCTCCCTTGCTTCATCACGCCTGGACCAGGCGTGATTGTTACGAGGAGCGACCATTCGCTCCTCATTTCCGGCGCAGGGTGGACAGTCAGACCCGCGCCAGTCCCTGTTTCAGGCGAGCCTCAGACCATCATGCCGAAGGTCTGAAGGATGGAATCCGCCCGGATCAGGCAGACCGCGGCAACGATCGTCGGGATGCCGATCATGATGTTGGAGAAGAGGCGGCTGACCCCGAACAGGAAGGCGGCGACGCCGCCCACGAAGCCGAGCGGACCCTTCACCCCCTGGTTCACCACGATGTCGTAGATATCGTAGCCAAGGTCGCCGGCGGCCGGCGCCTGGAAGGCGTGAGCGGCCGATGCCAGGGTCATCGCGACGAGGAGGGTTCCCACGGCATCGGCCGACGCAAAAGAGAGGCGGCGCATCCGGTTCCGGGAGGGTACGGACAGTGAGGCAAGTTTGAGCATGGGTTTTCTCCAGGCAAGAAGGAGCCGTCCCCTGTGAATGCCTGCCGGCACCGACATGGTTGATCGTTGACGGCCAGTGGGAGGGATGGGTGGCTCCTTGGAAAACGGGGCCCTCTCGCCGGCATCTCGTGCTCAAGGTGTCGGCGCTTGTTGGTCCGTCGCCATGAGCCCGCCAAATTTCATGAAGTTCAGCTGGGCGGCTTTTTGGGCGCCAGCTTCTCATCGAGCCACGCTTCGATCTCGGCCTGCTGGAAGCCGGAGATGACGCGGCCATCGAGGATGAGGGTCGGGGTTCCAGAGATGCCCATGGCTTTGACCGCCTCGGCGTTCCCGGCGACGCGCGCTGCACCCTCAGTGCAGGTCATAAGAGGCTTTTGCGGCTCGCCAGCATAGGTGGCGCGGAAGGCGGCCGCCTGGTCCTTCGAGCAGAGGATATGTTCGGCCTTGGACGCGGCGTCGGCATGGATACCGCTCACGAAATAAATCTGGCGGCGGACCGGTTTTCCTTCGGTGGCCTTCGCCGCCCAGAAGCGGTCGAGGGCGCGGCAATAGGGGCAGTCGGGGTCGGTGAACTCAATGACGGTGGGTGCCCCTGGCGGTCCAATGGTGAGCGTCCGGGTGAGATCAAGGCTGCCGATCTTTTTGCGCGCGCTGGCATCCTGTGCGAGGGCGGTCAGGTTGACGCCGTTCCTGTCATAGATGGTGGCGAACAGCAGATGGTCGCTCTGTGGTGCATAATAGAGGATGCGGCCGCCAGCGCTTGCCTGGAAGAGCGGACCCGTGACGGGCGCCGGACCGAAATCCTCAAACTGGAGATTGGCAAAACTCTGATGGAGCTGGGCCTCGGCAGCGCGGGCTGCCACCGACAGATGGGTTTTGGACGGAGTGTCTTCGGCCGCAGCCGCTGGATGGGCGGCAAGGATGGCTAATGCCGCGATCGCGCGCCGATAGTGGGATAGATGATAGGTCATTGGCCCGTCTCCCGTGCGCTGTGGTACCGCGATCCGAACAGGGCCGCGTCCATCATGATGCCTTTGCCAAGCGAGATTGGCGGCTGTTGGACCGGTGCAGTACCGATAGCGGCGTGCACGAAGAACTCCCCTTCGATCTGAGCGATCAGCAAGGATTGCGGCTTGGACGGCTCCTGCGTTTCTACCCTGTGACGGGCGCCAACAGCAGGCGCAGTCAACAAGGCGGCAGGCAGCAATCCGGCCAGAACGGCCGGGCGATATGCCGACATTGGATGGTCTCCTTTTCTTCAAGGCACATTGCCTTGTCAGACCGTCGGGGGAGCGAGGCGCTTGCCTTCAAATCTGCGCATCTTGGCGCTCGCATCGGCATCCCCGTTCGGGATGAACCAGAGTTGCGTCGAGATTGGGCTCGGCCGCAACAGGGAGGGCACTGAGATGCCGAAAGCGGCACTGAAGTGCCGAAAGCGGCATATCAGTGCCGCTTTTCGCAATAAGCAATTCTGTTTTGGAGGGCGACGGCCGGCTGATGGAGGTCTAGCCGCGAATCGAAGGAGGTAATGCCTTCGCCGCGAATCACTTGGCACTGAGGAGATTTTGCCGCCGGAAACGAGAGCAACGCGCCGCAGATCAGTGTTTGTCTAGAGCGGGAGCGTCCGTTCCGATGGCGTGACGCCCATGGGGTTGAGCGTGTCATCGGCCAAATCGATTCCGTTCCAATATGTGTGCCATCTGCGCACGGGAAGCTATCGTCGGCATGAGAAAGCGCGTCGCCTGCCGGACTTGATACTTGCCTCCAGGGAGCAGGAGGGCAGCCGGACGATCAGCCGATCAGATCATATCTGGCGCGTACCCGCTTGGTCAGTTGATCGTCCCGTTCACCGAGCCTGCTTTCGAAACGTCTGCGAGCTGTTCTTCAACGTCGCGAAAGGTGGTGACAAAATTGTCGCGTAGCGTGTCAGCAAACTGTCTGCGCGCCCTGAGGGTGGTGATATCGCCCGATTGTGCAGCGATCGATGCCAGGACGAAAATAAGGGCCTGGGCAACCGTCGCGAGATCATAGCGCATTAAGGTGCCGGTTTGGCCAAGGGCATTGACGGTCACGTCTCGCGGGTGGCTCGCCTTGATTATCGCGGACTGGATTTCATGAACCAGCTTGCCCAAATCACTGTCATCCACATCGGACGCCGATGGGGACACAGGCTTATCGACAGCTATGCCGTCCAGCATGTGCGTACCGGTCTCGCGCGAATGGTCGCGCAAAAAATGAAGAAAGGCCAGATGGTCTGCGGCGAGATTTTTTGTCGCCTCGCTGAGGCTGTCTTCCGTCGCATAATCGGGATGGGCTTCCTGGATCATCGCAGACAGGAAGGAAAGGGCGTCCAGAGCAAGATTTGCGTCGAGCGCGCGGCCCCCGCTGGCCTGGGTTAGTGTCGCTGCGCCGAAAAGGGCTTTGGTAAGCTAAAGAAAATGAGGGTTTTCGAGCAATTCATCGATCGACGTCGCACTTGCCATCTTGTTTCTCCGAAATCCGCGCTAGCGCCTAATGCCACGGCCTCCCGCCATGCGCCTGAAGCTGATCATATTTGCCCGCAATGGCGATCCATCGTTCGACACCGGCGTCATCTCCGGCAAGGGCAAGCTTGGTCACACATGCTGCGATGTGATCGGTTGCCCTCTTACCGAACCGTCGTTCGATCGCGAGCGCTTCGGCCCATCTTTCCTGCTCAGATGTCATAGCAGGGTGGGCGCCCCAAGAGCTGTGCGCGGCTTATTCCATGGCTCACCGGTGCGATCCATCGCAATCAGCTCATTGGGGAAACAGCGCTCCTGGAAGCTGACGATTTCGTCGAAGCTACCGTGAAGCCACTGCGCATACTCGTCCTCGTGCAAGAGAACGGGCATCCTGTCATGTATGGGGCGGATCGCCTCATTGCAGTCTGTCATCGCGCCGGAAAATACGGGTCCCCACTCGATACTGTCGCGCCATAGGCCTGCCCAGGCAAATATGGGCCGGTCGTGCAGTGAGAACCAGGTCCGGGTCTTGGCGCCTTTAGGGCCTTCGGCTTCGGCAAAATGGGTGAGAGGGATGAGGCATCGAAATTCAGGCTTGCGGGCCGCACCAATCCAGAAGGGCTTCTTCAGATCGGCAATATTGTTTACCGGTTTGGGTTTGGATTCCGGCTTCATCGTTTTGAGCCGCACCGGCCAGCCCCACGTCATGCTTTGAAGCAAGCGCTCGCCGCTTTGCTCGCGAACCACCATCCCGGGATAGCCGGGATAGACCTCCTCAGGCGCATTGAACTGCGCGGCTGGAAGCGTAACGCCGAAATGCGCTGCGACTTCCGCGGCACTCTTCCGCACGGTGAAAAGGTTACAGATGGGGAGCTCCTCCATAAGTTTTACCGGTCGCCACAGTAACATAGGCGATCAGGCAGTAAAGCCGACCGTTGTTTTTGTACGCTTTTCCATCGGTAACTGGTACCCGCGGCCCCCTATTTTACGATCAGCTCCAATCTCCGATAGCGAACGATACATGTTCCGCAGATCGGAAATATGGCTCGATGCCTGTTGCTAGTGGCGACCATGGCGGGCGTTCACAGCCGCGCTTTGCGACGCATAGGCCGACGTTCAGCGGACCTGTGGAACGCACAACTGGATAAGAGGTTGTGAACCTGTACCCATCAGGAGACGATCATGGCTGCGCGACCCTATTGGAAAGGCCAGATCCGGCTGGCTCTCGTATCGATCCCTGTCGAAATTTATTCGGCGACCAAGAGCGGCGCGACGATTTCCTTTAACCAGATTCACGAACCATCGGGCAAGCGCATCAAATATGAGAAGGTCGTACCCGGCATCGGGCCGGTCGATCTTGACGAGATCGTCAAGGGCTTCGAATATGCCAAGGGCGAATATGTGCTTCTGGATGAAGACGAAATTGAAGGGGTCAAGCTTGAAAGCAAAAAGACTCTCGAACTGACCCAGTTCGTCGATGCCCATGACATCGACATGATCTATTTTGAAAAGCCCTATTATATAGTGCCTGCGGACGATCTGGCCGAAGAGGCGTTCATCGTCCTGCGCGAAGCATTGCGCCGTAGCCGCAAGGTGGGCCTTGGTCAGTTGGCGATGCGGGGTCGTGAATATGTGGTGAGCATCAAGGCCTGTGGCCGCGGCATGGTTATGGAGACGCTCCGCTATGCAGACGAAGTGAACAAGGCGGCCAGCTATTTTCGTGAGATCGGCGATGGCGATCCGGATGAAGAATTGCTCGATCTTGCTACCACGCTCATCGACAAGAAGACCGGCAAATTCGATGCGAGCGAATTTCACGATCGCTATGTCGATGCCTTGAAGGATCTGATCGAGCGGAAGAAGAAGGGCAAAACTCTTAATATCGATAGCGATGACGACGGCGGCTCTGATCCGCGTGGCAGCAATGTCGTTGACCTGATGGCGGCGCTCAAGAAATCGATTGGGCCTGCAGGCGGAAGCTCCGCAAAGGCCAAGGCGCCGGCCAAGAAAGGGACGGGCAAAACGCCCGCCAAGGCCACGACAAAATCGGTAGCCAAGTCGACGCGCAAGGCTCCTGCCAGGAAACGGGCTTGACGCGGTGAACGATAATTCGCTGCGCGCCGAAGATGATGAAAGCGATACAGCCTTTGCCGAAGCATCCATCACTTTATGGAGCAATCTTGTGGCACTGATCGGCACGCACATGCTGGAAACCGGTATGCCCCGGCAGGAACTGCTCGACATGCTCATGATGCTGCACGAAACTAATGAGGAAACGATCCGGTCGCCGCGGGCGCGTAGGATAGCGGGTCGTCATCTCATGTCGGTCTATCGCGCGCTGGAGGACGCCTGAACGATCTTCATGCGTTTGGACCAAAGCGCTTCCTGTCCGGGTCGCGGCTGCATCGAAATCGATCCTTCACATGCAAGTTGAAAAAGGCGCCTGCAGACGGCGCCTCGCAAAACGCTTCGAAGGTCGAGACCGGAACATCATGGTATAGATATTTGCCGGTATCGCGGAAGGTGACGATGAGGATGCGTTGATCCTCGTCATATCCGATCCGGTCGATCATGGAGGAGTTTAGACGTCTAGCGCGCATGGCTATCGAGCGTCTGAACAGCCAGGACGGTTCCGGCTTCAACAAGTCCTAACCGCATCCAGCACCTTGCGGATGGATAGTCGGCCGCGCGCTCTATGAACCTCCTCATGATCGGCGTGTTATGGGATCATGACGGATGAACCGATCGACCAGAAGCTGCGGGACATGGCGGAGCATCGGGGCCTCAAGCTTTTGAAGTCACGCAAACGCAAGCCCGGCAGCGGCGACTATGGGAAATTCGGACTGATTGATGCCGAGGGCAAGGCTCTGCTGGGCGTCAGCGAGGAGGGGCTGACCGCTTCGCCAGGGGACATTGAAGCCTATCTGCGAAAGGGGGCTACCAGCACCTGGAAAGCGTCGGCGGAGGCGACGCCCGCCCGATCGCCACATCCGTCCAAAGCGCGCGCGCAGGATGAAGGACCGGACGAGGAGCCAGTCATTCGGCGGCGGCGCGGAACTGCAGACAGAGCGAGGGCGCCTGGGCCGGCAGGAACGGCGTTGGCCCAGGCGGCCGGGAGTCGGCCATTTTCGCGTGCCTCGGACAAAAGCGCAAAACAAGCTACGCGCAGGCGCGCCAAAATCACCGCTGCGACTACAAGAAAGCATGATCGACAGGCAGATGCTCCCGCCGAGCCAATCCCCGCCGCCCTTGCAACAAGGATCGCCAAATCGTCAGATGCGGCAGGACTGGCGGGGCTGCTGCGCCAGCTTGCAGCCGTTAAAGCGGACGAACTAAGCATCGCGCGCAATCTTGAGACACTTCGCAAGGCCGGCGGCGGGGCCTGCATCGCTGAGAAAGGCAAGATCATCGGCTGCTGCTGTTGGACCAGCATCCAGACGCTCCAGCATGGCCTCATGGGCCGTATAACCCTATTGTTGGTGGACAAGGGCCAGAGGCGGCAGAGGGTCGGAAGCGCCTTGCTGAACGAAGCATGCGCAGCGCTTCGCAAAGCCGGATGCAGTCGAATAGAGGCCATGAGCGATATTGAGATCAGCAACGCCCATAATTTCTTCCGCGCGCTCAACTTCGAGCAGACCAGCTACCGGTTCGCGCGAGATATGGCGTCAGACGACTGATCGGTTATGCTTGGTTGCCAGCCTGACCGTTATGCGCGGTTACCGCATGAGACCGGCTGCACGGAGGGCGTCATGGATGACTTTCTCAACGCCCGCTCCTACGGAACCGGCAGGGGTTGAATACTGAGACATCGGCTCCAGACGGCTGATCTTCGCCGCCGGCAAATGCGCGGGCGTTTCATCTGGGCGCTTATAGGTAGGGGACGCGTAAGCCGTTTTATCGGCGTCAAGCAGGCCCCAGGTGGCCGCAATCCGCCGTGTCGAGGAGAGGCCGGCGTCGAGCATGTAGGGCATTGCGCTACCACATGCTTCCGGACCGGTGGTCGCGATTGGTGTGCCATGGCCCATATTGGAAATGCGATAATCCTCGACCAGGGAGCAGCCTGAGCCGTCCTTCCAGACGCGGCGGCGATGCTGCCCGATCATTTCGGTGGCGGCGGTCGCGGGATCAAGATCGTGAACCGACAGCCATTGAGCAAGGGTCGCGTCAGCATTTCTGCTGCTGACTGTCTGATCTGCACTGCCGTGCCAGATCGAAATGCGCGGCCAGGATCCTCCATGGCGCGACGCTTTGCGTACGAGATCCCCGAGCTGTGTTGCGTTGATCGCGCCCGGATCGCGCATGGTTTGCAAGGCTTGCTGGACATTGTCGGCCGACCCATGAGGAAGCCCTGCGATGATGGCGCCGCCTGCAAAAACCTCAGGATAGCTCGCCAGCATGACGGATGTCATGGCCCCTCCAGCTGACAGGCCTGTCACGAAGACGCGCGAAGGATCGATATCATAGACCCTCACCGTGGTATCAATCATCTGGCGAATGGAGAGGGCTTCGCCTCTGTCTCGGCGATTGTCTGCCGGAGAGAACCAGTTGAAGCAGAGATTGGGATTGTTCGTTCGCTGCTGCTCCGGAAAAAGGCACACAAATCCCTGTTCGTCAGCAAGGCGCGACCAGCCCGAGCCATGGTCGTAGCTGGCAGCGTTCTGAGTACAGCCGTGAAGAACAACCACGAGCGCGGGCCTTTTACCAAGCTGGGAGGGGACATGAATCCTGGCCATCAAGGCGCCCGGATTGGCGCCGAAGTCCTCCATATCTTTCAAACGGCTTGCATCGACGGCATTCGCTGGCACGGCCGTCACGCCGCGCAGAGCGGCGAGCTTTGCGATAGTTGCGGATAATTTGGTCACGCGGATATCTCCCGTTCGCCCGGCAGCGCATGAGATCGTCCTGGAGGGCGTTTATGCTGCACTGCACAATATGGTGAACAGGCAGGCATGTGCAAGGTGATAGCGACGAACGACGCGAATGAACTCGTTACGTGATGCGGTGGAACGACTTGCGCGTGCCGCAGGTTGATCGGCGGTAGCCTGGAGGAGGAAAATGGCCGAGGCATCGACGCAAAAAACTGGAGATAGTCTCGCGCTCTATCGTGCGAAACGGGATTTCACGCGAACGAAAGAGCCGTCCGGCGCAAGCGCGGCGACAGGTGGCAATGGCTTCGTTGTACAGAAACATGCCGCATCCCGACTCCATTATGATTTCAGGCTGGAACTGGACGGCGTTCTCATAAGCTGGGCTGTTACCCGGGGGCCGAGCGCCAATCCGGACGACAAGCGGCTCGCGGTACGCACCGAAGATCATCCGCTCGACTATGCCCGGTTTGAAGGCACGATCCCCAAGGGTGAATATGGCGGCGGCACGGTCATGCTGTGGGACAATGGCACCTGGGAACCGATCGCCGGGAAGGATCCGCGCAAGACGTTGCCGGAAGGGCATCTTCATTTCATTCTTCATGGGCGACGCATGCAGGGCGAATGGATCCTGTTTCGCTTGAAGCCCCGCGGCAAGGAAAAGGGCGAAAACTGGATTCTCAGGAAGGTGAATGACGCTCATGCGGGAGGTTCGGACGATCTTGTCGGCACGCATCTCACCAGCGTCGATACCGGGCGAACCATGGAAGAAATTGCGGCCGGAAAGCCCAAGTCAAAGCGGAAGACGGCGCGCGGCTCAGCTCTCAAGCCAGTTCCTGTGCCGGTCGCCGCACCTGCAGAAAAAGCACGCCAGAGGGGTAAAGCGGCACTGCCTCCGTTTCAGCCCGTACAGCTGGCAACGCTGGTCGATCATGTCCCGGCGGGAGACCGATGGGTCCATGAACTTAAATATGACGGCTATCGCACCTTATTGGCGGTCGGCGGCGGAGAGGGACGGGCTTATACAAGGTCGGGCCTCGACTGGTCCGACCGGTTCGCAAGCCTCATCGCGGACGCTGTGAAGCTGGATGCCCATAGCGCGCTTATCGATGGCGAAGCTGTCGTGATCCTGCCTGATGGACGGACGAGCTTCCAGGCACTTCAGGCGGCGCTGAAAAGCGATCCGGGCAAAATTGACTATATGGCTTTCGATCTGCTGGCGCTTGATGGCGAAGACCTCACAGGCCGCCCACTGCTTGAGCGGAAGGAGAAGCTTGCAGCGCTGATGGGTGAGGGCCGGGGACATATCCGCTATTCGGACCATATCGTCGGGCGGGGCGAGCAGTTGTTCGACAGTTTTTGCGGCGCCGGGCTGGAGGGCGTCATCTCCAAACGCACTGATGCGCGCTATACGGGTTCGCGATCGGGCTCATGGGTCAAGACCAAGTGCATTCGCCGCCAGGAATTCGTCATCGTGGGCTGGACGCCGTCGAACAAGCAGCGCGGTTTCCGTGCGCTTCTGCTCGGTGTTCACGAGGAGGGAAAGCTGCGCTATGCCGGTAAGGTCGGAACCGGCTTTAGCGGGGACGAAGTCGAGCGGTTGATGGCGCTTATGGCGCCCCTCGAACAGAAGAAGCCAACCGTTGATGCGCCGAGGGCTGCCGTGCGGGGGGCGACCTGGATCAAGCCCAGGCTCGTCGCCGAGATCGCCTATATCGAGTTCACTAAAGAGGGTGTGCTGCGGCATTCAAGCTATCTGGGTTTGCGGGAGGACAAGAAGCCCGAAGCTGTACTGCTGGAGGTCGAGACCCCTGTCACGACCGCGGCGCGATCGGCAGGGACCAGCGGCGTCAAGATCAGCAACAGGGACCGGGTGATCTTCCCCGAAGGCAAGCTGACCAAGGGTGAACTGGCTGACTATTATGAGGCCGTGGCTGATATCATGCTGCCTTGGGCCGGAAGCCGACCTGTCAGCCTCGTGCGATGCCCGCAAGGTCGCGACAAGAAATGCTTCTTTCAGAAACATGATGCAGGAAGCTTTGGCGACAACGTCAAGCAGGTCGCGATCCTGGAGAAGGATGGCCATGAGGAACCCTATTTGTTTGTGGATTCACCTGTCGGTCTGCTCACCTGCGTCCAGATGGGCACGATAGAATTTCATGGCTGGGGCGCGCGGATCGAGGATGTCGAAAAGGCCGACCGCCTCGTCTTTGATCTCGACCCGGATGAAGGGCTTGGTTTTAAGGATGTCGTCTCCGCTGCGCTCCACCTGCAGGATGTGCTGGGACAGATGGGGCTGGTGACCTTTCCGATGGTGACGGGCGGAAAAGGAGTTCATGTGATAGCGCCTCTTACGCCGACGGCGGAATGGCCGCAGGTCAAGGACTTCGCCCACCGCTTTGCACAGGCCTTGGCGCAGGCCGATCCTGAGCGATTCACCGCTGCGCTCGCAAAGGCCAGACGCACCGGTAAGATATTTATCGACTATCTGCGCAATCAACGCGGCGCGACCGCCGTCATGCCCTATAGCGCGCGCTCAAGGCCGTCTGCCCCGATCGCCGTGCCGCTGACATGGGAAGAGCTGCGCGATCTCGATAGCCCAAATCATTGGCATATCGGCGACGCGGCAGAATTGGTGATGCGGGCGGCTTCCAGGAATCTGGCCAACTGGGGGCGGGCCGACCAGATCCTGCCGGACCTGTGAAGATCGCCACCTATAATGTGAACGGCGTGAACGGACGACTTCCAGTCTTGCTGCGTTGGCTTTGCGAAGCAGAACCCGACATCGTCACGCTTCAGGAATTGAAAGCGCCGCACGAAAAATTTCCCGAAGCGGCTATCCGCGATGCCGGCTATGACGCGATCTGGCATGGGCAGAGCCGATGGAATGGCGTGGCGATCCTGAGCCGCGTTGGCGAAATTCATGAAACCAGGCGGGGTCTGCCGGGCGATCCCCACGACGAACAGAGCCGCTATATCGAGGCGGCGGTCGGCGGCGTGCTCATTGCCGGCCTCTATCTTCCCAACGGTAACCCAAGACCCGGGCCCAAATATGATTTCAAACTGCGTTGGTTTGAGCGGCTGCACCAGCATCTTGCAACGCTTATCGATCTGGACGCGCCGGTGGTGATCGCCGGCGATTATAATGTCATGCCGACAGACCTCGACGTCTATGCGCCAGACCGCTGGCGGGACGACGCCTTGTTTGCGCCTGAAGTGCGTGCGGCCTATGAGCGCCTGCTGGATCAGGGTTGGACGGACGCCCTGCAACATCTGCACCCGGACGAGACAATCTACACCTTCTGGAAATATCTGCGCTTCGCCTTCGAGCGCGATGCTGGCCTTCGCATCGATCATTTCTTGCTAAACGCCAAAGCAGAGGCGCGACTGATCGCAGCCGAGGTCGATAAGGCGGTGCGCGGCTGGGAGAAAAGCAGCGACCATGCGCCGGTCTGGATTGAGCTGGGAGAAAAGCCACGTCGTCGCAGAGCAAAGAAGCCGACCTGATCAGACACCGCTCGGCTCTTCGGAACGAAGCCATGCGGTCCCCCGTTCGACGTTGATCAAAGATGAAACGCAACAGGAGCGGACAGTGGAAGAGCCTAACCCCGGTCAGAAGCCGAATGCTGAAAAGCGCGCCGCGCAGCAGGGCATCCATGAACAGGCCGCACCTCGGCCTCAGCCCATTACCGACAAGGAAAAAGCGCTGATAAAAGATGGGCAGGCAAAGGCGCGCCGGGACCGGAATGAAGCGCTGGCTGGTGGCCATGGCGATCATAAGGGAGAGGAAGGCAACTGAACGCTGCGACCAGGACTGTCAGGCAAAAAAGAAGGTCGGTCCTGAAAGGGCCGACCTTATTGAGTTTAGGAGAGGATGCCTGAAAGGCCACCCCCATATGGTATAGGGCGCTTGAGCTCGCAAATGCGGAGAGAGAACTGTTACATGCAGCATTTGCAATCGGCTTAGCTGTCCTTGGCATCGAGCGCCGCAATCAATCGGCGTACGGCATATTGCGGGCAAGGTGGCGGTTATAATCTGGGCCGCGATCATCTCACCAGACCGGGGCCCGTTCGCCTGGCCCGTTCGCCGCTCGTTTAGCAACACCTGATGCCGATGCCGACAAGTTAGAGCGGCAGGCGCAAGCACGGCGGTACTTAGCGAAACCGCAAGCGCTCGATGGTCAAGCGAATATTATTCTTCGATATCAGCGATTATCGGTCAGCGCAGCAGGGCGCCTTGCGCGGCAAGGTCATTACGAATTGTGGCGGCAGCAACCCCGGCCTCGCCCATAGCGTGACTAATCTGGTCCAGGCCTTTTGCGACATCTCCAGCGGCATACACCCCTGGAATGGATGTACGCTGATGACCGTCCACGACAAGACAGCCTTCCTCGGTGCCGTCAGCGCCGATCGCTATTGCCAGTTCGGATCGTATCACAGAACCTAGCGCGGGATAGATGCTGTCGAATCGTAGATCGCCACCAGGCGTTTTTACGATCATATGGTCGCCCTCGATCTGCAGCGGCGCACAAGGTCCCTCAGCAAGAGCGACCCCGGCGGCAACAAGCTTGCGTCTCTCTTCATCCGAGAGGTCATGTTCTCCATCGGTGGCGATCAGCGTTACGTCGCGGCTATACATTCGTAGGAAGATTGCTTCCTTGAACCCGCGGGAACGTGTGCCCAGCACAGCGATACGCTTGTCCGTCACCTCATACCCGTCACATATCGGGCAATAGCGAAGCAATCCGCGGTGTAACGCTACGTCATGGATGTCGGGGGCGACCTGAGGACGATTGTTCACGACCCCCGTGCTAAGCAGGACGGATCGCGCGGCCCATCGGTGCCCAACACCAATCGCGACAAAGCCATCATCAGTCCGCTCCAATGTTTCGATCCGTCCCTTGCTGATAGGAACGCAAAAGCTTTCTGCTTGGTCGCGCATCAGTCGCAGCAGGTCCGCACCCGAAATCCCGCCGGGGTAGCCGGCGTGGTTGTGCGTGCGAGGGATCAGCGCAGCTCGGCTATGGCCTGCATCTACGACGGCGATCGAAAGATGAAAGCGGGCCAGATAGATGGCCGCGGTCAAACCGGCAGGCCCTGCGCCAATGACCAGACAGTCGAGCGGTTTTTCCATCTCATGCGAAAGTAGCGAGAGAATAGTCCGGTTCCATCAATGAGGCAAATATGCCGGAATCCCAGATGACCGCGATGGTTGCCATATTGATGATCGATTAACTTCGAGGCGCAGGATGGCAGACAACAAATCGCGGAGTGGTGCGGTCGTCCGAGGAGGGGTGCAGTGGAAGAGGAGTATGAGGTCGATTATTTCGCCAGAATGCATGGGCTAACACGGGAGCATGCACAACACCTCATCGATCGCTTTGGCAAACATCGTGACAAACTGGACGCGGAGGCTGAGAAGACCAACAAGGGGTAGGTCCTTGCGCCCCGGCTATAATCTAGGGCATGTTTTTATGCATTCAGCGGATGATCCGTTGCTTGGACTTTTAACGGAGTTCGGCAACTGGCCTGCTTGCCTGATCCTAGATCTGGGCACCTGCCTCGACCTCGATGGTGGGAAACAAGTACAGCGCCGCGCCTTTGCGGCCGCTTATCGGAGAGACAGCTCCGTCGCCACGCAATCGATATATGGGATTGAAGAAGAGGTTAAAGCGGCAACTCGGCAGGGATCGCGTCGCGCCTTGTCGCCAGAGCGATGGACGTTGGTGGGACAACCCGCGCTGACCGGCGACAGGGCCGATAAGAAAAGCACGGATCATCAAGCGCCTTCTAAAACACGCCTCTGCGTAAATGCCGAACATTGGCTCTATCTCTAGAATATCGCTTTGGGCGGCGCGGGCTCGTAACGGTCTGGCGCCCGCCTTTAGCTTGCTGAGATGGAGAAAAGTGCGATTGGAAGAATGACAAGGCTTTAGGTCTCCAAGATCGGCGACGGCTCTGCTAGCCCGGCTCAGCCACGATCAATTGCCAGCGCGGTGCCCGTCGCATGATGGTCGTTGTTGAACTTAAGATAGGCAGGGTCAAATTCCGCGACGGTAGCCAACTCCTGCGGGTTGAGAATCAATAGCCTCGATCCCGAAATGGCAATGTAGCCCGCTATGCGAAGCGCTTTTATTGATCGATTTACATGGACCGCCGTCAGCCCCAAGACATCACCTATCTGTTCTTGAGTCATGAGAAGCGGATAGCTCAGATCTGTCACCTCGCTGATCCGCCCATAGCGAAAGGCAAGCTCGCAGAACAAATGAGCGAGGCGGGCTAAAGCGCTTTTGCGCCCAAGGTTGACCAGTCGCTGGGCAACAATTTCCCTCTCAGCGGCACAATCCCGCCAGAAAGCTACGGCAAGCGCCTGATCCCGTAACGCCAGGTTCAGCAAGGTCGCAAGTGGCATTTTAAAAACTGTGGTCGGCGCGAGTGCATGCAAAGGGGCATCGGGGCCAGAATGTACCAGAGGCTGAAGATTGGGGAGATCGCCGGGAATATATAAATTGACGATCTGACGGCTTCCTCCATTTAGTTGCGCGTAGCTGGCGAGAAGACCTTCAACGACAAGATATCTGAACTGACTATCTGCCCCCATGTGCAACACATCCCGACGCGCTGCGAGGGTCACAATCTCGCCTTCCATTTGGAAGACCGCGCCGCTTTGCTCATCAGTGAGGGGCGAATGATCTTGCAGTCGCTGGATAAACATGCCCAAGGCTTTTTCTTGCTGATTAGTCTTCACTTGCGACAGCTCTCCCTCATGCAGCCCCCGGCAGTCATGATAGATGCTAAACCGATCGCCGCCTTGATCTACATTAGTCGAGCACCGACTGATGGCTCTGCGCGATTAGATAAAAAACTATCGATGTCATCCTGACGGCAGCTTTCCAGACTGCTATCAGCGCGAGCAGGCCTAGCGGCCATTATGTGCTGATGAGGTTATTGCGTGACACAGACCCTTCCCCGTTTTTCAACCGGCATATCCGGTCTGGACACCGTATTTGGCGGGGGTTTTGTCGAAGGGGCCTCCTACATCGTCCAGGGCCATCCTGGTGCCGGCAAGACAATCCTTGGCAATCAGATTGCCTTTGCAACAGCTGTAGCGGGCAAGAAGGTGCTCTATGTCACTTTACTTGCCGAAACGCATGATCGGCTGTTTTAGTCGCTTTCCACGATGAGCTTCTTCGAGAAGGATCGGCTCGGCGACAACATTGTCTATGTCAGTGTTTTCCAGACCCTGAAAAAAGACGGGCTTGGCGCGGTCGTGGATCTGCTGAGGAAAGAAACGAAGCGCCAATCCGCGTCGCTGATTGTTTTCGATGGCTTATTGAACGCTCGTGACCGCGCAGAAACCGATTTGGACGTGAAGACCTTTGTGGCCGAAGTTCAAAGTCAGGCCGCGTTCGTGGGGTGCACTGTCCTGTTTCTGACCAGCGCCGGCACACAGGAAGATAGCCCGGAGCATACGATGGTCGACGGTGTCCTTGAACTTCACGAGGAGCTTGTCGGGGTTCGCACGGTGCGGCGCCTTCGTGCCAGAAAATCTCGGGGCAGCGCGGCGTTGGGCGGCTATCATCAGTATGAAATTGTTGACTCCGGGATTTCGGTCTTCCCGCGGATCGAAGCGGCCTTCCATAGCCCGTCAGCGACCGACGAACCAGACCCAAGACCCCTTCGTTCGGGGATAGAAGGTTTTGACGCGCTGACGGGCGGAGGCCTTCCGCAGGGCTCAATTACTTTGCTGATCGGACCGTCCGGCTGCGGCAAGACTTCCTTTGGTCTGAATTTTCTTTCAGCTGCTTCAGCTGCGGAACCTGGTCTTCATTTCGGCTTTTACGAATCTCCCGACCGGCTGCTGCTGAAGGCAAGTGCGCTGGGGCTCAACCTCAAAGCGAATGTGGAGAGAGGAGAGGTTGATATTTTGTGGCAGCCGTTGACGGAGAATCTCATCGATAAAATGGCCTACCGGCTTCTCGACGCCGTGTCTGCTAGAGGGGTGAAACGGCTCTTCCTTGATTCACTGGGAGGGTTTGAACGCGCAGCCGTTCATCCGCCCCGCCTGGTGGAATTCTTTGCAGCGTTGACGAACGAATTGCGGGCTATGGGCGTTACCACCGTTGGCACGTGGGAATTGCGTGACCTTTTCGCGTCCCAGGTTGCAGCGCCCGGGCCGGAAATCTCTAGCCTGCTCGATAACCTCATTATGATGCGCCAGGTCGAGATTCGGTCAGAATATAAGCGAGTGCTATCTGTGTTGAAGATACGCGACCAATCGTTTCAAGCTTCGCCACAGGAAGTGTATATCGACGGCCATGGTCTTGCGATCAGGGGTCCGTTTGAACCGGCAACCGGGATTTCCACCGGGCTCGCAAAGCCTCTCGAGACATGACGGCTGTCATGGCCAGAACCCGCAGGTGGAAATCTCCATGAAGATCGTCATTGCCGAGGACGAATTCCTGATCGCCGATCTGCTGGTAGTTTGCCTGGAAGAAGCGGGCTACGAGGTGCACGATGCCCCCCATGGCGCAGACGCGCTGGGGCTGGTGCGCGCTTTGACCCCGGATTTGGTGATCACGGACTTCATGATGCCCTTGATGACCGGGCTGGAATTGGCCGAGTCAATGAAGGCTGACGACGCTATGCAAAACATTCCCATCATTCTTGTAAGCGGCGCCCAGGGTGGCATAGCCAGGTCGCGCACCGATCTTTTTGACCGGGTGTTCGACAAGCCTTATGCAATGGACCGATTGCTGGCGGCCGTAGCGGAGCTCGGCGGGGAAAGGATTCACCGTTGATGGCCGGGGATGACGCTAGCTCTCTTAGGAAGTGGGATGCGCAGACGCGGTCTGGTGGATTAACGGCTGCAGACCGCCTGTCAGCAATCGTCGAATCATCGGGTGACGCGATTATCGGCAAGACGCTCGACGGCGTGATTACCGATTGGAATGCAGGTGCGGAGCGCATTTTCGGCTATGCTGCGTCTGAAATAATAGGGTCGTCGATCCTGACCTTCATACCGGAAGACCGCCGGGCGGAAGAAGACGAGATCATCGCGCAGCTGAAAAGGGGCGAGCGCGTCGAACATTTTGAAACGTTGCGCAAGCGCAAGGATGGCGCGCTTATCCATATCTCCTTGACTGCTTCACCCATCAGGTCGGCAGACGGTCAGATCGTCGGTGCCTCCAAGATTGCCCAGGACATTAGCACGCGCAAGCAGACCGAGATCCTCCTGGCGCAGCAATCCGAGCGGCTGCAAACCCTCTATCGGGTCGCAGGTGAAATTTCTCGGGATCTCGATCTTGATCGGATCGTGCAGTCGGTGACGGACATCGGCACGGAACTGAGCGGCGCCAAATTTGGCGCGTTTTTTTTACAATGTGACCGACGAAGCCGGCGAATCCTACCAGCTCTTTACGCTTTCAGGAGCTGCCCGCGAAGCGTTCAACTTCGGAATGCCCCGCAACACGGCTGTCTTCGCGCCGACCTTTTCTGGCGAGGCGGTGATACGCTCAGATGATATTCGGCGTGATCCACGCTATGGCCGAAGCGGTCCTCATCATGGCATGCCCTCGGGCCACCTTCCCGTCGTCAGCTATCTGGCAGTGCCTGTGACTTCGGTTTCGGGCGAGGTTCTGGGCGGTCTTTTTTTCGCTCATGATGAGCCAGGGAGGTTCACGGCCGACACAGAAAATTTGGTATCTGCCATCGCTGCCCAAACGGCTGTCGCGATGGATAATGCGCGACTGCATAAGGCAGCGCAGATGGAAATAGAACAAAGGAAGCGCGCCGAGGAGGCGAAGGAACTTCTTCTCCATGAGCTGAAACATCGGGTCAAGAACACGCTGGCAACGATCCAGTCCATCGCTATGCAGACTTTTCGTCAAGCCCCCCGCACGGAGACAGAAGCGTTTAATGCCCGCCTCTTTGCGCTGTCGGAGGCGCATGATCTTCTCACCCAGCGCGATTGGGAAATGGTCGATGTCGAACATATCGTCCGACGTGCGGTCGCACCCTTTGCCGCCCAGGCAGATAGGCGGTTCCATATCTCAGGACCAGCTATTCAGATTTCTTCCGAACGCGCACTGCAAATTGCCATGGTCTTGCATGAACTTGGGACAAATGCCGCAAAATATGGAGCCCTTTCGAACCTGGCTGGAACCGTAACGGTCGTCTGGGAACTCCAAGAACACGTCAGTACGCGATCGCTCGAAATTGAATGGACCGAGATCGGTGGCCCGGAAGTCTCCAAACCAACTCGAAAGGGCTTCGGCTCCCGTATGATCGAGCGCGCTTTGCGAGGAGCGGGCAGCGGCGCTGAGTTCGACTTTCGGTCCCAAGGACTGTCTGTAAGACTAAAAATTCCGATTGGCTGATCCCGGGACATTTGCTTCGTCGAAAGACGCAGACAAAGAGCTGTGTCCAAAGCTGAGACAATGCGCCATAAGCGCCTCGACATGTTGCAGACCCCAAATAGCACTTTGCCGCCCTGGCGCTATTGGGGTCTTGATCTGAGCTGTCGCCGCCATCCGGCATTGCTTTCGTTTCTTTCAAAGATATAGATCAGGCGCTTAAACGCGCGATTCAGCCGCCTTCCTTAGAAAATAGGGGCGGTTACAGGTCTTTAGTGACACCCGGAATAACCTCGACCTTGATAATTCAGGTCTCGGTGCGGGATTACTCATCCGCCATAGCCGTGCGCGCACAACGACTTAGCGACCATTCGGCGTTGCGAGATGGACGGTAGGTCAGCTCTTGTGCTCAATCAGCTTCCCCCACTTGATGGCAGCGAATTCCTCTGGCTGCTTTTGCGACATGAATTTTCCATCTCTTTCCATGCGCTTTGAGGTCTGATTTCAACATCTCGCTGCGTTTGGCGAACACAGGCAGCGCCTGCGACTTTTCTGTTGTACTTTGGACATGCCGGGCATGGCGTCATCCTCTTCTACGCTTGGGCTTCAATGCAGGTCGCTAAATTTCAGGCTCCGCCTAGTCTCTCATACTACGAAAGGTAATTGACCAGCGCGGCACTTCCATCTCGGCGATACTATGCTCCCATTCTTGCCTTGCCTCGCCCGACAATCGGTAGATGGAGCGAGGCTCGAGCGGAACCGTCTGGCGCTCAAAGCCAGTTGGGGTCCGCCGCCTGAAGCGCATGGGGGCAGGGGCGCCGAGCGAGATGCCTACTACCTCATCGAACACCGGACGATCACGATGCCAACCGATACCCGCGCCCACATCGTACCGGATGAGCAGGGCCTGGATCAGAATTTCTGGCGTGAGGCCGGCGAAGCGTGCCGCCCGATCGCGGATAGGGGTCAGCCAGTCTGGCATTGGGTCGGTTGGACCAAAATGGCCATTCTCGAAATCATAGGTCCAGCCATAGCTGGTGATGAGCCGCTTGCCGGTCCATTGCTGAAACCGAAAGGGCGTGAGTGGCGCCGCATCGATCCGCTCGATAAACATCGCCTCTTCAGCCTCGCTCAAAAAGTCCGGGGCATAATCAAGGCCGGGGAGCAGGGGCGGCGCGAACAGGTCGATTTGCCGGGCGTTGGTCATCTTCAGAGCAAGGCCATCTGACTGTCTGCCGAAGGGGGCAACTGCCGGCTTCTCCAGAGGTCTTCGGTATGCTCGACGCGGAATCGCTCGGCCGCAAAAGGCGGGCGATATTGAAATCCGATCACGGTTTCGATCGGACCATGGAGCCAGGCGTCATATTCATGGGAGTCCAGCAATACGGGCATCCGGTCATTCGTCCCCATGATCGCCTCATTGGCGGGCATCGTCATGCCGGCATAAACCGGTCCCTCGTCAGGCATGTTCCGGCAAAAGCCGGCCCAAGCCATGATCGGCTGGCGCTTCAAAGAGAACCAGGTGCGCGTGCGGCCGCCGGGCGGCCCATCAGGATTGGCGAAATGGGTCATCACGATGAGACACCGATAGCGCGGATCTGCTACCATCTGATCCCACATGGGGTTGGTGAGGTCTGCAACCAGCCCGATCCTGCCCGGCTCTTCGCCGCGTTCGCGCATCTCGCGTGTCAGCCGACGAAAACCCCAGATCACGGCGCGCATGATCCGGCGGCCGCCATTTTCGAAGACGACGAGGCCAAGCGCGCCCTCGCTCGTTTCACTGGGCAGCTCGATCGGGGCGGGCATCGCTGCCCCGAAATGCTGGGCGACGTCTGACAGTCCGGTTGCCATGCAATGAAGTCGGGACATAAGCCAAGCCTACCAGGGAATTTCGTCGTCTGCGACGAGTTCGGGATCATGCGCCAAATGATAGCGCGGTGTGTCCGAGTCGGATCCCCGACTGCTGGCGTCGCGATCAACTTCGGGCGCTTCCCCCTCATGACGATCATGCTTCAAACTTAATTTTTTCCGGCGCTCGGCCATGATGTTCCCTGCTTCGTTTCAGAACCGTTCCGGGTCACCAACCTCTTGATCCGATTGTGGCCAGTTGACTCGGCTCTTGAATAGAACAAAATAGGAACAATTCCAACCGCCGAGCTGAGGAGGCCCTTCATGACGGATAGAGGGGCGCGCCCCCATGTTGCTGCCTTGCGCGCCCAAATTGCCGAGATTGAAGGAGCTGAGCGCCGGGGCAAAGAGGTTCTGCCATTCGGACTGGACGTGATCGACGCGAAACTGCCAGGAGGCGGTCTCGCGCTTGGCGCGCTTCATGAGGTTGCAGGCGGCGCGCAGGGCGTGACGGACGGCGCGGCAGCGGCCCTGTTCACCGCCGGCATCCTCGCCAGGGTGAGTGGCAGCATCCTGTGGTGCATGACCGAGCCGGATCTTTTCGCGCCAGCGATCGCGCAAGCGGGGCTTGATCCTGACCGGATCATCTATGTCGAGGCGCGTGACGAGACGGCGGTGCTTGCCTGTTTCGAGGAGGGTTTGCGCCATGGAGGGCTGGGCGGCGTCGTCGCTGAACTCAACCGATTGTCCATGACCTCCTCACGCCGGCTCCAGCTGGCTGCTGAAAGCAGCGGCACGATCGGCATCGCGATCCGGCGCTGGCGGCGCCTCGCCGAAGCCTCGGACTTTGGCCAGCCAACCGCGGCCGCCACGCGCTGGCGGGTAACTGCCGTTCCCTCCGAACCTTTGCCAGTGCCGGGGGTTGGCCGGCATCGCTGGTTCGTTGAGCTCATTCGGTGCCGGGCTGGAGAGAGCGCCGATTTTCTGGTGGAAGCTTGCGATGCGACAGGTTGTCTCGCTCTTCCTGCCGACCTGGCCAACGGATCGGCTGCGTCGCAGGCTTGGGCGCAGCGCGCCGCCTCCTGAAGCGCCGCTGATCCTTGCTGGCATGGATGGACAACGCCGGGTGATCACCGCGGCGAATGCCGCGGCGCGCGCGATCGGCTTGTACGCAGGCATGGCGGTGACCCAGGCGCAGGCGCTGGTGCCCGATCTCATCATCATGGATGCTGAGCCTCAGGCAGATCGGGAAGGGCTGGAGCGCCTCGCCATCTGGTCGCTGCGCCGCTATGCCCCGATCATCGCGGTTGACCCACCCGACGGCTTAATGCTCGATATCACCGGGGCGGCCCATGCCCATGGCGGCGCTATGGGCGTGCTCAAGGATGTGGTGACGCGTCTTGCTGAGGTAGAGACGGCTGGGCGCGCCGTGTGCGCGCCCACTTATGGCGCAGCCCATGCGCTGGCGCGTTATGGGGCAGAGCCGCTGCGCGTGGTCGATCCTCTCTTACTTTCCGAGGCCATCGCCGATTTGCCGCTGGCCGCGCTTCGCCTGGAGGTTGCGATTGTCGTTAATCTTGGCAAGCTGGGTCTGGAAACGATCGCCGATCTTGAAGCCATGCCGCGCGCCTCGCTCGCGCTGCGGTTCGGCTCGGCGCCTGGTCTGCGGCTTGATCAGGTCTATGCGCGGGTTTCCGAGCCTTTTGAGCCAGTCGCCCCGCCCGAGACGATTGCGATTGAACGTCGTTTTGCCGAACCCATTGGTGCGCCCGAGACGCTTGCGCGCTATACGCACAAGTTGGTCGATGGGCTTTGCCAGCAGTTGGAGGAGGCAGGGGTTGGCGCGCGACGGCTGGACCTGCGCTTTCACCGTGTCGACAACCGGATCGAGGCGATCCAGGCGGGCCTTGCCAAGCCAAGCCGGGACAGGAAGCAGATGGGCCGGCTGCTCTGCGACCGGATCGAGACCATTGATCCAGGCTTTGGCATTGAGCGGATGCTGCTTGTGGCGCCCGTGGTAGAGCCGCTGGGGCTACGGACTATCTCACATCTGGGCGAAGCGCCCGCGCCCGATGTTGCAGCGCTCGTCGATATATTGGGGAACAGGGTAGGGGAGGAACGGCTCTACAGGGTTGCCGCGCGCGAAAGCGATATTCCCGAGCGGTCAGTCACGCGCATTGCGCCCATGGCGGATCCGACCTTGCTGCGCTGGCCTGAGCGCTGGCCACGCCCGGCCCGGCTTTTCAAACGCCCGCAACCGATCGACACCATGGCCTTGCTGCCCGACCATCCGCCCGTCCACTTCGTCTGGCGAGGCATGCGCCGGAAGGTGAAGCGGGCGGACGGGCCGGAGCGCATCTATGGCGAATGGCATGTCAGCGACGAGGAATGGCTGAGCGTCCGTGATTATTTCCTGGTCGAGGATGAGACAGGCGCGCGCTACTGGGTGTTTCGCCAGGGCGACGGGATGGACGGCGCGACTGGTAGCCAGGGCTGGTTCTTACACGGGCTGTTCGCCTAACCGGCAAAAGGCGACGGCGTCCTTGAACACCGCCGCCTGGCGCAGGCTCATGAGAGGAAATTAGCAGCTCGAACTACGGTCGATGGCGCGGCCGGCAAGGGCACCGGCGCCAGCACCAATGATCGTGCCGGGCGCGCGGTCACCACGGGTATCGACCGCACGGCCAAGCAGGGCACCAGCGACGCCGCCCAGCAGGAGGCCAGTCGTGCCGCCCGACTTGCGGCAGCGATAGCTACGATCGTCACGATAACCACGGTCGCCCCGATAGCTGCGATAGCCGATATTGCGGGCGCGTTCGTCGCCGCGATACCAGCTACGGTCATGGTCACGTGCAAAAGAGGTGGCAGGAGCAACCGCTGTGAAAGTGGCAGCGGCAGCAGCAATGGCGAGTAGGGATTTGCGAATGGTCATGGTCATCTCCTCAACCTCTATTGTCTTGAGGGCCTTATTCCATGATTTGCTTGGCGCGACGCTGAACCGACCTGTTATCGAAGGTTAAGCCGCTGGTCGGGCCAGGATCCCTATGATTGCGCTGATGGAGGCCAGCAGTCATAGGCGGAGGGATGGACGAAAAGACAAACTCAACGATTCTGCGTGTGATCGAACGTGCGCCTCAATGGCTTCGGCATGATCTGGAGGCGAAGGATGCTGCGGCACGAGCGCGGGCGGAAGAAACGCTGGCAGCGATGATCTGCGATGCCCTGGCGTCGGCTCCACCATCTTCGGGCTGATCCGGGCCTTATGACCTCAGCGATCTGGGATGTATATTGATTTGCACCGCTGGACGAAGCGGACTTGCACCATTCAGCATCGTACCTAAGTTTACGGGGTCGCTCTTTCCCCCTTTGAGCGGCACCTCCCTGAACCTTGGCCCCGCTATGGAGCATGCTCCGGCGGGGTTTTCTTTGCCCGCCGCTCGTGGCTGATCAGCGGCCGCTGTCGTGGGACAATTGGCATTGCTTGATATGGAGGCAGTCAAACTTTCTATGAGCCGACCGAACCTACCGCGATGCCGATGTGGGTTGCCAATTGCCTGGGCGCTGACCTATCTGGCCTTCCAGTAGCAGGCTCCGGCCTGGGGGCGGCACACGCTTCGAATCGCGGCCGCCCTAAAAACTGCAATCTATTGATAGCCGCCTTCGTGTTCGCGGTTCTCGGCCGCATCCCGCTGGGCGTCTTCGAGCTCCTCGGCGTCCTGACTTTCCTCTTCGGAATCGACGTCGACATCCACCTCTTCATCACTGCCATCGGCTTGATCGGTGCCGGGCAAGTCGTTCATCGACGTACCCTTCATGTCAGCTTGGTCATTTTCGCCGGGAATATGTTCGGGGATCATGTCTCTCTCCTTTTTGAGTAGCTCCCAAACCAACAGGTCACAGCGATCCATGTTCCCGTCATTTCGAGGCCGAATGTTTCTTCGCTCGGTGTCGCCATTAAACCCGAAAAATCATCTCGATTGCTGCGGTCTGGCAGTGCCTGCAGCAGCTAGGCGCAGCGTGACATAACCGGCGATGCCAGCGACGAGAGAGGCCAGGATGATAGCGAGCGCTGCTATTTCTCGCTGTGCCTGATCGGGGAAAGCGAGACCTGAGATGAAGAGTGAGATCGTAAAACCGATGCCTGCGGTGCACCCGATCGCGCCGATCATCGACCATGTCACATTCGCAGGAGCCTCGGCCATACCAAGTCGGGTCGCAACCCAGCTGAAACCAAGAAAGCCGATGGGCTTTCCGATGACCAGTCCTGCAAGAATGGCTGGCGCCATCGCCGAGCCGAGCGCGGCTGTGATGAGATCGGCGCTGATATGCACACGGACATTGGAAAGCGCGAACAAGGGCAACACGATATAGCTGATCCATGGCGTCAGCAGGGTGATCAGTCGCTCGCCCGTCTCGTGGGTGGCGCCGGTCATTTCGTGAAGATAGCCCAGGCGCTTTTCTGCCTTTCTTCCTGAGGCCGCGCTTTCTTCCTCGTCGCTGCTCTTTTGGGCGTGTTCATGCGCGGCCTGAAATTCATCGACCTTCTCCTGGACCGTGTCGGCGAACCGGGCGCGGCGGAGTCTGGGGTGGACCGGCACGAGAAAGCCGACGAGCACCCCGGCGATGGTCGTGTGGATGCCCGACTGGAATATGCCGGCCCAGAGCAGCAGCGCGAGCAAAACATAGGGCAAGGATGCGCCCCATTGCAGCCTGCGGAGCAGAAAGATGCCGGCAAATGCCCCGCCTCCAAGCAACAGCCCCTCAATATGAATGCCCTGACTGTAGGCGATGGCGATGACCAGCAGCCCACCAATGTCATCGATTGCGGCGAAGGCCAGGAATAGAGCACGGACGCCGGGCGGCAGGGACGTCGCAAAAAGACCGATAAGGGCAAGGCCAAAAGCCGTGTCCATCGTGATCACCGTGCCCCAGCCCCCCTGCGCGTCGGTCCCGCCTGCGATCAGAAGATAAAGGAAAACAGGGACGAGCATGCCGCCTGCCGCCCCGGCGATGGGGAACGCCGCCGTGCGCCAGCGTGAGAGTTCGCCGCGGACCAACTCTCTTTTGACGTCGGTGCCGATGATGACGAAGAAGAGCGGCAACAGCGCATGATCGATCCATTCAGCTAAGCTATGCCGGACCGAAAGGTCGCCCAGCATGATCGTAAGCGGCATATCCCAAAGTCGTTCATAATCCTGTTGAAGCGGACTGTTTGTGCAGGCGAGCGCAATGATCGTCGCAAGCAGCAGCGGCCCTCCTATGACATCGCGTCCTGCAAAAAAGGGCGTAATCCGGTCGAGAAAAACGGTCTGGGCGGAGGCATGGTGCGCGCGCGCCTTGATCGCACCTTTTTGTCGGGGAGAGATATTCATAACAACCAAGCGAAGCGGAGAAGCGCGGGTTCCAGAGCGCCGTGGCGGAATATAAAATGCCCCGCCAGCGGGGGAGCTGACGGGGCTTTGTACACCGGGCCATGATGCGGGGGGCAAATGACATGACCCGATACTGGCTTAACGATGATGGTTCAGATCGGTTCCTTGCAAAGAGATATTGACTCTGGTTAGTAACGAACAGATAGCGAACAAATGCGTTCGATCAGAATGAAAACCAACGAGGGCCGGCGTGCGATATGCTGAGCTGCAATGCGCCTCGCATTTCTCTTTCCTGCGCGGGGCATCGAGTTGTGAAGAGCTGTTCGCGCAAGGCGAGGCGTGTGGCCTCGACGCCCTTGCGATCACGGATCGCAACAGCCTCGCTGGAATCGTACGTGCGCACGAAGCCGCCAAGGTCACCGGCGTCAGGTTGATTGTGGGCTGCCGCCTCGATCTGGTCGAAGGGCAGTCTCTCCTTGTCTATCCCCTGGATCGGGCTGGCTACGGGCGGCTCTGCCGTTTGCTCAGCCGGGGTAAAAAGCGGGGTGGCAAGGGCAAATGCGTTATCGGCTGGGATGATGTGGCCGATCATGCCGAGGGACTGCTTGCCATCCTGCTGCCAGGTGAAGTGGGAGAGGCGGAGCCTGTGCTGGGGCGCTTTGCCGCCATTTTCGAGGGCCGTGCCTACCTTGCGCTCACGCTGCGGCGGCGCCCGGGCGACCAGCTACGGCTGCACGATCTTTCTAATCTTGCGGCACGGCACCATGTGCCTACCGTGATCACCGGAGACGTCCTCTATCATCATCCCCACAGGCGCGTGCTTCAGGAGGTCATGACCTGCACGCGCCATCGCTGCACGATCGATGAGCTCGGCGCGAGGCGCGAGCTTTATGCTGATCGCTATCTGATGCCGGCCGCCGAAATGCATCGGCTTTATGGCCGCTATCCCCAGGCGCTTGTCCGAACGCTGGAGATTGCAGAACGCTGCCGCTTCTCGCTCGACGAACTCAAATATCAATATCCCCAGGAGGGGAGTGCTATGGGCATGACGCCGCAGGCGACGCTGGAGCAGCTGAGCTGGGAAGCAGCCAAGGCCCGTTATCCAGAAGGCGTGCCGCAGAAAGTATCCCGGCTGATTTCCCATGAACTCCGGCTTATCGGGGAGCTTGGCTATGCGCCCTATTTCCTGACGGTCAATTCCATCGTGCGTTTCGCACGCAGCCGGGACATTCTCTGCCAGGGACGGGGTTCGGCCGCCAACAGCGCCGTCTGTTATGTGCTTGGCATCACCTCGATCGATCCTGAGCGCTCGGACCTGCTGTTCGAGCGGTTCGTCAGCCAGGAACGAAAGGAGCCGCCCGATATCGACGTCGATTTCGAGCATGAGCGGCGCGAGATCGTCATGCAATGGGTGTTCGACACCTACGGGCGCGACCATGCGGCGCTCTGTTCGACGGTCATTCGCTACAAGGCCAAAGGCGCAATCCGCGATGTCGGCAAGGCCCTGGGGCTGCCGGAGGATTTGATCGTCGCGCTCTCCGGCCAGATCTGGGGCTGGAGTGAGGAAGGCGTGCAGGAGAAACATGTCGACGAGCTTGGCCTCAACCTCATGGATCGGCGTCTCCGGCTCGCCATCGATCTCGCCCGAGAGCTGATTGGAACGCCGCGCCATCTCTCGCAGCATCCCGGCGGGTTCGTCCTCACCCACGACCGGCTCGATGAACTGGTGCCGATTGAGCCTGCGGCGATGGCAGACCGCCAGGTTATCGAATGGGATAAGGATGATATCGACGCCTTGAAATTCATGAAGGTCGATTGCCTCGCACTGGGCATGCTGACCGCGATGAAACGTGGGTTCGATTTTCTCGCTCAGCATAAAGGGATCGAGATGGATCTGGCGTCCATCCCGCCCGAGGACCCGCGCACCTACGCAATGATCCGCGCGGCCGATACGCTCGGCACCTTCCAGATCGAGAGCCGCGCCCAGATGGCGATGCTCCCGCTTATCAAGCCGCGGACCTTCTATGATCTGGTGATCGAAGTGGCGATCGTGCGACCGGGGCCGATCCAGGGCGACATGGTTCATCCCTATCTGCGCAGGCGAGCGGGCAAGGAGAAGGTCGAATATCCAAAGCCTGAGCTGGAGAAGGTACTGGGCAAGACGCTGGGCGTTCCACTGTTTCAGGAACAGGCGATGCGAGTGGCGATCGAGTGCGCGGGGTTTAGTCCATCAGAGGCGGACCAGCTCCGCCGGGCGATGGCGACATTCAAATTCACTGGCGGGGTTTCGAAGTTCAAGGAGAAGCTGGTCAGCGGCATGGTGGAGCGCGGCTATACCGCCGAGTTCGCCGAGAAGACTTTCGGCCAGCTGGAGGGCTTTGGCAGTTATGGCTTTCCCGAGAGCCATGCCGCCTCATTCGCGCTCATCGCCTATGCCTCGTCCTGGCTCAAATGCTGGCATCCGGAAGTCTTTTGCGCGAGCTTGCTCAATGCGCAGCCCATGGGTTTTTATGCACCGGCGCAGATCGTGGCGGACGCGCGGGCGCACCGCGTCGAAGTCCGGCCCGTGTGCATCAACGCATCGCGCTGGGACTGCACTCTTGAGCAGGCAGACGACGATCGATGGGCGATGCGGCTTGGTATGCGGATGGTGACCGGGCTCAAGGAGGCCGACGCCGCCCGCATCATCATGGCGCGTGCGGATGAGCCCTTTATCTCCGTCGAAGAGCTCTGGCGGCGGGCCGGTGTTGGGGTCGGTTCCTTGAATCGGCTGGCCGAGGCCGACGCCTTTCACCCATCCATGCGTCTGCGGCGTCGAGAAGCGCTCTGGGCGATCAAGGCGCTAAGAGACGAGCAATTGCCGCTCTTCGCTGCGGCCGACGCGCGGGAGAAAGGGTTCGTCGAGGAAATCGTAGAGCAGCCGGTTGCATTGCGGCCGATGAGCGAGGGGAGGGAGGTAGTGGAGGATTATGGCCATGTCGGCCTTACCCTGCGCCAGCATCCGGTCTCATTCCTGAGGAAGGACCTGCTCAGGAAGAAGATGGTGCCCTGCAGCGCGCTCGATACGACGAAGGATGGGCGCTATATCTGGCTGGCGGGCCTGGTCCTGGTGCGTCAGCGCCCCGGATCGGCCAAGGGCGTTATGTTCATCACTATTGAGGATGAAAGCGGGATCGCCAATCTGATCCTGTGGCCCAACATGTTCGAACAGAACCGGCGGATCGTCATGGGCGCGCGGATGCTGGGGCTTTACGGTCAGGTGCAGCGCGAGGGCGAGGTGGTGCATGTGATCGTGAAGAAACTCATCGATCTGTCGTCCCTGCTGGGATCGCTGGGCCAGCGAGGTGAGGCGTTCCCACTCTCGCGCGGGCGTGGGGACGGCGCTAAAAACGGTGGTGGGCCAGATCCTCGGGGAATGCCCAGTGGTCGGGACATTCTTATTCCTGATCTGCACATCGATGAGATGAACGAAACGCGGCTAGCCAGGAGCCGGGACTTTCATTGACCGGCTTGAGGACCATGGAATTGACGGCGTCGAAGTCTCTATCAACGTCTGTTTGATCGTTCACTGTTCAGCTGCGTCATAGCCACAAGTCTAACAAGGATCAGCTCTGCCAACTTTCAAAATGAGAGCGATATTATTTGACCCATCGGATTTTTCACACAACATAGCTTTCGTTGGAATGTGCATGGAAGCTTTGAGGCGCAATCAGGGAGGACCTGATGACCTCATATCAAGACGACGATCCCCAAGGGGATGCGTCGATATTGGCCGAGGTCAAGTCGATCTCGGGTCGCCGCATTGAAGAACGACGTAGACGCCATCGCATGACCCAACGGCAACTCGCCGCCGATGTCGGGATCGGCGTGCGCTGGTTGCGAGAGATTGAATCGGGCAACCCGAAGTCCCGTTTCGATGACCATATCGCCTGCGCCCATGCCCTCGGGCTCTCATCGGCGCATCTTCTCATTCCCATGCTGTTCTTGGAGCATCATATGCACTTCCCGCGACACTTCTTCGTTGACGACATGCATGAAATCGAACGGCTCTGCATCGAGTTCATATCTAACCTCACCCTGAGAACCTTCCTTCAGCCGGGCGGCAGAACGCGTGGAAGATTCGGCTCCGCGCCAGCAGAGTGAGAAGCCGCCATGGCCCCCGAAGCTCTGACGGCCGACCGGCTGCACCGCGACATAAAGGCGCTCATTCTGCGCGGCTATTTCGGGGCAGGTTTGCCGCTCACGGTCCACGCCATGGCAGACGCGTTTGGCACCAGTATCTCGCCGGTCCGGGACGCGCTTAACCGTCTGGTCGGCGAACGACTGGTCGAGATCCAGGGCGGCGGAGGCTTCGCGATCCCAGCCATCACCGCCCAAAACACCTATGATCTTTATGCCCTCCATGCCGATCTAGTACGGGCGGCTGTCAAAGATGCGCAGAGCTTTGACGGGGTGGGTCAGCCTCCCTCACTGCTCGTCGGGGGCGTGGTCGATAACCACATCCTCGCCACTGAGACGGCGAGTTTTTTCGTTCGGGTCGCAGGCTGTTCCTTCAACGTCGAACTGCACAATATGACCGTTGGGACAGGCGAACGACTCGCCGTTCGCCGCTTGTCTGAAAAGGCAACCAAGCGCCACGTAACAGAGCTCGTGGCACTATGGAATTTAACAAGAAAAGGAAATAAAAGCACGATACGTCGAGCAATGTGGCAATATCATCGCCGCCGTTTGTTGCACGTTGAAGAAATTTCCAGTGCTGCATCCCAATGGATTTCATCACAGTGGACCTCGCAAATCCGTTGATCCTGTCGTGCAGAATTTAGAGCGAGCTGAGTCATCTGGCATGTCAAGCTTATAAGCTCCCAATATGAGGACTTATAAGATCGGATATAAGCTGCCCCATCTTTACAATCGAACGGGCCGCCAATCCTGGTGGTCGTTCGATGGAGATGAAGATGCAGAATATCCATGACAATGACGAGGTGATCGTCGATCTGGGTACCGCCTCGGTGGAGACCCAGGGGTCCGTCCGCGGCGATGTCGATCAGATCGGCCTGCAACTGCTCGCAATGGGCATTGCCGACGACTGAACCTCGGGGCGCGCGTCATTCTTGGCGCGCGCCTTTTCGAGCCGATGACGACATCTTATCGAAAGCTTCGCTATGGGATACCGGATGAGGGAGGGACTGACCTTCTGCATCACAGGAGGTCGTTCGATCTTCCTTGATGTCGAGGCAGACCGCTATTTCGGCCTAAAGACTGACTGGGATCATGCCTTTCAGGCCTTGGTGGCTGATGGCTCGGCAGGTCCGGCGGTCGCTTCACTAATCGGTGCAGGCATCCTTGTAGAGGTGGAAACGCAGGGCGTTCTGGCGCCGCAGCAAATAGCAACCGCGAGCCAGGAGATAGTTGCGATCCCGGCAAAGCCAGATCTGATCCTCACTTTGAAATTCATTATCGCGCAAATCCGCGCGGCAAATGCGCTACGCACGCAACCCTTGGCCACGATAATGCGTGGGTTCGACCAACGCGCTTCCCGCATGGCCGACGCTGCAGGGGCTGATGCCGAACCGAATTGGGGGCCGTTGGTGGTTGCCTTCTTCGCTTCGTCTCCGTTGCGACCCAGAAGCAGTCACTGCCTGACCAACTCGATCGCGTTCCTGCGCGTTGCCCGATCGCTGGGATATAAGCCCCAGCTAGTCCTTGGCGTTTGCGCCGCACCCTTTTCTGCGCATTGCTGGGTCCAGGCAGGTGACCATGTTCTCAACGACCGGCTTGAGAATATCCGGTCCTTTGAACCGATCTTTGCCCTATGACGCTCCTTCGCTACCTGATCCTGGTGGATCGCTCCGGGTCGTCGTTGCCGCAAATAGCGTCAAGGCTAAAGGGCATATTTCCCGTTCACATTGCATTGGCCGAGCATCGCTGTGTCATCCTCATGAATGTCGAAGGGCACGCGCTCCACCTTCCGGACGGAAAGGGCGTGGCCTTAGGAACGGTTTTCCCGCGCCATGGGGCAGCAAGGCCTATCGATAGCGACGATCGTCAGTGGAAGGACGAGCTGAACGGGCCGGAGCCGCTCAAAACCTTGCGTGATCGTTATTGGGGTGGCTTCATTGCGCTATTGGCTCAGGACGAGGGCATTGAACTGATCCGCGATCCAGGCGGCGCCATGCCCTGCTACTTCATGGCGACGTCGACCGGATGGGCTGTGGCGTCCGATGCCGAAACGCTTGTCAGCGTCGGCCTCCTGCGGCCACGGATCGCCTGGTCGGAAATCCCGCGATATCTTACTGCCAAGGACCTGCCTTGCCCGCGCACAGGGATCGAAGGCTTGCAGGAATTGCTGGCTGGCACCTCTATCAAGCTTGGGGCGAGGCCAAGCGATCCATCAGGTTTTTGGTCTCCCTGGGACTATGTGAGCGAAGCCGAATGGTGGGATGGGGCCGAGACGGCTGAACGTCTCCGGCGGACGATCGATCACTGCACAGCGTCCTGGGCTTCGACAGCAGATCACATCCTTTCAACCCTGTCGGGCGGTTTGGACTCGTCGGTCGTCGTGGCCAGCGTAGCCAGGGCGAACGCCGACCAACAATGCATAACCCTCGTCACACAAGACCGGCTTGGTGACGAACGGGAATATGCTCGGGCCATGGCAAAGCATGTCGGTGCCCCACTGCATGAGCCTTATTTTGATCTGGCCGACGCCGATCTTGCTCGATCCGTGTCGCGACATTTTCCAAAGCCGATCGGTACAATTCACGAAACGGCCTACCATGCCGCTGTCGACCGCGCCGCAAATGGCATCGGGGCTGATGCTGTCTTTACCGGCAACGGTGGCGACAGCATATTTTATAACAGCGCGTCCCTCCGACTGAAGCGCCCCGGCTTTTCAGGAGGCAGTTTTCATTGGGCTATGCAGCCATATCGAGGTTCTCGAGGGCTGCATAGTAATTGTCTTCGG
This sequence comes from Sphingobium sp. RS1, assembly GCF_056156825.1. Taxonomy (NCBI): domain Bacteria; kingdom Pseudomonadati; phylum Pseudomonadota; class Alphaproteobacteria; order Sphingomonadales; family Sphingobiaceae; genus Sphingobium; species Sphingobium sp. RS1. Next base: position 795,425 of record NZ_JBLZXE010000002.1, on the reverse strand, counting down.
CCTCAGCGGGCGGGATGTGCCCGATAGGGCCGAAGAGCCGGTGATTATTGTACCAATCGACCCAGCGCAGTGTTGCCATTTCCACGGCCGAAACGCTTGGCCATGACCGCTGCCGCCAGATGACCTCGGCCTTGTAAAGGCCGTTGATCGTCTCAGCTAATGCATTATCATAGGAATCGCCGACGCTGCCCACCGAGGGAACGAGCTTGGCCTCGGCCAAGCGCTGGGTATAGTTCATCGCAAGGTATTGAACTCCCCTGTCGCTATGATGGATCAGCCCATCATCGGGACTTGGCCTGCGGGCATGAATCGCCTGCTCCAGGGCATCCAGAACGAAGCCTGCAGTGGCTGACGTGCTGACCTTCCACCCCACAATCCGCCGGGCAAAAGCGTCAATCACAAATGCGACATAGACGAAGCCCGCCCAGGTATGCACGTAGGTGAAATCGACAACCCACAGAGCGTTGGGCCGGCTGACGCGAAACTCCCGATTGACCTTGTCCAGCGGACACGGTGCCTTCGGGTTGCTGACAGTGGTGACTGTCTTCTTTCCACGCCGGACGCCCGCCAGTCCCATGGCGCGCATCAATCGTTCCACCGTGCATTTCGCCACCATGATGCCGTCACGCCGCATCTGGTGCCAGACCTTGCGTGCGCCATAGAGGCCGAAGCTGGCCTCATGGACTCGCTTGATCTGCTCCCTGATCTCCTCATCGCGCCGGGTACGTGCCGGACGCCTCCCGGGATCGGCACGGCGTGCAGCATGTTCATGGTAGGAGGAAGGGGCGATCGCCAGTTCGCGGCAGATCGGCTCGATCCCCAAATCCTCGCGATGGGCGTCGATGAACGCCATCATCATCTCCCGGGGCGGTCGAGCTCCGCCAACGCAAAATATGCTGATGCCTTGCGCAAAATCTCGTTGGCCCGGCGCAACTCCTTCACTTCGCGCTCAAGCAATCTCAGCCGCTCACGGTCATCGGCAGCCAGCGCCGCTGGTCCCGCTCGTCGGCTCGCCTCCTCCCGGCACCAGCGGCGCAGCGTCTCCAGCGAGCAGCCGATCTTCGCCGCGATCGACTTCATCACTTCCCATTCCGAGCCATATTCAGCTCGCTGCTCCGCGACCATACGGACCGCGCGCTCCCGGACTTCAGGAGAAAATTTGTTCGTCGTCTTGCTCATCACGGATGCTCCTTCTCACAAGTTGGAGCCTCCTGAAAAGCCGGGGCGCTTCAGACCTCTGTTCGATGTTCTGTATGGGCATGGCCCTGGTCGTCAGGCTTTGCGGACATTCGGGAATATATGCGATGTCACGCAAACCAGCTGGATCACCGCCTTGTGTGAGACGGTGAAATTCCTACCGATCGTCCGCCGTCCTTATGCGTGGTCGCGAGATATCTCGATGCTCGCTGCCGATGTGGCAGCAGACATTGCGGCGCGACCGGCGACCCACGCCTGGCTTGAAAGCCAGCCAAGAAGCAGACCCGGCAAGGTTGGCCATGTCGCGCACCTGCTCAAGGTGCAGAACCATCTTGAGGGCTATATGCGGCCGTTCGGGTTCCCCATGATAAATCCCCTTATGTCCCAGCCCGTGGTCGAGCTTGCGCTCAGCATCCCGACCTGGAGAATGTTGGAAGGCGGCCGCGACCGGGCGGTAGTCCGCCACGCCTATGCCGATGCGCTGCCGCCGCTTGTGCGTGACCGCCGACGCAAAGGAAGCCCGAGCGGATTTGCCATGGCGGTGGTGGCAAGCAAGCAAAGCGAGGTGCGACAGCGACTGCTTGACGGGGCTCTGGTGTCTCGCGGACTGGTCGATCCACAGCTTGTGGACGCCGCTATCCCGCAAGGCCCGGTAACGGGGCGCGCCTATGTCCGGCTGCTCATGCTTCTCGATTTGGAAGCGTGGATATCGCACTGGCAGGGATTGGGAGGCTGAAGCATTGCCTCAGCCTCCCTCGGCCCGACGCGACACCGAGGCTTTGGCTTCCGATGTTTTCCAGCTCTTCTGCATTTGCGCCCACCTTTCGACCTCCCTTGCTCCCGGATCGTCGGCTGGGGGCTTTTTCCCTCGTAGCCAGAAATCGAACCATAAGAGATTGCGCTGGTAGACGCTGGCTTTGTGGGCTGGATGCCGCTTGATGTGAAGCTCGTCTGGATAGACGAACATTTCCACCGGGCTGCCGGCAGAGCGCAAAGCCCGAACGGCTTCGAGCGCAACAAGATACTCGCCATCTGCCGCCTGGATCAGAAGGGGGAATGCAACGCGGCCTGCGTTACGAGATAGTGAAATCTCCGCCCACATGTCTGCCTTATCGTCCGGTGACCTGGGCCAGCCGAAGCGCTCATAGGTGGCCTGTATCGAGGGGCCTAGTAACCATATCTGGGATGGTTCCCAGCAGCAACCGCTCACCACGGCAGCGCTGAACAGGTTACTGTGCAAGGCAGCATATTGGACAGTGGTCGATCCGTCGCTGAGGCCTGTGATGCCGATCCTATCAGCATCAACCAGGCCGGTGTCGATGAGTTGCTTCACCTTTATCTCGATCGCCGACAATATGCTGCGACGTTCGAGGAAGCCCTCATTCTGCTGGCGCTGCCGATCCGTAGATGAAAGGCCCTTGCCCAGAAGGGGCGATCGGGGCCGCTGGATGCTCAGGACGAGATATCCCTCGCGCGCGAAGAGCTGGATGGGATATTCGTCGCCGGTACCACCTCGCAGAAACCCACGGCTTTCATATTGGACGACGATCAGGGGGTAGCGGCGCCCGCGCTGGAAATCGGGCGGATAGACAAGGTCTCCGAAACACTCCACGCCTTGGTCATTTTTCCAGGTCAGCCGTTCGGCGCGGCCAAGCGCCAGTGTGTGAAAGCCAGGATTAGGATCGAAGACGACAGTAGATTTTTGCGTTTTAAGGGCTATGCGATCAAGCCAGCGCGGCCTTGATGCGCTCTCCCGTCCGCAGATGACGTCCTCGCCGATCGGCCCGCAGTTCAAAAGCAGATCCGACGTCATATAAAGTCGGAGTGGTTCCTTGGTGCCGATAATCCATTCATAGATGGCCGACGCATGGCGCGCCCACCCATCCCGGCGCACGAAGCGTACTGCTCCAGTGGCTGAGAGCCACGGCTTACCATCGATACCGGAGCATTGGTCGCTTTTGCAGCGCTGTTCGCTGCCTTGAACGTCGGCGGCGATCCGCTCCACGCCCGCCTCATCTGTTACGGTAATTGGCCGGGTGCCCTTGAGCGGATGATCCCCTTCATCAAAGGCTTGCAGCAGCGTATCCTCGGCATTGCTCACAGCCCGGATGGCGCCATCGCTGAACCGAACCGCCTCATATCGATAGAGCGGTGCACCGGCGGGAAAGGGGCGCGCAGATGCGAAAGGGAAATAGCGACCATCGAAGCGAAAGCCGGTCCTTGATTCCGTTTGCAGGGTCGATTGCTGCACGCTGTCGTCCCGGAGCTTGTAGATGATGCTGTTGCCGTCCGGGGTGAAGCGAAAATCAACGACATCCCCCGTTGCACTGTCTACCGATCGCGCTTCGATGCTATTCTTGTCCCACACCCGCAATGATCTGCCCCCTGCTGAGTGGCCCAGAGACTATGATAGTCTGGACCACGAAAGGGACGACAGATGCCATTCAAGAAGCACAAGCCGGAAGAGATCATCGGCAAGCTGCGTGAAGTTGAGATTGTGCTGGCGCAGGGGACTTCGACCGCCGAAGCATGCCGTCGGATCGGGGTCAGCGAGCAGACTTATTATCGCTGGCGCAAGGAATATGGCGGGCTGAAGACCGACCAAGCGCGGCGGATGAAGGATCTGGAGAAAGAGAACCAGCGTCTTCGCCGGGCGATTTCGGACCTGACGCTGGACAAGCTGATCCTGCAGGAGGCTGCCAAGGGAAACTTCTGAGCCCTGCGCGGCGGCGGCGCTGCATCGATCATTTACGACGAGAGCTTCCGGTGTCCGAGCGACGGATATGCCGGGTGCTGGGTCAGCATCGATCGACACAGCGCAAGGTGCCGCGCGGGGCGGATGACGAACAGGCACTGACAGAGGATATCGTCGCTTTGGCGAAGCAATATGGTCGTTATGGCTATCGCCGGGTGACGGCATTACTGTGTCATGCAGGATGGACGGTGAACCATAAACGGGTTGAGCGGATCTGGCGGCGTGAGGGGCTGAAGGTTCCGCCGCGCCAGTCAAAGCGGGGACGCTTGTGGCTCAATGACGGTTCATGCATCCGGCTACGACCCGAATATCCGGGACATGTCTGGGCCTACGATTTCGTCGAGGGGCGGACGCATGATGGCCGCAAGTTCCGCATCCTCACGATCATCGACGAGGCCAGCAGGGAATGCCTGGCGCTCATCGTTGCACGGCAGCTCAAGCATGAGGATGTTCTGGCTGCCTTGGCCGACCTGTTCGTCTCGCGCGGTCCGCCTGCACATATACGGTCCGATAATGGCAGCGAATTTATTGCGACCGCCGTCCAGAAATGGCTGGGCCAGATCGGCGTGAAGACACTCTACATCACGCCGGGATCACCATGGGAGAATGGCTATAACGAAAGCTTCAACGGGTCGCTTCGCGACGAACTGCTCAACGGCGAGATTTTCTACAGCCTCGCGGAGGCCAAGGTGCTGATCGAGGCATGGCGGCGGCATTACAACACCGTTCGCCCGCACAGCAGCCTTGGATACCGACCACCGGCACCAGAAACGGCAACACCGCCATATCCGGCCTCCGGTTCCGCTTCGCTCCACCTCCGTCCGGATATGGCGGCGATGGGATTAATCCACTAACAAACCAATCGGTCCACTCGGTGGGGGCAGGTCAGTCGCTGGCTCGGAACTGATATCTACTGTGCCCCAGGCAGTCGCTGCAATCTATGCTACGATGTTGCCTCTTCAGCTTATTGAGCCTCCTTTTGAAACGCCGTTGATCAGTCTTCGGCAATTTTGGCATAGGCGGGTCCACGACGACCCGGCTGTGACTTGGGTGCGGGAACTTGTCGCGGATCTTTTCTTGGGACGGGATCCATCTCCAGAGCGCCCGTAAATTAGTCGGCTGCGGTCTGGGAAGCCTAAAATGGCGAATGCTCCTCGAAAGCGGTAGAAATCTTCGTATCTGACCTCAGACCCGAAACTCGCCTGTCGGCCATTCGTACGTGTCGCGGTGACAAAACCTGACTGTCCGCAGCTGGATGCCAGAAATTGGCCTCTGAACGGCGGCTAAGGGTCGCCGTTACAGGTGGTCTATAAGGAAGTTAGGCGAGTTTATCGTAGTCCGCTAACTTTTATATCTTTCGCACGAGGCTTGGGATCTGCCTCCTACTGCTTGCTGGAACGTTTTTCCGGTGGCCATCACGGCCACTGGAGATGTGTCATGGGATTATCAGAATTTGATCCCGCCGCTCGCGAGCGGGTGTCGTGGAACGCTGGACGCAAAGTCGGCGCGAAGCGCGCGCTCAAGCCCCGCCAGATCTGGGCGATACGCTTCTTTCTTGATCAGCATGGTCGGACCCGGGATCGGGCGCTCTTTGATCTCGCGATCGACAGCAAGCTTCGCGGCTGTGACCTGGTGAAGATCAAGATCAGCGACATTGTTTGTGATCGGAAAATTCGGACGCGGGCGATCGTCGTCCAGCAAAAGACCGGGCGGCCGGTTCAGTTCGAGCTGATGGACGATGCTCGCGCCAGTCTGCTAAGATGGCTGGAGCTGAGGGGAGGCTCACTGGAGGATTATGCCTTCCCGAGCCGCACCGATCACGCGACCCATATGAGCACGCGACAGTATGCCCGCCTGGTGGATGAGTGGGTAACGGGCATCGGCCTGCCGAGTGAGGATTACGGCACGCACTCGCTAAGGAGGACTAAGGCGTCGATCATCTACAAAGCCACCGGGAATCTACGCGCGGTCCAGATCCTGCTTGGGCATACGAAGATTGAAAGCACCGTCAGATATCTCGGAGTCGATGTAAAGGACGCCTTGACCCTGGCGGAAGGCACGGAAATCTGAATTCAGCTGGCTCCTCGCATCTGCGAGGAGCCAGATCCCATGTCGCGTCCGCCACGCGCCACTTCTCGCCGTTCAAATCAAAATTTCGATTTTCGAAAGCTGACATAATAAGGCGGTTCATAGGCACGCCCGCCCTTGTCATTCGCCCATGGACGGGGTGAGGTCGCGGTTCAGCAAAGTCGCCCGATGGCCACCGCCATCTATGCTGAAGCAAGCATTCGGGATATATACCGGCAGAATCCATTGAGATGATGCCATGGTCGTCCAGTCTGCAGCTATTCCTTATCGTTATGACGCTGATGGGGAACTGGAGATTCTGCTCGTGACGTCGCGAAAGAAGAGGCGTTGGGTTCTCCCAAAAGGCCATGTGCGTCCAGGCATGGGGGCCCATTCATCGGCCGCAAAGGAGGCGTTTGAGGAGGGCGGCGTGATCGGCCGAACGGAGGCTGATCCCATCGCCAACTATCTCCGAAAAAAACGGAGTGGGTCCGAGGACGAGGCGCTCACCGTTGCCGTCTATGCTATGGCGGTTACCACGGAAGCGCCTGTGTGGCCTGAAATGCGTGAGCGAAAACGCAGATGGGCAACGCTGCCCACCGCGCTTTCGCTGGTCGAGGGCAAGGGAGTGCGCGAAGCACTCGCCGCCTTCGAACATGTTTTCAGTCCCCATCGCGGGCAAAGCTGTGACTAAAGGCTGACCGCTGCTGCGGATGGCAGAAATTTAATTGATGAGCCGCCCAAGCCGTTCCTCAGGCTTGCCTCGCCCCTTGCTCTGCGCCGGCTGGCGGCCACACATGCGCTTCCCCCTGACATGACTTGCACCAGGCGTACAGCGCGTCATACATGATGAGGCCCTGCGCGAGCATAATGTTATCGTCCTTGTAGATTGCCGAGAGTCCCAGCGAAATGGCGAACAGGCCCGCTGATTGCGGCGTTAGATCAAGCCGCGACGTATCAGCGCCGCGGACAATCGTGGCTAGTTGATCCAGCGCCGGGTCATAAAGATTGTAGCGAGCAAGAAAGGCGTCGAAGCTGCAAAGCTCCCCGACATGACTGAGCTCGGCACCCGGAATGTCATAGGCGATCGCGGCTTCCCGCTCCGCTGTGGCAAAGACCTCGGCTGCGGGCACGTAAAGAAATTCAGGATCGTCATCGATAAAGCGGGTGATGAGCCATGGACAGGCGATCCGGTCGATCTTCGGGCGTTCCCGTGTAATCCACTTCACGGCTGTTTCTCCTCATCTAGAGAGGCGGCAAAGCTGTCGCTTGTGCGTAGCGCTTCTCCACAGATTCCCAGTCGAGATTGGCAAACCAGGCATCGATATATTTTGCAGCCTGGGTGCCATAATCCATGTGGAAACTGTGTTCGTACATGTCGAGCGCGAGGATCGGGATGCCGGCTGCCGCGCCGTGCATATGATCCCAAGCCCAGTGGTTCTGGAGCGATCGTGTATGCACATTCCAGACAAGGAGCGCCCAGCCGGATCCTCCGGCGAGAGACATGCCTGTCCGGCGGAACTCTGCCTCCCAAGCGCCGAATGATCCCCAATTCCTGGCCAGCGCTTCGCGGATCGAGCCGGTTGCCTCACCATCGCCGCCAAGGCCATCGAAATAGATCTCATGGAGAACCACCGAGCCTGTGCGGTGCAGCTCCTCGCGCTTCATGCCGCCATAGACGACCGGGGGCACCTCCGCATCCGCCATCGCCGCAGCAAGTCTCGGTTTGAGCGCGTTCAGCGTCTTGACCGAGCCGATGTAATTATTTTCCCAGTGCGATCGGATCAGCTTCTCGGAAAGGCCCGTCAGCTTTGCCGGATCGAACTTGAGGGGTTTTGGCTGAAAGGTCCCGGTAAATGCCGGGGCGGCTGCAGCGAGAGCCCTCTCAGCCTGGGTGCTATCGGTTGTCGCCATTGCTAATGCTCCTATCCCCAGTGTCTTGACCGCCGTTCTGCGCGAGAAGTTGGTCATTTTTGAGTTCCTTGTTCAGACGAGGAGAACGTAGGCCGCGCCCAGCGCCGCGCAGACGCCCAGCACCGTCAATACCCCAACCTTGAAGCGGAACACCGCGATCAGAGCGCCAAGCGACAGCAGAAATGCGGGCAGGTTTATCGAAGCCAGCACCGGCAGATCGACCGATCCGGTCGGCGTTGGAACGGCCTCGACCCGCGCAAACAGCGTGTGGATGGCGAACCAGATCGCTAGGTTCAGGATCACACCCACAACGGCTGCCGTAATGGCGGTCAATGCAGAGGACAGAGCCTTGTTACCGCGAAGTCGTTCGATGAAGGGGGCGCCCGCGAAAATCCACAGGAAACAGGGAACGAACGTAACCCAGGTGGTCAGGATCGCGCCCAGCGTCGCAGCGGCGAGGGGGGTGAACGGGCCGGCGTCGCGGAATGCGGCAAGGAAACCTACGAACTGCGTTACCATGATCAGCGGCCCGGGGGTGGTTTCTGCCATGCCGAGCCCGTCGAGCATCTCGCCAGGGCGCAGCCAACCAAATGTGTCGACCGCCTCCTGCGCGACATAGGCCAGGACAGCGTAAGCGCCGCCGAAGGTGACCACGGCCATCTGGCTGAAGAAGCTCGCGATTCGGGTGAACACATCGTCCGGCCCAAGCGCCACAAAGAGGGCGAGTACCGGCCCGAGCCACAACAGCAGCAGAACCGAACAGATTTTGAGCGACCAGGACAGGTTGGGCTTTGCATGTTCGGGCAAGGCTTCGCCCAGGGCCGTGTCGCGATCATGAACGATTTCGCCGCCACTCGCACCATGGCCGCCGCCGCCCTTGAACTGGGCAATCCCGCTGCGGCCGCCAATATAGCCCGCCAGCCCCGCGGTCAGCACGATCAGCGGGAAGGGCGCATCCAGAAAGAAGATGGCGACGAAGGCAGCCGCAGCTATCCCTCGCATGACATTATTCTTGAGCGCCCGAGATCCCACCCGGACCACGGCCTGGACCACGACGGCAAGCACCGCGGCCTTGAGGCCAAAGAACAGGCCCTCGATCAGGGAGACATGGCCGAACAGCACATAGATGTAGCTGAGGCCCAGGATCGCGAGGAAACCCGGCAGCACGAACAGCGCCCCGGCGATCAGCCCGCCCTTGGTCTTGTGTAGAAGCCAGCCAATGTAGACGGCCAGCTGTTGCGCCTCTGGCCCCGGCAGCAGCATGCAATAGTTCAAGGCGTGGAGAAAACGTTCCTCACCGATCCAGCGCTTCTCCTCGACGAGGATGCGGTGCATGACCGCGATCTGACCCGCTGGTCCGCCGAAGCTCAGGGCGGCGATCCGCGCCCATATGCGGGTCGCTTCGCCAAGCGAGATGCCGTGGTCGCCAGCGGGCGGCGCGTCAGGGGCGGCCATGGTAGATGCACTGGCTGTCATCGATCCGTCTTTCTGTTGCTGAAAAAAGCGTGAAACTGGTTGAGCGCTTCGCTGGCGCTAGCGATGCGCTGGAGATCGTCGTCTGTCGAAGCGCAGACACCCGAGAGCATGGCGCCGACGCCGGCGGTTTCGGGGCGCGCGAACTTACCGTCACCAATGTCGAGCTCGTGGATGATCTCACCGATGGCGACGAGCGCGGGGTCGGAGGTCAGCTCGGCGCGCAGAAGCAGGGTTTCGAAACTGCATCGGTCACCCTCATGGGTGAACTCGGCATCGACCATGTCGAAGCGAAATTCGCCCTCCGCCGGATCATAGTGGCGGCTATCGACGAATTTGAAGTGCGCATGCGGATCGATAAAGCGGCGGATGAGCCAAGCGCAGGCGATGCGGTCGACATGCACACCGCTGCGCGTGACCCAGGTTTTGCCGGTCAGGTCGAGCGCAAATGACACATCGGCGGGTTCGGTCCGGCTGACATCGGGATGAGCGTAGCGCTGACGATCCAGTTCGGCGAGAGCGGCTTCTGCGTCCTGGCGGCCATGGGCACCGAAGAAGTCGAGCCGGCTGACTTCCTCCATTCGCTTCTGCAGCCGCGCAATGTCGGGCCCGCTCGCAGGGCCTGTCTCAAGAAGCCGCCGAGCGGCCTGCGTGATGTCGTCATAATCCGCGTCCCGCGCTGTATCGAACAACGCGCGTACGTCGGCGTCGGTCTGGCCAGCGAGGAGATAGGCGTCGATCAGCGTCGCCTCCCCGCCGCTGCCGCTGATCTCTTCCAATAGCTCCAGAAAGGCCGCTTCATTCTCCGGGGAACGGGGCAGAACATGCACGGCATTTTTGAGGGGCACCGCACCGATCGCTTGCAGTCGACGCCAGATTTTCACGCGCAGGTAAGGCGGCTTGGCCGGCAATTGATGAAGGAGGGCGAGCCAAAGGCTGGTGTCGGATCGAGTCATGATGCATATGTATCATCGAATCTGATTCGAGGAAATAAACATATCAATGTCTCGTTCCTTCTCCTTTCTGGTAGCTGGCACCATCCTGCTTTCCGCCACTCCGGCCTTTGCGGCAGATGACGGTTTCACCTTGAGCGGCAGCCTTCGCCTGCGCTTCGAAGAAATTGAAGGGCAGTCGCGCGCGGGCTTCGATCGCACGGACAGCCTCTTCAACGCGCGTACACAAGTGCTGGGAGAGTATCGCTCCGGGTCGTTTCGCGTGGGAGCCGAGCTTTTCGACAGCCGTGTTTATGGAGCCGATCCTGGCACGCCTATATCGACCAACGAGGTCAATGCGCTTGAGCTGGTGCAGGCTTATGTCGCCACCGATATCGCCAATCCGTTTGGCAAGGGCAGCAAACTGACGCTGACCGCTGGTCGCATGACGTTGAACCTTGGTTCGCGGCGACTGGTAGCGGCTGACGATTATCGCAACACCACCAATGGCTACACCGGGCTGCGCGCGGATTTTACCGCGCCCTCTGGCCTGAACGGCGTGCTCATCTACACTTTGCCGCAGCAGCGGCGGCCCGATGACAGGGAGAGCCTCGAAAATAACCGGGTTGCGTTCGATCATGAGGGGTTCGACCTCGTGCTCTGGGGCGGGATCATCAGCACGGCCAAGGCGATCGGCCCCGCCACAGCAGAACTCAGCTACTTCCATCTGGGTGAGCGGGATGAGCCGGGCAGGGCCACGCGCGATCGTTCGCTCGACACGTTCGGCGGCCGCATCATGCTGGAACCGGAACCCGGCAAGTTCGACTATGAAATCGAGGCCTTCTATCAGACAGGAAGTGTGAGCGCTTCCCTCGCAGCGACCGCACCGCGTCAGTCCGTCAGGGCGAACTTTGTCCATGTCGATGCAGGCTACACCTTCCCAGGAGCCTCGAAGCCGCGCATTTCTGTCGAATTCGATCGCGCCAGCGGTGACCGGACGGGCAGTGATAATAATCGGTTCGATACGCTGTTCGGCATGCGGCGGGCCGACCTCGCGCCCGCCGGGCTGTATAACGCCGTCGCGCGCGCCAACATCGTCACTCCCGGCGTTCGTTTTGAGGCGACGCCGAGCAAGAAGTGGGATTGGTTCGCGGTCTACCGTCTCATGTGGCTGGCTTCGCGCACCGATGCATTCTCCACGACGGGGGTGCGGGACAGTAGCGGCCAGTCAGGCAGTTTTGTCGGGCACCAACTGGAAGGTCGCGTCCGCTACTGGATTATTCCCACGCGTCTGCGGTTCGAGTTTAACGGTCTGCTGCTGGCCAAGGGGCGTTTCCTGCGCGCCGCGCCCAATGCGCCTGCGGGGAAATGGACCCGTTATACCTCGTTTAATCTCACCGCGAGCTTCTAAACAGGGGCAGAAATTTGTCTCTAACGCAGCAAAGCTGCCGGCCTCCATTCGGTCAATCCCAGGTGCTCACGATCGAAAAGCGGCCCTTCCGCACCTGGCAATCAAAAATTGGGCGCTGAACGGCCGGAAAGGGTCGGCTTTGCCACGTAGCGCTGCGTAATGGACAAATTAGTCGGTATCACCCGCCGCCCAAAAGTCGTATTTCACCGAACAATCTGGATCAGGCCACTGCGCCTTGTCCCGGCAAGGCTCAGCCGGTAGGGCGGGTAACCGAGCCTAGAGCATGCTGGAACGTTCCCGGCAATCTGACGCAATCGGAGAGTCCATGTGCCGTGACGACCTTCCCGTAGAGCTGCGGGACTATTTCGACAGCTCCCCGGTCGCCCTGTCCCTTGGAGAGGCATCGAGCGATCATGCTCTGCTGCTGACCAACAGGCGTTTTCGCGACCTGACCGGTTACACAACGAGCGAGATCGTCGGCCGCAACTGCCGCTTCCTCCAGGGCGAGAGCCGCAATGACGAGGCGCGCGAGAAGATCCATGCGTTTCTAGCGGAGGATCGCATTGCCAACGTCCGCACGCCCATCGTCAACTTCCGCAAGGATGGCCGTCCGTTCGTCAACCTCCTCTACATGTCGAAACTGCGGGCCCAATCCGGCGAGGTGCACTACATCTTCGCATCGCAGTTCGACGTCAGCCGTACGCAGGCGGACCTCTTGCAGAACTATGATGCCGACCTTGGTCAGACGCTGGACCGGATAAGCCCGGTGCTGGCGGAAAGCGGCATTGTGGTGGAGGGATCGCTGATGACCATCGCGAACTCAGCCGCCACCATCGCCCAGGCCAAGCTGACCCTGACCGAGCTAGACCGAGGTTCCTTCCTTTGAGCGGCGGGGACGTTCCGTCACCACGCCTGCCAGTCGTCGGCATCGGCGCCTCGGCCGGGGGGCTGGAGGCGCTGCGCGAGATGCTATCTTCGGCGCAGGGCCCGACTGGCATGGCCTTCGTTATAGTGCAGCATCTGGACCCCACTCATGAGAGCATGATGGCGCAGCTGCTCGACCGCCACACGACCCTGGAAGTGCTGCAGTCCGAAGGAGGCGAGCGGATCGCGGCGGATAAGGTTTACATCATCCCGCCGGGACACGGCCTCGCCATACGCGACGGCGTGCTGGAGCTGACCGAGTTCGCACAGCCACGGGGCCTGCGCCGTCCCATCGACGATTTCTTTATCTCGCTTGCCACCGACCAACAGGGGGATGCGGCGTGCGTCATCCTATCAGGAACCGGCGCGGATGGGACCACGGGACTACGCGCGGTCAAGGAAAATGGCGGCGTCTGCTTGGTCCAGCAGCCCGACAGCGCGCGCTACGACGGCATGCCGCTCTCGGCCGTTGGCACCGGGCTCGTTGACTATGTGAAGCCGCCGAGCGAGATGCTCGAATGCCTTATCGCCTTCTTCAACCACCGCGCCGTCGATGCAACGGAGCGGGAGGCAGCGCTGGTTGCCGACCATGTCGATGACATGTGCAAGACCTTGCGCGCTGCCGTTGGGCACGACTTCTCCGGTTACAAGCGCACGACCCTGATCCGCAGGGTCGAACGGCGCATGCATGTACTCGGCATTGGTTCAGGCAGCGCCTATCTCGCACGCATCAAGTCCGACTCGGAGGAGTGCGAAGCGCTGTTCCGTGATCTCCTTATCAACGTCACCCGGTTCTTCCGCGATGCCGAGTTGTTCGAGCGGCTGCGCACGCAGGTCGTGGAGCCGCTGATGCAGGAGAGCGATGGCGAGGAGATACGCATCTGGGTGCCCGGCTGCTCATCCGGCGAGGAAGCATACAGCATTGCCATCCTGTTCGCTGAGGCGGCGCGCAAACTGGGCGTGACCCCGGCCACGGTACAGATCTTCGCGACCGATATCGACGAGAGCATGCTCCAGATCGCGCGAGAGGGCGTCTATCCCGCCTCTGCTCTCGCAGACATGCCGAGCGCGCTGCGAGAACACTATGCGATCCCGCATGCGGAGCGCTTCACCATCGCGTCGCAGATTCGGGACATGATTCGCTTTTCTAGCCACAGCATCGTCAAGGATCCGCCCTTTTCGCGCATCGACCTGGTGTCCTGCCGCAACCTCCTGATCTATTTCGACGATCGTTTGCAGCAGTCGGTCATGCCGCTTTTGCATTATGCGATCCGGCCAGGTGGCTATCTCTTCCTCGGCCCCTCGGAAAGCGTCGGCCGTTTCGAGCATCTTTTCCCGACACTCGATCAGCAGGGGCGTCTGTTCAAGCGCGCGCCCGGTCCGCCCAGTTATCCCATAGACCTGCCCGGCAGCGCCTATCCGCGCGGCACCCGCGCTGACGGCCGAACGGAGAGGGGTAGCGGCCGCACCTTATCGGACGAGGGCGCAGCAGTGCGCCGGATCGTTGACCGCTATGCACCCGCCAGTTTGGTCCTAGACCAGGATGGTGGAATCATTGCCGCCTATGGTCGGTTGGGACGATATTTCGACTTCCCCGTCACCCGTACCGGCGGATCGAGCGCGATTAGCCTAGCCCGGGCGGGTCTGCGCACCGTGCTCGGCCCGCTGCTGCGAGAGGGCCGCGACACCCGCAAACGCGTCGTCGTGCGCGACGTCCAGGTCGAGACGGAATATGGCAATCAGCAGATCGACGTCGTGTGCGATCCGTTGCCCGACGGTACGTTGCTCTTCGTCTTTCGCGATACTGCTCCCTTCCGGCCTGTGCTGGATGATGACGTGGCAGAGATGGATGCAGGCGACGACCATCTCGACGCGCTGGAGGACGAGCTGCGCGTCACACGGCACCGGCTGCGCTCCACCGTGGAGGAACTGGAGACGGCGAACGAGGAGCTGAAAAGCTCGAACGAAGAAATGATGTCGATGAACGAGGAGCTCCAGTCCACCAACGAGGAATTGTCCACCGTCAACGACGAGCTCAAGTCCAAGGTCGATCAGCTTACTGTCGCCAATTCCGACCTGCGCAATTTCTTCGAGTCCACCGAATTGGCCGTGATCGTGTTGGATTCGGATTTGCGCATCCGCAGCTTCACGGAGGCCGCGACTTCTCTCTTTCCCCTGCAACCGGGCGACCGGGGGCGGCCGCTGGAGGACGTATCGACGCGCCTTGTGGAGGCGGACTACATGGATGATGCCCGCGCCGTCGCGGAAGGACATTCGGCGATCCAGCGCCGGGTTACAACACGGGATGGGGAGCGCGCCCTGTCGTTAAGGACCCTTCCCTATCGAATGCAGAACGGCGCTACTGACGGTGCGACCCTGGTGCTGACGGACATCACGGATGCTCTGTCTATGGAACGGGATTTGGCTGCACAGCGGGAGCGGTTGGATATGGCGATCCGGGCGGGCGGCATCGCCGTATGGGAATATAACGTCGACACCTGCGAAGCGGTCGTGGACGCGCATGGTCGGGAAATCCTTGGTATTTCGGCCGATACGGCGTCCAATGATGCGGAAGCGCGGCTGAGCCGCCTGCATCCCGATGATCGACCCGAATTCGACGCTGCGCTCGCGAAGGTTGTCGCGGATGGCGGCGATTTTGAGGCGAGCTACCGGGTTGTCGATGGCGAACAGATGCGACGGATAAAAAGCTTCGGCCGGCTGGTTACCAGCGAGGGATCGCCGCGGCTTGTCGGGGTATCCATCGACGTGACGCCGGAATATGCGCTTGCCCAAACGCGCGAGCTGATGCTGCGCGAGATGAACCACCGAGTGAAGAATTTGTTTGCCATCGTCGCTGGCATGGTCTCGGCGGGTTCGCGCACCCATCGGGACGTCCGCGCATTCGCGGCGGACTTGCGGGAACGGATAGCGGCCTTGGGCAACGCTCATTCTCTCGCCTCGCCAACAGGCGAGGTGCAGGCTATCGATCTGGCCGATCTGTTGAATGCGACCCTGGCACCCTACCGCGATCAAACTGATATAGCGGTCGATGGACCAGATGTTCGGATCGCTCGCTCCTCACTCTCGCCTCTTGCACTCATACTGCACGAATGGGCTACGAATGCAGCGAAATATGGAGCTTTGGGTCCGGATGGCGGCGTTCTGCGAATCGGTTGGGCGCTTGAAAACGACATCTTGCGATTGCGGTGGGTTGAGGAATGCACTCATGCGACCGTTCTTTCAGAGGGGACCGGTTTCGGGACAGTGCTGGTGAAGACTTCCGCGAAGCAACTCGGCGCCGAGGTTACACGAAAGATGAGAAACGGAACTTTTTTGATCGAGCTCTGTTTGCCTGCGCAAGCGCTTACGGATGGATAATGTGAATGGCCGGAACGGTATTGCTGGTTGAAGATGAACTGTTCGTTGCGCTCGACCTTCAGGATACCATCGAGGGGGCGGGTTTCGCCGTTGATGGGCCTTACATCTCCGTTTCGTCCGCGTTGACCGCCGTCGGTAGCGCTTTGCCGGATTGCGCCATTTTGGATGTTCAGCTGGCTGATGGCGAGGTCTATCCGGTGGCAGAGGCGCTAGTCGCAGCGGGCGTCCCTGTCATTTTCCATTCTGGACATGCGGACCCGTCTTTGCTCGTCGAGCGATTCCCTAGGGCAGTTGTCTGCGGCAAGCCATGTTCGCCTTCCCGCCTCCGAGACACCTTGAGGCAGGTTACCGGCGGCAGTGAAGATATGGCGTACACTGCTGCATAACATCAGTCAGCCAGCGGTTGACCTATGGGCCGAACCTTCCGTTTGTCCGCCACTGTGCCTTTGCACCCTCATGCGATAGATAATGTCTTCTTGAGGGCCAAGCTGAGCGCCTCTGCGCCATAGGGTTTGGCAAGGACGTCGAATTCATCGATACCTTCCCCGATCATCTGCTCGCTATACCCTGTGGCCAGCAGCACTGGCAGGCCCGGGGCTCGAACGCGCAATTGCCGTGCCAGATCGATACCGCTCATGCCTGGCATGACCACGTCGGTAAATATGAGGTCGAACGGATCTTCCTGCAGTGCTCCGAGAGCTTCGGGGCCATTTGCAACGGCGGTCACCTTAGCCCCTAGGTCGTGCAACAAATGCTCCGCAAAGTGGCGCACTTGGTCGTTATCCTCCACAAGCAGAACCTTAAGCCCCTGTGGGATGGGTTCCAACGTACCCTTTTCCTCGATGGTTCGTAGCGCCTTGTCAACGCGAGGGAGAATGATGCGGATCGTCGTCCCGACGCCTTCGCGGGAAAAAATCTCTACCGAGCCTCCGGCCTGAGCCGCAAACCCATGAATCTGGGAAAGCCCCAATCCTGTCCCCTCGCCAACCGGCTTGGTGGTGAAGAAAGGTTCGAATACCCGTTTTACCGTGTCGGGCGACATGCCCATCCCCGTATCGGTGATATCGATTGCGACCCCAGGTTCGTTTGCCAGAGGATGGTCCCGGATCGCAATCGACAGTGTGCCCCCATCGGGCATCGCATCCCGCGCGTTGACCGCTGCATTCAGGATGGCAGTTTCAAATTCGGTGGGATCGACTTCTACCCGCGCTTCCCGCGCGGAGGGCCTGACCTCAATTTGAATACGGCCACCCAGAGAGCGAGCCAAGACCTCTTCCAGTGCGTCGATCTGGATGTTGAGATCGACGACCTCTGGCCGAATGACACGCCTCCTGCTGAAGGCCAGAAGGTGACTGGTAAGGGTCGACGCGCGCTTTGCAGTCGATGCTATACTTTCAATATATCTGGCTCGCTTCTGTTCCGGGAGATCGGGTCTTGCCAGCATCTCCGCAGCACCTGCAATCACTGTCAGCAGGTTATTGAAATCATGCGCCACCCCACCGGTCAGCTGACCGATCGCTTCCAGCTTTTGGGCGTGCCGCAAGGCCTCATGCGCCTGGGTCAGTTCGGCCGTTCGCTCGGACACCCGCCTTTCCAGCATGTCATTTGCTTCACGGACCTGCTGGATAAGGCGGGCATTTTCGATCGCAACCGCCGCTTGGCCTGCCAGCCCGGCAACGAGCCCTTCATCAGCCTCTTGGAACCTGCCGGGTTCAGGATGCCCGAAAAATAATCCGCCCAGCACCTCGCCCTCGCGGGACATAACCGGGACGGCCAGATAACTCCGTACCGGAAGGTGCCCGGCAGGCATGCCAGACCCTGGTTTATTATGCCCGTATCTGGGGTCCAGCGTGATGTCATCAGATCGAACAATCCCATCGCCCTGGAAGGTCGGTGCAAACACCTGCGTGTTTCGAGGCATCGGAAAATCGGCAAAGGCTTCGCGTTCGACCCCAGAGAGAGAGTAAAGCATATAGCTTTCACCCGCTGTGTTGACGACATTGTAGAAAAAGGCGCCGAAAGCCGCTCGTGAAAGTTCGACGCCCGCGTCGGTAACAAGTTGGACAAGACGCCCGAGGTCATGCTCGCCCGCCAGAGCCGCACCGACCCGGTTCATCAGTTCGAGCGCCCGCCGAGCGTTTCGTTCTTCGGTTATATCTTCGCACGAGATCGCGATCCCGATGACGTCACCTGAAGCGGTTCGCACGGGCACCCAATTTTCTCGCCAGCAGCTGGGCTCTCCAGGCTTTCCCAAAGTGGAGGTGATGACTTCATGTCCACATATCGCCTCCCCAGACAACACCTTGCGGAGTCCTGCCAGTGTGTCTTCGGGCAGATCGGGCAATATATCAGTGACCGATTTGCCGATGTGCTCGGCCGCCGCCACACCATTCCATTGGGCGAGCCGGTCGTTGATGCTTACAAAGCGGAGATCCCGATCAAGCATGGCAAGGCCGACAGGAGCGGCTTCATAGATGGCTATGAGCGGATCGCTATCCGTGTGGAGTTGGACGGCATCCGCGGAAATCCCAGCTTTTTCCTCTTTCGCGTTGAAGGAATGCATCGCACTCGTCCCTGACCCAACTGCTTCACATCTGGAGCACGGGAGACGGTTTCGTCAAGATTTTCGCCGGAATCGCAGGGTGGATTCATATAGATCCATATCAAACACCGATATCGTAAGCGGAGCGGCAGGATCGAAATCCTGCTTATAACTTCACGCAAAAAGAAACGTTGTATACTGCCCAAGGGGGGCATC
This sequence comes from Sphingobium sp. RS1, assembly GCF_056156825.1. Taxonomy (NCBI): domain Bacteria; kingdom Pseudomonadati; phylum Pseudomonadota; class Alphaproteobacteria; order Sphingomonadales; family Sphingobiaceae; genus Sphingobium; species Sphingobium sp. RS1. Next base: position 776,616 of record NZ_JBLZXE010000002.1, on the reverse strand, counting down.
CCTCGTGGGATGTTGCCCCAAAATGCTGCAGCCCGCGAGGCAATGCAGGAAGGTGGCGTCATCGGGGAAGTCCACCGGGACGCAATAGCCGATATGATCGTGCGCAAGCGGAAAGGCTTGGGAGTGTCTACGTCATTCAGGCTGCTGATCTTCCCGCTCATGGTTACCACTGACCTTGCTTACTGGCCGGAGGGCCATTTTTCGTGAACGTACGTGGGTATCAGCGGAGAAGGCCGGATCGACAATCACCGATAGAGAAATTGGTGCAGTGGTAGTCCGGTTCGCTAAGGCCGTAATGAAAGATGATGTGGGTGCTGGCCAAGGTCGATACCCGCTGGGGATATGAGGTTTCTCATTATTTGGTATAGGTGGCAGGTGCTCAGGGAGGGCAAATTGATTGCCCTTAGAGAATAGCTGACCGTCCGGACCTGGGCGCCGAAAATTCGGCTCTGAATGTCTCACAAGGGTCGACATAGGCAAGGATGCTGCTACCCCGCATCGGAAAATGATCAGTCCAGGTTCGACGCCCCCCACGGATACAACAACGGACGGAGGGGTTGATGATTATGCGCCTGTAACGATCGTGGAGATAGAAGTGCTATCGGATGAGCAGCTGCCTGGGATGGCTTCAACTGGCGTCAAAGGCCTCGACGCTATACTGAATGGGGGCCTCACTCCTGAGCGCATGTATCTGGTGGAAGGCACGCCAGGTACGGGCAAAACAACGCTTGGGCTCGGCTTTCTTTTGTCGGGTACGGTTGTGGGCGACGTGGGCCTCTACATCACGCTTGCCGAAACAGAGGTCGAGCTTCGCGCTGTGGGCAGGTCGCATGGCTGGTCACTCGATCAGCTACAATTGTTCGAGATGGTCCCGCCAGACGGCTTTGCTGAAGATCATGAGCAGACATTGCTCCATCCGAGCGAGGTCGAGCTTGGCGAAACCGTCCGCAACATCATGGCGAAGGTCGATGAGTTAAGGCCTGCGCGTGTCGTATTGGACAGCCTCTCCGAGCTGCGCCTGCTCGCTCAAAGTCCGATCCGCTACAGACGCCAGATCCTTGCGCTCAAGCATTTTTTCTCAACCCGCGCCTGCACCGTCCTGCTTCTCGACGATCGGGGAGCAAGCGGGAGCGACCTGCAGCTCCATAGCATCGCGCATGGCGTCATTTCACTCGATCAGACCGTAGCAGGCTTCGGCGCACAACGGCGGCGGCTGACCGTGATCAAGATGCGCGGTGTGCAATTCCGAGGCGGCTATCATGACTTCGAAATTCTGCGTGGCGGCTTGTGCGTGTATCCGCGCTTGATCGCTGGAGACCATGATACGGAAGATGGCGGCGCGATAGTGACGACCGGATCGCTTGAACTCGATACGTTGCTCGGGGGCGGTCTGGTGCCAGGCACGGCCACTTTGCTGACGGGACCGGCCGGGGTTGGCAAGACGACTGCGTCCGTACAATGCATGGTCACGGCGCTCAAGAGAGGCGAGCAGGCGGCATATTTTCTGTTCGATGAGCGCCTCCCGACGCTGATGACGCGCTGCGCTGCGCTCGGCATGGACATCCAGCCTTATCTGGAAAACGGCCAGCTGCAGATGCGGCCGATCGATCCGGCCGAAATGTCGCCGGGAGAATTTGCGGGCTCGGTACGTGCTGCGGTCGAGGACCATGGTGCCCGCATCGTGGTGATCGACAGCCTCAATGCCTATCTCCAGTCCATGCCGAACGAGCAGTTCCTCGTTCTGCAGATGCATGAGATGCTGAGCTTTTTGGGCCAGAAGGGTGTGATCAGCTTGCTCATCCTCGGTCTGCACGGTGTCACCGGCGAGGTCCGTTCGGACGTAGACTTAAGCTACCTTTCTGACACGGTCGTCCAGCTGCGCTATTTCGAGGCACATGGCGAAGTTCGGCAGGCAATATCTGTCATCAAGACGCGGACGGCACGACACGAACGGACGATTCGCGAGTTTCAGATTAGCAGCGGCGGATTGCAACTTGGCGAACCGCTCCGGCAGTTCCAGGGCGTGCTGACCGGCGTTCCCACTTTCTCGGGTGAAACGAAAACGTTGATGGCAAGCCCGGCGGATCCAGATAGCCCCCGAGGATAGGATGAACGGACTCGTCCTGATCCTTGCCCCACGCGGTCGCGATGCCGCGATTGCCGCCGACCTGTTTGCTCGTCACGGCATAGCCGCGCAAATTTGCTCGAATGCGCGTGACCTTGTCCAGCAGCTGAACGACGGCGCGGCGGCTGTTTTGCTAACTGAAGAAGCGTTGTTGGCACCAAACGCGCACGAAATCGCCCTGTGGGTGGCCGGGCAGGAAAGCTGGTCGGACATCCCATTCGTGGTGCTGGCCAATGGATCGCGATCTCCCCGCACCGTTGCAGCCGCCGAGCGTCTATCCGAACTGGGAAATGTGGTCCTACTGGAGCGCCCCCTCCACGCTGAGGCGATGCTCGGCGCGATCCGCTCCTCTCTAAAGGCCAGGGCACGGCAGTTTGAGGTACGCGACACCGCACGGCTAAGCGCAGCACAGAACCGAATCCTCGCGCTCGCCGTCGAGGCGGCGCCGCTTAAAGTCACCTTGAATTCGATTGTGCGTGAGGTTGAAGCGTTGTCGACCTCCGGCGTGATCGGTTCGATCCTGCTGGTGGACGCAAATGGCCGACGATTACGCCACGGTGCCGGTCCCAGCCTGCCGTCCGCTTATAATGATGCGGTGGACGACATCGAGATCGGACCTATGGTTGGCTCTTGTGGCGCAGCGGCTTATCGAGGCGAACCAGTCTTCGCCGCTGATATCGCATCCGATCCGCTTTGGGCAGACCATCGCGAGTTAGCGCTGTCGCATGGCCTTCGGTCTTGCTGGTCTCTCCCCATTGCCTCGGTAGAGGGAGAAATCTTGGGTACTTTCGCAATGTACCACAGCGAACCCCGCGCGCCGATGGCGGCCGACCTGGCCATCGTCGACTTCGTGGTTCGCACGGCGGGTATCGTCATCGCGCGGGCCCGGGCCGAGGATAATCTTCGCGTGAGCGAGGAACGATACCGGCAGATCGTCGAATGTGCCGAGGACTTCGCCATCGTGACCCTCGATTTGACAGGTGGGATCACCGGCTGGAACAGCGGAGCAGAACGGCTCATCGGCTTTTCTCCGCAGGAAGCCATTGGTCGGCCGGGTGCGATGTTCTTCACGTCGGAAGATCAGGCAGCAAATGCGCCCGCGGACGAGATGGCGCGTGCGGCGACTCACGGCCGTGCCGTTAATGAACGATGGCATGTTCGTAAGGATGGCCGTCGGTTTTGGGGATCGGGCCTTACCATGCCGCTCGCCGACCGCGACGGGGGATACGTCAAGATTTTCCGCGACCGCACGGCCGAACATGAAGCGGAGGCCGCCCTGCGCGAAAGTGAGGCGCGCTTGCGGTTCTTCGGCGAGTTGGAGGAGCGGCTGTTCGGCGCGGCCAGCGCCAGCGAAGCGATGCAGGCCGCAGCCGAGATGTTGGGGAAGAAGATCAGCGCAGCCCGGTGCGCCTATGCTGATGTCGATGCCGATAGCGATACCTTCTGGATCCGGAATGACTACACCGCGCCGGGTATCCATAGTTCGATCGGGACATATAGCCTCGATCTTTTCGGGCCCCGCGCTGCAGCCAACATGCGGTGCGGACAAGCGCTCATTGTTCATGATGTGACGGGTGAACTCGCACCCGACCAGGGTCGGGAGATGTTCCAGTCGATCGGTATCGAGGCGATCATCTGCTGCCCGCTGGTAAAGCAGGGCCAGCTCGCCGCAATGATGGCGGTGCATCAGGACCAGCCGCGTGACTGGGCATCCAGTGAGATTACGCTGGTCCGTGAGGTGGCAGAGCGCTGCTGGGCGCATGTCGAGCGGGTCGGTGCCGAAGCGCGTCTCCGGGATAGCGAGGAGCGCTTGCGGCTCGCGGTCGAGAACGCTGAGATCGGCTTTTGGGATGTCGATCTGATCAACGACCGGTTGATCTGGCCGGCTCGCACCAAGGCTATGTTCGGTATCTCGCCGGACGTTCCCGTCACCCTGGAGGACTTCTTCGCCGGCCTGCATCCCGATGACCACGCCGCGACCACGGAAGCGTACTTGGCGGCGGCCGATCCTGAGCGCCGCGCTCTATATGATGTCGATTATCGCACAATCGGGAAGGAAGACGGCATCCTTCGCTGGGTTGCCGCAAAAGGCCGGGGCGTATTTGATCCTTCCGGTCGCTGTCTGCGCGTCGCGGGCACCGCGCTCGAGATCACCGCGCGCAAGCAGGCTGAGGAGGCATTGCAAGACCTGAACGCAACGCTCGAGTCCCGCATCCTGGAGGCGGTCGCGGAACGGGAGGCAGCGCATGACGCATTACGCCAGAGCCAGAAGATGGAGGCGATGGGCCAACTCACGGGCGGAGTTGCGCACGATTTCAACAATCTGCTTACGCCGATAGTGGGCTCGCTGGACATGCTTCTTCGCAAAGGCGTCGGAACCGAGCGCGAGCAGCGATTGATCGCCGGCGCCGCGCAATCGGCCGAGAGAGCCCGCACGCTGGTTCAGCGCCTTCTCGCATTCGCGAGGCGACAGCCTTTACAGTCTATAGCCGTCAATATCGCGCAGCTGGTTGCCGGCATGGGCGACCTCGTCGCAAGCACGACCGGGCCGCAGATCAAGATCATCGTAGAAATTGCCGAGAATCTGCCTGCGGCCAAAGCCGATCCAAATCAGCTCGAGATGGCGCTGCTCAATCTTTCGGTGAACGCCAGAGACGCGATGCCGGATGGCGGTACGCTGCGCATTTCGGCGACGGCGGAGTCCGTATCCGCAAAGCATCACTCCAGGCTCACGCCGGGACACTATGTCTGCATTTCCGTCGCTGATACCGGTACCGGAATGGATGACGCAACGATCGCCCGTGCTATCGAGCCCTTCTTCTCGACCAAAGGTATCGGCAAGGGAACGGGCCTGGGCCTATCGATGGTCCATGGCCTTGCTTCACAGCTTGGTGGCGGCCTTACCATCAACAGCCGGCTCGGCGTCGGGACAAATATTGAACTGTGGCTGCCCGTTAGCGCGACAGCTGCCAATGAAGCATCGGATCTGCAACGGCCGCAGGTCGAGGCCATGCGCCAAGGCGTTGCGTTGCTGGTGGATGACGAGGAACTGGTCCGCATGACCACAGCAGATATGCTCGTGGATCTGGGCTACGTCATCGTGGAAGCGAGTTCTGCGGAAGACGCGTTGCGCGTGCTGGACCGGGGCCAAGAGGTCGATATTGTGGTCACCGACCATCTTATGCCTGGGATGACGGGAACTGAGCTGGCACGGCGGGTACAACTAACCCGACCAAATCTGCCTGTCTTGCTCGTTTCCGGCTATGCCGAGCTCGAAGGTATTGATGCCAGACTTCCCAGGTTGACCAAGCCGTTCCGTAAAGACGAGCTGGCAGCAACCCTCAATTTTCTCTTGGAATAGGAATTGGTTCCTGAACCCCGACAAAGGGCCGACCGCGCAATCAGGACTGGCCTGCTATCGCTATAGCAGAAAGGTCCGCAGTCGCGTCGATAAGCGAACCTGTGCAGGGCGGTGACAAACCAGGCCAATGGAGCGCCGGCAAATTGCTGAGCGCGGCGGAGTAAAAACCAGCCATTGGTAAGGTTGCTCTTTTTGGAGCGGCCGGGGATGTTTGCCGTGGAGAGCTATGCAGCGGTACGCCGCTCTGTGTTTGTCGAAGGGAACAGCCAGCGAGAGGCAGCGAAGGTTTTCGGCCTGAGCCGAGAGACGATCGCGAAGATGTGCCGTTTCTCGCTGCCGCCTGGCTACACGCGCTCCAAGCCTGTCGCCAAGCCGAAGCTAGGATTGTTGCTGCCGGTGATCGACCGGATACTGGCTGAGGATTACGTCGCGCCGGTCAAGCAGCGGCATACGGCCAAGCGGATTTTTGAGCGGTTGCGCGATGAACATGGCTACGGCGGTGGCTATACGGTGGTGAAGGATTACGTGCGGCAGAGCCGTGTGCGCAGCCGCGAGACCTTCGTGCCGCTGGCGCATCCGCCAGGGCACGCTCAGGTGGACTTTGGCGAAGCGGTGGGCGTGATCGGTGGAGTGCGGCAGAAGGTGCATTTCTTCTGCATGGACCTTCCGCAGTCGGATGCCTGTTTTGTGAAGGCCTATCCTGCCGAGACGACGGAAGCCTTTCTGGACGGACATGTTTGCGCGTTCGCCTTCTTTAGCGGGGTGCCGCTCTCGATCCTGTACGACAATACCAGGATCGCGGTCGCCAAAATCTGCGGGGATGGCAAGCGTGAGCGTACCCAGGCCTTCACGGGGCTGGTCAGCCACCACCTGTTTGCCGATCGCTTTGGCCGCCCAGGCAAGGGCAACGACAAGGGGAAGGTCGAAGGGCTGGTGAAGTATGCGCGCTCGCACTTCATGGTGCCGATCCCGCGCGCGGCGACCTATGACGACTTCAACGCAGAGCTGGAACGGCGGTGCCGGGCCCGGCAGGAAGAGCGAGCCGGGCGCCACACCGAGACGATCGGGGAGCGACTGGCGGCAGATCTGGCGGCTTTGCGCCCGCTGCCCGCCGGCACGTTCGAACCATGCGAGACCAAGGGGGCACGCGTCTCCTCGACCGCGCTCGTGCGCTACCGCACCAACGATTACTCGGTGCCGACCTGCTATGGCTTCCAGGACGTCGTAGTGAAGGGCTTCGTCGACCGGGTTGTCATCCTGTGCGGGGGCGAGGAGATTGCCCGTCATCCGCGCTGTTATGGCGAGGCCATGTTTGTGGCAAACCCGCTGCATTATCTGGCGCTGATCGAGACCAAGCCAGGCGCGCTCGATCAGGCCGCCGCGCTTCAGGACTGGACCCTGCCGGAGGACTTCCAGCACCTGCGGCATCTCCTTGAGGTGCGGATGGGCAACAAGGGGAAGCGCGAGTTCATTCAGGTCCTGCGCCTGCTTGAGGCAATGCCGATGGAGGTGGTGACCTTCGCGGTGAAAGAGGCCATCCACATCGGGGCTATCGGCTTCGATGCGGTCAAGCAGATCGCACTGGCGCGGATCGAGCGTAGACCCGCCCGGCTCGACCTGGAAGCGTATCCCCACCTGCCCAGGATGGAGGTCAAGACCACACGCGCTGCCGACTATGCCAGCCTGCTGCCGGGGATCGCTGCATGAGCCGGGCGGGGGATGACAAGATGCCCATCGGCACGACGGCGGGCACGCCGCAGGTGCTGCTGGCGCATCATCTCAAGCAGCTCAAATTGCCCACCGTGCTGCGCGAGTATGAGAAGCTGGCCCGGGAATGTGCGCGCGATGGCGTGGATCATACCCGCTATCTTCTGCGCCTTATCGAGCTGGAACTCATCGACCGGGAGCGGCGCACGGTGGAGCGCCGTATCCGCGCCGCCCGGTTCCCGGCGGTCAAGAGCCTGGACACCTTCGACTTCACGGCCATCCCCAGCCTCAACAAGATGCTCGTGCTCGAACTGGCGCGTTGCGAGTATATCCTGCGGCGGGAAAACATCATCGCGCTGGGCAACAGCGGGACAGGCAAAACCCATGTAGCGCTCGCCCTGGGCTTGGCCGCCTGCCAGAAGGGCTTCAGCGTCCTGTTCACCACCGCTGCCGCCCTGGTGAACCAGTTGATGGAGGCCCGCGATGAAAAGCGGCTCCTGAGGATGCAGCGCGAACTTGCCGCCGTAAAACTGCTGATTGTCGATGAACTGGGCTATGTCCCGCTCTCGCCGACGGGGGCCGAACTGCTGTTCGAAACCTTCTCCCAGCGCTACGAGCGCGGCTCCACGATCGTGACCTCAAATCTACCCTTCGAGGACTGGACCCAGGTCCTGGGCTCTGAGCGGCTGGCTGGCGCGCTCCTTGATCGCCTTACCCACCACGTCAGCATCCTGGCCATGAATGGCGACAGCTACCGGCTCAAGCAGTCTGCCCGCCGCCGCCGCACCGCCGGGGCGGACCAAAACCAGGCCACCACGCCCGACTGAACTGCCGAAAACGGCCAATATGCAAAGGGCCCCGATCGGGGCCCTTTGCATATCATCCGCGCCACATTCACTGGCCTGCTTTTACTCCGCCACGCTGGCCTAAAATCCGACCGCCGTTGACAGACAATCCATCAGCTCTGTGATTTCAGCTGGACGCTATTGTAATGACCTTCCCAACACACCATGTTGCAAACGCTACAGTCGCAAATCGACGGTCTTCGGCGCTTTGCAGCACCTATCTCCTTCTTTCCCTGCCTCCCCTAGCGAGAGGCCGGCCACATTGGTCGGTCTGCATTGAAAGAAAGGAAGCTCACATGAGCAGCAATACCGGCACCGTCAAATTCTTCAACGCCGATAAAGGCTTTGGCTTCATCGCCCCTGATAACGGGGGAGCCGACGCCTTCGTTCATATCAGCGCGGTCGAGCGTGCCGGCCTGGCTACGCTTCGCGAGAAGGATCGAGTGTCCTATGATCTTGAACAGGACAAGCGCGGTAAAATGGCCGCTGTGAACATCGCCCACGCCGAATAAGGCGCGGTTGATCGTCCGGACGCGCCGCTCCCATGGCGCGTTCGGGCCAATCTCTGACAGGAGATATTATATGGCAGCTATCGACTATCGGGCTCTGGCGGCGAAGGCCCGCGAAGAAGCGGACGCTTCCACGCTCGACAATGTGCGCAAACGCTGCCTTCGCGCCGAAGCTGCTTGGCTCGTTCTGGCGGGCAGGCATGACACAGTAGAAAATAACCGGGCCAGACGCGAGGCTGACCGCTCTATACTATAGGTGAGATGACCATATCAGGTCGCCTTGTTCAAAGGGAGCTTTGAGGACAAAGCTATTCTAGTAAAAGCCCTCACACAGGGAACAAGCGTGGCTGACGATCGTCCTCCGATTGGTGATTAAATCCTGGGCACGGTGCCTCCGATATTCGCCGGAGCTATGTGCCATTTTTATCAAATCTTCAACGCCGCCTGCTCGGCGAGATGCGCTCGACCGTTTCGGTCGAAGTCTCGAAGATGATATACCTCTAGCTGACGATGATGACGATTTTTGCGGACATCATTGCCGAATTGTACGACATTCCCACAGCCGCTTTCCAAGGCTGCTCCCCAAAGTCGAGCTAGGTAAGAAATTATCGCATCAGGCAGCAGTGCTGCCCGCTTTCGCGGCAAACCAAATATTATGCCAGCGCTCCCGGCTCCCGATATATGCCGGTAATATGATCTCGTCGACCGCGAAGCCGGCGTCTTCCAGTCTTGTGGCAAACGCATCGTCCGAATAGGATGACCATATTGACAGGAGCCCGCCGGGGCGAAGGGCTGCATAGGCAGCGCGGATGCCGGAAAGAGAATAGAGCCGGTCATTTTGCGCGGTAATGAAACCGTCCGGACCGTTATCGACATCCAGCAATATGGCGTCGTATCGACCTTCTTCTTCGACAATGATGTCATGGACATCCTCCAGGCGCAGGCGGACGCGTGGGTCGGCTAGGCCATTGCCAAAGAGATGAGCGAGAGGCCCTCGCGCCCAGCTAACGATCTTGGGCACAAGTTCGGCAACGGTGATCGACGCGTCGGCGTTCCATGAGGTGAGGGCAGCACTCAGTGTAAAGCCCATGCCCAGGCCACCTATCAACACCTGTCCGCCATCTTGCGCCAGTCGTTCGCGCGTAAGTGTGGCAAGCGCAACTTCCGATATATGATCCTGGCTTCCCATTAGTTCGTCCGCCCCGAACTGGATGGAAAATTCCTTTCCACACTTGAGGAGGTGCAATTGGCCACCTCCAGGGATATCCGCAACGTCGACAATTTTGATGGGCGGCCGACTTTCAGACCGGGCTTCAGCGGGATCGGCCGATGTCACGGGCACGGCATGGGGATGGCGGCTGTACCGCTGGGGTGACGCGCGATGGCGTGGCATACTGTTCCTGTCGGATGCTCGGATCAGTCGCGACGTAAACCAGCATGGCGTCCATTGCGCGGTGATGGCCGGCTTTGGCCTATTTCGGGCCGGAGACCAAACCCTAATTGATCGACATCGACGGTTCGCGAAGTCGCCGACGTCATCTCCAGCCAAGTCGGCATAGTGCAAGCCGTTCGCGTGTCGTCACGGGCAGATCTTCGAAGCGTGGCTCCGCCAGCGACCATCGTCGGGCCGGAACTCCTCCGCCATTAAACGCCGTCCGATCAGGGCGCCCTGCCAGCCTGCTCTCTCGTGCCTTCTCGATTGAGCACGGCAATGATCTTTCCATAGGCACGCGCTAGTTCTTCGTGTCTGCTACGTTTTTCAGGGCAAGTTGCGACCATGGCTTGATTGAGTTCTGCATTCTGTCGGCGGGTAAGGTAGGCGTTGGATTCCATCATTCACCTCCACCGTGTCGAGGGCGGAGGCTTCCGCGCGATAAAGCTGCCGGAGCGCCTCACCTCTCCCGTGATTAGCTGTCCTTTTACGAGACCGCGCAGAGTTTCCGTGTCGTCCGACGACGACATTACGACGCGCAAGCCACCAGAGACCAGTGGTTCAATCACCGATATCCGCAGCGCATGTTTCTGACAGAGAGACTCAATTTTGGCTTCTGTCTCCTGGACGTGGATGACCCGGCTCAAAGCGCGGCATCCTTCGCACGCAGAGGAAGCGGATCGAACGATGTCGCAAAGCCAATGGCTTCCGATCGGTAGGGCGCGCGATGGTCGCGAATGCGTTCCGCATATTTCCGGGCGAGATGCTGATGCGCACGGCGCGCTGCAAATCCCGGCGCGGTCTGAGCGCGGAGCAGTTCCTCCTGCTCGCGTTTCAGCAGATAGTTGAGATCGTCCATTGAAAGGCTCCTCGGCTTGGCAAGCGGGAGCGCGATTGTCTCTCAGTCACAGCGGATGCCTGCAGCATTTTCCGCGCAATGACGCTTTGTAGCACAGAATACCACCATCGTCGCGAATTTAATTTTATGAAATCACCTTATTTCTCTCATTTTCGGAAAATACCATATAAAAACTCGCTAGACAGTATTCGGAAACATCTGAAAGAATAACTATATAAAATCATCTATCAACAACATGATGTGCGTGTAAGTTTGTTTAATTTCGATATTTAAATATTTTATATTGCATATTTTCACTATTTTTGTTTGGCGGATATTTGGTGGCGAGCGGAGAGAATGGCGCGCCGGTATCAGCTGCAGAGCCCGTGAAGCTGGTACATTAGCTATATGCTTCATGATCCTTTCTCCATGGCCGGACTCTCATAATGCTGAAGGAGGATCAAACGGGGGGTGGGAAGCACATCATTGGCGATGGATGCGAACCGCAGCTATCACCACCTGCGACCCCGAACAGGACATTCGCCAATCGGTCAGTCTTGGGCATCCAGAATGGGAAAGCTGCCGGTCTGCACCTGGGAGTGTAAAATTGAGTGCTGAACGACCGGCAAGGGTCGGTTTCGTAAATCCAACAATTACCGACACTTGAGCGCGCCTAAAGTGAGCCGACTTTAATCCTGGAACCGTCGACAAAGCGGCTGAGCCGGAAATGGGCGGTATCGACAGCGGGCGTATCCTGAGCGATCAGTTGACTGGCAAGATAACCGATGCCAGGGCCCAGCCCGAAACCATGACCGGAACAGCCAGCGGCGAGAAACAGGCCTTCCAAGCCTCCAGTTGCTGATATGACGGGCACCGCATCAGGCGTGCAATCGACATAGGCGCCCCAAGCCTGATCAATCTCGATGCCCGCGAGTTGAGGGAATGTGGTTCGCACATTCTCCATGATCGCTTGCACCAACTTACGGTTAGGCGCGGGATTGAGAACCCGGTTCTTCTCGAAGATATGATCGCTGCCGAACATGCCGACCAGCGATTCAGGGCCTCTGATGAACGACGCACCGACCTGCATGTTTACCGCTTTGATCCGCTGGATGAACTGGGGCATGAAAGCGCCAGCAAATGCGATACCCTGCGGCGTCAGTTCAAGTGCGGCCCGTCCGCTGATTGCCAATGTGTAGCTGCCGTCCAGTCTGCGCGTCATGGCCAGGTCGGGGCAATAGATTACGTTACCCACGTTCACCGTCGGTTTGCTGCGGACGGCGGTCTGCCTGACACTCGCTTGCGGAAATTTGATGCCATGTCGGCGCAAAAAGCCGGATGCCCACGCGCCAGACGCGCACAGAACGGCGTCGGCTTTGATCAATCCCCGCTCGCTATGGACGCCCGTTACCCTGCCGTTGGTAATGTCCAGACCGCGAACCGCGCAATTTTGGTGAATGGTTGCGCCCAATGCGCGCGCGCCCTCTGCAATGACCGGTGCAGCGAGCGCGGGTTCCGCCTTGCCATCGGCCACCGAATGTATGCCGCCGACCCATTTGCGGCGGTTTTCCGGGATGCGGTCGGCGGCCTGCGAAGCGCTGAGCATATGGGTTTCGACACCAAATTCACGCGCTGTCGACCGCCACGCTTCCCAACCGGCCAGCATGGCGGCATCGTCCGTGGCATAAACCAGCCCTGTCCGGCGAAAACCGAGATCCTGCCCGATCTCGCCAGCCAGAGAGTCCCATAAGGACATGGACAGCAGGGACAGCGGCATTTCGCGAGGATCGCGGTTTTGCTGTCGGCACCAGCCCCATGTCCGGCTGGATTGCTCACAGGCGATATGGCCTTTTTCGAGTAGAGCGACTTTCAGCCCCCGCTTTGCCAGATAATAGGCTGAGGCTGTCCCCACGATGCCGCCGCCGATGACGACGACGTCTACGGCATCTGGCAATGCAGGATCGCTGGCAATGGCTTTTACGGCCGGGTTCATAGGAGAAAACCTTGGCTGATCATGGGCAGAGATGCTCGAAATTCACTTGCTGGATTTGAAGTAGGCGTAAATCTTTTTAACATGGGCGTAGCTCTCCCAGGTGCATCTTGCCCCTTGCTCGATAATAAATGTATCGCCCTTGGAGAATGTCGCGGTGCGGTCCGCCTCGTCGATGAACGTGACGTCGCCTTCAAGCAGGTGCATCAGCTCGCAATGCTGGAAATATATGGCGCGCCGTTGATAGGGCGTGGAATCCCAAATCCCGCACAAAAACTCATCCCCGGTGGACCGGAACATGCTGTTGGAACGGCAGGATGGCACCGGACTGGTCAGGACTTCCAGCGCTGGAGGGTTGGAGGGACTGAGCGGCGCGTCATTGTCGATGGCGACAATGTCATGCGTGCCCTCGACCGCGTCCAGATAGCGCATGCCGATCATGGTGACGGGACGCTCTGCCTTCCAGCGAAATGCCGTTCCCTTTGCTATGACGGCGCTCGTTCCGGGGCTCAGGGTCAGTTCCTGCTGCGCGGTGGAGAGGTGGATTTCGCCATCCTGAGCGACAATCCACAAGTCGCCCCGATCTTCATGGGCTTCGCCGTCGCCTGCGGCGATCGTCGCGGCCAGCACTTCGCATGCGCCTGCGCGTATTTCGGCGATCCGTCCGCCGGTGCCGAAGGGATCGGCGTCAACTGTCAGGGGGTTGTCGCTGGCCTTGACGCGCAGGTCGACAAAAGTGGGATGATCAACGCTCATTTCGTTTCCATGTCAGAGGGCGTAACTGAGACGTCGTTCAGAGATATTTCAGCCACCAAATGTCCTTGCGCCGCTTCTTGAGGTTGGAGAACCAGCGGGTCGGGAAATAGAGCGGCACGATCAGCCCCAGATACCAGACCCACACCCAGCCCAGTGAATTCACGCCGAAGATGTCGCCATGGTTGGTTCCCCAGATCGCCCGCGCGCTGAGGTACAGGATGCGCAACAGATAAAGGTGGAAGAGGTAGAAGAACATTGGCGCACCGCCCATGACCGACAGCCAGTGGGTCGGGCGGGCGTCGTTGGCCCGTTCGAAGGCGGCCAGCAGGATCAGGCCCACGCCCAGCGTCGGCAGCAGGAACAGCAGCGAGGGGGGATATTTGGTGAGTGCCAGGAAACTCATCAGCGTGCGGATCGGCTCGCCAGGCACAACAAACCATGGTGCGTCACCATAGATATTGAGCGCGCGCAGGATGATGAAGCCGATGATCATCGCCGCGCCGGTCCCGCGTAACGTGCGGCGTCGAACGCCCGGCGTCAGCCTGTTGAACCAGCCGCCCGCCGACCATCCAAGGCAGATGACACCGATCCACGGCAGGATGGGATAGTTGAACTTGATGACCGTGCCAGCCAGTTCGATTTGCGACCGTTCGTGGATGATGGCCCATGGCACAAATAGCGGATGGTTGGCCGGGAAGGTGATGCCGTCCAGCAGATTATGCCCGGCGACCAGCACCAGCCCCAATGCGAGGATCGCGCGTGCGGGCAGATGGATCAGCCCCGCCAATAGGATCATGCAGAGGCCGATGGCCCATATAACCTGAAGGAAGACGAACTGCGGAACCAGCTCGGCACGCCAGGAGAAATTCACCAGTGTCAGTTCGAGCAACACCAGAAACGCACCACGGCTCAATAGGAAGCGGCTCGTTTCCGCCAGACTGTGCTTCTGGTGGTAAAGATAGGCCGAAAGCCCCGTCAGGGCCACGAAGATTGGCGCGCAGAGCGTGCTGGTGATCCGAGTGAAGAACAGGGCAGGCATGATCGTCCGCGCATCCACCGGATCGCCCACGGCCATGTAGAGGAACCAGGTTTCCCGCACATGGTCGAGCAGCATGATGACCATGACCAGCCCGCGCAGGGCATCGATACTCTGTAGCCTTGTTGCGGCGGCCGCCGGTTTGGAGGCAGACGCAGCGGGTGAATAAGCGAGGGTGGCCATGGGCGCCTCCGGGTTTAAGATGGATGGAATCAGGCGGAAAGGCGCGCGATCGCGTCCACCTCGACCAGAAAGCCATAATGTAGTTCAAGCACCGGCACGACGGTTCGGGCTGGGCGTGCGTCGCCCAGCATCTCGCCATAAATGCGGTTGAACTCCGGCCAGTTTGCGACCCCGACGATATAGGCGGTAACGCGGCACAGGTCGTGCGGCTGGCCCCCGGCGGCTTCCAGGATCGCCAGCATGTTGGCTATCGCCTGCCGCGCCTGAGCTTCGAAACCCATGTCGTCCAGCGGCGCCTTGTCGGCGCGGATCGGCAACTGGCCCGAAATATAGAGATCATCGCCGGACCGGATCGCCTGCGCATAATGACCAGCGGGAGCCGGGGCGGCCGGGGTCAGGATCGGTTGCAATTTGTCGGTCATTACCATCCTCCGAAACGCTGCCACTCACCATGGACGATGTCCGAGGCGCCGTGGACGACATGATAGGTGCGGTGCTGCGCGCCGGTGGCGCAGGCATGATTGGGCAGGATGCGCAGGCGATCGCCGATCTTCAGGTCGGGCAGCGACGCATTGCTTCCTGGGCGGACCATGATGATGCCATGTTCCTGATTGGCGTCGGACAGGATCAAATCGTCATAGGGCCGACCGCTGGCGTCGCAGACGATGCCATAGCCCTGATTGACCGCCTGTTTCGATGTGCCGCGATCCTGCGACATCGCCATCCAGCCAGCGTCGATCACGATCCAGCCCTTTTCGCGCTGATGACCGATCACCGTGCCCAGCACGGAGACGGCAATATCATCGATTTGGCAGATGCCGATTCCGGCCATAACCAGATCGAAAAAGACGAAGACCCCGGCACGCACCTCCGTCACGCCGGTCAGGTCCGTGGCATGATGTGCTGTCGGGGTGGAGCCGATGCTGACAACGGGGCAGGGAAGTCCCGCCTCGCGCAGGATGGCGGCGGCATCGACGACGCTGAGCCGTTCTTCCTCGGCGCAGCGGCGCAGTGCTTCCTCGCCGCGCGCGCCATAGCTGGCGCCTGCATGGGTGAGCACGCCGCGCAACGCGCCGCCGTCCTCCAACGCCTGACCGATCTCGATCAGGCGATCCCTGTCGGTCGGCAGCACGCCGGACCGATGGCCATCGCAATCGATCTCGATCAGCGCGGGGATGGCGTCACCTGCTTCGCGAGAGGCGGTCGCGACCGCCTGAGCCTGCTCCACCGTGTCGAGCACCACGGCGAGATCGACGCCCCGTCGACGCAGTTCGATCACTTTCGCCAGCTTCCACGGCGCAATGCCCACGGCGTAGATGATGTCACGCACACCGGCGTTCGCAAAAAGCTCCGCTTCCTTGAGCGTCGATACCGTTGCCGGGCCTTCGGGCGTGCCCATGACGCGCCGGGCTACCTCGACCGACTTGGCGGTCTTGAGGTGCGGGCGCAGGGTCACGCCCAGCGGGGCGAGCCGCGCCCGCAGCCGGGCGATATTGCGGTCCATACGCTCCGAATCCAGAAGGAGGCACGGTGTTTCCAGATCGCACAGGCGCGTGATGGTGTCCGCACCCTGATCCTGTTCCAAACTATCTGCTGCGCTCACGGGCGAAATCCTTGTTGTCTTGAAAGAGGATGCTGCATGACGACCCGCCATCACGCAATTAATGGTTTGTGCATGTATGGATAAGATCAAGCTTAACCATCCCACCAGACATGTTCGGCGAAGGTGTAGCCCATGAAACCGCCCAGCGGCACGGGATAAAGCCCCTTCAGGCGCCGGTCATGGCCATCGAGCAGACTGATGAAGACGGGAATGGCGCTGCCGCAATATTGGCGCACCAGGCCCTGCATCTCTCCATAGAGTTGCTTGCGTTTGGCGTGATCCGATTCTCCTCGCGCTTCCAGCAGCAGGCGGTCGAAGCGTGGATTCTTCCAGCCCGATTCATTCCAGGTCGCATCGGACTTGTAGAAGAGGCTGAAGATCATATCCGCCGTGGGACGGGGATTGCTGTTCCCGAAACCGAGCGGATGCTTCATCCAGTGGGTCGACCAGTAGCCATCTGCTGGAACGCGGTTGACGGTGAGATTAAGGCCTACGCGAGAGCCATATTCCTGGAGGACCGATGCCATATCGACCGATCCCTCGGCAGCGGGTGAGGCATAGAGCGGCAAACGCACTCCAGAAACGCCCGACCGCTGGAGATGCCATTTCGCCCGATCCAGATCGAGCTTGGTCTGGGGCAGGTCGGCCCGGAAATAGGGATGAGACGGCGGAATCGGATGATCGTTCGCGATGGTCGCATAATTGCGGAACAGCGCCCGGTTGATGAGCGGTCGGTCGAGCAGATATTTTATCGCCGCATTGAAATGGGGATTAGAGGTGGGCAGGCGATCCTGCCGAATGATGAGGTTGGTGTAGAGGCCGGATTTTGTCTCTACGATACCGTGCGCGGGAGAGGCAAGGATGCGCTTTGTCGAACGGGGGTTGACCGCGTTGATCAGTTGCACGTCGCCCGACAGCAGCGCATTGACCCGGCTGACCTCGTCCGGAATGCCGATCAGTTCGATCTCGTCGAGATAAGGCTTGCCCGGCTTCCAGAAATTGGGGTTGCGGCGGGCAAGGGTGCGGATGCCGGGACGGAACTGCTCCAGTCTGAACGGGCCGGTGCCGTTGGCCGATCGGAAATCCTTCTGTCCATTGGCGATGATCAGGAAATGCGACTGGGCGAGGATCGCGGGAAGATCAGCATTGGGACCGATCAGCTTGATCTGCAACTCCAGCGGTCCGGTCGCCTTGATCTCCGCAAACTGCTTTGCGATGTCGGCCATTTTCGAGCCGACACGGGGATCTTTATGGCGGAGCAGCGAATAAACGACATCGGCGGACGTCAGGCTTTTGCCGTTGTGGAAGGTCACGCCCTTGCGCAGCCGCACATGCCATGTCTTCTGATCGCGGCTGACGATGGCCTCCGCCAGCGCGGGCCGGGGATTAAGCGCCCGATCCAGCTCCGTCAGGCCGCTGTAGAGCATGAAGTGCCGCACATAGTCGGTATTGAGCGCGCCCTTGGCCGGGTCGAGCGTATCGGCAGTCGAAGTCGAGGTGCTGGCGACGCGGATGCGCCCCCCGGTGCGGGGGCGGGTCGCGCTGAGACCTGCGTTTGGGAGAAGAATGCCGCCCGCCGTCAGCGACAGGCCCGATCCCAGCAGATGGCGCCTGCTGAACAGCGGATCGTTCATGCCGCGAAGTAGCCCAATATCGCCTTGGTTTCGAGATACTCCTCCAGACCGAAGGCACCATATTCGCGGCCATTGCCGGACTGTTTATAACCCCCGAAAGCAGCAAAACCGTCCCAGGCCGGATGGTTGATATGCACCTGACCGGCTCTGATCCGCCCGGCAACGCGGCGTGCGCGGTCGGCATCGCCCGACTGGACATGGGAGCCCAGGCCATAGACGGTGTCATTCGCGATACGGATGGCCTCTTCCTCATCTTCATAGGGGATGAGGCACAGGACAGGCCCGAAGATTTCCTCCTGCGCGATCTTCATGGTCGGCCGGACGTTGGAAAAGATCGTCGGTTTGGCGAAATAGCCTCGTCCCAGCCCCTCGGGCCGTCCCGGACCGCCGCACAACAGCTTTGCGCCTTCCCCGATCCCTGCGCCGATCATCGACTGTACCTTGTCGAACTGATTGAGACTGGCGAGCGGACCAAGATCCGTATCCTCCGCCAGCGGATCGCCGACCTTCATCGCTATTGCGGCGGCGGCGGCCAGAGCTTCAACCTCCGCCAGCCGTCCCGCCGGGACGAGCATCCGCGTCGGCGCGCTGCACGATTGGCCGACATTGCGGAAGGCCGCCGCCACGCCGATCGGCACCACCCGCGCGAAATCCGCATCGTCCAGCAGGATATTGGGCGATTTTCCGCCCAGTTCCTGCGTCACCCTTTTCACCGTCGGCGCGGCGGCCTGCGCCACCAGCACGCCCGCGCGGGTCGATCCGGTGATGGAGATCATGTTGATGTCCGGGTGAGACGCGATCGCCGCGCCCACCTCCGTCCCGGTGCCATAGATCATGTTGAAAACGCCCGCTGGCGTCCCGGCATCATGCATGATCTGCGCAAACAGCCGCGCGCTGAGGGGCGAGAACTCGCTTGGCTTGAGGACGATGGTGCAACCCGCTGCGATGGCCGGGGCGACCTTCGCCGTAATCTGGTAGAGCGGCCAGTTCCAGGGTGTGATCAGGCCACAGACGCCGATCGCCTCCTTGGCAATGGCGGTCGTTCCTTGCTGGCTGAGGAAAGCATAATCGCCCAGCACTTCTATAGCTGCGCGGATATGGGCGATACCGAACGGAACTTGCGACGCGCGCGAAAAGGCAATGGCGCTGCCCATTTCAAGGCTGATCGCCTGCGCCAAATCCTCGCACCTTTCCTCCATCAGTGCGAGGATATTGCGCAGCAGAGCGATGCGCTCCTCGATCGAGGTCAGCGAGAAGGAGGCGAATGCCCTGCGCGCAGCGGCGACTGCTTTGTCGACATCAACGCTGCTCCCGGCCGCGACCGTTCCGATGATCTCTTCGCTGACGGGGCTGGTCAGGGGGATGGACGGCGAACGCCTCTCCGGCGGCTGCCAGCTGCCATCCACATAGAATTGATCGCAGGGCGACACGTCCATTCTTAAAACCCTTCCGTCAGCGATGGTCGAGCATCGCACCGCCCTTGTTCATCGTTGTTCCAGCGGACAGGATAGGCAAAATCATATATGCTGCAATTAAGCTGTTCTGCATGTAAAATTAAGGCTGACCTAATGATCTCTACCGATGATCTGAGCTTCTTCGAGATTATCGCCCGTTCGCCATCGCTCGCGGAGGCTTCACGCAGGCTGAATGTAACGCCTCCCGCCGTGACCCAGCGCCTGCGCACGCTGGAGGCAAAGCTAGGGGTCAAACTGATTGAGCGCACTCCGCGCGGCCTCAGTCTCACCGATGAAGGTGAATTGGTCGCATCCGAGGGCGCTGCGATCCTGGGCACCATCGATGATCTTTCGGAACGTTTGGCAAGTCGGACCAGCGAAGTGCGCGGCCATCTGCGCGTCACTGCCCCCTATGGCTTTGGCCGACGTCATGTCGCGCCGGTTGCGCAGCAATTTGCGGTGGACCATCCTGCGGCCTCGATCACGCTGGACTTATCGGACAGCCCGATACGTCAGATATCGGAAAGTTGGGACATCGTCGTCCATGTCGGCAGCCTTCCAGTGAGCGATAGGTTGGTTACCACTCTGGCACCCAATCGCCGGATCCTTTGCGCGGCCCCGGAATATCTTAGAAATGCGGCGCCGATCGACCATCCGATGGATCTCGCCTCACACCGTTGCCTTGCGCTGCGGGAGAATAATGAGGATGTGACGCTCTGGCGTTTCTCCCATCGCAAACAAGGCAAGACGACAGTTCGGATCAAGCCACCGCTTTCAAGCAATGATGGCGAAATCATTCGGGACTGGGCACTGGCCGGGCTCGGCGTGATCGTCCGAAGTGAGTGGGACATAGCCGAAGATCTGGCTGCTGGACGCTTGACAGAAATTCTCGCCGACTGGACTCTTCCTCCAGCCGATGTCGTTGCCCTTCTGCACGCGCGGCAAGGCCGAAGTGGTCGAGCCAATGCATTTTTGCAGGCGCTCAGGCATAAGCTCGCGCCGACACCGTGGCGCTAGTAATCAGCTTCGTTCATCATCGAACATAGCTGAGCGGTGTGTATCGGAAACTCGGGAGCGGTCGGTCCGCACCTGAGGATGGAAAATTTGGCAGTGAGCGGCAAATAAGGGTCGGCCTCGGAAAACCGCATCCGTTATGCCCGACCATCCCTCAGAATCAGGAACTTTTACATTGCGGTCGCAATTCGGGCGGCGACACGAAGTGACAGGGGGCGCTCGTCAAGCGCATCTTCCAAGCGATCCAGCAGCAGCACGAGATGGCCAGCCTCGGCATCCAATTCCTGCGCGCTCTCGTTCAATGCAGCCCAGAGCGGCGCGAGAGAGGCGACAAGCGCGGCGCCATCTGGAGACAGAGATATAAGGCGGCGTCGGGCGTCAGCCTTATCCTCGAGGATCTGGATCAAACCAGCGCCTTCCAGCGCTCGTCTTGCCTGACTCACAGAGACATGGGTTATGCAAAGTACCTCTGCGATTTCGCCGACGGTCATCGGGCCATTCAACACGATCTGGTTAAGAATGCCGAACCAACGTTGCTCGAAATGGATACCCTGTGTGGTATAGATTTGCGCCGTTTCGCGGTCGAACCGTTCGGACAGGCGGCGCAGGCGTGCGCCAAGAGCGGCTGCCCCGGCTGCACGGCTATAATCCATCTGCCTCTCTGTCATGCCAGGGGAGCCGTCAAAAGATGCTCAGCGATGTGCCTGATCGCGTTCTTGCTCTCGGGGGTGGCTGACATGTTCGTGAAGATTGCCACACCCTTTCGTGTTGCCGGGTCTAGATAGGCGGCAGTGAATACGCCGGGATCGCCGCCCCAGTGATTGATCCTGCGTCGGCCATCGCTGATGGATTCCATCCAGCCCAATCCTTGCCCACTCACCCATGTTGGCAATCCGGGCGGCACTGTCATGGTCAACATCTCGACCTGATTGGCAGCGGACAGGATCCGGCTCTTGTCGGTCGCTCCACCATTGGCTGCTGCAGCGACAAAAGGCATGAAGCCAGCGATGGAAGCGCGGAGCATGCCTACCGGAAAATCCGGAAAACCGACAGGTTGGGTGGCAAACGTCAGACCATCAATGACGTCATAGGGCGTGACGGCCAGTTGTGGAGGCACATCTGCAATGCGCCAGGCAACGGGCCGCATGCCCAATGGTTGGAATATCCGCTCCTGCGTGAATAGCCGAAAATCTTCGTCGGCAACGCGCTCAACGATATAGCCGAGTAAAGCATAGCCAACGTTGCAATAGTCATAGGCTGCACCGGGTGTGGTTGAAGAAAAGCAGCCTGTAGCTGAATAGCGAGCGCCACCGGGCGTGAGATAGTCCGTCAAGAACGTCCTGAGCGCCACCGGGGAGTCCTTGCCGATCTTCCGGAAATCCACCTGATAATATGTCTGATCGGAAATGCCTGAGACATGGGTCAGCAGATGCCGAACGGTGATCGCCGCATCGGGATAAGCCGGATTGGCCACCGTGAAATCGAGATAGCGATTGATGGGTGCATCAAGATCGACATGGCCTGCCTCGACCAGCAACATGATTGCCGTGGCTGTCACAGTTTTGGTGATGGAAGCGAGGTGAAAAATCGATCCGGTGGTGACGCGCCGCTGGCGCGCGACATCGGCAAAGCCATAGCCTCGCATAAGCTTCACCTTGCCCGCTCTCGCGACGCCAACTGCCATGCCGGGGATGGAAGCGCTGTGCAACTGCTCCTTAAGGAACCTGTCCAGGGAGTCATCACCCACATTGGCTGACAACACTGGAGCGGCCATTCCGCAGAGGGATGCCATCAATACTGCCCGGCGACTAACCGATGCATTTCGTACAGGGCAATTAAATTTAGACATCGTCCACCCCAATCAAACTATGTAGGCACCTACATTAATTCCTTCGGTGAGTAAATATGAATTGGCGAACGCCTCCAGTTGGATAGCCGACCTTCCGCTGCTGGGAACGTAAGATATCCTTCTGAACGGCTTGTATGGGTCGTTATGACCCCGTACCGCCGCCCGCGGGATCGCTGTCAAAGTCCTCCGGATTTCCTCCGCCTCCAGCACCTGCGCCGCTGCCTTCCACCTCGCCTGTGCCACCCCTGGCGCGCTTGCCACGATTATTTGCGCCGCGTTGCGGCGCTGTCTCGGTCACCGGCTCGCGGCCCTGGGTGCTGTGCGGATCGTTCATCTTACTCATAATCTTTCTCCTTCAGCCCGCTTACGATAGCCGCCTTTTTCAATGGTCAGCCAAGGCCCTTCTCCAATTCATCCAACCATAAGACCGCATTGCCGTCGGACGGCGCGCGCCAGTCGCCGCGCGGGGACAGCGCGCCGCCCGAAGACACTTTAGGGCCGTTAGGAAGCGCCGAACGCTTGAACTGGCTTGTACCAAAGAAGCGGCGCAGGAAATTTTCGAGCCAGTGTCGAATTGTCGGAAGATCATAGGCTTGCTTGGCGTCTTCGGGGTAACCTGCCGGCCATTCGCCTGCGGCAGGATCGCGCCATGTGTGCCATGCAAGGAAGGCGACTTTTGAGGGCGGCAGCCCCTGACGGACGATGTGGTGCAGAAAGAAATCGTTCAAGGCATAAGGGCCCACCTTCGACTCCGTGCTTTGCAACGCGCCCGTTCCATAAGTCGGCACCAGCTCGGGCGAGATCTCGGTGTTCAAGATCGCATCCAGCACGCTCTTTGCGGCGTCACCAAACTGGCCGGTCGCGATGCACCAGCGGATCAGATACTGGATCAGCGTCTTGGGCACCCCGCTATTTACGGCATAATGGCTCATCTGATCGCCCACGCCATAAGTGCACCACCCGAGCGCAAGCTCGCTCAGATCTCCGGTTCCTACGACAAAGCCACTGTGTCGGTTGGCAAGACGGAACAGATAGTCAGTCCGCAGGCCCGCCTGCACATTCTCAAAGGTTACGTCGTACACTGGCTCGCCGCGTGCAAAGGGATGGTCCATGTCCGCTAACATCTGTCGCGCTGCAGGGCGAATGTCGATCTCCGCGCCCGCAACGCCGAGCGCCTGCATCAGTGCCCAGGCGTTGCCTTTGGTCGCCTCCCCGGTCGCGAACCCTGGCATGGTATAACCAAGGATTGCCGAACGCGGCAGGCCGAGCCGATCGCAAGCCTTGGCCGCGACAATCAGCGCATGGGTGGAATCCAGGCCGCCCGACACGCCGATGACAAAATGCTCGCCTTCTGTCGCGCGAAAGCGCGTGACGAGCGCCTCCACCTGAATGTTGAACGCCTCATAGCAGTCGGCATCGAGTTGCAGCGGGTCGGCAGGCACGAAGGGAAAGCGGCGAACGGGTCGGCGTAGACCCATATCGTTCACTTTCGGCGTAAAGGGAAATCGGATGGTACGAATGCGCCTCTCCGGATGACCGGCAGCGACCGCACAATCGTTGAATGTGCCGTTGCGCATTCGTTCCAGCCGCAGCCGCTGGAGATCGACATCGGCGTATACTAGTTCCGCTTCCTCCCCAAATCGTGTGGATTGGCCTAGAAGCTCTCCAAATTCATGCACCATCGCCTGCCCGTCCCAGGCGAGGTCGGTCGTGCTCTCGCCAGCGCCGGCCGCCGAATAAGCATAGGCTGCGATGCAGCGCGCCGACTGCGAGGCTGAAAGGACATGCCGGTCGCGCGCTTTGCCGATGGTGATGTTGGAGGCGGAAAGGTTGCAGAGCAACGACGCCCCGGCGAGCGCACCCATGGTCGAAGGGGGGAGCGGTGCCCAATAATCTTCACAAATCTCTACATGGACTGTGAAATCGCAATAGTCTTCCGCAGCGAAAAGCAGGTCGGTTCCAAACGGCACGCAGTGGCCTGCGACCTTGATCTCTCCTCCGTCTAAGCCTGCGCCTGATGCAAACCAGCGCTTCTCATAATATTCGCGATAATTGGGGAGAAAGCTTTTCGGTACCACACCCAGCAGCTTCCCGCCTGCGATGGCAAGCGCCGTATTATACAGACGTCCTTTGCGCCGGAGTGGGGCGCCGACCAGCAGCAAAGGCAGGTCCGTGCTGGCGGCGATGAGGAATCCGATCTCCGTCTCCACCCGGTCGAGCAGCGCTTCCTGGAGATGCAGGTCATCGATGGCATAGGAGGACAGGCTGAGTTCAGGGAATAGGATGAGGTCGGCACCTCCATCCGCCCCTTGCCGGGCCAGTTCGAGAATTGCGGCGGCATTGCCCGCGACATCGCCTACGCTGGCACATGGTGTAGCGGCGGCAATGCGGATCAAGCCGTGCGTATGGATGGATGCGAAACGATCAGAGTTCATCGATAGCCTGCCTCATCATATCCAGTGCTACGCGCAGCGACTTGATGCGGACTGGCCCTCGTCCGATATCGCCGAAGTGCCGGACTTCATGGGACGTCCTGCCGTTCCGCTGTGCGCACGAGAAATGAACGAGCCCTGCCTCTCCGCCATCCGGCGCGTCGCCAGCAAATCCGGTTATGGCCAGCGCCACATGTCCAAGGGAATGGGTAAGAGCGCCTTTCGCCATGGCAATAGCGACCTCTTTGCTGACTGCGCCGCATTTCTCGATTTGCCCGCGCTCCAGCCCCAGCAGTTCGCATTTTGATTCTTCACTATAAACGGCGAATCCACGTTCGAAAGCATGACTGGCACCTTCGATATCCGTGAGCAGCGAAGCAAGCAGACCGCCGGTGCAGCTTTCGGCGGTCACCAGCTTTATATGGCGGGCGCAGGCAGCCTTTAGCAGCTTTTCCGCCGCCTCTTCCACATCGCCGGGAAGAACTGGCGAAAGCGTTTCTGCCGCCCGCGCGTTCAATCGGCCGAACGGCGCGATTTTGCGCCTGCCTCCTCTTGCCCGGCTCGTGTGTCCTCCTGCTCGCCACGCCGGGTCATTGCGACAGGGTCGTAATTGGATGGGATTGCGCCACCGCTGATCGGGTCACGCTCGGGCTCACGGTCCAGTGTGTCGCTAGGCCTGCGCGCGGCGCCTTGGGGTTGGTTCTCCGTAGAGATATTCGGATCGCGCGTTGCCTTGGTGGGCACGTCACGCGTTGTGCGCGCATCATCGTTCATTGGACTCTCCTCAATAAGCTTAAGGAAAGTAAGGCGCATTGGTTCCCTGATAATAGACTGACCTCGATCAATCCGGCGCCGGCGGCGCTTTCAAATTCATTGCTTCAGATGACCTCAATCATACGAGCGAAAACACAAGCGAAAGCCACGCGCGATCCGCGGCGATAACGCGAAGGTAATCGCCCGCGGGACCAGCCAGTAGATGCCGCATCCTGGGACTCAGCAGCCGTTCGTCAGTGCACCCGCAACAACCGATTACGCCCAAGGCTGCCAGTCCCCCAGTGCATCAGGGCCGCAACTCAAATCAGCCGAGGTCCACCCTTTATCGTTGCAAACCCGGCAGTGGGAAATGGTAAGGTCTATTAGAGACGTCGATCAATCGGAAATGACATTCAGCCCCGGCCGTCCAATAGATGGTGCCGCACTTTCGAGACGGGCGAGCAGCCGTAGGCCATCCCGGTGACCGCAGTCCCACCGTTGGCGCGTAGTAGGAGCGGAAAAGTCCATCGCTTTGCCCGCGACCTCACGCTGCTGATCCGTATAGGATGTTGTAAGAAGAGTCACAGACGCTGGCGAGGCTTGGGAGGCAAATGCGTCTTGCCAGCGGGTGATACTGCGGCGCGTCTGCGCGGCGAAGATCAGGTCCTGGGTGCGGCCGATCGCCTCGCCAAAGGTTGTGGGGCGGCCCGATTGGAGCGGCAACAGGTCGGATGCGATGCACAATATCGGCTTTGCAGGCCGTGTGGCCAGTACGGGATCGAGGGGAAGGTTCATAGACAGGCCGGCATCGCCCAGCCATCGCCCTTCAACCTCGACAGACCGAAATGTCGAAAGAAGCGCAGCGCTGGCACGGATGTGGTCTGCGGTGATGGCATCTGTGGCGGTATCAAAGCAGACATCCTCACCGGATTGGATGTCAACAGCAGCGGCCGTAAAGCGCATTTGACCGCTGTTGAGGAGATCGAAGTCGATCAGCTCGTCAAGCGTAGACCGCAGTTCGTCGGCATCGTAAAGGGCGCTCGCCCCGTCTTGGACATCAGGTGCCCAGTTAAAGCCCGATCCCATTGGGCCAAAAAGACCTCTGCGTCCGGCCATCATGGTTTCAAGAGCGGCCGCCGATCGGCGCAGCGTCTCGGGAAGCATGTCCCATGGCAAAGGCATCGCAACGCTTTCTGCGGGACGCCAGAACTGTCGCAGCTTAGCGACACACTCGTCCCGAGCATTACCCGCTATGATGGCGCCTACAATGGCGCCGATCGATGCGCCGACGATCCAGTCAGGTAAGATGTCAGCTTCCGCCAAAGCCTCATAAAGTCCAGCGTGATAGGCACCCAACGCATTCCCGCCGCCAAGGACGAGAGCAATCTGGCAATCGACTTCCAAAAGCGGGTGCGCAACCCCTGCAACGCCGTCGGGCGCGTTCATGTGGTCATCGCCGCAGCGCGCTGCAGCGCGTCTAGTTCGATCTGGTCGTGGGAGCAAAAAATGGTCAGTGCGTTCCCGTGTACACGCTTCAGTTCACGCAGTCGATCCTGGTTGCCAAGGCGTCGCGATCGATCAACCTCCATAAGCCGTTGATATGCGCGCAGACCTGGCGTGCAGCGCGGACGATCCACGTCCATCTCGCCGCGATAGAAATATGCATCGCCCGCATTGAGCACCCAGCCCCCATTGCTATCGATCGCGACGCCCGCGTGGCCAAATGTGTGGCCGGGTAATGGCACCATGAGGATTTCAGGCGGCAGGCCATCAAGCTGGCGTACCGCATCGAAGCCGAGCCAGCTCTCGCCGCCTTGCGCATAGGTTCGCCAGTCGCGCACTTGATCCCATTGGTCGGGGCGATAACGACGACGGGCAATGAAGCCTTGCCGCTTGCGCTCGGCGGCGTCCCGCTCCAGTTCCATCACGTGTACACGCGCTTCGGGGAAGTCTTCGATCCCGCCCGCATGGTCGAAGTCGAGATGTGTGAGCACGATGTGCCGCACGTCCCGCGGCGAGAAGCCGAGCTGCTCAATCTGATAGCGCGCCGTGTCCTCAATCCGAAAGCGGATGTTGAGGAAGGCATGGAAGAAACGGCTGAGGCGCGGATGCGGGTGGTGAACGTCTGCAGTGCCATAGCCTGTGTCGATGAGGACCAGCCCCTGATTGGTTTCGATCAGCTGCGCGGTGCAGGGGATCGTCGCTAGCGGACTGCGGCTGAAGCCGTCGAACAGCGGTCCGCCAAGCGGGCAGTCCGTACCGCATTTGAGATAATGGATGCGCATGACTACCCTTTAATTATACGATAGAATATCGACTGGGATGAACATGTTGCATATGCAGACTTACCTTTTTCACATGTGAACGCGCTCATCGAACGGGACGGCTGGTTTTTTTCGACGCTCAAGAATCTATTGCCATCTCTAAACTTATTGATATTCTCAATACAGGCTCTTAGCCATGCAAGCTCTCTAGCGCACCACCATTTCCAATATCGCCTCACGCGTGGCCAGATCGTAGCTATTGCCGTCGGCAAGGACATGGAGACGCACCCCGAACATGGAAAGCGCCTCCTCGCGCCGGGCTTCTGCTATATTCGAATGGGATACCCCGCTGCCGTCCACGATATAGACTGCCCCCCGACCCAGAACCTTGAAGCGACGATCTTCTATGACGATAGCGGTATCCTCATCGATGCCGATGCCCAGTACCCTAGGATTTTGCGCAACGGCGCCGAGCAGGCGTCCTATTCTTCCACGCTCGGCAAAATGCTGGTCTATGATCACGTCCCGAATGAGCCCAAGGCCGGGCGCCATATGCAAGTCGCCTATCCTGTAGGATTCAGCGCTGGAGCCTCGTACCAGCATAGTCTCGCTCATAACCGACGCGCCGGCCGATGTCCCCGCGACCAGCCCGCCGCGGGCATGCAACGCCTTTACGGCCAGCTCTATCGGCGTGTCTCCAATCTGACTTGATATGCGCAACTGGTCGCCGCCAGTGAAGAAAATTCCAGCCGCGCCTTCCAATATGGCCTGCGTCTGGGCGGAACGGGTTTCTTCGCGTTCGCTCACATAAAGCTAAACCAGATCGTTGAGACCAAGGGCGCCGAACGCCTCTTTATAGCTTTCGAAATATCCATCAGGCTGGCGGCTGGCTACGGTGGCGATCACCAACTTCCCGCCCTGGAGGCGAGACGCGATCTCGTCCAGGATCTTGCGATCGCCATCCTTATCCTCATGCCCCCCGATCACGATCAAAGGGCCAGACCTATTGCTCATCAAATAAATCCTGAAACTCAGCGATATCTACGCCGGCGCGGGGGTGAGCCATTTTCTCGTTCGCCATCGCGACCGCAAACTGCGGACTGTTATGCGCAACACCGAAGCGACCATTTTTATCGAGCGCGATAATTCCAGCTTCGCCCGTAATGCGCTGCATGTGCCTGAATGCTGCCCGAACGGCGGCCACTGGCGCGCAGTCCTCCATTTCCTGCATCACGCGGCTGGCGAGGGCGAGACGGATGATAGTTTCGCCGTCGCCTGAAATCGCCACTCCGCCCACATTGTCATCGACATAAAAGCCGCACGCGGCCAAAGGCGCGTCTCCTACCCGACCCGCGCACTGGTCGGACAGGCCGCCGGTCGACGTTGCAACCGCCATCCGCCCATGCGTGTCGAGCGCTACGCAACCCACCGTATCATGCTGCTTGCCAGGACAGGCGTGCGAAGACGTGCCTCCTGAGGTTTCGCTCAGCGCTATGCCCTTGCGTAACGCGAATGCGCGAGCGCCTTCACCCACAAGAAGGACCGGCAATTCCTCGAGCAGCAGGCGCGCTACCATCACTGGATTGCGGACATGACGCAGCGCTGCCACGGCGCCGATGTTCAGCGTCGTTCCATCCATCACGGCAGCGTCAAGTTCATGATCTCCATCGGCGTTGGCTACAGCGCCGCAGCCGGCGTTGAATGTCGGGTCATCCTCCAGAGCTTTGACTACGTGCAAAACCGCATCCAGAGCGCTGCCGCCCGATCGCAGGATTTGTGCGCCGATAGCTACTGCGTTGTTACATCCCTCACGATTGCGGGCCTGATCTATCTGAGGGATCGCGCGCGCACCGCCATGGGCAATGATCGACCAACGTTCAGCCATGGGCGGCCTCGGGCTGCCTATGCGGTTCGAAGCTGTTTACGACGGTCCAGACGATATCGACCTGGGTCGGGCTCAGCACCACCACATCTCCTGGCCGTGCGAGGGCGAGGGCAAAGCGGGTTGCCTCGATCTCGTCGATCACGCGGTGGATATGATGGGCTGCCATTCCGCCCTCCAGCGCGCCGCGCGACATCAATGCATTGATTTCTCCCGCAGGCCGACCTCTGCCGTCTGGCGTTTCTCGAAACACAAGATCATCGAATATGCCTGCGGTCAGCCGTCCCATGCCGATCAGATCCTCATCGCGCCTGTCACCAGGAACGCTATAGGTGCCAATGAACCGGCGACCGTGCCGCCGCAACGTGTCGAGATAGGCGGCCAGTGCCTGCACCGCTGCAGGGTTGTGGGCATAATCGACGATTACCGTTATGCCGTGACGCTCGGTAATATTGAGGCGACCAGGGCTATCTTGCCATGATGTCGTGAAGCTGGATAACCCCGCCGCAATCACCTGCGGTTGTATATCCAGTGCCGCGGCTATTGCGGTAGCAGCGAGCGCGTTGGCGGTGTTGAAAGCGGCCGCGCCGTTTTGGGTCGCAGGAATGGCTCCAGCCGCGATGATCTGTTGCCGCTTCCCCTCATGATAGAGGCAGATGGCTTGCATATCCTCATGGGTTTCAAGAACGACGGCCGTCCCTCCGCCGGCCAGATGCCCTTCGGGCAGTGCACCGATGCCCTGCATCGAGAACCAGCAAATCCGTCCCCGTGCACGGCGAGCGATAGACACGACCATCGTGTCATCGGCGTTGAGGACGCTGACCCCTCGGCGCTTGACCGCTTCCACTACTACCGATTTCACATTGGCAAGGTCATCGAGGCTGTCGATCCCTTTAAGCCCCATATGATCTTCGGTGATATTCAGCAGACATCCGACATCGCAATAATCAAAGCCGAGGCCTTCGCGCAGAATGCCGCCTCGTGCCGTCTCCAGTACGGCAGCATCGACCCTGGGGTTGGCTAGCACCATCTGCGCGCTCTTCGGACCGCTGGCGTCAGCAGCGCGAATGAGATGCTCGTTGACATAAACCCCCGACGTGCTGGTCAGGCCGACTGTCAGACCTGCGGCGCGCAGAATGCGCGCTGTCATCCGTGCCGTTGTCGATTTGCCATTCGTACCTGTGATAGCCACGATCGGTATGCGGCTCGCGCGCGCATCGGGAAACAGGTGATCGACAATCGCCTGCCCGACATCCCTTGCTTCACCTGACGATGGCGACAGATGCATGCGCAGGCCTGGCGCAGCATTGAGTTCAACGATACCGCCGCCTGTCTCGGACACCGGTCGCGATATGTCGGGAGACAGGAAATCGACGCCTGCAACATCCAGACCGACCGTTGCGGCTGCCTGCTCGGCGACGAATATATTGTCCGGGTGGACCTCATCGGTGCAATCCTCGGCGGTCCCGCCGGTCGAGAGGTTCGCTGTATCGCGGATACGCACAGCCTGGCCTGGAGCCGGGATAGAACGGGGATTTAATCCCTGATCGGCCAGCACCGACAGCGCAGCGGTATCGATGGTGATCCGCGTCAGGCTGTTTTCATGCCCGGTACCG
Source organism: Sphingobium sp. RS1 (assembly GCF_056156825.1). Lineage (NCBI taxonomy): Bacteria > Pseudomonadati > Pseudomonadota > Alphaproteobacteria > Sphingomonadales > Sphingobiaceae > Sphingobium > Sphingobium sp. RS1. The sequence continues at coordinate 745,333 of NZ_JBLZXE010000002.1, read as the reverse complement.
CGACGAGGGTCGTCATTCGCCCGGGCAACGAGGGCCTCGACGTCATGGACGCCATCGCCTGTGACGCTCGCCGCATGACGGCGAGCAACGGCGACGACTTTGCCGCCAACCACGAGGAAGCGATGATCGATGCCAGGCAGCTGTTCTTCTATAATGACCCTGGGACCATAGCCTTTTGCCAGGGCGAAGGCCCCATCCAGGGCATCGTCATCAGCGATATTAAGCGTGACGCCGCGCCCATGATTAGCGTTGAGGGGTTTGATGACCAGCGGTTTGCGCAACCGTGCGGCTTCCTGCCGGGCTTCATCCACACCGCGCACCACGACGCCACGGGGTACAGGCAGTGCAGCATCGGCAAGCAGCGAGCGCGTCAGCTGCTTATCGCCTGCAATTTCCACAGCGATATGTGATGTTTCGCCAGTGATGCTGGCGCGCATTCGCTTCTGTCTGCTGCCATAGCCAAGCTGCAACAAGCTCTGACTGTCGAGACGCCGCACCGGAATGCCCCTGCGTCTCGCAGCATCGACAAGGGACTGTGTACTGGGGCCTAATGCGGATGATTTGATACGGGCTGCAAGTTCAGCAACGATGTCCGCGATCCCGGCATCCTCCGGAAGCTCGCTCTTTGGAAGGCGGGACAAACCGCGCAGCGCGGCCAGCGGCTCGGGCAACAGTTTGGCAAGAAGCCTGAGCGCATGAAGCCCTGCCAATAAGCCAGCCTGCTCATCCACATATTCAAAAAGAATATCGTAAGTTCCGGGCCGTCCACGAACCGAGCGTGTTTTCCCGCGCGAAACGCGGGCGCCGACAAGCACCTGCAATTCGATCGCGACATGCTCTGCGATATGACCGAGCCATGTCCCTTTCTCCAGCCGTTCTACAAAACCGCCGGGACGCCCCTTGCTGCAATGATGATAGTGTAAGCCCGGCAGGATGGCGAGCAAGCGCGCCGCAAAGCCGGTAAGCCTGTTGCTTGGCCAGGCTTCCAGTTCACCAAGGTCAAGCCTAATGCGGACCATTGCACGGCGGCTATACAGATTGGGGCCGCGATAGATGCTGCGCTCAATGACCTCGAGTGGTGCGAGGCTGACACAAGAAGATGCCGAGCCTATCAGATCTGAAGGCGGGCTGTTTACCTCTTCAGGCGCCGAAGAAAAGATCATGGATGAGAAATCCGGGCAAGAGAGGAAGAACGGGTTTAAAACGCTCGCCCCGTCGGTCCGGGTGCATAAGCTCCCGCCAAAATCGCATTGATCTCGATCTATCTGAGTGCCTGCCGTCGCGATCGGGCATGCGCTCTTCCTGATAGATTATCACTTTCGCCTGCGGTTTCGCGTCGTGCCACTGGTCATCGGGTCGGGTTTTTGAGGAGGCTTCCATCCTGGGGGCGGGGTCACCCGCTGCTGGCTGGTGCCCAGGCCCATCTTGCCGGGTTGCTGCCGCGTCAGTCCTGTAGGATCGAAGATTTCGTCGGGGGGACGATCGGCGCTGCGGATGAGGCTGATGCGGTCACGCAGTTTCGCCGCTTCCTCATAGTCCGATCGTGCTGCGGCGGCCTCCATGAGAGCGTGGAGCTGCGCAAGGTCATTTGTCATATGTCGCCTCATCGCTCCCAGTCCGGGCGGGGCGGCCCGATCATCACAAGCTTGTCTTGATGAGCAGGAACGCGACATGACAGGCAATGTTTCGTCCCAGAGGGCGTGCTGCAGCGATCTTTGCGTACCGCGTTGATTGGCCTTACTGCCGCAATAGTGCGGAACGGGAAATCGTCTTAAACTGGAGCAATGTGCGGAACAGCGTCTGCATCCCGGCGTAGTGCGGCATATGCCTGCACCAATCACTCCGATGTTTCCTTGGCAGCATCCCTCTCAATGTGAGAGCGAAGCGGCTTTGGCGAACCATGTTTCCGAGCAGGCCTTCCCCTGTGTGGGAGCCAAGGCGGCGCTTGCCAAAGGGACGCTCTCGGTTCTTGCCTGCAAAGCGATCGACAGTGCATGGGACGATGTTCGCATTCATGATGCTCTATCACGCTTCGCGGCAGACTATCGTGCCGACCCGGGCCTTTATCGCAGCTTCGCCGTCGTCTTTGATGGACCGGCCAGTCTGGACGAAGAAGCGTTTGAAGCGGCCTTATGGTCTCGGCTTCAATCGCTATCCGACAAGGATGTGTGGCGCGGCCATAGCTATGATAGCGAAGTGAGCAGCGATCCTGCTAACCCCCATTTTTCCCTCAGCTTTGGCGGAGAAGCCTTTTTTGTCGTGGGGCTTCATCCCAATGCAAGCAGAGTTGCGCGTCGTTTCGAGAAGCCAACCCTGGTGTTCAATCTGCATGACCAGTTTGAACGACTGCGCGCCGAAGGACGATATGAGACGATGCGCGAGAAAATCCTTGTTCGCGACGAAGCGCTTGCCGGAAGCCGAAATCCTATGCTCTCGCGCCATGGCGAGTCGAGCGAGGCACGCCAATATAGTGGCCGCAAGGTAGACGAAAATTGGGTTTGCCCATTTTCATATCGAGGTTCGAGCGGGCCACCACTGCCGGACGTCGAAGGCGACGACAAAGGGGCTTCGATATGAATATGAAAGACGTAAATGAGATACCGCCACGTAGTGGGACCGCTTTCCGCCTCGCAGAAGGGCAGATATTAACGGTCATCGACCCTAACGGGGTCCAGGTCGCTGACCTTCTGGCGTTTAATGCGGCCGATATGAACGAGGTTATCTCGTCCGGTCGAACTTTGGACTATGCCGAGACAGTCCGCCTGACAACAGGCCATGCCTTATATTCCAACCGCTCCAGGGTCATGCTGGAAATCGTCGAAGACATGGTTGGCGTGCATGACTTCCTGCTCACGCCCTGTTCGGTCGATACTTTTTTGCACTTTTATCCGGACGAACCGGTCCATCGCGGCTGCTTTGGCAATCTGGCTGAAGCGCTCGCGCCTTATGGCGTGATGCCTGATCATATTCCTGTTGCATTCAACTGCTTCATGAACGTTCCCATCGATAGCGAGACGGGGAAATTGTCCGTTCTGCCGCCGGTCAGTAAGGCAGGCGACCATATCCGATTTCTGGCAAAAATGGATCTGGTGATTGGGCTCACCGCCTGCTCGGCATTTTCGTCGAACGGGGGCAGTTTCAAGCCCATCCATTATCGCATAGAGGGTTCAAAAGGATGAAATCGGGAGACGAACCGTCGTCATCGACCTATGTGGCCCGAGCGCGCCGCAATATATGTCACCATATTGCTGTGGCCGCAGGGCTGGCAGAGGTTTCGTGTGTGACGAACCGATTGACCTTACGGCGCCATGGCTCAGTTGAAACGTTGTCAAATAAGCTGAGCGATCGGCTCTTCGGCATGATCCGCTTTTTCAAAAGCCTTTCCCCTTTTTCCTCTCCTCGGTTCAAAATCAGAGCGCGATCATTTTGTGAGCGGTAGGAGCCAGTCAGCGTTTCGTTCCAGGTCCCTCTCGGGAATGCCTGAGAGCGTCCTCAGCGCCGGGAGATCGATGAGGGACAAGCGGCGACCTTCGCGCCTGATAAGCCCAGATACAGTCAACCGACGCATGATCCGGTTCACATGGATTGGGGTCAGTCCGACCACGTCGCCAATCTGCTCTTGCGTGAGAGGCAGGTCAAAGGAATGGATTTTCTCTCCCTGTGCGGCAGCAAGCCGCTCCTGCAAGTGAAGTAACACCGCTGCGACGCGCTCCATCGCATTTGTGCGACCTACTGAAATAAGCCGGTCCATCAAAATCACGCGCTCTTGCTGCGCTGCCAGGAAAAACAGCATTGCGAGGCGGGGATGCTGCGCGAAGACATCGGCCAGTGCCGTCTTGCTTATTTCTGCAACCAGGCAGTCCGTGAGCGCCATCAATGAATCCGCGGCTTTGATAAGCGGCAGGCTGGGCGCCCCTATGACGTCCCCTTCCATATGAAGCTTTAGAAACTGTCGCTTACCGTCTCGCAGCGTCACAAAGCTGGCCGCCCAACCATTTAGGAGCAAGAAAAGCTGGGGCGGGTGCTCGCCTTCAAGGCGAATAATACGCTTTGCTTGATAGATGTGCCCGCGATCGCCCAGCCCTTCAAGGACCGCATTTTCACCTTCAGTCAGATCTGCGAGAGCGGAAAAACGCTTGGCCGAAAATCCGCTCATTCAGATATGGAGGTGGGCTGCATCAACATAAGGCAGGCCATATCGATATGGTCGATCCCGTGCGTCGATCCAGATTAGATATTGAAACTTTTCTTTTTTCGGGATGGTGTGGGTACTGCAAAGACGGCGTAGCCAGCTTTCAGCAATCGTTTCTGTCGTTCAGGCGCTGTGTCTGCGAGAAGATAGCTCGCTTCAAAATCACCGGCTTTTGCCAGGCGATCCCAATCATGGATTTCGACGACCCCACCCTGGAAAATTGCGAATTCGTCAACGCGCAGGGATTTGAGGCAGCGGTTGACATGGACCGATGTCATCGCGACAGCGTCACCAAGCTGCTCCTGTGTGATGGGAAGCGCATAGCGAAGCAGAGCGGTGCCGTCACCGCTTGATCTGATCGCCATCTCGCAAAAAAGATGGGCTATACGCGCGCGGCCATTTCTTCGTCCCACATTCACGATCCATTGCATGAGGATTGCTGCATCCAGCATGCAGTCGCGCCACAAAGCCTCACCTATGGCGGGGTAGACGGCAGCCATCTGACGGATCGCGAAATGAGGAATGCGAAGCAGGGTGGTGTCGATCAATGCTGTAAGTCCGCCTACGCCGATTGGTCGCACAGTGGAGTGGAGATCAGCCATATCGCCTGGGATATGAAAAGCAGTGATTTGGCGGACGCCGGACGCGGTCTGACCGAAGCGGGCGATTAGGCCCGATGCGACGAAACAGCTTGCATCAATTTCTTCGTTCAGATGGACAAAATCCTGCCGTGCGGGAATATGGGCTGCGTGATAGGGTAACGCCAGGATGGCTTGCTGCTCAACCGCACTCAGTTCAGATCGTACAAGCAGGCGGTCGACAAATGACTGCAAGGCGCTTGGACCAAGTTCTTCCATAGGACGGCTCCCAAACGCAAGCGGGAGCATGAAGCAGCTCTCAGCCACCAGCGCCTGCTGAGCATTGTGCCGATGATGCCACCAGCGTAGCATATATCTGGTCGAGGGGCCTAATTAACCTCAGGCCTTATTCTTGATCGTCAATATATCTCTGAATCTAATGACAGCCAGAACCACCTTCGTCGCATCCGTAATCTCGACGCGGTGGTCGAGATTGACGGGTTCACCATGTCTTATATGTTCAGCGACGAGTTCGCGGGCGCCAGCGATCGCCGCAGCCCTTGCAACGTCCAGGTCATCAAACTCGCGACCTTCGTCATCGATAACGTCATGGTCGTTATAAAGGTTGATGTAAAAGATGGCCATGCAGTCCAAGCGTAACCCGGCGCCTTTGGTTCCTTAGCCCGCGACGTGCCGATCGAAATATCCGTGCTCATCGGCCAAGACGTAACGGCATGGGAACAGGATCAATGAGGAATAGCCTGGAGCTATAGACGAGCAAATCTGCCGATCGCGTTCTTGCGCAGCCTTGTGTCGGTAGCAGCAAAATAGCTGATGTCTGCTCCGGGGCACGCGGAGCTGAGCCCCTAAGTGATTGGTAAGGATCGGTTTTGCCGCAGCCAACAGTCGGCTACGATCCTGTGACCCTTCCTGCATCTAACCATGAACATCAAATTTTGTTTAAGGCGGAAATTTGATCCAACTGCTTTAGCGCAGCCGCCGCAGCGGCAATCAGGCTCTCTCCGGTGCCGTCAGCTGCATCCGGGGTCATGGTGATGGCAACACCAGCGGGCCCGTCCAGAATGACGAGGCCTTCTTCCGCACTTGCGATGCCGGGGAGCGTTTGCGTCCGTGTGGGCGATGAAACATCTTTCATTGGAGCGCCTTTGATTCAGGGAGGAAGGGTCTGACGAGGCCATCGTCGATGTAGAGATAGGAGGGATTAAACTGCCCTCGGGCGGCCAGCTGTTGGGGATTAAGCACTTCGACCAGCGACGACCGAAAAATGCAGATCCGCTCTTCCCGCAGGGTGCGCAAGACCCTATTTACATGGACGTTGGTGAGCCCACAGATTTCGGCGATATCCGTCTGCGTCAGGCCAAGCGCGAACCTGCGGCCGTCACTCAGGCCCGCCGAGACAAGACGCGCATTGATCTCGCTTAGAAAATGAGCGACCCGACCGATGGCGTCGAGGCGGCCCAGCCGGAACAGCCATGCCCGATGAATGGCGGCATCGATCAAGGTGGCGAACCAGAGCTTGCGCGCCATGGCCGGCACTTCCACGATGATTTCATCGAGCGCGCTGTGTGGCAGGATCGCGACCGTCGCAGCAGTCATTGTGGCCACGTCATGATCCAGTATCTTTAGCGGGTACCCATGCAGATCGACGAAATCACCCGGTACATGGAGTGCAACCTGCTGGCGCAAACCGTCTTGATCGTCGATATGACGATCCACCATACCCTCGATTAACAAAATGCTTTGATGGAGCGGTTCTCCCGCGCGTACCAAAGTCGTGCGCGGCGCCAGCGTCCGAACCTCGCCGATTGCAGCTTCCAGCCGTGCCCGTTCCGACGGCTCCAGCGTCACTCCGCGTTTGTCTTTCAAGAAGCGATGGGTAAACATATGAAACCTGATGGGGGCATCGACGCAGAGGCCGCGCATCAATCCAACGGACAAACCCTGTGCATGTTGCCTGCCGATCCCACAAATCGTGATGACGCAAGTTAAGTTTGCGCCTCAAACAGCCAATGTTGCGACGAACCGTTCAATCGCCGAGCCTATGTCGGGCATGATCAACCCACGCTCGCTGGTGAGCGGCGCATATCGCGGACGCGGTGCAATCCATCCCATAGCGTCGGCCGGCCTGGCGTCGATCGAAGCAAGGCTAAGCCCCATATTTTCTGCAAGCACGCTGGCAAAATCGGCCCACGACAGGGCGCCTGCGCTCACCAGATGCCACAGACCTGTTTCGCCATCGATGACAAGATCGAGCGTTGCGCGCACCAGGTCGGGGACATAAGTGGGCGAAATGATGATGTCGGACGCCGCTGCGAACTGACGGCGCTCGCGCAGGGCGTCGATGCAATGTATCGCAAAATTCTGCCGGTCATAAGGCGAGAAGAAAGCTGCGGTCCGGACGACAAGTGCGTTTCCACCTGTCCTCTGGAGTGCAGCATCGGCGCATGCCTTGCTCTGCCCATAAATGTTGAGCGGCGCAGGCGCATCGCTCTCGACATACGCACGGCCCGCAAGACCGTCGAAAACCAGATCGCTGGAAAAACTGGTATAATGGATGTCGCGATACTGGCATGCCTTGGCTAAGGCCAGGCTTCCGGTAACGTTAGCGGCGTAGCAGTCCTCCGCCCGATGCTCGGCTTCATCGACGCGGACCCAGCCAGCGCAATTTATGACCGCCCAAGGGGAAAGCGCGTCCAGGGCACGATGGATTGAGACTGGATCATTGAGGTTCAGTAGCTCCCGTCCGGTCAGGACATGGTCTATGCCCCGCAGGCGGCATGCGCCCGCAAACGCTTGGCCGAGCGTCCCGGTCGCCCCTGTGATGAGCAAGGGGCGTGCGGACACCGATAGCAGCGGATCATGTCGACGCCACCATCCGCGACGCGAAAGCACGGGGTGATCAGGGTCCATGCCAGCAGCAAGCTTACGCATAAGCGGCCCGAGCGCTGTCTGTCGTGGGCGTGCTCCCCGTATATCGAAGACCCCGCTTTCATAATGGCCTGCGGGCGCTGTGAGCAGGCTGTCCCAATCCTGCGCGCCAAGCAGGCTCCAGGCCGTAACGGCTTCGATCGGGATGCCATCGTCGCGCAATCCCTGCGCGATGGTCCACGCCTCCCAAAACCATCGCATTTGCTCCTCGCGCGTGCAGCCATTGTGGATTTCGGTAAATGCTATCGGAATGCCGTAACGGGCCCAGCAGGCCTTGGCTGCGCCTGCCAGTCCTGGCGGGTGTTCGACCACACGAACCGCCTCCATATCGGCAAGCGGCCCCGCGCCGCTGTCGCCATGGCTGGCTGGCGGGTACAGCTCAAGCCGATGGTCAAGGAAGCGATCACTCGTCAGATAGTGATTAAGCCCCAGGATATCAGGTCGGCACGGCGCCTGCGCGATCGCTTCGAGCCGATGGTCGAAGCCGCAGCCGGCAACATGGTCCCAGAGCTGATGGCCCGGCACAAACCGGCCCGTCAGCATGTCCCAGGACGCCCAGCGTCGTGCATTGTCGAACGCGGCCTGGGCGCTGCGCTGTGGTGTGGCGTCGCTATGCCCCAGATCCTCGGTCTGAATCAGCCGCGCCTGCGGCACGATTGCACGGATTTCCAGCATCGCCCATCGGATCGCGTCAATCTGGTTCACAAGGGCAAGCCAGAAAGCGCTTTCCTCCCGCGCATGCGGATACCAATGTCCATAAAGTGCGGCAAAGCGCGCCGTTGTGAGCGGCTCGTTGACGGGCGTCCAGTCGCGCACCCATGGATAGCGAAGAGCTGCAGCCTTTGCGTGGGCGGCAAGCCCGGATGCGAAATCGGGGGCCAGAAGGTCCGTGACGGACGGACCGCTCCCATGGTGGATGAGCCCGATGATCGGCTGTACGCCCAGATCTTGCAACCGATCCAGTCTCTCATCGTGCCAGGCCCAGAGCGCTTCGGGATCGGCGCTCCGTGCGAAGCTTTCCCAGATAAGCGGATAGCGCAACGCCGTAATGCCAAGGGCGGCAAAGCGCTCGAGATCATCAGCACGCGCATCGTGACCGCTCAAAACAGCCTGATCGAGATAGGCATCGCCAATCCGATTGATCGTGCATTCAACCCCACCCCAAAGGGCTGGCCGGGTCGATGGAAGGGGCGGGGCGATAGGCTTTCCTGTCATGAGAACGCAGGCACGCAAAAGCGTCCACGCGACGCACCATAAACGCATGGGCGCGTCTGCGTGGCTATAATCGTATAGACACGGATTAATTTACGCCTTTGGGCTGGATCGTCCGGAAGGGTGGCTCGTTCACCCTGCTCCGATCCTTATCCTCCAGTCAGAAAGTCCTAGCCGCATGACGCTGGTCTGTTTCTCCCATCTGCGGTGGGACTTCGTGTTCCAGCGCCCGCAGCATCTGATGTCCCGGCTTGCGGCGAAATGGCCTGTCCTGTTCTGGGAAGAGCCAGTGGGCGGCGCAGCGGAGGCATGGCTTGAGCTGCGCGAGCAGGGTCGAAACATCCTCGTCGCCATCCCGCATCTTCCCGATGGGCTCGAGGATCAGGCGCGAGACGCTGCACTCAAACAACTACTCGATGCGCAGCTGACAGAAGCGCCAGCCTCGCTCATCCGGTGGTATTACACACCCATGATGCTCGGCTTTTCGCGCCATCTGGAGTCTGCCTGCACAGTCTACGACTGCATGGACGAACTTGCCAACTTCCGTTTTGCACCCGCGCAGCTTGCCGATCTTGAGGCCGAACTGTTCGATGCGGCAGACCTCGTCTTCACCGGCGGCTATAGTCTCTATGAAGCCAAGCGGGCGCGCCATCCTTCGGTCCATGCTTTTCCATCCGGCGTCGATGTCGGTCATTTCGCGCGCGCGCGCGGACAACGGCACCCGCTTGCGGAGCGTTCGACCCCGCGCCTCGGCTTTTACGGCGTCATCGACGAACGCATGGATCTTGATCTGCTCGCCGCGCTCGCGGACGCCCGGCCTGACTGGTCGCTCAGCATGGTGGGACCGGTGGTCAAGATCGATCCGGCTGACCTTCCCATGCGACCCAATATCGATTGGCTGGGTGGCAAGCGCTATGCGGAATTGCCTCAGATCATCGCCAACTGGGACGTTGCATTAATGCCTTTTGCGATCAACGATTCGACGCGCTTCATTTCGCCCACCAAAACGCCGGAATATCTTGCCGCCGGCCTGCCGGTCGTCTCGACGCCGATTACCGACGTCGCGCTTAGTTATGGCGCCCTTACAGGAGTGGCGATCGCCGACACGGCGGAAGCTTTCGTTGAAGCTTGCGAACACGCAATCATGCTGGGCCAGCAAGCCCGAGACGCCGCCTGGCGCGAGCAAGCAGATGCTGCCCTTGCGGATCAGTCATGGGAGAAGGTAGTGGACGCGATGACACGCCTCATCGATGACATCCTCGCTGCCTGTCCGCCGAAAAACAGCGTTTCTTATGACTATCTGGTCGTAGGCGCTGGCTTTGCCGGCGCGGTCATGGCCGAGCGCCTCGCACGCGACGGCGGCAAACGGGTGCTGGTGATTGACCGTCGCGACCATATCGGCGGCAACGCCTTTGACCATCATGACGAGGCGGGCATTCTTGTCCATCGTTATGGACCGCATATCTTTCATACCAACAGCCAGGATATCGTCGACTATCTTTCGCGCTTCACGCAGTGGAGACCCTATGAACATCGGGTGCTGGCCGACATTGGCGGGGTAAAGGTGCCTATGCCGATCAACCGAACGACCCTCAATCGGCTTTACGATCTTGAGCTGCGCACCGACGAAGAGGCAGAATCCTATCTTGCCGCCCGGGCCGAGCCGGTATCGCCGATCAAAACGTCCGCCGATGTTGTGATCGCAAAGGTGGGCCGCGAACTCTACGAAACCTTTTTTCGCGGCTATACGAGAAAACAGTGGGGTATGGACCCTTCGGAGCTGGACAAGTCTGTGACCGCGCGGGTGCCGACCCGCATCAATACGGACGATCGCTATTTTACCGACAGCTTCCAGGCGATGCCCGCGCAGGGCTATACGGCAATGTTCGCCGCCATGCTGGACCATGAACTGATCGACGTTGAGCTCGGTCTGGCCTTTGAGGATATTCGCGACCGGATCGACTTCGGCACGCTCGTCTTTACCGGGCCGATCGACGAATATTTCGACCATTGTTATGGCGAGCTGCCCTATCGCTCACTGGATTTCCGGCACGAAACGCTCGACCAGGAATGGCTGCAGGATGTCGCTGTGATCAACTATCCCTCAGAGGCTGTGCCCCATACGCGCGTAACGGAGTATAAGCATTTGACCGGGCAAAGCGCCGATCAGACCAGCATCACCTATGAATATCCCTGCGCGCAGGGTGAACCTTACTATCCCATTCCCCGCCCGGAAAATGAAGCGTTGTTCAAACGCTATGAGGCGCTTGCGCTCGCCACATCGCACGTACTGTTTGTCGGCCGCCTTGCGACCTATCGCTATTATAATATGGACCAGGTTGTTGGTCAGGCGCTGTCGACCTACCGCCGGCACGCGGCCCGCCTGGCAGCAGAAACGGTAAAGCAGGGGGCGGCCATCGCGGCAGAATAAGATCAAGAACAGGGGCCGGCTGTCGCCAGCCCCTCGACTGGGTCAGGCGGGTGCGTCCGCGCCGACATAGCGGGCATATTCTTCGGCATAGCGTTTGGTCATCAGCGTCTGGTCCTCGAGGGAAGTCTTTTCCTTCAGGTCAAGAAACCAATTACCCTCTTCGGCATACATATGATGCTGGACCGCGCCCTCGATATGTTCAAGCTTGTCGATGAAATCCTTGCTCATCGGGTCCAGTTTCTCGAGCAGCGCCATCTGCACCTTGACCATCGCCTGCTCATCATAGCCGATGCCGGCATGCGCCTTTTCGCCGCCTTGGGCGAGCGCGGGGTAGATGATCGCTTCTTCCGCGATTGCATGGCCTGTCAGCAGCACGCCGAGCACCTTGGTCGCAGCGGTGCGTGAGGGCACATCGGTCGCCGCTTTGACGTCGGCAAAGGCATCTTCCAAATCCATATGATGCTGTAATATCTGATCCAGCCAGTCGCCCGGCATGGCAGCATTGGTCGCTTTGGTACGCGCCTCCAGGCGAGCCTCCGCGCTTTCGGGCGGCGTGACGGCGGCAATGAAGCGGTCGATGATCGACATGGCTAAGTCTCCTGGTCGGGATAAACCGGCAAGACGCCGGCCTCGCGGGGACAACCTGTCGCCAATCGCCCTGTTCCCGCTGAACGCGGGAAAGCAACATCGATCAATGCTTTTGTTGGCGCGCTTCACACCATCGGCACAATCGTAATGACGCAGGTTAATTTCGTCATCCAGAAAGCAACCGGTCGCTCATCCACGGGTTCTGATTGCGACCTCACGCCAAGACTGCCGCAATCTTGCGGGCAATTCGCGCGCGCACCGCTCCATCTCAATCCTGCCTTTTATAGTCGAGGACATCATATGGCCAAGAAACCCAGCGCCCTCAAACTGTCGGCCCGCAAGGCGGCTGTCACACCTGCCGATCTCGCCGGGGCGGATATAAGTGGCGAGTCATCGCGTAAGGCGCCGGCCGTACCGAGCGATGCTGCCATCTCCCTGTCCTTTGCCGAACCACAGGGCGCGGGCGGCGAGACCCATCAGGTCGCAGAGGGCGAAATCGCGACCCTTACGACCCAGAATGGCATTCCCGTTGCCGACGACCAGAACAGCCTGAAGCAGGGGGCTCGGGGTCCCACGCTGCTGGAGGATTTTCATTTCCGCGAAAAGATCTTTCATTTCGATCATGAGCGTATTCCCGAGCGCGTCGTTCATGCGCGGGGCTATGGTGCCCATGGCTTCTTCGAATTGACCGACAGCCTTGCGGACGTCAGCCGGGCCGACATCTTTCAACGTGTGGGCGAAAAAACCCCCGCCTTTGTGCGCTTCTCGACTGTCGCAGGCTCCAAGGGATCATTCGACCTTGCCCGCGACGTCCGCGGCTTTGCCGTGAAGCTCTACACCCAAGAAGGCAATTGGGATCTGGTCGGCAACAACATTCCGGTCTTCTTCATTCAGGACGCGATCAAGTTCCCCGACCTTGTCCACGCGGCCAAACCTGAACCTGACCGCGCTTTCCCGCAGGCGCAGACCGCCCATGACAATTTCTGGGATTTTGTCAGCCTGACGCCAGAGAGCTTGCACATGATCATGTGGACCATGTCGGACCGCGCCATTCCGCGCTCGTTCCGCACCATGGAAGGCTTTGGCGTTCACACTTTCCGCCTCATCGATGCGCAGGGCAGATCGACCTTCGTCAAATTCCACTGGAAGCCCAAGCAGGGTCTGCAGTCGGTCATGTGGAACGAGGCGGTCAAGATCAATGGCGCCGATCCGGACTTTCACCGGCGCGATTTGTGGGATGCAATCAACGGCGGCGACTTCCCGGAATGGGAACTGGGGGTGCAGTTGTTCGACGATGCATTTGCCGACAGTTTCGATTTCGACGTGCTCGATGCAACCAAGATCATCCCCGAAGAGCTCATACCGATCCGCGTCGTTGGGCGACTGGTGCTCGACCGGGTCGTTGACAATTTCTTCGCTGAGACCGAACAGGTCGCCTTCTGCACGCAAAATGTACCGCCCGGCATCGACTTTTCGAACGATCCGCTGCTTCAGGGCCGGAATTTTTCCTATCTCGATACCCAGATCAAGCGCCTGGGCGGGCCGAATTTCACGCACATTCCCATCAACGCGCCCAAATGTCCGATGGCGCATTTCCAGCAGGACGGGCATATGGCGATGCGCAACCCGGTCGGCCGGGTCAACTATGAGCCCAATAGCTGGGGCGCGACGCAAGGCGGTCCGCGCGAGGACCCGGTGCGCGGCTTCACCAGCTTCGGGGAGGCCCCGGATGGACCCAAGCAGCGCGTTCGCTCGGAAAGCTTCGCTGACCATTATAGCCAGGCGCGTCAGTTTTTCGTCAGTCAGACGTCGATAGAACAAAAGCATATTGGCGATGCTCTTGTGTTCGAATTGTCCAAGGTCGAGCGCCCCGACATTCGGTCGCGCACCGTTTCCCACCTGCTCAACATAGACGCCACCCTGGCGGCAACGGTGGCGCAGGGGCTGGGCTTGCCTCTCCCCGATCCCGCAGTGGCGGCACGTACGCCGATCACCAATCTTCCCGCCTCCGACAAGCTCAGCATTGTGAAGAACGGCCCCGACAGCTTCAAGGGCCGTAAGCTCGGCATATTGCTGAGCGAGGGCGCAGACGCGAAAATCGTAAAGGCGCTCATCGCGGCGGTGGACAGCGAAGGGGCTGTATATGAGGTGGTCGCGCCGAAGATTGCAGGGGTCACCTTGTCGGATGGCACCACGGTCGCAGCCAAGCATAAGATCGACGGTGGCCCCTCGGTCCTCTTCGACGCCGTGGCAATTGTCGTTTCGGCTGAGGGCGCTGCCCTTCTCTCAATCGACGCTGCCGCAAAGGATTTTGTCACCGATGCCTTTGCGCATTGCAAATATATCGGGATGAGCGCGCAAGCAGAGGCGATCTTTGCCAAGGCCGGCATAGCCGGCGACCTCGACGAGGCTTGTCTACCCTTGAGCAAGGCGGCTGACGCGAAGGTCTTCCTCGCGGCCTGTCGCACCTTGCGGCACTGGCCGCGCGAATTGAAGGTCGATCTCGACGCCCAGCCTGCAGCCTGAGATTGGCGGCAAAGCGCTATGAGACTGGTCGATCCGGTCGCATAGCGCTTCTGATCTCGTCCCTATCGGTTTTAGGAGAGACCGGTTTGGCTCTCCTGGCGTAGATGGCTTTGCAAGTCGAGGTCTCCCATTCATAGCGTCAGGTCACGCATAGGATCCTGGTTGCCGTGGCGGAGCGATCGATCAACCTTACTGAGCGTTTGCTGTGCGCGCGCACCTTGCGTGCGGCGGTGACATTCCACGTCACTCTCCCTGCAGTGGAGCCTTCAAGGCCATGAAAAAAGAAAAATATCATGACCCAGTCCGGCCATAGTAATCGGATGTGGCGGGCCCTTGAATGCGCGATCCCGATCAATCGACAGCGAGCCAGCCTGAAAGCACAGCGCGCAGGTCGGGCAATATCTCAATTATGATCGTAACGGGCATCCGACCAGTCGCAGAGGCAGGATCCACACCCTTCTGCCCATATACTGTCCATGGGGCGCTATGCTCTTTTGAAACGGGCGGCATGTTGGGAGAGGATATATGCACTGCGAAGATCGTATGAGGACAAAGCTTCAGCGCAGGAACTTTGGTTTTTCCACTCTCATCCGCCGATAGCGCGCCTCGATCAGGCTGAACAGGCCAAATAGCCCTAGCCCCAAGGCTACTATGCTCAATAGAAGGGCGCCTTCGTCCTGAGCGCGCAATTGCTCCAGAGCTTCGCCGAGCCCACCGGCCCGATCGGGATCATGGTTGAGCGCTGCTGACATGAAGAACCAGCCGATGAGCGAAAATACCAGGGCGCGTGCAGCATATCCTAGACGACCAATCCATCGCACATAGTCAGGCGCCGGGACATCGCCGTCAAGCTCGTCAAACCGGGCCTTGAATGCCTTAAGAGCTTGGGCTGCCGCGACCATGAGGAGGAGGACACCCACGAGGACGAGCAGGAGTACGCCTCCGGGCTGTTCCAGAAGCCATGCTGACCATCCTTGCGCGCTTTCATCTCCAGGACTTCCTTCCTGCTTTGCCGTCTGCACAAAAGCAAGCCGTCCCGCGAACGTCGCCAGCATGATGTGGGAGATGCCGCTCAATGCGTAGCCGAGCCGTTCGAACTTTCCTTTCAGCGTACCGCCGCGATTTTCCGGATCAGTCACCGCTTCTGTAAGCCGCCAGACGGCGTAGCCAGCAAATCCGAGCGAACAGACTGCAAGAAGAATATGTCCAAGCGGCGCATCGGCTAAAGTGCCCAGCGCACCCTGATTGTCGGTTGTCTCACCCCCGTGCCAAGCGACGTCGAGCGCGAAACACCCGATCAGAATATAAACAAGACCGCGTGCGGCAAAACCCACGCGCGCTCACAGGGTCATTCGATCACTATATGTCATGCAGCCCTCTTATAGATCCGGAACAGTCCAGTGACTGCATATGTTCCCTGCCAAGAGTGTGCGCGCCTATTTGCCCATCGAACGGCTAAACCTTTTCAGGGCGAAGGAAATCCGCGCCTCCCGGTCGCGAAATTTTTGAAATCGTGAGGCAGTCGCACCTGTTGAAGTTTGAGCCGCTATGGTCGTTTTCTTTCTAATGGGGGGCAACGCTATGCCAGCAAGCAGATTGACACGCTTGAAGCGGTTAAGGACCAAGCTGGGTCTCAAGAGCGTGGAGCCAATGAATGATCGATCGTCGTGACCTGCCCCCACCGAGTGGACCGATTGGTTTGTTAGTGGATTAATCCCATCGCCGCCATATCCGGACGGAGGTGGAGCGAAGCGGAACCGGAGGCCGGATATGGCGGTGTTGCCGTTTCTGGTGCCGGTGGTCGGTATCCAAGGCTGCTGTGCGGGCGAACGGTGTTGTAATGCCGCCGCCATGCCTCGATCAGCACCTTGGCCTCCGCGAGGCTGTAGAAAATCTCGCCGTTGAGCAGTTCGTCGCGAAGCGACCCGTTGAAGCTTTCGTTATAGCCATTCTCCCATGGTGATCCCGGCGTGATGTAGAGTGTCTTCACGCCGATCTGGCCCAGCCATTTCTGGACGGCGGTCGCAATAAATTCGCTGCCATTATCGGACCGTATATGTGCAGGCGGACCGCGCGAGACGAACAGGTCGGCCAAGGCAGCCAGAACATCCTCATGCTTGAGCTGCCGTGCAACGATGAGCGCCAGGCATTCCCTGCTGGCCTCGTCGATGATCGTGAGGATGCGGAACTTGCGGCCATCATGCGTCCGCCCCTCGACGAAATCGTAGGCCCAGACATGTCCCGGATATTCGGGTCGTAGCCGGATGCATGAACCGTCATTGAGCCACAAGCGTCCCCGCTTTGACTGGCGCGGCGGAACCTTCAGCCCCTCACGCCGCCAGATCCGCTCAACCCGTTTATGGTTCACCGTCCATCCTGCATGACACAGTAATGCCGTCACCCGGCGATAGCCATAACGACCATATTGCTTCGCCAAAGCGACGATATCCTCTGTCAGTGCCTGTTCGTCATCCGCCCCGCGCGGCACCTTGCGCTGTGTCGATCGATGCTGACCCAGCACCCGGCATATCCGTCGCTCGGACACCGGAAGCTCTCGTCGTAAATGATCGATGCAGCGCCGCCGCCGCGCAGGGCTCAGAAGTTTCCCTTGGCAGCCTCCTGCAGGATCAGCTTGTCCAGCGTCAGGTCCGAAATCGCCCGGCGAAGACGCTGGTTCTCTTTCTCCAGATCCTTCATCCGCCGCGCTTGGTCGGTCTTCAGCCCGCCATATTCCTTGCGCCAGCGATAATAAGTCTGCTCGCTGACCCCGATCCGACGGCATGCTTCGGCGGTCGAAGTCCCCTGCGCCAGCACAATCTCAACTTCACGCAGCTTGCCGATGATCTCTTCCGGCTTGTGCTTCTTGAATGGCATCTGTCGTCCCTTTCGTGGTCCAGACTATCATAGTCTCTGGGCCACTCAGCAGGGGGCAGATCAGTCGGACAACAGCGGCGCCAAGACACACCGTCGCGCCAGACAGGCGGTCCAGCGTGCGCAGAGGAAGCCGGCCCGGCTTCGAGCCCTTGACTGATCATTTGATTGCAAAATAGAAGCTGAGAATATTTCTCAATCGGAACAGATTATGTCGGGCCTCGTTCCCGCTTCTATCAAGAGATAGGAGGATGGGATGGTTGACAATAGGTATGACGACCGCGTTGTTGTCGAACGCAAGGGTCCCGGCCGGACAATCGCCATTTTGGCGATAGCAGCCCTGGCGATCGTAGGCATTCTGTTCGCCACCGGTTTCTGGTCGGCAGACGTCAAGGAAGGCGATATGCCCGAAGTCAGCGTAAAGGGCGGCGCACTGCCGAAGGTCGACGTTGATTCCAAGAAAGTGGTTGTTGGCACCAAGAAGGAAGAAATCGAGGTTCCTACCGTCGGGGTGAAAGATAACGGCGAAAACTGATATGAATATCGTTTTTTTCGCTGCGCAGGAACCGATGTAAACTTGGTAAGTTTATGCTTTGCGGACGGTGATCGGCCCCCAGCTACCATCCGCTACCCAGCCCCGTCAGCAATGGCGGGGCTTCTTTTGTATAACGGCTCGACCATGCGCCAAATCTCGTATTAAGCAGATCTGAAGCAATATACATATCGTAAATGTCAGATTTTGTTGTGGAAAGGCGAAAGCAGAGTTTCGAGCAAAGTCCAAATGCGGACGGAAGGGAAATCACAAGCCGCCCCTCTGGATCGGGAAAGCGACAAAAGACTATATTTTCTTATCTACCACAACTTCGATCGCTGCCTGAGCAGAAGCATAGCGCCACTTTTCATCTGACTACCGGCCCGTCATCAATGGACCTGATGGCGGTACGGGAAATGCAAGTGGCGCGATAACCGCGCCGCGGTAGCCTGCAGTGCTCACAGTGTATAGCTTAAGGCCGAGCCCACTATGTGTGATCAAGGTCATTGATATCTGCATAAGAGTGATGGTCGCGGCGCCCCACCACAATGCTGGATGGACATGGCCTCGGCGACGACGATCTGCCACAATCGCAATCAGCGGCCACAACATCACTGCCGCGAAAACGCACCATTCTGCATAAGGAACAAGTAACGGCATCGGCAAAAGGCGGCCAAAGGCTGGCCCGGTCAGGATCGCCATGGCGCACAACATCAAGCGCCTGTGCCATTCGGTCCGCTTGCGCATTGAAACAGCCACCATGACCAAACCGCCGAAGCAGAGTATCGACAGAATGTTCATGACGAGAAAATATGCGGGGAGGAAGAAGAACGGAGTGGCGGCGTTTCGCGTCATGGCTATGGTCGTATATATACCAACAACGACCATGGCACCGGCCCAGCCAGTGCTTATCCAGCCGAGCTGCCGGTGCAGGGCGATCGACCCTTGGGTGACGAGGAGGTTTTGGGATATGAACAGCACCACCCAGCCAAAGAAGATGAAGGCGTGGAGGTGGACAAGCGGTGGCGCGCCAAAGGTTGATCGACCCGTCGCCGCCTGAAGGGAAAAGCCGGCAACGATCGTCAAAGCCATCGCGATCGCCATCTTTAAAAAGAACCGGTCATCCCGCCCATATCCGGGTAGCGGTTCAGCCAAGGTCGCCATATGTCGCCTCCACGCCATCTGGTGATGGAAGATAACGCAAGCAGCGGCGCGGCTCAACCGGGATGGATCAGCGGTGGAACCTGACCGCATCTTACGGCAACCAACTGAAATCATGATGAAAGGGGCCTAGCGAGACACTGATCTGCGATGCGCCGGCGGGGCCTGTAGGTCAAAGTAGGCAGGGCGATGGCTTTGTGACGATGAAATCTCCGTTCAGAATGAACATAATATCGGGCGACCGAACCAGGAGATAACCTGCTTGCCTTAAACCATTCAGAATCGGCGAATCTCTCCGCGAATCCAGGGGCAAAGCAGGTGTCAGATTTGGAAATTGATATTAAAAAAACGTTTACCACGATTATGGGGAACTTGAATTCGACCAAGGCGTATCATCGACGCGGCCTTATAGTTCGCCCTTCGATAGCCTCACCTCTCCCCCCGCGAGGTGAGGCACTTCGTTCGATCTTGTGGATCGGGTCCGTTCTTTAGCAAGCGAGGGCTGCAAGCTGGCGACGCGAGACTGCCGGCGCTGTGCGTGCCATTTTTGTCAGCTATCGTGGGGAAGATATTCAAAGCCGACGGCCTCGTCATCTGCGCGCAGATGGTCCATCAGCGTCTCTGCCATATCTTCTCTTCCACCAGATATCGTGCACGAAAATGCGATTTCGGCGTGATCCGCGCGTTGGCTGATTGCAGAAGGTTTGAAGCCGGCCGCAACGAGCTGCATGCGAAACGTCTCTGACGACCGGCCCGAGGTTCTGCGAAATCGCACGGACAGATGAGCGTAACTGCGTCGCGGTACAAGCAGTTCAGCTGCTGTCACAGCGGCGAGAACAGCAAGAGTTACGATGGTCCCTCCTATTGCAAGGCTGTAAAAGCCGACCCCGAATAAGATTCCAAGCGAAGCCGTCATCCAGAGCGACGCAGCGGTCGTCAGCCCTCGAACGTTGAATCCTTCCCTGAAAATGACGCCGCCGCACAGGAAACCGATACCAGTTAAAATGCCATGTGCCATGCGGACCGGATCAATCCGTATGATGTCGTGGGGCGTGTCTGTAAGCCAGCGGATTTGATGCACCGCGGCAAGCATCAGAATAGTGCAGGATAAACTGACGAGAATATGCGTTCGAAAGCCCGCCGGGCTGGCGCGATATTCCCGGTCCGCGCCGATCACTCCTCCCGCAGCAAGCGCGCCCAGCACTGGAAGAGCAAGGTCTGGATCGAATGGATTCATCTTACCGCCCAGCGATCATTGTTTGCGCAGCGCTTATCACTGCCCTGTTGTGCGAGCAAGAGATTGGCCGGTCGACAGGGCGTATAGGTTATTTCATATCCACTGTCTGGCAGAACAAGTCGTCGGCTTCGGTAAGTGTTTTTACAGGAGCGTCGACATCGGCAAGTTTGACATCGGCAGATAATTGCTGCCGGCGGTGTCGTCCGGAACAATCAGGACCGTGTTTCTTGCAGGGCCACGCGAGGCTTTCGCCGGTAGGATGTCGGACTTTTTCCTCAGATAGCGCGAATGTTTGATGCCATGGCGGTGTCGACAGACAAATGGATGTCGAGCGTCCCTGTTTAGCGGAACACGCAATGTCCCGCGTCGTTGGGGTTTAAGCCATCATGGCTACAAAAACAGATAGAGGATCGACAAAATGGTTCAAGCATCAGCGCTTTTCGACACCCATGCTGAGGCCGAGCGCGCCGTAGCCGACCTGCGGACGCTGGGAGTGGGGGACACCGACCTTTCGGTAATCGCCCATCATGGCGGCACCACGACGGCGCGATCAGGAGATGGCGAGATCACGGACGAACATCATCGCAACATTCTTCGCGGCATTCTGGGCGGCGGCGCTCTTGGGGCTGGCCTGGGTGTAGCGGCCCTTGCGATACCAGGCGTCGGGCCCTTGGCTGCTGCGGGCGCTATTGCCGCATCGGCCGTTCCTGAAGCCGTTGGTATCGGAGCTGTGCTTGGCGCGATCGGCGGTAGCTTGAATGAGGTCCTCACCAAGCATGGCGTGGAGGAAGAGGATGTCGCCTATTACAATGATGGCCTCAAGGATGGCAGGGTCCTAGTGACGGTAAACGACGCGGGGATCGACGGCGACCTTGTTCGCGATGTCCTTTACAGAAATGGCGGCCATAATGCCGCACAGGCCCGTGCTGCCACCCTATAAATGATAGCGTCCGGGAGCGCGTGTTCCCGGACGCACCTTGATCTGAATCAACCCCAAGTCTGCCAGTTCTCCGTTCTTCAGTAGGATCGGATCATGAACAAGGATAATGACAACCTGCCCCAACTATAGACGGGAAATAAGACATCGACCGATGAGATGCTGAGGGTCAGGCCTATCCATGATGCGATCGGAACTGACGGGAGCTGGCATGCCCTGAAAGGTGCGGGGCGGTCTCAGGAAGCGGGTCTGGGCGGGCGGAGCGTCGGTAGGCAAGGAAGATTATGACAGCGCCAGTGCGGGGCGCAGGGCAGTCTTCTAGGCAAAGGCCACACCGAACAAAAAAGCCCAGAAGATGATCCGGAAATGCCAGTAGGGGGGGGGGGCTGCTGCGAACCTTCCTCCGGGCAACTCGTCAATATAGCGCGGAGCATCAGGCGGCAAGAACGCTATCTTTAGCTGTACAAATCGTCCCAGTGTCCCAGGCCAAGGAGCTAAAACTCCACCGCTCTAGCCCAGCAGCACTTTATAAACTGAGATCCGTGTCGGCAACATGTGCTGGGATTGCCGCCTCATGTTGAATCTGAGTTGATGCGAGCGGTAGATAAGCTATTTCTAGAGCGCATAGGTCCTCAGCAACGTTATCGACATATTTATGATATTAGTTCAACCCGTTTTTACAGGAACGGCCGAACTATAAACCGTCGCACCGGTAGGATAACAAATTGTTACGTATCCAGAACGTAATATTGGAGATGGTCGCCAGGGGCGAGGACTTGGCAGCAACGGCGACGAGGCTGTGCCTTGAGGTAGAGGCCCTTGTGCCAGATGCGGCGTGCTCGATCCTGACAGTTGATGCTGCAGGACTGCTGCATCCGCTCGCGGCACCCTCCTTGCCGCCCGATTACTCGCGGGCGCTCGATGGTTTGTCGATTGGTCCTTCGGTAGGATCCTGCGGCACGGCCGCCTTCCTCCGGGCTGACGTTGCGGTCCAGGATATCAGAACCGATCAGCTCTGGAGCGACTATCGCGCTTTGGTCGCCCAACTCGACTATCGCGCCTGCTGGTCGACGCCAATCCGTAACGGCAAAGGAGAGGTTATCGGGACTTTCGCTTTTTATTATCGAGCGCGTCGGGGACCTACAAAATTCGAACGGGATATCGTCGAGGCATGCGCCAACCTCTGCGTCATCGCTTTCGAGCGCCGAGATCGTGTGGAAGAGCGTGAAAGGCTGGCGCGGATCGATGGGCTGACAGGCCTTCCCAACCGCAATGGATTCAACTCGGCTCTCGACGCCCTGGACTGTTCGCAGCCTGGCGCTTGGGCGCTACTGGCAATTGACCTCGATAATCTCAAAATTGTCAACGATACATTCGGGCATCATGCCGGCGATATTCTGCTGCAGGAAGTTGCGCAACGCATGGCAGACGCAGCAGCTCCTGACCGCACATTCAGGATCGGCGGGGACGAATTTGCCGTAATCGTACAGTCGCCTGCAGCCCTGCAGGATCTGGACGCTATGGCATATAGGCTCCTCGATCGCCTGTTGCATCCCGTTGGAAGTCTCGGCCACAGCCTTTATCCGCGCGCCACGATTGGCGGCGCTATCGTGTCTGAAGGCGATCTGTTGCCCCACAGTGTACGGCTGAATGCCGATCATGCCCTTTATCATGCCAAGGAAACCGGGCGAGGGGGATTTGTCCGTTACTGGCGCGGTCTGGGCACAGCGATTACGCAGAGGCTTTGTGCCATTCAGGAAGTAGGCGTTGCTCTGCGTGAGGGCAGGATCAAAGCTTATTACCAACCTGTCGTTCGCCTCGACACTGCAGAAATCGTTGGGGTCGAAGCGTTATGTCGGATGATCACGCCCGATGGCACGGTGCGGACCGCAGGCGAATTCCAAGAGGCGATGTCGGACATGGACATCGCCCAGGCCATTACCGATGTCATGCTGGAAAATGCTGCAAATGACGTGCGCCACTGGATCGACGAAGGTATCGCTTTTCAACATGTGGGGCTGAATATATCTTCAGCCGATCTTCACAGGGCCATGCCGATCCATGAATATCTTAGTGCCGGCTTTGCGAAGGCCAATGTGCCTCTCAAACACCTGATCGTCGAAGTTACAGAAGGCGTTTATCTGGATGATCGTGATGACGATGTCGGAGCTAAAATTGCGCAAATTCGACATCATGGTCTCAAAGTTGCGCTCGACGACTTCGGTACGGGCTTTGCATCGCTCACCCACCTTCTGACGGTACCGGTGGACATCATAAAAATCGACCGGTCGTTCGTTGCGGGCCTTAAAAATAGCACTCCCAGTTCGGCAATCGTGGAAGGGCTTTCGCTCATCGCCCAGAAATTGGATGTTCGCCTTTTGGCCGAGGGCATTGAGACGGAGAGCCAGGCGCGTCATCTACTGGCTTTGGGGTGTCGCATTGGACAGGGATTTCTTTATTCCCCAGCAGTCCCCAGCGCGGAAATGACTAAGCTCCTTCATCTCTATGCGCAGGGGTCGGGTGCGTGCCGCACCATTGGAGCTCTTTGGCGGCATACGCCTGACGAAATGCCGAAAGAACGGGCAATGGGAACCGAATGATAAGCCGTCCGAAATATGACTAAAATTGCTGCATGATATTGAGAGTGAAAGCTACGTAATTGGCTGGCTCTGCGGGCTGCGCAAAATCTACAGCGTCGTTCTCCCATCGATAGTCAGGCTTGCATCGGTCATATGCTGCTGACGCGTCCCGGATAAGATAGAAGAGTTGATGATAATCTGCTCTGACGCAATCAAAGGGATTGAAGTGACCCGCTGCCGCGGGAGTCGGGTGGGTCTTGGCCACAATAGCCTCCTGATGAGATGGCTTGGTTCCTGGTGTGCAGGGCGGTGACAAACCAGGCCAATGGAGCGCCGGCAAATTGCTGAGCGCGGCGGAGTAAAAACCAGCCATTGGTAAGGTTGCTCTTTTTGGAGCGGCCGGGGATGTTTGCCGTGGAGAGCTATGCAGCGGTACGCCGCTTTGTGTTTGTCGAAGGGAACAGCCAGCGGGAGGCAGCGAAGGTTTTCGGCCTGAGCCGAGAGACGATCGCGAAGATGTGCCGTTTCTCGCTGCCGCCTGGCTACACGCGCTCCAAGCCTGTCGCCAAGCCGAAGCTAGGATTGTTGCTGCCGGTGATCGACCGGATACTGGCTGAGGATTACGTCGCGCCGGTCAAGCAGCGGCATACGGCCAAGCGGATTTTTGAGCGGTTGCGCGATGAACATGGCTACGGCGGTGGCTATACGGTGGTGAAGGATTACGTGCGGCAGAGCCGTGTGCGCAGCCGCGAGACCTTCGTGCCGCTGGCGCATCCGCCAGGGCACGCTCAGGTGGACTTTGGCGAAGCGGTGGGCGTGATCGGTGGAGTGCGGCAGAAGGTGCATTTCTTCTGCATGGACCTTCCGCAGTCGGATGCCTGTTTTGTGAAGGCCTATCCTGCCGAGACGACGGAAGCCTTTCTGGACGGACATGTTTGCGCGTTCGCCTTCTTTGGCGGGGTGCCGCTCTCGATCCTGTACGACAATACCAGGATCGCGGTCGCCAAAATCTGCGGGGATGGCAAGCGTGAGCGTACCCAGGCCTTCACGGGGCTGGTCAGCCACCACCTGTTTGCCGATCGCTTTGGCCGCCCAGGCAAGGGCAACGACAAGGGGAAGGTCGAAGGGCTGGTGAAGTATGCGCGCTCGCACTTCATGGTGCCGATCCCGCGCGCGGCGACCTATGACGACTTCAACGCAGAGCTGGAACGGCGGTGCCGGGCCCGGCAGGAAGAGCGAGCCGGGCGCCACACCGAGACGATCGGGGAGCGACTGGCGGCAGATCTGGCGGCTTTGCGCCCGCTGCCCGCCGGCACGTTCGAACCATGCGAGACCAAGGGGGCACGCGTCTCCTCGACCGCGCTCGTGCGCTACCGCACCAACGATTACTCGGTGCCGACCTGCTATGGCTTCCAGGACGTCGTAGTGAAGGGCTTCGTCGACCGGGTTGTCATCCTGTGCGGGGGCGAGGAGATTGCCCGTCATCCGCGCTGTTATGGCGAGGCCATGTTTGTGGCAAACCCGCTGCATTATCTGGCGCTGATCGAGACCAAGCCAGGCGCGCTCGATCAGGCCGCCGCGCTTCAGGACTGGACCCTGCCGGAGGACTTCCAGCACCTGCGGCATCTCCTTGAGGTGCGGATGGGCAACAAGGGGAAGCGCGCGTTCATTCAGGTCCTGCGCCTGCTTGAGGCAATGCCGATGGAGGTGGTGACCTTCGCGGTGAAAGAGGCCATCCACATCGGGGCTATCGGCTTCGATGCGGTCAAGCAGATCGCACTGGCGCGGATCGAGCGTAGACCCGCCCGGCTCGACCTGGAAGCGTATCCCCACCTGCCCAGGATGGAGGTCAAGACCACACGCGCTGCCGACTATGCCAGCCTGCTGCCGGGGATCGCTGCATGAGCCGGGCGGGGGATGACAAGATGCCCATCGGCACGACGGCGGGCACGCCGCAGGTGCTGCTGGCGCATCATCTCAAGCAGCTCAAATTGCCCACCGTGCTGCGCGAGTATGAGAAGCTGGCCCGGGAATGTGCGCGCGATGGCGTGGATCATACCCGCTATCTTCTGCGCCTTATCGAGCTGGAACTCATCGACCGGGAGCGGCGCACGGTGGAGCGCCGTATCCGCGCCGCCCGGTTCCCGGCGGTCAAGAGCCTGGACACCTTCGACTTCACGGCCATCCCCAGCCTCAACAAGATGCTCGTGCTCGAACTGGCGCGTTGCGAGTATATCCTGCGGCGGGAAAACATCATCGCGCTGGGCAACAGCGGGACAGGCAAAACCCATGTAGCGCTCGCCCTGGGCTTGGCCGCCTGCCAGAAGGGCTTCAGCGTCCTGTTCACCACCGCTGCCGCCTTGGTGAACCAGTTGATGGAGGCCCGCGATGAAAAGCGGCTCCTGAGGATGCAGCGCGAACTTGCCGCCGTAAAACTGCTGATTGTCGATGAACTGGGCTATGTCCCGCTCTCGCCGACGGGGGCCGAACTGCTGTTCGAAACCTTCTCCCAGCGCTACGAGCGCGGCTCCACGATCGTGACCTCAAATCTACCCTTCGAGGACTGGACCCAGGTTCTGGGCTCTGAGCGGCTGACTGGCGCGCTCCTTGATCGCCTTACCCACCACGTCAGCATCCTGGCCATGAATGGCGACAGCTACCGGCTCAAGCAGTCTGCCCGCCGCCGCCGCACCGCCGGGGCGGACCAAAACCAGGCCACCACGCCCGACTGAACTGCCGAAAACGGCCAATATGCAAAGGGCCCCGATCGGGGCCCTTTGCATATCATCCGCGCCACATTCACTGGCCTGCTTTTACTCCGCCACGCTGGCCTAAAATCCGACCGCCGTTGACAATTACCCTTTGCTGAACTTACCGCGTGCTGGACTGGATTGCCCTCGCGATTTTGCGTCCAGTAGATCGATGTCGGAGGCAAACTGTAATCCCGCCAGTTCATCCCTAACCCAGACGGTTGTGGCCGCAATTTCTGCCAGGCGTCCGATGTCGAGCAACAGCGTCTGTCCAACCTTCAGATGTCCGGCGCCATCGATGCAAGCGCCTCCTGAAGATATGTTTCGCACGCGATGCACCGACGGCTCGGCGACGATGAAGCCGCTCGCCGTTCCCAAAAGGAACACGCTTTCACGTGGAGCTACACGGCGATTGATCCGGTTACGCATATCTATTTCTTACCGGTAAAGGTTTACCGATTGATTGAAAAGTTGCACAGCTGCCGTTACCGGCGAGAACTTGAGCCTTTTGATAGATGAAATCAAGCTGGTGACCGAGTTGGATCGCGCTGCACTATTTTCGGGTTGAGATTTGCCCGTCGTGACTAAACAGGTCGCAGGCGTATAATTTTTTGTGCAGTACGCTGCCGGAGCTAATGCAGGGGCCTAATTCTTGACCGCGAATCAAAAAAGCTCCGCGTGTTTCTTTCCTCGATGTCGACGGCGATGTGTCGCTTGCGCCCGACTGTCTACTTTCCAGCGGCAAATTCGCGCTTTTGCGCCGAGGGCGCCTCTACCGACTGGCTGTCAATCACCGCAGCGCTCGGACTGGCCCCTCGCAGCTGGCGCTCGCGATCGAGCATCCGTTCGGTGTCGTGGATCGTCCGAACCGGGAACGGGCGCGCCAGTTCTCAACACCAGCCATAGATCGTCTGGGAGGCACCCAAATGGACCGGCAACATGCGCCACCCGCTTCGTCTTTCGGGCAATCTTGGCCATCCGGCACCGGCTTTGCTGCGTCCACATGCAAAAGCCCGGAACAGCCGCATACCAACTTTGCAACTCCCGCAGCTGATGTCCCAAACGGCCTCTCAGGCTTTTTGCGGCCGACCAAGATCAAACTGGCGTGAGGCGAGAGCTGGCTGCGGATTCCTCGACGGATATCCATGGGAGCCAGACAAAAGAGCGGGGTTTGTGGGGAAGGGCGCAACCCCGCTGGCAATCAAGGCCAGGTCTGGCTCCACCGCAAAGATTTCTATAAGCTGATCGAGCATCGCCTCGACGGTTGCTCGGCCTTGCGGACTTATGAGTACCTGACTCCGCCGGCGGTCGCGGACAGCCGTCTCCCGCGAGATCATTCCTTCTCGCTCCATGATCTCGATCTTACGAAGGGCCGTAGATACCGGCACATGTGCGAATAGGGAGAGCGACCAGGAATAGGACGACCGGCCTTCGTTCGTGGCAACGAACAATTCCAGCAGCATGTCCAATATCGGACTTGAGCAAAAGCTATAACCAAGGCGATCGCCGACCACCTCCCGGGATGCGATCAGTTTGCGGCACATTTGCAGACGGGCGCGTGTCATATGGGGCATTGACCTCACTCCTATCCTCGAAATTGCTGTACCGGCCTCCGACCTGGCGTCGTAAAGCCGCGGCGGTGTGTCAGAAGATCATTATCGACGGCTTCGCGCTTTATCTGGCGCATCCGCTGGAGCAACAGCCGGTGCTGCAGACAAGTCGCTAGGTCGGATTCGACCACGATATGCAGCCTGGCGGCGAACCTCGCCGACCGGGCGCTCATCCTTCCGGGCTGGATCTCCATGGCGCATCCGAGCCAAAATGTTGCAGGCGCCTGCGATGCCGCCACGTGCCAGCGATCAGGAGCCCTTGCACGATCCAGCTCCAAAGCCCCGCCGCGTCGATATAGGCTTGTGGGACGACGTCGGGCACGACTGAGCGCGTGAGATGAACAATCGTTTCCGCGCCTAGTATCCCCGCAATCCAGATGGGCCAAAAGCGTGTGCTGCGTGTGGCAAGAAGCAGAAACACCCCGACCATCACGATATCCACGGCGAGGATGCCAGCTTCAAATGCGCGGAACCGCAGCGGTCCATTATGGGCAGAAGCGATACTTGCCACGACACCGAAAGCCAGGGTGG
This sequence comes from Sphingobium sp. RS1, assembly GCF_056156825.1. Classification (NCBI taxonomy): domain Bacteria; kingdom Pseudomonadati; phylum Pseudomonadota; class Alphaproteobacteria; order Sphingomonadales; family Sphingobiaceae; genus Sphingobium; species Sphingobium sp. RS1. The sequence continues at coordinate 716,649 of NZ_JBLZXE010000002.1, read as the reverse complement.
CGGCCGCGATCTGTTCGGGCCGACCACCCCTGACAAGAGCATAGAGCGTGCTCAGGATCAAAAGACACACGAAGATCATTTGCCTGGTCATCGCCCAATGTGAATAAAAATGTTTCGTTTAGTCAACAAATTAGCGTCGCTTTGTTACGCGGCGAGTCGCTGGATGTCCGTGACCGTCTGCCGACTTTCGGCGACCTTGAACACATCGCCATAGGATTGCGGGCCAAGACCGATGTCGTCGCTGACCTGCTTGAGCATGTCGTGGGTGGTCACGATCTTGTCGCGCGTCCGGGCAACCAGGACGATGGCGTCGGCGCAGGTGCGGAACGCATCCTGGCCAATGGAGGCGGCAAGCCGGCCGTCCAGCCGCGCCAGGGGCAAGGCGGCATTGAGTTCAGCGATCCGAGCTGCTGCGAGGTCCAAAGCCTCCTCGGCGGCATAGAGCCGCTGTGCAATGGAGTGGGCGATGGCGAGACGTTGCTTAGGCATGCGTTTTCCTTTCCCGCGCCCACAGCTGTGGAGCGGTTGATATGTTCGGGCTGTGGAAAGCCGCTCTAGTTGCGGGCGAAACTGCTCAGCGACGAGAGAAGCGATGCGGCAGAGCCGACGGACACCAAGGACCAGGCGCTCACCACCGCAAAGACGATCATGATATAGAATTTGTTCAGGTCATTGCTCTGCCTCCTGGAAGAGCGGATCGGCAGCAGGCCAATCAAGGCAGGGACGTCACGCCTCAGCAGTTGGAGTCGCTGAATAGTTGAGACGTTCCGATCAAGATCCGACTGCGAGTCCGCGTCGTTATCGTCGAGACCAGATGGCCCATCTTCCGGCGCTTCAAACATTCTGGTTGTTTGATTACCCAATTTTTGGGGGGGTAGTTCAGAGGGGCTTGAAGCCTCCTCAAAAGTGCGAACGATCCTGGCAACGTCGAACCTGTCCATGTCGCCAAACAAGACACGAACCGCCTGAACATGCTTGTCCACGGTGTTAGGCGCTATCCCCAGACGTTTTCCAATTTTCTTTGAGTTCAGATTTTCTGCAACGAGCAGCATGCATTGCCGCTGTCGGAAGGTAAGAGCCGCCACGGCATCGCGATATTGTTCAAGTTCGGCGGGGATTGGATGCTCTGGCATGTTGACGCGACCCTTTGCCAAGGGGCCGTCACCGCTTATGCATACGCCGGACGGCGACCCGTTGTGATGAGAAACGATTGTCACCAAACCGAAATGTGAAATCAACCTTTGACGGAAGCTGGCCGCCAGGCGTGACATTTCGGCAACGCTGCCACCGCCTCGCGGATATTCGTCCTGTCAGCCGACCCTGGCGGTGATGCTCGATGTGGAGGGGAGGGGGGAGGAAAGGTCTGCGCTTTTTTAGGCCACATTCCTCTCCTTCCAGCTGGATCAGTCACCATGGTCGATAAAAGCCGACCGGCCCGTAGGGTCGCTTGCCTCATTCTGAGCCGATTATGGCGCGGCGGCGACACCTTCTTGGCCCATCAGATGCAATCATACGTCGATAGAGTGCAAGGTTCGTCGGGCCTGTTCCAGGATAACCCATTGGATGCCGACAGCTTGCTTCAGGGGGTGGGCCCCGATGCTTCGCATGTGTGCAGCGTCGATTTTCGGCACCGGAGGGACCTCCAACGTCTGGGTCAGGCTGATTTTGCGCTCGGCGCGATTCGCGACATGAAACCGCTGACCCGGCTCATCCTTGTCCTTGCTGTCTCTCACCGCATGTCCGTCGATGAGATCTCCCAACAATTCGGCGTATCTCCATATCGCGTTCGCCGACACTTGCATCGAGCCGTCAGGGGCATCGCGGCAGGCCGCGAGCGACCCGGATCATGACCATCGATCTTGACCTGGCGGGCCAGCGACTTGCGCATCAATTGGGGGGATATTGGTCCAACGGGCGGGGCATGTGCCGATGTCCTGCTCATGCGGACAAAACGCCGAGCCTTTCCGTGAGGATCGGTAGGTCGACCTTGCTCTTCAAATGCTTTGCTGGCTGCGCCATCGAGGACATATTGAAGGGCTTGCGCCGCGAGAAGTGCTTGACCCCGACCGTGCCGGACGGCGCTACGGGGCCGATCAGGCGTTTGGCTGACAGCCGCGGGGCCGCGTTGCGGATCTGGGGTGAGGCGGACCCTATCGGTTCGACACCTGCAAGTTGCTACCTGGATGGTCGTTTGATCGCCCTCCGTCCCCCTGCGCTGCGCTTTCATCCAGCCACCCCATTGGGTTCCGGCGGGATGGTTCGCTACCTCCCAGCGATGATCGGTGCGGTCACCCACGGTCGGACCTTTTGCGGCATCCAGCGGATATTTCTTCAGCCCGATGGGCGGCCAGCCCCAATCGAGAAATATAAGCGAAGCCTCGGGTCACTGGGCTGTGGCGCCGTCGCGCTGGCGCCGGCAACAGATGTCCTTGGAATAGCCGAAGGCATAGAAAGCGCATTATCCGCGTCCATGCTGCTTGGCATTCCGGTATGGGCAACGCTCGGCGCCGAGCGATTTCACAAGATGGCGATCCCGCCGCACGTGTCGCGTCTGATCCTGTTGGCCGACAGGGATCAGGCCGGCAAGCGAGCGGCGAAACGGGCATTGGACGAGCGGGCGTCGCAGGATCTGAAGGTCGTCACGCTTTGGCCGCCTGCGCCCTTTGGCGACTGGAACGAGGTGCTTCAGGCAGGAGGGGAGGTGGTGAGGGAAGTGCGCGGCTCGCGGCCTGATGGTCAGGGCGCGCCGCGCGTTGGAGAATGTTCATGACCCAGACCCAGCCACTCCTCTATGTCGCGGCTTCCAAGCTCTCGATCGCGCCCAGCAATGTGCGCAAGCGCACCGATCCGGTCGAAGATGCTGAACTCAAGGCCACCATCCTTGCCTGCGGGATCATCCAAAACCTCGTTGGCATCCCTGTTGCTCGCAAGAAAGGGGAATATCAGATCATAGCGGGTGGACGACGCCTCACCCAGGTCCAGGCGCTCATCGCCGAGGGCCAGTTGCCGGATAACTATCAGGTTCCGGTCATGGTCCTTGCCGATCGGGGTGGCGCGACCGAGGTCAGTCTGATCGAGAATTTTACCCGCGCCAATATGACGCCGGCCGAGGAATGCCGCGCCTTCCAGGCGATCATCGCCGATGGAAAGAAAGCGCCGGCCGATGTCGCCAAGTGTTTCGGGCTGACCGAGCGTTTCGTCCTGGGGCGTCTGCGCCTCGCCAACCTTGCCGAAGTTGTCTTCGATGCCCTCGCTGATGGGGCGATCACACTCGATGTGGCCAAGGCCTATGGCAGCATCAGCGATACCGCGCGCCAGGCGGCGGTCTTCGAGGAATTGCAGGGCGGCTATTATGGGGGCAACTCCGGCGAAATCCGCCGCCGCCTCGTATCAGGCGTCTACCGCGGCAATGATCCCAAGGCCATTCTCGTCGGCCGCGAGGATTATCTTGCCGCCGGTGGCCGCATCGAGAGCGATCTGTTCTCCGACAGAGAGAACGAAAACTGGATCGATAGCGAGATCATCGATCGGCTCGTCGAGGAGCGGATGGAAGCGGCCGCTGAGGCGTTCCGAACCCGCGAAGGTTTCGGCGAGCTCAGGGTGGTGTGCCAAACCCGCGTGCCTTATATGGAAACGATGGCGCTCGACGAAGTCGAAGGGGTGCCACTGCCGCTCAGCCAGGAGGAAGAGGAGCGGCAGCGCGCTATCGAAGTCGAGCTGGAATCGATCGCCGACAATGCCGATGAAGACGGCTATTCGGACGAGGAGATCGAGCGGATCGAGGCTCTTGAGGCCGAGCATGAATCTCTCGACGATCGGCCCGCCGAACTCAATGCTGAGCAGAAGGCCGGGTCCATCGCCTATCTGGTCATCGGTGAAGATGGGGTGCCCCGGCTGCACAACCAGTTTTTCGCCATCCCGCAGGAGCCCGGTGAGGATGAAGCGGACGTTGAAGCAGTTGAGGGCGCCGAGCCTGAAGATGCATCCGCGCAAGAGACCGGGTCTCGCTCCTCGATCAGCCAGCGGCTCGGCGACGAGCTGGCGATGATGAAAACCGAGATATTGCGCGTCCATGTCGCGAGCGATCCGCATTTTGCGCTCGACCTTGGCACCTTCATCATGGTCGATACGGCGGTTGGCTATCGCTACGATATGCCAAGCGACCTGCGCGCGCCTGCACAGAGTTCGCGCAGCCCCGGCTTTGAAAGCGATACGCCTGCCGCGCAAAGCTGGGCGGAGATCGAGAAGGGCCTAGATCGCGGCTGGACCAAGGCGCCCGATCTTGTCGGACGCTATGATGCCTTCTGCGCATTGGACGACAATGCCCGGGCGGCCTGGCTGAGCTGGGCGGTGGCTCGGACGCGTCATGCCGTTCCTGCAGGGGGTTCGGGTTCTGCGCTCCTCGACCATATCGGCCGCAAGATCGACATCGATATGCCGGTCTGGTGGCGTCCGACCGCAAGGCGCTATTTCGATCGGATCAGCAAACCGATGATCCTGGAGCATTTCGAGGAGGTGGGCGGAGCTGAACTGCGTAGTCGATACAGCGCATCGAAAAAGCATGATCTCGCGCTCTCGGCCGAGAAGCTCTTCACCGGCCAGATCATCGTCGAGGCGGAGGTGAAGGAGAGGGCACTGCTCTGGCTGCCCGAGGCGATGACCTTCGGCCACATGACCGACGAAGAGGCAGATCAGGACATCGTTCAGGACCAACCGCTGGAGCAAGGCACCGGCGAAGAATTGGTCGTCGACGAGGACGACACGGACATTGCTGACGCCGCGTGAGCGCTAACACGGGGCGGGGTCGGCCGCTGTCGACCCCGCCATCCTCCTTTCAGCCTGATGACCTGACCATGTCGCATGGATCGCTCGGTCCGTGCGCGCCCCATTTTTGCAGGAGCTTCCGAATGACCCATCCGCTTTTCGCCGCCCTGGACGCCGGCTCCGATCCGCTTGATCAGAAAGTCTGGACCCTGGGGGCCGTCGCACAGTCTCTCGCAGAGCTGATCGTTACAGGCCAGCCCGTCACGCGCGCTCGGCTGTCACGCATGATGGCTGACGATTTCGGTGGCAGCGACGCTGACGGACGCTGGACGTTGCGCGAAGCCTATGACGCTCTGGAGATCGCTCAAGTCGTCGCTCTTGCGCGATACGACCTCCCATCCTTCGATCCGGCGAACCCGGCCGCGGCCCTGGCGGCGCTTGGCGACCTTTCCCAGCGGCTTCCGACCCAGAGCTTTCGGTCCGAGCGGCAGGTCGAGATGCAGCAATTCTCAACGCCGGCGCCGCTCAGCTATCTTGCAGCTCTGGCGGCTCAGATCACCTCAGCGGACACAGTGCTGGAACCGTCAGCGGGCACTGGGCTTCTCGCCGTCTATGCGCATGTGGCGAAGGCCCGCCTCATCCTCAACGAGCGCGACCCGGTCCGTGCAGGTCTGATCGGGCAGGCACTATCGACAGGCGTTACGTGCCATGACGGAGAACATATCGACGACCTTTTGCCGACCGATCAAAGACCGTCGGTTGTCCTGATCAACCCGCCGTTCGCCCGCAGCGAGGCGCGCGGTCGCGATCGTCACGCCGGCGCCCGTCATCTGCGTTCGGCTCTCGCCCGCCTTGCTCCTGGTGGGCGATGCGTCGCCATCATGTCGCCGGCGTTCGCCGACGGGGGCAGCGGCGAGGCAGGCTACCAGGCAGTTTCGGCGCTGGTCCTGCCGCGTGTAGAAATCACGATCCAGGGTCGGCCTTTCGCCAAACATGGCACGACGATACCGGTGCGGCTCATTGTCTATGAGAAGGGTTGGACCGGGACTGCGGAACGGTTGACCACGCCGGATGTCGAGAACCTACTGCCCCTCGTTCTGGCGCTGCCCAGGCGTCTGGATGCCGCCGCACCGGCGCAGGTTGCCGCCCCGATGGCGGCGCTTGCCCGAGCGCCGCGCAAGCCGGCGATACCCTCGGTCGGCAGGCCGCTCTTCACCGCGGCGAAACTGCCAACTGCGCCCAAACCGGCGGTTCGAACGTCTCCAACGCTCGACTCCACCGTGGAATTGCTGAGCTGCGATGTCCTTGATACCCCCCTGCCAGCCGAGGAGCAGATCGGCATCTACGTGCCTTGGCGTCTTTCGCGCATGGCGATCCCTGGCGCGAAGCCGCACCCTGATCAGTTGGTCGAGTCGATTGCCATGTCGTCCATTCTGCCGCCGCGGCCTGCCTATCGGCCGATGTTGCCCCGCTGCGCGGTCGCCGCTCTCTCCGACGCCCAACTAGAAACCATCATCTATGCAGGGCAGGCGTTCGAGCGCGATCTGCCGGGGTTGCATGCGCCCAATGAGCCGGGGACGCTGCTGGCCCCAGATGCCAACGGAAGGTCCTATCGCATGGGCTATTTCATCGGTGACGGGACTGGCGTCGGCAAGGGGCAGCAGGTGGCCGCCTGCATCATGGATCAGTGGAGCCGGGGATGTCGCAAGGCGGTCTGGATTTCGAAGAGCGCGGCGCTGATCGAAGATGCCCGCCGGGACTGGTCGGCGCTTGGCGGCCTGCCCATCGATATCCAGCCGCTCGATGCCTTTCCGTTCGGAACGCCCATCACCATGGAAAGCGGCATCCTGTTCCTTACCTATGCGACCTTGCGGTCCCAGCGTCACGATCAGGCCTCCCGCCTGTCGCAATTGCTGGCCTGGCTGGATGAGGATTTTGAAGGGCTCATCTGTTTCGACGAAGCGCATGAAATGGCCAATGCCGCCGGGACGGAAACCCAATTCGGCCAGCAGAAGGGCTCAGAACAGGGACTGGCAGGTGTAAGATTGCAAAATCTGCGACCCCGCGCCCGCATCCTCTATGTCTCGGCCACCGGCGCGACCGATCCCGCCAATCTCTGCTACGCCATTCGTCTGGGTCTCTGGGGACCGGGCACGTCCTTCGGCGATCGGGCCGAGTTCATGAGCGGGATCGAGAAAGGCGGCATCGCCGCGATGGAGATCGTCGCGCGGGATCTCAAAGCCCTTGGGCTTTATACCGCCAGGGCGCTGACCTTCCGTGGCGTTGAATATGAGCCGCTCGAACATCCGCTGACGCCCGAACAGATCGATGTCTACAATGCCTATGCTGACGGCTGGGCGGTGATCCACAGCAATCTCGACGAAGTGCTGGCGCTCACCAACATCGTCGATCGCATGGGTGACAAGGCGCTCAACGCACAGGCCAAGGGCACGGCGCTGTCCCGCTTCGAGAGCGCCAAGCAGCGCTTTTTCTCACAGCTTCTGATTGCCATGAAGGTGCCGACCCTCATCGCGTCGATCACGAGCGAGGTGAATGCGGGGCATCATGCCATCGTCCAACTGGTCACCACAGCCGAGGCGATGCTGGAGCGCAGGCTCGCCGCTCTCACCGCCGAAGAGCGCGCCCACCTTGATATCGAACTCTCGCCGCGCGAGTTCCTCTTATCTGGATCTCCGGATAATATGTATTCTTTGCAGTCGAGATTTATGTCGAGCGGTTCGCGCGCAGGCGCGGATTTGCGGGATGAGGGCATCGATTCTACTCCAGATAATTAAAATGACCCCAGCCCCAACAAGCTGGAGGAACTGCTATGTTGCTTGGAGCGATCATTCGACGGGATGACAAATGCGCTCCTTGTTTTGTGACCCGACATGGGCTAGATATACCTGAGCGCTTGCTGGCACAGCGCGGCTACGGCAGGCTCAGTGATGGGCTTCGAAGGGGTGATCCCAGCCAGAATTCATCGCAACGATCGATCCGTCGATATGCGGGAGTGAAGAGCCGTACGTGACTCCTGCATTGTACGACTGGAGGATTGTACGATGTCGCGTTCCAAGCGCCCCAAAACGTATGCCCAGGGAATTTTTTCGGAGCGTGCAGCGCAACTGGAGAAGGCTGTCTCCGAAGTTTTATCCCGTCCCGAATACCAAGACCTGTCGGCCCCTAAGTACACGTGGTATCGGAAGGCTATCGCGCAGGCTGCCGGTTATCGCAGCCTAGCGGCGGCAGAACGATCATTGAAAGAATCCACCGATAATGCGGGTGTTTTCTCGGGATTAAAGTGCGGGGATTTAAATTACGAGTCTCGTTTGAGCACTGTACTCTATGAATTGTACGGCGCGTCCTTTTCGGCGGCTGTTGCTACAGTACTCGACATGGGCAGCAGACTCGAAAGTGGTGGAAGGATATTGCCGACGATCACTGTGACAAGCCGCAACCCTAAAGGACTTTTCGGACCGGTGAGTTCAGCCAACTTTTCGCCATTTTCCCGGAACGAGAAAGCGACCACGGCGGGAGAGAGCCCGGAAGTGAGAGCGGACTTGGACGACTTCTTCATCAGGGTCGAAGGTAATCTCGAACCGAGAGAAACGGATTTATCAGCCAGTTGGACACCTCGAAAAACTCTGGCGTTTGATCGGCGGATTTGATTCACTTCGTCGGCGATGCGTAGGAGGCGATGATGGCAAGTCAGCCTGGTTTCTTCGATCTTTCGGACCGGTACGATGCGCTGAGCGCGGCGGGCGATCCGCTGGAGCGATTAGCGGCAGTTGTGGATTTCGAGGTTTTCCGTGGTCCGCTGGTGGCAGCGCTTCGTCGCTGCGTTCGCGGCAAGGGTGGGCGACCGCCCTTTGATCCGGTGCTGATGTTCAAGATTCTGGTTCTACAGGCGCTCTATTCGCTGTCGGACGAGGCCGCCGAGTTTCAGATCAAAGACCGGTTGTCATTCCAACGGTTCCTGGGCCTTGGGCTCGATGGCACCGTGCCGGATGCGACCACGGTGTGGCTGTTTCGGGAACGCCTGGTAAATGCCAAGGCCATAGACAAACTTTTCGCTCGCTTCGACGCTGCCCTCAAGGATCGGGGCTATCTCGCCATGGGCGGGCAAATCATCGACGCTACGGTCGTGCAGGCACCCAAACAGCGCAATACCGAAGCGGAGAAAGCAGCGATCAAGGAAGGCGGCGTGCCCGAGGGCTGGAAGCCGGCCAAGACCCGGCAAAAGGACCGTGATGCGCGCTGGTCGATCAAGTACAGCAAGGCCAAGATCAAAGAGGGCGCCGATCCCAAGGCGGCTAGGCCGGTCGATCTGGCCATCCCGATGTTCGGGTACAAGAATCATATCGGCATCGACAAAACCCATGGGCTGATCCGCACCTGGGATGCCAGCGCCGCCAATGCCCATGACGGCGCACGGCTGCCGGTTCTGATCAGTAAGGACAACACTGCCTCCGGCGTCTGGGCTGATACCGCCTATCGATCCAAGAAGAACGAGGCGTTCCTGGCCAGTGGCATGTTCACCAGCCACATTCACCAGCGGCGTAAACCGCGGCGAGCGTTGCCTGAGCGGATCGCCAAGGCCAATACCCGGCGTTCCAAGATCCGCGCCCAGGTCGAGCATGTGTTCGCCGGGCAAAAGAACCGCATGGGGCTGGTCGTGCGCACCATCGGCATCGCCCGCGCTACCATCAAGATCGGCATGGCCAACTTGGCCTATAACTTCCAGCGCTTGGCCTGGCTCGAAGGGCGAACTGCGCCTGCTTGATATGAACCAAGCGCCACCGACGGTAAATCCGGCCACTGCGGCACCGGCAATATCGAAATCACCGACAAATACGCTGCAACATCACTCCTTCCACGCCGCCTCAATCCGCACCGTCGACCCTACACGCAAATCCAGCGGTTCTTCGAGGTGTCCAGTTGGCGAGCGCCGTTTATGAAATCAAAGAAATATTAGGCAAGTTTTCTGCCTCATCAATGAATTGATAGATCGCCGAGTAGATGTGACAAATACAACTACTCGGCGATGGGTTTCTTGCTGAAATCGGAGTGCGATCATCAGCACCGTTTCCTGATATCGTTTAGCATCATGATCAGCGGATCAGCTGGGGGCCTGAACCGGCCTGGCTTGACCATCGGCGACCCGTGCGCGGCGAGAATCTGCAGCTTCTCTTCAGGATCGGCACGCAGATAGGCTTCCGTGCTCTGGATGCTGGCGTGGCCGAGCCAGAGCGCGACTTTGCGGATGTCGCCAGTCGCGGCGAGCGTGTGCATTGCGCAGGAATGCCTCAGCACATGGGGCGTGACCCGCTTGCGTAACAGCGATGGCTGCTTCTTCGCCGCCGTGGCGACATGCGTGGCCAGCCTGAACGCAAATCCATCGCGCGTCATTGGTTTACCCCCGGCGTTGAGGAATATCTCCATCGCTTGACATGCCGGCCTGACGGCGAGCCAAGCCCGCAATACTGCCTGCGTCTCGCGCCACAGGGGCAGGACACGCTCGCGTCGGCCCTTGCCAATGATGTGGACCGTTGCGAGCGAGCGTTCCGGAAAGTCCTGCATCTGTAGCGACAGCAACTCGGCGACCCGCAGACCGCCGGCGTAGGCGAGGTGCAACATGGCGCGATCCCGGGTGCCCAGGCGAGACCGGGGATCGGGTGCATCGAGCACCGCGGTGATCTCGTCCCGTGTCAGATAATCGATCAGGGTCGTGTCGGTTCGCTTTGTCGGCACGGCGCGAACACGCAGCGCGAGATCAAGGCAGGCTGGGACGCGATACTCGATGTAACGGAAGAACGCCCGGATCGCCGCAAGCCGAGCGTTGCGGGTTCTGGGGCTGTTTTTACGTGCATCCTCTGCGTGGTCGAGGAACGCCATGATAAGCTCGGGATCGAAATCCTCGATCGCCAGGTCGGTAGGTCGCCGCTTAAGGTGGTCGGCTGCGAACCGGACCAGAAGCGCGAAGCAGTTGGCATAGGTCGTAACCGTATGCCGGCTGACATTGCGCTCCTTGGGAAGATGATCACGCAGGAACGCGGCGAGATGGGGGGCGAGCGCGGTCATGCTGCATCTCCCAGGAAAAGCTGCTCACCTGCGACGGCGATGTCGCGAAGGAGGACAGGCGTTGCTTCGAGATACCAGTATGTGTTGGCCACATCGGTATGGCCCAAGTAGGTGCTGAGCGCCGCCATATGATGCCGGATCGCCTCCCGATCGCGCGGGCAGGACTCCAGTGACCTAACGGCGAAGGTGTGCCTCAGGTCGTGGACGCGAATGCCCGGCGTTCCGGTCGGCCCGCGGAAACCCAGCTCGCGAGCCAATCTGACGAAGACGATGTGAACGACGGTCTGGCGCGGCGCGCAGCCTCTCGTGGTAACGAACAGATCATCGCCACGGGCGTTCAGCCTTCCGCGGATGTCCAGATACGTGTCCAGAGCCTCCCGGGTCGATGACTGGATCGGCAAGAGGCGTTGCTTGCCGAACTTGCCGTTGCGGATGATGAGGCCATCGCTGACCACATCGTCGCGTTGGAGTGCGAGCGCCTCGGATATCCGCAGACCCGTCGTCGCCAGCAGGCCGAACAGGTAGTGGTAGGTATGCGGGCTGATCTTGCCTTTGGGCGGAAGATCAAGGGCAGCCTGCATGATCGCTCTGAGTTGCTCGGCCTCGATGATATGTGGCGTCGGACGGCGTCGCTTCCCTCTCCCGAAGACGCCTGCTGGCGGCACTTGGTGCTGCCGATCCTCGGCATGGGCATAGAGACAGAAGCGGCGCAGATGATCGAACCTGTCCCTCGCCACGTTCTGGGAGCTGGCTGACCGGCACCAATCGTAGAGCCGCTCGACTGTGACGTGCCGATCGCCAAAACCGTGAGCATAGTTGGCGAAGAGTCGGAGGAACCGCTCCTGGACGTCAAACTTGCGGCCGAAACTGCGATGCAATGCGACATACCGCTCGATCTGCGTGTTCATCATGCCGCGTCTCCCGGCCAATCCTGGGCGACCTTGAGCAGCATCGGGACGTCGACCTTGGCGTAGATGGCGGTGGTCGCCGGGGAACGGTGGCGCAGGATCGTGCCGACCGACTCAAGGCCGGCGCCGGCGCGCAGCATCCGTGTTGCCAGCGAATGCCGGAAGGCGTGGGCGCCCGTCGGCACGCCCTCGATGGCGCCCCGATCGAATACACGCGATACGATGCCGGCGATCTCGGCCGACGAACTGAACGGCCGGAAAGGAGGTTGCACCCGAATGAACAACCGCTCCTCGTCGATCGGCGGACGAGCCCGCTCAAGATAGTCGAGGATCGCATCCCCGGCATCCTGTGGCAGCGGTAGGCGGTCGGGCCGTCTGCTCTTCCCACTCACCCGAAGATATCCGTCGTTCCAGTCGATATCGGTCAAGCGCAACTGGCAGATATCGCCAGCCCGCAATCCGAGCCTGGCCAGCAGCAAGATGATGGCCTTGTCGCGGATCTCCACCGCGGTATCGGTCTGGCAGGACGCAATGATCTTCTCGACCGTCGCATCATCCATGTAGCGTGGCAGGGTGCCGAGCCGATAGCGCCTGATGGGCGGAAAGGCATGCTGGAGCGCCGGCTCGCACTCGCCGCGCGAAATGAGGAAACGCACGTAGCTCCGCATGATGCCTGCAATGGTCGAGGCGGAACCCGGCGCCTCGGCAATGCGATGGCTGACGATCCGTCTGATGATGCCCGCGTCCAGTTCCGAAGGCCTGGTCAGTTCCGGAAGCCAGTGCTTCACCTCTCCGCAGTAGCGCCGGATCGTCTCGGCAGAGCTGCCGCAATGGGCCTTCAGCCATGTCTTGTAGGCGGCCAGATTATCATCCTGGTGATCCCGGTAATCGAGTTGCGAGAGAATGTTCCGATCGCGAAGAAACCCAAGGAAGCGCCGGGCTCCTTTGCTGCGGCGAAGCGGCCCATGGTGACCGACGAGCGTCCCGCGCTTGCGGTAAACCGGGCATCGACAATCGTGGCCGGCATACTGGGCAACATGTTCGTCTCTGACATCTTCCCAGCGCAGGCGGATGACCCGGACCCAGGCGGCAAAGTGCGCCGCCTCCGATCGATAACTCTTGATGCTCGCAGCGCTGTAATGCTCCTGCACGAGGAATGTCGCGAAATCCGCCAACAACGTGTCCAGATGATCGATATCATCGGGCACGGCGACGATGCCCTGATCCTCCAGGAAGCGAACGAAGCGGCGGACCTTGCTGGTGAAGGTCGGCCGGTTGGGCTTGTGACGGGAAAACCCCTGACAGCGACAGCGATGCTTCTCGAAACGTCGGACGACAGCGTCATCGACCGTGGTCACCGCGATGCCCTGCTGCTCGATCCAGAACAGGAAATGGCGAGCGGCCGCTTTGTAAAGCGCTGCTGATCCCGCCGCACTCCCCAGAAGAGAAGAGTGGAAGGCGGTGGATAGAGCATCTGAGGTGGGAGCGTCCCCCGTCCAGGGTTTGGGCCGTCCGTATGAAACGACCGTCTTTGGCAACGTCATAGTTCCTCCAGCTTGTTGGGGCTGGGGTCATTTTAATTATCTGGAGTAGAATCGATGCCCTCATCCCGCAAATCCGCGCCTGCGCGCGAACCGCTCGACATAAATCTCGACTGCAAAGAAGCGATGATCGACTATCTGAAGTCCGCCTTTCCGGTGCGGATGATGAAAATCATCAGGGGCGCCGATGAAGCAGAGCGGTCCGAACTCATGGTGGATGAGGGCGGCAATCCCGTCTTCTGCCAGCAAGCGCTGGCGCTCCGCGATGAAATGATCGAGCAACTCTGTGCGCTGCCGCCGATCGGCTCGGCGCTCGATGAACTGATCCGTCACTTCGGAACGGATAGGATTGCCGAGGTCACGGGAAGAAGCCGCAGGCTGGTCGTCGACGCAGCCCGGCGACAGCGGGTCGAGAGCAGGGGCGCCCGCAGCAACATTGCCGAAGCAGAAGCCTTCATGTCTGGACACAAGCAGATCCTCGTCTTCTCCGATGCAGGAGGGACGGGGCGAAGCTATCATGCCGATCGGAATTGCAAATCCGCCGATCGCCGCCGCGTTCATTTCCTTCTGGAGCCGGGATGGCGGGCCTCCAACGCCATTCAGGGGCTCGGGCGATCCAATCGGACCAATCAGGCAAGCGCGCCCATCTTTCGTCCCGTCACGACCGACTGCCGGGGCGAACGGCGGTTCATCAGCACCATTGCCCGAAGGCTCGATAGTCTGGGGGCGCTCACGCGCGGGCAGCGCCAGACCGGCGGGCAAAATCTCTTCGACCCTTCCGACAACCTTGAAAGCGACTATGCCCGCGACGCCCTCAACCAATGGTATCATCTCCTCTATCGCGGCAAGCTCGCCAGCACGTCATTATCTGCCTTCGTCGCGATGACCGGCCTCAAGCTTCTCGACAAGGAAAGCGGCGGGCTGCTCGATGACCTTCCTCCGATCCAGCGCTGGCTCAATCGCCTGCTGGCGCTGCGCATCGAAACGCAGAACGCGATATTCGAGGAATATATGGGGCTGATTCAGGCCAGGATCGACGCCGCACGGGAGGCCGGAACACTTGATGTCGGCGTGGAAACGATCCAGGCTGAGCGCGTGATCCTGCTTGATGAGCAGATATTGCGCCGCGATCCGGTGACTGGCGCTGAAACCCGCCTTAGCCGCTATGAATTGCATCATCGGCGACGCGCAACGACGCGGGCTCGCCTGATGCGGGAGTGGGGCGAGACAGGGTTCGTCATGCTCCGCAACGGCAGATCCGGACGGGTCGCACTTCAGGTGCCAAGCTGGAGCATCATGGACGGCGAGGGCAATGCCATCACCATGTGGCAACTCGTGAGGCCCACTGGACGGGAACGCATCCGTGACAAGGCCTTGCATGAAAGTCACTGGGCTCCGATCGAAGGAGCAGCCTTCGAGGCAGCATGGGATGCCGAGGTCGAAGAGGCGCGCGAGCACATCGATATCGAGACCATCAATATCGCAAATGGCCTGCTGCTGCCGGTGTGGAACCAGCTGCCCGATGACGACATGCGCGTCTGGCGGGTGAGCGACAGGCAAGGCAACTCCGTCCTCGGACGCATCATCTCGCCGATCGGCATCGAAAAACTCTCCCGCAGCTTCGGCGTGGAAATGGCAATCAAGCTTTCGCCAACCGAGATGATTGCGGGCGCCCGCAGCACTGAGGGCGTGGTGATCCCAGGCCTTGACGGCGCGAGACTGATCTCGGTGCATGTCAACGATGCTCGCCGGCTGGAGATCAGGGATTTTCCTCCCGCCCGGCGCGATTGGCTCAAATCCATAGGCTGCTTTACCGAAATTATTGCCTACAAGACGCGGCTTTTCATTCCCGCGGACCGGGCAGCCGGCATCCTTGAGCAGATCATCCGGACCGGGGCGCAGTGGGACAAGCTCGTCGATCTCAACGCTGCCGCCTGACCGTCCGGTCGCTCAGGCAAGCGCGCGGTAACCGGCAAGGAGAGGAGGGAGGGGGCGGGTGCGATCCATTCTGGGGATCGAACGCCATTGAAGAGGTTCGACATGACCGACACACCCGCCCCGACCGCCACTCCTTTGCTCTACAGCCAGGTCAGCCATGATGAGCGCGGAAATTTCAGCTATCAGGGTGATCTCTATCGCCAGGCTGAACCCTTCCCGGATCTGGCGGACAGGGTCCGCACCCATCTGGCCGCCCATTTTCCCGACGCCGCATTCTCGATCATCACCGAAAAATTCGCGGGCGGGCGCAAGATCATCGCCGAGATCCTCGGTGCGTCCCAGGATCTCTCAACGCGCGAAGCCCAGGAGGCGATGATCACGGCCGTTCGCGACCAGATGGAGCGCTTCGGCTTCACCAACTCGAACCTCTATCAGGATTTCCACAGCTGTTCCTATTTCACGGAAGTTCGAATTGGCCGGGCCTACTGGTCGGCACTCGCGCGTCGGCGCGGTGCGGAAAACCGCGTGGAGCCGCTGGTAAGCCTCGCCCATTTTCGAAAGTCGTTGAAGGTCGGCCAGCAATTGAAGCTTCTTGCAGCGCCCAAGGGGCACCGGGCCCTCGGGACCACGCGGACGATCACAGCGGTTCGCTCGAAAGATATCATCCTGGACGGGGCTTCCTATCTGACCCTGCCGCGCGCCGCTGATTTCGCCTGCGACGGTGCCCGTGTCCGGATCTCCATGGGATCGGAGCATGAGCCCGATGCGCACCTGCTCTACGAATGGCTGCTGCCGCAGGCGGCGTAACCCTGTTTACAAAAGCTGCAGGTCCTCCCGAACAACCCGACGACACAGCTTGCCGGTTCTATCCGTGGCGCTTCGACGCTTGGAGCCGGTCGGGAGGAGAGGGGGATGGGGGAAGGCGGAGCAGCGAAGTGTTGCTCTTTGATCCTGCCAAGGAGATCCACCCCATGAACATGATGGCTCCCGCCGCGCGCCCCGCGCAGGCTCCCTATAAGGTCGATATCAGTCGCGGCCAGAATATCGGCCGGGTCTCGTCCGAATGGTTCTCAAGACCTGACGACGAGCGCTTTCTCTCGCTTGCCGATCTCTATGACAGCGTGCGCGCACGCGCCGACGTTGCGACCACAAGCATTGTCGAAAGCCGGTCTGTTCGTGTGGTTGCGCGCAGCGATGAACCGGAACGCCTTTCCCTGGTCGTTCCCGGTCGGGATGAGCCGGTGGCGCCCACGAACTGGTCCTTCGGACAGCTTTGCAGCCTCGTGGGGGCGCCCGCTTCCTATCTGCGGACGCTTCCCTCGGCCCTTGCCGGCATCAATATGCAGCATGGACTGATCCAGCATCGCGGAGAGCAGGTGAAGATGCTCGAAACGCGCGACGGGCGCACCGAACTGCGCGCGGTCACCGGCCCCGACTATGGCCGCATCTGGGACCATGAGCTCGTCGGCGCGGTGATGCGGATTGCCGGCAACGGAACGAGCGACACGCGCTGGAAGGTCCCCGGTGTCCTCGACTGGGGCACGATGCATTATAATCCTCATGTCGACGTCAGCCAGGAAACGACGACGCTCTACGCCTCGGATCGCGACGTTTTCCTGTTCCTCGTCGACGATACCCATCCGATCGAGGCGGGGAAGCTCCCCAATGGCGAACCCGATCTCTTCTTTCGCGGCTTTTACTGCTGGAACTCGGAAGTTGGCTCCAAGACCCTTGGGATTGCGACATTCTACCTGCGGGCCGTGTGCATGAACCGCAATCTATGGGGCGTGGAAAATTTCCAGGAAATCAACATCCGGCATTCCAAATTCGCAGCGAACCGGTTCGCCCATGAGGCTGCGCCGGCACTAGCGCATTTTGCAGAATCCTCGCCGGTCCGCTTCATCGAGGGCGTAAAGACGGCGCGCGAGCGGATCGTTGCCCGGACGGATGATGACAGAGCCAGCTTTCTGCGAACACGCGGCTTCTCCAAATCCGATACCCAGCAGATCATCACCGCGGTTCTCGAAGAGGAAGGGCATCCGCCTGCCTCGCTCTACGATTTCGTGAACGGCATCACCGCCGTCGCCCGCTCGCGTTCGCATCAGGACAGCCGGCTTGAACTCGAAGGCAAGGCGCGGGGGCTGCTTCAGCGCGCCAATTGAATGGTGGGGCGGCATCATTCGGCGCGCAACGCACATTGGCCGCCGATTCTCATGAAAGGACATGATCATGAACATCACCGAAGTCGGCGCGGCAGATCCCGACACGCTGGCACAGGCCGCACTCGCGGTTCTTCAGCGGCTCGGCCAACTGGGCCGTGACGGGGCGATTGCGCTGGCAAAACTCGTCACCGATGATGATGCGGATTTTCACGAGGCCGCCTCGTGGATCGCTGACATCACGGCTGGCGCCCTCAGCGACTGACCCTCGCATTCAAATCCAACGACCCGAACGAGCCCGGCCCAGAGCCGGGCTTTTTGCATTTTTAAGGAGCGTTATCATGGCTACCAATGCTTCCCATTGTCCTTTCAAAGTCAGGATCGACTATTTCAGCGGCGTTGAGGCATTTGCCACGCAGACCGTGCGGCTCGATGTTCATGACAGCAGCGAGGTGCAAGCCGCTGCCTCCAGAACGGCGGAGGCAAGTACCTATCATAATGAGCGCGTGCCCGATCTGTCCTACACGGTAACCATCGTCCCGCTCGATCCCGACGATACAGATCCTTCACCAGCCAGTGCCCGCGTCAAACCCGTATGCGCGGACTGCGGATCGGATCAGCTTGTTCGGGACGCGGCCGCCCGATGGGACATGGATGCTCAGGACTGGACGATATCGAGCATATTCGAATGCACGATCTGCGACCTGTGCAACGCTGAAAGCGACAATCTTGCGACATGGGTCGATGAGAAACATGTTACCCCGCTCGAGCAATATACTCGCGATCTGGCGCAGGCGGTGGGCAAAGTCGATGCGGAGCAGGATTACCGCTTCCCGATCTTCTGCCTTGACCATTATCAGCAGACACCGCTTGCCGAAGCGGTCGTGGCCTGGAGGGCAATCGAGCGCCCCGCGCCATGACGGCGCAGGCCTTCGATCCGGGCGACCCCGCCTGTTGGCTCGCGCGCGGGCGGTCGTCTGAGCACGCGGCTGCGATTGCTCTTGCATGGCGAACCTATCCCGATCTCGACTTTACTGCGCCGCTTGATCTGCGGATGCAGCGGTCTCGCGTCCGCGTGGCGGCCATGCGGCCCATCCACGAGGCGATGCGGCTCGAAACCGAGAGGAACCGCGTTGCTGCCAATTTTGCCTTCGTCGAAGTGCAACTTGCGGCCGGGCGTG
Organism: Sphingobium sp. RS1; assembly: GCF_056156825.1. Lineage (NCBI taxonomy): Bacteria > Pseudomonadati > Pseudomonadota > Alphaproteobacteria > Sphingomonadales > Sphingobiaceae > Sphingobium > Sphingobium sp. RS1. Next base: position 698,077 of record NZ_JBLZXE010000002.1, on the reverse strand, counting down.
TCGACCCGCGCTTTCCTCTCATCCTGCGGGCGCGTGATGTCCATGCCCTCGGATGGGACGAGGCTGTCGCCTTTGCCGACGGACATTATGCGGCGACGGCGGGTTGGGAACGCAGGTCACATTCGTTTGCTGGGACTTCTGCCACAGCAGCCTATGACCTCGGGTTCCGGACTGGTGGCGGATGCCCCGAAGATTTGTTCGATACAGCGCGGCGCGCCTTCTCCGCCGCAGCGAGCAAGCCGTTAGCGCAGGGGGCAGGATATTCAACTCCGCCCCGGCCCTTACCCAGTTGCTGGCCCGTCCCGACAGACGCGCCGCGACCCGTTCGCTGGCCGCGGCGACTGCTGATCATGGATATGGTGCACGCAGACATGTTCGCCGCCGATCTCGATCAACTGGAGCAATCGGACCGGCCCGTCATCCTGCTGGTGGATAGCGAGCGCGGCTTTTGTTGGCCGGACGCTCTGGATGATACGTGCCTGGACCCCGCTCGATGGACGCAAGGCCGCGATATCGAGGACATGCTGGTCGCGGTCGAGGACAAATGCCTTGTAGCTCTCGATGCCGTCGCAGCAGCTCTGCCCCTGTGCCGGACGATGGAGCGGGCACGCAACTCGGCGCTCCAGAGACGGTCCCAGTTCCGGCTGTGGTTTGGCCGCGGGCTTGTGCAAGGCGAGGTGCGCGCTTCGGGCCATATTCGCTGGGGAAAGGTTGCTCAGGGTCTCTACGGCCGACTGGGCGAATTCAAGGCCCGTTACGCGGGGCCGAACCGTCCTCGTGGCCATCGGATCATTGTCGAGATTGGTCCCGGGATCGCGGCCACCGGCTACAGGTCATCCGCAGGCAAGACGCTCGAACCGGAGCTGATCATCTCCAACCGTGCGCGCCTGCGCGCTGAAATGACGAAATTGCTGCGCCAGTTCGCCGCGGCGCTGCGCTATCCCTGAACATCGAAAGGACCGACGTATGGAGAAGGGCCAGTATCTGGTGCTTGGCACCGCCCATATCCGCTGCGCCACGGGTCAGCTACTGAACGATTGGGCGGACCTGCCGCCGGCACGTCAGCCGCTTTCCGTCGCGCCGACCCAATATGGCTGGTTCATCCCGACGCGTGTCGAGACGAGCGGAGCCGCGGCGCGCCACCTACCCAAGGAAATTCCAGCGATCCTGGAACTGGGGCGCGCTCAGGGGTGTGACTATGTCCTGCTCGATTGCGACGGACCCACCGAAGACGTCCTGCCTACCTTTCCCTGGTAATGGACGCCTCATCGCTCCGGCATTTTCATGCCGTTGAATGCGTGCAGCTTCCGACCGCTAACGACAAACCTTTCAAGTTGGAACTCCGATGCAGACCTTGTCACCTTTGCGGGCGCGTCTCGCGTCCTTCGAGCATGCGTATCGGCTTGCGACCCGCTTGCGGTCCGCAACGGGTAAGAGGCAATATGTCATCACCACGGGGAATTTGTTGCAGCCCGTCCGCGTGACGGACACGCCGCCCGCCAATCCGCTCTCCGTGATGGCGTGGGTCTTGTGATGACGCGCAGGCCGCCTGTTCTCTCAGCCTGGGTAGCAGGTACTTGTTCAAAGGCGATGATCATCGGGCTTGCCCACAGATGTGACGGTCCTGACGACCGACACGCTATTTGGAAGATCTGCTGTCGGCTGACCCGTCCCTTTGTGGATGCGAGTCTACCGAATGACCAAGGATGGGACAAAACTGCCGTTTCGGTTGAATGCGTGAAATGTCGGCTTACGATGTGCAACCCGCCATTCGCGGACGCGTCTCCAGCACCGATCTTCTAGACGTTTACGAACGGATGTCCGGTGATAAGGGGATTTCTCGCTGCTCCTTGACTCGCTGCATGGGAATGTCGGTCTTGATACTCTGAACGCCTTTGATGCGTGCGAGATGCTGGCTCTGAAATCGCCGCACCCCTTCCAGGTCTTCAGCCACGATACGCAACAGGAAATCGCAATCGCCGGCCATCAAATGACATTCCACGATCTGGTTCAGCTTGCCAACCTCCTGAATGAATCGGTCGACCTGATCTTCATCCTGTCCTGTAAGCCAGAGGCGGGCGAAAACCGTCATTCCTAACCCGACCTTCGCTGGATTGATCACGGCCGTGTAGCGTTCGATCACACCATTCTCCTCCAGCAGACGGACACGACGCAAGCAGGGCGAAGGAGAGAGGCCGACCCGCTTTGCCAGCTCATTATTGGGAAGACGTCCATCCTGCTGGAGCGTCCGGAGGATACGCTGATCGATGGTGTCCAGATTGGTTGGCATGATATGCTTCATTCAATGAAATATGGATGAGTTTATGCCAAATTTTTGAGCATCACGCTATAAGATCGCAAGCACATGGCGCGATTTCTCGGCTAAAGATTGCTTCTAATGAATAATCCGCTGGAACGCCGGCGTGAATGAGGAATCTTTCGATGTCGAAGCAATCAGTCTCTCAGCGGGTCACTGCTTCATCCTTGCGGATGCGCAAGCAACGCGGCGAGAAGATCGTATGCCTGACGGCATACACCGCGCCGATGGCACAACTCCTCGATCCGCATTGCGATCTGCTTCTGGTCGGCGATAGCCTCGGCATGGTGGTGCATGGGTTGCCGACCACCGTTGGCGTGACAGTGGAGATGATGATCCTGCACGGCCAAGCCGTAGTCCGGGGCAGCTCGCACGCTTTTGTGGCGATTGATCTGCCCTTCGGCTCCTATGAGCGGTCGTGCGAACAAGCCTTCGATACGGCGTCCCGAATTTTGTGCGAAACGGGTGCTCAGGCCGTCAAGGTCGAAGCCGCAAGCGGTGTTGCTGACAGCATCGCATTTCTCACCGGACGCGGAATACCCGTCATCGGTCACGTTGGTTTGCGGCCCCAGGCCGTTCACCTCGACGGCGGTTTTAAAGCCCGCGGGCGCAGCGAGGAAGAATGCGCGCGTGTGCTGGAAGAGGCACGGGCGACGGACGCTGCCGGTGCCGTCGCAATGGTGGTCGAGGGCGTGACGCCGGAACTCGCGGCGGAGATTACACGGTCGGTATCCTGCCCCACGATCGGCATCGGTGCATCCGCTGCATGCGACGGGCAAATCCTTGTGACGGAAGACATGCTGGGCATGTTCGACTGGACCCCGAAATTCGTCAGGCGCTACGCCGATCTCAGATCAACTGTTTCGGACGCGATCGAGACCTTCGCGCAGGACGTCAGATCAGCAAAATTCCCGGCAGAGGCGGAAGAATATCGTCTGACGACGCGCAAATGAGCAAAGCGTCTGGAAGTGACCGGCGCGCACCTGTGCGCCATTCTGACCACCTGGCAGATTAATTGCTGCCCCTGCCTTCGCTGCAGGCACATTGGAACCACGCTGTGAACCTGGCACTGCTGGCCGCCTTCTGGGCGGTATCGATGACGTTCGTCCTCACTCCCGGCGCGGACTGGGCCTACGCCATTTCGGCAGGCTTGCGCGATCGCGCGGTGATACCCGCCGTAGGAGGGCTCCTGTCAGGACACCTGTTGGCGACCCTGGTTGTCGCTGACGGTATCGCTGGCCTCATTGCGGCTATCCCCTTTGCACTGACCGGACTGACCCTTATCGGTGCGGCCTACCTGCTCTGGCTGGGTATCGGACTTCTCGCAAATCCCCCCGTTCCCCAGAGTGCCGCGATCGCGGCGGATAAAGGCTGGCGCCATTGGGCCGTGAAAGGTTTCGGTGTGAGCGGCTTTAATCCCAAGGTTATCCTGCTCTTCCTGGCGCTTCTGCCACAATTCGCCGACGTTCGTGCAGCCTGGCCGGTTCCGGCGCAGCTTGTCGGCCTGGGCGGCATTCACATCGTCAATTGCGGGATCGTATATCTGGTGGTGGGATACGGGTCCAAGGCCGTCCTGCGAACGCGCCCCGAGGGAGCGAAGGCTGTAGGCCGGATATCTGGTGCGATCATGATCGGCTTGGCTCTCGTCCTGGTAATCGAAACCGTCCCCTTCAGATAAGGCCACGCATATGACCAGCGACCTGCCCATTCTCCATCTCGACCTTGACGGCCTCAATGCGTTTCTCGACGCAGCCTTTCCGCCAGAAGCCCGTGCCAGTTTAGGTTCGCTGGTGGAGATTGTGCCGGGGCGTGTTCGAATGCTGCTCGAGCCAACCCCGGCGATGGCGAGGCCCGGAGGGATTGTATCCGGCCCTTCGCTCATGGCGCTCGCGGACGTTGCCGCTTATGCTGTGATTGCGGCGCATCATGGTCCTGAACCCATGGCGGTTACGCATGGCCTGACGATCTCCTTCATGCGGGCCTGCCGGTTCGAGCCGATCCATGCCGATGCAAGACTGCTCAAGCTCGGGCGCCGGCTGTCAACGATCGACGTCAGGATCTGGCAGGGAAGCGGGGACCGGCTCGTGGCCCAGGCCATAGTCGGCTATGCGCAGCCCTGATCTGAACGCTCAGTTTTCCGTTCTCTCGCCATCTCCGGCTGCATTTTCAGTCCGCGTTCTTTCCACAAAGCTGATCTGCGACCCTTGCTAGGATTGCCACTATCTCACCATGCACGCACCTCATGCGCGCCGGTATGTCGGCCATCGTACGAGACCTCTGGACCTATCGAGCGAGGCCCGCCGCGTGATGGCGGACCTCGCTTCAGTCACGTCGATTTTGACCGGAACACAACCGCGAGTCCGAGCATGATCATCGCAAGCCCACCCATAGCCAGCGGTGACATCGGATTGCCCAGCAAGGCCCAATCCATCGCGGCGGTGACGCCGGGGACCAGATAGAAGAGACTGGTCACGTTGACGAGATTGCCGCGAGCGATCAGCCGGTACAGCAGGAAGGTGGTCCCCACCGAGATAACCAGGCCGAGCCACAGGCCGGACAGGAGGAATGGCATGTCCCATTCGGCTTTCATTCCGGCGAACGGCGCGACACTACAGGCAAGCAGCAGCCCTACGGCATATTGCATCGGCAGGACGACCCAGGGCGCCTGTGTTTCGCGCTTCTGCGCGATTGAGCCGAATGTAATGCCGAGCAGCGCCAGCAGCGCGAAGATCAGACCCAATGGCTGAAAGCGCATAGCGATCAGCCCGTCGCCGACAACCGTTGCCAGGCCACACAGTGAGAGCAAAAGGCCAACGAGGCGTAGTAGGCCTACCTTACGCTCGGTCACCAACAGGGTGAGAATGGGCTGTATCCCAAGGATGGTAGCCAGCGCGCCCGGCGTCACGCCATGCTCCATCGCGAGAAGATAACAGACGGAATAGACGCCCGCGATCGAGAAGCCGATGAAGGCGACGCGCGTTCGGCTGCTGCGCTCGGGCACCAGCTTGCGATTGTAGATGGCTGCGGCCGTCAGCACGACCAGGGCAAGGCCATAACGCAGGATCAACAGGGCGAAGGCTGATCCATGGCGGAGGCCGATTTCGGATATGATGGCGCCGCTGCTCCACAGCAGCACGAATGTCGTGGTCGGCACCAGCGCCGACACATGTCGATTGAACATGAATAATCACCTGAAACGAGGTCTGAGCGCCCGCAAGCATTCCGCTTGCAGGCGAGCTTCAGCCTGCCGTCGAGGACAGGCTCAGATGCCCGGCGGCGGCGGTGCCGTCTTGCGACCGAACATCGATACGACATGGTCAGGAGGAGCAATCGGAGGAACCACGCCCAATGCCCGCGCGCTTGCGCACGGCACGATAATGGTCAGGGACGTCGCGATTACCATGGCCGTCCATTACCAGTCAGGTCGAAAAATTCAACCTTTGCATCGGCTATACTGCAAGGGAAAGCCCATGGAACGGTCATAGACCCTCAGCAGCAAGCCAGGCCGTCATGCAGCGCGCGAGCGCTTCGGGTTGTTCGAGCGGGATCATATGCCCGGTATCTTCAACGATCTCGATCTGAGAACCCGGTATTGCGCGCTGCATCTCTCCGGCCTCTCCGAGAGAACGAAGCGGATCTTCAGAACCGGCGATGATCAGTGTCGGGCAACCGGGGGGTGTATTAGCCGGAGCGCGGTCCAGCACCAACTGGGATGCGAATGTCTCGCGTCCCAGCCTGACACTCATCGCATGGATGCGTTCGACCAGATCGCCGTCGGATGCATGTGCAGGATGCAGGGAGCGCCGGATAGACTGTCGGCTGACGCCGCGATAATCACCGCCGGCCAGAGCGCCGAGCGCGGCCTGTTTGGATGCCAGTTGGGCAGGCGTGTCGAGGCGCAGCGACGTCGCGATCAGGATCAGCCCGGCGCAACGATCAGGAAAGCGCTGCACGACATCGCGGGCGACATAGCCTCCCATGGAAAACCCGACGATGACGAAACGGGGCGGCGCGGCATCGCCGATCCGCGTCACCACTTCCTCCATCGTCGCCTGACCTTGCAGACTCGCCCGTATCACGGGGCGCTCGGGCGGAAAGGCCGCGACCACTTCGTCCCACAGCGTCTCATCCAGCATGAAGCCGGGAACCAGAACGATCGGCGTTGTCATGCGAGACTTTCTTGCCGTGCTGTGACATCCGGTCGGCGAATGCGAGCGGATGCCACCAGCATCAGCGCCGTGATCCCTGCAACGGCCATCATCCCCGCCACGCCGTTCCATCCCCAATTGTGCCAGAACCATCCACCGGCAACGCCGGACAGGCTGGAGCCGATATAATAGAACAACAAATATAGCGACGAGGCATGCCCTTTGGCGATTTTCGCCTCCTGCCCGACCCAGCCGCTGACAACAGTATGCGCCGCGAAGAAGCCGGCGTTGATGACCATCACGCCTAGCAGGATGACGACAAGCCTATGATCCAGCGTCACGATGATGCCGGCCAGTGTGAGTCCCAGACCGATCAGAAGCGGCTTCAGTCGGCCATGCCTGTCCACCGCCGCGCCTGCCATGGTCGATGCGGTGATCCCGAAGATGGTGACGAGAAAGATGCCGCTGAGCTGACCCGGCCCGAGGCTATAGGGCGCCGCGACCAGACGGAAGGCGGTATAGTTGAAGGTCGGCACATAGATGCTGGTCAGCAGGAAGCCGATGACGAACAGCCGCAGAAGCATTGGGTTGCGCAGATGGCCCAGCCATATGCGGACATGCTCGCTGAGGGCCACGCCGCGCGTCGCGACGAAATTGCGCGACGGCGGAAGCAACACAGCAAAACCGGCAGCCGAGGCAAGGCCCAGCAGACTGATGCAGCCGATCGCCATGCGCCAGGTCGCGACTTCGGTAAGGAGGCCCATGCCGACACGACCGGCCATGCCACCGAACGCTGTGCCCGCGATATAGAGGCCAACCGCCTTTCCCAGATCCGACGGCCGCATCTCTTCGGCAAGATAGGCCGTAGCCACCGCCGGAACGCCGCCCAGCACGACGCCACTGAGCAAGCGCGCCACCAGCAGCAGCGGCCAGTTCGGTGCAAGCGCGGCAGCGAGATTGCACAGCGCCGACAATGTCATGGACGCCAGCATCAGGCCGCGCCGCTGCACCGAATGCGATACCGCGCCTGCAACGAAGATCGCGATCGCCAGCGCTCCGGTCGCCAGCGACAGAGCAAGCGAACTGGTTGCGGCATCGATCCCGAAACTCGCGGAGAACTCCGGCAGCAGCGGCTGCACGCAGTACAGCAGCGAGAAGGTCGAGAAGCCGGCGAGGAAAAGGGCGAAATTGGCTCGATTATAGTCGCTGCTTCCGCGAACCATTCCCGGAAAGGGGGCAGGTGTCGTGGTCATGCCGCCCCAAATGGGCTCGCGTGGACCTGAAGTCCAATATATAGCATGACCACCTGTAATAGCTTTTGGAGATACCAGTGGAGCTACGGCATATTCGGTATTTTCTGGCTGTCGCTGAGGAAGGCAACTTTACGCGCGCGGCGGCGCGGATCGGAATCGGCCAGCCTCCGCTCAGCCAGCAGATACGCGATCTCGAGCATGAGATCGGCGCCGAACTCTTTCGGCGCCTGCCGCAGGGCGCGACGCTGACTGATGCGGGCAAAGCTTTCTACACGCGCGTGAAGGCGATGCCCGACGTCGCGCGTGAGGCGGCTGACGAAGCCCGGCGCGCCGCGCGCGGCGAAACCGGCGTCCTGCGGGTCGGCTTTACCGGCGCGGCGGCGCTCAACCCGGCGGTGTCAGGTACGATCCGTGCTTTTGGCGAGCGGTGGCCGGACGTCGTTCTCATCCTTCGCGAAACCAACAGCAGTGATCTTGCGCGCGAACTGCTCGACGGCAGCCTCGATGTCGCGTTTCTGCGTCCAGGCGCTGCGCCGGACTATGGCCTCTCCCTCATCGCTATGCCCGATGAGCCGATGGTCGCGGGGTTGCCGGCGGGCCATCGTCTTGTCGAAGGGCTATCGGGTGCGGTCCGGCTGGCAGATTTGCGCGAGGAGCCTTTTGTTCTCACCGCGCGATCGGTTGGGCCGACGGTCTACGACACCGTGATCGAGACGGCCCGTCAGGTCGGGTTCGAACCGATCCTGGGACAGGTCGCGCCGCAGCTTGTCTCAGTTATGGTGCTGGTCGCGGCGGGCCTTGGGGTGTCGCTCGTACCGCAATCGATGCAGCAGCTCGCTCTCGAAGGCGCAGCTTATCGCCCGCTTGCGGACGTCTCGCCAGTGGCACGGCTCGCTTTGGGCGCACCCAAATCTGGCCGTTCGACCGCTGCCGCCAATTTTCTATCACTCTGCGTGTAAGGCCATCATTACGGCAGTCTTAAACGAGAGGTAACAGGCTGGCACCTGTTCCTGCTACTAGCCGGAGTGAATGTCGGATGGCCGCTTCTGTACGGGCCGGACATTCGAAGCGAGAAAGTGGAACGTCGTTAAGTGGTCGCGAGGCGACGTCGTTCGAGTGGCCAATTAAGCAGACTCACCGTAGATGCGGCTCCGTCCCGTCATTGGGTCCAGAATCGACCATGGCTTAGATTTCGATCAGCCTGCCGATCTCCGGGTTGGTAAGACCCTCGACAGTATCGCCCAATGCGCCCGCGATGGCTTCCAGTTCGGCTTGTTGAAAGAGCTGTCCCATAGTTTGTGAGATGCAGCAGAGATGGACGGTTTTGCCAAGAGGTGAGGGGGCGGTCTTTGGCAGGAAGGTTGGCTGGCGGCTGCCCGCTAACGCGGGCACCGCCGCTCTATCTGCGCGGCGCTTGCAGCGCCGCTCCGACCAAGCTCCGGCTGCGCCGGATCTTGGCCCTGCGGGTTACGATCGGCTGCCGAGAATGCGGCGCTGCTGATAGTGCGACTGGGATAGTGGTCAGCTTCGCGGGCGGAAATTCTGGGGGCGGCGTTCGAACTCTTGGGCAGTGGCGTCGAGGTCCGCTGCCAACTGGCGGAGGGCGCGCGCGGCGCCTAGCCGCTCCAGGCCGTCGCCACGGGCAGCGGAGCTTCCGCGCTCTGCGCGAGATCGCGCCAGCTGCGCGATGGTTCGCATCGTTTCGGGATCCATGGCCTTCATCATAGCGCCGATCGCGACTGGAAGCGAGCGGGGAGAAGGGGGGCGGCCCTTCGCTTTGCCGCATGCGGCAGCGCCTGCCGGGAGGTCGGGACAGAGAGGAGAGAGGGATTTTGGTGGGTGTCGCTTCGGATTGTCCGAGAGCGATGAACGTCAAAGGAATGTCTCATGAATATCGGTGAGTTCAACGTCCGCAACGATCGTCTCCAGGGCTGGATCGCAACCAACACCATCGACCTGCCGCGGCTGGGGCTGCGTCCGGTCCAGAGCAATCATGAACGCGCGCCCGTCTACGAGATCATCGCGCTCAATGTCGGCAATCGCTGGGTCAAGCTCGGCGCCCTCTGGGAAGCAGTCGCCACCCGCACCACCGGCGAAGCCTTCCTCCAGGGGTCGATCGATGATCCGAGCCTGCTCGACCCCCTCTCGATCGCGCTGTTCGGGACGGAGCAGGATGGGTTCCGTGTCGCATGGCGGCGGCCCCAGCGTCGCGACGACTTCGGACCCACGACGCGGCCCGATCGCAGCGGTTATTCTGCCGACGGCGAGGGTGGCGGTTTTGGCGACAGCACGGCGGGCATGAGCGGCGGGCTCGCGACCGACGAAACGGTCGATGAAGAGGTTCCCTTCTGACGGCTTGCCGCTCCTCTGGCCGGGGGCGTTCGCGCTCCCGGCCCCTTCAAATCTTCTATTCCGAAAGGGCAGGATATGACCCGCGTGCGAACCGCAAGCGTCGATCGCTTTGCTGACTTGAAGACCCTCTATGCAGAAGCCGTCGCCACCCCTGAATTCCAGGCGGTATTCGGCGATCCCATGCCGCTCTCGATCATCGAGCCGGGCGACGAGCCTGGCGAACATGACATGCCCGAGCCGCTTGCGGCCCAGGCCGAATGTGGCGGGATCGTCGCTGCCGTCTTCGATCTCTTCACCGGCACGCGGCTTGAGCCATTCGCGCCGGAAATCGCCTGGGGCATCGTCAATTCTTTCCACTTTGTCGCCGGGAAGATCGAGCGGCGGGAGGATGCCATTGCGCAGGAATTGGGCGATCTCGCCCGCAGACCGGACCTTAGCGAGGTCTATTCGACCGAGCTTGAGGAAACGCAGCTTGCCTGCCGATCGCTTGCCGAGCAGCGCGATGCGATTGAATGCATGCGCGATTATGCCGCCGAAATGTATCGCGCATTATCGGGATGGCCCTGGTCTCCGGCGAGGGGATCGCGTGCCTCGAGCGTTTCCATTGCCAGCCAGATCGCGGTCCAGGATTTCCTGCGCGAGCGGCAACTGGTCGCGCGCGAACGCCACCTGCCACAGGGGCCGATCGTCATCTTTTCAGGTCCCGCCCAGTGGGAGAACTGGCAGCCCATCTGGGACCGGCTCGATCAGATCAAGGCGCGTCTGCCCCATATGACGCTGGTGACGACAGGCCAGCGCAAGGGGGGCGACGCGATCGCCGCTGCCTGGGCGGCGCGTCCGGGCAATGGCGTGCCGCTCGTGGCCTATGGCCTTTATGGCGTGGGCAAAAAGGTTGCCTTTAACCGCAATCGCAAGCTCGTCGAGTTGAAGCCGGTCGAAGCGCTGCTCTGCGAGGGATCGGGGCTTCAGGCCAATCTCTATCAGCTCCTGCGCAAGGCAAGCGTACCCATCCACGCCTTTCGCAAGACCGAGGCGGCGATACCGGCAGGCGCGCTGCGACGGCCCGGTGCGGTGCAATCGCTCGCTCAAGCGGCGTGAGGTCGCCATGGCTTTCCCTGGCATTTGCATCCGCAACTACACTTTGCTCTTGCGCGCCGCGGAGCGGGGCGACCTTGCCCTGATGGAGTGCACCGATCGGGTAACCGGAACGTCCGTCTATGTCGTCTGCGATATGTGGCGTGAGGGTGCTGTCCAGGGCGTCACGCCGCTGGCGCAGCTCCACGCCGGTAAGCCGACGGATCTCATCTGGCCACCGGGGCTCGCGCCGACGGTCAACTGAAAATGGAATAGGCGGCCCTCCAATCTGGAGCGGCCGCCTTTTTCTTTTTCATTCGGTAAGCATCGCCAGGCGCCGCAACGAAGCCGCGAGCGCATCTTCATGCTCTTTTGCATCTATGGCATCGGGCAGGGACGTCGCGCGCAGCGTCACCTGGGTTCCGGTGGGGGCGGGGCTGATCAGGGTCTCGAACACCATCGTACCGGCGGTGCCGCCGTCCCGACCGATGAAACGCACCTGCTCGACGACGCGTTCGTCGGGCTGAAATTCGACGAAGCGCGCGTCGATCAGGTCCATACCCGGCGCGGACATGCCATAGCGCTCGTCCCCGTAAAGGAGTTTCAACTGATAGCCGCCACCAGTGCGCGGCTGGAGTGCCGTGAAGCTGCCTGTCACCCCTTCGGGAACCCGCCAGGCCTTGAGCGTCTCGGTGTCGCGGAAGGTTCTGAACAGGACGCGGGGACTCGCCAGGATGACCCGCGACGCACTATCGACCCGTTCTGCCTGCTCACCCATCCACAATATCTTGTCGTCCGTCGTTCGTGCCGTCTTCAAGAGCCGCGCCCTAATTGGCTTGTGCCCAACGCGCCAGTAGCGCGTTGATCATTCGCGGGCATGATGGTGGTCTGCGAGGGGGCAGCGCGTGAGGCACCCATTCGCGAATCGGGGGCATCGAGCCCCCGATTCGCAAGCCTCCTCTTCTCTCTCAACTCTTTTAATCGTGGCACGGGGACAGCGCCGGCCTCAAGGACGGCGGGGCCCCACCATTTTCCTTGGCGGGGCGACCTTGGGGCTTTCCGGGCGGGCCTTGGTGGCCGCCAAAGAAAATCGTGACCCCCACCGCCGCTTCGCGGTCGCTACGCGATCCTTGACCCCGACGCTCGGAGCCCGTGCCGAAAAAAGACCTCTTTCAATTCAAGGAGGTTCTCATGACGACGATCACCACCATCCGCAGCACCGAGGAAATCGCCGACCTTATCGCAGAGGAAAGCGCGAGCCTCACCTTCGAACATGCGTTCACGGAAACGATCGACGGGTTTCGGATGAGCCATGCCGATGACGAGACCGATGTCGGGCTTCCGCTCGCCCGTGAGGCGGAACTGGCGACCGAACTTGTGGTGCGCACCTTCTTCGATCTGCTGCGTGACACAAGGCTCGAAGCGATAGCGGACCGGCTCGCCTGGGGGGTCGTGCACAGCCTCCACAAGGTCACCGACCAGCTTGATGGCGAGGCGGACAAGGCGGCGAGGAAGGTCCGTGATCTCATACGCGACGCGGACGGGAGCGAAGTGCTGACGGCGCAGCTGGAGGATGCCCAGACGATATGCCAATCCCTCGATGAAGCCCGCGAGGCGGTGGCCTGCATGCGGGACCATGCCGCCCAGACTTTCGCTGCTGAAACGGGACGCCCCTGGTCCGCGCCAAGGGGATCGATGATATCAAGCAAGCGCACCGCAGCGGTGGTCTCGGCGACCGACTTCCTCGCAGCACGCCGCCAGCGCCGGATCGATCAGCACGCGCCCAAGGGGCCGATCGTAATCTTCTCGGGCGGCAAGACATGGGACGACAGCCAGCTCCTGTGGGACAGGCTCGATAGCATCCACATGCGGGTGCCGATGATGGTGCTTGCGACCACGGCGCAGGACAAAGGATGCGACGCGATCGCCGCCGCCTGGGCCGCAAGCCGTAAGGTGCCGGTGATCGCCTTCACCCTCGCAAAATGGCGCCATCTGGGCGACCGCGCTGGGTTCGCGCGCAACGACGCGATGCTGGCGTTGAACCCTGTCGAAGCGCTGGTCTGCGAAGGGAGCGGGGTCCAGTCGCAACTCGCCCGCGCCATCCGGGGAAAGGGCGTGCCCGCGCATTTTTTCCGCCTTGCAGATCAACGCAGGGCAGCCTGCTGAGGAGCATTGTTTAGGGCCGGTCCGGGCTGTGTTCGGGCCGGCCCTTTTTTTGTTGGTGAGGAAAAGGTCGCCCGGGCTCAGGACCCCAAAAGGGGTCCGTCGCCTGGGCGATGCGATGCCTTGTCGGCATCGGCCTCCTGCGCGCGGCTCCGCCGTGCTCGTCGCAGGGGCACCCTACGGGCGCTTTGCCGGTTCGGTTCGTTGGGGAACGGAGAGCGGCTTGAGGGCTGCGATACAGGCTGGGCCACCGATTCGGATTGCTTGCGCCAATATGTCGCGGAACTCCTTTTCCGACAGACGTTCGATCTCCAGGTCGGAGATGATGGAGGCATATTTGCCGCGCAAAGCGCGGCGGGCTTCGAGGATATCTTCAGCGATTTTCCTTTGCCGCGCTTCAAGGTCGGCGAGGCGTTCGCGGTCATTCATCTTGGGCATGCGTCATCCTTCAGATCTGAGAAGGTCTGTCCGCCGCGCATGATGGTGGCATGTTTTTCAGAGGATGCAACCGCTTCGCGGAACGGTGCCACGATCCGGGCGATGGCGGGGCGCAATTCAGAGCGGCCTGAGCGGTCGCGGCGTCCAGACTGGGTGCGGATCGGGCGCATTGGTTCCTCATATTTTTGATCGGAAAAGGATATCGCTTGGCCAGATGTTATAAGCCCCCTTCGGGGTGCCCCGCGCCTTCCGGCACGAGGCAGCGCAGCGCGGAACGCGCTGCGAAGAAAGGACGCACGCCAGGGGCGTTTTGTAATGCACCGTACGCACCCGTGCTGCCAATAAATGGCTTAAAAACAAGAGGTTATAGAATTTCTCCTTTGCCTCTCAGGACACATTTTTGAATCATCTGCGCCGAATCGTCAAGAGCTGATTCGCTAGCTCTTTGCCATCCATCGCCTCAGGTTTAGCTCGCATTCTGGCTGAAAAGCTCTTCCATCGTGCGAAGCGAGGCCTGCATCTTGGCAAACACGTCTCCCACGGCTGATGACCGTAGCAGGTCCTGGCGGCCGCTCATTCTGAGCACGACCTCCAGTACTTGGTCAGAGTGTCTCATCAGTGCGACGAGTTTGTCACCGCTTGGGCCGTTGTTCGCGGCCAGCCAGTTTTTGACCGTTCGCTCTTTAGCATTCGCCAGGCGGGCTATCTGTTTCACGGTCGCCGGCAGGTCGCCATATTCACGACGCAGAGCTGCGGCCACTTCTGATGCGAGATCGCGCTCGGTTGGCGCGGGGTGTGGAAGTTTTCGGTCCATTCCTGACAGCGACATGCCGCGTCCTCCATCGTATCGAGTCCCCGATAGCTCGAATTGATTGCGGATTGGGGTCAGGACGATGAAACCGGAAGATGTTTCAAAGAAGCGATATAGGGCTGCGCAATATGTGCGCATGTCCACCGACCTCCAAAAATACTCGACCGAAAATCAAGCCGAGGTGATTGCGGCATATGCTGCGCGGCGGGACATGGATATCGTTCGAACATACGCCGATGAAGGTCGAAGCGGCCTTAACATCGCGGGCAGAGATTCGCTCCGGAAGATGATTGAGGACGTTCGGTCCGGAGCCGCCGATTTTGACGTGATCCTCGTCTATGACATTAGCCGCTGGGGCCGGTTTCAGGATGCCGATGAAAGCGCTTACTACGAGTTCATTTGCCGTCAGGGCGGGATTACCGTCCACTATTGCGCGGAGCAATTCGAGAACGACGGCAGCCTTAGCGCTACCTTGATCAAGAGCGTGAAGCGCGTCATGGCTGGCGAATATAGCCGGGAGTTATCGACCAAGGTCTTTGCCGGGCAATGTCGCCTCATCACCCTTGGCTACCGTCAAGGTGGTCCCGCTGGATACGGATTGCGACGGCACCTTGTTGACGAACATGGCACAATAAAAGCGCCGCTTGAAAAAGGTCAGCACAAGAGCTTGCAGACGGATCGGGTGATCTTGATGCCGGGGCCGCCGGACGAACTGGAGACCGTGCGGCGCATCTACCGCATGTTCGTGCTGCAAAGGCGGTCCGAGCGCGAGATCGCACTGATACTGAACGAAGAGGGCGTCGTAACCGGTCTGGATCGCGGTTGGACACGCGGCATTATCCACCAGATTCTGACGAACGAAAAATATATCGGAAACAATGTCTACAATCGTGTCTCGTTCAAATTGAAGAAGGTTCGGGTCGCCAATCCACCCGATATGTGGGTGAGAGGTGACGGCGCATTCCTGCCGATTGTCGAGGCGGATTTCTTCGAAGCCGCCCAGCACATCATTGCCGAGCGCTCGCGCCGATTTACCGATGAACAGTTGCTTGCGATGCTTCAGGATTTCCAGGTTCGCAAGGGTGTGCTGTCCGGCTTCGTGATCGATGAGGACGAGGATATGCCGTCGTCATCCG
Organism: Sphingobium sp. RS1; assembly: GCF_056156825.1. Classification (NCBI taxonomy): domain Bacteria; kingdom Pseudomonadati; phylum Pseudomonadota; class Alphaproteobacteria; order Sphingomonadales; family Sphingobiaceae; genus Sphingobium; species Sphingobium sp. RS1. Next base: position 682,385 of record NZ_JBLZXE010000002.1, on the reverse strand, counting down.
CATATCGTTACCGCTTTGGAAGTCTGGTGAAGGCCTACTCTTTGATCGGGTACGATTCCGGGCGCGATTATCGATATCTGGAAACCAATCGCACGCTACGGCTATTGCATCCCCAGATTGTTGCCGACACCGTGTCCGAGATCGAAAGGGTCGGGGGGGCGGTTGAGGTCGAACCGATGACTGATCTGTTATCGGTGAACGGCGAATTTACAGTTTCTGTCGTGCTGTCTCGATGCTCTGAGTCCGCCTCTGGCTCTCATCGCTGGAAAATCCGTCTCGATACCGGCCTGGAGCCCGACATCACCGTTGCCGTTCGAATGGCACCGGGGAATCAGAAGCCTCAGGACTATTATCTGCTGCCGTGGATTGATGTCGGTGGCAGCGATGCGCTCAGGCTCGCAGAGCATAACGGGATCGCTATGGACGCCTATCGGGCGGATGATCTTTCACCGCTCTATCACCTGTCCCGACGATTTCAGCTTGGAGATGTCGCATGAGCAAAGCGCACGAAAAAATCGAGACGATCCCCACCGACAGGATCGACATTCTCAATCCCCGCAAACGCAACAAGCGCATCTTTGACGAACTGGTCGATAGCATTTCGAAGGTGGGCCTCAAGAAGCCGATAACCGTGACCGCAGCGCCAGGGGGGAGGTTCTCGCTTGTATGTGGTCAAGGTCGGCTTGAGGCATTCATTGAGCTGGAACAGGATTGCATTCCAGCCATCGTGATCGAAGCATCTCAGGAAGATAGCTACATTCTCAGCCTTGTCGAGAATATGGCCCGGCGAAATCACAGCCCACTGGAACTTATCCGAGAGGTCGGCGCGCTTCGGGACCGTGGATACACCGTCCAGCAAGTGGCTGATAAGATAGGGTTCAGCAACGAATATGTTTCTACAATCTGCACGATGCTGGATCGAGGAGAAGAGCGCCTTCTCGATGCAGTCGAGCGCGGAGTGATACCGCATTCGGTTGCATATGCGATTGTCATGGCCACGGATACGAACACGCAGGGCGCCCTGGCGGAGGCATACGAAAAAGGTCTGGTTTCAATTTCACAGATAGTGACGATCCGCAGAGTGCTGGATGAGCGATCGCAGATCGGCAAATCGATGAAATCGGCAAAAGGCGCCGCTCATAGCGGCCTTAAGCCGACGGCTGCGTCGCTGGTGCGCGTCTACCAGAAGGAGGTCCAACGTCAAAAGCTCTTGGTGAAGAAGGCCAGCCTCGCGCAAAGTCGGCTATTGTTCGTAGTCAATGCGCTGAAGAAACTGCTGACGGAAGAACATTTCGTCACTCTCCTTCGAGCTGAATCGATGGGCACAATCCCTCTTCCCTTGGCGGAACGCATCGGCATTTCGGAGGCCTAATCATGGCGAAAAAGGTCAAGATCGCGTTTGGTGCTCGATTGATTGAACTGGAGTTATCCGACATCCTGCCACTTCGGCAGCTCACGCCTCAGATTGAGGTCTCGAAACGCTTCGGGCGAATAACGGCCTCAATCAATACGGTTGGCTTGGCCGAGCCGCTTGTCGTCGCCAAGCAGAAGCGCGACCAGCCGTACCTGCTGGTGGACGGTCACCTTCGCTACTACGCCCTTCTGAAACGCGGGGATAAAATGGTGCGTTGCATCGTCGCAGACGATGATGAGGCATTTACCTACAACAAGAGGGTGAACCGGCTCGCGACCGTACAAGAGCATTACATGATCGACCGTGCGGTCAGACGTGGAGCGTCAGAAGAGAAGATTGCGCGCGCCTTCGGCGTGGATGTCAATGTCGTGCGACGACGGCGAAATCTTCTGACGGGGATCACTGCGGAGGTAGCCAACCTTCTTGCGGAAAGGAACATCAGCATTCAGACTTTTGAGGTGCTGAAAAAGATGACCGCTCCCCGGCAATTCGAGGCCGCCGAATTGATGGTTTCGGTGAACAATTTTTCTCATTCCTATGCCAAAGCGTTGCTGGCGGCGACTAACGAGGATGATCTGACAAAGCCCAATCGCAAGAGGCGGGTGGGAGGTTTGACACCCGAGCAAATGGCACGAATGGAAAGAGAGATGGAGAACCTCAGTCGTGACATGAAGGCGGTGGAAGATGGCTTGGGCGACGATGTTTTGCATCTCGTGGTCGCATCGCGCTATCTAGGCAAGCTGTTGGTGAACGAGCGTATCACCGCCTATCTTGAAAGGCGTCATCCTGAAATTAGAGCCGAATTCCAGACTATCATTTCGAATGCATCTCTGGAGCAATCATCCCATTGATATGGGTTTCGGCACGCCTGATCCGTCATAGCAGCTACGGCATCCAAAATGTTGCGCATCGCAGATTATGACGTTATATATGACGTCATGTATGTGCTGGATACGAACATTCTTGTCGCTGCGCTCTGGTCGCGGTCTGGAGCATCGTATCGGATCGTCCAGAGTGCGCTGAAAGGCGAACTTCCATACGCTGTGTCTGTCGCGCTGGTGTTGGAATATGAAGCTGTGCTCAACCGAGCAGCGATGCGCGAGGCGAGTTGGGCATCGAAGGAGGAGTTGGACCAAGTGTTAGATGCTGTCGTTGGACAGGCGCGGCGGATAATGCCGATCAGGACTAAGCTTCGTCCGACGCTGAGCGATCCGGCGGACGATATGGTTCTGGAGTGCGCGGTCCAGGCCGGGGCGGATGCCATCGTCACCATGAACGTGCGGGACTTTCTACCGGCACGGGAGTTATACCGCGTAGATGTGATTAAGCCCGGTGAGTTGTTTTTACGCCTCGAAGGAGGAGGGACGAAATGAGCAATTATCCTTTGCGGCTGCCGGATCATGTTATGGCGGAAGCCAAGCATCTAGCAGAGCTGAACGGTACGTCGCTCAACCAGTTTCTGTCGTCGCTGATTGCGGAGCGGGTAGGGGAGTTGAGGGCAACGGCAGATATCCGGCTCCGTGCCGAACGCGCAAATCCGGCTGCTGCGCTTGCAATCCTCGCGCAGGTCCCAGATCGGCCTCCGCTTGACGGTGACGAGTTGCCTGAAACGCATTGAAGGAGCTTCGGCTCAGTAGCGGGGGTAATGCACCTTGCGCACAGGCAATTCACCGTACGCACGGGTGCTGCCAATAAATCGGCTTAATTCAGTACGTTATGAGGCTCTTCAAAACAGGCCAAGACACATTTTGTGTTCTGGGGAACAATTTGGCAAGCAAAATCTTGGTACAGCTCGGTCCGGGCCTGAGCTTATCTCAAACGACCGGTAGGCGCCAGTTTTTTGCCGTCCAGCTGTGATACCGCAGGTCTTAGAAGCGGACATTCAAGCCGATCGGCAGCTAGGTCGGAACACTAAGGCTGCAAAACACCAGTTCATGCCATCTACATAGGTTTCAGAGGTCTCCAAACCGGCCGGTGGTCACCATTGTATTTAATTGCTATGACGCTTCTGTAACGACCAGCCCCGGGGGATGGATGAACGAAATTGCACACTTCGCGGTAAACACGCGACTGACAAGAATTCTAGGTGAAACTTATCGATCCAGCGAAGCGGCGTTGAAGGAACTTGTAGACAATGCATGGGATGCAGATGCCAATAACGTTTGGATTACTCTGCCTGAGCCCCTTACAAACGAAGCCGTCATAGTTCGTGACGACGGCACGGGAATGATCTGCCCCCTGCTGAGTGGCCCAGAGACTATGATAGTCTGGACCACGAAAGGGACGACAGATGCCATTCAAGAAGCACAAGCCGGAAGAGATCATCGGCAAGCTGCGTGAAGTTGAGATTGTGCTGGCGCAGGGGACTTCGACCGCCGAAGCATGCCGTCGGATCGGGGTCAGCGAGCAGACTTATTATCGCTGGCGCAAGGAATATGGCGGGCTGAAGACCGACCAAGCGCGGCGGATGAAGGATCTGGAGAAAGAGAACCAGCGTCTTCGCCGGGCGATTTCGGACCTGACGCTGGACAAGCTGATCCTGCAGGAGGCTGCCAAGGGAAACTTCTGAGCCCTGCGCGGCGGCGGCGCTGCATCGATCATTTACGACGAGAGCTTCCGGTGTCCGAGCGACGGATATGCCGGGTGCTGGGTCAGCATCGATCGACACAGCGCAAGGTGCCGCGCGGGGCGGATGACGAACAGGCACTGACAGAGGATATCGTCGCTTTGGCGAAGCAATATGGTCGTTATGGCTATCGCCGGGTGACGGCATTACTGTGTCATGCAGGATGGACGGTGAACCATAAACGGGTTGAGCGGATCTGGCGGCGTGAGGGGCTGAAGGTTCCGCCGCGCCAGTCAAAGCGGGGACGCTTGTGGCTCAATGACGGTTCATGCATCCGGCTACGACCCGAATATCCGGGACATGTCTGGGCCTACGATTTCGTCGAGGGGCGGACGCATGATGGCCGCAAGTTCCGCATCCTCACGATCATCGACGAGGCCAGCAGGGAATGCCTGGCGCTCATCGTTGCACGGCAGCTCAAGCATGAGGATGTTCTGGCTGCCTTGGCCGACCTGTTCGTCTCGCGCGGTCCGCCTGCACATATACGGTCCGATAATGGCAGCGAATTTATTGCGACCGCCGTCCAGAAATGGCTGGGCCAGATCGGCGTGAAGACACTCTACATCACGCCGGGATCACCATGGGAGAATGGCTATAACGAAAGCTTCAACGGGTCGCTTCGCGACGAACTGCTCAACGGCGAGATTTTCTACAGCCTCGCGGAGGCCAAGGTGCTGATCGAGGCATGGCGGCGGCATTACAACACCGTTCGCCCGCACAGCAGCCTTGGATACCGACCACCGGCACCAGAAACGGCAACACCGCCATATCCGGCCTCCGGTTCCGCTTCGCTCCACCTCCGTCCGGATATGGCGGCGATGGGATTAATCCACTAACAAACCAATCGGTCCACTCGGTGGGGGCAGGTCAGAAGCGGACGCTCGACATCTTCATCGCAAGTCAGGTGGAGGGTTTGAGCTATGTCGAGATCGCCAAGCGAGAACGATTGTTTCTCTGGCAGGTACGGCGCCACATGCTTCGCGCGATACGCATTATCGTTCGTGAAATGCGTTAAAATTAGCCCTATTCGCCTTGCCAGTCCAAAGGGGCTTGGCAAGGCGATGATTTGCCGCGATTCTACGCGGCATCATGAGAAGGCTCGACGATCCAGATGTGCAACTGCCCGACGCCAAGCGTCGGGAGCTTGCCCATGTCGTTGACATCATACGCGAGGGTTTCGCGCGCGCCATTCGCCACCGGACACAGCCGCGTTTCCGCAATGGCCAGATTCTCAAAATCATTCTCTTCGGCAGCTATGCGCGAGGCGATTGGGTCGAAGACCCTGTTGGCCGCTATTTCTCGGATTATGACCTCCTCGTGGTGGTCGATCATGAAGACCTGACCGACATTCCAGAATTCTGGGCGAAAACTGAGGAACGGCTGCTGGAGGAACTGACCGAGGGCAGAGTGCTGCGCACGCAGGTTAGCCTGATCTATCACAGCCTGGACGATGTAAACGAGAAGCTGCGGCTCGGTCGCTATTTCTTCATGGACATTCTCAAGGACGGCATCGCCCTGCACGAGGAGCCGGACCATCCCTTTGCGGAGCCAAAACAGCTATCATCAGGCGAAGCCCTGCGGGAAACGCGGGATTATTTTGAGGAATGGTTCGGAAGTGCAGAGAACTTTCGAACTCTGAGCGTCGAAGCTATCGCCAAAGGTATGCCAAAGGAAGGAGCCTTCCTTCTGCACCAGGCGACCGAACGCTTATATCACTGCATCTTCCTGGTCCGTACCCTGTACAGCCCCAAGACCCACAACCTCAATCGGCTGCGGGCGTTGACAGAGCAGCTTGAGCCGCAGCTTCGCGCCGTCTGGCCTACGGATAGCCGTTTGCACAAGCGCGCCTATAACCTGCTCCGCGAGGCATATATCAAGGCGCGCTACTCCCGCGAATTCAGCATTAGTGAGGAGGAGCTTGCATGGCTGGGCGAGAGGGTCGTCCTTCTGCAAGAGGTGGTACGCGATCTGTGCAACGCGCGGATCGCTGAGCTGGAGGCGCGCCCGGACGCAGCCTGAAATTCGCTATCATATTGATAAATTTCTATTTGTTGTAGAATTGGCGTGCGCTGGACGCGCACCCGCTGGTCGGGCCAATACCAACAATGGATAATTTCTGTAATGCAATCAAACTCACGCCGCGCCAGCCGCGACGCGAACCAATCTCCCTTGCCCAAGCGAGGCCGCAAAGCCCTGCCTATCGTGGAAAAGCCGGTTCCCAACTCCGCCAAATGGATCGACCCGCCAGGCTTTCGCGAAGCCCTCATCCTCCATATGGGCCGTCATGCGGAAAGCTATTATCAGCTTCACAGGTCCATCATCAAGCCGGGCGAAAAGCTGGATCGCGCGACATTGAAATCCTGGGTGGATGGACGCCGCACGCCGCAAAGCGCGGCCAGCCTGGAAATTCTCACCCGCATAGAGTGCCGCTATGATCTACCTCCCGGCTATTTCCGATCGAAACTGCCCCACCCGGCGCGTGCGCCGTCCGGGATCAATATCAAAGGCGTGACCAAGGCCGAGCAGCGGCGGTTGGCGTGGCACCTGCCCGACGATTTCAACGCAAGGTCGTTGAAGCAACAGGCGGAGATTCTGGAATGGGTCCGAGAAGTCGTGATTTCGGGCGCCACCGAATATCGCCGGTTTCAGGCGCAGGCCATGAAACTGCGGTACGCGATCCGATTTCCGGCGATCACCGGCAAAAGGATTCGGGGAGTCCAAGCGAGCGAGACGGCACCCGGCATCGACGATGATATGGATCATGAGGGCGTGGTGGATGCGCCAACTCGCCTTGTGTCGGAGATGGCTGACCTCGTCAGGTTCAAGACCTCTACCCTGACCGACATAGGGTTTCAGCGAAACGGCGTATGGGGAGAGGAAACGACCAGCCAGAAGATCGAGCATTTCGGCCTCATGTTCGGCGCACTGGCCGCGTCGCCGCGTGGAGCCGTGGAGGGGTGTGGCGTGCCGCTCAGGAACATCACTTTCGCCATGCTGGTCTTCCCGAGGGTGTGGGATTGGTATGTCCAGTGGCGCGAGCGGCGACGCGGTTTCTTTACCCGCTGGGAATGCGATATGTTACGGAATGCGATGGCCCTTGTCCGGGCTGATACCGGCTGGTTGCGGCAACATCCCGAACTGGCCGATCGTCTTGTGCCGATGGAAGGCCTCATATCCACCGACGACATCGGCGCGGCGCGCGCGGACTGGCGGCAGGCTTGCGACATTTTGCACGCACATGCCAGTGCGCGCGTCCGTGAGGTGGAGCGGGTCGCGCGCATCCATCGCGACCCGTTCGAACCGATCCTGCCCATATTGGAGGCACCCAGCCCGGTTGCGGAATATCTGAAGATCGCGGAGGAAATATTGAAATTCCGCCCTGACGGGCGGCGATACCCGAGGGCTGCGGCGGAGGTTGTCCGGTCCTATCTCCTGATCCGGCTGGGCCTCCATCTTGGACTTCGGCAGAAGAATTTGCGGCAAATGATGGTCTGCCCGCGCGGACATCTGCCGCGTTCAGAGCGTCAGCTCGAAACCATGAAGCGCGGCGAAATCCGCTGGAGTGAGCGTGATCAGGGATGGGAAGTCCTTGTTCCGGCAGTCTCCTTCAAGAACGCCCATTCGTCCTTCTTCGCGGGCAAACCCTTCCGACTGCTCCTTCCCGATCTTGGCGGCCTCTATGACCATATCGACGCCTATGTGGAGAAGCATCGGGCCATCCTACTTAACGGGGCGGACGATCCCGGCACATTCTTCGTGAAGACGGTGAAAACGAACAGCCGCGATGCGTCCTATGATCAAAACACCTTCTACGAGGCATGGCGTCTGGTGGTCCAACGCTATGGCGTCTTCAATCCCTATACCGGCCGGGGCGCGATCAAGGGTCTGCTGCCGCATGGGCCGCATAATGTGCGGGATGTGCTGGCTACCCATATCCTGAAGCAGACAGGCTCATTCGAGCAGGCGAGCTATGCCATCCAGGATACGCCGGACATGGTAGCGAAGCATTACGGACGGTTCCTGCCGCAGGACAAGGCGGCGATGGCAGCCCGGATTCTCAATCAGGTGTGGGAAGCGGCATAATCGAGAAAAACGGCGCGGCCCAACTGGCCGCGCCGTCCATTCATGCGTGATTGATTATCATTTGGGCGGCGCTTGGCTACCGGGTCTGGCCGATGAGAAGTGTCCCAAGCTTTTCGCAGGTTGCCGCAAGGACATCATTCGCCAGATGAGCATAGCGTGCGGTCATTTGGACTCTGCTGTGACCGAGGAGTCGGGATGTTGTGAAAAGTGTTTCTCCCGACATCACGGCATGGCTCGCGAAGCTGTGTCGGAGATCGTGGATGCGCAATTTCGGGGGCAGGTCGGCTTCGCGGCGGACGCTGACCCAGATCGAACGGACGCCGTCATAGTGCTGGCGACCGGCCAGCGGGAATACGTGGTGAAACCCGCCAATTCCTTGTCTCTGTAGGTTCACGCGGTAGGATTTCAGGAAGCGGCGAACCGGCACGCCGAGGGGAATATCTCGCGGGCCGGTCTTGCTGTCACGCAGTCGAAGCCGATCGGGCAATATATCCTGCCATTCGAGATGGACGGCTTCGCTGACCCGGCAACCCGTCGTGGTAAGGAAGCGGAGCAGGGTGGATGCCGTGCATCCTGCCTTGATCCGTTTGTCCAGTACGCCGCCGAGCCTTGCCATCTCCTCAAAGCCGAGGAAGGTGCCGATGACCTTCCGGCGGTTCATCCTGATCCCCTTCGCGGGATTGCGCCAGCCGTCCGGCATATAGCCCCAGGCGCGCGCGCGTCCGAGCATCTGCACCAGAATTCCGAGGGCGCGATTGGCCCCGCCCGGCCTTCGCAGGCTATACCCTTCGAACCACCGGATCACATCCTGACGAGAAATGGCATCTAGTCTCTGGTGGCCGAAGGCCGGTAGCAATTCACATCCCATATAGGTGCGGTATGTGCGCAAACCCTGCGGCTTGTAGAAGGCACCGCAGCGCTGTTCATGTTCAATCTGAAACGTCGCGAAATGCGGGACAGTAGGCGTCGTTGTCGGAGCCAAAGTCTCGCCCGCGAGAACGGCACGGGCGGAGGCTCGCGCCGCTTTCACGCCTATTTCCGGGAACGAACCCAACGACCGCCGGACTGCCTTGCCGTCGATGCGCGCGCGGACGATCCAGCTTCGCGACCCGCCGGGCTGTATCCGTAGGGCAAGGCCGGGCAGGCGGGTGTCGCGCATGGCATATTCCCTTTGTCCGGGTTCCGCGCGGGCGCAGAGGGTGTCGGTCAGGGAGAGGCGCAGGTTAAGCATGGGCGGCCTCCTTCGCACAGTCTATTCCGCTTACATCGGCCTTCCGTTTGCGGGCGGGACGTTCACACCCATCGCCGCGAAGGGAGCGTTCGATGCGTCGGGACACCTTCGACGCCGAGCGCGCCAATGCATCGGTGGCAAGGTGCGCGTAGCCGATGGTGCTGTCGATGTCGTTGTGCCCGAGAAGCTGGCCGATCAGTCGCAGGTCGATGCCGTTTGATACTCCGACCGATGCGAAATGATGCCGCAGATCATGGACGCGAATATTCTCCAGGCCTGCCGCTCGCCGGATCAATGCCCATGCGTAATCGAGTACCTTCATCGGCCCATCACTCTTCGGGGCCGGGAACACAAACCGTCCCTTTACCATTTCCTTGCGGGCGGCGAGCAAGTCGCGGGCAGGGGCGTTCAGCCAGATCGTTCGGGGGCCGGTCTTGGAGTCCTCCAGGACCGCGCGGGCACCGACTATCCGGTCCCATTCGAGCGAGAGGATTTCACTGCGCCGGGCGCCGGTCAGGAACAGGAGGCGGACCGCATCGCAGGCATCGGGCATCCGATCCTGCAATCCATCGAGCGCTCTCCAAAGCCTCCGAACCGCATCGGGAGACATCATTTTGCCGCGCTTGCTATGCTGTTTCTTGCGTAGGCCACGGCAGGGGTTTGAACCCGGCTCGCGCAATCCATGATCCTCCGCGTAGAGCATCAACCCCGAAAGAGTGGACAGCGCCATGCGCACGGCGCTGCTCTTCGCGCTGATGTCCATATGCCAGCGGTTGACCTCTTCCGGGATCAGTGCGCGAACCTTATGCCCCCCGAAATGGGGCAGGATGTGGGTCGTCGTAGCCGCCCTCATGTTGCGGATTGTGCCGGGCTTCCATCGTCCGGTTTCACCCGAAGCGAGGAAGCGGGGGAATACCTCCGCTATCGTTGCATCGGGACCAAAGACGGTATCGTCCGTGGGGGTGGATCGGTCCTGCGGCCCGGCGGCAAGAAGACGGCGGGCGGCTTCCAGAGGTAGGTGTCGTGCGTCGCCAAGGGTTGTGCGGATGGATCGCGCCGCCACCCGTTCGACGCCAATCCAGGTGCGGGCACCTGAAGCGCGGAGGCGCAGGATGAGACCCTTCGCCTTGGCGTCGTAGAGCAACTTTTCTCCCCGCGCGGGGAGGGGAATGGAGAGAATATCCATCGCATCAAAATCGATCTTGGTGCCGCTGGGCATGACAATTTGGCTCCACAAATCCCGGCTCCTTGCGGGCCGGTGGAAGCGCGTCCGGGGTATGTTCCCCAGGACACGCGGGGAACTTATCGGCGGCATCGATTCGTAACGGGCATCGCTCTCAGAGAAGGGCTGTCCCCGATCTTCGTCCGGCTTTGAATTACCGTTCTGGATCAGCAGGTTGCCCGCCGCATCGAACTTTCATCTGGCGCATTCGCAAGCTCATGCGAAAGCTCAGACGCACGCCTGCAAGGCGTAATTTGTAATGCACCGTACGCACGGGTGCTGCGGGCGCGAATCGCCAGCATTTGCGCGGCTTTCCGGCCGATTACGCGTCTTCGGATCATGGCACTAATTGACGCCCCTCGGTGCGCTTTGGCTGTCGCTTTTGATGGCGTGGCGGCTAAGTGCTTGATCTGACTTGGCACCGTTTGGCTGCCGTCCCGACTACATGTAATCAATTGAGATCAGGCTGAAATTCGAATATAAGGGCTTTGCTTCATCACGATTGGCCAGGCGACGAACAGGAGTTCGGCGCTTGCCCAGAGTTACCATCAGGTTCAAGGACGCGCTCTTCGGGCGTCTTGTCGTCGGTGCGCAGGCGGCCGGCTCGACTATCCCCGACTATATCCGGGATATCCTCAACCGCTATGAAGGCATGGATGCGGCTGGCTATCATGGCCGCTTCGACGAGGTGCAGGCGACCCTCATTCAGGTCTTCACCATCCTCGCCGCATCCGTCGGCGCGCGCCGGCCGGATATCCTCGGAAGGGCGATGGAAGATGCCCGCGCTCTGCTCCTGGAACGTGGCCTTCTCGATCCCGAGGAGATGCAATCATGAGCATCTTTCGGAACGACACGCTGGGTTCCTGGACAAGGGGCGGGCAGGCCATCGTCCACAATGTTCGCATGACCACGCAGGTCTTCTTCCAGACACTGCTGGCGGGGGTCGCCATCTGGGTTGGGGGAACCATCTGGTATGTGCTTGAGAAGTCCACCGACTATCAGCGGTTTGTGGCAGCGAAGATCGCCGAGGCGACGGTCAAAAGTAACGTCCCCGGCGGCGCGCCGGTCCTCTTTCTGACCCCATCGGGTCGCCAATATTGGACGACGTCCGATGCTTTGCTCGGCTCCAGCATCGCCAAGAAGACCCTTCAGGCTATGGAGCATCATCTGGTTTACGGCGCCGCTTTGGCGGGCGCCTTCGCCCTGTTGATGCTTTTTTGGGCCTGGTTCTATTTTACCCGCACGGGGAAGGGCCTCGGCTCTAACCAATTTCTTCGTGGTGCACGATTTGGCACGGCGCGGCAGCTACGGCGGCAGTTATGGCGCAACCGGAAGGGGAGCTTTGCGATCGGCGGCGTCCCTGTGCCCGACGCCTTTGAGTCTGAGCATATCCTCATCTGTGGTGCGCCCGGTACCGGCAAGACCAACATCATCGTCAAGATGCTGGATGGCATGCGCAAGCAGGGCAAGCGGGCTATCGTCTATGATACGGCCGGCACCTTCGTCGAGAAATTCTACCGGCCCGGGCACGACATATTGCTTAATCCGCTGGACGAGCGCGCCGATTGCTGGTCGCCCTGGGTCGATGTCCCGCGTGACTATCATTATGACCAGATCGCAGAGTCCACGATCCCCGACAAAGGCGGCGATCCCTTCTGGGCCAAGGCTGCGCGCGGGACGCTGGTTGCCGTCCTTCGCAAGCTTGCCCGGTACGAGCGGACGCTGGTTTCGGCGTTGCTGGAAACGGTGCTGCGCAGCCCCCTGAAGACGCTCGCGACATTCGCCGAGGGCACCGATGCCGCCGCCTTCATCTCGATGGAAGGTGATAGAACGTCGGCCGGCATTCGCGCGGAACTGGCCTCGGTGATGCGAAGTTTCTCCTATCTGGACGATACCACCGACGGTTTTTCGATCCGGGATTGGGTTGCCAATGAGGAGGACGATAGCTGGCTCTTCATCACCGTCAAGGCGGACCAGCTTCCTTCCCTCCGCCCCCTCGTGACCGTATGGCTCGACATCGCGATCAGCGCCATCATGAGCCTGCCGCCTGATCGTAAGCGAAGGCTCTATTGCGTCATCGATGAGTTGCCAACGCTCCAGAAACTGCCGTCGCTCAGCGACTTCCTGGCCCGCGCGCGCAAATATGGCGGCTGCGGCATATTGGGGTTCCAGTCCTATCCGCAGCTTGAAGCGACCTACGGCATCCAGGATGCCGCGGCGATCACCGGCTATTGCTCGACCTGGGTGGCGCTGCGCGCCAACGACACGCCCACTGCCAAACATGTTTCAGAAAATCTGGGGCAGGTCGAACAGGTCGAGGCCAATGAGGGCATGTCCTATGGCGTCAACGACATGCGGGACGGGGTCAACCTGTCGCGAATCCAGGTGACCCGCCCGCTGGTGATGCACACCGAGGTCACCAATCTCCCCAATCTCGCAGGCTTCCTTCGGTTCGGCCGAAACCTTCCCGTCGTCCGCTTTACCGATAGCTACAACGCCCTGGCGAGCCCGCAGGCCGCTTTCGTCGAGCGGCTGGCGCCGCCTGTTCGGCTGAACCCGGAAGATGAAAGCAAGTCTCACTCGAAGCCATCAGGATCGGCACCCAAGCGGCACCGATCGAAGAAGGCGGAAGCGCCCCAACTGCCGGTCGATACGGACGAGGGTAGCATGCCCACGCAAGACGAGGTCCGTCCGGAGGTCTCACCGTCCAATCCGGTGGATGGAGAGCATGAAATTCCAGAAGGTCGACTGCCCAAGCTCTTGGGGCGCGCCAGCGGGTTCCGGTTACGGCAACATGGCCGTGCATTGGGCGACCGTAATGATGCGAGGCCGGCATGATGCATCCGCGCCGTCTGAAAGGGTCACCCGGCAACATCGCCCGCTACTACGCGATCGGTGATTATTATACGAAAGGGAATGGGGAGCGATCGTCCTGGGGTGGTGCCCTGGCGAACGACCTCGGCTTAGCAGGCGATGTCGATCCCGAGACGTTTCGCGCCCTGCTAGCCGGCAAGGTTGCGGGGCAGCAGCTCGGTCGTCACCGCGCCGACGGTATCCAGCATCATCCCGGTTGGGACTTTGCGATCAGCGCGCCCAAATCGGTTTCGGTGATGGCGCTCGCCATGGGCGACGAGCGGATCGTCCAACTCCATGAGCGATCGGTCGATGTCGCGCTCGCCTATCTGCAGGAACATGCCCAACTGCGAAGGCGGGAGGAGGGAAGCATCGTCCACAAAACGACCGGCCGATTGCTGTGGGCGCGGTTTACCGAGCATGCGAGCCGCGAACTCGATCCCCATCTCCACACCCATGTTGTCGTCCTCAATATGACCAACGGGCAGACAAGCGATCCGATGGCGAGCCTGGAAACTCGCGCCATGTATGCCGAGCAAATGACCAGCGGGCCGATTTATCGGAGTGAACTCGCCCATGGCTTGCGCGAGCTTGGCTATGAGATCGATTTCAATGCGCGCCGGGGTCTCTTCGAAATCAGGGGCGTTCCCAAGCCCTTGATCGAGGAGATGTCGCAGCGGTCCGAGCAGATCAATGAACATGCCGCCGAGCATGGTCTTGTAGGCCAGGCTGCACGCCGGCAATCTTTTTACGCGACCCGCAGCGCCAAGGTGAAGATCGGGATCGACGCCCTGCTCGATCAGTGGCGTGGGAGGCTGGGGCCCCATGAAAAGCCGCTTGAAGCCGTAAAGGAACGCGCCGCCCAAGTGGGCGAGCACCCTGTGCCCATCGACCGAGCCGATGCCGCCCGCGCTTCTCTGTTCGGGATCAAGCAGTCGGAGGGGAAGGAGGCGGTGAACCCGCTTGGTCGCCTCTATTCCACGGGGCTTGCATCCCATGTCGGTGAGGTCCGGTTCCAGGATCTGCGGACCATGATCGATGCGCATGAAGAGCGACGTAAGCTGCTGGCGACGCGAGGCCAAACGGGGGATGCGATACTGACGCGGGGTCGGACGACCCGGCGGACGGTGCGGCTGGAGCAGTCGCTCGCCATGCAGCTGGCGCTTGCGGTCGGTGACGGACGGCCTGTAGCGAGCGCCGATCGGCTGCTTCCCGTACTAGAGCGGGCGGGTCTCTCCCCGGAGCAGGAACGTGCGCTGGTGGACATGGCTACCTCGCGGGACCGGGTGACAGCCGTTCACGGTGTCGCGGGGGCGGGGAAGTCGACGCTCGTCCGTTCGCTGAAAGATGCGGCGCTGCCCGGCACTAAACTTGTCGCCCTCGCTCCGACATCATCGGCCGCCGCCGAACTGGGGGAGAAGGCGCAGATTGAGTCGCGCACCGTCGCGAGCCTTCTGGCGGGTGCCGGCTATGGGATAACCGGTAATCATGTGCTGGTCCTCGACGAAGCGGGGCAGTTGGGAAGTCGACAGGCTTTGCGGGTGCTGGAGATCAGCAGGACCACCGGCGCGCGGCTCATTCTCCTTGGTGACAACAAGCAGACCGGTGCGATCGAGCAGGGGAAGGCCTTCTGGCTCATGCAGAAGCTAGGCATGGAAACGGCTGAACTGACCGAGTCGCGCAGGCAAGAAACTGCGGCGATGCGGGACGCCGTCGCGCATGCGCGGGCAGGGGACTACGCCGCTTCGATTGGTCGGCTCGACAAGGTGTTGAGTGGTGAGGATGCCGTCACTCTCGCTGCAGGCGTGGTCGCGGAATGGACCCGTCTCAGCCCTAAAAGCCGTGCTGCGACCAACATTCTCGTTCTCGACAATGCGTCACGCCTCATCGTGAACAGCAAGATCAGGGAGGTGCTCCAGCGCGAGGGCGTCGTCGCAGCCGAGGAGACCCGCCTATCGGTCCTGACACCCGGCGGGCTGATTGACCAGGAGAAGAGGCTGGCGCGGTTCTACTCGGGCGGGCAGGTGGTGACCTTCAACCGCGATCAGCCAGGAGCGGGGCTAGGGCGGGATAGCGAATATCGGGTCGCGGGCGTGGTTCGCGACGGTCGAGGTCGACAGCTGGTCCGGTTGGTGGATGAGCAGGGACGTGTCCATCTCTGGGATCCCCGCACGGCCAAATCCTCGCAGGTCAACGTCTTCATGGATGAGAAGCGGGAGCTCAGCGAAGGCGACCGCATCCAGTGGCGCCTGGCGTCGCGCGAGCTCCAGCTCAAAAATGCGGAGCGGGGGAGGGTCGAGAGGTTAGAAGGCCCACTGGCCACGATCCGCTGGGATCGCAGCCATCGGGTTCAGACGATCGACCTCTCCTGGCACAAGACCTGGGATCATGGTTACGCCGAGACCATCTATTCAGCGCAGTCCAAGACCTGCGACAGGGTCTATGTCCTGGCGCCCATCGGATCGCCGCTGGTGACGGCGCAGAACTATTACACGGCGATCACCCGCGCCCGATACGGGGTGAAGCTCTGGACCCAGGATTCCAACAAACTGGTGGAGACGCTCGTCGAACGATCGGGTGAAAAGACGTCGGGCCTAGAAGGTCTTGGGCGCATCGAGCGCGATCATCGCGACCGAATGGCTGCACGGCAGGGACCACATCTCCAGCAACTGAAGGAGGATCACGACAGGGAGAGACGCTTGCGCAGCGATCGCCGGCTTGAGCGCGAGCTCTGGACCCGTAGCAGAAGGCCCAGAGGTGTGGCAGAGAAGCTCGCTGATCGGGCGCAACAGATTTTCGAGGCACTCGACCAGCATCTTCAATCTTTGCTGAGCGACCGTCACGGCAATCGCGACGCGATTGCGCCGGGGCACGAGCAGCGCACCCACGACAATGAAAGGGAGGGCGGCCGTGGCCTGGATCGCTGATCGACGTTGGATCAGCATCGTCGTACTGGTGCTGATGGGGGCATTACCATTCGAAGGCGCTGTAGCGGCAAGGTCGCCGGAACCCGAGGTGGCTCGGTGTATCCGGCAGGCGGCACGCGGTCAGTCCTGGCTCGAAAAGACGCTCTGGGGATTGCGCGATCAGGAAGCCGGCTGGATCGGTGCGGAAATCCTCAACAGCAACGGAAGCCATGACCTGGGGCCGCTCCAGATCAACAGCTGGTGGGTGCCGAAAATCGCGGCGCTGCTGTCCCGGCGCGAGGAGGACGTCCGGGGCTGGCTCCAATTTGATCCCTGCTTTAATGCGGAGGCGGCGCGCTGGATATTCCTTGACGCACTCGAGACGGGCGGCAGCTACTGGAAGGCGGTAGGCATCTATCATAGCCCAAACGATGTCCGCCAGCGCCGCTATACGGCACAGGTCGCCGTTCATCTGCAAAGGCGGTTCGGGGCAAATGTCTTTGGGCCGCAATCCTCAGCAAGCGTGCGTACTAACGTACTATCAAATACCCGTCGAAGTATGTCGCATTAGGTGGAGCCTAGGCGCCGATCAGCCGAAGGTAGCACCAAACGACGCCGGCAACTTAGCTGCGTCCCTGGCCGCGGTAAGTAGGGGACAGCAAAAACCTGCCAATAAACAATAACCCCGCTAGCCTTAGGGAGGCCAGCGGGGTCCATCGAAGGGAAATGTGAATGACCCCGGGGGGGGCTGTCATTCAGCATCGTCAAAACGTCATTCAAGCTGTGCGGTTCCACTAATTGGACCTTAGCGGCATATAAACTATGATTTATCGTTGCAGATATGGAACTAATCATCGTGCATTGCGTCCTTCTGTCAGTCTCCTTAAGAGATCACTGGCTGCGCCTATAGACGGCGAAGTGAGTTCTTTCCCCGATGCCGCCTCCCCCCTCCAGCAGGCTCTGCCGCTCCAATCAATGGTATAGTTCTGAAGCAAGGAAAAGCATCATTCATGATCGCCTAAGGGTCCGATTGCTACAATTCCTGATGTAGGAAGGGAGATACCTGGGGCAATTGGTAGTTAGGCGGCGGGGGAGATGACTGGTCAGCAACAGCCAATAACGGATAAAGTGGGCAGGCGAGGATTAGGCATAGATGACACAAAAGCATCAGCATCAGCATCAGTATGACCGGGACCGGTCCAGTATTTTTTTGAAGGTCGAAGCCCTTGCCCTTGCTGCTCTGATGATAGGAGCCGCTGCTAGTGGCATTTACGGAATGCTGTGACCGAGCTCACTGTCCGTACGGGCCTCGCACGAAGAAAGCCATACCATTTCGGGTTCGAATGGTGGAGTAGGATGTCTTCAATCTCGGGAATGACATAGTCATCAGCCGCCTGATACGATCTGATTGACTGCTGGTCCCAAGGCCGATGGTAGATCCGAACCGAATCGCTCGAGCAAAATGCGCTAACGCTGTTTAGTCATATCTTCGCGCTCTCGTAGATCGAGCGAATTTGCTTCGCTGGAAGTTAGGACAACGGCTAAAGCAGCGTGCTCATGGCGGCGGAAGCCAGGTTGGCGTAGGCGTCGGCTAATCGCAGATGCGCCGACCGCCCTTTATCGGAACTGCACCTGACCGCCATCTGCTTATGTTTGCGGCAGCGGCAGGAGAAATAGAAAAAATCTAACCCTGTCATACCGTTGCATCCTCTCACGTCGTTCGTCTTTTAAGACAGATTTTGGGAATGCGAGTGGCAAGTCAATTACAATTTCATTACGATATCGAACTTAACGTTAATTGTAATATAGCAATTTACAAGCTCAATTCGTCGATTGGTAATTGTTTTGAAGAACAGGATGTGCAGTATCACGTGGGTTAGTAGCCGCGAAAAGCCGATTGCTACATTGAATCCTAATCCACTTTATTGCTTGGAATTAAAAAGCCTGTATCGCAGCTTCCAAGAGAACCCGTTGAGCAACGATGGCAAAATCACCAGAATATGGCCAATATCTTCGCAATGCTGCGGAGGCCCAGCAGGCCGCGGATGAGGCGCAGCGAGACGGCGACGATCCTGCGTTTATAGCTGAGTTACTTCAACGCGCCGCCTATTTCCGAGGCCTGGCTCGGGAAGAGAGCAAGTCTGGTTTGTGATATCGGCTTAGACCGTCGTCTGTGGGGACGGTCTTTGAGCAGAACCGCAGATTTGCAAAAGCGATATAAAGTCAAAATTCAACGATGGGTGTAAACTCGCCAGATGCAGACGAGGCGCTTGCCGAAACTCTGATGAATGAAATGATTTCATTGCAAATCATTGCGCTTTTGGCGCAGCATCAGGCTTACCAAATGCGAAACCATCGTTCAGCCTTCTAGCTCTACCCGGTCAATATCACCGCTGCACAGGCCGAGTTCGTCCACCAGTTGAATTGCGACGCGGTTGCGTCCGCCCCGCTTGGCCTCATACAATGCCTCGTCCGCAACGCGATAGAGGGCATGAAAATCGGTAGCGAATGTTGATCTCGCAATGCCTATGCTCGCTGTTACCTTGCGATGCGCAATGACGTCCCCATGGTCATATCCGCCTATCTTGTGACGAAGGACCTCTGCAAACCGCATGAGTTCGACATCTCCCATTCGGGTGACCAGCATCGCAAATTCTTCGCCGCCTAATCTCGCGACAGCGCTGAACATGCCCTCATGTGGGGCAAGACAGCGGCCAATACCCTCCAGAACTTGATCGCCCGCGTCATGCCCGTAGACATCGTTGATCGATTTGAACCAGTCCACGTCGATGAGGAGCAGAGCTACCCCTTCGCTTCTACTCGGCGGCGGATTGAGAAGTGCCGCGGCCCGTTCGGTGAAGCCACGTCGATTAGGAAGCCCCGTCAAAGAATCGAGTCTCGCTAACGCCTGCGCCTGGGCTTCGGCTTGGCGCGCCATGTCACGTTCCACGCGCAGATGAGAACGGCGGAGCAATATTCGACCACGGTAGCGGCGGGATAGTCCTGCTGCGGGCGGCGTAAAAGTCGTCCACCTTGAAGCCTTTCTGCCGAGTCAGGGAGGTGTGGGGATCTACAGCGTGGAACTTTATCTTCAGGTCCGTCTGGCTTGCGCGGATGGCATGAGCCAACGGGCGGCGGCGAAGCGTTTCAATGTGTCGCGCGAAACGGTACGCAAGATGCTGTCGTTTTCATCGCCGCCGGGTTACCGGCGCCAGTCCGTACCGCAGCGCCCGAAGCTGGACGGGTTTGTGGCGATCATTGATGGATGGCTTGAGGGTGACCGCAGTGTCCCGCGCAAGCAACGCCATACGGCGAAGCGGGTATTCGACCGTTTGCGCACCGAGCATGGTTTCACCGGCGGCTATACGATCATCAAGGATTACATCCGGGAGCGCGAACAGCGCAGCCGGGAGATGTTCGTGCCGCTGGCGCACCCTGCGGGAGATGCGCAGGCCGATTTCGGGGAAGCGCTGGTGGAGATCGGCGGGGTGGAGCAGAAGGCCTACTTCTTCGCGCTCGATCTGCCGCACAGTGATGCCTGCTATGTGCGGGCCTATCCGGCGGCGGTGGCGGAGGCCTGGGTGGACGGACACGTGCATGCCTTCGCGTTTTTCGGCGCGGTACCGCGCTCGATCGTCTATGACAACGATCGCTGCCTTGTGACGAAGATCCTGCCCGACGGCACGCGGCAGCGTGCCACGCTGTTCAGCGCTTTCCTGTCACATTACGTGATCCGCGACCGCTATGCTCGCCCGGGCAAGGGGAACGAGAAAGGCAATGTGGAGGGGCTGGTAGGCTATTGCCGGCGCAACTTCATGGTGCCGATCCCGAAGTTCCCGACCTGGGAGGCGTTCAACCTGTGGCTGGAGGAGCAATGCCGCAAGCGCCAGCAGGACAAGGTGCGCGGGCAGAGCGAGACGATCGGTGAGCGGCTGCAGCGCGATCTCGCGGCCATGCAGCCTCTGCCCGCTACACCCTTCGAGGCCTGCGATCAGAAAGGCGGGCGGGTCTCCTCGCAATCCCTGGTGCGCTACAGGACCAACGATTATTCGGTTCCGGTGGCCTGGGGCCATCAGGAGGTCTGGATCAGGGCCTATGTCGATGAGGTGGTGATCGGCTGCCGCAGCGAAGTCATCGCCCGTCATCCTCGTTGCTATGCCCGCGAGGAGGTTGTCTTCGACCCGCTCCATTATCTCCCGCTGATCGAGCAGAAGATCAACGCATTCGACCAGGCTGCGCCTTTGCAGGGCTGGGACCTGCCCGAAGCGTTCACGACACTGCAGCGGTTGATGGAAGGGCGCATGCACAAACATGGCAGGCGCGAATATGTGCAGGTACTGCGCCTGCTGGAAACGTTCACCCTCGCCGATCTCCAGGCGGCGGTCGAACAGGCCATCGATCTTGGCGCCATCGGCTTCGATGCCGTCAAGCACCTCGTCCTGTGCCGGATCGAACGCGTACCGCCCAGGCTGGACCTGGACGTCTATCCCTTCCTGCCACGCACCACGGTCGAGAAGACCTTTGCCAGAGCCTATCTGAGCCTGCTCTCCGACCGGCAGGAGGCCGCATGAGCGATCAGGCCCCGGAGATCCTTCTCGCTCACCATCTCAAGGCGCTCAAGCTGCCTACGTGCCTGCGTGAGCATCACAATCTCTCGCGGCAATGTGCCGCTGAAGGCGTCGATCATATCCGCTTCCTCGCCCGCCTCGTCGAGATGGAAATGATCGACAGGGAGCGTCGCATGGTCGAGCGGCGCATCAAGGCCGCGCGCTTCCCCGCCGTCAAAAGCCTCGACAGCTTCGACTTCGCCGCCATCCCCAGGCTCAACAAGATGCAGGTGCTCGAGATGGCGCGCTGCGAGTGGATCGAGCGGCGTGAGAACGCCATCGCTCTGGGGCCATCAGGCACCGGAAAGACGCACGTAGCGTTGGGGCTCGGACTGGCAGCATGCCAGAAAGGACTGTCGGTGGGCTTCACCACCGCGGCAGCGCTGGTCAGCGAAATGATGGAGGCCCGCGACGAGCGCCGTCTTCTGCGCTTCCAGAAGCAGATGGCCGGATACAAGCTGCTCATCATCGACGAACTGGGCTTTGTGCCGCTCTCCAAGACCGGCGCCGAACTGTTGTTCGAGCTGATCTCCCAGCGTTACGAACGCGGCTCCACCTTCATCACCAGCAACCTGCCCTTCGACGAATGGACCGAAACCTTCGGATCTGAGCGTCTCACAGGCGCGCTCCTCGATCGCCTGACCCATCACGTCAGCATCCTCGAGATGAACGGCGAAAGCTATCGCCTCGCGCACAGCCGGGCCCGCAAGGCCAAAACCAGACCCTGAAAATTACACCAATGCCGGGGGGAGTGGCCCTCGGGCTACGCCCTCACGCCACTCCCCCCGGCATGTAACACGATGGCCTGGTTTTACGCCGCCGAATGGCCGACTTTTGCTCCGCCGTTGACACGCAGACGTGAATAGCTGCGTGAGGCTGCAACCGAGAGCCAGAGTGTCTGCCATGCTGCTGCAAAAAGTACGAGGATCTGTGATCCTCCACCCCAGAACATGGCGTCTGCATCGAAAAAACTGGTGGAGGCAAGAACAAGCATTGGCACTGCCCATGCCCCAGCAAAGCTACGTGCCTCTTCACTCCCACGCCGCCAAGCCTGCGTGATCGAAACGGCCACTGCAGCCAAATTGGCAAGGACCAGGATGCCAAGCAGAGCGCCAAGCGTTTCGATCGGCCCGGATCGCATAAGGGACAGCGGTATGCCAATCGCAAACACGAGGGCCGTCAGTCCGATTGTCATTCGTCTGAGCCAGCGGCTGACATGGTCCTGATCAAGCGCAGTGACGGCACTCAACGTGGCAAGGGAAATAGCAAGGCAGGAGAGGCCCGTGCAAATTTGTGCAGAGACAGCGCCGGCCATTGAAGGAAAGAAAAAGAGATGGAGCTGCGACCAGCATGTGCCCCAGGCGACCATGGACGTAGCCCAAGCCGCTTGCCAGGCTGAGAATTGCCTACGAACAGCCAGTGCCAGCGAGGCATTATAGAGTGCGCCGGCGAGGAGCAGAACGAGCGCAGCGCCGATCAGAGCCGCCAATCCCGTTGTCTGCGTGCTTTCCTCGCCCCGTCCAACGAGCCTCATGCGCAAGAGCCGGGCACTCGCTACCTTGTCAAACCGCAACGTCACTGCACTCAGAGCCGTGTTGCGGTGAGGCGCACGAAATGCCAGCTGTCCGCCCGCCCGCCAGTGACTTCCAAAATCTCCGCTGCGGACATCCTGCCGTTCTATGGCGCCATCCGCATAGGAAAATGTGACAGTAAGACGATCGAACCGGGAACTATGCACGATCAGAGAAAGATCGTCGCGCTTGGCTGCGCTAATTGACACGATGGCCCGAAGCCACAAGGTTCCTTTCTGATAGCGGTCAGGCGTACCGGTACAGGAAAAGGTCGAAGGCGCGGCATTCCCTTGTGCCACCCTAGGGTTTGTAGCGTGGCATAGCGGATAACTCATCCGCAGCGCTTCGGCCGATAACGGAGACGACCAACACAAGCCGACTAATCCCGTGCAACCAATCAGGTGCAGGTTTGAGAGGATTGCCTTCAGGAGGCGCAGCATTGGCGAATCGCGGAACATGGCTGTGCGGATTATGGCAATAATGCAAAGAGATCATGGACAATGCGGTGAATTTCCTCCCGCCATCCAACGGTGTGTCGATCCCGGGGCGGCTGGGTACGATGCGGCATTGTCGGTCGAGGGCAGCTTCATTCAGACCGTGACGCTGAAGATATTCGCAATCGGCGCGAAGCGTTTTGACGCTGGACTACGCATGATAGGCTGGATCAGGAAAGGGCCAATTTGGCCGCGCTGAATATCAGTCCGGATGATCATACGGTTTTGGCATTGCA
Source organism: Sphingobium sp. RS1 (assembly GCF_056156825.1). NCBI lineage: Bacteria > Pseudomonadati > Pseudomonadota > Alphaproteobacteria > Sphingomonadales > Sphingobiaceae > Sphingobium > Sphingobium sp. RS1. The sequence continues at coordinate 659,142 of NZ_JBLZXE010000002.1, read as the reverse complement.
AACCTCCTTATGGAACTGAGCATCCCCCTTTTGTTAGCATCCGGCTATAGCGATCCGGCGCAACTACTACTGGAGCTTCGTTCGGCCACGGCGGTCCGGAAAACCTGTACGACGAATAGTAGCGCCAAGGCCATTTAGAAGCGTTCAGCGTAAAAGGCGACTGATTGAAGCGGCATTTTCGCAGAGCCGTCGCTCCTCGAATGGAACATTTTGCCTTGTGACAGGATTTAGCGTCTTGGGCGAGATCATCAGCGCGCGCCGAGGGGTATCAATGACTGTCACGCGTCGGGGGCCGAATCTTTTGTTGTTAGAAGCTGCATCTCCGCCAACGGGTGGTGACGCATCTGACATCGATTTGCTGCACAACATCAGCATCGCCTTGATTGGCGAAAATGATCGGTTCGAATTATATGGCAGGATCGTCGAGGCTGCAGTGACGATCACGGGAGCGCAGTTCGGGACGATGCAGCTACTTTGTCCAGCCGGTGACCCTTCTGGTCATGGCGGGCAGCTTCAGCTTCTTGCTCATCGCGGCCTTTCGCCCGAAGCTGTTGGCTTCTGGCAGTGGGTTAGTCCGGCGGCCTATAGTAGCTGCACACTCGCGTTGAAGCTCGGCCAACGTGCCATCATTCCCGATTTTGAGACATGGGACGCCATTGCCGGGACGCGCGATCTTGAGGCCTTTCGCGCTGCCGGCATACGGTCGGCGCAGACGACGCCGCTTCTGTCGCGCAACGGCAAATTGCTCGGCATGATTTCTACCCATTGGAGCAGGCCACATCAGCCCTCCGAGCGAGATTTGCGATTGCTCGACATTGTGGCTCGTCAAGCAGCCGATCTGCTGGAACGCACCATCGCTGAAGAACAGCTGCGCCATCTCAATGAAACGCTGGAAGCTCGTGTAGAGGCCCGGTCGCGCGAGTTGATGGCGGCGGAGGATCAGGTCCGTCAACTCCAGAAGATGGAGGCGATCGGTCAGTTGACCGGAGGCGTTGCCCATGACTTTAACAATCTGCTCACCATCATCCGTGGATCGGCAGAGCTGCTGGCATCGCGCGAACTGCCGCGCGACAAGCAGAAGAAATATATCGGCGCCATCGCCGACACCGCCGATCGCGCGGCGAAGTTGACCAGTCAACTTCTCGCCTTTGCGCGCCGGCAGGCGCTTCGTCCGGAAATCTTCAACGCAGCGAGCAAGGTCGACAGTGTCGCAGACATGCTGCGGACGGTGGTGGGATCGCGTATCGATCTTGTCGTCGATCCCATATGCAAATCCTGCTTCGTCGAGGTAGATGCCAGCCAGTTCGAAACTGCGTTGATCAACATAGCCGTCAATGCCCGCGATGCAATGGAAGGCGAAGGCCGCATCACCATCTCCATCGAAGCCGCCGGATCCATCCCTGCCCGCCGCGGTCATGCAGGCGCCAAAGGTGATTTCGTCAAAGTGTCGGTGACGGACGTCGGCTCGGGTATTGCAGACACGCAACTCCAGCATATTTTCGAACCCTTTTTTACGACCAAGGAAGTCGGCAAGGGTACCGGTCTTGGCCTCAGCCAGGTTTATGGTTTCACCAAACAGTCGTGCGGCGAAATCAATGTAAGCAGCCGCCTTGGCCAAGGGACGACCTTCAGCCTTTATCTACCCCGCGTCGCTGCTGAGCATATCGCAGAGCAGGCCCGGCTTCCCGGAAACGTTGCCAACGTTCCGGCGAACATCTTGATCGTAGAGGATAATGAACAAGTCGGGGAGTTCGCTACTCAGCTTCTCTGCGATCTCGGCTTCGTTACCCGGCGCGCCGCTAACGCCCATGAGGCGCTCGCTATCCTGAACAAGGAAGCGGAGGAGATCGATATTCTTTTCTCGGATGTCGTCATGCCCGGGATTGACGGCCTGGAACTTGCGCGTCGGGTTCGTTCGTGCTGGCCTGCGATCAAAGTCGTGCTGACCAGCGGTTACAGCCATGTCCTTGCCGATGATGCGCATCATGGTTTTACCCTGCTTCACAAGCCATATTCCGTGGAGCAATTGTCGGGCGTGTTGCAAGGAGGACAGCGTGAACGCTGAAAGCGGCTGGCTTCCAATTCCCTATGTGGACTGTGCCGACTTAGTATGCGCTATGGTCGCGCCTTTGCTGCTGGTGAACGCACGCTCCAAGAGGCTCAGTCTTTCACCCGGGAAACTGCTGCACGTGGGGACATTGTGCTTGCCCTCTGATGCCATTTAGGCAGGCCGAGGGAATTATGTCGGATAGCCTAACGGAGATATTCCCGGGACACTCCACGATGAGCGCGCTGATGCGCGCGCATGATTGGAACGCGACGCCGTTAGGCCCTCCGGAACACTGGCCCGAAGCACTTCGGGCGCCACTTAGGCTGATGCTCCTATCGCGTTTTGAAATGTGGCTTGGTTGGGGCGAGGACCTCAGTTTCTTCTACAATGACGCCTATATTGCGACATTAGGTGCCAAACATCCCGCAGCGTTAGGTGTGCCCATGTCGCAGGTGTGGCGTGAAGTCTTTGACGATGTGAAAGACCGCATCGTGTCTGTCTGAGGTGGTCTCGCTTTTCTGGACAGGGTGCTAAGCTAATCCCGACCTGATGGATTGGTACGGGAATGAAGACGACGAGGAAGCGCTACAGCGCCGATTTCAAAGCCAAGGTGGCGCTGGAAGCGATCCGGGGTGACCTGACGTTGGCGGAGCTGGCGGCAAAGCACGGCGTGCACCACACGATGATAGCGTCGTGGAAACGCCAAGCGATCGACGGGATGGCGGGGACGTTCTCCGGGGCGGGTGAAGCGGCCAAGACCGTCACCGAAAGCGAGGTGGAAAAGCTGCACGCGAAGATCGGGCAACTGGTGGTGGAGCGGGATTTTTTGGCGAAAGCCTTCGGTCGATGAGCGTAGATCGGAGGCGAGCGATGGTGGAAGTTGCTCACAGCCGCCTGTCGATCTCGGCGCAATGCAGTTTGCTACGGATCAGCCGCTCTTCCTATTACTACGCTCCGGTGCCGGAAACGGACGAGACGCTGGGACTGATGAGGGTCATCGACGAGACCTTCATGGAGTGCCCATGGTACGGCAGCCGCCAGATGGCGCGGCACCTGCGCCGGGCAGGTCATCAGGTAGGGCGCCGCCGGGCTCGGCGGCTGATGGCAAAGATGGGCCTGACGCCAATCTACCAACGGCCGCGCACGAGCGATCCGCACCCGCAGCACCGGGTCTATCCGTACCTGCTGCGCAAGTTGGTGATCGAGCGGCCCAATCACGTCTGGTGTGCCGACGTGACTTACATCCCGATGCGGCGCGGCTTCCTCTATCTGGTGGCGATCATGGACTGGGCAACGCGCAAGGTCTTGGCCTGGCGGTTGTCGAACACGATGGATGCCGGCTTCTGCGTGGCGGCGCTGGAGGAAGCGTTGGGCCGCTTCGGCAAGCCGGAGATCTTCAACACCGATCAGGGCAGCCAATTTACGTCGCAGGCCTTCACCAGCGTGTTGCGCGACGCCGAGGTCCGCATCAGCATGGACGGTCGGGGCCGGTGGATGGACAACGTCTTCATCGAGCGCCTGTGGCGATCCTTGAAGTACGAGTGCGTTTACCTCCATGCGTTCGAGACTGGCTCGGAGTTGCGTGCTGGCCTTGGCCGGTGGATCACCTATTATAACACCCAGCGTCCGCACTCAGGTCTTGCCGGAAAAACCCCGGCAGAGGCCTATGGGCGGTCCGAGCAATCAGATCATGGGGGGCATGCCCCCCATGATCTGATGATCAAGCAGGCGGCATGAACGACAACCGGGATTAGCTTAACTCAGCCGCCAAACTGTCCAAGAAGGCGGGACCACCTCAGTCATGCGTGATGGCGTTGCGACCTGGGATGAGCAGTTGCTACTTCTATTGGAACGTAATGGCTATCCGGAAGAAACCTACCACACCTTTTCATACAGCCCGCTGATCGGCGATAGCGGGTCCGTTGAAGGTCTGATGTGTGTCGTCAGCGAGGAAACCGAACGCGTTATTAGCGAACGGCGGATCACCATGTTGAACGCGCTTTCCGCTGCGTTGCTCGCCGCGAAGAGCCGCGCCGAAGTGGTCAGCACCGTCCGTCAAACATTTGCTGGCGGCAAGGATTTCCCTTTTGGCGATTTGGTGTTGCTTGAGGCGGTGGACGTTCCAGGTCCGATAACGACGAACGATGTGCCATGGCCGATCGCCTCGATCGCAGATGAGACGAAGGAGGTCGTCGTAGCGCTCGAGGGACTGATGACCGTCCCGCCAACCGGCGCTTGGCAGATCCCTCCACGCGAAGCATTGATGGTGTTGGTGAACCAATCGGGCGCGGCACAACCGGCCGGTGCGTTGGTTCTGGCGTTGAATCCTTATCGACCGCTCGACGGGGCAACTACTAATTTTGCATTGCTTATCGCCAGCCAGATCGCTGGAGCGCTTGCTACGATCGAGGCGATGTCGGCACAACGTCGCGATCGGGATCGTCTATGGACCCTGAGTCAGGATTTGATGCTGGTCTGCAACTTTGAAGGCATAATAGGCTCTGTGAATCCGACGGCTACACGTCTTCTTGGCTGGGCGGAGGATGAGATGGTGGGGCATGTCCTCGCAGATTTCGTTCACCCCGAAGATTTGGCCAGCACCGCCGCGGAAGTAGGCAAGCTGGCGCAAGGCGTCACGACACTGGCTTTCGAAAATCGCTACCGGTGCAAGGATGGAAGCTACCGATTACTCGACTGGAACGCGGTACCAGATGCCGGCCATATCCATGCCGTGGCGCGCGACATCACGAACGAACGTCAGCTCGCCCGCGACCGCGAGCGCATCTGGGCCATATCGCCAGTCGTTAAGGTGGTTGCCACAACTTCTGGGCTCATCAAGGCGGTCAATCCGTCATGGACCACGATATTGGGATGGACCGAAAAGGAAACGGTTGGTTGCGGTATCCTGGAGTTTGTCGCCGAAGACCGCGACGCTGCGGAAGCTCGTCTGGAGACACTCGCGGCCAGCGATGCATCTGTCTTAGAGTCGCAAAGCGTCTTGCGTGCCAGCGACGGTCGACATGTGCGGTTTTCGTGGACTACGGTTCCAGAGGCCGGAATGCTATATCTGTTTGGGCGAGATATTTCCGCGGAAACCGAAGCAGCCGAGACGCTCGCAGCTACGGAGGAGGCGTTGCGTCAGAGCCAGAAAATGGAGGCAGTGGGCCAGCTGACAGGGGGCATCGCCCATGACTTCAACAACCTTCTTGCAGGGATTCTGGGCAATCTTGAGCTACTTGACCTGCGCATGGCGCAAGGCCGAATCGAAGCGATCCCTCATCACCTGGAAACCGCGCAGGGCGCAGCAAAACGTGCCGCTGCTCTCACCCAGCGCTTGCTTGCCTTTTCCCGAAGACAAACGTTGGATCCCTCGCCGGTCAATGTCAATCAGCTTATATCTGGACTGGAGGACCTCGTGCGGCGCACAGTCGGTCCATCGATCGAAATCGAAGTCGTGGGTGCAGGTGGCCTTTGGCCGACGCTGGTCGACCGGTATCAGTTGGAAAATGCAGTCCTGAACCTATGCATAAACGCTAGGGATGCGATGCCGGATGGTGGACGCCTGACAATCGAGACAGCCAATAAATGGCTCGACGATCGCGCGGCGCGCGAACGGGAATTGCCGCCGGGCCAATACATCTCGCTTTGCGTCAGTGACACAGGGATAGGGATGACACCCGATGTCATCAGGCGTGCATTTGACCCATTTTTTACAACCAAGCCGCTGGGAGAGGGAACAGGACTGGGCCTATCAATGATTTACGGCTTCGTTCGTCAGTCCGGCGGACAGGTGCGTATCTATTCCGAGGTTGGGTCGGGCACAAACATGTGCATCTATCTTCCCCGGCATATCGGCGATGCCATCGATGTTGATCAGGCGCTAGAGCCTAGCCTGCCGCCGCCTGAGGGGCATGGAGAAACCGTTCTGGTGATCGATGATGAAACGTCAGTTCGCTCCCTTATCGTGGACGTGCTGGCAGATAGCGGATATCATGTTGTGGAAGCCGCGGACGGCCCAAGCGGCCTGAAGATATTGCAGTCGGACCTCCGTATCGACCTATTGGTGACCGATGTCGGACTACCCGGTGGGATGAACGGCCGTCAGGTTGCTGATGCCGGCCGGGCTTTGAGACCCGAACTCAAGATCTTGTTCATCACTGGCTACGCTGAAAACGCGGTTGTCGGAAACAGGCTTCTCGAACATGGAATGCAGATTATAACCAAACCGTTCGGGATCGAAGCGGTAGCTAATAAGATCAGAGACATGATTGATCATGACGAGATGTCATGAGGTGACCTGCTCATAATAATAGTTTCTAAATCGGTGCAATCGAGTTGACGCATATTCAGTTGCATAGCATCCATCGTGACAATAACACGATAGGATCGCTCGATATTTCAGCAGCGGGTGCGCGCTTTGATTACTTACATACTGGCGGGCCGGTCCAGTTAAACCTTCGCACAGGTGGTTATCGGCGCAGTTCTACAACAGCGCAATCCGAAACAGCGCGCTGCTCCCGAGTTGCTCGGTGGATATTCCTTACCCGGAAAACCGCTTAATCCTATTTTTGCGAAAAAACCGGAGCCGTCGTAAAACATATCGCTGATAAATTTATTCGCCTGAGCCACGCTATGCTGCGGCGCACACCACATCTTCGTCGCCTCTGATGACTTTCCGTAAGGTGTCCTTAAGCCGGGAAGGCGAGCATGGCTTACCACAGACCACAAACTCGAGGAAGCGATCGACCAGCAATGATGGATCTGCATGCCCAGAATGAAAAATGATAGGCACGCCGGCGCTGACTAGCGCTTCCGCCACCGGATAGACCTCGCCATCTGCCAGCTGGACGTCGAGTATTGCGCAATCTGGAAGCGCACTACCAACCGCGGTCAAGGCGGACGCGACGGAGATGTAAGGACCATCGACGGAGAAACCCGCTTCTTCAATGGTGTCCTGAAGATCGAGCGCAACGAACAGTTCGTCTTCAACCAGCAATACCGTTCCGGCCATTCACATCATCCATCAGCAAGCGCTTGCGAAGGCAAACAGATCTCGATTACAAAAGTTCCATCTTTCATCTCCCGCGTAACTCCAGCGCCGAGTTGCTTCGCGGAAGTCTTCACTAGCACGGTCCCGAAACCGGTCCCCTCTACGAGAACGGTTGCATGAGAGCATGCCTCTACCCAGCGCAATCGCACGGCATCTTTTTCAAGCTGCCAACCAATTTGCAGAACGCCGCCATCAGAACCCAAAGCTCCGTATTTCGCTGCATTCGTAGCCCACTCGTGCAGTATGAGCGCAAGAGGCGAAAGTGCAGACCGGGCGATGCGAACATTCGGTCCATCGACCGTTATTTCAGCGTGGTCGCGATAGGGTGCGAGGGTCGCATTCACCAGATCAGCCAGATCAGTGGCCTGCACCTCACCAGTCGGTGACGCGAGTGAATGAGCGTTACCCAAGGCCGCTATCCGTTCCCGCATGTCCGTCGCGAACGCGCGAACGTCCTGATGGGTGCGAGAACCCGCGGAAACCATGCCAGCGACGATGGCGAACAGGTTCTTCACTCGATGGTTCATCTCGCGCAGCATCAACTCGCGCGTTTCTGCGAGCGCATATTCTGGCGTCACATCGATGGAAACCCCCACAAGACGAGGCGATCCGTCACCGGTAATTAGTCGGCCGAAGCTCTTTATGCGACGCATCTGGTCGCCCTCGACAACCCGGTAGCTCGCCTCGAAGTCGCCGCCGTCGGCCACCGCCTTCATGAGGGCTGCGTCAAACTCGGGTCGATCATCGGGATGCAGGCGGCTTAGCCGCGTTTCAGCATCGGTGGAAGCCGTATCGGCTGATATCCCGAGGATCTCGCGACCATGGGCATCGACGACCGCTTCGCGCGTCTCAACGTCATATTCCCATACGGCGATGCCACCCGCCCGAATTGCCATATCCAGCCGCTCGCGCTGAGCCGCCAGATTTCGTTCCATTGTCAGGGCGTCGGTGATGTCCGTCAGTACCAATGTCGCGCCGTCCGTAGCACCATTTTGCATACGATAGGGGAGGGTTCTCAGCGACAGGGCACGCTCCCCATCCCGGGTCGTCACGCGGCGCTGGATTGCTGCATGCCCTGCCGCGACTGCCCGGGCATCCTCCATATAGTCTGCCTCGACAAGGCGCGTCGATACGTCCTCCAGTGGACGCCCTCGGTCGCTTGGTTGCAGGGGAAAGAGTGACGTCGCGGCTTCTGTGAAGCTACGGATACGCAGGTCCGAATCCAGCACGATCACCGCCAGTTCGGTCAATTCAAAGAAATTGCGCAAGTCGGAATTGGCGACGGTCAGCTGATCGACCTTGGATTTAAGCTCGTCGTTGACGGTGGACAGCTCCTCGTTTGTGGATTGGAGCTCCTCGTTCATAGACATCATCTCTTCGTTGGAGCTCTTGAGCTCCTCGTTAGCCGTCTCCAGTTCCTCTACAGTGGAGCGCAAACGATGGCGGGTAACGCGCAGCTCGTCCTCGAGCGCATCAAGATGGTCGTCGCCCGCGTCCATCTCAGCCACGTCATCTTCCAAGGAAGGCCTGAAGGGGGCGGTATCCCGGAAAACGAAAAGCAACGTCCCGTCGGGCAGCGGATCGCACACGACGTCGATCTGCTGCTTGCCATATTCCGTCTCGACCTGCACGTCCCGTACCACGACCCGCTTACGGCTATCGCGCCCCTCTCGCAGCAGTGGGCCGAGTACGGTGCGCAGACCCGCGCGAGCCAGGCTGATCGCACTCGATCCGCCGGTGCGGGTCACGGGGAAGTCGAAATAGCGTCCCAACCGGCCGTAGGCGGCAATAATAATTCCGCCATCCTGATTTAGCACCATAGTTGCAGGGGCATAGCGGTCCACGATCTGGCGCACTGCTGCACCCTCGTCCGACAATGTGCGTCCGCTACCCCTTTCAGTTCGGCCGTCCGCGCGAGTGCCGCGCGGATAGGCGCTGCCAGGCAGGTCTATGGGATAGCTGGGCGGACCTGGGGCACGCTTAAACAGGCGCCCTTGCTGATCGAGTGTCGGGAACAGATGTTCGAACCGGCCGACGCTCTCCGACGGGCCGAGGAAGAGATAGCCACCGGGACGGATCGCATAGTGGAGGAGCGGCATTACCGATTGTTGCAGGCGGTCGTCGAAGTAAATGAGGAGATTGCGACAGGACACCAGGTCGATCCGCGAGAAAGGCGGGTCCTTGACAAGGCTATGGCTGGAGAAGCGGATCATGTCCCGGATTTGCGACGCGATAGTGAAGCGCTCCGCGTGGGGGATCGCATAATGTTCCCGCAGCGCAACCGGCATGTCGGCGAGGGCCGAGGCGGGATATATGCCCTCGCGCGCAATCTGTAACATGCTTTCGTCAATGTCGGTCGCGAAGATCTGCACGGTAGCCGGAGTCACACCAAGGTTGCGCGCCGCTTCCGCAAACAGGATCGCGATGCTGTATGCTTCCTCGCCGGACGAGCAGCCGGGAATCCAGACGCGTATCTCCTCGCCGTCGCTGTCCTGCATCAGCGGTTCCACGACCTGCGTGCGCAGTCGCTCAAAGAGCTCGGCATCACGGAAGAAGCGTGTAACGTTGATAAGGAGGTCTCGGAACAGCGCTTCGCACTCCTCCACGTCGGCCTTTATGCGTGCCAGATAGGTGCTGCCCGAACCGATACCCAGCACATGCATGCGCCGTTCGACCCTGCGTATCAGGGTTGTGCGCTTGTAACCCGAGAAGTCGTGGCCGACAGCGGCACGCAAGGTCTTGCACATTTCTTCGATATGGTCCGCGACCAGCGCGGCCTCTCGCTCTGCTGCATCAACCGTTTGGTGGTTGAAGAAGGCAATCAGGCAGTCGAGCATCTCGCGGGGCTGCTTCACATAGTCGACGAGCCCCGTGCCAACGGCTGACAGCGGCATACCGTCATAGCGCGCACTTTCAGGCTGCTGGACCAAGCAGACGCCGCCATTCTCCTTGATGGCGCGTAGCCCAGTGGTCCCATCTGCGCCGGTGCCCGACAGGATGACGCACGCTGCATCCCCCTGCTGGTCGGTGGCAAGCGAGATGAAGAAATCGTCGATGGGACGGCGCAGGCCGCGTGGTTGCGCGAACTCGGTCAACTCCAGCACGCCTTCGCGGATGGCGAGGCCATGTCCTGGCGGAATGATATAGACCTTGTCTGCCGCGATGCGCTCGCCTCCTTCGGACTGAAGCACTTCCAGGGTCGTGTGGCGGTCGAGCAGCTGCGCCATCATGCTCTCATGCGTGGGGTCGAGATGCTGCACTATGACGAAGGCCATGCCGGTCGCCCCCCGCGCCGTAGACAGCATATCGCGCAGCGCCTCGAGCCCGCCGGCCGACGCACCAATGCCAACGACGGGCAGGCGTGGCGACGGAAAATTCCCGCCGCTCAAAGGAAGGAACCGCGATCTAGCTCGAGCAGGGTCAGCTTAGCCTGCGCTATGGTGGCAGCAGAGTTCGCGATCGTCATCAATGATCCCTCGACCACGATGCCGCTTTCCGCCAGCACCGGGCTTATTCGGTGCAGCGTCCGGCCGAGGGCGATATCATATTCCTGCAAAAGGTCTGCCTGCGTCCGGCTGACGTCGAACTGTGACGCGAAGATATAGCGTACCTCGCCCGATTGGCCCCGCAGCTTCGACATGTAGAGGAGGTTGACGAACGGACGGCTATCCTTGCGGAAGTTGACGATGGACGTGCGGACGTTGGTAATCCGGTCCTCTGCCAGAAACGCGTGGATCTTCTCGCGCGCCTCGTCATTCCGGCTCTCGCCCTGGAGAAAGCGGCAATTGCGACCGACGATTTCGCCGGCAGCGTAACCGGTCAGGTCACGAAAACGTCGGTTGGTCAGCAGCAAAGCATGATCGTTCGATGCCTCTCCCAGGGAAAGGGCGACCGGAGAGTTGTCGAAATAGTCCCGAAGCTCTGCGGGAAGGTCATCACGGCGCATGTATTCTCCGATGGCGTAAGATTGCCGAAAATCTTCCGGCATGGTCAAGGCCCAGTTGCCCGCCCTAACGGCAAAGCGTCGCGGGGACAACGCGCAGTATTATGATTAACTTACATTAATTCCAAACGACCCGTAGGCCGGCAGCCTATAAAAAGTTTAAGGAACTTGAGAGTACTGGCCACGCGGACCAGATCGGTTGGCGTTACTCAACGCCGTTGAAATAAACGCTGATCTGCATCCGCAACGGCAGGCGACAAACATTCCCGCACAGGCAGCATCTAGGTGGGGGGAGGAGGCGGCAAAACACGAAAATCATGTCCTGGGTTAATCATTTGGTCACCTGCGAGGTTCATTTTTTATAGTTCCGGGCTCAAGCGCACGCGTCCTTCGCTTCGATCCTTGACCAGGATTTGCGCTTAGACAGGCGATGGCGTTGGAGTTCCCGTGTTCGGGAGTGCAGACCATGCTGCCATCGCTATATGAACGACTGCGCAAAGCCGACCGACGTCGCGATGCAAGATTCGCTACGTCGTTCAGGGCCACCCTAACTTTAGACACCGGGAGCAGGTCCGTCGTGGTTGGGGACATCTCGGCAGGCGGAGCGATGCTCGAAGCTGCAAACGACCTCTGGCCAGGCCGTAAGCTTTCGCTCATGGCGAAAAATCTGGAAGTTGACGGCGAGATCCGATGGAGAAATGATAGGCTCTGCGGCGTCGCTTTTTCCATGCCGGTTGATCCAATTGCTGTAATCGCCGCCAACGCCGGGGACGTTGTGGACATTGTTGCCGAGAAACCGCCCTCATCACCTGGCCAGTCCGACGGGTCATAAATGCTCATCGCTGCATCGCCCTGATGAAAATTTTGACGCCGATTGAGTAATATGGCGGACGGCTTTGTCGTCATACGCGATGCCAATGTCCATTATCGGTTCGAATGAGGGATACCGCCGTGGCGCGCGCAGAAATTCGCCGAGACAGGCTGGTGCGGGCCTAAATAATATCGTTGGTCCTCCGCTAAGCTAAGAGGCTGTCTCAGAACGCTATCGTAACGGTGGACGGCCGAGCTTCGATATGATTCCGAGGGGTTGCGACACCAACCTTGGAAGCCATCATGTGGAACCCGACCGCACGCGCGCATCATAGCCGCGCGCAGCTTCGCTATGGAAGCGATCTTACGGACGCGGAATGGCATTTGATCGAACCGTATTTGCCCGCGCCATGCCAATGCGGGCGGCGACGGCGTTGGCCGATGCGGGAGATCATCGAGGCCATTTTCTATTTGCTGCGGGCAGGATGCCCCTGGCGGCTTTTACCTGACAGCTTTCCGCCATGGCGGACGGTCTACCGCTGGTTCTGCACTACGCGTGATAATGGAATATTCGAAAGTCTCAACCATCATCTCGTCCAGATGGACCGCGTTCGCGCAGGGCGAGAAGCGATGCCGTCAGCGGCGGCCATCGACAGCCAGAGCGTGAAAACTACCGAAGCAGGTGGACCGCGCGGCTATGACGCAGGGAAGAAGATCATGGGCCGCAAGCGCCACGCCATGGTCGATACCGATGGCCGTGCGCTCGAACTGCTGGTCCATGGCGCTGATGTGCAGGACCGAGACGGCGCAGTGCCTTTGCTCATGCAGTCACGCCAGCGGCACCCCTTGGTCGAGCATGCCTATGCCGACAGCGCCTACAACAGCGATCGCGTCCGGGACGCCACCTCCATCACAATAGAGATCGTCCGAAAGTTCGCCGACCAGACCGGGTTCGTCGTCCATCCCAGACGATGGGTGGTTGAACGAACCTTCGCATGGCTCAATCGAAATCGCCGTCTCGCCAAGGACTTCGAGCGAACCATCAAATCCGCAACGGCCTTACTCTATGCCGCCGCTGCCATCGTCCTCATCAGGCGCATCGCTCGTTACGCATAAGATTCAAGACAGGCTCTAAGGATCAGAGCATCTATCAGCCGTTCAGCTTGTCCCTAAGCGCCTTGGCATGCGTGAATCCAAGCTTCTTGAATTCGGCGATGCTAATCGCCTCACCGGTCGAAGGGTTACGCCCTTCGCGCGCGGCGCTATGCTTAACCTTGAACTTGCCGAAGCCGGGGATAGAGACTTCCTCGTCCTTTTCGACGGCTGCGACCTGCACGAACAGGGCGACCACAATTTTTTGACGGAGGTCTTCGCAAGGCCTTCGTCAGCGGCGATCGAGGCGATGACATCGGTCAGCGTCATAGCTATTCTTCAATATACTGATTCAGGCGGGTCAAATGCCAAGTCGGCAATGATCCGTTGAGAGGGAGGCGGAGGACGTCCGCCGCGGCGCCGTTTTTCTGCTGGGCGAATTGGCTGGAAGCAAGTATTTGAGGGCAGCACTGGCAGCAGTGCGGCCGAGCTGGGCCAAAAGCTGGATTAATTCGCGCGGTTCTCGCTCGGTCAGCATCTCAATCGGAACGTGCTGGACAATGGCGGTATAGCGTGATCGCAAGGGAAGGCGCGCTGCGTCGATTTCATCGCCCAGCTTGCGCTGCCTTGTTTCGAGCTCGCGTTCGGCAAGCTTTGGCAAGATTCATGTTCCGTCATGGGGCTGGCCCCTGGAGAAAAGATTGCCAGATTGCCGCCAGATAGCAAGATCGCTTCGTCCACGACTGGAAATCCGGTCTGACTGATCTGGATCAGGCTGATTTCTTTGGAAATCTGCCTGGATAGAGGTCAAATTGATGTACTCGACGTCGCACGGTCCTTCGTGTGATTCATGCGCTTCGTCGACTCTTTTGTGCGGAAAGCTTATGGCGCGTCGTCCGGTGGGCGGGGCGCCTTTTTTTAAGTGTACGGTCACCGAAGAATTACCTACTGATGCAGATTAGTGAAGCATTAAAAGCCGGGAACAAGGCTCTCGTAGGTCCGTTGCTCTATCTCAAGCATAGGAGAGAGATATGGTGGATGAAGCGAGCGACGGCGAAGAAAATTTCGATGTCCAGAGTGACGAGATTGAACAAGTCTCGGAACAGGCTGATAGTACCGATACAGACGTCGATGTCGACGATGAGGACAACACCGACGAGCTTGAAGATGTCCAGAAGGACGCTGCCGAGAAGCGGGAAGCAAAGGGGGGCTACCAGTAAGGAGTCTGCCGTGCCCAAGCTTCAATATGATGCTCTGCCGTCGCTCAGTGATTTGGAACTGGTTGCGGCCTGGGATATGGTCGAGGACTATTCCACCCTGACGCCTATCGAAATCGCTATCTTCCTTGAGATGGCATCTCGGGACCTGTGCGTTTGATCCTGTCTGCGGTTGCGACGCTGTGTAGAGCCATCGAGGGCAGCACGGCGTCGAACCGCAAGGCGTAAGCATGCGGCGCGTCAGTCGGACGATCTGGACGTTCGGATTTCGACCGGCGCTCGCCGGCGGATCTTGGTCACTGATTAGCCGGACGGCTTACGAGAGATTTTCCGCGAAGCAATGGAGCACTGATCAATATGAGCAAGGATGACCGCAAGCCGTCCGCACCGCCAGCCTATGACAGCGATCAGAAGGCCACCAACGAAAGCATCGGTATCACCCCACTTAGCCGGCCTTCCGCACACGATCGGGGACAGCGTGCCAAGCCGGGCTCCGGACCGGTCGAGGGCAGCGGCGCTGGTGCAGGTGGCACTTACGACGGAAGTGAAGATTATGATGAAGACAGTGCCGGGGGCGGTGGTGCGCCCTCTGCGGGTACCGATCCGTCGAAATTTGAAAGCGCAGTGAAAAAGGGTGCCGCTGGCGAAGCGCAGGAGCCCAGACTGCCTCCCGACACGAAATCGCTTTAGATTGCTTGCTCTGTGCTTTGCAGGCTCCGAGTTCATAGCACGAGACTATTGCAGATCCTTACGCTTTCGAATTGCCGGGCTTGGCACTCGTTCAGGCCCGGGAGCAGCTGTGGGGCATCATCAGTTACGGTTTGACGGTCGCTCGGATGAAAGGGCTCTAACGGCCGCCCGCAGATGCTTACTATCAGCGACCCGGCACAGTCCGGCAGATCGGGGTTTTTACGGGAAGGCTTATCTTGCGTTGGGTCGTCGCGGTTCTGCTCATCTATCGCCGCTAGCGCAAGCCTGCGACGTTTCTACGGTCAGCGACGGTATCACGATCCACTGCAAGAGTATCGATCGGGCGATCGGCCGCATTTCTTCCAGATGGTTCGGCCCACCCACGTTATAGCACTCAGCGTTGCATTGCGGGCGTCGAAGACGGGAAGGAACCGATGAGGATATCATTCGTCCAACCCGCATGGATTTTCAGACCAAACAGCAAGGTGCTCCATTGCCTCGCCGGCTGACAGAAGCAGGTGAGCGTCTTGCAGTTGAGGCTGCTGCAAGACATGGCGTAAGCGCCGATGCGACATCCGTTCTGCTTCAAGCGATCATTGAGGGCAATGGCCATCAGGCACAATTCAGTCATCCAGATCTCGGGGGCATGGGCCAATGGTCGACAGGGGGCATGCTGATGATCGGCGACATGTTTAATAACGGCCTAAAGGCAAAAATCAGTGCACTCGCCGATGACTTGGCCCGTGCCGCAATCCAGGATCTGAGTTTTGTTGCGCCGCCTAGGCCAGCCTCATCTTCCGCCGATTCCAGCGCGTCTTCTCGTTGGCCAGAAGGCCTCGGCACGCCATCCGCCACCGGCTCGCAGAACCAGATGCACTATGCCGTGTTTCCGGCAAGCCGGCGGCTCGCAGTCGTTACAGACGGTCACATGACGATTTACGACACGGCTGACCATGTGATTTCCGGACTCGCCCAGCAGCAGGGAAACGGTCAGAGCTTAACTTTGGCGAGCCAGAATGGTCCGGTGTCATTGTCTAGCCTTCAGCCGGTCAGCCATCTGGAGCCGCAGCCGAGCCCGCCGGAACTAGTTTCAAAAAAGCATGATGTCGCTCGAGAGGGGCTGGGCAGCACTGAGGGTTCAACTACGGGTCCGGCCCAGGATCGTCCATCCAGAGGCTGGATAGAAGATGAGCACGCGTCTATCTTTGCCAAAATAGAGGGGCTGTCGGGCCTTCACGACAAGAAGATCATCACCGCCGAGGAATATGCCGTCAAGAAGGCCGAGCTGCTTGGCCGACTGTAGCAGTACTGACATCGAATCGGCGGCACAGGTGTATCGCCAGCCTCCTCAATGCTTTTGGCATGTCATCGAGCTCGCCGCGACGCTGTGCGATCGATCAACTCCCTGAGCACATTTTATTCTGCCATTTCGCCCGAAAAGGTTCATCCGTCATGAAAATGAATATCCATGCGCATCTCGACTATGAACTGGACGAACCTACCGATGTGCTTTTGCAAGTCGAAGCAGCCGCCATTCCCGAGCAGACCGTAGGGTGGTCAGATCTCATCCTGCCCGACGCCGAGCACGTCGCGCGTGTACCTTCTCAGGACTGCATTGGTGAACGCATCTGGCTGCGCCTTTCGGGCAAGATGGTCGTCGACTATCGGGCAACCGTAACCGTCAATCGCCTGCTAGCTGATTGCAGAACGCTTCCCAAAGTACCACCGCATCAGCTCCCAGGTGAGACCGTACCCTACCTTCTGGCGTCGCGCTATTGCGAGTCCGACCGGTTCCACACGTTCGTCGATGCCGAATTCGGCAAGGCCGAAGGCGGCGAGCTCATAATGGCGATGCGGGACTGGGTTCACGGCCACCTGAGCTATGTGCCGGGATCGAGCAACGTTAAAACGACAGCGAGCGACACCTTCATCTCGCGGCAGGGAATTTGTCGCGACTACGCCCACCTTATGATCTGCCTGGCGCGCGCCGCCGGCGTCCCTGCCAGAATCGCAAGCGTCTACGCCTTAGGCGTAAATCCCCCGGACTTCCACGCAGTTGCAGAGATATTCCTAGGCGGCGAGTGGCACCTCGTGGATCCGACGGGGATGGCAAAGGAAGCCGCGATGGTAAAAATCGGGGTGGGCAGGGACGCAGCGGATATCGCTTTCCTCACCGCATTCGGCAATGCGCGGCTGATTGCACAATCGGTGTCGGTCGAGCCCAATTTTGATTGAGCATCAGGTGGTTCCAACCAAGATGTCCGCGAGGTAAGCAAAACGCCCACAACGCCTTAAATGGCCGGTGTTCCGTTTCCTTTAACCACGATCGTTACTCATACATCATGTCTCCTAAACTGAGGAACGAGCGTTGATGCTAGAAATTGGTGCAGCATGAAAACAACGACGATGGTCATGACAGCCGCAGTGTTCACCTGCACGATTGCCGCTTGCGACGGACCGAAGGAAAAGGCGGGCGCTGCAAGGGATGAGGCCGCTGCCAACGCTTCTGGCGTCCCGTATGAAGGGGATGGCCCTGCCGAGCGTGCCGGTCGAGCGGCAGATCGTTCAGATCGGGCCGCTGCGGAAGCCCGCGATTCCCGAGCCGAAGCGCTAGAAGATCAGGGACGTGCCATCGAAGCGGAGGCGGATGCAGAAGCTGATAAACTGGAACAGCGTGCAAAATCCATTCGCGATGCAGCCAGAGTGAAGGTTGAGGAGCTGAACAAGCAAGCAGAGAGCCTCAAATCGGCTTCTTGATTATTCTCTTGTCGCCAGGCAATTACGCACAGAATGCTTAAGTTTGTCGGGCTACTGAAACCGAGCGGAAATCCCTCTGCCGCTTCATTGACTAAATCTCTCAATAGATAGGATGCGATCAAGATCGGTTCGCGCGTCAACGACTTCTGGCCCACAACTTCAATGATCCCCCCGCCAACAGGTTGGAGTCGCTTCCCCACGCCTTCAGCGCAGCAGTCTGGCTAGGCGCAATGACATAGGAGTCACGGAAGCCGGCCACGTCCTATAGATCTGAAGTTTCGGCTTGCGCGCCATCTCGACAACACGCATCGGTCGCATCGGCGTTAAGTAGCTCGCGGGCCGGTGATCAGGATACTGAGGAAAGGTTTAGCCGCGCGCGGATCTCTTCTTCTACCACGATCTCGATACCCGAACTGGCGCGGCGCATCTCGTCAGCACGTCGATAATCGACGTTGGCTGTGTAGAAGCGCCCGAATGGCTGGTCGTTGCTGACAACGAGCATATTCGTCGTCGAACCAACGGCGGCGACCACCCGTGCACCGGCTGAAGCGAGAAACTGCGCCAGCGCCCCGTCTCGGGGAGCGCCCAGGATGGCGATACGTTTGCCCTTGAGCGGACCAACTAGTGCCGGTTTTGGTGCGGGACCAGCACGCAAGTTCGCCGGTACCAACCAACCCGCCAGTTCGATGCCAGTATGGTCGATGGCGCGTAAGATCACCATCCCAGCAGCGCGGGCGTCGCTGAGCGCATCGTGGTGCTTGTGGCGAACTCCGAGGAACTTCGCCAGGACATTCAGGCGATGGCTTGCCAGCTCCGGCCAGGCTTGCTTTGCCACGCGGACGCTGTCTAGCCAGCGCGTCTCGATTGGGTCGCGGGAATGAACAGCGCATGCCGCGCCCAGGGCGCCTTTGTCGAAATAGGAGTGCGCTACCGTCACGCGGCCTGCGAGGTGACCGTTCACGATTTCGTGGATGTGACCGTAGGTCGGCTGCCCGATAACGTGATCGCTGGTGATGCCGTGGATACGGGTATTGAAGGAGGAGAAGTGGTCAAGCGGGTCGACCAGTGTCTCGTACTCGAACGTCTCCACGCCGTCCTTGAACCCTACAATGCCGATCTGACAGATGCTGCTTACGCGCGAACAGGATGTTTCGACGTCGACCACCACGAAGTCGGGAACGTGCGGACCAGGTGTCAAATCAGGAGTCGGGATTAGGGAGACGCTCATTAGCGTGAGAACATATCAGGTCCGGTCGCCACACGCATCCGCTAATCGATGATAGCATCCACAGCGATGCTTTCATTCAGCCGTGGTCGTTATCTCATACCGGCGCTTGACATCCAGCACACATTAAACGCCTGATTTCAATGGGAGAAAAGGAAACAGCCTTTCTTGCGGACTGGTTCAGCCGAAAAGTTGCCGATGCGAGAGGTATAAAAATCCAGCGTATGATCGGTTCTGGCGTGAGCGAATAATTCCGACACACTGTATGTGCGACGTGCGTTGGACGAGAGGCAACGTCGCGAATGGGAGCTTTCTCAATTTTCTGCGGCGATATCGACAGCTTTTTGTCGGCTGGACGGTCGCTTGCCATGATAGGAATGGATTGCCACACCGATCGCTCATCGCCAAGGATCATCAGAAGTTGCGTCTCTTGCAAGCAAACTGGTTAAGATCAATGCCTGGTTAAAGGGATGAATGATTTACCTTTACGATGCGCCGTGATTTCGGGGAGCGGGCGGGGCTTCAGGAACATGGTTCCGCAGTGGATCATCATTGAATTTGGCCCTTGGCTTGAACGTTCGCGAGACGGGACCATATATGTCTTCGGCGGGCAGACCGATCTTGATGATTGGTATGCCATGAAAGAGTTCGAAGAGCAGTTTTTGCGCATCGGTAAGGTCATTGAAAAGACCGGCAAGCCGAGGGCTTCCATATATCGGGAAATGCAGGCCGGGACATTTCCCCGGCCTGAGCGCATTGGACCAAGGGCTGTCGCTTGGCGTCTGTCCGAGCTATGCCGCTGGATGGAAGCCCCGCGGAACTACCAGGTGGACTGAAACCATTGAAGCGGGGCCGTCGACGCAGGGTCAGCCAGCTCGTGCGCGGCGCACGGCGCGCTGCATTGCGCTTCCGCTGCGTCGATAGTCTCCCCACCAACTGAGCATCTTGCGCCGATGCTCAAGGTAGCGCGCAGAGTTGTAAATTCCCCGCACGCCGCGAGGTACGTGGGCAAGCTGCAACTCGATCCAGTCGAGCTGGAAAAGGCCAGATTCGTTGAGAACCGTGCTCGCGAGGGACCGAAAGCCGTGCACGGTGACTTTGCCCCTCATCCCCATCCGATAAAGGATGTCTAGCATTCTGTTCTCGCTGATAGTGTCCGAGCGAGGATTACCTTTATCACGTAGCCGCCTCGTGCGCTTTTATTACCAGTGTCGAATGCGTCCGGTGTCCACATGGACGAAATTGCTTTCGGGATAATAGCCAACGCCGCCCGCGCGTAGTGACAAGGCCGCTTTGTGCAGGTTAGCCAGCCTGACATTCTTGAGATTAATGTCGACCGCCTTGCCGAGCATATGCTGGCTTTTCGACGCGACGCCAGACGTGGTGCGATGCAGCCTGCCGTTGGTACGAGGCGAGCGGTAGCCCGAAATCAGGGAAAAAGGCGCGCGCTTGTCTGCGCCGGTTGCATGTTGAAGCTGGACCAGAGTGTCGAAGAGTTTGGTATCGATGCGCGTCACATCATTAGTGCGCCAGTCGCGCAGAAAATGGTTGAGCTCAGCAATCCCGGACGAGCGGAACCGTCCCCCGGAATAATAGCAGACATCCACGCGCTCGCCATTATGCGTGTTGTGGAACAGCAAACGCCTTTCAGGAATGGCAGCCCATGCGACCGCCGAGAAAAGCTGGCTCGCGCCACAGGCAGCGGCGCCAAACAGCACCGACCGTCGATCAAAGTTCATAAATTTTCGTTGGTCCCGATATTTGCTCAGGGAGACAAAGGCCGCTTTCCAGCGTTTCCTATGCGACTATCACATAGGGATTTTATTCGGTGATGAAAAGGCGGGTTCCACGTCATCTTCTCGTTTTCGTGGACAATATGTGACATGAAAATGCGCATATCGAAAGAAGGAGATTGATATGCGGCGCAGGCTGAAGGCCCTGATCGCGTTGGCCGCCGTGGCGACTAGCATGGCAGCTATGGGTTCTGGGGCGCAGGCGAAGGAGGCGGCCTATCGCCATTACAGCCTGGGCAAGCTGACCACGCCCACGCCCGATCCGGTGTCGGGCGGGCTGCTGCTGATGGGCGGGGGCGATCGCAATCACGACGCTATGCAATGGTTCTTCGCCTCCATTGGTCTCATTTTTGGCGGTTCCTCCACTTTTGCCCAGCCATTGATCGATCAGACTGGGGCGCATGTCAGCCTGCCTGCCAGCATGGATAGCCAAGTCTTCGAAGCGCAGGTTCTCCTCGATCGCGCCGGCTTCGGGCCCGGCGTGATCGACGGCCGCCATGGCCGGTTCTTTGTCGCTGCCCTGACCGCTTTCCAACAGGCTCATGGGATCGATCCATCCGGAAAGCTCGATGCAGCGAGCTTTGCCGGACTGCGGCAAGGTGCAGCCCCGACCGTCATTCGCATGCTCCTCAAGGATGATGCGCTGGACGCCTCCTTCACGCCCGATTTGCCGCGCCGCATCGCAGACCAGGCTGGACTTCCCTATCTGGGCTATCGCGATGTCATTGAACGGCTTGCCGAGCGCTTCCACACGACGCCAGGCACTTTGTTCGCTCTCAACCGTGGCCTTTCAAATCCCAGGCCCGGACAGACTTTGATCCTTCCCGGCCTCATCCCGGCAGACAAGGCCTATGATGAAGCGATGGATCTTAAATGGCGGCAGATGCTTGCGACCCTGAATATCGGCGCGAAACAGCCCAGGGCAGCAAGGATCGAAGTTAGCAAGGCGCAAAGTCTCCTCAAGGTCTATGATGCTGCGGACAGGCTCGTGGCGCAATTTCCTGCCACCACCGGCAGCGAGCATGATCCGCTGCCGCTCGGTAAATGGGCGATCAAGGGCACGGCATTCCTGCCCACCTATCATTATAATCCCGACCTGTTCTGGGACTCGAGCAAGGGGGATGAAAAGGCGCAGCTTGCGCCAGGCCCGAACAGCCCGGTTGGCGTAGTCTGGATCGACCTCGACAAGCCCCATTACGGCATTCACGGAACACCCGAACCTTCGACGATTGGCCGATCGGAAAGCCATGGCTGCATTCGACTGAGCAACTGGGATGCTGCGCGCCTTGCGCAGATGATCACGCCTGAAACGATAGCTCAGTTCGTGGCCTGACGAGACCGGCATGGCGCCTTGTCGTGCCATGCCGGTCTCTCCAACTTACCTAACCATTACGGGCCGACGTCCATGCCTGACGGCTTCAACCTGGCGCCGCTGCCCGCCTTGAAGCCCAAAGCCACCGAAACCGGATCGTTCCAGCCATAGGGATCGGCTCGGTAAACCGGCTGCCCTTCGTCATCGAACAATATGGTCTGGTAGAAAAGGCGCACGGGGATTTCATGGGGAAGCGATACGAAGCTTTCCTTGCCGGTCGCGCGCGCCTTGTTCCACTGGTCAGTGATCCCCGCATCCTTCGCTAACATGGCCGCAAAGCCAAGCGCGTCCTCGACCCGGATACAGCCATGGCTGCGCTGACGCTGGACTTCTGCGAACAGTTGCTTGGCCGGGGTGTCGTGCAGATAGATTTGATGCTCATTCTTCATGTCGAACTTCACCAGGCCAAGGGAGTTTTTCGGCCCTGGCTGCTGTACGATCCAGCCATCCTTGCGAGTCATGTTGTTCTGGCGGAAATAGGCGGCGCCCTTGGCAGCCAGTTCCTTCTTCTCGATCGAGCGTGGAACGGTCCAGGTCGGGTTGGCGACCAGCTGGTAGATGGGAGACCCAAGTTGCGGTGTTTCGGTGTCCGGTTCACCGACCACGACTTTGCGGACATCAGTTACCTTGCCATCCCGCCAGTAGGTCAGTCGTGCGGTCGCAAGATTAACGTCGATGCGTGTAGCTGGCGGGCTTCTCTCAAGCCAGCGTTCGCGCTCCATCGCGACGGCAAGCGTCTTCGCCTTATCGGCATCCGACAGGTTGAGGATCTCAAGCGCCCGCTCGCCAATCTCGCCATCCGGATCGATGCCGAAGTCGGTCTGCATGCGCTTTACCGCTCTGACCATCGCATCATTATAACCGTTGCCTGAGCCTTGCGCCTTGTCGAGATAGTCGGACGCTATGAGGGCCCGCGCGATCGCGGGCATGCGTTCATCCACTTCGCCGGGCCGGATCGGCTTGCTCACTGCCGGGATAGTCGGCTCTGGGCCCGTCTTCGCTTTGGTCAACGCCACATAGGCTTTCGAAAGGCCGCGATAATTATCGGTCTGGGGCGCCAGGCCTTTGAGCCAGTCGTAGACGTTGCCGTCGGCCATCGCCTTGGTCAGGCCCGCGCGCAGATCGATCGTCGGCCGTGCAAGCGTGTAGACCCTATACAGCTTAGTCGGATCGGCATTGCCCTGCGCAAGGGCGGACGCAAAACGTATTGCCGTCTGGGTGAGCGCTGTCTCGTCTTTCGTCGTGAAATCGAAAGAAAGATGGTCGAGGCCATGTGCGGCACGTTGGTCGATAGCGCGTTTGAGATCGGAGATATTGGCTTCGCTCCAGCGGCCATCGACAGCGGAGGCAGTGCCATTATCTGGTGCTGATTTTTGGCAGCCCGCCAGCACCAGCGATGAGGCGATGATAGAACCAGCAATCAATAATTTGTGCACAAGCTTCTCCTGAGGCCAAGTCTATATTTGCCCACGTCAGGGGGGGGATTTGGGGCAGGGGCCGGTCAGGCGTGCATGCCGGTCCAGGCGAAGACCAGAATGGCGGCGACGATGGAGGCAACAAAGAGATAAAGCGCGAGGGTGACAGTGGGTTTACGGGCTTCTCGTTCTTTATGATGCGGCATTTCGTTCCTTTCATATTCTCCTGGACCAACGCTTTTGGCGGGCGTCAGTGCCATCGATGGTCAGGGAGGTAGCAAGACGGACTGTGCAACAACGCAAACTCGCCGTCGCATGCCCGGATGGATCAATGTCGGAATCGAGCGCGGGTTGGTCCGCACACCATCATACTCGTCGAGGCTGACCGCCGAATTCCTGCGTTAGGCGCTGTCATTCAAGTCGCCACGCTCGTTGGATTCGGATTTGAGCGGTGCGAGAATCCAAAAGGTCAGAAGGGTAAAAACGGAGAGGACGACTGCGACATCATAGCTACCGAGGCCCACCGCGACGCCGATGGCGCCGGTGACCCACAAGCTTGCAGCAGTCGCCGTTCCTTTGACTGTATTCTTGCCCTGCAAAATGGCGCCACCGCCGAGAAAGCCGATGCCTGCAATTACCCCCTCAAGGACGCGGGCAATGGCAGCGAGATCGTGTGCCATCATGGTTTCAACCGCCTGGACGAAGCCGCAACTCGCAACCGCCACCAGCGGGAAGGTTCTGATGCCGGCGCTTCGTTCTTCCTTCTCCCGATTCCAGCCAATCGGAATGGCCAGCGCATAAGCAATCGACAGGGTGATGAAATGGGGAACCAGAGCGAAGCTGTCTGTCATGCGTAGCACAACGCGCGACGCGGGAATCAGATACGCTACGACCAATTGGGACCCTTCAGCCTTTCACATCCTGCTGGGACCTTGTCCACCTGCTGAACGGCAAAATGCTACTCGCGGCTATCGGCTACCGAGCGGAACAATCGAAGGGCGTAACGATTGACAATCTATAACCCGTTCATGGGAGAGAGATCATGCTTTGGACGCTTATCCTGATCCTGCTCATTTTGTGGGCTCTTGGCGCATTTGTCATCCCGGTGGGCGGTGGCTTGATCCACTTGCTCCTCGTCGTGGCGCTAATAGTGCTGGTCTACAATCTGGTTGTCGGACGCCGGGTGCCGTAATCCGGCTCAACATTGATGAGAGCCGGCGCGGCATTCAGGCACTACCCATTCACGATCGTCCCGCCATTGGGGTGCAGTACCTGCCCTGACATATAGCTGGCGTCGTCACAGGCCAGGAACAGGAAGGACGGTGCGACCTCATTTGGCTGACCGGGTCTGCCCATGGGCGTGCTCTCGCCAAAATGCTCCAGCTTTTCCGGGCTGGCTCCGCCGCACGGATTGAGCGGTGTCCAGATCGGGCCCGGCGCGACGGCATTGACGCGAATGCCTTCACCAACCAGATTCTCCGATAGTGATCGGGTAAAAGCCGTGATCGCGCCTTTGGTCGAACTATAATCCAGCAATTCGCTGCTCCCCTGATACATGGTGACGCTGGTGCAGTTGACGATCACTGCGCCGGCTTTCAGGTGGAGGCGCGCTGCCTGGGTCAGGAAGAACATGGCGAAAATGTTGGTCTGGAACGTCCGGCGAAGCTGGTCCTCGCTGATATCGGTAATGTCCTTGTCGGGATGCTGCTCGCCAGCATTGTTGACCAATATGTCGATCTGCCCAAATGCCTCTATCGTTTTAGCGACAACAGCATCGCAGTTCGCCTTCTCGCCAATGTCGGTACGGATGGTGATGGCGCGCTGCCCTTCAGCCTCGACGATGCGCTTCGTTTCTGCCGCATCGTCATCCTCCAGCAGATAGACGATGGCGATGTCCGCGCCTTCCCGCGCATAAAGTGCCGCCACGGCCCGGCCGATACCACTGTCCGCGCCGGTGATGATGGCGACCTTGCCCTGCAACCGACCCGATCCGGGATAGCGAGGCTGCCATTCGGGCTTTGGCTCCAGCCGGCTTTCGTGACCGGGCAGGGCATCTTCGTGGATCATCTCGTGGGTGTCGCTCATGATTTTCTCCTTTGCAGGAGAGAACAGACGGTCAGCCAAAGCGTTCAGCAAAAATCATACCGATCCAGATTAACCGGAGATATGCGATGGCGCTCAAGGCTCTTGCCCTCAACTGCACATTGAAGTCCGACGCGAGCGAGGCGTCCTCTACCGACGCGATGGTCGCAGTGTTGCAGAAAGTCTTTGCGGATCGGGGCGTGACCGTGACTGAAACGGTGCGGGTAGCCGCGCTCGACATCAAGCCGGGCGTCACCTCAGACGAGGGGGAGGGCGATGACTGGCCGGCGCTGCGGACTAAAATCCTTGCCCATGACATATTGATCTTTGGCGGTCCCATCTGGATGGGGCAGATCAGCAGTGTTGCCAAGCGCGTGCTGGAACGGATGGATGCCTTCCTGTCCGAAACCGACGATCAGGGCCGGATGCCAAGCTATGGCAAGGTCGCGGTCGCGGCGATCGTAGGCAATGAGGATGGCGCGCATTTCTGCTCCGCCCAGCTTTTTCAGGCGTTGAACGATGGCGGCTGGACGATTCCTGCGGTCGCAGCCTGCTATTGGGTAGGCGAGGCGATGGGATCGACCGACTTCAAGGATCTGAAGGATACACCGGACATGGTGACGAAGACCGCAAATATGGTGGCAGGCAATGCCGCCCATCTCACCGGGCTGCTCCGGTCCCAACCCTATCCCGGTTGACGGTGGTGGCAGATAGCAAGGCGGCGGGTGGTTTTCGCGCCAATATCGTCCTCTATGGCGCATTGCTGGCCAATGTCGGTATAGCGATCGCCAAGTTCATCGCGGCGGGGATCAGCGGATCATCCTCCATGCTGACGGAGGGCGTCCACTCACTGGTCGACAGCGGCAATCAGGTGCTGCTGCTCTACGGTCAGGCGAAATCCGCGCGACCGCCCGATGCCGCCCATCCTTTCGGCTATGGTCGCGAGCTTTATTTCTGGGCGTTCGTCGTCGCGATCCTGATCTTCGCGGTCGGGGCGGGCGTCTCCATCTATGAAGGCTGGCTGCATATCGCCGATCCTGAGCCGTTGCGCGATCCGACCATCAATTATGTGGTGCTGGGTATTGCTGTGCTGCTGGAGGGGGCAAGCTGGGCCCTGGCCGTTCGTGAATTCAACGGGAAGCGAGGCGCAAGCGGCTGGTGGCAGTCGATCCGCCGGTCCAAGGATCCGGCCGGGTTCATCGTCTTGTTCGAGGACAGCGCGGCGCTGGTTGGCCTGTTCATTGCGGGGGCTGGCGTATGGGCGAGCCATCATTATGCCGATCCGCGGATCGACGGCGTCGCCTCGATCGCCATCGGCCTTATCCTGGCGATGGTCGCGGTGCTCCTTGCCAGGGAAGCCAAGGGCCTGCTGATCGGCGAGAGCGCCGATCATGCCATCATCGCGACTGTCTGGCGAATCCTTGAGACCCGGGCGGCGGTGACGGCGGTCAATCATGTCCGCACGATCCATACCGCACCCGATGCGGTCTTCGTCGCAATCAGTGCGGACTTTGACGATCATCTGCCCATGGGTGAGGCAGAAAGCCTGATCGAAACGATAGAGGCCGAGATGAAGGCGGCCGTGCCCGAACTCACATCCATCTATATCCGGCCGGAGAAACGCAGCGATGCTCTGGTTCAGCCAAGACCTTTCTAGTCGTTAGCCTCGATGGGTGGGATGAAGCTGACCTGCGCAAGCCGCCAGGCGCGATCATCATGCCCAGGCCAGTAATGTCGCGGATGACGGCACTCGCTGGGCGCATGGGTATCATGCACTTCGGCGCGGATAAGACGGCCGGTTTCCCGGAGGCGGATATCGGCTCCGGGAAACTCCGCTTGCAGACGGTCCCGTACCTTCTCGGCGTCTTCTGAAAGGTTAGTGCTGGAAAGCGCGCGCGGAAAACCGTCGACCAGTTCGGCCGTGGATGACCGCAAGGCCTTGAAGCCGTCATTGATGACATCGACCGAGATGATGGCAGCTGCCAAAGCATCGGCCCACCACCAGCCCAGACCCAGCCCGATGATGCCGGCGAGGCCCGCCGCACCGGTCAGCCAGTTGGCCTTGTTCATCAGAGCGTCGGTGTGCAGCAACTTGTCGTTGAGCTTTTCCGCCAGCGGCAGTTCCTTGCGCCCTATGAACAGCGGCGGGATCAGGGAATAAAGCTGTGCCGCTATCATCAGCCAGCCGAGCCAGATATCCTGCCCAAGAATGACGATCGATCCTACGGTCGCATGCTCCGCGCTAGCGAGCGCCATGATCGCATTGTAAAGCAGCAGCCCGCCAACCGCCGTCAATGCAACCGCTGCTACGAAGAAGCCGAGGCCATTGACCCGCTCAAAGGCGAAGGGGAAAGGGCGCGAGCGGCCTGCATTGCGCTCCAAATGGGCGGCGATCAGGAACATGATCGGCGGAACCAGACCCAGCGTATCCTCAATCCAGGCGGTCTTCATCGTCTGGCTCTGGCCCAATACCAGCCCCATCGTAACGATGACGGTCAGCGTCCAGAAGATGTTCCAATATTCCAGGCGGATGGCTTTCGCCATGGTCTCGGACAGTTCGTCCGGCAGACTGTTGTCGCTCATTGTGCCCGTGCCTCTGCCGATATGGCGCGGCTGGCGCGCTCGACGGTCATGATCCAGCGACTCTCGCCATTGCGCATCGCGGCCTTCAGTTCGATCCTATCGCCCTTCACCCCCGACGCAGAGAGGGGCGGCCCGAAACCGACGTCGGTCAGCCATGGGCTTGTCTCGGCGAAACGGCCAACGGCCAGGTCAAGGCTGCCGCCATCCAGCCGCTTCAGCAGCGCCTCTCCCGCGCCATCGACCCATTGCGACCGGGCGCCGGTCCGCCTTTCGATTTCTTTGATCAATTTCCCGGTCTCGCTTGCGGTGCGGGCCGACGGGTCGGTCGTACCAACCAGAAAATGGCCCTGAGTGGCAATGCGTTGTGAAGTCCCCTCCGGATCGCGGGGCAGGGCATCGCACGCGCCGAGCGTCAGGCAGGCCAACAGGGCGATGCGGATCATGCGCGCCCCAGCGCCGCTGCTTGCGAGTGGCTGGAAGGATGTAAAGCGGAGGGGACGACCGATTTTGCGACCGGCTGCGATGCAGTTCTGGTCCTCCGACCATGATATTTAACGAGGCCGCTAGCCGCCTGCATCATCATTGCTGTTCCTTTGCTGTCGGGTGACAACGCCGTGAACGGCAAAGGGATCAATAAAGGACGCCAATATCATATGGCCGGCGTGGCAACGCCTTACGCCATGATCTCCAATATCCGCTGCGCCAGCACATCCATCGCAAATGGTTTTGTCACAAGCGCCATGTTCGGCGCGAGCTGACCATTTCCGATCACCGCATTTTCGGCATAGCCGGTGATAAATAATATCTTGAGATCAAGGCTGAGGCTGAGCGCCGCATCGGCGACCTGCCGCCCGTTCATGCCGCCGGGCAGCCCGACGTCCGTAATCAGCAGGTCGATGCCGCTGTGTGATTGCAGGATGCGCATCGCGCTGGGACCGTCCATGGCTTCAAGAACCTGGAAGCCAAGTTCTTCCGCGATTTCCACGACCAGCATGCGCACTGTCGGTTCGTCATCGACGACCAGAACGCAACCGCGACTATGCTCCCGATCCGCGACCAGCGCCGATGCGGCTGGTTCGGACAATGCGATATCCAATCCTTCCTCTTCGTCCGACAGGAAGCGGGGGATATAGATGCACATCGTTGTGCCGAGGTCGATTTCGCTGTAGATACGGACCTGCCCGCCAGACTGGCGGGCAAAGCCGTAGATCATCGACAGACCAAGGCCGGTACCTTCGCCCAGGGGCTTGGTTGTGAAAAAGGGATCGAATGCGCGGGATATCACCTCGGGTGTCATGCCCGTTCCGGTGTCGGTAACGCAGACCGACACATATTGCCCCGGATCAAGGTCGCGCTCGCGCGCGGCCGGTGCGTCGAGCCACTTGTTCGCCGTCTCGATCGTGATGCGGCCGCCATGCGGCATCGCGTCGCGGGCATTGATGCACAG
This sequence comes from Sphingobium sp. RS1, assembly GCF_056156825.1. NCBI lineage: Bacteria > Pseudomonadati > Pseudomonadota > Alphaproteobacteria > Sphingomonadales > Sphingobiaceae > Sphingobium > Sphingobium sp. RS1. The sequence goes on along the minus strand of NZ_JBLZXE010000002.1, from coordinate 629,616 downwards.
GTTCAGGAGCGCGTTTTCAAGCTGGTTCGGATCGACCAGCGTCATCCACACACCGGCTTTGCCTACAGTTTCGACCTCGACCTGCGGGCCTACCGTCCGCCGGATTAATTCTTCGATATCGAAGATCAAGCGGTTCACGTTGGTGGGCTTTGGATCGAGCGTCTGGCGTCGCGAAAAAGCTAACAGCCGATGTGTAAGCGCTGCCGCTCGCCGGACCGCGCCTTGTGCGGCGACCTGATATTTGTCCAGTTCGCCAACACGGCCCTGCGCGATGCGCATTTGCATCATCTCCAGCGCGCCGGAAATGCCGGTCAGCAAATTATTGAAATCATGGGCAAGGCCGCCGGTAAGCTGACCGACCGCCTCCATTTTCTGCGACTGGCGCAGCGCTTCTTCTGCGCGGTCTCGCTGGGCGGTGGTCGCCTCGACCTCCTCCACCAACCGGATACGGTCCTCCTCAAGCTGGCGCTCGACGGCCTTGCGAGCAGACACATCCAGCATGGCGCCGACCATGCGCAGTGGCGCGCCGGCGCCATCCCGCAGCACGAAACCGCGGTCGAAGATATCGGCATAGCTGCCGTCACCACGCGCGAAGCGATATTCGTCGCTCCAGTCGGTGCCGTCACCGTCGATCACATGATGGATGCTGTCGCTGATCCGGCCACGGTCATCGGGATGGATATGGTCCAGCCACCATTCGCCGGTCGGTTTGACCAGGGTGAGGTCATGGCCATAGGCGTCTTCCAGCGCCACGTTCCAGGTGACATGATTGCCGCGCAGATCCCAGTCCCATACCGCGTCGTTGGTCGCCCGCCCTGCCAGACGCAGCCGTTCCTCGACCTCGCACAATGCGGCCTGACGGCGGCGGTCGGCGGTAACGTCCTGCACTGTGCCGATCAGGCGGATAGGCATGTCTTTGTCAAAAAGGGCGATCCCTTGCGCATGGATATGGCGTTCCAGCCCATCTTCGACCCCGATCGTGCGATATTCGGTGTCGAAAATTTGGCTGCCTTTCGGATCGAGTGCTGCGCCGACGGCCGCGTCGGCCGCATCACGATCCTGGGGATGCAGACCAGCAAGAAAGGCGCTTTCATAGCTGACTGACGTGCCCGGCGAGAGGCCGAAAAGCTCGCGGCATCGATCGTCCCAATCGAGTTGACCTGTCTGTGGCCAGAAGTCGAACTGTCCCATCCTCGCAGCGCGGGTCGCCAGTTCCAGCTTTTCGCGGCTGGTCGCCAAGGCGGCGCGGGCGCTATGGGCTTCGGTGACGTCGGTGGCGGTGCCGAACCACTCCACGATCTCGCCATCGGCGCCCAGAATGGGCACGGCGCGTGACGCCGTCCAACCGATGGCACCATCGGCCTGATATACCCGATGTTCGATCATGAAGGGGGACTTGTTCTCGATCGCTTGCCGGATCGCGTCCAGCACGGCGGGCCGATCCTCGTCAGGGATATAGGCTTCGATCCACCGCACCGAAGGGCTTTGCATATCTGCAAGAAAGCTGCGGCCATCAAGCTGCCGCATCTCCTGCCAGTCCGCGCTCATCTGGTAGATGACGTCGGAAGTCGCATTGACCAATGCACGGAAGCGGTTTTCGCTGTCGGACAGCTTCTCGCGTTCTGCGGCGATCCGGCGGGCATCGGTAAATTTCTGCGTCGTATCCACCGCGATATCGAGCAGACCGATGATTTCGCCATTGTCGTCGCGCAGCGGGCTGTAGGAAAAACTCCACCACGTATCTTCGGCGGCACCGTGGCGAGTCATGACAAGGTGGAAATCCTCTATGGCAACCGTCTCTCCACGCATTGTCTGCTCGATCAGCGGTTCGAGATCCGACCAGATTTCCGGCCACACCTCTTCCATCGGCTGCCCCAAAGCCGTGGGATGCCGGAGGCCCAGGAAGGGTGCGTATGCGTCATTATAAAGGAAGGTGCGTTGCGGTCCCCAGACGAGGCACATGGCAAAGCGGGATGCCAGCATCATATCAATCGACGTCCGCAACGATATTGGCCAGCGGGTGCGCTCACCCAGTGGCGTACTCGACCAGTCGAACGCATCGATCGCAACGGCCATCGATTGCGCGGCCGCAGGAATAGGGGAGAAGATGGATGCCATGTCGATCAGATAATCGGCATCGCGCCTGCTGTCATTGGAAGAGGTCATTGTTTGATAGGGCCGATATCTCAGTCTTGAAGATCATGCGATATCTGTGAACGTCCACAGCCGCGGCCAAGGTCGAACCTGCGCGTCGGACCTGATACCGCCCGTCGCACGGCGATGAAGTTCTTCGAATATGGCCTGGTCGGCAGGCGCATAATCGACCATCGTGGTGATGAGCAAATGAGCCTCGGCCAGATCCTGATCATCCCATGCTGCGATGCCGGACATATCCGATCGGTTGTTCGACATGATCTTTCCTCCGTTTGGCGAAGCCAATTTGCCAGTGCGACGCGTAACGATGGAAGCCATGACCTGTTCCCTGGAAGCTGAGCGTTGGAACAGGCCATTATCATTTCCTTTGAGCTGACTGCGCGAAAGCCGTCGCGACAGCTTCGATCTCGTCCGTCGAGACGCGCCGTGCGATGACTGGCATCGTGTCTGCTGGCTTGCGAGCGTCGACAACGGTTGGGTCACCGCGCCATTGTAGCATTCGTGTCCGTAGATAGGCCTGTTTTTGTCCGGAAAGGATCGGGGCCGTTTTGCCTGGGGCATGGCAGCTTCGACACGCGGGCAACTGGCGGCCCCGATCTCCGTCGGTGATCAGGCGATTATCGGAGTGGCCTACTGCGGAAAGTCCCGGCATCGCAGCGAAGTGGGTGGCAAGCTGCTCCATCTCGACAGGCGTCAGCGACGCAGCGGCGGCCTGCATGACGGCGCTCCTGCGGGTGCCATTAGCGTAGGATCTCAGCGCACGAAGAAGATAGGCCGGGCTCTGGCCGCCGAGTATCGGGATATTGTCCTGCTTGCGCCCGCGTCCATCGGTGCCGTGGCATGCGGTGCAATTGGACAGCACGCCCGGTCGCACGCCGGGCAGGGCAGTGCTATCGGCCTGTTCGGAAAGCACCCGATATTGCTGCGGCGTCATTTCGGGCAGGCGACGTACGAACGCGACCATATGACGTATTTCATCCTCGCGCTCTCCTGCGGGCCAGGCGGGCATGGCGGTGAATTTAACGCCATGGCGGATGATCCAGAAGAGTTCGCGGTCACTCCATTCTTTCGCGGTGACGGACAGGTCGGGTGCGGGCGGGGTTGCCGCCTGCATGACGGGCGAAGGGCGGACGCCGGGCGCGCCGTGACACACTTGGCAGGCCTGCCGAAAATGGCCCGCCGCACTGACCAGCCCTTCTTCCGAGCTGACCTCTTTGGGCGTCTGCAGGCTTGAATATGTTCGCACGCTGTTGCGCATGACCCAATGAAGGAACCAGTCTGTGATGCGCCAGTGTCCCGAGGACGCGGACACCTGCGTCGCACCAGACCAGGCGAAGAGCATGGCGGCTGTTCCTATGATCGCAGCCGCCAGCGCCAGACGTTTCCATGTGACACGGACATTCATGGGATCATGCGCCCCCGATCGCGCAGCAAACTGCCGAGGAGGACCAGCCCTCCGATGAAATAGCTTGCCGCACCGATGAGCAGCATTACGACTCCACCCAGTTGCTGGTCGGTCATCGCATCCATGCCAGCATGGTGCATGGCTGGATAGAGTTGCCGGGGCGCGAGCCCGATCAGGACGCCCAGCAGGGTCATGTGCATTGAGGTCAGCAACAGCGCGCCGATGCCGCTGGCGCGCTGCGGAGCATGAAAGACCGATGACCAGAGCATCCAGCCGGCAAGGAGAAAGCTCGCCTGTTCGGCGACCATGATGACCGGCGTTTGTGCGGCATAGCGCAGGGCAGGCAGATGCCAGAGCCAGACAATCACAAGTTCCAGCAGCATCATCGTCATGGGCGAGACGAGGCGTGGCCACGTGCGCGCAGGATCAAGCTGGCTTTCCGACAGCCCCCACGCGATCAGCGGAGCGGCGATGGCGACCGCGACCATATGCCCTGCCATATGACCGATCATGCCGAAATTTCCGGCCGCCATCAGCCAGCCAAGCGGCAGCAGAGCAATGCCTGTGAGGAAGGCGGCCCGCTTCATGTACATTCCGGCAGAAAGATAACGGGGAGGGCCGTGAAGAGCACGCCTGTAAAGCTAAGGCCGGCCAGAAGGAGGGTCGATTTGGCTAAGAAGCGTAGCCTGTCAATGTCGGTTGAATCCTCGTGCGGTGCGCTGCCGCCGGCCATGCGGCCCTGATTCCAGGCGACCCAGCCGGACAGTGCGATCAGCAGCAGCGCGATCACCGTGCCTACAACGAAGAGTGTCGGGAAGGTCGCGAACTCGCCTACTTTTGCGCAGGAGATCGCAGCCCAGAGATAGGAAAAGAGGAAATGCCCGGCCCAGATCGTTGGCGGTACGATCAGGGTCCAGAGCGTAACCCTCAGCCGTTCGGACCAATGCGGGCGACGATCGCTCATGCCACCTCCGGGAACAGGCCGATGACGGCATATGTGACGATGGCGGTGAGCGCGAAGAAATGCATATAAACGGTGACGTTGCGCAGATCTGCGTCATGGACCGGGTCCATGCGCCCGGCGAGGCTTCGGGCAAGGGCGTAAGCCTGCATGATGGCCGCTATGCCGGAATGCGCGGTGGTCCAGATCACCAGCGTCCAGACGATCGCGGGGTAGCTATGCGCCTGCGGGGCCATATCCCACGGCCCGGCAAGCCCCGCGCCGATGCCGGCGAGGCTGGCGGCCATACCCACGATCAGGAGCAGTCGGGCAAACATGACGCCTTTGCGCGCATGGACTTCCCGCGCGGCCAGGGTCGCCAGCCAGCTTGTCAGGCCCAGCCCCATCGCGACCATCGGCCAGAAGGTGCAGGGGAGATCCGCCATGCCAGCTGGCGGAAAGTCTGCATGGCGCGTCCAGAAGAAAAAATAGCCGAAAACGAGGCCTGAAAAGGCGGTGGCGTCAGCCATCATCGTGATGAACATCGCCCACCATCCGGGCGCCGAGGGGCCGGACAGATAGAGCGGCAGTTCGATGCCGTGGCCGATCGGCTTGCAAGGCTTTTCCGGGATTTCGGCCGTGCCGGTCCACAGCCACCAGATCGTACAGGCGAGGGTGGCGAAGCCACACACCAGCGCCGCCCAGTAGAGATGATAAGTGGTTAGGATGAATACGCCACCAAGTGCGACGGCGGTCAGCATCGGTTTCCAGCTTGGCGTGCCGAGCCGGATTACCGCCAGCGGGCGCGCGTCCAGCACCGTCGTCACGATCGTCTCGCGCCGACCTTCCTCCGCATCGGGCAGGAAGAAGCGGCCTTCGTCCACTTTTCTCACGAAATCTTGCTGGTCCCAGATCGGATAGCGGCTTTCGATCAAAGGGACGGACCGAATGCCCCAATCCTCGTCATCGGGATGGGCAAGCCATTCCAGCGTGCCTGCACCCCAGGGATTACGGGTTGCTTTCGTCCGCCGCGGAGACAGGCAAAGATCGACGCAGATGATGGCGACACCGGCCGCAAACAGGTAGGCGCCGAGTGTCGACGCCATGTTGAGGCCGCCAAGGCCCAGCTCGGCGGGATAGGTGAAGACCCGGCGCGGCATACCCATCAGGCCAGACAGATGCATGGGGAAGAAAGCGATGTTTGCGCCGGCGAACAGCATCCAGAAGGCGATGCGGCCCAGCCGGTCGGACAGTTTCTTACCGGTCACCAGCGGCCAATAATAATAGAGGCCAGCAAATAGCGGCATCAACGTCCCGCCGATGAGAACATAATGGAGATGCGCGACCACGAAATAGGTGTCGTGCGCCTGCCAGTCGAATGGCGCCACCGCCACCATCACGCCGGTGAGTCCGCCGATCACGAAGATGCCAAGGCTTCCTGTCGCGTAGAGCAGAGGCGTCGACCAGGTTACGCGCCCCGCCCATATCGTGGCGATGAACACGAAAATCTGCACGCCGGTCGGAATCGCGACTGCTTCCGACGCGGCGGAGAAAAATGCGAGGCTGATTTTGGGCAGGCCCGTCGTGAACATATGATGGACCCACAGGCCGAACGACAGGAAGGCAGTGCCCACTGCCGCCAGCACGATCCATGGGTAGCCCAGCAGGTGCCGGTTCGCAAAGGTGGGAACCAGCATCGCGAACAGGGCGATAGAGGGAAGGAAGACGATATAGACTTCGGGGTGGCCAAATATCCAGAAGAGGTGCTGCCACAGCAGCGGGTCGCCGCCCCGACTGGCGTCAAAGAAGGGCCAGTTCAGCAGCCGCTCCATCTCGAACAATATGTCGCCTGCGATCAGCGGGGGGAAAGCGAACAGGATCATCACCGCGACGACAAGGATATACCAGGCATAGAGCGGCATAAGGTTCAATCGCATGCCCGGCGGGCGACATTTGAGAACGCCGACGATCAGCTCGACAGCGGCGGCGACTGATGACACTTCGATGAAGGAAAGGCCGAGCATCCATATGTCGGCGCCAAGGCCCGAAAGATCCCTCCGGGTCGTTAGCGGCGGATACATGAACCATCCGCCATCGGGCGCGGCGTTGAAGAAGATGGAGCCGCCGACGAACAGGCCACCGATGAGAAAAGACCAGTAGCCGAAGGCGGAAAGGCGCGGGAAGGGGAGGTCGCGCGCGCCCAGCAACTGGGGTAGCAGGATGATCGACACCGCCTCGAACATCGGCACGGCAAACAGGAACATCATCATCGAGCCGTGCAGGGTGAACAGCTGATTGAAGCTGTTCGGACCAACCAGATCATTGTCCGGCACGGCCAGTTGGGTCCGCATGATGAGCGCCAGCACGCCTGCAAACAGCATGAATCCAAAGGCGGTCAATACATACCAGACGCCGACACGGTTATTGTTACAGTCGGTCCAGCGCAGGAACAGGCCCCTGGGCGGCGCCCAGACGGCCCGCAGTCGATCTTCCTGTGCGGACCGCAGCGCGGGATCGTCTTGGTCGTGTAAGCTCATTTGAGCGCCTTGAGGTAGGTGGCGATGGCAAGTGCGTCGGCTTCGCTTAGTTGAGGATAGGCAGGCATTCGTGCGCCGGGCTTGGCGGCCTGCGGTGCGCGGATGAAGGCTGCGAGATTTTCCATCGTCGGCAGCAATATACCCGCGCCCAGCGTCGCCCGTTCGCCAAACCGGGTCAGATCGGGACCAACAATGCCGCTATGGGGCGTGAGCCGGATGGCATGGCATCCCCCGCAGCCATGTTGGTCGAACAGGGTGCGGCCGGGGGTGGCGATGGCGGGCGGAGGAACGACGGCGCGGGCTTGTGCGAGCCATGCGTCAAATGCCTTCGGCTCCATCGCGATCACATCAAACGCCATCAGCGCATGGCTAAGCCCACAAAATTCAGCGCAGACCCCGCGGAAGCGCCCGGCTTTCTCTGCCTTCACCACCAGCTGATTCGTCCGGCCTGGTATCATGTCCATTTTGCCGCCAAGCCCGGGGACCCAGAAACTATGCACGACATCGCTAGCCGTCAGTTCGAAGACGACGGTGCGCCCGACGGGCAGTCGTACCTCATTGGCCGACAGCAGCGCTGTGCGTCCGCCGGGCACGGCATAGGCCACCCGCCACCAAAATTGCTCACCTTCAACCCGGATCACAAGGTCGCTGGGGTTAGCGGTGCGCGGTCGCATGGCAGGAAGCGCAAAGAGCAAAAGTGCGGTCAGAATGATCGTCGGCCCGATCGCGCCCAGCCACAGGACGAGCGTCATGCCCTGCCGGTGATTGATCGTGCCTTCTGGCGCGCGGATGGCGCGGACATAAAGGGCGGTGGTAGCCAGCAGGATCAGCACGGCGCCGACCGTCAGAATGATCGCGATCAGCCGTATCGATCGGGCGTCCGCGCCAAACACGGCAAAGGTGGATTGGTGCGCGTTGCATCCACCCAGCCCAAGGATCAGCATGGCCAGAATAAGTCCGCGCACCATGCCTGTATATCTTACCCCTGTCGCAGTCCCTGTCTCTGCCGAACCCGCAACGGCCATCAAGGTTCAAACATTTCTGCGGCGCAACAAATCCCCGTTTTCAACGGTGTGGAGCGGAACCGGTCAGCCATCCCGGGCATTCCCCGTTCATGATCTTCGCTCCTGTCTGGAGAGCCCCTTCATGAACACCCTATCTACGGCGCCCCGGTCGCTGCTTCACCCGCTACACGCCCTGCTGTTGGCCTTTCCCGTTGCATTGTTCACAGGCGCGCTGATCGCAGACATCACCTTCCTCACCAGCTCGGAAATGCAGTGGAGCAATTTCGCTGCATGGCTCAATGCCGGAGCGCTCGTCATGGGGGCGGTCACGTTGCTTTGGGCTGTGGTCGGCGCGGTGCAGTCGCGGACGAAGACGCGGCGCGCTGGCCTCTATCCTGTCTTGCTCGCGATCATGTGGGTCACGGGGCTGGTGAACGCCTTTCAGCATAGCCGTGATGGATGGAGTTCGGTCGGCACAGTCGGCCTCCTGCTCTCAATCCTGAGCGCCGGCCTCGCTCTCGCCGCCGGCTGGGTCGCCTACTCCGGGACGAGGAACGCCTGATGCGCATGAAGATCACCGCAACGATCGCTCTGGCGCTGGCCCTGTCCGCCTGCGGTTCCAGCAAGCCGGGCATCGACCAGACCGGCGAACGCCCAGACCTGCCGGACCAGCGCGAGACATTGCTGCCGCCTATGAACATCGCGACGCCAACAGGCTGGAATGGCGAGCGCCCGACTGCCCCTGCGGGCTTCACGGTGACTGCGCTCGCGACTGACCTCAAGGTACCGCGCCAGATGCTGGTCCTGCCCAATGGCGACATATTGGTGGCCGAAGGATCGGGCGGCGGCGCGCCCGCGCTGCGGCCCAAGGATCTTATCGCCACCGTGATTAAGGCGCGCGGCAAGACGCCAGTCAAGGGCGGCAATCGCATCACTCTGCTGCGCGACCGGGATGGCGACGGTCGGGCGGAGGTCAGGACCACCTTCATCGCCGGTCTCAACGCGCCCTATGGCCTCGCCTATGTCGAGGGCAACCTCTACGTTGCCAATCAGGATGCGGTGCTGCGTTTCCCCTATCGCGACGGCCAGACGCGGATCGAGGTGGCTGGGCAGGAGGTTACGAAACTCCCTTCGCGCATAAACCATCACTGGACGAAGGCGATGGCGGCCAGCGCGGACGGCACGAAGCTCTATGTCGGCATCGGCTCCAACAGCAATGTCGGCGAACGCGGCATGGCGATCGAGGAGGATCGCGCCGTCATCTGGGAAATCGACCGAACCACCGGCGCACACCGCACCCTGGTCTCGGGCATTCGCAATCCCACCGCGCTCGCTATTCATCCGCAGACCAAGGCGCTCTGGTCGGTCGTGAATGAACGCGACGAACTGGGGCCGCAACTTGTGCCCGATTATATGACGGCGATACGCCCGGGCGCCTTTTACGGCTGGCCCTACAGCTATTGGGGCCAGAATGTGGACCCGCGCGTCCACCCGCAAAAGCCTGACATGGTGAAGAAGGCGATCCGGCCCGACTATGCGCTTGGGTCGCACGTCGCGGCGCTCGGCATCACATTCCCGACCGGTGCCGGCCTTGGACCACGCTTTGCCGACGGGGCGTTCGTGGGCGAACATGGCAGCTGGAACCGGCAGGATTTGTCGGGCTATAAGGTCGTCTGGATACCCTTTGCCAATGGCCGGCCTGCCGGCAAGCCGGTCGATTTCCTGACCGGCTTTATCAAGGACGGGCAAGCGCGTGGCCGACCGGTCGGGGTTGCCTATGATCCCTCTGGCGCCCTGTTGGTCGCGGACGACCTATCCAACACGGTCTGGCGCGTCGCGCCGGGCGCCAGATGACCGGATCGGGTGACGAAAAATGATCAGGGGTCTGTTGGTCGGGGTTGCCGTGCTGGCACTCATATCATGCGATAAGCCACAGAAGGCTGAGGAAAAGCCTGGGGAAAGCCCGGACGCTGTGTTCACAGCAGCTGCTGAAACAGTGGTGATCGGTACCGGCGACGGCAGGAAGATATTTGCCGATCATGTCGCCGTAGCGCATGCGCGGGCGACCATAATATTGCTCCATCAGGCAGGGTCGAGCGCCTATGAATATCGGGACATCGCCCATCGATTGAACCAGGCCGGATATAGCACGCTCGCAGTCGATCAACGATCGGGTGGAGCGCTTTTCGGACCCAACCGGACCGTCAACAAATATGGCGCATCGTCGAAAGCTTATCTCGATGCCCTGCCGGATCTGGTGGCAGCGCTCAACTGGGCGCGGCTTCAGGGCGCGCCGGTCGTCCTGATGGGGAGCAGCTATTCGGCGTCTCTCGCCTTGCGGGTGGCGGCGGATAATCCTGATCTTGTCACAGCTGTGCTGGCCTTTTCGCCCGGCGAGTATTTTGAAGATAAACGCTATGTCCGTGATGCAGCGGCCCGCGTCAGCGCGCCGGTGTTCATCACACAGGCAAGCAACGAACTGGCCCAGTCCGCGCCGATTTTCGATGCCATTCCGGGAGATCGCAAGAGGCTCTTCACGCCCCGCCTCGGTGCCGTTCACGGGGCGTCCTCCCTCCGCACGGACCGCAATCCGAACGGCGCGGAAGAGGTTTGGAAAGCGGTCATGCAATTTCTTGAAAGTCTGAAGCTCAAGTCTGGCTGAAGCAGAATGGCGGTCCGCTCCGCCGATCAGTCTTTGCGCTTCTTTCCCTTCTCTTTCGCGACGTCGTCGCGCGGCTTGCCGCTTTTTGTACGTTGCGCCGCCGCGTTCGCCCCAGCCAAAACCGGACCACAAGCGGCCGCTTTCGCGTCCCCTAAGTCCAGAAAGGCCAGCACGGCGGCGGGCGGCGTAGCAAGCAGGGCAAGCCCAAGGCCTGCGCCCGAACGTCCCAGCAATTCCGGGCTGATGACGCCGAGCGAGGGCGCGCCAAAATGCCCACCGATCTTCACCGGCGACTGGCCAGAGAAAAGACTGAATTTCTTTCCGTCAGCTCGAACGCCGATGTCCAGCGCCTCGTCACGGAAGCTGAAACCGCCGCGACCGGTAATGACATTCTTCTTCGTATCGATCAGGATCGGGTCGGTTGCCGCCAGGCCGTTGCGAACGGAAAAGGCGATCAGTCCGCAATTGATCGCCACCGGCTCCTTCAGGCGTCCTTCGAACATCTTGTAGGCGAAGGTGCCCAGATCGAGTTCCGCCAGCTGGACGTTGCGTGTCCAAAAACTGCCCTGCGGCATGACGAAGGCGATCCGGCCATCGGCGCTCGCCAGACTGTCGTGAATGGTGTTGCCACGCCCCTTGAGCTGGATCCGGCCACGGATGGTGCCTGACGTGCCTGACTCGGCTACGCCATAGCCGGAGAGCAATTTGCCCATCGGCGTCGGAGCGAGACGAATGTCATAGCTGTCGGCGGCCGGTCGCTGCCGTGTATCGAAAATGATATCGGCTGCGACATTGCCCCGCGCCATGGCAAAGCTGAGCGGCGACAGCGCCAGCCGTCCTTTGTCGAGCGCGAGCGTCAGGTCGATATCGGACACCGGGACATTGCGCGACCTGACCGCACCGATCCGCCATTTAAGGCCAGCGTCGAAGCGCTGCATCGTCTCGACCGGCAACGCGGCATCGGGCAGAATGCGATTGGCGCCTGCGCCCGTTGCAGCCGCGGCAGCACTTGCCCCCTTCGCGGCCACGATATCGGGATTATAGCCGATGAAGGGCGCGGCATCGATGATGTCCAGTTGCTTTGTGGTAAGCTCTGCATCCAGCCGGACCCGCTCGGCATTGGTGACGGTCAGTGTGCCTGCGACATCGCTGTTGCCGAACGTCCCGCCAACATGGCTGAAGCGATAGACGTCACCCTTTTTGACGAGCTTTGCTTTCAGCCGATATTGCCGGGTCTGCGGGATGGCGACGCCGATGATGGCCAGCAATTCCGACATGTCGCGCCCGCTTGCACGGGTCTCCAGCGGTACATTCTCGATATCTGCAATGGACGGCAGGGTGCCTGCAACATCGATCACATTATGGGCGGCCCATGCGCGCGCAGTGAGGCGATTGCGGCCGCGATTGGCCGTCTCATCGGGCGATAGCAGCTTTGCTGCGAGGCGATAGGGCGTGTCCCTGATCTTGCCTGATCCGGAGACATCCACTGATTTTCCGATTTTTGCATCCCGCGATGTGATCGTCTCGAAATCCAGATCGGCCAGAAGGCGCATGCGCGGATCGAGATAGCGCAAGCGTGTACCGGCAACGGTAGCCTGGTCGATGCGCGGAAATTCGAGCGGCTTGCCCTTTTTCCCCTGCCCGAAAGTCCAGCTGTTCGCGTCATGGGCAGCGTTCCATTCCAGATCGATTGCTGCATTGGTCGATCTAAGCAGCATCAAGGAACATGCCGAAGTGGTTGGCGCTGATGGCGTTCATCTGGGTACCGTCGATCATGTCGATGGCGACCGCATCAAACTGACGAAGAAGGACAGTAGCGCGCAGATCGAAGGCGCCACGGGCAGCCATGAAGGGCACCACCATTATATTAGCCAGGGATTGATCGCCGGCATCGATGCGGATGGCACGGTAAGGTTGAGTGCATCTGGCACCAACGCAGTGTTTTTCGAAGAAGAGAAATAAAGGTTCAGGGGCGCGTCAGTTTTTGTCGCGCCCCATAATCAGGACGCTGAGAAATTCAGCGCCTCTATCTTGTTCCCATCAGGATCGCGGACAAAAGCAGCATAATAATGCCCGTCATATTGCGGACGCAGGCCCGGTTCGCCGTCAAGGCGCGCGCCTTGTGCAAGAGCGGTGCGGAAGAAATTGTCCACTGCCTCGCGCTTTTCCACCTCAAATGCCAAATGCACGCCGTTGCCGGGGGTGGCCGGCGCGCCGTCGGCAGGCAGGTTTAAGCTGAAGACCGTGATCCCCGCGCCATATCCGACCGCATCTTCGACATCGAGCGTCCGGGAGAGCCCGACTTCGCGCATCATGGGATTGTAGAAGACGCGCGCCCGATCAAGATCGGCTGTTCCTAAAGAAACATGATGAAGCATTGTGAGCGAACACTGGTGGACATGAGCGGTTCCGGCCTTGAGCGCGATGCCCGCAATGACCGAGGGCATCGCATCGTCATCATATAGTCTGCGTGATGCGACGAAATTTTGAAAAATGACTGTATATTAACCAGTTCCAGCGAATGAAGCGTCACCGAAGCAGGGGCCAGATGACACTTCCGGAGATTGATACGCTAAGGCTGTGCAGCCTGTTGAACACGACCGCCTTTGGCTTCGTATTCCTGTTGCTATGGCGTGGTCGTCGGGAGGAAGATCATCTCCTCTACTGGTCGCTCAGCTCCTTTCTGTACGGGGGCGTCATGCTGGGCTTTGGCATCTGGACCGAGGGCGCGCTGATACCCGCGACTATCCTTGTCATGCTGCTTGCCTTCAGCAATGTACTGGCCGTCACGGGGCTGCGTCATTTTGAGGGGCGTGCCGTATGGGAGCCGTGGATGGCATTGCCGCCGATGGTTATCGGCCTCGCGCATGCCGTGCCCCTCATCGCCGTAGGCATAGGCTGGCTCAACCCAGCGTCTCTTTTGCCCAAGATCAGCGATGTCTTTGGCCTGACGGTCGCCATGGCGATCAGCGGCGGCATGATGGTAAAAGGGCCTTTGCGAGGGCAGCGGATCGCCGGCGTCGCAATGCTGGCCTATATCCCCACTTTCCTGCTGGCATTGATCGGCGATCTGGGAATTCTTTCCGGGGCCAAGTCGATGGGCATATTGCCCTTGCTGGCGGATCAGGCTCTGCTCGGCATCCTTAATCTTGGCTTGCTTGTCCTGCCAGTCGATCGGGCGCAGGCGCTACTGCATGCCGCAGCCCTGCGTGACCCGTTAACCGGCGCCTGGAACCGCGCGGGGCTGGAATTGGAAAAGGGACGACTTCTGGCGCCAGGCGCGGCCGTGATTGCGATCGATGTCGATCACTTCAAGACCGTGAACGATTTATATGGCCACGAGATGGGTGATGCCATCCTGCGTGGAATTGCGGATGAAGCGTGCCGCATGGCAGAGGCAGCCGATGGCGCTCTGGCGCGGACGGGCGGCGATGAATTCATCCTCCTGTTGCCGGCGGATTGCGAAGGTCAGCGCCGTATCGCCGAAGCGCTTATTAGCCGATGCAGGGCGGGTAATGGCCTGCCGCGTGGAGCCTGAGCATGGGATTGCTCGGGTGGCTGATGCAGAAGACGACTTTAAAGGAGCACTCCTGAGGGCTGATCAAGCCTTATATCGCGCCAAAGTAAGCGGACGCGGCCAACTCGCGGCATAAGGGAAACGGGCTACCGTCCTGATGCAACCAAATGGCCGCTGCAGGCAGCTACCGATCCATTGGCCATAAGGGGATGAGCGCAACGACACCCCTTTGCAAACTGCATCAAGATGGCGAGCTGCGCAGGCACCTCATGGCCAGTACAGTATCGCTGCCTCTCGTTGATCTTGAGAGCTGATATCGTCGTCTGACTTCTGAACCTCGCTGCGAACCTGCCCATGAACAAGCACCGCGAAGAGACCCGTACCCCCCATGATATTGCCGATCAGCGCCGGCATGACGAGGTCCGCAACGAGTTCATGAAAGCTCAGAATCCCGCTCATCCACAGAAAGGCGCTTTGCGACGTTCCCGTCACGACATGGCTGAAGCCGCCCAGTGCGATCACATAGTTCAATAGAGAGATGACCCAGAATTCGCTGCCCTTGGCGTTCGGAAGTATCCAGGCGATGGCTGCCATGATGAAGCCGGCGGGAATACCCAGAGCCAAGGTCTTTAGCCCCTCCTGCCGCGGCAACTTTTTAAATATGTCGATCGCCACCATGCGCTGTTCGTGGGTGATGACAATCTCGTTCGCTATCAGGAAGATGACAAGCAGACCGGCGAGTAAATTGGCGGAGAGGACTGTTCCCCATAGTCGTAACAAACGCCCGAGGCCTTGCAGACTGGGCTTGAGCGCTACGGGCAACATGGCGGTAACGGTACTTTCCTGGAGCCGGCCCATGATCACGATGATGTAGCCGACCGGATAGCCTGCGAGATAAATGAGTTCCGCCCAGTCAGTATCCGGAAGTCGCATGCGCAGGTAGAGTTCGCTCAGTAGCGATGTCGTGATCGCCAGACCTGCCGCAAGGCCAGAGAGAGCAAGCCCGAGCACGGGCCGCTCAAGCTCTTCCTCCCCCTGCAGGCGCACAACTTCGTGGACCACCTTGGGCGAGCCTGCCCGACGATCGTCCATATCGCGCGCTTCCTCCTCCAACAAAGCCGGATCCATGTCTTGGTCTTCACTCAAGCGATCCCCTGCGCGCCAGATCGCCGGTGCCCAGTTTGCGCTAATCTTGCGTGCAAGCGCCTATCGTGTGGCATTATGCTGTTGCGCATCGGCATTTACGCCGTCGGCACCGCTACGATCGGTCTCGAAGAAGCCAAATGCGAGTGCAAATGCCAGCAATATCGCAACGAGGACAAGGCTAACAATCAATATGTTTCTGGTCATACGCGTGCGCGATCCGCTGCGTGCTTCTATTTCGGTAAGATGGGTTACTGTCTCGCCATCTTCGCGTTCCTTGTGCATGTGGAGGCTCCTTCTCGATATTCTCGTCGTTGCAACGCCGACCTGCCTGTTGTGGTCACATCAATCGTTGAATTAGATACAGATGAAGCGTGCGGAGGGTGTTGAGGTATTGGGGCGACAGGGTTGCCGTGGCGGGATGGCTAGAGGAATTGAGACAGAAGAGACGCTGTTTCATGCCTGGTTCGGGCGCTTTGGATCAGGGAGGACACGACCTTGGCGGAAGTGGCCGATCTTCCGGTGGCGATAGGCATGCCCTTTGTTCTCGCGACCGCTTATGGCGACAGCGTCATGATCCCCGAGCGTCTGCGCGCTATTCTGGTCGTCAGGAAGCCTGCGAATATGAATCCATCCTGACACAGTTGGCCGAAGCGTGCAGGCTGACGGAAGTCTGACGGGCTGCTGGAGGCTGGGCTATCGGGCCCAGCCCTTAGCGGCAGGCGTCAGCGTCTCCAGAAAAGCGGCGGCGCTGGCACGATAGGCATCGCGTACATCCGGCTTCATCCGGTCCCAGTTGGCGTACATATTCACCATTCGCCGGTTCCGGCGAAAGCGCCGTTCGTGCCGGGCGAGGAAATCCCAGTAGAGCGCGTTGAACGGGCAGGCATCCGGTCCGGTCTTGCGCTTCACATCATAATGGCAGGTGCCGCAATGATCGGACATTCGATCGATATAGGCACCGCCGCCGGCATAAGGCTTGGTCGCGAGGCGCCCGCCATCGGCATGCTGGCTCATGCCTATGACGTTGGGCAGTTCCACCCATTCGAAGGCATCGGCGTAAACGACGAGGAACCAGTCGGCGACATCCTGTGGCTTGACCCCGGCCAGCATGGCGAAGTTGCCAAGCACCATCAGCCGCTGGATATGATGGGCATAGCCATGATCGCGGGTATTGCGGATCGCTTCGGCCATGCAGCGCATGTCCGTCTCGCCCGTCCAGTAGAATTCCGGCAGCGGCCGCGTCGCGTTCAGCGCGTTGGCGTCGGCGACCTCCGGCATCTCCAGCCAGTAATAGCCGCGCACATATTCGCGCCAGCCGATGACCTGACGGATGAAGCCTTCAGCGGCATTGAGCGGGACATCGCCGCGCGCATAGGCGTCGGCCGCCGCGTGCGCGATCTCCAGCGGACGGAGCAAGCCTAGGTTCAGTGCCGGGCTGAGCCAGCTATGATAGAGCCAGTCCTGACCCGTCACCATCGCATCCTGATAGGTGCCGAAGTCAGGCAGCGCTGTGCGGATGAAATGCTTGAGGGCGCGTCGTGCTTGCGTGGCGGTGACCGGTAAGGCGAATTTCTCCAGCCGGCCGAAATGCCCGCCAAACCGTTGCTCCACCAGCGCGATCACTTCGGCAGTGATTTCGTCGGGGGCAAAATGCATCGGCTCTGGATAGTTGAGTCCATGTTTGGGCGGCTTGCGGTTTTCCTTGTCGAGATTCCACTGCCCGCCTTCGGGATTGCCCTTATCGTCGATCAACAGGCCGGTCTTACGTCGCATCTCACGATAGAAAAATTCCATCACCAGATCATTGCGCGCCTGCGCCCAGGTCTGGAACTCCAGAATCCCGCAGATGAAGCGGTCGTCAGGCCGGATATCGACAGGCATGCCGAACTTTGCCGCCCAGCCATCGATCATCCTCTTCACGCGCCATTCGCCGGGCTCCACGATGCGAATCTCGGCTGGGTGGTGGCGCTTCACCGCCCTCGCGACTTCGCCCGTGAAGCTGCCGCTATTGCTGGCATCGTCAAGGCTTACATAATCGACGGCCCAGCCTGCTTCCTGCAACTCCTGGGCGAAATGGCGCATCGCCGAGAAGATCAGCGCAATCTTGCGCTTGTGATGTCGGACATAGGTGGCCTCATCCATCACCTCCATCATTAGGATTACGGCGTTGGTAGGCGACGCATCGCGCAGCGACGTCAGGTCATGGCTCAGCTGATCGCCAAGGATGGGAATAAGGATGGTCATTGTCTGCGCCGCCATAACGATCGGAGAGCTGATGCGCTCCGTCATTTCCCCGATATAAATTCTTTCTGAGAATCGCCTGCAACAGTGACCAAATAGCCAACGAAGCGTTTGTGATGCGAGTGGCCATGATGGCATTAAGCCGCCGGCCGCATCTTTCATGCAGGGAGGCTCCCAATGGCCAAGACACCGAAGCAAGCGCGTTCGTCCACTGGCGGCGAAACCCACCAGACGGCAGAAACAGGCGCCGATGCCAATGCAATCCTGACCACGAACCAGGGCATCCGCGTCTCGGACAATCAGAACAGTCTCAAATCAGGCGCACGCGGCCCGACGCTGCTCGAGGACTTTGTGCTGCGCGAGAAGATTTTTCATTTTGACCATGAACGCATCCCCGAGCGGATCGTCCACGCCCGTGGTTCGGGCGCACATGGCTATTTTGAGGCGACCGCCGACATCTCCGATCTGAGCAAAGCGGCGCTGTTCAGGAAGGGCGAGAAAACCGAAGTCTTCGTGCGCTTTTCGACCGTGGCGGGTGGCGCGGGATCGGTGGATACGCCGCGTGACGTGCGGGGCTTCGCCGTCAAATTCTATACGAGCGGGGGCAATTGGGATCTGGTCGGAAACAACATCCCGGTCTTCTTCATTCAGGACGCGATGAAGTTTCCCGATCTTGTCCATGCCGTGAAGATGGAAGCCGACCGCGGCTACCCGCAAGCGGGCAGCGCACACGACACCTTCTGGGACTGGGCCTCGCTCATGCCCGAAACCACCCATATGCTGATGTGGGCGATGTCGGATCGGACCTTGCCCCGGTCGCTGCGCATGATGGAGGGGTTTGGCGTCCATACCTTCACCCTCGTCAACGACGCAGGCGAAACGCAGTTTGTCAAATTCCACTGGAAACCAAAGCTCGGCCTGCAATCGACCATCTGGGACGAAGCGCTGAAATTGCAGGCGGCCGACAATGACTATCATCGTCGCGACCTGTTCCAGGCGATCGATGCGGGCGATTTCCCCGAATGGGAACTGGGGATCCAGGTGTTCGACAAGGCCTTTGCCGATGCGCAGCCCTATGACGTCCTCGACGCGACCAAGCTGATCCCGGAGGAGGATGTGCCCGTGCGGATCATCGGCCGCATGGTGCTCAATCGTAATGTCGACAATTTCTTTGCCGAGACGGAGCAGGTCGCCTTCTGCCCCGGCAATATCGTGCCGGGCATCGACTTCTCGAACGACCCGCTTCTCCAGGGCCGGCTCTTCTCCTATCTCGATACGCAGAAGTCGCGCCTTGGGACCGCCAATTTCCATCAGATCCCGGTCAATGCGCCGCGCTGCCCGTTCCAGAATTTCCAGCGAGACGGCCAGATGCAGATGATGGTGCCCAAAGGACGGGCCAATTATGAGCCCAACAGCCTGGCCGCCCATGGCGAGGAAGGCGGTCCACGCGAATGCCCGGCATCGGGCTTTGCCGCGACCGCGGCACCGACTGGCCCGGACGAAGACGGTGACAAGCTGCGTGTCCGGCCGGAGAGTTTCGCCGACCATTACAGCCAGGCGCGCCTCTTCTACCGGTCACAGACGGAGGCGGAGCAGGCGCATATCGCTTCTTCCTTCGTGTTCGAACTGTCGAAGGTCGAACTGCTTGATCAGGTGCCCGGACGGATGGTGGCGAACTTGCGCAATGTAGACGAGGATTTGGCAAAGCGGGTCGCCGACGGGCTCGCCATTGCGCTCCCCAAGAAAGCGCCCGCTGCCAAGGCGCCGGTCGACATGACGCCGTCCGATGCGCTCTCAATCCACAAGAATATGAAGGCGACCTTGGAAGGGCGCACGGTCGGCATCTTGATCGCGGACGGCAGTGACGCTTCCGAACTCAAATCGCTGGTCGCTGCCGTGACCAAGGCCAAGGGCAAGGTCTTCATCGTCGCGCCCAAGGTCGGCGGCGCGAAACTGTCCGACGGATCGCGGCAGAAGGCCGATGGCCAGCTTGCCGGGTCGCCCAGCCAGATTTTTGACGCGATTGCGATCAACTTGTCAGAGGCTGGTTGCGAGATGCTGTTGAAAGAGGGTGCGGCCGTCGAGTTCGCGATGAATGCGTTCGGTCATCTCAAGGCCATTGGCGCGAGCGAGGCCGCCAGGCCCCTGCTCGACAAGGCTGGCGTGGAGCCGGACGAGGGTGTGACGGGTCTTGATGCCAAATTCGTCAAGGCGGCGAGCCAGCGCTTCTACGCCCGCGAGCCAGGCGTGCGTATCCTGGCATGAAGCTCTTCGGCGAAGAGCGGCGGCGCTATCTGGAAAATGCGCGCGACCTCAAGATGGCGCGCTCGGCCCACGCTTATGTGCGCGGCAACACCGTGCGCTTCTATGAATGGCTGGCCCATTCCAGATCGGCCGCGCGTCTGCCGATCGGGCCACCCGTCTGGATTTGTGGGGATTGTCACGTCGGCAATCTGGGGCCTTTGGCCGACGCTGACGGCAGGGTCGATATCCAGATCCGCGATCTCGATCAGTCGGTGATCGGCAATCCCGCCCACGACCTTATTCGCCTGGGTCTTTCGCTGGCGACAGCCGCACGCGGCTCCGATCTTCCCGGCGTTACGACCGCGCGCATGATCGAGGAAATGGTTGAGGGCTATGAACTGGCTCTTGAGGGTGAAGGTGCGCCTCACGATTTCCCTGCAATGGAGCCTGACGTCGTTCGGGCCGTGAGGCGACGCGCGTTGGGACGCAAATGGCGGCATCTGGCGGAAGAGCGGTTGCCCGACTTCGACCTCGAAATTCCGCTCGGCAAAAAATTCTGGTCGCTGAGCGCCGAGGAGCGCGATGCCATCGAGACACTGATCGATCAACCCGAGGTGCATGCGATGATCCTGTCGCTGAACAAGCGGGAAACGGATGATCGGATACGACTGCTCGACAGTGCCTATTGGATCAAGGGATGCAGCTCGCTCGGTACGCTTCGCTATGCCGTGCTGCTCGGCATAGGCGGGTCGCGCAAACACCCTGATCGCGTAGCGCTCGTCGATCTCAAGGAGGCGCTGGACGCCGCCGCGCCAGCCTATCCCGATACCGATATGCCCGCCGATCATGCCGAGCGTGTGGTGACAGGCGCCTGCGCGCTGGCACCCAATCTTGGCACGCGAATGCTACCGGTCACCCTGATGGGCCGATCTATGGTGCTGCGGGAATTGCTGCCGCAGGACCTGAAGTTGGAGATTGACCAATTCTCGCGGAGCGAAGCGACCCGCGCAGCCCGCTATCTCGCCCATGTCGTGGGCAAGGCGCATGCCCGGCAACTCGATCAGGCGCAGCGGGACGATTGGGCGGCAGCACTCGCCCGGCAACGCGGTGGAGGCAATGATGCGCCGTCCTGGCTGTGGGACAGTATCGTCGACCTGAGCGCTGCGCATGAAGGCGGCTATCTCGAACATTGTCGACGTTATGCTTTGTCCCATGCAGACTGAACATATTACCGCTCAGCCTTTTTTGCCGATCGGCTTGTAGCGACAGATGAAAGACGGTGGCTCAGTGGGGCCACCTGGCGTCAGATGAATATGGAGCTGTTCGCTGGACGTGGAGTCGTTAAGGCAGAAGGCCTGTTCCGCTTCATACATGTCGTCACGATGCAATTCGCCCCACCCTTGCACAGCCTGCATCGCGCGCGCCTTTGCCTTGGTCACGCTTTTGGCAACAACGAAGACATTCTGGTGCCGTTCGGCGAATTCGGCGGGATCATAGCCGCCCAGATTGACGAAATAGAGCTTCTCCGGCCCGGTAAAGGGCTCGGGTCTTAGACTTACGACATAGCCGTCTGCATGGGTGATTTCTGCCCAGCAATCGATATGGAGACTGGCGGGCGTTCTGGCCATCGACGGGGCGACCACAAACCGCATGTCATGCAGCTCGATATTGGCTCCGGGCATTTCGCCCCCGACATAGATGGCGAATAATTTCATTGCGCGTTTGCCGTCGCCGGCACCTCGTCTGGTTCAAAATGCCCGGCTATGGCTGCGGCCAGCCTTGGGCCTACGACCTGTCCCATGTGATGCGAACTGGTGATGCCCTGGATGAAAGGATGTCGCCCCATAATGAAAGGGAGGCTCAGGCAAAATAGCTGATCCTCCGAAATGGCATCGGATACCGGATGAAAGGCATCGTCGATCACGATACCGCGCGATGGCCCGCGCTCGCCCGGCGACACATCCCGCACGACGCCTTGGTCCAGCAGCGAGGGGAAAGGGAAATCCTTGGCGGGCAAGGCTCGCTGCCCGGTCGCTTCGATGAAGATGGGGAAGTGGATTTTCTGATCATCGAGATGGAGGACGGCGCCATTTTCAGGACCATGGCTATCGACCCGATATGCCTCGCCGACGGCCATGACGTCGAGCTTGCCAGCGCGATGGAGTGCGAGCATGCGCCTGATCGATTCATGCGGGACCGTGGCATAGTCATCTACGAAGACCGGCTTCCAATATCTGGAAAAGCGGCGAAAATCGCTCTGTCCGAGATGCGGGACTAACAATTCGATCACTTCATGCATGCGCAGGATCGCATAGCGCCAGGGGACCATGAAATGAGCGGCATAATTGGCGGCCGCTTCGGCAAGATTTTGCTCGGCCCAGTCGAACGGATCAGTGGCAATCCGATCGGCGAAATAGCGATCGCAAAAGTCTTCGAGGCTGACGGATGGAAGATCGACGCGCGCGGCATAGTCCGGATCGGCAACGTTTAGTTCGTTTTTGAACAGCGCGAACGCCTGATCCAGCAGGTCTGGATCCGCGCTTTCGATGAGCGCCTCAATCGCTTGCGGATTGCAGATGGCAAGCGGCTCATAAGGGATGGGGAAATAGAAATCGGCCTCGGGTAAAAGCCCTTTGCGTGACATCATCGTCATGTGGAAATCGTCGCTATCCTGGGCTGGTTTGTAGGAGATGGCGTCATCTGCCTCTTCGACAAATTCCCCGTGCGTCACGGCCAGCGCTACGGCCGCGTCGATAGCGCTGAGCGACGATCCACGGATGCCGATCTTGGTCGGGGGCAGCTTTGCCAATGCTGAAGCGGGCCAGGGGCTCAGGAAATAGCCGGGGCGCAATTCGGATTCGGCGGGCCATTGATGCCCGGTCGCCAGCACGACATGATCGAACCGGTGCTCGAATCTCTCACCCCGCGCCGGTTGTACGACAAGGGTCATGCCATCGGGCGCGCCTACAGCGTCAAGAACCTTGCACCGCGTGCGGACGGTCACGCCTATGCCTTTCTCCACCGCCTGCTGCAGGAGCATCTGTAACTGATCATAGAAAAATTCTCCCAGTGCGACACGGGGATAGAAGCTGCGGTCATCGATCTCGCCCGGCTTTATCCCAAGTGCCGTCAGACGGTCCTCGCCCTGGGCATCCAGCCACTCAATGAGCGTCTGGGCGAGGGGAGGGATCTCGATGCTGGCAATGTTAGACAGCATGGCGGGGTCGTTCCAGCCGGGACGGTAGGGCGTCCCTCGACCGATACCGGGCTGCTCCTCGAAGATTGTGAGGTCAAATGGCTGTGATGCGGCACTCAGAAGAGCGTGCAGCGTGTAGATGGTCGTTGGACCGGCGCCGACAAAAGCGAGCCTGGGCAAGCAGGTCGTTATGGCTTGAGGCGTCATGTGCAGGTTTCAGAAGCCGGCCAATTGCGCGCCAGAGTCAAGCCGCGATCGCGCAGGTCGGCCGCTGGGCCATCATCGCGCTCGCCAGTTCAAGGCATTCCTCGAGACTTGCTCCCGCCACGTGAAGCTGGTTGTCGTCATGCTGCCGCAAGCTGAGTTCCCAGAGTCTCTCGGTTTCCATGCACATAACGCGCGAGGCCGTACTGACGAACGTGATCGTTTCGCCCATTCTTTCACGATGAAGAAGATGACGCGCGACGGTTGTCTGTGTTTCGCGATGGGCATTGTGCCGGATTTGGAGGGTCTCGCTACAGGATGACAGGACATCCATCAAACGGCGGTCGTGCATAGCGCAATGGCTCCAGATCATTGGCGGTCAGGCTGTTCCTGTCGCCGCCAGTGAGACGTCTGTTCGCCGTTGAAGTTCCCCGGCGTTCTGCTTTCTTGATCCATGTTCGCATAAAGCTGACCGCACAGAATTTCATGTGGATCGTGAGCGGCTGCAACAAGTCTACGAGTATATCGTTTAGCGGCCGCAGCATCTTATGCGACAGGAGCTTTCATGGCCGGACGGACCCTGCTTCAATTCTTCCATTGGTATTATCCCGACGGCGGTCGGCTATGGAGCGAGGTCACGGAAAAAGCGGTGAGCTTGAAGGAAATGGGCGTCACAGACGTCTGGCTGCCGCCCGCCTATAAGGGCGCAAATGGTGGCTATTCGGTCGGCTATGACAGTTATGACCTGTTTGATCTGGGCGAATTCGACCAGAAAGGATCGATCGCTACCAAATATGGCGATCGCCCTGCGCTGGAGCACGCCACCAGCGCCTTGCGCGATGCAGGTGTCCGCGTCATCCATGACGTGGTACTCAATCACAAGATGGGCGCGGATGAGGCTGAACAGGTAGCCGTACGCCGCGCTAATCCCGACAATCGCGAGGATATCGAGGATGAGGCGTTCGAGGCGCGCGCCTGGACTCGTTTCACCTTTCCAGGACGACAGGGACAATATTCAAAGTTCGTATGGGACGCCAGATGCTTCACCGGCGTCGATCATATCGAGGAGCCGGACGAGGAGGGCGTGTTCCGTCTGGTTAACGAGTATGGCGATGGCGAGTGGAATGACGAGGTTGACGGGGAGAAAGGCAATTTCGACTATCTGATGGGATCGGATGTCGAATTCCGTAACAAAGCTGTCTACGAGGAGCTTAAATATTGGGGGCGCTGGCTAGCCGAGCAGCTTCCCTGCGACGGCTTCCGGCTCGACGCGGCCAAGCATATCCCGGCCTGGTTCTTCCGCGACTGGGTTGGGCATATGCGTGAGAGCGTCGACAGCGAGTTGTTCGTGGTCGCCGAATATTGGCATCCCGATATGGAGGCTTTGCAAGCCTATCTCGATCTGGTCGACCAGCAGTTGATGCTGTTCGATGTCGGCCTGCACCATCGCTTGTACGATGCAGCGCTAGCTGGGGCCGGCTTTGATTTGCGCACCATCTTCGATGGAAGCCTGGTCGCGGCGTCGCCGGATCATGCGGTGACGATCGTCGGCAATCACGACACCCAGCCGCTTCAGGCACTCGAGGCGCCGGTCGAGGACTGGTTCAAGCCGCTCGCCTATGCGCTGATCCTGATCCGCGAGCAGGGCGTGCCCTGCATTTTCTATCCCGACCTCTATGGTGCGCAATATAGCGACGTCGGTGGCGACGGCGAAACCTATGAGATCGAGATCAAGGCGGTTCCATGCCTGCCAAGCCTGATCGAAGCCCGACAGCGCTTTGCCAACGGTGCCCAGACAGACCTGTTTGATGATCCCAATTGCCTTGGCATCATAAGGCACGGTACTTCAGCCGAGCCTGGCTGTATCCTTCTTGTGAACAATGGCGCAGAGACAAGCAAAGCGGTTGAGCTGGGGACAGACCATAGCGGAGCAAGTTTCTGCGATTTTCTGGGACATTGCGAAGAGGTAATTACCGCCGACGATGCAGGAAAGGCAATTTTGCGGGTCAATGGAGGCTCTTTAAGCCTGTGGGTAAGGATTGATAATATCGAGAGCGCCGACATCCCCTAACGACGCGGGGACCGAGCGGCTAAAATCTGCTGCTCCATCGAACTGCAGTCGATTTGCATAAATGAGGTCTTGTGATCCTTCTCATGCTTTTTAGCGAGGCCCAGCGCGCCGACGATCGACTTCCCAACGGCTTTGGCGACGGAACCTGCGCTAACTTTGCTGCCAGGAGGGTCGCCAGCGGCACTTAGAGTTGGCGATGAGAACGTGCCTCCGACCGCAATCGGATCGACAAGGCGCAGGCCGCTCGGCTCACGTGACTGTCCCCTGATGGTGAGCGCGATGCGCTCGGTCGCCAATGACATGCTACCCTGGCCCGTGCCGGACGATATTGACGTATTGACGACAAATGGGGACGGGACAAGGAAGCCATCTTTCGCATGGAAGTCGATAGCGAGGCAGCGCAGGGGGATTTCCGCTTCCTTATCGCGCAATGCAGCGCTGATCGCCTTGCCAAGATCCTGACCTAGAACTGCAGCGAGAGTGCGCTTTACGCGCCCATCGCGCACCACCAGCCCGGCATGGCCATTAGCTCTGGCGAGCGCTTCCCGGACCGTATCGCCTGTGCCTGACAGAGCCATCCGGCCGCGCAAAGGCCCTGACACGCCGTCCGTTCCGATCAATGTTTCGAGGCGACCGTCAGCAAAGAACAGGTCCACTGCGAAACGCGGTTTCGCGGCGCCACCGCGCTGATCGATCCTGACTGCACCGGTCATCTGACCGCTCGCCATGCCCGCCCGGATATGATCAAGTTCGAGCAATTTGCCGTTGAGACGGATCGTACCTGCTAATGAGTGAAACACGGAGTCCGTCAGCAACAGCCGATCCGCCCGGAATCGGATCACGCCATCGGTCGGTCCTACCTTCGAAATGTTGATGCGGGTATCGGGCAGGACGCGAGACCCGACCCTGGCTTCGACTGCCCTGGCTTTCGCCTTGCCCTGCGCATCCGACAGATCGTCGAAATCGAACGCGCTGAAATGGACGTCGGCATCGATCTTCGTTCGCCCCCCACGTTTAAGCACATCGGCCTTTGCCACTAATGTCGAACGACCGATACGACCTGTCATGCGCTCGACGAACCAGTCCTGTCTAGCGTTTCGTACCTTGGCGTGCAGGTCGATCGGCTCGGTCCCAAACAGCCCTGCCTCGATGACATCGTCGAGATATTTGAGGTTCGGCGCCGTCGTGCGTATGTCGAGCGACATGGATCGCAGGTTAAGCGGTCCGCGGGTTTGTACCGATGCTGCAAGATGTAGCAACGGCGAGTGAAATTTCAGTTCGAGTGGGTAGGCAGCGTCAGGCTTTTGTCCGTCGATCTTCGCTCCTGCGATCGTGAGGCGTGCGGGTGCCTGATGGAAGCGACCCGCTGCATCGATGTGCAAGCCTGTCCTGTCGGAAACAAGGGTGCCGGAAAGCGAAAGGGCGCGCTTGGCGTCCCGCAGCGACAGCCGCCCGTCAGAGACAAGCAATCGACCAAGGCCGGTGCCTTTGTCGTTGCCGCCATGGTGGTCCTCTCTTCCTTGCCAGTTCGCCCGTCCTGATGCGTCGCGAACCAGCGCGAGCGACAGCCCGCGCGCCACGGCATTGTCTGGTCGGCCGCCGCCGCCCGTTGCCAGCGAGAGGATCGAGATGCGAACTTCCACCAATCGGGCCTGAACCATATTGCCAGTGCCTGCCCATCGCGGCTGCCGGATCGTCAGATCCCTTATCAGGATCGTTGGCGTGAACGAGAAAGCCTCACGCCGCTCGATCGATCCGACAGAGACCTTGGCCGCGAGCCACGCACTCATGGCATCGGTGATCCTGTCTTTGAATAGGGCGATGGGAAAAGCAGCGAGGGTGACGAGGCAGACGCAGGCAAACAGGCACAGGCCGATTGATATTCGAACGCTCCACCGCACGTGGTGCCCTCTCTCCATCTTTATCATTGGACGCTAACACTTTTAATGCGCCACAGGTCCATGTCCGCTTTCGACAGGTGGAATATTCCGGTTCTAAATCATGAGCGCTGCGGACTTGCGCAGGACGGGAGTGACAAACCAAGTTCAGCCTTTGGGGCAAAATCGCCCGTCTGGACTGCAGCGTAATAATTGCTGTGACACAGGTTAAGGTCTGCACGCAGCAGATGTGATACGCTCGGCAATGGTAGATGGGAGTGAACGGAGAAGCGAGATGAGTGGATCTGATCCTATGACATTTGCTGTGACGACAGCAGACATGACGGATGCCCAACTATTCGCTGCCTTTCATGCGATCGTGAAAGATGCCGAGCCAACGGACTTCCAACGGGCTGTCCTGGACGAAGCGCAGTATCGCGGCATCCTCAAAGGCAGCGAAATCGACGCAATTCGCGTTAAACTACGATAACCCTGATCAGGCCAGCGTGACAATTCGCACGTCGCCGGTGCGATCGAGCGGCTTGACCACCACACCACCTCCCATACGGTCGAAATCAATGTTGGCCAAAGCCGTCCCGATCAACAGGCCTCTGACCGAAAGACCGTTCAGGAAAGTCGGCAATGTCGGCTGACGCAATATGATCTGGCGCAATTGGACATCGAAGCTGAGGCCCAGGCTCGACTGAATTAACGCAAGGGGCGCGGCGGCGGCCCAGGCCTGCGGGCTGCATGCGACCGGATAGAAGGTTGGCCCCTGCGACCGCCGACGAGGAAAGCCGCAGAAAAGTTCCGGCAGACGCATCATGTCGACATAGGTGGCAGCTGCGAACAGCCCCTCGAAAATCTGCGCTGCCTGCCGCTGGAAGCCATAGCGGGCAAAACCGGCGGCGATCAGCGCATTGTCATGCGGCCATATCGATCCGTTATGATAGCTCATCGGATTGTAGCGCTTCTCGGTCGATGCGATGGTTCTGACGCCCCACCCCGAAAAGGAGGCCGGCCCCATCAATGTGTGGACCACCGCTGCGGCCCGATCTTCGCGGGCAAGGCCGGTGTAAAGGACATGACCGGCATTGGAGGAGCGAACGCGGCAAGGACGTTTGTCGCCATCAAGCGCCAGAACATAGGTGCCAAGGCCTGCATCGAAAAAGGCGGCATCAAACCGATCACGAAGGTCAGCGGCGCGGGCGCGATACTCGTTTGCCCGGTCCGCCTGGCCGATCGCGGTGAAGATGGCATCGGCAGCATGCCAGGCGCCATAGACATAGGCCTGAACCTCCGCCAGCGCGATGGGGCCGCGTGCGATGCGGCCATCGGCATGGAAGATGGAATCATGGCTGTCCTTCCAGCCCTGATTCTGAAGACCATCGTCGGTTAGCCGCCCATATTCGACAAAGCCGTCGCCATCCCGATCGCCATAGGCGTCGATCCACGACAGCGCCGCGTCGATATGGGGAAGGATGGAGCGCAGAAATGCGGCGTCGCCGGTCCGTTCCAGATAGGCGCCAGCCAGCATGACGAAGAGCGGCGTGGCATCGATGCTGCCATAATAGTGGCGGAAAGGCACCTCGCCCAGTTCCGCCATTTCGCCATGACGGACTTCATGCAGGATCTTGCCCGGTTCGGCATCGGCGGCCGGATCGAAGTCGGTCGCCTGATGCGCAGCAAGATAGCCCAGCACGCCGCGGCTGATGGCCGGGTCGAGCCACAGGGTCTCAAGCGCTGTAATCAGCGCGTCCCGACCGAAAACGGTACTGAACCAGGGAATGCCGGCATAGGGATAGGGACCATGCTCGGTTTGTGTCGACAGCATGGAAATATCGGCCACGGAGCGCCGCGTAACCTCATTGAACAGGTCGTTGGACGACCGGACGGTGGCGCCGCGTTTGCGTGCCTGCTGAAGCGCGCGCATCGCTGCCCGCAAGGATTTGAGGAATTGTTTGGGCAGGGTTTCGTCATCCTGCACCTGCGCGCAGCTTATGCGCGCGAACAAGGTACAACGATCTCCAGCCGAAACCGTGACTTCGAACCGGGCGTGTCTGTCCGTTATTTCGCTGGGCGCGGGATCGAAATGAAGATGAGTGTTCCGTTCACGATCATCACGACCCAGATAGGCAAGCAACACGTCAGCCGTACCGACCTGCGGATCGTGCATCGTCCCGCGGCGCAGGCGGGTCATACCGCGTATCTCGAAAAGATCGGCAAAGTCGGCCGCGAACGCGAGTTCAATGGATATGTGCCGACTTTCCGTATCGAAATTGCGGATTGTGATCCGCTCATACACGGCGCCTTCCCACAGGAAGCGGGTGCGGCGCAGATGGATAAGGTCATGCTCCACCTGCACGCGGCCATCCTCTCCCAGGAAATCCGGGTTGGCGAGGTCACATGTTAGCAGGGCATTGTCGTCCCGCAGCGCCGAACTGAGCAGTATCGGCCGCATGCCATTGATGGTCAGGTAAAGATGGGAAAGGTGGCGGGTGTCGCGGTGATAGAGGCCTTCCGGGCTGCCTGGCCCCGCGATGGCATCACCGCTGTGATCGAACACGGCGAAACTGTCGCCATGTTTGAGCGTACGTGGACGCCGCTCATGGAGTGAGGCGGTCGCGGGAATGAAGAACTGGGTTTGCACCTGGGACAATGCCTGTCCTCCCGCAATGCCTGGCAGGTCGAACTGAGGCTGGGTCAGTGACATGGCGGCTCCTATGCGACGATCTGCAATTCCGCTTCTTCACCGCGCTGGCGGCGAAGCCAGGCTGCGTCGGTTCGCGCGCCGGGAAGTTGATGATAGAGCGCGACATAGTCCGCTGCCATCCGCGCCGCTGTGAACCGTGCGTCGAATGCGCCGCGCACCCCACTGCGATCGAGATGGCGCAACTGCGCCACGGCGGCGACCGCTTCATCTTCGCTTTCGACGATAAAGCCGGAACGGCCATGCTCGATCACTTCGGGAACGGAACCACAACAAAAGGCAATGACGGGCGTGGCGCAGGCCATCGCCTCGATCATGACCAGGCCGAAGGGTTCGGGCCAGTCGATCGGAAAGAGCAGGGCGCTCGCATTGCCGAGAAAATCCGCTTTTTGTTCTTCATTGATTTCGCCGATGAAGCGGACATTGGAATAGCGATCAACAAGCGGCGCAATCTCATTTTCCCAATAGCCACGGTCGACTGCGTCGATCTTGGCCGCGATGCGCAACTCCATGCCAGATCGCGCTGCGATGCGTATGGCCCGGTCCGGTCGCTTCTCCGGTGAAATGCGGCCGAGGAAGGCCAGATAGCCTTCTCCATGACCTAAGTGGGGATGGAGAAGGTTGGCGGGTAATCCATGATGAATGGTTGCGCCCCAATTAACTGGCGGCATGGGCCGACGTTGATCGTCGGAGATGGACACGAGGCAATGATCGCCGAAGCAGCGATAGAAGGGTGGAAGATCGGGCAGGTCGAGACGACCGTGCAATGTGGTGACGGTCCGTCCGATAAATTCCTGAATCATCGGCAGGTGGAGCAGGTCGATATGGAAATGGAGGGCGTCAAATTCATCGGCCCGCTGCCGCACTGCCTCCAGCAGCATCATATGATAGGGGATGGGGTCTATGATACCGGTCGTCAGCCGCAAGGCCGCCGGGGTGATGGAAACCAATTCTGCCGCCGTTCGCGAATCGCCGCTCGCGAAGAGAGTGACGTCATGGCCCTGCCGCACCAGTTCTTCGGTGAGATAGGATACGATCCGTTCAGTGCCGCCATAATATTTGGGCGGCACGCTTTCAGCCAACGGCGCAATTTGGGCGATTTTCATGCGGCAATCCTCGACAGAGAGAGGCCTTGGCGATCCCCCTCCGGCGCGCAAGCCGCTGATATAAGCGCCGCCTCAGTCTTAGGTTGCATCAAGATGAAGATTAATAGTCGTGACGAATCATCAACGAAAATATGGAATTGATCTATATTATTGATGCAGGTTTTATTTCTCTTGTGGGTGATGTGTGTAGCCGCCTTTAACGTCTGCGACTTGCTCGCGCGCTTCATTTGCCGCGCGGATCAGTGCCTGTCCGGTGCCCTCTGCGGCATCCGGAGTAAGGGTGATGGCGATGCCATCCGGACCGTCGAGCATGACCAGGCCCGCATCGGCCGTGGCTATCCCTATATCTTCATATATTCCTGGGGTCGGCATAGGCCATCCTTCCTGCTGGAGGTCGTGCGCGGGAAGGAACGAAGCGTGATAAGGCTCGGTTCCGTCAGCTTCTGTTGTCCAGAAACAGGTAGGACGGATCAAACTCTCCCAACAGTGCCAGACCTTTAGCGTCCGCGATATGCACCTGATTGCGAAGGACTGTCATGAGGCCACGATCCTTCAGTTCGCGCAGCATCCGGTTCATGTGGACGGGCGTGATGCCGCAGGCTTCACCCAGATCGGCCTGCGTCATGGGCAGGTGAAAGGACATACCGTCGCTTTGGCCGACGGCACGGAGCTTCGCTTCGATTTCGCAGAAAAAATGGCTGACACGGGCAATGGCATCCAGTCGGCCGAGGCGGAAGATCCACTCACGATGCATTGCAGCGTCCAGCAGGGTACTGAACCAGAGGAGTTTGGTCAGGTTCGGACGTGTGACCATCAACGCTTCCAGAGCGGCATGTGGGACAAGCGCGACCTTACATGCCGTCAGCGTTGCCAGATCATGATCGAGATGGCCCAATGGAAAGCCGTGAAGATCGACAAAATCCCCGGCGACGTGGACAGCCACCAATTGCCGGGCACCTTGTCGGTCATCCATATAGCGGTACATGAACCCTTCGATCAGATAGGTGCTCATCCTGATCGGATGGTCGCGGGATATGAAGGTCTTTCGTGCGGGCAGAGATCGGTGGTCGGACACGGATGCCTCCAACGCGGCGAGGTCATCGGCGGTCAGCTGGCTGCGCCTGCGGTTACGGAGCAAATCTGCAAAAACCATCCTGATATCCACGGCTAGAGGTAATGGCGGACCCTAATTTCGGCTTTGGGCCGCTCAAGCGCAAACTGATAATCGAGATCGTTTCAATCGTTATCATCCGCCATCTTGATCCTGTTTAATCTGATTGTCCGGAACGTGCAGCGACCTCCCGCATTTTTTCGTCATACCCAAAATCGGAAGGCTCTTCTGTGGCTACTCAGCTCGACTATGACGGATCGCAATTTCTTCGGCAGGATTTTCAGGAGGAATTGAGCCGATGGAACCGGCGGCGACTGGCGCCGGCCTTCCCCGCAGAGGCCACCGTGTCGCAATTCGACCGTGACCGGAATATGTTGCGGCTGGAACATGCTTTTATCGAGGAATTGCGTGGTGCGGTGCTGGAGGAAGCCGCCAAGGCGCCGACCGACCCTGATGGCTTCGTCGCATGGTTCGAGGATTTGAAAACGAATGGGCCTGGGCAGCATGACCGGCTTTTCCCATGGCTGGCTGAACGGGCCGGACGGGACGAACTGCGCTGGTTCCTGTCACAGGAGGCGGCTGGTGAGGCTGGATTTGATGATCTTGTGGCGATGACGCAGGTGAAGCTACCAGCGCGTGCGAAGCTGGAACTGGCGCGCAACTATTGGGACGAAATGGGGCGTGGCAACGCCAAGGGCATGCACGGCCCCATGCTGGGTCAGTTGGTGGACGTCCTGCAACTCGACACGCAAATTGAGCATACCGTCTGGGAAAGTCTGGCTCTGGCGAATGCGATGACGGCGATGGCGTCTTCGCGCCATTATGCCTGGCATAGTGTTGGCGCGCTTGGCGTCATCGAACTTACCGCCCCTGACCGGTCGGCGCACACGGCGAAGGGATTGCGCCGGATTGGCCTGTCGGGGTCGGAGCGCCGCTATTTCGATCTGCACGCAGTCCTGGATATCAAGCATAGTCGCGACTGGAATGACGAAGCAATCCGCCCGCTCGTTGCTGAAGATTCTCGACGCGCCAGGGCCATGGCGGAAGGGGCGCTAATCCGGCTTCATTGTGGCGCGCGCTGCTTCGATCGCTATCGCGCTCACCTCGGATTGGAGTAAGGCGATGGGACGCCCCATTTTGCTGGTGGAGGATGATCCCGCCGTCGCCGCGATGATTGCCGACATGCTGGAGCAGGCGGATTATGAAGTAGACGGTCCCTATGCCACCCTTTCCGATGGCATGGAGGCACTTGCCTGCCATATGCCAGCGGGCGCCATATTGGACATTCATCTGGGACAAGGAGACGCCGGGCTGCTGGCCGATGACCTTGATCTCTACAACATACCTTATCTGTTCTGCTCAGGCTCGCTTGATGATCCGGTCATACGAGCCCATCCACAAGCGCCGTTGGTCCCGAAACCGGCTCTGGCGGAGAAACTGATTTCCACAGTGCAGCGGATGCTACACTGAAGTCGGGGGCCTCGAATTTCTGTGGCCTTATTCGGCTGGCAATCTCTGACTGTATAGGCACCGAAACAGAAAGAAGGCTGGTCGAGTCCGGCCAGCCTTGGAAGCTTGAGGAGAGGTTGCCTGAAAGGCAGAATCCCTGTCGCACTGCCGGCCAGTCGGGAAAAATGCGAACGGGGGCATCGCGATTGTGCTTTACGCGATCAACCCACACAGAGGCGTCGCATGGTCTGTTGGCCAATAGTCTCACGGTGCCATGTAGGGCACTGGATATCGGCCCATCCTCGTGAAGAGGGAACAATGTGCACCTGAGACGCTCTGGAGATGGGGACTAGGACGAATGATATGCAACAGACTGTGCCCTCTCTCACACTCGATCGCCGCGAGCATGTGCGACAGTCCGTCAACATGCCATGCACGGTCTCTGGCAGGGCCTTTAAGAATATGCCATGGTCCAGAATATTTCGCTCTACGGTGCGCAATTGGCTGAGTTTGATTTCCCATCTGTCTGCACTGCGATATCCATTCAGGTGGAACATCTGGAAATATGCGCAACGATTATCTGGCGTGGCGAGAATTGATGTGGCGTCCTATTAGACCACGGGCTGGACCCGAACGCTTTCATTCGAGACCATACTGTTCGACCAATGCCGTAGGAGCGGTAGCCCCGGTCGTCGTGACCGACATTCTCATTGATCAATACGCCTTGATTAAGGTCACTGAAAAGACCGGCAAGCCGAGGGCTTCCATATATCGGGAAATGTAGGCCGGGACATTCCCCCGGCCTGAGCGCATTGGACCAAGGGCTTTCGCTTGGCGTCTGTCCGAGCTATGCCGCTGGATGGAGGCCCCGCGGAACTACCAGGTGGACTGAAACCATTGAAGCGGGGCGGTCGACGCAGTGTCAGCCAGCTCGTGCGCGGCGCACGGCGCGCTGCATTGCGCTTCCGCTGCGTCGAGATAGTCTCCCCACCAACTGAGCATCTTGCGCCGATGCTCAAGGTAGCGCGCAGAGTTGTAAACTCCCCGCACGCCGCGAGGTACGTGGGCGAGCTGCAACTCGATCCAGTCGGGCTGGAAAAGGCCAGATTCGTTGAGAACCGTGCTCGCGAGGGACCGAAAGCCGTGCACGGTGACTTTGCCCCTCATCCCCATCCGATAAAGGATGTCTAGCATTCTGTTCTCGCTGATAGTGTCCGAGCGAGAGCCGG
The DNA here is from genome assembly GCF_056156825.1 of Sphingobium sp. RS1. Taxonomy (NCBI): domain Bacteria; kingdom Pseudomonadati; phylum Pseudomonadota; class Alphaproteobacteria; order Sphingomonadales; family Sphingobiaceae; genus Sphingobium; species Sphingobium sp. RS1. The sequence goes on along the minus strand of NZ_JBLZXE010000002.1, from coordinate 594,813 downwards.
CGACCGGGAACAGATATTTACCGAACCGTTCGTTCCCTGCCAGCCCATAGGGGTTTTCGTCCCTAATCTCGCGCAAAAGCGTGATCGCCTGCGGGGGCAGGGGCACAACATGCTCGGTCCGCATCTTCATACGTTCCGGTGGTATGCGCCATAGCGGTTCATCGGTTCCCAAGCCCTCGAATTCCGACCAAGTCGCAAAGCGCGTCTCTTGGGTCCGAACCATGGTGAGCATGGTCCAACGTAATGCCAAGTGGCTCATGCGCGCGCCCTTATCAGCGTTGAGCTTGCGAAAAAAGGCTGGCAGATCCTTCGCCTCTACCTTGGCCATGTGGCGGGTGGCAGGGATTTTCACCATGGCTGAGATGAGGTCCCGGCACGGGTCGCTATCAACGCGGCCGTCCGGGATACCATAACGGAAAATCTCGCTGCATGTTCCCCTGAGCCTGTGCGCCATGCCAACCGAACCGCGTTCTTCGACCAGCCTCAACGCTTCAAGCACATGACGTGGCTGAATTGAACGAACCGCTTTGCAGCCAATATAAGGAAAAATATCGGCCTCAAGCCGGCCTTTGGTGATCCGGTAATAACGCGGCGACCAGGACGGTTTCCGCGCCTTCAACCACTCGAGAGCAAGGGCCTCGAAGGTGAGGGCGTTTGCATGCTTCTGAAACTTTCGCTCTTCAAGCAGGCTAGATGGATCGGTGCCGCTCGCGATCAGTCCCTTGTTACGGTCCCGCCAAACGCGAGCTTGCGCAAGGCTGGTAGCAGGATACAGCCCCCCGGTCAGGGTCTTTTGCTTACCATCGAACCTATAGGCTAGCTGCCAGAGCTTTCGGCCGGATGGCTCGACCCGGATGAGCAAGCCTCCGCCATCAGATTTTTTAACCGGTCTGTCGTGAGCCGTTAGCGAGGCTAGCACGCTGTCGGAAAGCATAATCCTTCATCTCCGCGTTTGACGCGGCGAGACGAACAACATTTCCGCCAAAATGCGTTGTTTCACCATTCCACCTCGAATCCTGGAGGCGTTCTATGGTGACACATTCAACCCACTGAAAACAGTGCGTTTTCACCTTGGACCTCGTGGGTAGATCTGAGTTGTTTTGAGGTGAAAAGTGGTCGGGGAGACAGGATTCGAACCTGCGACATCCTGCTCCCAAAGCAGGCGCGCTACCAGACTGCGCTACTCCCCGACGGATGGCGGCCTTAGCGGGGAAGTTTGCGCCTCGTCAATCGTTGATCGCACCGATCAGTGAAAGAACAGCCAGAGCAGCAAAATAATCGGGATGGGGACACCCAGCAGCCACAATAATATGCCCTTGCCCATGTCGATCTCTCCTTGCGTTGCAGGGATCAAACCCTTGGGCGGGCAGGGAAGTTCCTCCTTTGCGGATATGGATCGGCACAAGGTTGAGACAAACAAAAAGGGCGGGCCCGTGATGGACCCGCCCTTCGAGAATCTCGCAAATGCGAAGATTAGTGCGCGTTCGCGACGTTCTCGGCAACGTTGGCAGCGTTAGCAGCTTCGTTGGCGGCGTTCGCAGCGTTGTCAGCAGCGTTGGCGGCGTTTTCGACAACGTTTTCGACGACAGCGTTCGAAGCGTTCGCGGTCTCGTTGGCCGGCTTCTCACCGCAAGCGGCGAGGGCCATCAGGCTGGCCGAAGCGAAAACAACAGCGATCTTCTTCATTGTGTACGGCTCCCATAGCATTATGCCGCGTCTGGCACGTTACAAATGTGACCCTACGCGAGCGACCCGCATTAACGTGTGCGTTGCACAAATCAATGCTTTTCTGCGCCGGTGAGACGATGGAATCACGCGGCAGAGCGTTGTCTACTATAAAAGTTCAGTTAACGCCCATGGATTCTGGCGCATTGGCGACAAGGTTCAACGTCACGGCCCAGGCGGCGACATTCTGTCGCAACTGGGTCGGATCGACCTTGTCCAGCGTGTCGTCGGGCGTGTGGTGGATGTCGAAATAGCGGGTGCCATCCTGTTGCAGGTCGATCACCGGAACACCGGCATCGACCAGCGGTTCGATGTCCGATCCGCCATGCGCCTTGTCCCGGCTGGGGACGATGCCAAGCGGCGCCAACGCCTGCGCGATGCGGCCGGCCAGGGCGTCATGCCCGGTCGGCAGGGCGAAGTCGACGCGCCAGACCTTGTCGGCGCCAAAGTCCGATTCCGCCACCAGCGCATGAGGCTCCTTGCCATGGGCGGCGTAATAGGCCCGGCCACCGTCTCCGCCGACCTCCTCCGCGCCTGCGAAAAGGACGCGGATCGTGCGGCGCGGCTGGCCGGCCTTTGCCACTTGCAACGCCGCAGCGGCGATGATGCCGCAGCCCGACGCATCATCAATGGCACCGGTGCCCTGGTCCCAACTGTCGAGGTGGCAGGCGGCGACGACCAGCCCGGCCTTGGGGTCGCTGCCAGGGATCTCCGCGATGACATTGCCCGACGGCTGATCCTTCAGGCGCTTCGATACAGCGGTCAGGTGCACGCGAACCGGCTTCCCGCGCGCAGCCACGCGGGCCAGTTGCTCGGCATCGGGCACGCTCAGCGCCACGGCCGGGATCGGCGTCACGCCTTCGGCCCACATCTGTACGCCGGTATGGGCGATGCGATGATGATCGGTGCCGATCGACTTGACCAGAATGGCGATCGCGCCCTTCTTGGCTGCCACGCTCGGCCCCTGACGCCGGGCGGCGCCATAATAGCCATAGCCGGAGCCATCCTGCGCCGCCTTCATCTCATGGCTGACGAAGGCGATCTTGCCCTTCAGGCTACCGTCGGGGGCGGCCTGCAAATCCGCGATAGTCGGGAAGTAGACGATCTCGCCCTCAATCCCTGCCTCGGGCGTGGAGCCGCTATTGCCCAGCGCCGCCACGACCAGATTTTGCGGGAAGGGGCTGACGATATGGGCTTCATCGCGCACGCGCTGCCATACAGGCATCTTATAGGGTTCGGCCCGGACATTGGAAAAACCCAGTGCCTTCAGCTTCGCCACCGACCAGTCGCGGGCAAGCGCTTCCTGCGCGGTGCCGGCGGGGCGGGGGCCGACTTCGGTCGTCAGCCCTTCGGTAATGTCCCACGCGACATCGTCCTTCAGCGCGGCCTCGCGAATCGTGCCGCTGTCGGCCGCGTGGGCCATGGCGGGGATGAGAATGCTGCCAAGGAGGAGGGCGGCGAGCGGACCCGATCGGATTTTCTGCATGGGTGAAGGCGTAACGGGCCATCCCCCATTTGCCAATATGTTCCGCGTCCGCTAACTCGGCGCAGATTTTTCAAACCGACTTTCCCGTCCTGATTTCGGAGCAGCGCGCACCTATGTCCGCATCCTCGCAATATGCCTATGTCATGAAGAGCATGACGAAGACCTTCCCCGGCGCGGCCAAGCCGGTGCTGAACAATATCAACCTGCAATTCTATCGCGGGTCGAAGATCGGCATCGTTGGCCCGAACGGCGCGGGCAAGTCGACCCTGATCAAGATCATGGCCGGCATCGACACCGATTTCAGCGGCGAAGCCTGGCCGGGCGAGAATGTGACCGTCGGCTATCTGCCGCAGGAACCGCAGCTTGATCCCAACAAGACGGTGCTGGAAAACGTCAAGGACGGCGCCCGCGAGATCGCGGACAAGATGGACCGTTTCAACGAGATCAGTATGATCATGGCCGATCCGCCGGAAGACGTCGATTTCGACGCGCTGATGGAGGAAATGGGCACGCTCCAGGAACAGATCGACGCGGTTGACGGCTGGACGCTCGACAACCAGCTCGAAATCGCAATGGAAGCGCTGCGCTGTCCGCCGTCGGACTGGTCGGTGGAAAGCCTGTCGGGTGGTGAGAAGCGCCGCATCGCGCTGACCCGCCTGCTGATCCAGAAGCCCGACATCCTGCTGCTCGACGAGCCGACCAACCATCTGGATGCCGAAAGCGTCACCTGGCTGGAAAATCATCTGAAGGAATATGCGGGGTCGGTCCTGATGATCACCCACGATCGCTATTTCCTCGACAATGTCGTGGGCTGGATTCTGGAACTCGATCGCGGAAAATATTTCCCCTATGAAGGCAACTACTCTACCTACCTGGAGAAGAAGGCCAAGCGTCTGGAGCAGGAAGATCGCGAAGCGACCGGCCGCCAGAAGGCTATCAACGACGAACTGGAGTGGATCAGGCAGGGCGTCAAAGGCCGCCAGACTAAGTCCAAGGCGCGTATCAAGAAGTTCGAGGAACTGGTCGCCAGCCAGAATAATCGCTCGCCCGGCAAGGCGCAGATCGTCATTCAGGTGCCCGAGCGGCTGGGCGGCAAGGTGATCGAGTTCAAGGGCATTTCCAAGGCGTTCGGCGACAAGCTGCTGTTCGAGGATCTGTCCTTCCTGCTGCCGCCGGGCGGCATCGTAGGCGTGATCGGGCCGAACGGCGCGGGTAAATCGACCCTGTTCAAGCTCATCACCGGGCAGGAACAGCCCGATTCGGGCGAGATCGACATTGGCACGACCGTGCGTCTGGGCTTCGTCGACCAGAGCCGCGATCATCTCGACGACAGCAAGAATGTCTGGGAGGAAGTGTCGGACGGCCTCGACTATGTAAAGGTCAACGGGCACGACATGTCGACCCGTGCCTATGTCGGCGCCTTCAACTTCAAGGGGCAGGACCAGCAGAAGAATGTCGGCAAGCTGTCGGGCGGTGAACGCAACCGCGTCCACATTGCCAAAATGCTGAAAAAGGGCGGCAACGTGCTGCTGCTCGACGAACCGACCAACGATCTTGACGTCGAAACGCTGGGCGCGCTGGAAGAGGCAATCGAGAATTTCGCAGGCTGCGCCGTGGTTATCAGCCATGACCGCTTCTTCCTCGATCGCCTCGCCACGCACATCCTCGCTTTCGAAGGCAACAGCCATGTCGAATGGTTCGAGGGCAATTTCGAAGCCTATGAAGAAGATAAGCGCCGTCGCCTGGGCGATGCGGCCGATCGGCCGACCGCACTGGCCTACAAGAAGCTGACGCGCTGATCTTCATAGAGAGTATCGAAATGACGAATTTCGCATCGCCCGCACGGGCGGATCATGTCGGGTCGCTGCTGCGGCCCGCCACGGTCACGGCCGCGCGCAAGGCCTTCTTCGAGGATGGCGCTATCACGCGGGAAGACCTGACCGTCGTGGAGGATGCCGCGATCATCGACGCGGTGAAGATGCAGGAAGCGGTGGGCCTCAAGGTCGTCACCGACGGCGAAATCCGCCGGTCCTTTTGGCATTATGATTTCATGGGAGGGTTGACCGGTTTCGACCTGGAGCAGCGCGATCCGGAAGAGGGCGCGCAGTTCCATGGCGTGAAGTTGCGTCCCACTTTCCCAGTCATCAATGGCAAGCTGGATTTTCCGGCCGATCATCCGATGCTGGACCATTTCCGATTTCTGGCCGCCCATACGAGCGTTACGCCGAAAATCTCGATCCCGGGGCCTAGCTGCTGCCATTTCCGCACAGCCAAGGCCGATATCCGCGTACCGGAATATGCCGATCTGGACGTGCTGTTCGCCGATCTGTCGGCGACTTATGCCAAGGCGGTTGCGGCCTTTTACGATGCGGGCTGCCGCTATCTGCAAATGGACGATATCTTCTTCGCCTATCTGTGCGATCCCAAGCATCGTGCGCAGAAAGCGGCGGAAGGCGTCGATCCCGACTGGCTGATCACCGCCTATGCCCGCATGATGCACGAAGCGATCAAGGACCGCCCGTCCGACATGCTGATCGGTATGCACATGTGCCGCGGCAATTTCCGCTCCACCTGGGCCGCCGAGGGCGCCTATGATCTGGCGGCGGACGCCATCTTCAACCAGACCGGCGTCGACCTGTTCTTCATGGAATATGACAGCGAACGGGCTGGTGGCCTGGAACCGCTGCGTTTCCTCGCCAAGGGCAGCCAGCGCGTCTATCCCGGCTTCATCACGACCAAGACGCCCGATCTGGAACCGGTGGATCAGCTCAAGCGTCAGATCGAGGAAGCGGCCAGGTTTGCCGATATCGACCAGTTGGGCATTGCGCCGCAATGCGGCTTTGCTTCGACGGAAGAGGGCAATGCCATCACCGCCGACGAGCAAAAGGCAAAGCTGGAACTGGTCGTGCGGACGGCCGAGGCGATTTGGGGTACCGCCTGACCATTAGCCGGCGATTGCAGTTTTTGCAATCGCGGCTGAATTTTTCGCAATTGCGATGGTGGCGCTAACATTTCATAGAGAGCGGGCCTTTCAGGCATCCTCTCCTAAAAACTTTCAGGGCTGATCCTCACGGATCGGCCCTTTTTTTATCCGATCGATACCGGGCAGGCGGCCGGCGGCGGCCCCAGGGCGCTGTTGGACAGGAACGCGCGATCGGTCAGCGAATCGAGGAAGGCGAGCAAGGCGCTCATGTCGACATCGACCAGTTGCGCGGCAGCATGGCGGCGGATCGCGGCTTCGATGCTGGAGCTTTGCCCGTCATGCAGCCATGGGCCGGTCACCGCGACATTGCGCAGCGAGGGCGTCCGAAAGCGTTCGGGCGGCGGCTCGAAACCGGGCGGTGGCGGCTTGCCGCCATAGAGGCTGTTGTCTGCCTCGCCCAGCGCGGCGGTACCGACATAATGGACCTGCCCATCGGTAAAATCCGGCCCGCCATGGCAGGATGTGCAGCCCGCCGCCGCAAATTGCGCCGCGCCTTTCCGGGCGAGCCGTGACAGCCTGCCCCGGTCATAGGGACTGCCGAAGGAAATCATGGTCCGCTGGAACGCGCCCAGTGCTGCCGTCACCTTCGTGTAGGTCGCACCGGTCGCGGCTTTCGGGAACGCCTGCGCCAACAGCCGGCGGTAGCAGGCGTCGGCATCCAGTCGCGGGCCAAGGTCGGCTTCATTTCCCGCCATGCCCATCTCGACCGGCTTCGTCCCGGTCATCGGCACCATCGCCTGTGCTTCGAGCGAATGGAGGCCGGCTTCGGTCCAGGTGAAACCGCTGCGCCAGGCAAGATTGACCAGTCCCGGCACATTGCGCACCCCCATGTCACCGGTCACGCCGACATGGGTGGGCTGGCCATCGCTGAAGCCGCGCGCCTGCTGGTGGCAATCGGCGCACGCCATGCTACCGTCCTGCGACAAGGCCCGATCATAGAAGAGGCGCCGGCCCAGCGCGACCTTCGCGGCGGTCATGCCATTGTCGGCCGGAACGGCGGGTGCGGTGACGCCGGCGGGCAGATGCGGCCAGCGCCATGCGGGCTTTCCGGCCATCACCCCGGTCGCCAGCAAGCATGTTCCACCCACGATCGCCGCTATCGTTACCCGCAAGGCCTGTCCCCTTCACCCATGCAAGACGCAGGAGGCTGCCCGATCCGCAGGGGGACGTAAAGCGGGGGCATGGCCGTGAATGTCGGAGAGGTTTCGGCAGCGTCAGCCGGAACTATAGGGGCTATTATGCCGTCGGGCGCTTCTCGAAGGAAGAAAAAGACCCCAGCGGTACATCGCTTGCGGCGATCCGGGCGACCTTGGCTGCAATCGGCCCGTCATGGGCCAGGGCCACAAACTGTGCGACAGCCGTTTCATCGCCCTCGATCACTGCCTCGACGCTGCCATCCGCCCGGTTGCGGACCCAGCCGGTGAGGCCCAGTTTGCGCGCGGTGTCCACCGTCCAGGCGCGATACCAGACGCCCTGCACCCGGCCATGGATCATCAGATGCCGGGCGATCATCGTCTCATTTGACCCGCTTGATCCAGGTCTGCCCGCCTTCGCGCACTTCGGTGATGAAATTGGGGATAGCGGCGACCAGATCGGACAGGCGCTTATAGCCAAAGTTGCGCACGTCGAAGCTGGAGCGGTTGCCCACGCGCTGTCCCACCGGCCCCAGCGCCACGAAACCGCGCTCATCCCGCTTGGCTTCGTCATAGGCGTCGATCAGCAGGCGCACGACTTCCTCGTCCACCGCCTGCCGCTGGGGCTGGGCAGGGGGAGGCGGTGGGGGTGTTGCCGGAGCGCTTTTGGCAGGCGCCGTCTTCGCTGTCGTCGCCTTCTTCACCGGCGCCTTGGCCACGACCGGCACCGCGGCGGGCTTAAGCGCCGCTATGTCGAGAAAGCGCGTGCAGGCGCGACGAAAGCCTTCGGGCGTATTGGCCGACCCGAAGCCATAGACCGGAATGCCTTGCTGGCGGATGCGCGTCGCCAGCGGGGTAAAGTCGCTGTCACTGGACATCAGGCCAAAGCCATCGACCCGGCCCGACGCCATCAGGTCCATGGCATCGATCGTCATCTTCATGTCGGTGGCGTTCTTGCCCTTGGTCAGGTCGAACTGCTGTTGCGGCTCGATCGCATGGGCGACCGACAGGGCGGCCCAGTTCTTGAGCGTCGCCTTGCTCCAATTGCCATAGGCGCGGCGGATATTCACTGTGCCCAGTTCCGCCAGCACGGTCATCACCGAATCGAAATGCGCCGCCGACGCATTGTCCGCGTCGATCAGCAGGGCGATATTGCCGCGGCCATCCTGCCCCGTTGCCATGACGTCAGTCTCCTTCAGGCGGGCGCGAACGTGCCGCTTGCCTCGTCCAGCAGATGCAACTGCCCGTCGGAGATGGCGAAGAAACTGCCGACCAGCTTCAGTTCGCCGCTCTTTTCCTTGGCGCGCACGCAGGGGAAACTGCGCAGGTTGGCAAGGCTCACCTTCACGCCTTCCTGCTCCATGGCGCGCTCGACCTCACGGTCGCGCTGCTCGCCATATTGCTCCACCACCACATCGCGGGCGCCGTCCAGCAACTCGATCCAGTTATGGATGAAGCCGCCTTCGCCCGGAGGCGCATCCTTCAGATCCTGACTGAGGGCCGCCTTGCAACCCCCGCATTTCCCGTGGCCCATGACCACGATCTCGCCGACCTTCAGCACCTGGACGGCAAATTCCAGCGCCGCGGACACGCCGTGCCAGCCGGGATTGGTTTCGAACGGCGGCACCAGCGCGGCCACATTGCGCACGACGAAAATCTCGCCGGGGCTGGTGTCGAAAATCTGCGCCGGATCGACGCGGCTGTCCGAGCAGGCGATCACCATCACCTTGGGGCTTTGCCCCTCGTTCAGTTCATCCCATCGCTCGCGCTGCTGGCTCCAGCCGGTGTTGCGGAAGCGGCGGTAGCCGGCGATCATGTCTGCAAAGTCGGTCATGGCCGGCAGATGTGCCGCACAAAGACAGGACTGGCAAGAGCGGCCCCGCATCGCTATCTGGGGCGCATGAACGACATCAGCCCGATCCCCGTGCCCGAAAAGCCCGCCAATAATCCCGAACGCGTTCGCAAACCCGACTGGATTCGCGTCAAGGCGCCGACCAGCAAGGGCTATAATGAAACGCGTCAGTTGATGCGGGACAAGAAACTGGCGACGGTGTGCGAGGAAGCGGCCTGCCCGAACATCGGCGAATGCTGGACGAAGAAGCACGCCACGGTGATGATCCTGGGCGATGTGTGCACCCGCGCCTGCGCCTTCTGCAACGTCAAGACCGGCATGCCGCGCAAGGTCGATCCCAATGAACCGCAGAATCTGGCTGATGCCTGCGCCGAAATGGGTCTGGAACATATCGTCATCACCTCGGTCGACCGCGACGATCTGCCCGATGGTGGCGCCTCGCAGTTCGTGAAGGTGATCGAGGCGCTCCGCCGCACGACGCCCAATACGACGATCGAGATACTGACCCCCGACTTCCGCAACAAGCATGAGCGCGCGGTCGAAATGATCGTCACGGCGCGCCCGGACGTCTATAATCACAATCTGGAGACGGTTCCGCGCCTCTACCCGACCATTCGCCCTGGCGCGCGTTATTATGCGTCGCTGCGCCTGCTCGAATCGGTCAAGCGGCTGGACCCGTCGATCTTCACCAAGTCGGGCATCATGCTGGGCCTGGGCGAGGAGCGGCTGGAAGTGCATCAGGTGATGGACGACATGCGATCGGCCGACATCGACTTCCTGACCATGGGCCAGTATCTTCAGCCCACGCCCAAGCACGCCAAGGTGATGGAATTCGTCACTCCGGCGGCGTTCAACGCCTATGCGGCGATCGCGCGGGCCAAGGGCTTCCTTCAGGTGGCGTCCAGTCCGCTCACGCGCTCCAGCTATCATGCCGGCAAGGATTTTGCCGAAATGAAGGCGGCGCGCGACGCGAAGCTCGCCAAGGCGGCGCTGGCGAAGGCCTGATAGCTCCATGCCCAAGCATCAGGAAACGCGCCGGCTGCCCTATACGCCGACGCAGATGTTCGATCTGGTGTCGGACGTCGCCGCCTATCCGCAATTCCTGCCCTGGATCAGCGCCATCCGCGTTCGCTCCGACAGTGAGACCGAAATGGTCGCGGACATGATCGTCGGCTTCAAGGGGGTGAAGGAAAGCTTCACCTCCCGCGTCCACAAGCATCGCCCGGATCATGTCCGGGTCGATTATCTCGACGGGCCGCTCAAGCATCTCCACAATGAATGGGCCTTCCGCGACGACGGGCAGGGCGGGGTGCTGGTGGATTTCGAGGTTGAGTTCGAATTCAAGAACCGGCTGTTCGAAATGCTGGCCGGCCAGTTTTTCGACAAGGCGCTGCGCAAGATGATCGGCGCGTTCGAGGCTCGCGCCGCGGACCTCTATGCCGGTGATTCGGGCAGCAACAGTTCCAGCGCGCACAGCGCCGCCTGAAGCCGCACGCCGCCCCGGCCATTATCCTCAAAATGATGCATGTCGGCCACGACCTTGTCGGGGCTGGCGCCGCGTTCGGCGCGGGCGAAGACGACGGTGCCGACCGGCTTCTGCTCGCTGCCGCCGCCCGGCCCGGCGATGCCGGTGATGGCGACCGCGACATGGGAATGGCTTTTCTTCAGCGCGCCCTGCGCCATGGCCCAGGCGGTCGCGATCGAGACGGCCCCGAATGTGTCCAGCACATCATGCGAAACTTTCAGAAGTTCCGCCTTCATGTCATTGGAATAGGTAATGAAACCGGCGTCGAAAACATCGGATGAACCGGCAATTTCAGTGAGCGCGGCGGACACGAGTCCCCCGGTGCAGCTTTCCGCGACCGCAATCGTGCGCCCGGCGCGCCGATTGGCGATGATGACCTTTTCGGCGAGTTCGACCAACGGGGCCGGCAGGATCGTATCTGGCATGGGTTCAGGATAGCGCGGGAAGGGACAGGGTGGCAACCGCCTGCGCGGCAATGCCTTCGCGCCGGCCCGCAAAACCCAGCCGCTCGGTCGTCGTCGCCTTCACGCTCACGCGATCTATTGGCACGTCCAGTATCTCCGCGATGCGCGCGCGCATGGCATCGCGATGCGGACCGATCTTGGGCGCCTCGCAGATGATGGTCAGGTCGATATGTTCGATCAGGCCGTTACGTGCAGCCACCCGATCGCGGGCATAGGCGAGGAAGCGGTCGGATGACGCCCCGCGCCATTGCGCATCGGATGGCGGGAAATGGCTGCCGATATCCCCTTCCGCCAGCGCGCCGAGCATCGCGTCGACAATGGCATGGAGGGCGACGTCGGCATCGCTATGGCCGGCAAGGCCGCGGTCATGGGGGACCAATACGCCGCCCAGCCACAATAGCTCGTTCGGGGCGAGGCGGTGGACGTCATAGCCCATGCCGACGCGGGTGCTACGCGGCGTGGCAAGGGCTGCCTCGGCACGGGCGAAATCCTGTGGGTAGGTCAATTTCTCAAGCCTTTCATCGCCCTGCACCAAAATGACGTCATGGCCCCAGGCCCTCAATATCTGCGCGTCGTCGGTCGCCTCGCGGCTATCATCCCATGCGCGATGTGCCGCCAATATGGCGTCTAAGCGGAAAGCCTGCGGTGTCTGCACCCGATGCAGCCCGGCCCGGTCCACGCCATCACCCATGATGTCGCCATCGCCGCGCACCAACGTATCGGCGACGGGCAGGGCAGGGATGGCGCCCTTCGCGCTGTCCAGTGCATCCAGCAGCCGGTCGATCACCGCGTCGGGCAGGAAGGGGCGGGCGGCGTCGTGGATCAGGACGATATCCGCCCCACCTGCCGTCGCGATCGCTTCCAGGCCTGCGCGCACCGATCCGCGGCGGCTGTCGGCCCCAGTGACGAAGGTCGCGGTCCGTTCGCCCAGCAGCGCACGCGCCTGATCCGCCTGTCCCTCGCCCAGTACAATATGGACGCTTTCGATCCCGCCATGCGCCGCCAGCGCGTCATGGGCGTGAGCCAGCACCGCCTTGCCGGCGACAATGCGGAACTGTTTGGGAAGGTTACCGCCGGCCCGGCTACCCTGGCCGGCCGCGACGATCAGGGCGACGATCTTGTTATGGGATGTCATGCCACGGCGCATAGCGGGTCGCGGGACGGACCGAAAGGGGGAGTCACTAAAGGTGACTGGCTTGCCGCCCGACCCATTTTCCGCTAAGGGCTGCCTGTTTTTTAGGCAGTATTTCGAAACAAGATCATGCGCAAACTTGCTCCCATCTCCATCGGTCCGGTGACCATCGACATGCCGGTCGTGCTGGCCCCGATGACCGGCGTCACCGACATGCCCTTCCGCACGCTGGTCCGCCGCTATGGTTCTGGCCTCAACGTAACGGAAATGGTCGCGTCGGCAGCGATGATCCGCGAGACGCGCCAGTCGCTGCAAAAGGCGGCCTGGCATCCGCTGGAAGAGCCGGTGTCGATGCAGCTGGCCGGCTGCTCGCCCACGGAAATGGCCGATGCGGCCAAGCTGAACGCCGATCGCGGCGCGGCGATCATCGACATCAATATGGGCTGCCCGGTAAAGAAGGTCGTCAACGGTGACGCAGGCAGCGCGTTGATGCGTGACCTGCCGCTGGCCGCCTCGCTCATCAAGGCGACGGTGGAGGCGGTCGACGTGCCCGTCACGGTAAAGATGCGCATGGGCTGGGATCATTCGAGCCTCAACGCCCCCGAACTCGCCCATATCGCCGAGGATCTGGGCGCCAGGCTTATCACCGTCCATGGTCGTACCCGCAACCAGATGTACAAGGGATCGGCCGACTGGGCCTTTGTCCGCACGGTCAAGGATGCGGTCAAGCTGCCCGTGATCGTCAATGGCGACATCTGCTCGATCGAGGATGCCGATACCGCCCTGGAACAGAGCGGCGCCGACGGCGTGATGATCGGTCGCGGCGCTTATGGCCGGCCCTGGCTGATCGGTCAGGTCATAGCTTGGCTCACCGACGGCGCGCGCGTTGCCGATCCGTCGCTGGAAGAGCAATATCGTGTGATCGTAGAGCATTATCACGCGATGCTGGAACATTATGACAGGCATACCGGCGTCAATATGGCGCGCAAGCATATCGGTTGGTATACCAAGGGGCTGACCGGTTCGGCCGAATTCCGCAACGCCGTCAACCAGCAGCCCGATGCCGATGTGGTGCTGGACATGCTGGCCCGTTTCTACGAACCGCTGATCGCCAGCGGGCTGGATGCGGAAGCTCTGCGCGCAGCGGCCTTGCGCAAGGCTGCATGACTACAGTGCTGACGACCGTCCCGCCGCTTCGCATGCAGCAGGACGGGCCTTCGCTGACCGAACAGATGACGGCATTGCCGGTCGCGACCCTGCTGGTGCGGCCGGACAATTGCATATCCGAAGCCAATGTCCGGGCCGAAACCCTGCTCAACATGGCGCGATCGGCGATCATCGGCAGCGATGTGGCGCGGACCATCCGCATCGCCGAAGCGGGCGCGCGCTTCGACATCTGGCACAGCAACAAGCCGATCGCGGCCTATGACATCAAGGTCCATGCCGGCCGCACCGCCGAAATGGAGGTGGACCTGATGATCTCGCCGATCGTCGATCATGATGGCTGGCGGGTCGTTTCGCTCCATGCCCAGAGCCAGGCGCGCAAGATCGGTCATCGCGGGTCGGCGGGCGGCGCCCGTTCCGCCATGGGCGCCGCGGCCATATTGGCGCATGAGATCAAGAACCCGCTGTCGGGCATTCGTGGCGCCGCGCAACTTCTGGAATCCAGCCATGGCGGTCGCGACGCCGCGCTGACCCAACTCATCTGTAACGAAGTGGACCGGATCGCCGCGCTGATCGACCGGATGCAGGATTTCACGACCGACCGGACGTTGGAATGCCATGCCGGCAACATCTATCCGCTGATCGACCGGGCGGCCGGGATTGCGGCGGCTGGATTTGCAAAAAATATAAAGATTATAAAGCATTATGATCCATCCTTGCCGTTCGCCAACATCAATGATGATGCGCTGGTGCAGGTGATGATAAATCTCCTCAAGAATGCGGCAGAAGCGCTTGAATATGTTGATAAGCCGCGTATCCGGGTGGAGACGGCCTTTCGTCATGGCGTGTCCGTGGTGGTAGGCGACGGCAAGGGCAGCGCGGTGCTGCCGATCGAAATTCTCGTCATCGACAATGGACCCGGCGTGCCCGAACATATTCTCGACCATCTGTTCAATCCCTTCATCACCGGCAAGCGGGACGGGCAGGGGCTGGGCCTGGCGCTGGTGGACAAGCTGGTTCGGGACATGAGCGGCTTTGTCCAATATTCGCGCGATACCGAAGCGGGCGAATCCACCTTCCGCATCCTCCTGCCGATGAGCATGGGCTGATGGCCACGACCGGCACCATATTGGTGGTGGATGACGATCCCGCCATCTGCGTCGTGGTGGGGGAGGCGCTGCGCCGGCAGGGGCATAAGGTGAAGACCGCTGCGTCCATCCGTGAACGCAGCGCCCTGATGGACAGTTTCGCGCCCGACATCCTCATCACCGACGTGATGCTGCCCGACGGCGACGGGCTGGACGGCGTGGCCGATATCATCGCGGGGCGCCCCGACCTCAACGTCATCATTCTCTCGGCGCAGAACACGCTCAACACCGCGATCCGCGCTACGGAGAAGGGCGCGTTCGAATATCTGCCCAAACCCTTCGACCTCAACGAACTGACCCGTGCCGTGTCCGATGCGCTCGGCACGCGCCAGAGCGCGGAGGCGCAGGATGGCGAACCCGGCCTGCCGCATGACGGCCTGCCCCTCGTCGGTCGATCGCCGGCGATGCAGGAAGTCTATCGCACCATCGCTCGCGTCCTTTCCAACGACCTTTCCATATTGGTTCTGGGCGAATCGGGGACCGGCAAGGAACTGGTCGCCGAAGCGATCCACAGCCTTGGCCAGCGCCGCACCAAGCCGTTCGTTGCGATCAACATGGCGGCGATCCCGCGTGAACTGATCGAGGCGGAACTGTTCGGCTATGAAAAGGGCGCCTTCACGGGCGCCCATGCCCGCACCGCCGGCAAGTTCGAGCAGGCGCAGGGCGGCACGCTATTTCTCGACGAAATTGGCGACATGCCGATGGAGGCGCAGACGCGCCTGCTGCGCGTGCTCCAGTCGGGCGAGGTGACGACGGTCGGCGGGTCGAAGCCGGTGCGGGTCAATGTCCGCATCATCGCGGCGACCAACAAGGATCTGCCGCAACTCATCGAGGACGGTCGTTTCCGCCAGGATCTTTATTATCGCCTCAACGTGGTGCCCATCGCGCTGCCGGCGCTGCGGGAACGGCGCGAGGATGTGATCCTGCTCGCCCGGCATTTCATGGAGCGGGCCGCGCAGGAAGGATTGCCGCGCAAGGCGCTGGCGGATGACGCGGCGCAACTGCTGATGGCCTATCACTGGCCGGGCAATGTGCGTGAGTTGCAAAATCTGATGCAGCGCCTGTCGGTGCTGAGCCGCGAAAATGTCATCACGGCGGAGATTTTGCGCCACATGCTGCCGCTGGACGCGGTGCCGGCCGACTATGCCGCGCCCGCCGATCAACTGGCCCATGCCGTGCGCGAATGGGCCAGGCGGCAATTGGGCGTCGGCCTCGCCCAGCCCAATCGGGCGCTGCATGACGATCTGCTGGCGGTGGTCGAGCCGATCCTGTTGCAGGAAGTGCTCTCCAGCGTCGATGGCAACCAGATCCGGGCGGCTGGCCTGCTGGGCATCAACCGCAATACGCTGCGCAAGAAGCTGACCGACTATGGGCTGGACCCCATGCAGTTGCGATTGAACGACTGATCGGGCTGATCTCCGGTCGGTCCGCCCCTCAATCCTTTGCCGGGACGAACCGACGGTCTGCGTCGACCAGCGACAGGGTTTTAATCAAATACTGTGTTTGAACGGGCACGGTCCTTGTTGTAACAAAGCCACTATGAACGGCGCGACGACACTCCCCAAGCGGGCATCGGCATGGCGGAGGCAATTGCCGGCCTTCCTGCGCGGTGGCCGTCTGGCGGCACTGGTCGAAGCCTTCACCCTGGCCCTGTTCCTGGGCATGGCGGGTCTGACCTATTATACCCTGTCTGGCAGCGGCCAGTCCTACACGCTGCTGACCCCGCCGATCGTGGCGCTGCTGCTGGTGGCCAACCTGGTGCCGGCGATCGCGCTGCTGATGCTGCTGGGACGGCGCGTGGCGAAGCGGCGCGCGGCCCAGTCCGCGATCGGCAGCGATGGGCAGTTGCACGTTCGGCTGGTGGCCATCTTCTCGATCGTTGCCAGCGTGCCGATGCTGCTGGTCGTGATCTTCGCGTCCTTGCTGTTCCAATATGGCGTGCAATTCTGGTTCTCGGACAGCGCGCGCAACATGCTCCAGAATGCGAGCGATCTGGCGCGTGGCTATTATGAGCAGAATTTGCGCGAAGTCGGCGACGAAACGGTCACCATGTCGAGCGACCTGCGCAAGGAATTGCTGGATTCGCAGGTCAACAGCCCGCGTTTTGCCGAATATCTCCTCTATCAGGTGGTCGGTCGGAAGCTAAGCCGCGCCGCGATCATCGAACTGGGCAAGGACGGCATTGCCCGCACCGCCGCCACGGTCGACCCGGAAAACCGCCCTGCCGCCGACAAGTTGACGCCCGAAGTCGTCAAGCGGCTGGGCGAGGGCGAGACGATCGTCGTCCAGACCCGCAATAATCAGATCGACGCGGTGACGTTGCTGTACCCCGGCTCCAAAGTCTATCTCTACGCTTCCCGCAATGCGGACAGTTCTTCCTTCTCCAATGTCGCGCGCGCCCAGAAGGTGCTGTCGGATTACGACCTGTTTGCGGCACAATCCCGCGCGCTTCAGTTGCGCTTCAACATCGCGCTGTTTGTGGGATCGCTGCTGCTGGTGGGCATCGCCGTCTATATCGCGCTGGCGGTGGCGGACTGGATGGTGCGACCGGTCAATGAACTGGTGACGGCCGCGCGGCGGATCACGGCGGGCGACCTGTCGGCGCGCGTCACAGGGCACAAGTCGCGCGACGAGATCGGTACGCTGGCCGCCGCCTTCAATCGGATGACGCAAAGGCTGGAGGCCCAGACGGGTGCGCTGGTTGCGGCCAATAGCCAGTTGGATGAACGGCGCGCCTTTATCGAGGCGATCCTGTCCGGCGTCAGCGCCGGCGTGCTGTCGGTCGATTTCGAAGGTGTGGTGCAGTTGCTCAACAGTTCGGCGGCCGCAATTCTGGTCGATGAGGGCGACGATCCGGTGGGCCGCCCGCTGCTCAAGGTGTCGCCCGAACTGGCCGAGTTCATCGCGTCGGAGGACAGTGCCGGCATCGTGCAGGTGCGCGCGCATGGCGACCTGCGGACGCTGGCGGTCAAGCGCTCGCAGGACGCATCGCGTCATATCCTCACCTTCGACGACATCACCCAGCAACTGTCCGACCAGCGCCGCGCCGCATGGTCCGACGTCGCCCGCCGTATCGCGCATGAGATCAAGAACCCGCTCACCCCGATCCAACTGGCGGCCGAGCGTCTCCAGCGCCGCTATTCGGAGGAGGTGACGAGCGACAAGGCGACCTTCACCCGGCTGACCGGCACCATCGTGCGGCAGGTGGGCGACCTGCGCCGCATCGTCGACGAATTTTCCTCCTTCGCCCGCATGCCCAAGCCTGTCTTCCGGCGGGAGGCGGTGGGCGACATCGCGCGCCACGCCCTGTTCCTGCATGAGGTCGCGCACCCCGATATCCGCTTCGAATATGCGGCGGACCTGCCCGATCTGGACATGGTGTGCGACCGCCGGCAATTGGGACAGGCCTTGACGAATATCGTCAAGAATGCCGTTGAAGCCATTGAACAAAAGCCTTTTTCTGAAAGTGAAGGGCCGCGCGGCCATGTCCGCATGGCGCTTAGTCAGGCGGGCGATGACATCATCATCACCGTTCGGGATGACGGTATCGGGCTGCCGCCCGAACGCGACCGGATATTGGAACCATATATGACGACGCGGTCCAAGGGGACGGGCCTTGGCCTCGCCATCGTCAAGAAGATTGTCGAAGAGCATCTGGGGGAGATCCGCTTCGACGATGCACAGGGGGGAGGCGCATGTGTGACATTGCGCTTCGCCGCAGGGGCGCTCGAAAAAATGGAAGAAGGGCAGGTTATTGCCCTCCCAAAAGGAAAAGTGACGGCCAATGGCGCTTGATATTCTGATTGTCGACGATGAAGAGGACATTCGCGATCTGGTCGCGGGCGTGCTGGAAGATGAAGGCTTCACGACGCGGACCGCCGCCAACAGCGACAGCGCGATCGACGCGCTGGACAGCCGGCGTCCCTCGCTGGTCCTGCTCGACGTCTGGTTGCAGGGCTCCCGCATGGACGGGCTGGAACTGCTCGATGAGATCAAGCGCCGCGATGCCACCATCCCGGTGCTGATGATTTCCGGCCATGGCAATATCGACACGGCGGTGGCCGCCATCCGTAAGGGCGCGGCCGACTTCATCGAAAAGCCGTTCGAGGCCGACCGCCTGCTCCACCTCGTCAGTCGCGCGACCGAAACGGAACGGCTGCGGCGCGAAAATCAGGTGCTGCGCGCCCGTTTCGGCCAGGATGACGAACTGACCGGCACATCGGCGTCGATCAACGGCGTCCGGGCCACGATCAAGAAGGTTGCCGGCACCGGCAGCCGCGTTCTCATTTCCGGCCCTGCCGGCGTCGGCAAGGAAGTCGCCGCGCGCATGCTCCACAGCTGGAGTGGCCGGGCCGACTCGCCCTTCATCATCGTCGCCGCGGCGCGCATGGACCCGGACCGGGTCGAGGAGGAACTGTTCGGGGTCGAAGATCCCAGCGGCCTCGTCCGTCCCGGTTTCCTGGAGCAGGCCCATGGCGGCACGCTCTATCTGGACGAAATCGCCGACATGCCACTCACGACGCAGGGCAAGATCCTGCGCGTGCTTACCGACCAGAGCTTTACCCGCGTCGGTGGCCAGCGACAGGTGAAGGTCGACGTCCGCGTCATTTCCTCGACCGCGCTCAATCTGGCCGGCGAGATCGAGGAACGGCGTTTCCGCGAGGATCTGTTCTACCGCCTCAACGTCGTGCCGCTGGCCATCCCGCCATTGTCGGAGCGGCGCGATGATATTCCGCCGCTGGTCGAACATTATCTCGCCCGCTTCGCGGCCGAACGTCGTGTCCAGCCGCCCGAAATCGCGAGCGACGCCATGGCCGCGCTTCAGGCGAATGAATGGCCCGGCAATGTCCGCCAGCTGCGCAACGTTATCGAGCGGACGATGATCCTGGCGCCGGGCGACCGGATCGGCCGGATCGAACTGGACATGCTGCCCGCCGAACTCACCAGCGGCGGCGGCGGGGAGGGGATGGGCCAATCCGCGATCATGGGCGCCCCGCTGCGTGAGGCGCGCGAGAGTTTCGAGCGCGAATATCTGCGCATCCAGATTCGCCGCTTCTCTGGCAATATTTCGCGCACGGCGACCTTCATCGGCATGGAGCGGTCCGCGCTGCACCGCAAACTCAAGCTGCTCGGCATCACCGAAGGCAAGGATTGAGGGGATTTGCGAAGGGGTATCCAATCGATTGCCGAACTTTTGCCAAAGCGCATCTGCGGCATGGACGCCCCTTCGCAATTGCGATAGGATCGCACCCGCTCCCGACAGGCGGGGGCGAGCAAGACATCCTGCTTAGGATGCGAGAGCGGGTAACGTCCCGCCAAGAAAAGGACTGGCGACGACCATGGCCGACAAAGTAAACAACCTTCAGGATATTTTCCTCAACAGCCTGCGCAAGAGCAAGACCCCGGTGACCATGTTCCTGGTCAAGGGCGTGAAGTTGCAGGGCATCATCACCTGGTTCGACAATTTTTCCGTGCTGCTGCGCCGCGATGGCCAGTCGCAGCTGGTCTACAAGCACGCCATTTCCACGGTCATGCCGGCCGCGTCGATGGACCTGACGGACCTGCGCAAGGCTAGCGACGGCAATGGCAAGTCCAAGCTGTTGCAGGAAATCTTCCTGTCGGCCGTCCGCAAGTCGGGTAGTCCGGTGACGATGTTCCTGGTCAATGGCGTGATGCTCCAGGGTGAAATCGCCGCCTTCGACCTGTTCTGCATGCTGCTCGAACGCGATGGCATGGTACAGCTCGTCTACAAGCACGCCATTTCGACGGTCCAGCCGCTCCATGCGCTCGACCTGACCGGCGAAAACGAACAGGATGATTGATCCGGCTTGCCGGTTCGTCCCACACCACCGTTCGCCCTGAGCCTGTCGAAGGGCGCCTGTCATGGGCGCGCGCTTCGACACGCTCGGCAAGAACGGTGGTTGGTAATATGTGGACCTCTGGCAATCCCGGTGCTTTAAGCCGCCATGGCCATATTCAACCGCGACTCCGATGACGAAGTGGCGCGCGGCGCGCGCGCTGTCGTCGTCCATGCCGAAACCCATAATGCCGACCGCCGCGACAGCGATGCCCGGCTGGAAGAAGCGCGTGGCCTGGCCCTCGCCATCGGCATAGACGTGCGCGCCGCGCAGGCTTTCCGCGTCCGCGATCGTAAGCCCGCAACCCTGTTCGGCAGCGGTCAGGTGGACCAGATCGCAACGCTCGCGCGGCAGGAAGAGGCCGAACTCATCATCGTCGACAACAGCCTGTCGCC
Source organism: Sphingobium sp. RS1 (assembly GCF_056156825.1). NCBI lineage: Bacteria > Pseudomonadati > Pseudomonadota > Alphaproteobacteria > Sphingomonadales > Sphingobiaceae > Sphingobium > Sphingobium sp. RS1. Next base: position 573,948 of record NZ_JBLZXE010000002.1, on the reverse strand, counting down.
GGTGCAGCAAAGCAATCTGGAAAAGGCGTGCGAGGCCAAGGTCATCGATCGCACCGGCCTGATCCTCGAAATCTTCGGCGAGCGCGCCGCCACCAATGAAGGGCGGTTGCAGGTCGAACTCGCCCATCTCGACTATCAGGCCGGTCGCCTCGTCCGCAGTTGGACCCACCTTGAGCGTCAGCGCGGCGGCTTCGGCTTTCTCGGCGGTCCGGGTGAAACCCAGATCGAGGCGGACAGGCGCATGATCCGCGATCGCATGGCGAAGATCCGCCGCGAACTGGATCAGGTGACGCGCACCCGCGGCCTGCACCGCGCCCGGCGTCAGCGCGCACCTTGGCCAGTGATTGCGCTGGTCGGCTATACCAACGCTGGCAAATCCACACTGTTCAACCGGATGACCGGCGCTACCGTCATGGCGGAAGACCTGCTCTTCGCCACGCTCGATCCCACCATGCGCCAGATCGCGCTGCCGGGACTGGACAAGGCGATCCTGTCCGACACGGTCGGTTTCGTGTCCGACCTGCCGACCCAGTTGATCGCCGCCTTCCGCGCGACGCTGGAGGAAGTGCTGTCGGCCGACCTCATCGTCCATGTCCGCGATATCGCCCACCCCGATAGCGAGGCGCAGCGCGACGATGTGCTGGATGTGCTCGGCGAACTGGGCGTTGCAGGCGAAGCGGCGCTGGATCGCGGGGAAGGGCAGCCGGAACCGCCGCCGATCCTGGAAGCGTGGAACAAGCTCGACCTGCTGAGCGAGGAGGATGCCGCGATCGTGCGGGAAACTGCGGCGCGCCGCGACGATGTCGTCATTCTCTCGGCCTTGACCGGGGAGGGGGTGGACCTGCTCCAGCGCACGATCAGCGATCGCATGACGCGCGGCGCAAAGGTCTATGGCCTGCGCATCCCGGTATCGGACGGCGCGACGCTGGCCTGGCTGCACGAACATGGCGAGGTACTGGGCAGCAGCATCGAGGGTGAGGAAAGCCGCGTCGACGTGCGCCTGTCGGACGCCGCTTTCGCCCGTTATTCCAAGCGCGGCAAGGGCCAGGCTTGACGGCCTGCGCCGCGGCAACCGGTCAGATCAGCGCTTTTTCCACCACGGAGATAGCCTGCTCCAACGGCTTGGCGCGGTCGCAATCGCTGCGGCATTTTTCCTGCTGGTAACGCAGCTTGTCCAATATCGCCTCGGCCGCATCGCGATTGCCGAGGCGAATTTCCGCGAGTGCCAGTCCTGACATCGCGCCCGGATAGCCGTTGCGCCCGCTGTACAGGCTCCTTTCGAAATAACGCCGCGCTGCCGCCGCATCGCCCAGACCCAGCTTCGTAACACCCTTCAGAAAGCGCAGTTGCTTGCTGCTCGTATCGCTCATCAACCGGGTCAGCAGCGCATCGGCCTCCGCATAATGGCCGGCAGCGATCAGGCGCCGCGCGCGCTCCACATGTCCATCCCGCATGGGTGCGCGTGACAGGGACGGCGAACCATAGCTGTCGGTCGAGCCGGGAATGGCACTGCCATTATTGAAGTGAATGCCGGATATGCCGGCCACCGGCTGGGCCTGTGGTTGCGCAAAGGCCGGCGTCGCGACAGCGATGTACAGGGGCAGAAGGACAGTCAGGCGCATAACATACTCCTCCGTCTTGATGAGGAAAATCTATGGGCCTTGCAGGGGTTTGTCAATTATAGGTTTTAATTCAGAACCTTGTCTGGACTATGTCTGCGGTCCGACAATGGCCGGATCACCCGGCTTTTTCCTGCTGCTTCGCCTTCTGCCAAAGCCCCTCCTTTTCATCCAGGGACAGGGCTGCAAAGGCGTCGCCCGCTTGGGCTTCCATCGAACGGAAACGACGGTCGAACTTGGCATTGCCTTTTCTGAGAGCCGTTTCCGGATCGACTTTCAGATGGCGTGCGAGGTTGACCACGGCGAATAACAGGTCGCCCACTTCTTCTTCGCGCTCGTCCTGCGTCACCGCTTCGCGCACTTCATCCAGTTCCTCGACAATCTTGTCGATTACGCGAACGGTTTCTGGCCAGTCGAAACCAGTGCGGGCGGCCCGCTTCTGCAATTTTTCGGCACGCAGCAGGGCGGGCAGGGCGGTCGCCACGCCGGCCAGGGCGCTTGGGTCAGGATCTTTTTCCGCGCGCTCGGCGGCCTTGATCGCTTCCCATTGCGCATGGCCATCCTCCCGGCGCGCGCCTTCGCCAAAGACATGGGGATGGCGCCGCACCATCTTCTGCGTGATGGCGTCGATCACATCCTGTAGCGCGAAATGTCCGGCCTGTTCCGCCATGCGGCTGTGGAACGCAACCTGGAGCAGCAGGTCGCCCAGTTCATCGCGCAACGCATCCATGTCGTTGCGCTCGACCGCATCGGCGACCTCATAGGCTTCCTCGATGGTATAGGGCGCAATCGACGCGAAATCCTGCTGGATATCCCAAGGGCAACCGGTGTCGGGATCACGCAGCCGTGCCATGACGTCGGCTAGCGGCATGATGTCGGCGGGACTGGCTTTGGACATGGGGCGCGGATCTCTGATGAAAGGGACAGGCTGGCGATAGGGGCTGCGCGGCGCCTTGGCCAGTCTGCATGACGACTGACTATATAAGTACGATAATATATATTATGTTAAATCACACATTATTCCGCCCTAGCAAACACCTGTCCAACTCGCTGTCTCACCGACGGCATCAGTCCTCCCGGATCTGGCTGTGTTTCGCGGTGTCGCGCATCTTCACATAGACGGCCAGCGAGATGGCGATCATCAGCGTAACATAGATATAGAAAGCCTGTTCCATCCCGGCCTGCTTGAACCAGAGCGCCACAAACTCGGCCGTTCCGCCGAACAAGGTATTGGCCAGCGCATAAGGCAGCGCCACGCCCAGCGCCCGGATATGTGCGGGAAACAGCTCCGCCTTCACCACGGCATTGATCGACGTATAGCCGGTCACGATCACCAGCCCTGCCATTACCAGCAAGCCGGCGACGATCGGGTCTTTGGTCACCGCCAGCGTGGCAAAGATCGGGTAAGTGCACAGCACGCCCATCACGCCAAAGCCGATCATCAGCGGCTTGCGTCCGATCCGGTCGGACAGCGCGCCGGCGACCGGCTGGAGCAGCATGAAGACGAACAGCGTCGCGGCATTGATCTGGGATGCGACCTCGCGGCTCAACCCGCTCGTATTCACCAGGAATTTCTGCATGTAGATGCTGTAGGCATAGAAAGCGATCGTGCCGCCCGCCGTCAGCAGCATCACCGTCAGCGTCTCGCGCGGATGATTGGTGATGAGTTCGACAAAGCCGGATTTGGGCGCGCCCTGTGCCTTCGCTACCGCAAAGCTCTGCGTTTCGGCCAGGCCCCGTCGCAACCAGAAGACGACAACCGCCAGCATCCCGCCGATGAAGAATGGTATACGCCAGCCCCAGTCATCCAGTTGCGCCTCGCTCAGCGTCGCCTGCAACAGCAGCAGTACGCAGATCGCGACCAACTGCCCGGCGATCAGCGTGACATATTGGAAGCTGGAAAAGAAACCGCGCCGGTTCTTCCCGGCCATTTCCGACAGATAGGTGGCGCTGGCGCCATATTCGCCGCCGATCGACAGCCCCTGCATCAACCGCGCCAGCACCAGCATCAGCGGCGCCGCAACCCCGATCGTCTCGTAGCCCGGCGTCACCGCGATCAGCAGCGATCCCGCGCACATCAGCGCCACCGACAGCGTCAGCCCGCTCTTGCGCCCATGGCGATCGGCATAGACGCCCATCATCCAGGCCCCGATCGGCCGCATCAGGAATCCGACGGCAAAGATGCCCGCCGCGCTCAGCAATTGGGCAGTACGATCCTCGCTCGGGAAGAAATGCGGCGCGAAATAGAGGGTGAAGGCGGCATAGGCATACCAGTCATACCATTCCACCAGATTGCCGGTGGAACCGCCGATAATGGCCTTCAGCCGCTGCGCCTGCGTTGGCGCCCCTGCTTCCTCGCTCATGGTTTCAGCACCATGTCGCCATCCTGGACACCCCAGCTTTTCAGCCGCGAAAGCATGTTCATGCCGATGACGTTGACCTCTCCGAAAGCGGGTGAAACGACGACGGGCAGGTCGCTCGCCGAAATGGGGCCGATCGCCAATGTGGCGATGCTGGACCGCCGGGCTTCCACCTGTCCGTTGGCGGTGGTCATCAGGACATTGGGTTCCCCGACATCATAGTTCAGGCCGGCGGCCCGCGCAGTATTTTCGGACAGGGCGGTGACGGTCGCACCGCTGTCGATCAGGAAGCGGGCGGGCGTGCCGTTGATCGTCGCCTCAACCCAATAATGGCCGTCCGGCGCGACGGGTATGCGCAGCGCTTGTCCTTCGGCCTGAGCGCGCGGCAGGGCGGTGGGTGCTTCGCCCGGGGTGACCGCACTCCCCTCCTCCGCCCAGCGCCCGGTCAGGAAACCCTGGCTCTGGCCGAATTTGAACAGCCCCAGCAAAGCGGCGAAGATGGCGACCCACAGCAACGCCATGCGGAGCAGGCTACCCCAGGCCATTTGCCGTCCGATCAGCGCGGACCCGACCAATATGATCGCCAGCACATACCAGATGGTCGATGCCGCCTGATCCGTGCTGTCCATTCAGGCCCCCTGCTCTTTCGCGCCCAACTCTATCACCATGCCGTCATAGCCCGGCTCCACGCCCTTGGGGAGGGTACGAAGCAGCGTCGCATAATCCATGCTCTGATCCATATGGGTCAGGACGGCGCGTTCGGGGCGGGTCGCGGCGATGCCGTCCAGCGTCAGCGCCAGATGCGGGTGGGTCGGGTGCGGCTTTTCCCGCAAGGCATCCACCACCCAGACGTCCAGCCCGTCATAGAGCGCCAGCATGTCGGGCGTCAGGGCATGGAAATCCGTGGCATAGCCGATCGACCGTCCGCCATATGTGAAACGGAAACCGGTGGAATAAATCTCGCCATGCGGCTGATCCACGCAGGCGATATCGATGTCGCCGATGCGCAGGCCGTCGGGCAGGACATGCGGTTCGATCGTGGGATGATAGCCATGCTTGCCATCGAAGGCATAGGAGAAGCGCTGGCTCAGCAGCTTGAGCGTCTGCGCCCGCGCATAGCCGGGCACAGGCGTCCGCCGATGATGGAAAAGCTGGCGGACATCATCGATGCCATGGCTATGGTCGGCATGATCGTGCGTCCACAAGATCGCGTCGATCTGGATGACGTCGGCCGCCAGCAACTGCGCCCGCATGTCCGGCGACGTATCGACCAGGATGCGGGTGGTCGGGCTTTCGACCAGGATGGACACGCGGGTCCGCCAGTTCTTCGGCTCTGCGGGATCGCAGTCGCCCCAGTCATTGCCGATCCGGGGCACACCCGAAGAGGTGCCGCTACCCAGGATCGTCAGCTTCAGGCTCATGCGACCTTCGAGAAGAGCGCGCGGAAATTGGCGGAGGTTGCCGCTGCCAGTTCCTCGATACTCTCGCCGCGCAGGTTGGCCAGGAATTTGGCAGTGTCGGCGACATAGGCCGGCTCGCAGGACTTGCCGCGATGGGGCACCGGCGCCAGAAAGGGCGAGTCCGTTTCCACCAGCAGCCGGTCGAGCGGCAGCCGCGCTGCCGTCTCCTGCAAATCCTTCGCGCTTTTGAACGTCACGATACCGGAAATGCTGATGTAGAAGCCCAACTCCATCGCCGCATCGGCAAAGGCGCCGCTGGCGGTAAAGCAATGGATGACGCCGCCATAGGGCCCCTGCTCCATTTCCTCGCGCATGATGCGCAGCGTATCCTCTTCCGCTTCACGGGTATGGACGATCAGCGGCAGGCCCGTCTCGCGGCAGGCCACGATGTGCGATCGGAAGCTCTTCTGCTGCCGTTCGCGGTCGCTATGGTCGTAATAATAATCGAGGCCGGTCTCGCCGATGCCCACGACACGCGGATGTGCCGCCCGCTCGACCAGCTTGGCCGTATCGACATGGGGATGCTCGTCCGCTTCATGCGGATGGATACCCACCGTCGCCCAGACGTCGGCTTCGCGCACGGCGGTATCCAGCACCGCATCCCATTCGCTTTCGCGGGTGGCGATGTTGAGCATCAGGTCTACGCCCGCCGCGCGCGACCGTTCCAGCACATTGGCCTGATCCTCGATCAAGCCTTTGTAATTCAGGTGGCAATGACTGTCGATCAGCATGGCGTTCAGCCTTCCGCCTCGGTCAGTTCCAGACGCGGAAAGAGCGGCTTGGGCGCGCCGAGAATGAAGCCCGATGCCCTCAGGTCGGCATAGAAGGCGCTACCGATGACGGCATAGCCCCGCTTGTCCGCCGCAATCCCCATCTGGTCCAGCAAGGCCGTGGCGCTGGCCGGAATGACCGGTTGTATCATGATGGCGAGGCTGGCGATCGCCTCGTACAGCGTCGCCAGCACCGCCTCCATCCGCGCCGGATCGGTCTTGCGTAGCGCCCAGGGCGCCTGCGCGTCGATATAGGCGTTGCAGGCGAAGACCGCGCGCATCCACGCCTCGATCGCGACCGACGGTGCCAGATCGGCCATAGCGCTCTGGAAGGTCTGTGCCGCGTCCGCGATGCTCTTCAGCAATTCGCTGTCGACATCCTGCACTGTCGGTTCGGGCAGGCGGCCTTCCAGATTCTTGGCGATGAAACTCAGCGTCCGCTGCGCCAGATTGCCGAAGCTGTTGGCCAGATCGCTGTTGGAGCGCGCGACGATCGCTTCCGCGCTATAGCTGCCATCATTGCCGAAGGTCACTTCGGACAGCAGGAAATAGCGGAGCTGATCCACGCCGAAGCGATCGGCCAGTTCCATCGGATCGGCGACATTGCCGACCGACTTGGACATCTTCTCGCCCCGGTTCAGCAGGAAGCCGTGCCCGAACACCTTCCTGGGCAAAGGCAGCTTCGCGCTCATCAGGAAAGCCGGCCAGTAAACCGTATGAAACCGCACGATATCCTTGCCGATGATGTGGGTGATATCGCCGCCCTCGGCCCAGTAGCGCGCCATCCGCTCGCCATCGTCGGGATAGCCGCAGCCGGTCAGATAATTGGTGAGCGCATCGACCCACACATACATGACATGGCCTTCCGCGCCGGGCACCTTCACGCCCCAGTCGAAACTGGTGCGCGACACGCTGAGGTCGGACAGGCCGCCCTCGACAAAGCGCATGATTTCGTTGCGGCGGCTGTCGGGCTGGATGAAATCGGGCTGGCTTTCATAAAGCGCCAGAAGCCGGTCCTGATAGGCGGACAGGCGGAAGAACCAGCTTTCCTCGACCGTCCATTCGACCGGGGTGCCTTGCGGCGAGAGCTTGACGCCTCCTTCCCCATCGACGATTTCCTTTTCGTCGTAAAAGGCTTCGTCGCGGACCGAATACCAGCCTTCATAACGACCCAGATACAGGTCGCCATTGGCCTCCATCGCCTGCCAGATCGCCTGGCTGGCGGCATGATGGTCCGGTTCGCTGGTGCGGATGAAACGATCATGGCTGATATTCAGCCTCTCGTTCATCTGCTTGAAATAGCCGGCCATTTCATCGGCCAGTTCGCGCGGCTCGATACCCCGGTTGCGCGCCGTCTGGGCCATTTTCAGCCCATGTTCGTCGGTACCGGTCTGAAAGAAGACATCGCGGCCCATCATCCGCTGGAACCGGGCGACCGCATCGGTGGCGATCACCTCATAGGCATGGCCGATATGCGGGCGGCCGTTGGGATAGGAAATGGCGGTGGTGATGGTGAAGGGCTTGGACATGGCGCCATCCCTAGCGGCTGTTATGGACGGCGCAAAGTCGCTTTATGCGTGCGATGGCGCCAGCGCCGCAACATGCCCTGCCAGTTCGAACACGACCGCGGCCGGATCGAGCGACAGGATCACGGCGCCCCCCGCCAGGTGCCGCGCCTTTTCCCAATGGTCGAGCGCCTGGCCCAGCGCCTTCCCCTGCCGCGTCCGCGCCGCCTGCGCGATGAAGGCGGGTGCGCGCTCCAGAAATGCCTCGTAACGCGGCTTGGCTGCCTTGAGCGCCAGCGCCTTCGCCAACGCCTGCCGCTGCCGGTTGCCCTCGTCGCCGTGGGTCGCCAGACTGCTCAGCGCCTGCTCGATCTCCGACAGGTTCAGGCCGGCATAGCGCAGCGCTTGCCCCGGTGATCCCTCGCCGGCGCGGACCAGTGCGTCGACTTCCTGCGGCGACAGCGTCTCGTCGCTGGCCTTCAGCACCGCGCGCATCGTGGCGGCATCCAGTGGATCGAACCGCAAGGTGCGGCAACGCGACCGGATCGTCGGCAGCAACCGGCCCGGCGCATGGCTGACCAGCAGGAAGATCATGTCCGCCGGCGGCTCTTCCAGCGTCTTGAGCAGCGCATTGGCGGCGCCCCGCTCCAGATCGTCGGCGCTGTCGATCACCACCACGCGGCGTGTCGACAGCGACGGCGCCGACTGGATCAGTCGTTGCAGCCCGCGTATCTGGTCCACGCTGATATTGCGCGCAGTGCCAGTTTCCTTCTCCAGCGGCGCCAGTTCGGCATAGTCAGGATGGGCAGACGCCTCGATCAGGCGGCGGATCGGGTGGCTTTCGGGAACGAACAGCCCTTCTTCCGCGATCGGCGGCCCGGCTGCGTCGGCCAGCAACCGCAGCGCCAGCGCGCGCGCGAAGCTGGCCTTGCCGATACCCTTTGGCCCGGCCAGTATCCAGCCATGGTGCATCCGCCCGCTACGCGCCGCCGTCATCAGCGTATGGGCCTGCGCGTCATGGCCGAGCAATCTTGTCATGGCAGCAGGTCTTCGATCGCGTCCAGCAGCCGCACCGTCACCACCTCGGCCGGGCCGGAGGCATCGACGCCATGGACGCGGTCGCTTTCCTCATGTGCGAAGCGCGTGAAGGCGCCGGCGACGGCAAGGTGAAAATCGCTCGCACGGCCGCCGATCCGGTCGGCCGCGTCCCCGTCCCGTACGCGCGCCCGGCCGCTGGCTTCTTCTTCCGGCAAAGTCAGCAGCAATGTGCGATCGGGCAGGAAACCTGCGCTGCCGATCCGGTGCAGCGTCAATATGTCGCTATCGGTCAGGTCGCCCTGTCCCTGATAGGCCCGGCTGGAATCCAGAAAACGGTCGGACAACACCCATGCACCGCGTTCCAGCGCCGGCCGGATCGTCTTTTCGATATGATCCGCCCGAGCCGCCGCAAACAGCAAAGCTTCGGCGCGCGCGCTCCAGCGATCGGCGCCACCGGTCAGCAGCAGGGCGCGGATCGCTTCCGCCCCCTCGCTCCCACCGGGTTCGCGCGTCTCGACCACGTCCAACCCGCGCGCACGCAACGCCGCCGCCAGCGCGCGAAGCTGCGTGGACTTGCCCGCCCCTTCGCCGCCTTCCAGCGTGATGAACCGTCCGCTATCTGGTGATTGGGGCGTCAAGCGAACAACGACTTCAGGCCGTTCCACAGACGGCCGAAAATGCCCGCTTCGGCCACTTCCTCACCCGCGACCAGCGGCATGATCTGCGGCGGGGTATCAGGCGTCTGGACGATCAACTGGGCGATCTGCTGGCCCTTGGCGATCGGCGCCTTGATCGGACCGGTATAGACCACCTTCACCTGCACATTGGCGGACGCCGTGCGCGGCAGCGTAACCGCCAGGTTCTGCGGCGCCACCAGCGACACGCTCGTTGCGCTGCCCAGTTGGACCGCCGCCGTCTCGACCGTCTGGCCCTTCTTGAACAGCGGCTGCGCCTTCCACGCGCGGAAGCCCCAGTCCATGAAGCGCACCGACTCGGTAATGCGGCCGTTGAAGGTCGGCAAACCCGCCACCACCATAACCAGGCGGCGGCCGTCCTGCTCGGCCGAACCGGTGAAACCGAAGCCGGCTTCCTCGGTATGACCGGTCTTCAGGCCGTCGGCCCCGGCGATCTTGCCCAGGATCGGATTGCGATTGCCCTGCTGAATGTCCGATCCACCCATGGTCTTGCCCCAGGTGAAGGAGCGGGTGGCGTAGAATTTCTTGTAGAGGTCCGGCGTTTCCTCGACCGTCGCCTGTGCCAGCTTGGCCAGATCCTCGGCGGTCACATAGGTCACGCCCTCATCTGGCCAGCCATTGCTGGTGCCGAAATGGCTGTTCTTGAGGCCCATGCGCTTGGCCTCCTCGTTCATCAGCGCGACGAAAGCCTGTTCGGTGCCGGCAATACCCTCGGCGAGCACGACGCAGGCATCGTTGCCGGACAGGGTAACGATGCCGTGCAGCAGATTTTCCACCGACACCTGCTCACCGACGGCCAGGAACATGGTCGATCCCGCCTTGGGTCCATGCCATTGCTGCCAGGTTTCCGGGCGCACCGTGAATTTGGTGTCGAGCTTCAGTTCGCCCTTCTGGATCAGGCGGAAGGCGACGTGCGCGGTCATCATCTTCGCCATGGAAGCCGGCGGCATGCGGGTTTCGCCACCCTTGTCGAACAGCACGGCGCCCGACGACAGATCCTTCATATAAGCGATCGGCGCTTCGCTGGTATAGGGCGGCGCGGCCGCGATCAGCGGCTGGGCCAGCAGCCCGGCGGCGAGGAGGACTGCAACGCTTTTCTTCATCGGAAACTGCCTTCGATTAAGATGGAATCGCTCATGCTCATGCGATCTCTATCGCGCGTCATTAGCCATGATGCGGGCATTCTCAAAGCCCCTGGCTGCGGCTTGCGCGGCCTGTTGCGAGGGATAGGGGCCAAGGCGCACACGCCAAAGGCCATTGCCCGCTTCCGCACGCGCACCGATGCTTTTTGCCAGAGCCTCGGCCCGAGCCTGAGACGAGAAGGCGCCCACCTGCACGATATAGCCTCCGGTGCGCGGCGCTGCCGGGGCTGGCTGAACCGCTTTGGGTGCCGGTTTCGTCGGCTTCGCAATCGGGCGAGGCGGCGGCGGAGCCTGATCGAAATCGGCGCCAGCCCTAGTCGGCACGGCCGGCCGGGGGGCGGGTGCAACAGGTTTCGGCTTTACGCTCGCGACCGTCCTGACGGGAGCCGCCGCCGCGCTGTGGATGGCAGGCAGCTTGGTCCGCAGCACGCGGAGCAGCGCGGCCGGCGTCTCCAGTCGTTCGGCCGCCCGTCCCTGTCCACGCAACGCAGCGCGTTCCTGCTCCGGCGGGTTCACCCGGCGCACCCGCACCGGGACCATGGCCTGCCCGCTGACACCAAGCTGCGATGCCGCGCCCGGCGACAGCGCGATCAACTGGTCATTACGCATCGGCCCGCGATCATTGATCCGCACCAGGATCGTGCGCCCGCTATCCAGCGCCGTCACCTCGACATAGCTGGGCAACGGCAGTGTCTTGTGCGCGGCCGTGATGGCGGCAGGCGCGAACGCCTCGCCACTCGCCGTCGCGCCACCCTGACTGCCATCCGCGCTTTCGCTGGCATAGCCGACCTCGTCATAGGAGACAGGATCGGCGGGCGTGTAGGTGACGCCGCCTATGGCATAGGGCGCGCCCAATGGCGCAGGCGTATCGCCAACCATGGCCCCCGTCCCGGCCACGACGGCGCGCTGCGGCTGCGCGGCGCTCGCGTTGCCACTGGCCAGAGCCAGCATCATGGCCGTGACGAACAGCCCCTTATTGTTTGACGGCATCTGCCAGCAATCCCACCGACAAGGCATAGAAATTGGAACAATTATAATCCAGGATCGCCCGATAATTGCTGGTCAGCAGATAGGCCGTCTTGCCCGGCCCATCGGGTTCCAGCAGCGTCGCCATGATGCCATCGGCCGGCCACACGCCGCTATTTGGGAAAAGGCCGAGCTTACGCCATTCCGCCATGGTCAGCCAGCGGCTGTGCCGGTTGAACACACGCGGACAACGCGCCGGTTCGGTCTTGGCGGCAACGGAGGCGCGGTTGAAACTGGCGGGTACGCTGACGGCCACGCCCCAGGGCTGGCCCTTGCGCCATCCCGACTGGACGAAATAATTGGCGATGGAGGCCAGCGCGTCGGCCTCACTGGTCCAGATATCGGCCTTTCCGTCGCCATCGCCATCCTTGGCGATGCGCAGATAGACCGATGGCAGGAATTGCGGATAGCCGGTCGCGCCGGCCCAGCTGCCGACCAGCCGGCTGCGCGGCACGCCATTGTCCAGCATCTTGAGCGTCGCCAGCAATTCCGGCTCGAACAAGGTCCGGCGGCGCCCTTCCCAGGACAAGGTCGCCAGCGACCGGATCAGATCAAAATCGCCGGTATAGCTGCCATAATTGGTTTCATGGCCGTAGATGGCAACCATGATCTCCTCCGGCACACCCGTCTCCGCCTCGATCCGGGCCAATCGTGCGCGGTTCGCCTGATAGGCGATGCGCCCGCGGCTGATCCGCGCAGCATCGACATGCTGGCGGCGGTAAGGCTCGAAATTGGGTATCGGCGAATAGGCGCCCCCGCCCGGCTGGCTCTGGTCCAACTGGACGACACGGGGATTGGGTGTCAGCGACGGAAAAACGCTGTCCAGCGTCGCGTCCCTTATACCCATGGCGCGCGCCTTGGGCCGCAGGCTTTCCAGATAGGCCCGGAAATCGGCACTATCCTGCGCCTGCGCAGGGGCAATGGCGACGCTACCGCCGGTGATGGCGGTCAGGCCGAGCAACAAGGACAGGACGGGCGAACGCAAAGAATCCCTCATCCCCTTGTTGTTGCACAGGCAGGGCGGCAGGTGAATCCTTTATTGCGATTGCCGGTCGCTTAAGGCGATGAACCGTGCAGGTCGCGATTTTTGCTTGGCAATGCCGTCCGGCACGCTAGGAAGCGCTTCAACGGACAGGTGGCCGAGTGGTTTAAGGCAGCGGTCTTGAAAACCGCCGTGGGTTTACGCTCACCGTGGGTTCGAATCCCACCCTGTCCGCCACCCCTTTTCCCTCTTCGGCAGCGACATACTCAGGCGTAATGGCTGGGAGTTGCGCGCTCGGCGGTGAAGAGCGGGCGATCCATTCTGTGCAGGCTTGCCTCGGCAATCACGGCGAGCGGATCAATGGGGCGGCTGAGCAGAAGGCCGCAGCGATCGGGGCCGTCCCAGATGACCGTCCCGCATACTTCCAGGCCATCGGTTATCAACGTCACCCATTCGCCTACGGGCGGCAGCCAGGTGCCGGTCAGCAGCGCGCCATATATGGAAATATTGCGGATGATGACGGGCTGGCTGATGCCATCCCAGTTCAGCGTCGCATCCACCTCGGCGGCATAGCGACTTTCACGGCGGCGTTCCACGCGCGCCTGATAGGATAGACTGTCCATACCCTCTCTCCCGGTTGCCCCCCGGGATGGGAGCACAGTCGATCGGGAAGATTGAGGAAGTGCTAAGATCGCTGGTTAACGGGCCATTATCGACGAAAGGGCCGGACTTGTGGTCCGGCCCTTCATGATTTCGCTCAGGCCAGCGCGCCGTGACAATGTTTGTATTTCTGGCCCGAACCGCAGGGGCAAGGTGCGTTGCGGCTGATGTCCAGATTGGCGAACTCCCCGGCCGGCGCGGCACCGACGGGCGTACGCGGGATGGTGGTGGTGACGCCGCCAAAGCTGCCGGCGTCGATATCCGCGCTGTTATCCTCGCCCGAGAAGGGGTCGATATGGGTGGTGATGAAGTCCGGCAGGACCGGCAGGCCGTAATCTTCCAGCGGCGGCTGTTCCATGCGGAACTGCACGCGGGCGATGGAGCCGGTCACGTCCTCGCGGATATTTTCCAACATCCGCTCGAACAGGGCGAAGGCTTCCTGCTTATATTCGTTGATCGGCGTCTTTTGCGCATAGGCGCGCAGATGCACGACCTGCCGCAGGGCGTCGAGCGTCGAGAGATGCTCCTTCCAGTGATGGTCAAGGCTCTGGAGCAGAATCGACTTTTCGATCATGTGCCAGTCGGAAGCATCCACCTCCTTGACCTTTTCCGCGATCGCAGCGTCCGCCATAGCCGACAGCCGTTCCTCGATCATTTCCGGATCGACCGAATCCTCGGCCAGCCAGGCGTCGAAATCGGGCTCCAGGCCCAGTATTTCGGCGGTGCGGGCCTTCAGGCGCTCCATGTCCCACTGTTCGGGATAGGTGCCCGGCGGGCAGGATGCGCCGACCAGATCGTTCACCGTCTCATGGCGCATGTCGACAACGACATCGTCCACGGTGTCGCTGTCCATGATGTCGCTGCGCTGTTCGTAGATGACCTTGCGCTGGTCGTTCATCACGTCGTCATATTCGACGACCTGCTTACGGATGTCGTAGTTGCGGGCCTCGACCTTCTTCTGCGCGGTTTCGATCGCCTTGCTGAGCCATTTGGACGGCGGCAGCGCCTCGCCATCTTCCAGGTTCGAACGGATCATCTTGGCGAACATCGTGTCCGGGCCGAAGATGCGCATCAAATCGTCGTCGAGGCTGAGGTAGAAGCGCGACAGGCCGGGGTCGCCCTGACGGCCCGAGCGGCCGCGTAGCTGGTTGTCGATACGGCGGCTTTCATGCCGCTCGGTCGCCAGCACGAACAGGCCACCGGCGGCCAGCACTTCCTGCTTCTCGATTTCGATCTCGGCTTCGATCCGGGCTATCGCGGCGTCGCGCTCCGGCCCTTCCGGCATGTCGCGCAGTTCGTCCTCGACCCGCATTTCGAGATTGCCGCCCAGCTTGATGTCGGTACCGCGCCCCGCCATGTTCGTGGCGATCGTCACTGCGCCCTTGCGGCCGGCCTGCGCCACGATATGCGCTTCGCTGTCATGGAAACGCGCGTTCAGGACGGCGTGAGGCACGCCTTCCTGCGTCAGAAATTCCGAAAGCATTTCCGACTTTTCGATCGACACGGTGCCGACCAGCACTGGCTGGCCCTGTTCCGCATGAACCTTGATGGTCTTGGCGATGCCACGGAACTTGTCGTCCAGATTCTTGTAGAAGCTGTCTTCTTCATCGATGCGTTGCACCGCCCGGTTGGTCGGGATGGTGACGACGTTCATCTTGTAGATTTCGAAGAATTCGGCCGCTTCGGTCGCGGCGGTACCGGTCATGCCGCCCAGCTTGGGGTACATGCGGAAATAATTCTGGAAGGTTATGGATGCGAGCGTCTGGTTCTCCGGCTCGATCTGGACGCCTTCCTTGGCTTCCACCGCCTGATGCAGGCCGTCCGACCAGCGGCGACCATCCATCATGCGGCCGGTAAATTCGTCGATGATGACGACTTTGCCGTCCTTGACGATATAGTCGATGTCGCGGCGGAACATCACAACCGCGCGCAGCGCCTGGTTCACATGATGGACGACAGCGGTATTTTCGAAATCATAGAGGTTCGCGCCCTGCAACAGGCCGGCATCCTCCAGCAGGCGCTCGATCTTCTCGGTGCCGTCCTCGGTCAGCGTGACGGTCCGCTGTTTCTCGTCCTTCTCATAATCGGCTTCGGTCACCTGCTTCACGATCGCGTCGACGGCGACGTAAAGCTCTGACTTGTCGTCGGTCGGGCCGGAGATGATGAGCGGGGTGCGCGCCTCGTCGATCAGGATCGAATCGACTTCGTCGACGATGGCATAGTTGAAGGGACGCTGGACCATCGACGCGCGGTCATATTTCATATTGTCGCGCAGATAGTCGAAGCCGAGTTCGTTGTTCGTCGCGTAGGTGATGTCGGCGGCATAGGCTTCGCGCCGCTGGTCCTCGCTGATGTTAGGAACGATCACGCCGGTGGTGAGGCCCAGGAAGCGATAGACCTGGCCCATCCATTCGCAGTCGCGGCTGGCGAGATAATCGTTCACGGTGACGACGTGAACGCCCTTCCCCTCCAGCGCGTTGAGATAGGTGGCCAGCGTCGCGACCAGCGTCTTGCCCTCACCGGTGCGCATTTCGGCGATCTCACCGCGATGCAGCACGATGCCACCCACCATCTGCACGTCGAAATGGCGCATGCCCAGCACGCGGACAGCCGCTTCACGGACGGTTGCGAAGGCTTCGGGCAGCAGGTCGTTCAGCGTTTCGCCATTGGCCAGCCGTTCGCGGAAACGGGCGGTCTGGCCGACCAGTTCCTCGTCGTTCATCGCCTGCACCGCGCCTTCAAAGGAGGCGATCTGGTCGACGATCTTGCCCAGCGACTTCACATAACGTTCGTTGGACGATCCGAAGATGGACTTGGCGAGTGCGCCGAACATGCAAATTCCTGACAAAAGGGGAGCGTTCCGCCTCCTTGTGAGAGACGCACGCAGATATGCGCCGCGATTTAGGCACGGCACATCCTTTAGTCAATCAGACTGCGGCTTAACCCGCCCTGTCGCATCGCTGTCATCATCCTGCGGCAGGCGGTTTTCGTCGGGCAGTGCCGTCTGCGGGATGCGGGGGGCTTTGCACGCTGCGCAAGCTGCGCCACAACAGCATCACAAGAACAAGGGTCGCAAGATTGTATCGTTCATTCGTTCTGGGGCCGGTACGCAGCCGTGCCCTGCCGGTCGCCCTATTGATGGCAATGGCGCTGACCCTCTGGTTCGGCATGACCGCCATCGCGACCCCGTTCGACCATGATGAAAGCCAATATGTCGCCGGCGCCTACTTTGGCAGCCGGTTGCTGATCTTCCGCGACTTCCTCTATCTTCAGCCGCCGCTCCACGCCTGGACCTATGCGCCGCTGGCCTGGCTCTTTCCCGATGATATGGTGCTGGCGATGCGGCTGGCGACGGCGGTGACGGCGCTCTGCACGCTGACGACGCTCTGGATTGCGCAGCGGGTCGCCGGCGTATCTCGCGACAGTGCGGCCATCGCCACGCTGCTGGTTGCGGCGACTGCGGCCTTCCAGTTTACCGGCGCGGTGGTGCGCAACGACATGTTGCCGACCCTCCTGTCCGCCATGGGGCTGCTGGTCAGCCTGCTCGCGCTGCGCCATTGCACCGGCAAATATTGGTTCGCCGCCGGCACCCTGTTCGGCCTTGCCATTGCCACCAAACTGAATTTCGCGCCCCTGGGCCTGATGACCGGCCTGTTCGTCCTGCTGACCGGCGGACGTTGCGGCTTCAGGGCGGCCTCGTGTCTGGCACTTGGCGCCGCAGCGGGCATGGCTCCCATGGTCCTGATCTGGGCGGTGGCGCCGGATGCCTTCTTCTACGGCGTGCTGACATATGGCGCGACCGCGCCGCATGCCTGGTATGCCGCCAATGGCGCCTTCGGCGAACTGGGCCTGTGGGAAAAACTGGCCGATCTCCTCAAATATCTGTGGAAGGGGCCGGCACTCATCGCGCTCATCCTGCTTTGCGCCAACTGGATCGCAACGCGGGGGCGGGTTCGCTCACCCGGCCGACGGCTGGCAATCTGGATGACCGTTGGCGCCCTGATCGGTGCAGCGCTGCCGACACCATCGCAGGTGCAATATGTCATGCCGCTGCTCGCGCCGCTGGCACTGGCGATCGGCTATCTGCTGGAGGATGCGCGGCGCTGGTCCTTCACCCGGCGTCAGGCGCTGCTCGGCCTGCTCTGCCTGGCGGCCATTCCCGGCCTGCTGGCAACCGTCCGTGATGTCGTTGCGATGGCGCGCAATGGATCGCCGGTGCTGGCGGCGGACACTGGCGCACGCTGGGCAGGAAAGACCGTTCGCGCCATGGGCGGCGGCTCCGATGTCGTGACGCTCTCCCCGCACATGATCCTGGGCAGCGGCCTTGATCTCGACCCCCGTTTTGCCGCCGGCCCTTTCGCCTGGCGCACCGGCTGGACGATGGGACCGGTGCTGGCGCGGCAGGTGCATGCGATGATCCCGGCAACGCTGGGCGACCTCGACCGCGCGCCGCCCGCCGCTATCCTGACCGGCTATGAGGGCGGGACGCGCAAATTGCCGATGCGCCCCGACGATGCCCTCGATGCCTATGCGCGCCGGCATGGCTATCGCATGCTGGCAATGCCCGATGGTGTGGGCCGGCTCTATCTGAAACCAGAAACGCCGTCCCGACTGTAACGAGTCGGATCAGTATAGGACAGTCAACGCGGCGTGATACGCGTCTCCTGAATGGTTTCCACATGGGCGGCCACTGCATTCCCATCGGCATCGATGACGGGGTTCAGGCGCTTGGAGCGGGTCATCACGTCGCACGGGTCAACCGCTTTGCCCAGCTTGGCAATGAAGGTCGCATTGCCCACATTCTCCTTCACGCTGCAATTTTCGACGGCGCCGCTTTCATCGACATCATAGCTGAGATGGAGCCGTTTTGGGTATTCGGCGATGCCGGCCGCATTCGTTTCAGGCAACCGCCAGTCAATCCTGCCGCCATAGCTGCCGACTACTGGCACATTTTTGCGGTCGAGCGCCGGCTTGAAACGTGCGCGCTGTCGTAAAATCGTACAGGCCGTCTCGTCCAGCGATTCCAGACCACTGCTGATGTGATGGTGCAGGATGTGACCCGCCCGTCCGGCCCGACGTCCAGCTTGAATGTCGTCTTGCCTTCAAGCCCGTCGAGGCTGGCAGCCAGGGGATAGTCATCCGGACCGAACCAGCGGCCGGGGTCTTCCAGAGGCTCCGGTTTTGTCGCTGCCTCTTGCGACTTGGTCGCGCCCCATGCCGATGTCGTGGCCATAACGGCCAGGAAAATGGCGGAAAGGCACGCCATGCCATGCGCCAAGCTGCCGTTGTTGCACCGGACCCCGTTCATTCCCGCATTTCCCCAGAAATATGTTTGTTCCGCGATAGTGTCTGCCTAAAGAGAGGCCGAGCTTCAATATTGGCGAGACAAAATGCAACGTTCCCCCCTTGCCCCGGCCACTTTCCCGATCCTGCCCGCGATTGACGGGGTGACGTTGCGCACCGCGCGCGCCGGATATAAGGCGTGGACGCGCTGCGACCTTACCTATGTCGAGATGGACGCGGGGACAGCGGTCGCCGGGGTCACGACGCAGAGCAAATGCCCCTCCCCCGAGGTCGAATGGTGCCGCGATGCCATCCCGCTCGGCTCGGCTCGCGCGCTGGTGGTCAATGCCGGCAATGCCAATGCCTTTACCGGCCATCGCGGCCGCGCGGCGGTGGAGGCGATCGCGGCCAAGGTCGCCAATCACCTGTCCTGCCAGCCGTCGGACATCTTCGTGTCCTCGACCGGGGTTATCGGCGTGCCTTTGCCGATCGACAAGGCCGAAGCCGGGCTGGATGCGGCCTTCACCGCCGCGACCTGCGGCTGGGAGGAAGCCGCGACCACGATCGGCACCACCGATACCTATGCCAAGGGCGCACATGTGTCGGCGATGATCGGCGACCAGCGGGTCGAACTGGTCGGCATCATCAAGGGGTCGGGCATGATCGCGCCCGACATGGCGACGATGCTGGGCTATATCTTCACCGACGCGGCCATCGCCCCGGCCCTGCTGCAACAGATGTTGTCGGCTGCCAATCGCAAGACTTTCTCCTGCATCACAGTGGATAGCGACACGTCCACCAGCGACACGGTTCTTGCCTTCGCCACCGGCAAGGCCGGCCATGCGCCGCTCACGTCGATGGACGATGCCGGCGCCGATGCCTTCCATGCCGCGCTCACCGATCTCTGCCGCCGGCTCGCCCATCTGGTCGTTAGGGACGGCGAAGGCGCGACCAAGTTCATCGACATCAGCGTCGAAGGGGCGGAGAGCGACGCCAGCGCCCATCGCATCGCGCTGTCCATCGCCAACTCCCCGCTGGTCAAGACCGCCATCGCCGGCGAGGATGCCAATTGGGGCCGGGTCGTCATGGCCGTTGGCAAGGCGGGCGAGCCGGCCGACCGTGACAAGCTGTCGATCCGTTTCGGCGCAACGCAGGTGGCGACTGGCGGTCTGGCAGTCGAAGGCTATGACGAGGCGCCGGTTGCCGCCCACCTCAAGGGCCAGGATATCCTGATCGGCGTCGACCTCGGCCTTGGCGAAGGCCGGGCGCAGGTTTGGACCTGCGACCTGACCCATGGCTATATCTCGATCAACGCGGATTATCGCAGCTAAAGGGGGGCGGCTGATGCTGGAACTGCATGAACCCGTCGTTGCCCTGATGCGCGATGTGGGGCGTGATATCGTCATGCCCCGCTACCGCAACCTCTCCAGCGATGAGATCAGCGAGAAGGCGGCGAATGATTTCGTCACCATCGCCGACAAGGAAAGCGAAATTCGCCTGGCCGAAGGGCTGGCCGCGATCCTGCCCGAAGCCGCTGTCATCGGCGAGGAAGCCTGTGCCGCCGACCCGGCGATACTGGAACGGGCGGGCGACGGGCTGAACTGGATCATCGACCCGATCGACGGCACCGGCAATTTCGCGTCGGGCAATCCGCCCTTCGGCATCATGGTGGCGCTGGCGGATAACGGGACAACGCTGGCGGGCTGGATACTCGATCCGCTGACCGGCCGGCTCTGCCATGCCATGCTGGGCGGCGGCAGCCATGTCGATGGTCAGCAGGTGCAGGCCCGCGAAACCGAGAGCGACCTGCCGGTTGCGGCCATCTCCACCATATTCATGGACCCGCAGGAACGCGCCGACATGGAGCGCCGCTCGCAGGCCATCTTCACGCTGGTGGACATTCCCCGCTGCGCCGCCGAACAATATCCCCGGCTGGTGCTGGGGCAGAATGACGTGTCGGTCTTTGCGCGCGTCCTGCCCTGGGATCATGCGGCCGGCACCCTCTTCGTCAATGAAGCGGGTGGCTGCTGCCAGCGGCTTGACGGCACGCCCTATAAGGTGGGCGACTTGCGGCGCGGGCTGATGGGAGCATCCTCGCCCCGCTTGTGGGACAAGGCAGCGGCGACGCTGCTCGATTGAAGGACATGATATGCTGACGATCTGGGGCCGATTGAACTCGCATAATGTGAAGAAGGTAGCCTGGTTCGCCGACGAAATCGGCCTCCCCTACGTCCGCCATGACGTCGGCGGCAAATTTGGCATGAGTGCCGATTATCTGGCGAAAAACCCCAACAGGCTGATCCCCACGATCGAGGATGGCGACGTCACCCTGTGGGAATCCAACGCGATCCTGCGCTATCTGGCGGCGCGCTACGCCCCTGTCCTCTGGCCGATCGACCCGGCGGAGCGGGCACAGGGGGACAAGTGGATGGACTGGCAATTCAGCTTTGCGGACGCCCAGCGCGACGCTTTCCTGCAACTTGTCCGCATCTCACCCGAACAACGAGACGGGCAATTGTTGGCGGCATCGGCAGCAGCGTCCGGAGCGGCGATGCGGATATTGGACCGCACACTTGCGGTGCAGCCCTGGCTGTCAGGTGTCTCCTTCGGTGTCGCAGACGTGCCGATGGGCGTCTACGCCCACAGCTTTTTCACGCTCGACATGGAGCGGCCCGACGTGCCGCATGTGCGCGCATGGTATGACCGGCTGCGCACCCGGCCGGCCTATGCCCAATCGGTGATGATCCCGCTGACATAGGCCGACACGCTCAGCCGCTTACAGGACGCTTTCGATCCAGCCCTTGAGCGCGCTCTTGGGTGCGGCGCCGACCTTGGTCGCGGCCGCTTCGCCATTCTTGAACAGGATCATCGTCGGGATGCCGCGCACGCCATACTGGCCGGGTGCATCGGGATTTTCGTCGATGTTGATCTTGGCGATGGTGACCTTGTCGGCCAGCTCCTCGGAGATTTCCTCCAGGGCCGGGCCGATCATCTTGCACGGGCCGCACCATTCGGCCCAGAAGTCGACGAGCACGGGCTTGTCGCTGTTGATGACGTCGTCCTTGAAGCTGAGGTCGGTAACTGCCTTGGTGGCCATTGCAATAAACTCCTTTGCGTTGGTCGATATCTAGGATGGGCGCGCATGCGGCTCAACGGGTCAGAGCGGCAAATTCTCCTGCGCGGGGGCAAAGCCCGGCTTGTGCGCCGCCAGCAGGCTGGCCGGCAGCGGAATGAAGCGCGGCGCACTGGTATAGAGCAGCCCCGCCTCGATCGCCCGGTCGGGGAAGATCACGGCCAGCGCCGCGGCATAGGCGGCCATCTGCCGGATATGCGGGGTCGGCACGTCTGCCAGCGTCAGCGGCGCGACCCGCCCGGTCTTGAAATCGACCAGCTGGATGCGATCGGGGCCGATGCACAGCCGATCGACGGTGCCGGCAATCACCGCCTCCCCCACCACGGCCGCGATCGGCGCTTCGGCCAGCGCATCGGGGCCGAACAAGGCGGCGAAGTCCGGCGCTTCGATCACCCGCAACGCCTGATCGATGACGTCATGGCGCTGAGCGGCATCGGCGACGCCCTGCTGCACCAGCCAGCGATCGGCCGCATCCCGTCGCCGATCCACCTGCAGGTCAGGCAGCCGCTCGAACAGGGCATGGAGCCAGCGCCCCCGCTCGGCCGCCGCGCGCATCGCCGGGGTCGGCGGCGGATAGGGCACGTCATCCTCGACCGGCGCGGATGGCGCCAGCGGTCGGGGCGGACGCGCTTCGGCGGGTGCAGGCTGGCGCAGCCATGACGGTTCGATAATGGTAACGGCTTCGGCCACGCTTTCCGGTTCGGCGGCCCTGGGCGGCAGGACTTCGCTGCCCTGCCAGCGCCGTGCCTGGCCCCAGAGCGGATCAACCTCCCATTCCGCACCCAGCGAGATCATCGCCCCTTCGACGGCGGCATACCAGCTTTCACTCTTCACCTCGCCCTTGGCGCGGGGGCCGAGCGATCCGGCAACGATCAGCCTCTCCTCCGCGCGGGTCAGCGCGACATAGAGCAGCCGCCAATGCTCCTCTTTATCAACCTGCGCCGCCGCTTCGGCCACGACGCCGATCGGACCCTGCCGTTCCGGCTTGCGCGGGGCGAGGATCGGCAACCCGTTCCACACCAGCGAATCCGCGCGGTTGCCGGCATCGGGGTCCAGGCAGGCGTCGGCCAAAATGACGATCGGCGCCTGTAGCCCCTTGGCGCCATGCACGGTCAGCAGGCGCAGATTATCCCCCTGCGCCGCCGCATCGCGCACGATTTCCACCTCGCCCCGGTCGAACCAGTCGATGAAGCGCTGGAGCGAGGGATGATCGTCGCTTTCGAAGGCTAGCGCCGCGTTCAGCAGTTCCTCGATCGGATCGGCCGCCTCGCTGCCCAGTCGCTCTACCAGCCGCCGCCGCCCATCCATTGGCCCGGACAGGATCGCCTCCAGATAACGATATGGGGTGGTGAAGTCGGCCACCGCCAGCAGGTCGCGCAAAGGCTGCAACAGCCTGTCGTCCAACGTCCGGTTGAGATGCCGCCACAGCCCGGCCTTGCGCCCGATCAGGCGTGTCATCAACTCATCCTGCGTCCAGCCGATCAGCGGTGACACCAGCAACGCGGCGAGGTTCAGTTCATCCTCCGGCTGTACCGCGAAGCGCAACGCCGCCAGCAGGTCGCGCACCGCCAGCGGGCTGTTCAGCCGTAGCCGGTCAATCCCCGCGACCGCCACCTTCTCCTCATAGAGGCGCGCGACGATCAGCCGCGCCAGTTCGCTGCGGCGGCGCACCAGGATCATGATGTCGCCCGCGCGCACCGGCCGCCCCCGGCTTTCCAGCATCAGCCCGTCATCGATCCACTGCCTGATCTGCCGGGCGATCCGGGTCGCCAGCGTCCGCTCCCGATCGGCGGCCCAATCCTCCTCGCCCTCGGCATCCTCGGACAGGTTGGCGACCACCGGTTTCCATAATTGCACCTCGCCGGGATGGCGGTTCGCGCTGACATGGCGCACCTCGCTCGGCGCCATGCCCAGCTTCTGCGCAGTCAGCGTAGCGATGGTGCGATCCACCACGTCCAGCACGGCGGGCGTTGATCGGAAACTCTGGTCCAGCGACAGGTTGAAAAATTCATGCCCCGACTGGTCAGCATCCCGGTTGAACAACAGGCGAGCGGCTTCAAAATTGGCCGGGCTGGTGCCTTGAAAACCGAAGATCGCCTGCTTGAAGTCGCCGACGGTGAAGATGGTGCGAACCTTCTGGCTCGGTTCCCATTCGACCGCGAAAAACTCTTCCGCCAGTGTCCGCACGATGCGCCATTGCGCGGCATTGGTATCCTGCGCTTCGTCCACGAGAATATGGTCGATCCGCTGGTCCAGCTTGTAGCGAATCCATTCCGCGATGCCTGGCTGTTCCAACAGCGACGCCGCACGCGCGATCAGATCGTCGAAATCGACCGCACCCGCCAGCCGCTTGGCCTGCGCATAGTCGCGGGCATAAGCGCGCCCGGCATGCAGCGCTTGCGCCAGCAATGCAGCATAGTCAGCCCGCAGCTTCGTCGCGATCAGCGCGCCGCAGCGCTCATGCAACCGCGCTGTCATCTCGATATAGCCATCGACCGGAGGCACCCAGCCTTTGGCGTCGATCAGATCGCCGTCGGCCTTGGCCCAGGCACGATGCAGGTCGGTCAGCGTCGCCGCCCGTCCCGCCGGATCGAGCGCCCGCCACGCGGCGATCCGGTCACACCGCTCCAGCGCGCGGCTCTTGCCCCAGTCGACATTGGCCCGCACAATCCCGTCCAGCGTGCGCATGTCGAACATGCTGTCTGAACATTGTTCGGCAAGCCATTGATCGACATCGCCTTCCGGCAAATCCATCTGCACGTTCAGTTCCGGCCCGATGGCCTCGGGCAGCGCATCCAGCGCCTCGCCTTTGGCGGCGCAGCGCAGAAGAAATTGCTCCGCTCCGCTTTCACCTAGCCGCAGGCTCAGCGCCTGCAACGCCTCGATCAGCGCTTCGTCGCCCACATCATGCGCGCGCACCACCATGTCGGCCAGCGTCTGCCGCGCCAGACTGGATTGCTCACGCTGGTCGAGCGGGCGGAAGCCCGGCGTCAGTTCCGCTTCCAGTGGAAAGGCCGTCAATAATTGCTGACAAAAGCCATGGATGGTCTGGATGCGCAGGCCGCCGCCGGTCGATTCCAGCACTTCGGCGAACAGGCGCCGGGCATAGTCGCGCTGCTCCGGCCCGGATTCCTCGCCCAGCGCTTCCAGATCGTTGAACAGGTCGCGCTCGTCCATCTGCACCCATGCCGCCAACCGGTCATGGATACGATCGGCCATTTCCGCGGCACCGGCCTTGGTAAAGGTCAGGCACAGGATATTTTCCGGCTTCACCCCCTGAAGGAGCAGGCGGAAGACGCGGGCCGTCAGCACATGGGTCTTGCCGGTGCCGGCCGATGCCGACAGCCAGACATGCGCGTCGGGCGCGGCCGCCCGCGCCTGATCGCCCAGCAATTTTTGAAGCGCGCGTGCCTTAGCCATCGTCGCGGCCATACCATTCCTCCAGCCGCATCAGCTGGTCATAATCGCCATAATTGGCGACTTCCGGGTTGATCTCCGCGCGGAACGGCACGGTGCCCAGCAGGAAGCCATTGGCCAGTGCCTCGAAATGCTCATGGGCATGGGCGGTAAATTCATCGGTGACGACCTTGTCCCGCTTGCCCAGCGGATCGACCGGCCGCTCGCGATAGCCGAACTGATCGCCCTTCTTGGCGAGCGACCAATATTCGAAGTCGCCTGCTTTCGGCTGCGATCCCAGCCCGTCGAACCCGCCCAACTCGGCGATGATGCCGAGCAGTCCGAGTTGCAACGAATAGCCCGCCTTCACCTGCCGCGCGCTCGGCGGCTTGCCGGTCTTATAGTCGATGATGCCGATGCGACCATCGGCCAGCCGGTCGATCCGGTCCGCCTTGCCCATCAGCGTCACGCCGGCAATGTCGGCCCGCCCTTCCCGCTCGACGGCCAGGATGGTGCGCCCCTCCGTCTTGTCCTTCACCACCTCCGCCGCGATCCAGCGTATCGCCTCGATCAGGCGGGGTTGCCACAGTGCCTTGAGCAGCGGATGCACCTCCGGCTGGTCGAACATGGCACGGGCGCGCTGCTCCAGATCGGCCGGGTCCAGCGTTCCCGCTTCGGCCCAGCGTTGCAGTACATCATGCACCGCCGTCCCGCGCCAGGCCGGCCCGGCATCGGCATCGACCGGGTCGAGCCGCGCCAGCCGCAGGACGCGCTTGGCATAAAAGGCGAAGGGATCGGCCTTCAGGCGATCGACATCGGTCACCGGAATGACGCGCGGCCGCACCGATGCAGGGGGCGCCGGCGCTGGCCGCTCGGCCGGCCGATGCACGCCCGGCGCGTCGATCGTCCGCGCCAGCGCCGCATAACGGTCGCCCGATTTCCATTGCGGCCCGGCCATCGCCTTCAGCCGCAGCCAGAAGCGCGAGGCAACCGCCGGCCCGCCGCTTCCCCGCCGGGCGCGGGTGATGAGGACATGCGGCGCACCCAGCGCACTGGCGAAATCATGCGCGGCAAGCCCGATGCGCGTTTCCAGCCCCGGCAGCCCCAGTTCGCGCCGGATGCGCGGCGCCAGCCATGGGTCGGGCGACGGCAGGCCGGGCCAGGTACCTTCGTTGAGGCCGCCCAGGATCATGAGGTCCGCCTGCATCAGCCGCGCCTCGATCAAGCCCAATATGCTGATACGCGGATGCCCGCCCTGCGGCGGCCGCACGGATACGCCGCCCAGCATATGATCGAGCAACACCGGCAGCGCGCGCGGGTCGGCCTGACGCGGGCCTTCGGGCGCCGCCGCCTCCATTTCCGCGAACAGGTCGGCGGCGGCGTGCCCCTGATGCCCGGACCAGACGGCATCACCCGACAGTGCGCCCGCCTGTTCGCGCAGCGCCGCCATCTGTCCGCCAAGGTCGATCGCGACATCGAAAGCCGTTTCCAGCGGCTCCAGCAATGCCCGCGCCTCCGGCCACCATGCGCTGACCTGTTCGCGCAAGACCCGCTGACGATCGTCCATGCGGGGGTGCATCATCAGGTCGATGCCGTGCAGCCCCGCCTGCGGGCGCGGCCCACGCAGCAACAGGTCAAGCGCGCGCACGCCCTCCAGCCAGCCCAGACGCCGCTCCCCCTTCATCACCAGCGGATGCTTCAGCAGCGTCAGCAATGGCACAGGGGCAAATCGTTCCGCCACCGCCTCCGCCATGGCGATTAACAATGTGCCGGGTAGTAGTCGGGACAAAGGCTGCCCCGCGCTGTCGTCGGCCTCTATGCCCCATCGCCGCAGATGGGCCGACACGCGCGTCGCCAGTTGCCGGTCGGGCGTCACCAGCGCGGCGGTCCGTTCCGGCGTATCGAGCGCCTCCCGCAAAGCGATGGCAATCGCCTGCGCCTCCTCGCCCGGCGTGGCCACCTCCAGCGCTTCCACCCCGGCCAGCGACCGGTCGGCGGTTTTGAGGTCGCGCCAGCGGCTCGTCAGCTTCGGCGGCAGCATCGCGTTGGAGATATTGCGGCTGCGCACCGCCCGCGCGTCATGCTCGCTGCCCCAGCGCCAGTTGGCGACATCCTCGCGCGTGACGCTCATCGCATCGAGCAGCAATTTCAGCGCATATTGCGGATGGCTTTCATGGCCCGGCCGGCGCTGGCCGGACAGGGGATCGGGATCGAACGGACCGATCGCCTTCCACGCTTCCTCGTCCATATGCTGATCGAGGCCGGCAAACACCACCATGCCGTTGGGCATGGCCCCGATCCGGCGCAGCAGCGCGGCCACAGCCGGCGCGGTGGTGGAAATGCCGGCTGCGACCACAAAGCCCGCCGGCGGATGCACGGCCCAGCGCGCAGTCAGCCGGTCGAACAGCCGATTGCGACGGTCCGCCAGATCGATGCCGCCCGTGCGCGCCAGTTCATCGGGCCAGCGCGCAATCAAGATTTCGAATACCCTGAGCGACGTCTGCCAATGTTTTGACAGCTCTTCGGACAGCGGCAGGTCGCGCAGCGCGCTCGGTGCCACGCGCTCCACCTGCATCTGGTCCAGCACCGCGCCCAGCGCCTGTCCCAGCAGCAGCGCCTGCCCGGCGTCGATCTCCGGTTTTGCCTGCTGCACCATGCGCGCCAGGATCATCTGCCTGCGCATCGGCGCGATCGCGGGTGGCACCGCCTCCTCCTCGCCCAGCGGGTCGAGCGCGCCGCCCACCTGTTCGCCAAGGTCAGGATCGCCGATCGCCACCAGCCGGGGCAGCAGCAGCCCGCCGCCGGACTGGCGCACGAAGGCGTCGCTGACCGCGCGGATCGCGCGATTGTTCGGCAACAACACCATGCCCTGCGCCAACGCCATGGCATCGCCGCGATGCTGGGCCAGCAGTCCTGCCACCAGCGCGTCGGCAAAGGCGCGGTGCGCGGGAATGGTGAACAAGGCGGGTTTGCTGCGCTCACCCATGAGCGAGCATCGACTCCACGACGGGAATGGCCTGCGGCGTACCGACGTCGAACCACAGGCCCTGATGCGACACGCCATACAGGCGCCCAGCCTCGATCGCGCGGTTCCAGAAGATATTGGTGGAAAACACATCGCCCGGCGGATCGACCAGTATTTTCGGCGTCATGATCTGAACGCCGGTAAAAACGAAGGGCGCAACATGGGCGGTTTTGCGCCGGGTCAGCCGCCCGGTCGCATCCATATGAAAATCGCCCGGCCCCTTGTGGCAGGTTGCGCGCGCCAATGGCACCAGCAGCAACAGCGCGTCCATCTTGTCCGGGTTCCAGATGCGCTGCATCATGCCCAGCGTTTCCTGCGGCCCGTCGATCCACAGATTGTCGCTATTGGCGCAGATGAAGGGCTTGTCGCCCAGCAGCGGTTTCGCCTGGATCAGGCCGCCACCGGTTTCCAGCAGTTTCGCCCGCTCATCCGACACGGCAAAGTCCAGCCCGCATTTACGCGCCTTCAGATGCGCTTCCACCGTGTCGGCGAGATAATGGACATTCACCACCACCTTGCTGATCCCGCCCGCCTCCAGCCGGTCGAGCGCATGGTCCATCAGCGGCTTGCCCGCCACCTTGACCAGCGGCTTGGGCCGGGTCGCGGTCAACGGGCGCATGCGCTTGCCCAGCCCGGCGGCCATCAGCATGGCGGTGTCGATCATGCGGGGATATGCTCCTCCAGCGCCTGATGGCGCTTGTCGGCGGGAATGTTGGCAGCGAACCAGTCGGCGACGGGCGCCAGTGCCGGATGCGTGAGGTCGCGTTCCAGCAGCCCCCACATGCGCGGCAGGAAAGACAGGTAGCGCGGCTTGCCATCCCGCTTCCAAAGGCGCGTGAAGATGCCGATAATCTTGGCGTTGCGCTGCGCGCCCAGCACGGCATAGGCGGCGTCGAAATCGGCGGGCGGACTGGCAACCGCCTTGTAATGGGCCAGCATCGCCGCTTCCACCCCCGCCGGCACGTCCCGCCGGGCATCCTGTAACAGCGACACAAGATCATAGGCCGGATGGCCAGCCAGCGCGTCCTGAAAATCAAGCAGGCCAAGGCCGTGCGAGGCCGGCCCGTCGATCAGCATGATATTTTCGGCATGATAATCGCGCAGCACCGTCACGGTCGGGCTGGCCGACTGTTCCACGATCGGCAGCACCGCATCCCATGCCCGCACATAGGCGTCGGCATCGACGTCCAGCCCGATCGCCGGGCAATACCATTCGGTCAGCAGCCCGGCCTCACGCTGATAGACCGCCCGGTCATAGGGCGGCACATCGGCGGCGGGCAGCCTGTGCAGGTCGGCCAGCAGGTCGATCGCGCGAGCGTAGACGGCCAGTTCCGTATCCGGCGCGGCGTCCAGATGCTCCTTCACCCGCAGGTCGCCGAAATCCTCGATCAGCACCAGCCCCTGCTCCAGGTCGCGGGCCAATATGCGCGGCGCGGCGAAGCCGTCGGCCAGCAGATGTTCGGCAATGGCGATGAAGGGGCGGGGATCTTCATGCGGCGGCGGCGCATCCATCAGCACGGCACGACGGCCGCCGTCGAGCACCCGGAAATAGCGGCGGAACGAAGCGTCACCAGCCAGCGGGACGATCGCTGCCCCATCCCATCCCGCGTCGGCGAGGAAGGCGGGCGCGGTGGCGGGGGGGATCATATCTGTGACCATCGCTCCGTCCAAGCGTCCGGCACGGCCGCTGTCAAGCGCCGCGCACCATCTTCCGCAAAGTCGATGGTGAGGCGCAGCGCATGAGGCCACAGCCCATCGCCCAGCCGGTCGGGCCATTCGATGATAAGCAGGCTGTCCATCAGATAATCGCCCAGCGCCAGTTCCTCGGCCTCTTCGGGATCATCCAGCCGATAGAGATCGACATGGGCGACCGGCAGGCGCACGTCCGGCACGTCATAGGGCTGGACGATGGCAAAGCTCGGGCTTGGCGCCTCGCCTTCCAGCCCCAGCGCTTCCAATATGCCGCGGGCCAGAGTCGTCTTGCCCGCGCCCAGCCCGCCTTCCAGCGCAATGACGTCGCCGATCCGGGCATGCACCGCGATCCTCCGGCCCAGGTCCAGCATCGCCGCCTCACCGTTCAACGCCATGACTGCCTCAGCCACGCGGCAACTCGATCACGGCCATCGTCCCCTGCCCGGCTTCCGACACCAGTTGCAATGTGCCGCCATGCGCTTCGGCCAGTTGGCGCGCGAGCGGCAGGCCGATACCGGCGCGCCCGCCATTGCGCGCCTGCCCGGCACGCACGGCCGGGTCGAAGATGGCCGCCTGCTGCGACGCGGTGATGCCGGGGCCATTGTCGGACACGACGATCCTTGCCTTTTCCCCGGTCCCGTCGCCGTGCAGCAGGATGCGCGCGCCCTTTCCGCAATAGCGGATGGCGTTTTCCAGCAGATGATCGATCGCCTGACTGATCCGTCGTGCGTCACCCTCCACCGCGCCCAGACTGTCCTTCAGCGCCACTTCAATCTCTATGCCCTTGGCCGTGGCGTCCGCCTTCACCCGCCCAGCGCAATCCCGCACCACCGTCTTCAGGTCGACCCGTGCGCGCTCGATGGGCAGCGTGCCGACTTCGCCCTGGGTCAGGTCCAGCACATTGTCGATCAGCATCGACAGCCGCGCCGTGCTTTGCAGGATGCCGTCGACATAGCCCTTTGCCGACTCGCTGAGGTCGCCGGCATAGCCAGCGCTCATCATCTCGGCAAAACCGGATATGGTGGTCAGCGGGGTGCGCAACTCATAACTCATATTGGTGACGAAGGCGGTCTTGACCTTGTCCGCCTGCTCCAGCGCTTCGTTCCGGTCGCGCAGCACCTGCTCGACCCGGCGGCTGTCGGTGACGTCCAGCATGGTGAAGAGCGCGTTGCCGTCCGGCAGAGGGATGGCGGCAAATTCGAAGATGCGTCCATCGGCAAAGCCGACATGGCCGATCCGCTGCTTGCGCTCGACCGTGGCGGCGCGCACCAGTTCGCGCACCAGATTGGCTTGTTGCGGCTTGGCGAGTTGCGCCTGCACCGCCCGCATCAGGTCATCGATGCGCGGATGGCCGGCGAGCAGATCCTCGCTCGCGCCCCAGATGGTGCGGAACCGGCTGTTCCACATCTGGAGCTTGCCGTCGGACGAAAAGACGCCGATCGATTCGAACAGATTGTCGAAGGTCGCAGTGCGGACCCGCAGCAATGTGTCGCGGGCGCTGGACAATTGCACCTGCTCGGTCCGATCCTCGAAGATCAGCAGCAGGCCGCCATCCGGCAAGGGCTGGGCATAGACGCGCAGATGCGTGCCATCCTGCAACAGCCAATTCTCTTCCAGCGGATTGGGCGACAGGAACCATTGCCGCCGTTCACCGCGCCATGCAGGAAAGTCGCGATGTTCGGGAATGCGGCGCGCGTCACGCATCTGGTCCAGCACCCGTTCGAACAGCGGCGCATCGGTCAGCGCGTCCTGCCGCAAGCCGAACAGGCTGATGAAGGGCTGGTTCCAGAATCGCAATGCCCGATCCGGACCAAAGCGTGCCACGCCGGCGGACAGCCGGTCGAGCAAATCGCGCTGCGCCGCCTCCAGCCGCCGATGCTCCGTCCGCGCCTGCTCCAGTTCATGCTGGTCGACCGCATAGCCGGCCACGCCGGCAGCGCCCAGCGGTACGTCGACGACTCGCATCGTGCGTCTTTCGCCGTCGATCGTCGCCGGGACCATGCGTTCGATGGGTTCATTACGCGCAACCGCGTCGGCGGCGGCCTCCTCGGGCGTCAGGCCCGCCACCGTTTCGACCAGTTCGGTGCCATGGGCAATCACATCGGCCGCGCCGGGGGCATCGACCGCGCGGACATAGGCGCTGTTGACCAGGCTGAGGCGCAGGTCCGGGGTGCGGTGCCACATCGGGAAGGGCGCGGCCTCGACCAGTCCGGCCAGCGCCTCCAGCGCCTCGCGCAATTGCTCGACATGGCCGCGCAGGGACTGGATTTCCGCCTGGCTGTCGGTTGCGTCGAAAATCCACAGGATGACCCCGCCACTGGCCGCGATCCCCGGACCGGCCGGCGCGCCGCGAACCAGCAGCAGGCGGGTCGATCCATGGCCGCGCACCGGCAGGGCAAAGCTTTTCCCCGCGCGCTGGGCCGAGGCGATCTCCTGCGCCAGCGCGGCGGCATCTTCCGGCTCCAGCCCGCCATCGGGCGCCGTCAGTTCGGAGGCGAAGGTCGGCACGCGCGGCTTGCCCAGCCATTTGGCCAGACGATCGGCCGCTTCCAGTCGCCCGTCGGGATGGATGATGATCGGCGCGGCGGGCGCCGACGCCAGCAACATGGTCAGCCGATCCAGCTTGCCTTGCGCCTGCGTACCCTCGCGGCGCATCCGCTGCCCGCTGAGCAGCGCCCACAGCGCCGCACCTAGCCAGCCGGCCAGCACCACGCCGAAGATGATCGCGGCATAAGGGGACAGTGTCGTCACGACATGCGCCCCTTGCGCGTCCTAGCCTGCCTGTCCCTGTTCATAAGCCGACCGGGCCTAAACCAGAACCGCCTGATGGCCAAGCCAAGCGCAAGAAAAAAGGGAGGCGTTGCCGCCTCCCTCTCATGTCCTTGCCTTACGGCATTCGCTTAGTAGCGGTAATGATCCGGCTTGAACGGGCCTTCCACGGGCACGCCGATATAATCGGCCTGCTTCTGGCTCAGCGTCGTCAGCTTCACGCCCAGCTTTTCCAGGTGCAGCGCGGCGACCTTCTCGTCCAGATGCTTGGGCAGGACATAGACGTCGTTGCTATAGGTTTCGCTCTTGGTCCACAGTTCGATCTGGGCGAGCGTCTGGTTGGTGAAGCTGGCCGACATCACGAAGCTGGGATGGCCGGTGGCGTTGCCGAGGTTCACCAGACGGCCCTTCGACAGGACGATGATCTTCTTGCCGTCGGGGAATTCGACTTCGTCGACCTGCGGCTTGATCTCGGTCCACTTCATGTTGGACAGGCCGGCGATTTCGATTTCGCTGTCGAAATGGCCGATGTTCGACACGATCGCCATATTCTTCATGGCGCGCATATGATCGACGGTCAGCACGCCTTCATTGCCGGTGGCGGTGACGAAAATGTCGGCACGCGGGGCGGCTTCTTCCATCGTCACGACTTCATAGCCTTCCATCGCGGCCTGAAGCGCGCAGATCGGATCGACTTCGGTCACGAGCACGCGGGCGCCGCCATTGCGCAGCGAGGCGGCCGAGCCCTTGCCGACGTCGCCGAAGCCGGCAACGCAGGCGACCTTGCCGGCCAGCATGACGTCGGTGCCGCGACGGATCGCGTCGACCAGCGATTCCTTGCAACCATAGAGGTTGTCGAACTTCGACTTGGTGACGCTGTCGTTCACGTTGATCGCGGGGAAAGGCAGCTTGCCCTTCTTCGACAGTTCATACAGACGATGCACGCCGGTGGTGGTTTCTTCCGACACGCCCTTGATCGACTGAACGGTCTTGGTCAGGAAACCGGGACGTTCGGCCAGAACGCGCTTCAGCACGGCGCAGAAGATTTCCTCTTCCTCGTTCGACGGCGTGAACAGTTCCTCGCCCGCCTCGACGCGCGCGCCCCACAGAGCGAACATGGTAGCGTCGCCACCATCGTCCAGGATCAGGTTGCACACGCCGCTGTCGTCATTGTGCCAGTCGAAGATGCGCTCGACATAGTCCCAATATTCCTGAAGGCTTTCACCCTTGATCGCGAAGACCGGCACGCCCGACGCGGCGATCGCGGCGGCGGCATGGTCCTGCGTGGAATAGATGTTGCAGGTCGCCCAGCGAACCTGAGCGCCCAGCGCGGTCAGCGTTTCGATCAGCACGGCGGTCTGGATCGTCATGTGCAGCGAACCGGTGATGCGCGCGCCCTTCAGCGGCTGCGACGCGCCGAATTCGGCGCGCAGGGCCATCAGGCCGGGCATTTCGGTTTCGGCGATCTCGATTTCCTTGCGACCAAAGGCGGCAAGGCCGATGTCGGCGATCACATAATCCTGCGCCTGGGTGGCGGGTGCGGTGGCCACGAACGTATCTCCGTCAGCTTAGAATGGGGCCTTGCCAGCCTCTCGACCGGCAAAGGCGATGGAATGCGCCTTACCAATGGCCGGCGCGCATGGCAACTTATATAAAGATTTCTTTATGTACCTTCGGCGTCAGGCCGATCCGGCTCCGGAGACGAGGTGCGAGGCATCCACCCCAGCGGATGCATAAGCGGCCGCCCATTTACGCCGGGTGGGAATATCGAACAGAAGGTCGGGGTCGCCATCGGCCAGGAACCAGCTATCGCCGGTCATTTCCTGCTCCAGCTGGCCCGCGCCCCAGCCAGCATAGCCCAGCGCCACCAGATAGCGGCTCGGCCCCCGCCCTTGCGCAATCGCCTTCAATATGTCGAGCGACCCTGACAGGCCCCAACGGCCGCCGACCTGCACCATGTCCTGCCCACCCCAGTCGAGCGAATGGAGCACGAAGCCGCGGCGCGGTTCGACCGGCCCGCCCCGCAGCACCGGTATGTCGGGCACCTCGCTCCCGTCGATGTCGAAGCTTTCCAGCAGTTCGCGGAAACTTACCCCTTCTATTTCCTCGCCCACGGCGATGCCGAGCGCACCATTTTCGTCATGGACGCACAATGCCACGACGGAATGATCGAACCGAGTGTCGGCCATGCCGGGCAAGGCGAGCAGGAAATGCCCGCCATAGAAGCGCGTTTCAGTCATGGCTCGAATATAGAGGGCCGCGCAGCCTTGCCAAGGACGCGCGTCGCATGTGCGAGGCGGCGTGACATATTCATGGGGCCAAGTCTTGACAGGAAAGGCCCCAGCGCCGACCTCCCGCCCGTCACAAGGCCAGGAGACAGACCATGACCATTTCCAAGGGCGATCGCCTTCCCAGCACCACCTTCACCAAGATGACCGAAAACGGCCCCGAAGCCGTGCCGTCCGACGATTATTTCGCCGGCAAGACCGTCGCCATCTTCTCCGTCCCCGGCGCCTTCACCCCGACCTGTTCGGCCAAACACCTGCCGGGCTTCATCGACAAGAGCGAAGCCTTGAAGGCGAAGGGCGTGGACGAAATCGCCTGCACCGCCGTCAACGACGCCTTTGTGATGGGCGCTTGGGGCAAATCGGCCGGTGCCGAGGGCAAGGTGACGATGCTCGCCGACGGCAATGCCGATTTCGCGCAGGCGGTGGGCCTGACCATGGACGGCAGCAAGTTCGGCCTTGGCACCCGCGGCCAGCGTTTCTCGATGATCGTCAAGGACGGCGTCGTGGAAGAACTGAACGTCGAAGCACCGGGCGACTTCAAGGTGTCCTCGGCCGACTATATGCTCGAACAGCTCTGATATTCTGCGATTGCGCAGCGGATTTTAAGTCCGCTGCGCAATCAACACTGTGGCGTCTTCCTTCCGTCACGCAAAGGCGGTAACAGGGGGCGATGACACAAAGCATCGGCAGCAAGGCGGTCGCGCAGCTCGACCAGATTTATCAGACATCCATCGAAACTTTGCGGGAAGCGATGCGGGCCTATGCCCGCGACGGCAGCGTCCCGCCGCCGGAGGCCAAGGCTGACCGGCGATATTGCTATCCCGAGCTGCGGATCATCTATCATGGCGACAGCGACGCGCCGCCGCCGGGCCGCTCCTTCGCGCGCCTGTCCAAGCCCGGCCGCTATGTCACCACCGTCACCCGCCCGTCGATGTTCGCGGACTATCTCGCCGAACAGATCGACCTGCTCGTCCGCGACTATGGCGTGGAGGTGGAAACGGGCCTCAGCGACCAGCAGATCCCCTTCCCCTATGTGCTGGACGGCCTCGACATCAATGCGCTGGACGGCACCCCGCCGACCGAACTGGCCCGCCATTTCCCCGCCACCGAACTGGCGGAAATTGGCGACGAGATCGCCGACGGCCTGTTCATGCCGGATGTCGATGGCGACCGGCCACTCGCCCTGTTCGATGGCCTGCGCACCGACTTCTCGCTCGCACGCCTGAAACATTATACCGGCACGCCGGCCGAACATGTCCAGCGCTACATATTGTTCACCAACTATCATCGCTATGTCGATGAATTCGTGGCGTGGGCCTGCGCCGAACTCCAGCGCGAAGGCAGCCGCTATACTGCCCTGTCCGGCGCCGGCGGCGTCTATGTGACGCCCGAAACCGCTGATCCCGCCCGCATGATCGCCGACAGCGCGTGGCGTCGGCACCAGATGCCCGCTTATCATCTGATCGCGCCCGACCGCAGCGGCATCACGTTGGTCAATATCGGCGTCGGCCCGTCCAACGCGAAAACGATCTGCGATCACCTCGCCGTCGTCCGTCCCGAGGCCTGGCTCATGATCGGCCATTGCGGCGGCCTGCGCCCCAGTCAGCGGATCGGCGACTATGTGCTGGCCCATGCCTATCTGCGCGACGATCATGTGCTGGACGAAATGCTGCCGCCCGAAATTCCGGTGCCGGCCATCGCCGAAGTGCAGGTCGCCATGGCGCAGGCCGCCGAAGCCGTGCTGGGCAAGGGCGATCCGGAGGATTTCAAGCGTCGCCTGCGCACCGGCACGGTCGTCACCACCGACGATCGCAACTGGGAATTGCGTTATTCCAGTTCGGCCCTCCGGTTCAGCCTGTCGCGCGCGGTCGGCATCGACATGGAATCGGCCACGATCGCCGCGCAGGGTTATCGCTTCCGCGTCCCCTACGGCACGCTGCTGTGCGTGTCGGACAAGCCGATCCATGGGGAACTGAAGTTGCCGGGGCAGGCCAACCGCTTTTATGAGGAAGCGATTGCCAGCCATTTGCGCGTCGGCCTCATGACCTGCGAACTGCTGCGTGAGGAAGGCGCGAAGCTACACAGCCGCAAGCTGCGCGCTTTCAACGAGCCGCCTTTCCGTTAAGCGGCGGCGCGCCAGATGCTGATGCGGTCCTTGCCGTCCTTCTTGGCGGTATAGAGCGCCGCATCGGCCCGCGCGACCATGTCCTCCAGTTGCTGATCGGCCGCGACCAGTTCCGCCACGCCGAAACTGGCGCGCAGGCCTGCATCGGGTACGCCGGGCAGCGCCAGATGCGCTACCTCGGCGCGCACCCGCTCCATCACATCGGCAGCCGCATTGGCGGGGGTATCCATCAGGAGCAGCCCGAATTCGTCGCCGCCCATGCGCCCCACCACATCGCCGCGCCGCACCGCGCTCGTCAGCAATCCTGCAAAGCCACGCAGCGCCTGATCGCCGGCAATATGGCCATGTCCGTCATTCAGCGCCTTGAACCCGTCCAGATCGCAGACCACCAGCGCCAGCGGCCGCTTGTGCCGGCGGGCCTGGGCAATGGCCTGCGCCGCTGCCTCATCCAGCCCCCGGCGGTTGAGCACCTGCGTCAGCGGGTCATGGCGCATCTGCGTGCGCAATTGCTCGGCCAGATCACCCGCCACGACCAGCACGGCGGTGACGGCGGTGGCAACATAGGTGGTCGGCGTGAAGATGCTGAAGATCAGGCGATACAGGTCTTTGCCGATTTCCGGACCCTGGATCATCATCGCGGCACCAGCCAGCGCCAGCTGGTTGACCACGAAGATCAACAGCGCCACGAAAAAAGCCAGCTCAGGCGGGGTGAAGCGGCGCCCCTTGGGCCAGAGCGAAACGGCACTCACCGCCAGCAGCACGCCGACATAGGCCGGGATGATGAGGCCCTGCATGATCTGACTGCCGACCGGGCCGATGGCGAATGCCATGGCCGCTATGACGATGGCGGCTGGCGCTGCAAAGCCGGCGAGGCGCAACGGTTTGCCGCATCGCTGGCGCACACCGATCGCCAGTAACGATCCGCTGATAATCAGGCCGATGCCGGTCATGATGAACCAGAAGGGGCTTTTCAGGAAGAAGCCGCCGGCATTGGCCATCCATTGCAACATGCCGACCGCATAGGAGGCGGTCCATGTCAGCACATGCTTCTGTCGCCCGAAATGGGCCCACGCCACGGCCAGCGCGACCGTCATCACGGTCGCCGTGCCAAAGAGCAGCGAAAGAAGAATGGCTGGCGCGTTCATGCGCCAGCCGCTTATCAATCTTTACGCAGACTTACCAGCCGCAAGACTTGCCTTTATTCTGTTGAACCAACCACTTCTGCAATGGTGCGAAATAATTGACCAGCGCCTTGCCCGACATTTCACGGCTGCCGGTGAAGGCTTGCAGCGCGTCGGGCCAGGGCTTTGACGCGCCCATCTTCAACATGGCATCAAGTTTCGCGCCTACCGCCTTGTTTCCATAGAAGGAACAACGGTGGAGCGGCCCCTTCCAGCCGGCCTGCTTGCATGCGGCTTCGTAGAATTGGAACTGCAACACCCGCGCCAGGAAGTAACGGGTATAAGGCGTATTGCCGGGGATATGATATTTGCCGCCGGCATCGAACTTCGTCTCGTCGCGGGACACAGGCGGAACGATGCCCTGATATTGGCGGCGCAGGTCGGTCCAGCTCTTTTCATACTGGCTTTCGGGAATCGACCCATCGAACACGCCCCAGCGCCATTTGTCGATCAGCAGGCCGAACGGCAGGAAGGCGACCTTGTCCATCGCCTGCCGCAGCAACAGGCCCAGATCCTTGTCCGCACCCGGCACCTTGGCGGGGTCCAGCAGGCCGATCTTCACCAGATAGTCGGGCGTGATCGACAGCGCGACGAAATCGCCGATCGCCTCGTGGAAGCCGTCATTGGCGCCATCCAGATAGAGCGGCTTCTGGATCTGATAGGCGCGCTGATAATAATTATGGCCCAGCTCATGATGGATGGTGACGAAATCGTCGCCATTCACCTTGGTGCACATCTTGATGCGGATGTCGTTCTTGTTGTCCAGATCCCAGGCCGAGGCATGGCAGATCACTTCGCGGTCAGCAGGCTTCACGATCTGCGACCGGTCCCAGAAGCTCTGCGGCAGCGGGTCGAAGCCGAGCGAACTGTAGAAGCCCTCGCCCGCCTTCACCATCTTGACCGGGTCATAGCCCTTTGTCTTGAGCAGGTCGGTCGTATCGAAGCCCAGGTCGCCCGCGCCCGTCGGCGCCACGACGTCATAGATATTGCCCCATTCCTGCGCCCACATATTGCCCAGCAGGTCGGCGCGGATCGGGCCGGTCTTGGCCTGCACTGCATCGCCATATTTCTCGTTCAGCTTGGTGCGGGTATAGCAATGCAGGTCGTCATAAAGCGGCTTCACCTCGGCCCAGATCTTGTCGGTCAGCTTGGCGAAATCATCGGCCGGCATGTCATATTTGGACCGCCACATCGCGCCGGTATCGGCAAAGCCCAATTCCTTCGACCCGGCATTGGCAATGCTCACCAGCTTGGCATAGTCGGTCCGCATCGGCGCGCCGACATTGTCGTGCCAACTGACCCACATTTCCTTCAATTCTTCGGGGTTGCGGTTTTCCCCCATCTGCTCTTCGATATCGCTGCCGTTGATCGGTTGGCCCTTCAGCGTCCCCTTGCCCTTGCCGTAGGTGGACTGAAGTTTCGTTGCGAGATCGTTGAGTTCTTCGGCCGCGCCCGGCGTGGTCGGCGCGGGCAGCGTCAGCGCGGTGCGCAGCAGCGTCAGCCGGCGCTTGGTTTCCTCGCTAAGCCCCGGCGCGGTCGCATATTTCGCCGCCTCCAGCGCATAGTCCACACGCTGTTTGGTATCGATCGCACCGAAATAGGATGCGATCGCGTCGGTATCATCGGTGATATAGGTCGCGTTGATCCATGCCGCGCGCCCGCTGATGATCGACTGGTCGAACAGCGCCTTCTCCGCCTTCGCCAGAAAAGCATCGGCCTCGGCTGCGGTGGGGGCCGCAGTGGAGGCAGCGGCGGGCGCCTGCTGCGCCAGCACCGGCGAAGCAACGAGCGCGGCCGCAAGCGCGGCCATGGAAATAGCGATTTTCATGAGTTTCCCCCTGATCGGTTTATGAGGGGAAAGTGACTTGCCCGGGCGATACAGTCAAGCGGTCAGGAAATCGACCATCGCCTGCCCCAATTCCTTGCGGGTGACGGCGTTCATATGATTGCCCGGTATCTCGACATAGCGCCCGTTCGGCAAAGTGTCGGCCAGTTCCTGCGCAATGCCATTATCCTGGTCGTCGGCCCCGCAAATAATTTCGGTCGGCTGCTGGAAGCCGGCAATCGTCGCTTCATCGGTATCCACGAAGGTATTGAGGATATGCAGCATCGCCACCGGATCGCCCTTGGTGGTCTTCAGGAACGCCTCGGTCATCCATTCGGATGTGCCCCGTTCGAACGTGCCGAGGTTGGTCAGCACATTTTTGTAATAACCGCCCTTGTCGAGCGTCTTGGTCAGCCCGCGCAGGCCCATGCCCGCCAGGATGACACGACGTGGGCTGGCGCCGCGCGCCAGCATCCGCACCGTCGTCCGCGCGCCCAGCGAATAACCGCCCAGATCATAGTCGGTCAGGCCCATCTGCTCGACCAGCGCCAGATTATCGTCGGTCAGCGCATCGGGCGGATAGGCGGCGGCGTCATGCGGCTTGGCGCTTTCGCCATGGCCGCGCAGGTCCGGCAGGATCAGGCGGAACCCGGCCTCCACCAGCTTCGCCGCATGGCCATAGCGAATCCAGTTGGTGAAGGCGTTGGAGAAATAGCCGTGGATCAGGACCAGATCGCGCCCTTGCCCGACCACATGCACCGCGATCGGCAGCCCGTCACGCCCGTTGATATCATGGCGTTCGATATTGAGGTCGGTCATCGGGGCAAATCCTTATCGGGCGGCAATGCCCCGCCGATATGGCGTCATCCCCGGCGGCGCAAGAGCGCGATCACCGCCAGCGTCGCGCCGATCTGCGCGACAGCCATATCCTTTTGCGCGTCCCAGACGTCGCCTTGCTGCCCGTTATAATAATCGGCCGTCTCCCCGGCCGCGATGATGGTCAGCAGCCATTCGAATATCTCGTAGAGCGCGTTGCCCAGCCCAATGGTGGCAAAGGCGAAGGCCAGGCTCCATCGCCACGGCATATGGTGCCGCGCGCCTTCCGCGACCGGCAGCGTCAGCAATGCCCCGAAGGCAAAATGGACCAGCCGGTCATAGCCGTTGCGGGTCGCGCCGAAGAGGCTGGAAAGACCATGCCCGCTGATCGCCCGCGCCCAGTCATCATAGGGCACATGGCTGTAGATCCAGCGCGCACCCAAAGTGTGCAGCAGCAGGAACAGCCAGATGCAGCCGACAGCGGCATTGGAAAGCGGCCAGCGCCGCAGCAGCCAGGGCGCGGCAAGGATCAGCGCGATCGTCGGTCCATGCTGGAGCGGCGCGAGATCGGGAAAGGGTTGCGCGATATTGGCCAGCCCAACGGCGGCCAGCAACAGCGCGATCATCCGGCGCTGCGCGACAGGAAGAGCCTTCCACATCGCCACAACGCCGGAGATCATAAGCGGGCCTTAGCCCTTTTTGAGGTGGCGACGGCCCAGCAGTTCGGCGATCTGCACCGCGTTCAGCGCCGCGCCCTTGCGCAGATTGTCGCTGACGCACCACAGGTTCAGGCCGTTCTCGATCGTCGAATCTTCACGGACGCGGCTGATGAAGGTCGCGAAATCGCCAACGCACTCGATCGGCGTGATGTAGCCGCCATCTTCGCGCTTATCGACCAGCATGATGCCCGGCGCTTCACGCAGGATGTTCTGTGCTTCTTCCGCCGACAGTTCATTCTCGAACTCGATGTTGATCGATTCCGAATGGCCGACGAACACCGGCACGCGTACGCAGGTTGCCGTGACCTTCACCTTGGGATCGAGGATCTTCTTGGTTTCCGCGACCATCTTCCATTCTTCCTTGGTCGAACCATCGTCCAGGAACACGTCGATGTGCGGGATCACGTTGAAGGCGATCTGCTTGGTAAACTTCTTCGGCTCGGCCGGATCGCCGACGAAGATGTTGCGGCTCTGCTCGAACAGTTCGTCCATGCCCGCCTTGCCCGCGCCCGATACCGACTGGTAGGTCGACACGACGACGCGCTTGATCGTCGCGGCGTCATGCAGCGGCTTGAGCGCTACGACCATCTGCGCGGTCGAGCAGTTCGGGTTCGCGATGATGTTCTTCTTCGTATAGCCGTCGATCGCATCCGGGTTCACTTCGGGCACGATCAACGGCACGTCCGGGTCCATGCGATAGAGCGACGAATTGTCGATCACGATGCAGCCGGCCGCTGCCGCCTTGGGCGCATATTCGGCCGTCGGGCCGCTGCCTGCCGCGAACAGGGCGATGTCCCAACCGCTGAAGTCGAAATGCTCAATATTTTTGCATTTTAGAATCTTGCCCGTCTCACCGAACTCGATGTCGGTGCCGGTGGACCGGGGCGATGCGACCGCCGCGATCTCGTCAATAGGGAACTCGCGTTCGGCGAGAATGGTCAACATCTCGCGGCCCACATTACCGGTGG
This sequence comes from Sphingobium sp. RS1, assembly GCF_056156825.1. Lineage (NCBI taxonomy): Bacteria > Pseudomonadati > Pseudomonadota > Alphaproteobacteria > Sphingomonadales > Sphingobiaceae > Sphingobium > Sphingobium sp. RS1. The sequence goes on along the minus strand of NZ_JBLZXE010000002.1, from coordinate 531,471 downwards.
CACCAACGACGACGACCTTGTAACCCATGACTAAAGTCTCCACTCCAATGCAAATCTTGCGGAGTGCGCGCCATAGCGATACTGCGGCGTTTGTCCAGAAAGAAGGGCTTGTCGAGCAGAAAGCGCATGGATTGCCACCATGGCATCGCGCCGTTACGAAACGCCCTACCCGTCCCCCAGATCAAAAACGGAATTGACGCCCTGATGCCGTCCGACACGCTGCCGCCTCTTCCTGCCCATTGGTTTCACAGCTTCTCCTTTCCCGACGGCATGCGGGCCGACGGCGTCAAGCCTCTGGAATCGCTACTAGAAGAAGCAGACCAAATCTTTACCGAGCCGCTCGCGGGCAAGCGCGTGCTGGACATTGGCGCATGGGACGGCTTCTTTTCCTTCCAGGCGGAACAGCGCGGTGCGGCGGAGGTGCTGGCCACCGATCATTTCTGCTGGTCGGGCCAGGGTTGGGGCGACAAGCGCGGCTTCGATCATGCTCATGCCCGTTTCGGGTCGAAGGTTCGCTCGCTCGACCTCAACGTGGCGGATCATCGCGTCGATGACCTGGGGCAATTCGATACGGTACTGCTGCTTGGCGTCCTCTATCATGTCACCGATCCCTATCGCACGCTGGAGGCCGCTGCTGCCATGAGCCGCGATCATCTGGTGATCGAGACGGTGACGGCATTGCGCCATGAACCCGTGCCCGCGATGCGCCTGTTCACCGAACTGGAACTGGACCGCGACCCAACTAATTTCTGGGCGCCCAACATATTGGCGTTGCGCGAAATGTGCCAGCGGTTCGGCTATTCACGGTTTCAGGTGCTGCCCGAAACGCTGGACAATCAGGGGTGGCGCAAATGGGCCATGCCCTTCCGCCGCAAGGATCGCTATCGCCGGGCGATCTTCCACGCCTGGCGATAGCATCTCGCCTCATTTCTCGGCCGGACCACCTGCCTGTTCGGCCAGGAAATGCTCGATCGTCTTCCACAGATGCACACTGATGCCCGGCCCACCGACGCGATGGGTCTGGCCGGGATAGGCCATCATCTCGAACGGCACGGCCGCACCCTGCATCTTCGCCATCAGCGCGGTCGCATTGTCGAACACGACATTGTCGTCGGACATGCCATGGATCAACAGCAGCGGGTCCTTGATCCCGACCGATTCGTCCACTGCGCCTGATGCCGGATAGGCGCTGTCCTTCGCCTGCGGCTGGCCCAGATAGCGTTCGGTATAATGGGTGTCATAAAGCTGCCATTTGGTCACCGGCGCCCCGGCGACGGCGGCGGCGAACACGCCGGGCGCCTTTTCCAGCAGTTTCAGTGACATATAGCCGCCATAGGACCAGCCATAGGTGGCGATCCGCTTGGGATCGACAAAGGGCTGTGCCTTCAGCCATTCGACGCCCTTCAACTGGTCGTCCACCTCGACCGTGCCCATGGCATGATAGATATGGTCCTCGAACGCCTTGCCGCGATCGGGCGTGCCACGATTGTCGATCGCAAAGACGATCCAGCCCCGGTCGACGAGATACTGGTTCAGCGCCCCCGACCATGTATTCGTCACCTGACGCCCGCCACCCGGCCCGCCATAATGGATCATGAAGACGGGATAGCGTTTCCCCGGCTCCATCCTCGGCGTCATGATCTTGGTATAGAGCGTCGTGCCATCCGCCGCCTTCACCGTGCCGAAACTCGTCTTCACATGACCCGCGACATAGGGCGCATAGGGATGGCTGCCGGTCAGCGCATTTTGCGACAGCCATTGCAACTGCTTGCCGTCCTTGTCGGCCAGATAGACCTGCTTGGGCTGATCCGTGTTCTGCCGCGTCACCACGACCCTGGTGGCAGCGCCATCCATCACGGCATCATTCCACCAGCCCTGCTGCGTCAGCGCGCGCGCCTGCTCGGCCTTGCTCAGCGATGTCACATAAAGCTGCTGCTCCAGCGGGGTTTCCCGATTACCGGTGAAATAGACCAGCCCCCTGCCCCCATTTGCGCCCTCATCCACGCCCACCACATCGCGCACTTCCCACTCGCCGCTGGTCAGCGCGGTCCACCTCGTCCCGTTCACGCGATAAAGATGCCCATGGCCGCTCTTCTCCGACCACCAGAGGAAGCTGCCATCCTTGAGCGCATGGAAATTGTTCGACAGGTTGATCCAGCTTTTAGCGCTTTCGGTGAGAGCGATCTTCGCCTTGCCGGTGGCCGGATCGACCGCCAGCAGGTCGAGCCTCTTCTGGTCCCTGCTCTCGCGCTGCACATAAAGCGTTTTGCCGTCCTGCGACCAGTCGACGCGAGCAAGGTAGATGTCCTTGTCCGGACCCAGATCGACCTGCACCTGTCCCGACCCGTCCGGCTTCATCACGAACAGGTCGACAATGGCGTTGGGCGTACCGGCCGCGGGGTAGCGCTGCTGATAGACCTTCGTCCCCTCCCCGCCGATCGCCGTGCGGGTGACGATGCCGACCGGGCTTTCGTCCACCCGCGCCACCGCGATCCGCGCATCATCGGGCGACCACCAGTAACCGGTGCGCCTGTCCATTTCCTCCTGCGCGACGAACTCCGCCGTACCCCAGCTCAGCGTGTCGCTGGCGCCCTGCGTCAGTTGCCTTTCCTTGCCGCCGATCGGCTGGGTAAACAGGTTGCCGCCGCGCACGAAGGAAACATAGCCGCCCTTGGGGCTGACCACGCCATTCAGTTCACCGTCGGGCGTGTCGGTCAGGCGCGTAACCTTGCCATCCAGCGCGGCCAGATAGAGATCGCCATCGACCGGCACCAATATGCTCTTGCCGTCGGGCGACCAGTCATAGCTGGTGATGCCGGTGCTGCCCGCGACGCTCCGGTCGCGTTCGCGCTGCATCTTCTCCGCCTCGCTCAGTTCCGCGCCGCTGCCGGTCTTCCTAGAATCGACCAGCATCCGTTCCGCGCCGGTCCTGCTGTCGATCGCCCACAGATCGAGCCGTTCCTTCTCGTCAGCGCGCGGCTTCAGCAGCGTCACCAGCGATCCATCGGGCGACAATTTGAGCGCGCGGGGCTGCGGTCCGGCCAGATCGGGGCTGGCAAATACACGTTCCAGCGTCAGCTTTTGCGATTTTCCGTCCTGCGCCTGAGCCGACATTGCGGGGGTCAGCAGCAGCACGCCAAGCGCAGCGCCGCATTTCAGATAGGGGGGCATGATGATCCTTTCCGGTCGGCACGCTGACCGAGGTCGACCGGCGCGCCGCATGATGCCGCCGACTTAGCGCCTCGGATCAGAAAAGATCAATGCCGGGACATAATCTGTCCTGCTCCTCGCTCTGGAAGATGGCGGGTAGCGATCGGGCGCCGTTCCCTGAGGCGCTCCCGATGCGGTTGCGTCGTTTGTCGTATCTGACGGTCTTGTTCCGGAAGTTCCGCCCCGGGATGCAGGGCGTGATGCTCTTTTCCTGAAAGCATCGCGGAACCAGCGGGCGTCACAGCCACGATTAGCCAACAGCCATTATGCTTTGGGAACTCGACCAGCGTCGCGGCCACGCGCCCAAAATGTAGATGATCTGCAACCGCGACGAAACAACGCAATTGGCGCAGCGTGAACATCAATTCAATTTCAGTATCGTTGGCAATAATATTTGATTTAGTCAACATCGATGGGGGCCGCTACATCCGTTTCCTGATCAAGGCTCCACATGACGCTGAACCAGCCGATTTCGGTAAACCGGGGATCGAGGATGCGCCAGACGGCTTGCCCTGACCGGACCGCAAATTTCAATTCAGGCTTTTCCGGTCGACCGGCAAGGCACCTATCAGGAAAGTTTCCAGACCATCATGACCATGATGACGCCGCAGGAGATGGGGAAGCTGATCGGCCAAGGCCTTCTGACCTTCCCTGTGACGCATTTCGATGCAGACAATCAATTCGACGAAACGCCGTTTCGCGAACATTGCGCATGGATGTTGGAACATGATGTCGTCGCCCTGTTCGCGGCGGGCGGCACCGGCGAATTCTTCTCCCTCACCCCGAATGAGGTGAACAACGTGGTCCGCGCGGCGGTCGACGAAACCGCGGGCAAGGTTCCGGTGATTGCGGGCGTCGGCTATGGCACGGCGATGGCCATCGAACTGGCGCAGGCGGCCGAGCGCGCCGGCGCCGACGGCATCCTGCTGCTGCCCCCCTATCTGGTCGGCTCCAAGCAGGAAGGCCTTGCCGCCCATATCGAGGCGGTCTGCAAGTCCGTTTCCATCGGCGTCATCCAGTATAACCGCGCCAACGCCCAGATCCACGAGGATGAACTGGCCCGCATCGCGGATCGTTGCCCCAATCTGGTCGGCTTCAAGGATGGGGTCGGCGACCTGGAACTGATGATGCGCGTCTATGCCAAACTGGGCGATCGCCTGACCTATATCGGCGGCCTGCCCACGGCGGAAACCTTCGCCATGCCCTATCTCGAAATGGGCGTGACCACCTATTCGTCGGCCATCTACAATTTCATGCCGGAATGGGCGGTTGATTTCTACAAAGCGGTTCGCGCCAAGGATCACGCCGCGGTGATGACGGGCCTGAACGAATTCGTCCTGCCCTATCTGAAGGTCCGTGATGCAGGCCGTGGCTATGCCGTCTCCATCGTGAAGGCCGGCCTAAAGTCGGTTGGCCGCCCGGCCGGACATGTCCGCTTGCCGCTGACCGACCTCAATGAAGCCGAGCAGGCAGAACTGGACGCGCTGATTGCCAGGGCCAATGCGCCTTATGTCGAGGCTCGCCGTGCTGCCTGAAGCGGGTCGCCCCACCGGTGAGATGATCATCGGGGCCAGTGCCGTACGCGGCACTGGCCAGGTGATCCATGCGTTCAACCCGGCTACCGGGGAAAGGATGGAGCCGGCTTTCCCCGGCGCCACGCCGTGCGACGTCGATCGGGCCTGCGCGCTTGCCTGGGCCGCCTTCCCTGCCTATCGGGAAACCGGCCTGGAGACGCGCGCCAGCTTCCTCGAAACGATCGCGGAAGAGATCATCGCGCTGGGCGATCCGCTGATCGAACGCGTGATCGCCGAAACCGGCCTGCCCCGTCTCCGTGTAGAGGGCGAGCGTGGCCGCACCTGCGGCCAGTTGCGCCTGTTCGCGCAGGTGGTGCGTGCAGGCGACTTCCTGGATGCCCGCATCGACCCGGCCATGCCGGACCGCGCCCCGCTGCCCCGCGCCGACCTGCGCCTGCGCAACATCGCCCTTGGCCCGGTCGCCATATTCGGCGCATCCAACTTCCCCCTCGCCTTTTCGGTGGCGGGCGGCGACACCGCATCCGCCCTGGCTGCGGGCTGCCCGGTCGTGGTAAAGGCGCATTCCGCCCATCCCGGCACGTCCGCTATGATCGCATCGGCGATCCGCGCGGCGGTCGACAAATGCGGCCTGCCCGAAGGCGTCTTTTCCATGCTGTTCGGCAATGGCAGTGCTATCGGCACGGCACTGGTCGCCGATCGCCGTATCAAGGCGGTCGGTTTTACCGGATCGCAGGGCGGCGGCACGGCATTGATGAAGGTTGCCGCCAGCCGCGCAGAACCGATCCCGGTTTATGCGGAAATGAGCAGCATCAACCCGGTCTTGGTTCTTCCCGGCGCGCTGGCCGCGCGCGGAGAAGCCATCGGCACCGCATTTGCCGCCGCGCTTCAAATGGGCGCCGGGCAATTCTGCACCAATCCGGGCCTGGTCATCGCCCTGGACGGTTCGGACATCGACGCCTTTGTTCGCGGCGCCACCGGCGCGATCGAAGGCGCGGCTGCCCAGACCATGCTGACGGCGGGGATCCACAACGCCTATGCCAGGGGCGTGGACGCGCTGGCGAGCCATGCCGGGGTGTCGACGCTGGGCCGCGGCAAGGAACCGACCGGTCCCAATCAGGCACAGGTCGGCCTGTTCGAGGCCGATGCCGACAGCTTTGCGACCGACCCGGTCCTGCGCGAGGAGGTCTTTGGCGCGACATCCCTTGTGACGCGGGCACGCGATATCGCGCACCTGCGCGAGCTGCTGGAAGGGCTGGAAGGCCAGCTGACCATCTCCATCCATATGGAAGATGCCGATCGAGACGCCGTCGCCCAATTGCTGCCCACCATGGAGATCAAGGCCGGCCGTCTGCTGGTGAACGGTTTCGGCACGGGCGTAGAAGTCAGTCACGCCATGGTCCATGGCGGGCCTTTCCCTGCAACATCGGACAGCCGGACCACATCGGTCGGGACATTGGCGATCCGCCGGTTCCTGCGCCCGGTCTGCTATCAGGACATGCCTGAAGATCTGCTGCCCGAAGCGCTCAAGACGGGCAATCCGCTCGACATCCGGCGCATGACCGATGGGATATTCGGCAAGGCGTGACGGCCTTGCCAAAGCACAGGAACGCATCGCGACAACAGGGGATTCGGAGAGGCAAATGCAATCGATCACGCATCCGATCCGGCCGGGCAACAGCCATGTCTATCACTGGATCGTCGCGATGCTGTTCCTGCGGACGACCATCAATCATGCTGATCGCTCCGCGAGTTCGGTCGCTGGCATGGTCGCCGGCATCATCGGCCGCATCCTGTCCGATCGCCTGATCGCAGCCCGCCATAGCCTGACCTTCAGCCGGAAGCTGCCGGTCATGCTGGCCATGGGCTGTGCCACCGCAATCGTCCTATCCGATGTCACGAACAACCTCACGCTGGTCATCGCGCTGATGGCGCTGTCCTTCTTCGGCAAGGGCATCGGCGCGCCAGGACGGGCGATCATGCGCTACCCCCTCATCGTCGGCCCGACCCAGCGGTTCGTGCTTGCCGAACCCGGCAAGAATGACTGCTCGGCCATTACCTCTGCCACCCACGCCTGAAAGGCTGATATGCTCGACACCATGGAAAACGCTTCGATCGTAACCGGCGCCCCTGTCGTCACGGACATGAAGGTCGTGCCCGTTGCCGGCCGCGACAGCATGCTGCTCAACCTTTCCGGCGCCCATGCCCCCTTTTTCACGCGCAACATCGTCGTCCTGACCGATAGCGCGGGCAATACCGGCGTGGGTGAGGTGCCCGGCGGCGAAAAGATCCGCCAGACGCTGGACGATGCGCGCGACCTGATCGTGGGCCAGGGCATCGGCACCTATGCCAATGTGCTGAACAGGATGCGGTCCACATTTGCCGACCGGGATTCGGGCGGCCGTGGCCTCCAGACCTTCGACCTGCGCATTACCATCCACGCTGTGACCGCCGTCGAAAGCGCCATGCTCGACCTGCTGGGTCAGCATCTGGGCGTGCCCGTCGCGGCGCTGCTGGGCGAAGGGCAGCAACGCGACAAGGTCGAGATGCTGGGCTATCTCTTCTTCCTGGGCGACCGCAAAAAGACCGACCTGCCCTATGCCGACGGATCGGACGCAACGGACGACTGGACCCGGCTACGCCATGAAGAGGCGCTGACCCCCGCCACCGTCCGCCGGCTGGCGGAGGCCGCCTACGAACGGTACGGCTTCCGCGATTTCAAGCTAAAGGGCGGCGTGCTGCGCGGCGAAGAGGAAATCGAGGCGGTCACCGCTATCGCCCGCCATTTCCCCGATGCGCGCGTAACGCTGGACCCGAATGGCGCCTGGAGCCTTGAGGAGGCCATCCGCCTGTGCAAGGGCAAGGGCGACGTGCTCGCCTATGCCGAAGACCCCTGCGGCGCGGAAGCCGGCTATTCCGGGCGCGAGATTATGGCCGAATTCCGCCGCGCCACCGGGTTACCGACCGCCACCAACATGATCGCAACCGACTGGCGCCAGATGGCGCACGCGCTGGCGCTGCAATCGGTCGACATACCGCTGGCCGATCCACATTTCTGGACGATGCAGGGTTCCGTACGCGTGGCGCAGACCTGCCGCGACTGGGGCCTGACCTGGGGTTCGCACTCCAACAATCATTTCGATATTTCGCTGGCCATGTTCACCCATGTCGGCGCTGCCGCCCCCGGCAAGGTGACGGCGATCGACACCCACTGGATCTGGCAGGACGGGCAGCATCTGACCAAGGAGCCCTTCAAGATCGAAGGCGGCCTGGTCGCCGTGCCGGACAAGCCGGGCCTGGGGATCGAACTGGACATGGGTGCGGTCGCGGCCGCAAACGAACTGTACAAGAAGCATGGGCTGGGTGCGCGCGACGACGCCGCGGCGATGCAATATCTCGTGTCCGGCTGGACGTTCGACAACAAGACGCCGTGCCTGGTCCGCTGACCGGCCGGCATGTGGGCGGCATGGCTGCAATATGCGCCGCGCCCGGACGTCACCGTGAAGACCGCCGTCTACCAGTATAATCCCAGGAATCTCGACATGGAACGCAACCTCATGTCGGGTGGAAGGGCGCGACCGGCTTCATGGTGCCGTTTGAGCTGAACGATACGCTCCGCTTCGACGGCAAGGCGGGGAATGGCGTCATCGCCTTTTCTATTCCAGCGCCGACATGAATGCCCCCCCTCAACGGCGAGCATCAGTTGCGCGCCGTCTATGGCGGTTGGCCGCTGACCCGGCAAGCCGAGTGGGGCGACAATTTCAGCATGCGCCAGACCGTCCGCAAAGCGGGGGCCGATTGAGCGCGGCGGAAGAGCCATGGGCATGCCATGGCACATCAGCGCGTCCGCCACGATACGCCTCATGTCGCAGCTGGCGGTCATCGCTGCACAGGATAGTACGAACAATTCGAGAGAATTGACGGACGCTCCCGTGCCGTTCTGCGATTTCAGAAAATGCCCGTTGGGACTTCCGCCATTCACCCTCTGATAGCGAGGGAAAATGGTGGGCGCGACAGGGATTGAACCTGTGACCCCACCCGTGTGAAGGGTGTGCTCTACCGCTGAGCTACGCGCCCCCTGTAAGGAGGAGGCGGCCTTTGGCATCGGTGGCGCACCCTGTCAACAACCTCTTATCGATTTGATGCAAAATGCTTTCCCGTTTTGCCGAACGGCGCCTATAAACGGGCATCAATATTGGAAAGTGGAACCTTTATGCGTCAAACCCTTGCGCTGCTGATCGGTAGCCTGCTGCTGACGGCGCTCGCCGCCTGCAACACGGTTCAGGGGGTCGGTCGGGATATCGAATCGGTCGGTCGCGCCGGCAAGGATGCGATGCACTGAGCGGGCGGGCATCAGCCCTCCCCACCCTTACTGCCCCATTCCTACTGAATGACGCGACCGATCACGGTGGCGTTCTTGTTGAGCCGGACGCCATCGCAGTCCGGCTCTCCGCATTCGCAAGCCTCGATCGTATAGCGCACGCCGCACATGACCAGCACGTCCTGATCGAACGAGTAGTTGGAGATACCCGCTCGCTCTACCTTTTCCTGTGCCCTGGCCTTGAGAGACATTATGCGTCCTCGCTTTCGAATAAGGTTGCCGATCATTGGTTGTGCGCTGCACAATGTCAATTGATCGACATTTGTTCCTTAACGATTTGTAAGAATATTGTCGCCGAAATGACACGTTCCGGCGCGGATGTCGCCGCGACTTGCGCGGGACGATGGCGCGTCCCATATGCCGGCCCATGAACGACCAACGCAGCGCCTCCATGCCGGTCTGGCATGGCACCACCATCATGTCAGTCCGCAAGAATGGAAAGGTCGTCGTCGCCGGCGACGGCCAGGTGTCCATGGGTCAGACGGTGATGAAGCCCAATGCCCGTAAGGTGCGCCGCCTGCATGACGGCAGCGTCATCGGCGGTTTCGCCGGCGCCACCGCCGATGCCTTCACCCTGTTCGAACGGCTTGAAGCCAAGCTGGAACGCCATAACGGCCAGTTGATGCGCGCCGCGGTGGAACTGGCGAAGGACTGGCGCACCGACAAATATCTGCGCAATCTGGAAGCGATGATGATCGTCGCGGACAAGGATGTGACGCTGATCCTGACCGGCAATGGCGATGTGCTGGAACCTTTGGGCGGCGTTGCGGCGATCGGCTCGGGCGGCAACTACGCCCTCGCCGCCGCCCGCGCGCTGGTGGAGTATGAGGAAGATGCCGAAACCCTCGCCCGCAAGGCGATGGGCGTGGCGGCGGATATCTGCGTCTACACCAATGATCAGCTGACCATCGAAACGTTGGATAGCGCGAACTAAATTCCCCTCCCGCTTGCGGGAGGGGGTAGGGGAGGGCCTGTTGGCGCTCCTTGATATGCCCTCCCCCGACCCCTCCCTGAAGGGAGGGGAGAAGGACTGAAATGAACGACAACCTGACCCCCAAAGCCATCGTCGCCGCGCTCGACGCGCATATTATCGGCCAGCATGACGCCAAGCGCGCCGTCGCCGTTGCGCTGCGCAACCGTTGGCGCCGCCAGCACCTGCCCGCCGATCTGCGCGATGAGGTGACGCCCAAGAATATCCTGATGATCGGGCCGACGGGCTGCGGCAAGACGGAGATCAGCCGCCGCCTCGCCAAGCTGGCCGACGCCCCCTTCGTCAAGGTCGAGGCCACCAAATTCACCGAGGTCGGCTATGTCGGCCGCGACGTCGAACAGATCGTCCGCGATCTGGTGGAAGAAGCCGTGCGTCTGGAAAAGGACCGCCGCCGCGAGGCCGTGCGCGAAGCCGCGTCCGAAGCCGCCATGGCCCGCCTGCTCGATGCGCTGACCGGCAAGGAGGCGAGCGAGGCCACTCGCCTCTCCTTCCGCCAGAAGATCGAAAACGACCAGATGAACGAGGTCGAGGTCGAGGTCGAGGTCGCCGACAGCCCCTCCATGCCGATGGAGATCCCCGGCATGGGCGGTCAGGTTGGCATGATTAACCTGTCCGACATGATGTCCAAGGCGTTTGGCCAGCAACAGAAGAAGCGTCGCAAGATGCGCGTCGCCGATGCCTGGGACAAGCTGGTCGAGGAAGAGCAGGACAAGCGCCTGGATCAGGACGATGTCGCCCGCGTCGCCATCACCAGCGCGGAACAGAATGGCATCGTCTTCCTGGACGAGATCGATAAGATCGCCGTCAGCGATGTGCGGGGCGGTTCGGTCAGCCGTGAAGGCGTGCAGCGCGACCTGCTGCCCTTGATCGAGGGCACGACCGTCTCAACCAAATATGGTCCGCTCAAAACCGACCATATCCTGTTCATCGCCTCGGGCGCCTTCCATGTGGCGAAGCCCAGCGACCTGCTGCCCGAATTGCAGGGCCGCCTGCCGATCCGTGTCGAACTGAAGGCGCTGACCGAGGAGGATTTCGTCGCGATCCTCTCCGACACCAAGGCCAGCCTTGTGGCGCAATATCGCGCGCTGCTCGCAACCGAGGAAGTCACGATCGACCTGACCCCCGAGGGCATCCGCGCCGTCGCCAAGATCGCGGCCGACGTGAACAGCGAGATCGAGAATATCGGTGCCCGCCGCCTCCAGACGGTGATGGAAAAGCTGCTGGAGGATGTGAGCTTCGAGGCCGAGGACCGCCGCGGCGAAACGCTGGTGATCGACCGCGCCTATGTCGACAGGCAATTGTCGGCCGTGGCGCACGACACCGACCTCAGCAAATATGTGCTGTAACCTTTCTTAGCCCCTCCCTTTCAAGGGAGGGGTTGGGGTGGGTGGCGAGCGGAGCGAGCTTCTGGGCACATTCCGCTCACCAGCAACTTACTTCCCCCCTGCCCGCCATCATGCCAGCCTCCCTCCAGCGATTCGCAGGGAGGAAATATGATCCGCACTTCGGCTTGGCTCTTCGCGGGCCTCGGCATGGCCGCACTGTCTGCCGCGCAGGCACAGCAAGCCCCCAAACCACCCGTCGCGGCGAAGAAGCCGCATGAAGTAAAGGCCCCCTTCGGCGCGACGCGGCAAGACCCCTATTACTGGCTGCGCGACGACACCCGCAAAGACCCGGAGATGCTGGCCTATCTGGCGGCTGAAAATGCCTATGCCGACGCGCTGCTGGCCCCGACCAAGCCGTTGCAGGACAAGCTCTACACCGAAATCACCGGCCGCATTAAGCAGGACGACAGCAGCGTCCCGTACAGGAAGGACGGCTATTATTATTACAGCCGCTTCGAAACCGGCGGCGACTATCCGATCGTCGCCCGGCGCAAGGGCAGCATGGACGCCCCCGAACAAATCCTGCTCGATCAGCCGAAAATGGGCGCGGGCAAGGGCTATTTCGCGATCAGCGGCAAGGAAGTCAGCCCTGACGACAGGCTGCTCGCTTATGCCGAAGATCTGGTCGGCCGCCGTCAATATGTGATCCGCGTCAAGGGAATCGCCGACGACAAGCTGCTGGCCGACGAAATTCCCAATGCCGAACCCGATTTCGCTTGGGCCGACGACAGCAAGACCATCTTCTATGTCGAGAAAGATCCCACCACCCTGCTCGGCAAGCGGGTGAAGGCGCATGTGCTGGGCACCCCCGTCAGCGCCGACCGACTGGTCTATGAAGAGAAGGACGACACCTTCTACATGGGCCTCAGGAAGACGACGTCGGACAAATATATCTGCATCGTGCTGCAATCGACGGTCAGCAATGAGGAGCGCTGCGCGCCCTCCGCAAACCCCGCCACCTTCACTGTGCTCGCCCCGCGTGAACGGGATTTCCTCTACAGCAGCGACAATGTCGGTGGGCAATGGACCATCCGCACCAACTGGCAGGCGCCCAACTACCGACTGATGTCCGTAACGGACGCCGACGCCGCCAAGGGCCGCGCTGCGTGGAAGGACATCGTACCAACCAGCGCCGATGTCTTCATCGAGAATTTCCAGCCCTTCGACAGCTTCCTGGCGATCGAGGAGCGGTCAGGTGGCAACAAGCGGCTGCGCCTGCTGACCAAGACCGGCAAGAGCAGCTTCGTGGAGGCGGACGAACCCGCCTATGCCATGGCGCTCAACATCAATGCCGAAAGCGGCACGCCCTGGGTTCGCTACACCTATGACAGCCTGCGCACGCCGCAGACCACCTATGAGGTGAATGTCGACACCGGCGAGCGCAAGCTGCTGAAGGTCCAGGACGTAAAGGGCTATGACCCCGAAAAATATGTGACCGAGCGCGTCTGGGCGACCGCGCGCGACGGGACGAAGGTGCCCGTCTCGCTCATCTATGCCAAGGGTTTCAAGAAGGACGGTAGCGCCCCGCTTTACCAATATGCCTATGGCAGCTATGGCTATTCGACCGATCCGGCCTTTACGCCGCTTCTGCCCAGCCTGCTCGATCGCGGCGTCGTCTATGCCATCGCCCATATTCGCGGCGGGCAGGAAATGGGCCGCAAATGGTATGATGACGGCCATCTCAAGAATAAGATGAACAGCTTCACCGACTTCATCGACGTGACCCGCGCGCTGGTGGATCAGGGCTATGCGAAGAAGGGCCGGGTCGCGGCCATGGGCGGCAGCGCGGGCGGCCTGCTGATGGGGACCGTCGCCAATATGGCGCCGAAGGATTACAAGCTCATCATCGCACAGGTGCCGTTCGTGGACGTGGTGACGACCATGCTCGATCCCACCATCCCGCTCACCACCGGCGAATATGACGAATGGGGCAATCCCGAACAGAAGCAGTGGTATGATGTGATGCTGGCCTATTCGCCCTACGACCATGTCGAGGCGAAAGCCTATCCCAGCCTGTTCGTGGGCACGGGACTATGGGACAGCCAGGTCCAATATTATGAGCCGACCAAATGGGTGGCCAAGCTGCGCGCGACCAAGACCGATAGCAATCCGCTGGTCTTCCGCATCAATATGGAAGCCGGCCATGGTGGCAAATCCGGCCGCTTCCGCCGCTATCGCGATCAGGCCGAATATAGCGCCTTCGCGCTGGAGCAACTGGGTGTGGTGCAATAGCAACCCAAACCGTTCGCTTCGAGCGAAGTCGAGAAGCGGGAGCCGCCATGCTCGCGTTTCTCGACACGCTCGAAACGAACGGACAACTGATTAAAAGTCAGTAGGTCAGTAGCTGCGACCCACCAGCACGCGTTCCACCGCCGCGCTGCCGGTGAAGATGCACGCGCCGTCGGCTGCTTGCGCATCGGTCGGCACGTTGCGCAGGGTCAGCTTCTCGCCCTTCAGCCACTGCACCACCTTGTCCAGTGCCTCGCCGGTCGGCTTGGCCCATTGCACCAAAGCCCAGCCGGGCTTCTTGCTGGCGTTGAAATAGGCCTTGAGCGCGTCGAGATCGCTGATCGACGTGTCGATATTGCCATCGAGCCGCGCCTTGGCATCGGCAAATAGCGACGACTGGATATGTTCCAGCATAGCGGTCGCCTGCGCCACGAAATCGCCCTTGGCGACGATCTGGCTGTCGAGCTTGCCATCCTCGCGATAGAGGCGATCGCGGCGGATGACCGAGACATTGCCCCCGGCAACGTCACGCCCGCCCACCTCGATCACGATCGGGGCGCCCTTCTTGACCCAGCCCCAGCGCTTGTTCGCGGCCTTGGCCGGGCGCTTGTCGAGCAGCGCGCGCACCGGTTCACGGAACACATCCAGCCCATTCAGCTGATTCACCAGATCGGTGCAATAATCGACGATCGCAGCGTCTTCCTCACTATCGCGCAGCATCGGCACGACCACCACCTGATAGGGCGCGACGCGCGGCGGCACGCGCAGCCCGTCATCATCGCCATGCACCATGATGAGGCCGCCAATCATCCGGGTCGACACGCCCCAACTCGTCGTCTGAGCCAGCTCCTGCTGCCCTTCGGCATTCTGGAACTTGATATTCTGCGCGGAAGAGAAAGTCGTGCCCAGGAAGTGCGAGGTGCCAGCCTGCAACGCCTTGCCGTCCTGCATCATCGCTTCGATCGAATAGGTCGCGACGGCGCCGGGGAAGCGTTCATTCTCCGGCTTCTCACCCGCGACAACGGGCAGTGCCACGCATTCCTCGGCAAAGCTGCGATAGACTTCCAGCATCTTGAGCGTCTCTTCCATCGCCTCGTCGACGGTGGCGTGGGCGGTATGCCCTTCCTGCCACAGAAACTCGGCGGTACGCAGGAACATGCGGGTGCGCATTTCCCAGCGGACGACGTTCGCCCACTGGTTAATCAGCACCGGCAGGTCGCGCCAGCTCTGCACCCAGCGGCTGAAGGCGGCGCCGATCACGGTTTCCGACGTCGGACGGACGACCAGCGGCTCTTCCAGCTTGGCTTCGGGGTCGGGCACCATCTTGCCGTCCTGCTGGATCAGGCGATGATGGGTGACGACCGCCATTTCCTTGGCAAAGCCATCGACATGCTCGGCTTCCTTCTCGAAATAGGAAAGCGGAATGAACAGCGGGAAATAGCAATTTTCATGGCCGGTCGCCTTGATGCGATCGTCCAGCAGCTTCTGGATACGCTCCCAGATGCCATAGCCCCACGGCCGGATGACCATGCAACCGCGCACGCCGCTTTCCTCGGCCATGTCGGCTTCGGTGATGACGGCCTGATACCAGGCGGCGAAATCCTTTTCGCGGGTGACGTTGAGAGCGTGCTTCACGGGGTACGGACCTTGGCTAGAACGGAAAAGAAGAATGGCGCGCCATAGGCCAGACGCGCCATGCCTGTCGACCCCTCCGACGGAGCGATGATGATGGTTTCAGGCGTCCGCGCCCAGTCGCTCCAGCCAGGCCTTCGCCTGCTTGGGTTCGCCGACTGCATCGGCCGCGGCCGGCCCGCGCGTGGCCATGAAATCCTGATGCAGCGCAAAGGGCTCCAGACCCAGCGTATCGCGCATGGCGTCGATTTCGTCCGCCAGTTCCTCCAGCGCCGCGATCACCGGCGCGGTGCGGGCACGGGCGGCCTTGTCCTTCTGATGGTCGAACAGACCCCAGCGCCCTGCGGCGGTCACGCGGAGCGCCGCGATCAGGGCATCGCGATACTCCGCTTCCACTTCTGCGCGGCGGACGTCGAGCCGCTCCAGCCGATCCGCCTTGGCCATCATGTCAGCTCAGCTTGTCGATCTTGGCATTCAGCGCCGCCAGCTGCGCCTTGAGATCACTGATCTCTTCATCCTTGCTGCCTTCCGATGCAGGAGACGGCGTCGGCGTGACCGGCGGGGTCGCGCCCGGCATACCCGGCACGCCATTGCCGAACGCGCTGGCTGCGGCTTCGAACATCTGCATGTTGCGCTTGGCGATCTCGGCCAGCGGGCCACCGCCAAAGGCACCCTTCATGGCTTCCTGGAACTGCTGCTGGTTCTTGCGAAACGCGTCCATCGACGCTTCCAGATATTGCGGCACCATCGACTGCATCGAATCGCCGTACATGGCGATCAGCTGACGCAGGAAATTGACGGGCAACATGTTCTTGCCACGCTGTTCTTCTTCCATGATGATCTGGGTCAGGACATTATGGGTAATGTCCTCGCCGGTCTTGGCGTCCACCACCACGAACTCGCGTCCTTCGCGCGTCATCTGCGACAAAAGGTCCAGCGTGATATAGCTCGAAGTTTCGGTATTATAGAGCCGCCTGTTGGCGTACTTCTTGATGACGACCGGTTCCGATTCATTAGCGGTCTTTGATTTGGCCATGGATTCCTCTCCCACACCTGCACATATCGCATTAGCACAAGGCGATGCCGCACCGCAACATGGGCCGCGGCCTTTACCCCTTTTTCTCAATATTTTATGGCGCGAAACGGAGGATGATGCCGAACTTCGGCGCCGTGCTTTCCTGGGCCTGCGCAAATATCAGGATGCGGTGCGCCCGCCCGCGCCGCCGCCAGCCCGCTGCGTCGCGGCCGCAGGCGCCGCCAGATTGCTGCAACATGGTGCGGAAAATGGCCGCAATCCCGTGGTGTTCGTGCCATCGCTCATCAATCCGCCGCAGGTGCTCGACCTGTCGGAAAGCCGATCCTTGCTGCGCCACATGGGTGCAGCAGGGCATGATGCCTATCTGGTCGACTGGGGGCAGCCGGCCCCGGACGACGCGATGCTCGGTCTGGACGGCCATGTCACGGATCGGCTGCTGCCCCTGCTTGCCGCCCTGCCCCGGCCACCGATCCTGGTGGGCTATTGCCTGGGGGGCAGCCTGGTCCTGGGCGCCGCCGCATTGCGCCCATTTCCAGCCGTCGCCACCATTGCGGCACCCTGGCGGTTCGATGCTTTTTCCACGGCCGATCTCGATCTCATCGCCGGCCTGTGGCGCGGTGCGAAACCGATGTGCGAACGGATCGGCTATGTCCCGATGGAGGTGCTACAATCGGGTTTCTGGGCGATGGACCCGGCGCGCACCATCCGCAAATATGCCGCCTTCGCCGATATGGCACCGGGGTCCGATGCCGAACGCGCGTTCCTCGCGGTGGAGGATTGGGCGAATGGCGGGGCGCCGCTGACCTATGCTGCGGGGCGCGACCTGTTCGATCATTTCTACGCCGGCAATGTCAGCGGCGCCGGGCGCTGGCAGGTCGCCGGCCGCAATATCAATCCTGCCGCCCTGCCCTGCCCGACCCTCTCCATCGTCTCGACCAGCGATCGCATCGTGCCCGCCGCGGCCGGTCCTCGCTTGCGCGAAGAGCGCAGTTTCTCGCTCGGCCATGTCGGCATGGTGGTGGGGGGGCGTGCCCGCGAAATGCTGTGGGAACCTCTCTCCCTTTGGCTTTCCACCCATGGCGGTTGATGTTATGTGCACCTGCGAAAACAACCACTGGAATTGAGGATCAGGCCTTTGTCAGACATCGTGATTACCGCCGCGAAGCGTACCGCCGTTGGCAGCTTCATGGGCGCTTTCGGTTCGACCCCTGCGCACGAACTGGGCCGTCAGGCGATCATCGCCGCGCTCGCGCAGGCCGGCGTCGCGCCGGAGGAAGTGGACGAAGTGATTCTGGGCCAGGTGCTTGCCGCCGGGCAGGGCCAGAACCCCGCGCGTCAGGCAGCGGTCAATGCCGGCATTCCGGTGGAGCGGACGGCGATCGGCCTCAACCAGCTTTGCGGTTCGGGCCTGCGCGCCGTGGCGCTTGCGGCGCAGGCGATCCGCGCTGGCGACGCCAGCATCATGGTGGCCGGCGGGCAGGAAAGCATGTCGCTCGCCCCGCACGCCCAATATCTGCGCGCCGGTGCCAAGATGGGGCCGGTCACGCTGATCGACACGATGATCCATGACGGCCTGACCGACGCCTTCAACAATTATCATATGGGCATCACCGCCGAAAATCTGGCCGAAAAATATCAGATCAGCCGCGAAGCGCAGGATGAATTCGCGGTCGCCAGCCAGAACAAGGCCGAAGCAGCGCGTGCCGCCGGCCGCTTCGCCGACGAAATCGTGCCGGTCACGATCAAGGGGCGCAAGGGCGACACGATCGTCGATCAGGACGAATATATCCGTGCCGGCGCCACGATCGAAGCGATGCAGGGCCTGCGCCCCGCCTTCAAGAAGGACGGCAGCGTGACCGCCGGCAATGCCAGCGGTATCAATGACGGCGCCGCCGCGCTCGTGCTGATGACCGCCGATGCCGCTGCCAAGCGCGGCGCCACCATCCTTGGCCGCATCGCCGGCTTTGCGACCTGCGGCGTCGACCCGGCGATCATGGGCATCGGCCCCGCTCCGGCCAGCCGCAAGGCGCTGGAAAAGGCGGGCTGGTCGGTCGCGGACCTCGACCTGATCGAAGCCAATGAAGCCTTTGCCGCACAGGCGCTGGCCGTGGGCAAGGAACTGGGCTTCGATCCTGCAAAGCTGAACGTGAATGGCGGTGCGATCGCCATCGGCCATCCGATCGGCGCATCGGGCGCCCGCGTCCTCACCACCCTGCTCTATGAAATGGGCAAGCGCGACGCGAAGAAGGGCCTCGCCACCCTGTGCATCGGCGGCGGCATGGGCGTCGCCATGTGCATCGAGCGCTGATCGCCAACTGAGACTTTGGAAAAGCCGCCGGTCGAAAGATCGGCGGCTTTTTCATGCCCATCAGGCGTCGAGCGAACGATCCTTCGTCTCCGGCAGCGCGATCAGGCAGGTCGCCAGCGCCAGCGCCACGATCGCCAGCGTATACCACAGGCCCGCATGGGGATCGCCCGTCCGCGCCACGATATATTGGCTGACCAGCGGCAGGAAACCGCCGAAATAGCCGGTCCCGACATGATAGGGCATCGACAGCGAGCTATAGCGGATGCGCGCCGGGAAATATTCGGACAGCAACGCCGCAACCGGTCCATAGGTCGCGCCCGATAGCGTCCAGAGTAGCAGCAGCGCGGCAAAGACCATCATCGCGCGCGGCCAGTCCGGCGTCACCGCGCCGAAATCATAGCCCTGCTGCGCCAGCGCCGCATCCAGTCCTTCGCCGCTCAGGTCCGCTACCGCGACCCCACCGATCGCCACCGCCGGCGCTGCGCCCTCATGCTTGTCATAGGGGATGCCGCGCTTGGAAAAATGGTCGAGCAGCTTGCCGCAAGCGGTCGGCTGCACTTTGGCGAAAGGATCGAAATGGCAATCGGGGCCGCTTACCATCACCGGCGCCCGTTTCGCTGCCTGCGTCAGCCCCGGATTGGCGATGACGCCCATGAACTGATAGAGCGGCAGCGCGAGCAGCAGCACCAGCGCATAGCCGATCACGATCGGCTTCTTCCGCCCGATCCGGTCCGACAGCCAGCCGAAGAAGATGAAGGCGCCCATGCCGACAAAGGCGCTGCCGCCGACCAGAAGCTGCGCGATACCCGGCGCGACGTGCAGCCCGTTCTGAAGGAAATAGAGCGCCTGGAACATCACCGTATAGGCGATCACGGTAAAGCCCGCCGCGATACCGATCATCGCCACGAACATCCGCTTCATGTTGCCGGGCGCGGTAAAGGCTTCCCGGATCGGGTTCTTCGCCTGCGCGCCAGCCTTCTTCATCGCCAGGAACACCGGGCTTTCGCGCAGCATCAGGCGCATCCACAGCGAGATCGCCAGCAGCGCCAGCGAAAAGACGAAGGGGATGCGCCATCCCCAGGCGTCCCACACTGCCTTGCCGACGATCGCCTGCGTACCGACGACCACGATCAGCGACAGGATGAAGCCGCCGATCACGCCTGCCTGGATGAAGCTGGTATAGAAGCCGCGCTTGCCCGGCGGGGCATGTTCCGCGACATAGATGGCCGCTCCGCCATATTCGCCGCCCAGCGCCAGCCCCTGCCCGATCCGGAGCGCGATCAGGATGATTGGTGCCGCGACGCCGATGCTGGCGGCCGACGGGGTGAGGCCCACGCCCGCCGTCGCCAGCCCCATCAGGATGATCGTGGCCAAAAACGTATATTTGCGTCCCAGCCGGTCGCCCAGATAGCCGAACAGCACCGCGCCGATCGGCCGAAACGCAAAGCCGATGGCAAAGCCCGCCAGCGTATAGAGCAGTTCGACGGTCGGATTGTCGGTCGGGAAGAAGGTCCGCCCGATGATCGGCGCCAGCACGCCATAGATATAGAAATCATACCATTCGAACACGGTGCCGAGCGCCGAAGCGGTAATGACCAACCGGTCCCGCTTCGCATCCATCACATAGGCATCGCCCACCGCCGCCGTCATCCTGCCCCCAAAGCTCACATCGTTAACGCACAGATCATGCCGCGAACCGAAGCGGCAGGACAGCCCCAACATCGCCTGTCGCCATCTTTCCCTTTCCGCCTATGATGGCATGATGGGGAGGATCGAACTTATGGACCGAATTGGCCGGATCGAGCGGATCGGCAAACGACCTCCGCGCTTCGCGGTCTACGCCCTTTTGCTGATCCTGATCCTGTCGCCCTTGCTGGCTTTGCTCTGGATGACGGCCGTGCCGGGACGCTCTCATGACGGACCGCTCCCCCCGCTTACGCCGCACCAAATGCATATCGCCGATCGGCTCCGCGACCATGTCGCGATCATCGCCCGAAAGCCGCACAACGCCTGTCAACGGCGGAGCAAAAGTCGGCCATTCGGCGGCGTAAAACCAGGCCATCGTGTTACATGCCGGGGGGAGTGGCGTGAGGGCGTAGCCCGAGGGCCACTCCCCCCGGCATTGGTGTAATTTTCAGGGTCTGGTTTTGGCCTTGCGGGCCCGGCTGTGCGCGAGGCGATAGCTTTCGCCGTTCATCTCGAGGATGCTGACGTGATGGGTCAGGCGATCGAGGAGCGCGCCTGTGAGACGCTCAGATCCGAAGGTTTCGGTCCATTCGTCGAAGGGCAGGTTGCTGGTGATGAAGGTGGAGCCGCGTTCGTAACGCTGGGAGATCAGCTCGAACAACAGTTCGGCGCCGGTCTTGGAGAGCGGCACAAAGCCCAGTTCGTCGATGATGAGCAGCTTGTATCCGGCCATCTGCTTCTGGAAGCGCAGAAGACGGCGCTCGTCGCGGGCCTCCATCATTTCGCTGACCAGCGCTGCCGCGGTGGTGAAGCCCACCGACAGTCCTTTCTGGCATGCTGCCAGTCCGAGCCCCAACGCTACGTGCGTCTTTCCGGTGCCTGATGGCCCCAGAGCGATGGCGTTCTCACGCCGCTCGATCCACTCGCAGCGCGCCATCTCGAGCACCTGCATCTTGTTGAGCCTGGGGATGGCGGCGAAGTCGAAGCTGTCGAGGCTTTTGACGGCGGGGAAGCGCGCGGCCTTGATGCGCCGCTCGACCATGCGACGCTCCCTGTCGATCATTTCCATCTCGACGAGGCGGGCGAGGAAGCGGATATGATCGACGCCTTCAGCGGCACATTGCCGCGAGAGATTGTGATGCTCACGCAGGCACGTAGGCAGCTTGAGCGCCTTGAGATGGTGAGCGAGAAGGATCTCCGGGGCCTGATCGCTCATGCGGCCTCCTGCCGGTCGGAGAGCAGGCTCAGATAGGCTCTGGCAAAGGTCTTCTCGACCGTGGTGCGTGGCAGGAAGGGATAGACGTCCAGGTCCAGCCTGGGCGGTACGCGTTCGATCCGGCACAGGACGAGGTGCTTGACGGCATCGAAGCCGATGGCGCCAAGATCGATGGCCTGTTCGACCGCCGCCTGGAGATCGGCGAGGGTGAACGTTTCCAGCAGGCGCAGTACCTGCACATATTCGCGCCTGCCATGTTTGTGCATGCGCCCTTCCATCAACCGCTGCAGTGTCGTGAACGCTTCGGGCAGGTCCCAGCCCTGCAAAGGCGCAGCCTGGTCGAATGCGTTGATCTTCTGCTCGATCAGCGGGAGATAATGGAGCGGGTCGAAGACAACCTCCTCGCGGGCATAGCAACGAGGATGACGGGCGATGACTTCGCTGCGGCAGCCGATCACCACCTCATCGACATAGGCCCTGATCCAGACCTCCTGATGGCCCCAGGCCACCGGAACCGAATAATCGTTGGTCCTGTAGCGCACCAGGGATTGCGAGGAGACCCGCCCGCCTTTCTGATCGCAGGCCTCGAAGGGTGTAGCGGGCAGAGGCTGCATGGCCGCGAGATCGCGCTGCAGCCGCTCACCGATCGTCTCGCTCTGCCCGCGCACCTTGTCCTGCTGGCGCTTGCGGCATTGCTCCTCCAGCCACAGGTTGAACGCCTCCCAGGTCGGGAACTTCGGGATCGGCACCATGAAGTTGCGCCGGCAATAGCCTACCAGCCCCTCCACATTGCCTTTCTCGTTCCCCTTGCCCGGGCGAGCATAGCGGTCGCGGATCACGTAATGTGACAGGAAAGCGCTGAACAGCGTGGCACGCTGCCGCGTGCCGTCGGGCAGGATCTTCGTCACAAGGCAGCGATCGTTGTCATAGACGATCGAGCGCGGTACCGCGCCGAAAAACGCGAAGGCATGCACGTGTCCGTCCACCCAGGCCTCCGCCACCGCCGCCGGATAGGCCCGCACATAGCAGGCATCACTGTGCGGCAGATCGAGCGCGAAGAAGTAGGCCTTCTGCTCCACCCCGCCGATCTCCACCAGCGCTTCCCCGAAATCGGCCTGCGCATCTCCCGCAGGGTGCGCCAGCGGCACGAACATCTCCCGGCTGCGCTGTTCGCGCTCCCGGATGTAATCCTTGATGATCGTATAGCCGCCGGTGAAACCATGCTCGGTGCGCAAACGGTCGAATACCCGCTTCGCCGTATGGCGTTGCTTGCGCGGGACACTGCGGTCACCCTCAAGCCATCCATCAATGATCGCCACAAACCCGTCCAGCTTCGGGCGCTGCGGTACGGACTGGCGCCGGTAACCCGGCGGCGATGAAAACGACAGCATCTTGCGTACCGTTTCGCGCGACACATTGAAACGCTTCGCCGCCGCCCGTTGGCTCATGCCATCCGCGCAAGCCAGACGGACCTGAAGATAAAGTTCCACGCTGTAGATCCCCACACCTCCCTGACTCGGCAGAAAGGCTTCAAGGTGGACGACTTTTACGCCGCCCGCAGCAGGACTATCCCGCCGCTACCGTGGTCGAATATTGCTCCGCCGTTCTCATCCAGGGGCGTCCCGCATACATGGAGGCGCGCACGCCGCGCGTGAACGGCGCAAAACCCGGCAGGCCCGGATCGACGCTGACGTCATCGGCCGTGTAAAGCGGCTTTACCGTGATACCTTCCGGGGTATCCCAGTTCAGATCCTTGCCCTTCACTTCCTTGGCGGCAGCGGCGGCCCACTGGTCCAATGTCGGCTTGTCGGTCATCTTTGCTCTACCCCAGCTTCTACCCCCTCCCGCAAGCGGGAGAGGCAACGAGACTTAGGACCGCACAGCGGGCCTTAGTCGCAGTGGCGAGGGTCTTTCGCTACCCATCCCCTCACCAACTTCGCCTAGGCGGGCAAGCCGCCAAGGCTTCATATCCTCTCCCGCTTGCGGGAGAGGCGTTAATGCGCAGCGCCCTTCGGCGTCTCCATGATCTCGGTCAGCACCCCGTTCATGTCCCTGGGGTGGACGAAGAAGATCGGCGTGCCATGGGCGCCGATGCGCGGTTCGCCCAGTATCTTCTTGCCCAGTCCCTCGAACCAGGCTTTCGCTTCCATGATATCGGGCACTTCATAGCACATATGATGCTGCCCGCCGGCCGGGTTCTTCGCGATGAAACCGTGGATCGGGCTGTTCTCGCCCAGCGGCTCGATCAGTTCTATCTGCGTGCCCGCCGTTGGTCCATTCGGGCCATGCTCGCCCGGCGTATCGACGAAGCACACCTTCACGCCCTGCGCTGGCAGGTCGAAGGGTTCGTGCGTCAGCGTCGCGCCCATGACGTCGCGATAATAGGCCAGGCTCGCCTCCAGCGAAGGCGTGGCGATGCCGATATGGTTGAGACGGCCGAGTTTCATGGCTTCACCTATTATGTCATCCCAGCGAAGGCTGGGATCTTATGCCTTAACAGACCAGACGAGCCGCCCAAGATCCCAGCCTTCGCTGGGATGACGACCTTTCAGGCCGTCACAGCGGAATATTGTCGTGCTTCTTCCAGGGGTTTTCCAGCGCCTTGTTCTTGAGCTTGCGCAGGCCCAGCGCGATCCGCTTGCGCGTCGAATGCGGCTGGATCACCTCATCGATGAAGCCCTTGCTCGCCGCCACGAAGGGGTTGGCGAAGCGCGTTTCATACTCAGCCGTCTTCTGCGCAATCTCTTCCGGCGTCTTGCCGCGGAAGATGATCTCGACCGCGCCCTTGGCCCCCATCACCGCGATCTCGGCGGTCGGCCAGGCATAGTTGAGGTCGCCGCGCAGATGCTTGGACGACATGACGTCATAGGCGCCGCCATAAGCCTTGCGGGTGATGACGGTGATCTTCGGCACGGTCGCCTCGGCATAGGCGAACAGCAGCTTGGCGCCATGCTTGATGATGCCGCTATGCTCCTGCGCGGTACCCGGCAGGAAGCCCGGCACGTCGACAAAGGTCACGATCGGAATCTCGAACGCATCGCAGAAGCGCACGAACCGCCCGGCCTTCTTGGACGAATTGATGTCCAGCACGCCCGCCAGCACCATCGGCTGATTGGCGATGATGCCCACGGTCTTGCCCTCGATCCGGCCGAAACCGCAGAGGATATTGCCGGCATGGGCGGGCTGCACCTCGAAGAAATCGCCCTCGTCCACCACCTTGCGGATGACTTCGTGCATGTCATAGGGCTGGTTGGCGTTGGCGGGGATGACCGTGTCCAGGCTGTCCTCGATCCGGTCCCACGGGTCCGCGCTCGGCCGCTCCGGCACCGGTTCCTTGTTGGAAGCCGGCAGGAAGTCCACGAAATCGCGCACGGCCAGCAGCGCCTCGATATCATTGTCGAACGCCACGTCCGCCACGCCCGACTTGGTCGTATGCGTTACTGCGCCGCCCAGTTCCTCCTGCGTCACCACCTCGTTGGTGACGGTCTTGACCACGTCCGGCCCGGTCACGAACATGAAGCTCGAATCCTTCACCATGAAGATGAAGTCGGTCATCGCCGGCGAGTAAACCGCACCGCCCGCGCACGGCCCCATGATCACGCTGATCTGCGGCACCACGCCCGAAGCCAGCACATTGCGCTGGAAAATCTCCGCATAGCCGCCCAGCGAGGCGACACCTTCCTGAATACGCGCACCGCCCGAGTCATTCAGCCCGATCACCGGCGCGCCGACCTTCAGCGCCATATCCATGATCTTGCAGATCTTCATCGCGTGCCGTTCCGACACCGCGCCGCCATAGACGGTGAAATCCTGGCTGAATACGAACACCAGCCGGCCGTTGACCGTGCCCGATCCGGTAACGACGCCGTCGCCCGGAATATGCTGCTCGTCCATGCCGAAATCGATGCAATTATGCTCGACATACATGTCCAGCTCTTCAAAGCTGTCCTCGTCCAGCAGCACGTTCAGCCGTTCGCGCGCGGTCAGCTTGCCCTTGGCATGCTGCGCGTCGATCCGGCGCTGGCCGCCGCCCATCCGCGCGGCTTCGCGCTTGGCTTCCAGCTGTTCGATGATGGCGAGCTTCGACATGTAAGGCTTCTCTCCGGTTCAGGCGAACGGTTGTTATGCCACTCCCCTACCCAGCCTCATGCAAAGTTCGCAAATGTAAATTTGCTAATTTGCAAATCGCGACTTCGCAATTAAGGTCCATCTTTGCGTCACCATCACAGCCTTAGCAAAGCGGTGCGTGGCGCAGAGGGAAGGCAGAAAACATATGGCACGCGGCAACCGCATCTTCGCAGGTCCTCGCCTGCGCCAGCTTCGTCTGGATCATCGGATGGATCAGGCGACGATGGCGCAGGCACTGGGCATATCCGTATCCTATCTTTCGCAGATGGAAAATGACGATCGCCCCCTGACCGCCAAGGTCAAGGCCGCGCTCGCCAGCGCCTTCCCGACCGACTGGGCCAGCTTCGACAGCCGCGAGGAGGAACAGCTTCTGGGCGCCTTCACCTATGCGCTCGCCCATCCCGAACTGCCCGGCAACCAGATGGAGCCGGAACGGATAGAGAAGCTGCATCTGCAATTCCCTGAATTCGCGGCGCGCTATGTCGATCTCTACAACGCCCATATGCGCGCCAACGAACGCATCAACATGATCGAGGAGGCGATCGCCAACGATCATGAAGTGCAGGCCCGCCTGCCATGGGAAGCCGCGCGCGACTGGTTCCACGAAGCCGGCAATTATGTCCACACGCTCGACTGCCTGGCCGAGGAGATGGCGGAAAGCTTCACCCAGGGACAGGTGCTGGACGAAGGCATGCTGGTGGAGGCTCTCGCCCGCCGCCACGGCATCGAAACGCTGATCGCCGACACGCCGGACAGCGCGCTGCGCGCCTATCGCGCCTCGGAACGCAAGCTGTTCATCAACGCCGCCCTGCCGACCGAAAGCCGCAAATTCATGCTCGCGCATCAATTGATGATGCTGGAGGGGCAGGCGGTGATCGCCGACGTGGTGAAGAAGGCCGCCCTGCCCGTCCCCGGCGCCGACCGCTTGCTGGCGATCGGCCTTGGCAATTATGCCGCCGGCGCACTACTCCTCCCCTACGCCGCCTTTCGCGAAGCCGCCCGCACCATGCGTCATGATATCGACCGGATTGCGCGCACCTTCGGCGTCAGCTTCGAACAGGCCTGCCACCGCCTCTCCACGCTCCAGCGCCCCGGCCTGCGCGGCATCCCCTTCTTCTTCTGCCGCGTCGACATGGCCGGCAATATAACGAAACGCCACAGCGCCACCCGCCTGCAATTCGCCCGCTTCGGCGGCGCCTGCCCGCTCTGGAACGTGCATGAGGCCGTCGCCGTACCCGACCGCATCAACGTCCAACTGGGCGAAACCCCCGACGGCGTCCGCTATGTCTCCATGGCGAAAGGGCTGGTAAAGCCCTCGGGCAGCTACAAGCGCACCCCGCGCCGCTATGCCGTGGTGCTGGGCTGCGAAACCGCCCATGCGGCGAACTTCGTCTATGCCGACGGCCTGCATCTGGCCGAGGAAGGCGCAGCCACGCCGATCGGCATCACCTGCCGCCTCTGTCCCCGGCAGAGCTGCGACCAGCGCGCCTTCCCCCCCGCCGACCGCCCCATCCATGTCGATCCCGACAATCGCCAGATCGTGCCCTACTGGATTGGGTAGGGATAGCCCCTCACTCCAAGTCCGTTCGCTTCGAGCGAAGTCGAGAAGCCGGGGGCGCTACATCTGGATGAGCACGCCCCCGCTCACCCCTTCGCCGCGTGCATCCGCATCAGCGACAGGAAATCCTCGAAGGTCAGGCGTGCGTCCAGCATTTCATAGACGCGCACCATCCGCCCTTTGCCGACCGGGTCGCCATAGCTGCCATCCGGCTTGATCCGCAGCGCCGGGCGATCGACATATTGGCTGCTTTCCCCGGAAATGGCGCTCAGCAAAACGGTCGGGCTGTCCCCCAGCGGCCAGCTTCCGCCGACATCGACAAAGGCAGGCGGCGTCGTGAACTTGTCGTACAGCCAGCCCCCGAAGTCCGAAATCGGCCGCATCCGATCCTGCAATTCCGCGACGGAAAACTGCATCTGGCGATAGGCGTTCTGCGGTATCTGCCAGATCGGGATCGCCGACTCCTCGATCACGATCCGCGCCGCCGCCAGATCGGCCGACAGATTATATTCCCATCCCCCCTGCGGATAGCGCCCGCCACCGATCCAGATCAACGTCATCCGCCCGGCGATCTCCGGTTTCAGCCGGATCGCCGCCGCGACATTGGTCAGCGGCCCGCCGCAAGTGATATAGAGCGGCAACTTGTCGTCGCGCATCGCCTCCGTCACGATCGCCTTCGCCGCCAGACTTGCCTCGGGTTCATCCAGGTTGAGCCGTTCGGACCCGGCCTCCACCGGCGGCGCGTCGCTTATCTTCGCCCGCCGGATCAGTTCCAGCGCGATATCCTTGCCAACCGCAGCGGAACGATCCGGCGGCACGCTGCCGACCAGCTTGCGGTCCAGCGCCGATGACGTGCACAGCACCGTGCGCGTCTTGGGCGTCAGCAACTGGTGCGCCAGCGCCACCAGCCCGTCCGGGTCGCCCGAAAAATCATTGTCCACGATAACGCGGGCGGAGGCGCGCTGCGGTATCGTACGGAAGGGGGCAGCCCATGCCGGGCCGGACAACAAAGCCGCCGATCCGCCCAACGCTTTCCCGAACTGACGGCGTGTCAACATGCCCTCCCCCTCCATAATAGAATATTTATTCTGATATAGCCGGATTTGACAATCTGGCAATGGCGTCATTGCCGACATGCGCCCATGCGGTAAAATATGATTATCATGCCTCGCCATAGCCCCTCACTATGGCAAGCCGAGCGTCACCCCTCGATCACCATCGCCTCGTCCAGAAAGTCGAGAAAAGCCCGCACCCGCGCCGCCGCCCGGTCCTCCGCCGCATAAAGCGCGTGAATATCCTCGCCATCGCCGGCGTTATGATCCGCCAGTACCTCCACCAAACGCCCTTCGCGCAGGTCGCGCGCAACATGGAACCGCCCGTGCCGCGCAATGCCGGCGCCCGCGACCGCCATCTGCCGCACCACCTCGCCCGAATTGCCAAAGAAGCGCCCCTGCACCGGCCGCTGCACCAGTTTCCCCTTCACACGAAACGGCCAGCTATCCACCGACCGGCGGAAGCTGAAGCGCAGGCAGTCATGCGCATCCAGATCGTCGGGTGTCGCGGGCGTCCCGCGCCGCGCCAGATAATCGGGGCTGGCCACCAGTAACATTCGGCTATGCCCCAGCTTCTTGGCGCGCAGGCTGGTATCGCGCAGCGGCCCGATGCGAATGGCGATGTCCGCGCGTTCCTCGACCAGATCGACAATCTCGTCGGTCAGCGTCAGGTCCACCGTCACCGCCGGATGGAGTGCCCCGAACTGCGGCAGGATCGGGATCAGATATTCCATGCCGAAGGATGGCGAGGCGTTGATCCGCAGCAGCCCGCGCGGCCCCTGCCCTTCGGTTCGCAGGCTGTTCTCGGCCTCATACATGTCGCCCAATATCGCGATCATCCGGTCATGATAGGCCTGCCCCTCGCGCGTCAGCGCCAGCGACCTTGTAGTGCGCCGCACCAGCGCCACGCCCAGCCGCTGCTCCAGCCGCGCGATCGACCGGCTCACCGCCGATGGGGTCAGGCGCAGCGCCTTGGCGGCGGCGGCAAAGCTGCCTGCGCCTGCCACCATCAGGAAATTCTCGACGTCGCCGAAGCGGTTATCCATGATTTCAATTCACTTCTGAAGTGATGTCATTCCCTCTAATCATCAATACGCAAATATCTATCTACCTGTCCAACTCGCTGTCTCACTGGAAAGGGAAACACCCATGGACATGAAACTCACTGGCAAGAGCGCCATCGTCACCGGATCGACCGCCGGCATCGGCCTCGCCATCGCCAGGCGCCTCGCGCAGGAGGGCGTCGCCGTCACCATCACCGGCCGTAACCAGGCCAAGCTGGACGCCGCTGCGGCGGAAATCGGCCTGCCGGTCAACGCCGTCCTCGCTGATCCTGCCACGGCGGAAGGGGCCGCCGCGCTCATCGCCGCCGTCCCCGCGACCGACATCCTCGTCAACAATCTGGGCATCTACGAAGCCAAGGATTTCGCCGACATCAGCGACGCGGACTGGCACCATCTGTTCGAAGTCAACGTCGTCAGTGGCGCCCGCCTCTCGCGCCATTATTTCCCGAAGATGCTGGAAAACAACTGGGGTCGCGTGATCTTCATCGCCAGCGAAAGCGGCCTGCTGCCGCCCGCCGAGATGATCCATTACGGCATGACCAAGTCGGCCCAACTGTCCATTTCGCGCGGCCTTGCCGAACATACGCGCGGCACCGGCGTCACCGTGAACAGCGTGCTCCCCGGCCCGACCCGTTCGGAAGGGATTGTCGATTTCATCCGCTCCGTGGTGGATAACAAGGACGCGCCCGAAGCGGAACGCGAAGCCGAGTTCTTCACGAAGCTCCGCCCGCTCTCGCTCATCAAGCGGCTGATCGAAGCGGATGAGGTCGGCGCCATGGTCGCCTATCTCGCCAGCCCCCTCGCCGCCGCCACCAATGGCGCCGCCCTGCGGGTCGAAGGCGGCATGGTGCCGACGATCGCGTAAATATACACGTCATTGCGAGCGTAGCGAAGCAATCCATCGGAGTGACATTGGATTGCTTCGCTGCGCTCGCAATGACGAATGGCCCACAATCCGCCTTGCGGAAACTGGCCCTGTCGCTCGTCTCCTGCCTCCACTAGAGGAATGATGATGAGCGACACGGACAGCCTTTCCAGAATCGAAGACGCCCTTTTGACGGACGGCTATGCCCGCCTGTCCGGCGCGACCATGTTCGACCGGCTGGACATTGCCGAGCCCGACTGGGCGGCCTTCGCGCAAAGCTGGAACGATCTCGGCCCCGATCTCTACATGGCCGATGGCGGCCGCTACCGCCGCCGTCGCCACGCAGCCTTCGCGCTGGAACAGGGCCGCTTTACCCGCAAGCCGCACCAGCCCCATTATCAGAGCCGCGACTATAACCCGCTCAACGGCGATGTGCAGCGCTGGTTCGATCCGGTCGAGGACGCCACGGTCGACAGCCCCGTACTCCGTTCCATCTTCGCCTTCTGCGCCGACAGCTTCGATCCCTCCGCCAAGGGCAAGTGGCATGTCGAAATGCACCAGTTCCGGATCGAGGCGAAACCCGACGAGCAGGGCCGCCCCACGCCCGAAGGCATGCACCGCGACGGCGTCGATCATGTGCTGGTGATGCTGGTCGAACGCCGCAATGTCCGCGAAGGCGTCACCCGCATCGGCGCCCCCGACGGCACGGCGCTGGGCGAATTCACCCTGACCGACCCGGCCGACACGATGCTGATCGACGATCATCGCATCCTGCACGGCGTCACGGAAATCCACCCCGTCGATCCCGCCGCCCCCGCCTGGCGCGACGCGCTGGTGGTGACGTTGGTGGCTGCCGCATAACCAAAAGCCGTTCGCTTCGAGCGCAGTCGAGAAGCGGCCAGCGCTACGCTTCTCGTTTCTCGACTATGCTCGAAACGAACGGATTTTAGCTTACTTCAACAGCACCAGCTCTTCCGCCATGCTGGGATGCAGCGCGACCGTGTCGTCGAAATCCTGCTTGGTCAGCCCCGCCTTCACCGCAATCGCGGCGGCCTGCAATATCTCCGGCGCATCCGGCCCGATCATGTGCAGCCCGACCACCCTGTCGGTCGTCGCGTCCACCACCATCTTGTAGAGCGCCCGTTCCTCCCGGCCCGCCAGCACATTCTTCATCGGCCGGAAATCGGACGTATAGACCTTCACCGTGCCATATTGGTTCTTGGCCTCCGCCTCGGTCAGGCCCACGCCCGCCAGCGGCGGATGACTGAACACGGCGGAGGGGACGCAGCCATAATCCACCTTGCGCTTGTTGCCCCCGAATACCGTGTCGGCAAAGGCATGCCCCTCGCGGATCGCCACCGGTGTCAGTTGCAGCCGGTCGGTAACATCGCCCACGGCATAGATGCTCTCGCATGTGGTCTGGCTATAGTCATCGACCTTGATCGCGCCCTTCTCGGTCAGGTCCACCCCGGCCGTTTCCAGCCCCAGCCCGTCGGTCAGCGGCCGCCGCCCCGTCGCAAACAGCACCACGTCGGCCGCGACCGGATCGCCATCCTTGAAATGGACGCACAGCGTGCCGTCCTCATTCTTCTCGATCCGCTCCATCTTCGCATTGAAGCGGAAATTGATCCCCTTGGTCATGCTGATCTGTAGCAGCCGGTCGCGGATCTGCGCATCGTAGCC
Organism: Sphingobium sp. RS1; assembly: GCF_056156825.1. Lineage (NCBI taxonomy): Bacteria > Pseudomonadati > Pseudomonadota > Alphaproteobacteria > Sphingomonadales > Sphingobiaceae > Sphingobium > Sphingobium sp. RS1. The sequence continues at coordinate 499,515 of NZ_JBLZXE010000002.1, read as the reverse complement.
GCGCAGCAGGTCGCTGCCGCGATTGACCATCGTCACATGGCTGCCGAACTGGTGGAAGATGCCGGCAAATTCATTGGCGATATAGCCGCCGCCGACGATCACGATCCGCTTGGGGCATTCGTCCAGATGGAAGACTTCGTTGCTGGTGATGCCATGTTCGGCGCCATCCACGTCCGGCACCACCGGCCAGGCGCCGGTCGCGACCAGAATGACCTTGGCCGTCACCTCGCGCCCGCTCGCCAGCCTGATGCCATGCGGCCCGGTGATGGTCGCCCGCTCGCGGATCACCTCGACCTTGTGGCTGCTCAGCGTATTGCCATAAAGGCCCTCCAGCCTATCGACATCGGCCAGCACATTGTCACGCAACGTGGTCCATTCAAAGCCGCATTCCGGCACGTCCCAGCCAAAGCGGCGTGCGTCCTTCAGATCCTCGGCGAAATGCGCACCATAGATGAGCAGCTTCTTGGGCACGCAGCCGCGAATGACGCAGGTGCCGCCGACCCGAAATTCCTCGGCCACCGCGACCTTCGCGCCATGCGCCGCCGCGACGCGGGAAGCGCGTACGCCGCCCGATCCTGCACCGATGACGAAAAGGTCGAAATCAAACTCGCTCATGCCTGGCCTCCGATTATTGAGGCGGGATATGGCGGCTAGGGCCCGGAGTTACAAATGGGAATCTTGTTGCTGGTAGCCAAACCACCTCCGTTCGCTTCGAGCTTGCCGAGAAGCGGGTAGCACTGTGCCCACGTTTCTCGACTTCGCTCGAAACGAACGGATGTTGGGTTACTCCCCGCCCAGCGCGAGGTCGATCAGCGCCATGGTCGACGGATCGAAACCGGTAGGCCCATTGGCCTCGATCGACTTGGCAATCTCCTTGCCCAGCTCGACGCCGAACTGGTCGAACGGATTGATCCCCATCAGCACCGCATTGGCGAAGGTGCGATGCTCGTAGAAAGCGATCAGCGCGCCCAGCGCCTCGGGCGTGACATCGTCCAGCAGGATCGTCGTGGACGGCCGGTTGCCGGGATAGGCCCGCGCCGGATCATCCGCATTCTCCTTGCCGCGCAGCAGCGCCGCGCCCTGCGCGAAGCAATTGACCAGCAGCGCGCGATGATGCGCCGGGTCGAGCACATGGCCCGGCTCGATCGAGGCGATGAACTCCACCGGCGACACGACCGTGCCCTGATGCAGCAACTGGAACACCGCATGCTGCGCATCGGTGCCCACCCCGCCCCAGGTGATCGGCGCGCTCGGCCCGACGACCGGTTCATTGTCGCGGGTCACGCTCTTGCCGTTGCTCTCCATCTCCAGCTGCTGAAGATAGGAGGGCAGCAGCGCCAGCCGCTCGTCATAGGCAAAGAGGGCGCGGGTCTGATAGCCCAGCACGCGCGCATAATATTGGTCGACAAAGGCCGCGATCAGCGGCGCATTTTCGGCCGGGGCGGACAGGCGGAAATGGCGATCCATCGCCGCCGCGCCCTCCAGCAGGCTCTCGAACGCATCCCAGCCCAGCGCCATCGCGGCGGGGAAGCCGATCGAGGACCAGAGCGAATACCGCCCGCCCACGCTTTCGGCAAAAGGCAGGATGCGGGTTTCATCGACGCCCCATTCCATCGCCTTTTGGGGCGCGGCGGTCAGCGCGATCACCTTGCCATAGGGATCGTCCACGCCCGCTTCGACCATCCAGTTGATCGCACTCGCCGCGTTCAGCATCGTCTCGCTGGTGGTGAAGGTCTTGGACGCGATCGCGATCAGCGTCGTGTGCGGGTCGAAATCCGCGATCGCCCGCTCCAGCGCGGTGCCGTCGACATTGGACACGATCGCCACGTCATAGCGCACGCCATCGCCGTCCAGCGCATCGACGATCAGCTTGGGGCCAAGCGCCGACCCGCCGATGCCGATATGCAGGACATGGCGCACCTCGCCCAGCGCACCTGCCTCGATCGCGTCGATCAGGCCGCGCATCCGGTTGTGCAGCATCTTGGCATGGGCGACGCTGTCGGCATTACCCTCGCCCCGTTCGGCGGGATGTTCCGCCGCGCGGCCTTCGCTGTTGTTGACCGCCTGCCCCGCAAACAGCGCATCGCGCCAGCCAGCGAAATCCTGTTCCTGCGCCAGCGTCAGAAACTGCGTTAGCACATCGTCGGTCAGATGGGTCTTGGACCAGTCGAACCGGATCGGTCCCTGGCTCAGCACCAGCTTGGACAGGCGATCGGGATCGGTCGTGAAAATCGACTTGAGATCGGCTTGCGGGAGCGCGGCGATGGACGCCAGTGCAGGGCTGGTCATGCAATTTCCTCTATGACGTTGGTCGATATCGACGCTGCACCGGTCGATTCCCGCTATGCTTAGCCGAAAGCGGCGCGCTTTGCCCAATGCTTTACAAATCCAAGGACTGCTTGACGCGCTCCGCCCCAGGCTCCAAAAGCCGCCACGGCCGCTTTATCGGCTCCATCAAGGGATCAGACGACACTCCATGACTGCCAAATCGGAAACGCGGGACTTTCTCTGGTTTCTCGCCAAGCTCGGGCTGTTCGTCTTCATCCTGCGCAGCTTCATCATATCGCCGTTCAACATTCCGTCGGAATCGATGCAGCCGCGCCTGCTGATCGGCGACTATCTGCTGGTCGCTAAATGGCCCTATGGCTATTCGCGCTACTCGCTGCCGTTCAGCATCCCGCTGATCCCCGGCCGCATCCTCGCCTCCACGCCCGAACGCGGCGACGTGGTGGTGTTCAAGGCGCCGCCGAACCAGAAGAACGACTATATCAAGCGCGTCATCGGCCTGCCGGGCGACATGGTCGCCGTGCGCGGCGGGACTGTCTATCTGAACGGTCAGGCCATTCCGAAGCAGAAGGTCGCCGATCTCGTCATTCCGGTGACGCAGAACATGATCGACGCTTCCGCCAGGGAAGGCGCCCCCTCGCCCTGCTATCGCCCCGATTTCGAGGAAGCCGCGCCCGGTGGTGGCAAGCAGTGTCGCTACCCGCAGTTCCGCGAGACGCTGCCCGGCGGAAAGAGCTACAATGTCCTCGATCTGCTGCCCGATGGCGCGGCCGACGACCGCGACACCGTGCTGGTGCCGCAGGGCCATCTCTTCATGATGGGCGACAATCGTGATCGCAGCGCCGACAGCCGCTTCCCCGCCGTCGAAGGCGGCGGCATTGGCCTCGTCCCCGAAGAAAATCTGGTGGGCAAGGCGATGATCTCCGTCTTCTCGACCGACGGCAGCGCCAATTGGCTATTGCCATGGACCTGGTTCACCGCCGCGCGCTGGAGCCGGATCGGGGAAGGCTTTTGAAGCTGACCGTTCATGCGCCTGACACCGCCGGCTGGCTTAGCGAACTTATCGGCCGCGCGCCGCAAAATCCTGCGACCTTCGAACAGGCGCTGACCCATGGCAGCGCCAAGGCCGTCAATTATGAACGGCTGGAGTTCCTCGGCGACCGCATCCTTGGCCTGCTGATCGGCGAATGGCTGTTCGAACGCTTTGCGGAGGAGCCGGAAGGCAAGCTGTCCCGCCGCTTCAACGCATTGGTATCGGGCGAAACCTGCGCCGAAGTTGCGCGCGGTGCCGGCGTGCCCAAACATCTGGTTCTGGGCAAGCAGGCGCGCGACGACGGCGCCGCCAACAGCGACAATGTGCTGGGCGACGTGATGGAGGCGCTGATCGGCGCCCTTTATCTGGAAGGCGGGCTGGAAGAGGCCCGCGCACTCGTACGCCGCCTCTGGGCTGACCGGGTCGACACCCAGACCAGCGCCCCTCGCCATCCCAAATCCTATCTTCAGGAATGGGCTGCGGCCAATAAGCGCAAGCCACCCGAATATGTCCTGACCGACCGCTCCGGTCCGCACCATGCGCTGCGCTTCACCGTGACCGTCTCGATCAAGGGCGCCGGCGAAGCCAGTGCGACCGGCGGGTCCAAGCAGGAAGCCGAAACGGCAGCGGCCAAGGCCCTGCTGGAGAAACTGGCGGGCTAAATCTGATTTTATGTTATGAGGCAGGTCTGCAATTGCAGGCCCGCTATGCGTTGTGAATGGATGGAATGAATTTGACGGTTGATATGGATAACCAGCGCTGCGGCGTCATCGCCATCGTCGGCGCGCCCAATGCGGGCAAATCGACGCTGGTGAACGCACTTGTGGGGCAGAAGGTGGCGATCACCAGCCCCAAGGCGCAGACCACCCGCACCCGCGTCATGGGCGTCGCGATCGAGGGCGATGCGCAACTGGTGCTGGTCGACACGCCCGGCGTCTTCGCACCCAAGCGGCGGCTGGACCGCGCCATGGTGCAGGCGGCCTGGGGCGGCGCACAGGGCGCGGACCTCATCGCCATGGTGATCGACGGCAAGGCGGGCCTTGGCCCCAAACTGGAGCCGATCGTCGAAGCGCTCAAGCATCGCAGCGAACGCAAATGGCTGATCATCAACAAGGTGGACATCGCCACCAAGGAACGGCTGCTGGTCCACACGGAAAAGCTGAACGACCAATTGGGTTTCGATGAAATCTATTTCGTCTCAGCCGCGACCGGCGATGGCCTGCCCGAACTCAAGACCGCCTTCGCGAACGCCATGCCGCAAGGGCCGTGGCACTTCCCCGAAGATCAGGTGTCGGACGCCACCGACCGGATGCTGGCGGCGGAAATCACCCGCGAGCAGCTTTATCACCAGCTCCACGCCGAACTCCCCTATGCCGCCGCGGTCGACACGGAGCAGTATAAGGAACGCGACGACGGCTCGGTCGAAATCCACCAGCAGATCCTGGTCGGCCGCCCGACCCAGCGCGCCATCGTGCTGGGCAAGGGCGGGCAACGCCTCAAGGAAATCGGGTCGAAGGCTCGCGCCGAACTGGCCAGCCTTTTGGGCGTAAAGGTCCATCTCTACCTTCACGTCAAGGTGAAGGAAGATTGGGAGGATGATCGCGGAATCTATCGCGATATCGGCCTCGACTGGGTGGAATGACGATCGGGAGGGTAGCGGTAAGGAAGACAGGGTAAATCCATTCTTTACCTTGTCTCGTTACGGCCCCGTTCCATGGGACCGAAACAGAAAATCGCCTTCGCCGTGGGCATCTCCGTTTTCGGTACGATCATCATCATGGTGATCGTGTCGGCCATCCCCGGCATGTTCATCCCGCTGCGCTATTTCGGCGTCGGCATCTTCTGTTCGGGCAGCATCTCGACGCCCGTCTGCGTCCTCCTCGTCCGCCAGGGCGAGGAGAACCGCCGGTTGCGGCAGGAACTGGAATTGCGCGTGGCCGAACTGGCCCGGCTGGCCCAGATTGACGGGCTGACCGGCCTACTCAGCCGCAACGCCTTTTTCGACCGGGCCGGGCAGGTCCATCGCCAGCCGGGCAACTGGTACCTGCTGATCGACATCGATCATTTCAAGCGCTTCAACGACGATCATGGCCATCAGACCGGCGACGCCGTGCTGCATGCGGTGGCGACCGCGATCGGGGAAGCCCTGCGCCCCACCGATCTGTGCGGACGGCTGGGCGGCGAGGAATTTGCCGCCTGCCTGATCGACTATGACGAGGATCAGGCCGAACGGCGCGCCGAACGTGTTCGCATATCGATCCAGACGCTGCGGGTCCGCGCGCCAACAGGCGGCACGGTCCGCGTCACGGCCAGCATCGGCCTCAGCGCGTCGGAGCCGACCCAACCGATCGAGGCCAGCCTGCATCTGGCTGACCTCGCCATGTATGCCGCCAAGACGGGCGGTCGCAACCAGGTGCGCCGCGCCGCCTGAGCGTCCAGCTTATTCGGCCGCCTCAGCCTTCTTCTTGGGCGCTGCCTTCTTCGCCGGGGCCTTCTTGGCCGCAGGCTTCTTTTCAGCCGCATCCTTCTTGGGCGCAGCCTTCTTTTTCGCCGGCGCCTTCTTGCCCTTCTTCGTCGGCGCAGCGGCGGCGCGGGCGTCGATCAGCTGCGCCGCTTCCTCCAGCGTCAACTGGTCCTTGTCGACCGTCTTGGGCAGCGTCGCATTGGTCGTGCCGTCGGTAACATAGGCACCATAGCGGCCCTCCATCAGCTTGATCTCGGCCTCGGTCCGCGGATGCGCGCCCAGGATCTTCAGCGGCTCGCGCCCGCCGCTAGACCGACCGCCCCGGTTCGCCGCCTCGGCCAGCTTGACGACAGCCATGTTCATGCCGACCTCGAAAATCTCCGACGTCGATGACAGCCGGCCATATTTGCCGTCATGCAGCAGATAGGGGCCAAAGCGCCCGATATTGGCCACGATCGGCTTGCCCGTTTCCGGGTGCAGACCGACTTCACGCGGCAGGCTCAGCAGCTTGATCGCCCAGTCGAGCGTCATTTCGCCGTCGGGCAGATCCTTCGGGATCGACCCGCGCTTGGCCTCCTTGCCCTCGCCCATCTCGATATAGGGACCAAAACGACCGGACTTCTTCACAATATCCTGCCCGGTCTCGGGATGCTGGCCCAGTATTTCCGGCCCGGTATCGGCGCCATCGCTGCCGCCCGGCTGGCCGAACTTGCGGGTATATTTGCACTCGGGATAATTGGAGCAGGCGATGAACGCCCCAAAGCGACCGCCGCGCAGCGACAATTGCCCGTCGCCACACATCGGGCAGGCGCGCGGATTGCTGCCGTCGGCCTTGGGCGGGAACAGCATCGGCTCCAGAAACTTGTCCAGCTCCGCCGTGATGTCGGACGGCTTCTGTTCCATGATCTCGGCAGTCTTGGGCTTGAAATCCTTCCAGAAGGCTTCCAGCACTTCCTGCCACTGCGCTCGGCCGCCGCTGATATCGTCCAGCTCGTCCTCAAGCCCGGCGGTGAAGTCATAGGAGACATAGCGCTCGAAGAAACGCTCCAGGAAGGCCGTGACCAGCCGCCCGCTTTCCTCGGCGAAGAAGCGGTTCTTCTCCACCCGCACATAGTCGCGGTCCTTCAAGACCTGCAATGTCGATGCATAGGTGGAAGGCCGCCCGATCCCCAGCTCCTCCAGCTTCTTGACCAGCGACGCTTCCGAATAGCGCGGCGGCGGCTGGGTGAAATGCTGCTCGGCGCTCACCTTCTTCTTGGCCGGCGCGTCGCCCTCGCTCATGCGCGGCAGGATCTTGCTGTCGTCGTCGTCGCTATCGTCGCGACCTTCCTCGTACAGGGCGAGGAAGCCGGGGAACATCACGACCTGACCCGTCGCGCGCAGCGCATGCTGGCCAGTGCCGTCGACCAGATCGATCGTCGTCCGCTCCAGCCGCGCCGACGCCATCTGGCTCGCCAGCGCGCGCTTGAAGATCAGGTCATAGAGCCGTGCATGATCGCCGCTGCCGACCTTGTCGCGGCCGAACTCGGTCGGACGGATGGCTTCATGCGCTTCCTGCGCATTCTTGGCCTTGGTCTGATATTGGCGCGGCTTTTCAGGCAGGTAGCCGCCGTCATAGCGCTCCGCGATCGCCTTGCGCGCGGCGGAGATGGCGCTGCCGTCCATCTGCACGCCATCGGTACGCATATAGGTGATCGCGCCGTCCTCGTAGAGTTGCTGCGCGATCCGCATCGTGTGACTGGCGGAAAAGCCCAGCTTGCGCGCCGCTTCCTGTTGCAGCGTCGAGGTGGTGAAGGGCGCGGGAGGATTCCGGCTGACCGGCTTCGTATCGACCTTGTCGACGGTGAAGCGCCCCGCCTCCACATCGGCCTTGGCCGCCATGGCATCGCCTTCCTTGCCGATGGTCAGGCGGTCGATCTTCTCGCCCTTCCAGCGGACGAGGCGCGCGGTAAAGCCCTGCCCGCCCTGCTCCATCTCGGCCGCGACCGACCAATATTCCTGCGGCACGAAACTTTCGATCTCGCGCTCGCGCTCCACCACCAGGCGCAACGCGACCGATTGTACGCGGCCCGCCGACTTGGCGCCGGGCAGCTTGCGCCACAGCACCGGCGACAAAGTGAACCCCACCAGATAGTCGAGCGCCCGGCGCGCCCGATAGGCGTCGATCAGATCCTCGTCCAGCGCGCGCGGCTTGGCCATCGCGTCCAGTACCGCCGCCTTGGTGATCGCGTTGAACGTCACCCGGTCGACCGTCTGCGGCAGCGCCTTCTTGGCGCGCAGCACTTCCTGCACATGCCAGCTGATCGCTTCCCCTTCGCGATCAGGGTCAGTCGCCAGGATCAATCGGCTGGCCTTCTTCGCCTCATCGGCGATGGCCTTGAGCTGCTTGCCCTTGTCGCCATAATTTTCCCACGACATCGCAAAGCCCGCATCGGGATCGACCGACCCGTCCTTGGCCGGCAGGTCGCGGATATGGCCATAGCTGGCGAGGACATGGAAATCGCCGCCCAGATATTTCTCGATGGTCTTCGCCTTGGCCGGCGATTCGACAATGACAAGTTGCATGTGCGTCCAGTAGTTGCTTACGCGTGTGCGTGTAAGGTGGGGAGCAAAGACCCGATGCGTCAAGCCAGTCTGACAAATGGCTTCAATGACGAATTGTTTCCCCCCGACAAACTCGTTCCTAGCGGAGCAGCGAATGATGCGGCGGAATTTTTTGGCCATGTTGATGGCAGCGGCAACGAGTTTCCTGAATGGAAGCAGGCAAAATGCGCGCGCCGCTTCAAATGATGGCAATGCCAGTCCTGTTGATGCCGCATCCGCTATGCAAGAGAGGATGCGAGTAGCCCTGCCCTACCGATATGTTACGGTAGCTGGAGAAAAAGCGCTCACAGAGTGGACACGCCTTCGGAATTCAGGCGAAGGCTGGCCTGTGGTCATCGGCGATGATGAAGCGCTCGACCGTATCGCCGAGCAGTTTAGCCTGGAAGATGCTGCTGTCTTTCCGCAACCCGCCAACGCTCCAGCAAACTCGCCTCCAACTCCTGATGAAATAATCGCCGCTTCAAGCGCCGTCAAAACGCCAGAAATATTCGAGCAGCTTTGGCATGATGAATATGGTGGCGACCCCGAAGACGACCTTATGCCAGCTGAGGGGGCGTGGCCAAGTTCGACCACAGATGTGCAACCGGGCTTCACCATCGCCAGTGACATATTAACGGGAAAGCCGTTAGCGCGCGTCCATATCCTGATCATACCCACGACGAACTCCTATGAGGTGCCAGCCTATCTGCGGTGGGGCAATTGGAACGCCTGTCCTTCTCCCGAAATCCATGTTGCTGCTATGCGATATTGGCATGACCGCTATGGCGCAGAACTGATCGGTATCAACGGCGATACGATCAACATGCGAGTTGCCAACCGCCCGAAAACACGAGCAGAAGCATTGACCCTTGCTCGCCACCAGTTCTTCTATTGTGCGGACATCGTTTATCAGGGCACCGACACCTTGGCGCCGTTGGCAGCCGGACTGTTGGAATCGGATTGGTGGTTCTTCTGGTGGGATTGATCACGTCTAGGGAGTGAGCGTTTACATCAAACTCACCCGTCCGCCCGCCTGCCGCTCCAGTCCGCCCGCCAATTCCAGTTCCAGCAGCACCGTCTGCACCACCGCCGGCGACAGGCCGGACAAACGGATAATCTCGTCCACCGCGACCGCCACAGGCCCCAGCAGCGCGATCACCGTCGCCCGCTCCTGCTCTGCCACATCGCTCGACACCGGCGCGCCGATGAAGTCGAAGCTGCCCTGCCGCACCATCCGGGGATCGAAGCCGCCGATCGCCTCCATGATATCCGCGCCATTCTGCACCAGAATAGCGCCCTCGCGAATCAACGAGTTACAGCCTTGCGCGCGCGGATCGAGCGGCGATCCCGGCACCGCCATCACCTCGCGCCCTGCTTCCCCGGCCAGCCGCGCGGTGATGAGCGAACCGGACTTGGGCGCCGCCTCCACCACCACGGTTCCCAGCGCCAGTCCCGCGATGATCCGGTTGCGCGCCGGAAAATGCCGCGCGAGCGGCTGCACGCCCGGCGGATGCTCGGTAACGAGCAGCCCCCGTTCCGCAACCTCCGCCTGCAAATCCTCGTTCTCCGGCGGAAACACCACGTCGATCCCGCTCGCGATCACGCCGATCGTGCCGCTGTCGATCGACCCGCGATGCGCCTCCGTATCGATGCCCCTCGCAAGGCCGGACACGACCACTGCGCCCCGCTGCCCCAGATCCTGCGCCAGACTGCGCGCAAAACGGCATGCGGCGGCCGAGGCGTTGCGCGCGCCGACCATCGCGACGCACGGCCTTGCCGCCAGCGCCCCGTCGCCCCGCACGATCAGCGCCGGTGGCGCGCCTTCCATCTGGTCCAGCAGCGCGGGATAATCGGCATCGCCCATCAACAGATAGTGCGCGCCCAGCGCCCGTGACGCGGCAATCTCCCGCTCCACCGCACCGGCATCGGCAACGCTTGCCTTGCCACCGCCACGGGCAGCAAGATCGGGAATCGCGCGCAGCGCTTCCGCCGCCGTCCCAAACCGCGCGAGCAATTGCCGATAGCTGACCGGACCGATCCGGGGGGAGCGAATGAGCCGTAGCCGGTCGAACCGCTCCCGCTCGCTCATTGCGGGGATGCGCCCTTGGCCTTGCCGATCTTCGGCTCCTCGCCCTTTGCCAGCCGCGCGATATTGGCGCGATGCCGCCACAGCAGGATCAGCGCCATGGCCAGTGACACCGGTACCAGATCGATCCGCCCGAACAGCCACATGCCCACCGGCGCGCTGATCGCCGCCGACATGCCGCCGACCGACGACCATTTAGTCCCGAACAACATGCCCAGCCACACCAGCGCGAACACGATCCCGGCTGGCCAGTACAGCGCCGTCACTACGCCCATCATCGTCGCCACGCCCTTGCCCCCGGCAAAGCGCAGCCAGACGGGATAGCAATGGCCGATAAAGGCCATCGCGCCGGCCATCGGCCCGCCGCCATCGACCAGTGCCGCGCCGATCAGAACCGCCGCCACGCCCTTGAGCAGGTCCAGCAGCAAGGTCGCCGCCGCCAGCCCCTTGCGCCCGGTGCGCAGCACATTGGTAGCGCCGATATTGCCCGACCCGATCTGCCGCAGGTCGCCCGCACCGGTAAAGCGCGTCAGCAACAGGCCAAAGGGGATGGAGCCGAGCAGATAGCCCAGAGCCAGGACGAAAGCGGGAAGAAGCCAGGGAGGGGTCATGAAAATCGCCGATAAAGCGTTTTCGAAGCAGGTGGAACAGCTGCTGACTCGGAAAACGCGGAAAATCAAAAGACCAGAGCAGGACAGCCGATGCAATCGACTGTCCTGCTCTAAATGTTGCGCGCGACCATAGAGTGACAAGCGCAGGAGGCAATGGGGGTTAGAAGGAGATGATTTATAGCTGAATCGTCATTGCGAGCGTAGCGAAGCAATCCACCGTGGCGCGACTTGGATTGCTTCGCTACGCTCGCAATGACGGGCTGGGTTAACCTCGCGCCATCGCGCGCTTAACGCACCCGCGCCGGATTGCCCACGACGGTCGCGCCCGCCGGCACGTCGCGCGTCACCACGCTGCCCGCGCCGATCAAGGCATCGTTGCCGATCGTCACGCCCGGCAGGATGATCGCGCCGCCGCCGATCCACACATTGCGCCCGATACGGATCGGCCGTCCCCATTCGACACCGGTCGCGCGCTCGGTCGCATCCCGCGGATGGTCGGCTGTCAATATCTGGACGCCCGTCCCGATCTGCGTGCCGTCGCCGATCGTCACCTCCACTACGTCCAATATGACGCAGTTGAAGTTCAGGAACACGCCGTCACCCAGGAATATGTTGAAGCCATAGTCGCAATGGAAGGGCGGCCGGATGGTCGATCCCGCCCCCAAAGCCCCCAGCTGCTCGCGCAGCAGTCCCTCCCGCTCCGGCGGCAGGGTGGCGTTGAACCGCCGCATCCATTCCGCCGCCGCCAGTTGATCGGCAATGATCTCGGGGTCATTGGCATGATAGGGTTCGCCCGCGATCATCCTCTGCTTCATGCTGCGCTCGGCCATCATCATCTCCTTGATCTTGCGTGCGAAGTGGCAGCGGCCAGCCGGCTTTGCAAGCGCAGGCCGTTGACAGCCTGCCGCCATGACGCGACATGAACCGCCATGACGGTTGCACCAGACGCTCCCATCCTTTTCTTCGATTCCGGCGTAGGGGGGCTTTCCATCCTTGCCCCCGCTCGCGCGGCGCTCCCGACCGCCCGGATCGTCTATGCCGCCGACAGCGCCGGCTTCCCCTATGGCACGAAAAGCGAGGCGGAAATCGCCGCGCGCGTCCCCGCGCTCCTCGGCCGGCTGGTGGAACGCTATCGCCCGCGCCTCGCCGTCATCGCCTGCAACACGGCGTCGACCATCGCGCTCCAGCATGTCCGCGCCGCGCTCGACATTCCCGTGGTCGGCACCGTCCCGGCGATCAAACCCGCCGCCCTGCTCTCCAGAAGCCGTGTCTTCGGCGTGCTCGGCACTGACGCAACCGTGCGCCAGCCCTATGTCGATCGGCTCGCGGCCGAACATGGCGCCGACTGTACCGTGCTGCGCCATGGTTCCGCCGCGCTGGTGCAACTGGCCGAGGCGAAGCTGCGCGGCGATCCGCTCGACCCGCAGGTCGCCCGCGACGCGCTGGCCGGCCTCATCGACCAGCCGGGCGGTGAGCATATGGACATGGTCGTCCTTGCCTGCACCCATTTTCCGCTGGTGGAACAGGAACTGGCCGCCGCGGCCCCGCATCCCATGGGCTTCGTCCATGGTGGCGAGGGCATTGCCCGTCGCATCCTCTATCTGACACAGGGCCAGCCATGGCCGGATGCGCCGGCTCCCGGCATCGCGGTCTTTACCCGGATCGATGGAAGGCAGGAAGCCTTGCGCCCCGCCCTCGCCAGCTATGGCCTGGACCGCATCGAAGCGCTTTGAGTGGCATGGGCCATTTGTCCAATGGCCAATCCCTTCTATCAGTCTGATAGGTATTTCTCCCTAAAGTTGCGAGCGGTTATCGCTGGTAATGGCGGGGCAGCGCAGGTAAATGCAGCATCCGGGCAGAGGATGGCGCAGCGACAAAAACAGCGCGCGAACAACGGGAAGACAGGCGTAGTGAATTACAAGCACATCTTTTCGCAGGCGATCGACCGGCTCCATAGCGAGGGCCGCTATCGCGTGTTCATCGACATCCTGCGCAACAAGGGCGCCTTCCCCAACGCCCGCTGCTTCCATGGCCATAATGGCCCCAAGCCGATCACCGTCTGGTGCTCGAACGACTATCTCGCCATGGGCCAGCATCCCAAGGTGGTCGCCGCCATGGAAGAAGCGCTCCATGATGTCGGCGCCGGCTCGGGCGGCACCCGCAATATCGGCGGCAACACCCATTATCATGTCGATCTGGAAGGCGAACTGGCCGACCTGCATGGCAAGGAAGCGGCGCTGCTCTTCACGTCGGGCTACGTCTCGAACGAAGCGACGCTCTCCACCCTGGCCAAGCTGCTGCCCGGCTGCATCATCTTCTCCGACGAACTGAACCACGCCTCGATGATTGCGGGCATCCGCAATTCCGGCTGCGAAAAGCGCGTCTTCCGCCACAATGACGTCGATCATCTGCGCGAGCTTCTGGCCGCCGAAGATCCCGATGCGCCCAAGCTGATCGCCTTCGAAAGCGTCTATTCGATGGACGGCGATGTCGCGCCGATCGCCGCGATCTGCGATCTGGCCGACGAGTATAACGCGCTCACCTATCTCGACGAAGTGCATGCCGTGGGTATGTATGGCGCGCGCGGCGGCGGCATTTCGGAACGCGACGACGTCGCCCATCGCCTGACCATCATCGAAGGCACGCTGGGCAAGGCATTCGGCGTCATGGGCGGCTATATCGCCGCCGACCAGATGATCGTCGACGTGATCCGCAGCTATGCGCCCGGCTTCATCTTCACCACCTCGCTCTCGCCCGTGCTGGTCGCCGGCGTGCTGGCGAGCGTCCGGCATCTGAAGGCATCGAGCGAAGAACGCGAAGGCCAGCAGGCGTCCGCCGCCAAGCTCAAGCAGTTCATGCGCGACGCCGGCCTGCCGGTGATGGATTCGGTCACGCATATCGTGCCGCTGATGGTCGGCGACCCGGTCAAGGCCAAGCGGATCAGCGACATTCTGCTCGCCGAATATGGCGCCTATGTGCAGCCCATCAACTATCCCACCGTCCCCCGCGGCACGGAGCGCCTGCGCTTCACCCCCGGGCCGGCCCATACCGAAGAGATGATGCGCGACCTGGTAGAGGCGCTGGCCGAAATCTGGGACCGTCTGGAACTGGAAAAGACGGCGCGTCAGGCGGCGTAAAGGTAGCGGGGAGAGCAGCACAGCCTCTCTCTCTCTCAGTCCCAACATCCGTTCGTCCTGAGCCTGTCGAAGCCTGTCCTAAGCGACGCCGCAGGCGGCGTCGAAGGGGACGCTAACCCACGCCCACCTCATTGATCCTGTCGATTGCGCGCAAGGAGTTTCAACCGCTCCCAATCGCCATCGATCAAGGCCTGCTTCTTGGCACGGCTTCATCCTTTGATCCGACGCTCGGCAGCCAGCGCCTCATCCCGCGTCCCGAAATTTTCCGTCCAGACCAAAGTTAATGGCCTACGAATAGCGGTATATCCGCCAATCAAACCCAGTTGATGCTGGGCGATACGGCTTTCCAAATCCTCCGCATGTCCTGCGTAGAAAGACCCATCGCTGCACCGGAGAAGATAAGCATGGAACGCCATGCAATAATCTAAGCTGCGCACGCGTCCTTCGACAAGCTCAGGACGAACGGATGTGGGTTTCTGATGCGGGTCACATGGCCATGGCATGAAAGCAGCGGGCGCATTTCCGTCACCCGCCGATACCCTTCAAACCCGTATCAACCCGCCCCGCACCGCATAGCCGCGATACAGCGTCCGGCTATGCGGAAACCCGCCCACATCCTGCGCCAGCCGTTCGATCGCGATCGCCAGTCCCCGGCGCGGGGAGACATGGAACTTGCCCAGCCACCCGAACAGCGCCCGCTTCCATACCCCCGGCAGCGCCTCCTGCTGCCCGAAGTCGACGATCTCCAGCTTGCCGCCCGGCGCCACGCAGCGCGCAGCCTGCGCCAGCGCCATTTCCCATTCCGGGATCATCGACAGCGCATAGCTGATGAATACCCGCTCGAACGTCCCGCGACCAAACAAGGCCTCAGCATCGAAGCCGCAGGCATCCCCCTGCGCCAGCGCCACACGGTCGCCCATCCCTGCCTTCGCCACAGAAGCCCGCGCCGTTTCCAGCATCGCCTCGCTGATGTCGACACCATAGAGCCGCGCCTGCGGCCAGGCCTTACCCACCGCGATCAGGTTGCGCCCTGTGCCGCAGCCAATCTCCAGCACCGCGCCGCCGGCCGGCGGATCGAGATCGGCGATCAACCCATCACGCCCCAGCAGATAATATTTGCGCGTCAGGTCATAGATATGCCGCTGGTAGCGATAGACCCCGTCCATCAGCCCCTTATGATCGCTCACAGCGCACCCTTCAGCACATAGAGATGGACGCCGCCATAAATGGCCGACCGGTCGCGCGCGGTATAATCGAGCGAAGCCTCCGCCCGATAATCCCAGCGGTTCAGCACGGCATCGACCACTCGGCCCGGCAATATGCTGGGTTCACCCGCCGTGCGGAACAGCACGCGCGCGCCCGACTTCGCCGTCCGCGTGATCTGCGCCCACAGCGCGTTCAGTTGATCGTCGTCCATCCAGTCCTGCGCGTCCAGCAGGATATAGCGGTCACATGACTGATCCGGCTGGCTGGCAAGGAAGTCGGTGAAGTTGACATGGCGCACATCGACCCGCCCGGCCCGCGCGCGCACCGCATCATGGTTCGCGGCTTGCAGATAGGGCGGCAAAGGCCCTTCGCCGCCATGATAGCCCCGGCCAAAAGCCTGCACCGCGAAATAATTATCCTTCAGGTCGAAGTCGCAGGCCAGTTTCTTCAGCCGCGCCTTCAGGACATTGTCCATCCGGTCATCGCCCGCCAGCGCCTCGAACTGCGCGGGCGGGATGCCCAGGCCAAAGAGCGACGCCGGCTGGCTGGTCAGCCAGCGCACGAACCCCTTGTCGAAGATCGGTGCCAGTTCGCGCTCGAAAATCTCGACCTGCTCCTCGCGGCTCTGCGCGTCCAGCATCCGCTTGGGGTTCACGCCATGCACCCGCGCCAATAGATGCGCTGCGCCGATGAAGCGACCGAGCAAGCCGTGCTTGTAGATGCCCCGCGCAAAGCCGCCAATCCGGCGCCGGCCGATCAGGTCGCGCCCTTCCCAGTAACGCCGCGTCGCCTCGTCCAGATGCGGGGCGACATGGCTGTGATAGGCCGCGACATTGGCCTTGTCGTTTGCCCGGGCGAAGAAGCGATGGAAGGCTTCATGGTCGGGCAAGGTCTGCGCCGCCGTCCGCTTCAGCCTGTTGAGCGCGATGTGCGCGGTGTTGAGGTCGACCGCCGTGATCTTGGCCGGATCGGCGGTCAGGTAGGACAGCACATTGCAGCCGCCCGACGCAATCGTCACCACATGGCAATCGGGCGTGATCGCCAGCGCCTCCATGTCCACCGCCGGGTCTTCCCAGATCTGGGCATAGACCAGTCCACGAAAGGCGAAGGTGAAGGCGCGTTCCAGCAATCCCTGTTTCGACAGATGCCGGTGCCGGTGCACCGCGTTGGTGATCTTGTCATGGGCCTTCTGATCTGTTGCCGCTGCCATGGCGCACTCCTCGCTGCCGGGTCGTTGGAGCATTCTCAAGTCAGGTAGAATTACCTGACAACTCGGAGAATGCGTCAAAATAAAGCTTAGAGCGGTCGATCCGATGCAATCGGATCACCGACCGCTCTAGCGCGCCGATAGGGCAATGGCATGTCGCCTGCATGACCGACCGATGACGGGGCGATGACTCCCCTTGCGGAACCATGACGCCCTCTCCCATCTTCTGCATGCAATGGCTCACTGGATCGAACCGCACCCCACCGGCATCTATGTCCGCCCCGTCGACGCATGGATCGACCCGTCCTTGCCACAGGCGCGCGCGCTGGTGACGCACGGCCATGCCGATCACGCGCGCGGTGGCCACGGTCATGTCTGGGCCACGCGAGAAACGCTTGCGATCATGGGCCTGCGCTATGGCACCGCCAGCGGGACGGCGGTCGGCTATGGCGAGGAGATCAGGCTGGGCGGAGTCACCATCCGCTACGTTCCGGCCGGTCATGTGCTGGGATCGGCGCAGATCATACTGGACCATGCCGGCGAGCGCGTCGTCGTCACCGGCGACTACAAGCGTCGCCCCGACCCCACCTGCAAAGCCTTCGAGCCGGTCCCCTGCGACATCTTCGTGACGGAAGCGACGTTCGGCCTCCCCGTCTTTCGCCACCCCGACACCGGCAGCGAAATGGACCGGCTGCTCGCCGCGCTTCACGCCCATCCCGACCGCTGCGTACTGGTCGGCGCCTACGCACTGGGCAAGGCGCAGCGGGTTATCTGCGAACTGCGCGCGCGCGGACACCACGACCCCATCTATATCCACGGCGCCATGGAACGCATGTGTGCGCTCTATCAGGATTTCGGCATCCACATGGGCGAACTGCGCCCCGCGACCGGCGTGCCGGCGAAGGAAATGCGCGGCCATATCATCGTCTCGCCCCCTTCCGCCCTCAACGACCGCTGGAGCCGCCGCCTGCCCGATCCCATCACCGCCATGGCATCGGGCTGGATGCGGGTGCGCCAGCGCGCGCGGCAGAAGAATGTCGAACTGCCCCTTGTCATTTCCGACCATGCCGACTGGGATGAACTGACCGACACCATCCGGGAAGTCGCGCCGACCGAAACCTGGATAACCCATGGTCGGGAGGAAGCGCTGCTCCACTGGTGCATGACCCACCAGATCCGCGCGCGCGCGCTGGCGCTGGTCGGCCGCGAAGAGGAGGATGAAGGATAGGATGGAGAAATTGGTTCGCGCAGAGGCGCAGAGAACGCAAAGAAGCAAATGGAGCGGCAACGCTGCCTTCCTGCACATCTCCGCGTACTCTGCGCCTCTGCGCGAAAATATCAACAAGTTCGCGCGGAGACGCAGAGGCGCGGAGATAGCCTGCCGCGTGGCAAAGTCGCGCTGCCTCCATGGACGGTCGCCATTCTACAGCTCACGGCGCCTCGCCATCCCTCCGCGTCTCCGCGTCTCCGCGCGAACAAAATCCTGTCTGGGTCGCGTCTGATGCGCGCCTTTTCCCAACTCCTCGACGGCCTGGTCTACACCCGCTCGCGCAATGGCAAGCTGGCCCTGATCGCCGCCTACATGCGCGAAGCGCCCGATCCCGACCGGGGCTGGGCGCTCGCGGCGCTCACCGGCAATCTCGACCTGAAAGCGGTCAAGGCCTCCGCCATCGGTGAAATGATCCGCGCCCGCACCGATCCCGTCCTTTATGAAATGAGCCGCGACTATGTCGGCGACCTCGCCGAAACCGTCGCGCTCCTTTGGCCGAAACGCGACGACCAGCCCGCCGAACTGGACGACGGCTCGCTCAGCCTGTCCGCCGTCATCGACCGCCTCCATGGCGTCAGCCGCGCCGCCGCGCCCGACGCACTGGCGCAAATGATGGATCATCTCGACGCCTCCGGCCGCTTCGCCCTGCTCAAACTCGCCACGGGTGGCCTGCGCGTCGGCATCTCCGCCCGCCTCGCCAAGACCGGCTTCGCCCAGGCCTTCCACCTCGATGTCGATGATGTCGAACAGGTCTGGCACGCCCTCGCTCCACCCTACACGGCACTATTCGACTGGGCCGAAGGCCGCACCGGCCGCCCCGACCCCGAAGGTACGCCCTATTTCCGCCCCTTCATGCTCGCCCACCCGCTCGAAGCCGACAGCGTCGACCTCACCGACTATGCCGCCGAATGGAAATGGGACGGCATCCGCATCCAGATCGTCGGCACCGGAACCGAAACGCGCCTCTACAGCCGCGCGGGCGACGACATATCGGGCAGTTTCCCTGAAATCGCGCAGGCCTTCACCGGCCATGCCGTGCTGGACGGCGAACTGCTGGTGAAAGGCGACACGCAAGGGGGCGAGGCCGCCAGCTTCAACGCCCTGCAACAGCGGCTCGGCCGCAAGGCGGTCAGCGCGAAGATGATGGCCGATTATCCCGCCTTCGTCCGCCTCTACGATCTGCTGATCGAAGGCGACGACGACCTGCGTGCCCTCCCCTGGGACCAGCGCCGCGCCCGGCTGGAATCCTATATGGCGCAGCTTCCCGCCGACCGTTTCGACCTCTCCGCGCTGATCGAAGCCCCCGATTTCGAGGCCCTCGCCGACATCCGCGCCGGTGCCCGCGACGCCGCAATCGAAGGCGTCATGCTCAAGCGCCGCGACAGCCCCTATGTCGCCGGGCGCAAGGCCGCGCTGTGGTATAAATGGAAACGCGATCCGCTGACCGCCGACTGCGTCATGATGTATGCCCAGCGCGGCCATGGCAAACGCTCTTCCTTCTATTCGGACTACACGTTCGGCTGCTGGACCGAAGACGGCGAATTGCTGCCCGTGGGCAAGGCTTATAGCGGCTTCACCGACGAAGAATTGAAATGGCTCGACCGCTTCGTCCGCCAGAACACGGTCGCCCGCTTCGGCCCTGTGCGCGAAGTGGAAAAGACGCTGGTGCTGGAAGTCGCGTTTGACAGTATCCACGACAGCAAGCGCCACAAATCCGGCCTCGCCATGCGCTTCCCCCGCATCGCCCGCCTCCGCAAGGACAAGCCGGCGGCGGAGGCTGATACGGTCGAGGGATTGAAGCGGCTGGTGAGTTGATCCATAAGGATCAAAAGGAGAACGGATATGACCTATGAAGGAAGCTGCCATTGCGGCGCGGTGACGTTCAGCGTCGCCGCCGACGCGCCGACCGAAGGCATGAGTTGCAATTGCTCTCATTGCAGCCGCAAGGGGTTTGTCCTGACCTTCGTGCCGGCCGACCAGTTCACGCTGGAAAGCGGCGCCGATCACCTCACCGACTATCTCTTCTACAAGCACAATATCACGCATCAATTCTGCAAGACCTGCGGCGCGCAAGCCTTCGCGCTCGGCAAGTCACCGCAGGGCGACATGCGCGCCATCAACCTGCGCTGCGTGCCCTCTGTAGATATCGATGCTCTGACGATCCAGAAGGTCGATGGAGCGAGTTTCTAGGGAGCGCGGTTCATCTTGCGCACGGTAGAGCGGAAATTAGCCACCTCCGGACTATCGCCCTTCAATCCAGCCGCCGCACCCGCGCGCCATTGCCGCCCTTCTGCCCGCCAGCCTCGATCGATCGGATATAGCTGCCGTTAATGACCATCCCCGTGGCAGGATCGATATCGGCCTCCAGCACATCGTTGATCCTGATGTCGCCCAATGCCTTGCGCATTTCGGCGATCTTGCCTTCCGGGGCCTCGTCGCCGCTCGCCCGGATCATCGCTTCCAGATAGGATGTGATCGCGTCACCGGCCGTCTTCGGGTCCATCTCCGTATGTTGTTCCCAATGATAGGCCGTCGCCGGACGGCTCAGCCGCATGCGGCTGGTCGCTGGCAGCGGCATTGGGAAAATGCCGGTGTCCAGTTCGATCTGCGCCTCATACCATTCGCCCAATTCCCGGGGATTTCGTCCCAGCCCCAGGAAGGTCGCCCAGGGTTTCAGGAACATCTGGGCCGCCTGCTCCGGCGTCAGTTGCTGGAAACCCGCGGCCATCTTCTCGATCATCGCGGCGGCCGGCGCCCGCTTGGCTTCATCCGGCTCGATCAGCGCGACCATGTCCTTCATCCCCGCGCCGATCTTGCCCTTCAGCGCGTCCCAGTCGCGCAGTCGCAATACCGCGCCATCAGCGCCCACATCATATTCCATCGGCTCCATGAAAGGGCGCAGCGATGGCGGCATCTTCGGATCGCCAACTTTCAGGTTGAACTCGGTCAGGCCCGGCAGCGTCCCCTTCACCAGTTCGATGCGCAGCACATAGCCTTCCCCCTCGCGGCGGAACCGCATCACCTGCTCGACAATCCCCTGCTGTTCCTGCCCGGCCCGATTGCGAAGGGTCGACACTTCATAGCGCAGCGGCTGGTCCAGCGGCGGTGCAAAGGTCAGTTTCACCTCGCCTTTCGTCACCTGCGTCTCGGCCGTCTGTTCGGCCGCCCGCACCGCCGGTATGCCGCCCATCATCGCCATCAGGATCAGCCCGGCGACCATCGGCTTTTTGACACAGAACCAACTCTGACTTTGCGCTGTCATTCGAGCCTCCTATATGGGCGCTTTCGCGCGTCTGGCGCGACCATAGCCATGGAGCAGTTGTAGTGAGCAAGGTTCTTGTTATCGGCGCGGGCGGCGTCGGTTCTGTCGCAGTCCACAAGATGGCGATGAACCCGGATATTTTCAGCCATATCACGCTCGCCAGCCGCCGCATCGTCAGCTGCGAAAAAGTCGCCGAATCAGTAAAGGCGCTGGTCGGCGTGGACATCGACGTGGCGCAGGTTGATGCCGACAATGTCGAAGAGACGATCGCCCTCATCCAGAAGATCAAGCCCAAGCTGGTCGTGAACCTGGCCCTGCCCTATCAGGATCTGGCGATCATGGACGCCTGCCTGGCTACGAAAACCGACTATCTCGACACCGCCAATTACGAACCGCGCGACACCGCCAAGTTCGAATATAGCTGGCAGTGGGCCTATCAGGACCGCTTCAAGGAAGCCGGCATCATGGCGCTGCTGGGCTCGGGCTTCGACCCCGGCGTCACCAGCGTCTTCGCCTCCTACATCAAGAAGCATCTGCTCGACCGGATCGACACGCTCGACATCCTCGATTGCAATGGCGGCGACCATGGCCAGCATTTCGCCACCAACTTCAACCCGGAAATCAACATCCGCGAAGTGACCGCCCCGTCGCGCCATTGGGCGAACGGCGAATGGGTCGAAGGCCCTGCGCTCAGCCACAAGCAGAGCTTCGACTTCGATCAGGTCGGGCCGAAGAACATGTACCTCATGTATCATGAGGAACTGGAATCGCTCGCGAAATTCTATCCCGAAATCAAGCGCATCCGCTTCTGGATGACCTTCGGCGACGCTTACCTCAAGCATCTCGAAGTGCTCCAGAATGTCGGCATGACCCGGATCGACCCGGTCATCTATAATGGCCAGGAAATCATCCCGCTCCAGTTCCTCAAGGCTGTACTGCCCGAACCGTCGAGCCTGGGGTCCACCACCAAGGGCAAGACCAATATCGGCGACATCGCCACTGGTGAGAAGGACGGCCAGCAAAAGACCGTCTATGTCTACCAGATCTGCGACCATGAGGAAGCCTATGCCGAAACCGGCAATCAGGCGGTCAGCTACACCACCGGCGTGCCCGCGATGATCGGCGCGGCGATGATGCTGACGGGCGCATGGAAAGGGGCAGGCGTGTTCAACATCGAACAGTTCGATCCCGATCCCTTCATGGACATGCTGAACAAGCACGGCCTGCCCTGGCAGGTGAAGGAACTGGACGCGCCGCTGGCCTTCTAAGCGCCGCGCTGAGAAATAATCGTCATTGCGAGCGTAGCGAAGCAATCCAATGGCGCTCCCTTGGATTGCTTCGCTGCGCTCGCAATGACGGAGTTGTGACTTCATGGAAACCAAGGCCGGCGATCCCGCCGCTTTCGCCCATTTCGACCTGTACCGCGTCCCCTCGCCCGCCTTCGTGGTGGACGAGGCCGCGGTGCGCCGGAACTTGGCCGTCCTGCGCGACATTGGCGAGCGCGCCGGCATCAAGGTGCTGGGCGCGCTCAAGGCCTTTTCCATGTGGTCGCTCGGCAGCGTCGTTGGCGAATATCTGGATGGCGTCTGCGCATCGGGCATCTATGAAGCCCGCCTCGGCCGGGAGGAATATAAGGGTGAGGTCGCGACCTATTGCGCCGCCTACAAGCCCGCCGACCTTGCCGAAATCCTCAGGATTTCGGACCATGTCATCTTCAACAGCCCCGGCCAGATCGCCCGGATGAAGCCGGTGATCGATGCCGCCCGTGCCGAAGGGCGCATCTTCGACATCGGCCTGCGCCTCAACCCTCTCAATCCGGAGGGGGAAGTGCCCAAATATGACCCGTCGCAGCCTCACAGCCGCCTCGGCTTCCCGATCGACCAGCTCCGCGCGGAGCATCTGGACGGCGTCGACGGCCTTCACGTCCATAACCTGTGCGAACAGGATTTCCTGCCGCTCGAACGGACATGGAAGGCGATCGAGCCGTTCGTCATGCCCCATGTCGAGGGCCTCAAATGGCTGAATTTCGGCGGCGGCCACCATGTCACCCGCGCCGACTATCAGATCGACGACCTCATCGCCTTCCTTCAGCGGATCAAGGCGCAGACCGGCCTCGAACTCTATATCGAGCCGGGCGAGGCGATGGCGCTCGACGCCGGCATATTGATCGGCGAAATTCTCGATGTGATCGACAATGGCATGCCCGTCGCCATCACCGACATCAGCGCCACCTGCCATATGCCTGATGTGATCGAGGCACCCTATCGTCCCGCCATGCTGCATGAGCCGGAAGAAGGCCCGGTCACCCGCCTTGGCGGCCCGTCCTGCCTCGCCGGCGACATTATCGGCGATTATCGCGTGCCTGGCGGCGCCGAACCGGGCGCCCGTATCGCCTTCCTCGATCAGGCCCATTATTCGATGGTGAAGACCAACACCTTCAACGGCGTGCCCCTGCCGGCCATCTGGCTCTGGAATAGCGAATCCGATCAACTCACGGAAATCCGATCCTTTTCATATGACGATTTTAAGTCTCGGCTATCCTGACTTTCATCGCTCAGGCGCCTGACAACCTGCGTTAATCGGGCGGAAACCATCTTCCGCCCGATCGGAATATCCTTTCTTTTCAACATCTCACCTAAGCTCCCGCACGGTTCGTGGCAGGCTGCGCAACAAAATTCAGATGCGTGCTTTACAGGGGGAACCCCTACGCATATATCGGCCGCTCGCTGCCCCATGGGACTTCCACCGCAAGGCAGCTTTTTTCGCCCTGAACTACACTGGAGGTCCCTTGAATTGCACAAGCATCCTAGCGCGCTGGGGGTAGCGACCGCCCTCAAACCGGCAGCACCGGTAACGCTGATTCGCCCCGAGGCCGCTGCTCGGGCCGCCCAATTCTTCACTGAGAAGTTTCCGGGTCGCTCTCTCTATGCGGTCAAGGCCAATCCGTCTCCTGATCTGATCCGCACGCTTTTCGCATCGGGCATCACGCATTTCGACGTGGCCTCGATCGCTGAAGTGCGTCTGGTCGCAGAGACGCTTGCCGGGGAAGAGGGCGTCAAGCTCTGCTTCATGCACCCGGTCAAGGCCGAAGAAGCGATCGCGCTGGCTTATCATGACTATGGCGTGCGCACCTTCTCGCTCGACACGATCGACGAGTTGGAAAAGATCATGCGCGCCACCGGCGATGCGACCGATCTGGAGCTGTGCGTTCGCCTGCGCGTATCGTCCGAACATTCGGAACTCAGCCTCGCGTCGAAGTTCGGCGCGGAACTGGGCGAAACTCGCGAACTGCTGATGGCCACTCGTCAGGCCGCCGATGCGCTGGGCATCTGCTTCCATGTCGGCAGCCAGGCGATGAGCCCGCAGGCCTATAGCGATGCGATCGAGCGCGTGCGCGCCGCCATCGTGGACGCGGCCGTCACGGTCGACATCATCGATGTCGGCGGCGGCTTCCCGTCCATCTATCCGGGCATGGAACCGGTCGCGCTCGAAAATTATTTCGAAGCGATCCACCGTGGCTTTGAAAGCCTGCCGGTCAGCTATTCGTCGGAACTGTGGTGCGAACCCGGCCGCGCGCTGTCGGCCGAGTATAGCTCGATCATCGTCCGCGTCGAACGCCGCCGTGGCGACGAACTCTACATCACCGACGGCGCCTATGGCGCGCTGTTCGACGCCGCGCATATCGGCTGGCGCTTCCCCGTGGCTCTGCTGCGGGAAGACGAAAGCGAGGAGGAACTGACCGGTTTCTCCTTCTACGGCCCGACCTGCGACGACATGGACCATATGGTCGGCCCCTTCATGCTCCCGTCGGACGTGAAGGTCGGCGACTATATCGAAATCGGCATGCTCGGCGCCTATGGCGCGGCGATGCGCACCGGTTTCAACGGCTTCACGTCGGAAGCGACGATCGAGGTGGAGGATGAGCCGATGGCCAGCCTCTACACCGAAGTTCTGCCGGCCCGCCGTCGCGCAAACGTCATCAAGCTGGGCTAACCGCCTCGCAAGAGAGGATTAAGTCCCTCGCCGCTTCCCCTTTGCGGCGAGGGATTTTTCTTATCTACGATAGCTTCACCCCGCCTCACTCCGTCATTGCGAGCGCAGCGAAGCAATCCATGCGCGCGCCAGTGGATTGCTTCGCTGCGCTCGCAATGACGCGGCTTACAGGTTATTTGCGAAAGATGCCCACCAGTTCGACATGGGTGGTCCAACGGAACTGCCCGACCGGCTTGACGCTATCCAGCCGATAGCCCGCCGCCGTCAGATGCACGGCATCACGCGCGAAGCTGGCGGGATTGCAGGACACATAGGCAATCACCGGCACGCTCGAAGCTGCCAGTTGCAGCACCTGCTCCTTCGCACCTGCGCGCGGCGGATCGAGCACCACGGCGGCAAAGCGGTTCAGTTCCTCCGGCGTCAATGGCCGGCGGAACAGGTCGCGATGATCCGCCACCATCCGCCGCTGCGCCCGCGCGCCAGCCTGCTTGAGCGCCAGGATCGCATCGCGCGCACCTTCCCCGGCATAGACCGGCCGCTTGCCGCCCAGCGCCAGCGCAAAGGTGCCCAGCCCCGCAAACAGATCGGCGATCGCCCCACTTTCCGGCAGCGCATCACGCACCGCCCCGACCAGCGCCGCCTCGCCATCGGGCGTGGCTTGCAGGAAGGCGAAGGGTGGAAATCCCACCGGTACCCCGCCAAAGCTGACCGTCAC
The DNA here is from genome assembly GCF_056156825.1 of Sphingobium sp. RS1. NCBI lineage: Bacteria > Pseudomonadati > Pseudomonadota > Alphaproteobacteria > Sphingomonadales > Sphingobiaceae > Sphingobium > Sphingobium sp. RS1. Next base: position 473,662 of record NZ_JBLZXE010000002.1, on the reverse strand, counting down.
CGCTTCCGGCTCCCAGCGCGTCTGCGGCCCGTCCCCTTCATCGATGGTCAACCGCGCCAGCTCATGCCCGCGTGCAAAATCGCCCAGCGCCTCATCCGCGCTCAGCCCCTCCACCTTCACGCCCTCCAGCAGCAGGTCGACGCCCTGATCGACCAGCGACATCCGCACATGCGCCGCCCGTTTGTCCGGCAGGATCGTCGCCAGCAGCCCCCGCAAAGGCGCGAGCAGTCCGAACAGCGTCGGGTCCAGCACGCTGCACATGTCGAGGTCGATCAGCTTGTGGCTGCCCTCCTCGGCAAAACCGATGGTCACGCGCTTGCCCGCCCGCGCCGCGCGCAGCGACGCCCGCCGCCGCGTCATGGGCGGCGAGATATGCGGCGGCAGCACGGTACCTGGCACCACGCCCTGCCCGGCCAGCGCGCCCACGACGCGCCCGATCACGAAATCGGCATAGCTTTCATCGTCGAGCTGCTGGATCTGGCACCCGCCACAGGCCGGGAAATGGCGGCAGGGCGGCTCGACATGATGCACGCCGAAGACGATGCTGCCGTCCGGCGCGATCCGGTCACCCGGCGCGGTCAGCGGGAAATGGCGGCCGTCGGCCGTAATGCCATCGCCCCTGGCGGCGATGCGGATGATGGTGTCTGGGTCGCTATCTGTCACAATCGCGCGGCGATAGCCGCTGGCAGGCCGGCAAGCAAATCATCCGCGACAAAAGCCGGGCCCGCCCGCCGCGCCGCCTCGCCATGCAGCCACACCGCCTCGCATGCCGCGCGGAACGGATCGCCCGTTACCGCCAGCCGCCCGGCCGCCAGTCCCGCCAGCACATCGCCGGTCCCTGCGGTCGACAGCCATGGCGAAGCCCCGCTCGTCACCATCGCCCGGCCATCCGGCGCAGCGATGACGCTATCCGCGCCCTTGTAGATGATGACACTACCGCCGCGAGCAGCGGCAGCGAGAGCCCGATCGATCTTGCTGCTATCCATGTCGCCGAACATGTGATCGAATTCGCCTTCATGCGGAGTTACGATCGCCGGATTCGGCAAATCACCAAATCCCATTTCCGCGAACATACACAGCGCATCGGCATCGGCGACATAGGGTATATCCGCACTGGCCGCCGCGACCAGCCTGCTCCAGGCGACGGGATCACGCCCCAGCCCAGGCCCGACCAGCACTGCCTTGGCCCGATCGAAATCCAGCGTCCCGCTCCGCACGATCGCATGGCTCAGACCCGGAACCGCCGCATCCGCGATCAGCCTGACATAGCCCGCCCCGGATCGCGCCGCCGCTTCCGCCGACAGGCAGGCCGCGCCCGCTATGTCGCCGGCCACTACCGCCACAAGACCACGCCGATATTTATGCGCATCCGCTCCCGGCGCGGACAATGCGGGCGCCCCCAGTCGATGCACTGCACTCGGCACCGCAATGCCGATATCGGCCAGCACCAGCCGGCCCATATGGCTCGCCGCCGGCTGCAGCAGATGGGCCGGCTTCCACGCCCCCAGCGCAATACAGGTCGAAAAGCGCGGCACGGCGGACAGCAGCGCCCCGCTATCCGTATCCACCCCACTCGGCAGGTCTACCGCATGACTGATGGTCGCCGCCCCGGCCAGTTCGCCCAGCCGCGCCGCCACCGCTTCGTCCAGCCCGCGCGTCAGCCCGGTCCCGAACAGCGCATCGATCAGTTGCGTAGCCGGCCCGGCGCTCATCATATCCTCGACCGGTCCGTTCCACGCCGCCCGCGCCCGCTGGCTCGACACCGTCCGGCTCTCGCCCAATGCCGCCACCCGCACCGCCACGCCCCGTTCGCGCAGCAACCGCGCGATCACATAGCCGTCGCCGCCATTATTGCCCGGCCCACACAGGACCAGAACATCGCGCCGATGCCCCGCACGCCAGATGATCTCCGCCGCCGCCGCGCCGGCCGTCTCCATCAGTCCATATTGATCGACGCCCGTATCGAAAGCCGCCTGCTCCGCCGCGCGCATCTGCGCCGCCGTCAGGATCGGCCCGCTGCTCATGGCCTGCTGGCCACGCCGATCTGCGCCGGCAGCCGATAGCGGTCGCTCCCCGCCACCAGCTCGATCCGCTTGTCGTCCAAAATCGTCAGCTTCGCCGACTCCGCGCCATCGGCCGCTTCCAGCCCGCGCCCGTCATCCAGCACGCGAAACCGCCGGAACCCGCCATCAGGATGCCGCAGCGTCAGCATCTTGCCGACCCGCTCCACCCCGCAATCATGCGCCCATTCATGCGATCCGCCGAGCGCGCAATCCGCCTTGTCGTCGACTGGCCCAGCCTGCGCCGTCACTCCGGCCTGCTGCTGCGCAGTGGGCGCCTGCTCGCCACAGGCTGCCAAGGTCGCCAGCACCACCAGCGCGCATCCGATCCGCCTCATGCCAATGCGCTCCTGCACGCCAATGCCACCGGCCCCAATATCGACGCGAAACGCGCCTGTCCGGCGGCGTCGCCGACCAGATCCTGCCGCATCTCCACGCCCAGATAGGGGATGCCACTGGCCTCGGCATGGCGGTTCATCGTCGCATTGAGCAACGTCCCGGCATAGGGCAACTGGTCGCCGACCTTCAGCCCCGCCGCCTCCAGCATCGGAATGGCGATCCGCGCCGCCCGGTCGTCCCGATTATACAGCACGCCAATATCCCATGGCCGCTGCTGGTCGGGATCGCTCGCCAGCTTGGGCGTGAAGCTGTGCACCGACAGGATGAAGGGCGATGTCATCCCCTTCAGCAAGTGCGCCACCCGATGATGATAGGGATGGTGAAAGCGCATCATCCGATCGTTCAGATCGGCCCCGCGATTGCCGGGAATGGCATGGCCATCGCTCATCACCGGCAACAGGCCGGGCGCATCCTCCTCCCGATTGAGGTCGATCACCAGCCGCGACACGCCGCCCAAAATCGCCGTTACCCCCAATTCTGCCGCCAGCAACCGGCTGACCTCGGCCACGCCGATGTCGATCGCGATATGCTCGGCGAGCAGCGCCGGATCGATGCCCAGGTCGATATCCGCCGGCACATGGGCGGAAGCATGGTCGGCGACGATCAGCAGGTCCAGCCCGCCACCGTCAATCTGTTGATAGGCTTGCGTCATGCGCTCCTGATCCGGCTTTCCATCGTCCACCAATCGTCATGGGCCTCCGCCACCGCCCGCGCCGCCGCCGCCATGGCGGCCTCACTGCGGAACAGCGCAAAACAGGTCGCGCCCGATCCCGACATGCGTGCCAGCAACACATCCTCCTGTGCCACCAGCATCGCCAGCACATCCCCAATCACCGGCTCCACCGCCAAAGCCGCCGCCTCCAGATCGTTGCGGCCATCGGCGTACAGGGCGTCCAAGCTATCGGCATCCAGCGCGCCCCGATCGATCCGGTCCCACCCGGCAAAAACCCGCGCGGTCGATACCCCGACCCCCGGATTGACCAGCAGCATCGGCAGCCCTTCCAGCCCCTCGACCGCATGCCGCGCCAATGCCTCGCCGCGCCCCGTGACCATCTGGGTCACGCTCGCGACACAGGCCGGCACGTCCGACCCCAAATCCAGCGCCAGCCCGGCCAGTTCCTGCGGTTCGATCCGCACATCCCACAGCCGCGCCAGCAGGCGCAACGTCGCGGCGGCATCGGCCGACCCGCCGCCAATCCCCGAAGCCACCGGCAAATATTTCGTCAGCCGGATCGCCGCGCCCCGCTCCGTCCCCAGATAGGCCTGCAAAGCCCGCGCCGCCCGCACCACCAGATTGTCCGCGCCCGCATCCAGCGCCGCGCCGAACGGCCCGTCGATGCTGAGATCGATCGCCCCGTCCTCGCTCGCCCATCCCTGCACCACATCGCCATGCTCGGCGAAGACGAACAGGCTCTCTAGCGCATGATAGCCATCATCCCGCCGCGCACGGACATGCAGCGCGACATTGACCTTGGCATAGGCGATCTCGGTAACGGGCTCCGTCGGCGCATCCGCGTCCAGCGCCATTTCAAGGTGCGGCATATTCGGGCTTCATTCCCTCTTTGCGCTTCGCTTCAAGCCGCGCGGCCACGTCGCCCTCGGCAAACACCGATGCGGCGGCCCAGGCATAGCGCGCTTCATACCGGCGACCGGCAACCCACAGCGCATCGCCCAGATGCTCGTTGATCGTGCTATCGGTCGGCGCCGCCGCCGCCGCCCGTTCCAGCACCGGCACCGCTTCATCGACATTGCCGGTCACGAACTGCGCCCAGCCCAGCGAATCCGTGATGGATGCATCCTGCGGCTTCAGCGCGCTCGCTTTCTTCAGCAATGTCAGCGCCGCCTCGACATTCTGCCGCCGCTCAATCTGCGCATAGCCCAGATAGTTCAGGATCACCGGCTCGTTGGGCGCCATTATCGCCGCCCGCTCCAGCACGACCCGCGCCTCATCCCATCTTTTGCCCTGTTCCAGCGCGCTGCCCTCGAACAGCAGCAGCGTCCAGGGCAGTTGCTCCGGCGCATAGCCGGCCTGTGCCGCATGGAAAGCCGCCGCGGCGCCATCGAAATCCCGCTTCTGCGACAATAATCGGCCAAGGCGCACATGCCGTTCCGCTTCCGCGCCCGGTTCCGCTGCCTGCGCCCGTGCCAGCGCCAGCGCGCCGTCCATGTCGTCGCTCGCCGCCAGCGCGTCGATCAGTTCGGCCTGCGCCACCGCGCCATACCAGTCCTTCGCCGGCACCTTCCCCGCCTCGGCGACGGCACCGGCCGGATGCTCCTGCGTCGTCAGCAGGCGCGCGGTGATGATATGCACCTCGGCGCTGTCGGGGTCGGCAAAGGTGGCGATCCGCGCCAGCCGCAGGCCAAGCGGGGAGGCACTCGCATCGGAGGAGACATCCACGGCCAGCCGCGACAGCAGGCGGGCGAAGCCCTGCGCCGGCGTCACCGCCGCAGCCAGCGGCTTGGGTATCCTGCCCTTTTCGATATCCGCACGCGCCCGCGCGAAATTGGCGCTGCCCATCGGCAGCAGCACCAGCGCCTCCGTCCTGGCCCCGCGCGCCGCAAGCTGCCCCGCAACGGCCAGCCGCAACGCCGTGCCGTCGCCGCTCCGTACCGCCAACGCCTTGCGGATTGCCGGCACCGCCGTCGCCAGATCGCGCCGGGCGAGCGCTTGAAACGCGATATGTTCATCGGCATAACGCAGGCCCAGCGCCGCGAACCGGTCTTTGCCGTCGATCACCGGCGGCGCATATTGGCCCTCGCCCAGCGATATCCAGCTACGGATGATCGGCGCCAGAAAGGCGAAATTGCCTTCCTCCACCATCCGGTCGGTCATCGTCCGGGCGCCGGCCCAATCCTTCGCCGTCAGCGCATCGCCGATCCGCAACAGCGTACCGTCGCGCGGCAGGGCGCCGGCCGCATCCAGCAGCGCCGCCGATTGCCGCGCCAGCAACCGGTCGCCGCTCTCCATCCCCTGCGCATAGGACCGGCGCGCAATCTCGATCCGCGCCGGGTCCTGCTTCAACGCCTCGCGATAATTGGCGACCGCCAGCGTCAGCGCGCCATCGCCATCCGCCATTCGCGCCCGCGCATAGGCGTGGAGCGCTCCATCGGGTTCCACCGACGCGCCGGCGCCTGTCGGGAACAGGGCCGGGCTTGTCAGCAGCAGGACGGGGATCAGGCGCTTACATATTGGGATAGTTCGGCCCTCCACCGCCTTCGGGGACGACCCAGTTGATATTCTGGGTCGGGTCCTTGATGTCGCACGTCTTGCAATGGACGCAATTCTGCGCGTTGATCTGGAATTTGGGAAGCCCTTCATCCGCCCCAACCACCTCATAGACGCCGGCAGGACAGTAACGCTGCGCCGGCTCGTCATAAAGGGGCAGATTGTAGCTGATCGGGATCGCCGGGTCTTTCAGTTGCAGATGGACCGGCTGGTCCTCCTCATGATTGGTGTTGGACAGGAACACCGACGACAGCCGGTCGAAGCTGACTACGCCATCGGGCTTGGGATAATCGATCTTCGCGCAGGCGTCCTTCGGCCAGATCTTCTCATTATCGGCCTTGTGCTTCATCGTGAAGGGCAGGCCGATCTTGAGCGTGCGCATCCACATGTCGATGCCCGCCAACAGCGTGCCGATCGTCCCGCCAAACTTGCTGAGCAACGGCTCGGCATTCTTCACCAACTGCAATTCGCTCGCGATCCAGCTCGACCGCAGATTGTCCTCATAATCGGCCAGCGTATCGCCCGCGCGATCCGCCTGCACCGCCGCAAACGCTGCTTCGGCCGCCAGCATGCCCGACTTCATCGCCGTGTGCGTGCCCTTGATCCGCGGCACGTTGACGAAGCCGGCCGAACAGCCGATCAGCGCGCCGCCGGGGAAGACCAGCTTGGGGATCGACTGCCAGCCACCCTCGTTGATCGCGCGCGCACCGTAGGACACCCGGCGCCCGCCCTCCAGGAATTTGCGGATTTCCGGATGCTGCTTCCAGCGCTGGAACTCCTCGAACGGATAGAGATGCGGGTTGCGGTAGCCCAGCCCCACCACGAAGCCCAGCGCCACCTGCCCATTGGCCTGATGATAGAGGAACCCGCCGCCATAGGCATCGGTCAGCGGCCAGCCCTGCGAATGGATCACCAGACCCGGCTGATGCAGCGCAGGATCGATGTCCCACAATTCCTTCATGCCCAGGCCATAGACCTGCGGCTCGCTGTCCGCGTCCAGCGCGAACTGGCGCTTCAATATCTTGGTCAGGTGCCCGCGCGCGCCTTCCGCAAAGAAGGTATATTTCGCATGTAGTTCCAGCCCCGGCTGATAATCGCCCTTGCGATTGCCTTCGCGGTCGATGCCCATGTCGCCGGTGGCCACGCCCTTCACGCTGCCATCCTCATGGTAGAGGATTTCCGCCGCCGCAAAGCCGGGGAAGATTTCCACACCCAGCCCCTCGGCCTGCTCCGCCAGCCAGCGGCACAGATTGCCCAGCGATCCGGTATAGGTGCCCTTATTATGCATCCAGCCCGGCGTCATGATATGCGGCATGCTGATCTTGCCGTTCTTGGTGAGGAACCAGTGCTGGTTGTCGGTCACCGGCACATCGGCCAGCGAACAGCCCATGTCGCGCCACGCGGGCAGCAATTCATCCAGCGCCCTGGGATCGATCACCGCGCCCGACAGGATATGGGCGCCGATTTCCGACCCCTTCTCCAGCACGCACACCGCCACTTCCTGACCCGCATCATTGGCCAGCTGCTTCAACCGGATCGCCGCTGACAAGCCCGCAGGCCCCCCGCCGACAATCACGATGTCATACGGCATCGATTCCCGTTCGCTCATTCATCCCTCCATTCCGGCATCGGCGGGCTGCACCCCGTGTCATCCGATCGCCGCATTACTCCAACACTTTACCAGTCAAGGCGATGAAGCACCTTGACCCGATCGTCAACCTCTGGCCCTAGCTGATTGTGATGCGGGGTTTATTGCAGGATGATGCGGCAGTTTCCGCCGATGCCTATCTGGCATGGTGGCAACTGGCCGGGGTAGATGGCGCCGTAACGGAAGCGCCAGTCAACTGGCTGCGCCCCGCTCCCGCGCGGCCGACACCCGCGAACGAGGCTGTTTCGACCGCTTCCGTGGTAGAAAAGCCCCGAACCCTCGAATCGTTCCTTGCCTGGCTTGCTAGCGATCCGGCGCAGCCCGAACGGCGCTGGTCCGGCATACAGATCGCGCCGGTCGGCAAGGCGCAGGCCGCGCTGATGGTCGTGACCGACCTGCCCGATCCCGCCGATCTCTCCGAAGGGCGGCTCTTGGCCGATCGCGCCGGCCTTCTGTTCGACGCCATGCTGCGCGCCATCGGCCTCGACCGGGATGGTATCCATCTGGCCTCGCTCTTCACCGCCCGCCCACCCGGCGGCATGGTGGAGGCATCGGACCTTGCCATCGCCGCCACCCGCATGCGCACCCATGTCGCGCTGGCCCAGCCCCGCCGCCTGCTGCTGCTGGGCGATCGGACGATCCGTGCACTGCTTCCGACCGGCGACGACCCACACGCGCAGGCCCCCGCCAGCGGTTTACGCGACTTTAACCATGATGGCGGCAATGTGCCCGCCGTCGCCACATTCCATCCCCGGCTGCTGCTGTCCCAGCCCGCGGCCAAGGCGGAATGCTGGCGCACCCTGCAAAGCCTGATCGAGGAAGCCCGTCCGTGATTCGCGCCGCGACCCAAATATCCCGTCTTGCCCTGATTGCCATGGGCCTCGCCGCCGCGCTGCCCGCCACGGCTGAAACCACCCCGATCCTGCCGACCGCCCTCCCCGTCGAGGCTTCCCCGCTGCAACTGAGCGACGGCGACAAGGCGCGCTATCGCGCTATCTTCTCCGCCATCTCTGCCCAGCAATGGAATGATGCGAAGGCGATGATCGCCGCGCTCGACAGCCAGGATGCCGTCCGTCCGCTGGCCCTTTCCGAACTTTATCTGGCCAAGGGGTCGCCGCGCGTCGAACTGTTCGACCTGCTCGACCTGGTGAATAAGGCCGCCTGGCTGCCCAAGGCCGACCAGTTGTCCCGTCTGGCGCAGAAGCGCGGCGCGACCATCCTGCCCACTTTGCCGCAGATTCAGAAGATGGTCTGGCTGGGCGCGGCGCCCCGCCGCCAATATGTCGCCGCAGTGAAGACAGACGTCGCTGCGCAGGCGCTCGCCGGCCAGATTCAGAATTATGTGAAGAATGACGATCCGATCGGCGCCGAAGGGCTGCTGGCAACCGGCGAAGCAGGCCTCACCAATGAGGGGCTGACCGAAGTGCGCCAGCGCGTCGCCTGGGCTTATTATATCGAAAATGACGACACCAACGCCCGCCGCATGGCCGCGCGCGCGCTGGAAACCCGCACCGGCGGCGACTGGACCGTGCAGGCGCACTGGACCACCGGCCTCGCTGCCTGGCGCCAGAATGACTGCCGCACCGCCGCACCCGCCTTCGCCAATGTCGCCGCCTTGGCTGGCGACGCCGACATGCGCTCGGCCGGCGCCTATTGGGCCTCGCGCGCCTATATGGTCTGCGGCGAGGCGGAAAAGGTCGCCAATTATCTCAAGCAGGCGGCCCGTTCCGACGAAACCTTCTACGGCCTGCTCGCCCGCGAATCGCTTGGCCTGCCCTTGGGTGGCGCCCCGGTCGGCAGCCGCTTCGGCGCGCTGGAATGGAACAAGCTGAAAGGTAGCCCCAACGCCCGCGCCGCCATCGCCCTGTCCGCGATCGGCGACAATGGCCGGGCCGACGAACTCATCCGCTATCAGGCGAAGATCGGCGGCAGCGATCAATATGACGCGCTGCTCCGCCTCGCCAGCGCCTTGAACCTGCCCGCGACCCAGCTCTGGCTCGCCCATAATGGCCCGGCCGGCAAGCAGCCCGACAGCTTCGCCCGCTTCCCCGCGCCCGACTGGCGCCCGGACGGCGGCTGGCGCGTCGACCCCTCGCTCATCTACGCCCATACGCTCCAGGAATCCGGTTTCCGCGCCGATGTGGTCAGCAGCGCGGGCGCGCGCGGCCTGATGCAGGTGCGTCCCGGCACGGCGGGCGACGTCGGCCTCGCCAACGCATCGCAACTGTTCGTGCCGTCGACCAACATGGAATATGGTCAGCGCTACCTCGAATCCCTGCGCGACATGAGCGCGACGGGCGGCCTCCTGCCCAAGGTCATGGCCGCCTATAATGCCGGCCCGCTGCCGGTCGATCGCTGGAACACGCAGGTCCATGACAAGGGCGATCCGCTGCTCTTCATGGAATCGCTGCCCTATTATGAAACCCGCGCCTATGTGAACATCGTCATGCGCAACTACTGGATGTACCAGATCCAGGCGAAGGGCAGCGCCGATTGCCTGACCGGCATGGCGCAGGGGATGTGGCCGACCTTCCCCAATGCCAAGGGCGTGAAGCTGGTCCGCCTCAGCAAGGCCGACGGTCGCGGCAGCATGGGCGGCGGCTCCGACTGATGCCGATTGACGAGAGCCGGACCTTCATCCCGGTTCGCATCGCCGTGCTGACCATATCCGACACGCGCGGCCTGGCCGAGGATCGCTCCGGCGACGCGCTGGTCGAGCGGCTGGAGCATGCAGGCCATATCCTCGCCGCCCGCTATATCGAGCGGGACGACAAATCCGCCATCGTCGCCCGGCTCCACGCCTGGATAGACGACCCGCAAATCGACGTCATCCTCACCACCGGTGGCACCGGCGTCACCGGCCGCGACGTCACGCCCGAAGCGCTGGCGCAGGTGCAAGACAAGGAAATCCCCGGTTTCGGCGAACTGTTCCGCTGGCTGAGCTACCAGAGCATCGGCACCTCAACCATCCAGTCCCGCGCCACCGCCTGCGTCGCGCGCGGCACCTATATCTTCGCGCTGCCCGGCTCGACCGGTGCGGTGAAGGACGCGTGGGACGGCATCCTCGTCACCCAGTTGGACAGCCGTTTCCGCCCCTGCAACTTCGTGGAACTCATGCCCCGCCTGACGGAACGTTAGGGCGGGATGACATATGTCGGCATCGTCATTGCGAGCGGAGCGAAGCAATCCATGGCGCACCACAGTGGATTGCTTCGCTCCGCTCGCAATGACGGAATGGGTCAATGTGAAGTCATCTGGCTCTAGGGTCCGCAGCAACACCGCGATCCGTTCACGCTCGGCCTGCCCAAGCCTCGCTCTTGCCTATGACATTTTCATTAGTTAGCTAACTAAGTAAAACGATATAGCGATTTACCTGTCTGACTCGCTGTCTCACTTTGACATTTTGTTCCCAATATGTTCTCATGCTTCATGGCTATCGAGAAAGGCAGAGGCGCAACGCTGAACGGCGACAGCCGCCGCTTCAACCTGCCCCAGCGGGAAGCGGACGGCGACTGGCTCGATGCGCTCACCGACATTGACGGCCCGCTCGCCCGTACCCGGACACAGGTCACGGTCGAACATCCCCGCACCATCATCACCCGCAACGCCAGCCCCGACATCGGCTTCAGCCAGTCGATCAACGCCTATCGTGGCTGCGAACATGGCTGCATCTACTGCTTCGCCCGGCCCAGCCATGCCTATCACGACCTGTCGCCGGGGCTGGACTTCGAAACGAAGCTCTTCGCCAAGCCCGACGCCGCAAAGCTGCTCCGCGCCGAACTGTCGAAGAAGACCTACGCCGTCGCGCCGATTGCGATGGGGACCAATACCGATCCCTATCAGCCGATCGAGAAGGACTGGCGCATCACCCGCTCCATATTGGAGATCATGGTCGAAACCCGCCATCCGACCTACATCACCACCAAGTCCGACCGCATATTGCGCGACATCGACCTGCTGGCCGATCTGGCACGGGACGGGCTGGTCGCCGTGGTCCTCTCCGTCACCAGCCTCGACCCCGCGGTTGCGCGTACATTGGAACCCCGCGCGCCGCATCCGTTGCGCCGGGTGGACGCGATCCGCCAACTGGCCGAGGCCGGCGTCCCCGTCACCGCCAGCATATCTCCCATCATCCCGGCCATCACCGATCATGAAATCGAAGCGCTGGTCGCCCGCGTCGCTGCGGCCGGGGCCCGCGAAGTCACCTATATCCCCGTCCGCCTGCCGCACGAGGTCGCCCCGCTCTTCCGCGCCTGGCTGGAGGCCCATTATCCCGACCGCGCCGGCAAGGTGATGGCCATCATCCGCGACCTGCGCGGCGGGCGCGACAATGATCCGGACTTCGGCACGCGCATGCGAGGGCAAGGCGTCTGGGCCGACCTCATCCGCACCCGCTTCAGCAAGGCCCGCAAGCGGGCAGGCCTTGGCGCCGAACGCCTGACCCTGCGCACCGACCTGTTCCGTCCGCCCGAAGGCGCGCAGATGCGGTTATTTTAGACTGGGATGGATGGTTAGGGGACATAAGCCCCTCCCTTTCAAGGGAGGGGTTGGGGTGGGTGCGAGCAAAGCGAGCTTCGAACCTATCGACGGCAGAGCGCCGCTGCGCGGCGTACCCACCCCCGGCCCCTCCCTTGAAAGGGAGGGGAGAAAGAGTGTCCGCATCTGGCCGCCATCTGCCGCTAGCCCCCTCACCCCGCCAGTCGCATCGCCGACCGCCGCATCTTGGTGCGGTATCCATCCGCCTTCACGTCCATCCGTTCGAAGCGATGCACCGTCAGCCCGCGGATCGTGGCGATCGCGTCGACCTGATCCGCACCTAAACTATAATGGTCGCCCAGAAACAGCTTCGCGGCTTGCCCGTTGCCCACCGGCGCGCGCAGGAATATCTCGCTGCGGCCGCCACCGGCGCCAGCCAGCAACGCCGCCAGCGCGTCGATCGCCTCGGTCGTTTCCACATCGACCACCAGTTCCATGCGCGACGCGCTGGCGATGGTGCGGAAGGCTTCGATCCCGCGCACGGTCACGCGCGGCGTTTCTTCGCCCGGCAACCGATCCAGTTCCACGATCAGCAGCGCACAATCGCCATCGGCCGCCAGTTCCTCGATCGCCTTGCACGCCGCCTCGTCAAAGCAACTCGCCTGAAACTGACCGCTCTGGTCTGAGAAGGTGGCGTTGGCATAGCGCGCACCGCGCTTCGTTTCGCGCCAGCGCACATCCTCGACCATCGCCGCCATGATCGTCATCGCCCGCCCTTCAGCATTAGGCGCGGGCATGGGCGACTGGCAAACCAGGCCATAGCTTTTCGCGCCGCGCGCATCGGCCAGATGCTTGTAGCGATCAACAGGATGGGCGGAGAAATAGAAGCCGAATGCCTCTTTTTCCTGCGCCATGCGGTCCGCCACGGTCCAGGCCTGATGCGGCGGGATGCGGACATCGGCATGGGTCGTCTCGACATCGCCGAACAGGCCGCCCTGACCGCTCTCGCGCGCCGCTGCATTGCTCGACGCGACCGACAGGATGGTTTCCGCCGCCGCATGCACCCCGGCACGGTCGGCATGGATGCCGTCAAACGCCCCCGCCGCCGCGAGGCTTTCCAGCTGCCGCCGATTGAGCATCCTTGGCTCGATCCGGTCGGCAAAATCATCCAGCGACTTGAAAGGCCCGCCCTTGTCGCGCTCCTCGACAAGCTGCTCCATCGCCTTCTCACCCACGCCCTTCAGCCCGCCCAGCGCATAGCGCACCGCGAAACCAAGGCGCGCATCCTCGCCCTCATAAGGCACCGCCTCGACGGTAAAGTCCGCCTCGCTGCGGTTAAGGTCGGTCGGCAGGCAACTCAGCCCCATCCGCCGCATATCGTCCACAAACACGGTCAGCTTTTCGGTCAGATGGATGTCGAAGGCCATCGACCCGGCATAGAATTCCGCCGGATAATGGGCCTTGAGCCAGGCCGTCTGATAAGCGAGCAGCGCATAGGCGGCTGCGTGGCTCTTGTTGAAGCCATAGCCCGCAAATTTGTCGATCAGGTCGAACAGCTCGTTCGCCTTGGCCGGCTTGATGTCGCTGCGCGCGCAGCCCTCCACGAAGCGGGACCGCTGCGCGTCCATCTCCGCCTTCACCTTCTTGCCCATGGCGCGGCGCAGAAGGTCGGCGTCGCCAAGACTATAGCCGGCGAGTATCTGCGCGGCCTGCATCACCTGTTCCTGATAGACGAAGATGCCATAGGTTTCTTCGAGGATCGGTTTCAGGAGAATATGTGGATATTCAATCTCTTCCTGCCCGTTCTTGCGGCGGCCGAACATCGGGATATTGTCCATTGGACCGGGGCGATAGAGCGACACCAGCGCGATGATATCGCCGAAATTGGTCGGACGCACGGCGGCCAGCGTCTTGCGCATGCCTTCTGATTCCAGCTGGAACACGCCGACCGTGTCGCCGCGCTGGAGCAGGTCGTAGACCGCATTGTCGTCCCAGGCCAGCGTATCGAGATCGACCGTCACGCCCCGCCCGGCCAGCAACTGCACCGCCTTCTGCAACACCGACAACGTCTTGAGGCCAAGGAAGTCGAATTTCACCAGCCCCGCGCCCTCGACATATTTCATGTCGAACTGCGTCACCGGCATGTCCGATCGCGGATCGCGATAGAGCGGCACCAGCTGGCTGAGCGGCCGGTCGCCGATCACCACGCCCGCCGCGTGCGTCGAACTGTGGCGCGGAAAGCCCTCCAGCTTCATGGCGTAATCGATCAGGCGCTTGACCTGATTGTCATTGTCATATTCCGCCTTGAACTCGCTGACGCCGTTCAGCGACCGTTCCAGCGTCCAGGGATCGGTCGGATGGTTGGGCACCAGCTTGGCGAGCCGGTCCACCTGGCCATAGCTCATCTGCAACACGCGCCCGGTGTCCTTCAGTACCGCGCGCGCCTTCAACTTACCGAAGGTGATGATCTGCGCCACATGGTCCGCGCCATATTTCTGCTGGACGTAACGGATCACCTCACCGCGCCGCGTTTCGCAAAAGTCGATGTCGAAGTCGGGCATCGACACACGTTCCGGGTTCAGGAAGCGTTCGAACAGCAAACCAAGCTGCAACGGATCGAGGTCCGTGATCGTCAGCGCCCACGCCACCAGCGATCCCGCGCCCGAACCACGGCCCGGCCCCACCGGAATATCATGATCCTTCGCCCATTTAATGAAGTCGGCCACGATCAGGAAGTAACCGGGAAAGCCCATCTGGATGATGATGTCCGTCTCGAACTTCAGCCGGTCGAAATAGGGCGCGCGCGCCTCCGCCCCGATGATGCCGGCCTTTTCCAGCCGCATCTCCAGCCCCGCCGCCGCCTGCTCGCGCAGCATCACGCCCTCGCCCTCGATATCGCCGGCCAGGCTGGGCAGGATCGGCTTGCGCTTGGGCGCGGCAATGGCGCAGCGCTGCGCCACGACCAGCGTGTTGGCCAGCGCCTCGGGCAGATCCTCGAACAGGCGCTTCATCTCGCCCACCGGCTTCATCCAGGCGTCGGGCGAGCTGGTACGGCGATCGGGCGTCTCGACATAGGCGCTGTCGGCGATGCACAGCATCACGTCATGCGCCTCATGGAAATGCGGCTCGGCAAAGCAGGTCGGGTTGGTCGCCACCAAAGGCAGCCCGCGATCATAGGCCAGGTCGAGCAGTTGCGGCTCCGCCTTGCCCTCCACCGGGTCCAGCCGCCGGCAGATTTCGACATAAAGCCGGTCCGGAAACAGGGCCTCCAGCCGCTCGACATAGGCGATGGCTGCTTCGGGCTGATCCTCCGCAAACAACCGCGCCAGCGCACCCTCGCCACCGGCCGTCAGCGCGATGACGCCATCGGTCCGCCCCTCCAGCGCCTCAATCGTCACATGAGGCACCTCTTCAACCGGTCGGTCCAGATGCGCCATCGACACCAGCGCGCAGATATTGTCATAGCCGCCCGCATCCTGCGCATAGAGCGCGATCCAGTCATGCACCGGCGCCGCATTGGCCGGCCGGCCCGGCCGAAGCACACCCAGCATCGCGCCGATGATCGGCTGCACGCCCTCATCCTTGCACCCGTCGGAAAAGGCCATGGAGCCATAAAGCCCATTGCGGTCGGTGATCGCCGCCGCCGGAAAGCCCAATGCCTTGGCCTGCTTGGCAATCTTCTTGGGATCGATCGCCCCTTCCAGCATGGTGAAGGACGAGAAAACGCGCAGCGGAACGAACGGAGCATGAGGCATCGGGCCAATCTAGGCATGCCGTGCGATTCGGCCCACCCCCCGCACGACGAAATCTGTGGGTAAAGCTGTCTGGCGATGGTCTTTCCCGCGCCATCCTCCTCGATGGCCGCATCCTTAACGGATTACCAACCTGTCTGCGCTATCGTCGCCCGCACCATGCGTCTGTCCACGATCACCAATTGGGCCTATGGGGCCACCGTCGTCCTGACCCTCGCCTCGGGCGCCACCATGTTGATGGCCTCGGGCGCCGAAGAGCAGGAACGCGCCGCCGTAGCCCAGCGCGCCGCCTTCGATCAGGCAACCTCCACATTGGAGGAGGATGTCTATCGCCTGACCGAACAGGCGCGCGGCTTCGTCATCAGCGGCGATCCCAGCCACCTGATTGCCTATCGCCGCGAGAAGGAAGCGCTGCGCTCGGTCGAACAGCGCGTCGCCCACCTGCGCGATGCCGGCGCCAACGAAAGCGAACTGGCGGCCCTGCGTCAGGCGCTGCACTGGTCCGACGCGCTGACCGACGAGCAGGACGCCGCCATTCGCGCGTTCCAGGCCGGCGACGACAAGACCGGCCGCACTATCCTGTTCGGCGACGAATATGGCCGTGAACTGGATCGGGTCGCGGCACAGGTCGGCAAATTCCAATATATGCTGGACCAGCGGACCGAACATGCAGTGGATCGGGCGACCGACACGGCGCGAGAATGGCGCGGCATGTCGGAAGTCATGCTGGGCATTACCGCCCTCCTGTTCCTCTGCGTCCTCTATTTCGTCCTGAAACAGCGTATCCTGCACCCGGTGGTACGGCTCAGCGATGTCGTCACCCGCCTGGCGGCGCAGGATTGGGATGCCATCCCGCCGGACTCCGCCCATGTCGACGAGATTGGCGACATGGCGCAGGCGATCCGCATCTTCCGCGAAAACGGGCTGGAGCGGCAACGACTGGAACAGGAGCGTGACACCGATCGCACCATGCGCGACCTGCTGTCTCGCCTGACCCAGCGCTTGCAGGGCTGCGACAGCGTGACCGACCTTGTAGAGGTCGTCCGGCGCTTTGCCCCCGAAATTGCACCCGATTTTCCGGGCCGCCTCTACATCCACGACAATCGCCGCAATGCCATGACCCAGGCGTGCGACTGGCTCTCACCCGCTTATTCCCGTACCGAATTCTCGCCTTCGGCCTGCTGGGCGCTGCGCCGGGGCCAGACCCACCGCCCGATCGGCGACATGGTCGACATTCCCTGCGATCATCTGGACGCCATCGGCGCAGTCAGCACCATCTGCATCCCACTTGCGGCGCAAGGCGAAAGCATCGGCATGCTCTATTATGAGGAACCGATGCAGGCCAGTGCCGACCATCTGGAACGCACCGGCAAATATCTGGAGATGCTGGCGGAAAATATCGGCCTCGCCCTCGCCAATCTGCGCCTGCGCGACGTGCTGCGCGACATGGCGATGGCCGATGCGCTGACCGGCCTGCCCAACCGCCGCCAGTTCGACATCATGCTGCAAACGCTGGTGAACGAAGCGGAACGCAACCATTCGCCGCTCACCTGCCTGATGGTCGATATCGACCATTTCAAGCGGTTCAACGATAGTTTCGGCCATGATGCCGGCGATGCGGTGCTGCGCGCCGTGGGCAATGTGCTCGCTGACTCGCTCCGCGAAAACGGCCACGCCTTCCGTCTGGGCGGCGAGGAATTCGTCATATTGATGCCAGGCTTCAGCCTCGATCAAGCGCTGGGCCGCGCCGTCCAGATCCAGCGACGGCTGCAGGATTTGCAGATCGAACATCGCGGCAAGGAGCTGGGCGCCATCACCGCCAGCTTCGGCCTTGCAACCTTCCCCGACCATGGCCGGGCGGACAAGCTGCTCCAGACCGCCGACGCCGCGCTGCTTCGGGCCAAGGCCGAAGGGCGCGACCGCATCCTGGTCGCGACCGTACGGGATGGTGCCTCGGCGGCCGCCTAGCAAACATACCCGTTCGCTTCGAGCAGGTTCGAGCGAAGTCGAGAACCGTCTGTCGAGAAGTCAGCGCGCAAGAGTTCTCGACAAGCCCGAACCGAACGGTGGGGTAGGTTTCTCTAAGCCGCCTCCAACTTTCCTTCATGCAGGCGGACGACCCGGTCCATCTTCTCCGCCAGCCGCTCATTATGGGTCGCCACCAGAGCGGCCGACCCTTCCTCGCGCACCAGCCGCAGGAACTCGGCCAGCACCACGTCGGCGGTCCGCTCGTCCAGATTGCCGGTCGGCTCGTCCGCCAGCACCAGCGCCGGGCGATTGGCCAGCGCGCGGGCCACGGCCACGCGCTGCTGTTCGCCGCCCGACAACTGGCTCGGCCGATGGTCCAGCCGGTGCCCCAGACCCAGCGACGTCAGCAGCGACTCGGCGCGCGCCTTCGCCGCGCCCATCTCCACGTCGCGGATCACTTGCGGCAGGATGACATTCTCGGTCGCGTTGAAATCGGGCAAAAGATGGTGGAACTGATAGACGAAGCCCAGCGCATCGCGGCGCAGGCGGGTGCGCCCGTCATTGTCCAGCTTCGCCGCTTCCTCGCCATCGATACGGATCGACCCGTCGAACCCGCCCTCCAGCAGGCCGACCGCCTGCAACAGCGTCGACTTGCCCGAACCCGAAGGCCCCAGCAGCGCCACGATTTCGCCCGGCCCGACGCTCAGGTCGACGCCGCGCAGCACGTCGATAGTGACCCCGCCCTGCGTGAAACTGCGGGCAAGGCCGGTTACCTTGAGAATATCATTCATAGCGCAGCACCTGCACGGGATCGGTATTGGCGGCCTTGAAGGCCGGATAAAGGGTGGCAAGGAAGCTGAACACCAAAGCCATGATACAGATGATGGCGATCTCCACCGGATCGGCCTTCGACGGCAAATCCGTCAGGAAGCGGATCGAGGGGTCCCACAAATTCTGCCCCGTCACGAGCTGGACGAAATTCACGACGCTCTGGCGGAAGGCGAGGAAAGTGAACCCCAGCGCCAGACCCGCGACCATGCCCAGCGTGCCGATGGTGACGCCCACCGTCATGAAAATCTTGACCAGCCCCACCCGGCTCGCGCCCATCGTGCGCAGGATCGCGATGTCGCGCGTCTTGGCGCGCACCAGCATGATGAGCGACGACAGGATGTTGAACACCGCCACCAGCACGATGATGGACAGGACGACGAACATCGCCACCCGCTCCACCGCCAGCGCCTCGAACAGCGACGAGTTCATCTGCCGCCAGTCCGTCACGACCGCGCGCCCGGCGACCTTGGCCGCCAGCGGCTGCAATATCTGCCCCACCCTGTCGGCATTGACCGTTTCCACCTCGATCATGCCCACCGCATCGCCAAGCAATAGCAATGTCTGCGCGTCCTGGATGGGCATCACGACCAGCGCCTTGTCATAGTCGTAGACGCCGACTTCGAAGATCGCGGCGACCTGATACCCCACTTCCCGCGGCACCGTGCCGAACGGCGTGGCCCGGCCGGCCGGGTTGTAGATGGTCAGCGTGTCGCCGATCTGAAGGCCCAGATTTTCCGCCAGCCGCGACCCGATCGCCACCTTGCCGCTGCCGGGGGTCAGCACATTCAGGCTTCCCCCGATCATCTTCGCCTTCATCGTCTTGTTGTCGCGAATGTCGGCAACCGTCATGCCGCGGATCAGGGCAGGTTCGAACCGGCCCTGATAGATGGCGCCGAGCGGCTGGTCGATCATCGGCGTTGCCTTGGTCACGCCGGGCGTCGCCTTGGCCTCTTTCAGCACGGATTGCCAGTCGGGCAGCCGCCCGCCATAGCCTTGCACCACGGCATGACCGTTCAGGCCGACAATCTTGTCGAACAGTTCGGCACGAAAGCCGTTCATGACGCTCATGACGATGATGAGCGCGGCGACACCCAGCATGACCGCGACCAGGCTGATGCCGGCGACAAGGAAGATGAACCCCTCGCCCTTGCCCGGCAGCAGGTAGCGCTTGGCGATCATGCGTTCGTAACGGGATAGAATCATGTGGCGCAGACGGCCCTTTGATGATGGTTTAGGGGAAGGCTTAGGGATCAGCCGGCATAACGGCAAGCATTGCCCGATTGTTGCATCGCCGCCACAGGGACGGACTGAAAATCACAGCGCCCCGATTTTGCCCGTGACAGCGGCCTGCGCCAGTCATAGCAAGGCTTCGGAAGCACAGGTGAAAGGCCGTGGTTCAGGGATACTGCATCCCGCTTCGAGCTTAGGGGGCTAAGAAGCGGTCGAGGCAGGCCAAGGGGGAGACGAGCAATCGTCCATTAAGCACCCGGATCATGAAAACATGATCCGGGTGCTTTTTATTTGGGCTGTCCTATCCCGCTCTTTTCTTGCATCCTTCTGTTCGGTCCCACGCCCTGATGTAAAAAGGCATCGACTTTTCGATAGGATCGGGGCGGCGCAACTTAATTTCGAAATCAGCGGGAAATGTGCGAAGTTAAGGCCGCGATGATATGAGATTGATCCTCTCCGTCATTGCGATCGCGGCGAAGCAATCCACGTAGCGCCACGGTGGATTGCTTCGCTGCGCTCGCAATGAGGAATCCATGAAAAGTCACCCGCACCAAGACCACATTGTCCAACATCGCATGGCCCTTGAAAGCCGGATCGCCACGACCATATCCATGCTTGTCCAGCCGCCACATGGGGCCGGACATATCATCGCCGGACGCCAATATCGGGTCCGGTACGTACATCTGCCCTTTGGGAGATTATGACTATGCGTGGTTTCGACCTCACCCCCTATCGCCGCTCCACCGTCGGCTTCGATCGTCTGTTCGATCTGATCGAAAATAATGCCCGACTGGCGCAGGGTGACAATTACCCCCCCTTCAACATCGAACGCCTGTCGGAAGACCGCTATCGCGTGACGCTGGCCGTTGCCGGTTTCCGCCCGGAGGAAATCGACATCACCGCCCAGCAGAACCTGCTCCAGGTGATCGGGCGCAAGGATGACGCCTCGTCGGCGGATCGCTCCAAATTCCTCCATGTCGGCATCGCCAACCGCAGCTTCGAACGCCGCTTCGAACTCGCCGATTTCGTCCGCGTCGAAAAGGCAGACCTTGCCGATGGCCTGCTGACGATCGAACTGGTGCGCGAAGTGCCCGAAGCAATGAAGCCCAAGAAGATCGCCGTCAACGGTGGTCAACTGGTCGATATCAACAAGGACCGCGACGCCGCATAACCGGCCATCGCTGAAAAGACGAAGGGCGCGTGCCGCAAGGCCGCGCCCTTCTTATTGCCCTGTCAGCAGGCGTCAGATTTCGACCTGACTGCCCAGTTCCACCACGCGGTTGGTCGGCAATCGGAAAAACTCCATCGCGCTTTCCGCGTTGCGCAGCATCCAGGCGAAGATCTTCTCCCGCCACAGCGGCATGCCCGGCTTGGCCGATGGCAGCAACGTCTGGCGCGCAAGGAAGAAGCTGGTGTCCATCATCTTGAACGCCTGACCGCAGCCCGTGACATTCTTCAGCGCGGCCGGCACGTCCGGTTCCTGCATGAAGCCATATTGCAGCACCATGCGGAAGAAGCCGCGCCCCAGATCCTCCAGCTTGCACCGGCCGTCATCCTCGACGAACGGCACATTCTTGATCTTCACGGTCAGCAGGATCACCCGCTCGTGCAGCACCTTGTTATGCTTCAGATTATGGAGCAGCGCATGCGGAACCCCGTCCGGGGTCGATGTCATGAACACCGCCGTACCCGGCACGCGCACAGCGCTGTTGGCGGCGGACGCCACGAACACCGGGATCGGCATCGCCGCCTCCCGCAGCCGGTCCTGCACCAGTCGACGTCCGCGCGACCAGGTGGTCAGCAGGGTGAAGACGATGAAGCCGATCAGCAGCGGGAACCAGCCGCCATCCGGCACCTTGGTCAGATTAGCGGCCAGATAGGCGCCATCGACCAGATAGAAGACCGTCAGCAGCGGCGCGGCATAATACCATTTCCAGTGCCACAGGCGGTACAGCACGACCGTCAGTAGCACATTGTCGATGAACATGGCCCCCGTCACCGCAATGCCATAGGCAGCGGTCAGGTTGGACGATGTCTGGAACACCAGCACCAGCAGGATCACCATGACCATCAACCCCCAGTTGATAAGGGGGATGTAGATCTGCCCAGCGGTCGACGCACTGGTATGTTCGATCCGCAACCGCGGCATGAAACCCAACTGGATCGCCTGCTGCGTGACGGAGAAAGCGCCGGATATCACGGCCTGTGACGCAATGATCGCGGCCAGCGTCGCCAGCACGATCAGCGGCAACTGCCCCCATTGCGGGGCGAGGTTGTAGAAGGGGCTATGCAGCGCCGCCGCCCCCTCGCGGAACAGCAGCGCGCCCTGCCCCATATAGTTCAGCATCAACGCCGGCAGCACAAACGCGAGCCAGGACACGCGGATCGGATTGCGCCCGAAATGCCCCATGTCGGCATAGAGCGCCTCGGCCCCCGTCACCGCCAGCACCACCGAACCCAGCGCCAGGAAGGCGGGCAGCGGATCGGTAACGAAGAACATCACCGCCCAATAAGGGTTGAAGGCATAGAGAATGCCCGGCGTCTTGATGATCGAGATCACGCCCAGCGCCGCGATCGTGACGAAATAGGTCAGCATGATCGGGCCGAAGAAGGCGGCGACCTTGTTGGTGCCCAGCCCTTGTATCCAGAACAGGCCGAGCAGGATCAAAATCGCAATTGGCAGGATCGCCGGTGCCAGCGCGGGATTATAGACGGTCAGGCCCTCGACTGCCGACAGCACCGACACGGCCGGCGTAATCATCGAATCGCCATAGAAGAGCGCCGTCGCGAACACGCCCAGCAGCACGATGCCGCGCGACCAGCGCTGCGTCTTGGTCTGGCCGTTGATGAGCGCCAGCAGCGCCAGGCTGCCGCCCTCGCCCTTATTGTCCGCCCGCATGATGATGCTGACATATTTCAGCGTCACCACCAGCATCATCGACCAGAACATCAGGCTGATGACGCCCAATATATGATCGGGGTCCAGCGTCAGGTGATGATGCCCGTGGAATGTTTCGCGAAAGGCATAGAGCGGGCTGGTACCGATATCGCCGAAGACGATACCGATTGCGCCCACGACCAGCTTTACCGTCGCCTTTTGCCGTGCATGTCCGTGACCGCCCTCATCCTCATGGGAATCCGGAGCGGTGTTGGGAAGGAGGTCAGCCATGAAGGATCATGCTCGTATCGACACCCAATAGGGGGCGACTGGCGGAATAGCCCGCACGACCCCTGTAATCCGCCGCGCACTATCACGGCTCCCAAGGCCGTGCAATGCGGACGCTGCACCGCATCATTGGGCGGCAGGCGCACCCGCAGCCAGCATGGCATCGATACGCGCGATACTGGCGTCCAGTTCCGCCTTGACCTGGCTGCCCGCCGGCGCGCTGTCCGCCAACGGCTTCCACAGGTCGCGCGCGCCCTGTAACTGGCCGTTACGGACCAGCGCCAGCCCATAGAAATAGCGCGGCGCCGGTCCTTCGGGGTCCAGTGCCAGCGCGCGGCGATAGGCGAACTCGGCGCCTGGCGACACCACGCCATCGGCATGGGCGATCAGCGCATTGCCCAGGCCAAGCCAGAGATTGGCGTCGTCCGGCGTGGCACGCAGGCCCGATAGCAGCACGTTGGCCGCCTCCTTGGTCTTGCCCTGCCGCGCCAGCCCGTCGGACAGCATCATCCACTGTGCGGCCGGGCCGAATCGCTCGGCCAGACCGCGGCGTCGTTCGGCCAGATTTTCGTCGAACTTTTCGCCTGCCGTTTCCTTGGCGATACGCGGCGCCCCGGCCAGCCCGGGATTGCCCTGCCAGGCATAGCCCGCAAGTCCCAAAAGCAACGCGGCGGCACTGATTTCCCGCGTCGATCGCGGAATACGGCCGACCAGCAGCAAAGCGACAAAGGCGATTGCCGCAAGTCCAAAGGCAATGAACCAGCCGGTCATGCGCGCGTCCTCCGCTTGATCCGCCCACGCAGCAGCAGCAAGCCCAGCCCCAGCAGCAGGATCGGCGCGGCCCAGAGCGGCCAGAGAATCGGCGCAGCGGTCGGCTCATAGCTGACCCAGTCGCCATAGCGGGCGATCAGCCAGTTGCGGATCGCTTCGGGCTGTTCGCCGGCCATGATGCGCTCGCGGATCTGCGACCGCATGTCACCGGCCATGCTGGCGCCCGAATCGGCGATCGACTGGCTCTGGCAGGTAAGGCAGCGGATCGTTTCCATCAGCGCCTTCGCCTTGCGCTCCTGCGCCGGGTCGGGAATCTGCCGATCGGCCCAGGGTGCGGGGGGCAGCGCGGTCTGCGCGGCGGCGGGCACCGCCAACAGCGCGCACAAAAGGGCAAGGATCAGCTTCATTGCGCGTCCTTCAGCCGGTCGAGGATCATCGGCACATCATCGGCGCGGATATCGCCGATATGCTGATAGGCAATGCGCCCCTTGCCATCGATCACGAAGGTTTCCGGCACGCCGGACGATCCCAGCGCCATCTGTACCGCACTCCGCGCGTCCAGACCGATCCGGGCATAGGGGTTGCCATAGCGCCGGAGGAAACCGTCGACATCGGGCCGGGCATCGCGGATGGCGATCGCATCAATCTCTACGCCCGCTTGCTTGAGCGCCATCAACTGCGGCGCTTCGGCGGCGCAGGGCACGCACCAACTGGCGAAAATATTGAGCAGGCGCGGCTTGCCGGTCCCCATTTGCGTGCTGGCCAGTGCAGGCCGGTCGCTGGCGGCCGCCGGCAGGGTGAAGGCGGGCAGCGATTGTCCCACCAGCCGCGAATGGATCACGCGATCGTCAGGCTTGAACAAGCCACTGGCGAACAGCCCGACAAAGGCCAGGAACAGGATCAGCGGTAGCCAGATCAGCAGCTTCCTCATGCCTCTATGCCTTCCATCCTTGCATTGCGGGCCCGCCATTTCATCAGCCAGCCGCGCCGCTCCCTACCGACCAGCGCCAGCGCGCCGCCCAGCGCAATCATGATGCCACCCAGCCAGATCAGCGTGACGAACGGCTTCCACCAGATGCGCAACTGCCAGCGTCCACCCTCGACCTCTTCGCCCAGCACTACATAAAGCTGCCCGTCCCAGCGGGTGAGCAGCGCGGCTTCGCTTGTCGTCGTCGGCGGGGACGCAAAGAAGCGCGACTGCGGCCGGATCACCACCGAAGAGCCGCCACGGCTGGCATCCATGTCCGCTTGCAACGCGGTCCAGTTATCGCCGGCGACGGGCGCGATCTGACGGAAACGGATCGACCAGCCCGCCGTCTGGATCACGTCGCCCGGTCGCGCCGCCACCAGCTTCTCCACCGTGAAGGCCGAGTCGCAGGCCATGCCGGCCAGGCTGACGGCGCAGCCCAGATGGGCAATCACCATGCCATAGGTAAAGAGGGGCGTGCGCAGCAGCTTGCGCTTCCACAATGGCGCCAGACTGCCGACACCCACCGCCAGCGCAATGACAAGGCCAAGAAAGGGCAGGACACCTATGCGACCCCAGGCCAGAATGGCCAAAGCGGCCGCCACGACCACGGCAATCCCTAAAGGCACCAGCAATCGCCGCCCAACAGCCTGCCCCTGATCCCTGCGCCAGCGGGTGAGCGGCCCTGCCGCCATCACCACCATCAGCGCCAGTGCAATCGGCCCGGCAATCCGGTCGAAATAGGGCGCCCCTACTGATACCTTATGACCGAAAGCCTCGGTCATAAGCGGGTAAAGCGTGCCGATCAGCACCAGCCCCAATATGACCGTCAGCAGCAGGTTGTTGACCACCAGCATCGTCTCGCGGCTGACAAGTTCGAACGGCGCCCCTTCGCGCACCGATCCGATCCGCCAGCCGAACAAAGCCAGCGCCCCGCCGATATAGAGGGCCAGCAGCGCCAGAATGAAGCTGCCCCGCTCCGGGTCGACGGCAAAGGCGTGAACGCTGGTGAGGATGCCCGATCGGACGAGGAACGTGCCGACCATGGACATGGAGAATGCCACCACCGCCAGCATGATCGTCCAGGCCCGCAATGCGTCGCGGGTCGCCAGCACGGTGACGCTGTGCAGCAGGGCGGTCGCCGCCAGCCATGGCATGAGCGATGCATTTTCCACCGGGTCCCAGAACCACCAGCCGCCCCAGCCCAGTTCATAATAGGCCCAATAGCTGCCGGCCGTGATGCCCAGCGTCAGCAGTACCCAGGCCGCCAGCACCCATGGCCGCATCGCACGGGCGAAGGCGGCATCCACCTGCCGTGTCAACAGCGCGCCGATGGCGAAGGAAAAGGCCACCGACAGGCCGACATAGCCCAGATAGAGGGTCGGCGGATGGAAAGCCAAACCGGGGTCTTGCAGCAGCGGGTTCAGCCCCTGCCCGTCCGCCGGCGGCTCCGCAATCCGCGCGAAGGGATTGGAGGAAAAGAGAAGAAAAGCGTAAAAGCCCAGCGAAATGGCGGCCTGTCCGCCCAGCGTCGCCATATGCGCGTCCCGCTTCAGGGCGCGCTCAAACAGGGCGACGGCAGCGCCCGCGACGCCCATGACCGTGACCCACAGCAGCATGGACCCTTCATGATTGCCCCAGGTGCCGGCGAATTTGTACAGCCAGGGCTTCATCGAATGGCTGTTGGTCGCGACCAGCAGCACCGACATGTCGGACCGCATGAACAGGGCGATGAGCGCCGCGAAGGCAATGGCCGTCAGCACGCCCTGCGCCACCGCCGCCGGCCGCACCGCGCCCAGCAGTTCGGGCTTGCCGCCTTTAAGCCCTGCAAAGGCCAGCACCAGTTGCAACAGCGCAAGCGCAGCCGCGAGCCACAGCGCGGCGAGGCCAGCTTCGGCAATCATGCGCCAATCACCCGTGATACATAGTTGTCATGCCAGCGAAGGCTGGCATCTCTCTTCTCCGGACATGCCGCAAGGAAGGCAGTGAGATCCCGGCTTTCGCCAGGATGACGGTGCGTAGAAAAACCCATCGTCACTTGTCCGCCTTCATCTCGTGCGTCGTCTCATTATAATTCATGCCCTCCAGTTCGCGGGGCATGTAGCGTTCATCATGCTTGGCCAGCAGGTTGGTGGCGACGAACATGCCTTTCGCATCGAACGCCCCCTCCGCCACAACGCCGCTACCTTCCTTGAACAGGTCGGGCGCAATGCCGCTAAAGGTGGCCGGCACGGTCGCCTTGCCGTCGGTCACGTCGAAATGGATGGTGACGCCATCGGCCGCCCGCTTCAGGCTGCCCTTGACCACCATGCCGCCCAGACGGATCGCCTTGCCCGGCTCCACCCCCTTGGTCTTCACGTCGTTCGGCGCATAGAAATAGGCGGCCTCGTCCTTCAAGGCGGACGCTGCGAGCAGGCCCGCCCCGATCAGCGCGACCAGCGCCGCCAGCGCCAGAAAGAGCCGTTGATGCTTGGCTTTCATGATCCGGCCTTTATCCGCGATCCGACAGTTGCTCGGCCCGGCGCTCCGCACTGCGCATCGCGCGCCAGCTCGTCACACTTACGAGCGCGGTACCGGCCAGCGTCACCGCATAGGCGGCAATCACGAAAGCCCATTGGTTCATTATCCTACCCTCTTGCCAGGCGCTGCATCCGCGCCTCGACCTTATTTTGTGCCAGTATCGCCCGCATCCGCATGAGCACAAGTCCGCCGAACAACAGGCTGAAACCCAATAATGTAAAGCCCAGCGGCCAGAGCAGCGATCCGTCGATGCTCGACCCGCGCAACGTGATCGACGGGCCCTGGTGCAGGCTGTTCCACCATACCACCGACCGGTTGATGATCGGAATATTGACCGCGCCGACCAGCCCGAAAATGGCCGTGACGCTACTGACGCCGCCCTGCTGCCCCTGCCGCGCGCTGGCACTGGCGAGCGCGATATAGCCAAGGTAGAGGAAAAAGAGGACCAGCATCGACGTCATGCGCCCGTCCCATTCCCACCATGTCCCCCAGGTCGGCCGCCCCCAAATGGAGCCCGTCATCAGGCAAATGGCGGTGAACAGCGCGCCCGGCGCAGCGATGGCACGGCCGGCGACGGCGGCCAACGGATGCCGCCAGACCAGTTGCATCAGCGCCGCGATGGCGATGCCGCTCCAGCCGCCCATGCCCAGCCAGGCGGCAGGCACATGGATATAGAGTATGCGCACCGTCTGCCCCTGAAGATAGTCGGCGGGCGTGACGAACAGGCCACAGCCGCAACCGATCAGCAGCAGCAGCAAGCCTGGCCAGAACAGCCAGCCTGTCAGCGGACGGGCGATCTTCAGGAAGCGGGCGGGATTGGCGAAACGATGCATCAGGATTGCGTCTGTAACCGGACGGGCGGGACAGCGCCAGTAGGGCATTTTGCCGATAGGCAGCCTCACGAAACGCAGCGTTGCCACCACCTGCCAGCTTTTTTGTTACAGTGGGGCGACAAACCGACCTTAAGCGACTATATGCGCGCACAAGAGGCACCCCTGGGTCGCACCACGGGTTGTCAGGAACGGCTATGGAACCGCTCACACCCATGTTTACGACTAATCCCTTCGACGACGACAAGTTGCGCGAGGAATGTGGCATTTTCGGCGTTTCCGGAGCGGAAACGGCGTCTGCCATGGTTGCGCTAGGCCTCCACGCTCTGCAACATCGCGGGCAGGAAGCCGCAGGCATCACCAGCTGGGACGGGCATGATTTCCATACCCACCGGGCGATGGGCCATGTGGCGGGCAATTTCGACCGGGACGAAGTGATTCGCGGCCTGCCGGGCGATGCCGCCTGCGGCCATGTGCGCTATTCCACGACCGGCGAAACCTCTCTGCGCAACGTCCAGCCGCTTTATGCGGAACTGAACTCAGGCGGTTTCGCCGTTGCCCATAATGGCAATATCTCCAACGCGATGAAGGTGCGTCGCGAGCTGATTCGCCGCGGCTCCATCTTCCAGTCCACCTCCGATACCGAAGTCATCATTCATCTGGTGGCGACCTCCAGCTATCGGACGCTGCTCGACAAGTTCATCGACGCCCTGAAGCAGATCGAGGGCGCCTATTCGCTGATCGTGATGACGCCGGAAGGCATGATCGCCTGCCGCGACCCGCTGGGCATCCGCCCGCTGGTGATGGGCAAGCTGGGCAATTCGACCATCTTCGCGTCGGAAACGGTGGCCCTGGATGTGGTCGGCGCCGACTATGTGCGCACCATCGATCCGGGCGAACTGGTGATCGTCACCAATGACGGCAATATCCGCTCGCACCGTCCTTTCGGCGAGACGCATGCCCGCCCCTGCATCTTCGAGCATGTCTATTTCAGCCGCCCCGATTCGATCATCGACAATTCCAGCGTCTATTCGGTCCGCAAGGCGATCGGTGCGCAGCTGGCGATCGAAAATCCGGTCGATGCGGACTATGTCATTCCGGTCCCCGACAGCGGCGTGCCGGCGGCGATCGGCTATGCGCAGCAATCGGGCATTCCGTTCGAACTGGGCATCATCCGCTCGCACTATATCGGCCGCACCTTCATCCAGCCGGGTGACAAGGTTCGCCATCTGGGCGTGAAGCTGAAGCACAATGCCAACCGCGCCCTGATCGAAGGCAAGCGGATCGTGCTGATCGACGATTCGATCGTGCGCGGCACTACCAGCCTCAAGATCGTGCAGATGATGCGCGAAGCCGGCGCGGCCGAAGTGCATATGCGCATCGCCAGCCCGCCGACCAAGCATAGCTGCTTCTACGGCGTCGACACGCCGGAACGCACCAAATTGCTGGCGCACAAGCTGGACGTCGGTGGCATGCAGGACTTCATCCATGCTGACAGCCTGTCCTTCATCTCGATCGACGGCCTGTACAAGGCGCTGGGCGAAGCCAAGCGCGCGGACATCCGTCCGCAATATTGCGACGCCTGCTTCACCGGCGACTATCCCACCAAGCTGACCGATCAGGATGATGCGGTCGTGACCAACCAGCTGGAATTGCTGGCAGAGCGCGTCGTCTGACGGCATAAGGGCGGCCCTTCACAGGGCTGCCCTTTTCGCTTCCCTCCCCATCCCAGCGATTCCGGCCCTGCCTGGAATGACAGGAAAATCATGTCCGACCTTCCGCTTTCCGGCAAACTGGCCCTCGTCACCGGCGCGAGCCGCGGCATCGGTGCCGCCACGGCGGAGGCGCTGGCCGCTGCCGGCGCGCATGTCGTGCTGACCGCGCGGACCAGCGGCGGGCTGGAGGAAGTGGAGGATCGCATCCATCAGGCGGGCGGCAGCGCGACGATCGCGCCGCTCGACCTCGCCGATGGGGAAAGCATCGGCCGGCTGGCGCAGGCGATCGGCGGACGCTGGCGGGCGCTCGACATATTGGTGCTCAATGCAGCGACCCTCGGCTCGCTGGCAGCGGTACCGGCAATCGATGCCAAGGAATTTGCCCGCCTCCTCACCCTCAACATCGCCGCACCGCAGGCGCTGATAGCCGCGTTCGACCCCATGTTGCGCGCCAGCGGCGACGCGCGCGTGGTGGCATTGACCTCGTCTGTCGCCACGCCGCGCGCCTATTGGGGGGCCTATGGCGCGTCGAAGGCGGCGCTGGAAACGCTGGTCGGCGCTTATGGTGAGGAAGTGAAGAATATCTCCGCCATCCGCACCCATATCGTCGATCCTGGCGCGACCCGCACCGCGATGCGCGCGCGCGCCTTTCCCGGCGAAGATCCAGCGAGCCTCAAGGGGCCGGAGGTCGTCGGCAAGGCGATCCTGGACCTCATCACGTCGGACGCCCCCACCGGCCATCGAATGCGTGTCGAGGGCTGAGCGTTCAGGCGGGTTTGGCCAGCGTCACCTGCGCCACATCGATGCCGCCGCCGCGAAAGCCACCTTCGCAGTACATCAGATAATAGCGCCACAAGGCCACGAAATGCTGGTCGAAACTGGCAGGTAGTCGGCCCTCTTCGATAGCCTGGTCGAATTGCACCCGCCAGCGGCGCAGCGTTTCGGCATAGTCGATACCGAAGCGATGGACGGACTGCCATTCCAGTCCGGCCTGCTCCGCCAGCGCGCGAAAGCGGCTTTCCGACATCAGCATGCCACCGGGGAAGATATAGGTCTGGATGAAATCGGCGCCGCGCGCATAATGGTCGAAAATGGCATCGTCGATCAGGATATACTGGATCGCCGCCTTGCCGCCCGGCTTCAGCAGGCGATGGATAGCCGCAACATAGTCCGGCCAGTAGCGCTGCCCGACCGCCTCCACCATTTCGACGCTGGCGATGGCGTCATATTGCCCCCGCGCGTCGCGATAGTCTGTCAGCAGAATCTGCGCGCCCGATCCCAGCCGGTCGCGCGCATAATCGGCCTGTTCGGTGGAAAGGGTCAGGCCGCTATAGTGAATGGACGCGCGCTCCATCGCCTGTTCGGCCAGCCCACCCCAGCCACAGCCGATTTCCAGCAGCGATCCACCATCGTGCAGGTCAAGCCGATCGAGGATCGCATCGACCTTACGCCGCTGGGCCCGTTCGAAACTCTCGAGTGGATCATTAGGATCGATGAATAGGGCGCTGGAATAATGCATATTTCTGTCCAGCCACAGTCTGTAGAAGTCATTCCCCAGATCATAATGATAGGCGATGTTGTGGCGCGATCCGGCACGGCTGTTGCGCCGCGCCCAATGCGCCAGCCGGCCGATCCAGCGCCCCGGACCATGCGGCCGCGCCACCTGTCCAAGCGCCACCGCGTTGCGCATGAACAGGGCGAAGAGCGGCACCGGATCGGGACTATCCCACTCTCCTGCCGCCCAGGCACGATACCAGCCGGCAGATCCGCCAATGGCCAGCCGCATCAGAGCGCGCCAGCTTTGTAGATCAACTACGCACTGTGGCCCGGGTGCCCGGCCACCCAGCAGCCGGCGGGTGCCATCGGGCAGGGCCGCTTCCAGCGCGCCCTGCTCCAGTCCCAGATCGATTCGATCGAGCAACCGATGGAAGAACGGCGCCAACAGCCGTGACAACAATTGCGGCGCGCCCGACTGCGGCGGACGTCGCACGGAAAGCGCGCGCCTGCCGCGCCGGGGATCGGTTGCATTCATGACGCCAATCCTGCCGCAAGCCGGCGCCGGCTGCAATCATCCCTTGCTGCGGCGATAAGCCTCCAGCGCCCGTTCGCGCCCTTCGCGATGACCGATGATCTTGGCAGGATATCCGGACGGGCGCGCATCATGCGCGTCGGGATCATGAATGGTGTCGTCGGACAGGTCCGCCAGTTCGGGCACCCACTCCCGAATATAGCCTGCCGCATCGAATTTCTCCGACTGGGTCAGCGGCGCCATGATCCGGGTGAACAGATTGGCGTCGACACCGCTGCCTGCAACCCACTGCCAATTGACGCTGTTATTCGCATAATCGGCATCGGCCAGCGTATCCCAGAACCAGCGAGCCCCATGGCGCCAGTCGATCAGCAGATGCTTGATGAGGAAACTGGCGGCGATCATGCGCACGCGGTTATGCATCCACCCTGTCGCCCAAAGTTGCCGCATGCCGGCATCCACGATCGGATAGCCGGTCCGGCCGGTCTTCCAGGCGGTGAAGTCAGCGCCGGCCTCCCGCAGGTCGCGCCAATCCAGCCGATCGAAATCGCCCCGCGCATTGGCCGAACCATAGGTCGGCAATTCGCAGGTCTGAACATGGGCATAATCCCGCCAGATCAACTCCTTGAGGAAGATCGTTGCATCATGCCCTGCGCTTTCGACACGATGCCAGACATAGGCTGGCGACACTTCCCCAAAGTGGAGATGCGGCGACAGCCGCGACGTTCCCTCCACGGACGGCAAATTGCGGGCGGTGGGATATTCGCCGACTTCATCCAGAAAATTGGCGACATTGGCCCGCGCGCCATCCTCCCCCGGTGCCCAGTCCGCGGCGAACCCTTTCGCCCAGTCCGGCTTTTCCGGCAGCAGCGCCCAGTCCGCCAGTGTGTCGCTATCGGGCCAGTGGGTCGGCGCGCCGATATGATGGGGCACCGGATGCGGCGGTGGGGGTGGCATATGCTCCATCACCGCACGGGCAAAGGGCGTGTAGATGCGATACATGCCCCCGGTCCCCGTCCGCACTGCGCCCGGCGGCAATAGCAGGCCGCCATCGTGCAGGCACAGGTCCAGCGATCTGGCCACTGCCTTCTCCGCATTGCGCCACCAGGGTTCATAATGATGCAGCGCATGCACCCGCGACGCGCCCACTTCCTTCGCCAGCGCCGCCAGGACATCGGCGCATTTCCCCCGCCGCAGGATCAGGCGCGATCCCTTGGCCCGCAGGCTTTCGTCCAGCCGCGTCAGGCTATGGTGCAGCCACCAGCGCGACGCGCCGCCCATGGCCCATTGGCGCGGACTTTCATCATCCAGCACACAGACGGGTATGACCGGCCCTTCGCTAACGGCAGCTGCGAGCGCGGCCTGATCGGAAAGGCGAAGATCCTGGCGGAACCAGAGCAGGACGGGCTGAGACATGGAATGCGCAATGCGCCCCGTTGCACAGGGTTCCAAGCGGTCGTTAGGGCATATTGCCTTTGGCCAGGGCGCAACGTCTCGTCGCAAATCGGCAGACGCGTGATTCGGCCAATGGACGCAGGGCTTCCCCCCGCTTATTCTGGCCTCCACGCCGCTATACGGCGCGAGGGCGGCCTTTCAGGGGACGGAGAGCCGCCGCTACTACTTCTTTTGGGGAAAACATGGCTTCGATGCCGAATGAACAGGAACTGGGATACCGGCCGTGCGTCGGGATCATGCTCGTAAACATGGATGGCAAGGTGTTCGTCGGCCAGCGGCTCGATAATGTCGTCGAAGCCTGGCAGATGCCGCAGGGCGGCATTGATGAGGGCGAAGACGCGAAAACCGCTGCGCTGCGTGAGTTGGAGGAGGAAACCGGCATCCGCAGCAATCTCGTGGAAATCATCGCCACCGCCAAGGATGAGCATTTCTACGACCTGCCGACAGAGCTGATCGGCAAGCTGTGGGGCGGCAAATATCGCGGCCAGCGGCAATTTTGGTTCCTGGCGCGCTTCGTTGGCAAGGATAGCGATATCGATATCCAGACGAAGCATCCCGAATTCCGCGAATGGCGCTGGGCTGCACCGGACACGCTGCCGGAACTGATCGTGCCGTTCAAGCGCAAGCTCTACCGCGACATCTTGCAGGAGTTCCGGGCGCTTATCTGACCGGATGGGCGCTTTGGGGGTTAAAATTCGCGATCGGATGGCTATGACGGGCGCATGCGTGCCTGCCTGATCCCCCTGTCGTTGCTGACCGCAACCCTGCCTTCGCCTGGCATTGCGGCCGAATCGCCGCTGCTACCACCGTCCGTCCGCGAGATGATGGAAGCGGCGATCGCCAACGGCAATGAGACGGATATTGCAACCGTCGCCAAGATCGCCAAGCAGACCAATCCCGGCTCTGCCGACGAAATTCAGCGCATGGTGAACAGTTGGAAGGAACGGACCAAGGCCACCCATGATACGGTGATTCGCGAGGCGCGCTTCACCGAATTATGGACCGGCCGGGTCGAGGCCGGCGGTTTCCGTTCCACCGGTTCCACCAGCGAACTCGGCATCAGTGCATCGGCCACGGCGACCCGCGCCGGCTTGCAATGGTCGCACAAGCTGACCGCCGCCGCCGATTATCGCCGCGCCAACGGCGTCACGTCACGCGAACGCTATTTCGCCGGCTATGAGCCGCGCTACGAATTCGACCCACGCGGTTTTGCCTATGGTCTGGCCCAGTTCGAGCGCGACACCTCGATCGGCTATGACGAACGTTATACCGCCTCGGTCGGCGTCGGTTACAAGCTGATCGTCAGCAAGCCGGTCGATCTGTCGGTCGACATCGGTCCGTCCATCCGACACGCCAAATATCTGATCGGCGATCGGGAAACGAAGATCGGCGCGCGTGGATCGATGGCACTGGCCTGGCGCGCGACGCCCACCCTGACCTTCAAGCAGACCGCGTCGGGCTATGCCGAAAGCGACGTCTACACGCTCAACGCCCTGTCCTCGGTCGAAACCAAGGTCAGCACACGCTGGTCCGCAGCCTTTTCCTACAATATTCAATATGAGTCCGAGACGCTGCTGACGTCGCGCGACCTGGATACGCTGAGCCGCCTGACCCTGACCTATGATTTCTGAACCACGCAATTTTATTGCGGGGGTGGAGAGAGGCCCGGCGCTCTGATAGACCAGAGCAGATGACGGATTTTTCATCGCAGGAACGGTTATTGCTCGACCACGCCGCGGCCGCGCCCATGCTGGCGCAGACGCAGGCATGGGCGGCGATCAACAGCGGGTCGCGCAATCTGGTCGGGCTTGCCCGCATGGCGGATGTGCTGGCCGGCGCCTTCTCCATCCTGCCCGGCGACCTGCGCCTGATCGACGCCGCGCCGGTCGACAGCGTGACGCCCGATGGCCGCATCCAGCCGATCGCCCATGGCCAGCATTTGCACCTGAGCGTCCGTCCAGACGCCCCGATCCGATTGCTGCTGACCGGACATATGGACACGGTCTTCCCCGTCGACCATCCCTTTCAGGATCAGCGCTGGCTGGAACCCGGCATCCTGAACGGCCCCGGTGTCGCCGACATGAAGGGCGGGATCGCCGTCATGCTGGCAGCATTGGCCGCAATCGAGCGATCGGAAGCCGTGTCGACACTGGGCTATGACGTCATCATCAACAGCGACGAGGAAGTAGGCAGCGCGTCTTCCGCACCGCTGCTCAGGACGGCAGCGGTCGGCAAGCTCGCCGCCTTCACCTACGAACCCTCCGCCCTGCCGGACGGCACCCTCGCCGGCGCGCGGGCGGGCAGCGGCAATTTCTCGATCATCGTCACGGGCCTCAGCGCCCATGCCGGCCGCAATCCCGACGATGGCCGCAATGCCCTGCTCGCCGCCGCCGATCTGGCGCTCCGCCTGAAGGCGGGCAGCGGCGCCGGCTTCTCCTGCAATCCCGCGAAGATCGACGGCGGCAGCCCCAACAACGTCGTGCCCGATCACGCTGTCCTGCGGGTGAATTTCCGTCCCCGAACGCCTGCCGACGAGATCGCCGCCCGCGCCCTGATCGACCGGGCCATGGCCGATGTCGCGCGCGAACATGACGTCAGCCTGCACCTGCACGGCGGCTTCGGTCGCCCGCCCAAGCCCATGGATGCCAAGGCCCAGGCCTTGTTCGGACTGGTCCGCCAGTGCGGCGCGGATCTCGGCCTGAGCATTGGCTGGCGCGATACCGGCGGCGTGTGCGACGGCAACAACATCGCCGCCTGCGGGGTGCCGGTTGTCGACACCATGGGCGTACGTGGCGGCAGCATCCATAGCGACGCCGAATTTCTGCTGGCCGACAGCCTGCCCGAACGGGCGCAATTGTCGGCACTGGCCCTTTGGCGCATCGCGCGGGGGCAATTCATACCAGGACATAATCTGACAGAGGGGATGACCGCTTGAGCTTCATCATGCGCATCGCGCGCGCGGACGATCTGCAAACGCTCTATGAAATGGCCAAGCTGACTGGCGGCGGCTTCACTAACCTGCCGCCCGACCGCAAGGCGCTGGCGGCCAAACTTGAGCGTACTGAAAAGGCATTGGCGCGCGAAGGCGACGGCATCGAGGACGAACTGATCGTCATGGTGCTGGAAAATGTCGAGACGGGGCAGGTGCGCGGCACTTGCCAGATTTTCTCGACCGTTGGGCAAAGCTGGCCCTTCTACAGCTATCGCCTGGGCGTGCTGACCCAGCATAGCCGGGAACTGGGCCGCACCTTCCGCGCGCAGATGCTCTCGCTCACCACCGATCTGGAAGGATCGGCGGAAGTCGGCGGCCTGTTCCTGCACCCGCGCGAACGCGCCGAGGGGCTGGGCCTCCTGCTGGCGCGCAGCCGCTATCTCTATATCCGCGCCCATCGCAGCCGTTTCGGCGACAAGGTGCTGGCTGAATTGCGCGGAGTGATCGACGAAGCGGGCGGATCGCCCTTCTGGGATGGCCTTGCCGGCCGCTTCTTCGGCATGAATTTCCAGGAAGCGGACGAATTCAATGCCGTGAACGGCAACCAGTTCATCGCCGACCTGATGCCCAAGACGCCGATCTACACCGCCATGCTGACCGACAGCGCCCGCGCCGTCATCGGCCTGCCCCATCCCAATGGCCGCGCGGCGATGCGCATGCTGGAGACGGAGGGCTTCGACAATGCCGGCTATGTCGACATTTTCGACGGCGGCCCGACCATGGTGGGACAGATCGACCAGTTACGCACCATCGCCGGCGCGCGCGATGTCACTCTGTCCGCCACCCACGACAAGGGCGGGGAGAAGATGCTGATCG
The DNA here is from genome assembly GCF_056156825.1 of Sphingobium sp. RS1. Lineage (NCBI taxonomy): Bacteria > Pseudomonadati > Pseudomonadota > Alphaproteobacteria > Sphingomonadales > Sphingobiaceae > Sphingobium > Sphingobium sp. RS1. Next base: position 436,811 of record NZ_JBLZXE010000002.1, on the reverse strand, counting down.
CGACCGGCCGGCTGGCCGATTATCGCTGCACCTGGGGCTTCGTGCAGCAGGAAGACAAGGGCGGCGTATCGCTCGACGCCTCCAGCGCAGCGCGGCTCGGCCTCGAAATCGGCGGTTCCTTCACCATGGCGGGGCGGGCATGAGCGTCAGGGAAATCAATTTCGACGGGATCATCGGTCCCAGCCACAATTATGCCGGCCTCAGCCTCGGCAACCTCGCCTCCGCGCGCAATGCCGGCGCTGTATCGCACCCGCGCGCGGCAGCGCTGCAAGGGCTGGAGAAGATGCGCGGCAATATCCGCCTCGGCCTCACCCAGGGGATTTTCCTGCCGCAATGGCGCCCCGACGTCGCCTGGCTGTCGAAGCTGGGCACGGACGTCGGCAATGCCGAGCCGCATATCCGCGCGGCGGCCATGTCCGCTTCCTCCATGTGGGCCGCCAATGCCGCAACCATCTCTCCGGCCAGCGACACGGCGGACGGGCGGACCCACCTGACCGTCGCCAATCTCGTCACCATGCCGCATCGCAGTCATGAATGGCCACAGACGCTGGCCCAGTTGCGCATCGCCTTTTCCGACAGCCGTACCTTTGCCGTGCATGATCCGATCCCGGCTCCTTTCGGTGACGAAGGTGCGGCCAACCACATGCGGCTGGCGCAGAGCCATGGCGAGGCCGGCGTGGAAGTGTTCGTCTACGGCCGCGCAGGCGGTGCCTTCCCGGCGCGCCAGCATGTCGAGGCTAGCAAGGCGATCGCCCGCAACCATGGCCTCGATCCCGATCGCACCCTGTTCGTGGAACAGTCCGAAGCAGCGATCGCGGCCGGCGCCTTCCATAATGACGTCGTCGCCGTGGCGAACGAACATGTGCTCTTCACCCATGAACAGGCTTTCGCCGACAAGGCAGCCTTCTACGCTGCCTTGCGCGCCGTCCTGCCCTGCGTCGAGATTGTCGAGGTGCCGGCCAGCGCCGTGAGCCTGACCGATGCCATCAAATCCTATCTGTTCAACGCGCAGCTCGTCACCCTGCCTGATGGCGGCGGCATGGCGCTGATCCTGCCGACCGAAGCGCAGGAGACGCCATCGGTCTGGCATTGGCTGGAGCAGATGATCGCCGGTAATGGGCCGATCCGCCGATTGGTGCCGGTCGATGTGCGGCAATCCATGGCGAATGGCGGTGGCCCGGCCTGCCTGCGCCTGCGCGTCGTCGCCGATCCGGCCGACATCGATCCGCGCTTTCTAGTGGATGAGGCACGGCTGGATGATATTGCGCAGATCGTGTCCCAATATTGGCCAGAATCGATCGAACCCCAGGATTTGAGCGACACACGGCTGATTGCCCGCATCGAACAATCATGGTTAACTCTTGTTGACCATTTGCAGCTGTCGGGCGACTTGTCTCTCTGACGGCGGGGCAAGCCGGATGGGATGACATGGAACGGATCAAGAGCCTCTTCATCATCAAGACCAAGTTCGAGGCGTTCCTGGTCATCTATGCGCTGGCGCTGGGCGCGGCCGAGCGCGGCCATGTCTATATGCAGCAATATCCCGGCACGGGCGGTCATCTGCTGGCGCTCGCCTGTTCGGGTGCCGTCTTCATGGCCGGCGGCAAGATCCTCGACGCGCTGGACTATCAGCGCGGCCTTTAGAGCGTTTTCCAAGCAGGTGGAATCACCTGCTGACTCGGAGCCGTAAGGCCAGCGCAGCTAAAACGCTGCGAACAAAAAACTTGGAGCAGCCGAGCGGGAACTGCTCTAAGCGCCGCCTTCTTCCATAACGGATCGAACTGGACAATCCGATCATCGTAGTCTCGCTTATCCTGCCCTCCATTCATGGCAAGGGAGGGACAGTCACATGCTCGATGATCGTCGCAGGCGCAGCGTGCCCGCAGCCGAACTGGTGCGTAACTTCGCCCATTGGCGGGAGGTCGGATCGCGCGAACCGGTGATGGTGACGCATCATGGCCGCGAAACCCATGTCTTCATGGGGTTGGATCGGTTCCGGACGATGGCGATAGGGGACGAGGAGGCGCCCGCGCCCGACCGTACCTTCGAACTGGCGGCGCGCATCCATCAGGGTCTGGTGCTGTGCGGGCCGGACCTCAGCATCGATTATGTCAACGGCGTCGCTCTGGCCATGGCCAAGCGCTGGGACCGGCATCTGGAGGGGCAGACGCTGTGGGATGCCTTCCCCGAACTGGCCGGCACCCTGACCGAAGCGCATATCCGCCACAGCCTGTCCTCCGGGGAGGCCAGCGCGGCCGATATCCCCTCGCCCTTCCGCGATGATGTCTGGCTCCATGTCCAGACCTTTCCCTTTGCCGGCGGCGTGGCGCTGCTGCTGCGGGACATTACCGCCGACATGCAGCGCCACCGGCTCGCCGACGTCAAATCCGCGATCCTGAAGGCCATGGGCGTGCATGGCGGCGTCGGCTATGTCCGCGTGTCGATGCGCGGCTTCATCGATGTGGTGAACGACAGCTTCTGCGCCATGGTCGGCCTTGGCGCAGATCGTCTGGCGGATGTGCCAGTGGCCGACCTGGTCGAACTGCCCGCCCGTCCTGCCTTCCGCGAACGGCTGGAACGGGTGCTGCGCGGGGAAGGCGACATGCGCTTCGCCACCCAGTTGCTGACCAATGGCGGCGCGCTCGCGCCAGTCGATGCCGCCATCGCGCGCCTGCATGGCATTTACGGCACGGAGGGCGCCGTCATCGTCATCACGCCGCTCGCCACGCCCTGATTTGCCGTCAACAACGTCCGGAACGGATGGAATGCGGCGCGCCTGTGCAATCTTTGCGCGAAACCGCTGCTTCCCGCCCCGATATCGACATCCAGGCCTACATAAAACCCGTCAAATCCGAAGCGCTTCCGGCAAACTCGATCTTGAACAGCGAGGGCCATTATCGCCTTCATGTCCTACGCAAGCATCCCTGCCCGCTCGTGCCGGCTGCTGATCCGGCTCATCCGCCATCAGGCTGGCAGCAGCCTCATCGAGGCGGCCTTTGCCCTGCCGCTACTGATCCTGCTGCTGATGGGCATATTGGCCTATGGTAGCTGGTTCATGACCGCGCACAGCCTGCAACAGGCGGCCAATGACGCCGCCCGTGCATCGGTGGCCGGGCTGAGCACGACCGAGCGCCGCAGCCTGGTGGATCAGAGCGTCGTGGCTGCCCGCCCGGCCTTCCCCGCACCCGCCGCACAGACGATCGGCGTTACGACCGGAGAGAATAGCGGCTATTATACCGTAACGCTGCGCTACAATCTGGCCAATGCCCCGCTGTTCGCGGCCATCCCGGTTCCCCTGCCCGGCGGCACGCTGGAACGCAGCGCCGTCGTGCGGATTTCCAGCCAATGATGTGCCCGTCGCACCTTCGGGCACTGGCACGGGATCGGCGAGGGGGCGTCACCCTCATCCTTGCCGGTTCCCTGTTCATGCTGGCGGGGGCTGCGACCGTCGCCGTCGATCTGGGGTCGGTCTATCTTGCCCGCCGCGAACTGCAGGGCGTGGCGGATGCAGCCGCGCTTGCCGCCGCCGACGGCGGGCGCTCCGCGGCTGAGCAACTGATCGGCCAGAGCGGTGTCGGCGGTGTCGCCCTGGCGGCGCTCGACACGGGCAGCTACGCCGCCGATCCGTCCCTGCCGGTGGAGCAACGGTTTCGTTCCGGCGATGCGGCCGGGGGCGCCATGCGGGTAGAACTGCGCCGCCGTGCTCCCCTCTTCTTCGGTCGCCTGCTGGTCGGGCGCGACGGCATAGACCTCAGCGCCCGTGCCACAGCAGCGCGCACCGATGCTGCGGCCTTCTCGCTCGGCACCGGCCTGGCCTCGCTCAGCGGTGGCCTGCCCAACATGCTGCTATCCAAACTGGCGGGGACAGAACTCAACCTGTCGGTGATGGACTATAATGGTCTGGTCAGCGCCAATCTCGACCTGCTGCGCGTCGCCGACGCGCTGCGGGTGCGGACCGGGCGGGATGGCGAGGCTTATGGCGCGCTGTTCGACCGGGAGATACCGCTATCAGACCTGCTCGGTGCAATGGCCGACAGTGCTGGCAACAATGCCGCCGCCAATACGCTTCTGGCGTTGGCGGGGCGAATACCGGGCCGCTCGGTGCGGCTCAGCGACATCATCGATCTCGGCCCGATGCGCGGCGCCGCCAATGCCAGCGGACAGCCCAATATTCTGCTCGATGCCTTCTCGATGCTGCGCATGGTACTCAGCCCGCCTTCGGGCACCACCATCCCCATGGATCTCCATGTTACCGTCCCCGGCCTCAGCAGCACCAGGCTGATGCTGGTGACAGGCGAAGGCCAGACCCGATCGCCATTGATGAGCGTCACCGCCAAGCGTGACATCGTGCTGCGAACAGCCCAGACGCGCCTCTATCTGGAAAGCTCCGTTGCCACAGCTCTGTCGGGCATCGCGTCGGTGCGTATCCCCCTCTATGTCGAACTGGCAGCGGCAGAGGCCCGCCTGTCCGATATCCAGTGCGGCGAAAATGGCGGCGTCACGCTAGCCGTCACGCCATCGGTCGGCACCGCCGCGCTGGGCGATGTCGACATGAATGCCCTCACCAACTTCTCCGTCCCCGCCAACCCGCGCGCCGCGTTGCTCGCGCAGACTTTGGGGACGCGCGTTACCGGCTACGCCAATATCAGTCTGGGCGGGACCCAGACCCATAATGTCCATTTCTCTCCCGCCGAAATCAGCGCGCAGCAGGCCAAGACCGTCAGCACGCAGGATCTGACCCAGGGCATTGCCGCCAGCCTCGCCGGGCAGACGCAGGTTCAGGTGTCGCTGCTGGGCCTGACCGTCAGCAACAGTCCGCTCAGCCCGTTGGTCGGCACCGTGCTGGGCACCACTGCGCCATTGCTGGACGGCATCATCAACAGCGTCACCGCTACGTTGGGCGTCCGGGTCGGCGCGGCCGAGGTGCGCGTGCATCAACGCCGCTGCGGCATGGCGGCGATCGTCGCCTGATCCTCTTGCTATCGTGCCGCTCCGCCTTCAGGAGCGATCCATGGGCGTTATCATGTTGCAGGGAACCGGATCGGACGTCGGCAAATCGGTGCTGGTGGCGGGGCTATGCCGCGCGCTCAGGCGCCGGGGCTATGAGGTCCGCCCGTTCAAGCCGCAAAATATGTCGAACAATGCCGCCGTCACTGAGAATGGAGGCGAGATCGGCCGGGCGCAGGCGTTGCAGGCGATCGCCTGTGGCGTGGCGCCGCACACGGACATGAACCCGGTGCTGCTGAAGCCCCAGGCCGACCGCACATCCCAACTGATCGTGCATGGCCATGTACGTGGCGCGCTGGGGTCGGGCAATTTCCGCAGCGCGCGCGGTGAACTGCTGGGCTCCGTTCTGGAAAGCTATGAGCGGTTGCGCGACCAGTGCGACATCGTCGTGGTCGAAGGCGCGGGATCGCCCGCCGAAATCAACCTGCGCGTCGGGGACATCGCCAATATGGGCTTTGCCCGCGCCGCCAACGTGCCGGTGATACTGGTCGGCGATATCGACCGGGGCGGCGTGATCGCGGCCGTTGTCGGCACCCGCACGGTGATCGATCCCGACGATGCCGCGATGATCCGCGGTTTCCTCATCAACAAATTTCGGGGCGATCCGGCCCTGTTCGAGGATGGCTACCGCCAGATCGAAGCGCTGTCGGGCTGGCGCGGCTTTGGCGTGGTGCCTTGGCTGAACGCCGTCGCCCGCCTGCCGAGCGAGGATGCGGTCGTGCTGGAGCGGCGCAGTTCCTCCGCGGCTGCGCCGTTGGTCGTGGCTTGCCCGGTCCTGCCGCGCATTTCCAATTTCGACGATCTCGACCCGCTCAAGCTCGAACCGGGCATCGACCTGCGCATGATCGGCCCCGGCCGGCCCCTGCCCGGCGACGCCGCGCTGGTGATCCTGCCGGGATCGAAGGCGACGATCGCCGACATGCGCGCGCTGGTGGCGCAGGGCTGGGATATCGACATCCGTGCCCACCACCGGCGCGGCGGAGCCGTGCTGGGCCTGTGCGGCGGCTATCAGATGCTGGGGCAGACGATCGCCGACCCCGATGGACTGGAGGGACCGGCCGGATCGGTTGCGGGCCTCGGCCTGCTAGACGTCGAAACCCGCCTGTCCGAAGGCAAGACGCTGGAGCAGGTGCGAGGCCGCGCGCTGGATGCCGATTTTGGCGGCTATGAAATGCATATGGGTGTCACCGCCGGCCCGGATTGCGATCGCCCCTTCGCGCTGCTGGATGGCGCACGGCCGGACGGGGCGGTCAGCCGGGATGGACGTGTAATGGGCAGCTATGTCCATGGCCTGCTGGGCAGCACCGAGTTGCGCGATGCGTTGTTGCGGCGGCTGGGCGGGGAGTCGGCGGGTGTAGACTATGACAGGTCGGTCGAGGATGCGCTGGACGAGATTGCCGCGCTGCTCGAAACGCATGTCGATATCGATGCCATGGTCGCGCTGGCGACGGGGTGAGGGCAAAGAAAAAGGCGGCTCTCGCCGCCTGATTTTTCCGCCTTCGAAAGGGAGAATGGTGCACCCGGAACGATTCGAACGTCCGACCCTCAAATTCGTAGTCTGATGCTCTATCCAGCTGAGCTACGGGTGCACTTTTTTCTGCAAAGGCAAAGGCTTAAAGCCCTTACCTGTCACAATGTTTCCAATGGTGCACCCGGAACGATTCGAACGTCCGACCCTCAGATTCGTAGTCTGATGCTCTATCCAGCTGAGCTACGGGTGCGTTGGAGAGGCGCAGATAGAAGCGCTTAGCGGATTGAGCAAGCCCCTTTTTTCTCTTTCTTGCACTTTTATGGCCGGGCAACTTTTCGCGCCCGTTTTTCGTTGGTGCAGGCAGGAGGATGCCATGATGAGCTTCAATCTGAACGAGCTTGCGCTGCTGCTTATCGCGCTGGTCATCGGCTGGCTTTTTGGCCTGATGATGAGCGGTCGCGGCAAATATCGGCGGCTGTGGCGCGACGAACAGATCGCCCACCGACAGGCGATCAAGGACCGCGATACCCGTATTGAGGCCGCCAACAGCCGGATCGCGGAACTGGAGCGGCAATCGGCCGGGCCGATCGGGGCTGGCACGGCAACGGCGGTAGCCGGCGCGGTGCATGGCCGCGACGATCTGAGCAGGATCAGTGGCATCAGCGAAGCGCAGGAAGTGGCGCTGAACGAGGCGGGCTATCATCGCTACGGCCAGATTGCGGCGCTCAATAGCGAGCAGGAAGGTGCGCTGGAGGCGCGGCTCGGCCTACAGCCCGGTACGATCAGTCATGAAAACTGGCGCCAGCAGGCGCAGGATCTGGCCACCGGCCACAAGCGCGGCCTGTTCGGCTGAACAGGCATTGCCACAAAGAGAAAGGGCGGGGTTGATGCCCCGCCCTTTTCCTTATCTCACTTCTTCGCCAGCGCCGCCTGCGCCGCCGCGAGGCGGGCAATCGGCACGCGATAGGGCGATGCCGATACATAATCGAGACCGGTCTGCTCGCAGAAGGCGATCGATGCCGGGTCGCCGCCATGTTCGCCGCAAATGCCCAGCTTGATGCCGGAGCGGGTCTTGCGACCCCGTTCGGCGGCGAGCTGGATCAACTCGCCCACGCCCTCCACATCGATGCTGACGAAGGGATCGCGGGCGAAGATGCCCTTGTCCACATATTGCGTCAGGAAGCGGCCAGCATCGTCGCGGCTGATGCCGATCGTCGTCTGGGTCAGGTCGTTGGTGCCGAAGGAGAAAAATTCACCCACTTCGGCGATCTCGCCAGCCTTCAGCGCCGCGCGCGGCAGTTCGATCATGGTGCCGACCAGATAATCGACGCTGCTGCCCTGCTCTTCGAACACTTCGGCTGCGACGCGATCGACGATCGCCTTCATCAGTTCCAGCTCCTTCTTGGTCGCGACCAGCGGGATCATGATCTCCGGGATCGGCGCATCACCGCTGCGCTGCTTGACGATCAGCGCCGCTTCGAAGATCGCACGCGCCTGCATCTCGTAGATTTCGGGATAGGTCACGCCCAGGCGGCAACCGCGATGCCCCAGCATCGGGTTGAACTCATGCAGTTCGGCGGCACGACGCTTGAGCGCTTCCACGCCCACGCCAGCGGCCTTGGCCACTTCCTCGAACTCCGCTTCGCCGTGCGGCAGGAATTCGTGCAGCGGCGGATCGAGCAGGCGGATGGTGACCGGCAGGCCGGCCATCACCATGAATATCTGCGCGAAATCGTCCCGCTGTTCCGGCAGCAGCTTGTCGAGCGCGGTGCGGCGCCCCTTCTCGCTGTCGGCCAGGATCATTTCACGGACGGCGGTGATGCGCGCCGCGTCGAAGAACATATGTTCGGTCCGGCACAGGCCCACGCCTTCCGCGCCGAACTCCCGCGCCACCTTGCAGTCCTGCGGCGTTTCGGCATTGGCGCGCACCTTCAGGCGACGGACCTTGTCGGCCCACACCATCAGCGTGCCGAAATCGCCGGCCAGTTCGGGCTGCACGGTCGGCACTTCGCCGGCCATGACTTCACCGGTCGACCCGTCGATGGTCAGGATATCCCCTTCCTTCAACTCGCGGCCACCGATCTTCAAAATCTTGTTGGCATTGTCGATCGACAGGCCACCCGCGCCGGACACGCAGGGGCGGCCCATGCCGCGCGCCACCACGGCAGCGTGGCTGGTCATGCCGCCACGCGCGGTCAGGATGCCCTTGGCCGCGTGCATGCCGTGAATATCTTCCGGGCTGGTTTCGACGCGCACCAGAATGACCGCGTCACCCAGCTCGTTACGACGTTCGGCGGTGTCGGCGTCGAACACGATCAGGCCCGATGCCGCGCCCGGCGAAGCTGGCAGGCCCTTGGTCAGCACGTCGCGCGGCGCGCTGGGATCGAGCGTCGGGTGGAGCAACTGGTCGAGCGCGGCGGGATCGACGCGGGCGACGGCTTCCTCTTCGGTGATGAGGCCTTCCGATGCCATGTCCACGGCCATCTTCAGCGCGGCCTTGGCGGTGCGCTTGCCCGAACGGGTTTGCAGCATCCACAGCTTGCCCTGCTGCACCGTGAATTCGATGTCCTGCATGTCGCGATAATGGGTTTCGAGGATTTCGAACACCTTCGCCAGTTCGGCATAGGTTTCCGGCATCGCCTCTTCCATCGACAGCGGCTTGGCCCCTGCCCGCTCGCGCGCGGCCTTGGTCAGATATTGCGGGGTGCGGATGCCGGCGACGACGTCCTCACCCTGCGCATTGATCAGATATTCGCCATAATAGGCGTTTTCGCCGGTCGACGGGTCGCGGGTGAAGGCGACGCCAGTGGCCGATGTTTCGCCCATATTGCCGAACACCATCGCCTGCACATTGACGGCGGTGCCCCATTCGCCGGGGATGTTGTTCAGGCGGCGATAGACCTTCGCGCGCTCCGACTGCCAGGAGCCGAACACGGCCGAGATCGCGCCCCACAGCTGGTCATGCACATCCTGCGGGAAGGGCTTGTTCCACAGCTTCTGCACCAGCGCCTTATATTCGGCGACCAGCGCCTTCCAGTCGTCGGCGGTCAACTCGGTGTCGAGCGTATAGCCATTATCTTCCTTGGCGATTTCGAGCGCTTCCTCGAACGCGCCATGGTCCAGTTCCAGCACGACGTCCGAATACATCTGGATGAAGCGACGATAGCTGTCCCAGGCGAACCGCTCGTCGCCCGAGGTGTTGGCCAGACCGACCACGGTTTCGTCGTTGAGGCCGAGGTTCAGAACCGTGTCCATCATGCCCGGCATCGACGCGCGCGCGCCCGAACGGACCGATACCAGCAACGGATCGGCAGCGTCGCCGAACTTTTTGCCGGTGATCCCCTCGATATGGGCGATGCCGTTGGCGACTTCGGCGTTCAGGCTTTCAGGATATTGGCCGCCATCGACATAATAGCGGGTGCACATTTCCGTGGTGATGGTGAAGCCCGGCGGCACCGGCAGGCCGATCGCGGCCATGCCGTCCAAATTGGCGCCCTTGCCACCCAGCAGGTTCCGGTCGCCCTGCCCGCCATCATCGACGCCGCCGCCGAAACGATAGACATAACGCGTCGCGCTGCTGTTCATGATGGCCTCTTCCGTCGTAACCATGGTACCGGCTCTCCCTGCACTGATTGCCGTGTTGTGCGATGCAATAATAGTGTCGCAAATAGCGACCTATGATAGAATAGAATAGGAAATAACGCGCTTAACTTCGCATATTTCCCCTTCGTTTCGGAATTTAATTGCCTTACCCCGTAATTTTCGAAAAGTCCGCGACGTTGTGCACCGCAGCACGCACCCGCGCCAGCAGCGCGAGGCGAGTCGTGCGCTTCGCCGGATCGGCGTCGTTGACTGTGACGGTTTCAAAGAAGGCGTCGATCGGCGCGCGGAGCGTCGCGAGCGCCGCCATGGCGCCCTCGAAATCCTCGGCCGCAACAGCCTGCGCCGCCCGCGGCTCAGCAGCATCAAGCGCGGCGAGCAGGTCAGCTTCGGCCTGTTCGGGCGTGTAGGACAGTTCTTTATTCGTCATGCCAGCGGAGGCTGGCATCTCAGGCGTTGGCGCACTGTCGCCTGAGACCCCTGCCTTCGCTGGGGTGACGGAAAGATCGGGCGCTTCCTTCTTGAGGATATTGGCGGCGCGCTTGTAGCCGGCGAGCAGATTGGTGCCGTCGTCAGTCGCAACGAAGGACTGAAGCGCCTTCACGCGGGCGAGCAGGCGGACGAGGTCGTCCTCGCCACCGAGCGCAAACACCGCGTCGATCAGGTCGTGCCGAACGCCGGCTTCCTTCTGCTGGACCTTGAGGCGGTCGGCGAAGAACCAAACAAGCCCAGCATCACCAGACGCAATCTTGTCCAAAAGCGCGCCGTCCAGATCGTTACCCAGTTGCTTTCCTGAAGCGATTACATCGGTCATCCGCTCCAGTGTATCATCCAGACTAAATCGCAAATTATTTTCTAGAACCAGCCGAATTGTACCCAGCGCAGCGCGGCGAAGGGCGAAGGGGTCTTTTGATCCGGTAGGCTTCTCGTCGATGGCGAAAAAGCACATCAACGTATCCAGCTTATCCGCCAAACTCACCGCCACCGTCACCGGCGAAGTCGGCACATCATCGCCCTGCCCGACCGGCTTATAATGGTCGCGGATGGCGTCGGCCACTGCATCGGGCAAGCCTTCGGCGCGAGCATAATAGCCGCCCATCACGCCCTGCAATTCGGGGAATTCGCCGACCATTTCGGTGACGAGGTCCGCCTTCGCCAGACGCGCGGCCTGTTCGGCGAGATCGGCCAATTCTTCCTTGTGCTCCTGCGAAGGCAGGAGCCCAGGGCCGGATTGCGCTTCGTCGCCCTGGGCTCCTGCCTTCGCAGGAGCACTGGCACCGACAATCCCCTCTTCCACCAGCCAGCGAGCCAGCTTGGCCACCCGCTCGACCTTGTCCGCAACCGTGCCCAGCTTCTCATGGAACGTAATCCGCTCCAGCTTCTTCGCCTGTTCGGCCAGCGGCGTCTTGCGGTCCTGCTCCCAGAAGAAGCGGGCATCGCTCAGACGCGCGGCCAGCACCTTGCGGTTACCGGCGATGATCGCCGCGCCGCCATCCTTCGCCTCGATATTGGCGGTGCAGATGAAGGCCGGGGCCAACTTGCCAGCCGCATCGCGCAGCACGAAATATTTCTGGTTGATCCGCAGGGTTAGCTGAATGACTTCAGGCGGCACCTCAAGGAAGGCCGGGTCGAAATCGCCCAGCAGTGGCACCGGCCATTCGGTCAGTCCCGCATTTTCCGCGATCAGCCCCTTATCCTCGATCACGCTGTAACCATGCGCGGCAGCGGCTTCGTCGGCCTTGGCCGCGATGATCGCCTGTCGTTCCTGATGGCTGGCGATCACATGGCAGGCGCGCAGCTTCTCGACATAATCATGCGCGCCGCCGATGGTGATCTCCCCGGCATGGTGGAAGCGATGGCCGAGCGTGGCATAGCCCGACCGCACGCCCTCAATCTCGACATCGACCAGGTCTTCGCCCAAAATCGCGACGATGCCCTTCAGCGGCCGCACCCAGCGCAAGCTTTCGGTCGTCTGGCTGGCCGTGCCCCAGCGCATCGACTTGGGCCAGGGGAAAGCGCGGATCACGGCGGGCACGGCCTCAGCCAGCACATCGGTGGTCGCGCGGCCGGGCTTGTTCACCACGGCGAACCACACGCCGTCGCGATCTTCCAACTGATCCTGCGTCAGCCCGGTCTTGCGCAGGAAGCCGTCCAGCGCCTGCGCCGGCGCACTGGTGCGCGGGCCCTTAAACTCTTCGCTAACCGCCGCGGTTTCCAGCGGCAAATCGCGTGCGATCAGCGCCAGCCGGCGCGGCGTCACGAAACTGTCGATCGACGCGGGCTTCAGGCCAGCCTTGGCCATTTCCTCGGCAAAGAGGCGGGCGAGGTCGTCGGAGGCCTTCAACTGCATCCGCGCCGGAATTTCTTCGCAGCGGATTTCGAGGAGGAAGTCAGTCATCACGCGGCCCACCCGTTCACTTCCATCCACTTTTCGCAGCTGCCCTTCGCCATGTCGCGCACCTGGCCCATATAGCTGGCGCGCTCCTGCACGGAGATCACGCCGCGCGCCTGAAGCAGGTTGAAGGTGTGGCTGGCCTTGATCGCCTGCTCGAACGCGGCCAGCGGCACGCCATTGTCGATGCACTGGTCATATTCCGCCCGGCAATCCTTGAACCAGCGGAACAGCTTTTCGGTGTCGGCGACCTCGAAATTCCATTTCGACATCTGCCGCTCATTTTCCAGGAAGACGTCGCCATAGGTGACGCCGGCATCGTTGAATTTCAGGTCGTATACGCTGTCGACGCCCTGAATATACATGGCCAGCCGTTCGAGGCCGTAGGTCAGCTCACCCGCGACCGGCTTGCAGTCGAACCCGCCCATCTGCTGAAAATAGGTGAACTGCGTGACTTCCATGCCATCGCACCACACTTCCCAGCCAAGGCCCCAGGCACCCAGCGTCGGGCTTTCCCAGTCATCCTCGACAAAGCGGATATCATGCACCAGCGGGTCGATGCCGATCTCCACCAGCGACCCAAGATAAAGCTCCTGAAGGTTCGCCGGCGACGGCTTCATGATGACCTGATACTGGTAATAATGCTGGAGCCGGTTGGGGTTTTCGCCATAGCGGCCATCGGTGGGACGACGGCTGGGCTGGACATAGGCGGCGTTCCAGGCGTTCGGCCCCAGCGCGCGCAACGTGGTCGCGGGGTGGAAGGTGCCCGCGCCGACTTCCATGTCGAGCGGCTGGAGAATGACGCAGCCCTGCTTCCCCCAATAGGCATGCAGGGTCAGGATCAGGTCCTGGAAGGAAAGCAGTTTGCCTTCGGCCACGGATAGTCCTCAAAAATTGCTCTATAGAATGTCGCGCGCCTTGGCGCATGGCATGGCCATGGTCAAGGAAAAGCCGCGGGAAACAGGGTTAAGCAGCTTGCCCTGACGCCGCATGCTCCCCATTGAAGGGGGCATGAAGATGCTCCCCACGCTATTCCGGGCGCTCCCCCGCACCATCGCTGCTGCGCTGCTGATGATCGGCGGCGTCGCGCAGGCCCGCACCGCTGAAACCGCCACCCCCGCCCTGTGGCAGGTGAAGGATGTCGACACCACCATCTATCTGTTCGGCACCGTCCATGTGATGAAGCCGGATATCGACTGGTTCCATGGCGATGTGCAGCGCGCCTTCGACCGGTCGGACACGCTGGTGCTGGAGATTATCGAGCCGGACGATCCGCAGGCAATCGGCGCGACCATGGCCGGCATGGCGCTGGCCAAGGACGGAGTAAAACTGTCCGATCGGCTGACGCCCGAAGCCCGCGTCAAATATCAGGCCGCCATGGTGGCGAACAGCCTGCCCTGGCAGACATTCGACATGTTCAATCCGTGGATGAGCGGCATGGCCCTGTCGGTCGCTCCCTTGGAGAAGCTGGGCTACAAGAATGACCTGGGCGCGGAAAAGATCCTGCGCACCGCCGCCACCGGCGCGGGCAAGAAGGTCGAGGCGCTGGAGACGGTGGAGCAGCAGGTGGGCTTCTTCGCCGGCCTGCCGATGGACCAGCAATTGCAGTTCCTGAACGCCACGGTCGATGGCCTGCCCGACATGGAAAAGGAATTTGGCGACCTGCTGCGCTACTGGCAGGCGGGGCAGCCGGACAAGCTGGCCGCGTCCATGAACGAATCGCTGGAGGCAACGCCGGAACTGGCGCAAGTGCTGCTAACCGGCCGCAACGCCAACTGGGCCAAGTGGATCAAGGCGCGCCTCGCCCAGCCCGGCACCGTCTTCGTCGCCGTCGGCGCAGGCCATCTGGCCGGCAAGGGCAGTGTGCAGGACCAGCTCAAGGCGCTGGGCGTTCGAACCAAACGCCTCAAGGAAGTCAAACCATGAAGCCGATCCTGATCCGCCTGCTGGCGCTGCTCGCACTCACGCTGGTCGCGGCCTGCGGACAGGACAGCAAGCCCGTGGCCAAGGTCGAGGGCGGCCCGGCCCTGTGGCAGGTGCAGCGCGGCGCGTTCAACGGATGGCTGTTCGGCACCATCCATGTCCTGCCCAAGGGCGTTGCATGGGAGACGCCGGCGATCAGGGACGCCATGGGCGCATCCGACCGGCTGATCCTGGAAGCCGCCGACTTGCAGGACGAGCAGAAGACGCTGGCCCTGTTCGAGAAAATGGGCCGCAGCCCCGGCCTGCCACCGCTGGAAAAGCGCGTACCCGATGACGAAAAGCCAGCCCTGACCAAGGCACTGGCCGATGGCGGCACCAGCAGCCAGCTCTTGTCCGGTTATGAAAGCTGGGCCGCCGCAATGCTGCTGTCCGCCGCCAGTCAGCAGGATCTGGGCGTCAGCCAGAGCGACGGCGTCGAACCAGTCCTGATCGCCACCTACAAGAAAGCCGGCAAGCCGATCGGCGGGCTGGAGACGGTGGAGCGGCAGTTCGCGGCCTTCGACACGCTGCCTGAAAGCGCGCAGTCGGCGCTGCTGGTGCAGACCATCCATGAAGCCAAGGGGATGAAGGCGCTCTACGACCGCATCCTCACCGCGTGGGGCAAGGGCGACATGGAGGCGATCGCCAAGGAAGACCAGAATGGCGAGCAGCCCGATCCCATGGTCGAGGAAGCCGTGCTGGTGCAGCGCAACCGCGACTGGGTGAAGGCGATCGAGCCGATGCAGGGCCGCCCCTTCATCGCGGTGGGTGCTGGCCACCTGACCGGGCGGGAGAACCTGATCGAACTGCTCAAGGCCAAGGGGTTCACGATCACGCGGGTGCAGTGAAATGGCATTGAAACTGAGGGACGGCTGGTATCAATTGGTGAATGAAACGCCATTCAACATGGATATGGCAGGCATTTACGAATGGCGAATAGACGGGGTCGGCCTGTATGTAGGCAAAGCAAACCGCCTTCGATCGCGCATCAAGGCATATCCCAATAATGTTCGGCGAATGATCGAAGGGCTTCCGTGGCACGGAAATCCCGACAAGCAATATAGATTGATACATCGGGAATTACGCGCCGCTTATGAAGCAAAGACGACCGTGTCCGTAGCCATCCTAGAAAATTGCATTTCCGCAGATCGAGCATATCGCGAAAGAGCATGGATAGACCTACGAAGGCAGGAAGAGACTGCTGGCGGTCCTCGGCTACTGAACTCAATATAGCCCACCCCTTGCGTTTCCGCCATTTCCTGCTAAAGGCCCCGCTTCCCGCGATGGTCATCCCTGGAGGCGTGGCGGGAAAGTACATCAATTTGCTTTTGGAGACACGCAATGAGCGAGCAGCTTACGCTGTCGGCCGAGGCACGCGATCGGGCAGGCAAGGGAGCCTCCCGCGCTCTCCGCCGTGAGGGCCGCGTACCCGCCGTCATCTATGGAATGAACGAAGAACCCCTGTCGATCCATGTCGAGGAAAAGCTCCTCAACAAGCAACTCGGCACCGGCCACTTCTTCAATTCGGTCATCATGGTCGAAGTCGGCGGCAAGACCGTCCGCACCCTCGCCAAGGACGTGGCCTTCCACCCCGTCACCGACCGTCCGCTGCACGCCGACTTCCTGCGCGTTTCGGAACATGCCACCGTCCACGTCCATGTGCCGGTGCGCTTCGCGAACGAAGACGCTTCGCCGGGCCTGAAGAAGGGCGGCGTGCTGAACATCGTGGCGCATGATATCGAACTGGTCGTCGATGCCGCCAACATTCCTGACGAGGTCGTTGTCGACCTGACCGGTCTGGAAGTCGGCGAATCGCTGCACATCAGCGCCGTGACCCTGCCCAAGGGCACCAAGGCGCTGCATGCCGACACCGACTTCAGCATCGCCACCGTCGTGGCCCCCTCGGCTCTTAAGAGCGCCGAAGGCGAAGCGGAAGCCGAGACTGCTGCCGAAGGCGAATAAGCCTTTTCCAGCGTCAAGCTATTTGCGAAATCCCGTTCGAGCCATGCTCGGGCGGGGTTTTGCTTTTCTGGAGGATTTCGATGCAGATCTGGGCCGGCCTGGGCAATCCAGGGCAGCAATATGCGATGCACCGGCACAATGTCGGCTTCATGGTCGCGGACCTGATCGCGGACATGTATCGCTTTTCGGCCCCGAAGAAGCAGTTTCAGGGCTGGGTGCAGGAAGGGCGGATCGGCACGGAGAAGGTCATCCTGCTGAAACCCGCCACCTTCATGAACGAAAGCGGCCGCTCGATTGGCGAGGCAATGCGCTTCTACAAGCTGACGCCACAGGACGTCACCGTCTTCCACGACGAACTCGACCTTGCACCGATGAAGGTCAAGGTGAAGCGCGGCGGCGGCAATGCCGGGCATAACGGCCTGCGTTCGACCGACGCGCATATCGGCAATGATTTTCGCCGCGTCCGCATCGGCATCGGTCATCCGGGGCACAAGGACAAGGTCCATGGCTATGTACTGGGCAATTATGCCAAGAACGAGATGGACGCGCTGGCCGACATGCTGGGCGCGATCGGTGCCGAGGCCGAATGGCTGGCGAAGAATGACGACGTCCGCTTCATGAACGAGATTGCCCGGCGGCTGACCGACTGAATTTCCTTAACCCGATTGCGCGTTGCAACATTGCCGGGCCATAAGGCCCAGGAATGTTGCAGTGCGTACACGCAGTTCAGGGGATTTTGGGTGATTCAGACCGTTTCCACGACGCCGTTCAACGACCAGAAGCCGGGCACGTCCGGCCTGCGCAAAAAGGTCCGGGTTTTCCAACAACCCCATTATGCCGAGAATTTCGTTCAGTCGGTGTTTGACAGCCTGGATGGCTATGCGGGTGAAACTCTGGTGGTGGGCGGCGATGGCCGATACCTGAACCGCGAAGTCATCCAGATCGTCATCAAGATGGCGGCGGCCAACGGCTTTGGCCGCGTGCTCGTGGGTCAGGGCGGCATCCTCTCCACCCCCGCCGCCTCGCACCTCATCCGTTCGTCGACTGCCTTTGGCGGCCTCATCCTGTCGGCCAGCCACAATCCCGGCGGCCCGGACGAGGATTTCGGCATCAAATATAATATCGGCAATGGCGGTCCGGCCCCCGAAAAGGTGACCGACGCCATCGCCGCCCGATCGCTGGTGATCGACAGCTACAAGATGCTCGACGCCGCCGATGTCGATATCGACGCGATCGGTATCAGTCAGTTGGGCGGCATGACCGTCGAGGTGGTCGATCCCGTCGCTCTTTATGCCGACCTGATGGAAAGCCTGTTTGATTTCGCGGCCATCCGCGCCCAGATCGCCAGCGGCTTCACCCTCGCCTTCGACAGCATGAGCGCCGTCACCGGCCCCTATGCCGTGGAGATTTTCGAGCATCGCCTCGGCGCCCCCGCCGGCACGGTGATGAACGGCACCCCCCTGCCAGATTTCGGCCATCACCATCCCGACCCCAATCTGGTCCATGCCAGGGAACTCTACGACCGGATGATGGCCGCCGACGCGCCAGATTTCGGCGCGGCATCGGATGGCGATGGCGACCGCAACCTCATCATCGGCCGGCACAGCTATGTGACGCCGTCGGATTCGCTCGCGGTGCTGGCGGCCAATGCCCATCTGGCGCCGGGCTATAAGGCCGGCCTGAAAGGCATCGCCCGCTCCATGCCGACCAGCGGCGCGGCCGACCGGGTGGCCGAAAAGCTGGGCCTGCCGCTCTATGAAACGCCGACCGGCTGGAAATTCTTCGGCAACCTGCTTGATGCTGGCATGGCCACCATCTGCGGTGAGGAAAGCGCCGGCACCGGGTCCGACCATGTCCGCGAAAAGGACGGCATCTGGGCCGTGCTGCTCTGGCTCAACATCCTCGCCGTGCGCCAGCAGAGCGTGGCCGCCATCATGACCGATCATTGGGCGACCTATGGCCGCAATTATTATGCCCGCCATGATTATGAAGCGATCGCCAAGGACAAGGCCGATGCCCTGATGGCCGCGCTGCGCGACAGCCTGGCCTCCCTGCCGGGCACCGGCAACAGCGGCGGCACGGTGAAGAGCGCCGATGATTTCGCCTATACCGATCCCACCGACCAGTCGGTCAGCCGCAATCAGGGCGTGCGCATATTGTTCGAGGATGGATCGCGCGTCGTGTTCCGCCTGTCGGGCACCGGCACGGAAGGCGCAACCCTGCGCGTCTATATCGAACGCTATGTCGGCCCGGACGGCGATCGGGGGCTGGAAACGGGCGATGCCCTCGCCCCGCTGATCGCCGCCGCGCAGGAAGTCGCCGATATCAGCGGCTATACCGGCATGGACAAGCCAAGCGTCATCACCTGATGTCGTTGAAAGTCCGGCGCAAACCATCGTTGCGCCGGACACAAACTCACGGTCGGGAAACAGCATAGCAACGCGCGCGCATTAAGGTGACGGGAAGCTCCCCATTCCTGTTTCAAGGACCATCATGCGCCGCCTTGCTGCCTGCTTTTCCGCCTGCCTTGCCCTCCTCTCCAGCCCGGCCGGTGCGGCGACCAGCGAGGACGAGCAATTCTGGCTCAACCTGACCGCCATGGGGTCGATCAAGGACGAACTGGTCTATTTCGCGGAAATCCAGCCGCGCATCGGCGACGGCATATCGCGCGTCGACCAGTCGCTCTTTCGCGGCGCGCTCGGCTGGAAACTCTCGCCTGCCATGACCCTCTATCAGGGCTATGCCCATGTCGTCGTGCCGATCGAAGGCGGCAAGGACATCAATGAAGAACGTAGCTTCCAGCAATTGAGCTGGTCGCTGGGCAAGCCATGGGGCGGCGAACTCTCCTCCCGCACCCGGCTGGAACAGCGCTGGCGGTCCGACGGCGATGACATGGGCTGGCGCCTGCGTGAAATGCTACGCTACGAAAAACCGCTCAAGCCCGGCAGCGATGCGGTCAACGCACTGGTCTATGCGGAGGGGTTCGCCGCACTCAACGACACCGATTGGGGCGCCCGCGCCGGCTTCGACCAGCTCCGCAGCTTCGTCGGCGCAGAGATCGGCCTGCCCGGCGCATCGACGCTGGAGGTCGGCTATCTCAACCAGTTGGTCAACCAGCGCGCCGGCAACACCCGCGTCAATCATGTCGCGTCGGTCACATTGTTCTTCCGCCACTAATCAACAGCAAGCGATTGATTATAAAGACAAATAGGATGCCTATGCGACAGTATCACGCCACGGCGCAGAAAAACACCGGCATTTCAGCCACTTAAAATCGCAAAATCCGAAACACCTGTCCAACTCGCTGTCGCAAAACGCGTTTAGCGTCCATTGTCGGCGATGATATCGACGCTGGTCTTGCCGCCCGGCGCATCGGTGAAGAGGATGAAATAGGCGCTGCCATCGGCGCCGCGCGTCCCGCCCAGCACATGATCGCCGCCCATCACCTTATGCTCGCCGTCATAGCCGGCACGGCGGGCCAGCGTGTAATAATAGTCCATCACGCCCTGACGCGGCGCCGGCGTCACGAAGCTTGCTGCGCGCAGGGTACAGCCATCCACCTGCGTCCCCGCCGCCTCGGTCAGTTGGGCGCCGGGATAAAGGGTAAAGGGTTCGGGCAGCCGCTGCGCCCATTCCATGCCGTAATTCAGTTTCTTGGCGCAATTGCCCTTCCCCGCGCCGTCACGGGCGACGGCGCCCAGCGTCACGGTGGAGGCCAGCGCCTCCCCCTGCGTCGCGGCGGGTGCGCTCAGCAGTTTCCCTCCGGCCAGCTTCACCGCCTCCGCCTGTGCCGCGCCGGCATCGCCGGGCAGCACCGGCACAGCACCATTGGCGGGCTTGTCGGCCGAACGCACGGCATTACGGTTAGACTGGCCCACCAGTTGCGGATCGACCACGATCGGATCGGCCAGCGCGCCCTTCAGCGCCGGGTCGGTCGCATTGTCGGTCAGTTGCGCGTCGAGCGACGCAAGGCTGGCCTCCTTGTCCCCCTTGCCACAGGCGGCCAGCGCCAGAACCAGGGACATCATGCCAACAGACCGGAAACGCGCCATCCTTCACTCCTTCGTAAACAAGTCCTGAAGAGCAGAGGTTAATTTTCCGTTAGGACTTTTGGTGAATCTGCCGATTTTTGGCATAGATGGCCAGTCATGATCGACTGGCCTTGTCCCACTGTCTTGATCCGGGACAGATGAACGGCCATGGTCGCCGCCATGCTCAATATCCTGTCAGGCTTTATCGGCCTTGTCACCCTCGTCCTGATGATCCCGGCGGTCTTCCCGCTTCTGGGGGCGCTCAACTGGATATTGGTGCCGATGGCCCTGTTCGGCGCTTTCATCGGCCTCATGTCCTCGAAGAAGGGCGGGCAGAATTTCTGCCTGATCGTGGCGGCATTCGGCGCGCTCCGCCTGTTCCTGGGCGGAGGCATTTTCTGACTCAGGATCATCTCGAAGCGCGCAAGGGCGTGGTTGCGGCGCTGGGCGCCTATGGCCTGTGGGGGCTGCTGCCGCTCTTCTTCCGCCTGCTTCATCATGTCGACCCGGTGGAGATCGTGACCCAGCGGATCCTCTGGTCGCTGCTGCTCATCTTGGCCATTCTTGCCATGCGCAAGGGGATACCCCCCTTCATTGCGGCGCTAGGCGACCGTCGACTGGTGCTGCCGCTGGCGGGTTCGGCGATCATGATCGGCCTCAACTGGCTGACCTATGTCTGGGCGGTCAATGAAGGCCATGTCGTCGCGGCCAGCCTCGGCTATTTCCTCAATCCGCTGGTCAATGTGACGCTGGGCGTACTGGTGCTCAAGGAAAGACTGCGCCGGCCGCAAATGCTGGCGATCGCCGTGGCTTCGGTCGGCGTCGCCATCCTCGCTGCTTCGGCGCTGACAACCCTGTGGATCAGCCTGTCGCTGGCCTTCAGCTTCGCCTTCTATGGCCTGCTGCGCAAGTTGACGCCGGTTGCGCCCATGACCGGGCTGGGTGTGGAAACCGCGCTGCTGACGCCGCTCGCGATTGCCTATCTGCTCTGGGAACTCAGCCATGGCGGAACCGGCTTCGGACAGGACGGGCCGACCACGGCGCTGCTCATCATCTCCGGCGCGGTGACCACCGTTCCGCTGGTGCTGTTCGCCATGGCTGCCCAGCGCCTGCCGATGGCGACACTGGGCCTGATGCAATATCTGGCCCCCACGCTCCAGTTCCTGAGCGGCATCCTGCTGTTCGGCGAGAAGCTGAGCGGCGGCCAGATCGCCAGTTTCGGCTTGATCTGGGTCGGCCTCATCCTCTTCGCCAGCGACGGCATAGCGACCGCGCGGCGCAACCGGATGGCGACGGCATAAGGCTTGGCTAAATGCCGTGCCGCGCCTACTTAGGGGCCATGACTGGCACGACCCTGACCGACCGCGCGATCCTGAGAATTTCCGGCGAGGAAGCAAAGCCCCTGCTCCAGGGCCTGCTGACCCGTGATGTCCTGAAACTGGCGAAAGGGGAGCCACGCTGGTCCGCGCTGCTCACGCCGCAGGGCAAGGCGCTGTTCGACTTCATCCTGTGGGCGGACGGCGACGATGTACTCATCGACTGCGAAGCCGCGCAGGCCGATGCCCTCGCCAAGCGACTGACCCTCTACCGCCTGCGTCGCAAGGCCGTGATTGCGCGTGAGGACGGTCTGGCCGTACATTGGTCGCTCGACGCGGCTGATCGCCCGCTCGACCCGCGCCTCGCCGCGCTCGGCCATCGCTGGCTCGCGCCTGCCGATGCCGGCGATGCCTCCGCTACCTTCCGCGCCCACCGCCTGTCGCTGGGCGTGTTCGAGGGCGCGGACGAACTGGGGCAGGACCAGACGCTCTGGCTGGAAACCAATGCAGAGGAATTGCACGGCGTCGATTATGACAAGGGCTGCTATGTGGGTCAGGAAAACACCGCCCGCATGCATTATCGCAACAAGGTGAACCGGCGGCTGATCGCCGTGCCGCTGGCGCAGGCGGATGAGAAGCGCCAGCGCGCCGCCCTGCCCGATCTGGGCCTGTCGATCGAACTGCATCGGGTGGAATCGATCGACCCCGCCACCCTGCCCGCCTGGCTCGCCACCGCCATTCAAGATCAGGCCGCCGAATGAAGCGCATCCTGCTGGCGCTCGCTTGCGCCTTCACCCTGACCGCGCCGGCTGCTGCCGACACGCGCTGGACGCTGGTCAAGACCTATCCCCATGACGCTTCGGCTTTCACCGAAGGACTCTTCTATCTCGACGGCGACCTCTATGAGAGCACTGGGCTGGAGGGACAGTCCGAGGTGCGCAAGGTCGCCCTGAAAACCGGGAAAGTGCTGCAAAGCCGGATTATCGAACCGCCCTATTTCGGTGAGGGCATCGTCAACTGGCAGGACCGGCTGGTCAGCCTGACCTGGCGCCACCGCAGGGGTTTTGTATGGAATCTGAAGGATTTCCACCCCATTGCCGATTTCCGCTATGAAGGTGAAGGCTGGGGCCTGACGCAGGATGGCCATAGTCTCATCATGAGCGACGGCACCGCCCAGTTGCGCTTCCTCGATCCCGAGAGCCTGGCCGAACAGCGCCGTATCACCGTCACCTGGAACGGCCATGCGGTCGAACGCCTCAACGAACTGGAATATGTGCGCGGCGAGATCTGGGCGAATATCTGGTACGATACCCGCATAGCTCGCATCGATCCCGCGACCGGCGCGGTGATCGACTGGATTGACGTCACCCCCCTGCGCAAGGCCGCTGGCGTCACCGACAGCGAAGCCGTCGCCAACGGCATCGCCTATGACGCGGAGAAGGACCGGGTCTTCATCACCGGCAAGAACTGGCCGAAACTGTTCGAGATCAAGGTGGCGGCCAAGCCCTAACCGCGCGGCTCCCCGTTATGCAGCTTCGCCCATAGCGCGGCAGTGCCCGCCTCCTGCGCGCGGGTGGTGAACTGGGCGGCGATCAGCCAGCCCTTGATCGGCCGCAACGGCAATATCGCGGTCAATATCAGCACCGGTATGCCGACTGCCAGATGCACCCACAGGCCCGGCCGCGCCATGATCTCCAGCATCACGATGAACACCACGCCCGGCACACAGGCGAAAAGTTGCACAAATACGGCGGGACCATCGGCCGGATCGGCGAAACTATAGTCCAGACCACACAGCTCGCAATGGTCGCGTACCGTCAGAAAGCCGGTGAAGATATGCCCCTCGCCACAGCGCGGGCAGCGGCCCATCGCGCCGGTTTCATGCGCCGGCCGCTTCTTCCACGACCGGCCATTCTGGTCGATCCAGTGGGTTTCGCTCGTCTGTTCCATATCGCCTCCAGCCATCCTCCCCATGCCGTACTGGCCCCACGCTTATCAACTGCGCCTTTTGTCCTACCCTTGGCTAAGCCCAAGGCTGGCCTTTCCATGCACAAAGCGCTATCGGCCCGGCAATTCTTCTTTCCGATCTTGTAAGGCAGTCAAATGGGTTTTCGTTGCGGTATCGTCGGCCTCCCCAATGTAGGCAAGTCCACCCTGTTCAATGCGCTGACCGAAACACAGGCGGCGCAGGCGGCCAATTACCCCTTCTGCACGATCGAGCCGAATGAAGGCCGCGTCGCCGTGCCCGACGACCGGCTCCAGACCATCGCCAAGATCGGCGGCAGCGCCAAGATCATCGAAACGCAGCTGAGCTTCGTGGATATCGCCGGGCTGGTGCGCGGCGCGTCCAAGGGCGAAGGCCTTGGCAACCAGTTCCTCGCGAACATCCGTGAAACCGACGCCATCGTCCATGTGCTGCGCTGCTTCGAAGATGGCGACATCACCCATGTCGAGGGCAAGGTCGATCCCATCGCCGACGCCGACACGGTCGAAACCGAACTGATGCTGGCCGACCTGGAAAGCCTGGAAAAGCGCGTCCCCAACCTCGCCAAGAAAGCGGCGCAGGGCGACAAGGAAGCCAAGGCCGCCGCGTCCGTGCTGGGTCAGGCACTCGACCTGCTGCGCGACGGCAAGCCTGCGCGTCTGACCGTGCCGAAGGATGTCGAGGAAGAGCGCCTCTTCGCACAGGCGCAGTTGCTGACGTCCAAGCCCGTCCTTTATGTCTGCAATGTCGAGGAAGAAAGCGCCGCCACTGGCAACGCGCATTCGGCCCGCGTGTTCGAAAAGGCTGCGGCGGAAAATGCCAAGGCGGTGATCGTGTCCGCCGCGATTGAAGCCGAACTCATCACCATGCCGATCGACGAGCGCGCCGAATATCTCGAAGCGCTGGGTCTGACCGAAGCCGGCCTCGCCCGCATCATCCGCGCCGGTTACGAATTGCTTGGCCTCATCACCTTCTTCACGGTCGGCCCCAAGGAAGCGCGCGCCTGGACCGTGGCCAAGGGCAGCAAGGCCCCGCAGGCCGCCGGCGCGATCCACACCGATTTCGAAAAGGGCTTCATCCGCGCGGAAACCATGGCCTATGCGGACTATGTCCAGTATAATGGCGAAACCGGTGCCAAGGAAGCGGGCAAGTGGCGCTCCGAAGGCAAGGAATATGTGACGCAGGACGGCGACATCATGCTGTTCCGCTTCAACGTCTGATCGCTCATGGCGCTGCGCCTTGGTCAGATGCCTGCGCAGCGCAAGGCAGCCTTTCCGCCCAGCGTCGATGCCAATACGCGCCTGCTGATCCTGGGTAGCCTGCCCGGTGACGCCTCGATCCGGCAGGGTGAATATTATGCCCATCGCGGCAATGCATTCTGGGACTTGCTGGGTGATGTGCTGGACGAGGATCTGCGCCGCCAGCCCTATGCGATGCGCCTGAAAAGGCTGCGCGCATTGGGCGTCGGCCTGTGGGACGTGATAGAAAGCGCTGAGCGACCGGGTAGCCTGGACAGCAGTATCAAAGGCGCGGAACTGCGCGACCTCGGGCTGTTCGTGGAACGCCTGCCCGCGCTTCGGGCGATCGGCTTCAACGGGAAGACAGCGGCCCTGCACGGGCGGCGGCAATTGGGCGACCGGCCGGGGCTGGCGCTGATCGACCTGCCTTCGTCCAGTGGCGCCTATGCCAGCTTTTCGCGCGAGGCGAAGAAGGCGGCCTGGATGGCGTTACGCGCGCCGCTCGCATAAAGCCTACCAAAACGTCACTTTACCGTCATGGCATCGCTGCTAAGCGACTATTGTTGCACAGAGCAAAAACAAGAGTCGCCATGTTGATCCGTAATCTCGCCTCCGCCCTTCTCGCCGTCACTGCGCTCAGCGGTTGCGTCACCGTCGAAACGCAGCGCACCGCCCCTAAAGTGCAAATGGAGCAGCGCGCACCGGTGACCCTGCTGGTATCAATCGACGGCTTTCGCCCCGATTATCTGACCCGCGGCGTATCCCCCAATCTCAACGCGCTGGCGGCAGCGGGAGTCGAGGCGTCGATGCGCCCCTCCTTCCCTACCAAGACTTTCCCCAATCACTGGGCGATCGTCACCGGTGACCGCCCCGATCGCAGCGGTATCGTCGCCAACAATATGGAAGATGAAAGCCGGCCCAAGGACAAGTTCACCATGGCCAGCGACGATCCCTATTGGTGGAACGAGGCCGAACCGATCTGGATCACCGCCGAGAAGCAGGGCGTACGCACCGCGACCATGTTCTGGCCCGGTTCCAACGTCGCCTGGGGCGGCACCAAGGCGGCCGAATGGCCCTATACGATCAGCAACGGATCGCGACCGAGCGACTGGGCACAGTTCAACGAGGCGATCAGTCCGACCCAGCGGGTAAACAATGTGTTGGATGTGCTGCGCCGCCCGGCCGCTATTCGCCCGCGCTTCGTCACCCTCTATTTCGATGAAGTCGACACCGCCGGGCATGTCAACGGGCCGGACGCGCCACAGACGACGCAGGCCGTCGCCGACGTCGATGCGCATATCGGCGAACTGGTCGCGGGCCTGAAGGCGCTGGGCCAGCTGGCGAACATCATCATCGTTTCCGATCATGGCATGGCCGCGAAAGCGAACGACCGGGTGATCGCGATCGACAAGATTGCCGATCCGGCCGATTATCGCACCGTCGAAACCGGCCCCTATGCCAGCCTGGCCGCCATTCCGGGCCATGAAAAGGCGCTGGAGGCGGCGCTGTTCAAACCGCGCGATCATATGCAATGCTGGCGCAAGAGCGAAATTCCGGCGCGTTTCCATTATGGCACGCACCGCCGTATCCCGCCCTATTTCTGCCTC
The DNA here is from genome assembly GCF_056156825.1 of Sphingobium sp. RS1. NCBI lineage: Bacteria > Pseudomonadati > Pseudomonadota > Alphaproteobacteria > Sphingomonadales > Sphingobiaceae > Sphingobium > Sphingobium sp. RS1. The sequence goes on along the minus strand of NZ_JBLZXE010000002.1, from coordinate 410,241 downwards.
GCGGACACCGGCTGGGTGTTTCAGGCCACCACCCCGACAAAACCCATCACTGGCGGCGACCATGGTTGGGACGACCACGCGCCCGAGATGCAGGCATTGTTCATCGCCCACGGCCCGGCCTTCGATACCAGCTTCCGCCCTTCGGCCGACTTCACCAATGTCGACGTCTATCCGTTGCTCGCGCGGCTGCTGGGCGTGACGCCTGCCGCGTCGGACGGCAATGCTGCGGTGTTACAGGGACTGGTGAAGCCCTGACATTGACGTAAACGGAAAGCTTGCTTACATCCTCATTCGTTGCAAGTGGAGACGGATGAGGATGGAAGACATAGTCTTTTTCGAAGATCTCGCGATCGGCGACGGCTTCGATTTCGGGCCGCTCACCGTGTCCCGCGAGGAAACCGTCGGCTTTGCCGCCGAGTTCGATCCCCAGCCCTTTCATCTGTCGGACGAGGCGGCAGCGACCACCCATTTCGGCACGATTTCGGCAAGCGGCTGGCACACGACCGCCCTGTTCATGAAGATGTTCGTGGCCGAAATGCAGGCCCATCCGGGGCGGCAGGCAGCCAGCCTTGGCGCGATGGGCGTGGACGAGTTGCGCTGGCTGCGCCCGGTGCGCCCCGGTGATACGCTGCGCGGCCGCAGCGAGGTGATCGACAAGAAAGTGTCGCAAAGTCGCCCGGAAATGGGCATTGTCCGCAACAAGGTGACAATCCTCAATCAGGACGACAAGCCCGTGCTGACCATGATCCCGATCGCTATGTGGCGCACCCGACCGGCATAATCAGGGCCAACCGCTGCATAGTGGCTCTGCGCAGCCCGTTTCGTTGACGATAGGGAAGCGCACGCCATCATCAGGGAAAGCCGCCCATGCCCAGCACTGCCCATCTCCTCGCCTTTGCGCTGATATCGCTTGGCATGGTGCTGACCCCCGGTCCGAACATGATCTACTTGATCTCGCGCTCCATTTCACAGGGGCGCACGGCAGGCATGATTTCGCTGCTCGGCGTGGCCTGCGGCTTCCTCTTCTACATGGTCAGCGCGGCGTTCGGCATCACCGCGCTGCTGATGGCCGTGCCCTTCGCCTATGATGTGCTGCGGATCGGCGGTGCGCTCTATCTGCTGTGGCTGGCATGGAATGCCGTGCGGCCCGGCGGCCGATCGCCTTTTCAGGTGCGCACTCTGCCGCAGGATTCGCCGCGCCGTCTCTTCATCATGGGGCTGGTCACGAACCTGCTCAATCCCAAGGTTGCGATGATCTATCTGTCGCTGCTGCCGCAATTCGTCGATCCGGCGCGCGGGCATATACTGGGCCAGTCACTCATTCTGGGCGCGACGCAGATCGTCATCAGCCTGTCGGTCAACGCCCTGATCGCCTGCCTCGCGGGATCGATCGCTGGCTTCCTGCAGGGTCGACCGCGCTGGCTGACGGTCCAGCGCTGGTTCATGGGTACGGTGCTGGGCGGGCTGGCCGTACGCATGGCGGTGGAGCGGTAACGGCGCGGCCTCGGCCATCATCGCTGGATATTACGGCCAACAGGCCGATCAAAGGTCCGCGCGTTCCGGACAGCAAGTCCAGCTAGAGCGGCTGGTTGGCCTTCGCATCGGCGGCCATGATGCGGATGCTGGCGTCCTTTGATCCGGCAATCTGGATGATGTGCCGACCGGCGGGCAGGTCGAACCACACGATCTTGCGAATATCCGAACAATCCGGACCATGGCCATGCTCGACCGAGGCGACCGATGTGGCGCCGGTCACGACATCGACCCAGGCCGGCCCCGACAGCGCGATGCCGATGCGCGCCGTCGCCTTGAGCGACAAACCGAACAGCCCCCCATGCCCTTCCTTCGCGCCCTTGCCGGGGGCTATGGCAAACTGCACATAGGCGGCCGGCGTCAGCGCCGCCGTGACAGGCTTGCCCAGGATCAGCATCGGCGCCCCCTGTATCTGCGCCCCGGCCTTCGCCTGCCCGCTTTGCGTCCAGCTGGTCCATGGCTCGGCCAGCGGCGCAGGCGCGGCACAAGAGGGCGCCGGGACGGCGGCGAGCAGCAGGGCGGCAAACATCGTCATCGGTTCATTTCCTCCCGAACAATTTCTCGATGTCGCCATGGCCCAGCTTCACCAAGGTTGAGTCACAAAACAACCGCAGAAAGCCGACGTTTCCAAGCTCCGCATCAATGTCTGGCATGGGTGGCTGGGGGACTGGCAGCTTTTGACCGGATCGCCTAAAGAGCGGACATATAGGTAATGGGTCGAGCCCGATTTAAGCTTTTGAAGGAACGGCTAATGCATTATTTTTCCTTAGCCGTCATGATAATGATTTCTCTAGCTACGGCCGGTTATGGAGCTTTTTCTATCGCAGAAGGTAAGGTGTATACGGCTGCTGGAACTATTGCCAAGGATGCTCAGCCGCTGGGGTTTTATTTGACCACAGGATTGCTCTTTGTGTTGTCGGTCTTTCCATGGATTTTCATTTTTACCTGATCTCTGGTCAGGCCTTTATCACTTTGCCATGGCCGTTCTGCGGTAAAATTGGTTCCGATTAAACGGTAGAAAATGGCCGATAGCGGAAGCGCCCAATCATGGTTGCCCCACCTATCACGCGCCAGCCTCCAAACCCACCCTAAACCATTCTATTTCCTGCCAAAAAGCTTCTCGATATCCCCATGCGATAGTTTTACCAAGGTTGAGTCACAAAACAACCGCAGAAAACTGCGCTTTTTCGATTTCCACATGAACGTCCGGCATGGGTGGGGAGTGGACTGTCGGGTTTCAGGCTTGGCAGGGTGGTTTCCAGACTGTCCGGTTTTGGAGAGATAACCGACGATAGCGGAAGATGCGAAGATAAAATCGTTCGGCAACAATCGCCTACTTGCAGACATTTGCCTCACCCTCCAATCTACCAAAATGTCACAAGAAGCCTTGCCCCGCCGCCGCTGCCCTTGCTGCGATAATCGCACGCTGGATGCGCGTGCGGATTACGAGATTTGCCCGGTGTGTTTCTGGGAAGATGACGGTCAGGATGACGAAAGTGCAGACGAAGTGTGAGGCGGCCCGAATGGTGGGCTGTCGCTAACCGTAGCACGCCAAAACTACATCAGTATTGGCGCTGCCGATCCGAAAGATTTACGTCACGTGCGCGCGCCGACCGAAGCAGAAGCAGCGCGATAAGCTAAGTCAGCTTTCCACCAGATTTCGTCATTGAGACCTCGACCGGGCATCTGAACAAATGGCTGGTTTCAGCGATCCGCATGGTCTGACGGAGTAACTTAGAATGGTCGTTTGCAGACAATCTCGTTTGTGACTCAACCTACCGAATCCATCCCTTTTCAAAGTTAACGATATACTATTTTATATATATAATTCAGCTACTTACGTCCAAAAAGTTTCTCGATTTCTGGATGTGAAAGTTTCCAAGGTTGAGTCACAAAACAACCGCAGAAAACTGCGCTTTTTCGATTTCCACATGAACGTCCGGCATGGGTGGATGGCGGAATGTCGGCTTTGAAGCGCGATGAGGTGGATAACTGAACGTCAGTTATAACGGGCAGACCGGAGGATGCTTTGAATTCCAGTCGCAGTTATAACGATTGCAACGCAGCAGAACGCTGCGATATTTCCCCATGGGAAAAATCCAAACTCGTCCTGATCTAGGCCAAAACCTCTGATCCAATCAACGGACAATACCCCCACTGGAATTACGCAGAGAGCGGCCCAAATCAACAACTTCTGCCTGATCACCATTGCAACGCAAAGCGCGGTCCAAGCGAAGAACACAAAAAATCCAGTCGGAAGATCATGATAATTGAGGATGCCCGTCGGGTAGACGATCACCGGAATTACAACCATTAGTCCGGCAAGCCAAAGGGCGATGGTTGCTCTGTCTCGGGATGAATTGGGATTGTCTGACATCCGGGCAATTTACATCATCTGTAACCGTCCGCAAATGGTCGTTTGCAGACAATCTCGTTTGTGACTCAACCTACCGAATCCATCCCTTTTCAAAGCTAACGATATACTATTTTATATATATAATTCAGCTACTTACGTCCAAAAAGTTTCTCGATTTCTGGATGTGAAAGTTTCACCCATGTCGGCCGGCCATGGTTGCATTGACCTGAGCGCGGCGTGACTTCCATTTCGCGAAGCAGGGCGTTCATTTCGGCAACGCTCAATACGCGGCCAGCGCGGACGGACCCGTGGCACGCCATGGTCGCGGCGACGAGGTCGAGCCGTTCCTTCAGGGATAGCGCGCTGTCATAGGCGGCGAGATCGTCAGCCAGATCGGCGACCATGCCCTGCACATCCGACTGGCCAAGCATGGCCGGAACGGATCGCACCAGCATGGCCGATGGGCCGAACCGCTCCAGATCAAGGCCGAAGTCCCTGAATTCGGCGATCCGCGCCTCCAGCCTGTCGCAGGCGGTTTCTTCCAGTTCGACCACTTCCGGGAGCAGCAGCGCCTGCGAGGCGACCCCTTGCCCCTCCATCGCGCGGCGCATCCGTTCCAGAGTCAGCCGTTCGTGCGCGGCATGCTGGTCGACAATGACCAATCCGTCCTCCGCCTCCGCCACGATATAGGTGCGCGCCACCTGCCCCCGCGCGACGCCGAGGGGGAAACTGTTCCCTTCCGGCGCAGGGGCAGCGGCAGGCTCGGCGCGGGCCTGCGGCGGCGGTGTGATGAAGGAGGTCCGGCGATCCGCAAAAGAGGATGGCGCGAACTGGTTGTAGCTGGGTGGCGGAGAAGCCCCGGCAGCCTCAAAGATCGGCATCGATCCGATCGGAGTGGGCGAGATAGGCTCGGGCTTCCAGGCCGACAGGCCCGCCGGATCAGCATGCTGTACGGCACGGAAGCCTTCGGCATCGAGCGCCCGGCGCAGGCCGGATACGATCATGCCGCGGATCAGGGCGGGGTCGCGAAAGCGCACTTCCGTCTTGGCGGGATGGACGTTGACGTCCACTTCCAAAGGCGGAACGTCCAGGAACAGGGCGACGACCGGGTGGCGATCACGGGCCAGCATGTCGGCATAGGCACCGCGCAATGCCCCGATCAGCAGCCGGTCGCGAACCGGACGACCGTTCACGAACAGATATTGGTGGTCGCCGACGCCGCGATTGTAGGTGGGAAGCGAGGCGACGCCGGAGAGTTGGACGCCCTCCCGCTCCAGTGAAACAATCACATGGTTGTCGGCCAGCGCCCGGTCCGTCAGCGCGGCGACCCGTTCCTCCCGCGCTTCCCCGCTTTGCACGCCCAGCACTCGGCGGCCGTCATGCTCGACTGAAAAAGCGACGGCCGGATGTGCCATTGCGAGACGGCGGACGATGTCGAGGCAGGCGGCATATTCGGCCTTGGGCGAGCGCAGGAATTTGCGCCGCGCCGGGACTTTGCCGAACAACTGCTCCACTGTGACACGGGTACCGGGCGGAAGCGCGGCGGGGCCCTCCGCTACTAACTGACCATTGTCGACCGTGCGGTTCCATCCGTCGGCGCCGCGCGGCCTGCTGTCGATAGACAGGCGCGCGACGCTGGCGATGGATGGCAATGCCTCGCCACGGAAGCCCAATGTCGCAACATTTTCAATGGCATCGTCGGGCAATTTTGACGTCGCATGCCGTTCCAGCGCCAGCGCCATGTCCGCCGAATCCATGCCGCAGCCATCGTCGCTGACCTCGATCCGGTCGAGGCCGCCATTGGACAGGCGGATGGCGACGCGAGTCGCGCCCGCGTCCAAAGCGTTTTCGACGATCTCCTTCAGCGCGCTGGCGGGTCTTTCGACCACTTCACCGGCAGCGATACGATTGACCAGATGTTCGGGCAGACGGCGTATTGACATTGATTAGGGACTAGCCCAAGCGAGCGCTTTCCGCGAGCCGCGACCTCAAATTTTTTGCACTGCAAGGCGCAAGGAATGCAGAGTTAACGGCCAGAGCAGAAACAGCTTTCCGACCGGTCCCCTTGTCGCGTCGCGGGGACGGCGGGCGATACAGGATAAGGCATGTCGATCTTCTCGCGTCTCTTCAAATTCTCCTCGCAGGATATGGCCATCGACCTCGGCACCGCCAATACGGTGGTCTATGTGCGCGGTCGCGGTATTGTGCTGAACGAACCGTCGGTCGTGGCGGTCGAGACGCTGAATGGCGTCAAGCGGGTGAAGGCTGTCGGTGTCGACGCGAAGCTGATGATGGGCAAGACCCCGGATTCGATCGAGGCCATCCGTCCGCTGCGCGACGGCGTGATCGCCGACATCGATGTCGCTGAACAGATGATCAAGCATTTCATCACGAAGGTGCATGGCGGCAAGCATAGCCCCTGGCGCGCGCCTGAGATCGTGATCTGCGTGCCCTCTGGCTCGACCAGCGTCGAACGCCGCGCCATCCGTGACGCCGCCAGCAACGCCGGCGCCAGCCAGGTCTTCCTGATCGAGGAACCGATGGCCGCTGCGATCGGCGCCGACATGCCCGTGACCGAGCCGATCGGTTCGATGGTTGTCGACATCGGCGGCGGCACCACCGAAGTCGCCGTGCTCTCGCTGCGCGGCCTTGCCTACACCACATCCGTCCGCGTCGGTGGCGACAAGATGGACGAAGCGATCGTGTCCTTCGTCCGCCGCCATCACAATCTGCTGATCGGCGAAGCGACCGCCGAGCGGATCAAGAAGCAGTTCGGCGTGGCTCAACCGCCCGAAGACGGTGTCGGCGAGACGATCCACATCAAGGGCCGCGACCTCGTCAACGGCGTACCAAAGGAAATCTCGATCAACCAGGGCCAGATCGCCGATGCGCTGGCCGAGCCGATTTCGACCATCGTCGAAGGCGTACGGATCGCTCTGGAAAACACCGCGCCTGAACTGGCCGCCGATATCGTAGATCAGGGCATCGTCCTGACTGGCGGCGGCGCGCTGCTCAAGGGGCTGGATGACGAACTGCGCGACGAAACGGGCCTGCCCGTCACCATCGCCGAAGATCCGCTGACCTGCGTCGCCATTGGCACCGGCCGCGCTATGGAAGACCCGATCTTCCGGGGCGTGCTGCAAACCGCCTGATCGAAAAGGACGATTAGATGGCGCGGCCAGCCAGCCGACGCCCCGGTATCAACCGGAAGGCGCAATATAGCCTGTTCGCCAGCTATGTCGTGGCGGTAGCCGGTGCAGCCATTGGCCTGCTGCTGGTGGTGGTCGCGATCTTCGACCCCACCGGTTTCGCCGCCATTCGCATCGCGACGTCGGAGATCAGCCGCCCTGTATCCAATACGTTGAAAGGCATGGTCAGCGGTGTCGGCTCGGTCGATGAGGTGCTGGCCGCCTATTGGCGGGCCGGATCGCAGAATGTCGCGCTGCGGCGACAGGTAGAAGCCGATCGCAACCGCATCATCGAGGCGAAGGGCGTCGCACAGGAAAATGTGCGACTGAAGAAGCTGCTCAAGCTGGTCGATGCCGATTCCAGCGAAGTTCTAACCGCGCGCCTGATCGCCTCGTCTGCCACCAGCGCCCGCCGCTTCGCCCGGCTCAATGCGGGACAGTGGCAGGGCGTGCGGCCTGGCATGCCGGTGCGCGCGCCCGAGGGGCTGATTGGCCGCATCCATATCACGACACCCAACAGCGCCGAGGTGCTGTTGCTGACCGACACGAGCAATATCGTCCCGGTCCGCCGCGCCAATGACAGCATTCCCGCCATTTCGACCGGATTGGGCGATGGATCGGTGGAGGTCCGGGCGCTAACGGCTGGCCGCAATCCGTTCAAGCCGGGTGACCTGCTGGTGACGTCGGGCATTGGCGGCGTCTATCAGCCCAATATACCGGTGGCCGTCGTCGTGCGCGCGCAGGGCGAGATCGCCTATGCCGTGCCGCTCGCAAACCCTGCCCGCGTGGACGCTGTCGTCGTTGAACGCGCATTCGAGGATGCCGTCACCCGTCCTGGTCCGGCAGCACCGAGCCTGGCGGATGAGGCTGTGGCTGGCAACGTCGCCCAACCATGATCGACCCGCATCTTTATCATGTACCAAGGCTGGGACGGCACCCTTCCCGCTTCCGGCTGGCGGGCACGCCGGTCATCACCGTGATGCTGGGCTCTTTCCTGACGGCATTACCCATCATAGCCCAGTCGCCGATCATGCCCCCCCTTGGTCTGCTGCTCCTGCTGGCCTGGCGGTTGCTGCGCCCTGATCTGTGGCGCGCCTGGATCGGCCTGCCGCTCGGCCTGTTCGACGATGTCATGAGCGGCCAGCCGATCGGGTCGGCCATGTTCCTGTGGACGGTAGCGCTGATGGGCATCGACGCGATCGAACATCGCATGGTATGGCGCAGCTATCGTCAGGACTGGCTAATTGCGACCCTCGCCATTATCTTCTGCATCGCCGGTGGCCTGTTTTTCGCACGGATCACGGGTGGAGGTAATGTGACGCTTTTCCTGGTCGCGCCGCAAATGGTCTGGACGATATTGCTGTTTCCCTTCGTCGTCCGCCAATGCGCGCGGATCGATCGCTGGCGCGTGATGCCATGAAGTTTCCGTTTCCCAAGCGCAAGATCGTCACCGAAGCCACCCAAACCTTTACCTTTTCGCGCCGTGCGATGGTGGTCGGCGGGTTGCAGGGCGCGATCGGCGCAGTGCTGGTCGGCCGCATGGCCTGGATCAGCGTCGTCCAGAACGAGAAATACAGCCTGTTGTCGGAGAGCAATCGCGTCAACCTGACGCTCATCCCGCCGCGCCGTGGCTGGATCATCGACCGCAACGGACGGCCGCTGGCGAACAATCGCACCGATTTCCGCGTCGACCTGATCCCACAGCGCGTCGTGGATGCCGAAGCGACGATCACTCACCTGGCCCAGTTGCTGAAGCTGGAACCGGACGATGTCGACCGCATCCGCGAGGATCTGGAAAAGTCCGCCGGCTTCCGTCCGGTGCAGGTTGCCGACAAGCTGACCTACGACCAATATGCCGCGATCAGCGTGCGCCTGCCCGACCTGCCGGGCGTTGCGCCGAGCCAGGGCTTTTCGCGCCATTATCCCGCCGGCGCCACGGTTGGGCATTTGCTGGGCTATGTCGGCGCGGCGACGGCGGAAGATTACAAGGCGCGGCGCGATCCGCTGCTCATCACGCCGGGATTCAAGGTCGGCAAGGACGGACTGGAAAAGGCGTTCGATCGCCATCTGACCGGCAAGCCCGGCGCGAAGCGGGTGGAGGTGACGGCACGCGGCAAGATCGTGCAGGAACTGACGACCCGTACCGACACGCCCGGCCGCACGATCAAGCTGACGATCGACGCGGGATTGCAGGAATTCGCCGGACGACGACTGGCCACCCAGAGCGGCTCGATCGTGGTGATCGACTGTCATAATGGCGATGTGCTGGCACTTGCGTCCATGCCCAGCTTCGATCCGAACAGCTTTTCCGACGGCATCAGCCATCTGGAATATGAGATGCTGTCGAAGGACGATCATGTCCCGCTGCGCAACAAGACGTTGCAGGGGCTGTATCCGCCCGGATCGACGGTGAAACCGATGGTGGCGCTGGCCTTGCTGGAGGCGGGCATCGGACCGCAGGAGACGGTCAATTGCCCTGGCGCCATTCGCGTCGGCAATACATTGTTCCATTGCCATAAGAAACGTGGTCACGGACCGCTCAACATGCGCGGAGCGATCGCGCAAAGCTGCGACATTTATTTCTATCAGATGGCACAGCGCATCGGCATGGACCGGATTGCCAGCATGGCGCGCCGCGTCGGCATGGGCCAGAAATTCGATTTGCCCTTTCCCAGCCAAAGTTACGGCACCGTGCCCGATCCGGCCTGGAAGGAACGGAAATATAACCAGAGATGGCAGGTCTATGACACGGTGAACGCCACCATTGGGCAAGGCTATATGCTGATCAATCCGCTGCAAATGGCGGTGATGGCGGCCCGACTGGCGACCGGCAAGCAATTGATGCCCAACTTCATTTTCGGCGCGCCGCGACCCGACCCGGCGTCGGTGGGTGCGACCGAGGAGCATCTGGTCGTCATTCGTGACGCGATGAGCGCGGTGGTGAATGGCGGCGGCACCGGTGGTGCTGCGCGCAGTTCCATCCCCGGCGTCATGATCGCGGGCAAAACCGGCACCGCGCAGGTGCGCCGGATCACCATGGCGGAGCGCGCGGGCGGCGTGCGCGGCAATGCCGGCCTGCCCTTCAAGCTGCGCGACCACGCCCTGTTTCAGGGCTTCGCGCCGTTCGACAATCCGCGCTACGCCATCGCCTGCATCATCGAACATGGCGGCCATACCATCCGCAATGAGGACGCGCCGATGATCGCCAGCGATACGCTGTCCTATCTGTTCGATCCGGCCAAGGCGATGGAGAAGCTGGAGACGCTGGAAAAAGGCTGGGGCGGCACACCGGCAGAGCGGCAGGCACGGCAGATGGCGGCCTTCCGCCTCGCCAAGGCGATCGAGAAGGGTGAAGTCCCACCGCCAGCCGACAATGCCATGAACGCGGCCAACGCAAGCGTCGCAGCCCCGGCGCCCGCAACGGCTCCGCCCCCTTCCCCCGCCGCCGATGACGAGAGCGACGTCCCTGCCCCCGCCAACAGCACGGCCACACGATGAGCATCGTACCCAAGCCTCTGACCGAATTTCCCTGGCGTATCCTCGCACTTCTGCTGGCGATCGCCGGCTTCGGTACGATCGTGCTCTACAGCGCGGCGAGTGGTAATATCTTCCCCTGGGCGTTCAATCAGGGGATACGCTTCTGCATCTTTTCCGCCATGGCTTTGGGGCTTAGCCGCATTCCGGTCGAGCTTTTCGCTCGCTATGCCTTTCCCGCCTATGGCGCAGTCCTCGCCGCGCTGTTCCTGGTGGAACTGATCGGCGGCGTGGCCGGGGGCAGCCAGCGCTGGATCAACCTCGGCTTCATGCAATTGCAGCCATCGGAATTCATGAAGCCCATCATCGTCCTCGCGATCGCGCGCTTCTACGCTCTGTTGCCGGTTGGGGAGATCCGGCGATGGAACGCAATCTGGCCGGCCTTGGTGCTGATCGGTTTTCCATGGGCCCTGGTCTTGATCCAGCCCGATCTGGGCACCGCGACGATGATATTGGCGGGCGGCATCACCGTCATGTTCCTGGCGGGCCTACCGCTGCGCCTGTTCGTCGGTTCAGGTCTGGCCGTCGCGGCTATCATTCCAATCGCTTTCAGCTTCCTGCACGATTATCAGAAGAACCGCGTCCTGATCTTCCTCGATCCCGAGAGCGATCCGCTCGGTGCCGGCTATCATATCAGCCAGTCCAAGATTGCGATCGGATCGGGCGGTATCTGGGGCAAGGGGTTTCTCAAGGGCTCGCAAAGTCATCTCGACTATCTGCCCGAAGGCCATACCGACTTTGTCTTCGCCACCATGGCGGAAGAATGGGGGCTGATGGGGGGAACGTTGATGATCCTGGCTTTCATGCTGCTGTTCCGCTGGGGTATCCGGGTGTCGATGCGCACCCAGGACAAGTTTGCGCGCATGGTCGCGGCCGGGCTGACCACGACCATCTTCTTCTATGTCGCGATCAACCTGATGATGGTGATGGGCCTGGCGCCGGTGGTGGGAATCCCCCTGCCCTTCATGTCCTATGGCGGGTCTTCGATGCTGACGGTGATGTTGTGCGTAGGGATCATCATGGCCATCGATCGGGCCGGCAAGCGGCGTGCTGGCACCGGAAACTGGCGATAAATCAGCGGTCTGCGAAAAAATTCTGTCACAAGGCGTTTTACTGTTTGCAGAATCGCGAGGGACTGCTAACAGCCCGCCACGCCGGAGCGCACAGCCGCCCCCGCATGGACGCATAGCTCAGTTGGTAGAGCAGCTGACTCTTAATCAGCGGGTCCTAGGTTCGAGCCCTAGTGCGTCCACCATAATCTTTCTTGATATTCAACAGAGCGTGCCGGCAGCAACTTCTGCGCCGGCAGCAGATGCTTAAACCCTCATTCAGATAATCTTGCTTATGGGAGCATGCGGTAGAAGGGCAAACGCCCTCGCCGTCTCATCTGAACCAGGGGTAGCCTTTCATGTTTTCATGGACGTCGTTTTCAAAGATTTCGGCCCTTACGATCCTGTGCGCCGCCGCCGCACCCGCGCTGGCGCAGACCGGCGACGCAGTCAAAGGCAAGGCGGTGTTCGCGCGTTGTGCGCTCTGCCATGATGTGAAAGCCGGCCCGAAGAAGATGGGGCCCTCGCTTGCCGGGCTATTTGGCCGGACATCCGGAACGATGGCGGGCTTCACCTATTCGCCGGCGATGCAGAAGGCGAAGATCAAGTGGGACGCGAAAAGCCTTGATGCGTTCGTGACCAAGCCGGTCGCCCTGGTGCCCGGCAATCGCATGGCATTTGCCGGCTTGCCCAACGCAGTCGACCGGGCGAACCTGATCGCCTATCTGGCGAGCGCCACCAAATAGGGCGCGATCAGATGCCGCCCGCCGTCACGGCCCAGCCGCCGCGTTCCAGCGCGGCGCTAAGGTCGGCGGTGCAGGCCTGCAATATGCCGGCGTCGGTAGACCGAATGACGAAATTTGCGCCGGTCCGGCCTTCCCGGAAAAAGGGATAGCTGCCGATCTGGCACCCTATATGGGCACGTTCGGTCGCCGCCAGCAGGTCGGCAATCTCGCTTTCCGCCACCCAGCAGCCAATGGTGGTCGACTGAAGCGGCAGACCGCCCTCCAACTGCCCGGTCAGGCTGTCGAGCATGCCGGCCGTGATGGAGGGCACACCCGCCATAATGAAGATATTGCCATGGCGGATGCCCGGAGCGCCCGACATGCGATTTTCGATCAGCCCGGCACCGGACGGTACCCGGGCCATGCGCAGCCGCGCCTCGGTCAGGCCGCCGCGTGTTTCATAATAGCCGGCCAGGATCGCGCGTGCGCCTTCATGCACCTCCACGCCGACACCGAGCGCCGCCGCGATCGCGTCGACCGTGATGTCATCATGAGTCGGGCCGATGCCGCCGGTCGTGAAGAGATAGTCATTGCGCGCGCGCAAGGCGTTCACTGCCTCGACAATGGCATCCTGATCGTCCGGGATCACGCGCACTTCGCGCAGCCGGATGCCCTGTACGCCAAGCCATGCCGCAATCTGGCTGACATTCCTGTCCTGGGTGCGGCCAGAGAGGATTTCGTCGCCGATGACAATCAGCGCAGCGGTCCAGATGCGGGTGGGATCGGCCATCGCCTGCCCATAGCCTGCGCCATCCGCCCTGCCTAGCCGCCCTCTCGCATTATCCGGTATCTGCGCCTATAAATGGCGCATGACCGAATATATGACGATGACGGCCGATACGCCGACGACCCGCTCCACCGCGATCAAACTCTATGACGAATCGGGCTTTGCCGGGATGCGCAAGGCTGGCCGGCTGGCGGCCGAGATACTGGACGCCCTGGTGCCCCATGTCGTTCCGGGCGTCACGACGGGCGAACTGGACGACATCGTTCGTCGCATGACACTGGACGGCGGCGGTGTACCGGCAACGCTTGGTTATCGCGGTTATACCCATAGCTGCTGCATCTCGCTGAACAACGTGATCTGCCACGGCATCCCGGGCGACTATCGGCTTAAGGAAGGCGATATCCTGAATATCGACGTGACCCCGCTGGTCGATGGCTGGCATGGCGATACCAGCCGGATGTACATCGTCGGCGAAACCTCCATCAAGGCACGCCGCCTGGTCGAAGTGACATATGAATGCCTGATGCTGGGCATCGAACAGGCCAAGCCCGGCAATCATCTGGGCGACATCGGCTATGTCATCCAGCGCCATGCCGAAAAGCATCGCTATGGCGTGGTGCGCGATTTCTGCGGTCATGGCCTGGGTCAGGTTTTCCATGATAGCCCGGAGGTCGTCCATATCGGTCGCCCCGGCACCGGCCCCGAACTGCGGCCGGGCATGTTCTTCACGATCGAACCGATGATCAACATCGGCAAGCCCGGCGTGAAGATGCTGGACGACGGCTGGACAGCCGTGACTCGCGACCGCACCTTGTCCGCCCAGTTCGAGCACAGCATCGGAATCACGGAAACAGGCTGCGAAATCTTCACCAGGAGCCCGGCTGGCCTCGATTGCCCGCCTTATACGCTCTGACCGTCGAATTGCTGCCCAAAAAACAGGCATTGTGTCATGATATTGCCCGGAATCCGGGCAATATGGACAAAGATTGCTGCATCGCCGAAAGCATATCCTAGCGATTCGCCATTTGGCACGGTAATTGATTGTTAAGGGGAACGGCGCCTGCCTTGGGGGGCATGACGATCGTTCCTTGAAGAAGAGACGGATACGGGTCGCTCCCGTATTCCGAACGTGCGTCATGGGTTGGGATTACGAGTGATGAAAAAGATCGAAGCGATCATCAAGCCTTTCAAGCTGGACGAAGTGAAGGAGGCGCTGCACGAAGTGGGCGTATCCGGCATCACCGTGACGGAAGCCAAGGGCTTCGGCCGCCAGAAGGGGCATACCGAACTCTATCGTGGCGCCGAATATGTCGTCGATTTCCTGCCCAAGGTGAAGCTGGAAGTCGTGGTCGACGATGCCATGGCCGAGCGCGTGGTCGAGGCGATCAGTTCCGCCGCGCAAACCGGCCGCATCGGCGACGGCAAGATCTTCATCTCGGCGATCGAGGGCGCGGTGCGCATCCGCACCGGCGAGCGGGACAGCGACGCCATCTGATTTTCAAACAGGTTCTCGCCGGCTTTGCAAAGTCTGGGCAAAGTCTGGCGGACACATATCAACCTACCCCTTCGGGGGGGTATCTATGAAAGAAGGGCAAGTTCACATGGCCAACACGCCAAAAGACATCCTGAAGATGATCGAGGAAAAGGAGATCGAATGGGTCGATGTCCGTTTCACCGATCCCAAGGGCAAGTGGCAGCACCTGACCATGGTGTCGAGCGTGCTGGGCGAAGATGAACTGACCGACGGCCTGATGTTCGACGGTTCGTCGATCGAAGGCTGGAAGGCGATCAACGAATCGGACATGATTCTGAAGCCCGACCTGGACGCCGTCTATGTCGATCCGTTCAGCGCCACCCCGATGCTGATCCTGTTCTGCGACATCGTCGAGCCGGACACCGGCGAACTCTATGCCCGCGATCCGCGTTCGACCGCGAAGCGCGCCGAAGCCTTCGTCAAGTCGGCCGGTTTCGGTGACACCGTCTATGTCGGCCCTGAAGCCGAATTCTTCATGTTCGACGATGTTCGCTTCGAGAATGACTATTCGCAGAGCTACTTCAAGATCGACGACATCGAACTGCCGACCAACACCGGCAAGGAATATGAAGGCGGCAACCTGGGTCACCGCCCCCGCGCCAAGGGCGGCTATTTCCCCGTCGCGCCGGTCGATCCCTGCACCGACATCCGCGCCGAGATGGTTTCGACCATGCTCGAAATGGGCTTGCCCTGCGACAAGCATCACCATGAAGTCGCTGCCGCGCAGCACGAACTCGGCCTGACCTTCGGTACGCTGGTGCAGACCGCCGACCGCATGCAGATTTATAAGTATGTCGTGCAGATGGTCGCTCAGGCCTATGGCAAGACCGCGACCTTCATGCCCAAGCCGATCGCACAGGATAACGGCAGCGGCATGCACACCCATATGTCGATCTGGGATGGCGGCAAGCCGCTGTTCGCCGGTGACGGCTATGCTGGCCTGTCCGACATGTGCCTCTACTTCATCGGCGGCGTCATCAAGCATGCCAAGGCCCTGAACGCCTTCACCAACCCGACCACCAACAGCTACAAGCGCCTGGTGCCGGGCTTCGAAGCGCCGGTTTTGCTGGCCTATTCGGCGCGCAACCGTTCGGCATCCTGCCGTATTCCATACGGCGCGGGCACCAAGGCGAAGCGCGTGGAATTCCGTTTCCCCGACGCGATGGCCAACCCCTATCTCTGCTATTCGGCGCTGCTGATGGCTGGCCTCGACGGCATCGAGAACAAGATCCATCCGGGTGCCGCGATGGACAAGAACCTGTACGACCTGCCGCCCGAAGAGCTGAGCCAGGTGCCGACCGTCTGCGGTTCGCTCCGTGAAGCGCTCAACAGCCTGGAAGCAGACTATGAGTTCCTGCTGAAGGGCGACGTGTTCACCAAGGACCAGATCGATGCCTATATCGAACTGAAGTGGCCCGAAGTGTACCGCTGGGAAATGGCGCCCTCGCCGGTCGAATTCGACATGTACTACAGCGCCTGATCCTTCGTTCAGGACTGAATTTGGAAAGGCCCGGTCGCTGCGATGCGGCCGGGCCTTTTCCTTTGGCCCTCTCGCGCCCAAATGGGGGCAATGACCTTTCATAGCCTTGGCCTCACCCATCCGATCATTCAGGCACCGATGGCGGGCGTATCAACGCCCGCCATGGCAGCCGCCGTGAGCGACGCGGGCGGGTTGGGCTCTATCGGCATAGGCGCGGTGGACGCGACGGGCGCACGGGCGATGATCGATGCGGTCCGGGGGCTGACCAGCCGGCCGTTCAACGTCAATCTGTTCGTACACACTCCTGCCCGTCTGCAACCGAGCGTGGAAAAGCGCTGGCTAGAGGCGCTGACGCCGCTGTTCAGCCATTATGGTGTGGAACCGCCGCTAGCCCTGCGGGAAATCTATCGCAGCTTTGCGGAGGATGACGCGATGCTGGAGATGCTGGTCGAAGTGCGACCTGCCATAGTCAGCTTTCATTTCGGCCTGCCCGATGCCAGACGTATCGCTGCACTGAAAGCCGCGGGATGCCTGTTGCTGGCCAGCGCCACCAGTCTGGACGAAGCGCTGGCAGCCGGGGCCGCCGGCATTGATGCGGTAGTGGCGCAAGGCATAGAGGCTGGCGGACATCGCGGCATGTTCGATCCCGATGCGCCGGATGCAGCACTGGGTGTGCTGCCACTGACCCGCTTGCTGGTAGCGCAGGCCGGTTTGCCCGTAATCGCGGCAGGCGGAATCATGGATGGGCGAGGGATCAGGGCGGCGCTCGATCTGGGCGCTGTGGCGGCACAACTGGGGACGGCCTTCATCGCTTGCCCGGAAAGCAGCGCGGATAGCGCCTATCGCGCGGCCCTGTTCAGTCCGGCAGCACATCAGACGCTATTGACGCGGGCAATTTCCGGCCGACCGGCCCGCTGCCTGCCCAACCGGTTCACGACATGGGGTACGCAAACCGCCCTCTCCGTTCCCGATTATCCGATCACCTATGATGCAGGGAAAGCCCTCAACCAGGCCGCAAAAGCGGCAGGCGACGGGGGATATGGCGCGCAATGGGCAGGACAGGGCGCACCGATGGCGCGCGCACTGCCCGCCGCGGAGTTGATGGCCTTGCTGATCGCTGAAATGCAGGCCGACCTTAGCTGAAGCCCGCAATAGCGATACAGCGAGTTGGACAGTTGTTTGCCGGTTTTACGGCCGGCGATCGGGGATGGACGCGCCGAACAGCAGCACCGGCTCGCCCGGCGGGGACAAAGCGATTTCGCCGCCGCATTCCACCACCATCTGACGGATCATCCAGGCGGCGGCTGTCCGGGAGGCCAGCCCCTCGATCGGCAGCGTACCTGCAAGAGCGCTGCGCAGATCGGGGTCGAGCACCACTTTCGGACCTTCGCCGCGCACGACGATTTCGGTCAGGCCGGGCCGCTTTTCCGCACCGATATCCAGTTGGCCGCCACGCACCAGTGCGTCGCCTGCGATCAGCGCAAGGTTGAGCAGGATCTTGGCCGCCAGCTTGTCGAGCATCTGCTCTTCGACCAGCCAGCCGACCTTTACGCGGCCGGCGGTCGCGAACATGCCTTCGATCGCAACCTTGGCCTCATGCGGTGGGACAGCATCGCCAAAGCCACCGGCAGAACCAAAAGCGAGGCGGAAGAATTTCAGCTTGTTGGCCGAGGTCTTGGCACTGTCAGCCAGCAGATCCAGGCAGCGCTGACGCATTTCCGGGTCGGTTTCATCCGCCATCAACTCCAGCCCGTTGTTGAGCGCACCGACCGGGCTGAGCAAATCATGGCACAGACGCGAGCAAAGCAGGCTGGCAAATTCGATACTGTCGGTCGGATGAGTCATGCGGATCAGGGTCGCCGGATTAGGAGGAAAGGAAGCGCTTGCTTGGCTAATGCGCTGCGCGGACCGCCGATGCAAGCCCGGCCTGCCGCCTTTCGGTCACCGACTGTCGAGATGCATTTTGGTGAAATGGACGTTAACTGCCGTACCCGGCCCGGCGCGCCATAAAGTCGCCTCCCCGCCCCCGACGATCAGCCACAAACTTCCGTCCGGCGTTGCGCAGGCGGCATCGGTTGCAGATGGGGCTGCCACGCCCGACGGGTGGGAATGATAGTGGCCGATGATGGCCGGACCACCCGATCGGGCGGCGCGATGGGCGGCGATCAGCGCTGCGGGGTCCAGTTCGAAATGGCGGGTCGGATTGGCGGCGACATTGGCGGCGGGAATGATCGCCGCTATCCGATCCGGCACACCCAGCAGAAGGCCGCATACCTCATGCCGGTCAGCCGCTGCCAGGGCCACGATTTGTTCCAACAGCGATCTTGAAATCCCTACAATCATTCCTACATCCGTAACCAATGGTTCCGGGGGTTTCCATCATCGAAGCAATTATCAGTCAGGCGCAGGACGGCCTGCGGCTCGACCGCGCGCTGGCGGACCTGTTGCCCGACCTGTCGCGTGAGCGGCTGAAGGCACTGATCGGCGAAGGACAGGTGTCGTCGCCCAACGCCTCTAAGATCAATGCGTCCATGAAGGTCGCGGCTGGCCAGAGCTTTACTGTCACCCTGCCCCCGCCGGTACCGCTGGACACGGTGGCACAGGATATCCCGCTGACCATCGTGCATGAGGACGCCGACCTGATCGTGGTGGACAAGCCCGCCGGGCTGGTCGTGCATCCGGCAGCCGGCAATTTGGACGGAACGCTGGTCAACGCACTGCTGCATCACTGTGACGGCCAATTGTCCGGGATCGGCGGCGTGGCCCGGCCAGGTATCGTCCATCGGATCGACAAGGACACATCCGGGCTGTTGGTCGTCGCCAAGTCCGATAAGGCGCATGAAGGGCTGGCCCGCCAATTCAAGGATCACAGCATTGACCGGCTCTATGCAGCGATCGTCTATGGCGTGCCGGTTCCCGGTTCCGGCACGGTGGACGCATGGGTCGGCCGATCCGACGCCGATCGAAAGAAGATGGCTGTTCATCGGGAAGGCCGGGGCAAACATGCCGTGACCCATTATCGCATGGTTGAACGGTTGCAGGGCGCGGCACTGGTAGAATGTCGGCTGGAAACCGGCCGTACGCATCAGGTTCGCGTCCATATGCACCATATCGGTCACCCCTTGATCGGTGATCCCGTTTACGGTAGAGAAAGAAAAGGTTTCAAATCAATACTGGAAACACTGGGTTTCAAAAGGCAGGCATTGCACGCCAAAAGCCTGGGGTTCATACATCCGGTAACGAGCGAACGGCTTATGTTTCAAAGTGTATTGCCTGGCGATATGCAGGAACTGTTAAGCCAGCTCCACGTATAGGTTCTGACAAGTTTGCGACGGTGCAGGACGCCTCTTCTGGGTCCCGCCGCGCATGAAAGGGAAAGGTAACGACATGGCCAAGAGCAATGTCCCCGCAGTTCCAGCGCTGGGCGGTGAAGCCAGCCTCAACCGCTATCTCTCTGAGATCCGGAAGTTTCCCCTGTTGACGCCCGAGCAGGAATATATGCTCGCCAAGCGTTATGAGGAACATCAGGACCCCGAGGCGGCGGCGCAGCTGGTCACGTCGCATCTGCGCCTGGTGGCGAAGATCGCGATGGGCTATCGCGGCTATGGCCTGCCAGTCAGCGAACTGATTTCCGAAGGCAATATCGGCCTGATGCAGGGCGTGAAGAAGTTCGAGGCGGAACGTGGTTTCCGTCTGGCAACCTATGCGATGTGGTGGATTCGCGCGTCGATCCAGGAATTCATCCTGCGCAGCTGGTCGCTGGTCAAGATGGGCACCACCGCATCGCAGAAGAAGCTGTTCTTCAACCTGCGCCGGATGAAGAACAATATCGAGGCGTTCGAGGATGGCGACCTGCGTCCCGAAGACGTGACCAAGATCGCGACCGATCTGGGCGTGTCGGAAGACGATGTCGTATCCATGAACCGCCGCATGGCGATGGGTGGCGACACGTCGCTCAACGTGCCGATGCGCGAGGATGGCGAAGGCCAGTGGCAGGATTGGTTGCAGGACACCGATCCGCTTCAGGACGAACGCGTCGCGGAGGAACAGGAAAAAACCCAGCGTCACGAGATGCTGGTCGAGGCGATGACCGATCTCAACGATCGCGAAAAGCATATCCTGGCCGAACGCCGTCTGGCGGAAGAGCCCAAGACGCTTGAAGAACTGAGCCAGGTCTATGGGGTGTCGCGTGAGCGTGTCCGCCAGATCGAGGTGCGCGCCTTCGAAAAGCTGCAAAAGGCGATGATGCGAATCGCCGGTGATCGGCTGGGCAAGATGGCGCGGTTCGCGCTGGCCTGATCGGTCGGACAGGATGATAGAAGAAGCCCCGGAGCGATCCGGGGCTTTTTTGTTATCCGGCTCTTGCGGGTGACAGGTGGTTAACAGGCTTGATCGTTACCGACCGCGGCGACAGGGGCATTCCTCCCCCTGTCCTTACATCGGAATTAAAATGCAGAAATTTCTGAGGCTTGTGATCGTTCTTTTGATTGGCATCTCAATCATGTTCGGCGGTCGCTGGTACGCCTATGTCGCGCAGGGGGACACCCCCTATGATGAGGTCGGCATCGCACTGACTAGCTATATGCCCGCGCCGCTGCGCAATTGGGGCTGCCACAAGATGCAGGCGCGCTTCCTCGATCAGTTGCCGCCCCATGGTTGCGCCGGGCCGGATGGACGTCGCTGGCTTTGATCGAAGCACTTTCCGGAGCCGTCGCTCCTAGAGCAATCGCTCCATCGCAAGACTATCGCTTCCATAGGTTTCGCCGCCAGCTATGGCAATGAAGCCGTTGCGGACCCAAAAAGCGTCCGCGCCGTTGACGGCCGTGAGTGCGATCCGCGAAAAGCCCGCCCTTCGCGCCTGATCCTGCACGATCCCGATTGCTGCCTGCGCCGCGCCACTGCCCCGCGCATCGGGCAGTAAGGCGAGATCATGTAGATAATAATGATCGGCAGGGTCGGGTAGCGTCTGTATCGGATAGTTCAATGCTGGCGGTTGGCCACCCGCCCAAGGGTGGCTGATCAGATAGCCTGTCGCCTTTCCATCCCGTTCCAGCAGCCAGCAACCGGCTGGATAGAGTATCAGCCGCTCGACATAGATCGCCGCCTGTTCGGTATAATCGCCATGGACGGCATCGGAAATGGCGGCGACGGCCGGCATATCCGCCGCAGCCATCAGGCGCCAACTGTTCATGCCGGCACGTCCAGCGTGTTCCGAGCGGCCGCCAATATCTCATCGGATAGCGCCGGATCGGCAACGCCGCGCGCCAGTACCATGGCACCCACCATCTGCGCCATACGTGCCAGCGCTTCCTGTCGGTCCATATCCGGCCCGGACTGTTGCAGGATGGTGGTGAGTTCCTCGAAGCCTTGGCGGAAGGCGCCCGCAAGGTCGCCTCCGCGTCGGGCAGCATCCGGCCCCAGCGCAATCAGCGCGCAGCCGGTTTCCGGCGCGTCGCGATTGCGGGCGCTGAGATAGTTGGCAGCAATGGCAGTGGGGGCATCGCCCTTCCCTGCTTGCGCCGCGATCGTTCGCCAGCGGGCAGCGCTATTGGCGAGCGAAGTGGCGCACGCTTCGGCTGCGAGGGCCTCCTTCGATCCGAACTGATTGTAGAATCCGCCATGGGTAAGGCCACATTCGCGCATTACCTCCCCTATGCCGACGCCGTCGACGCCGCGCGCGCGGAACAGGCGGGATGCAGCATCCACCACCTTCTCCCGGTTGCGTGCAGCCTGATCGCGGCTGACCTTCATATCCGGCTCTCCTTAAATGGCCCCTTGACCTTATATATGATGTTCATCATTTAACGCCAGTCCGATTGTCACCCATAGGGGATGTTGATGCTGTCGAACCTCGTTGCGCGCCGCCTGTCCGCGCGGAACATTCATTATGGTTGGGCGGTGGTCGCTGCGACCTTTCTCACCATGCTGGTGGTGGCAGGCGCGGTCGGAGCGCCGGGCGTGTTCATCATCCCGTTGCAGAAGGAATTTGGCTGGAGCGCGGCGGATATCAGCGGCGCGCTGGCGATCCGTTTCCTGCTGTTCGGTGGCATGGGGCCCTTTGCCGCCGCGTTCATGAACCGGTTCGGGGTACGGCGGATGATGCTGATTTCGCTGTCTATCGTGATCGGTGGATTACTGCTGTCGCTCGGCATGACCCAGCTGTGGCAGTTGGTGCTGCTGTGGGGCGTGGTGATTGGGCTGGGTACCGGCATGACCGCGATGGTGCTGGGCGCGACGGTGGCGACGCGCTGGTTCGGGCAGCGGCGCGGGCTGGTGATGGGGCTGCTGTCCGCGAGTACGGCGACGGGGCAACTCGCGTTCCTGCCGCTGCTGGCGGGGCTGACGGAGGCGCATGGCTGGCGCACCGCATTGCTGCTGGTGTGCGGGGCGATCGTAGCGGCGGGTGTTGCGGTCATCCTGTTGATGCGGGACCGGCCATCGGACCTTGGCCTGGCGCCCTATGGCGAAAGCGAAGTGCAGACGGTCCCGCCCCAGCCCGCCAGTCTGGGCGCGCTGCTGGTGATGCCGATCGAGGTGCTGCGCGATGCGGCGCAGGTGCCGACCTTCTGGATTCTCTTCTTTTCCTTCTTCGTCTGCGGCGCCAGCACCAATGGCCTGATCCAGACCCATTTCATCGCCATGTGCGGCGATTATGGGCTGGCGGCAGTCGGCGCGGCGTCAATGCTGGCGATGATGGGATTTTTCGACTTTTTCGGCACGCTGGGGTCCGGCTGGCTCAGCGACCGGTTCGACAATCGCTGGCTGCTGTTCGTCTATTATGGCCTGCGCGGCCTCTCCCTTCTCTACCTGCCGTTCAGCGATTTTTCGCTCTACAGCCTGTCGCTCTTTGCGGTCTTCTATGGGCTTGACTGGATTGCGACGGTGCCACCGACGGTGAAGCTCACGGCGCAGCGGTTCGGGCCGGAGCGGGCCAATATCGTCTTCGGCTGGATCTTCGCCGGGCATCAACTGGGTGCAGCGAGCGCGGCGCTGGGCGGTGGTCTGGCGCGGACGGCGTGGGCAAGCTACATGCCCGCCTTCATCGGCGCGGGTATCCTCTGCCTGATCGGCGCGGCAATGGTGCTGCTGATCAATCGCGATCAGCGGCGCGGGACGCTCGCGACCGCTTGATACGGGCAAGGCGGGCGCGCTACCAACGAGGGTATGAAAGCACCCACTGCATCGCCCCGCCGCCGCGCCCGCTGGATCATGATCCCGGTCAAGATCCTGCTCGGCTTCATCGCCCTGTCGCTGCTGATGGTGGTGATCTATCGCTTCGTGCCGCCGCCGGTGACGCTGACGATGCTGTTCGATCCCAACGGCATTACGAAGGACTGGACCAGCCTCGATGAGATCGATCCCGACATGGCGCGGGCGGCGATCGCTGGCGAGGATGGCAAATTCTGTAGCCATCACGGTTTTGACGTGGACGCCATCGCCAAGGCGGCGATTCATAATGCCAGCGGCGGACGCATTCGCGGCGGGTCGACCATCAGCCAGCAAACGGCGAAGAATGTCTTCCTGTGGCAGGGCGGCGGGTTCGTGCGCAAGGGGCTGGAAGCCTGGTTCACCGTCCTGATCGAGGCGATCTGGGGCAAGAAGCGGATCATGGAAGTCTATCTGAACGTCGCGGAGACGGGGATCGGCACCTATGGCGTGGAGGCCGGGTCGATCCGTTATTTCCATCATGGCGCAGGCAAGCTGAGCCGGGCCGAAGCCGGCCGGATCGCCGCCGTGCTGCCGCTGCCCAAAAAGCGGGCGGCGGTGGCGCCGAGCGGCTTTACCCGCCGCTATGGCAATACGATCGCGGCGCGGATCGGGGTGGTGCAGCGGGACGGGCTGGATAGCTGCCTGCGGTGAGCCGCCGCTTAACTTCGCACATTTCCCGCAGATTTTGACATGAAGTTGCGCTGGCCTGATCCTATCGGAAAGTGGCGCAGGCAAGGATAGCCGGGATCGCGCGAATAGGACAGCGGGATCGCGGGGCACGAAAAAGGGCGGGGATTGCTCCCCGCCCTTTCCTTTTTCCGGTGTCGATCGGTCTTAGAAACCGACGATCAGCGAGGCGCTGATCGCGCGCGGCGAACCGAAGTTCACGAAGGCCGAGGACGAGCTGGCCAGCGTGTCCAGACCGCCGCTGAACGAGCCGACATAGAATTTGTCGAACAGGTTGCTGACGTTCAGCTGGATCGCGCCCTTTTCCATCCCGAGGCTGGCGAGCGAGTAGCGCAGGTCGATGTCGACAACGGTGTAGGCACCGAACTTCGCACCGGGTGCGATGATCTTGGTGGTGCCATCGGTCAGCGTGACCGACTGCACTTCGCCGTTGATGTCGTTCATGTAGCGCGAGCTGGTCTTCTTGGCCTGCACGCCCATGGTGAAGTCACCGAAGTTGCCCTGGAGGCGGCCGCCGAACAGGTACTTGGGTGCGCTGCGTTCACGCTTGCCGGCAGTGCGCAGGTAAGCGACGCCGTCCTGAATGTAGCACAGGCCGGCCAGTGCGATATCGCTGGTGGCGGCGCAGCTGGCGGTCACCGCATCGTTCTGGATTTCCGACTTGATGTAGGAACCGAACAGATAGGCCGTCACTTCCTTGATCGGGCTGTACGAGATGCTGCTGTCGATGCCGTACTTCTTCACCGGACCCAGGTTGGTGTCGGTGCCGTTGCCGTCAATGTCATAAGCGGTGACCAGACGGTTCTTGTACTTGGAGTACCAGCCAGTGATCGCAGCCTGCACCTTCGACGAGTTGTAGCGGATGCTGGCGTCGAAGCTGTCCGAGGTTTCGGCGACGCGGTAGGCCGAGTCGCTGTCCGCCGGGAAATAGAAGGCGTTGTAGAGCGCATCGGTGCTGGGCACCGAAATGTTCTTGGCATAGCTGCCCGCGATGCTGATTTCCGGCGTGATCTTGAAGGTCGCGCCGACGTTCGGCAGGAACTTGTCATATTTCAGCTTGCGCGACTGCGGCAGAGCCGACCCGGTCGCCTTCCCCGTGGTCGCGTCATAGCTGTACGGATGGGTCGCGATATAATCGGCGATCTGGTCGGTCGGGACGCAGTTGACGAAACCGCCCGAGCTGGTGGTGAAGCAGTTCTGGTTCAGCTCGCGCTTGAAGAAGGGCAGACGGCCCCCGATCAGGACGGTCAGCTGGTCTTCAAAGAACTGACCACGATATTCGCCGGCGATTTGGTTGAGTTCGGCGATCGACTTGCGGTCACGCTTCTGAAGGGCGTTGCCCGCAGCGTCGGTAACCGGATCGTTGATCGGGAACACATCGAACGGCGTGCCGCCCTGGTCCAGGAAGCCGGCATAGCCGGTCTGGCGGTGACGGGCGCGGTCGTAGGAATAGGACAGACGAACGCGATGCGCGTCGCTGATTTCATAGGCGAGGTTGGCGATGCCGACCCAGCGACGGGTGTTGGTCTGGCTGGGCTGAAGCAAGGTCACCTTGCCCAGGACGCCGTCGCCGTTCAGATCCTGGCCGAAGTAGAAGCTGCCGCCATAGTTGCCGGTGCCGGTGAAGCCGGTCGAATCGGTGAAGAAGGTTTCATTGGCGCTGGTGGTGCCGCCGCCATTGGCCTTCACCCACTGATAGGCGCCGTCAACCGAGAAGGTCAGGCGTTCGGTCAGCGTGAACTTCGAGTTCAGGCGAACATTGCCGGTGTTGGAGGGGTTGAAGCGACGCTCGAACTCAGTGCCGCAGGTGTTGGTCGTGCTGGTTTCGCTGACATTGCAGGGATAGCCGCCGCCGGTGGCCGTGTTACCGATATTGTAGAAGCGGCCCGACTTGTCGCCAGTGATGGCGTTGGCGCGCAGCGGCGAACCGCCGAAATTGTTGCGGTTCTGGTTATAATGGCCGGCGATGGAGATGAAATCGCCGTTATCGCCGATATCCTGCCAGATCTTCGCGTTATACTGCTGCTTGTAGACCTTGCCATAGTTGGCGAAGGCAGCGTCGTTCTTCAGGCGCGAGGCCGAAATCCAGGCCTTGGTGCCGTGGCCGGTCAGGTCGCCGGTGTTGACGACGCCGAACATGCGGAAATAGGGGCGATCGCCCGCACCATCGGCGAGGATGTTGCCGTAGCTGGCGCTGGCCAGCACGCCATATTCGTCGCTGGGCTCCAGCGTCTTGATGTTGACGGTGCCGCCAACCGCAGCAGCGGTCGGGCTGTCGACGTCGGTCGAACCCAGGTTGACGTTGACGTTTTCGATCAGTTCGCCGTCGACCTGCTGGTTGGTGTAAACCGCATAGTTGCCCGAGTCATTAAGCGGGATACCGTCGAAGGTCTGCGAGATACGGTCCGAGCTGAAGCCGCGGATGGTGAAGCTGCCGCCCGACGAACCCCAGGGATCGTTGTTGGTGAAGCTGACGCCCGGCACCAGGTTGATGATTTCGTTGATGGTCTGGCCGGGGCGCTGCGCCTGGATGATTTCCTGACCCAGAACGACCTTTGCCTTCGGCGAGTCAGGGATCTTCACGCCGCCAACGCCCTGGCTGACGGTTGCGCCGGTGACGACGATGGTGTCGAAGTCGTCCGAACCGGTCGACTGTGCGAATGCGATGGCGGGGCTGGCGACGGCGATGATCGCGGCGCTGCCCATCAGAAATTTCTTCATTTGACCCTTGTCCCTTTTCAAGAGTGGCGCGAGCCACGCCTCAAACTGTCTTGCTCTTTCAAGCCGGCGCCGCTCTTGGCGGCCTCTGGCGACGGCCCTGTGATGCGTCGATTGCAATTTTGTTACAATGCACCCGCAGGACTGTCACATTCCTCTCCCGCCCCACCCGCTCAGGCTTCGGGACGCCCCGCCTTTGCTGATAATTTATTGAAGTTTAATGACAATTTGTCAGTCGAGCACGCTAGTTTGACACTGGTGCAATTTTGCAACGCAGCAGGAATTTTTGTGCGGCGCATGATAGCGTAACGAAAAGGGGCCGACGATCACTCGCCAGCCCCACCATTTCATACGGGTAAAAGGGGTCAGATCAGGCCGCGTCTTCGGCCCGCTTTTCCTTTTCGCTGAATACCCGAATCGGTTCCTTGGTGCCGGCGACGACATCCTTGTCGACCACCACTTCGCCGACGCCCTCCATCGAAGGCAAGTCGAACATGGTGTCGAGCAGGATCGCTTCCAGGATCGACCGCAGGCCGCGCGCGCCGGTCTTGCGCTCGATCGCCTTCTTCGCGATCGCGGTCAGCGCATCGTCGGTGAAGCTGAGTTCGACATTCTCCATGTCGAACAGCTTGCCATATTGCTTCACCAGCGCGTTCTTCGGCTCGACCAGGATCTTGACCAGCGCGGTCACGTCCAGATCCTCCAGCGTCGCGATGACAGGCAGACGACCGACAAATTCGGGGATCAGGCCGAATTTGAGCAGATCTTCCGGTTCGCTCTGACGCAGCAGTTCGCCGGTCTTGCGCTCCTCGGGCGCCGCGACATGGGCGCCGAAGCCGATCGACTTGGCTTCCAGGCGGTCGCCGATGATCTTTTCAAGTCCTGCAAAGGCGCCGCCGCAGATGAACAGGATATTGGTCGTATCGACCTGGAGGAATTCCTGCTGCGGATGCTTGCGGCCGCCCTGCGGCGGCACGCTGGCGGTGGTGCCTTCCATCAGCTTGAGCAGCGCCTGCTGCACGCCTTCGCCCGAAACGTCGCGGGTGATCGACGGGTTTTCGGCCTTGCGGCTGATCTTGTCGATTTCGTCGATATAGACGATGCCGCGCTGCGCCTTCTCGACATTATAGTCGGACGCCTGAAGCAGCTTGAGGATGATGTTTTCCACATCCTCACCGACATAGCCGGCTTCGGTCAGCGTGGTCGCGTCAGCCATGGTGAAGGGCACGTCGAACGTCTTGGCCAGCGTCTGCGCCAGCAAGGTCTTGCCACAGCCGGTCGGGCCGACGAGCAGGATGTTCGACTTGGCCAGTTCTACCTCGCCCGGCTTGGAGCCATGGTTGAGGCGCTTGTAATGATTGTGGACGGCAACCGACAGCACGCGCTTGGCGCGCTTTTGCCCGATCACATAATCGTCGAGGACATCGCAGATTTCCTGCGGGGTGGGCACGCCGCCATCCTTCTTGCCGACAAGACCGCCCTTGGTCTCCTCGCGGATGATGTCGTTGCACAGTTCCACGCATTCGTCGCAGATGAACACGGTCGGTCCTGCGATCAGCTTGCGCACCTCATGCTGCGACTTCCCACAGAAGGAGCAGTAAAGTGTGCTTTTCGAATCCGAACCGGTAAGCTTAGTCATTCGCCATTCTCTCTTCCCCCCCGTTTTACGTTCACCATAACCGCGTTCGGTGAGGGATTTTCTGGTTCAAAGGCCATTCTAGACCGCGGCGCGCCCGTTCCACAAGGGTAGAAAGTGACGCGACGCGGTAAAGATTGTCTTTAAGCCTCGCTTGTTTCCGCCGCGACCGGGCGGCGATCGAACACTTCGTCGACCAGACCGAACGCCTTGGCTTCGTCCGCTTCGAGGAAGGTGTCGCGGTCCATCGCCTTTTCGACCTCTTCCAGGCTCTTGCCGGTGTACTTGACGTACAGGTCGTTGAGGCGGCGACGGATGCGCAGGATTTCCTTGGCCTGGATCTCGATATCCGACGCCATGCCCTGCGCGCCGCCCGACGGCTGATGCACCATGATGCGGGCGTTGGAGAGCGCGATGCGCTTGCCCGGCTCACCAGCGGCGAGCAGGAAGCTGCCCATCGACGCGGCCTGACCGATGCAGACGGTGCCGACCTGCGGACGGATATATTTCATCGTGTCGTGGATCGCCATGCCGGCCGTCACCACGCCGCCGGGCGAATTGATGTACATCCAGATGTCCTTCTTCGGATTTTCCGATTCGAGGAACAGGAGCTGGGCGACGATCAGCGAGGCCATATGATCCTCGACCTGGCCGGTGACGAAGATGATCCGTTCCCGCAGCAGGCGCGAATAAATGTCGAAGCTGCGTTCGCCGCGGTTCGACTGTTCGATGACGATGGGGACCAGGGCGGCCATGGGATCGGTCATGATATCGGTCATTGTGCTCTTTCAGTCTGGTGCTTTTGCCCAGCCCCTACATCGGCACAAAAGGCGAATGGTTCAAGGGGGAAGGCGTTGCCGCCTGCTGGGCTTTTGGGGCGTCAGTCGCGGCGGGCGTAGTCGGACGGCGCGCGGAAGGCGAGATAGGCGAGACGGCGCACTTCGCGGCGGCCACGCACGACCGTGTCGAGGATGAGGCCGCACATGGCCGAGAGGGTCGCAAGGATCATCACGCCGGTGACGAGGATCGCGGTCGGGAAACGCGGGACCAGGCCGGTATGGAGGTAGGTGACGATCAGCGGGGCGGCGAGGCCGAGGCCAAGCGCGGCAAGGAAGGCCGCGATGATGCCGAAGAAGAGGATCGGCCGCTCGATCCGATAAAGGGTGATGATCGTGCGCAGGATGCGGAAGCCGTCACGATAGGTGCTCAGCTTGCTTTCCGAGCCTTCGGGACGGGCGCCATAGGCGGTCATGACTTCGGAGACGGGCATGGCCAGTTCGAGCGCATGGACGCTGATTTCCGTCTCGATCTCGAAGCCGGCCGACAGGACCGGGAAGCTCTTCACGAAACGGCGCGAAAAGACGCGGTAGCCCGACAATATGTCGGTGAAGCTGCGGCCGAACAATTGCTTTAGCAGGCTGGTCAGCGCCCAGTTGCCGAAGCGATGGCCGCGCCGATAGGCCTCCTCCACCTGATCGCGGCGGCAACCGACGACCATGTCCAAATTATCCTCCAGCATGGCGGCGATCATCTGCGGCGCGGCGGCGGCCTCATAGGTCGCATCGCCATCGGCCATAATGTAGATGTCGGCATCGACGTCGGCGAACATGCGGCGCACGACATGGCCCTTGCCCTGCTGCGTCACGCGGCGGACGATGGCCCCTGCCCCGGCCGCCAGTTCGCGGCTGCCGTCGGTGCTGTTATTGTCGAAGACGTAGATATCGGCGCCGGGCAGCGCGCGGCGGAAATCCTCCACCGTCTGCACGATCGCGCCGGCTTCATTATAGCAGGGCAGGATGACCGCGACGCGCGGGGCCGCGACGGCCGTTTCGCTATTCACTGCGGGAAATTCCTTCATCGCCTCTCACGCCCTGCCTGATCGTCCGGACGGCATGGCGCATCATCCTTAATATTTCATCTGCCATGGCCCTTCCGCAAAGAAAAGGCCGCTGGAAATGAAAAGCGCCCGGGCTTCGCGGGGAAGCCGGGCGCTCATCATGTCGGCAAGGACAGGCTTATTCGGCCTTGGCGGCAGCCTTCTTGGGAGCAGCCTTCTTCTTGGGCTTCTCTTCGGCGGCGGCGTCTTCAGCCACGGCTTCGTCCTTCTTGGCGGCAGCCTTCTTGGGCGCAGCCTTCTTCACCGGCGCTTCTTCAGCAGCGGCTTCGACAGGTGCGTCCTCGGCTTCGGCCTTCTTCTTGGGCGCAGCCTTCTTGGCCTTGGGCTTTTCGTCGCCATGGTCATGACCGCAGCCGGGGCCGTGGACATGGGGCTTCAGATCGCCATCTTCGGCTTCGATCGCGGCTTCCAGTTCCTCACGGCTGACGGCACGGTCGGTGACTTCCGCCTTTTCGAACAGGAAGTCTACGACCTTGTCCTCATAGAGGGGGGCGCGAAGCTGGGCGGCGGCCATGGGGTCCTGACGAACATATTGCACGAAGCGTTCGCGATCCTGCGGGCCATACTGCTGCGCGGCCTGCATGATGAGGCGGTTCATTTCCTGATCGGACACGACCACGCCATTGGCCTGACCGATTTCCGAAAGAAGCAGGCCAAGGCGGACGCGACGCACGGCGATGGCGCGATAGTCTTCCTTTTCGGCTTCCATTTCGGCGATCGCGGCGGCCGGATCTTCCTCATGGGTCGCTTCATGCTGGAGCTGCTGCCAGATCTGAGCAAATTCGGCTTCCACCATGCTGGGCGGCACGTCGAAATCATGGGCAGCGGCGAGCTGGTCGAGCAGCTTGCGCTTCATATAGGTGCGGGTCAGGCCGTTATGTTCCTGCTCGATCTGGCCCTTGAGCAGTTCCTTCAGCTTGTCCAGACCTTCCAGACCCAGCGACTTGGCGAACTCTTCGTCCACCTTGGGCTTGTCGGCGTTCAGGATCGACTGGACGGTGATGTCGAAGGTCGCGGCCTTGCCGGCGAGGTGGGCTGCGCCATAATCTTCGGGGAAGGTAACCTCGATGGTCTTTTCCTCGCCCTTCTTCACGCCGGTCAGCTGTTCTTCGAAGCCGGGGATGAACTGGCCAGCGCCGATCTTGAGGTTCACGCCTTCGGCCGAACCGCCTTCGAACGCTTCACCGTCGACCTTGCCGACGAAATCGATCTTCAGCGTGTCGCCGTCCTTCGCCTTGTGGCTGGCGGCATATTCTTCCAGAGCGCCCTGCTGGCTGGCGATGCGGCCGGCGGCTTCATCGACCTGCGCATCGGCGACTTCGGCGGTCAGGCGTTCCAGCTTCAGACCATCGACGCTGGGCGCGGCGATTTCGGGCAGCACTTCCAGAGCGACCTTGATCTCGGCGTCCTTGCCGAACTCGAAGCCTTCGTCCAGTTCGACCGAGGGCTGCATCGCGGGGCGCAGCTTCTGGTCGGCGATCAGCTTCTGGATGCTTTCCTGAATGCTGTTGTTGAGCGCGTCGCGCTGCAACGATTCGCCGTGCATCTTCTTCACGAGGTTGGCGGGCACCTTGCCGGGGCGGAAGCCGGGCATGCGCACCTGCGGTGCGATCGCAGCCACTTCCTTTTCGACGCGGGCGTCGATGTCCTTCGACGTGATGGTCACGGTGTAGGCGCGCTTCAGGCCCTCGTTCAACGTCTCGACAGTCTGCATCTCTTCTCTCAAACGCTTTCTTCAGCTGAATTTCGGTGGCGTCGCCGCAGGCGGCAATCTGGTGCGGGCGAAGGGACTCGAACCCCCACATCATACGATACCAGAACCTAAATCTGGCGCGTCTACCAGTTTCGCCACGCCCGCATCGGTCGCCGGTCGGCGCGGCATAGAGAAAAGCGCAGTAAGAGGCAAGCTATAGTGGCATGGCTTTGCGGAACCGCCCTGCGGCCCGAACGTAGGTCCTGTAGGTTACACAGGAGAGACAGACATGGCCACCCGCCCCGACAGCGATCCGGACGGCGTCCCGCCGCCCGACCGGATCGAACCCCAGTCCCCCGACGAGATGCCGCCGCCGGCCACGCCGGTCGAAACGCCGATGACGCAGCCGGACGAGATCAGCCCGGTCGGTCCGGATTACGACCAGCCCGACAACAGCCCCACCGAGTTGCCGCCAACGCCCGATTGAACGGCGGCATGAGGCGCGCAGCGGCGTCCGCAATGGATTGCAGCGACACAAGTGTGCGCCTGCCGCAACATATCCACAATTAATTTACCCGTGAAGGAACCATTTTGGTCGATTGCTCGAAAATGACCAATCGGTGTCTGGACAGGCCCCTGCATCCATGATTGAAATATGTCATCGAAAAGACAGAAAAGAAAATTCGGGAGAGGCGCGGCTGACAAAATAAGGGGGTCATCGTGCACAGGGTTCGCGCTAAGCTGGAATGGTTCAAGACGGTTATCCTGCCTCAGGAAGCCGCCCTTCGTGGCCGCCTCCGCCGCATCCTGCCGTCCACGCATGAACTGGAGGATATGGTCGCCGAGGTTCTGGCCCGCGCCTATGCCACAGAAAATTGGGAGAATGTGACGACGGGCCGGGCCTATCTGTTCACCATCGCCCGCAACCTGGTGATCGACACCGCGCGCCGTAACAAGGTGGTCAGTTTCGAAACCATCGCCGATCTGGAATTGCTGGGCGGCGAGAATAATATCGAAGCGCAACTCCATGCCCGCGAAGCGCTGCGCCAGGTAGAAACCATCGTCGAGTCGCTGCCCGCCCAATGCCGCCGCGTGTTCATTCTTCGCCGCATCCACGAAAAATCGATGCTGGAAATAGCGGAGGAAATGTCTCTGTCCGTTTCTACTGTTGAAAAACATCTGGCCAAAGCCATCGCGATAGTTATGCGGGCCTGGGCAGAACGTGAGGAAACGGACTTCGAGCGTGCAGGCGTCGGGACCAGGTTCGAACAACGCAGACAGGGACTCGATCGAGGCGGAAGCCGCGCGCCTGCTGGCCAGGCTTAACAGCGATCCCAGTCCCCAAGACGAATCCGACATTTGCGCCTGGGTCGAACGTGACCCGCGCCATGCCATCGCCTTTGCCCGCGCCGAAGCCGCGTGGGAGGCCGCCGAACGGCTGAAGAGTGCCGCTGCCGACATCACCCTGCCCCCGATGGCCGTGATCGTCAGCGAGGAACAGCAGCGCCGCCTGTCCCGCAACATCATGATTGCCGCCGCCGTTGCGCTAATCTTCTTCCTGGTTGCCGCCGTCGTTACCATCCGCACCTTCAGCGGAGTCGACCGATATCAGACCGCGATCGGCGAATTGCGCGACATCGCGCTGGACGACGGGTCTATCCTGCACATGAACAGCGACAGCGAAGCCGAGGTCCGCTTTACCAGCCACGGGCGCAAGGTGCGCATCATGAAAGGCGAAGCATCCTTTGACGTCGCCCATGATGAGGAACGGCCGTTCGATGTCGAGGCCCGATCGGCGGTGATCCGCGCGGTCGGCACTGCCTTCAACGTACGGCTGCGCCCGTCGATCGTTGAACTGACTGTCACCAAAGGCGTGGTGACGGTACGCTGCAGCGGCAACAGCTATGGGCAGAAGGTCGGCGCTGGCGGTGGCGCGGTGATCCAGCCGCGCAGCATTGCGCTTACCCATCTGGGCCCCAAGCTGGTCGACCAGCGCACCGCCTGGCGCGAACAGATGGTCGAACTGGACGGCGAGACGATCGAGCAGGCTGCGGCCGAATTCAACCGCTACCGCCCTACGCCCATCCTGATCGGTGATTCCCGCGTGTCCGCCCTGCGCATCGGTGGACGCTTCCGCATCAATGACAGCCGGGAGTTCCTGTCCGCGCTGCAAATCAGCCTGCCCATCCGCGCCGTTCAGGGCGAGGACGGATCGGTCATGCTGCTCTATCGCGACGACGAACCGGCAGCCTTCGCCACCAACTGAGCCGGTTCACATCGCGTTGTCGGCGGCATTGAAGGCGTCCTCGAAGCTTTCGGGCAAGGGCGGCTGGACCGGCCGGTCGCAGCCTTCCTCCTTCATATGGGCGCGCAGGGCATCCATGCGGCCCAGGTTCCAGCGCGCGAGCGGAACGCCGAGCGGGCGGAATTCGGCCCGGTCGAACAGTTCCACCACATAGGATTTGCAAAGCTCGTCCACCTGATCGAGCGACAACATGCCAAGGTTCATCACCATCGGCTTGCCCGGCACGCCATTGCGGCCACGCACCAGATCGGTGACGTAGAGGCCGCCGCGCGGATCGACCAGCACCACGTCCGCCTCGCTCGAGTCGATCAGCCGGTGGCTGGCGGCATAGGGCGCGACGAAGGCGTGGGTGCGCCAGACCAGATAGGCGCTGGCCATGGCGGTGATGGCGAGCCCCAGCATCAGCGGGCGCATCGCACCCTGCGGCCGGAAGCGCGCCCAGCCAAGACCCGCGAGCAGGCAGAAGGGGCCGATGAAACCATGGGCGTAGCGGAAGCCCCAGCCATAGCCCTGCGCCAGCGCGAGCAGGCAGCCGGCGAGACAGCCCAGCGCCAGCGGCAGCGCGATTTCCTGTCCCCGGATCATCCGGCGCCAGCGCATGCCGGCGATGCCGAGGATAGCGAGCGGGACCATGAGGATATTGTTCCAGGCGACATAGCGAGTGAGGTTCACCAGCGGTTGCCAGCGATCGCCGAGCCGTTCGAACAGACTGCCCACTTTGTCCGCTACGCCAGCCGAGGGGCGCACGTCCATCGGCGCGCCCAGCGCGTGCATCAGGAAGCCGGGCCAGATTTTCGCCCAGATGATGACGATCGCGACCAGCGTGAGCGCGTGGAAAACCGCCACTGTCCAGCGGCGCGCCAGCAGCATCCACAGGATGAAGGGCGCGATGAAGATGGGCGGAAAATGCCATTGATGCAGGCCGGCCGCGATGAGGGCGACCACGCCGGCGCTGAGATGACCGACCAGACCGCCGCGCAGGACCAGAGCCAGCCAGACCATGTTGAGCGCGAAATGGCCGGTCATGGCATAAGGGGTCATGGCCGTGACCCAGAGCTGGCTGGACGAGAAGCCCAGCAATATCGTTACCCAGACCGCGTCCGGGCGATCGGGCATCAGGTGCAGCGCCACCCGCCACAGCGCGAACAGGCCCGCCATCAGCAGCACCGGACCGGCCAGATTGGGATCGCCCAACTGCCAGAACAGCGCCTGAATGGCACTGTTCACCGGCAGATAGGCGGCCGTCCAGTAATCCGCCGCGCCGAAGGGCGAGAAAAATTCGGGCATGATCGCCCGGCGATAGGGTTCCCATTCCATCGGGATCGGCCGGGCGAACAGCCCTTCGCGCATATAGGCGGCGGCGAAGCGGGCGACTTCCTCGTCCCGGCTAATGGAATAATCCTGGAACAGGGCATAATGGCCGGCCCATGCCGCCATTCCGAGCAGAATGATGAGTGGCACGACGATGCGTGCGGTCGGCCGGGGCAGCGCGAAGCCCTTCCCCTCCGCCCAGGGCGCGGCCAGCGCGAGCAGCAGCAGCGATCCCAGCAGCGCAGGGAAATCCTGATCCAGCAGCAGGATGACAGCCAGACTGACGCCCTGCCGATAGGTGACATGCCAGAGGAAGGTCGCGCCCAGCCACAGCGCCAGTCCGATCGCGCCTGCGAGGAACAGGCGACGCGCGCTGACGGACCCGGCCTGGTCGCCCATGGTCAAGACTTAACCAGGGCCCGGTTGACGAAGATGCCGTCCATTTCGACCAGCAGCGGGAAATGCCCCTTGTTGTTCGCGAAGAAAGCCGAGGGCACGAAGCCGCGCGCGTCCAGCCAGTCGATCATCGCGCGATAACCGGTGCCGCCTTCATAGATGGGGCGGACGCCGAGTTCGGTCTGGACGCCGAGCATGTCGGTCAGGACCGCGCCAGCACCTTCGCAGACGGAAAGGTCATGGCCTTGCGTGTCCATTTTGAGGAAGGGACGCGCAAAGCCATGCTGCGCGACCAGTTCGGGCAGCAGCGTGTCGAGCCGACGGCATTGCATCTCCACCGTCTTCGTCACCTTGTTGCGATCGGCAAAGATGGCGTCTTGCTCACCCGAGGGCTTTTTGAGCGAGCTGAACTGGTCGGCCGCCATGATGTTGAAACTGGCGGTACCGTCGAAATCGGACAGGGCCATGTTGAACACATGCCAGTGGCGATCGGCCGCGGCGGCCTTGTGCAACTGCGCAAACACGTCCGGGTTGGGTTCGAAGGAGAGGATCAGCCCTTTATAGCTCGCATCCTTGCGTAGCATGGTCGCATATTGGCCGCGATTGGCGCCGACATCGAACAGGCAGTCGACCGCGAAGGCTGACAGGAAGCGCTTGAGCGCCTGAATTTCGGGATATTGATGGACGCGGCCGGCCAGCGCGAGGCGCAGGGCGAGCTTGCGGTCGGCGAGTTCGCGCAGATAGCGGTTCATGCGCGTGCGGCCATTACGGTTTCATAAATGCCGATGGTCGCCACCGCCATATCCTTCCAACTTCCCATTGCCTGTCCATAGGCGCGAGCCTGCGCCCCATGGCTCTGCCTGATGGCCGCGCTTTCGATCAGCGGCAAGAGGGCTTGGGTCAGCGCGGACGCATTTCCCGCCCGTGCCCTGACCGCGACGCCGTCCGGCAACTGGCCGAACATGCCGGCATCGGACGTAACCATCGCCTTGCCATGGTGGAGCGCGGACAGGAAGGCGCCGCTCGAATCGATATGGCGGTAGGGGAAGACGATCATGTCGGCACGGGCCATATGCGCGTCGAGCCGGGGTTCGGTCAGGAAGCCGAAGTCGGTGATGAGGCGGTCGGCAAAGCCCGCCTGCGCCACCGCATCGGTTAGCGGAGCGACATCCATGAAGGGTTTGCCGGCAAGAACCAGTTCGAAGGCATGGCCGGCGTGCCAGAGCTGGAGGCAGGCGTCGATCAGGATGTCCACGCCCTTATAGGGGCGGATGGTGCCGAAGAAGAGCAGGCGCGGGACTGTCGGCACCGGGATGGCGGCGAGGTCGACGGGGCTGGCCAGGGCGAGGCGCATCGGCGGGTGCGGGGTTACATGGATGCGGGCAGGATCGACGCCCTGCCCCGTCAACGCCGCGCGGGTGGTGTCGCCATGGACGACCAGCGCATCGAACATGTCGAGCAGCGCGCGATAACCGCGCCCCTGCAAGCCGGAATCGGCATGATAGGCGTCGGCATTATGGACAGTGTGGACCAGCGTCGTGCGGCCCTTCAGCCGCTTCAGCATCAGGCCGTCGGCGGGCGCGAGCGGGAGCCACTGGACATGGACCACATCGGCCTGCGTCAGTTCGCCAAGGTTGCCCAGCGCGCAGGTCAGGCCATATTCCGCCGCCTTGGCGAGGCGGAAGGCGCGCCCCTCCCCCAATCGCGTGCGCAGTGCTTCGCTGCGGCGAAAATAATGGGCGCGATAGCTATAGTTTTGCGGCAGGATCGCGTCGGTATCGCGCATCGGGCGGCCAAGCAGGGTGACGTCCGCCCCCTCCCCCGCCAGCGCCGCGCAGAGACTGTCGTCATAACGCCCGGTGAAGAGCGAGGGATCGACCATCGCGACCTTCATGCCCGCACCAGCCGGCGCAGCGAGAGAAGATGCAGCATGGCCACGCCAAGCAGCGTCAGCGCGTAGAGCGCGAGGAAGGCGAGGTCGAAGCGGTCCGGCCAGAGCAGCAAGGCGAGCGGCGCGCTGGCCAGCGATCCCGCGAGAAAGGGCAGCGAACGGGCGAGCAATTCGCCGAAACGACCCAGCGCCGCCTGCACATAGACGGAAACGCACAGCAAGGTCAGCGCCGCCAGCGCCAGGATGATGAGGAGAATGTCGGCGCGGTCGATCGCGGCACGACCGTCGAACAGGAGCGCGAACAGCCGGTCGCCGGCCAAAAGCAGCACGGCGGACAGGCCGACGGCGAACAGCATGGCGGCCATCAGCGCGCGGCCAAGTAACTGGCGCAGACGGACCGTGTCGCCGGCGTGAAAAGCGCGGGTGATGCGGGGCAAGGCCGCCTCCACCGTGGCGCGGACCAGCATCGACAAGGCGCGCGACATCTTGAAGAAGAAGTCGAAGACCAGCATCGGCCGCGCGTCACTGGTGGCGAGCGCTATCGTGAAATAGGGCGCATTATAGGCGATGATATCGGAGACGGTGAACGCCGCCGATGCACCGATGTCGCGCAGATAATGGGTGCGCACATGGCCTCCGCCGACACGGAAAGCGAACCAGTGGCGCCGCGTCATGGCAAGGCGCCGATGGACATGGCCGATAGCATAGCCGATCACCATGATGCTGACCGCCAGTTGCAGCGCGACCGACAGGCGCGGGTCGAGGCCCGCCAGCATCGCCAGCAGCAGGCCGATCGTTACCACCCGGCGCGCGCAATCCAGCCCTTCCCACAGGAAATTGCCGTCGACCGCCGCCAGCGCGCGCTTCGCCAGCAGAGCCGGCAGGTTGAGGCAGGCGGACAGGAAGAAGAGCAGGAAGAGCAAGGGCATGCCGGTCGAAAGCCAGCCGCCCGCCAGCGCGACCAGCAGCATCGCCGTGGCGCCGACGACCAGCAGGCCGAGGAAGAGGAAGAGCACGCCCATTTCCTCCAGCCGGAAGCCGCCATCATCGGGTGCCTCAGCGCCATCGCCGCGCGCCAGCCAATGCCGTCGCAACCGCGCATAGATGATGCTGGTCAGGCCGAATTCCGCCGAGATGGTGAAATTGCCGAAGGCGACGAGCAGCAGGAAGGCCTGGAACTCCGCGATCGGCAGCACCCGCACGAACACGAAGGTGACGGCGAAGCCCCAGATCAGCACCAGTCCGACATTGGCTAGTTTTACCAGAGCCAGGAAGCGGGCCGAGCCTTCCAGCCGCGCAAGGCGGCTCACCGTGCGATGTCTCCGCCCGGCTTGCGCGCGCGGAACAGCCGGTCGTCGAGGGCGTGGAAATGGCGGGTCGCGACGTCGATCGATCCGGCATCAATCTCTTCCAGATCGAAGCCGGCGGCGCGGATGCGATCGGCGAAATCGAGGCCATATTGGCGGACATGATCCCACTGGCCGAAACGGCGCTCGCGCTCGCGCGGGGGGATGTCGAAGCTGCCATCCTCGGTCGGCTTGTCCCACAATGGCACGATCAGCCAGGCTTCGCCGCCCGGCTTGAGCGCGCGATGGATGTTGCGCAGCACGGCCATGTCGTCGGGCACATGTTCCATCACATGACTGGCGTAGAACAGGTCGTAGCGGTTGCTGTCCGCCAGTTCCATCAGGTCGACGCGATGCATGTGCGGCACCGTGTAGCGCGCGGGATCGAGATCCGCCGGGACATAATCGGCGGCGGCGGAGAAACGCTTCACCAGACTGCCCTCATTGGGCGCCATGTGCAGGATCGCGCCGGCGGTCGGCACGGTCAGTTGCCCCTGCTGGATCAGCCAGTTCATCAACCGTTCGCGCGGCGAGGCACCACAGTCCGGGCATCCCCATTCGCCGTTGTCGCCATAGCGGAAGAAACCGACGACGGCGCCGCCACAGGCCGGGCAGCTGCGCGTCGGACGCGCACCCAGGGCCTTGCGCAGCTTCAGCGCCGTCTTGGTCAGATGCTTGCCGGCGGCCTTGGCCACCCGCTGAACAGTAATCACTGGTTGCTCCGCGCAGGGATGTTGAAAGGCCGCGCTATACTATAAGCGCCGGGCATTGCGAGAGGGTTTTGGGCGAGAGGCTTTCGGGCGAGAGGCTTTCGGGCGAGAGACGTTCTGGATCAGGCCAGCAACCCGCGCACGAGATCCGGCACAAGCTGGCTGGCCGGGCCAAGCCGCGTCTCATCGAAATAGAGGCTGCCGGCGGACGGATCGAGATTGAGCTCCAGCGTATAGGCGCCGACATGGCGGGCGGTCTGGACGAAGCCGGCGGCCGGATAGACCGCGCCCGACGTGCCGATCGACACGAACAGATCGGCATCGCGCACGGCATCGTCGATACGATCCATTTCATAGGGCATTTCGCCGAAAAAGACGATATCGGGGCGCAGGCGCGGCTTTCCGCAGCCGGTGCAGGCGCTGCCGGGCGGAAGGGCATCCGCCCATGCCACGGCCTTACCGCAGGCAGCGCAAAGGGCGGATTTCAATTCGCCATGCATGTGGATCAGCCGCTTCGCCCCGGACCGTTCATGCAGGTCATCGACATTCTGCGTGACGATCAGCAGATCGCCGGGCCAGGCCGCATCGAGCGCGGCCAGCGCCTGATGCGCGGCATTGGGCTGCACTTCGGCCAGTTTCGCGCGCCGCTCGTCATAGAAACGATGCACCAGCGCCTCGTCGCGCGCCAGGGCTTCAGGGGTGCAGACATCCTCCACCCGATGCCCTTCCCACAGGCCATCCGGCCCGCGAAAGGTGGCGAGGCCGGATTCGGCGGAAATGCCTGCACCCGTGAGGATGACAATGTTTCGGATATCCTGCTTCACCATGCCCGCCACTCGTCCATTTCATCAACAAGCGCCTTCTGCCGCGCGCAGTGCGCCATCTCTTCCAGCACTGCACAGATGTCTTCGCGCTCCTCGGTTTCGATCACGCCACCGGCTTTTTCATCGGCTTCATTGAACCAGAAGACGGTTGTTTTGAGGATCGTTCGGACATCCGCCCTTTTGGGTTTGGGGCCAAGTTCCCTGAGGGCCGCGCACGCATCGCGGATCGTTGCACGTGCGGCAGTAGTAAAATCTTTCGATGGAAATGGCGGCGATGGTGACCAGCGTTCAAAGGGCGTTTCCGATTGAAGCTGGTCCCATGTCAGCTTGCTCAATCTTGTGCGATATCGCTCTTCCTGTGCAACTCGCGCCGCGGCGTTCTTCGCTTCCTTTTTCTCAATTTCGATGATGAAGGCGTCACGATCGTTGGCCCAGCGCCACTCACCCTCAGCCGTGTGATTTGCTGCATGCAAAGTAGAAAATCTTGATCCCACAGCAAGGGTCGCGATTTCGCGCGCGAACTGCTGCTCCCGATAGGACACGGTTTGCATCCCTACAAAGCTGAATTCATCCAGATCGCCTTCCCGCTTCCACCAGTCATGGAGCACGCCGAAGACAGCAGGCCTTCCCGCATGGGTGAAGCGATGCTCATTGATTATGGACGAACCTTGAATGGCAGTCAGACCTGGCGGGGTAACCCAGATACCGTCCAGAACCGCCACAGCGACATGCTTATCATCAACACCCACGATCTTGATCGCGGCATATCGATTGGTAACCTGCGGCGAGAATTCTGAAACCGGGCGGGTTCGGAAGGAATAGATTTGTCCGCCTGCCGGTTCGTTCGGAAAAGGAGCAAGTCCAGCGCCGCTGGCAGGCACGGCCTGATTCTCTATCATGTCGTTTTGGCTACCTTTGAAAAGCCCCATCAGAAAACCCTTCACGCCACTTCGGTAGGCGGAAGAAGACCAGCGAAGCATTGTTCCTTCACCCGATGCCCTTCCCACAGGCCATCCGGCCCGCGAAAGGTGGCGAGGCCGGATTCGGCGGAAATGCCTGCACCCGTGAGGATGACAATGTTTCGGATATTTTCATGCATGGGGCCGTCCTGACTATGTGCCAATCGCGAATTGTCCAAGGCGTTCAGTCGACGCAAAGGAACAGGCTGTCGATCTTGCCGCGACGCACTTCCGCGAAGCAGCCGAACGTCAAATTGGATGCTTCGCATTGACCGGCCACCGGTGTGCCGAGGGAAGGCGGTCGATCACCGTCCCAGTCCTGCACCAGGCAGCGCCCTTCGCAGTCCTTGCTATCGCGACAGCTTTTCCCGGCGTCCGACGTAGGGACTTCGCAAGCAGGATGCCCGAGCAGGCCCACTTTCCTGATCGTACCGCCCGCCGCCGTACATAGATCGGCCGGCGGGACCGGCAATGTCGAAACGGCAGGTTCCCGTGGTTCACAGCCCCATAACAACAGCATGGCGGCAAGCACTGAAAGACGGGTTCGACTATCCATGGGCATGGGATGCGCAATTTCGCGGACGATCGCAATCGAAGCCTGCCTTCCATCCTTGACGATCCGCGCCGCGCAGGAAAGATTATGTCGGCCAGCAGGCGCAAAGCGGAGAGAAAGGACGGTCATGCTCTATCCCGGCGATCCGGTTCCGCGCTTCCACGTCCGGGGCCTTACCAATCCGCGCTATGCATTCGGCAGCGCGGCCGGCCGCTATGTCGTGGTCACATTCATCGGCAGTTCGACCACGCCCGGCGCCATGACCTTCTATCGCCGGATGCGCGAGACGGTCGGGCCGTTCGATGACGTCTTCGCCTGCGCCTTCATCGTCACCAACGATCCGCGCGATGAAGCGAATGCTCCTATGGAGGAACGCTATCCGGGATTGCGCATCTTCCTGGATCAGGATCGGGCGATGGCGAAGCTGTTCGGTTGTGTGCGGCAGGACGGGAAAGGCGGTGAGG
Source organism: Sphingobium sp. RS1 (assembly GCF_056156825.1). Lineage (NCBI taxonomy): Bacteria > Pseudomonadati > Pseudomonadota > Alphaproteobacteria > Sphingomonadales > Sphingobiaceae > Sphingobium > Sphingobium sp. RS1. The sequence continues at coordinate 367,456 of NZ_JBLZXE010000002.1, read as the reverse complement.
CCATCGTCGTGACAAGCTGGATACTGGACCCCGGCCTGCGGGTGATCCGTATCCTGGCCGTTACCGATCTGGAGCAGCATCATGCCGAACTATGCGCAGTGCTGGCAGACTTATCCCCGCCGCGCGCAGATGAGGAAGGCTGGGCGCCGGTATTGAAGGTACCGGGTATTTTCGAGCCTGCCCTGTGCCGCGACCTGATCGCCTATGCAGATCGGCAGGGTCTGGAGGAAAGCGGGTTCATGAGCACCGATCCGGCGTCGGGCCATACCGTGCTGGAGGTGGATCACCGCCACAAGCGGCGCAGCGATTGCAGCATCGACGAGCCGAAACTGCGCGACGCGGTGCAGGGCCGCATCTACCGCCGGCTGGTGCCGCAGGTGGAGCGCGCCTTCCAGTTCCGGGCGACGCGCATGGAGCGCTATCTGATATCCTGCTATGATGCGGGTTCGGGCGGTTATTTCCGGCCGCATACCGACAATAGCACGCTGGGCACGGCGCATCGCCGCTTTGCCGTGTCGATCGGCCTGAACGCGGAGGCATATGAAGGCGGCGACCTGCGCTTTCCCGAGTTCGGCATGCGCACCTATCGCCCTGACACGGGCGGGGCGATCGTCTTTTCCTGCTCGCTGCTGCATGAGGCGCTACCGGTGACGAAGGGGCGGCGGTTCGTCGTCCTGCCCTTCCTTTATGACGAGGCGGCGGCGCAGGTGCGGCTGGACAATGCCGAGCACCTGAGCGACCCGCAACTGCGCGATCATGTGTTGCGGTCGGTGGGCAAGCCGATGACGCAGGAAAGCTGACGAGCGGGATGACAAAGCTGCGCCGCTCTGGCATCGGCCGCGTCCAGACTGACATGAGATGAGGCGGACATGACGACGATCGGCATTTTCGGGGCTGCGGGCCGGATGGGACGCGCGATCGCGCAGGTTGCGGCGGACACCGGATTGGGGCTGGCGGGTGGCACCGATCGCGACCCGAGCGGCGAGATTGCGCCGGGCATCGCCATGACCGCTGATCCGCTGGCGCTGGCGGAAGCGAGCGAGGTGCTGATCGACTTTTCCGTGCCGGGGGCGCTGTCTGCGCATCTGGACGCCTGTATTGCGGCCAAGAAGCCGATCGTGATCGGCACCACCGGGCTGGAGCCGGTGCATCATGCCCTGATCGACGAAGCCGCGGTGCATATTCCGGTGCTCCAGACCGGCAATACCTCGCTGGGCATCAACCTGCTGGCGGCGCTGGTGGAGAAGGCGGCTGCGGGTCTGGGCGATGACTGGGACATCGAGATTGTCGAAATGCATCACCGGCACAAGGTCGATGCGCCGTCGGGCACCGCGCTGATGCTGGGCGAAGCGGCAGCGCGCGGGCGGCATATCCCTCTGGCCGAGCATAGCGATCGCGGGCGTGACGGCATCACCGGCGCGCGCACGCCGGGCGATATCGGCTTCGTCGCGCTGCGGGGCGGATCGGTGGCGGGCGACCATCAGGTGATCTTCGCCACTGAAGGCGAGCGGATCGAGATCGGCCATCGCGCCGAGAACCGCACGATCTTCGCGCGCGGGGCGGTGAAGGCGGCGCGCTGGCTGGTCGGGCAGCCGGCCGGGCGCTACGACATGAAGGGCGTATTGGGCCTGTAAATGAACAAGGCGCAGATCTTCGATTTCTTCAGCCGCCTGGCCGAGGCCAATCCCGCTCCGGTGACGGAGCTGGAATATGGCAATCCCTATCAGTTGCTGGTCGCGGTCACCCTGTCCGCGCAGGCGACCGATGTGGGCGTGAACAAGGCGACGCGCGCGCTGTTCCGCGAAGTGACGACGCCGCAGCAGATGGTCGACCTGGGCGAGGAGGGATTGAAGCAGCACATCAAGACGATCGGGCTGTTCAATACCAAGGCCAAGAATGTCATCGGCCTGTCTGAGATTTTGGTGCGCGATTATGGCGGCGAGGTGCCGGAAGATCGAGACACGCTGACCACCCTGCCCGGCGTCGGGCGCAAGACCGCCAATGTGGTGGTGAACACCGCCTTCGGGCAGGAGACGTTCGCGGTCGACACACATATCTTTCGCGTCGGCAATCGCACCGGCCTGGCGCCGGGAAAGACGGTGCTGGCGGTGGAGGAGAAGCTGGAGAAGCGGGTGCCCGGCCCGTTCCGGCGCGACGCGCATCACTGGCTGATCCTGCATGGCCGCTATGTCTGCAAGGCGCGCAAGCCCGAATGCTGGCGCTGCATCGTCAGCGACCTGTGCCGGTTCAAGCCCAAGACGCCGGCGCCGAAGCTTGTGGCGGCCAAGGCCGCCTGAACAAGCCCGACGGCATTTTCACGCCGTTCATGACAAATGGGTTAGGGATGACGGATCGCGTCGCATCACGCCGTCGATTCGGCGTGATATGAGGAGAGAAGCCATGTCCGTCCGTTCCGCCAAATTTGCCCTATGTGCCGCGCTGGCCGGCATAGCCCTGCCCGCCCTGGCCAAGGAAACGCCCGACCCCTATGTGCCCACCAACGCCGCGGCGATAGATTGCGTCCAGATCCAGTCGATCCGGTCCACCACTGTGCGCGACGACCGCACCATCGACTTCATCATGAACGGCCGGAAAATCTATCGCAACACCCTGCCTAACAGTTGCCCCAGCCTGGGCTTCGAGAAGCGCTTTTCCTATCGCACCAGCCTGTCCCAGCTCTGTTCGGTCGATATCATCACCGTACTGTGGAATGTCGGTCCTGGATTGCAGCCGGGCGCCAGTTGCGGCCTGGGCAAGTTTCAGCCGATGGAGAAAGCGGCAAAATAAGATGGGTTGAGGTGATTTTGACGCTGGCGCAGCGTGAAGGACTTTGCTACCCGCGCCTCCTGACCAGCGTCACGCACCCATAGCTCAGCTGGATAGAGCGTTGCCCTCCGAAGGCAAAGGCCAGTGGTTCGAATCCACTTGGGTGCGCCATTTTTGTTTTTGATCCTCGCATAAAGCTCGGGCGGCCGTTCGGCCTTGCGAACCCTGACGGGTTCTATGTCGTCCTTTCCGCTGGGCATATCCTCATCGAGCCTGCTTGCTGGTGGCCGATCTTCGATGCATCATCGAAGCCATGACCAAATATCTGATTTCCTTCCCCAGCGAAGCCATGATCGTTTCCGATGAGGATCTGCCGGCTGTTGCGGATGCGGCCCATGCGGTGATCGCGGAGGCCAAGGCGGCGGGCGTTTATATCTTTGGCGGCGGGATTGCGGAGGATGTCGATCCGGTGCTGGTTGCCGACGACGGGTCCGTGTCGCGCGAGATTTATCCAGGCAGTGATCTCAAAGGCGGCTTCACCGTGCTCGACCTGCCGACGCGCGAGGAAGCTGTGGAATGGGCACGCAAGATCGCCATCGCCTGTCGCTGCGCGCAGGAATTACGGGAATTCATGTACGATCCGGCGGTTTAGAGCAGCCGTCCATGGCTTTGCTCGAAATCGAGCAGCCAGCGCTTTACCTCGACGCCACCGGCAAAGCCGGTCAGCGCGCCGTTGGTGCCGACGACGCGGTGGCAGGGCGCGATGATCGAGATGGGGTTGCGGCCGTTGGCGGCGCCGACCGCGCGGCTGGCGGTGGGGTGGCCGATGGCGCGGGCGATATCGCCATAGCTGCGCGTTTCGCCGAAGGGGATCGTGCAGAGCGCCGCCCAGACCTGTTTCTGGAAATCCGTGCCGCGAAAATCGAGAGGCACGGTGAATATCTGCAAATTCCCCGCGAAATAAGCGGATAGTTGCGCCGCAGTCTGCGCCAATATCGGGTGATCGGCGCGTCTTTCCCGTTCGGTCAGGCGGACGCGGGCAGGATCGTCATCCTCCCACAGGATCGCCACCAGCCCCATGTCGCTGGCGACCAGAGTCAGCGCACCGACCGGCGACGGGAAAAGGGTTTCGACGAGGGCCATACAAAAAACTCCGCTACCTGCCCCATGGCCGATAGCGGAGATTGTTGGCCGAGGCTTCCCCCGGCTTGCTTTCAAAGTCGGCGCGCGGCTTATTTCAGGCCGCCACCCATCGCGCGGTAGAGTTCGACCATGTTGGTCGCGCGGGTCAGACGCGTGGCGACAAGGCTTTGTTCGGCGCTGTAGAGCGAGCGCTGGGAATCCAGCGTCGTCAGGAAGCTGTCCACGCCGGCGCGGAAGCGGGCTTCCGACAGGGTGTAGGCAACGCGGGCGCTGTCCCGCTGCGAGGTCTGCGCTTCGATCTGCTGCGTCATCGTGCCACGACGGGCGAGCGCATCGGCGACTTCGCGGAAGCCGGTCTGCACGCTCTTTTCATAGGTGGCGAGCATCGCGTCATAGGTCGCCTTCGCATAGCGAAGATTGCCCTTGTTCCGCCCGAAGTCGAAGATCGGCAGGGTCGCGGTCGGCGCCACCGACCAGGTGTCGCTGCCCGATTTGAACAGGTTGGACAGGCCGAGGCTGACCGTGCCGAGAGCGGCCGTCAGCGAAATGGTCGGGAAGAAGGCCGCCCGTGCCGCACCGATATTGGCATTGGCAGCGCGCAGATTATGTTCGGCCGACGCGATGTCAGGCCGACGCAGCAGCACGTCGGACGAAATATCCGCCGGCAGATTGTCGAGCGTCGCGTCCTTCTGCGCCAGCGCTTCGGGCAGGTCGGCGGCCGGGACGGTGGTGCCGGCCAGCAGGTTGAGCGCATTCTGGTCCTGCGCCACCAGCGTGGTGGCCGCCGCAATGTCCGACCGGGCGCTGTCATAGCTGGTCTGCGCCTGACGCACTTCCAGTTCGGACGCGATGCCCTTGGCAAAGCGGGCCTTGTTCAGTTCCAGCGTCTTGCCGAACGCCTGTTCCAGATCGCGGGCGATGCGCAACCGCTCCTGATCCGCCGCCATGGTGAGCCATGCGCTAGCGGTTTCCGCGATCAGGGCGGTCTGCGCCGCGTTGCGGGTTTCGACACTGGCGAAATATTGCTCCTGCGCCGCCCTGGTCAGGTTGCGCACCCGCCCGAACAGGTCGATTTCCCAGGCGGAAATGCCCAGTTGCGCCTGATAGACGTCGGTGTTGAGCCGCTGGCTCTGGCCGAACTGGACGAGCGGCTGTTCCGAATAGGTCGCCGTACCGGTGCCCGCCACGGTGGGGAGCAGGTCGGCGCGCTGCACCTTATACTGCGCCCGTGCCTGTTCTACATTGGCGAGTGCGATGCGCAGGTCGCGATTATTGGCGAGCGCGGTTTCGATGACGCGGGCAAGGCGGTCGTCGGTAAAGAAATCGCGCCATGCCGTGTCGGCCGGGACGATCGCCGCCCCTGCCCCGCCATTGGCGGCATAGGCATCACCCTGGGGCGTGCCGGCCGGAACGGGAAGTTCCGGCCGCACATATTTTGGTGCCATGTCGCAGGCGGCCAGCGCCAGCGAAAGGGTGATGGCGCCCAGCGCTTTGATGTTGCGCTTCATCTTCAAGCCTCCTGCGGCGCGTGCGGGGTTTCCGTATCGCCTGCCGCCTCTTCATGGTTCTTATGTTCGCGGAACAGCCGCTTCACGACGGTGAAGAAGACGGGGACGAAGAAGACCGCCAGCACCGTCGCCGACAACATGCCGCCGACAACCGCCCAGCCGATCGCATTCTGACCGCCTGCCCCTGCGCCGGTCGATACCGCCAGCGGCAGCACGCCGAAGATGAAGGCGAAGCTGGTCATCAGGATCGGCCGCAAACGCAGCTTGCCCGCTTCCAGTGCCGCCTTGGCCGGCGACAGGCCTTCGCGCATCTTCTCCTCGGCAAATTCCACGATCAGGATCGCGTTCTTTGCCGACACGCCGATGGTCGTGATGAGGCCGACCTGAAGATAGATGTCGTTGTTAAGGCCCGCCACGGTCGCGGCGATGACCGCACCCAACACGCCCAGCGGCACCACCAGCATGACCGCGATCGGCACCGACCAGCTTTCATACAGCGCGGCAAGGCACAGGAAGACGATCAGCATCGAGAGCGCATAGACATAGGAGGACTGGCCGCCCGATGTCTGCTCTTCATAGGAAATGCCGTTCCAGCTGAAGCCGACGCCGGCCGGCAGCTTGGCCGCATATTCCTCCATCGCCTTCATCGCGGTGCCGCTAGACACGCCCGGTGCGGGCGCACCCTGGATGTTCATCGACGGTACGCCGTTGAACCGTTCCAGACGGGCAGGCCCCTGTATCCACTCCGTCGTGGAGAAGGCGGACAGCGGCGCCATGGTGCCGGTGCTGCCACGGACATGATAGGCGCCGATCGCTTCGGGCGTCGTGCGGAACGGCGCTTCCGCCTGCACATAGACGCGCTTCACACGATCGCGGTCGATAAAGTCGTTGACATAGGCACCACCCAGATTGGTGCTGATCGTGTCGTTGACGTCGGACTGGGCGATGCCGAGGGCACCTGCCGCCGCCTGATCGACGTTCAGCTTCAACTGTGGCGTATCTTCCAGACCATTGGGACGAACCTGTGCCAGCCGTTTATCGGCCATCGCCATGCCAAGCAGCTGGTTGCGGGCCGCCAGCAGCTTTTCATGCCCAAGGTTGGCCTGATCGAGCAACTGGAAATCGAAACCGGAGGCATTGCCCAATTCCTGCACCGCCGGCGGCACGAAGGCGAAGGCCATGCCCGAACGGATCTTCTGGAACGCCATATTGGCGCGCAGGGCGATGGCGGGAACATGATTGTCCTTGCCCTTGCGATGTTCCCAATCCTTCATGCGGACGAAGACGATGCCGACATTCTGGCCCTGACCCACGAAACCGAAGCCGGCGACGGTAAAGACGGCGGACACATTGGCCTTTTCATCGACCAGATAATGATCGCGCATCTTGGCCAGGGTACGTTCGGTTTCCTCCATGGTGGTCCCTGCGGGCAGCGACACCTGATTGATGATCATGCCCTGATCTTCATCGGGCAGGAAGCCGCTGGGCAGGCGCAGAAAGACGAAGGCCATGCCGACCACGATCAGGCCATAGACCAGCATGGTCCGGCCCCAGCGATGCTCGACCTTTTCGACGCCGCGACCATAGCGCACCACGCCCTTGTCGAAGGTGCGGTTGAACCAGTCGAAGAAGCGGCCGAAGATCGAACCGATCGGACCATTCCAGCTATGACCGTGCGAGGCGGGTTTAAGGATGGTCGCGCAAAGCGCCGGGGTGAGGACAAGAGCCACCAGCACCGACAGGACCATCGAGGAGACGATGGTGATCGAGAACTGGCGGAAGATGACGCCCGTGGACCCGCCGAAGAAGGCCATGGGCAGGAACACCGCCGACAGGACAAGGCCGATGCCGATCAGCGCCCCGCTGATTTCGTCCATCGACTTGCGGGCGGCTTCGCGGGGGCTGAGCCCTTCATCCTGGATGAGACGTTCGACATTTTCGACGACGACGATCGCATCGTCGACCAGCAGGCCGATCGCCAGCACCATGCCGAACAGGGTAAGCGTGTTGATGGTGAAGCCCGCGATGCTGAGGATCGCAAGCGAACCCAGCAGCACCACCGGCACCGCGATGGTCGGGATCAGCGTGGCGCGCCAGTTCTGGAGGAACAGGAACATCACGACGAAGACCAGCAGCACGGCTTCGAACAGGGTATGGATGACCTGTTCCACCGACAGCTTGACGAAGGTCGAGTTGTCGACCGGGAAGTCATATTTCACCCAGCTGGGGAAATTCTTCGACAATTGGTCGACCCGGTCCTTCACGGCCTGCACGGTGTCAAGCGCATTGGCGCCGGGCGCCAGCTTGACGCCGAAGCCCGAGGCCGGATGACCATTGAACTTCACGCCGAAGCCATAGGTTTCTGCGCCCAGTTCGACCTTGGCGACATCCGACATCAGCACGACCGAGCCGTCGCTGTTGCTGCGCAGGCGGATGTTGCGGAATTCTTCCGGCGTGCGCAGGCGCGACTGGGCGGTCACGGTGGCGTTGAGTGCCTGCCCCTTGGGCGAGGGCGACCCACCGATCTGGCCGGCCGACACCTGCGCGTTCTGCGCCGTGATCGCCGATTTGACGTCACCCGTGGTGACACCCAATGTGGCCATCTTGTACGGGTCGAGCCAGATGCGCATCGCATATTGCGACCCGAACAGCTGGGTATCGCCGACGCCGGTAACCCGGCTCAGCGGGTCTTGCAGGCTGGATGCGATGAAGTCGCTCGCATCTTCCTGATCGTGGATGCCGTCATCGGAATAGACGGCCATGATGAGGAGGAAGCTGGATGTCGACTTGCCGACGCGCAGGCCCTGCTGCTGCACTTCCTGCGGCAACAACGGCGTTGCCTGCGACAGCTTGTTCTGGACCTGAACCTGCGCAATGTCGGGGTCCGTACCCTGTTCAAAGGTCAGGGTGATGTTCAGGTTGCCCGACCCGTCGCTGGTGGACGAGAAATAGCGCAGATTGTCGATGCCCTTGAGCTGCTGCTCGATGATCTGCGTCGTCGTGCTTTCAAGCGTCTGGGCGTTGGCGCCGGGATAGCTGGTCTGGATCGTCACGGCCGGCGGCGCGATTTCCGGGAACTGCGCAACCGGGAGCGACCGGAGCGCAAGCAGGCCGGCCAGCATGATGACGATGGCGATGACCCATGCAAAGATGGGCCTGTCGATAAAATAGCGGGCCATGGCTTAGTGCGCCTCGCCCTGCTTGCCGGCCGGTGCCGCGCCCTGAGCGGTCGCACCCTCCGCCGCCGTAACCTGCTGCGGAGCGCCGGGCTTCACCACGGTGCCGGGGCGCAGATTGACCAATCCCTCGACGATCAGCTTGTCACCGGGCTTGAGGCCAGCGGTAACAATCCACTTGTCGCCGATCGCGCGATCGACCGTGACCTGGCGCATTTCGGTCTTATTGTCCTTGCCCACGACCATGGCAGTGGCGCGACCACGCGCGTCGCGGCTGATGCCCTGCTGCGGCGCCAGGATTGCCTGGGTCCGTTCGCCCTCGATCAACTTGGCCCGGACATACATGCCGGGCAGCAACAGACCGTCGGGGTTGGGGAAGGTCGCGCGCAGGGTCACCGCGCCCGAGGTCGGGTCGACCGTGACTTCGGAAAATTGCAGGCGGCCCTCGATCGGGTAGACGCTGCCATTGGGCAGGATCAACTGAATGCGGGCACCCTGGGCTTCGCTGATGCCGCCCTTCTTCATCGCCTGCTTGAGGTCGATGATCTGGGCCGCCGATTGCGAGACGTCGACATAGACGCTGTCGGTGCGCTGAATGGTGGTCAGCGCATCGGCCTGCCCCGCCTGCACAAGGGCACCGGGTGTGAAGAGCGAACGGCTGATACGTCCGGAAATGGGTGCGCGGATGCGGGTGAAATTCTGGTTTACCTGTGCCGCCTGAAGCGCGCCACGCTGCGCTGCAACATTAGCGCGTGCCTGCTGCGCCGCAGCATCTGCATTGTCATATTCCTGCTTCGACACCGCGTTGATGGCGACCAGTTCCTTGTAGCGCTGCGCCTGCAACCCGGTCGAGCGGATCGCCGCCTGCGCATTGGCCAGCGAACCCTGGGCCTGTGCCAGAGCCGCACGATAGGGAGCATCATCGATCTCGTAGAGAAGCTGGCCTGCGCTGACATAACCACCTTCCTGGAACAGACGGCGCCGGATGACGCCGCTGATCTGGGGCCGAACCTCTGCCGTTTCGAAAGCGACGATACGCCCGGGCAGTTCGTTCAACAAAGGCGCCGACTCGGTCTTGAGCGTGACGACGCCAACGGCGGGCGGCGGCGGCGCAGGCGGCTGCTGCTTCCCGCACGCGCTCAGCGCCAAGGCCGACGCACACGCCAGCAATCCGATGATTGTCCCCTTTTGCATCGCTTGAATATCCATTTTTTAGGGATCGAAGACTTGGAATGAACGTTCATTCCGCTTGCCCGGCAGGTACGATCATGGCAATGCGATTTCAAGAGGCAAAAAACGCCGAAAGGGTAAAGATGGTTGCAGTGCAGCAGGAGAAAAATGGTCGGACACGCATTTTGGCGGCCGCCCGCACACTTTTCGACAGCCATGGCTTCCATCAAACGTCCATGGCGGAGCTTGCGTCAGCGGCCCAGGTCTCGGTTGGACAGATTTACCGCCTGTTCAAGAGCAAGGAAGATATCATCGAAGCCCTGGTGCATGATGATGCCGATCAGTGGTGCGGCGAACTGGGCGCCTTGCAGACCCGGTTGGGCTCCGGCGAACTGACCGTCGAGGAGACATTCGAACAGTTGTTGCTCCAGACGATCGACGAGAAGGACGAGGCCCTGGCCTTCGACATATTGGCCGAAAGTTTCCGCAATAGCGAAGTGGCCGACACGGTGGGCGCGATGTGCCAGCGTTTTCGGGTCTACCTTCGCGATTTTGCCTGCGCGGCCAATGACAAGCTATCGGGTGAGGCGCTGGATGCGGCGGAGGAAATGCTGCTCGCCTGCCTGTTCGGCCTTGGCCATCGTAGTATTTCACGCCCCCGCCTGTCCGCGCCCGCCGCCGCAGCACGGACGGCGCAGATGATCGTGGCCGCACTGCGCGGCGTGCAATAATCAGCCTATGCGCCGGTAGACGTCAACGGTTTCGCGCGCGCAGCGGTCCCAGCTATATCCGCCCGCCACCGCCAGACCCGCTTCACGGGCCTGCGCACGCCATGGCGCGTCGGTCAGCGCCTGTTCCAGATGGCGGGCGAAACCGTCCACGTCTTCGGGCTGCACCAGCATCGCCGCACCGCCGGTCACTTCGGGCAGGCAGGATGCATCGGACACGATGGTCGGGATGCCGCTGGCCATCGCTTCCACCGGTGGCAGGCCGAACCCTTCATAGACCGACGGATAGACGAACAGAGCCGCGCCGGCGTAGAGGAGCGGCAGGTCTTCGTCAGGGACGAACCCCAGATAACGGACCCAGCCCTGCCGCGCGCCCTTTTCCATGAGGTCGCGGACGGAATCGCTGAGCCACCCTGCCCCGCCGGTGACCATCAACGGCCATCGGGCGCGGATGGCGGGCGGCAAGGCTTCCCAGGCCCGCAGCAATTCCGTGATGCGCTTGCGCGGTTCCACGGTCGAAACACAGAGCGCATAGCCCTGGTAACCAAGATCATAGCGCGCCAGCGTGGTCGCGATGTCATCGGCGGCGCGGGGATGGAAGGCCGTGCTGGCGGCAAGCGGCACTGCCGTCACCCGCGAAAGATCCAGCGACAGGAAATCCGCAACTTCGGCCCGCGTGGTTTCACTGTCGGTGATGAAGTGAGCGGCCCGCTCTACCGACAGGCGGAAATAGCGCTCAAACTGCTGCAACCGCGCCTCCGGATGGGTTTCGGGATAGCGAAAGACAGACAGGTCATGGATGGTGATGACCCCGCCCTCACCCGCGGCGGGCAGGAAATAATTGGGGCCGTGGAACAGATGCGAGCGCATGACGCTGGCCTGTTGCAGGTCGCGCAGCCAACCGGTCCGCTTACGGATCATGCGATGCAGTTTGTGGCGGCGCTTGCGCGGTACCGGTTCGCTGAGCAGGCTGACGGGATCATCGACCCACTCGCCATTGCGATAGAAACGTAAGGCATCGACCGACTGACCGATGCGCTGTGACAATTCCCAGCTATAGCGGCCGATGCCGGACAGGCGCGGTTCGAGGGCCTCCACCGAGAGAATGACGCGCAGGCTCATGCGGCATGTTCCCGCGGCGCAACAAGGGCATATGCCGATATCATGGCCCGGCCGACCGGAAGGATCATCGCGTCGCTATTCCCTGCAATTTGAGACGGAACCGCCTTGTAACAATGCGGTAGCGGGCATGGCGACCGATAGGCAAGCGCAAATCCGCGCCAGAGCGCGCTGCGTCAAATCCGACGCAGCGCGCTCTAAGTTTTTGTTGTCACATCGTTTTAAGCGCAAAACCGGTTCCCACTTTTGCGCACGATGCTCTAGCCGTCCCATCGTGGAACCGGCTCCGTCCATCGTGATAGCTGCTGCATCGCCGCAACTTCTGAAAGGCGGACGGATTTACCCCGAAGAAGTTTTCGGGAGGCATTTCATGCAGATAGAAGCAGCTTTCGACCGCGCCTATTTCGAAGCGCGCATGGAGAGGAACCGCCAGCTCGCCGCGCAGTCCAACAATCCTACGATCCGCGACCTGCATCTGGAATATGTCCGCCTCTACGAACAATTGATGGAAGCGCCGCAGCCCGCCTGACGCGCAGGGGCGGCGCTTCCCCTCATTATCAACGCGCCGCCACCCCTTCGGGCAAGACCACGGCCGACCAGCTCTTACCCGGCACCAGATATTTGGCGGCCAGCGCCTGCAATTGGGCCGGCGTGACGCTCAGCATATCCTGCGACATATTCTTCATCGCTTCGACATAGCGAGCATCGTGGGTCGCACCCTCCATCTGGTTCATCCAGAAGGCGTTACCCGTGCTGGCCCGCATCAATAGCTGACGCATGGGCGCTACCGCCCGTTGCAGTTCATCCTCGCTGACCGGCGTCTTCGCCAGATCGGCAGCCGTGTCCTTCACCACCCCATAGAAATAGGCGATCCGGTCAGGACGAACCTGGCTGGTGACGAGGATATAGCCGCCGCTTTCATAGGAGAAGGGCCAGTTGTTCTGGACGCTGGGCGAATAGGCCGCGCCTTCGGTCGAGCGCAGCTTGTCGAACAGGCGATCGTTGAAAATCTGGGTGAGGATTTCAAGCTGGCGCCCTTCCTTTTGCAGGTCGAAGCCGCCGGCAGTCGGCCAGGCCATGACTGCCGCCGCCTGTTCCTTGTCGCCCTTGTGCCGCAGGATGACCGGGGTTTCGACATGGGCGGGGAAGCGCATCGCTTTGTTTGCGGCCGGCACCGGCGCGTCGGCTCGCGCAGGCAGAGCGCCAAAGGTGGCAGCGACAGCCTGGATCGCTTCGTCCGCCTTCACCTGACCGAATATCTGCACCTCGATCGGCCCGGAGGCCAGGATCGGTTCCCAGGTGGCACGGAACGCCTGCGGGGTCAGCCCGTCAATCTCGGCACGCGACGGGGTGCGGAAACGGACATCCTTGTCATGCAGCAGCCAGTTGAGATCACGCCCCAGCACGGCGTCCGGCGATCGTGACATAGCGTCATAGGCCACCGCCGCGCCGGTCTTCACCCGAGCGAGCGGCGCCGGGTCCCATCCGGGTTCCGCCAGCTTGGCCGCAAACAGGCGCAACTGATCCCTATAGTCTGCCGGGCGCGTCACCACCTGCATTTCGAAGGCATCGTCGTCCGTGTTGAAATCCATGCCCATGCGACGGCCGTTGGTCAGGTCATCCAGTTCGCGCTGGCCAAGCTTGCCGATGCCGCTGGCAACCAGCGCATAGTCCGCCGCCCAACTGGGCACCGGTTTCGTCGGCGAGAAAGCCTGCTGGCCATGGCCGAAGCGGACGTTGACCCGAACTTTCTCGGTTTCCGCGTCATTGGCGAACAGGGTCAGCTTGACGCCGTTGGAGAAGGTGATGCTTTCCATCCCCTGCAAGGCGACCGGCGTGCGCGACACGACCGTGCCGGGCGGCCCGAATTTGGGCAGGTCGTCCATCGTGACGACCTTGTCCGCCAGCCGTGCATTGGTCGCGGCCTTGACTGGTGCGGCGACCGCTGCGGCCAGCTTTGCGTCAAGGCCGGGCTGGACCTTGCCCGTGACCAGCAGGGCGCGGAACACACCGGCGGAGAAGAGGCGACGGGTGGAATCGAGGATCTTGTCGGGCGTCATGGCAGGTTTGCCCGCGCGGAAGATGTCGACGGCGGCCTGTGGGCTGACCGTCGTTTCGCGGATATCGACAGCATTGACGAGGTCGGTAGCCTGCTTGGCGCCCGGCTCCGTATCCGCATTTTCCACCTGGATGGCGAGCGCCGTATCCATCTGCGCATATTCGCGATCGATTTCGGCCTGGCTGGGCGGCGCCGCTTTGGCATCCTCCACCACGGCGCGGACGTCGGCCAGCGCCTTCTCCCAATTGTCGCCGGTCGGGATGATCGTCATGAAAGTGCCGTCTACCGAGCGGCTGACATCCTGCTGCTCGACCCCGGCCTGAAGGAAGCTGCCGCCACCACGCGCCGCCTGCTCCAGCCGGCGGCTGATGATCTGTAGCGCCAGCATGTCGGTCAGCTTGTCCTGATTATAGACGATCGTGTCGGCATGGGCGGTCCATGGACGGAGCCAGGCGAGCGTGAGTCCGAGCGGCACGCCCGGCTCCACCACCACGCGCGTGGCCGGGCGCTTGGGGTCCGGCGCGCCGAAGTCCGGCAGGGACGCGCCCTTGCCGGGCACGGTCCAACTGCCGAAATAATCCTTGATAAGCTGTTCCGCCTGCGCCGGATCGATATCGCCGGCGATCGAGATGACCGCATTTTCGGGGCGATACCAGCGCTGGTGGAATGCCTCCACCTTGGCGGCGGTTGCGGCGGTCAGGGTGGCCACGGTGCCGATCGGCGCATGATCGGCCAGCGGCTGACCAGCGAAGAAATGGAGCCGGCTGGCGTCGGAAAGGCGCATTTGCGGCCCGTCGCTCTCACGCCGTTCCGCCAGCACCACCGCGCGTTCGGCATCCACGGCACTGTCCACGATGTTGGGATCGGTCATCATGCCGGCGATGATCTTCATGCTTTCGCCGAGGCTGGCGGGCGTGGCCTGCGGCAGATCGAGCGCATAGGTGGTGCCGGTCGGCGTCGTGGCCGCATTGCTGTCACTGCCGAAGGTGACGCCAAGACGTTGCCAGATACGCTTTGATTCCCCGTCCGGCACATGGCGTGAACCGCGCATCGAAAGATGTTCGATGAAATGGGCGTAGCCCAGTTCCTCGGGCCGCTCCATCAACGAACCGGCGTCGATCCGCAGCCGCATCGACACCTGTCCCGGCGGCACGCCATTGCGCCGGATGGCGTAGCGGAGGCCATTGGACAGCGTCCCGAAGCGCCAGGCCGGATCGATCGGCACATCGCTATTTTCATACAGCCATGGCCGAACCTGCGCCTGCCCGGTGGGCGCGCCTTGCGTGGCGGTAGCAGGATCATTGTCGGTGCGGGCCGCCAGCGGCGCGCCCGACAGAAGCAGGGCAAGGACAGAGAGCGAAGCGGCCGAACGGCGGGGGAAAAAGCGCATAGGCAAGGGAGCCTAACGGCATTTTCCTGAATGACCACTGACAAAGCGGTCATATTCGGGTTCGGACTATTGCGGCATTTCACATCCGTTCGGACTGAACCTGTCGAAGCCCCGTCCTTTTTGTAACGCCGAGCAGAAAGAATGGCCCTTCGACAGGCTCAGCGCGGACGGTTTTGAGCTTGATCCGTCAGCATCCCAAACAGAAGAAGGGGGAGGCCATTATGATGACCTCCCCCTTCTTCCGTTCCTTATATCAGCGCGGCGCGCCGGTGCGCTGGACGGCACCCTTGTGGGTGCCGACGCCACCGGGCTTGCGACGGCGACGGAAGGGCTTCTTCTCACCACCTTCCGAATCCGCGCGATGGGCGCGGTCGGCGCTGCCGCGGTGCTGCTTCTGGCCGTCCTGATAGCGACGCTGACCTTCGGCGCGTTTTGCCTGCTGCTGCGGCGTCTGGCTCGGCCCCTTGCGCGGCGCGGCCGGCTTGGGAAGGTTGCGCACGGCTTCCAGGAAATTCTCCGGCAGCGGCACGATTTCCGGCTTCACCTTGGTCGCCCGCTCGATCGCCTTCAGATAAGGCCGCTCGTCATCCGCCACGAAGCTGATTGCGATCCCGTCGGCCCCGGCGCGTGCGGTACGGCCGATGCGATGGACATATTGTTCGGGCACGTTGGGGATTTCGAAGTTGATGACATGGCTTACGCCCGACACGTCGATACCGCGCGCGGCGATGTCCGTCGCGACCAGCAGCTTCACCTTGCCCTGGCGAAAAGCCTGGAGCGCGGTGGTGCGCTGGCCCTGGCTCTTGTTGCCGTGGATCGCAAAGGCGTCGATCCCAGCCCCTTCCAGGAAGCGCACGACGCGGTCGGCGCCATGTTTGGTGCGGGTGAAGATGAGCGCGCGGTCGATATCCTCATTCTTGAGCACGATATGCAGCAGCGCCTGCTTTTCCGCCTGATTGACGAAGGTCAGCTGCTGGCGCACGCGCTCGGCCGTGGTCGATTGCGGGGCGACGCTGACCTTGACCGGATCGTTTAGGAACTGGCCGGCCAGCGCTTCGATCTCCTTGGGCATGGTGGCCGAGAAGAAGAGGTTCTGGCGGTCCTGCGGCAGCAGCTTGGCAACGCGCTTCAGGGGATGGATGAAGCCCATGTCCATCATCTGATCGGCTTCGTCGAGGACGAAGATTTCCGTGTCCTTGATGGTGAAGGCGCGCTGATCGATCAGGTCGAGCAGACGGCCCGGCGTCGCGACGACGATGTCGACGCCCGGCGCCAGAGCGCGGATCTGCTTGCCGATCGGCACGCCGCCGAACACGGTTTCCACCGACAGGCGCAGGAAGCGGCCATAGTCGCGGAAGCTCTGCGCGATCTGCGCGGCGAGTTCGCGGGTGGGCGACAACACCAGCATCCGGCAGCCCTTGATCGGGGTCGGCTTGGGATTGCAGGCGAAATAGTCGAGGCTGGGCAGCGCGAAGGCCGCGGTCTTGCCGGTGCCGGTCTGGGCGATGCCGCACAGGTCGCGGCCCTCCAGCAGGACGGGGATCGCCTTTTGCTGGATCGGCGTGGGATTGGCATATTTCTTGGCGGCGAGCGCCTTCAGGATCGGCTCAGAAAGGCCAAGATCGGTAAATTCCATGGATATTGCTCACAAGTCGGCCGGGCGCCGACTGTCTGCAAGACGCAGAGAGGGCGCAAGGCGGGTTACGAAACGACCCGCGTGAAAAGGGAAGCCTCAAGCTTGGCGCAGACTGTCATTGGCCGGTCCTTGCACCCTTCGGAGGAGAGGACGATCACGCTGCCAATCGCTATGGGGTCACGGGAACCTTCTGCTGCGCTGCGGCGCATATGAGGCAAGCGCAGGCAAAAAGCAAGCGGCCGCGGCATCATGCCACGGCCGCCGCCCTGTCATTCGAACTTCGTGAGGTCAGAGCGCCACTTCAGCATGCTTGCCCTGCATTTCGGCACGGACATCGCCGCCGAACAGCATCTTGAACACGCCCTTGAGCGACATGTCCGATCGCCAGATTTCAGCCGTGCCGAGGTCGAAGCGCAGCATCAGCAGGCTGGGATCGTTCCGGCCGCCCGGATACCAGGCTTCGACTTCCTTCGACCAATAGCGGTCGATGATCGCCGGATCGCTTTCCGGCGCCAACGTCCCGTCGATGCAGGCAAAGAGATTATGATCCTTCGCCGCGAATTGCGCCATGGCGGGGCCGCCCGGCGCGAGGCGATTGTCCCGCGACGTATAGAACCAGAAGCAATGATTGGCCTTCGGGTCCAGTTGCGCCGTCATCGGCAGGCTGTGTCCGGCAGTCCCAGCAAGGCCGACCATGAGAAAGGGGCTGGTCGACAGTTCAGCCCAGAAACGCTCCTTGATGTCGGTCGCATCGCTCATCATCCGAACTCCTTATCTCGTTTGACTCCTGTTCAGCATGTCAATTGACGGCGCCAAACGAAGTTCCCGAAACGCTTGATCTTCGCGGCATCCATCGCCACATGAGGGCCATGCTGATCGAGACTGAACTGACGCCCAATCCGGCGACCATCAAATTCCTGCCCGGCCGTGAGGTGATGGGCGCCGGCACGCGCGATTTTGCGACGCCCGAGGAAGCCGAAGCTTCCCCGCTGGCCGATGCGCTGTTCAGCCTTGGCGACGTGACCGGCGTGTTCTTCGGCAGCCACTTCGTGTCGGTGACGATCGCACCCGGCGCCGAATGGTCGGACGTGAAGCCTGACGTGCTCGCTACCTTGCTCGAACATTTTTCGGCCAACATGCCGCTGTTCGCCCCCGGCACCGCGGCGGGCATCAACGTCCCCCCCGACGAGGCCGATTTCGCCCACGATCCCGAAGATGCCGAGATCGTCGAGCAGATCCGCGAACTGATCGATACGCGCGTGCGCCCGGCTGTGGCCAATGACGGTGGGGACATCGTCTATCGCGGTTTCGACAAGGGCACGGTCTATCTGCAAATGCAGGGCGCCTGCTCGGGATGCCCGTCGTCCAGCGCGACGCTCAAGAACGGCATCGAGCAGTTGCTCAAACATTATGTCCCCGAAGTGACCGAGGTGCGCGCAGTCTGATCGCGCGCCTTCGACCTGCGACATTTGGCAAATCCGGACGGATGGACTAACCGCAGGACGAATCCACATGACGTGGATGCGTAAGGGGAGTATCGTTTGCGCCTTCTGGTGATCGACACCGCCACCCAGGCCCTGTCCGTCGCGCTGCTGGAGAATGGGGCGCCGATCGGCCGCTTCCATCACGTCGTCGGACGCGGCCATGCCGAAGCCTTGCTGCCCGCCATCGCCGCGCTGCCCGATGGCGGGCGCGCGGATGCGATCGCCGTGAATGTGGGACCGGGCAGTTTTACCGGCGTGCGGATCGGCATCGCCGCGGCGCGCGCATTGGCGCTGGCCTGGTCGATACCCTTGCAGGGCTATAGCGCGCCATCGCTGATCGCGGCCATGGCTGCGCAGGCGCATGACGGCAGGCCGATCGCCGTGACGATTACCGGCGGCCATGGCGAACTTTTCTGGCAATGTTTCACGGCCGACGGATTGCAGGCGACCAGTGCCATTGCCTCCACGCCGATCGCCGAACTGGCGACGACGCTCGATGCGGCGACATTTTACGGCACCGGCGCCGAAGCGCTGGTCACGGCGCGCGGCGATGGCGTGGCTGTCAGCCTCTATCCCGATGCAGCCCATTATGGACTGATCGAACAGTTGGCTCCACTCCCGCCTAGCCCAATCTATGGTCGCGGCGCTGATGCCAAGACCATGGCGGAACGCGCCGCGTCATGATCCCCGCCGTGCAACTCGACACCTATGACGAAGGTGAGCGCAATGCGCTGGGCGATGCGATGGACGTGATGGTCCGCGCCTTCGACCCGGCCTATGGCGAAGCCTGGACCCTGTCGCAACTGTCCGGCGTGATGCTGATGCCCGGCACGTGGCTTACGGTCGCGCGACTGGATGCTGCCCCGCTGGGTTTCGCGCTGGTGCGATCGGTGCTGGACGAATGCGAATTGCTGCTGCTGGCGGTCGATCCACTCTGGCGCGGACGCGGCGTCGGCGAGACGCTGTTGCGGCATAGCCTGCACATTGCCCGCCGCAGGGGCATCACTTCAATGAACCTGGAAGTGCGTTCTACGAATAAGGCCGTCAAACTATACGAGAAAACCGGTTTCGAATATGTACATCGTCGCCCCGGTTACTATCGCGGTAGTGACGGTCAACTTCATGACGCGCTCAGTTTCCGCATCGACATGCTGGCCTGATACAATAGGCTCTTGCGAAATCCAGCGGCAAGGTCTAGCGAACATAATACCGCTCCTGAAACAAATTCCTCGGGCGGGTCGCACAACAATATAGCCTTGTAGGAAACGGTAAAAATGGAAACCGAATCGGCTCAGAGCGAGCTGCTCATTACTTTGACGTCGGACATCGTCGCTGCGCATGTCTCGAACAACAGCGTCGCCGTCTCCGACGTGTCTTCCCTGATCCAGAATGTGCATGCCGCACTCTCCAGCCTCAGCCAGCCCGCGCCTGTACCGGAAGTGAAGCCGGAACCCGCCGTTTCGGTGCGTTCGTCGATCAAGCCAGACTACATCATCTGCCTGGAAGACGGCAAGAAGCTGAAGATGCTGAAGCGCCACCTGATGACCCATTATCAGATGACGCCGGAAGATTATCGCGCCAAGTGGGGCCTGCCGGCCGACTATCCGATGGTCGCCCCCAACTATGCCGAACAGCGTCGCAGCCTGGCCAAGAAGATCGGCCTCGGCACAAAGCGTCGCCGCACCGGTCGCGGGAAATAATCCGCACGACGGCCAGAACCGTTTGACGGAAAGGGGCGCGTCGCTGACGCGCCCCTTTCCTGTTTGGGGAAAAGCCGCTAGGCTTTGCCCGACCTTTCGCAAAAGCAATCAAGCGAGCCTGCATGAACCGCAAAATCGACGTCGAAGCCCTGTGTCACGAAAAGGGGCTGCGCATCACCGAACAGCGTCGCGTGATCGCGCAGGTGCTGAGTGACGCCACCGACCATCCCGATGTCGAGGAACTGCACAAACGTTCCGCCGCCATCGACCCCGGCATCTCCATAGCGACGGTGTATCGCACCGTGCGCTTGTTCGAAGAAGCCGGCATCCTCGATCGCCACGACTTCGGCGACGGTCGCGCCCGTTACGAGGCCGCGCCGGAATCCCATCACGACCATTTGATCGATGTCGAGACGGGTAACGTCATAGAATTCGTCGATCCCGAACTGGAACTGCTCCAGAAGCAGATCGCCGAGAAGCTGGGCTTCCGCCTGGTCGATCACCGCATGGAACTGTACGGCGTCGCGCTCGACCGCAAGGACTGACCGAGCTTGGCCAGCGTCCGTCGCCTTTTGCGGATAGGCGCGCTGGCCGGCAGCCTTCTGCTCTGCCTCATCCCCCATTTGCTGTGGCGCATCGCGCGCCGCCCCTCCCCCTGGCCGCGGCGCTTCCTGGCGCTCGCGGCCCGGTCCGTCGGGGTACGGGTCAGGACTGAGGGACAAGCTTGTGCAGGCGACATGTTCCTGCTCGCCAACCATGTCAGCTGGATCGACATATTGGCACTAGGCGGCGCGACCGGCGCCGCTTTCGTCTCGCATGACGGCGTGGCGCGCTGGCCGGTGATCGGCTGGCTGGCGGCGCAGAACAACACTTTGTTCGTCGCGCGCGAACGGCGCGGGGCGCTGTCAGGCCAGTTGGATGCGTTGCGCGCGGCGCTGCTGGGCCATCAGCCGGTGGTGCTCTTTCCCGAAGGCACGACCAGCGACGGCACCGGCCTGCTGCCGTTCAAGCCGTCATTGCTGGCGGTTCTTCTGCCCCCACCACGCGCGGTAATGATCCAGCCCGTGCATATCGACTACGGCCCGGAAACCCCGGCGATCGCCTGGCATGGGGATGAGGCGGCGGGCGCCAATGCAATGCGGATATTGGGGCGCAAGGGGGCGACGACGGTCATGTTGCGCTTCCTGCCGCCATTCGATCCTGCCGCTTGCGCCGATCGCAAGGCGATCGCGGCCATGGCTCGCGATCAGATCGCCGTCAGCATATCGGCGCATCAGCACCCTTCCGCTTCCGCGTTACCGCCTGTATAGCTGAATCGATGAATTGTACCGACGCCCCAAAGACTCCAGCGACTTTCCACGTCAAATCCTTCGGCTGCCAGATGAACGTCTATGATGGCGAGCGCATGGCCGAGATGCTTGGGACGAAGGGCATGACGGCCGCAGCGGACGGCGCCGAGGCCGATCTCGTCATCCTCAACACCTGCCACATCCGCGAAAAGGCGGTGGACAAGGTCTATTCCGACATCGGCCGCATGGTGCGCGACGATGGCAGCCGCCCGATGATCGCCGTCGCCGGCTGCGTCGCGCAGGCCGAAGGGAGCGAAATCCAGCGCCGGGCGCGCAATGTCGACATCGTCGTCGGCCCGCAGGCCTATCACCGCCTGCCCGACCTGATCGACAAGGTCGGTCGCGGCGAGGAAGCCGTCGACACCGACATGCCGCTCGCATCCAAGTTCGGCGCCCTGCCCGCCCGCACCAAGCAGGCGCGGCCCACCGCCTTCCTGACGATCATGGAAGGGTGCGACAAATTCTGCACCTATTGCGTGGTGCCCTATACGCGCGGTGCGGAAATCAGCCGTTCGTGGAGCGCGATCATCGACGAAGCCAAGGCGCTGGTCGACGGCGGCGTGCGCGAAATCACG
Organism: Sphingobium sp. RS1; assembly: GCF_056156825.1. Lineage (NCBI taxonomy): Bacteria > Pseudomonadati > Pseudomonadota > Alphaproteobacteria > Sphingomonadales > Sphingobiaceae > Sphingobium > Sphingobium sp. RS1. The sequence continues at coordinate 345,653 of NZ_JBLZXE010000002.1, read as the reverse complement.
CTGCTGGGCCAGAATGTCAACGCCTGGACCGGCGAGGATGACAAGGGCCGCATGCAGGGCATGGACGGGCTGGCCCGCGAACTGGCGAAGATCAGCGACCTCAAGCGTATCCGCTATACCACCAGCCATCCCAACGACATGAGCGACGGCCTGATCGTCGCCCATGGCGACGAGCCCAAGCTGATGCCCTTCCTGCATCTGCCGGTACAGTCGGGCAATGACCGCATCCTCAAGGCCATGAACCGCAGCCATAGCGTCGACAGCTATTTGCGGATCATCGAGCGGGTGCGCGAGGCGCGTCCGGACATTGCCCTGTCGGGCGACTTCATCGTCGGCTTCCCCGGCGAAACCGACGCCGAGTTCGAGGATACGCTCAAGATCGTCGAGCAGGTGCGCTACGCCCAATGCTACAGCTTCAAATATAGCCCCCGCCCCGGCACGCCGGCCGCCGACATGGATCATCAGATCCCGATGGCGGTCATGGACGAACGGCTGGCGCGCTTGCAGGCGCTGATCAACCGGCATCAGGTGGCGTTCAACGCCGCCACCGTGGGCCGCACCACCGATATTCTCCTTGAGCGCAAGGGCCGTTATCCCGGCCAGCTCATCGGCAAGTCGCCCTGGCTCCAGTCGGTCGTCGTGACCGCACCGGACCTTGCCATTGGCGACATGGTCGACGTCGACATCACCAGCGCCGGTCCCAATAGTCTGGCCGGCGAACTCAGCAGGAGGAAGGCCGCTTGAACCAAAGCCTCGTCAATCCCGCATGTCCGGGAACCCAAATCCCCCGCACCCGGTTGCGAACCGGACGACCGAGGGGAATGACGAGCGAGGGAGGCTGCTGAATGTCGAAGAAACCCAACCAGAACCACCGGTCCGACGTGACCGAGCGCGCGCGGCTGGAAGTCTCGTTCGACCGGCCACATCTGCTGACGACCCTGTTTGGCCAATATGACCAAAATCTCGTCGCGATCGAGAACCGGCTGGGCGTCTATATCGCCGCGCGGGGCAACAAGTTGCAGATCGAGGGCGAGGCTGAAGCCGCCAACCGCGCCCGCGACGTGATGACCGGCCTCTACAACCGTATCGTCGCCGGGCAGCAGATCGACAGCGGTGCGGTGGAGGCGGTGATCGCCATGTCGGCCGAACCGACGCTGGACGGCATCATCCGCCATGACGTCGCCGAACCGCCCAAGGTGATGATCCGTACGCGCAAGAAGACGATCGTGCCGCGGTCCGCCACGCAGGTCGCCTATATGGAGGCGCTCAACCGGAACGACATCATCTTCGCGCTCGGCCCGGCAGGCACCGGCAAGACCTATCTGGCGGTGGCGCAGGCGGTCAGCCAACTCATCACCGGCAGCGTCGATCGGCTGATCCTGTCGCGCCCGGCGGTGGAGGCCGGCGAGAAGCTGGGCTTCCTGCCCGGCGACATGAAGGAGAAGGTCGATCCCTATCTCCGTCCGATCTACGACGCGCTGCATGATACGCTGCCGGCGGAGCAGGTCGAGCGGCGGATCGCATCCGGCGAGATCGAGATCGCGCCGCTGGCCTTCATGCGCGGACGCACGCTGGCCAACGCCTTCATCGTGCTGGACGAGGCGCAGAATACCACCATCGCCCAGATGAAGATGTTCCTGACCCGCTTCGGCGAAGGCAGCCGCATGGTCATTTGCGGCGACCCCAAACAGGTCGACCTGCCGCAGCCGGGCATTTCGGGCCTGGCCGATGCCGTCGCGCGACTGGATGGCGTGGAAGGCATCGCCATGGTGCCCTTCGGCATCGGCGACGTCGTGCGTCATCCGGTGGTCGGGCGTATCGTCCAGGCCTATGAGGGGCCGGATGCCTGATTTAATTCAATGTCCGTTCGGTTCGAGCAGCTTCGAGCGTGTCGAGAAGCGTCAGTCGAGAACGGTTCTCGACACGCTCGAACCGAACGGTGAGGTGTTGATAAAATGATTGAAGTTGCCGTCCTCCATGAAGAAGGCTGGCCCGGTATCGACTGGGAATTTCTCGCCCAGCGCGCCGTCAGCACCGCCATCGCGCACAGCCCCTATGCGGCCTTCGCAGCCGATCAGACGCTGTATGAAGTGGCGGTCAAGCTGACGTCGGATGAGGAGGTCCACAGCCTGAACCGCGCCTATCGGGACAAGGACAAGCCGACCAACGTCCTGTCCTTTCCGATGGTGCAGGACGACCTGCTCCAGGCCACCGCCAATACCGACGATGGCGAAGTGCTGCTGGGCGATATCGTGCTGGCGGAGGGCGTTTGTGCCGCCGAAGCGGCGGAGAAGGGCATTTCCGTTGCAGACCATGCCACGCATCTGATTGTCCATGGGACTTTTCATTTGCTTGGTTATGACCATATGGACGACAATGAAGCCGAAGCAATGGAAGCGCTGGAGATTGCAGCGCTCCTGAGCATGGGTTTGTCCGATCCCTATGGGGATCGAGAGAGCGTTTGATGGTCGCGTTTTCCGAGCCAGCGGGTGTTCCACCCGCCTCGAAAACGCTCAAATAGGGGAATAGAGCGAATCATGGCCGACGGCAGTCCGAAGGACGGCACCTCTTCGAAAGAAGCGGACAGTAGCAACGAGGGCGGCTTATGGAGCGGCATCAAGTCGCTTCTGTTCGGCGAGGGTGAGGAAACCAGTCTCCGCAAGGAACTGGAAGAAGCGCTCGACGAATATGACGAGGATGAGCAGGACGAAAATCCGCCCGCCAAGGGCGATCTGTCCGCGATCGAGCGCCAGATGGTGCGCAACCTGCTCCATTTTTCCGAACATACGGTCGATGACGTCGCCGTGCCCCGCGCGGACATCATTGCGATCGAGGAAAAGGCGAGCTTCGCCGAACTGGCGGACCTGTTCGCCGAGGCCGGGCATAGCCGCGTGCCGGTCTATCGCGGGACGCTCGACACCATCGTCGGCATGATCCACATCCGCGATGCTTTCGCCATCCTGGCCGGCAAGGCGCCGGTTCCAGAGACGCTGGAGACGCTGATCCGTCAGCCGCTCTATGTACCTGAAAGCATGGGTGCACTCGACCTGCTGGCCGAAATGCGCGCCAAGCGCACCCATCTTGCGATCGTGCTGGACGAATATTCCGGCACGGAAGGTCTGCTGACCTTCGAGGATCTGGTCGAGGAAATCGTCGGCGACGTCGAGGACGAGCATGACGATGCACCCGAGGCCATGCTGGTGCCGCTCGACGGGGGGCTGTGGGACGCCGATGCGCGCGCCGAACTGGACGATGTCGCCAAAGAAATCGACGAAAAGCTGGGCGAGGTCGAGGAAGATGTCGATACGTTGGGCGGCCTCGCCTTCGTGCTGGCGGGCCGCGTGCCCGAACCGGGCGAGATTGTCGAACATGCGCCGAGCGGCTGGAAACTGGAGATCGTCGCCAGCGACGGCCGCCGCGTCACCCGCCTGCGCCTACATCCGCCGGTCGACCGGGAAGAGGTGGAGGAATAATCCCTCCACCAGACATGCCCCCTGGCAATTTTTCGATACAGAGGCGAAATATTAAGCCTGCGCGCGCATAGCTTGTCAGAACCGAGCTTGGCGAGCGCAGCGGGCAACCTGCCGAAACGGCAATGGATTGCTACGTTGCATCTGCCATAGGGGCATGAGGCGCAATGTCGCGCTTCGACGAACATGGCAGGCAATGCGAAACGAGCGTAGCAAATTTCAGAGCGGCGGCAGTGCGGACATGATGTTCGCGGCGCCATGGACGCCGATCGAGACATTGCTGCTGGCCGTGCTGTGCGCCGCGACCTTGTTCTTCACGGTCATCACCCCGCCCTTCCAGGCGCCGGACGAGAACCAGCATTATATGAAAGCGCTGGCGCTGGCGCAGGGCGATGTGCTGACCCGGCAGCAGGGCGCGGCGATCGGCATCGACCTGCCCCGCGCGGCACTGGACATTCACGCCGTCGATTTCCCGACCGATGTGGCACCCACGATACGCAAGTTCGAACGGGGACAGATCGGCAAAAGCGCGGAGGCCGACGAAAGCCGCACCGGCACCGCCTTTGCCGATTTCCCCAATGTCGCCAGCTATGCGCCCAGCCTCTATGCGCCCGGTGCGGTTGGGTTGACGATGGGCAAGGCGATAGGCCTGCCATGGATCGACACCTTCTATGCCGGGCGACTGGTCAATGCGCTGACCGGCCTGCTGTTGCTGATCGCGGCGCTGCGCCTGCTGCCGTTCGGGCGCAACGCTCTGCTGACGACCGCGCTGCTGCCGACCTTCGCCTATCAAACGGGGTCGCTGTCCCCCGATGCGGTCATCAACGGGCTGGGCTTTGTCGGACTGGCGCTGGCGCTGCGCACCGGATTCATGACGGCGACGCCGGCCCGATCCGCCGCCTTGCTGGTGACCGGGCCGCTGCTGGCACTGTGCAAGGGCGTCTATCTGCCGCTGATGGCGGCAGGGCTGCGATGGCAGCAGCATCGCCGCGATTTGCGACCGGGCCTGATCCTGGGCGCGATGGCGTTGGGGGCTTTCGCCTTCGTCGGATGGATGCATTTTTCCGGTGGCAGCCAGGCGCTCTATCATATCCAGTCGCGCCGAACCGGCGAGACGATGATGACCGCACCTCTGGGCGACCAGCTCAAGATCGTGCTGCATGATCCGCTGACCTATATCCGCATTCTTGTGAGCAGCGTGATCGAGCGTGCGCCCGTCTATGCGTTGCAGATCGTCGGGCGCTTCGGCTGGAACGCCATATTACTGCCGCTGCTGGCTTATCCCCTGGGCGCGCTCATGCTGGGCGCGGGTATCGCCAACGGGAGCGGTGCGCGCTTCGGAATCGGTCAACGACTCTGGTGGCTGGCGGTGGCCGCTGGGGTCGCATTGCTGATCGAGACGGCCATGTATCTGACCGGGACACCGCTGGGCGCAGACTATATTCAGGGGACGCAGGGGCGCTATTTCCTGCCTGTCCTGCCGCTGGTGCTGATCGCCCTGTCACCGGCGGAAGCCGTGCGAGGCGCGCAAAAACTGTTTGCCATCGCCGCGATCCTGTTGGCTGTGATCGCTGCGGCAACCGTGTTCGACAGTTTCTGGGTGCATGGCTTCATCACCAGTGACGGCATGCCGCCACATAGCAGCATCGGCCGCGCGCTCCTGCTACCCTCGCCGCGCTGGTAGCCAGATCGCGCAGAAGGCGAGCCAGCCCAGCCCCTCGATCCAGCCGGCCATGACGTCGCTGGGCCAATGAACACCGAGCCAGACGCGGCTGATGCCGATCAGGGCGATGATGGCGGCCGCGGCCCAATAGCCGGCAGGTCGCGCGATCAGCATCGCCAGCGCGCCGAAGAACATCATGTTGCCCGCCGCGTGACCGCTGGGGAAGCTGTAGGTATGAACGATGTCCAGATGCGGCAGCAGATCGGGGCGGGGCGCCGCGAATATCTGCTTGAGGATGAGGTTGAGCGCCGTGCCGCCGGCCATCATCGCCGCCAGCCAATAGGCGTCCTTTCGGCGACCGGCCCGGAATAGCGCCCCCAGTGACAGGGCCAGCAAGATCAGCCGCCCCGCCGTTCCACCGATTGCGGAGGCGCTCCGCATCCATGGCGTGACATGCTGTCCCACAGCGCTATCGCGCGCCATCCCCGCCCGCTCCATCAGCCCAATGTTGAGCCCGGCGAGCCAGCCATATCGCTGCATCAGGGCGATGGCCAATACGCAAAAAAGCGCGAGAGCCAGAGCCCCCGCGCCTTTTGCTGGCGACATCCGCCGATCAAATATGGAGCGCACGCCCATAGGCCGCGAGCACGCTTTCGTGCATGGATTCGCTGATCGTGGGATGCGGGAAGACGGTGTGCATCAGTTCCGCCTCGGTCGTCTCCAGCGTCTTGCCGATGGTATAGCCCTGGATCATTTCCGTGACTTCCGCGCCGACCATATGCGCGCCTAGCAATTCGCCGGTTTTGGCGTCGAAAACCGTCTTGGTGAAGCCTTCCGCCTCGCCCAGCGCGATCGCCTTGCCATTGCCGATGAAGGGGAACATGCCGACCTTCACGTCATAGCCCGCTTCCTTCGCCTTGGCTTCGGTCAGGCCGACGCTGGCGATCTGCGGGTGACAATAGGTGCAGCCCGGAATGTTGCGTACGTCCATGGCGTGCGGATGCTTGCCGGCGATCGCTTCGGCAGCGATCACGCCTTCATGGCTCGCCTTGTGCGCCAGCCATGGCGGCGCGGTGACGTCACCAATCGCCCAGATGCCATCGACGCTGGTCTTGCACATCGGATCGGTGACGATATGGCCCCGCTCCGTCTTGATGCCCAACTCCTCCAAGCCGATATTCTCGGTATTGGGAACAATGCCGATCGCGACGATGACATGGCTGTAGTCGCCGCTGACGACCTTGCCGTCCTTGTCCTTGATAGCCGCCTTCACGCCGTTCGCGCCGACATCCAGCTTGTCGACGCCAGCGCCGGTCAGGATGGTCATGCCCTGCTTCTTGAGCGCCTTTTCGAGGAAGACGGACACGTCCTTGTCCTCGACGGGAACGATGCGGTCCATCATCTCGACCACGGTGACGTCGGCGCCCATGTCATTATAGAAGCTGGCGAACTCAATACCGATCGCGCCCGAACCAATGACCAGCAGCTTGCTCGGCATTTCGGGCGGGGTCATGGCGTGGCGATAGGTCCACACCCGCTTGCCGTCGGCCTTGGCGAAGGGCAGGTCGCGGGCGCGGGCGCCAGTCGCGACGATGATGTTCTTCGCCGTCAGTTCCTCGGCCTTGCCGTCCTTCGTGACGGTCAGCTTGCCTTTCGCGACCAGCTTGCCGTCGCCCATATGGACGGTGATCTTGTTCTTCTTCATCAGATGCGTGACGCCCTGATTAAGCTGCTTGGCAACGCCGCGCGAGCGCTTCACGACGGCGGCGATGTCGGCGCTGATCTTCTCGGCGGCCAGACCATAATCGCCGGCATGCTGCATATAATGGAAGATTTCGGCCGAGCGGAGCAGCGCCTTCGTGGGAATGCAACCCCAGTTGAGGCAGATACCGCCCAGATTTTCGCGCTCCACGATCGCGGTCTTCAGGCCCAACTGAGCCGAACGGATGGCGGCCACATAGCCGCCGGGGCCGGAACCCAGAACGATGACGTCGTAATTCTCAGTCATGGTCAATCTCTCTATTCTTACTTCGCCGCGCCGGTTTCGGTCGGCATGGGCGGAACGGAACGGGGCTGGCGATCTTCACCGATCGCCACGAAGCTGAAGGTCGCGTGGGTGACGCGATAGGAACGGTCGTCATGCCGGGCGCGGCGCCACGCTTCTACATAGATTTTCATCGACGTGCGCCCGACGGATTTGAGCGTTGCAAAAACCGAAACCTCGTCGCCGACGACGACCGGACGCAGGAAGGTCATCCCTTCCACCGCGATGGTCACGGCGCGGCCATGGCTGTGCCGGGCGGCGACGGAGCCCGCTGCCGAGTCCATCACGCTCATCAGCCAGCCGCCGAAAATATCCCCATAGGGATTGGTATCGGTCGGCATGGCGATGACCCGCACCGCCGGACTGAAATCCGGCGGGGTTTCGTCGACATAGGCCATCAGGCGAGCAGGCCCATCGGGTTTTCGATCAGTTGCTTGAACGCCTGCATCAGACGGGCGCCATCGGCGCCGTCGATCGCGCGGTGATCGAAGCTGCCGGTGGCCGACATGACAGTCGCGATCTGGACCGAGTCATCGACAATATAGGGGCGCTTCTCACCCGCGCCGATCGCCATGATCATGGCCTGGGGCGGATTGATGACGGCTTCGAACTGCTTGATGCCGAACATGCCCATGTTGGACAGCGAGGCGGTGCCGCCCTGATATTCCTCGGGCTTGAGCTTGCCGTCCTTGGCGCGGGTGGCGAGATCCTTCATCGCGGTCGAGATGGAGGCCACGCCCTTGCCGGCGGCGTCGGTGACGATCGGGGTTATCAGGCCACCGGGGATCGACACGGCGACGCTGATGTCGGCGCGCTTGAATTGCAGCATCTGATCGCCGGCGAACTGCACGTTGCACTCGGGCACCTGCTCCAGCGCGACGCCCAGCGCCTTGATCAGCAGATCGTTGACCGACAGCTTCACCTTGCGGCTTTCGAGGCCCGCATTGAGTTCGCCGCGCAGCTTGAGCAGCTTGTCGAGCTGAATGTCGACGGTGAGATAGATGTGCGGCACCTGCTGCTTGGACTCGGTCAGGCGGCGCGCGATCGTCTTGCGCATGCCGCTGAGCTTGACGACATCGTGCGGAATACCGAAATCCTGCGCGGCGGCGGCGACCGGTGCAGGCGCGGCAGCAGCCGGGGCAGTGGCGGCGGGCGCAGCAGCAGCCGGAGCGGCGGCAGCGGCGCCGGGCTTGGCACCTTCAATGTCGGCCTTCACGATGCGGCCGTTGGTGCCCGAACCAGCGACGCTGGCCAGATCGATGCCCTTGGCTTCGGCAAGGCGGCGGGCCAGCGGGCTGGCCTTGATGCGATCGCCCGAGGACACGGCGGGGGTAGCGGCAGCCTTGGCCGGCACGGCGTCGGCTTTGGGCGCCGGGGCAGCGGCTTCGGGCTTTTCGGGAACCGGGTCGGCCTTGGGAGCCGGGGCAGCACCACCGCCGGCAGCAGCAGCGGCAACATCTTCGCCTTCTTCGGCGATGATGGCGATGACGGTGCCGACCTTCACGCCTTCGCTGCCTTCGGACACCAGGATCTTGGCGATCACGCCTTCATCCACGGCCTCAAATTCCATCGTCGCCTTATCGGTCTCGATTTCGGCGAGCAGGTCACCGGACGACACAGTATCGCCTTCCTTGACCAGCCATTTGGCCAGCGTCCCTTCCTCCATAGTCGGGGACAAAGCGGGCATCTGGATCGTCTTGCTCATGCTTTCGGGCCTCTTCTTGGCTTTACGGCTTTGGTCGTTGTGGCCGTGTTTTCACCCATTCGCCGCTTTGGTCAAGCGACGGCTTGCCAGACCCGCTTTTATGGCTCACATTTTACCGCTATGGTTAGATGGCACCTTTTGTAGAAACATTGGGCCATAAATAGCATGCGGGAGCGATAAGAAGTGCGGACATATCTGGTCGTCGTGGACGAATCGCCGGAAGCCGAAACCGCGCTGCGCTTCGCTGCGCGCCGCGCTGCCAAGACCGGGGGCGCCGTCCGCATCCTCGCCCTCATTCCGCCGGCCGAATTTGTCCAGTGGGGCGGCGTGCAGGCGACGATGGAGGACGAGGCGCTGCAACGGGCCGAGGCATTGGTGACCAGCGCAGCGGGCACGCTGACCGATGAATCCGGCATTCGCCCCAGCATCACCGTGCGTCAGGGTGAGGCCGTCGCCGTGGTGCGCGGTACGCTGGAGGAAATGGACGATGTCGCAGCATTGGTTCTAGGGGCGGCGGCTAGCGGCAATCCCGGCAAACTAGTGTCTCACTTTGCCGGCGCCGATGCGGGCAAATTGCCCTGCCCGCTGATGATCATTCCGGGCGGGCTGGACAGCGAGGCGATCGACCGGCTGAGTTAATTTCCGTCATTGCGAGCGTAGCGAAGCAATCCACCGGCGCTACGTGGATTGCTTCGCTACGCTCGCAATGACGAGTTCAGCGTTTATGCTTGCCGCGCTTCGACCCGATATGCCGGATGTTCTTCGGGCGACCGCGATGGACGACGCCGGGACGGGTACGGTCCCGCTTCATCGGCCCACCGCGCGGGGCGGGATTGTCGGGCAGTTCGAAGCGTAGCGAGCCGTTGATCGGGTCCGCCTCCGCCAGACGCAGTTCGAGCCGCTGGCCGACCGTGTAGCGATCGCCGCTGTCCGCGCCCTGCAACGCCTTCCCGGCTTCGTCATAGAAGAAATGTTCGGCGCCCATGGTCGACACCGGGACGAGGCCATCGCCGCCCAACCCTTCGACCGTGGCGAAGAAGCCGAAATTCTGGACCCCGGTAATGCGGGCCTGCACGATTTCGCCGACATGGGCGGACAGGAAGGCGGCGACATAGCGGTCGATCGTCTCGCGCTCCGCCTCCATCGCGCGGCGCTCATGGCCAGAGATCATCTCGCCGACCAGCCCCATATTCTCATAATCATCCTGGCTGAGCGAGGAGCGGTCCGGGATCGCCTTGTCCTTGGGTGCAGGCAGGTCGAGGCTATAGGCCCCGACCAGCGCGCGATGCACCAGAAGGTCCGCATAGCGGCGAATGGGCGAGGTGAAATGGGCGTAGCTGCCCAGCGCCAGCCCGAAATGGCCCATATTCTGCGGCGCATAATAGGCCTGGGTCTGGCTGCGCAGGATCTGGGTCATGATCTGCTCCTTCTCCTCCGACTCCCCGACCTTGCGTATCAGGGCGTTGAAGGTCGCGGGGCGGATCACCTGACCCAAAGCGAAGTCGATATCGAAGGTGGCCAGATATTCCTTGAGCGCGACCAGCTTGTCGCGACCGGGGGTTTCATGGACGCGGTACATGACCGGCGCCTTCTTCGCCTCCAGCGCCTTGGCCGCCGCGACATTGGCGGCGATCATATAATCCTCGATCAGCATATGGGCGTCGAGCCGTTCGCGCACGGCGACGCTGACGATCTTGCCATATTCGTCCAGCACCACGCGCCGTTCGGGCAGGTCGAGCGCCAGCGGATCGCGCGCCTCCCGCGCCTTGCGCAGCAGCGCCCAGCAAGCCCAGAGGGGCTTGAGGGCGGCGGCGAGCAATTCGTCCGCCTGCTTGCGGGACGTCGTGGGCGTGCCATCAGGCGCCGTGCCATCGATCGCCGCCTGCGCATCCTCATAGGCCAGCACCGCCGCGACGCGGATCACGGCGCGGGTGAAGCGCCAGGCCGTCACCTTGCCATTGGCGTTGATGGTGAGGTGGCAGGCCATCGCCGCCCGGTCCTGCCCGGCGCGGAGCGAACACATGTCGGACGAGAGATCGTGCGGCAGCATCGGCACGACCTGATCGGGGAAATAGACGCTGTTGCCGCGCTTGCGGGCTTCCTTGTCCAGCGCGCTGCCGGGGCGGACATAATAGCTGACGTCGGCGATGGCGACGATCGCCTTGTAGCCGCCGACATTGCCCTCATCCTCATCCGGCGTGGCCCAGACCGCGTCGTCATGGTCGCGGGCGTCGACGGGGTCGATCGCGACGATCGGCAGGTGGCGCAGATCCTCCCGCTTGTCCTCATGCAGCGGCAAAGCGGATGCCTTGACCGCTTCTTCCTCGGTACGGTCAGGGAAGACATGGGGGATGCCATGTTTGTGGATGGCGATCATGCTGAAGCTGCGTGGGGCGAAGGGATCGCCGAGAATGTCGGTGACGCGGGCGGAAATGCGCGGGGGTCGGCCATGGGGTTCGGCCAGCACCAGATCGCCGGGCTTGGCGGTGCCGACGTCGCTGATCGGCGTATCCTTGCGGATGCGCTTGTCGACCGGGCGCAGCCACAGCTTGCCGTCAGCCATTTGCTCGACCACGCCCAGCAATTCTTCGCTGGCCTTGGCGAGTTTCTTCATCGGGTGGGCGACCCAGCCCTTCCCCGCTTCTTCCGTGCGGGCAAGGATGCGGTCGCCGATGGTGAGCGCTCCGCGTTTGCCGCGCTCCATAACGCGCAGGCGGGGTGCGGGCTGGCCTTCGGCTTCCCATTTTTCCGGCGTGGCGATCAGGGTCGTGTCATCGACATCGACGATGCGCAGCACCGTCACCTTGGGCACGCCGCCCATCTTGTGAAAGGCGCGGGCTGGGCCAAGGTCGATCAGCCCCTCGTCCGCCATATCCTTGAGCAGCGCCTTGAGCGCGATCTTTTCCTGCCCTTTCAGGCCGAATGCCTTGGCGATTTCGCGCTTGCCGGCGGGCGTGTCGGAAGTGGTGATGAAGTCGATCACCTGATCGCGGGTCGGGAAGCCGGCCGGGCGAACCTTGGTGCGGGCGGATGTCTTGTTCTTCTGGGTCGATGCCATGGACCAGCTATAGGGATGCGGCGGCGGCGATACCAGCGCTATGGCGGGACGACGGCGACGCTTCGTTGGACAGGGCATGAACGCCCTGATCCTGATCGCTGCCGCCGCGAGTGCGCCCCTGCCCTCTCCCGTCCAGAAGGCGGGCGCGGAGCATTATGCCTGGGGCGAAGTGAATGACGGCTGGCATCTGGTGAAGCGCGATGACCTGTCGGTGATAGAGGAGCGCATCCAGCCGGGCGCCGCCGAAGTGCGGCATTATCATGAGAAGGCGCGGCAATTCTTCTATGTGCTGGCGGGCGAACTGACGATGGAAGCGGCGGGGCAGACGCATCGGCTGACGGCGGGGCAAGGAATAGAGATCGCGCCGGGGGTGCCGCATCAGGCCCAGAACCGCAGCACCGCGCCGGTGGAGATATTGGTCACATCGACGCCCAAAAGCCATGGCGACCGGGTGAAAGCGCCGCTGTCGGAATAGGATTTCTGCCGCTTAACTTCGCACATTTCCCGCAAGTTTCAGCATTTTGATGCGCGAGTTGGAAATTTTATTTCAGGTCCATGGTGCGAGACTGACAACGGTAAAGACCCATGTCCTTTTTAGCACGGATAAGGGCATGTAGGACAGAAATGGGTGGTTGGGGGATAGTCAGGTTTTTAAGCCCTCTCCCGTCTTCACGGGAGAGGGTTGGGTGAGAGACTTTCTTCCTGCAGGCCGGAAAGGCCTGTGTAGAACGAAAAAGACCCTCACCGACCGCGACTAGGAGGCAGCAAGCTGCCAAGTCTCCGTTGCCTCTTCCGCGAAGACGGGAGAGGGTAAAAGGAACGTCCGCATCTGGCCGAGACCAGCTGCCCCTGCCCTTATCCCTCGATGCGCGCGGCGAAGCCCTTGCGCAGCTTGGCGAGCTTGGGCGGGATGACCGCCATGCAATAGGGGTTCTGGTCACCGACCCGATCCCAATATTTCTGGTGATAATCCTCCGCCGGATACCAGGGCGCGTCCGCTTCGATCGCGGTGACGATCGGATCGCTCTGGTCCGCCTGCGCACGTTCCATGCCGGCACGCGCTTCGCTTTCCTGCTCCGCCGAATGGGGGAAGATGGCGGAGCGATATTGGGTGCCGACATCATTGCCCTGGCGGTTCAGGGTGGTGGGATTGTGCGTGGCGAAGAAGATGTCCAGCAGGTCCGCATAGCTGATGACCGCCGGGTCATAGCTGATGCGGATCGCTTCGGCATGGCCGGTCGCACCCGAGCAGACCTGTTCATAGGTCGGGTTGGGCAATGTGCCGCCGATATAGCCGCTCTCGACGCGCTCGACGCCCTTGAGGTTCTGATAGACCGCCTCCGTGCACCAGAAGCAGCCCCCGGCCAGCGTTGCGATGTCGTGCGCCATGATCGATTCCTTAAACTGTTTTGAACGCGACACCGGCCCGTTCCTCCACCCGGCCACGCAACGCCAGTATTTTATGGGTGGCCGGGTGGGGGAGCGGGCCGGTGCGGGTCATGTGCCGTCAGGCACATCACCAACCATCGCTCAAATAGGGAGGATCAGGCCGCGGTTCCAGCCTCAGCGCGCGCGGCGTCCGCCTTTGCCCGTTCTTCGGCCACCAGTTCCTTGCGCGACAGCTTGCCCACCAGCGTCTTGGGCAGGTTGAGGCGGACTTCCACCTCGCACACCCGCTCATGCTTGCCCAGTTGCGGATTCAGCCAGCCCTTGAGGGCCGGACCGTCCATCTCCGCACCTTCGTTCAGGGTGACGAAGGCCTTGGGCTGTTCGCCGCGATAATGGTCGGGTACGCCGATCACCAGCGCTTCCTTGACCGCCGGGTGATGGTAGAGGACGGACTCCACCTGGCTGGGGAATACCTTGAAGCCGCCGACCGCGATCATGTCCTTGAGGCGATCGACGATCTTCACATAGCCGTCCTCGTCCACCAGACCGACGTCGCCGGTGCGGACAAATTCGCCAACGAAGACTTCGGCATCGGCGTCCGGGCGGTTCCAATAGCCCTTCATGATCTGCGGCCCGGCGAAGAGCAGTTCGCCCGGTTCGCCTTCGGGCGGCGAACGGGTCGGGTCTTCGCGGTCCACCACCTTGACCCGCGTGCCCGGCACCGGCTGACCCACCGTCCCGGTCTTGTTCAGCCCCTCATAGGGATTGGTGCAGACGATCGGGCTGGTTTCGGTAAGGCCATAGCCTTCCACCAGCTTCGCGCCGGTCGCCGCCTCGAACTTCTGCCGCAGTTCCAGCGCCAGCGGCGCGCCGCCGGAAATGCAGGCGCGCAGCGAGGAAAAGTCGATATTGCGGATGGCGGGATGATCCAGCAGCGCCTGGAACATGGTCGGTACGCCGGGCAGCGAGGTCGCCTTGACCCGCTGCACCGCCGCCAGCACCTGCGCCGCGTCGAAGCGCGGCAGCATCACCATCTCGCCACCGTTCAGCACGGTGCGGTTCAAGGTGCAGGTATTGGCGAAGACGTGGAAGAAGGGCAGCACCGCGATGATCCGGTCCGGTTCATTCCGGTGCGGATCGATCGATTGCGCCTGCCGAGCGTTGGCGGTCAGATTCTGGTGCGTCAGCATCGCGCCCTTGGGCGTACCGGTGGTGCCGCCGGTATATTGCAGCAGCGCCACGTCATTGACCGGGTCGATTTCCGGCACAGTGCAGGCACCCGCATTGGCGATCAGCCGGTCGTAGCGAATGATGCGCGGATCGTCGGGCAGCGGCACGCTTTCGCTCGCCTTGAACCAGCGGAACAGCAGCGACTTGACCGGCGAGAGCATCTCCGCAACCGACCCGACGACCAATGTTTTTAGCGTGCTATGCTCCAGTACCTCCAGCGCGGTCGGCAGCAGCGCCTTGGCCGAGAGGGTGAAGAGGATTTTCGTCCCACTATCCTCGACCTGATGTTCCAGTTCGGCAGCGGTGTAGAGGGGGGAGAAGTTGACGACGATCGCGCCGGCCATCAGCGCGCCATAATATGCCGCGACATAATGAGGGGTGTTAGGCAGATAGAGGCCGACCCGGTCGCCTTTCTGCACGCCCATCTGCTGCAAGCCGCAGGCGATGTGGCGTATCTGTTCCAGCATCGCGCCATAGCTGAAATGCCGGCCCATGAAGTCGATCATCGGAGCGTCGGGATGCGCCTTTGCGCTTGTCTCGACCATCTCTCCCATCGACATCGGGGCGAATGTCTGGTCCCAGACCGTCGGGTGCTGGTACCGCTCTCTCCAGATTTTTTCCATGCTCTCCATGGCATGAAGTCTATGGCGCGCCGTTGCTTTACGCAAGCGTCAACCACAGCAAAAAGGGCCGCGCAGGTTACCCCGCGCGGCCCTTTTGATGGCTGCATCATGGCCCGCCTGTAACAGGCGGCCGATGACGCTACGGCATCAGACCTCACCCTTGTTGTTGCTGAAGGGATCGATGATGGTCGCAGCAGCCGAAATAAATTCGGACTCGGTCTTCAGCGCCTCTTCGGCGCGGCGCACGGCGTCCTGACGCTCGCGACGCAGTTCCTCGATCAGCGCCTCACGGTCGCCGTCCAGACGCGAATCGGTCGGCGCTTCGATGCCGGCCTTCTTGGCGGCCTTCGTCACCAGACCGTCCAGTTCGCGCTGCGAGCAAAGGCCCAGCGTCACCGGATCCTTCGGCGTGATGTTGCTGATGTTCCAGTGGGTGCGATCACGGATCGCGGCGATGGTGGTGCGCGTGGTGCCGATCAGCTTGCCGATGGCGCCATCCGAAATTTCCGGATGGTTACGCAGGATCCAGGCGATGCCGTCCGGCTTGTCCTGACGCTTGCTGACCGGGGTGTAGCGCGGCCCCTTGGTACGACGGACCGGCTCCGGACCTTTCAGCATTTTCAGCTTATAATCGGGATTGGCTTCGCCCTTATGGATTTCGTCCATGGTGATTTCATGGGCGCGCACCGGATCGCGGCCGGTATATTTGATGCTGGCGGTGTCGTCGGCAATCGCCTGCACTTCCAGAATGTGAAGCCCGCAAAATTCGGCGATCTGGTCGAAGCTCAGAGCGCTGTTGTCGACCAGCCAGCTGGCGGTCGCGTGGGGCATGAGGGGCTGGGACACGGGACTTCTCCGCACGTAAAAACGATAAGGGCCGCCCAATCAGGGCGGCCACGACGGATCAGAGATAGAACATCCCGACGCTTCCGGCAAGGAATTACGCCCAAGAAAAGCGTCAGGCGGCGCTTTCGATGACATCGGGGTCGATGGCATGCAAGCCCGACAGGAATTCCTGTGCGCTGCGTTCCCAGCTGAAGCCGCTGCCATAGGCGGCGCAGGCAACCCGATCGCAGGTCAGCGCCTGCGCGATCGCCGTGCCCAGATCATCCGACAGCGCGCCGGTATCCGCCGTCACGATATCGACCGGGCCAGTGACCGGATAGGCGGCGACCGGCGTGCCGCAGGCCAGCGCCTCTATCATCACCAGTCCGAACGTGTCGGTGCGACTGGGGAAGACGAACACGTCCGCCCCGGCATAGGTGCCGGCCAGCGCTTCGCCGAACATCGGTCCCAGAAATTGCGCCTGCGGATAGGCGCGCTCCAGCGCGGTGCGGGCCGGACCATCGCCGACAACGACCTTAGTGCCTGGATGATCGGTGGCCAAGAATCCCTCCAGATTCTTCTCCACGGCAACGCGGCCGACATAGAGCATGATCGGACGCGGCAGATCGGCGAAAAGTGCGGGCGGCGGCGCGTCGGGCGTGAAGGCGGCCAGATCGACCCCCCTGCCCCATGGCCGGACATTGGGCACGCCATGGGCGCGCAATTGCTCACGCACCGAGCGGGTCGATACCAGTACCGCCTGCGCCGGCCCGTGGAACCAACGGATATAGCGCCAGAACCAGGCGGCCGGCAGACCGGTACGCTGCGCCACATAGTCGGGGAAATGGGTGTGATAGGCGGTGGTGAAGGGCACGCCGCTGCGCAGGCACCAGCGCCGCGCGGCCAGGCACAGCGGCCCTTCGGTCGCCAGATGCACCGCATCGGGTTGGATCGCGGCGATCGCCTGCCCCACCACCGTCGATCGCACCAGCGCCAGCCGGATTTCAGGGTAGGTCGGGCAGGGAATGGACCCGTACAGATCAGGCGAGATCACCTCGACCACATGGCCCATCCGTTCCAGTTCGGCCCGCATCGTCTGCAACGTCCGCACAACGCCATTGACCTGCGGGCTCCAGGCATCGGTCACGATCGCTATGCGCATTGGAACGACCTTTCAGTCACGCGTTCATCATGCTTGCTTCAGGCCGCCATCCGCGCGCGGGCCGCCTGCTCTTCCTGCTCGCGCTTCGCGATTTCGTCGGCCCAGTGCAGCACTTCCATCTGCCCGTCGCCATGTTCGACCAGCGCGGTGCAGCCTTCGACCCAGTCGCCGTCATTATAATATTGGATGCCCTCGATCTCGCGCATTTCGGCATTGTGGATATGGCCGCAGACCACGCCGTCGACGCCGCGCGATCCGGCCTCATGCGCCACCACTTCCTCGAAGCGGGAAATGAAGGACACGGCATTCTTGACCTTGTGCTTGGCCATCTTGCTCAGCGACCAGTAAGGCAGACCCATCCGCTGCCGCACGGCGTTCACCACGACATTGAGGCGCATCAGCGTGGTGTAGGCCGCGTCGCCGACAAAGGCGAGCCAGCGATGCGCCAGCATGATCGTGTCGAACTCGTCGCCATGCAGCACCAGCAACTTGCGGCCGTCCGCCGTCTGATGGATCGCCTTGCGCCGGATTTCCACGCCGCCAAAGCTCATGCCGGTGAACTGGCGGAACATTTCGTCATGATTGCCGGGGATGTAGACGACGCGGGTGCCGCGCTTGGCCCGCTTCATCAGACGCCATACGACGTCATTGTGGCTGGCCGGCCAGTAGAAGCGCTTCTTGAGGCGCCAGCCGTCGATGATGTCACCCACCAGATAGATGGTGTCGCTGTCCACATTGTCGAGGAAGTCGATCAGCATCGCCGCATTGCAGCCGCGCGTGCCCAGGTGGATGTCCGAAATCCAGATGGTGCGATAACGGCGGCGCTGCCCTTCGCGTTCCGGGATGTGGAAGCGGTCGTCGGTGCCGTCTTCCCCGATATGGTCCACGTCGCTCAGAAAGGGCAGGCGTGTGATGGCATTCATGATATGATCCCCAAAGACCTATGTCCTCGGGAGCGAATCCCTAGCGCGGCAATGTTACAACTCCGCACCGAATATGACGGAAATGCTACGGTTTCCGTCTGTTTCCGGTCCAATCGGCGAGCCGTGCGAGACAGGACAAGGCTGCCCGCCCCGCCTTACAGGGCCGCTACCGCCTCGATCTCCACCAGATGCCCATGATGGAGTTCCGGCACCGGCACGACGGCGCGCGCCGGCCTGACGTCGCCCAATATCTGCGCATAGATGCGATTGAATTCGCCCCAATTGGCGATGTCGACAATATAGGCGGTGACCTTGACCAGACGGGCCGGATCGCCGCCGGCCGCAGCGAGAATGGCGAGCAGGCTGGACATGGCCGAGCGCACCTGCGCCTCGAACGACATGCCTTCCGGCCCGAGCGGTAATTGCCCCGATATATATAGCAGCCCGCCGGCCTGCACGGCATGGGAATAATGCCCCTTGGGCGCAGGCACATCGGGCGCGACGATCATGCGGGGCGCAGGACCAGACATCCGGGTTACAGCTGTTTCGTCCATGGATATGCATTCCCCTTTCAAAACTTTGTATAGATATTTATACATTAAATGTATATACATTTGACCGAGCAGTATAGCGATGATGGGGGGCAAGACGGCATGACGGTTTTGGCAATCGGCGCAGACGATATCCGGGATGCCGCCACGCAGATCGAAGGTGCGGCGGTGTACACCCCGCTGCTGGAAAATAGCCGCCTGAACGAACGGATGGGCCGTCGCGTGCTCATCAAGTTCGAGGGCGCACAACATACCGGATCGTTCAAATTTCGCGGCGCCTACAACCGGTTGAGCCGCGTTGCCGAAGCCGATCGTCCGGCTGGCGTCGTTGCCTGGTCTTCGGGCAATCACGCGCAGGGGGTCGCCGCCGCCGCGCGCCTGCTGAGCATTCCGGCCGCCATCGTGATGCCGGCCGATGCTCCCAGGATCAAAATGGAAAACACCCGCGCGCTGGGCGCGGAAATCATAGCCTATGACCGGCTGACGGAATCGCGCGAGGAAATTGCCACTGCACTGGCAACGGAACGCGGCGCTGTCCTCGTTCCCTCCTTCGACGATCCGCATATCATCGCGGGACAGGGGACGATCGGGTTTGAAATTCTCGACCAGGCGGCAGCGGCAGGTGCGGACCTGAGCCAGATCATCTGCTGCTGCGGCGGCGGAGGGCTGATCGCCGGCCTCGCTACTGCGGTAAAGGCGGTGGCGCCGGATATCGCCATCTATTCTGCCGAACCCGCGACCTTCGACGACACCGCCCGCTCCCTCGTTTCAGGGAGGCGCGAAACCGTTGCGGCCGGCGCCCGATCGATCTGCGACGCCCTGCTGGCGCCCAGCCCCGGCGAACTGACCTTCCCGATCAACAAGGCCCTGCTGAGCGGCGGCCTGTCCGTGACGGATGACGAGGTCCGCGCCGCGATGCGCTACGCGTTCGATACGCTCAAGCTGGTTGCCGAGCCCGGCGGTGCGGTCGCGCTGGCCGCCTTGCTGCATGGCAAGGTGCCGGCAAGCGACGCCCCCGTCGCGATCGTCATTTCAGGCGCCAATGTCGATCCGGCCGACTATGCCGCGATGCTGAGCGCCGCGCCCTCGCCCACGCCAGCATAGGGGCACCGCCGTGACGAGCAGGAGTCCGACAACTGCAAGTGAAGGGCTCCGATCCCGGATCATCGATCATATCATCAAGGGCATTGGCGGCGGCACGTGGCAACCGGGCGACATGGTCCCGGCGGAGCGGGAATTGATGGCGATATTCGACGCCAGCCGCATGACGGTCCACAATGCCCTGCGCGAACTGGTGAGCCGGGGCTTTCTGGTCCGCCGCCGTGGGGCAGGCAGTTTCGTCGCGCCCCCCCGTCCCTATGCCAGCCATTATGCGCATCAGGACATCGTGACCGAAATCGAAGCGCTGGGCAGCAGCCATTCGGCGCAGATCATCCGTCAGGCGATCCGCACGCCCGATACCGATGAAGCGGTGACCTTCGGATCGCAAGCACCGCTGTTCCATGCCGTCATACTGCACAGCAAGGACGGCGTCCCGGTCGAACTGGAGGATCGCCTGCTCGATCCCGTGGCCGTGCCGGCCTCCGCCGCTTTGGACCTTGAACGGAAGTCCCTTTTTTCCGCCCTGATGCTTGCCCGCCCCTATCGCGAAGGGCAGGAAACGATCCGGCCGATCATGCCGGCAGCCGAGGAGCGAAAGTTGCTCAAGATCGGCAAGGATGTGCCTGCCCTTGAAATCACCCGCGTCACGCGCGTGCAATCCAAGGTCGTCACCATGGTTCGCCTCGTCCGGGTCCGGGGATGTGCGACGCTGCAAGGCCATATCGCGTCGATGCCCCTTTCGGGTGAGCAGACATAAGAAGACCTATTCCGACCGAGCAGCACCAACTTGCAATCAGCTCGCAATAGCAATATGTGCGGCGCATAAACGAGGACAATCTCGGGGAGCACCATAAATTGTCTGATATCCATGCCCGCCGCAAGGCCGGGGCGACTGCGCTCGCCTTCATTCTGGCGGTCAACGCCATCCCCGTATTTGCCGAAGATGCGGCCGGTGCGGCGCCTCAGGATGTCAGTTCCTCTGAAATCGTCGTGCTGGGCACGCGGAGCGAGGGCTACAAGGTCGATCAACTGACCACGGCCACGCGCACGGGCACCAGCATCATGGACGTGCCGCAATCGATCCAGTTCGTGCCCCGCGACGTCATCGACGATCAGCAGATCCTCGATCTCACCAGCGCGCTGCGCAACGTCAGCGGCATCCAGGCCGGCACGGACGCGGGCAACCGATCGGAAAGCTTCACTATCCGCGGCTTCCGATCTTCCTACTATGCCATCGATTCGATCATGCTCAGCCCGGCGATCGAAACCAACGACAGCTACCGCGATCTTGCCAATGTCGAGCGCATCGAAGTGCTAAAGGGCCCGGCCTCCGTGCTATACGGGCGCGGCGATCCGGGCGGCCTTATCAACATCGTCACCAAACAGCCGCACTTCGAACGGGGCATGAATTTTTCCGTACAGGGCGGCAGCAACGATTTCGTGCGTGGCCAGCTTGACGTGACAGGTCCGGTCGACGCCGCAAAGACGCTGGCTGTCCGCGTCATCGCTGCGGCCCAGACCGGCGACACCTTCCGCGACATCTTCCAGCCCTATCGCCGGCAGTTCCTGTCCGGATCGATATTGTGGGAACCGACCGAACGCACCCGCGTCATCGCCAGCCTGACCTTTGCACACCAGCAGAACCAGACCGATCGCGGCATCGTCGCCACGCCCGATGCCGATGGCGATCTGGTCGTCGACCTGCCCCGCGACCGCTTTCTGGGCGAGCAGTGGGCCACGACCGAATCCAGCCGCTATGAATTCAACTACCGTATCGAGCATGAACTGGCCGATTGGCTGACGGTTCGCCAGATCGGCCATTATGACGAGGGCAAGCTCGACCTGCTGGGCATCAATTACGGCAGCGCCGTGGCGATCAACGCCACGACCGGCGCGCGCACCGTCACCCGAACTGCCGTCGAGCAGCACGAGAATAACCATAATTACGACGCGCAGGCCGATATGGTCGCGCGCTTCTCGACCGGCGGGATCAAACACACCATCGTGTTCGGCGGCGAATATACCAAATCCTATCGGTTCCGCAACTTCGCCCGCGCGACATTGTCGGCGATCAATATCGACGACCCGGTCTATGGCGCAACGCCGGGCACCTGGATTCCGGCCGCAGACCGCACCGTGCGGGCCAAGTCGCTGTCGGGCTATTTCCAAGATCAGATCGACATCGGCGACAAGATCAACCTGCTGGCCGGCGTTCGCTACGACCATGCCCAGCAATCGGATTTCGGCACGACCGAATATGCATCCGACGACAAGGCCTGGTCGCCGCGTGTCGGGGTGGTGTTCAAGCCGGTGCCGAACGTTTCGCTGTTCGCCGACTTCACCCGTTCGTTCCAGTCCAAGCCCGAACCGACCATCGATGGCAAGCCCATCGATCCCGAAAAGGGCAGGCAATATGAAGCGGGCATCAAGGCTGAAATGTTCGGCGGGCGCCTGGCCTCCACAATGTCGATCTATCAACTAACGCGCGAAAATGTCACGCAGCAGGACCCCAACAATGTCGGCTACAACATCAATGCGGGCGTGCAGCGTGCGCAGGGTGTGGAACTCGACATGTCGGGCTCGATCACGCCGGCCATCAAGGTGATTGCCAACGGCGCCTATACGGACGCGACGGTGCGCTCCTCCACCGACTATGCCAGGGGCAACAGGCTGATCGGCGTGCCCAAATGGAGCGGCAGCCTGTGGGTCACGCTGGAACCCACCGCCGGTCCGTTCAGCCATTTCGGCCTCGGCGGCGGCATCTTTGCCGCCAGCAACCGGCAGGGCAATCTGGAAAATACATTCTCGATCGGCGGCTACACCCGTTTCGACAGCAGCCTGTGGTACAAGCTGGCCGACAAGCTGCGCGTGACGCTGAACGTCAAGAATATCACCAATGCCTATTATATCTCCAGTTCCGTATCCCGCGCGCAGATCACGCCCGGCGAAGGTCGCAGCGTCCTCATCGGCCTGAGCGGTGGGTTCTGACCATGCGAAGGGCATTGGCCGCCATGCTGCCGGCGCTGGCTTGCATCGCCGCGATGGGGGCGGCGACGGCGACTGCCGCGCCGACGGCCAGTCGCGGGCGTATTCTGTTCCTGATGCGGGCCGATCCACCCGGCGGATCGGCCGATCCGGCGATCAAGGCGCGACTGGAAGAGATGGGCTATAGCGTCGTCGTCAGCGAAGGGCTGGACGCGGCGCCGGAGCCGTGCGGTTTCGATCTTGTGCTCATGTCTTCGACGGTTCGTTCGAACCAGTTTACCGCCAACCGTCCGGCGATCGCGCGCTGGCGCGACATGGGCGTGCCGCTGGTGACGTGGGAGAATGACCTGCTCGACGATTTGCGGATGACCGGGTTGCGGCGCGACACCGACTTTGGCGAACTGGAGACAGGCCATTATTTCTGGCTGGCGCGCGCGCCGCATCCGATGGCGGCGGGCGTTCCGGCCGGCCTTGGCACCTGGACCGAGGCGCGCACCCCGGCGGGCTGGGGCAAGCCGGGCCTGGGCGCCGACATCATCATGACCTGGCCGGGCGAACCCGACAGGGCGACCCTGTTCGGCTATGAAGCAGGAGCGACCATGGACCACGATCATCTGGCCCCCGCGCGCCGTGTGTTCATCGGCATGGAAAACAACAGTTTTGGTCGCATGACCGATACTGGCCGCAAGTTGTTCGACGCAGCGATTGCCTGGGCCCGCGCAGGCACAAGGACTTGCCCGACGCAGCAGTGAGGCGCGCCGTGGTCGGGCGGGCAACAACAAAAGATAGCGGTCCGATCGCGGAACATGCGGCCTGATCCAAGACGGCGCCGGACGAGCAACAACCGGCTCATAGCGAAGAAGATCTGTACCGTTTCAGAATGAACGGATCTTCAACTTGCCGGAAGGCTCCTACGCTCCCTCAACCTTCAGCTGGCTCACAGCATGTTCTGCCGCCCGTGCTGTCAGCGCCATATAGGTGAGTGAGGGATTGACGTTGCCGGTGGCGGTCATGCACGCGCCATCGGTGACATAGAGATTGTCGATCCCGTGCACCTGATTATGCGCATTGGTTACGGACGTCGCAGGATCGCTGCCCATCCGCGCGCCGCCCATTTCATGCACCGCCAGGCCGCCCGGTGTCGGCTTGTCGGCATATTGCACGATCTCACCGCCACAGGCCTTGAGCATCTCCGCCGCCTGCGCCGCCGCTTCCCGCACGATCGCCATTTCATTGTCCGACCAGTGATGGCGGATATCGGGCAGCGGCAGGCCCCATTGATCGACCTTCGATGACAGGGTCACGCGATTGTCCGCTCTGGGCAACGCCTCGCCAAAGCCGACCAGCATCATATGCCATGGGCCGGGCGTGCGCATCGCCTGTTTGAGGTCGGCGCCCAGTTCGGTGCCCTCCGCCCCGCGCGCCCAGGTCGAGCGCCAGGCCGATCCCTGAAAGCCGAAGCCGCGCTGGAACGCCGGATTTTTCCGGTCGCCCAGATTTTCATAGCGCGGAATATAGATGCCGACCGGCCGGTTGCCGATCGGCTGCTGGTCCATGAAGCCGGGCATGCGCGCAGTCACCACCGCGCCCATCGCATGGTCCATCAGATAGCGGCCGAGCATATCGCTATTATTGCCCAGACCGTTGGCAAATGCCTCGCTGCGCGATTGCAGCAGGATCATGATCGACCCGATGGTCGAGGCGTTGAGGAAGATGGTCCGCGCCGTATAGGTGCGTCGCTCCTTCGTCTTCGCGTCGATCACGCGCACGCCCGTTACCCGCTTCGTCGCGGGATCATAGTCGATGCCCGCCACGATCGCGTCGGTGATGGTGGTAAGGCGGCCGGTGGCCTCCGCTGCGGGCAGGCTGACACCGTTCGAACTGAAATAGCTGGCGGTCGAGCAGCCCTTGTAACAGGGGCCGCAATAATGGCAGGCGGGGCGGCCGTTATGTTCCTGCGACAGCACCGCAGACCGCTCCGGGATCAGGGTGCGACCGGGGAATTTCGCCTCGATCACCGACTTGGCATGTTCCTCCACGCAGTTGAGCGGCATGGGCGGCAGGAATTCGCCGTCGGGCAGGATGTCGAGGCCGTCGCGCTGGCCGGTAACGCCGATGAATTTTTCGACATGGGAATACCATGGCGCGATGTCGTCATAGGAAATCGGCCAAGCGCTGCCATGGCCGTCCTGACCCGGCTCGTTGAAATTGGTCGGCGACAGGCGGAAGGTCGCCCGCCCCCATGTCAGCGACCGGCCGCCCAGATGATAGCCGCGAATCCAGGAAAAGGGCGCATCCGCATCGGTTTCATAGGGATGTTCGCTATCATTGACGAAGAATTGGGTGGAGCCTTCGCCAAAGGCGCGCGCCTTGCTCTGGACCGGATAGTCCTTCGCATAGGCCTGCCGATCGCCAAGGCCGTGGAAGCGCCAGTCCCATGGCGGCCGGTCTTCGCCGACATAATCCTCGCCATGGGTGACATGGCGGCCGCGATCGAGCAGCAGCACCTTCAGGCCACGCTCGGTCAATTCCTTGGCAGCCATGCCGCCGGAAATGCCGGAACCGACGACGATCGCGTCGAACAGGGAAGTATCGGTCATGGGCAAGCCTCAGAGCGTCGCAGGATCATTGCCGACGGGGAAGACGAACCCGCTGCGGTTGATCGAAAAGGCATGGTCCGCGCCGACATGGGCGCAGGGCTGATATTCGCCGGGGACGAGGTTGAAGGTCAGTTCCTCGGTCGCGCCGGTTTCCGACGTATAATAGCCGAACACGGTCAGGCGCTTGATCCACAGGAAGAAAGGCGGGGCAACGCCCTTGCCCCGTTTCGACCATGCGTCCGTCTGCACCGCCTTCAGCCAGTCGAGGCGCTGTGCGGGCAGCAGCATGTCGAAGCTGGTCCCGCGCGCCCGGATCGTATCCTGCGCGAAAGCGTCCAGCCCGGAGAGGAAGGCTGAACGCTCCGCCGGGTCGAGCCAATAGCTGACCATCAGGTCGATGAAGTCGGGCACGCCCGCCTTCACCGCCCCCGGCGTATCCGTATCGGGCAGGATCGTGTCGGCGATGGCGGACACCAGCTTGCGATGGCGGGCATCGAGCGCGGACGCCCCCTCCTGCGCCATGGCCTGCGTCAACTGATAGCCGCCCGCGCCCAATCCATAGGCTGTCGCGGCCATCATACAGAGGCGCAGCAGCCCTCGCCGATCCATGCGGGTGCCGCCCGCTGCATCATCCTGTGCTTCAGGCGTTCCCATGGCGCGGCTCACTTGGCCGGTAGCGTTTTGAGATAATCGATGATGGCCTTGCGCTTGGCCGGTTGCGGCACGCCACCGAATGCCATCTTCGTGCCGGGCACGACGCCCTTGGGGTTGGCCATATATGCGTCCAGCTTCGCCTCGTTCCAGACGATGCCGCTTTTCGCCATGGCGGGGCTATAGGCATAGCCAGCCACGCTGCCCGCCTTGCGACCGACGATGCCGGCCATGGTCGGCCCCATGCGCTTGTCCGTCGGCTTGGTGCCATGACAGGCCATGCAGGCGGCGAAGGCGACCTTGCCGTTCGGCGCGGTCTGGGCCTGCGCAGCGGCAGGCACCGCCAGCAAGGCGGCTGCGATGATATACCCTGGACGCATTATTTTCTCCGTTTATTTGTATCTAATATAATACAATTTAGCAACGCAAGCGCTTTTGTCCGGTCAGAGGCTGGCGGCGATGGCGCCCGTCGACAGGAAGGCCAGCCCTTCCCTGCCGGCCAGCCCCTTGAGCAGGGTTTCAAAGGCGCCGATGCGATAGGGCAGGCCCATGATATAGGGCGTGACATGCAGCGGCAGCATGCGGCCGCCATGGCTCTGCGCCTCGGCCATAAGCCAGTCGGCGGCATCCTCTATCTGCACGCGATAGTTGTCGGCCGAATGCTGCTGCGTCGTGATGATCTGACGATCGGACAGTTCATGGTTCAGCGGCACGTTGACGATGCCCCCGGCCGGCGTGGTCATCGCATAGGGCAGTTCATCATTCACCCAGTCCAGCATGTAGCGCACGCCTTCCTCTGCCAGCAGGCGCGGCGTGTTCCAGCTTTGCGAGCGGGCGATGGAAAGCCAGCCGGCCGGACGCTGGCCTGTCGCCTTCTCCAACATGTCGAGTGAGGTACGGATAATCGCCCGCTCCTCCTCCTCGGCCAGACCGGTGGCGATAGTCGCATTCATGTCGGTCGCATGGGCGACGATTTCATGCCCGGCGGCCACGATGTCGCGGATCAGCGCCGGATAGCGTTCCGCGATCGCACTGTTGACCGCCACGCTGGCCTTCGCGCCAACCGCCGCCAGCGCATCGAGCATGCGATAGCAACCGATGCGCGTGCCATATTCGCGCGACGTATAATGGCGATAGTCCGGATAGGCCGTCTGCATATGGCCGGGCGCGCGGAACGGCTTGTCCGATGGCGTGATCGGAAACCATTCGAGCGAGATGACCACGCTGACGGCCAGCTTCGCGGCGCCGGGCCAGACGATCGGGGCGCGGTCGAACAGATTGGACCAGCGATACAGGTCATGGTCCATCCCCTCGGCACGGCGGGGATAGGTGAGATAGGCGGGGTCCAGGCTCATCGTGCATCCTCGCTCTGATGTGCGGCGTCGGCCAGCAGCCGGTCATAGCCCTGCCCGATGAAATGATCGGCAATGTCGCCGCTGCGCGTGATCCAGGCGCGGCCGTCCTGCGCGATATGGCGCAGCACCTCTTCGAACGGGCCGATGCGGTGCGGCTGGCCAATCAGATAGCTGTGCAACGGAATGCACATGACCGTGCCAGACTCCTCGCCCTCCGCCGCCAGCCGCTCATATTGGCGGATCAGCGTGTCGGCATAATCGCGCGGCGACATATTGTAGACGAAGAAGCCATAATGATCGTTGACCTCCAGGCTGTAGGGCATGGAGATCAGATTGCCGTTCGCGACATGGATCGGCGTCGGCTGATCGTCATGATAGAGGTCGCAGGTGTAGGTCAGCCCATATTCGGCGATCAGGTCGAGCGTGCGGGTGGTGTGGGTCAGCGCCGGGGCCAGCCAGCCCTTGATCGTCTGCCCCGTGGCATCGCGCACGGTGCGGATCGAATCCTCGATGATGGCGCGTTCCTGCGCCTCATCCATGCCGTAGCTGTAGCGGGTGTTGTAGATGCCATGGCTGAAAAATTCCCAGCCGCGCGCATTGGCGTCCGCCACCACTTCGGGGACATGCTGGCACAGAGCTACGGACAGCGACACCGAACCGGGAAAGCCATGCTTGCTCATGACGTCCGCCATGCGCCAGTGACCGACGCGGTTCGCATAGTCGCGATGGGCGTAGCCGACCACATCGGGATGCGGTTTCGTCCAGCTTTTGCGATGCGGATTGGGCGCCGGATCGATCTCGTAAAATTCCAGGTTCGGCGACACCCACACCGCGACCTTCTTGCCATCGGGCCATGCGATCTTCGGCCGCCCCCGATAGGGCAGGAAATCGTAAAGCCCCGGATCCTTTTCGCCCTCCCGCATCAGCGCGCCTCCAGCCAGTCGATCACGGTCTGAACCGGCTCGACATCGGCATATTTCAGCTGAAGGTCGGTCAGGTTCGCGAAATGATAGCTTTCATGCTTGTCCGCGCAGGTCTCGATCGGGACGATCGTGCGATAGCCGCGAGACAGCGAATCCACGGCAGTGGCGCGAATGCAGCCCGACGTGCTGCCGCCGGTCACGACCACGGTATCGACCTTGTGCCAGACCAGCAGGCTCTGGAGCGGCGTTTCGAAGAAGGCCGATGGCATGCGCTTGTCATAGACGATGTCGCTGGGGGCGATCCGGCAGCGATCATCGAAGGCGTGGCGGTCGCTGCCATATTTGATGTTCTGGAGCGAATCGGGCGTGTTCGTGCGCGTGCCCCAGACGCCGGCATCCGCCGCATCCTCGACATAGGCGACATGGGTCCAGATGACCGGCATGCCCCTGGCACGGGCCAGGTCGGAGATGATGTTCACATAGTCGATCTGGCGCGGATCGGTTTCATAGGCGGTCTTATATTTGTCGATCCGCGTATAGGCATTCTGGAAGTCGACATTCACAATGGCGAGTTTTTCGCCGAAGCCGAATTTCGTGCGGGCGGGGTTGGCCATCACCTCTTCGAAAATCTGCCGTGCCGTGCGCCCGTCGGACACCATCCGGGTTCCCACTATGTCGCTCACGCCATTTCTTCCTTTCTTTCCAGAGATATGCTTCCACCCGTGGGAACGAAGCCCAACGGCAATCCCGCCTCCGCAACGAAACCGTAGAGCGGCTCGTCCGGCAGCGCGCCTTTCAGAATATCACGCACGGCGACCAGCCGGTCGATGTCGATCCCGGTCGACAGGCCCAGCGATTCGAGCATGAACACCAAATCTTCGGTCACGATATTGCCGCTGGCGCCGGGCGCGAAGGGACAGCCGCCAAGCCCTCCAAGCGAACTGTCGAACGTGGTCAGCCCGACTTCCAGCCCGGCCAGCACATTGGCAAGGCCCAGCCCGCGCGTATTGTGCAGATGGATGCCGGTCACGGCTGCATCGCCCACGACGCCCCGAACGAAACGAACCATGTGGCGGACGCTGGCCGGATTGGCATAGCCGGTCGTGTCGGCCAGCCCGATTTCATCGCAGCCCGACGCCATCAAAGCCTCTGCCAGCATGCCGATCTGCCCATCGGCAATATTGCCCTCCAGCGTGCAGCCGAACACCGTCGACAGGCTGCCTTCGAAATGCGGACGCTCTTGTGGCGGCAGCGCGGCGATCATCGCGCCGATCTGGCGTGCTTCCTCCAGCACCTGCGCATGGTTGCGGCGCAGATTCGCGAGGCTGTGGGTTTCGGAAACGGACAAGGGCAGCGTGATCTTGTGCGCCCCGGCCGCGATCGCGGCGGCCGCCCCCTTCGCATTGGGCACCAGCGCCGCCACCGTCAGGCCGGGAATCGTGCGGGCATAGGCGGTGATCTCCGCCGTGTCGGCCAGTTGCGGCAGCAATTTGGCGGGCACGAAGCTGCCCACCTCGATCTCCGTCACGCCCGCTGCCGCCTCAGCCGCGATCCAGGCCTTTTTCACGTCGGTCGGCAATATGGGTTTGATGCTTTGCAGCCCGTCCCGCGGCCCGACTTCACTAATCAATATGCGTTCCGACATTCCGATCCCTCGCGCTATTGTATTATTTCTATAACAATTTATGAGGGGCTGTCGATAGGCGTTTATCGCATGATTTGCAGGGGAAGATATGAACGCGGACGCATTGCCGCTTGCCGGCATCCGGCTGGTTGAATTCACGCATATGGTCATGGGGCCGTCGGTCGGCGTGATCCTGGGCGATCTGGGCGCGGAAGTAATCAAGGTGGAGCCCAAGGGCGGCGACCAGACGCGCAATCTGCTGGGGTCGGGCGCGGGCTATTTCCCCATGTTCAACCGCAACAAGCGCAGCATCTGCCTTGACCTGAAAAGCGATGCCGGGCGCGAAGCCGCCTTCGCGCTGGCGCAATCGGCGGACATCGTGGTCGAAAATTTCCGCCCCGGCACGCTGGAGCGGCTGGGCCTAGGCTATGAAGCGCTGCGTCGTGAGAATCCGGGCCTGATCTATTGTTCGGCCAAGGGATTCCTGACCGGCCCCTATGAACAGCGCACGGCCCTGGATGAAGTGACGCAGATGATGGGCGGCCTTGCCTATATGACCGGTCCGTCCGGTCGCCCGCTGCGTGCGGGGTCGTCCGTCGTCGATATTACCGGCGGCATGTTCGGCGTCATCGCGATTCTCGCCGCGCTGGAACGGCGTCATCGCACCGGAGAAGGGGCGGAGGTCAAATGCGCCCTGTTCGAAACCACCGCCTTTCTGGTCGGTCAGCATATGGCGCAGGAAGCCGTCACCGGCGCGGCGCCTCGCCCGATGCCCGAGCGCCTTTCCGCCTGGGCCATTTATGATGTGTTCCAGACCCGCGACGCCGACGAACAGCTCTTCGTCGGCGTCGTCAGCGATGGCCAGTGGCTCAGCTTCTGCGAGGCGTTCGGTCTGGACGACCTGCTGAACGACCTGTCGCTGCGCGCCAATAATGCCCGCGTCGAGGCGCGCGAACAGATATTACCCGTCGTGCGCGCCCTGTTCGCGTCCATGTCGCGCGCGGACCTGATCGCGCGACTGGAGGCGACCGGCCTGCCCTTTGCGCCGATTGCCCGCCCCACCGACCTGTTCGACGACCCCCATCTGGTCCAAGGCGGCGGTCTGGTCGACCTGACCTTGCCGAACGGCACGGAAACCCGCCTGCCCGGCCTGCCGATCGAAATCGATGGAGAACGGCTGCCGCTTCGCCGCGACCTGCCGGTGGCCGGTGCCGATGGTGCAGAGCTGCTGCGTGAAATGGGACTGGACGAGGCGGCGATCAGCGCCGCCCTGTCCTGACCTATCCCACTTGCGGTTTGGCCCCGCCATGCAGATCCAGGCTCAGCCGGTAACGATCGGCCCGATAGTCGGCGATCGTGTAGAGAATCGCCTTGTTATCGGCGTCGAAGATCACACGTTCCACGCGCAGCAGCGCCGCGCGCGGTTCCAGGTTGAGGATCGCCGCCGTCTCCGGATCGGCATGGCGGGCCGAAATGGTCTGACGGCCGCTGCCCGCTACGAAGCCGGCTTCCCGCATCAGGTCGAGAATCGGCTGCCTGGTCAACAGGGTCTTGGTCAGCTTGACGCCAAGGTCGGCCGGCACCCAACTGGTCGTCAGGCCCAGCGGCTCCCGATCGAGGTGACGGATACGACGGCCGCGCAGCATCATCGCGCCTTCAGGCCGTTCCAGCAGGTCGGCGACCTGCCGGGGCGCTGGCTCCTCGACAATGTCGATCACCTTGACCGGCGTGTTGCGGCCAAAGGCGATCAGCGATTCGACCGCTTGATCCACATTCGCTTCCAGCGGCACGGCGGACGTCCGATAGACCACGCGCGTCCCCACGCGACGCTTGCGTTCGACCAGACCGCTATCGGCCAGTTCCTGCAACGCGCGCCGCGCCGTGATGCGCGACACGCCATGCTGCGCCACCAGTTCCAACTCGGTCGGCACCGGCGCGCCGAAGGTCAACTGGCCGTGCATGATCTGATCCCGCAGGCCCAGGAATATCTGATGATAGAGGGGTACCGCGTTCGATCTGGAAACCAGTTGGGACGCGGCAATATCGGGCGGGGGTGCGGTTTTGGTCATCGCCGCCAGCCTAGCCGATGAATGCAGGAGGGGGAACCGGGTTAATTGTTATGTTTACATATCATTTGAACAACACAGCAGATAGTCGTCACGCATGAGCAAGACCCTGTTCGAGAAATTATGGGACATCCATGTCGTCATGGACATAGACGGCGATGCCGCCTTGCTGGCGATCGACCGCGTCCTGATGCACGAACGGACCGGCGGCGTTGCATTGGAAAGTCTGGCGCTGGCCGGGCACCCTGTGCTGGCGCCAGACCGCGCCTTCGCCACCATGGACCATATCGTCGACACGCAGCCGGGTCGCGGTGACGCCACGCTGATGCCGACCGGCACGGCCTTCATTCAGGCCACCCGTAAGGGCGCGCGGGATGCCGGCATCCACCTGTTCGACATCACCGATCCACGGCAAGGCATCGTCCATGTCATGTCGCCCGAACAGGGCATCTTGATCCCCGGCATCACCCTGGTCTGCCCGGATAGCCATACCTGCACCCAGGGCGCGTTCGGCGCGCTGGCATGGGGCATCGGGTCCAGCGAGGCTGAACATGCGCTGGCCACCGGCACCCTGCGGGTGCAGCGCCCCGGCACCATGCGGATCACCGTGGATTCGCAACTGGGTTCAGATGTCAGCGCAAAGGATCTGGCGCTGCATATCCTGTCGCGGATCGGATCGGCCGGCGCGCGTGGCAAAGTGCTGGAATATGCCGGCAGCGCGATATCCGCGCTGGATGCCGAGGGCCGCATGACCCTGTGCAACATGGCGACCGAACTGGGCGCCTTCACTGCCATCATCGCCCCGGACCAGGTGATATTCGACTATGTGAAGGGCCGCCCCTTCGCGCCGCAGGGGGCGGATTGGGATCTGGCGCTGGCAAGCTGGCAGTCGCTCTACAGCGATCCCGACGCCCGCTTCGACACCGACCTGCGCTTCGACGCGGCCGATGTGGTGCCCATGGTAAGCTGGGGCACCAGCCCGCAACAGTCGCTGCCACTCGGCGCGCCCGTCCCGACCGCACAGGCCGTCGCCGGGCGCGACACCGCCGAAGCCCATGCCCGCGCCCGCGACTATATGGATGTGATGCCGGGCCAGCTGGTAACGGGCCTGCGCATCGACGGCGCCTTCATCGGCTCCTGCACCAACAGCCGCCTGTCCGATCTGCGCCGCGCCGCCGCGATCTTGAAGGGTCGGCATGTCGCCGACCATGTGCGCGCCATCTGCGTCCCCGGCTCCAGTCAGGTGAAGGCGCAGGCCGAAGCCGAAGGGCTGGACCGCATCTTCCTGGACGCCGGGTTCGAATGGCGCGAGGCGGGCTGCTCCATGTGCTTCTTCGCCGGGGGCGAAAGTTTCGGACCGCAGGAACGGGTCATTTCCTCCACCAATCGCAACTTCGAAAGTCGACAGGGTCCGTCCACCCGGACCCATATCGCCTCGCCCGAAACCGTTGCCGCCTCCGCCCTTGCCGGCGTCATCGCCGCAGCGCCTGTCAGGGAAAACAGCCTATGACCCCTTTCACCAGCATGACGGCCATCGCCGCACCGCTGATCCGCGACAATATCGACACCGATGCGATCATCCCCTCACGCGAGATGAAGACAGTGGGCAAAACGGGCCTGAAGGACGGGCTGTTCGCGGGATGGCGCTATCTGGCCGTGGGCAGCCGCGATCTGATGCCGGATTTCATCCTCAACCAGCCCGCCTATCGCGACGCGAAATTCCTGCTGTCCGGCGCCAATTTCGGCTGCGGCTCCAGCCGCGAACATGCCGCCTGGGCGCTGGTGGAATATGGTTTCCGGGCGATCGTGGCGCCATCCTTCAACCCGATCTTCCACGGCAATTGCATCCGCAACGGCATCGTACCAGTTACGCTGGCGATCGATGACATCATGGAACTGGCGGACGCGATGCCGGCGCCGATCAATATCAGCCTGGAAGAGATGAAGGTGATTGGACCGCACGGCATCCCTCTACCCTTCCATCTACCGGAGGAAGCGCGCCGCGCGCTGCTGTTGGGGCTGGACCCGATCGGCCAGACGCTGCTGGAAGCCGACCGGATCAAGGCGTTTCTGACGAAGGACGCCCTCAGCCGGCCGTGGATTTACCCCAACTGAAAAAAGGAAGGCGGGCTGTTTCCAGCCCGCCTTCCCTTCCTGAAGCGACGGTGCGCCAGCGTGCAGTTTGGCGCCCTATCTATCAGGAATTCGTCAATTGCCGTTGATTTGGCTGGCCGCGGCGCGCCCGGCCAGCTTGCCCAGCGTCGTCGCAGTCAGCAGGCCATTACCCGCCATATAGCCATCGGCGCCGGGACCAGAAATGCCCCGCGCCGCGCCGCCACCGGCGAACAGGTTGGGCATCGGCTTGCCGTCGTTCGTCAGCACGCGCGCATCGCCATCGATCACCAGTCCGCCCTGCGTATGGAACAGGGCACCCGTCACCTTCGCCGCGCGATAGGGCGCTGCCAGCACCGGCTTTCCGGCAAAATCGCGGCCGAACGGATCGGTCTGCTCGCCGGCCACCATGGCAGCAACGCCCTCCAGCGTTTGCGACAGCGTATCGAGCGGCAAACCGGTGACGGCGGCCAGCGCCGCCACATCGGGCGCTTCCGCGACCGCGCCCGCCTCCAGCGCGTCACGATAATCCTCGAACTGGCACATCAACTGGTGCAGCCGATCGTCGAAGATCGACCAGGCGACATGATCGGGCTGGGCATTGACCTTCGCCGCCTGCTCCGAATAGCCGGCCGCTTCGTTGGAGAAGCGTTCGCCCGCCTTGTTGACCTGAAAACCGCCTTCCATAATCAGTGGCCACAGGATCGGCACGCCATGGCCGGCGGCGAGGCCACCATGCCCCTGATAGGCGGACAGATCGGCCATGCCCGCACCCATCGCCTCGCCCCAGGCCAGCGCATCCCCCTTGTTGCCGGGATGGCCATGGAAGACGGCGCCCGCCATTTCGGGAATCCAGCGTTCGATAAGATCGGCATTGCCGCCAAAACCCGAACAGGCAAGGATCAGTGCATCACAGCCAATATCCTCCAACGCGCCATCGGGCCGTCGGATACGGACGCCGGTAACGGCCTGCCCCGCGACGTGCAGCGTTTCGACCGATGCATCGGTCAGAACGATGACGCCCGCCTGTTCCGCTGCGGACTCCATCGCCGCCATCAACTGCCCGCCCGACCGGGCCGGCGTGCCATACATGCGCCGGGCGCTATGCCCCGGATAGAGGAAACCGTCGACCAAAGTCAGCGGCACGCCATGACTGTCGCGCAGCCAAGCGACCGTGTCGGCAGACTCCTCCGCCAGACGCAGCGCCATGGCCCGATCGGTCTTGCCCTTGGTCTTGGCCATGATGTCGTCGGCGAACTGCTCGGCGCTGTCCGTGATGCCCGCTTCCGCCTGTTCGGGCGTGCCAGCCGCCGGGATCAGGCCGGTCGACATGGCGGTCGATCCCAACGGCGTCGGGTCACGTTCGATCACCAGCACATCGACACCCGCATCGCGCAGCGCCAATGCAGCAGCCAGCCCCGTGCCGCCCGCCCCCACCACGATGGCGGGAAAGGACAGATCGAACGCAATCTCGTCAGTCAGCAAAAGGGTCATGATGCAATCTGTTTCTTTATGCTCAGGCGCGGTGCGACAAAGGCGGCATCGACAGCAGCGACAACAGCCCATCCAGACTGTCCGCCCGGTCGATCGCCATGACGGCGTCACGAATGCGCGATGCCGCTTCGCTGCCCCAGACCGGATCGGCCAGGCTATGGAACTTGGCGAAAATCTCGCCCGTGCCATAGGGATGTTCGGTATCGCCGCGATTGACCCGCGCCGTGCCGGACAGTTGCCGGCCGTCCGTCATGCTGATGGTAACGCGGGCGGGCCGTTCTGCTGGCAGCGATGCCGTCATGGCCACATCCTCGCGCACCTGAACCCGGCCTGCCAGATCGGCGATGACCGGATTGCTGCGGGCCGGCAGCCGGAAGGCGTCGGGCGTGGCCGCGCCATGGACCAGCGTGGTCGCCACCGCGAAGGGGATGGAGAATTTCGCCGCCAGCATCGTGCCCGGTTCGGGATGGTCCAGCTGCGCGGCCCAGCAATAGGTATCGACCTGTACGCCGGACACCTGCGCCGGATCGATGGCATGCTCGGCCATCAGGCCCGTCACGACATCCAGCGCGGCATGGGTGTAGCGGCAGGCCGCATGCATCTTGAAATAGTTGCGGGCGATTTCCCAGCGCTCGCCAAGCTCCGCCACCATCTCGTCCGGCTGGAAATCATCGGCGACGATGCTGTCATAGACGGTCGCCACGGCATCCTTCTCGCCCAGGAAGCCCGAACGGTGCAGCGTGTTCGCCATCAGGCCCAACTGGTTGGACAAGCCAGAGAAGCAGTTGCGGACGGTCGCGCCCTCCAGCATCGTGCGTCGGCTGGTCGCCAGCGACAGGTTGGCGGCGAGGTTGATGATATTGCCGATCGCATCTTCATCCGCGCCCGCCAGACTGGCAGCGCCCACCGCCGCGCCCACCGTGCCCCATGTGCCATGCGGGTGCATGGTGACGCGCAGCTTCGACGCGATGCCGATCCGCGATCCGATCTCATAGCCCAGCACCAGCGCACGCAGCAGCGTGTCACCGCTCTGGCCGCCACTTGCCGACGCCAGCAGCGCCGGGACGACATGGATGCCCGGATGGCCGCGCGCAAACTGATTGCCCTCGTCCAGTTCCAGCGTCGTGCCCGCCACGCCATTGACGAAGGCCGCCATCGACTGTGGTGCCTTGCGGCCGGTCCCGATCAGCGTCACGCCTTCGACCGTCGCTTCCGCGTCAACCAGCGCCTGCACTTCGGGCTCCTGCACGCCGCCTGCCATGGCGCCGATGGAATCCAGCAGCACCAGCTTCGCCCGGTCGATCACGACGTCGGGCAAGGTCATGGACCGGGCTTCCACAGCAAAGCGGCTCCATTGCCTCAGCCATTCGCTTTGGGGACCAGCCAGCAATTCGCTGGCGGGAACGACGGTCGGCGTCGACAGGACGGCCATGTCAGTCATGGATGATATTTCCTCCGATACGCAATGTGATGGCAGCCAGCACGCCAGCGATGCACAGCGGCACCGCGAAACAGGTGAAGACCAGCCACAGCGGCAATTTCGCGCCCAGCAACAGACCGCCGGCCATCGGGCCGATCACCGCGCCGCCCCGGCCGATCCCGACGGCCCAGCCTATCCCGGCTCCGCGAACCGACGTCGGGTAGACCTGCGCCGCCAGTGAATAGAAGCCGCTGAAACCGCCCTGCAACGTCATGCCCAGCAGACAGGCGACACACAGCAACAGGGCCAGCGGCAGCGACGCCGTGAACAGGATCATCAGCGCCGCGCAGGCAAAGAAGAACAGCCCGATCAGCGCGCCGATCGGCCGACGGATCGCCAGCCATCCGATCAGCAAGCCACCAGCCACGCCGCCCAGGTTGAAGATGCTGCCCGCCCAGATCGCGTCGCCCTGATCCAGGCCGCGCTCGACCGCCAGCTTGGGAATCCAGCTGGTGATAAAATAGAGGACGGCAAAGCTGAGGAAGGTCGCGCACCACAGGGTCAGCGTCGAGCGCCAGCGCCCCTGCGTCAACAAGTCGCCCATGCGCGGCAGGGCCGAAGCCGCAGGCCGTTCCGCCAGTTGGGGCAGAGCCGGTCGGCCCAGCTTGCCGCGCAGCAGATTGATCTGCTCCAGCGCCCCTGCGGGCTGCCGCGCCTCCAGGAAATTGACGGATTCCGGCAGGCATATCCACACCAGCGGGATCAGGATCGCGCTGATGATACCGGCGCCCAGCATGGTTTCCTGCCAGCCGAAAGTGGGGATGGAGAGGATCGCCACAAGGCCCGTCAGCACCGCACCGACCGGATAGCCGGCCTGAAAAATGCCGATGGCCAGGGATCGGCGACCGGCTGGCGCATATTCGCTCACCAGCGCCGCGATGCTGGCCAGCAATGTGCCGATGCCGACGCCGGTCACGACCCGCATCAGGGCAAAGCTCCACAAGCCGCCGACAAGACCGCAGCCCAGCGCGCCGATGGTCATCAGCACCAGCGCCAGCAAGATGGTGGGCCGCCTGCCCCAGACATCAGCAAAGGGCGCCACGACGATACAGCCGATCATCATGCCGACAAGGCCCGCGCTGAACAGCACGCCCAGCGCCTCCACACCCACCTGCCAGTCGGTAGCAAGCGCTGGCGCGACATAGGCAACGATCATCACGTCCATGCCGTCGAGCGCGTTGATCAGCGCGCAGAGCAGCACGACCAATATCTGCAACCGGGACCACCCGGCTGCCCCGGCATCGCCCCCCGGCGATGCAGGGGCCATCGCGATGCCTCCGCTCATACTGCCATTCCTTGCCCTGTCCCTGCCATGCGCCTTAGTCCTTCATGCCTGTGTCGCCGGTGGGCACGGAATATGTCAGTTGGCCAGCATGGGCTTGAGATATTC
This sequence comes from Sphingobium sp. RS1, assembly GCF_056156825.1. Lineage (NCBI taxonomy): Bacteria > Pseudomonadati > Pseudomonadota > Alphaproteobacteria > Sphingomonadales > Sphingobiaceae > Sphingobium > Sphingobium sp. RS1. The sequence goes on along the minus strand of NZ_JBLZXE010000002.1, from coordinate 307,229 downwards.
GGCCGCGATGCGGATTTCCCGCTCCGGGTCGGTCGGGCGATCGAATTCCAGATAGAAATGCTCGATCCCGGCCGCCTTGGCTGCATCGATCAGCAGCTTGAAATCCTCTACGCCTTCGCCGACCGTCACGATATTGCCGGCGGCGTCACGGTCCTTGAGGTGGCACAGGCGGAAGCGGCCCGGATATTGGCGGAACAGCGCGATCGGCTCTGCGCCCGCCTTGGTCGCCCACATGAAGTCGATTTCGACCTTCACCGTCTTGGGATCGCTATGCCCGACAAGAATGTCGAACGGCCGCGTCCCATCGACCGGTGCAAATTCCCAGTCATGATTATGATATGCGAACCCGAGGCCCTGATCAGCGCACAACTGACCCGCTCGATTAAATGCACGCGCATACCGCTCTGCGTCGGCCAGCGTGTAACTTTGGCGCCATGCCAGTTGCCAGACGATATAGGACTGGTTCATCAGCTTGGCGCGCTTAATGGCTTCCAGGATGAAGCTGTCGACGCTTTCGGGCTGAAACGCCTTGTCGAACTGGGCGCTCATCGCGGCCTTTTCGGCGGGCGTCGTCGGCGGCTTCTGGAAATAATCATAAAGGTTGCCCGGCATCAGATGCTGGGACGGACTGACAAGGCCGTGACGCGCAAGAGCATCCCGGACCATGACGGGATCGCGACTGAAGCTGCCGAGCGTTTCGACTTCCTTGTAACCCAGCGCCGCGACCAGAGCGAGCGTGCCTTCGAAATCCTTCTCCAGCATCTTTACCACGGTAAAGAGTTGAAGGCCCAGCGGTTTCGACCGGGGCGATGCCCCCGCCCCGCCGATCGCCTGATTGGCACAGCCCGGCATGCCTGCCGCCATCGCGCCCAGTCCTACGGCCTTCAAAATATCTCTACGCTCGATCACGTCCGCAACCCCTTGTCATCTTATAGTTCCGGCCGGTGACACCGCCACCGGCCGGTTCGTTCGTCAGAACTTGTAGGTCAGGCGCGCGCCATAGGTGCGCGGCTCGGAGAACTGGAGGCGATAGACCTGCGTGCTGGCATATTCGGTCACGTCCGTAATCACGCGCTTGTTCTCGATATTCCGCAGATAGAGCAGAACCGACCAGCTTGCATCGTTGGGCGCGTAATTGAGCGTGAAGTCGGTCTTGGTGAAGGCCCCTTCGGACTCGCTCTTGTAATTGCGGTACGAAAAATAGGAGCGGGTCTGATAATGGCTCTGAACCCGTGCGGTGAGTTCGGCATTGCCCAGGTCGAATATGTGCTGATAGCCACCCGCCAGCGACCAGTCGGGCGACTGGATCATTTTGTTGCCCTGATAGGACACGTTGACCCCGCCGCTCGCCACCGCAAAGTCGGTGTAGCGGGCGTGTAGCCAGTTGGCGCTGAAATCGATGCGGTCGTTGCTGGTCGGCTCGAAAATGCTTTCCATTTCCAGACCGTAGATTTCGGCCTTGCCCGCGTTCAGGATGACCGTACGGGCATCCTCACGATATTGGCTGACCTGCAAATCCTTATAGTCGTAATAGAAACCGGTCAGGTTGAATTGCAACTGGTTGTCCAGGAAGCGGTTCTTCGATCCGATTTCATAAGCCGTCACGCTTTCGGGACCATATTCGTTCAGGTCCGTGAAGCCGCCCGACTTGTAGCCGGTGTCGACCTTTGCATAGAGCAGGTTGCGCGGGGTAATCTGCGCATTGACGCCGGCATGCCAGGTGACCTTGTTGATCTTGGTCTGGCTGTCCTGATTGGTGCGAACGCCATTCACAATGTTGTAGCCAACACGATATTTGGAATCTTCGGTGTAGCGGATGCCACCTTCGAACTGCAACTGATCGGTCAGCTTGTAAGCGACCTGGGCGAACGCCGCCTTGGATTCCGCGCCCACATCATAGGAGAAGGTGCGCGAATAAGTGGCCGGCACAGTGTTGGAAGAACCGAAATAGGACAGAAGGTCATTCTGTTCCTTGAAATAATAGACACCGCCCTGCCAGGTGAACGCGCCATCGTCGCTCGACGTGATGCGCAGTTCATGGTTCTGCGTGTCTTCATTCTCGTTCTGCGGGAAGGTCAGGTAACCGGCATTGCTGTTGATCGCCGTGCCATCCGTATCGTTGACGCGGTGGAAGATGAATTTACGATAGCCGCCGAAATAGCTGATTGTAGCAAAATCGAGATCATAGCTGATCTGGCCACGGATCGACTTGGCCTCAATATCCACGCTGCCCGGCGTGTTGAGCGCCCAGTTGCGGCGGGTATTCAGGTCGACTTCGCCATGATCGACCGTGCCCGCGCTGGTATAGCTGTAGGGCTGGCCATAGGCGACCGGACCAACGCCACCGACCTTCGTATATTCACCGGTCAGGAGGATGCTCAGGCGATCGGTCGGCTTGTACAGCATATGGAGACGCGCAGCCTGCGTATCGTCATCATCGCCATCGCGCGGCACGCCGCTATTGTTGGAATAGCCGTCATGGCTGGAACTGAGGAAAGACGCACGCACCGCAATCTTGTCACCGATAGGCAGGTTGATCGCCCCTTCGGCCCGCAGCGTGTTGTAATTGCCGTATTCGATCGATCCGAAGCCCGAAACCTTGCCCAGTTCCGGCTTCACCGAGTTGATGTTGATCGCACCGGCAGTGGCGTTGCGGCCATACAGCGTACCCTGCGGCCCGCGCAGCACTTCGACGCGCTCGACGTCGAACACGCTGGCGTTGAGCGCCGCAGCGCGCTGGATGTAGAAATTGTCGACGCTGACGGCGACGGCCGGATCGCCGATTTCGGTAAAGTCGCGGCTGGAAATGCCACGAATGGTCAGCAGCGTGTTCGTGCCCGACATGCCGATCTGAAGCGTCGGCGCGACATTCTGGAGCGACCGCAGGTCAGTGGCGCCATTGGCAGCCAAAGTCGCCTGATCGAAAGCGCTCAGGGCGATGGGAGTGGATTGGGCCGACGTTTCGCGCTTGCTTGCGGTGACGACGATATCGCCCAGACCGCCACCATTATCATCTTGAGCGCTCTCCTGCGCATAGGCTGCGGTCGAACCGATCACCATCGCAAGAACCAGAGACAGGCGCGGCAGCCGCGCGATCAAACCCTTATTCATATGCTCCCCAATTCCCTTTACGCGCCACGTTTAGTGACGGTCCGGCAAGGCGCGTTGCCGTCCTGTCCACGCCCTTGAAAGGACGCTGTTGTCGCCGTTCATCGTATAGGGGAGCCGAAACCAGTCAAGGCTTTTTTGTCATAGATTTATAACATTTAAAATTTGCTACAAATGTCTGTTTTATATAACAATTTAGCCGAACGATACAAAATTACCGTGAAATATCGGACATTTGATCGCACCTCGCGATTCCGTCGAATGATCGAATCATAATGCAGATGCCATGTGATAAACGAGTAAACTGTCCCGACGAAGAATGGCCATGGCCGGTTTCGCCCCTGGTTCACAGGCTGCTGCGACCAAGTTCCTAACAGCGCTTATGGCGATGGGCTGAATGAAATATGTTGGCGGCGGACGACGGCGATAGCCATCTCCCATACACACATTGCTACCCGACGGATCGGCGATGCGCCCGGCGCGTTGAGCCGTTGCTTCTCGAGTTCCAATCCGGCCTGGTTCCACGCTCCTGTCAGCGGGTCGCGCAACGCCATGGTCCGAAGGTCGGCTTGCGCCTGATCGACCGGCATGATGAGAAGGCCAAGGTTCAAAATCGCCAGCAGTGCCTGATTGGCGAGCAGTGGCATCACGCCCAGCGACTGTGCGCCGGAAAGAACTCCCATTTCCCCGACCAGCCCGATCAGGAATGTCGGAATATAGGCCAGCATTGCGCCCCCTGCGATCTTCTGTCCCCTCAGTGGACCGGAGATCATCTTGCCACCGCTGATTGCCATCGCAGCCGTCAGCCCGAGAACATCGCAGATACGCGGGACCAGCGATGCGCTCGGCAACCAACCCAGATTCAGCATGAGGAGGGGTACCGCGTGCGCCGCGCCCATTAATAGAGGCGGCGCTGCCATCCAGGGTTCGAGCAGAGGCCGAGCCTGAAAATGGCGAAGGCCCGTCACGGCCAGTACATTGCTCCAGGCCAGCAGCATCAGGAGGATTGTCCCGTGAACGATCCCCTGCTCGCCCCATAGGCCAAAACCGATCATCACCCCGCCGTACAGAAACGAACTCAAGGACCATTAAAGCAGATGATCATCCTGTCGGCGGCCACGCCACAGCAGCAGGAACACGAAGCCGAAGGCACTCGTGTTGAGCAGGCTGCACAAGCGCAGTGTATCGATCTCGGCCAATGTCATGCTGCTCCTGGGTTCATCCCTGCCTGTGTCCCGAATTTGGTTAAAAAATATGTTTCCCAACAGGTTTTGCGGTGGGCTGACGATCGGTGCGTCGAGGTCACAGGTTCTAGCGAGAATCTTATCAAAACATGGGGAGGCGCGGTTCATATTGGCTTCGGCCATACAAGGAACCAAAGCAAATGCTGCTCGCTAAAGCTGTCGGAGGTTTCTTATGGCAACGCGCGCATATTGGCAGGGACAGATCAAGCTTGCGCTGGTGTCGATCCCGGTCGAAATCTATCCTGCGACAAAATCCGGTGCAGCGGTTTCATTCCGCCAGATCCACGAACCCACTGGCAAGCCCATCCAGTATGAAAAGGTGGTGAGCGGGGTCGGCCCGGTCGATCGCGACGAGATCCTAAAGGGCTTCGAGCTATCCAAGGGCAATTATGTCCTGCTGGAGCAGGAGGAGATCGAGGCGGTCAAGATCGAGAGCCGCAAGACGCTGGATCTTGTCCAGTTCGTCGAAGCCGATGCGATCGATGTTCTCTATTATGAGAAGCCCTATTTCGTGGTTCCTGCCGACGACCTTGCCGAAGAAGCTTATGCGGTCCTTCGCGACGCGCTGCGCCAAACGAAGAAGGTTGGCCTTGGCCAGCTCTCGGTGCGCGGTCGCGAGCAGCTTGTCTCCCTGAAGCCCTGCGGCAAAGGCCTGGTGCTCGAAGTGCTGCGCTATGCCGACGAGGTGAACAGGGCACAGAGCTATTTCAAGGGATTGCCGGCCGACAAGGCGGACGAGGATATGCTCGATCTCGCTGTCAGCATCATCGACAAGAAGACCGCGCCCTTCAAGCCGGACGAGTTTCACGACCGCTATGTCGATGCGCTCCACCGGCTGATCGACAAGAAGAAAAAGGCCAAGGGCAAGCGGATCATCGAGGATGTCGATGACGAACCGACTGGGCGGAAGGCCGGCAACGTCATTGACCTTATGGCCGCGCTCAAGAAGTCGGCCGGCGGGGCGAAAGGCGCGCCAACGAAGAAGACAGTTGCGAAGCCCAAAAGCGCAGCAAAGAAGGCACCGCCCAAACGTAAGAGCGCCTGATGGAACTCAATCCCGACACGCCACTCCACCTGATCGACGGGCCGGCCCTGCTTCGTCTGGGCGTCGCGGCGATCCTTGGCCTGCTGCTCGGACTGGACCGCGAACTGCGCGGCCATGCGGCGGGGATGCGCACCCATGGGCTTATCTGCTTCACCTCCGCGCTGATGACCGTCTGCGCCATAGCCCTCCATCTCGAGTTGCGGGGACAAGGAAATATCGATCCGCTCCGCGTGTTCGAGGCTTCCGCGGCATTCACCGGTATCATAGCGGCGGGGCTGATCGTCTTCAGCAAGGGCGAGATCAAGAACCTGACGACGGCTGCGCATATCTGGCTGGCGGCAGTCATCGGCATCGCCTGCGGCGCGGCGCTATGGCCGTTGGTGATGAGCGCAACCGTCATCGCCATCATCATGCTGTCCCTGCTTGGTATCCTTGAAAGGCGCTGGCTCGATCCACAGGACCGGAAACACTGATGGCCGCGGAAAATGCCCTTTCCACCTATAACGCCAAGCGCGACTTCGCCCGGACCCGTGAGCCCAGGGGCAAGGTCGCCAAAACCGGCGGTAACAGCTTCGTCGTGCAAAAGCATGCCGCGACCCGACTGCACTGGGACTTCCGGCTGGAGATGGACGGCGTGCTCAAAAGCTGGGCCGTGACCAGGGGGCCGAGTATCGATCCCGCCGACAAGCGGCTGGCGGTACGGACTGAAGATCACCCGCTCGATTATGGGACGTTCGAAGGCTCCATCCCCAAGGGTGAATATGGCGGCGGTACGGTGATGCTGTGGGACCGAGGCACTTGGGAGCCGATCGCGGGCAAGAGCGCGGACGATATCGAGGACGGGCATCTGCACTTCATCCTGCATGGGGAACGAATGAAGGGCGAATGGCTGTTGGTGCGAATGAAAGGCCGGCCGAAGGAAAAGCGCGAAAACTGGCTGCTGCGCAAGATCGAGGACAAAGAGGCCGGGTCGGGCGACGCACTAGTCGAACGGGCGCTGACCAGCGTCCTGACCAACCGGTCCATGGCGCAAATCGAGGCGGACAAAGGCGGGGAGCAATCGCTGGCGGGCGCGAAAGGCAAGGCCTTTTCCGCCAAGATGCAGGCGGCCAAGGATCATAATGCGAAGGTGGCACCCAAGCGAAAAGCCCGCTCCACCGCCCTGCCACGCTTCGTGAAGCCCCAACTCGCAACGTTGGTCGACGCCGTGCCGACCGGCAACGACTGGCTGCACGAAATCAAATATGATGGCTATCGCACCTTGATCGCAGCAGGCGGGAAGAATGTCACGCTCTACACTCGCAATGGCCTCGACTGGACCGAAAAGTTCGGGTCGCTGGTCGCATCGATCGCAGCGCTGGATTTGCCCGCCTGCCTGATCGATGGCGAAGTGGTCGCACTGGACAGCGACGGCAATCCGGACTTCTCGGCGCTGCAGAATGCTCTGAAGCGGGGACATGGTGAGGAAGACGCCAACGATCCCCTGCATCTGTTCGCCTTCGATCTCCTGTCACTCGACGGGCAGGATCTGAAGAGCCTGACGACGATCGAACGCAAGGAGCGGCTGGAGGCGCTGCTGGCCGACGCCGACACGCCCATCCATGTTTCCGACCATGTTCTGGGTGCGGGCGAAAGCCTGCTCCGTTCGCTATGTGATGCAGGACAGGAAGGCATCATCTCAAAACGCGCCGATGCCCCCTATCGCAGCGCGCGAACGCGCAACTGGGTGAAGGTCAAATGCACGCGGCGACAGGAGTTCGTGATCATCGGCTGGTCGACGAGCAAGGCGAAGGGACGCCCGTTCGCCTCTCTCCTGCTCGCCCAGCATGAGGGCAAGGCGCTGGTCTACAAGGGGAAGGTCGGCACCGGCTTCGATAGCGCGACGATGGACGATCTGGCCGAGGCCATGGCGCCGCTCGCGACTGACAAAACGACGGTCGAGGTGCCCCGCGTCGAGGCGCGCGGCGCGACCTGGATCAAGCCGAAGCTGGTCGCCGAAGTTGCTTTTGCGCAATTTACCGGCGACGGCCGCGTGCGCCACGGCAGTTTCCTCGGTCTGCGCGCCGACAAGCAGGCCAAGGCGGTAAGGCCCGAAAAGCCTACCCCCACCCCCGCGCCGCAAAGCAGCGTCGCGATCAGCAGCCGCGAGCGGGTCATCTTTCCCGACAGCGGCCAGACCAAGGGCGAACTGGCAGACTATTATGCCCGCATCGCGCCCCTGATGCTGCCCTTCGCCGCGAACCGGCCGATCAGTCTGGTACGCTGTCCGCAAGGCCGGGCCAAGAAATGCTTCTTCCAGAAACATGACAGCGGCGCGCTGGGCGACGCCGTTCGACAAGTGCCGATCCGGGAAAAGGACGGCGGGTCGGAAGATTATATCTACGTCGAGGATGCCGATGGCCTCCTCGCCTGCGTCCAGATGGGCACGATCGAATTTCATGGCTGGGCGAGCCGCGCGGATGCGGTAGAGAAACCCGACCGGATGATCTTCGATCTCGATCCCGATGAGGGGCTCGATTTCGAGATCGTGAAGCAGGCGGCTGCTGACATACGCGATCATCTGACCGATATAGGCCTCGTCTCCTTCGCCATGCTTTCAGGCGGCAAGGGCGTGCATGTCGTCGTCCCGCTGACACCGGGCCATGACTGGGACACGCACAAGGATTTCGCATCCCGCTTCGCTCGGGCGCTGAGCGCTGCAGAGCCCAAACGCTTCACCGCGACGATGAGCAAGGCCAAACGCAAGGGGCGCATCTTCATCGACTGGCTGCGCAACCAGCGCGGCAGCACCGCGATCCTGCCCTATTCTGTCCGCGCCCGCCCGGGCGCCCCGGTCGCGATCCCGGTCGATTGGAGCGAACTTACGGCCATGAAGAATGCCCACCCCTTTTCAATCGACGATGTCGAAGCGCTGTTGAAGCGGGCCACCAAACTCAAAGGCTGGGGATTCGCCGCTCAGAGCCTGCCGGAAATCTAGGAAGGAATGTCCTTGAAAACAGCGATTGTCACCGGAGGGGCGCAGGGCATCGGAAAAGGTGTCGCGCAGGCCCTGCTAGCGCAAAGCTGGCGCGTGGCTGTCATCGACCGGGATGCAGAGGCCGTTCGCGACCTGACCATGGAGATGCCTTCTCCCAATCTCATCGTGATCCGGGCCGATGTCGCCAGCGAGAAGGATGTTGAAAAAGCATTCCAGAAAATCGCAACATGGCAGAAGGGTAGCGGCGAAAAGGACGGGATTGATTTACTGGTGTCCAACGCCGGTATCGCTAATCCATTGAGCGGACCGATCGAACAGCTAGATCTCAAGAAATGGCAGTCATGGCAGGACAGTCATGTCACCGGCGCCTTCCTGATGGTCCGCAGTGCTGTACCCATGCTGCGCCTGCGCAAGGGCGCGATCATCATGATGGCATCGACCCGCGCATTGCAGTCGGAGCCCCATACGGAAGCCTATGCCGCTGCAAAGGGTGCGATCTGCGCCTTGACCCATGCGTTGGCGATCAGCCTTGGCCCCAACATTCGGGTCAATGCGATCCTGCCCGGATGGATCGAGACAAGGCCATGGGCGAAAGCTGAGACCAGAGAGACTGTGGAGCACCGCGATATTGACAGGGAGCAACATCCGGCCGGGCGCGTCGGTGAGCCCGGAGACATCGCCGCGACCGTTCTGTTCCTCGCCTCGGACGGGGCGAAATTCATTACGGGACAGCAGATAGCCGTCGATGGCGGCATGACCCGCAAGATGATCTACGCCCACTGACCGCGATCATCGTCTGCCCAGGCGCATCGTTCAGCATGCCGGATCGATCGGCATTTCCATGATGGCCGCATCGCCCAAAAGAATGAGGCCCCGCCGGGGGGGATGGCGGGGCCTCTATGGGAGCCGGACGGATCGAGCGGGGGGCAAGATGATCGGTCCGACAGCTTCAATAACCTGCGGCAAGCGTTGCAGTTCCCGCCAACAAAGCCCTAACTTTTCATCGACGCTGTTTCTGGCCCTCGGGCCGATCATGGCCGGGCTGCATCGGCACACCCAGCCGATCAATCGCCAGTCGTCAGGCGGGCGAGCGCGGCATGGATATGAGCCCGACGCTCTGCATCTCTGGTGACTTCCAGCATCGCCCCCAGGCTGGCTCGCGCCTTGTCAACTTCGCGATGGACAAGTTGAAGACGGGCCAACTCCCACCAGCCCGCGTCATGGTCCGGCGCCATCACCGTCATACGCTCGTACAGCGCCTTGGCGCGGAGCGTATCGCCCGCTTGCTCTGCGCGGCTGGCCTGATTGAGGAGCAGGCGCACAAGCGTCATGCGGTTGGGCATAGGGGTGACATGCGCTTCACTTGGCCAGCCTCCTGCACCCGAAACCCGTTCCAGCAAGGCAAGCAACTGCTCGGGCCTGACAAGTTGACCGCCATTGAAGGGATCGATCAGGGCTGGCGCGTCTTTCGGGCCTATGCTCACTAACACATGGCTGGGTGTATTGAGCGCCTCCGCGCGCCAGCCCATACGTCGCGCAGCCGCGACATACAGAATGGAGAGGCTGACCGGCAAACCGCGGCGTCGATCGAGAACCCGGATCATATCGGCATTGAGCGGCGCGTCATAGCTGTCGCGATCGCCGACGAAACCCAATTGTTTGCCGATCACCTCTGCGAGCAACGCCCCCTGCCCTTCCCCGGACGCCAGATCTGCCGCGACGCGCTGTTTGCAAGCAGCCTCAACCGCGGCGCTGATCTGGCGCAGCTGTTCCAGATAGGGTTCAAGATTCTGGCCTTCATGATCGAGCGAACTGAGCGCCAACGCAGCGCTATCCAGCTCAATGTCCTCGTCATCGAGCAGTCCGATATATCCGATCGCCTCAGGGAGACTGGTCAAGCGATGATCTCCCGTCGGCAAGGATATCCGCCAGACACGCATAGGCTCGCAATTTCGCTGATCGGCATCAAGTCCTCCATGGGTTGGGAGATGGGAAGTCCATTCCGCCATTACTGCAGGAGATGACACTGACCGGATTTAGAGGTTCGCCTGTGATAATGGCGCCATCGCCCAATCGCTCAGACCTAGCCATTGGGCCATTCGCGCCAATTCTTCATTCAGAGCGTCACGGCTGTCGGATGGTGCCCCCGGTTCGAAGTGCATAGACTGTACGATCAGTCGGCCAGCCTTGCGATCGGCCTTGAGATCGACGCGCGCGACCAAGCTGTCTCCCAGCAGGAAGGGCAGGACATAATAGCCATATTCCCGCTTTTCGGCAGGGACATAGATTTCGATCCGGTAGCGAAACCCGAACAGTCGCTCCGTGCGGTCTCGTTCCCAGATCAGCGGGTCGAAGGGCACGAGAAGCGTCTGCGCGTCGATGCGGCGGGGACGCCGCGCGTCCCTATGCAGCCAGGCATGACGCCAGCCGGGCACATGGACCGGCACCAATATTCCGTCTTCGGCAAGCGAATGGATCGCGGGCATGGCATCGCGCGGCGACTGGCGAAAATAGTCCCGCAGTTCACCGCCGGTCGCGATGCCGTGCGCCTGCGCTGCGCATTGGATCAAGGCGCGATGCGCATCAAAGTCCGACGGTGTCGGCTGGTTCAGGATGTCCGCCGGGATTACCCGCTCTGTCAGGTCGTAGACCCGCTCGAAGTTGCCGCGCCGGCTGGCCGTGGTGATATGCCCTGCCCAGAACAGCCATTCGAGCGCACGTTTGGTGTCGCTCCACTCCCACCATCCCGTCTGGCCCTTATGCGATTCGAAATCCGACACCGCCATATGCCCCTCGATCCTTATCCGATCGAGGAGCGCCATCGCTTCATTTCGCCGCTCGGTCGCGTAGACCCGCATGCCTGTCCAGCCGGTCTCCCCACGATCGGCCTTCGCCATGCGCCAACGAAGCAGCGGTTGGAATTCGAACGGCAAAAGCGACGCCTCGTGCGCCCAATATTCGAACAGCTTCCTTTCACGCGGCTTGCCCCAGGCGAGGGCGTCCAATGCCGTGCGATCATAACATCCCAGCCGCGAAAAGGCGGGGAGATAATGGGCTCGACTGAGAACATTGACGCTATCGATCTGGTGAAGATGTAGCCTGCCCAATAACTGCCGCAGATGATGGCGCCCGGCTACGCCGGGCCTCTTTTGCCCGAACCCTTGCGCGCCAAGGGCGATGCGTCGCGCCTGTGGCTGTCCGATATGTTCGATCGCTGTCACGGCTCAAGGGTAGATACCCACCCGGGCCAAAGCAATTACATGATCGCTTCAATTCACAGATCCGGCGGCTGTATTGTCAGCATTGATATTGTCAGCGCCTGTCTGGCCTGTCTCAAAAAACCCGAAGCCGACGGCAATGAACAGCAGGATCGCCACCAGGATCAGGCTGATCACCAATATGTTTCGCGTCATTCGGGTTGGCGAACCGCTGCGCGCTTCTGTCGTAGACATGTGCGTTACAACTTCACCATCTTCCTTTTCCTTGTGCATCATCATTCTCCTCTCTGATCAGAACCGCCTTAGGGATGCTCTGTTCCGCGCGGGAAAAGCGTGCTGATCTGCATCAAACAGTGGGAACACAGGCCTGCGCGCATGGTTCTGCCGTACAAGCCGCAACAGTGCCGGCATCTGGAGGATCACGCATGCCCGGACATGAAACCGATCAGCGCAACATCAAGGCATGGGGCGATCAGGATTTGGTCGAGGCTTTCCTGCTGATAGCCGAGGCCGACCACAAGTCCCCCCTTGATCAGGCCGTTCTGGGCGAGATGAACCGCCGAGCGTCAGGCGGGCACCATGATGCTACGACCCCAAGCGAGCGCCGCCGCCTATGGGATTATGGCCGGGACCGCTAGGCGCGGCGTCATTGCCGCAACCATTTGAGCAGGCGGCGCATTCTTCCTTATTCCCATTCGAGCAGGAGAGCATCCTTGCCCAATATACCTGTGGGCTTCAGGCCCTTTTTGCATCCCTTGCATGGGCTGCTCCTCGCTTTTCCCGTGGCGCTATTCACGCTCGCGCTATTGACCGACATCGCCTATCTTCAAACCGCTGAAATCCAGTGGACCAATTTCTCCTCCTGGTTGATCGTGGGCGCCCTACTGGGTGGCGCTCTGGTGCTGATCTGGAGCATCATTCTGGCGATGGTCGCCCGCCGCCGGGCGCATCGGCAGCCATCGTTGATCTACGCGGGGCTGATCGCGACCATGTGGATTGTGGGTATGGTGAACGCGTTCCAGCATAGTCAGGACGCCTGGAGTTCGGTTGGCGTTACCGGTCTCATCCTGTCGATCATCAGCGCGGCCCTTGCCCTGGCGGCCAGTTGGGTCGCTCATCGCACCGTTCGGGAGATTGCCCGATGAGCATCGCGCCGACGCGCAGCCTTTGCGCAGCCCTTATCATACTCGCGCTAGAAGGATGTGGCAGCAGCCAGCCCGGGCTTGACCAGACCGGCGCCAATCCCGACCTTCCGGGGCAGCGCCAGACGCTTGTGCCGCCGATCAGGATCGCGACGCCCGAGGGCTGGGACGGCGAAAGCCCGACCGCGCCACAGGGCTTCACCGTGACCGCACTGGCGACCGGCCTCAAGGTACCGCGCCAGATGCTTGTCCTGCCCAATGGCGACATATTGGTGGCAGAAGGGTCAGGCGGCAGCGCCCCGGTCATGCGCCCCAAGGATGTGATTGCAGGCTATATCAAGAGCATGGGCAAGACGCCGGTAAAGGGTGGCAATCGCATCACGCTGCTGCGCGATGCCGATGGCGATGGCAAGGCGGAGATGCGCACCACCTTCATCGACGGCCTCAACGCGCCCTATGGCCTCGCCTTCGTGGACGGCAGCCTCTACGTCGCCAATCAGGATACCCTGCTGCGTTTCCCCTATCGCGACGGCACAACACGGATCGCGACGCCCGGCCAGAAAATTACCAAGCTGCCGTCCCGCCTCAACCATCACTGGACCAAGTCGCTGACGGCCAGCGCGGACGGCACCAAACTCTATGTCGGCATTGGCTCGAACAGCAATGTGGGCGAGCGCGGGATGGCGGTCGAAGAGGATCGCGCCGTCATCTGGGAAATCGACCGCGTGACCGGCGCTCATCGCACCTATGCCAGCGGCATCCGCAATCCTACTGCGCTTGCCATCAATCCGCAGACGCAGACGCTCTGGTCGGTCGTGAACGAGCGGGATGAGCTTGGGCCGCAGCTCGTGCCGGACTATCTGACATCCGTGCGCCCCGGCGCCTTCTACGGCTGGCCCCATAGCTATTGGGGCAACAATATCGATCCGCGCGTCCATCCCCAGAACCCGAAGATGGTCGAAAAGGCGATCCGCCCAGACTATGCTCTGGGTTCCCATGTTGCCGCCCTCGGCCTCAGCTTCGTCACCGGCGCCGGCCTTGGTCCGTCCTTCACGCAGGGCGCTTTCGTCGGGCAACATGGCAGCTGGAACAGGCAGGATCTGTCGGGCTATAAGGTCGTCTGGGTGCCGTTCGCCAATGGTCACCCAGCGGGCAAGCCAGTCGATTTCCTGACCGGCTTCATCAAGGATGGGCACGCACGCGGCCGCCCGGTCGGGGTGACCTATGATCCGTCGCGCGGAACCCTTATCGTCGCAGATGACCTGTCAAACACGGTCTGGCGGGTCGCGCCCGCCCAGGCCAAGCCTGCCCGATGATCGCAACCCTGCGCTGGCGCGGGCCAGTCGAGATCAGCGCCAACCCTCAATGGCAGCAAATGGCAATCTACGCCGTGGCCGCTGCCGTCGTTCTCATCATTCTCTTCAACATTCCTTTCATCGGCCGCATCTTGCGCACTTTGTTCTCGATCGGTTTGCTGGCGCTCTGTCTCTTCTTTCTGTTCCAGCAGGCGCCGTTCGATCCGACGCTCTCCCGGATCAGGGCACAACTCGGCCTCGACGACCAACGCGTGACCGGCAAAGATGTGCGCATCGCCATGAGCCCCGATGGCCATTTCTGGGCACGGGTGTCGATCAATGGAGTCCAGCGCCGCATGCTGATCGACAGCGGCGCGACCATCTCGGCCATATCCGAGGAGACCGCGGCCCAAGCGAATGTCGTGAAGGGAACCAGCTTGGTGCCGGTCATTCTTCAGACCGCCAATGGCGCAGTGCGGGCTGAAACTGGCTCAATAGACCGCCTCACCGTTGGCTCGATACAGGCCCGCAACCTCAAGACGGTGATCTCCCCGGCGCTCGGTCCAGTCGATATATTGGGCATGAACTTCCTTTCGCAACTCGCCTCCTGGCGCGTCGAAGGCAGAACTTTGATCCTGGTTCCCAAATCGCCCTGATCGCGCAGCATGACGGAGCGCAAAGCGCTTTGGCGCGTTGATCTTGCCTGATGTGAAAGGGATATGATGCTGCGCTGATTTCTGATTGCTGGTTCGATCCTTGCCCTGTCCTTCCCCCTCGTCGCCTGCGACATCGTCACGACCCAGAACAGAACGGCCTCGTCAAGTTCGACATGAAGAATGAGCATCAAATCTATCTGCACGACACGCCGGCCAAGAAACTGTTCGCAGAGGTGCAGCGCTAGCACAGCCATGGCTGCGTGGGGGTCGAGGATGCAGAGGGCTTTGCCGCAATGCTGGCGCAGGACGCGGGCATCACGGATCAGTGGAACGAGGCCCGTGCGACGGGGAAGGAAAGCTTCGTCCCCCTGCCCCGCGAGATACCGGTTCGCCTGCTCTACCAGACCGTTCTATTCGACGACCAGGGCGAACCGGTAGTTCGTGCCGATCCTTATGGCTGGAACGACAGGGGCTCAGTTGCGCTCGGCTTCACGGCCGGCAGCGGTGCACGTCTGCGCGGATCAAGGGCCAATATCGGCCCCTGACGCCTGGCCTAGCTGCCGTTCCAGCGGCGGACTGGCCCGGTATCGACATGGACGAACCCGTCATCCGGATAATAGCCAACGCCTCCCGCCTTCAGGGACAGTGCCGCCTTCTGAAGGTTGGCAAGACGGACATTGCGAAGCTGGATGTCGACTGCCTTGCCCCGCATATGCTGGCTCTTCGAGGCAACACCATGACTGCCGCGATGCAGCCGCGCGTTGGTTTTCGGTGAGCGATAGCCGGAGATAAGCGTGAAATAAGCCCGCTTGTCCGCACCGGTCGCCGCATGCAGTTGCACCAGCGTATCGAACAGTTCGGTGTCCATGCGGGTCACTTCCCCGGTGCGCCAGTCGCGCAGGAAATGATTGAGTTCCGCAATCCCCGAAGCCCGCAGCCGTCCGCCCGAAAAATAGCAGACATCGACCTTCTCCCCATTGTGCGCATTGCGAAACAGCAGGCGTCGCTCCGGCAGAGCGGCCCATGTGGTAGCAGGAAAAAGCTGCGCTGCACCACAAGCGACGGCGCCCAGCAGCACCGCCCGTCTATCCATCAACATGTAAGTCGTTCGTCCCGAAATCGTGTCAGGGAGATAAAGCCGCACCCTCGCGTTACTTATCTCACTGAGAGATAGGGCGCATTTTTAGAATGAAAAGATGGGTTCCATGGCACTGTCTGATTTTGGCCACCGCTGGCCTTATGCAGACTATAGCTAGCGCACAGGTATCGAACCCGGCCGCAGCGTCGGCCACCGCTTTCAGAGAGACTAACATCGATCCAACCATATTTCGCGTTCAGGTCCAGTTGGACCGGGCAGGCTTTGGTCCCGGAATCATCGACGGGCATAAGGGACGCTTCTTCACGGCGGCGGTGAAGGGCTATCAGGCGGCGCAAGGCCTGACACAATCGGGCGAGCTTGGTGATGCAACGCAGGCCGCCCTAGACAAGGATAATGCCCCTGCGCTCATGACCATGGTGCTAAAGGATGATGCCCTCGCAGCAGACTTCACGCCCGACATTCCTGCAAAGATCGTCGACCAGGCCGCTCTGCCCCATCTGGGGTATCGCGATATCATGGAGCGGCTTGCCGAGCGCTTCCATACGACGCCGCAAGTTCTGCTCGCGCTCAATCCTGCACTCAAGTCGCCGCAGGCCCGTATGGAACTGCGACTGCCAAGCCTGATCCCGGCCGATCGGGCCTATGACAACAGCCTGTCGCCTCAATGGCGCGACACGCTCGCAACGCTCAACATCAGCGCGCGGCAACCCCAGGCCGCGAAGATCATCGTCGACAAGTCCGAAAGCCTGCTCAAGGTTTTTGACGCTCAGGACCGTCTCGTCGCGCAATTTCCCGCGACGACCGGAAGCGACCATGACCCCCTGCCGATCGGCCAATGGGCCATCGAGGCGATCGCCTTCCTGCCGACCTATCATTATAATCCGGACCTGTTCTGGGATGCCGCCGACAGTGACGGGAAAGCCGTGTTGCAGCCTGGTCCCAACAATCCCGTCGGCGTTGTCTGGATCGACCTCGACAAGCCCCATTATGGCATTCATGGTACGCCCGAACCATCCCGGATCGGACGCTCGCAAAGTCACGGCTGCATTCGCCTGAGCAATTGGGATGCAGCGCGCCTGGCGCAGATGACCAGTACTTCAACGCAGGTGATTTTTCAGGAATGAGAATTCGTTAGTTTCTCTCGTCCGCTGCCTCGCTATCACCCCGCATCTGGCCATGCGCCAACACTGCGAAGAGACCGGTGCCTCCGATGATGTTCCCGGCAAGCGCCGGGAAAAGAAAGTCGAGCAGCATGTCCGCAACGGTCATGGAACCGTTCAGCCAGAGAAAGGCAGTCTGCGAAAAGCCGGTCACGACATGACTGAAGCCGCCAAGCGCTATGACATAGGTCAATAAAGAGATGACCCAGAATTCACTGCCTTTTGCATTGGGCAGGAGCCAGGCGATGGATGCCATCAAAAAGCCCGCCGGGATACCAAGAGTCAGCGTCTTGAAGCCCTCCTGCGCGGGTAGCTTTTGCAGGATATCGATCGCGATGAGCCTTTGCTCGTGCGTGATGATGATCTCTCCCGCCATCAGCGCGACCACGACCAACACACCGATCAGGTTTGCGGTCAATACGACAGACCATAGTCTTGCAAGCCGCGCCAGCCCGGCAATGCTGGGCCGTGCGGCCACGGGGAGCACGACAGTTACCGTACTCTCGGTAAAAAGCTGTAGCCGCCCCATGATGACGATCACATAGCCGACGGGATAGCCCAGCAGATAGACCAGCTCTGCCCAGCGCTCGTCGGGCAGTCGCATGCGAAGATAGAGTTCAGCCAGCAGCGATATCGTGATGGCGAGACCGGCCGCGAGGCCGGAGAGCATCAACGCGACGACCGGCCTCGCCAGTTCCTCCTCGCCCTGGAGCCGCACAGCCTCATGCACCACCATGTGCGAGCTGGCCTGGCGCCGCCGGACCTCCTGCGCTTCATTGGGCGACAGCGCGTCATCCGGTACGCTGGGATCGTCCGCCAGTGGCTGAGCTTGATCGGATGTCATTGGCTATGGCCCTGACGAAATCGAGAAGCAGGGCCGGGTCGAACCTTGCTCCGCGTCATCATCCGCTCAAGCGGCCAGTGCCAGCAGCCCTGACACATCAGGTCGCGTTGACTGACGGGTCTGGATCCTGTCGAGATAGGCAAAGATGCTGACAACGGCATCTTCTTCATTGTCAAAATCGCCGCGCGCGGTTTCGAGAACCCCACCGTTCATCAAGGCGTCCAACGCCGTGCGCGCTCGGGCCACGCGGCTCTTGACCGTGCCGATGGCGACCCCCGTGATTTCAGCGGTTTCTTCGTAGGAGATTCCACCGGCCCCGACGAGGATCAACGCTTCGCGCTGCGGCTCCGGCAATTGCATAAGCGCACGCATGAGATCACGCAGTTCAATGCTGATATCCTGCGAAGCGGGCGCGGCCAGAACACGGTCTGCCACCAGGTCATCCCACTCACCGGTGAAGCGGCGGCGACGTGTCAGGCTGAAATAATGATTGCGCAGGATCGTGAACGTCCAAGCACGGAAATTCGTGCCCGCGACATAGCGTTGCCGAGCAGCCCAGGTCTTCATCATCGTTTCCTGGACAAGGTCGTCAGCGAGATCGTGGTTTCCACAAAGGCTGCGGGCGAAGGCGCGTAACTGCGGGATAACCCTAGTCAATTCTGCCTTGAAGGCGACATCGGAAAGACGGGCAGGCTCAGCCTGCAATGCGATGGTGTCCGACATATGATCCCCTTCAAACCTATTCGAGAGGAAGAACATTTCGATAGGGTATCGGTTCCGGCGCCCATGTCGCCGCCATTTTCGATTGCCCGTTTGTTGCGCCGCAGAAATGTTTGAACCTCCCGACAATTGACGGGTTGGGAGAGAATATAACGCAGGGAAGCGACAGGGGATTATCACATCAAATGGCGCGGATGCTGCTTCTGACCATGCTGGTCGCTGCTCTGACCGGCTGTAATGCGGAGCAATCGACGCTGGCAGTATTTGGTGCCGATGCGCGCGCAATACGGCATATCGCGATCATTCTGACGTCAGGCGCGATCCTCATCCTGGCAATTACCGTCGCCCTCTATGCTCGGGCCGTCCGTGCGTCCGAGCATAGTCTCAGCCATGAACAGGGCATGCGCATGATCCTCTGGGTCGGGGCAATCGGGCCGACGCTCATTCTGACTGCGCTCCTGCTTTACGCTTTGCCTGCCATGCGTCCCCGCCCGGCCGATCCGGGCGATCTGCTCATCCGGGTGGAAGGCGAGCAATTCTGGTGGCGGGTTGCCTATCGGCCGTCCAATAATGCACCACCATTGTCTTCGGCCAACGAAATTCGCGTACCCGTCGGCCGGACGGTCGTATTCGAACTGACGGCCAAAGACGTAATCCACAGCTTCTGGATACCCGGCCTTGCCGGCAAGATGGACATGATCCCAGGCCGCACCAATCGGCTGGTGGTGAAGGCGGAGAAGGCGGGACGCTATCGTGGCGTATGCGCGGAATTTTGCGGCCTCAGTCATGCGCTGATGGCGTTCGACGTGATCGCGATGGAACCGGCCCCCTTCGACACATGGCTGGCCGATGCCCGCGCCGTCGTCCCGCAGCCTGCCATCGCTACGCCTGGCCGCGCCCTGTTCGACGCGCAGGGATGCGGCGCTTGCCACACGATCCGTGGCACGCCCCATGCCGGCACCATCGGTCCCGACCTCAGCCGCTTTGGCGAGCGGCTGACGCTGGGCGCTGGTATATTGCCGCCAACCATCGACAATATAGCCGCCTTCATCCGCACGCCGCAGCAGGCCAAGCCCGGCGTGCGCATGCCCGCTTATCCGCAGCTCAGCCAAGAGGATGCCAGCGCTATCGCTCATTATCTGAAGGGCATGAAATGAGCCTGCACGATCAGGACGATCCCGCGCTCCGCGCCGCACAGGAAGAAAGGCTGCGAGCCGTCTGGGCGCCACCCAAGGGGTTGTTCCTGCGCTGGACCGACTGCAACAACAACCGGGTCGGCGTCTGGTATGTGCTGACGGCCTTCGCCTTCATGCTGTTCGCTGGCGTATTGGCGCTCATCATGCGCACGCAACTGGCCGTGCCCGACAATGATCTGGTGAGCGCAGGGACGTTCAACCAGCTCTTCACGCTGCACGGCTCGATGATGATGTTCCTATTCGCCGTGCCGATGTTCGAGGCCGTGTCGATCATCCTGTTGCCGCAGTTGCTGGGCGCGCGTGATCTGCCCTTCCCGCGCCTTTCAGCCTTTGGCTACTGGTCCTTCCTGCTCGGCGGGGTGTTCGTCGGCGGCTCCATCTTTTTCAACGCCGCGCCCGATGGCGGATGGTTCATGTATCCGCCGCTCACCACGCGGACGGACCTGTCGGGGCTCGGCGCCGACATCTGGATGCTGGGCCTGTCCTTCATCGAAGTCTCGTCGGTGGCAGCGGCCGTCGAGCTGATCGTGGGCGTGCTCAAATGCCGGCCGCCAGGAATGCGGCTCAACCTCATGCCGCTCTATGCCTGGTACATATTGGTCGTGGCGGTGATGATCCTGTTCGCCTTCCCACCGCTGATCGCGGGCGACATATTGTTCGAGATGGAAAGGCTGCTGAACTGGCCCTTCTTCGACGCGACCCGGGGTGGCGATCCGTTGCTGTGGCAGCATCTGTTCTGGATATTCGGCCACCCGGAAGTCTATATCGTCTTCCTGCCCTCCATCGCCCTGTTCGCGATGCTGGTGCCGACCTTCTCCAACCGGCATCTGCTGGGCTATCCCTGGATCGTGCTGGCGGCGGTGGGCACGGCCTTCCTGTCCTTTGGCCTGTGGGTCCACCACATGTTTACGACGGGCTTGCCCAAGATCAGCCTCGCCTTCTTTTCCGCTGCGTCCGAAGCTGTGGCGATCCCAACGGCGGTACAGATTTTCGCTTTCATTGCGACCTTGTGGGCAGGTCGCGTCACCTGGTCGACGCCTTTGCTCTATGCGACGGGCAGCCTTGCCATCTTCGTCATTGGTGGCCTGACCGGCGTTATGGTCGCCGTCGCGCCCTTCGACTGGCAGGCGCATGACACCTATTTCATCGTCGCCCATCTTCACTACGTGCTAATCGGCGGCACCCTGCTGCCTCTGTTCGCGGGCCTCTATTATTACTGGCCGCTGATTACCGGCAAGAAGCTGTCCGACCGGCTCGGCCGCATCGCCTTCTGGATGCTGTTCGTCGGCGCAAACCTCACTTTCTTCCCGATGCATTTTTCGGGGCTCATGGGTATGCCGCGCCGGGTCTTCACCTATCCGGCTGAACTGGGGCTTGGCGGGCTCAACATGGCCTCGACTCTTGGCGCGTGGCTGTTCGCCGCGGGGGTGGCAGTGATCTGCGTCGATCTCGCCCTCTCGCCGCGCCGGTCCAAGGCGCAGCGCAACCCCTGGGGCGCGGGAACGCTCGAATGGCTGGCGCATCCCGATGACGAGGATTGGGGCATACGCTCCGTCCCGCTGATCGAGAGCCGCTATCCGATCTGGGACCAGAAGGATTTCGTGCAGAAGGTCGACGAAGGACGCTACTTCCTGCCCGATGCGGAGGAAGGGCGGCGCGAAACAATCGTGACGACCGTGCTCGACGCCCGTCCGCTGGCGGTGATCCGCCTCGGCACGCCCAGCGTCATCCCGATCCTCACCGCCGTCGCGCTGGGCGGCGTGTTCATTCTCACCACCTATCATCTTTATTGGGCGGCGCTCGCCTGCGCCTTGGCGACGCTCGCTTGCACTATTTGGTGGCTATGGATCGGGACAGCCGAAATCCCGGAAAAACCATGCAAGCCGATCGGCCATGGGATCAAACTGCCGCTCTACATGTCCGGCCCCGCAGCGCCCGGATGGTGGGCGATGTTCATCACCATGATGGCCGACGCGACCGCCTTTTCCGGTCTCGTCTTCGGCTATTATTTCTTCTGGACCCGCCACGTAGATTTCCCGCCCATGGCCATGGCCGACGGGCCGGGAATATTCTGGCCCATGGTTGCGCTGGCGCTTAGCGTGGCAAGCTGGCTCGCCACCATGGCCGCGCGGGACATCCATGCGCGGTGCGGCGTCGGGATTGCGCGTCTGCTGCTGGTGCTGGGCATAGCGGCCAGCCTCGCAGGCATCGGTGCAGGCCTGGCCGGACCATGGATGCATGGTATGGACCCGGAAAGCCACAGTTATCCCGCAATCGTCTGGACACTCGCCATCTGGACGGTGGCCCATTCCGGTGTCGCCGCGATCATGCAGAGCTATGCCCTCGCCCGCAGCATCGCTGGCAGGATGGACCCGCAGCATGATGCGGACATTCGCAACGTCACAGTTTACATGCATTTCTTCGCACTGACGGCGGTCGTCGCCTACGCAACCATCGGCTTGTTCCCGGTGCTGTCATGAGCGATCGCCGCCCCCACTGGTCCGAGCGGCTGAAGGTCACGCTCTGGACACTGATCGTCCCGCCGACCATCTGGGCGGGGCATTTCCTCTTCTCCTATCTCTGGGCTTCCATATCCTGCGCCAAGGTCGGTGAATTTGCGACCTTCCCAACGTTGTTCGTCGTCGGCACTATCCTCGCCCTTATCCTGATCGCCCTGTCCGGCTGGATTGCGTGGAACCAGGGCCGCATGCCCGGCGGCAGTGCGCCACATGAGGATTCGACCGACATTGACCGGCTGCGCTTTCTGGCAAAATCCACGCTATTGCTGGCGGGGCTCAGCTTCGTGGGCGTGATCTTCACCACTCTGCCTGTCATTTACCTGCGAGACTGCCTGTGAAGCGCGCGAGCCTTATTGCCGGTCTTGTGCTGCTGCCATTGAGCTGGATCGCCAGCGACATGGGCATGACCGGTCATATGGTCGGCCATATGACGACCGTCGCCATCGCCGCGCCGCTGATCGCCCACGGCATATCGGGGGCGCGGTTCAATCCGGCAACGCGCTGGCCACGCATGGTCTCTCCCATGGCGATGATGCTGGTCGAACTCGCGACGGTCTGGCTGTGGCACCTGCCGGACCTGCGCGCCGCCGTCCATGGATCATGGTTGGTGATGGCGATCGAACAAGCCTGCTTCCTCATGGCCGGCCTGCTCCTCTGGTCATCGGTCCTTCATGCGCCGCAGCAGATAGTCGGCATTGGCGCGCTGCTTCTCACCTCCATGCACATGACCCTGCTGGGCGCGCTGATCGGTCTCGCCCCTCGCCCGCTCTACCTCCATCATGACACAAATTTCGGCCTCGATGCCCTTGCCGACCAGCAGCTTGGCGGCGTGGTCATGCTCGTCATCGGTGGCGCCAGCTACATGATCGGCGGGCTGGTCCTGCTGGCCGGACTACTCAGGACGAGGGAGGACGCACCGGCATGACCCTTCGCATCACCTGGAAGCGCGCGATCATCGCTGTCTCCTTACTGTTTGCGGCGGGGATGTTGTTCGCCTGGTCTGGCGTGATCCAGGTGTCAGCGTCTTCGGGCCACTGGAAGGTAACCGACTGGTTCCTCCATTGGGTAATGCGCAATTCGGTGCGGACCTATTCCACATTTCAGACACCCGAAGGCAAGGCGCCCGAGCGCGATCTCGTCAGCGCAGCTGGTCATTTTCGGCAGGCTTGCCAGGTCTGCCATGGGGCTCCGGGCGTGAAGCCCTCCCCGGTCATGCAGGCATCGACACCCCCAGCCCCCGACCTGTCGGTCACCGCAAAAGAATGGAGTGATCGCCAACTCTTCTGGATCATCCGCCACGGCGTCAAATTTACCGCCATGCCGGCCTGGCCGGTGGAGGATCGCGATGACGAGGTCTGGCGGATGGTCGGTTTCGTGCGGCGCTTGCCCGGGATGACATCAGAGCAATATCGCGCACTGACGCAGGAAGCCGTGCCAGCCGACCTTCCGGGCACGCGCCCCGGCACGCTGTCTGCATGCGCTTCCTGTCACGGCAGCGACGGGCGCGGGCGTGGGCAGAGCGATATTCCATTGCTGGGTGGGCAAAAGCCAGCCTCGCTCCTTGCGGCCTTGCGCGACTATGCGGCCGGGACACGTAAGAGCGCGCCGATGCAGGTGGCCGCAGCCACACTCACTCAGGAGGAGATGAAGAGGCTGGCAGCACATTTCGCAGCGATGCCAGGGCTGGAACAGCGGCCGATGCCGACCTTGCCCATCATTGCGAATGGCGATCCTGCCCGCCAGTTGCCAGCCTGCGGCAGTTGCCATGCGCCGGGCAAGGACGCGCCTGTACTATCTGGTCAACGAAGCAGCTATCTTGCTGCACGTTTGCGCCATTGGCAGGGCGATCCAGCCGTAATCGACGCGCGCAAACCTCCCAATGGCATGGCGGTCATCGCGCGACGCATTCCACCGGATCAAATCGACGCGATCGCTGCCGCTTTCGCTGAACCGTGAAATTACCCGACCGAAAAGGATCGCCATTGCCGACCATCATGAACCGCCGGCAGGCAAGCGCCCTGCTGGCGACCGCGCCATTAGCAATGACGATAGCAGCGCGAGCGGCACCTCCGCGCCGCTTGTTGCTGCGCGGCGCGGATCACCTGCTGACGATGACCGGGCCGCCGCGCCCGAAAACGGACCTGCTCATCTCCGACGGCCGGATCGAGGCGATCGGTCCGAACCTGCCCGTCAGCGAAGCAGACGTCATCGACCTGTCAGGGCATGTCCTGATGCCCGGTTTTGTCGATACCCACTGGCATATGTGGAACACGGCGGCGCGGGGGCTGTGGCGCAGCGCTAAAGGCGGCTTCATGCCGACCATGGCAGCAATAGCACCGCATTTCACACCAGCGGACGTAGCGATCGGTGTCGATCTGGCGCTCGCCGAAGCGGTAAGCAGCGGCATCACTACCGTCCACAACTGGGCGCATAATGTACGCAGTCCCGCCCACGCGGAAGCCGAAATTGCAGCCATGGTCCGGTCCGGCGTTCGCGGTCGGTTTGCCTATGGCTACGCCCAAGATGCGGGCAAGGGCCAGCCGATGGACCTCGACCATCTGTCCGCGATCGCACGACGGCCGCCATCGGATCTCGTCTCCATCGGGATCTGCGCGCGTGGCCCGGATCGTTCCAACGCCGGGATCTGGCAGGCGGAGTGGGATGCGGCGCGGCGTCTGGGCTTGCCGATCTCCACTCATATGGCATCCGATCCAAAGGCAGCAGCGGGCGGCGGCATCGCGGCGCTCGCGGCCCGAGACGGGCTCGGCCCCGACGTACAGCTCGTCCACCTCACAGCTGCATCGCGCGCAGATATGGACCGTGTGGCATTGGCCGCATCACCCGTGTCAATCAGCCCCTGGACCGAACTGGAAGTCGGCTATGGTGTGCCGCCCATCCCGGATATGATCGCAGCCGGATTGCTGATGGGTCTCTCCGTCGATAATATGGTGCTGGCAGGACAGGCCGACATGTTTTCCGTGATGCGTCTGTCGACGGATTTGGCGCGCGGGGTCTCGCGCAATCAGCTGTTGATGGAGGACATGACGGCGCTGCGCTGGGGCACGATAGATGGTGCCAGAAGCCTTGCTCTGGGGTCACGGGTCGGTGCGCTGGCGCGGGGCATGCGCGCCGATGTCATCGCAGTTCAGATAGACGCCTTGAACATGATGCCCGCCGCCGATCTACCCTCGTTACTTACCCATTCTGCGCAACCCGATAATGTGTCGCTCGTCCTGATCGACGGCGTGGTGCACAAGCGCGATGGCCATTTGATCCGGGTCGATCTGCCGGCGATCCAGACGCAAGCCGCGGCTTCTATCACGCGAATGCGATCGACTACCGGCATCTGAAGATGTCGGGGTTCTGCCACTTGGCTCTTTTGGCGTTTCGCGCGTTGTTCGCGAGCAACGATCCTGAAAGATTTCATGGCGCACTCCGGCCTCAGTGAAACCCTTATGTTACCGTCGAGGGAGGCGGACTGGAGGCATCCCGCCGATCCACATCCTACTGTGCGACAGGGAATAGCTGTCATGAGCAGCCTGTGTCAGAGGGGGGCCGCGAAATGATGCGGCTAGCCTCCTTTGCACTACTGCTGCTTAGCGCATGTGAAATGCTGCCGCGCGACCCGGCCGGTACATCGACACGGATCGAGCATAGTCGCACCTTCACCGTCGCGCTTGCAGACCCCGCCATCTCGTCCGCGCCGCAGGTCGGCAGGCTTGTCGCGGAAATCGAGCGGCGCACCAATGCGCATGCTCGATGGCGCAGCGGATCGGGTGAGTCCTTATTCCAGCAGCTCGACGATGGCTCCCTTGATCTGGTCATCGGCCGCTTCACGGCCGATAGCCCCTGGGCAACCGACGTGGCTTTTGCTCCTGCCCTTTCGACAAGTGACATAGGAGACGCGCAGATCGAATTGAAAGCCGCGATGCGCAATGGTGAGAACCGGTGGATCATGACCGTCGAGCGCGCCAGCCGAGCGATATCGCAGGAGGCACGCAACCAATGAGCGAAACCAGCCTTCCGCAGGAACTGCGCGACACGATGGCCAAAGCGGTCCGCCTTGAATATTGGAACATCTTCTGGACGCTCACCATCATCGTCACCATGGGGCTGGTGCTGGGCCAAAGCGAGACGATGAAGACCGCCTGGATCGAGGATACGCTGGGCCTCGTCCCGCCGATCATGTTCCTGATCGCCGCGCATATGGAACGTCACAGCCATCGCTCGCGCCGCTTTCCCTTCGGCTTCGAGCGGGTCAACGGGCTTGGTTTCTTCGTCGCGGCGGTCGCGCTGACGGCCGTCGGCGCGCTGCTGCTCTATAATGCGTTGATGGCGCTCGGCTCACAGGAGCATGCCACCGTCGGCTCTATTGTCATTCTGGGGCACGATCTGTGGCTCGGCTGGCTGATGCTCGCCGCGCAAATCTATTCGCTGATCCCTCCCCTCTTCATCGGGCGTAAGGAACTGCCGCTCGCTGAACAGCTCAACGATAAGCTGCTCCATACCGACGCCCTCATGAACAAGGCCAACTGGCTGACCGGTGCGGCGGGGCTGGCCGGGATCATCGGCCTTGGCCTTGGCTGGTGGTGGGCGGATTCAGTCGCGGCGGCGATCATATCTGTCGATGTGCTCAATGACGGCATCAAGGCGCTACGTTCCTCCACCGCCGAACTGGTCGACGGCGCGCCGCGGGCGCTGTCCAGCACGGACCTGTCGGAGGACGCACAGAATGTCCATGATCGGTTGCAGGCAGAATTTCCGGATGCGACCGTCCGGCTGCGTGAGACAGGTCGGCTGATCCGGGCCGAGGTGCATGATACCCATCCGCCGTCACAATGCCGCCATCCCCGAGACTATTGGCCCGACAGCAAGGATCGGGCCTGGCGGCTGGCCCAGGTAAGCTTCATCCCGCCGACCCAGAGGGACGATCAAAGTTAGATCGGCGGCGGCTGACGGATCGCATCCGACTGCTTTTCCGGCCGGATATAGATGGAAGTCAACTGAGGCACGCTGGCCTTCATCTCGCGCTCAATATCCTCGATCAGGTTTTCAGCCTCACCCATCAGCAGGTTATCGACGAAATCAGCGCTGATCGCCACAAACACGGCATCAGGGGCCGTATGGATGGTGCGGACATGGTTGACCGCGCTGATCTGGGGCCGCTGGTCGAGGATTGCCCACACAGCCGCGACGATAGCCGGCTCCGCGCTCTCGCCGATCAGCAGGCCCTTCGCTTCGCGCGCGAGCAGGACCGCGACACCAGCCAGGATGAGGCCAATCGCGATCGACGCAACACCATCGATGCGAGGATCGGCATAATGATGGCTGGCCCATACGCCGACGCCCGCAATGCCAAGACCGACGAGAGCCGCGCTGTCCTCGAACAGGACGATAAACCCTGCCGGATCCTTCGAGCGGCGGATCGACTGCCACCAGCTGCTCGCACCACGCTTTCCATTGAAGTCGCGTACCGCGATGGCCCAGCTCGTGCCTTCCAGAAGCACAGCGACGCCCAGCACCACATAATTGATCGTCGGATCGCGGAGCGGCTCTGGCTCGGCGATGTGCAGCCAGCCTTCATAGATCGATACGCCAGCCCCCACCGCGAAGATGAGGATCGCAACCACGAAGGCCCAGAAATAGAGTTCACGTCCATAGCCGAACGGGTGGGCGGCATCCGGCCTACGCTTAGCCTTGGCCTGCCCGTAGAGAAGGAGCACCTGATTGCCGCTGTCCACCAGGGAATGCACGCCTTCGGTCAGCATCGAGGATGAGCCGCTGACTGCTGCCGCCACGAATTTGGCGATGGCAATCCCGACATTGGCGAACAGAGCGCCGTAGAGGACTATATTTTCGCCAATCCTGCCCGATAAACCAGCCATGCAGCTCAACCCGGATAGGGACTGGACTGCAGCAGCCCTGCCAGATGCGCGGCATTGCTCGCGACCATCTTCGCGGTCTTCGTCACCATTTCCGGCGTCTCCTCCAGATCCTTAAAATCGGTCGATCCCATAGCTTCGCCGACCCAATAGCAGGCGGCGACCGCCGGAATGGTCCAGCCAACGTCGTTCAGCGCCTGAAAGAGCTGGGCAGATGAGAAATGCGCACCATCCTCATTGCCCACGATGGCCGCGACCGCGACTTTGCCATAGCTGGGCATACGGCCCTGATCGTCAGTCTCGGACAAAAAGGCGTCCATCCGCTCCAGCACGCGCTTGGCGACGCTGCTGATCTGACCCATCCAAATCGGACCGCCCAAGATCAGGATATCGTGGGCAACTATCTTTTTCCGCAGCGCCGGCCATGCGTCGCCATTGCCTTCATCGGACGTCACGCCAGACTTGATGTCGAGCGCGGCGACCCGCACGGTTTCACTTAGCATCACGCCCTTTTCTTCGAACGCTTTTGCCAGAACGGCGATCATGGCGTCGGTCGAGCTTTCCTCCCTGACATCCGCCTTGAGGGTACAATTGAGCGCCAGAGCCTTGAGCGGCATCGATTATCCTTTAGGTCTAGCCGACCGCAGGATGCGACCGTCCGTTCATCGCAGGGAGAACTCTTGAGCCATCGATGGGTTCTTGGAGATGAAGGAGATAGTTGATGTCGTCGAGCATATGACAGGTCGTATAGGCCGATCCCCATAATTTCAGCGCCTTCGATTTCGACGATCTTTCCGACGCACAACGCAAAGCCAAAGTCAGGGCGATCGAAGCCCGGATCGGACCGCGCGTCCTGCCCGGCACCCGCATCCACCTTGCAAAGGTGGGTCCGACCGATGGCGTCATCCGGATCTAAGCAGATCGGCTGTTGCTGACGGATTCGGTGTTCCAGTCTCTGGCTGGCACGATCCGGCTCACTGGAAAATTGCTCGAACTCGATGATATCCGTGCGAACATGTCGAGCGGACGGATGAACGGCACCGTCGGAATCGATCAGCGCGGCGGCATCCCGAAACCATATTTTGCCATGGATCTGCTCTTTACCGACGGGCGCCTCGAAAAATTGATCGGGACGCCAGGCGTGACCGGCACTCTGCGCGGCCGCGCAACGCTGTCAGGCACGGGCGATACAATTCGGGAAGCGCTTGGCAGGACCGAAGGGCGTGCCGGGTTGGTGGCGCGTGACGGTCAGGTAAAACGCACGCTGGGCGCCGTGCTGGGGCACGATCTGGGCAAGGCGATCGGGGCTGCATTGCGCGATCCGAGCGGCTTTCGCCTTGTCGATCCGATCAGGGTGGGTGGTAACTTTTCAGCGCCGACCCTGAGCGCCGCCGGCGATCCTCCCGGCAGCAAGATGGGCGCGGGTTCCATCATCAAGGCGGTTGGCAAATCGCTCGGCGGTGCGCTGGGCCTCACAAAGAAGCGCGATATGGATAGTGAAGACCCGTTCACGCCAGTGGATTGCGGCTCGATGGAGCGACGAATATTGACTGCGCGACCGCCTCGATCCTGAAACCCCGTCGACCTAAACCAAACTATCAGCCCGTACCCATAGGCTCACGGAACCGGCATTGACGCGCAGCGCCGCCTTGCCCGCATCATCGGCGGTTATGTCCTCCTGGCAATGACCCAGAAAGTCGCAAAAGCTTACCCCGGCATGTTCTGGCCCTAGCTCAACGAACTTGGTCGTCTCTGCACCATTGCTGACAAGAAGAATGCACCCGGCCTGCCCCGCTGTGCCATGCCTGATAACCCCAAGGCAATCTGGGTCGTCAAACAAGTCGGTCTGCGGCCCGTTGGCAAAGCGCTGCCGGGCCTCGATCAGCTTTGGCAAGCAGGGAACCGGCATGATCTCTATCTCATGCGTTTCGCCATCCCCGCCCGCATCACTATATTTCGCGCCATAGAGATCAGGATAGAAGATGCATGGCACGCCCTGTTCGCGGATCAGGATCAATGCATAGGCGAGCGGCTTGAACCAGTCTTCGACGGGAGATTCAAGATCCTGGAGCGGTTGCGTATCATGATTGCCCACGATCGTCACGGCATGGTGGGGCGATGCCGCAACCAGCGTTCCATCGAATAGGGTGCGCAAATCGAAATCGACACCGGCCCGCGCCGCGTCATGAAAGCGATGTAGCAAGCCGACGTCGAACAGCATCAGTTGCTGATCCACCAGATCAAGATAGGCCTGAAGCGCCTCCATGTCGGGATGCCAATATTCGGCGACGACGAAAAGCTCGCTATTCACGCTTTCGCGCATATGGCCGACCCAGTCGCGGAAGAACCAGGCGGGGATATGCTTGGCTGCGTCCAGGCGAAAACCGTCGCACGGCAGTTGTTCCGCCAGCCAGCGCCCCCAATATTTCAGCTCTTCATAAACAGCGTTATTTCGAAACTCGACGTCCGATCCCATCAGATAATCGAAATTGCCCTTCTCGCTATCGACCTCGCTATTCCACTCGCCATCGCCATATTCATTGACCAGTCGGAATACGCCATCTTCGGTCGGCTCGTCGATATGATCGACGCCGGTGAAGCATTTTGCGTCCCAGATGAATTTCGAATATTGCCCCTGTCGGCCGGGGAAGGTGAACCGGGTCCAGGCGCGGGCTTCGAACGCCTCCTCCTCTACTTCGTCGCGGTTGTCGGGATTGGCGCGGCGCACAAAGACTTGTTCTGCCTCGTCTGCGCCCATCTTGTGGTTCAACACCACATCATGAATGACACGAACGCCCGCCTCCCGCAGTGCGCCCGTCGCCTGCACCAGAGCGGCGCGATCGCCATATTTGGTGGCCACCGAACCCTTCTGATCGAACTCGCCTAAATCGAACAGGTCATAGCTGTCATAGCCCACTGAATAGCCACCCGCCGCGCCCTTGTAAGCAGGCGGGAGCCAGACGTCGGTCAC
This sequence comes from Sphingobium sp. RS1, assembly GCF_056156825.1. NCBI lineage: Bacteria > Pseudomonadati > Pseudomonadota > Alphaproteobacteria > Sphingomonadales > Sphingobiaceae > Sphingobium > Sphingobium sp. RS1. Next base: position 276,153 of record NZ_JBLZXE010000002.1, on the reverse strand, counting down.
ACCCATATCCCTCAGACTTGTGGCCTTCTGCGCGACTTCACTCCACAGCCCTCCGCCGTCGGGATAATACCAGTGGAAGAATTGAAGCAGCGTCCGTCCGGCCATGAAAGCTCCTGTCGCAGCAAATGCAGCGGCGGCTAAACGGCCTGGTGCGAAAGAGGTTGCAGACGCTCAAAATCTCCCCAGCCCCGTTGCAAACATTAATTACGAAACATGGATTAAGATTGCAGAAATTCCTGGAACTCGACGGCAAAGCGCGCGTCTCGCTCGTTGCAACCCGGGATCGCCTGATGCCACGGATGTGGAGCCACTGCGCAATGTCAGAACACCAACTCATGGAATTCGTCTCGTCTGAAGCGCCCCGGCTTTTCAGGAGGCTCCAACTTGTGAGAAGGAGCATCCGTGATGAGCAAGACGACGAACAAATTTTCTCCTGAAGTCCGGGAGCGCGCGGTCCGTATGGTCGCGGAGCAGCGAGCTGAATATGGCTCGGAATGGGAAGTGATGAAGTCGATCGCGGCGAAGATCGGCTGCTCGCTGGAGACGCTGCGCCGCTGGTGCCGGGAGGAGGCGAGCCGACGAGCGGGACCAGCGGCGCTGGCTGCCGATGACCGTGAGCGGCTGAGATTGCTTGAGCGCGAAGTGAAGGAGTTGCGCCGGGCCAACGAGATTTTGCGCAAGGCATCAGCATATTTTGCGTTGGCGGAGCTCGACCGCCCCGGGAGATGATGATGGCGTTCATCGACGCCCATCGCGAGGATTTGGGGATCGAGCCGATCTGCCGCGAACTGGCGATCGCCCCTTCCTCCTACCATGAACATGCTGCACGCCGTGCCGATCCCGGGAGGCGTCCGGCACGTACCCGGCGCGATGAGGAGATCAGGGAGCAGATCAAGCGAGTCCATGAGGCCAGCTTCGGCCTCTATGGCGCACGCAAGGTCTGGCACCAGATGCGGCGTGACGGCATCATGGTGGCGAAATGCACGGTGGAACGATTGATGCGCGCCATGGGACTGGCGGGCGTCCGGCGTGGAAAGAAGACAGTCACCACTGTCAGCAACCCGAAGGCACCGTGTCCGCTGGACAAGGTCAATCGGGAGTTTCGCGTCAGCCGGCCCAACGCTCTGTGGGTTGTCGATTTCACCTACGTGCATACCTGGGCGGGCTTCGTCTATGTCGCATTTGTGATTGACGCTTTTGCCCGGCGGATTGTGGGGTGGAAGGTCAGCACGTCAGCCACTGCAGGCTTCGTTCTGGATGCCCTGGAGCAGGCGATTCATGCCCGCAGGCCAAGTCCCGATGATGGGCTGATCCATCATAGCGACAGGGGAGTTCAATACCTTGCGATGAACTATACCCAGCGCTTGGCCGAGGCCAAGCTCGTTCCCTCGGTGGGCAGCGTCGGCGATTCCTATGATAATGCATTAGCTGAGACGATCAACGGCCTTTACAAGGCCGAGGTCATCTGGCGGCAGCGGTCATGGCCAAGCGTTTCGGCCGTGGAAATGGCAACACTGCGCTGGGTCGATTGGTACAATAATCACCGGCTCTTCGGCCCTATCGGGCACATCCCGCCCGCTGAGGCCGAAGACAATTACTATGCAGCCCTCGAGAACCTCGATATGGCTGCATAGCCCAATGAAAACTGCCTCCTGAAAAGCCGGGGCGCTTCACGTCCAATTGCGAGAGCCTGCATATCCAGCACAATGCCCACCGCGAAACGGATACGACAGTGGCTCGACATTTGCTCCACCGCGAACGTCTCGGGGACGTCATCATCTTTGCCAGCACGACTTCACGCGTACGGTGCATGGAAAGCGAGGCCATCTGGGAGGTGAGCATCCGTCACCGAGATGACACGCAGACCCACATCGCTGGAACAAGCCTTGACGAGTGCATGGAACTGGCAAGTGCATCTATGAGGCTATCAAGCGTTAATGCCATCGCCGCCTGAGGCCCGTTCCGACGGACACTTGTCACATGATCGGCGGCAAGCTTATGAGCTTGTTCGCCCTATGCGGGTTCTGATACTGTCAAAATGCGCGTAGCCCTTGAGGCACTCCAGGAGCGCAGGCCGATGTGCTCAGGAGTACGGGTTCATGGCGATTTTCAACGATTTCCTCCGCAATCGTCGCCGGGATGAACTGTCGGCGGAAGACCTTCAAGCGCTGGAGGCGAGCATACACGCGGTACAAGATGTGCCTGCGCGTCATAGCCTCGCGATTTCTCATCAACCGATTGGCGTGAGCACCTATCTGATCGAAGGGTTCATATGCCGCTATATGGATGACCGGGAAGGTGTCCGCCAACTGGTAGCGGTGCATGTTGCAGGCGATTTTGTCGATCTTCATGGATATCCGCTCAAACGCCTGGATCATGACGTAGCAACCCTTGGCCCCTGCAGGATCGCACTTGTCCGCCATGAAGCGCTGGACAAGCTTGTGAGCGATCGGCCTAATCTGACGAAGCTCCTCTGGTTCAGCACTTTGCTCGATGCCGCCATGCACCGCGAATGGATATTCCGTTTGGGCCGCCTGGATGCAGTCGCCCGCGTCGGCCATTTTTTCTGCGAAATCGAAGCTAAGCTGCGCGCTGTCGACCTGAGTGATGGCAGACAATTTTCCCTCCCGTTGACCCAGGCTGACTTAGGCGAGGCTTGCGGCATGACGCCGGTCCATATCAACCGGATGCTCAAGGAGCTTCGGGAGCGCGGGCTGATGCATATGGAACGTGGCCGGGTCACCATATTGGATTTACCAGCGCTTCGGCGGCTGAGTGAGTTTGATCCCCCCTATCTGTTCATCAACGAGTGATGGAACCGTCTTGTTTTGGAAGCGTCCATCGCCAGTGAAGTGATGGAGAAATTATGTCCCAGGCATATGTCTACGAGGAAGGCGGGAAAGCCTGCGCAGAAGAGGGACAGGTAATGCTAGATGGGCCGGATGGCGTAGCCGTCAGCATGACGCCAAAGGCGGCGGAAGATACGGCTAAAGAATTGTTGCGGGCAGCCTCCGAGGCGCGGAACCAGCTGTCATCGCATAGCTGATCGGTAGATCTGAAAGCTGGACGAATGCGAAACACAGTTCCGCGGTCTTTCAGGCGACATGCCTTTTAAATGAGCCCGCGTCGGCCTGCGCCCACCAACGAGCAAGACGTGCATCTCGAGCGCCATCGAGCAATTCGCCGGGCTCGACGAACGGGTAAAGTTCGTCCATCGATCGCATTTCCACCGCACTGATCCTCTGGCGTAATCCGTCCGGCGTGAATTCGTCGGGAGAATTTAGGCCACAGGCAACCACAATGTCGTGCAATGCTGACAGTGTGGATTGCTGAAAACCAGCTACGCGCTCCGCTTTCTCGGGGATGACCAAGGCCCGCTGGCGCGCTGCCGACTGGGTCGCTACTCCAGTAGGGCAGGTGTCAGTATGGCAGCGCATGGACTGGACGCAGCCAAGCGAGAACATGAAGGCCCGTGCCGCATTGCACCAGTCCGCGCCAAGGGCAGCATTCATCGCGATCCCGGCACCGGAGGTCACTTTGCCCGACGCCGCCAGCTTGATCTTGCCCTTCAAATTGGTTCCCACCAACGCATTACGTGCGAGCATCAATCCCTCGCGCAATGGCATGCCGACACGATCCGACAATTCCGTGGGCGCAGCGCCCGTCCCACCTTCCGCACCATCTATGACAATGAAATCGATCAGAATGCCGGTTTCCATCATCGCTTTGACGACAGCGAAAAGTTCATGAGGATAGCCGACACACAGCTTGATCCCGACCGGCTTGCCGCCAGACAGTTGGCGCATACGGCCTGCAAATTCGACCAATTGGATCGGCGTCGAAAAAGCGCTGTGTCCAGGTGGCGACAGGCAATCCTCGCCCATGGGCACGTCACGGGTGGCGGCAATTTCCGGCGTCACCTTTGCCCCAGGCAGAAGTCCGCCATGGCCAGGCTTGGCCCCTTGGCTCAGCTTGATTTCCGTCATCTTCACCGCGTCTTGAGCGGCACGATCAGCGAAATGGCCGGGGTCAAAATGGCCCTGTTTGTCGCGACAGCCAAAATAGCCCGACCCTATTTCCCAGACGATGTCGCCGCCATGTTTGAGATGGTAGGGAGACAGGCCTCCTTCGCCGGTGTCATGATAGAAATTGCCGATCTTTGCCCCCAGATTAAGCGCCTCGATCGCATTGGCCCCGAGCGCCCCAAAGCTCATCGCCGAGATGTTGAGGCGTGCGGCCTGATAGGGGCGGCTGCATTGATCCGTCCCGACATGGACGCGTGTCTCTTTAGGAGCATCGCGGGATGGCGCGATCGAATGGGCGAGCCATTCATATTCGTCGGAATAGACGTCGAGTTCGGTTCCGAACGGATGGGCGTCCACCTCCCCTTTGGCCCTCGCATAGACCAGCGCCCGTTCATCATGGCTGTAGGGTCGCCCATCCAGATCGCTCTCGACGAAATAGGCGCGCGCAAAGGGGCGCAGCCATTCGAAGAACCAGCGAAACCGTGCGGACGCAGGATAGTTGCGGCGCAGGCTATGATGTGGCTGGACCAAATCGATCAACGACATAACCAATATCGGCACGAATAGGATCAGCAGCCATAATGCACGAGGCTGCCGCCAGCCTATAGCCAGCGCACCCAGCGTACCCAACAGCCCGATCAGCAACAGCAGGTTGCGGGAGACGGCATTGTCGCGGGTCAGCGCCGCGACCAGGCTTGCCCTTCCCTTCATGACAGAAGATTCCGGATCAGCCCGACCACATCACGTCCGCGCCCGTTCAGCACGGCCTTCGCCGAGTAGAGCGCCATGCCCGCGACCTGACCTGCCTCGACCTTTGGCGGCATGACCAGTTCAAAGCGATCCGTAACCACATCGAGCAGCGCTGGTCCCGGCGCGGCGAGCCAGTCCCGCACGGCGTCCTCCAATTGATCGGCTTGTTCGACGCGGCGTCCCCACAGACCCATCGCTTCGGCCACCCGCGCAAAGTCCGGGTTGATGAGTTCGGTGTAGGCTTCCAGCAACCCTTCGACCTTCTGCTCGATTTCAACAAAATCGAGCGCGCCATTATTGAATACGGCCACCTTGATCGGTAGCTGCTCCTGCACTGCGGTCAGCAGATCGCCCAGCAGCATGGCGATGCCCCCATCGCCAGAGAGGGATATCACCGTCCGGCTGGGGAAGGCAGCCTTGGCGCCCAGCGCCTGCGGCATGGCATTGGCCATGGTCCCGTGGCTGAGACTGATAACCGTGCGGTTCTGTCCGGTAGCAGCGACATGACGCAGGCACCACACCATCGGTGATCCACCGTCTGCTGTATAGATGCTGTCGACCGGGGCGTTCTTCGATATCACTTCAGTCAGATATTGGGGATGGATTGCGCCGCCTTTGCCGATCGTCGCATGCTTGGCTTGATCCTCTATCGTTCGGGCGCGATGTGCCAGGCATTCGTCGAGGAAGGCGCGATCACTACGAGGCGGGATACGTGGCATAAGCGCTTCGATTGTTGCCGCAACATCGCCCACGACGCCAATATCGACAGGATGACGGCGTCCCAAATGGGTACCGTCTATGTCAACCTGAATGATGGTCGCCTTTTCCGGATAATATTGTCGCCAGGCAAAATCGCAGCCCAGCAGCAGCAGCGTGTCACAGGCCATCAGCGCATGATAGCCCGCTTCGCCGCCGAATATGCCGGTCATCCCGACATTGAAGCCATTGTCATGCTCCAGAAAATCCTTCGCACGTGAGGTATGGGCGACCGGGGCCTGTAACGCATCCGCAAGGGCAATGATCTGATCATGAGCGCCTTCGCAACCCGATCCGCCATAGATAGCGATCTTCTTTCCCTTGGCGAGTTCGGCAGCGATGCGATCAATATCTGCGTCGTTCGGCCGTATGATAGGACGGGCCGAATGAACCGCAAAGGGCGGTTCGTCAGGGGCCTTGGCGCTCGAAACATCCGCTGGCACGATCAGGACTGCCACACCCTTTTTGGCCAGCGCCGCCTGGGCGGCCATGGCCGTCTTGCGCCGGGCCTGTGCCGGAGTTCTGATTTCCTCGCAGAACACGCTGCATGTCTGGTAGATCGGCCGGAAATCGACCTCCTGAGGAAAATCGAAGCCCAGTTCATCGCGCACGATCTGACTGGCGATGAGGACGACCGGCGCACGGTTGCGGTGGGATTCAAAGAGGCCATTGATGAAGTGAAGGCTGCCCGGCCCACAAGACCCTGCGCACAGGGCCAATTCGCCGGTCAGCAGTGCATCGGCTCCTGCCGCGAAACCGCCCGCTTCTTCGTGACGCACATGGACCCAGCGAATGTCGCTCTCACGGATCGCATCCGTGATATGATTGAGGGTATCGCCCGGGACGCCATAGCAGCGCTGGGCCCCTGCCAAGGCCAATGTCTCGACGATTACCTGCGCTACCGTGCTCATCTGATCCCCAATCGCATCTCAAGATGCTGGGGTAAGCGGCGAGCAACCTGCATGTTCCGTTACAATTAGGTCATGTTCGAGCCGTCCTGAACTTGAAGCCCTTGATTTTCGATCTCCATGGACAAACTATCCATTTTACGACGGGATCAGAACAGTCGCATCGACATAGCGACATTGACCTCGATCAGGATGATTTACTGCGAGAGGCCGGGACCGATCTGCGACCCGAAACATTATGGCGGGATGAAACCGACTGTCGCCTTTGTCGGAGCAGGCCCGACGACCATATACACCCTGTCCGCCCTGATCGACGCTGCTAAAAGGCCGTTCAGTCTTACCATATTCGAACAACAGTCCAGCGCCGGTCGCGGCACGCCCTATCGCCCCGGCTGGAACGATCCGGCCATGCTGTCGAATATCGCCAGCGCGGAAATACCGCCGCTTGCGGAAAGTCTTGTCGAATGGTTGCAACGCCAGCCGCCTGAGCGGCTCGCGAAATTTGGAATAGAATGTAGCGAGATCGACGATCGGACCTTCTACCCCCGGCTTGCCTTGGGGGAGTTCTTTTTCGATCAGCTCCATATCCTGATTTGCAAAGCAGAAGCCAAAGGCATCGACGTAAAGATACGAAACAACTGCCGGGTGATCGACGCGATCAGCAGCCCCGACAAGATGACGCTGTCCGTCCAACCAAAGAAAGGCGATACATTCGGGCAGAGCTTCGACCATGTTGTCCTTGCCACCGGCCATCAGTGGCCCACAGAGCCAGAGGTGCGGCCGGGATATTTCCTCTGCCCCTGGCCGGCCTCCGCGCTCGCCGAAATACCGCCTGTTCCGGTCTGCATCCGAGGATCGTCGCTCAGCGCCATTGATGCAGCCGTGGCGTTGGCAGTGACCCATGGCGCATTCGTCGAATGTCCCGACGGTGAACTGGCATATGAGCCATCTCCGGGGACGGACGATTTCCGTATCTCCATGATATCTCGAAAGGGGCTGCTGCCAGAGGCCGACTTCTACTTCCCCATACCCTATGAGCCGCTCGCCATCTGTACGAAAGACGCGATGAAGCAGTTGGTGGCGGAAGGCAGCGACGATCTCCTCGACCAAGCCTATACCTTGTTCAAGGAAGAACTGGCTGCTGTCGACCCCGACTATGCGCGCAAGATCGGGCTGGAGCAGTTGGGCCTTGAGGGCTTCGCCGAGCAATATTTCGCCGAGCGCATTGCAGCCGGGACGTTCGAATGGGCAAAAGCCAACCTGCAGGAAGCTCGGGCCAATTATGATAGTCGCTTCACTGTCCCCTGGCGCTATGCGATCCTGCGCATGCACGAGGTTCTGGAGACGCTCATACCCGATCTGGAAGACGAAGAGTTTGAACGCTTCTCGCACTTCTTCAGTCCGGTGTTCGTGGACGATTATGCAACCGTCCCTCACGAATCCATCCAGCGAATGCTGGCGCTGCATCATGCGGGCAAGCTGGATGTAATCGCGGTAGGCAAGAATTACTGCGTCGACAGCCATGGCGAGAAAGCGGGCGCGACGCTGATCCGGGATCGAACCCGCACACATTTTCCTGTCTTCATCGAAGCCATGGGCCAGCGCGCGCTTTCAGCCAAGGACTTCCCGTTCCCGTCCTTGCGGAGCCAGGGTGTGATCCGCGACGTCAATCCGGCAGGTGGCGATGGTCCGTCACGCGGTATCGTCATCGATGACGAGTTCCATCCGTGCTCCGACGACATTCCGGAAGATCAGTTGTTTTGCCTCAGCCTGCCTTTCCTCATGGGCCGCCATCCCTTTATCCAGGGCATCACCAGCGCTCACGAGATGGGCCGCGTGGTCGGGGCAAGGCTGGCGGCCACGATTGGCCAGTGCGATGACAAGGAACCATCCACTAATCGGAGGACCGCTGCATGAAATTATTTGCCATCTATATCGGCGGCGAGTTCCCAGGCGCCAATATCGAGGTCCATGACATTCGGTTTGTCGTGGCTACCGCCATTGAAAACACCCATGGGGCGTTGCGGCAGCAATGGTGGGGCATCCCGCGTAGCCTTCATATCGACTGCTGGGCGGAGATCGTTCACGCCGATGGCTATGACATTTCCCTTCGACCCGAACCATTCGAGGGCACGGAAAAGCTGTTCTTCGTCAATCTCGGCGGTTACGAACCCGGCGAGTTCGCCGAGCGCCATCGCAACATGTTTGTAGTGGCACAGACCGAAGTCGCAGCCAAGTCACGCGCGCTCAAGAGCGTCCGGCACTGGATCGAACCCCATCGCGACGACCTGTATGAGGCCGAGAACGCGTTCTGTCTAAGTGAACCTGTTGGCGAACAGCGTCTTCACGTCCATCTGACACCTGCCGCCACAACTTCAGAACCTGTCTTCACCTGCCAATATATCCCGATTAGAAAAGCCCGCTGAGCGGCCACAGCCAAGCTGTCAGGGAAACAAGAAGGGCCGGTATTGATAAAGGGCAGGAACTGGCCTGCAATTCGTTGTCACGCCATCAGCAACTTTCCTTCAAACACGTCACGGGAACGGAACGAGGGAAAACATTGCTCGTTTGTGTCCAGATGAAGCCCTTTGCGTCCGCAAATCGTATTCCCTTTCTACACGCCCGCCGCGACCTGAAAATGGCACGCTCGGCGCACGCCTATGTACGCGGCAACACCGCCCTCTTCTATGAATGGCTTATAAATTCGCCAATCGCGCAGATCATACCCAAGGGGCCGGCTGTGTGGATTTGCGGGGACTGTCATCTCGGCAATCTTGGTCCGCTCGCAGACAGCGATGGCAAAGTTGCGATCCAAATTCGCGATCTTGATCAGGCCGTCATTGGCAACCCGGCACATGACCTCATCCGCCTTGGTCTTTCGCTTGCCACTGCAGCACGTGGCTCCGATTTGCCGGGAGTCATCACTGCCAGGATGATGGAGGAGATGATCGCCGGATACATTAGCGCCTTCATCGATCCACAAGAGGATGAAGATAAAGGTCAAAAGGAGCCTGACGCCGTTCGGACCGTGCGTCGACGCGCGCTTGGTCGAAAATGGCGACATCTGGCGCGGGAGCGACTGGAGGATGTCGAACCCGTAATCCCGCTGGGCAAACGGTTCTGGCCGTTGGATGAGACAGAATATGGAGCGTTGCGCGACGCCATAACGCATCCACCCGTCAGCAGGATGATCCTGTCTCTCGACCATCGCGGGACCGAACGGACCCCCGTCATGTTGGATGCCGCTTATTGGATGAAGGGTTGCAGTTCGCTGGGTTTGCTGCGCTTTGCTGCCCTCGTAGCGCTGAAAGGGAAAAAGCGTACTGACTATGCCCTCATTGATTTGAAGGAAGCGGTAGCCCCTGTGGCCCCCGCTGCCCCCGGAGCGAGCATGCCTGCCGATCCGGCCGAGCGGGTAATGACTGCAGCGCGTGCCCTGTCTCCACATCTGGGCGAGCGGATGGCCACGACGAATATCCTTGGCCGCTCCCTGTTCGCGCGAGAACTCATGCCCCAGGATCTGAAAATCGAAGTTGAGCAATTCTCTCAAGCCGAAGCATTAAAGGCTGCACGCTATCTCGCCCGGGTCGTTGGGAAAGCGCATGGGCGGCAAATGGACAGCGCGACGAAACGCGACTGGATAGCAACCCTGCAAGCTGGCCGTTCAAAGGTGATGGATGCACGGTCCTGGCTTTGGCAGGCGATCGTAGAGCTCGCAGCCCGACATGAGGCAGGATATCTTGATCATTGCCGCATCTACGCATTGTCGCACTGACAAGCCAAAACGGACACTTGGCCCCAGTTTCTAAATCACCGCACGCGGACGGCAGTTCATCGGATGTCCCTATCGCGCCCAGCCTTCCGCGGCAGGCTCAAGCGTGTCCAGAAAGATTGCCGCGCTGGCGCGATAGGCATCTCTCATCTCCGGCCTCATGCGATCCCAATTTGCATACATCTGCACCATTCTGCGGTTCCGGCGGAAGCGACGCTCGTGCCGTGCAAGGAAATCCCAATATAGTGCGTTGAAGGGACAGGCATCCGGCCCGGTCTTCTTTTTCACGTCATAATGACATTTGCCGCAGTAATCGGACATCCGGTTGATATAGGCGCCGCCACCCGCATAGGGCTTGGTCGCCAGACGGCCACCGTCGGCATGTTGGCTCATGCCGATGACATTCGGCAGTTCGACCCACTCATAGGCGTCGGCATAGACAACCAGAAACCAGTCTGCGACGTCCTGGGGACGAACACCTGCCAGCATGGCGAAGTTGCCCAGCACCATCAGCCTCTGGATATGATGGGCATAGCTATTGTCCCGCGTGTTGCGGACAGCCTCGGATAGGCAGAGCATGTCGGTTTCACCCGTCCAATAGAATTCCGGCAGCGGGCGCGCTGCTTCAAGAGCGTTGGCATAGCCAGCCTCCGGCATTTCCAGCCAATAATATCCACGTACATATTCACGCCAGCCTATGATCTGACGAATGAAGCCCTCGGCGGCATTCAGGGGAACATTGCCTGTGGCATATGCGTCGGTGGCAGCCTGAGCCACCTCGATCGGCGTCAGGAGACCGAGATTCAGCGCAGGACTGAGCCAACTATGGTAGAGCCAGTCCTGGCCCGTCACCATTGCGTCCTGATATGTGCCGAAATCCGGCAGCGCGGTTCGGACAAAATGTGCGAGCGCCCGTCGTGCCTGCCCAGCAGTCACCGGCAGGCTGAATTTGTCCAGACTTCCGAAATGTCCGGAGAAACGGTCTTCGACCAGCGCCAGCACCTGCTGTGTCGTTGCATCGGGCTGGAAGTGCATGGGTTCAGGATAATTCAGGCCGCGCTTGGGCGGCGCGCGATTATCCTTGTCGAAATTCCATTCTCCCCCTTCCGGCTTACCATCTGCGTCCATGAGCAGACCCGTCTTGCGCCGCATGTCCCGGTAGAAAAACTCCATCACTAGGTCGCTTCGCGCCTGAGCCCATGTCTGGAATTCGAGAATGCCGCAGATGAAGCGATCATCGTCCAGGACATCTACCGGCAATTTGAATCGCTTCGCCCAACTATCGATCATCAGCTTCACCCGCCACTCACCGGGTTCGACGATGCGGATGGATGTCGGACGATGACGGTCGACTGCGCGCTGTACCTCTCCTGTAAAACTCCCACTGCTGTTGGCATCATCAATGCTGATATAATCGACGTGCCAGCCTTTAGCGCGAAGCTCCTCGGCAAAATGGCGCATCGCCGAGAAAATCAGGGCAATCTTGCTTTTATGATGGCGCACATATGTGGCCTCATCCCTCACCTCCATGAGGAGAACGATCGCATCTGACGAAGGGCCCCCGCGGAGGGATGCAAGTTCATGGCTAAGCTGGTCGCCAAGGACAGGAATGAGAATGGTCATGCGGTTTTTCGGCTTCCAAATGGGTTCGAATCCTATCGGATGCCTCAACGCGTGAAACAGGTGAAGTTTGCGCACGCTGGCGCCATCGGCAGCCTATTCTGGGGGGCGCAGTTGGGGCGCCTGAAGTTCAGGGGCAACCACGCCCTTTCAGAGGTAATATAACGGGCGGCTTGCCGAATGGCCGGGCCCTTGGTGCGATGCTGCGATCGCCAATTACGGGTATGAAGCGCGCATCCATGAATTCCACCTGCGCCTCGCACCGCCCCCTGCGCACGAAAGCCATCGGCATGGTTGACCAGTTGAGGAACGGCTTGAGGCCGGGGGTTACCGCGATGGCCCTGCCCACCAGCGGATCGCGCATTTCGTCAGGGATCATGGGCTGGACATTGGCGAAAGGCTGTGGGTGAAATTATCCATGGGAAGTCCATGACCTGCGTTGCAGACAATCGTCAACTTCGCGGTTCAGCCCGGCCCCATCCATGTGTAGAAGCCATGTCTCAAATTTTTCAGGATAAACCGCCCATGCTGAGCCGGGCTGATCAGGCCCATCTGAACATGCAGCAGGCCCGCGAATTGCGCGTCGCCGGCGTCGCCTATCGCGAGATAGCGCAACGTCTGGCGCTGACGTCGAACCAGCTTCGCCTCATCCGCAAGGCATTAAGCCGGTCGAAGGCAGGCCAGAGCCGCTTACAAGCCACCAATCCTCATGCCACCAGTCACGATCTCCCCATCAGCCGCTCCACTCTGCCCGCTGGCTTGAGGGAACGGCTCAAGGCGGCTGGTTACCGGACACTTGGCGACATCGCACAAAGCCTCAACAACCCCGGATTCCCTGGGCTGGAGACCCTGCCCGGTATCGGGCCCCACCGGGCGCACATAGTGCGGGACCTGATGGCGCATTTCGACCTTTTGGCTGGCCCCGACAATCTGCGCGCGCAGGTAGAAGCCATCTTCCCGGATCTCGAGGACCATCGGTAACGGTCGCTTTCCACCTTATAGTGCCAACGCGACTCCGTACGACTCCGTTTATTACGCGCTGCCTGACACCCGCAAACGACCCATTATTGCCGTCCACGCGCCAATTTCTTATCCCAAGGAACGGACAGTCAGCTAATCTCGAGGCGCTCCACTAAATAGGGCGCCAGGCGTTCGCCGGGCAATGCAACCTGACATTTCACCAGCAAACGGAGCAAATCTGCCGTTACCGCGTTCATTCCCGAAACGGAACGAAGGTGAAGCATGGAAACACCTGAAGAGCGCATCTCGACAGGCAACCAGGGGCTCGATGAGATACTGAAGGGCGGTCTGCCCGCCAACCGGCTCTATCTCGTCGAGGGTATGCCTGGTTCCGGCAAGACCACATTAGCGCTGCAGTTCCTTCTGGATGGTGCGCGCGCCGACGAGCCGGTGCTTTACATCACTCTCTCGGAAACTAGCGAGGAACTCGAGGTCGTCGCGCGTTCGCACGGCTGGAGCCTGGACGGCGTCGCCCTGTTCGAATTGGCCTCTGCCGAGGAAGTGCTCGGCGCCAGCCGCGACCAGTCGATCCTGCACAGCTGGGAGATGGAACTTGGCGGCACGATCGATTTGATAAGGAAGGAGGTCGAGCGGATCAAGCCGAGGCGGGTCGTCTTCGACAGCCTGTCCGAGATGCGGCTGCTCGCGCAGGATCCTCTCCGCTACCGGCGGCACCTGCTGCAACTGAAGCAATTCTTTGCGGGCCTCTACACTACCGTCATCCTGATTGATGACCTCACAGGGACGCGTGCCGAGCGGGACAGCCATCTCCACAGCCTGTGCCACGGCGTCGTCACGCTCGAGCGCCTCACACTAGACTTCGGCGCGGCCCGGCGCCGTCTCCAGGTGCAAAAACTTAGGGGCGTCGATTTCGTGGCGGGTTACCATGACTTCGTCATCCAGAGCGGCGGTCTCGGCATCTTCCCGCGCCTGATCGCGGCGGACCACCACACCCCTTTTGTCGGTGAGGCCATTGCGAGCGGGGTTCCCGAGTTGGACGCACTGCTGGGCGGCGGTCCGGCCCGTGGTACCAGCACGTTGATTACCGGGCCGGCAGGTGCCGGAAAGACGTCGCTCGCGCTGCAATATATCGCCGCCTCTTGCAGAAGGGGCGAGCACTGCGCCATCTATCAATTCGATGAACGGATCGGCACGCTGCTCGCCCGCGCAAAGGCGTTCGGGATCGACCTGCAGAAATTCATCGACGATGGGTGCCTCGTGCTCCGACAGCTCGATGCCGCCGAGGTCGCCCCCGGTCAGTTTGCCGCCATGGTACGCGAACAAGTTGAGGAGAACGCCGCCAAGGTAGTCCTGATCGACAGCCTCAACGGCTATCTAGCGGCGATGCCGCAGGAGCAGCAGCTGATCCTCCAGCTGCACGAGCTTCTGTCATTCCTGAATCAGGCCGGCGTGGTGACTCTGTTGGTCAACCCCCAGCAAGGGTTCTTTGGAAATATGCACGCCCACGGACTCGACGTCTCCTACGTCGCGGATGTCGTCATCCTTCTCCGCTATTTCGAAGCAGAAGGACGGATTCGAAAGGCGATATCGATCGTCAAGAACCGTAGCGGAGCGCATGAGGACACCATAAGGGAGTACCGCATCGACAAAGAGGGCGTGCGTGTTGGAGAACCCCTCTCAGCCTTCAAGGGTATCCTGACCGGCACGCCGGAATATGTCGGCTCCAAGGCTCCGTTAATGGAAGATCGCGGGTCCGGTGCATAGAATCGCGTCAGAAGGCCATCGTGTCCTCATCACCGCACCCTATGGACGAGACGCAGAGAGCGTGGCGTCGCTCCTGCGCGACAATGGATATGACGCGCTCATCTGCCCGAGCCTCGATGATCTCGCTGAGAGTTTCGACGACCATGCCGGCGCGATCCTCATTACGGAGGAGGCTCTCTCCGGTCAGGTAGGCGCGCTCCGCCCTGCGCTGGAGCAGCAGCAGACTTGGTCGGACATTCCCTTCATCCTGCTCGCGGGTCGACAGGCCGGCCGCCCCATTGCGGCCGAGGCGATCAAGCGGCGTCTTCCCGACGGCGCCACCAACGTAGTCCTTCTCGAACGCCCCCTGAGCACGGAATCGCTGCTCAGCGCCATCGCCTCGGCTATGAAGGCGCGCCAGAAACAGTTCCTACTGCGGGACCAGGTGGCACAGCTCGATACCGAGCGTCGGCGGCTCTCAACTCTTCTCGACAATCTGCCGATCGGCGTCACCTTCATCGGCCCTGATGGCGATACGCAGCTGGCTAACCCCGCGTTCGGACGCTTCGGGATCGAGCGCCTCATACCGTCGCTTGATCCCATCATCCGGCAGCGTTGGGAGGCCCATGATCAGGACGGGAGGCCGCTGGCGCCCGACGAGTTTCCCGGCGCGCGGGCTCTTCGCGGTGAGAGCGTGGATGGGGTCGAATTCTTGTTTCATCCGCAAGACGAACCCGATCTCTGGACGAGGGTCAGCAGCGTACCTCTGAAAGACGAAAATGAAACGGTCGTCGGGGCAATCTCCGTCATAATCGACATCGACGAGCAAAAGCGCGCCCAAGAGGCCCTGAGAGATGCGGCGAGGACCCTCGAAGCGCAGGTCGCGGAGCGGACCGCCGATCTCGAGGCTGCGCTTACTCGCTTAAAAGCAGAGGCGGCCGAACGGGAACGCGCCGAGGCCGCTCTCCGCCAGTCGCAGAAGATGGAGGCAGTCGGCCAGCTGACCGGCGGCATCGCGCACGATTTTAACAACATGCTTACCGGCGTCATCGGCGCGCTCGACATCATGAAGCGCCGGATCGCGTCCAATCGCTACGAAGATCTCGACCGCTTCATGGACGCGGCGGCCGTTTCCGCCCAGCGCGCCGCGG
The DNA here is from genome assembly GCF_056156825.1 of Sphingobium sp. RS1. Taxonomy (NCBI): domain Bacteria; kingdom Pseudomonadati; phylum Pseudomonadota; class Alphaproteobacteria; order Sphingomonadales; family Sphingobiaceae; genus Sphingobium; species Sphingobium sp. RS1. The sequence goes on along the minus strand of NZ_JBLZXE010000002.1, from coordinate 260,447 downwards.
GACTGACGGCCCGGCTGCTCGCCTTCTCCCGTCGGCAGTCGCTCGACAATCGGGCGACCGACATCAACGAGCTGGTGTCCTCGCTCGACGACCTGCTGCGCCGGACGATGTCCGAGAAGGTCGAGGTCTCGATCGTCCCCGCCGCCGACCTGCCGGCGGGCATGGCCGACGCCAATCAGCTTGAGAGCGCAGTCATCAACCTCGCGATCAACGCGCGCGATGCGATGCCCGATGGCGGCAAGCTCACCATCGAGACGCGCGTCGCCAATCTCGACGAGACCTATTGCGCGACACGCCCGGGCGTGAAGCCGGGGCGATACGTCGTTATTTCGGTTTCCGATACGGGGGTGGGCATGGACGAGGAGACTTTGGAGAAGGTCTTCGACCCCTTCTTCACGACGAAACCGATCGGTCAGGGTACCGGGCTCGGTCTCTCGATGGTTTACGGATTCGCGAAGCAGTCGAATGGGCAGGTCCGCATCCACTCCATAGTCGGGACGGGTACTACGGTGAGCATCTTCCTGCCCGCGGCGGACGGTCCCATCGATGGCGCCGCCGCTGCCTCGTCGGGCATTGTCGAGGAGGGCGAAGGCCAGAACGTGCTCCTGGTTGAGGACGATGATTCCGTCCGGCTCCTGGTACGCGACGTTCTCGAGGAACTCGGCTATCGGACGTTCGAAGCGGCGGAGCCCAATGCGGCAAGCGAGATGCTCAGATCAGGTCAGCACTTCGACCTCCTGGTCTCCGACGTTGGGCTACCTGGCATGAATGGAAGGCAGTTGGCTGAGATCGCTCGTGAACATCATCCGGATCTGCCGATCTTGTTCATCACCGGCTACGCGGAGAATGCAGCCATCCGGGCTGGCTTCCTCGGCACGAACATGGCGATGATCACCAAACCGTTTCAGATCGAACTGCTATCCGCGAAAATAAGCGAGATGCTCAATGCAGGCTGACCTCCCCGCTGGATAAGGGGCGGGAATCCAATGCTCAGATCTGAAGATTTGCACTGGCAAAACGTCCTGTAACCCGCAGCGGCTCTCGACCCTTGTGAGACACTCAGCGGTCAGATTTTGCTCTCCAGGATCGGACCGTCGCCTAACCTAACTGCAACCGTCGCGGCCTTGATTGGCAAGCACCTGCAACGCCTTGGAGGCCATCCCCTTCAGTTCGCGATCCGCCAGAAGCTGTAGGAGCCCAGAGACGCCAAATGGCAAGGCTTCTCCAACCGAAGGCTAGGCCATAGTGACGATTTAATCATTTGAGCCAAAGCATGATGCTCGCGAGCTTGATGAAGCCGAGGAAGTTGGCGGCAAGTTTGTCATATCGGGTAGCGATGCGCCGCCATTGTTTGAGGCGGGCGAAGAAGGCTTCGATACCCCATCTGTGTCTATAGGCGATGACATCATAGGTCCGGCGGATGCTGCGATGTTTACGTGGCGCGATATCCTTAGTCCGTAGGGACAGCATGATTTCGCGTTTACCGAGAGCTAAACGCAAATCATCAGGCACAATGCGCCGAAAATAGTAAACTGAGCCGCGCTTGGAGAGGTAGGACATGGGCGTTTCCATAACTGTTACAGATGTAACAGACGCCTGCAAAAAATACCTATCTTTCAACGTTTCCCAAGCCTTTCAACGGCTTAGGAACGATGGTGGGCCCGGCAGGACTTGAACCCGCAACCTATCCGTTATGAGCGGACAGCTCTAACCAATTGAGCTACAGGCCCCACCTTGCGCTGCCGATAGGCAGCATCACGCCGCTTGGCAAGCCCGTCCGTGCATGGGGACGGCTGCAATGAACTGATCGAGCGTTGCCGGCCCCACGCCCCGACGTGCCAGATGCGCCAAGACGCCATCCCACCAGGCATAGAAGGCCGTCCGATCGCCTTCGTTGCGGACATAGGGCGTATGGCCCGGCTCCAGCGTCGGCGAATGGAAGCTGAAATTGAGGACGGGTACACCTTCCTCGATCAGTGCGTCGATCGCGGCGATCGCCTCGTTCAGCGGCACGCCTTCCGGGGTCAGCGGAATGCGGCTCAGCATGCGTGCCCGCGACAATGCACCGGCTAGCGGTCCCATCGCCTGCGCGGCGCGATACAGCCGCTCCCCGCCACCGCGCAGCATCCCGGCAAAGGCGGTCGAAAGCGGCAGTTCGATCAGCGACCGGGTCGGCCCCGCCCAATAGGGCGTTTGCGGCAGTCCGTGGAAATCCGGGCCATGCTGATGAGCATAGTCGAAGCGGCTGCGCACTGAACTGTCCAGGCGGAACCCCGCTTCTTCCAGCAATCGGGCGCTGTTCAGGCCAACGCCGTAGCGGCCGGCCCGATAGGCGATCGGGCGGCGGCCAAAACGCTGCTCGATCCGCACGCACAGCGCCTCCAGCTTGGCGCGCTCCACATCGACGGGCAGGAATCCGACATAGCTGTTTGTGGCGTTGACCGCTTCGACATGGGGCGGGTTGACCCAGGGATGGAGATGCGCGCCGATATCGGCGGCACCATCGCTCGCCCATTGTCCCATCATCGCGGCGGCTGCGTCATCATCGATCACCGGATAGTCGGTGACATAGATGGGCTTCACCCCGGCGGCGGCAAAATAGGCCTGCCCGCGCGCCATGCCGGCCAGCGCCGTTACGCCATGCCCGACGCGGCTGAACGGCGCGTCCCAGTCAAATTCCTCCTCGGTATCGACGAACAGCATGAAGCGGGTGCCGAAGGCCGGGTCGAGCCGGATCATATCCTGCGCCAGCGGCGGCTGGAGCAGATTGCCATCATGGTACGGAACAGTCATGCCCAACCTCTATCGCCCAATGGTTGCGATAGGGTTTCTCTGCCCCTCAGCCAATATCCGCCATGCCACCAGCCGCCGCTACGGCGGGGATGGTCAGCAGCAGGCGGCCCGGCTCGATGACGAGGCCGCCACCGCTGGTCGCTGCCAGCCCGCGGATCAGGCGCAGCGAAAAGCCCAGCCCCAAAAGCGGCCCGTCCACCCAGTCGCCCGAGCCGTCATAGCCCGGATCGAGCAATTGCGTTTCTTCCATGCCGGCCAATGTGGAGGGGCGATCGACGGCGAAAACCACCCGCCCCGCCCCGCCATCGGGCTGGAACCAGCAGGCGCCGGTCACGACCTCGCTCTCCGGCGCGACCGACAGGACGGTACGCAGCAGATGCTGCACCATGCGTTCGCCCTGCACCGGATCGATCCGCACCTGCGGCAGGCCGGGCGCGATGGCGATATCGATGTCCGGCGCGCCCTGATCGCGGAAGCGGGTGGCGACCTGCGTCACCAGCAGTGCAGGGTCGATCAGTTGCGGCATGGTCGCACCGTCGCCGCGCGATACGCGGGCGGCGAGGTCCAGATCATCGAAGGCCGCTAGCAGATGCCGCGCATCGACCGCGATCTTGCCGGCCATATCGCGATAGGCGACGCCGGCCGCACCGAACAGTTCCTGCTCGATGATCTCGGCAAAGCCCAATATGGCATTCAGCGGCGTACGCAGTTCATGCACCAGTTGCCGCAGCGAATCCGCCGACAGGCCGGCGATCGCCATGGCGGCGGGCCGGGGCTCGCTGGCAACCTCATGCAGGAAGGGGCGGCGCGCCTGCCCCCGATAGCCCTGGAACCGGCCGGACCGGCTGTCGAAGAAGGGCGTGGCCGACAGGCGCCATTCGCCCGTCATCGAACCGCCGACGATGGTGAAACGGCCATTCTGAAAGGCGCTGCGCCGCGCGAAGGCACCGGCGACATGGGCATCGGGACCGCTATCCCCGTCCAGCGCGACATCGCCCAGCGCCAGCCCGATCAATGCGGCGCGCGGCCCCTGATCGATCCACAAAATCACCCCTTCGGCATCCGTCTCGAACGCGAAATTGCGGGGTGCAGGTGTCGCGCCGACATCGGAATTGGCGGCTTCGGGCGGCTTTCGATTGCTGGTGAAGCGGGCGATCCGGTCGACCAGATTGCGGATCTGCCCTTCGTCCCCCGACTGGCTGCGCAGCGGCGTCACATTGGTCGCGGCCGGCGCCGGCGGATCGAACGGCGCAGGCTCCCTGACAGACGCAGGCCCGGCAGGCTCTGGCCCCGCAGGCGCCGGCTCGACATCGACCTGCATCTCCGCGCTCAGGATCATATCCTCATCGCCGACCATGTCGCGTCGCTCGGTCGACAGCACCAGATCATGCGCGCCGAACGCTTCGAGCGCCTGCCGCGTCGTCGCGCCGATATCGCGCCGGCCACGCAGCACGCCCCGCGCCGTCGGCGTCAAATGGGACAGCAGGTCGACCCAGGCCGCATCGGGCAACTGGGCACGCGCGGCGGCGGCGGCGGCGATCGACGGCCGGTCATTGGCGAAGAAGGCGACCAGGCTGGGCGATCGCAACCGACCGCCCAGTTCCACCACCGTCGCGATTCGTTGCGTTTCAGTCAGTTGCGGTCGCAATGCCGTCAGGCGATCGAGCAAGGCGCCTCGTTCCGCCGGGTCCAGCAACGCCCGGTCAGCCCGGTCGCGCTGCGCCAACAGGTCGACGCACTGGCGCCACAACGTCACCGCGCCCAGCCCGCCGCGGTCTTCCGCTGCCAGAACTGTCTGCAAGAGATCGTTGAAACGCACCAAATTCCCCAATTTTAGAGGGTTACAACCCTATGGCCGGCCCGACGCCGCGACCACCTTCCTCACCGATAGGCGCTTAGCCCGAAAAGGAAAAGGCCCCGATCCCGCGAACGAAAGCGATCGTCGCATAGTGGGACAATTGCAATGCTCTGAAACATTATTATGATGGCCCGCGCAAACAGGACAGGAAATAATCGAAATAATGGCCGGCCCCAATATCGACGACATCGACATGCAGATCCTGGGCGAACTGCAACAGGACGGCAGGATGACCAATGTGGAATTGGCGCGTAAGGTCGGCCTGACCGCGCCTCCCTGCCTGCGTCGCGTCCGCGCGCTGGAGGAAGCAGGCGCGATCAAATCCTATCATGCGGTCGTCGACCCGGCGATGCTGGGCTATACGATCACCGTCTTCGCCATGGTCAGCCTGAAAAGCCAGGCCGAAGCGGATCTGAAGGCGTTCCAGGATCATGTCGCATCGCTGCCCGAAGTGCGCGAATGCCACATGCTGAACGGCGAAATCGACTTCATCCTGAAGGTGGTGGCGCCCGACCTGCAAAGCTTCCAGCAATTCCTGACGTCGAAGCTGACGCCCGCGCCCAATGTGGTCAGCGTCAAGACGTCGCTGACCATCCGCACGTCGAAGAATCTGCCCGGCGTCCCCCTGCCCGTCTGAACGCACAGCCGGGGGTGGGGCAAACTTCCATTCAGCCGTCAGCCTGCCTTGCGGTTCTGATGTTCGGCCCAGAGCGTCCAGAAGCCGGCGATCGCGGTCCAGTCGCCCGTCACCTGCGCCAGCGTCGCCTGAGCGTTGGCGAGGTCACCTGATCGCGCCAGCGCCACGCCCAGACGGGCGTTGGTGCGGCCGGCATCGACGCCGCCCTTGCTCAGCGCCAGCCGATATTGTTCGACCGCCTGCGGAAACTGGCTGAGCGAGAAATAGCTGTCCGCCGCCGCCAGCGCATCCTTGCCGTTGCTGGATGCCGCTGCCTTCTTCACCTGCGCCGGCAGGGCCGCGATTTCCTTCACCGCCTTGGGCGTCACGCTCTTGAGCAACTGGCTGGTCACGCTCTGCGTCGGCGTCAGCTTGCCCGCGCTGCGGCCGGCTTCGATGATCGCCTTGGCTTCGGCATAATAGCCTGATTTCTCGGCCGCCTGGGCATAGGCCTGATAGTCCCGCTCACTCGCCATCGCCCCATTGGCGGCCTGAAGGCGATAGAGGTCGAGCTGCAATTGCGGCTCCAGTTCGGCCGCCGACTGGTAATTGACCAGCGCCGACCGCCATTGCTCCTTGCCGTCCTGCCGGTTCAGCCGCTCGCGATAGAGCTGGCCCACCTCGGCCCAGTCGCCGGCCTGATAGGCCATGGAAATCGCCCGGTCGATCCAGGCGAGCGGCACGGCCTGTCCGCTTGCCTTTTGCTGGGCGATCGCCGCCTGCACGAAGGGACGCGCCTCCTTGGGCTTGTTCCGGCGCAGGGCGATGTCCGCGCGCAACATGGTTGCGTCCACGCCATCATAGCCGAGCGTCTTGGCATAATCGAGCTGCGCCGTCGCATCCTCATAATTGCCCACGCGATAGGACAGGTAGGCAGCGACGAACCGCAGGCGCGGCGCCTCGCTGCGCGGCAGGGCACTGGTCTTGAACATGTCGGTCAGCGCGACCCGCTGCGCCTGCACGTCTCCGCGCAGTACCGCCAGCTGAAAGCGCATGCCGGCCACGATATAGGCTTCGAAATCATTCGTCGGACTAAGCGCAGAAATGCGCCCGCCAGCGGTCGTCGCGTCCCGCGCCCGAAGCGCCGCTTCAGCCGATTGCACACCAGCGCGGAAGGCATCGGACATGGTGATCGGGGGACCACTGACCACCGGCTGCTTTTTCGCCGCTGCCGGCATGGCGATCATCATGGTCGCAACCGCCAATGCCGCCATCGGCAGGCGGGAAACAAATATATCGTTGCGCATGGCCGCCCCGGCCTCCCCCGAAAATATCGTCATCAAAACAGGAAAGCGGAGGCGCCGCAGCCGTCAATCCGGCCACGGCGCCTCCGCTCGAAAAGGACTAGGCGCCCTTGGTGCCCAGATAGGCGAGCCAGAGATTCGCCACCTGCTTGCGCGACCCGGCCTGCACCGCTTCGAACGCAGCCTTGGCGCCGGCATTGTCGCCGCTCAGCGTCTTGGCGATACCCAGGCGCGTATTCACTTCGTCCGCGTCCACGCCGCCCTTCTGCTTGGCCAGTTCGAACAGCGACACCGCCTTGGCATAGTCGCCATAGCCCAGATAGGCGTCGGCGGTCGCAGCGGCGATCTTGCCGTTGGCGGCCTTCTGCGAATCCGCTTCGGCCGAACCCAGCGATCCCTTGTCGCCGGCAATCTTCGATGCAGCCGCCTGATAGATGTCGCTGGCCGAGCTGGCGTTCAGGACGCCCTTCGAACGGCCCTTGTCGATCACCGACTTCACTTCGCCATAGATGCCGGTCTTCGACGCCATTTCGGCATATTCGGTATAATCGGCCGCGATCACCAGACCGTCCGAAGCCCCCAGGACGCGCAGCACGTCCAGATTTTCGCGGTTGGAGATATTGGGGTTGGCGCGCTGGAACAGGCGGACGAGCGTGCGCAGATTCTGGCCGGTCGGTTCAGCCTGATAGGCCATGGTCGCCCATTCGGTGACTTCGGGCAACTTCGCGGCTTCGGCGCGGCCGACGCCGATCTGGTACCATTGCGCCGGAACCTGCTGGCCCGATGCCTTGGATGCGGCAGCAGCCGCCTTCAGCGCAGCGAGGCCCTTCTGGTTGAAGCCACGCGCCGGCTCGACCGAACCATTGCCCGTGCCAGCCTTGCCGAAATAGGCCTGCGCCAGCGTCGGCTGCACCGCTTCGGCCTTGTAACCAGCCGCCAGCGCCGCTTCGCCGCGCTGAATGGCGAGGTCGTAATTCTTTGCCTGCATCGCCTGATCGGCGGCGATGGCGTTGAACTGGCCTGCCTGCTCCGGCGGCGTCAGGCCGCTATCGAGCATCTGGGTCAGCGCTTCGCCCTGCAGCGCGCTATCCTTCGACGTGATCGAGGTGTTCAGCTTGATCGCGCCGATCTGATATTTGTCGTCATTCGACTGCGCCTTGCTGTCCGCTTCGGCCAGAGCCGCCTTGGCACCGGCGAAATCCTGCGCTTCGGCCGCCTTCTGCGCAGCCTGCAGCGCCTTGATGACGTCGGGCGAGACGTTCAACTTGGGACCAGCCTTCTTCTCTTCCTTTTTCGCGGCGAAGGCGGGTGCCGAAATGGCACCGCCCGTCAGCGCCAGAGCCAGCGCGAGCGCCACCGGGGTAACAAAACGCATGATCCTCATCTCCTTGTGCGCCTGATGGGGGGACCACAGGCGACCTTTCGCGGTTGAGCGCCAAATAGGGGGCGGCGCGTGAACGGCCATTGAACAAGCCTATATCGTCCGATTTTGCAACAGTTATGCGCCCCTTTCGTTCCGCCTGCGATCATATCCGCGCATCACGGCGCCCTGCATGCACATGCGGGCGCGCGATCCTGTGCGAGGGGTGACAGATTTGTTTCGCTCGGCTAGGGATCGAGCAACAGAATCCATCCTGAAAAAGAGAATCGCATTGACCGACGAGACTGTCCTCGCCGACCCTTCGGACATCAGCCCCATCTCCATCGTCGACGAGATGAAGGCCAGCTATCTCGATTACGCCATGTCCGTCATCGTCGCCCGCGCCCTGCCGGACGTGCGAGACGGGCTGAAGCCGGTGCATCGCCGCATTCTCTTCTCCGCCCAGGAATCGGGCTTCGTCTACAACCGCCCCTATCGCAAGTCCGCCCGTCTGGTCGGTGAAGTCATGGGTAAATATCACCCCCATGGCGACAGTTCGATCTACGACGCCTTAGCCCGCATGACGCAGGACTGGTCGATGCGCGTCCCGCTGATCGACGGTCAGGGCAATTTCGGTTCGATGGACCCCGATCCGCCAGCCGCCATGCGTTATACCGAAGCGCGCCTTGCCAAGGTCGCGACCTCGCTGCTGGACGATCTCGACAAGGACACCGTCGATTTCCAGCCCAATTATGACGCCTCGGAAAACGAACCACAGGTTCTGCCTGCTCGCTTCCCCAATCTGCTGGTCAATGGCGCAGGCGGCATCGCGGTCGGCATGGCCACCAACATCCCGCCGCACAATCTCGGCGAAGTGCTGCGCGCCTGCCTTGCCTATATCGACAACCCCGGCATCACCACCGACGAACTGATCCAGATCGTCCCCGGCCCCGATTTCCCGACAGCGCCGCTGATTCTGGGCCAGTCGGGCGCGCGTAGCGCCTATCACACAGGCCGTGGCTCCATCATGATGCGCGCGCGTCATGATGTAGAGGAAGGCCGCGGCGACCGCCGTTCGATCGTCCTGACGTCGATCCCCTATCAGGTCGGCAAGTCGGGCCTGGTCGAAAAGATCGCCGAAGCCGCCAAGGACAAGCGGATCGAGGGCATCAGCGACATTCGCGACGAATCGAGCCGCGAAGGCGTGCGCATCGTCATGGACCTGAAGCGCGACGCCACGCCGGACGTCGTCCTCAACCAGTTGTGGCGCAACACCCCCGCGCAGTCGAGCTTCCCCGCCAACATGCTGGCCATCCGTGGCGGCCGCCCCGAACTGCTCGGCCTGCGCGAGATCATCGAAGCCTTCATCAAGTTCCGCGAAGAGGTCATCACCCGCCGCACCAAGTTCGAACTGAACAAGGCGCGCGACCGGGCGCATATCTTGCTCGGCCTCGTCGTCGCGGTCAGCAATCTCGATGAGATGGTCAAGATCATCCGCGGTTCGTCCAGCCCGGCCGAAGCGCGCGAAAAGCTGCTGGCGCGCGAATGGCCGATCGGCGAAGTCGCACCCTATCTGCGTCTGGTCGAAGCGATCGAAACCGAAGTCACCGGCGACATCTACAAGCTGAGCGACATTCAGGTCCGCGCCATCCTCGACCTGCGCCTGCACCGCCTGACGGCGCTCGGCCGCGACGAAATCGGCAAGGAACTGGCCGAACTGGCCGAAGCCATCGCCGAATATCTCGCCATTCTGGGTGACCGCGTGAAGCTCTATGCGTTGATGCGCGAAGAGCTGGAAGCGATCGAAAGCGAATTCGCTACGCCGCGCCTGTCCGAAATCACCGCTGCCGCCGACGGCATCGAGGACGAAGACCTGATCGAGCGCGAGGAGATGGTCGTCACCGTCACCGTGCAGGGCTATATCAAGCGCACTCCGCTCGAAAGCTTCCGGGCGCAGGCGCGCGGCGGCAAGGGCCGTTCGGGCATGGCGACCAAGGATGAGGATGCCGTCACCGAATTGTTCGTGACGTCGACCCATACGCCTGTGCTGTTCTTCTCGACCGCCGGCAAGGTGTATCGCATGAAGGTGTGGCGCCTGCCCGAAGGCGGTCCCGCCACGCGCGGCCGCCCGATGGTCAACCTGCTGCCGCTGGGGCCGGGCGAAACCATCCAGACCGTCCTGCCGCTGCCAGAAGATGAGGATAGCTGGAAGGATCTGCACGTCATGTTCGCGACCGCGAACGGCACCGTGCGCCGCAACAGCATGGACGCCTTCGCCAACATCCCGTCGAACGGCAAACTCGCCATGCGCTTCGACGAAGGCAGCGACGATCGCCTGATCGGCGTCGCCCTGCTGACCGAAGAGGATGACGTCCTGCTCGCCACCCGTCAGGGCAAGGCGATCCGCTTCGCCGCCACCGACGTGCGCGAATTCCAGAGCCGCACCTCGACCGGTGTGCGCGGCATGACGCTCAAGAATGACGACGAGGTCATCTCGCTGTCGATCCTCAAGGGCTTCGACGCCACCCCGGACGAACGCGACGCCTATCTGCGCGCCGCGCCATGGAAGGATAATGACGCCGAATCGACCCTGCCCGCCGAACGCGCGGCTGAATTTGCGGCGGCGGAACAGTTCATTCTGACCGTCTGCACCAACGGCTATGGCAAGCTGTCGTCCGCCTATGACTATCGCCGCACCGGCCGCGGTGGTCAGGGCATCACCAATATCGACAATATCGCCCGCAACGGCCGCGTCGTCGCCAGCTTCTCCGCCACGCAGGCGAACCAGTTGATGCTCGTCACCGATCAGGCGAAGCTGATCCGCATGGGCCTCGACAGCCTGCGCGTCATCAGCCGCAATTCGGCCGGCGTTCGCCTGTTCAACGTCGCCGACAATGAACATGTCGTCAGCGCCGCAAAGATCGAGGAAAGCGACGAAGCGGGCGAAGCACCGGAAGCCGGTTCGGAAGCGACGGAGGCGTGAGCGACCTCTTCGCCTACAAGGTGCTGACGGCCGACCAATATGACCGGTTCAAGGCCGACGGCCTGTTCAAAGGCGCGCCGATCGACCTGACGGACGGCTATATCCACATGTCGACCCGCGATCAGGCGGCCGAGACTGTGGCCAGGCATTTCGCGGGTCAGGATCGGCTGGTCATGCTGATGATCGACCTCGCCCCGTTCGGCGATGCGGTGAAGTGGGAAGTGTCGCGCGGCGGCGCGCTCTTCCCCCACCTTTATGGCGACCTGCCGATCAGCGCGGTCGCCGGCAAGGTCGTCCTGCGCATCGGCGATGATGGCGCGCATCAGTTCCCGGCGGGGTTTTAAGACCGACTTCCACCCAACATCCGTTCGCCCTGAGCCTGTCGAAGGGCGCGCGCGCAACGCAAAACTGTCCTATTCAGTGTAGAGGTGATAGACGCTCTACCAGCTGCGACCTCAATCTCCACCACGACATAAAATATCCTATTCCCGCATCGAAATTTCAAAATCAGCGGGAAATGTGTGAAGTTAAGCGCCGCGCACCATCTCGACCACCCTGCCGCGCCTGACCCGATAGACCCAGCCTCCCCAGCGGATATGGTTGGAAAGGGCAGACTGCCCCTGCACCGCCAGATGCGCCCATGTCACCACAAAGGGCGCAACCATATCCCACCAGAGCGAGCGCCGCGCCTGCCCGACCTGCCCGGGCTCCAGTACGCCCGCGATGATCCGCCGCCGCACCAACGCCCGGCACCAGGCCGCGCCATAGCCGACCGCGATCGCCGTCCAGCCGCCCCAGACCAAAGCCCAGAGCCAGAACCCAGCCTGCACCGCGACAACCCCCGTCGCCAGCGCCCACATACCGACGCTGTTGGTGACGATATGCCGATATTGCCGCACGCCGAACCCCAGCAACTCAGCGACACCGCCCTCCAGCGGACTGGCCACCAGCAGGTCGCGCACCGGCCGCAGCCGCAACTGCGCACGCCAGCCGGCAAGGCCAATGCTCATGTCATCGGACAGCCGCCCCGCCAGCGCCGCATCCAGATCCAGCCGGTCCGCAACGGCGCGGGACAGCGCCATGGCCCCGCCCCATGGCATCGTCGCGCTGGCGAAGCGCGGCAGCGTCGCCAGTTGCATTTCCACCGCTCCAACCAGCCCCGCCATGCCCCCCTGCCCCGGCAGCAGCAGCCGATAGCCGGTCGCGATATCCGCCTTGCCGCGCACCAGCGGAAAGAGCAGTCGCCCGACCAGTCGCTCCGGCGGCAAGATATCGGCGTCGATGAAGACCAGCCATAAGTCGTCGGGCCGCAAAGCCCGCAGCGCCGCCCGCAGCTTGTGGACCTTCTGCCCCTCATCCTGCGCCACGCCGGCCGCAACGACCTGCACCCACTCGCCTTCCCGCGCCGCCAGCGCTTCTGCCGCCGGGCAATCGCCCGATGTCGCGATCAGCAAGCGAAAGGGCGCGGTTTGCGCCTTCAACCGGGCAAGCAGATCCGGCCCACCGTCCCAATCATCCCGCACGCTCAGGATGACCACCGCCCCATCCGGCGCCTCTTGTCTGCGGTCGACCGGCAGGTTGCGCCAATAATTGACGACGCCCAGCACGGTCAGCGCCTGAAGGCCGATCCAAACCCAAAGCATCACTGTCGCCTGCGCCCCTTTACCGTGTCACCCGCTGCTGTATGACGCTTGGGCGATGCTCTCCAACCCCTTTCTCTTCTCCCTGATGCGTCATTTGCCCGCACCGACCGCAAGCTGGCTAGGCGGATGGCTCTCCGCCAACGTGGCGCGCCGCAGCATGAAGCTGCGCGACGCCCGCGCCCGCACCAACCTTGCCATCTTGCGTCCCGACCTGCCCGAAACGGAACGGGAGGCCATCCTGACCCGGCGCTGGGTCAATATCGGCCGCACCATGGGCGAACTCGCCAATATCGACCGGCTGGTGAATGACGCCCATGTGACGGTGATCGACAAGGCCGCCTATCAGGCTGTCCTTGACGGCCCCGGTCCGATGATCGCCTTCACCGCCCATCTCGGCAACTGGGACTTGCTGGCCGCCCATATCAAATGGTCGACGGACCGGCCGGGGTTGGGCGTCTATGAAGCGCCGGAAGACCCGAAGATCGCGGCCCAGCTCAAGAAAGCCCGATCCAGCTACATGGGCGAGGCGATCGGCGGCGAAGGCGCGGCGCGCGGGGTGCTCAAGCATCTGACGCAGAAGGACCGCGCGACCCTCTACATATTGGCGGACGAACGGCGCGACCGGCAGGTCTGGTTCCCGACATTCGGCCGCCCTCTCGAACCATCAGGCAATCTGTCCATCGCCCTGCGGCTGGCGCGCAAGGTCGGCGCCAAATTCCTGCCCTTCTACCTCGTCCGCACCAGCGGACCGCATTTCGCCCTGCACTGGCACCGGCCGCTCGATCCCGCGACGATGAACGACGCGGAAATCGTCGCCACGCTCGACCGTTTCCTCGGCGACGCCTGCGTCACCCATGCCGACCAGTGGCTCGCCCTGCACGACATGGACCTGACCCAATCGGACCACTCGCCTGCCACCGGCATGTGACTTGGCCGCTCCGACGGTCTAAAGGCGCACCCATGTCCCGACTCGCGATCAAGATTTGCGGCCTGTCGACGCCCGAAACCGTCGGTGCGGCCGTGCAGGCGGGGGCGAGCCATATCGGCTTCGTCCACTTCGCCAAAAGCCCGCGCCATGTCGCCCCGGACCAGATCCGCGCGCTGGCCGCCTCCGTCCCCGCCCATGTCGAACGGGTTGCCGTGGTCGTCGATCCGACCGACGAGCTACTGGCCGAACTGGTCGCCACCGGCGCGCTGAGCGCGTTCCAGTTGCATGGCAAGGAAAGCCCGGAACGCGCCGCCGCCATCCGCCAGCGTTTCAACCTGCCGGTGTGGAAAGCGATTTCGGTCAAGACCCGTGCCGATATCGACGCGGCCAATGCCTATGCCGGCGTTGTCGACCGGCTGCTGTTCGACGCCAAGACGCCCGATGGCGCGGCGCTCCCCGGTGGCATGGGCCTGCGCTTCGACTGGACGCTGCTGCGCGGCGCGCCGATCGCCGCACCATGGGGCCTGTCGGGCGGCCTTGGCATCGAAAATGTGGCGGAGGCCGTGCGCATCACTGGCGCGCCTCTGGTCGACGTTTCGTCGGGCGTGGAAGACGCGCCCGGCATCAAGAGTGTGGACAAGATCATGGCCTTCTGCAAAGCGGTTCAGCCATGATGATGCTGAACATCCCTGCCCCGCGCATCGAAGGACGATGGCGCTGATCGCTTGCCCAATTGAAAGCGAACGCCCCATATTGTCCCTGGAAAGATAGTCATGACCGATACCGTTACCCTGCCCAACAGCCTGCGCAGCCAGCCTGACGCCAACGGCCATTTCGGCGCCTTTGGTGGCCGCTATGTCGCCGAAACGCTGATGCCGCTGATCCTGGAGTTGGAGAAGGTCTATAAGGAAGCGAAGGCCGATCCCGCCTTCGACGCGGAATATGCCGAACTGCTGCGCTCCTATGTCGGCCGCCCCAACCCGCTTTATTATGCCGAGCGGCTGACCGAAGCGCTACGCGTCAAGGCGGAGCCGGGCAAAGGCGCCAAGATTTACCTGAAGCGCGAGGAACTGAACCACACCGGCGCGCACAAGATCAACAATTGCATAGGCCAGGCTTTGCTCGCCCGCCGCATGGGCAAGAAGAAGGTCATCGCCGAAACCGGCGCGGGCCAGCATGGCGTCGCCACCGCGACCGTCGCCGCCCTGTTCGGCATGGAATGCAAGATCTTCATGGGCGCCAAGGACGTAGAGCGGCAGAAGCCCAACGTCTTCCGCATGAAGCTGCTCGGCGCGGAAGTCATTCCGGTCCATTCGGGATCGTCCACGCTCAAGGACTCGATGAACGACGCGCTGCGTCATTGGGTGTCGAACGTGCACGACACATTCTACATCATCGGCACCGCCGCCGGCCCGCACCCCTATCCCGAACTGGTCCGCGATTTCCAGTCGATCATCGGCAAGGAAACTCGCGCTCAGATGCTGGAAGCCGAAGGCCGCCTGCCCGACCTGCTGATCGCCCCGGTCGGTGGCGGCTCCAATGCCATCGGCATGTTCCATCCCTTTCTGGACGACGCAGACGTCGCGATGATTGGCGTGGAAGCGGCCGGCGAAGGCTTGGACAAGAAGCACGCCGCCAGCCTCGCCGGTGGCAAGTCGGGCATCCTGCACGGCAACCGCACCTATCTGCTTCAGGACGAGGACGGCCAGATCACCGAAGCGCACAGCATTTCGGCCGGCCTCGACTATCCCGGCATCGGCCCGGAACATAGCTGGCTGCACGAAATCGGCCGGGTAAAATATATGCCGATCAAGGATGACGAGGCGCTGGACAGTTTCCAGACGCTCTCCCGCCTGGAAGGCATCATCCCCGCGCTCGAATCCGCCCATGCCGTCGCCGCAGCCGAACAGGTCGCGCCCACGCTGGATGCGGACAAGATCATCGTCGTCAATCTGTCAGGCCGGGGGGACAAGGATATCTTCACCGTAGCCGACGCTCTGGGAGTGGAGATGTGAGCATGACTGACCGCCTCACCACCCGCTTCGCCGCCTGCAAGGCGCAGGGCCGCGCTGCCCTCATCACCTTCGTGACCGCCGGTGATCCGGACGTCGCCGCCATGCCCGCCATCCTCGACGCGCTGGTCGCGGGCGGCGCCGACATCATCGAACTGGGGATGCCCTTTACCGATCCGATGGCCGATGGCCCCGCGATCGAACTGGCGAACCTGCGCAGCCTCGGCTCCGGCACGACGACGAAGGATATCTTCGCGCTCGCCGCCGATTTCCGCGCGCGCCATGCCGACACGCCGATCGTGCTGATGGGCTATGCCAATCCGATGCTGATCCGCGGCGCCGACTGGTTCGCCGACCAGTGCAAGGCGGCCGGCGTCGATGGCGTCATCTGCGTCGATATCCCGCCGGAGGAAGACGCCGAAATCGGTCCTGCCCTGCGCGCGGCCGGCGTTCACCTCGTCCGCCTCGCCACGCCGACCACCGATGCGGCGCGGCTGCCCGCCGTGCTAAACGGCGCCAGCGGCTTCCTCTATCATGTCTCCGTCGCGGGCGTGACCGGCAAGCAGTCGGCAGCGCAGGCGTCGATCGAAATCGCCGTCAACAAGCTGAAAGCCGCCACCGACCTGCCGGTCGCCGTGGGCTTTGGCGTGCGCGGGCCGGAACAGGCCGCCGCCATCGGTCGTATTGCCGATGGCGTGGTCGTCGGCTCCGCCATCGTTGACATTATCGGGTCGCACGGCGATGCCGCCGCCCCCTTCGTCCAGGACTTCGTCGCCACCCTGCGCGACGCCCTTTCTATTCGGGAGACAGCCGCATGAGCTGGATCAACCGCGTTCGTAACGCCCTGCCCTTTACCAAGAAGGAAACCACCGCCGAAACGCTGTGGCACAAATGCCCCTCCTGCAAGGAGATGATCTTCATCAAGGAGTGGGAAGAGAATCTGTCCGTCTGCCCGCGTTGCGACCATCATGGCCGCATCGGCCCGTCGGAACGGTTCGAACAGATACTGGACGCCGGCTTCATCCTGCTGCCGACGCCGCATGTGCCGGAAGACCCGCTCAAGTTCCGCGACTCCAAGCGCTATCCCGACCGGATCAAGGCCGCCCGCGCCTCGACCGGAGATCAGGATGCATTGATCAACGCGCGCGGCGCGATCGACGATGTGCCTTTGGTCATGGGCGTACAGAATTTCGCTTTCATGGGCGGTTCCATGGGCATGGGCGTCGGCGCGGCCTTCATCCAGGGCGTCAATGACGCAATCGCCCATAAATGCCCCTATGTCATCTTCACCGCCGCCGGCGGCGCGCGCATGCAGGAGGGCATATTGTCGCTGATGCAGATGCCGCGTTCCACCGTGGCGATCCAGAAGCTGCATGCGGCCGGTCTGCCCTATATTGTCGTGCTGACCGATCCGACCACGGGCGGCGTCACCGCCAGCTATGCCATGCTGGGCGACATCCAGATTTCGGAGCCCAATGCCCTGATCGGCTTCGCCGGCCAGCGCGTGATCGAAAGCACGATCCGCGAAAAGCTGCCCGAAGGGTTCCAGCGCGCCGAATATCTGCTCGATCATGGCATGATCGACATGGTCGTGCATCGCAGTGAGTTGCGCGACACGCTGGCCCGCGTGATCGGCTACCTGACGCCGCGCGCAGCCGCCTGATCCACACATAAACGCGCGATAGGGGGGAGCAGCGCGCCATGGCAGACCACGCCGTTTCGGACGATCATCGGGTTCAGGCACAGTTGGACCGCCTCTGGTCGCTCTCCCCCGGCGCGGATGTGCTGGGGCTGGAGCGGATTACCAAGCTGCTGGAGCGGCTGGATAATCCGCATCGGTCGCTGCCCCCTGTCTTCCATGTCGCTGGCACCAACGGCAAGGGATCGACCTGCGCCTTCCTGCGCGCCGCGATGGAGGCGGACGGGAAAAGCGTCCATGTTTTCACCTCCCCCCATCTGGTGCGCTTCAACGAGCGTATCCGCATTGCGGGGCAGTTGATTTCGGACGAACAGCTTGCCCGCTATCTGGAGCGTGTGCTGGATATCGCAGAAGGCGTGAACGCCAGCTTCTTCGAGGTGACGACCGCCGCCGCGTTCCTCGCTTTTGCCGAGCATAAAGCGGACGCCTGCATCATCGAAGTGGGCCTGGGCGGGCGTCTCGACGCGACCAATGTCATTACCGATCCTGTCGTGTGCGGCATCGCGCAACTGGGCATCGACCATCAGGCCTTTCTGGGCGACACGCTGGAAAAAATTGCAGCGGAAAAGGCCGGCATCGCCAAGGCCGGCGCGCCGCTGGTGACTCAGCGCTACGCCGAATCGCTCTTCCCCGCCATCATGGACGCAGTCGCCAAGGCGCCGACCCGCTGGCTTGGCCAGGGCGATGCATGGGACGCGGCGGTCTACCGCGACCGGATGCATTATCGCGACGATCTGGGCCGGCTGGAGACGCCCTTGCCGCGCCTGGCCGGCGCGCATCAGGTACAAAATGCCGCCCTCGCCTTCGCCATGCTGCGACATCAGAGCGCCGTACCGCTGTCCGAAGCAGCGCTGAAGGCCGCGCCGCTCTGGGCGCATTGGCCTGCGCGGCTGCAACGGCTGGACCATGGTCCGTTGCTGCGATCGCTACCCGAAGAGACGACGGCCTGGCTGGATGGCGGCCATAATGCCGGCGCTGGCGAGGCGATCGGCGCCTTCTTTTCCACCGACCGGCTGGAGGGGCAGAAGTTGCACCTCGTCATCGGCATGTTGGCCAACAAGGAAGTGGACGCCTTCCTCGCGCCCTTCGCAGGCAAGATCGGCCATATCCACGCGCTGCCGGTGCCGGGCCATGACCATCATCCGCCCGAACGTTTTGCCGCCATCGCCGCCAGATGGGGGATCGGCTGCACCGCGCATAAGGCGGTGAGCGAAGCCATAGGCACGATCGCTGCCGAATGCGCCGCGGCGGGCGAACACGCACCAAAGCTGCTGATCGGCGGCTCGCTCTATCTGGCGGGCGAAATTTTGCGACTGAACGATCAGTTGCCCGATTGATAACACTTGCGACTGACTCGCAATAGCGTACTATGCCGTCTCGAACTACGGTAGAAGGCGCGATTCTATGGCTTATGGAGAGACCTCCCCCCTCGACCTGCCCCGGCCCATTCCGGGCGGCTATGGCAATCGCCTGTTCCTTTTCGTGATACGGAGAATGGCGACGGCAGGGGTCAACGACGCCCATGCCGCCAATGCAATGCTGGGCGCGTTCGGCCGCAGCTACCGCCGGCCACTGGTGCTGATGCGCGCGATGATGCTGGAACTGGCCCGCGCGTCGAGCCGCAAGATACTGGTCGCCCCCTGTTGCTGCGCGCGCATGACGGCGGACGAAGCACTAATGATGCAGGCAACCGGCGACGCGTTGCGTAACCCCAATGCCGCTTATGATCAGGTGAGCGAATTGCTGGGCAATGATCATGCGCTGGGGGCGCTGACCTGCCTGCAAGCGGTGGCGCAGGCCCATAGCGACCTTGGCCGGCCGCTGGACCTGTACGCCGCCGGTTAAGCCTTTCGCAGTTCGGCCAGTTGTTCCCCGGCCCAGCGATACATGTCGGCCTGCGCCGCGCGCTGGGTGCGGTCCATGCGACGGGCGCGCCGCTCCACCTCCTCCAGGATCGACCGGGCGCGATAATGATCGCCCTGTTGCAGCAGGAAGGCGACATAGTGGCAGCGCGCTTCCTCGCCCGCGATCCGTTCGATCACATCCTCGAACAGCAAGCGCGCTTCGGCCGGACGGCCAAGGTCCGCAAATATCCGTGCCTTGAGCAGGGTGCGCCGATCCCGTTCGCTGCCCATGGCCAATTCCGGCGCGGCATCGAGCAGTCGCAGCGCTTCTGCGCTTTCGCCCCGTTCGAACAGGACGCCGGCCAGTTTCACCTGCGTGCCCCAGTCACCACCCGGTCCCATCGACAGTGCCTTGCGATAGGCGCTCTCGGCTTCCGGATAGCGGTGGCGCTCCGCCTGCGCATCGCCCAGCGCGATATAGTTGGCGGCGGTTTCGGCGAGGTCCAGACTGCGCTCCGCATCGCGCACCGCCCGTTCCGGATCGACCTTCCCCACCACCTGCGCCCGCGCGGTGCGGACATGGCGGTTGTTCCAATGCTGCGGCAACACCTCCAGCATCAGATAGGCAAAGCAGCCCAGCAGCGAGAAGAGCATGATGAAAAGCAGCCAGATCTGGTTGCGACCCGACCGGATGACATGGATGGCGCAGAGGATCTGGACGCAGAGCGATGCGACGATGAGGATCATGGCGTGTCACTTGTCTCCGTAGCCGCCGTACCTACGCTGGAGTCGATCAGGCCGGCGCGCATCATCAGCCAGAACAACAATATGCCCGGCACGGCCAGCGCGGTGGTAAGCAGGTAGAAGTCGACATAGCCGAACCGCTCGATAAGCCCGCCCGCCGTGGTGCCGGTCAGGAAGCGGCCGACGATGCTGGCTGCGGCGGATATCAGCGCATATTGGGCGGCGGTGAAGCGCAGGTCGCACAAGGCAGAGAAATAAGCGACGACGGTGACGCCGCCGATACCGCTGGCGAAATTCTCAAAGCCGATCGCGCCGGCCATGCCCCAGTTGCTCTTCCCCAGCGCAGCAAGCGCGGCAAAGCTGAAATTGGATACGCACATCAGGATCAGGCTGAGCAGCACAGAGCGCTTCATTCCCATTCGAGCATAAAGCACGCCACCGACGAAAATGCCGATCAGATAGGCCCAGAAGCCGATGCCGACATCATAGATGGCGATCTCGTCATTGCTGTAGCCCATATCGTCGAACAACAGACGGAAGGTCAGGTTGGCGAGCGTGTCACCGATCTTGTGCAGCAGGATGAACAGCAGGACGAGGAAAGCGCCGCGACGGCGGAAGAATTCCACCAGCGGCCCGGCGATCGACTGCCAGACCTCCGCCATACCGCGTCGCTCGATGGGATCGCGATGCCGTTCCGGCTCACCCAGCAGCAGACCGGTCAGCATGGCTGGCAGCGCGAAAACGGCGCAGGCGAGATAGGCGCCATGCCAGCCGATCCGTGATGCCAGCACCAGCGCCAGAGCGCCGGCCGCGACCGATCCGATGCGCCAGCCATATTGCGACATGCCCGAACCGACGCCCAGTTGCTCCGGCTTCAGCGTTTCGATGCGATAGGCGTCGATCACGATATCGAAGGTCGCACCGGCCGCACCGACCAGAATGGCGGCATAGGCCGTCTGGATCAGGCCGGTCGTGGGATCGACCAGCGCCAGATTGGCCACCGCCGCCATGACGAGAAGACCAGCAACGAGCATCCACGACACCCGCTGCCCCAGCCGACCGATCACCGGCAGCCGCACGCCATCCACGATCCAGGCCCACAGCCATTTGAGATTATAGACGAGGAAAGCGAGGGTGAAGGCGGTAACCGCCTTCTTGTCGATGCCGTCCTGTGCCAGCCGGGTGGTCAGCGTGGCGCCGATCATCGCATAAGGAAAGCCGGACGAAACGCCCAGGAAGAAGGCCGCGAGCGGTCCCTTCTGCACATAGGGCTTCACGGCATCCAGCCAGCTGCGGCTGCCCTGCGTGGCGTCGGTCATAAAAGCGTGCGTCCCCCGGTAACATCAATCCGGGCGTCACCATATGGCCAGATTGCCGCCAGGCAAGCCTGCTGTGCGGCGATTAGCCCGGCAGTTCGAACAGGCTGAGGCCCGGTGGCAGCTTCGGCCGCCTTACGCCGCGCAGTAGCGCATCGACCACGCCGATCGCCGCGACCAGATCGCGGGGGCCATAGGGCTTGGCAAGGCAACCGATCGCCAGCGCCCGCGCCTCGACCGGGCAATGACCAGTGACGAACAACACCGGCAGACCATGAAGGGCGGCGTGGCGGGCAACATCGATGCCCGTCTTCTCACCATGGATGGCAACGTCGGCGATGATCAGGTCGACGCCACCTTCGTTCATGACCCGGACGGCATGGTCATGATCGTCCACGGTGGCGGCGATCCGATAGCCGGCCTGCGCCAGCGCATGCTCATTATCGAAGGCGACCAGCGGCTCATCCTCCACCACCAGTACGGTGCGGATCGCCTTGCGACGCTTCGTGACAGCGCCTCCCTCTTTCACCAACCCGAAAAACATTTGCCGATCCGCCCTGATTCCGCCATGCAACCGAAGAAACGCCGCGCCCCCGCACCGGGTTGCCCGATGGACGGTCAGTCTCCCTCGCCCAAGCGCCGGAGTGGCACATCTCAGCCTGTTGCTGGCTTTTGTCCCATATGGGAATGGCCAGTGCTCATGAAAAGGAACCCGATCTTGCAACCGCCGAAAAAATCAGGACCGCCCCGCCGGGGAGGACCAGGCGGCCCGAAACGCCCGACCGGTCCTGGCCGGGGTGGAGCAGGCCAGGGCGGATCGGGCCAGGGCGGATCGGGGCGGCGTTTTGGCGCTTCGCCGGATCGCGGGGCTGGCCGGGATGCCGAGCGGGCCGATGCCAAGCCACGCTTTTACAAGGGCGGCGACAGCCAGTCGGAGCGTCCACGCGGCGAACGGCCCGATCGGAGCCGGGCCGACAGCGCTGCGCGTGCCGTACGTGGCACTGGCCCGCGCGACACGACGGCCAAGCCGCGTGGTCCGCGCGTGGAGAGCGAACGGAGCGAACGCCCCAGAACAGAACGCTCCGGCAGCGATGGTTTCCGCCCGAATGGCGTGCGGCAGGAGCGTGCTCGCGCCGCAACCCGCCCGGATAGCCCACGGCAGGAGCGCGTGCGGCCCGATCGCCCTGACAGCCCGCGCCAGGAGCGCAGCCGTCCCGACCGTCCGCGCGACGACGTCGTCAAATCCTATCCGCCGCGCCGTCCGCGCGGGAAAGGGCCGACACCGACCACCAATCCGCATCCGGCCCATGCCGCCGCCAGCGACGGCAAGGGCGAGCCGCAGCGCATCGCCAAGCTGCTGGCCCGTGCCGGCGTTGCCTCCCGCCGTGAAATCGAGCGGATGATCGAGGAAGGGCGAATCGCCAAGGATGGCGTGGTGATCGATACGCCTGCGACGCTGTTGACGTCATTGCATGGCGTGACGGTGGATGAGGTTGCGATCGCCGCACCGGAACCCACGCGCCTGTTCCTGTTCCACAAGCCGGTCGGCTATCTGACGACCGAGCGCGATCCGGCCGGGCGACCGACCATCTACGATCGCCTGCCCGCCGACCTGCCGCGCGTGATGCCGATCGGCCGGCTGGACATGAACACCGAAGGGCTGCTGCTGCTGACCACCGATGGTGGGTTCAAGCGCGAGATGGAATTGCCCGCGACCGGCGTGCCGCGCACCTATCGCGCCCGCGCCTTTGGCGAGGTGACCCAGCAGCAACTGGAAGACCTGTTCGACGGGCTGGAGATTGACGGCATTCGCTACGGTCCGATCGAGGCCAATCTGGAACGGCGCACCGGCCGCAACCAGTGGATCGAAATGACCCTGACCGAAGGCAAGAACCGCGAAGTACGCCGCGTGCTCGAACATCTGGACCTGAAGGTCAACCGGCTGATCCGCACCAGCTATGGCCCGTTCCATCTGGGCGAACTGCCGGTCGGCGCGGTCGAGGAAGTGCGGCAGCATGACCTGGCCCAGTTCCGCGGCGCATTGAAGAAAGCCGGAAAGGCCGAAGGCGAATGAGGATCATTTCGGGCCAATGGCGCGGGCGGCCGCTGACCGCGCCCAAGGGCGACGCCACCCGCCCTACCGGCGACCGGACGCGCGAGACGCTGTTTTCCATGCTACTCAGCCGCATCGGATCGTTCGAGGGGCTGGCCGTGGGCGATTTCTTCGCCGGGTCGGGCGCGCTGGGTTTCGAGGCGTTGTCGCGCGGCGCCGCATCCTGCCTGTTCGTGGAGCAGGACAAGGCGGCGTTGGACGCCATCCGTGCCAATGGCGACCGGCTGGGCATCCGCCCGGATGTCCGTGCGTCCAGCGTGCTGGCGCTGGGATCGGCGCCCAAGCCACTGGATCTCATTTTCATGGACCCGCCCTATGGCACCGGCGCGGGTCAGGTGGCACTGGACAAGCTGGCGCGGCTGGGCTGGACCAGCGCGGCCAGCTGGATCAGCATCGAAACGGACCGGCGCGAGGATGTGGCGGTAAAAGGCTTTGCCGTCGACGCGGTGCGCGATGTCGGCAAGGCCCGGATCACCTTGTTACGGGCTGAGGACTGAACCTTCCGCCCCATTGAGATCAGGCAGCCTGCGCATAGGCCTTCGCTTCTTCGCCGATAAGGATATCGGCGAGGAACTGATAGGCTTCGGCCCAGGCGGCCAGCACGTCATCGGTTGCGACCTCCTCACCCAGTACATCGCGGATGGCGGGCAGCAGGGCGGCGGCGACCTTGGGATAATGGTCTGGCTTCACCCCGGTCTGAACATGGCGCGCGACCATGCGCGCGACGGCCCCGCCCAGCGCCTCCAGCCGATCGATATTTTCCGCATAGCCCAGGATCGCCGCAGCCAGCCGTTTCGGCTGCTCGCCGCTATCCTGTGCGGTCTGGTCAAACATCGCCTTCACCTCTTCATCCTGAAACAGCCGGGCATACATGGCCGTGGTAATGGCGACGCCGTGCTGGCGCAGCGCGGGACCGGTGGATTTCACGATGGCGATGGTGGTTTGAGACAGCGAGTTGGACATCTGATTGACCTTTTTCCGAGTCGATAAGATGTATTTAATTTGCATCTTTTAAGGTGTAAATAGAATATATGTTTGAAAGCCAAGCAGCACCCCGTTATCGCAAAAACCATGCAATTGACCCGCCATACCGACTATGCGCTGCGCGTGCTGATCCACCTCGCCGCCGCGCCGTCCGGACGAGCGACGATCCCTGAGATCGCCGACGGGTACGGATTATCGCGCAATCATCTGATGAAGGTTGTGCATCATCTGGCGCAGGGCGGCTTCATCCATACGCAGCGCGGCCGCGGCGGCGGCTTCGGACTGGCGCGCGCGGCGGCGGATATCAGCATCGGCGCGGTGGTGCGTCATAGTGAGCCGGACATGAAAATGGCGGACTGCGCAACATGCGCAATCCGCCGGTCGTGCGGCCTGACCGCCATATTGACGGAAGCGACCCACGCCTTTCTGACGGTGCTGGATCGTTACAGCCTGGCCGATGCGGCGCGCGACCGGGCCGGACTGGCGGCGCTGATCGCCGCCCTGCCCAGCCCCGCCGCCGACGCTCAACCCATCAACGCTTGCGACCCTTAGGCGCTTCACCGCGATTGACGCAGCTGTCCTGCACGGTGCGCGTACAGACCGGATAATCCTTCGCATCGGTCGGCGGCGGCGTCATGTTACCGCCCACAGTCACCGGATTGGACGACGAACCGACCGGCGCGGATGGATCGTTCGGTACGCCAGCCGGCGCGGGAACCATGCCCGGATCGGCCGGAACGGCGCCGGTCGGCTGCCCGGCATTGGGATCAGCCTGTGGTGGCATAGGGGCAGAGGGTGGCGTCGGCGCAGCAGGTGTAGCGGGAGCGACCGGCGCCGATGGCGGCGTAGCGGCCGGATCGGCGGGCGCAGGCTGTTCCGGGGGCGTCATGGCGTCACCGGGCGGTTGGCTGGCGGGCGCAGGCATATCTTGCGCAACGGCCATGCCGCCAGGGGCGGTGAAGCTAAGCATCGCGACGCTTGCGAGCATGATGGATTTCATCGGGATCATCCTTTCCTATGTTCTCACCCCGTTCGGAGCAAAAACCGGGATCGTGACAGGCCCGTTCCGTCCCGACGACGAAACGAGGCATGGCTGCGACCGGATGAATGTCGCTCCTGTTTATGGTCCTTCGGGATAACGGGCGAAGGCAGGCAGTTCATGTGCCCTTTCTACCCATGAAGGGGCGTCCGCCATCTGGATGCGCGCTTGGGGCGGCAAGGCGTCGGCATCGTTCAGCGTGCCCGTCTGGATATCGATCGCACCGGGAAAGACGACCGGATTGGTGTAGAAAAGGCCGGTGCCGCAGGTGCCGCAGAAATGGCGCGTGGCGTTTTCCGACGACTGGTAACGTACCGCCGTCCCTTCGATCTTAACCGCATCTTCCGGAAACAGCGCCCAGCCGACCATCGGCGCGCCGGCGCTGGCGCGGCAATCCCTGCAATGGCACAGCGCGCTATAGGCCGGGTCGCCGCTCGCTTCATAGCGGATCGCCCCGCACTGGCATCGTCCCGTCAGCATCTCTGTTGCTCCCTTGCATGATTCGCCTTTTGTTCTCATAGAAGGACGGTCGCTGCAAGGGCCATGCCCTTGCCCCCGCCCCTTCCCATGCCTAGTTGATCGATCATGACCGTGCCTGCTCCCTCCCCCAATGATCCGCCCTATCTGGACGGGCTGAACCCACCGCAACGCGAGGCGGTGCTGACCACGGAAGGTCCGGTGCTGGTGCTGGCCGGCGCGGGGACGGGCAAGACGGCAGCGCTGACCGCGCGGCTGGCGCATCTGATCGGGACGCGGCGGGCCTGGCCGTCCGAAATTCTGGCGGTGACCTTCACCAACAAGGCGGCGCGCGAAATGCGTGCCCGCGTCGGCCGGATGATCGGTGACGCGGTGGAGGGGATGCCCTGGCTGGGCACCTTCCACGCGATCGCCGCCAAGATGCTGCGGCGCCATGCCGAACTGGTCGGGCTGCAATCCAATTTCACCATCCTCGACACCGACGACCAGTTGCGACTGCTGAAACAACTGGTGCAGGCAGAAGGGATTGACGAGAAGCGCTGGCCGGTGCGGCAACTGGCGGGCCTGATCGACCAGTGGAAGAATAAGGGCTGGACCCCGGCCGATGTCGGCGCAGGCGAAGCGGAGGGCTATGCCCATGGCAAGGGGCAGAAGCTCTATGCCGCCTATCAGGCGCGGCTGCGCGACGTGAATGCATGCGATTTCGGTGACTTGCTGCTCCATGCTCTCACGATTTTGAAGACGCATCGCGACGTGCTGGAGCAATATCAGCAGCGGTTCCGTTATATCATGGTGGACGAATATCAGGACACCAATAGCAGCCAGTATCTGTGGCTGCGGCTGCTGGCCCAGACGCGCAAGAATATCTGCTGCGTCGGCGATGACGACCAGTCCATCTATTCATGGCGCGGCGCAGAGGTCGCCAATATCCTACGGTTCGAAAAGGATTTTCCGGGCGCGACCATCATCCGACTGGAGCAGAATTATCGCTCCACGCCGCATATCCTAGGCGCGGCATCCGGGGTGATCGCGGAAAATGGCAATCGCCTCGGCAAGACGCTGTGGACCGATATCGACGTTGGTGAAAAGGTACAGGTGGTCGGCGTATGGGACGGGCCGGAAGAAGCCCGGCGCATCGGCGACGAGATCGAATCGGTGCAGCGCAAGGGCGGATCGCTGGACGAGGTCGCGATCCTCGTCCGCGCCCAGCATCAGACCCGCGAGTTCGAAGACCGGTTCATCCAGATCGGCCTGCCCTATCGCATCGTCGGCGGCTTTCGCTTTTATGAGCGGGCGGAAATCCGCGACGCGCTGGCCTATCTGCGGCTCGTCAACCAGCCGGCCGACGATCTGGCGTTCGAGCGGATCGTCAATGTGCCCAAGCGCGGGTTGGGCGACAAGGCGGTGGAGAAGCTGCACCGGCTGGCGCGGGCGGAAGGTATCCCGCTGACGCTGGCGGCGGCGCGGATACTCGACACCGACGAACTGACGCCGCAGGCACGGCGGTCGCTGGGCAATTTCGTGGGCGATCTGGCGCGCTGGCGCGATCGGGCGGCGCAACTGCCCCATGCGGAGCTGGCGCGGCAGATATTGGACGAAAGCGGCTATACCGCGATGTTGCAGGCGGAGCGCACGACCGAAAGCGCCGGGCGGCTGGAAAACCTGACCGAACTGACCCGCGCGATGGAAGAATATGAGACGCTGGGCGCGTTTCTGGAGCATGTCAGCCTCGTTATGGACAATGAGGCGCAGTCGGAAGCCGCCAAGGTCACGATCATGACCATCCATGCCGCCAAGGGGCTGGAGTTCGACACGGTGTTCCTGGCGGGCTGGGAGGAAGGCATCTTCCCGTCGCAACGGGCGCTGGACGAAGGCGGGCTCAACAGCCTGGAAGAGGAGCGCCGCCTCGCCTATGTGGCGATCACGCGGGCGCGCAAGCGCTGCACCATCCTGCACGCCGCCAACCGCCGCATCTACGGCCAGTGGACCAGCAGCATCCCGTCACGATTCGTCGGCGAATTGCCGCCCGAACATGTCGAATCGGAAAGCAGCATGTCGGGCGGCGCGTCGCTGTGGCGCGCCAACTGGTCGGAACGGGACGACCCCTTCGCCAATGTCGCGCGCGGCAGCGGCCGTGGGCCGGGCTGGCAACGGGCGCAGTCGACCGGACAGTTCAGCAAGGAGCCGGTGCGAATCGTGGAGGCGCGGGCATCGGCTGTATCGCTGGGCAACAAGGGCCGCAGCGACATGAGCGTCGGGCTGCGCGTGTTCCACCAGAAGTTCGGTTACGGCACCGTCGCGGAGATCGAGGGCAACAAGCTGGAGATCGATTTCGAAACGGCCGGGCGCAAAAGGGTGATGGATAGCTTTGTGAGCGTGAGCGGCTGACGACGCTGTCTTGATGGGTGAAATGGGTGATGAGCGGGCGGTTGAGTTTTAACTCAGCCGTGTTCCTGCGAAGGCAGGAACCCAGGGCAAAGAAGCGCTAGACCGCCCCTAGGCTCCTGCTTTCGCAGGAGCACAGATTGTCCGCAAATGGTCGGGAGCGGACCTCTGTCCCTTCCCTTGATCTTCAACCGTCATGCCAGCGGAGGCTGGCATCTCAGGCAGGCGCACGTTCCGTAAACGGATAGCGCTAGGCGGCCGGCCTCTTTCTGTCTCCGCTTAAGACCCCAGCCTTTGCTGGGGTGACGGCTATGGGGCAGGTCAAAATGACCGCCGGACGTCCACCTCTGGTCGTTAGCCGCCGCCGCGATTGAGCGGCGATAATCCCCGGACAATCCCGGATGCAGAAACCCGGCCAATGCCAGGAAAGGCCATAACGATCACGGCTCCAAACCGGTCTATGTCGTCGCACCAAATTTCTTTGAAAATTGGTGGAGCCTAGCGGGATCGAACCGCTGACCTCCTGCATGCCATGCAGGCGCTCTCCCAGCTGAGCTAAGGCCCCATCCTGTCGCGGCGATGCCGCGACCCTTTGGTCGGACCATGTCCGGCATATGCCGTCGGTCGCATGTATGACGTCCAGATCAGTTATGATCCTCAACGTCTATCCCCTCACTTGCGTTCGGGAATTTTTCGGAAAAATGTCCCGTGGACATTTTCTGGTTCCGAAAAATTGGTGGAGCCTAGCGGGATCGAACCGCTGACCTCCTGCATGCCATGCAGGCGCTCTCCCAGCTGAGCTAAGGCCCCGTACCAGTGAAGCGCCGCTTGGGTCCGGCGCTTCGGAGGTCGCTGCCTCTAGGGTCGTCCGACCCCGTTGGCAAGCAGAAATTTCAATTAATTGTCGTCGTTGTCGTCGTCGTTGCCAGCGTCGACGCCCAGGTCGTCGTCACCGCCCAGATCGACGTCATTATCCGGCGAATCACCGTCGTCATCGACGTCGATGTCCAGATCGTCATCGGCCGTTTCCAACTCGCCGTCGGCTGTCTCGATCACCTTCTTGGGCGCTTCTTCATAGGGAAGCGGCTGCTTCGACTTCAGCACCGGTTCCGGCTCCCAGGCGCTGCCGCAATTGATGCAGGTTACCGGATCGTCCTTGCCCAGGTCGTAGAAGCGAGTCGCGCATTTCGGGCAGGTCCGCTTCGTGCCCCATTCAGCCTTCACCATGTCCGGCCTGTTCCTTCTTCGATGCTTCAAACAGAAATCACGCGGCGCAACGCACAGGTTGCCCGCGAAACGTCGGGCGCCTTGCCATAGCGGGATCGCGCTGTCAAAAGCCGCTCGCATTTTTTCGGTTCCATGACAACGGACATCCCGTGACCCAGCATAGCGATACCCCCACCCCCCGCACCTTCACCGCCGCGCCCGCTTTGTCCGGCCGCGTTACCGTGCCGGGCGACAAGAGCATTTCCCACCGCTCGCTGATGCTGTCGGCGCTGGCGATCGGCGAAAGTCGGGTCGAAGGCCTGCTGGAGGGCGAGGATGTGCTGGCCACTGCCGCCGCCATGCGGGCGATGGGCGCGACGATCGAGCGCGACGAGGATGGCGTGTGGCATATCCATGGCGTCGGCGTGGGCGGGTTGCTCCAGCCGGAAACCGCACTGGACATGGGCAATAGCGGCACCTCGACCCGCCTGCTGATGGGCCTGCTCGCCAGCCATGACCTCTCCGCCACCTTCACCGGCGACGCTTCGCTGAGCAAGCGCCCCATGGCGCGTGTGACGGAGCCGCTGTCGCACACCGGCGCCAGCTTCACCACCAGTCCGGGGAATCGCCTGCCGCTCACGATGAAGGGCGCCTGCCCGGCCGTGCCGCTCGACTATACCCTGCCGGTCGCGTCGGCGCAGGTGAAGTCGGCGATATTGCTGGCTGGCCTCAACACGCCGGGCATCACCCGCGTGGTCGAGCCGATCCCGACCCGCGATCATAGCGAACGCATGCTGAGGGGCTTCGGGGCGAACCTGAATGTCGAGGTGCAGGCGGACGGCACGCGCATCATCACGCTGGTCGGCGAAGCGGAACTCAAGCCGCAGAATATCGTGGTGCCGGGCGACCCCTCTTCCGCCGCTTTCCCGATGGTCGCGGCGCTGCTGGTGCCGGGATCGCAGGTGACGATCGAGAATGTCGGCCTCAACGGTACGCGCGCCGGCCTGATCGACCTGCTGCGTGAAATGGGCGGATCGATCGAGGTCGTGAACGCGCGCGAAGTGGGTGGCGAGCCGGTCGGCGACCTGATCGTTACCGCCTCCGCATTGCAGGGCGTGGAGCCTGATCCGGCCCGCGCGCCCAGCATGATCGACGAATATCCCGTCGCTTTCATCGCCGCAGCCTTTGCAAAGGGGCGCAGCATCTTCCGCGGGCTGGAGGAACTGCGCGTCAAGGAATCGGACCGGATCACCACGATGGCGCAGGGACTGCGCGCCATCGGCGTGACCGTCGAAGAACTGGAAGATGGCATCATCATCGAAGGCAGCGGCGGCGTGGCTCTGCCCGGTGGCGGGCCGATCGCCACCAGGCTGGACCATCGCATCGCGATGAGCTTTGCCGTGGCGGGGCTGGTGTCGAAGGACGGCGTCACCATTGACGACATGCGCCCGGTCGCTACCAGCTTTCCGACCTTCCTGCCCCTCCTTCGGTCGCTGGGAGCGATTGCATGATCATCGCCGTCGACGGCCCCGCCGCATCGGGCAAGGGTACCATCGCCAAGGCGCTGGGGCGGCATTACGGCCTTCCCGTGCTGGACACTGGCCTGCTCTATCGCGCGGTGGGCCTGTCGGTGCTGAAAGCCGGCGGCGATCCCGATCATGAGGATGACGCGCTGGCCGCAGCCGGTTTCGATGACGCTATTCTGGCCGATCCGGCGCTGCGCAGCGAAGCCGTCGGCAGCCTCGCCTCGCGCGTGTCGGTGCATCAGAGCGTGCGGGACGCGCTGGTCCAACGTCAGCGCGATTTCGCCACCCAGCCGGGCGGCGCGATCCTGGACGGGCGCGACATCGGCACCGTCATCGCCCCCGATGCCGACGCCAAGATCTTCGTCACCGCCAGCGTCCATGTCCGCGCGGAACGGCGCTACAAGGACGCCCTGTCCCATGGCGGCCATCCCGATATGGACAGCCTGATCGCTGACATTCAGGCGCGCGACACCCGCGACATGAGCCGGGACCATGCCCCGCTGAAGGTCGCGCAGGGGGCGGACTTGCTAGATACGAGCGATTTGACTATAGACGCCGCCGTCCAGAGGGCCATTGCGCTTGTGGACGCCCAGCTTGAAGGTCGCTCAAAATAGTGACCCGACAAGGCGCGCGGAGTTTCCGGGCGCCCTTTTCGCTTATCTTGCTTGCGCGTTTCATGACCATAACCCCTTGGATACGCGCCGGATATTCGGTCCTGCGCGTGGTTTGGCCAAAGACCATCGGACACAACCGATTGGCCAGCAATGATGAGTGAAGGACCAACCATGGCCTCTACGGCATTCCCCTCGCGCGACGATTTCGCCGCGCTTCTCAATGATTCTCTCGGTGGTGAAGACGGCGGCTTTGAAGGCCGCGTCGTCAAGGGCACCGTTACCGCCATCGAAAACGACCTGGCCGTCATCGACGTAGGCCTGAAGTCGGAAGGCCGCGTGCCGCTGCGCGAATTCGCCGCGCCGGGCCAGAAGGCTGACCTGAAGGTCGGCGACGAAGTCGAAGTCTATGTCGACCGCGTCGAAAACGCCCATGGCGAAGCGATGCTGTCGCGCGACCGCGCCCGCCGCGAAGCCGCCTGGGACAAGCTGGAAAGCGAGTTCACCGAGAGCGCCCGCGTCGAAGGCGTCATCTTCGGCCGCGTCAAGGGTGGCTTCACCGTCGACCTCGACGGCGCCGTGGCGTTCCTGCCCGGCTCGCAGGTCGATATCCGCCCCGTGCGCGATGTCACCCCGCTGATGGACATTCCGCAGCCCTTCCAGATCCTGAAGATGGATCGCCGCCGCGGCAACATCGTCGTGTCGCGCCGCGCCATTCTGGAAGAAACCCGCGCCGAACAGCGCAGCGGCCTCATTCAGACGCTGGCCGAAGGCCAGATCATCGAAGGCGTCGTCAAGAACATCACCGATTATGGTGCGTTCGTTGACCTGGGCGGCATCGATGGCCTGCTGCACGTCACCGACCTGTCGTACAAGCGCATCAACCACCCGAACGAGATGATCAACATTGGCGACACCGTCCGTGTCCAGATCATCCGCATCAACCGCGACACCCAGCGCATCAGCCTCGGCATGAAGCAGCTGGAAAGCGATCCGTGGGAAGGCGCCGCCGCCAAGTATCCGATCGGTGCGAAGCTGTCGGGCCGCGTCACGAACATCACCGAATATGGTGCGTTCGTCGAATTGGAGCCGGGCATCGAAGGTCTGGTCCACGTGTCGGAAATGTCTTGGACCAAGAAGAACGTCCACCCCGGCAAAATCGTTTCGACCAGCCAGGAAGTCGAAGTTCTGGTCCTCGAAGTCGATCCCGAAAAGCGCCGCATTTCGCTCGGCCTCAAGCAGGCCCAGTCGAACCCGTGGGATTCTTTCGCCGAACGTCACCCGATCGGTTCGACCGTCGAAGGCGAAGTCAAGAATGCGACCGAATTCGGCCTGTTCATCGGCCTGGACGGCGACGTGGACGGCATGGTCCACATGTCGGACATCGCCTGGGGCATTTCGGGCGAAGACGCGCTGGCGCTGCACCGCAAGGGCGAGTCGGTTCAGGCCGTCGTTCTCGACATCGACGTCGAGAAGGAGCGCATCAGCCTCGGCATGAAGCAGCTTGAACGTGGCGGCCCGGCCGCTGGTGGCACCGCTGCTGCGGCTGCCGGCCTCAACAAGAACTCGATCGTCACCGTGACGGTTCTGGAAGTCCGCGACGGCGGTCTGGAAGTCCAGGCTGGCGAAGACGGCGCTGCCGGCTTCATCAAGCGCAGCGACCTGGGTCGCGACCGCGACGAACAGCGTCCGGAACGCTTCCAGGTCGGCCAGAAGTTCGACGCCATGGTGACCGGTTTCGACCGCGCCAAGAAGCCGACCTTCTCGGTCAAGGCAATGCAGATCGCCGAAGAGAAGCAGGCTGTGGCGCAGTATGGCTCGTCCGACAGCGGCGCGTCGCTGGGCGACATCCTGGGCGAAGCGCTCAAGGCGAAGAGCGAAGGCTAATCCCTTCCGCTTTCGAAGTGACAGAAAAGCCCGCCGGACCATCGTCCGGCGGGCTTTTTCATGTCCTTGATCGCATCATCCTTCTGGAAACGTAACGACCCTCTTGTTCGCCGATTGTCAACGCCTTGCGGATTATCTATAACAGCGCAGGGGCACAGCAGAGGGGCGCTGGAGATCCAATGATCCGTTCGGAACTGATCCAGAAACTGGCCGAGGAAAATCCCGGCCTCAGTCTGCCGGAAGTGGAAAAGATCGTCGATCTTTTCTTCCGGGAGATCGTCGACCGCCTGTCTACCGGCGGCCGTGTCGAATTGCGCGGCTTTGGCGCATTCACCACGCGCGCACGCGATGCCCGCACGGGGCGCAATCCGCGCACAGGCGAGCAGGTGCCGGTGGATGCCAAGCGCGTTCCCTATTTCAAGCCGGGCAAGGAAATGCGCGAACGGCTGAACGGCAAGGGCGCCTGAAGCCACCATTGCGTTGATGCTGATCGCGATCGACCTGTCACGCGCGATCGCCCTTGACCTGCCGCGCGCCAGCCGCCACTGAGACGCGGCCTGGCGATGCTGCCAAGCGGACGTGGCGAAATCGGTAGACGCAGCGGACTTAAAATCCGCCTCCCCCTGGGAATATGGGTTCAAGTCCCATCGTCCGCACCAGCAAAGATGACAGGCTTTTTCCTGCCAAAGGACTGGATATTGCGGCCAGTTGCCGCAATGATGCCGATATGGCCGGCGCAATCAATCCCAACAGCTTCAGCGACTCCCTTGTCATTCTGGGGGCCGCTGGCCTTGTCATTCCGGGTTTTGCCCGTTTCCGCATCAGCCCGGTAATCGGCTTCATCCTTGTCGGCCTGGCGGTCGGACCCGCTGGGCTTGGGTCGCTGGTGGAACAATATCCCTGGCTCTATCATGTCACGATATCGAACCGGGCGGCGATCGAACCATTTGCCGAGCTGGGCGTCATCCTGTTGCTCTTTTCCATCGGGCTGGAACTGAGTTTCCGAAGATTGTGGACCATGCGCACGCAGGTGTTCGGCGTGGGCGCCGCGGAACTGATCGGCGGCGCGCTGCTGATCGCCATGGGCCTCTATTTCCTGGGCCAGCCGACTGCCGGCGCCATCGGGCTGGGGCTGGCGCTCGCCCTCTCATCCACCGCCGTCGTGCTGCCCATGGTCGGCACCCAAAGCGCGGTCGGACGCGCGGCCTTCTCGATGCTGCTGTTCGAGGATCTGGCGCTGGTCCCCATCATCTTCATGCTGGGCGCCCTCGCCCCCTCCGTCGCGGCCAGCCCGGACGGCGCCTGGGGCGAAATGGCCAATACGCTGATGAAGGGCGGGGTCACCATCGCCGTCATGCTGGTGCTGGGCCGCGTCATCCTGCCCCATGTGTTCAGCCAGGCAGCCCGAACCAAGAGCCCGGAAGTGTTTCTGGCGGCCAGCCTGCTGGTGGTCATCATATCCAGCCTGGCGACATCGATTGCCGGCCTGTCGCCGATCGTGGGCGCGCTGCTCGCGGGCCTGCTGATCGCCGAGACGGACTATCATAGCGAAGTCGAGGTGATGACCGCTCCGTTCAAGGGGCTGGCGCTGGGCGTGTTCCTCATCACCGTGGGCATGAGCCTCGACATCCGCGTGATCCTGGCCAACTGGCCAAGCCTGATGATGGCGGTGGTCGGCGTGGTGCTGGCCAAGACGCTGGTGACGGCGGGGCTGCTCTACTTCTCGGGCGCGCGCAAGGGCGTGGCGCTGGAGGTCGGCGTGCTGATGTCCAGCCCGTCGGAAACCACCCTGATCGTGCTGTCGGCCGCTGCGGCCGCGCAACTGATCCTGCCGTCCACCGCCGCCTTCTGGCAGATCGTGACCGCCATCGGCCTCACCATCACGCCGCTGCTGGCGCGGATCGGCCATGATATCGCCCGCCGGCTGGAAATGGCGTTGGGCGAGGAGGTGGTTGAAGCGACCGAGGAGCATACGGAGGCTGCCGCTGTGGTCATCGGCTTTGGCCGGGTGGGTCGCATGGTGTGCGACCTCCTCAAGATGCACAAGCAGCGCTTCATCGTGGTCGAATCGGACCCGGATGTCGTCGCGGAGGCCCGGCGACTGGGCTATCCGATCCTGTTTGGCGACGTCGCGCGCGCCGAAACGCTGGACCGGTTGCGGCTGGGCCATGCCCGTGCACTCATTCTGACGATGGACGACCCGGTGCTGTCGGTGCGGGTGACGAAGCGGGTGCGCGGCTGGGTGCCCGACCTGCCGATCATCGCGCGCGCGCGCGATACCGATCATGCGGCGCAACTCTACAAGGCCGGGGCCAGCGATGCGGTGCCGGAGACGCTGGAAAGCTCGCTGCAACTAGCGGAGACGGCGCTGGTCGATCTGGGCGTCGCCATGGGGCCGGTGATCGCGTCGATCCACCAGACGCGCGAGGATCTGCGCGTCGGGATCAAGGAAGCCGCGCAACTGGAAACCGCGCCCAAGCTGCGGCGCCTGCGCGCGGACGAGGTGCCTTAATCGCCTTCCTCAGGCGGGCTGAATACCGACCAGCCGGTGCGACGCGCCAGCATTTCCAGTGCCTGCGTGCCAAGCTGGCTATTGCCGCTGTCGTTGAGGCCCGGCGACCAGACCGCGATCGAGGCACGGCCGGGGACGATGGCCAGG
Source organism: Sphingobium sp. RS1 (assembly GCF_056156825.1). Classification (NCBI taxonomy): domain Bacteria; kingdom Pseudomonadati; phylum Pseudomonadota; class Alphaproteobacteria; order Sphingomonadales; family Sphingobiaceae; genus Sphingobium; species Sphingobium sp. RS1. The sequence goes on along the minus strand of NZ_JBLZXE010000002.1, from coordinate 224,460 downwards.
ATGCCGCCGCCTACGCCCGACTTGCCGGGAATACCGACGCGAAAGGCGAAGTCGCCCGACGCATCATAATGGCCGCAGGTCAGCATCAGCGCATTGATACGCCGGGCGCGACTGGGCGACACCACCCTGCCCCCGTCGGGATGGCGCCCGTCCAGCATGAGATAGCGACCGGCGAGCGCCAGTTGGCGGCAATTCATCTCGATCGCGCATTGGTGGAAATAGCTGCCCAGCACCAGATCGACCGGATGCCTGACATTGTTGAACGCGCGCATATAGTTGGCGAGCGCCATGTTGCGAAAGCCGGTCGCGGTTTCCGACGCCGCAACATCCTCATTGATCGCGATGCTGTCGTCACCGGTCAGATAGCGCATGAAGCGCAACATCTCACCGATCGCCACGCGCGGCTGATGGCCACCAAGGTTCACGTCCGACACGACAATGGCGCCGGCGTTTATGAAAGGATTGCGTGGGATGCCCTCCTCCCGTTCCAATTGTGTGATGGAATTGAAGGCATTGCCAGACGGCTCCCGCCCGACCCGCGCCCATAGCTGGTCGCCGACCTTGCCCAGCGCAAGCGTCAGGGCGAAGACCTTGGATATGGACTGGATCGAAAAGCCCGTGTCCGCGTCCCCGCCGGTCAGCATCCGCCCGTCGGACGTCGCGATGGCGATACCGAATTGCGCCGGATCGACCTTCGCCAGTTCGGGGATGTAGCTGGCGACGGTGCCGCGATCGTCGGCAGCGGCCATTGCGGCGGTGATGTCGGTCAGGAGCGCGGGAAGATCGATGGCCATGACAGGGCTTTAGCCCAAGCTGGTACTGATGAGAAAGGCGCGATCAGTCGAGCGCGCGGTTGACCGTCGCGATGCGCCCGCGCACTTCCCGCAGGAGTTGTTCAAAGGACGAAACCTGCTTCGCGCCGTAACGCTCGGCCGTGATATCCACATTGCCCTTTCGCCAGAAACCATCGGGGCAGTAGATGACGAGCTTTCCCGACCTGGCATGCAGCCCCATTTCGAGCAGGCTTACCGGGCTTTGCGATCCCGGCGCGAAGTAGAGGATGATGATATCCGCACTGTCGAGCGCGGCCAGCTCCCATTCCACCTGTTGCCGGAAATTCGGGTCGCTCGCTTCCGGCTTCCACGCCGGGTTCCAGTCGGGCCGGCGCGGATTGAGGATGGCGACCCGCTCATCGGTCAGCGCCGCGATCATGTCGCGCTGCCAGTCGGTTGCTTTGCCCATGTCGATGCTGCCACCCAGAAACAGACGGGCGCGATCATGCGTGGCCGGCAGGGGTGCGGGCGAGGTAACGACCACCGGTTCGGCAGCCTGCGCAGCAAGAGGCGCTACCAACAGCAGCGATGTCAGGAACAGGCGGAGCATGGGGATGGACGGCGTCATGACGTGACGCCGCCCCGATCTCAGGCCGGGACGCTGGCGAGCGCAGCCTTGACCGCATCGATCGCGGCTTGTGCCTTGTCGCCGTCGGGACCACCGCCCTGCGCCATGTCGGGACGGCCACCGCCGCCCTTGCCGCCCAGCGCTTCCACGCCGGCGCGGACCAGATCGACCGCGCTGAACGTGCCGGTCAGATCGTCGGTGACGCCCACGGCAATGGTGGCGCGGCCTTCGACGACGGCCAGCACAGCGGACACGCCGCTGCCCAGGGTCTTCTTGTTGCCGTCCACGATGCCGCGCAATTCCTTGGGGTCGAGGCCGTCGATAACCTGACCCAGGAAGTCGACACTGCCGACCTTTTCAGGGCCAGCCGCCTGCGCGGAACCGCCGCCGCCCAGCGCCAGCGCCTTCTTCGCATCGGCCAGTTCGCGCTCCAGCTTGCGGCTCTGCTCAACCAGCGCGGCGATGCGCGCGGGCACGTCGTCGGGCGAGGTCTTGAGCGCGGCGGCGGTCTGGCGCAGCTTGTCGTCGCGGTCGATCAGCCACAGCCGGGCTGCTTCGCCGGTCAGCGCCTCGATCCGGCGGACGCCGCTCGACACGGCGCTTTCCGACACGATCTTGAACAGGGCGATATCGCCGGTCGCGCGGACATGGGTGCCGCCGCACAGTTCGACCGAATAGCTGTTGCCGCCCGGTTCGCCCGGCAGGCCCATGGAAAGAACGCGCACTTCATCGCCATATTTCTCGCCGAACAGCGCCATGGCGCCGGCAGCGATGGCATCGTCCGGGGTCATGAGGCGGGTCGTGACTTCCTCATTATGGCGGATCTCCGCGTTCACATCGGCCTCGATCGTCGCGATCTGGGCATGGGTCAGCGCTTCAGGATGGCTGAAGTCGAAGCGCAGGCGCTCGGCCGCAACCATGCTGCCCTTCTGCGTGACATGTGCGCCCAGTTCCTTGCGGAGGGCGGCATGCAGCAGATGGGTGGCGCTATGGTTGGCGCGGATGCGGTCGCGACGCTCGACATCGACCGACAGGTTGACCGTGTCGCCCAGCTTGACGCTGCCCGCGTTGATCGTCGCCTGATGCGCGTGCAGGCGGCCGAGCGGCTTGGACGTGTCAGCCACGTCGGCCACCAGTCCGGCGAGCGACGTGATGGTGCCAGCATCGCCATTCTGGCCGCCGCTTTCGCCATAGAAAGGCGTCTGGTTGGTGATGATCGTCACCACGTCGCCAGCGGTCGCGCTGTCAATATTCGCGCCATCCTTGACGATGGCCAGAACCTCGCCTTCGCCCTTGGTGGACGAATAGCCGACGAATTCGGTGTTGCCGGCCTTCTCCGCGATGTCGAACCAGATTTCGTCCGATGCCTTTTCGCCTGACCCCTTCCAGGCGGCGCGCGCGGCGGCCTTCTGTTCCGCCATGGCGGCGTCGAAACCGGCACGGTCGACCGACAGGCCCTGGGTGCGCAGCGCATCTTCGGTCAGGTCATAGGGGAAGCCATAGGTATCATAGAGCTTGAACGCGGTTTCGCCGGGCAGCGTGCCGCCTTCGCTGAGGCCAACAGTCGCTTCGTCCAGCAGCTTGAGGCCGTTTTCCAGCGTCTTGCGGAACCGGGTTTCCTCCCGCAGCAAGGTTTCCTCGATCAACGGCTGGGCGCGGACCAGTTCGGGATAGGCGCCGCCCATTTCCGACACGAGGCTGGAGACGAGGCGATACATCAGCGGGTCTTTCGCGCCGATGATATGCGCATGGCGCATGGCGCGGCGCATGATGCGACGCAGAACATAGCCGCGACCTTCATTGGCGGGCAGCACGCCGTCGGCGATCAGGAAGCTGGTCGAGCGCAGATGGTCGGCGATGACGCGGTGGCTGGCCTGAAATTCGCCATCGCTCGCGGTCTTCGTGAGCGCGGCGGAATCGGCGATCAGCGCCTTGAACGTGTCGGTGTCATAATTGTTGTGGACGCCCTGCATGACGGCCGCGATGCGCTCCAGCCCCATGCCGGTGTCGATCGAGGGTCTGGGCAGTTCCGAAACGATCTCGTTGGCTTCCTGCTCATATTGCATGAAGACGAGGTTCCAGATTTCGACGAAGCGGTCGCCATCTTCCTCCGGCGAACCGGGAGGGCCGCCCCAGATATGGTCGCCATGATCGTAGAAGATTTCCGAGCAGGGACCGCACGGGCCGCTGTCGCCCATCGCCCAGAAATTATCCTTGGTCGGGATGCGGATGATCTTGTGGTCGGGAAGCCCGGCAATCTTCTTCCACAGGTCGAACGCCTCATCGTCCGTGTGATAGACGGTCGCGGTCAGCTTTTCGGCGGGAAGCCCCCATTCCTTCGTCAGCAGGGTCCAGGCATGATGGATCGCCTGTTCCTTGAAATAGTCGCCGAAGCTGAAATTCCCCAGCATTTCGAAGAAAGTATGGTGGCGCGCGGTATAGCCGACATTGTCGAGGTCGTTATGCTTGCCGCCGGCGCGGACCGACTTCTGGCTCGACGTCGCGGTCTTGTAGGGGCGCGTTTCCAGACCCGTGAAGACATTCTTGAACGGCACCATGCCGGCGTTCACGAACATCAGCGTCGGGTCGTTGTGCGGCACCAGCGGCGCGGACGGAACGATGGTGTGGCCGTTGGCCCCGAAATAGTCGAGGAAAGAGCGGCGAATGTCGTTGGTCGAGGTCATGGGGGCGATTTAGTGGGAAGCGGCCCGCCGCACAAGCGGGGGATTTGGTCGTGATGATTGAGAGGTTTGGTTCTATGCGTCGTTCATCGCATATTGGATCAACAGATCACATTTTTGCTCCTCCGACAAACCTTCCTCCAAGCCCTCCATAAATTCCTGAATGAGGAAGGTTTCCAAGAAGTAGGCGTATGTTCGACCGTCACGCTCAATTGTTTCCGTCGTATCAGGTGCGGGATTTAAGATGATCGCTTCCGCGTCAGGAAGCCAAGGGAATACGGCATATATAGTCCCAGCATCGCCAATCCAATCTGTAGCATCACGCAATAGGTCTAAGAGCCTCATGCCATTCCTTCAGTTATTTCCATAACATCCTGCGTCACCCCGGCCTTGAGCCGGGATCCCGCTTCTTCCCGCCGACGCAAGGCAGCGGGACCCCGGCTCAAGGCCGGGGTGACGGATGGTTGTCAGCCAATCGGCTCTTCAATCGACACCGGCGGCTTCGAGAACCACGCCGGTCCCTGTGCGGTCATATGGAAGCAATCCTCCATGCGCACGCCCATCACGCCGGGCAGATAGAGGCCCGGTTCGTTGGAGAAGCACATGCCGACGTCCAGCTTCGTCGTTTCGCCATGGACGAGGTTGACCGGTTCATGCCCTTCCATGCCGATGCCATGGCCAGTGCGGTGCGAAAGGCCGGGCAGCGCATAGCCGGGGCCATAACCCTGTTTCTCATAATAGCCACGCACAGCGTCATCGACCGAACCGGCGGGGGTGCCGAGTTTCGCGGAGGCGAAGGCGATCTTCTGCCCCTGCGACACGTCGTTCCAGACCTTGCGCTGCTGCGCGCTGGGCGCCGCGCCATGGACCCAGGTGCGGCTGATATCGGACTGATAATCCTCAACCGTGCAGCCGCAGTCCATCAGCACGACCTCCCCCGCGCGCACCGCCTGCGGCTTGCCGGAACCATGCGGATAGGCGGCCGCTTCGCCGAGCAGGATCAGGTTGAATTCCACCTGCCCGCCCAGTTGCTTCGTCGCCGCGCTCATCAGCGCGCCGATATCGGCGGGAGGCATGCCGGCCTTCACCTGTGGGTAGGTCCAGCGATAGGCCGCCATGGTGACGTCGGCGGCCGTTTGCATCAGCGCGATTTCGGCCGCCGTCTTGCGCATGCGGACGGCGCGGGTGACGGGGTCTTTCACAAGGCTTGCGGCGGGCAGCGCGGCCTTGATCCCATCGACCGCGAAATAGCGGACGGTTTCCTCGATACCGATGCGCCCCTTGGCCAGCCCCTTCGCGGTCAGATAGTCGGCGATCGGCGCATAGGGGCTTTCATGTTCCTGCCAGACGCGGACTTCCGCCGGGATCGCCAGCGATTCGTCGATCGAGGGTTTCTCGAAAAAGGGGCAGACGACCAGAGGCGTGCCGCTGGCCGGGATGACCAGCGCGGTCACGCGCTCGCTGCGATGCCAGCGGATGCCGCTATAATAAATGAGGCTGGCGCCCGGCTCAACCAGCAGGGCGTCGATACCGGCCGCCTGCATCATCGTCTGCGCGCGGGCTAGGCGGTCGGCGCGCTCGGCCTTGCCGATCGGCGTGATACCGCCGGCCAGGGATTTGAGCGCCTCGCCTGCCTTGTCCTGCGCGAACAGGCGCGGGCTGATGAGCGATGTGGCAAGGCCAGCGGCGGCATAGCGCAGCAGGGTGCGGCGATCAGGCGTAGGCATAATGTCCCCCGGTTTTCAGCGCGGCCTGATAGGCCGGCCGCGCATGCATCTCTTCCAGCCAGCGGATCAGATGCGGACGCTTGCTGTCAAGGCCGCCGCGTGCGCGCGACGCCTCCAGCGGGAAGCTCATCATCATGTCGGCGGCGGTGAAGGCGTCCCCCGCAAAATAACGCCGCGTCGTCAGTTCGCTCTCCAGCCAGTCGAGATGATCGTCCAGCATGCCCTGCACCGTTGACCGCGCGGGACGTCCGAGCAGGCCGAGCTTGCCCACGACCAGCAACGCCAGCAGCGGTGGCATCATCGATCCTTCGGCATAATGAAGGAACTGGCGGTAGAGGATCGCGCCCTGCGCGTCGGCGGGCGGGCCGAAGCGGTAGCCGGCGCGGGCGATCAGATGCTCCATGATCGCGCCCGTCTCGATCAGGTGATGGCCGTCCACCTCCACCACCGGGGAGCGGCCGAGCGGGTGGATCGCCCGGAGCGAGGCCGGTGCGCGCATCGTCTTGCGGTCGCGCTCATAGCGGCGGACTTCATAGGATTCGCCCAGTTCCTCAAGCAACCAGAGGATGCGTTGCGACCGGCTGTTGTTCAGATGATGGACGATGATGGTCATGGCGTGGCCCTTCCATGCTGCGCGCCGGGTCAGGGCTAACGCAGCATGGGGACAGCCACAAGATCGTCATTGCGAGCGGAGCGAAGCAATCCAAGGTCGCGCCAGTGGATTGCTTCGCTCCGCTCGCAATGACGAAATTTTATGCGTCTTCCAGCGCTTCCGCCTTCTGTTCCGCGCGGAAGGCGTGGAGCAAAGGCTCGGTATAACCGCTGGGCTGCTCGACACCCTCGAACACCAGCGCGCGGGCGGCCTGATAGGCCAGGCTCTCCGCTTCCCGGCCGCTCATCGGTTGATAGAGCGGATCGCCCGCATTCTGCGCATCGACCTTGGCAGCCATCCGCTCCAGCGCGGCATCGACTTGGTCCGCCGTGCAGACACCATGCAGTAGCCAGTTGGCCATATGTTGCGAAGAAATGCGCAGCGTCGCGCGATCCTCCATCAGGCCGATATCGTGGATATCGGGCACCTTGGAGCAGCCGACGCCCTGATCGACCCAGCGGACGACATAGCCCAATATGCCCTGCGCATTATTGTCCAGTTCCTGCGCAATCTCCTCGTCCGAGAAGTTGCGGCCGACCGCGACCGGGATGGTCAGCAGCTTGTCGAGCGGCGCGACCCCTTCCGCCTCGCGCTCTGCCTGACGGGCGAAAACGTCGATCCGGTGATAATGGGTCGCATGCAGCGTCGCGGCGGTGGGCGACGGCACCCATGCGGTGTTGGCCCCGCTCTTCGGGTGACCCGACTTCTGCTCCAGCATGTCGGCCATGCGATCCGGCGCGGCCCACATGCCCTTGCCGATCTGCGCCCGGCCGGACAGGCCACAGGCAAGGCCGATCTGGACGTTGCGGTCCTCATAGGCGGTGATCCAGTCGCTGCTCTTCATCTCTCCCTTGCGGATCATCGGTCCGGCCTGCATCGACGTGTGCATCTCGTCCCCGGTGCGGTCGAGGAAGCCGGTGTTGATGAAGACGATGCGATCGCGAACCGCCTCGATACAGGCGGCGAGATTGGCCGAAGTGCGGCGTTCCTCGTCCATGACGCCGACCTTCAGGGTATGGCGGGCCATGCCCAGCATATCCTCGATCGCGTCGAACAGCCGGTTGGTGAAGCCCGCTTCTTCCGGCCCGTGCATCTTGGGCTTGACGATATAGACGCTGCCGGCGCGGCTGTTACCACCATCCTGCTTCAGGTCATGAAGCGCGATCAGGCTGGTGACGATGCCGTCCAATATGCCTTCGGGTGCTTCCTCGCCATTGGCCAGGCGGATCGCCGGGTTGGTCATCAAATGGCCGACATTGCGGACGAACAGCAGGCTGCGCCCCGGCAGCGTGAAGTTGCTACCATCCGGCGCGATATACGCACGGTCGGGGTTCAGCGCGCGGGTCATCATCGCCCCGCCCTTCTCGAACGTCTCTGTCAGATCGCCCTGCATCAGGCCCAGCCAGTTGGCATAGGCGGCAACCTTGTCCTGTGCATCGACGGCGGCGACGCTGTCCTCCAGATCGCAGATGGCGGTCAGTGCAGACTCCAGGATGACGTCGGATATGCCGGCCGGATCGGTCGCGCCGATCGGATGCGCCGTGTCGAAGACGACTTCGATATGCAGGCCGTTATGGCGGAACAGCTTGCCCTTCTCGCTCGTCCCAACGAACTGCGATGGGTCGGCCAGGATGATCTCCTCGCTCGCCAGATCGGCCCAGTTCCCGCTCGCCAGCGGGATCGCGTCGTCCAGAAACGCCTTTGCCCAGTCGATGACCTGCGCGCCGCGCGCGGCGTCATAGCCCTTGCCCATCGCCGCACCCGGTATCGCGTCGGTGCCGTAGAGCGCATCATAGAGGCTGCCCCAGCGCGCATTGGCGGCATTCAGCAGGAAGCGGGCATTGAGGATCGGGACGACCAGTTGCGGCCCGGCCAGACGGGCGACCTCATCATCGACATGCTCGCTGCCAATCGTGAAAGGCGCGGGTTCGGGGACCAGATAGCCGATCTCCCGCAGGAAAGCCTGATAGGCCTGCGGATCGTGGGGCTGGCCCCGGCGCTGCTCATGCCAGCCGTCGATCTGCGTCTGGAGCGTGTCCCGCTTGCGCAGCAGGGCTGCATTGTCCGGCGTGAAGCGCGCGAAGATATCGGCAGCGCCGGCCCAGAAGGCCTCGGACGCAATGCCGGTGCCGGGCAGCGCGCGGCCATCGATGAAGTCGGCCAGTTCCTGCGCGACCTGAAGGCCGGCCTTTTCGATCATGCGGTCAGTCATGAGTCCACTCCTTCACTCTCTTCCGTCATCCCCGCGCAAGCGGGGACCTATCTCCCAAGCGTTCCACCTGACGATGGGGCGGGAGATGGGTTCCCGCCTTCGCGGAAATGACGAAGGTGGTTGCTGCACATTATATAGCCAACTCCCATTATACCGTGTAGACGCTATTATTTAAATACAGTCATTCCTGTGGTGAACGAATATGATGGACCCGGACCATGAATTGTTCGTGACGGTCGTGGACGAAGGCGGGCTGGCGGCGGCCGGGCGGCGACTGCATATATCGCCCGCGATGATGTCGAAGCGGTTGGCGCGTCTGGAGGAACGGCTGGGCGCGAAACTGGTCCATCGCACCACCCGGCGGCTGGCACTCACCCCGGCCGGCGAGCGGCTGCATGCCGACCTGCGTACCATATTGGCGACGCTGGACGAGGCGGAACGGCGCGTATCGGGCATATCGGCTGTGGCCAGCGGACCGCTGCGCATCACCGCGCCGACCTCCTTCGGGCGCATGCACCTTGCGCCCTATCTGCCGCGCTTCATCGATGCCCACCCGAAGGTCGATCTGACCGTCGACCTGTCGGACGACTTTGCCGACCTGATCGAAAGCCGCGCGGACCTCGCCATCCGCATCACCGCCGATCCGGGGCGGAGCCTCACCGCCAGACGGCTGGCGACCAACCGGCGCATATTATGCGCGGCGCCCGCCTATCTGGACCGTTTCGGTGAACCGGCACGCATCACCGACCTCAAATCCCATCGCCTGCTGGCGGCCGAGGGGCAGATGCCCTGGCGGCTCGTCGGGCCGAAGGGACCGGTGAGCATCGAAGGGCGCAGCCATGTCCGCACCAACAGCAGCGAACTGGTACGCGAACTGACGCTGGCGGGCGGCGGCATCGCGCTGCGGTCCCTATGGGACATCAGCACTGCGCTGGAACGTGGCGAGGTGCGGCAGATATTGCCCGACCATGAAGGGTCCGCCGATGTCGGCCTGTTCGCGGTACAATTGCCGCAGGCCAATCCCCCGCTCGCCATCACCGCCTTCGTCGATTTTCTTGTTACACTTTATGTCCCGATGCCGCCCTGGGAACGCACTGTCTTGCCCTAGCGGAACCGAGGCTCTAAGGCCCCGGCCATGGACGATAACACCCGCCGCGCCGCCCTAGACTATCACCGCTATCCCCAGCCCGGTAAGCTCCGCATCGAGCCGACCAAGCGCATGGTGAACCAGCGCGACCTTGCCCTGGCCTATTCGCCGGGCGTGGCCGCGCCCTGCGTCGAGATCGCTGCCGATCCGGCCAAGGCCATGGACTATACCGCGCGCGGCAATCTGGTCGCCGTCATCTCCAACGGCACCGCCGTGCTGGGACTGGGCGCGATCGGCGCGCTGGCCTCCAAGCCGGTGATGGAAGGCAAGGCCGTCCTCTTCAAGAAATTCGCCGATATCGATGTGTTCGACATCGAAATCGACACGACCGATGCGGATGCTTTCGTGGATGCGGTCGCCCTGATGGAGCCGACCTTCGGCGGCATCAATCTGGAAGATATCAAGGCGCCCGAATGTTTCGAAATCGAACGGCGTCTGAAGGAACGGATGAACATTCCGGTCTTCCATGACGATCAGCATGGCACCGCCATCGTCGTCGCGGCGGCCGTACGCAACGCGCTGGTGTTGCAGGGCAAGACGCTCGCCGACGCAAAGCTGGTAACGTCGGGCGCCGGCGCCGCCGCGCTCGCCTGCGTCGACCTGCTCGTGTCGATGGGCCTGCCGATCGAAAATGTGACGATGACCGACAAGGACGGCGTCATCCATTCGGGTCGCGAGGGCATGCTGCCCAACATGGCGCGCTATGCCCGCAACACCAACGCGCGCACCCTGCCCGACGTGCTGCCGGGTGCTAACCTGTTCCTCGGCCTCTCCGCGCCGGGCGTGCTGAAGGCCGAATGGCTGCCGCTGATGGCGCCCAATCCGCTGATCTTCGCGCTGGCCAACCCGGAACCGGAAATCCGCCCCGAAGCCGCACGCGAAGTGCGCCCGGACGCGATCATCGCCACCGGACGGTCGGACTATCCCAATCAGGTCAACAACGTCCTGTGCTTCCCCTATATTTTCCGCGGCGCGCTGGATTGTGGCGCGACGCAGATCAACGAAGCGATGAAGGTCGCCGCCGCCGACGCCATCGCGGCGCTGGCCCGCATGCCCGCGCATGACAGCGTGGCGCAGGCCTATGGCGGCCGCAAGCTGGTGTTCGGCGCCGACTATATCATCCCCACCCCGTTCGACCCGCGCCTGATCGGCGAGATTGCGGTTGCGGTGGCGCGGGCGGCCATGGACAGTGGCGTCGCGACCAAGACGCTGGACCTGGACGATTACAAGCGCAGCCTGACGCATCAGGCCACGCGATCGGGCCAGTTGATGCTACCGGTGTTCGAAGCTGCGCGCGGCAGCCAGACTCGCATCGCCTATGGCGAGGGCGAGGATGACCGCGTGCTGCGCGCCATTCGCGACGCGCTGGACGAAGGCATTGCCCGTCCGACCATCGTCGCGCGCCGCCGCATCCTGGAACAGAAGCTGCCCGAACTGGGCCTCGGCTTCGAACTGGATCGCGACGTCGATGTGGTCGATCCCGAAACCGATCACCTCATCATGGGTGAGCTGGTCGAGGCCTATCGCGCGGTCGCATCCCGCCGGGGCGTGCCGGCCGACGAAATATTGCGCCATGTCTATCGCCGCCCGACCATCACCGCTGCCATGCTGTTGCAGACCGGCCGGGTCGATGCCGCGCTGGTCGGTGGCCGGTCCGAATATTGGGGGCAGGTCGAACATGTGCTGCGCATCATCGACCGGGCGCCGGATCACAGCCGCGTCTATGCGCTGTCGGGACTGATCCTGGACGCCGGCGCGCTGTTCATCACCGACACCCATATGGTGCCGGACCCGACGCCCGAACAGATTGCGGAAATGACGCTGGCGGCGTCGGCCGAAATTCAGCATTTCGGCCTGAAGCCGCGCGTGGCGATCCTGTCCCATTCCAATTTCGGGGCGTCGCACACCGACAGCGCACGCAAGATGCGCAAGGCGTACAAGATCGTGCGCGATGCCGCCCCCGACCTGGCGGTGGATGGCGAAATGCATGCCGATGCAGCGCTCAGCCAGTCATTGCGCGAACGCCTTATCCCCGATTCGCGGTTCGAGGGGCCGGCGAACCTGCTGGTCATGCCGAACCTCGACGCAGCCAACATCACGCTGACCGCGCTGGCGGCTTCCTCCAGCTCGCCTACGGTCGGGCCGATGCTGATGGGCCTGACCAAGCCGATCCATGTGCTGACCCCCGGCGTGACGTCGCGCGGCATCCTGAACCTGACCGCGATCGCGGCAGCGGAAGTGGCGCGGGAAGGCTGAATTTAACCTTCTGCGCCTATGCTGCCGCTGACATGGAGGCAATGGGACGAAGATGGCGGGTTTCCTGAAACGGTTCGGGCCGAAGCTGGCGATCGGCGGCGTGGCGGCGATGACCGCGCTGGTCATCGCCATATCGGTCGACCGGCAGGCGTTCGAGGGCAAAGCAGCGCCCGAAGCGCCGGTGCCGGAAAAAGCCTCACTCGCTCCTACCGCCTTTCCCGCCCCCGCTAAGCCCGCGGAATTGCGCAGCGATCAGGGCATGGCCGTCGATCCCCATGCCCTGCGCGTGAAGCGCGTGCTGAAGATCGACGGCCCGTTCCGCCATGGCGACTATGCCTGGGACGAAAAGGGCGCGCCGACCACCGGCCGCGTCATCATCACCGTCGACCTGCGGGCGCAGACCTTGTCAGTCTTTCGCGATGGCTATGAAATCGGCGCCGCCGTGATCCTTTATGGCGCGACCGACAAGCCCAGTCCCAAGGGCGCCTTCCCGATCACGCAGAAGATCGCGGACTATTATTCGCGCACCTATGACAATGCGCCCATGCCCTTTGCCCAGCGGCTGACCAGCGACGGCGTGTTCATCCACGGCAGCGACGTGCAATGGGGCCGCGGCACCCATGGCTGCATAGGCGTGCCCAGGGATTTCGCCGAAAAGCTGTTCGGCGTGACCAAGGTAGGCGATCTGGTGGTGATTACCGACGGCAAGATGCTGGACGTCAGCAAGGCGAAGGTGGGGTAACAGCCTATTGCGGCGCATCCTCGATCGTCGGCTTGTGCCCGGCGGTCAGCGCGCTGCCGCCGGACGCCGCCATAATGCACAGGATCGCGATCCACTGGAGCAGGGTCAGCCGCTCGCCCAGCAAGGCAAAGCCGATCACCGCCCCCACGGCCGGCGCGGAACTGACCATCAGGCCGAACACCGGTGCCGGCAATCGCCGCATCGCCTCCATATCCAGCGAATAGGGCAAGGCGCTGGACAGAAAAGCGATGGCGATGCCCAGCAACAGCACATGCGGGCTGAACAGCGCCGCAGTATAGTGGGCGACACCCACCGGCAGGATCAGTATGGCCGCGATCATCATGCCCCAGGCGACCGCATCCCCGCCCAAGGCGCCGGAAACGCGCTTGCCAGTCAGGATATAGGTGGCCCAGCAGGCCGCCGCGGCCAGAGCACAGCCGACCCCCAGCGGATCGAGCACCGCATCGCTGCGCAGCGGCAACAGCAGCAGCAACCCGCCGACCGCCGCTGCCAGCCACAGAAAATCGCGCGGCCGGCGCGACCCGAACAGGACCACGGCCAGCGGCCCGATCACCTCGATCGCAATGGCGATGCCGATCGGGATGCGGGCGAACGCCTGATAGATAAGGATGTTCATCAGTCCCAGCACAGCGCCATATGCCAGCAGGGACCAGCGTAAGTCGGAAGGGACCGCGCGCCGCCACGGCCGACGGAACAGTATCAGCAGGATCGCGCCCAGCCCGACCCGCAAGCTGGTGATGCCATAGGCGCCGACCACGGGAAAAAGGGTCTTGGCTATTGCCGCGCCAAGCGTAACCGACGTCAGCGACGCCAGCACGGCGCCTGCCCCGATGAAGACCACCCGTCCATCCTGCCCGATTTTCTCTGTCATGGCGGCGCTATAGCCGATCCAGTACCCACCGCTAAATGCAATTGATTGCAGAGTGCGGCACCGCAGGTGCAAAAATCTCATACGAATGCAGGGTTGACCAGCGCTGTCATCAGGCCCATTTGCGGGACTTCCGTATCTTTTTGCAACGCAGCATGGAGCTGGCCATGGGCACCCGTCCCCGCAGCGCGCACCCCGCGCTCGTCCTGTTTGCCCTGTCGGTCGGGGCCTTCGCCATCGGCACCACCGAATTTGCGGCGATGAGCCTGCTGCCCTTCTTCGCCCGCGACCTGGGGATCGATATCAGCACCGCCGGCCATGCGATCAGCGCCTATGCGCTGGGCATGGTGGCGGGTGCGCCGGTCATCGCCGCCTTTGGCGCCCGCCTGCCGCGCCGGACATTGCTGATCGGCCTGATGGCGATGTTCGCCATCGCCAATGCCCTGTCCGCCCTGTCGCCCAGCTATCACTGGATGCTGCTGTTCCGTTTCCTGAGCGGCCTGCCCCATGGCGCCTATTTCGGCGTCGCCGCGCTGGTCGCCGCCAGCCTCGTACCCATCGAAAAGCGCACCCTTGCCATCGCCAAGGTCATGTCCGGCCTGACCGTCGCCACCGTGCTGGGCGTCCCGGTCGCCAACTGGCTGGGGCAGGCGCTGGGCTGGCGCTCGGGTTTCTTCGTGGTGGCAGCGCTGGCCGTGGCGACGGTGACCTTGGTGGCGCTCTACGCCCCGCGCGACGCCGGCGACCCCAAGGCCAGCCCGATGCGCGAACTGACCGCGCTGGGCAAGGGGCAGGTGTGGCTGACGCTGCTGACCGGCGCGATCGGTTTTGGCGGCTTGTTCGCAGTCTACACCTATGTCGCCTCGACCATGATTGAGGTCACCCATGTGTCCGAACATTATGTCCCGCTGATCCTGGCCATCTTCGGCATCGGCATGACGCTGGGCAATCTCATCATCGCCTGGCTGGCGGACAAGGCGCGCAATCGCACCGTCATCGGCGTGCTGCTGTGGAGCGCCGCATCATTGGCGCTGTTCCCGCTGATGGCCGGCAATATCTGGACGCTCAGCCTGATCATCTTCCTGATCGGCATCGGCGGCGGCCTCGGCACGCCCTTGCAGGCACGCCTGATGGATGTCTCCGGCGATGCGCAGACGCTGGCCGCCGCACTGCATCACAGCGCCTTCAATGTGGCCAACGCCATCGGCCCCTGGCTGGGCGGCCTGTCGATCGCTGCGGGCTACGGGCTGGTATCAACCGGCTGGATCGGCGCGGCGCTGGCGCTGGGCGGCCTTGTCGTCTTCCTGCTGGCGATCATGCTGGAACGGCGCCCGTCCGACATGATTGCCGCCGCCGCTGAATAAGCCGCTTCCCCCCGCTGCCCCGCCCGATAAGGCGGGGACATGAGCGATCCGGCAAGAGAAGCGAAACTGGCGGAAGCCGCACTGGCGGCATTGCGGCGCGGCGATGTGCCGGTCGCGCTGGCAACCCTGCGCGAAATGGCCGATCCCCCCGCCATGCTGATGGCACAGGCCTGCAACCGCAGCGGCGATCTGGAGGGCGAGGCGGCGGCGCTGCGGCGCATGCTGGACGCCGATACCCGCAGCCTGCCTGCCCTGCTGGCCATGGGCCAGAATGCGCTGCGCCGGGGCGACGAGCGCGGGTCGATCAGCTGGTTTCGCGCTGCTCTGGCTCAAGCAGCCGCCACCGGCGCGCCGCCGCAACTCCAGTCACTGCTGCAACAGGCGCAGGCCAGCGTCGCGCAATCAAGCCAGCGGTTCGAGGATCATCTGACCGCCGCGATCCGCGACCTGCCCCAATTGCCGCGCATCGCTCACGCCACCGATCTGCTGCTCGGCAAGCAAGCCCTCTATCTGCAACAGCCCAGCATGTTCTACTTCCCCGGCCTGCCGCAGCGCGCCTTTTACGAGCGCTCGGAATTTGACTGGGTCGCGCCGATGGAGGCCATGACCGACGCGATCGTCGCGGAACTGACGGCCGTGCGCGCACAGGACACGGACTTCGCCCCCTATGTTCGGACATCCGCGGACCGCCCCGC
The DNA here is from genome assembly GCF_056156825.1 of Sphingobium sp. RS1. NCBI lineage: Bacteria > Pseudomonadati > Pseudomonadota > Alphaproteobacteria > Sphingomonadales > Sphingobiaceae > Sphingobium > Sphingobium sp. RS1. The sequence goes on along the minus strand of NZ_JBLZXE010000002.1, from coordinate 208,694 downwards.
CCCCAATAATCCGCTGCGCGACGACCCCAGCTGGGGGGCGCTCTATTTCTGGGAAGGCGGCGCGCCGGTGGAGGAGAATGCGCGGCGCTGTCCATCGGTCATGGCCGCGCTGGCGCTGGCACCGATGCCGATGATCGCGGGACGATCGCCCGCCGCGCTCTGGTCGCTACTCAAGCCCGGCACGCATATCCAGCCGCATCACGGCCTGCTCAACACACGCCTGATCTGTCACCTGCCCCTGCTGGTGCCCGGCGACTGCGCATTGCGCGTCGGGGCGGAAACGCGCGCCTGGCGCAAGGGCGAGATGCTGCTGTTCGACGACAGTATCGAGCATGAAGCCTGGAACCGCAGCGACGAGACGCGCGTCGTTCTGCTGTTCGAAGTGTGGCGGCCGGAAATCGACTTGGAGGAACGGGAAGCACTGACCCGGCTGTTCCAGGCGATCGACCTGTTCGGCCCGGCGCAGGCCGACACTGGCGGCTGAGCCTATGCAGATGCGCGTAATGTCGTTATAGGCAAGCGCAATAATATAACAGGGGATGTCCACGGCGCCAACGCTTCACGGATATCGCCCATGCCGCCTGTCATCCCGACGCAGCAACCCGCTGCCCGCCCCCACAGCATCGCCGAAGATGGCTATGCCATCGCCATCGGCTGCGCCTTCATCGCCATGGGGCTGATGCTGCTGAAGGCCGCCAATCTCGTCACCGGCGGTATGGCGGGGATCGCGTTACTGCTGTCCTATCTGATCCATTGGTCGCCGGCGAGCCTGTTCCTGCTCATCAACATCCCCTTCTTCCTCTTCGCCGGCCGGGCGATGGGGATGGCGTTCGGCCTCAAGACATTGTTCGCCAATGTCGCGATCATGGGCGTGGGCCTGACCATGCCGGCCGCGCTTCAGATCGCCCGGGTCAGCCCCTTGTTCGCCGCCCTGTTCGGCGGCTCCATCATCGGTTTCGGCATATTGGCGATCGCCCGCCACGGCGCGGGCGTCGGCGGCGTGGGCGTGGTAGCGCTGATCCTGCAACGGCGGCGCGGCTGGAATGCCGGGCGCACGCAGATGTTGTGCGATATAGCGATCCTGTTGGGATCGCTGCCATTGCTCAGCTTCGAACGGTTCGGCCTGTCAGTCCTGTCCGCTGCGGCCATGAACATGGTGCTGATCGTCAATCACAGGCCGGGCCGTTATATCGGTCACTAATTTTCGCACAGCGCCTCACCGCTGCTGTCGCGCGCGCGCAGGGCGCTGGCGGCGTCGCTGGCGATGCGGGGAAAGCTGACCCCTTCCAGCGAACCGCGGCCTTCGCACAGGTCGGCGCAGGCCATATCGACCACGCCGGGCAGCGCCACCTGATCGCCATCATATTGCGCCACGACGATGCAGCGATCCCCGCCCTTGAAGCTGAGAATCAGCTTGTCGCCCGCGCGGCGCGCCGTCCCCTGCCCTCGGCAACTCTGATCCTCGCCGAAATTGGCCTGCAAGCCGAAGCGGAAGGCCGCATCCTTGGCCGGCATGACGCACAGCAGGTCGCGCCCGGCTTCATGGCTGCGCTGATACAGGCCAACCGGCGAGGTCTTGCTGCTGTCGGTAATCGCACCGCTCTCGATCGCGGCACGCTCCAGCCCCGACGCCGGCGCGCCACCTGCATCCGGGGCAGCGTCGGCCGCCACAGGCGCACGCTGGCACGCCGCCAGCAGGATCAGGAAAGCGAAGCTAGCCCGCCGCATCGACGGCAGGATCAACCAGCGTCAGGCCATCCGGCCCGACCCGGCGGAAGAAGCAGGAGCGGGCACCGGTATGGCAGGTGGGACCGGCCGGCACCGCCTTCACCCAGACGGCGTCCTGATCGCAATCGATGCGGATATCGCGCACTTGCAGCATGTGGCCGGACGTCTCGCCCTTCTTCCACAGCGACTGGCGACTGCGCGACCAGAAATGGGCCAGCCCCGTCTCGATCGTCAAGGCCAGCGCCTGCGCGTTCATATGCGCGACCATCAGCAGATCGCCGTCCGCGGCATCGGTCACCACGGCGGTAATCAGGCCATTGTCGTCATATTTGGGATTGAGGGTCAGCCCCGTGTCGCGCGCGTCGGTCATGCGGGCGCTATAGAGCATCGAACAGAAAAGTGGGAACCGCTTTTACGATCGAACCGCGCAGAAAAACGGCTACCTTCCCCGCCTTGTCCCCTGTCGGGACAGGCCCCTTACGGCAGGGGGAAAGCAGAAAATGGGGCGATCGACGGGATCCGAACCCGCGACCTCCGGTACCACAAACCGGCGCTCTAACCAACTGAGCTACGATCGCCACAGGGGCCGTAGCCCCGAGAGAAGGGCCACATATGCGGCCCATTACCGGTCGTCAAGCGATCAAACCGCAATGACGAATTTTTCCTGCCGCTACAGCCCCGACGCCTGCAATTGCGCCCGCAATTTCGCCAGCACGCTGCCCGGTACGCGCGGACGATCGGCGACGGGCTTGCCCTTGCGCAGCTTTTCCCGGTCCTTTTCCGGCGGATCGACGATGCGGACGCGCACCGCCGCATGGCCCTGCGCCCGGATACCCAGTTGCTCGGCCGCGCCACGCGACAGGTCGATCACCCGCCCCCGCCCGGCAAAGGGGCCGCGATCGTTGATCCGCACCAATATGGTCCGGCCGGTATCGAGCGCCGTCACCTCGACATAGCTGGGCAGTGGCAGGGTCGTGTGGGCGGCCGTCACCCATTTGGCGCGGAACTGCTCGCCATTGGCGGTACGATTGCCGGATTCCGATCCATACCAGCTGGCATAGCCCAGCATGTCATAAGATGGATCGGCGGCGGGCACATAGGTGGTGCCGCGGACCTTATAGGGCGGACCGATCTTCACCGGCATGTCGCGCACCGGACGATAATTGCCGCCACCACAGGCCGACAGCAGCAGCGCAGCCCCCAGCACCCAAACCGCCCCGATCGCTTTGCCCGTCTGTCGTCCCGTCATGCGCCCGTCCTAACGCGGGGATGCGGCAGGGTCGAGGGGCGGGTTGGCGGGAGGGGGCGTGGAACGAGAACGAACCGCCATGCGCCACCGTCACCCCAATAAAGACTGGAGGCGCAGGACATGGAGCGCAAGATCGCCTGAGATCCCAGCTTCCGCTGGGATGACGGTAAAGGTCGGTTGACGACCAGATGCGGACGTTCCTTTTACCCTCTCCCGCCTTCGCGGGAGAGGCAACGGAGACTTGGCAGCTTGCTGCCTAGTCGCAGTCGGTGAGGGTCTTCTTCGTTCTACACAGGCACTTCCGGCCTGCAGGAAGAAAGACCCTCACCCAACCCTCTCCCGTGAAGACGGGAGAGGGCTTAAAAAAAACCGCCCGTCTCCTCACCACCCAAAGCCACCCTCCCAAAAAGAAAGGGACGAAAAGGCAGCGCCCTTTCGTCCCTTTCGCCTTTCGGCGTCTCACGGCGCGAAGGCTATGCCTCCTGTCGCCGCACCACTCTCCTGAAAACTTTCCGGCCGCGACGCCGGTACAGGGTCAACTGGTGGGCGCCCGCCGGATGGCAGGCGCCGCGCCCCTTAGTTGACCGAATCCTTCAGGCCCTTGCCGGCCTTGAACTTCGGCTGGGCCGAAGCCTTGATGGTCATGGTTTCGCCGGTGCGCGGGTTGCGGCCGGTCGAAGCCTTGCGCTGCGAAACCGAGAAAGTGCCGAAACCGACGAGGCGCACTTCGTCGCCCTTCTTCAGAGCGCCGGTGATGGCGTCGAACACGCCCTCGACGGCCTTCGTCGCGTCATTCTTGCTGAGGCCGCTGCTTTCAGCGACTGCGCTGATCAGATCCTGCTTGTTCATGCCTTGGGAACCCCCTTGTGCTGTTTGGTTGTATTAGGAATCGCGGCGTAGGGGGCGCAATAAGGCCCGGATTCCTGCGCCTGTCAAAGGGAAAGCGACAAAGTACCCGGCTCGAACCCAAATTTGCGCCCACTTGCGCAACATAGGTCAAACCCCCGGATAGCCGCCGCTTTCTGCCCCTGTTAGTGCCGCAGAGCGGGATCGCCGTCGCGGCCGGACACATTGCTCGGCTGGGCGGCGAGGTCGTCCTCTTCGGTCCAGGCAATCGCTTCGGGCACGGAAGCCAGCGCACGGGCGAGCACTTCGTCCACATGGCTGACCGGCACGATTTCCAGCCCTTCACGAATGTTGGCCGGAATTTCCGCTAGGTCTTTCTCGTTTTCCTGGGGGATCAGCACCGTCTTGATGCCACCGCGCAGAGCCGCCAGCAGCTTCTCCTTCAGGCCACCGATCGGCAGTACACGCCCGCGCAGCGTGACCTCGCCGGTCATGGCGACATCCTTGTGGACGGGAATGCCGGTGAGCGTCGACACGATGGTCGTGACCATGCCGATGCCGGCCGAGGGGCCATCCTTGGGCACCGCCCCTTCGGGCAAGTGGATATGGATGTCCTTGCGGTTGAACAGGCTCGGCTTGATGCCATAGCCGGGCGAGCGCGCCTTCACATAGGAGAAGGCAGCCTGCACCGATTCGTTCATCACTTCGCCCAGCTTGCCGGTGGTCTTGATCGCCCCCTTGCCGGGCACCGTCACCGCCTCGATCGTCAGCAATTCGCCGCCAACCTCGGTCCACGCCAGTCCGGTCACCGCGCCGATCTGATCCTCTTCCTCGCCAACGCCATGACGGAATTTCCGCACGCCAGCAAAATCGTCTAGGTTGTCGGGCGTTATGACGATCTTCTCATAAGCGCCTTCAAGGATCTTCCGCAGCGCCTTGCGCGCCAGTCGCGCGACTTCGCGCTCCAGCGTACGGACGCCTGCCTCACGGGTATAATAGCGGATGAGGTCGCGGATCGCTTCCTCGGTCACCTCGAACTCGCCATCCTTCAGGCCATGCGCCTCGATCTGCTTGGCGATCAGGTGGCGCTGGGCGATCTCGACCTTCTCATCCTCGGTATAGCCTTCCAGCCGGATGATCTCCATGCGGTCGAGCAAAGGCTGCGGCAAATTCAACGAGTTGGCCGTCGTCACGAACATGATGTCCGAAAGGTCGACGTCGATTTCCAGATAATGATCCTGGAACTTGCTATTCTGTTCCGGGTCCAGCACTTCGAGCAGCGCCGACGCAGGATCGCCCCGGAAATCCTGGCCCAGCTTGTCGATCTCATCCAGCAGGAACAGCGGGTTCATCGTCCCCGCCTTCTTGAGGTTGGTCACGATCTTGCCCGGCAGCGAGCCGATATAAGTGCGGCGATGGCCGCGAATTTCGGCCTCGTCGCGCACGCCGCCCAGCGACTGACGCACGAACTCACGCCCGGTCGCCTTGGCGATCGAGCGGCCCAGCGAGGTCTTGCCCACGCCCGGCGGGCCGACGAGGCACAGGATCGGCCCCTTCAGCTTGTTGGTGCGCGCCTGAACCGCCAGATATTCGATGATCCGGTCCTTGACCTTCTCCAGCGCGAAATGATCCTCATCGAGGATATCCTGCGCCTTCTTGAGGTCATTCTTGACCTTGCCCTTCTTGCCCCAGGGCAGGCCGAGCAGGACGTCGAGATAGTTGCGGACGACCGTAGCCTCAGCCGACATGGGCTGCATGCCCTTGAGCTTCTTCAGCTCCGCCGTCGCCTTGGCGCGGGCTTCCTTGCTCAGCTTGGTCTTGGCGATCTTCTCGGTCAGTTCGGCGAGTTCGTCGCCCTCCTCACCCTCGCCATTGCCAAGCTCGCGCTGGATCGCCTTCAACTGCTCGTTCAGATAATATTCGCGCTGGGTCTTTTCCATCTGGCGCTTCACGCGGCCACGGATCTTCTTTTCGACCTGGAGCACGCCCAGTTCGCCTTCCATGAAGGCGAAGACCATTTCGAGGCGCTTGACCGGATCGGCCTCGACCAGCAGCGACTGCTTATCGGATACCTTGACGTTGATGTTCGCGGACACGGCATCGGCCAGACGCCCGGCATCCTCGATCTCGCGCAGCTGCACCGGCGTTTCGGCCGGCAGCTTCTTGTTGAGCTTGGCGTAATTCTCGAACTGTTCGGCGACCGACCGCATCAGCGCGGCGGCTTCCGGCCCTTCGGCCACAATTTCCTCAACGTCATGGACGTTGGCGACCAGATAGGAATCGCGCGTTTCCATCGAATCGAGCTGGGCACGATGCTTGCCCTCCACCAGCACGCGCACCGTGCCATCGGGCAGCTTCAGCAACTGCAGCACGATCGCCACGACGCCAGTGTCGTAGAGCGAATCCCGACCCGGATCATCCTCTGCCGGGTCCAGCTGCGACACGAGGAAGATTTCCTTCGATCCTTCCATCGCCGCTTCCAGTGCGGCAACGCTCTTGTCACGGCCGACGAAGAGCGGGACGATCATCTGCGGGAAGACGACGATGTCGCGCAGCGGCAGAAGGGGATATTGCACAGTCATTCAGTCTCCGGGGCCGAAGCGAAGCGGCCCTCTCCTACGGTTCATCGCCATTATGGGGATGCCCGTCGCGGCAATCAATTGCCCATGAAGCGAATGTGACATTCGCTTCATGACCTCCATCAGCTTATTGATGGCCCGAAAACGGGCCACCAACTGTCATAATGGCGCAACGATGAACGAAGGGTGATCGATCCATCGCCTGTGAAACGCGCTTTCGCGCATTTCGGTAGCGGCACCAGCCCACTCCCCCGCTCGGCCACCCAACGGCAGTATCATATGGGTGGCCGGGCGGGGGAGTGGGCTGGTGCGGTCCACGAATCAGAACGGCAGCTTGAAGCCGGGGGGCAGCGACAGGCCGGCGGTCATCTTGCCCATTTCGGCGTTGCTGACTTCATCCGCCTTCTTCCGCGCGTCGTTGAACGCGGCCGTAATCAGGTCTTCCAGCATCTGCTTTTCCGATGGGGCGAGCAGGCTTTCGTCGATCGACACGCCCAGGATGCGTCCCTTGGCCGACGCCTTGACCTTCACCAGACCGCCGCCGGCCGCGCCTTCGACTTCCAGCTTGTCCAGGCCATCCTGCGCCCGCTGCAATTCTTCCTGAACACGGCTCGCCATGCCCAATATGTCGTTCAGATCCTTCATATCTTACGCACTCCATTGTTCGAGCTTGTCGTCCAGCTCGGCATCGGGGAAGGCCGCCATCGCCGCCTTGACCACCGGGGTTTCCAATATTTCCGCGCGGGCCGCGGCTTTTTCGGCCTGCTCCTGCTGTTGCAGGGTCGCGCCGCCGCCGCTTTCCTCCAGCCGCACGGTCCATTTCGTGCCGGGCAGCGCGCTGTTGAGCGCCTGCGTCAGGTCACGCTTGAAATCGCCCTGCGGCCAGTCATGGGTCAACCGCACCGCCACGTCCGGCGGATCGAGCGACACCAGTGCGGCGCAATCATTCAGATGATTGGCCAGCGATGGCTTGGACCGGTCGACCAGCGCCACCAGATCCTGCATCGTGCGGGGCAGCGCAGCGGAGGGTTCGGATGGCAGCCGCGCCTGTTCGACACCTTGCGGCGCAGCCAGCCCAGCCGGCACACCTTCGCGCAGCATCCGCGCCAGTTCGGCCGGATCGGGCATGGTCGCCGCGTGCATCACGCGCAGCAGCGCCATTTCGCAGCTTTCGATCGGCAGGACGGCGCTCGCCACCTCGTCATGGCCCTTCAGCAGCAATTGCCACAGGCGATGCAGCGGCGCGAAGCCCAGTTGCGACGCCCAGTCGGCAATCGCCTCCCGCTCCTCGGCCGACTGGCCGGGGCTGGCGATATCGCGCCCGGCCTTCACCAAGGTCACCGCATGGGTCAGTTCCAGCAGGCCGCGCATCAGCGCCAGCGGCTCGACGCCCAGCGCATATTGATCGCGCACGGCGCTGAGCAGCGCGCCAGTATCACCCTCCAGCAACAAGCCGAGCAGCCGGCGGGTGGAACCGCGATCGGACAGGCCCAGCATGTCGCGCACCTGGGTCGCCGTCACCAGCAGCGCTGCGCCATTTTCGCCTTCGCCCATTTCGGCATGGGCGATCGCCTGGTCGAGGATGGACAGGCCATCACGCGCGGACCCTTCCGCCGCCTGCGCGATCAGCGCCAGCGCATCGGCTTCGGCCGTCACGCCTTCCTTGTCGCAGATATTGGCGAAGTGACTGGCCAGCAGCTCGGCGGGAATACGGCGCAGGTCGAACCGCTGACAGCGCGACAGCACCGTCACCGGCACCTTGTTCACCTCGGTCGTGGCGAACAGGAATTTCACATGGGCCGGCGGCTCCTCCAGCGTCTTCAACAGCGCGTTGAAGGCATTCTTGGAGAGCATATGGACTTCGTCTATGATGTAGATCTTGTAGCGCGCCGAAACGGCGGCGTAGCGCACCGCCTCGATAATCTCGCGCACGTCATCGACACCGGTATGGCTGGCGGCGTCCATTTCTACCACGTCGATATGCCGCCCCTCGGCAATGGCGACGCAGGGTTCGCATATGCCGCACGGGTCGATGGTCGGGCCGCCCTGCCCGTCCGGGCCGACGCAGTTCAGCGCCTTGGCGATCAGGCGCGCGGTGGACGTCTTCCCCACCCCGCGCACACCGGTCATCAGAAAGGCATGGGCCAGCCGCCCGCGCCGGATCGCATTGCCCAGCGTCTGGACCATGGCATCCTGCCCGATAAGCTCGCTGAAACTGCGCGATCGATATTTGCGCGCAAGGACGCGGTAGGGCTGCGGTGAATCGGACATAGCTTACGTCCTAGCCGCTTGCGCAGCTATTGTCGAAGATGGATGCTGTTTGAAAAGTAGGAGCCGGAACGACCCGTGACGAAATCACTGTGGCTGCTTCCGTCAGGACCTGACCCGGTTCGCGACGATCACGTCCGCCCGACTCCCGGCGCGGCATATGGCGAAGTGATGACGGGATGGCAAGGGGGCTTTCACACCCTCTTGTCCCCCTCCCTGAGAGGGAGGGGGACACAGGGTTATTATTCCAGCCCGCTCTTCTGCGCCTTCGCGACGAAGGCGAGCGCGGCCTGCGCCGTTTCCGCGATCGCGGCTTCGGCCTTCTTCGCGTCCACGGTCGGCCGGTCGAGATAGATGGCGAGGATATATTCGTCGCCGGCCGGCGATTTCACCAGCGCCACGTCATTATAGGCGGTGCCGCACGTCCCGGTCTTGCTGCCCGACGTCCAGCCCTGCGGCAGACCGGCCTTGATCCGCTTGTCGCCGGTGCTGCTGGCATTGAACCAGGTGCGCAGCGTCTCTGCACTCTCCTGCTTCATGTCGCGGAAGAAGAGCCGCCCCATCAGCCCGGCCATCGCGGCAGGCGATGTGGTGTCGCGCGGATCACCCTCTGCATTTTCGTTGAGCGTCGGCTCATTACGGTCGAGCCGCGACACGGTGTCGCCATGCGCGCGCATGAAGGCAGTCAGCCCCGGCGGTCCGCCCAGCATCGGCAACAGCAGGTTGGCGGCACTATTGTCGCTCACCTCGACCGCCGCCTGCGCCAGTTCGCCCATGCTCATCCGGCCGCGCTTCTTGTTCTTCTTCACCACCGGGGCGTAATCGAGAATATCGTCGCCGCTGAACGGAATCGTCCCCTCCAGCCCGAACTTGCCGGCCTCCGCGCCAATCAGCACGGCGGCGGCCAGCGGCGCCTTGAAGGTCGAGCACATGGCGAACCGCTCGTCGCGATTGAAGCCCAGCAGCAACGCCCCGGACTTGTCGACCAGCGCCACGCCCAACCGGCCGCCCGTCTCCTTCTCGATCTCCGCCGGGTTGCGCACCGACGCCAGCGCCGACTGCGGCACCAGATAGCGCGGCGCCGCCGGCATCAGCGAATCGAGCGCGCCGGTCGGCACCGGCTCCTTGGCCGGCGCCTTCTTCTTGTCGGCGGCAAGCGAAGGCGTGGCGATCAGCGCCAGCGCGGTAAAAGCAGTCAATATCTTCATGGAAGCGGTCACATGCCCTGCATATTGTTGAATTCGCCCGGAATGCGGACGGTCAGCGCATCCAGCCTGCCGTCCAGCACGACCTGACAGGCCAGCCGGCTGGTGCGCGTGGCGGCCGCCGCCAGGTCGAGCATATCCTCTTCATCCTCGCTGGCGCGCGGCAGTTTCGCGAAATCATCGGCGTCGATGATGACATGACAGGTGGAACAGGCCATCTGTCCTTCGCAGGTGCCTTCCAGCGGCTGACCGGCGCCCTGCGCTATGTCCAGCAGCACCGACCCGGCGGGCGCGTCCACATCCTGCCGTCGTTCGCCGTCGGCGCTGATGAAGGTGACCCTGGTCATGTTCTGCGTGCGCTCCCTTTGTCACGGCACCGCTTGTACGGCTGCCGCGTCCTGCAATGCTTCTGCTGCCCTCTCCAACTCCTGCGGCGTGGTGTAGCGGCCAAAGCCGATCCGCACCGATCCGCGCGCCTGCGTATCTGTCAGCCCCAGTGCGCGCAGCACATGGCTAGGCCGCCCGGACCCGCTTGCGCAAGCGCTACCGAGTGAAAAAGCGACATTGCGGCAATGGGACAACAGTCTTGCCCCATCGATTCCCTCGCGCCGCAGGTTGAGATTGCCGGCGTAGCGTTGCGTCGCCGAGCCATTCAACGTCCAGTCGACAAACAGGCTGCGCGCCAGCAGGCTGAGGCTTTGGACATGCGCACGATCGTCATCGGCCCGCTCCCGCATCAGCCTCGCGGCCGCGCCAAAGCCGGCGCAGAGCGCGGGGGAGAGCGTGCCGGACCGCAGCCCCCCTTCCTGCCCGCCGCCGTGGATCAGCGGCGCGGGCCGCACCCCGTCACGCAGCCACAGCGCGCCGATCCCCTTGGGGCCGTGGATCTTGTGCGCGCTGATCGCCACCATGTCGCAGGTCGACGGGATCGGCACCCGGCCATAGCCCTGCACCGCGTCGCACAGCAGCAAGGCACCGGCGGCATGGGCGAGGTCCGCCAGCGCGGCGACCGGCTGGATCACGCCAATCTCGTTATTCACCAGCATTGCGACAACGAGTGAGACACCTGGAACGATCGCCATCGCGGCGGCCCCCATGTCGACGAGGCCATCGGCTCCGACCGGCAGAACCGTCACGTCGCGTCCGATGCGACGCATCGCCTCCACCGTGTCCAGCACGGCAGCATGTTCGGTGGCGATGGTGACGATGCCGCCCGTAGGCGCGCCCTGGATCGCGATGTTCAGTGCTTCGGTCGCGCCGGAGGTGAAGAGCAGCTTGCCGCCTGGCGGCAGCAACGGGGCGATGGCGTCGCGGGCGACCTCCACCTGCGCGGCAGCGGCCCGGCCCAGCCGATGCGCGCTGTGCGGATTGGCGAACTGGTCGCGCAGCAGCGGCACCATGGCGTCAAACGCTTCGGGCGCGAGCGGCGTCGTCGCCTGATAATCCAGATAGATCATCGCTTTGCCTTCTGAGCCATGGCGGTCCAGACGTCGATGAAGCTGTCCAACTCGCTGTCGCAAGTCTGCGGGCCGAAGCTGATCCGCACCACTTCGGCGGCCTCTCCATCGCTCCAGCCCATTGCCCCCAGCACATGACTGGTCTTGAGCGAACCGGACGAACAGGCGCTGCCCGCCGATACCGATATGCCCTTCATGTCGAACTGGATCAGTTGGGCGCGGGCCGACAGGCCGGGCATGCGATAACTGGCGATAGTGGGCAGGCGCGACGCATCGCGCGCGACGATGATGCCGCCCGCCGCCTCGATCGCAGCATCCAGTCGCGCGCGCATGGCGGCGGCGCGCGGCAACCAGTCCTCCCGCGCCTCCAGCGCCGCCGCCATGGCGAGGATCGCGGGCAGATTTTCCGTCCCGGCGCGATAGCCCTGCTCCTGCCCGCCACTCGGCTCGATCAGCGCCAGGTCGCGGAGCAACAGCGCGCCGATGCCTGGTGGCCCGCCGAATTTATGCGCGCTGATCGCGATCATGTCCGCGTCCGGCAGGGCCAGCTTGCCCGCGCTCTGGGCGCAATCGGCGAACAGGATTGCACCACCCCGGTCGATCGTGTCGAGCGGCTGGATCACGCCCGTCTCGTTGTTGACATGCTGCACGGCCAGCACAGACTTTTGATCCGTTCGGGCTGAGCCTGTCGAAGCCCCGCCCTTCTCTTCCGAAGAACAGGGAAGCCCTTCGACAAGCTCAGGGCGAACGGCGTTTTGGACTACTCCATTCCCGTCCACCGCAAGCCGCCCCGCGCCCTTGGTCACGCGCAACACGGCGTCATGCTCCACAGGCGAAGTGATGATCGACCCCGCCTTGGCGCGTGTCAAACCGATGCCGATCGCCTCGCTCGCGCCGGAGGTGAAGATGACATGCCCGTTCCACCCGAGCGCAGCGGCGATCCGCCTGCGTGCGTCCTCAAGGCGAGCCCGCGCGGCGCGGCCGTCGGCATGGGGGCTGGACGGGTTGGCCCAACTGGCCATTGCCCCCACCATCGCAGCCTGCGCGGCGGGCAGCATGGGCGTGGTGGCGGCATGATCGAGATAAATACGTGTAGCGGCCAAGCAGCATTACTCAATTGATTGCGGAAATGGCGGCGGCATCTATATAGGCGGTTTGCCGCGCTGCGCCAGCGTGAAGCCTTCGCCTGCGCGCACCGATCCCATCCCGCTGCCTCCAAAGGGCGGCCCAGAACCATAACAGGTGCCATGCCCGACGTCATTTTCCCCGGACCCGAAGGCCGCCTCGAAGGCCGCTTCAGCCCCCCGCCCCGCCCGCGCGCGCCGGTCGCCATGATCCTGCACCCGCATCCGCAGGGCGGCGGCACGATGAACGACCGCATCACCCAGGCACTGTACAAGACCTTCGTGAAGCGCGGCTTTGCCGTGTTGCGCTTCAATTTCCGGGGTGTCGGCCGCAGTCAGGGCACGTTCGACAATGGCATCGGCGAACTGTCCGATGCCGCAGCGGCGCTCGACTGGGTGCAGAGCTTCCACCCCGAAGCGCAGACCACCTGGATCGCGGGCTTCTCCTTCGGCGCCTGGATCGGCATGCAGTTGCTGATGCGCCGCCCCGAAATCCGCGGCTTCATCTCAGTCGCGCCGCCCGCCAACATGTACGACTTCTCCTTCCTCGCGCCTTGCCCCTCCTCGGGCATCATCGTGCAGGGCACGTCGGACGAGGTTGTGACCGCCAGCGCCGTGCAGAAGCTGGTGGACAAGCTGCGCACGCAGAAGGGCATCACCATCCATCATGATGAAATTCGCGGCGCGAACCATTTCTTCGAGCATGAACTCGACCAGCTGATGAAGTCGGTCGACAATTATCTCGACATGCGCCTGTCGCCGGATTCGCCGATCCGCTGATCGTCCGGACAGGAACACCGAAAAGGCCGCCCCAGGAGGCGGCCTTTTTTTATGCCGAGGGAGAGGCTGGAACCCGGCGGTGGGGACTGGGATGCCGGGTTCCATAGACCAGAACGACACCCCGCCCGCCGCCTTGATTAGACATTGGTCGAAATCGATACATTTCCTCAGCCAATACGCCCTTTACCCCCGCCTATATTTTCCCGCTTGGCCTGTTCGCCGGACCGGCCTAGCCGCACAGCCATGTCAGACGCGCCCAACCATGACGCCCAACAGATCAGGCACCACACCGGACGCCTGATCTGGAGCCGCTATTATAGCGCCTTCATTCCTGCCGGCCCGGCCGGTCCCAGCCTGTTCGACCGGCTGAAGGCCGCCAGCGGTGCGATCGGCGGGATCGCGATCACGGGGCTGTTGTGCGGGCTGATGCTGGGCAATGGCCTCGCCCATCCGTTGCTGGTCGCGCCAATGGGCGCATCCGCCGTTCTGCTGTTCGCCGTCCCCGCCAGCCCGCTCGCCCAACCCTGGCCGGTGCTGGGCGGCAACGTGATTTCCGCGCTGGTCGGCATCTTCGTGGCAAAGGCGGTGCCCGATCCCACCTTCGCTGCCGCTTTGGCGGTGGGCGCGGCGATTGCCGTCATGTCGCTGCTGCGCTGCCTGCACCCGCCCGGCGGCGCGGTCGCCCTGTCCGCCGCGCTGGGCGTGAAGGGCATCGCGAGCAGTTATATGTTCGCGCTGGTGCCGGTCGGCGTGAACACGCTGCTGCTGCTGGTCGTCGCCATCCTCTTCCACCGGATAGCCGGCCATAATTATCCGCATGTCGCACCCAAAGCGCCAGCGCGCCATGGCACCGCCGATCCCGCGCCATTGCTGCGCGCCGGCCCGAGTGAACAGGACGTCGCCGATGCGCTGAAGGGCTATGGCGACGCGCTCGACGTGGATGAAGCGGACCTGCGGCAATTGCTGGCCGACGCCGAATTGCACGCTGCCGAGCGGCTGCACGGCACCATCCCCTGCGCGCAGATCATGTCGCGCGACGTCATCCATGTCCTCGCCAGCCAGCCGATCACGCAGGTCCGCGTGCTGATGCAGGATCGCGGCCTGCTGTCGCTTCCGGTGCTGGACGATGCTGGCCGAGTGCAGGGCATTATCGGTGCGCTGGATCTGGGCAAGGACGGGGCAAAGGCCGGCGACATCGCCCGACGGCCATTACTGGTCCACGAAGACACGCCCGTCGCCCGGCTTATCGGGCCGCTCAGCAGCGGCGCCCGCCGCGCCGCAATCGTGGTCGATGCCGATCATCATTTGCAGGGGCTGGTGACGCAGACCGATCTGCTGGCGGCAATGGCGCTGCAGGCTAGCGCTGCTCCAGCATCGGCACATCCGGCCCCGGAATCGCACTGATCGCGACATTGCCGAACATCACCAGCCCCGCGACGATCATCAGCGCGCCGCGCTTGCGGTCGCCCTTCTTCACGATCGTATAGACGCCGCCGCCCGTGAGCAGCACGCCCGCGAGCATCAATATGGATAAAATCGTGCCAGCCATGGGGCTTGGCATAAGGGGGAAGCTGGACGGTGGCAATTGCCCGGCTCTCCCCCTATGAGGCGCGCAGAAACGAATCACCCCTCGGTGCAGGCCCCTTCCGGGAAGGAACGCTTCTTACATGAAAATCGCCATCGCTTCCGATCATGCCGCCGTCGATCTGAAGGCGGAACTCGCCCTATGGCTGCGCGATGAAGGGCATGAGGTCGACGATTTGGGTCCGGCGACCGCTGACCGCGTCGATTATCCGGATTTTGGTTACAAACTCGCGACGGCCGTGGCGGCGGGCGCTGCCGAGCGTGGCATTGCGCTGTGCGGCTCGGGCATCGGCATTTCGATCGCGGTCAACCGCAACCCCGCCTGCCGCTGCGCGCTGGTGGGCGAGCCGCTGTCGGCCGCCCTGTCGCGCGAACATAATGACGCCAATGTGCTCGCCATGGGCGCGCGCCTGACTGGCGTGGACATGGCCAAGGCCTGCGTCACCGCTTTCCTCACCACCGAATTCGGCGGTGGCCGCCATGCCGGCCGCGTCGAAAAGCTCTCCCAGCCCGCGCTCTGAAAGGAAGTTTCGATGAGCACTGACACCCTTGCCGCCGCCATTCGCCAGGACGGCTTCTTCAGCGAATCGCTGGCCAGCGCGGACCCGGAAATCTTCGGCGCGATCGGCAATGAGCTGAAGCGCCAGCAGGACAAGATCGAACTGATCGCGTCCGAAAACATCGTGTCCAAGGCTGTCCTTGAGGCCGCCGGCTCGATCTTCACCAACAAATATGCCGAAGGCTATCCGGGCAAGCGCTATTATGGCGGCTGCGAATATGCCGACGTCGTGGAAACGCTGGCGATCGAGCGCGCCAAGAAATTGTTCGGCGCCAACTTTGCCAACGTCCAGCCCAATAGCGGCAGCCAGATGAACCAGGCCGTGTTCCTGGCCCTGCTCCAGCCGGGCGACGTGTTCATGGGCCTCGACCTGTCGTCGGGCGGCCACCTGACCCACGGATCGCCGGTCAACATGTCGGGCAAGTGGTTCAAGCCGGTTGCCTATGGCGTGCGCGAAGACGACCACACCATCGACATGGACGAAGTCGCCCGCATCGCGCGCGAAAACAAGCCCAAGCTCATTATCTGCGGCGGCACGGCCTATTCGCGCGTCTGGGACTTCAAGCGCTTCCGCGAGATCGCCGACGAAGTGGGCGCCTATCTGCTGGCCGACATGTCGCACTTCTCCGGCCTCGTCGCCGGCGGCGCGCACCCCTCGCCGGTGCCGTACGCCCATGTCACCACCACCACGACCCACAAGTCGCTGCGCGGTCCGCGTTCGGGCATCATCCTGTCCAATGACGAGGCGATCGCAAAGAAGCTGAACAGCGCGATCTTCCCCGGTCTTCAGGGCGGCCCGCTGATGCACATCATCGCGGCCAAGGCAGTGGCCTTCAAGGAAGCGCTGACCCCTGAGTTCAAGGCCTATGCCCATCAGGTCGTCGCCAACGCCCGCGCGCTGGCTGAAACGCTGGCCGATGCCGGCCTGTCGATCGTGTCGGGCGGCACCGACAATCATCTGATGCTGGTCGACCTGCGCGCCAAGAACACCACCGGCAAGGCAGCGGAAAAGGCGCTCGATCGCGCCTATATCACCTGCAACAAGAACAACGTGCCGTTCGACACGGCCAGCCCGTTCGTCACCTCGGGCGTGCGCCTCGGCACCCCGGCCGGCACGACGCGCGGCTTCCGTGAGGAAGAATTCCGCGAAATCGGCCGCCTGATCGCCGAAGTCGTGGAAGGCCTGAAGCGCAATGGCGATGAAGGCGACGGCCAGGTCGAAGCCCATGTCCGCGAAAAGGTGCTGGGCCTGACCGCGCGCTTCCCGATCTACTAAAGACTATCAAAGCCCCTCCCTTTCGGGTTTGAATGAGGCGACGCCTCGATCGAACCTGATCGGGAGGGGCTTTTATTTGCGGAGACACTGATGCGCTGCCCTTTCTGCGCCCATGAAGACAGCCAGGTGAAGGACAGCCGGCCGACGGAAGATGGCAATGCCATCCGCCGCCGCCGCCAGTGCGAGGCATGCGGTGCGCGTTTCACAACCTTTGAACGCATCCAGTTGCGCGACATCTGGGTGGTGAAGAGCGAGGGCCGCAAGGAAGCGTTCGAGCGTGACAAGCTGGCCCGCTCCATCGGCATCGCCTGCCGCAAGCGGCCGATCGATCCCAGCCGTCTGGAAAAGCTGATCTCCGGCATCCAGCGCCAGTTGGAAACCAGCGGCGACAGCGAAGTCCCCGCCCGCTCGATCGGCGAGATGGTGATGGAAGGGCTGAAACGGCTCGACAGCGTCGCCTATATCCGCTTCGCCAGCGTCTACAAGGACTTCACCGATGCCAGGGATTTCGAGGAATTTGCCAGCACGGTGAAGGAGGTTGGACGGGAGTAATCGCTCCGCCCATCCGGTTCGCGCTTGTCGAGCACCCGACGAAACGGCATCATTTGAGAAACCACCAGTCGGCCCATCACAAAAGTCCGTTCAGTTCGAGCCTGTCGAGAACCACAGCCTACATGAGTTTCTGGATTTACATCCTTCGCTGCTCCGATGGCACTTATTACACCGGGCATACCGACGATCTGGAAAGGCGCATCGCACAACATCAAATGGGCGAACTGCCGGGATATACCCATGACCGCCGCCCGGTCGAACTGGTCTTCAGCGAGACGTTTACCGATCGGATTGATGCCCTGGAACGGGAGCGACAGGTCAAGGACTGGTCGCGCAAAAAGAAGGAGGCACTGATCCGGGGCGACTGGAACGCAATCTCTGACGCAGCCCGTTCTCGACCACGTGTCTCGACTACGCTCGACCCTGGCTCGAACCGAACGGAAGAGCTAGAGGCTCAGCCCCTACTCAGGACGAACGGATCAATGACAGATATTTCGATGCTCCCCCTCCCCCCCGTTATCGTCCTCGTTCGCCCGCAACTGGGCGAGAATATCGGGAAGGCGGCGCGGGCCATGCTGAATTTCGGACTGACCGAAATGCGGCTGGTGACGCCCCGCGACGGCTGGCCCAATCCCGATGCCGGTCCGGCCGCCGCCGGCGCCGACTTCATCCTGGACAAGGCGCAGGTGTTCGAGACGCTGGCCGATGCGGTCGCCGATTGCGCCCATGTCTATGCCACCACGGTGCGCAAGCGCGGCGTGACCAAGCCGGTCGTGACGCCGGAAGAGGCCGCGCGCGAAATCCATACGGCGCAGGGCCGGGCCGCCTATGTCTTCGGGCCGGAACGCTCAGGGCTGGAGACGGAGGATGTCGCGGTCGCCCGCAAGATCCTGACGGTGCCGATCAACCCGGAATTCGGGTCGTTGAACCTGGCGCAGGCGGTCATCCTGTGCGCCTATGAATGGTCTAAGAACGCCAATCTGGCGCAGCCGACCGTGACCGAGCTTGGCGAACCGGCCCCGCAGGTCGAGCTGGAAGGGATGATCGAGCAGCTCAACATGTTGCTGGAAAAGGTCGGCTATTTCTTCCCGCCCGACCGCGCCCCCGCGACCAAGCTGACGCTGCGCAATCTGCTGACGAAACCGGGCTGGAACCATCTGGAGGTCCGCACCCTGCGCGGCGTCCTGTCCCACCTCAATCGCCCGCGTGAACGCTGAAGCCCCCCCGTTCGGTTCGAGCTTGTCGAAAACCACGCGCCATGTTCTCGACAAGCTCGAACCGAACGGGGGTAGTTTTAACCCCGCGTCCGATCATATTCCGCCATTTCATAGGCGATCGATGCTTCGACCAGTTGCTCCCACAGGTCGGCGATCACGTCCACCGGCGCGCCGACCCGCTCGGCCTCGACCTTCGCCTGATCGATCACCTGCTGCTTGCGCACTTCGTCGCGCACGGCGCTGCGGTCGGGCTTGATCCGGGCGGCGGCGCGCATATGGGCGAAGCGCTGGCCGAGCAGCGCGACAAGCTGGCGATCCAGTTCGTCGACGCCCGCGCGCACCTCTTGCATGCTGATATAGCTGTCAGGGTTCATGCGCGCCGGATTAAGCCGCCACGCGCAACCTGTCGAGGGCCAGTCCGTGCTTGACATGTCACTGTCATATGGCCATAGGCGCGCCTTCGCGATTGGCCCTGCATCCCGGTGAAGCGGTGGCCCTGCCCCTGAGCGTATGACGCAATATGGAAAGCAGGCGATACCGGGGATAACGTTAAAAGCATATTGCAAGGAATTACACATGACGAAGCGCACCAGCGCCAAGTACAAGCTCGACCGTCGCATGGGCGAGAACATCTGGGGTCGCCCGAAGAGCCCGGTCAACAAGCGTGAATATGGCCCCGGCCAGCACGGTCAGCGCCGCAAGGGCAAGATGTCGGACTACGGCATCCAGCTGCGCGCCAAGCAGAAGCTGAAGGGCTATTATGGCGACATCACCGAAAAGCAGTTCAAGAAGAACTATTTCGAAGCCAGCCGCATGAAGGGCGACACCGGCCAGAACCTGATCGGTCTGCTGGAGCGCCGCCTGGACGCCGTCGTGTACCGCGCCAAGTTTGCGCCGACCATCTTCTCGGCTCGTCAGATCGTTTCGCACGGCCACATCTATGTGAACGGCGTGAAGTGCAACATCGCGTCGCGTCTGGTGAAGCCGGGCGACGAAATCACCCTGGGCAAGAAGGCGCAGGAAATGGCGCTGGTTCTGGAAGCGCAGAGCCTGCCCGAGCGTGACATCCCCGACTATGTGTCGCCGGACGGCGCCGCCAAGGTTACCTATGTCCGCGTTCCGACGCTGGACGAAGTGCCCTACCCGGTGAAGATGGAACCGAATCTGGTCGTCGAATTCTATTCGCGCTAATCGGTTTTCCGAACAGAGTTATAGAAAAGGGCGGCCCCGCAAGGAGCCGCCCTTTTTCTTTGCCTTGCGCTGCGGAAAGAACGGAAGGGGGAGGAGTCGCCCTCCCCCCATCCGTCCTGCTTACTTGCCGAGCGCCAGCAGGAAGTCGGCGCTCTGTTGCAGCATGTCGGCCCGCGCATCGCTGTCGTCCAGATTATGGGCCAGACCGTCATAGACGACCAGCCGGCTACGCTTGCCTGCGCCTTCCAGCTTGCCCTGCATGATCCGCGCCTGCGTGATGTCGACATTATTGTCGTCGGTGCCGTGGAACATCAACACCGGCGCCTGGAACTGGGCGGCGTGATTGGCCGGTGAGGCATCGGCCGCACTGTCGCCGCGCCCCATGCGCTGCTGCTGCAAATAATAGTCGGACCAGAAACGCGACCGCCGGATGCGGTCCGGAATGTCCGTCACGGGCGCGATGGCGACGATCGCCTTGAACAGATTGGGGTCGATCGCCTGTGCCTGCAACGCCGCATAGCCGCCATAAGACCAGCCCAATATCGTCAACCGCTGCGGATCGGCACCGCTTTCCGACACCAGCCAGCGACCGGAATCGACGATATCGCCGATCGCGGTCCGCCATGCATGATAGCCATTCTTCATCAGCCATTGTTCGCCAAAGCCGGCGGAGCCGCGAAATTGCGGCTGGATGACCGCGAAACCGCGCGCCGCATAATATTGGGACATCCAGTCGAACCCCCATTCATCACGGGATTCGGGGCCGCCATGGGGCATGACGATGGCCGGCAGTCCCTTGGCGCTATCCTTGCCCGGCGGCAGGGTCAGATAGGCGGGGATGGTCGTACCGTCCTTTGCCTTGAACTGGACAGGCTTCATCGTTGCCAGCACCCGCCCCGCCAATTCCGGTCGATCCGGCATGATCGGCGACAATTTGCGGGCAGCTTTGTCGAACAGATAATATTGCCCCGGATCGACATCGCTGCCGGCCCAGATCAGCACCCGCTTCCCATCTGCACTCATGTCGCCGATACGGACCGCCTTGCCGCCCAGCGCCTTGCCCAGAGACTGTACCAGGCTCGCGACAGCGGGGTCGAAATAAATGGCCTCCCGATATTCATCGGTAAAGCTGGCGCCCACCACGCGGCGGTCGCGCCCGACCTGAATCACGCCCGTGACGTCGACCTTCGGATTGGCATAGACTAGTGTCTTTTCCAGCCCCGGATCGAGCTTTACCGTGACCAGCGCATCCCGACCATCGGTCTTCTCAAATCCATAGGCGACATTCGCGGCGGGATCGACGGCAATCGGGTAGAAGCCCGTTTCGGTCTGCGAATTATAGATCGAAAGCTGACGCCAGTCGCTGCCATCGGCACCGCGATACAGGAATTTATACTGGCTCGTGATATAGCCGCTATCCTTACGCTCCCACAGGCCCATGACACGAACCTTCCCATGGCCATCGGTCACGAAACGGAAGGCATTCTTGTTGGGCACCTCCACCCGCCGGGCCACACCAGTCCGGCTGTCGATCCGGTCGACGCCCAGCCCTTCGGCCTTCTTCTCGATCAGGCTGCCGGCCTTGGCTTCGGGGACATAGGAGCGAGCCATCAGCATCGCGCCATCCTCGTCGGGCAAGAAATCCAGCACATCGCCGCCGCGCAAGTCATAGCCCAGCGCATTCTCGCCTCGCTTCTGGTTCAGGCTCTTGACGTTGCCGCCCGCGGCGTCGACCGCGACGACATTGCTGAAGCTGTAGACGTCATCGCCATAACGCTGCGTGCTGAAAATATCGCAGGCCAGCCGCCCGGCGCCGATCCAGTCGCAGTCGGTCAGATATTCCGGCTTGCCGCTGCCGGTCAGCACTACCTTGGGCTCCGCGCCCTCCCTGGCGTCCAGCACATGCACCCGCGTCATCCGGCCCGGTCCGGCCGCGACAAGCGCGATCTTCTCGCCATCGGCGGAAAGGCTGGCGGAAATCACCGTCTCGCGCGCGCCAAACGCCTTGGCCAGCGCGTCGGGCTGCCCCTGCGCCAGCGCGACCGGCGCAGCCCCCATCGCCAGCAGCGCCAGCGCCGCCTTCGAAAACTGTCGTACCACCTGCAATATTCCCCCTTGAAATCCCCTCTGTATCAAGGGCTAAGCCAAGAGTTTGATAAAGGCAATCGCCTCCGCTTGCCCTGCTTACTGGCTGATGGCATCACCCGCACATTCGTAAAATAAAAGGGGTCATCCCATGCGCTCTTCCATCGCGGTGATTGCCGCCATTCTCGCCCTGACCGCCTGCTCGACCGAAGGCACCGAAAAGCCCGCTTCATCGGCCGCCGCACCGTCGATCGACACGATGAAGCGTCTGGTGCAGGAACTGTCCTCCGACGCCTATGAAGGCCGCGCGCCCGGCTCCGCCGGCGAAGAAAAGACGCTCGCGCTGCTCGCTGCCGAATTTGGCAAGCTGGGCCTGAAGCCCGGAAACAAGGGCAGCTGGTTCCAGGACGTGCCTCTGGTGGAAATCACCGCAAAGAATGTGTCGCCGCTCACCTTCACCGGCGGCAAGGCCGACGTCAGCGCCACCTATGGCGCGGAAATGGTGGCCGGCACCTATCGCACCACGGAAAAGCATATCGCGGTCAAGGACAGCCCGGTCGTCTTCGTCGGCTATGGCATCAATGCCCCGGAAAAGGGCTGGAACGACTATGCCGGGCTGGACGTGAAGGGCAAGACGGTCATCATTCTGGTCAACGACCCCGATTATGAGACGCAGGGGCTGACCGGCCCGTTCAACGGCCGTGCCATGACCTATTATGGCCG
Source organism: Sphingobium sp. RS1 (assembly GCF_056156825.1). Lineage (NCBI taxonomy): Bacteria > Pseudomonadati > Pseudomonadota > Alphaproteobacteria > Sphingomonadales > Sphingobiaceae > Sphingobium > Sphingobium sp. RS1. The sequence continues at coordinate 186,271 of NZ_JBLZXE010000002.1, read as the reverse complement.
CTGGACCTACAAGTTCGAGGAAGCCGCGCGGCAGGGCGCCGCTGCCGCGATCATCGTGCACGACACGGTGCCTGCCGCCTATGGCTGGAATGTCGTGCAATCGAGCTGGACAGGGGCGCAGCATGTCGCCGACAGCGCCAACGGCAATGTCGACCAGAGCCAGGCGATCGGCTGGATTCAGAAGGACAAGGCCGCCGCCCTCTTCGCCAGCGCCGGGCTGGACCTGAACGCCCAGATGGCCGCAGCCAAGAAGCCTGGCTTCAAGGCGGTGCCGCTGACTGGGGTGAAGGCCAATCTCTCCTTCGACAATGAGTTGCGCAAGCATAGTTCCAAAAATGTCGTTGCCCTGCTGCCCGGCAAGACGCGGCCGGACGAATATGTGCTGTACAGCGCCCATTGGGATCATCTGGGCCATTGTGAGGCCGCGCCGGACGGCGACGATATCTGTAACGGCGCGGTCGACAATGCCACCGGCACGGCGGCACTGGTCGCACTTGCGCAGGCCAATGTGAAAGCAGGACCGACCGACCGCAGCCAGGTGTTCCTGGCGGTGACGGGCGAGGAATCGGGTCTGCTGGGTTCGGCCTATTATGGCAAGAACCCGGTCTTCCCCTTCGCCAAGACCGTGGGTGGCGTGAACATGGACGCGCTCAGCGTTGCGGGCCTTGCCAAGAATGTCGTCGTCATCGGCAAGGGCAAATCCCAGCTCGACGCCTATCTCGACCGCGCGCTCAAGGCGCAGGACCGGGTCGCCACCACCGAACCGACGCCGGAAAAGGGCTATTATTACCGCTCCGACCATTTCAGCTTCGCCAAATATGGCCTGCCGATGCTCTATTTCGAAGGCGGCGAGGATCTGGTGAAGGGCGGCACGGCCGCCGGCATGGCCGCAGCGGAAGATTATACCAAGAACCGCTATCATGGTCCCAAGGACGAATATGACCCCAATTGGGACTGGACCGGCATCGCCGCAGACCTGAAGCTTTATTATGATGTAGGCCGCGATCTGGCGACGACGAACGACTGGCCCAACTGGGTGGAGGGCGACGAATTCCGTGCCATCCGCGACAAGGATCGCGCGGGCAAGTAAAGGACCGACAAGTAGTGGAGGGCTGGCGACGGAAAATGCCTGTCGCCAGCCTTTCATCTTCCTGTCTATACTGGGGACATGACCCAGAAATTCGACCGGCGCGTCCTGCCGATCACCTCCGCCGTCGCGGCGGCCCTGCTCGCCACCGGCTGTTCCCGCAGTCCCGACACCGCCAACAGCGACGTGCGCGTCTGCCGCGATGCGGAAGGCCGCCGGGTGGAGGACAGCAACTGCCGTTCTCACGCCGGCAGCGGCGTCGCGACGGGGGCGTTCCTCTGGTATTATCTCAACCGGGGTAGCGCAGTCGCGCGGGTCGGCCAGCCGCTCAGCGGCGGGTCCATCGCCCCCAGCTTCGGCAAGAACTATCGCGAGGCGTCGCAGTCCACGGTGACGCGCGGCGGCCTTGGCCTGTCAGGCGGCAGCGGCCTGTCCTGATGGAACGCATCGACTGCACACCGCGCCCGGCCTGGCAGGCGCGGGTGGAATCGCTCGGCCTGGTATGGCACGGCGCAAATGATCGCCCCTATTGGGACGAAAGCGCCGCATGGCGCTTCACGCCGGCACAGATCGACGAGATCGAGACGGCGACGGCCGAACTCTATCGCCTGTTCCTGGCCGCCGGCCAGCATGTGCTGGACCATGATCTGCTGGGCGATTTCGGCATCCCCGCTTTCTGCCATGACCCGATCCGGCAAAGCTGGGACGGGGAGCCGGCCGCGCTCAACTATGGCCGGTTCGACCTTGGCTATGACGGGTCGGGGCCGCCCAGGCTGTTCGAATTCAACTGCGACACGCCGACCAGCCTGCTGGAAGCATCGGTCATCCAGTGGGACTGGAAGGAAGCCGTCTTCCCGAACGCCGACCAGTTTAACAGCCTGCACGAACGGCTGGTCGCCCAATGGCGTGCGATCGCGCCGCCGCGCGGCACGTCCATGCTACACCTCACCTATGTCGACGGCAATATGGGGGAGGATGCGGTGACAGTCGCCTATATGGCCGACACCGCGCGGGAGGCCGGGATCGACACGCAACTGATCCTGACCACCGACCTAGGCTGGGACAGCGCCCGCCGCCGTTTCGTCGATCTCGACTATCGGCCGATCGACGCGCTCTATCATCTCTATCCCTGGGAATGGATCGTCCACGAACCGTTCGGCCGGGAAGTGGTGGAGAGCCTGGATTCAACGCTGTGGATCGAACCGATCTGGAAGATGATCTGGAGCAACAAGGCCATCCTGCCGATCCTGTGGGATCTCTTCCCCAACCATCCCAATCTGCTGGAGGCCAGCCGGACGCCGATGGCCGGCGACCATGTTGTCAAGCCGCTACTCGCCCGCGAAGGCGCCAATGTCCGCATCGTGCGGGACGGCGCCACCGTGGCGCAGAGCGGCGGGGACTATGGCGAGGAAGGCTTCGTTTACCAGCGGCTCTTTACCCTGCCGGGCGAGGGCGAACGGCGGCCGGTGCTGGGCAGTTGGGTTGTGGACGGCGAACCGGCCGGCATGGGCATAAGGGAGGATGGACCGATCACCGGCAATGGCGCCCGGTTCGTGCCGCACATCATCGCCTGATGGCTCATCAACCGGCGGGATTGCCGGCCGGGCTATAAGTCCAGTTCTGCGTGCCGCTGCCGTCCATCTTCGACGTTTCGGCCATCAGCAGCCGCCCCTCCCGCCAATAGCGTATGCGTTGCGGATAGTCGTGATCGGGATTGGCGAAGGTCACGTCGCGAACGCCCTGTTCGACGGCGGGGAAGATCGTCGCCGGGCCGCCATCGGGCGCCGCATGCAGCGCCAGCGATCCGTCCGCCGAGCGCACGATGCGCATCACTTCCCAGCCGCGCAGGCTTTCGCCCCGCCCGGTGCGGCCGACGCCGATCATCGTACCGCCCCGTGGCAGGGTCCACACTTCCTCGCTCCACCGGTCGCCGGCATTTTGCAGCCATTCCCCGGTCAGCCAGTCGGGCAACTCGCCCGCGCCGGCTCTGGCCGACAGCGTCAGCAGCAGAGTCGCCGCGATGATCGAAATGTGTTTCCGCATGGCGTTTCGCCCTCTGTCCAGACCCGGTCGGGCACGCTATGGAGCGCGCATCATTCCCGCACTTTACGGACCGGCCTTCCCGCCGGGCAAGGATAAAAGCCATGACGTTTCGCATGCCCGCCGAATGGGCGCCGCACGACTGGACCTGGATCGGCTTTCCGACCAACCCCGCCGAATGGCCCGGCGCGTTCGAGGAAGCCCGCGTTCAGATCGCCGCCTTCGCCAGCGCGCTCCATGCCGATGGCAAGGGCGAAGAGGTGCGCCTGGTTGTCGCCAATGAGGGCGATGCGGCGGCCGCGCGCGTACTGGTCGCGCCCGGCGTGTCGGTCATCGTGCACCATCTGGGAGACGTCTGGCTGCGCGACACTGCGCCGATCGCGGTGTTGAACAGCGCAGGCAAAAAAGCGCTGGTCGATTTCGGCTTCAACGGCTGGGGCGGCAAATATCAGATGCCCGGTGACGAGGATATCGGCGCGCGCCTGGCCGCAACCACCGGCCTGCCAACCTCAACCCAGAATTGGGTGTTCGAAGGCGGCGCGATCGACACCGACGGCACAGGGCTGTTCGTGACGACCGAGCAATGCCTGCTCAACCCAAATCGCAACCCGGACCTGGATCGCGGCAAGATCGAGACACTGCTGGCCGGCGCGCTGGGCCTGTCGGACATGCTATGGCTGGGCGACGGCCTGCTCAACGACCATACCGACGGCCATGTCGACAATCTCGCCCGCTTCGTCGCGCCCGGCAAGCTGGCGCTGCCGATCGCCACGACCCCGGACGATCCCAACGCCGCCCTCTATGCCGACGCCCGCGCTCGCGCGAAGGCCTTCGGCGTGGACGTGATCGACATTCCCTCCCCCGGTCTGGTGCTGGTGGATGGCGAGGCGATTCCGGCCAGCTACATGAACTTCTATGTCGGCAACGCCGCCGTCATCGTGCCCATCTACGGCCAGCCCAACGATCAGGCCGCGCTCGACGCCTTCCGCCCCTTCTTCCCCGGCCGGGAGATTGTAGGATTGCGCAGCGACGCCATATTGTCCGGCGGCGGCAGCTTCCATTGCTGTAGCCAGCAGATGCCCAGCCTGTAACCTGTATTCCGTTCGGGCTGAGCCTGTCGAAGCCCTGCACTTTTCTTCAAGAAAGAACGGCCCTTCGAGACGCTCAGGGCGAACGGTGAGAGACGCGAACAATGACCAAAGTGACAGTAGCCGCCCTGCAACTCGCCTTTTCGGACGACATGGCCGACAATATCGCGCTGGTCGCCGACCATGTGCGCCAGGCGGCCGCGCGCGGCGCCAAGATCATCCTGCCGCCCGAACTGTTCGAAGGCCCCTATTTCTGCCGCGTCGAGGATGAGGCCCTGTTCGCCCGCGCGCTGCCGACCGACGAGCATCCCGCCGTGCAGGAAATGCGCAAGCTGGCCAGGGAACTGGGCGTCTATATCCCGACCAGCTATTTCGAGCGGGACGGCCATCATCATTACAACTCGCTCGCCATGATCGATGATGAGGGCGAGATCATGGGCGTCTATCGCAAGAGCCATATTCCCGACGGGCCGGGCTATGAAGAAAAATATTATTTCCGCCCCGGCAATAGCGGCTTCAAGGTGTGGAAGACGAAATATGGCACCATCGGCGTCGGCATCTGCTGGGACCAATGGTATCCCGAAACCGCGCGCTGCATGGCGCTGATGGGCGCGGAAATGCTCTTCTATCCGACCGCGATCGGCTCCGAACCCTATGATGCGGATCTGGACACCAGCCGCATGTGGCGCCGTGCGATGATCGGTCATGCCGTCAGCAATTGTATGCCGGTGATCGCCGCCAACCGCATCGGCGATGAAGAAGGCCAGCTTTTTTACGGTCACAGCTTCATCAGCAACGAATGGGGCGATTTCGTTGCCGAGGCCGATGCGAAGGATCATGGTGCGCTGGTGGCGACGCTTGACTTGGCGCAGGCGCGCACCCATCGCGCCGGCATGGGCTTCTTCCGCGACCGCCGGCCCGACCTTTATGGCCGGATCGCGCAGGATATCTGATTAGAAATGACCGAACCGACCGAAGACACCGCCATCGACACACCGGAAGAGGCCGCAACTGACCATCCGGGCGACCTCAGCCGGCCGCAGAAGCGCCTGCTCAAGCGGCTCTACAATGCCCGCACCGTACCGGTGATGGCGGATGAACGGCCCTTCCTGACCTACAGGGAGGCGGCGCGCTACCTGCTGAAGCTGGACGGCGACGCCCGCGAATCCGCTTACGCCCAGATGAAGGCGCATGTGCGCGACAAGGTCCGCTAAAAGCGTGCCCCTATCCCATCATCCGTTCGTTTCGAGCGCAATAGAGAAACCATGGCTGACGCTGGCCGCTTCTCGACTCCGCTCGAAGCGAACGGATTAGGATGCCGGATCGCCGGACAATGGCGGACTCTGGCCCCCATTTCTACGTGCTGGCGCTGGGGTCGAACCGGCCGCTGTCGGCGCGCCTGACGCCTGTCCGCCTGCTGGACGCCGCTACCGCACTGATCGGCGAGCAGGCACGGGTGCTGCGCGTTTCCCCCATCCTCTCCACCCCGCCACTCGGCCCGTCGGCCCGCCGCTTCGCCAATGGCGCGCTGCTGGTCGAAAGCGCGCTGCCTCCACCCGCCATGCTGGCCTTCCTCCAGACGATAGAAAATCGCCTGGGCCGCCGCCGTTACCGCCGCTGGGGCGCGCGCAGCGTCGATATCGACATCATCCTCTGGTCTGGCGGGCAATGGAGCAGCCGCACGCTCACCATTCCCCATGCCGCCTGGCGCCTGCGCAGCTTCGTGCTGACCCCGCTGCTCGCCGTCGCCCGCGACTGGCGCGACCCGCGCACCGGCCTGTCCGTCCGCCATTTGCACGCGCGCCTACAAAAAGCCGCACGCCAAGGTTGACCATCCGGTCCGTCGCCATTAGGGCGACCTCCACCGCTTCGAGGGTCCATAGCTCAGTCGGTAGAGCAACTGACTTTTAATCAGTAGGTCGCTGGTTCGAGCCCAGCTGGACTCACCATTTTCATCATCATTGGCGTCACGCCGTCATCGCATTAAGGCGGACGGAACCGGAGAACGCCCGATGACCAGCATCCTCTCGACACGCCCCATCTATCAGGGCTGGCTCAACCTGCTTCTGGTCGCGATGCGCGAGCCCGACGGCGAGACATTCGAGCGCCATGTGGTCGAGATGAATCGCGCCGTCGCCGTCCTGCCCTATGATCCCGATCGCCGGGTCGCGCTGGTCGTATCCATGCCCCGCACCCCGGTGATGCTGGCGGGCCTGCCCGACATGTTGGAAGCGATTGCCGGCATATTGGAGGATGAACCGGCCGACTGCGCCCGGCGCGAGGCGCTGGAGGAAGCGGGTGTGCGGCTGGGCGCCCTCACCCATCTTGGCCAGATCTGGAGCATCCCCAGCGTCGTGACCGAGAAGATCGATTATTTTCTCGCGGAATACCGCGCGGTGGACCGGATTGCGGCCGGCGGCGGGCTGGACGAGGAGCAGGAACATATCAGCGTCCACGAACTGCCGCTGGACGATCTGTGGACGATGCTGGCGGACAAGAAGATCGGCGATGGCAAGCTGGCGATCACATTGATGGCGCTACGGCTGCGACGGCCGGACCTGTTCAGCGTTCCGGTCGACTAATCAGCACCGAACGCGCCGCCACATCGACATCGCCCTCCGGCAGGTGGAAGCAGCATGATTCCTCCGCGCCATTGACGCACACGGCCAGACCGCTCGCCCGATAGCGCAACGCCAGCCTGCGACGGCCCGGATCTTCCCATTGGCCGACCGTCAGCGCCTGCCCATCCTCGTCCAGCCATTCCACATCGGCGTCGGCCAGCATGGCGACCTCCTGCAACTCCGCCGCCTCCGCCCGCAACGCCGCCAGCGCAAAACTATGCGCCTCCAGTGCCCGGTCACGCCCCGTCCAGTCGATCCAGCTGATCGCATTGTCCTGCGCATAGGCGTTGTTGTTGCCCTGCTGGCTGCGCCCGAACTCGTCGCCGGCGGTCAGCATGATCGTCCCGCGTGAGGCGAACAGGGTGGACAGCAGCGCCTCCCGGTCCCGCCGCCGCGCGGCCTGCACCGCCGGATCGTGACTTGGCCCCTCGACGCCGTTGTTCCAGCTGAAATTCTCGCCATGGCCGTCGCGATTTTGCTCGCCATTGGCCTCATTATGCCGTTGTTCGTAAGCAGTCAGATCGGCCAGGGTGAAGCCGTCATGCGCCGCCAGGAAATTGACGCTGCGGGTTCGATCCCCGCCAAAAATATCCGACGAACCCGCCAGCCGCGTGGCCAGTGCGCCCAGCATCCTCGCATCGCCACGCCAGAATCGCCGCATATCGTCGCGATAGCGGTCATTCCATTCCAGCCAGTCGTCGCCGAACCGCCCCAATTGATAGCCTCCCGGCCCGATATCCCACGGTTCGGCGATCATCACCCGGTCCGCCAGCAACGCATCGGCGCGCATTTCCTGTAACAGCGGCGCCTGTGGATCGAACCCGTCCGCCATCCGCCCCAGCGCCGGGCCAAGGTCGAAGCGGAAGCCGTCCACCCCGGCATGCGCCACGAAATGCTGCAGCGAATCGAGGATCAGCCGCCGCGCGATCGGCGCGTTGCAGGCGATGCTGTTGCCCGTGCCGGTATCGTTGATGAGCGCGCCGTCCGCCGCGTGCCGGAAATAGCCCCGCGCATCCAGCCCGCGCAGCGACAGGGTCGGCCCCATGGCGTCGCTTTCCCCATCATGATTATAGACCATGTCGAGGATGACGCCGATGCCCGCCGCATGCAGCGCCGTCACAGTCTCCCGCAGTTCCGCCATCCCGCCCGGCGCCAGCCGCGGGTCGATCGCGAAATAGCTGACCGGATTATAGCCCCAGGCATTAGTGAGGCCCAATGGCCCCAGATGCCGCTCGTCGATCCAGGCGTTGATCGGCATCAGTTCGACCGCGGCGACATGCAGCTGTTGCAGATGGGCGATGACGGCCGGATGGGCGAGCGCGGCGATCGTCCCGCGCTGCGTTTCCGGCACATCGGGATGCAGCATGGTAAAGCCGCGCACCTGCACTTCGTAGATCAGCCCGCCCGGAACGAAGCAGGGCGGTTCGGGCGCGATGACAGGCAACCCTGCCGTCACGACGCCCTTCGGCATCAACGATGCCGTATCGCCTCCTTGCCCGAGCGGCGCGGCCAGCGCCGGGTCATAGACAAAGGCCCGGTCGATCGCCTGCGCATAGGGATCGAGCAGCAGCTTGTCGGGATCGAACCACAGGCCCGCACCGGGATCATAAGGGCCATCAGCGCGAAACCCATAACGCGCGCCCTCTCCCACGCCGGCGGCCTCGCCATGCCAGCAGCCATCGGCATCGCGCAGCATCGGCAGCCGCACCTCCCGATCATCGCCGTCGAAAAGGCAGAGCCAGAGTTGCGCCGCATCGGGCGACCAGACCGAAAAGCGCGTGCCGCCCGCGCCGATGACCGGTCCGAAGGTCACGCCGCCTCCGCGATCAACGCCCGATAAAGATCAGCATAGCGCGCGGCACTATGCGTCCAGCTGAAATCGGCGCCCATGCCTGCGCGCTGCATCGCCTCCCATGTTGGCTTATCGGCGTGCAGTGCCACCAGCCGGTTAAGCGCGCCATGCAGCGCCAGTGAATCGTCTGGCGCGAAGACGATGCCCGTCGCCGCGCCCGCGCCCACCGCCGCCTCATTGGCGTCGATCACCGTGTCGGCAAGCCCGCCGACCCGCGCCACCACCGGCACACAGCCATAGCGCAGCGCATAAAGCTGGGTCAGGCCGCATGGCTCGAACCGCGATGGGATCAGGATGGCGTCTCCGCCCGCCTGCATCAGGTGCGACAGCGGCTCGTCATAGCCGATCTGCACGCCGATCCGTCCGCGATGCCGGTCCGCTGCGCCCAGCAGCGCGCCTTCGAACGGATGATCGCCCGACCCCAGCACCGCCAGCTTGCCGCCCAGCGCCACCAGATGCTCGGCCGCGTCGATCAGCAGGTCCATGCCCTTCTGCCAGGTCAGGCGGCTGACGATGATGCAGAGCGGCGCGGCATCATGGTCCAGCCCAAAGCGCGATTCCAGCGCGCGCCGATTGGCCGCCCGCTTGCCCAGCGCGCGCGCGCCATAGGGTTTGGCGATCAGCGCATCGGACGCGGGGTTCCAGATGTCGGTATCGACGCCGTTCAATATGCCATGCAGCTTGTCGACCCGCCCGTTGATCAGGCCATCCAGCCCCATGCCATGCACCGACGACCGGATTTCCTGCGCATAGGTCGGGCTGACCGTAGTAATCGCATCGGCCGACACCAGCCCCGCCTTCAGATAGCCGATCCCGCCATAATATTCGACGCCATCCACGCCCCAGGCTTCGGGTGGCAGGCCAAGGTGCGGGAAGATATCCGCCGCGAACCGCCCCTGAAAGGCAAGGTTGTGGATCGTCACCAGCTTGGGCACATGCGCCGCCGGGCCGAAGCGCATATAGGCCGCCGTCATCGCCGCCTGCCAGTCATGGACATGGACGGCATCGGGCCGCCAGCCTTTCAGCCGTCCTTCCGCTATGTCCGCCCCGGCCCGCGACAGCGCCCCGAAGCGGCGCCAGTTGTCGGGCCAGTCATTACCGCCCTGATCGCCATAGGGGCCGCCTTCGCGCGCGAAGAAGCCGGGCGCATCCAGCACCAGCAGATCCAGACCGTCGACCTGCGCAGCCAGCAGGCTGGCCGCCACGCCGAACAGGTCGGGATAGCGATGGACGATCTTCGCCTTGCCCAGCTTCGCCATGATCGCGGGATAGCCGGGCACCAGCGTCCGCGCCTGCACACCCTGCCCCGCCAGCGCACCGGGTAGCGCACCGACCACATCGGCAAGGCCGCCAGTCTTGATAAGCGGATAGATTTCGGACGCGACCGACAGCAGCTTGATCGTCATGACGTCGCTCAGGCCGCCAGCCGGTCGATCATCGCCTGCGTCACCAGACAGATGCCGCTGTCCGTCCGGCGGAAACGTTGTGCATCATAATCCGGGTTTTCGCCGATGATGAGGCCCGGCGGAATGATGATGCCAGAATCCACCACGCATTTGTGCAGCCGCGCGCCGCGCCCGACCTCACAATTGGGCATGATGACGCTGTCCGTCACCGACGAGAAACTATGAGTGCGTACCCCCGAAAAGAGCAGGCTGCGATGCAGCGACGATCCCGACACGATGCAGCCGCCCGCCACCAGCGACGATGTCGCCGATCCGCGCCGGCCATCCTCATTATGCACGAACTTGGCCGGCGGCGTGACCTCCGAATAGGTCCATAGCGGCCAGCTGCGGTCATACAGGTCAAGGCTGGGCACCACGTCGGTCAGGTCGACGCTGGCCTGCCAATAGGCGTCGATCGTGCCGACATCGCGCCAATAGGGGACCAGTTCGCTCTCTGCCCTCACGCAACTGCTGGAAAAGCGATGCGCCACCGCTTTGCCATGCTTGACGATATGGGGGATGATGTCACCGCCGAAATCGCGCTTGCTGGCCGGGTCGTCGGCATCGCGCCGCAACTGTTCGATCAGGAAGCGGGTCTGGAAGACATAGATGCCCATCGACGCCAGCGCCATGTCCGGCTGGCCGGGGATGCCGGGCGGGTTTTTGGGCTTTTCGATGAAGGCGGTGATGACGTCCGCTTCATCCACATGCATCACGCCAAAGCCCACCGCCTCCATGCGCGGCACCTCCAGACAGCCGACGGTAACGTCCGCGCCACTGTCGACATGCTGCTGGAGCATCAGCTCATAGTCCATCTTGTAGACATGGTCGCCGGCCAGAATGACCATATATTCGGGCGCATAAGCCTCGATAATATCGATATTCTGGTACACGGCATCGGCCGTGCCCTCATACCACTGGCTTTCCGAAATACGCTGGCTGGCGGGCAGGATATCGAAGCTCTCGTTGCGTTCGGGCCGCAGGAAGTTCCAGCCGCGCTGCAAATGGCGGATCAGCGAATGCGCCTTATACTGCGTCGCCACGCCGATGCGGCGAATACCGCTGTTGAGCGCATTGGAGAGCGCGAAGTCGATGATCCGCGCCTTGCCACCGAAATGCACGGCAGGCTTTGCGCGCCGGTCGGTCAGTTCGGCAAGGCGGCTGCCGCGTCCACCCGCCAGCACATAGGCCATGGCATCACGCGCGATCGGCTGATATTTGCTCTGCATTAAAGGGCCTCTCCTCTTGTCGCCCGCATGTGCCTGCACGCGCCCGTCCTGTTCAATAATCCAGTTCCAGCATCAGGGTTGCAAAGGGCGGGATGGTGATATTTGCCCACCCTTCCTCATCCGCCTGCACCTGTCCCATATTGCCCGCGCCGCTGCCGCCATAATCGTGCGCGTCGCTGTTCAATATCTCGCGCCAGCGCCCGCCCGATGGCAGGCGCATGCGATAGCCATGCCGCAGCACCGGCGTGAAATGGCTGATGACGACGATCGGCCGGGCGCCCGGCGCGCGCCGTTGCCAGGCGAAGACGCTGTCGGCCGCGCCATCCACCAGCACCCATTCAAACCCTTCCGCCTCGCAATCGCGTGCATGCAGCGCCGGGCGGGAGCCATAAAGATGGTTGAGGTCGCTCACCAGTTTCTGCACCCCCAGATGGGGCGCATGGTCGAGCAGATCCCAGTCGAGCGCACGATCCTCGCTCCATTCGCCGCGCTGAGCAAATTCCTGCCCCATGAACAGCAGTTTCTTGCCGGGATAGCCCCACATGAAGGCATAATAGGCCCGCAGGCTCGCGAACTTCTGCCAGTCGTCCCCGGCCATCTTGTGCAGCAGCGACGCCTTGCCATGCACCACCTCGTCATGGCTGAGCGCCAGCACGAAATTCTCGCTGAAAGCATAGAGCAGGCCGAAGGTGATATCGTCATGATGATGGGCGCGATGCACCGGATCACGCTGCAAATAGCGCAGCGTGTCGTGCATGAAGCCCATATTCCACTTGAAGCCGAAACCCAGCCCGCCGGCATCCACCGGCTGCGACACGCCGGGCCAACTGGTCGATTCCTCGGCAATGGTCATGATGCCGGGATGCGCGCCATAGAGCGCCTTGTTCATCTGCTGGAGGAAGGCGACCGCCTCCACATTTTCCCGCCCGCCATGATCGTTGGGAATCCACTCGCCGGGTGCGCGCGAATAATCGAGATAGAGCATGGAGGCGACCGCATCGACCCGCAGTCCGTCGACATGATAGCGCTCCGCCCAGAACAGTGCATTATTGAACAGATATTGCGCCACTTCGCGCCGGCCGAAATTGTAGATGGCGGTGTTCCAGTCGGGGTGGAAACCCTTGCGCGGGTCGGCATGTTCGTAGAGCGCGGTACCGTCGAACCGGGCCAGCCCATGATCGTCGGTCGGGAAATGCGCCGGCACCCAGTCGAGGATAACGCCGATCCCCGCCCGGTGCGCGCCGTCGACAAAACGCGCAAACCCCGCCGGATCGCCGAAGCGCGCGGTCGGCGCATAGAGGCCCAGCGTCTGATAGCCCCAGCTGGGATCATAGGGAAATTCGCTGATCGGCAAGAATTCGATATGGGTAAAGCCCATGCCCGCGACATAGGGGATCAGCCGGTTGGCCAGTTCATCCCAGTTCAGGAAATCACCGTCATCGCCGCGCTGCCATGAGCCGGCATGCACTTCGTAGATCGATACGGGCTGCCGACGCGCATCGGCCGTGCGCCAATATTCGCGATGGCGATCGTCGCCCCATTTGTGATCGTCGGGCGCTGCGACGATCGATGCGGTGGAGGGCCGCAATTGCGACTGGAAGGCGAAAGGATCGGCCTTGAGCGGCAACAGCACGCCGTCCGCCCCGACGATTTCATATTTGTATGCGCTGCCCGGCCCCACCTCGGGCAGGAAAATCTCCCACAGGCCAGCGTCGGCGCGATGGCGCATCAGGCCGCGCCGCCCGTCCCAGCGATTGAAGTCGCCGACCACCGCCACACGCCGCGCATTAGGCGCCCAGACCGCGAAATGGGTGCCGGGCACGCCTTCATGGGTGATGACATGTGCACCCAGCTTGTCGAACAGACGGCCGTGCGATCCTTCGGCCAGATAATGATCGTCCATCGGCCCCAGCACCGGTCCGAAACTATAGGGATCGGTGAGTGCATAGCTGCCGCCATCGCCATAGGTAGCGACATAGCGCAGCGGTTGGCGCTCTTTGAGCGACACCTTCCCGAAGAACAAGCCATCGCCATGCACTCGCTCCAGCGTCCCGACGCTCTTGCCGTCCAGCGTCTGCGCCTTGATGCCGACCGCCTCCGGTAACAACACGCAGGCGGTGAAGCCCTTTCCGGCGGGATGCACGCCAAGCGTGGCAAAGGGATCGTCGTCCAGCCCGCCGACCAGATTGTCGATCTGTTCGGGCGTCAGCGCCATCCTAGCCCCTGATCCCGGTCATGGCGCGATCTTCCAGATGTCTGCCGCATATTCGCGGATCGTCCGGTCGGACGAGAACCATCCCATGCGCGCGACATTGTGGATCGCCTTCTTCGCCCAGAGCGCCTGATCCGACCAGAGCGCATCGACGCGGCGCTGCGCGGCGGAATAGCTGTCGAAATCCGCCGCGACCATGAACCAGTCATGGTCGTATATGCCCTGCACCAGCCCCTTGTAGCGATCGGGATCGTCGGGGGAAAAGACACCGCTGGCGATGGCATCGAGCGCCTGTCCCAGTTCGCGGCTCTGGCCAATCACGTCGCGCGGCACATAGCCCTGCGCCCGCCGATCATTCACTTCCTGCGCGGTCAGGCCAAAGATGACGATATTATCATCCCCCAGATGGTCGCGCATTTCGACATTGGCGCCATCCAGCGTGCCGATGGTCAGCGCACCATTGACCGCGAACTTCATGTTGCCGGTGCCCGACGCTTCCATGCCGGCCGTCGAAATCTGTTCGGACAGGTCGGCGGCGGGGATCATCACCTCCGCCATGGACACATTGTAATTGGGCACGAATTGCAACTTCAGCAGCCCCTGCACCGCCGGATCATGATTGACCGCGCGCGCGACGTCGCCCGCCAGTTTGATGATGAGCTTGGCATTATGATAGCTGGGCGCGGCCTTGCCGCCGAACAGCTTCACGCGCGGCACCCAATTCTTTTCCGGGTGCGACCGGATCTGGTCGTAGAGCGACACAGCCTCCACGATATTGAGCAACTGTCTTTTATATTCATGGATGCGCTTGATCTGGATATCGAACAAGGCCGCCGGGTCGATCCGGGCATTGACCCGCTTGCGCAGCAGGTTCGCCAGTTCCACCTTGTTGGCGCGCTTGACCGCCAGAAACTTCTCCTGGAACGCACTGTCGTCGGCGAAGGCATCCAGGTCGCGCAGCGCTTCGGCGTCGTCCAGGAACCGGTCACCGATAGCCTCGCGGATCAGGCCCGTCAGCCCCGGATTGCACTGCATCAGCCAGCGGCGGAAGGTGACGCCATTGGTCTTGTTGTTGATCCGCGCCGGGTACAGCTTGTGCAGGTCGGCAAAGACCGTGACCTTCATCAGGTCGGTGTGCAGCGCCGACACGCCATTGACGCTGTGCGATCCGGCAAAGGCGAGGTTACCCATCCGCACCCGCCGCTCGCCGCCCTCGTCGATCAGGGAAATCGTGCCGATCGCGCCATTATCGAACTGGCCGGATTTGCGCGCTTCGCCCAGCAGCTTGCTGTTGATCGCATAGACGATCTGCATATGCCGGGGCAGCAGCCGCTCGAACAGCGGCACCGGCCAGCTTTCCAGCGCTTCGGGCAGCAGCGTGTGATTGGTGTAGCTGAACGTCCGGCGGGTAATGTCCCACGCCTCGCCGAAATCGACGCCATGGTCGTCCAGCAAGATGCGCATCAATTCAGCCACCGACACCGCCGGATGGGTATCGTTGAGCTGGATCGCCGCCTTGTCCGGCAGGGTCTTCACATCGCCGAAATATTGGATGTGCCGGCGCACAATGTCCTGCAATGATGCGGAGGAGAAGAAATATTCCTGCCGCAACCGCAATTCCTGCCCGGCGGGCGAAGAGTCCGCAGGATAGAGCACCCGCGTCAGCGCTTCGGCCCGGTTGCTTTCGGACAGCGCGCCCAGATGGTCGCCGGCATTGAACTTGTCGAGCAGGATCGGGTCGATCGGCTGCGCTTCCCACAGGCGTAGCGTATTGACCCGCTTGCCGCGCCAGCCCGCGATCGGCGTGTCATAGGGGGTGGCGATCACCCGCTCGCTCGGCCGCCACTGCATCTGGTGCGGCCCGGCATCCTCGCCCTCGGCCGGGTCGACGCGCCCGCCAAAGCCGATCTCGTAACTCGCCTCGCGCCGCTCGAACTCCCATGGGTTGCCGTGCGCAAGCCAGTTTTCGGGCAGTTCCACCTGCCAGCCGTCGCTGATTTCCTGCCGGAACATGCCGTTGACGTAACGAATGCCATAGCCATAGGCGGGCACATCGACCGTCGCCATGCTTTCCATGAAGCAGGCGGCCAGACGGCCAAGCCCGCCATTGCCCAAAGCCGCATCCGGCTCCAGCGCGGCGATGATGTCGATGTCGACGCCGAGCGAGGCGAGCGCCGCCTGCATGTCGTCCAGCATTTCCATGTTGGACGCGGCATCGCGCATCAGCCGGCCGATCAGGAATTCAAGGGACAGGTAATAGACCCGCCGCCCTTCTTCCTCATAGGTTTTCTGGGTGGAAGTGATCCAGGCGTCGATCACCCGGTCGCGAATGGCCAGGATCACCGCATGCAGCCAGTCATGGGGCTTGGCCGCCACCGCATTCTTGCCGATGCGATAGGTCAGCCGCTCGACAATCTCGTGGGCCAGGACGTCCGGGTCCACCTGCCGCGGCGCGGGCTTGGGAAGCTTCGTCTGGCCCTTGAGATTCATCGCCTGATCCCCCTGATGAGTCACCGCGATGATGGCACAGCGTCTTGTCCCACGCCATGCCATTTTTGCGGTGCAACAATAACTTGCCGCGCCGCAATTCGATCCGTTCAGCGCGGGCGTCGCGTGACGATAGCACCCGCCACGCCCGCGCGCAGTTCGGCGCGTACCGGATAGGTGCTGGACGGCAGATGCTGGGTCATGAACAGGCCGATCAGCCGCTCGACCGGGTCGATCCAGAAATAGGTCGAAAAGACGCCGCCCCAATAATATTCCTGACTTTCCATCCCCATGGCAAAGCCCAGCCCGAAGCCGACGCCCTGATAGTCGGCCTCGCTGAACATCGCGCTCGACATGCTGGACAGGTCGCCGCCGCCCGGCAGCTGGTTGCTACGCATCTGCGACACCGTCTCCGGCGTCAGCAGCCGTACGCCATCCACTTCCCCGCCGCGCAGCAGCATGCGGGCGAAGCGATGATAGTCCGCCACCGAGGATACCAGCCCGCCGCCGCCCGACAGAAAACGCCCGGTCCGCCGCCATCCGCTGCGCGCACCGATATCGGCGACGCTGATCCCGCCGCCCTCATCCAGCCGCCAGGCATCGGTCATGCGATGCGCCTTCTCGTCCGGCAGGATGAAGGTCGTGTCCACCATGCCCAGCGGATCGAGGATATGAGTGCGGAAGAACGCCTCCAGGTCCAGCCCGCTCAGCCGCTCCACCACCACGCCCAGCACGTCGGTCGACACCGAATAATTCCACTGCTCGCCCGGCGAAAATTCCAGCGGCAGGGTGGCGAGATCGGCGATGAACTGGTCGGACGTACGCTTCTGCTGAAACTCGTCCAGCCCCAGCTTGCGATAGCGCACGTCGATCGGCGTCTGCCGCTGCAAGCCATAGGTCAGGCCCGACGTATGGCGCAGCAGGTCGATCATCAGCATCGGTCTTTTGAGCTTGGCCCGATTGGCCTGCCCCACGCGCAGGTCGGCAAATTCGGGGATGATATCCGTGACCGGCGTATCCAGCATGACCTTGCCCGCCTCCACCAGCATCATGAAGGCGACCGATGTGATCGGCTTGGTCATCGACGCGATGCGATAGAGCGCGTCGGCTTGCAGCGCTTCGCCACTCGCTCGCGCCTGCCCGCGCACCACGGACAGCAACACATCTTCATCGCGCGACAGCAGCAATTGCATGTGCGGCAACTTGCCGCTGGCCAGATAGGTGCGATCGAGATGCTCGACCAGCGCGCCCAGCCGATCGGGGTCCATCCCCGCCGCCACCGCCGCCTTGCCGTCGATTCCGTCCACCATGCCGCCCGCCATATTCCTGCTGTCCTCCCCCGCTAACCCAGCGGGACAGGCGCGTAAACAGCTTGGACGTTGCCAAGACCCCGCCCGGCCCTCTATGGCGACGTCCAGAACAGCATGAACGGACGCATGACAGGCATGGCCACCGGCCTCTCCGCAATCTTCATGGCCAACCGCCCCGCTCTGCTGCGCTTCCTGCGCGCGCGCGGCGCGGGCGACGATGCCGAAGATCTGCTTCAGGATATGTGGATGAAGCTGGAGGCCAAGGATCTTGGCCCGGTGTCCGATCCGCTGCCCTATCTTTATCGCATGGCCAACAATCTGATGCTGGACCGCTATCGATCCGCCACGCGGCGCGAGCGGCGCGAACAGGATTGGGCGGAGGGCGCGGGCGGCGTGATGGCCGACCCGAGCGAGGATATCGCCGTCGATGATCGCATGGTCCTGAACGAACAGTTGAACGAGGCCCGCGCCGTGCTGCGCGACCTTGGCCCGCGCGTCGAACTGGTGTTCCGCCGATTCCGGATCGAAGGGGTGGGCCAGCGCGTCATTGCCGACGAACTGGGGGTCAGCCTGACCACCGTGGAGAAGGATCTGCAAAAGGCCTATCGGGCCATGCTGTCGCTCAAGCAGAAAATGGATACGGAATGAGCGGGTCGGCGGCGTCACGTCTCGCAAGGGGCAAAAAATGAACAGGGCCGGAGCCATGATCAACGAGGAGGCGCTGGGTTGGGTCATCCAAACCCGCGACCCGGAATTTAGCGACTGGGACGGCTTCACCGCATGGCTGGAGGCCGACCCGGCCCATGCATCCGCCTATGACGCGCTGATGCTGGCAGACAGCGAGTTGGACAGCTTCGTGCCGTCCGAACCCGTTACAATGCCCATCGCCGCGAACGATCCCGGCGTCCGGTCGCGTCGTCCGCTGCGCTGGATCGGCGGCGGCGCGGTCGCGGCGGCGCTCGTTGCAGCTGTCTCTTTCGGTGTCGCAGATCGCAGCGATATCTACAGCGTCACAACCCGCCCCGGCGAAATCCGGGTCATCGCGCTGGACGATGGCACGAAGGTCGAACTGAATGGCGGCACCACCATGCGCTTCGATCGCAAGGACGCCCGCTTCGCCGCGCTGGACGCAGGCGAAGCCGCCTTCACCGTGCGCCACGACGAAGCCAATCCTTTCCGCGTGACCGTGGGCGACGCCGTGTTCGAGGATGCCGGCACCGTCTTCAACATCGTGCATACCAAGGCCGCGACCCGCATCGGCGTGTCGGAAGGCAAGGTGATCTACAATCCGCAGGCTGAAGCGATCGCCCTGCCCGCCGGCCGCGCGCTGGCCGACGATGCGCAGGGCTTGCGCGTCATGGACATCGCGCCCGCGGCCGTCGCCAGCTGGCGTCAGGGACAACTGGTCTACAACAACGCGCCCGTGACGCAGGTGGCGGAGGACGCCGCCCGCTCGCTGGGCCTGACCGTCCGTTTCACGCCACAGGCGCAGGCGATGCGCTTCACCGGCACGCTCCGGCTGGATCGTGACCCGGCGCGTTTCTTTGCACAGGCCGCGCCGCTGCTGGGGCTGGCCGCCGTTCGTCAGGGGGACGAATGGCTGTTGAAGGAGGGAAATGGGCCGCAGAACTGACATTCTGATCGTCACCACGCCCCTAATCGCGATCGCCGCAGCGACAGCAACGCCCGCCCTAGGGGCGGACAGACAGGATATCAGCATCGCCCCCGGCAGGCTCGGGGAGGCGGCGATAGCGCTCGGCCGTCAAACGGGCGCCAGCATCGGCATGTCGGACCAGTCGCTCGCGGGCCTTCGCACCCCCGCCATTCAGGGCCGGATTAGCGCGGAAGTCGCGCTGCGCATCCTGCTCAAGGGCAGCGGCGCAAAGGCGCAGCGGATCGGCAGCAATGGCTGGCGCATCGTCCGCGCCAAATCCCCGCCCCCGCCATCGGCTGCCCCCGCGCCCATCCAGGCCGCGCCGCTCGCCGAACAGCCACCCGCCGAAATCATCGTCACCGCGTCCAAGCGCGACACGCCGCTGCCGCGCTATGCCGGCATGGTGGAGGCGCTGGACAGCAATATGTTCACCACGGCCGAGGCATCGGGCGGCACCGCCACATTGCTCGCGCGGGTGGCGAGCCTCAGTTCCACCCATGCCGGCGCCGGCCGCAACAAGCTGTTCATCCGCGCCATCGCGGACTCCGGCGTCGCCGGCCCGACACAGGCAACCACGGGTCAGTATCTGGGCGACATGCGCCTGAACTATGCCGCGCCCGATCCCGACCTCAAACTCTATGACGTCGGCCGGGTCGAAGTGCTGGAAGGCCCGCAGGGCACGCTTTACGGCGCCGGATCGCTCGGCGGCATCATCCGCGTCATGCCCAATGCGCCCAATCTCGCAGAATATGGCGGGCAGATGTCAGCAGGCCTTTCCGCCACCCAGCATGGCGATCCGGGCGGCGACCTGTCCGCCACGCTCAACATTCCCATCGTCTCGGAGAAGCTGGCGCTGCGCGTCGTCGGCTATGGCGTGCAGGATGGCGGCTATATCGACGACGTCAATCGCGGCAAGGACGACGTCAACCGGGTGCGCACCTGGGGCGGCCGCGCCGCGCTGCGCTTCGCCCCCAGCGACGACTGGACCATCGACCTGAACGGCGTCTACCAGCATATCGACGGCGACGACGCCCAATATGCGACCCGGTCGGTCGGCCGGCTGCAACGCGCCTCCGCTGTCGCCCAGCCCTATTATTCCGACTATCTGCTCGGCAATCTGCGGATCGAGAAGCAGTGGGATAGTCTGCGTTTCGTCTCCTCGACCGGCTATGTCCGGCACATATTGGCGGAAAGCTACGACGCGACCCAGCCCGGCGGCCCGCCCGCCCTGTTCCGCCAGCGCAACCGGGTCGACATTTTCTCGACCGAAAACCGGCTGGTGCGCGACCTAGACAATGGCCTCGGCTGGATATTGGGTGCCTCCTATCTCCAGAGCACGTCCGATCTCAATCGCTCGCTCACCTCCTTCGGCACGGCCGATGTGCAGCCCATCATTATCCCCGGCGTCGCCATGTATGGCCGGGGCATGGCAGCACCGGCGACGGGCGTGCGGAACACGGTGAAGGAGGCCACCATGTTCGGCGAAGCCTCCTTCGAGCCGGTCAAGGGGCTGATCGCCACCTTCGGCGGGCGCCTGACCAACAGCCGCCTGTCGGGCGAGGCGCTCGATCCGGTCGCCGCCCTGTCCGATAGCGAACTGGCGCGGGCGGAGGCGCAGGCCGACCGCAGCGAGACGATCTTCCTGCCATCGGCCTCGTTGCTGACCGATGCCATTCCCGATGTCACCCTCTATGCCCGCTTCCAGCAGGGCTTCCGCCCCGGCGGCCTCGCCGTCGATGACCAGCGGGTGCGCCGCTTCCAGAATGACCGCGTCTCCACCGTCGAAGTCGGCGCGCGCAAGGGCGTGCCGGGCCGCGACATCTTCGCCGCCAGTGCCAACATCGCCTATACCGACTGGCGCAACATCCAGGCCGACGTCACCGACCGCATCGGCTTGCCCACCACCGCCAATATCGGTGACGGGCGCATCTACACGGTCGAAGGGCGCATCGTCGTGCGGCCGACGCCACAACTGACGCTCGACGGCAGCTTCATCTACAATGACAGCCGCCTGACCCAGCCCGCCGATTTCGTGCGCATGCTCTCCTATGACGGTCGCTCGCTCAGCCTGCCCAACGTCGCCAATCTGGGCGGCCGGCTCGCCTTCGACTATCGCAGGACGATCGGCAACGCCACACGGTTCAGCCTGTCCGGCTCCGCGCGCTATGTCGGAAAGTCCCGCCTCGGCGTCGGGCCGATATTGGGGCAGACGCAGGGCGACTATGTCGACACCAGCCTATCCGCCAGCCTGATCCGTGGCCCGGTGCAATATTCGCTGTCGCTCACCAACCTGCTGGACAGCAACGGCAATCGCTTCTCGCTCGGTACGCCATTCGACCTGCGCACCGACTATTATACCCCGCTGCGCCCCCGCACCGTCCGCATCGGCGTCGATTTCGCTTTCTGAATATCCGTTCATCGCATTGCCTGACGGAAGCCACGGTCCGGCGACGTCCCATGCGCACGCGCGCACTTGAAACAGCGCGACACGCAGAGGAGACATCATGCGACATCTACTGGCCTGCACGGCCATTGCGCCCGTGCTGGCGGCCCTTACCGTGGCCGATGCGGCGGCTGAAACGACGATCAGCACCGCCACCACCGCTGCCGTCAAGACCTCCACCGTGGCCAACGGCGGTGCTGACGACATCACCATCAGTTCGGCCGGCTCGATCAAACTGACCAGCGGCGCCGCCGTCACGATCGACAGCGACAATGACGTGTCGAACGCCGGCACCATCACGATCAACGATGCCGACAACGTCACCGGCATCCTCGTCGCTCCCGGCACCAGCGGCGCCATCACCAACAGCGGCACCATCACGCTGACCGAAGACTATACTGCAACCGACACGGACAGCGACGGCGATATCGACGGCGCCTTCGCCAAGGGCACGGGCAAGAACGCCATCTGGGTCCAGTCCGGCGCGGCCCACACCGGCGACATCACCCACAGCGGCACCATCACGATCGAAGGCAATCAATCGGCCGGCATCCGTCTGGACGGTCCGCTGACGGGCGACCTGTCGACCAGCGGCACCATCAGCGTGCTCGGCGACAACAGCTATGGCGTTCTCGCCAACGACGTGACCGGCAATGTCACGCTGCGCGGCACCACCGCGGTAGTCGGCGCCAACAGCATCGGCGCGGCGCTGCTGGGCGATATTGACGGCGCGCTCAAGATCCAGGGCACGATCACCAGCACCGGCTATCGCACCACCACCCGTCCCAGCGACGTGTCCGATCTGGACGCGGACGATCTGCTGCAAGGCGGCTCCGCCGTCGTCATCGCCGGCAATGTGACCGGCGGCGTCATCTTCGACGTGCCGCCAACCGCCAGCGACGATGATGACGAAGATGATACCGACATCGATGATGACGGCCTGACCGACAGCACCGAAGGCACCGCCGCGGTCGTCACATATGGTTCGGCCGCCGCGGTGCAGGTCGGCGCGGCCGACAGCGCCACCACCATCGGCGCCGTCGCGGCCGACAGTTCGGGCTATGGCCTGATCGTCAACGGCACGATCGCCGGCTATGGCGTCTATGACGGTGTCGACGCCAATGGCCTCGTCATCGGCGGCCTGGGCGGCGACGTGACCATCACCAAGGGCATATTGGTCGACGGCACGGTCGCGGCCGTATCCTATGACAGCAACGCGACCGCGCTGCGTCTGGGGTCCGGCACCACGACCGGCACGGTCGAGATCAGCGGCACCGTCGGCGCCAGCGGCGCGGATCTGGAAAACACGTCCGCACGCGGCATCGTGATCGACAGCGGCGCATCGGTCGGCACCATCAAGATCAGCGGCGCGGTCGGTGCAACCGCATCCAGCGACGAGGATGGCACTGCCATCGCCATCCTCGATTCCTCCGGCACCGTGTCCAGCCTCAACAATACGGGCGCCATCTCGGCCACCGGCGGCGCAACCAACATCGCGATCGACCTCAGCGCCAACAGCAGCGGCATCACCCTGACGCAGGCGGCGGCTTCCTCCACCGCCACCGCACCCAGCATCACCGGTGATATCCGACTGGGATCGGGCAATGATGCGTTGACGGTTTCGGCGGGCCTCATCACCGGCGATGTCAGCCTGGGCGCCGGCAATGACAGCATCGCCCTGTCCGGATCGTCCAGCCTGACCGGGGACGTTTCCTTCGGCACCGGCACGAACAGCCTGACGCTGGCGGACACGGCCGCTGTCACCGGCGACGTCGATTTCGGCAGCGGCGCCGGCACGCTGACGCTGGGCGGCACATCATCCCTGTCGGGCGTGATCGCCAATGGCGGCAATGTCGCCGTCGTCCTGAACGGCGGCACGCTCAACAGCACCGGCACCGGCTCGGTCGCGCTGGCCTCGCTCTCGGCCAGCGGCACATCGACGCTGGGTGTCACCATCAATGGAGAAACCGGCACCAGCACCGTCTATGACGTGGCCGGCGCCGCCAGCTTCGCCAGCGGATCGCAGGTGAAGGTCAACCTGACCCAGGTCAGCGGATCGGTCGGCGACTATGTCATCGTGAAGGCCGGATCGCTCAGCGGTTCGCCCACGCTCACCACCGCCACCCTGCTGCCCTATATGTTCAAGGGCAGCGTGGCCGGCGACAGCAGCGCCGGCACCGTCACCCTGTCGATCGCGGCCAAGACCGTGTCGGAACTGGGCCTGAGCGGTTCGACCGCCAGCGCCTATTCGGCGATCTTCAACGCGCTGGACAATGATGCCGACGTCGCCGCCGCCTATCTGGCCGTCACCGATGGCGCGACCCTGACCAGCAACCTGCGCCAGATGCTGCCCGATCATGCCGGCGGCACCTTCGAAGCCGTCACATCGGGATCGCGCGCCACCGCCCGCATCCTGTCCGATCCCAATGGCATCTACCGCACCAAGGACGGGCGCCTCGGCTTCTGGCTGCAACAGGTCGCCTTCGGCAGCGCCAAGAGCGTGGGCAGCACCGCCTCCTACGACATCACCGGCTGGGGTGCCGGCGGTGGGCTGGAATATCTCAGCGACATCGGCGCATTCGGTGGCTCCTTCGCCTATATCCACGGCAGCGACAGCGGCGGATCGAACAATGCGGTCGATTCCGACCAGTTCGAACTGGCGGCGCACTGGCGCGGCCAATGGGGCCCGCTGCTCAGCTTCGCCCGCCTGTCGGCCGCCCGCATCACGTTCGACGGTACCCGCCATTTCGAAAGCGGCGACGTCACCCGGACGGCAGACGGCAAATGGAATGGTACGCTGATGTCCGCCACGGCCGGCGCAGCCTATCAGGTGGATATGGGCCGCTTCAGCCTGCGTCCGACGATCGGCATCGACTATTACCGGCTCAAGGAGGACGGCTATAGCGAAACCGGCGGCGGCGATGCGTTCAACCTGACCGTGCTGGGCCGCACCAGCGATGAACTGACCGCCAACGGCACCGTCACCGCCGGCTATGACTTTGGCAGCCTGAACAAGGAAGATGGCTGGGTCCGTCTCGAACTGGAAGGTGGCCGTCGCCAGATCGTCGGCGGATCGCTGGGCGACACGACCGCTTACTTCAAGGATGGCGATCGTTTCACCCTGGTGTCGGAAGACCGCACGAACGGCTGGACCGGCCGCGCCCGCCTCTATGGCGGCACCGACACCTTCCGCGTCGGCGGCGAATTCGGTGCGGAGGAACAACAAAATCACGTCGCCATCTCATTTAGGGCGACGGTTAATTTCGTCCTGTGACGTCTTGAGCATGAAAGGACGGGCCACACCCCACAGACCCTCCCGGTCCGTCCCTTCCGTTCCGGCAAAACACCCTCCCCAAGGGCGCCGGGCATAAAAAGAGGGGCGTCGCTGGTCCCCCCGGCGGCGCCCCTTTTTTGTTGATCTATCGGTGGTTTATTCCGCCTTGCTCTCGACCGGCTTCAGCTTCGCGCTCATGGCGTCGAAGCCTGCCTTGTCCGATGGCGACAGGTTGGGACGGCCCGCCATAATCCCCATCTGGATGTTGCACTTGGAATAATAGGTTTCGCCGGGTTCGATCTCCAGCCGTAGCGTGTCCGTCGCCTCGCTCTTGACCGAATATTCGTGGATGCCCGGTTCGGCATAGAGGACGGCGAACTTGCCAGGCGGCAGGCTGGTCAGCTTTTCGCCCTTTTCATGCACGGCGCAGGAAATGGCGGAACCGACGAAGCCACCCTTGCGGAAGAAGACGATCTTGCCTTTGCCCTCCGGAATATCGGAAGCCGGCGCAGGCGCCGCTGCCGGGGTCGCTGCCGGTTCGGCCGGTGCATCTTGCGCCCCGGCCGATGTCGCGCAGCCGAGCGCTACCAGCGCCAGAAACATATGGCTCTTCATATCATTGCCCTCCTGTTGAAAATTCAGTTCCCGGTCGCAGGCAGCGTGAACGGCAGGTCAGCGACCAGCTTGGCCTGTCCCCGCGCGCCGACCGGCACGTCCACATCGCTGCCGGCCATGAACAGCACCACCGGCACGGCGACCAACCCGACCAATATGGCTTCGTCGGTCCGGCTGGCGCCTGCCTGCGCAAAGCGGAAGCTGCGCAGCGCAATCCGCTGCCCCTGATGATCGATGAAGCGCGCCGCGAGGATAAGCTCGCCTGCCTTGCCAGCCGCCCGCGCCCGCGCGGCATGGATGACCTCGCCCTCGCCCAGCGCACCGGCCGGTATCACGGTCGCACCATTGGCCCCAATCGGGATGGTCGTGCGAATACGAAAACGATCCCCCGGCTTGGACAGCTTGGAGTTGATCGGGTCCAATATCTCGAAATCGACATAGGTGCCGGCCGGTACGACCGTTGTCGGCGGTGCTGGCGTCGCCACGATCGGCTCGCCTGCAACCTGCGCCTGCGCCCCCGCGCTAAGCCCCAAAAACGCAACGGCCCACAGCCCCTTGCGCAGCATAATCCCCCCGTTCAGGCCGCAAGTCCCCCGACTCGCGATGGCCTGAACAGAGGTTTATCGCCTGATTTTACAATCGTATAGGGGCACGGTTGCCGATCAGGCCGAAAGCGCCTTCTTCACCAGTTCGTTGACGACCTGCGGGTTTGCCTTGCCCTGCATGGCCTTCATCGTCTGGCCGACGAAGAAGCCGAACAGCGCTTCCTTGCCGCCGCGATATTGTTCGACCTTGTCGCCATTGTCCGCCAGCACCTTGGCCACCGCCGCCTCGATCGCGTCAGTATCGGACGTCTGCTTCAGGCCCTTTTCCTCGACGATCCTGCCGGGCTTGTCGCCGCTTTCCAGCATGATCTCGAACACCTGCTTGGCGATCGTGCCGCTGATCGTCCCGTCGGCCACCAGCGCCAGCAATTCAGCGCCTTCCTCGGGGCTTACCGGGCTTTCCTCAAGGGACTTGCCAATGCGGTTGAGCGCACCATACAGCTCCGACAGCAGCCAGTTGGCGGACGCCTTGGCAACCTCGCCCTCGCTCTTCTTCTGAATGCGCGCGCCTTCGGCCAGCAGCGCCTCGAACCAGCGCGCCGTATCGGCGTCGGCGGTCAGCGTCGCGGCATTATAAGCGGAAAGACCCAGAGCACCTTCATAGCGCGCGCGCTTGGCATCCGGCAGTTCCGGCAAAGACTGGCGGCATGCCTCCAGAAAGGCGTCGTCCAGTTCCAGCGGCAACAGGTCGGGATCGGGGAAGTAGCGATAGTCATGCGCATCTTCCTTCGACCGCATCGACCGCGTCTCGTTGCGATCCGGATCGTAGAGGCGCGTTTCCTGCACAATCTTGCCGCCAGCTTCCAGCACGTCGACCTGACGGTTCGCCTCATGCTCGACCACGGCCATGACGAAGCGGACCGAGTTGACATTCTTCGTCTCGGTGCGGGTACCGAATTCCTCGCCCGGACGACGCACGGAAACGTTCACGTCGGCGCGCATCGACCCCTGGTCCATATTGCCGTCGCACGATCCGACATAGCGCAGAATCGTCCGCAGCTTCGACAGATAAGCCCCCGCTTCGGCAGGAGAACGCATGTCCGGCTTCGACACGATTTCCATCAGCGCCACGCCCGACCGGTTGAGGTCGACATAGGAGCTGGTCGGATGCTGGTCGTGCATCAGCTTGCCGGCGTCCTGCTCGACATGGATACGCTCGACGCCGATCCGCTTGGTGCTGGCTTCAGGGTTCTTCTCGTCCAGTACGATGTCGATCGCGCCTTCACCCACGATCGGGTGATAAAGCTGGCTGATCTGATAGCCCTGCGGCAGATCCGCGTAGAAATAATTCTTGCGGTCGAAGCGCGACCATTTGTTGATCTGCGCGTCGATCGCCATGCCGGTGCGCACCGCCTGACGGATGCATTCGCGGTTGGGCACGGGCAACATGCCGGGCATGGCCGCGTCAATCAGGCTGACCTGCGTATTCGGCTCCGCGCCGAAAGCGGTCGCCGCGCCCGAAAACAGCTTGGCGTTCGACGTCACCTGCGCATGGACTTCCAGGCCGATCACGACCTCCCACTCGCCGGTTGCGCCCTGGATGCGATAGGTTGATTCAGTCATCTTCGTGCAACTTCTCTTTCGCGCGACGCATCTTCCGTCGCTTGGAATAATGTCGCCAACCCAGCCCCATACAAAGGCCGACTATGTCAGCCAGAAGATAGGCCAACGGCAGAGCGATCGCCACCAATGCTACAGTGGCGACCTCTTCCATCTTACCACCACTTGTCCGGCCGCGCCGTGAAGCCCGAACGCTCCTCGATCGCGAGCGCCGCGTTCAGCACGGTTTGTTCGTCCAGCGCCTTGCCGATGATCTGGAGGCCGATCGGCAGCCCCGCCGAATCCAGCCCGCCCGGCACCGCCATCGCCGGCAGCCCCGCCAGCGACGCCGGCACGGTAAAGACGTCGTTCAGATACATGGCCAGCGGATCGGCCTGCTTCTCGCCCAGCGCGAAGGAGGCGCTCGGCGCAGTCGGCGTCAGCAGCAGGTCGCACTTTTCGAAGGCCTGCTCGAAATCGCGCGCGATCAGCGCCCGGACCTTCTGCGCCTGCGTGTAGTAAGCGTCATAGAAGCCCGCCGACAGAACATAGGTGCCGATCATGATGCGGCGCTTCACTTCCGGCCCGAAACCGGCGGCGCGGGTCGCGGCATACATGTCCTGCAAGCCCGCCCCATCGGCAAGCAAGCGCTGGCCATAACGCACGCCGTCATAGCGGGCGAGGTTCGAGGATGCCTCGGCCGGGGCGATGATATAGTAAGTCGGCAGCGCGTACTTCGTATGCGGCAGCGACACTTCTACCACCTCGGCACCGGCATCCTGCAACCAGGCGATGCCGCGATCCCACATGGCGGAGATTTCCGCGTTCAGGCCATCGGGGCGATATTCCTTGGGAATGCCGACCTTCTTGCCCTTGAGATCGCTCGACAAACTGGCTTCCCACTGGGGCACGGCCAGATCGAGCGAAGTCGAATCCTTGGGATCGAAACCCGCCATGACCTCCAGCAGGATCGCATTGTCGCGCACCGTCCGCGCCATCGGCCCGGCCTGATCCAGCGAGGACGCGAACGCCACGACGCCCCAGCGCGAGCAGCGGCCATAGGTCGGCTTGATACCGGAAATGCCGGTGAAAGCGGCCGGCTGACGGATCGATCCGCCGGTATCGGTGCCGGTCGCCGCCGGGCACAGCCGCGCGGAAATGGCCGACGAAGACCCGCCCGAAGAGCCGCCCGGTGCCAGCGCCGCGTTACCGCCGTCATTGCGCCGCCAGGGCGAGATCACATTGCCATAATAGCTCGTCTCATTGGACGAACCCATGGCGAACTGGTCGAGGTTGAGCTTGCCCAGCATCCCCGCGCCCGCCGCCCACAGCTTGCCCGACACGGTCGATTCATAGGTCGGCACGAAGCCTTCCAGCATGTGCGACGCGGCGGTCGTCTGCACGCCATTTGTGCAGAACAAATCTTTCATGCCGATCGGCACGCCGGCCAGCGCGCCCAGCGTTTCGCCGGCCGCCTTCGCCTTGTCGGCGGCATCAGCGGCTTCCAGCGCCTTTTCGGGCGTTTCCACGATGAAGGCGTTCAGCGCCTTGGCGGCGGCAACATTGGCGTTGAAGCCTTCCGCCACTTCACGCGCCGAAAAATCGCCCGCACGGAAACCGTCGCGGATTTCCGCGACCGTCAGATCAGTCAGATTGCTCATTATTCGATCACCTTGGGCACCGCGAAGAAGCCATGTTCGGCCTGCGGCGCATTGGCCAGCACCTTGTCGCGCACATCGCCATCGTTGATGACGTCGTCGCGCAGGCGTTGATGGTTGGGGATGACGGCCGTCATCGGCTGCACGCCGGTCACGTCCACCTCGCCCAATTGCTCCACCCAGCCAAGGATGTTGTTGAGTTCGGGCACCATGGCTTCCGCTTCTGCATCCGTCACCGAAATGCGCGAAAGGCTGGCGATCTTTTTCACGGTCTGAAGGTCTATCGACATGGGCCAAGCCGCTAGCACCCGCACCTGCCCGCTTCAAGCCGGTTTCGCAGCCTCCGCCCACCGGGCCGCTTTCGCGCCTCTTGCGCAGCCCCGCCCCATGCGTCAGACAAGGCACAAGAAATTCGGAGAGCATGGGTGGCCCGCAAATTCCTCTATGTCATCGCGACGCTGATCGTGCTGGTGATTGCGGCGCTGCTTGTCTACCGGATCTGGGGCATGCAGCTGATCCGCATGGTGATGGTCCCGCGCGAAACCTATGCGGAACTGCCCCCGCTGCCGGCCAATGCCTATGACCGCGCCGACATGTGGATCGCCCGGCCCGACATCGTTAAGGACAATGTCGCGCTCTGGACGCCCGCCGATGTGGAACCGGGCCATATGGCGCAAAAGGCCGCCATCTTCTTCATCCACCCGACCAGCTATATCACCACCTTCGGCGGCGCCCACTGGAACGCCCGGCTGGACGACAAGGATACGGACGCCACCGCCCGCCGTTTCGTCATGAGCCAGGCCAGCGCCTTCAATGCTGCCGGCACCGTCTGGGCGCCGCGCTACCGCCAGGCCAATTATGGCGCCTTCCTGACCGACAAGCCCGCCGGAGAAAAGGCGCTGGCCGCCGCCTATCGCGACGTCGCCCAGGCCTTCACCGCCTTCCTCAAGGCCAACCCCACCGGCCCGCTGATCCTGGCCGGCCACAGCCAGGGGTCGCGCCACCTGCTGCAACTGCTGCGCGAACAGGTGGCGGGCCAGCCCGTCGCCGACCGGATCGTCGCCGCCTATGTGGTAGGCTGGCCCGTGTCGGTGGAGGCGGATTTGCCTGCGCTGGGCCTGCCCGCCTGCGCGCGGCAGGATCAGGCCCATTGCATCGTCAGCTGGCAAAGCTATGCCGAACCGGCCGATCCGTCCGCCGTGGTCGAAAGTTTCGAGCGCAAGACCGGCTACACCGGGCGCCCGCGCAAGGGCACGCACATGCTCTGCACCAACCCGATCACCGGCGCCTTCAATGGCAAGGCGCCTGCCAGTGCCAATCTCGGCACGCTCGACGCGCGTGAACAGGGCCAACCGCCCAAGCTGGTCACCGGCGTCGTGCCCGCCCGCTGCGACACCAGCGGCGTGCTGATGATCGGGGAGCCGGTCGACATGGGGCCCTTCACCCTGCCCGGCAACAATTACCATGTCTATGACTACAGCCTCTTCTGGGGCAATGTGCGGCAGGATGCGCAGAAACGACTGGCGGCATTTCTGAAGAAGTGACTCTGGTTTGAAGAAGTGGCAGGGGCGTCACCCATGACACTGGTTACACTGGATCGCGTCGCCTTTCGCGAAGCCCTGCCGCAGGGCGGCCGGCTGATCGGCATGGATGTCGGCACGAAGACGATCGGCCTGGCTCTGTGCGACGCCCACTGGACGATCGCCAGCCCCGCCTACACCGTCAATCGCGGCAAATTCAGCAAGGACAAGCCGGCGCTGGCCGCCTTCATCGAACAGCAGCAGGTGAAGGGCATCGTCATCGGCCTGCCGCTCAACCTCGACGGCAGCAACAGCCCGCGCAGTCAGGCCAGCCGCGCCTTTGCCCAGAATATCGCGGACCTCGGCTATCCGGTCCTGCTCTGGGACGAACGTTGGTCGACGCAGGCCGTCACCCGCACCCTGCTGGAAGCGGACGCCAGCCGCGCCCGCCGCGACGAACTGGTCGACAAACTCGCCGCCAGCTACATATTACAGGGCGCGATCGATGGACTGGTCGCGGGGCTAGAGTGAAAGCCCTTCCATATGGAATGGGGTAGCGTGGCGACGCGGTTTCAGTCACATTCCTGCGCATGATAGTGCAGATCATCCTGTTCCTGCTGGCCACCGCACTGGTCACCATCCCGCAATGCTTTTCCACGCTCTCCACGCGACGCCATGCCACACGTCTCGCAGAACTGCGTGACGGCGCAGCCGAACGCTATTTCGAGGAACGGCGGTCGCTGGAAACATATCGCCCTTACAAGCGTCTCTGGCTCTTCCGCCTGTGGGGGCTGTCGACCATGGCCTATGTGATCGGCACTTTGATATTCCGACCATGAAGCACATCGCTGACGCATACGACGTCAGTGGGAGAGATTTGAACATGACGTTTCGATATTGGCGCCGTGCCGCCATCCTCGCCGCAGCCGCCCTACTGCCCACCGTCGCCCATGCCGGCTTCTACAGCGGCAACGAACTGTATGCGGTCTGCACCGCTGACAAGGACGGCAAGGATTATTTCGAGAAAAGCTATGAATGCCTTGGCTATATCAGCGGCGCGGTCGATGCCTTCAACACGACGCGGGAGGCCAACAAGCTCAAAAGCTGCATCCCCGGCGGCGTGACGATCAACGAACTGCGCACCACCACGGTCAACTATCTGAGCAGGAACCCGATCGACCGCCAGAAATCCGCTTCCTCCCAGGTCTTCGCCGCCACTCGCAAGGCCTGGCCCTGCACGACGGCGAAGAAGGCGGCGACAAAGAAGAAAGCGACGCGCAAGAAGCGATGAGGTGACGTCCGGCTTGGGTGGTTAGCGGACTGTCTGCTAACGATTAGCCGAACTGGCAAAGCAGACGTTGCGAAGTTCTTTCAGCACGATCATCATCGCGCAATGCGCCGCCGTATGATGAAACTTATTCCCGCCGTGCTTCTGATAACGGAAGCCTGCCAGCGGCATCCAGAACCTTTACCAGACAATCTGATCCACGAATTGAGACTGGAAATGCCCGGCATCGCTGAACAGTGTATTGAAAAGGTGAGATACGGAGGCATCTTGGCAATGCCCGAAGAAACGGACCAATGCTTTGAAATGTCTGCTGAACGGCGGTGGAAAGGCTTATGGCGGATAGGTTTTGAGATTTCGCGCTTTTGTCCCGCGCCTAACACGACCTGCTCTAATCACCCTGACGGTGATCTAGTCTGGCTTTCAGGAAAAACTTTGCGCTCGCCGGGAAATAAGGAGGGCCTCTATACCATTGAATTTGAGGGACGAATAACCGCTCATCAGGGAAGGCATGGCCATATGGGCGCGTATGAACATGAGATAGTCGTAGATAGGATTATCGCCTTACGACCGGTTTTGGCTGAACCAAATTCGATGCGCTAAGTCCACTTCTGGTCGTTAGCGCCCTTCCCTTTACCCCTCTCCCTTGAGGGAGAGGGCTGCGCAGACTTGGCAGCTTGCTGCCTAGTCGTAGCTGGGTGAGGGGGATGCAACCTCACGGAAATCGGCTGATTTTGCGCCAGCCCCCCCCTCATCCAACTCCGCCCTGTCCTACACTCTGCCCGCCTGCTAAAAACCCGCTCGGCTCTTTCCATCGTTCGCCCTGCCCGCTTTCCGATAGGATCAGGCGCACGCAACAAAATGTCCGAATCTGCGGGAAATGTGCGAAGTTAAGCGCCTTCCCCGTCGAACGCGGCGATGATCGGGCATGGCCCTTCCTCGCTGGCATGGCATTGGTACGCCAGTCGCGTCAGCGCAGTCCGCGCCGCCTGCAGTTCCGCGATCTTGCGGTCCAGCGCCGCGATCCGCTCCGCTGCCAGTGCGCGCGCCCGCGCCCTGTCCTGTCCGGCGTCGAGCCGCAGCAATTCGCCGATCTGCTCCAGCGTAAAGCCCGCCCCCTGCGCCGACCGGATGAAGGCCAGCCGCCTTGCGTCCGCCTCACCATAGCGGCGGATACCCGCGCCCCGCTCCGGCGTGTCGAGCAGGCCGCGCCGCTGATAATAGCGCACCGTTTCCACCCCGACGCCGCCAGCCTGCGCCAGCGCGGAAATCGTCATGTTCATCCCTTGACTCCGGACCATGGTACGGACCCTATATGAGTGGCATCCGATCAACCGGCAAGGATGCACCGATGACCAGCCCCGCCCCCAGAACCGGCCCTAAAAGCGCCAGCCTCTACCGCATGGTGATGCCCGGCCACACCTGCCCGTTCGGCGTCAAGGCGCGCTGGCTGCTGAAGCGCCATGGCTATGCGGTGGACGATCACTGGCTCACGACCCGCGCCGAAACCGACGCCTTCAAGGCGCAGCATGACGTCAAGACCACCCCGCAAATCTTCATCGACGGACAGCAGATCGGCGGCCATGACGATCTGCGCCGCTTTCTGGGGCTGAAGGTGAAAGACCCCAAGGCGACCAGCTATGTGCCGATACTCGCCGTCTTCCTCGTCGCCGCGCTGCTGGCGCTGGGCGTCAACTGGCTGACCTTCCTCCCGCTCATATCCTTCATCACGCTGGAACGGTTCGTGGCGATCGCGATGATGCTGCTCGCCATGCTGAAATTGCAGGATGTGGACCGGTTCGCGACCATGTTCCTGAACTATGACCTGCTCGCCCGCCGCCTGCCGCCCTATGGCCTCGCCTATCCCTTTCTGGAACTGGGCGCGGGCCTGCTGATGCTGACGCGGGCGCTCGACTGGCTTTCCATCCCCGTCGCGCTGCTCATCGGCGGCATCGGCGCGCTGTCGGTGTTCAAGGCGGTCTATATCGAAAAGCGCGAACTCAAATGCGCCTGCGTCGGCGGCAGCAGCAATGTGCCGCTGGGATTCGTGTCGCTGACCGAGAATGTGATGATGGTCGCGATGGCCCTGTGGATGCTAGCAGGCATCCACTAAGCAAAAGCGTGGATGCTGGCGGGGGTTGGACACTGACCCAATCCCCGTTCGCTTCGAGCGAAGCCGAGAAGCCGAGAAGCCGAGAAGCCGCCAGCACAGCGCTCCCCGTTTCTCGACAAGCTCGAAACGAACGGAAGTTGGTCAGTCCCCGTCCCGCCCATAGACGTCGGGCAGGAACTGCACCCCCGTCGCGGTCGGCACTGCGGTCAGATAGGTCAGATAGACCGGCACCGGCTGGGGGAGCGGTTCATGCTGCTCCGGCGCGTCGCTGCCGGCGGGCGGCGTCTTGCCGAAGAACCAGCGGCCCAGCCGTTGCGCATCCTCCAGCCGGACGCAGCCATTGCTGTAATGGCGATCCTCCTTGGCGAACAGGTCGCGCTGCGGCGTGTCGTGCAGGTAAATGCCCAGGTCATTGGGGAACATGAACTTGATCCGCCCCATGGCGTTGCTGCCGCCCGGCAATTGCCGCACCCGCACTTCCCTTTGCCCGGCGGCCACCGCCTGCCAGTCGATCGCGCTCTGCGCCAGCGGCGCGGCATTGGCGCTCCAGTCGGTCAGCGCCTCATAACGCATGCCCTTGAGCGACCCCCCCGCCAATATCTTGGGCGCAACCTTGCGCTCGACCAAGTCGGTCGGGATGTTCCAATAGGGGTTCAGCGTCGCATAGCGGATCATGCCCGCCATCAGCGGCGTCGGCGATTCCTTGGCGCCGGCGACGACCTTCATCGTCCCGTCCATCGCACCGTTGCTGTAATAATAGAGCCGCGCCGACGCCGCATCCACCACCACATGCCGGGTCCATGGTCCGGGCAGCAGCCGCGCCCGCTCCAGATTGAGCGCCAGCAGATGCGCATAGCGTTCCGGCCCTTCGTTCAGCGCGCCAATCGTCATCGCCCCGGCCACGCCATCGGGTTTCAGCCCATGGTCGGTCTGGAACGCCTTCACCTTCGCCACGACGGCCTTGTCATAGGCGACCCCGTCGCTCAGCCCCAGCCGATGCCGCAGCAGCGCGATCTCCGGCACCTTGCCGCCGGGGCGCAGTTTGACGTCCTGCGGAATCTGGATCGCCGGCAGGCCACCCCATTTGTCCATATATCCCGACCGCGCGGCGCGCAGCCGCATATAGAGCGGGCTCATCCAGCCGGCGGTCTGGATATAGTCGGTCAGCGACGGCGCGAGTGAGGCGGCACGCACGATATCGGCCGGACCGGGCGGCTTGGTATCCAGTTCCGCGTCCAGATAGCGAATCTTCACGCCCTTGGCCGGGCGGCGCATATCGGCGACCAGATCGGCAAAGGCACGCGACAGGGCCAGATCGGCGCGGGCCAGCGCCTTGGCTGTGCCCTCGCTATCCGCAGCTTCGATCAGTTTCTCCAGATCGCGCCCGCCATAGCTGCGCGGGTTCAAACCGTCGGCATCGCTCTGGTCGATCAGTGCCAGCAGTGCGTAGGCCTGCCGCCCGATGCGATTATTTTCCACCCACAGCGGCCAATAGCCGCGCGGCGCATAGAAATCCTTATATTTGCCGCTGACGCCCGCACGAATTTCGGCGGCGACGCTCGACTTCGCGGCATCGGCGGCCGCCTTGCCCTGCGCCAGCGCGACGGGCGAAGGGGCGACCGCTGCGACCAGCAGGCCGGCGACCAGAGCGGGGACAAGCGAAGGGGCGCGGCAGACAAGCCGCGCCCGAAAAGCTGCGTGGATCAGCCGCGTTCTCCCCGACGCGACGGCGCCGGCGGCGGGGGTGGCGGCGGGCAGGGCGGACCCTGGACCGCATGATACATGCCGTCAGCGGTGTAATAGCCGTCGACATAGCCGTCGCCATCGCGGTCGGCGGCCACGGTACCGGCGATGGCGCCGGGGCCGACCGGCGGCGCGGTAGTCACCGGTGCTTCATTCTTGGAACAGGCGCTCAGGGCAAGCAGCCCGCCAGCGGCCAAAGCCAGATATTTATACTGCATAATCACTCCCTGGACGCTTAGGCGGCGGGGCCGCCCTGCGCCGTTAGACCTCTCGCCGCGACCCGTGCGGCTCGACGCCAACGCCCCAGACAGGGATTAAATCCATTACCCGACCGAAATGACGGCGAACCGTTCGCTTTTGGCGCCAGTCCGTTATGCGCTTACCCATTCCGCCGACGGGATGCCCTGCGCATAGAGCAGCACCGACAGGTCGCCATGGACGATCTCCGCCGCCGCCGCCTCGCGGGTCTTGGGCTTGGCATGATAGGCGACACCCAGCCCGGCGCCCTGGATCATCGGAATGTCGTTGGCGCCATCGCCCACCGCCAGAGTCAGCGTCCGGTCGATGCCGCCCGCGATCGCCGCTTCCAGTTCGGTCCGCTTGCGCGCGGCATCGACGATCGGCGTGGTCACGGTGCCCAGCAGCGCGCCGTCGGCAATTTCCAGCACATTGGCGACATGCACGTCGAAGCCGATTTCTTCCGCGACCGGCCCGGTGAAGCGGGTGAAGCCGCCCGACACCAGCAACGTCCGTGCGCCCCGCGCCTTCATCGTGCGGACCAGCGCCTTCGCGCCGCCCATGATGACGACGCGCTCGCTGCGGCACTGGTCGATCGCGCTGTCGGGCAGGCCCTTGAG
Organism: Sphingobium sp. RS1; assembly: GCF_056156825.1. Lineage (NCBI taxonomy): Bacteria > Pseudomonadati > Pseudomonadota > Alphaproteobacteria > Sphingomonadales > Sphingobiaceae > Sphingobium > Sphingobium sp. RS1. Next base: position 149,594 of record NZ_JBLZXE010000002.1, on the reverse strand, counting down.
CAGCGCAACGCGGCCATGCAGCGCACCCTCGAAATCCAGTTCGCCGCGCATCGCCCGTTCGGTAATCTCGGCAATTTGCGGCTTGATCCCGGCATAGTCAGCCAGTTCATCGATGCACTCGACGGTGATCATGGTGGAGTCCATATCCGCGATGAGCAGCGCCTTCTCGCGCCCGTCGACCGGCTGGACGATCACATCCACCTTGTCGCCGATGCCGGTCAGCGCCGCGCGGGCAGCGACCGGATCGGCTGCGAAGAAGATATCGGCCGCCTTGCCCTCATCAAGCCATGCGACACCGCCCGGCTGGCAGCCTGCATCACGCAACCGATCGATCGCCTGCGCAATATCCCCCTGCCCGATCGAGCCACTTGCCACTAAGGTCGCGACGAACATGTCAAACTCCGAACCAGAAACCGGCGAATCCCGCCCACGGGTCGCGCTTATTGCCGGGCCGACCGCCAGCGGCAAGAGCGCGCTGGCCATTGCCCTCGCCAAAGCCACCGGCGGCATCGTCATCAATGCCGATGCCAGCCAGGTCTATGCCGACCTGGCGATCCTGTCCGCCCGCCCGTCCAAGGAGGAAATGGGCGACGTCCCTCATCGCCTGTTCGGCCATATCGACGGCGCGGAAGCCTGCACCGCGCCGCGCTGGGCGGCCGAGGCAAAGGCGGAAATCACCGCCGCTCATGCCGCCGGCCGGCTCCCCGTGCTGGTCGGCGGCACCGGCCTCTATATCCGCACCCTGCTGGACGGCATCGCCCCGGTGCCGGAGATCGACGCCGACATCCGTGCCGCCGTCCGCGCCATGCCGGTGGCGCAGGCACATGAAGCCCTCTCCCGCGAAGACCCGGAGGCCGCCGCCCGCCTTGCGCCCGCCGACACTACCCGTGTCGCCCGCGCGCTGGAGGTAGTGCGATCGACCGGCAGGCCACTCAAGATATGGCAGCAGCACAAGGAGGGCGGCATCGCGGATCAAATTACCCTAGCCCCGATGATCCTGCGCCCGCCGCGCGACTGGCTGATCGAGCGATGCGATCGCCGTTTCGTCCAGATGATCGAAGCCGGCGCGGTCGAGGAAGTCGCGGCGTTGCTCACCCGCAACCTCAACCCCGACCTGCCGGTGATGCGGGCGATCGGCGTGCCGGATATCGCCACCTATCTTAGAGGCGACAGCGAGTTGGACAGTTGCATCGCCGCGGGAAGCCTGGCCACCCGCCAATATGCCAAACGCCAATATACCTGGTTCACCAACCAGCCGCCGCCGGCCTGGCCGCGCGAGGAACTCGCGATTAATGACAAGAACATTGACGAATTAGCAATTAAATTACAACATTAGGGCTTGACCCGTCATTTTCTGTCCACTAGAGGCAGGCGCCTTGCCATTGAAGGCATGCGGGCGCAAAGCACGCCCATATCGACGAATTTGCATCAAACGGAGGAGTATCATCGTGGCCGAAAAGAGCGGCGCGGACATATTGGTTCAATGCCTGGTCGATCTGGGCGTCGAAGTCGTGTTCGGTTATCCGGGTGGCGCGGTGCTACCCATTTATGATGCGCTCTATAATCATCCCACGATCAAGCATGTGCTAGTCCGCCACGAACAGGGCGCGACCCACATGGCGGAGGGCTATGCCCGCTCCACCGGCAAGCCCGGCGTCGTCCTCGTCACGTCCGGTCCCGGCGCGACCAATGCCGTCACCGGCATCACCGACGCGCTGATGGATTCGATCCCGATGGTCGTCATCACGGGTCAGGTGCCCACGCAACTGATCGGCACCGACGCGTTCCAGGAAGCGGACACGATCGGCATCACGCGCCACTGCACCAAGCATAATTATCTGGTGAAGACGCCGGCCAAGCTGGCCGAGGTCGTGCATGAAGCCTTCCACATCGCCACCACCGGCCGCCCCGGCCCGGTCGTCGTCGACATTCCCAAGAACGTCCAGATCGCGACCGCGCCCTATACGAAGCCGGAACTGAAGGTCCATGCCAGCTATCATCCGCAGACCAAGGCGGATGCGGCAGGCATCGACGCAGCGGTCGAGATGCTGGCCGCGGCGGAACGCCCGATCCTCTACACCGGCGGCGGCGTCATCAACAGCGGCCCGCAGGCGACCGCGCTGCTGCGCGAACTGGCGGCGCTGACCGGCGCGCCCGTCACCTCCACGCTGATGGGTCTGGGCGCCTTCCCCGCCTCGTCCGATCAGTGGATGGGGATGCTGGGCATGCACGGCACCTATGAAGCCAATTGGGCAATGAATCAGGCGGACCTGATCCTGTGCGTCGGCGCACGCTTCGACGATCGCGTCACCGGCCGGCTGGACGCCTTCGCGCCCAACAGCCGCAAGATCCACATCGATATCGACCGCAGCTCGATCAACAAGATCGTGGATGTCGATGTCGCCATCGTCGCCGATGTCGGCAGCGCGCTGGACGATATCATCGCCCTGTGGAAGCAGCGCGGTCACCAGAAGGCAGACCTGACCGAATGGTGGGCGCGGATCGCCGGCTGGCGCGCGCGCAAGAGCCTGGACTATGCCGAAAACGGCACGGATATCATGCCCCAGCGCGCGATTGCCGACCTCTATGCGGCGACGAAGGCAACCGGCAAGGATGTCATCATCACCACCGAAGTCGGCCAGCACCAGATGTGGGCGGCGCAGCATTTCGGTTTCGACGCACCGAACAAATGGCTGACCTCCGGCGGCCTCGGCACGATGGGCTATGGCTTCCCGGCTGCGATCGGCGCGCAGATGGGCAATCCCAACAGCATCGCCATCTGCATTGCCGGTGACGCCTCGGTGCAGATGAACATCCAGGAACTGGGCACCGCGACGCAATATCGCCTGCCGGTCAAGCTGTTCATCCTCAACAATGAATATATGGGCATGGTCCGGCAGTGGCAGGAACTGACCTATGAAAGCCGCTATTCCAACAGCTATTCGGACAGCCTGCCTGATTTCGTGAAGCTGGGCGAAGCCTATGGCTGGACCGGCATCCGCATCGAAGGGCCGCAGGAACTGGAAGCGGGCATCCGCCAGATGCTCGAAACCGACGGCCCGGTGATCGTGGACTGCCGCGTCGCCAAGCTGTCCAACTGCTTCCCGATGATCCCGTCGGGCGCGGCGCACACCGAAATGCTGCTTGACCCCAGCCAGGTGGAAGGCGTGATGTCCGACGAGGCAAAGGCTCTGGTCTGAAGGTGAAGCTGTGACCCAGCATCTGAAACTCCGCATTCATGTGACGGAGCCCTGGGATTTCGAAAGGATCGCGGGCACGGCCGACCTGACCGGCTGGACCATCGATCATGCCGACCCGGACAATGAAGAATGGGAAGTGCATCTGGACGAGGGGTTCGACTTTAACGAGCGGCATATCGGCACCCTGCTGGTCAGCCCTCGCTATGTCGGCGAACAGCTAACCCGCATGTTCGATGCCGTGGCGGGCTTCCCCGTCCGCCTCGCCCATCGCCAGGACGGCGGCTGGCATTTTGCCTTTGCCGCCATGATTTCGCAGCGCCACGACAAGGCCGATGAAGACGGCCATGACGGGCACGAAGATACGGATAACGGGACCATCATCTGATGCATATCCAGGAAGAACTCAGCCAGCGGCACGTCCTGTCGCTGACCGTTTCGAACGAGGCCGGCATATTGGCGCGCATTGCGGGCCTGTTCACCGCGCGCGGCTATAATATCGACAGCCTGACCGTGGCCGACATTACCGACGACCATGCGATCAGCCGCATCACCATCGTCACCAACGGCCCGCCCAAGGTGATCGACCAGATCATCGCCCAGCTCGACCGGCTGGTGCCGGTGCACAAGGTGACCGACCTGACCGAAGCCGGCCCCTTCGTAGAGCGCGAACTGGCGCTGGTGAAGGTCGCGGGCACGGGCGAGGACCGGATCGAGGCACTGCGCCTTGCCGATGTGTTCCGCGCCAAGGTGGTCGATACGACGATCGAAAGCTTCATCTTCGAAATCACCGGCACCACCGACAAGATCGACAATTTCGTCGGCCTGATGCGCCAGATCGGCCTGGTCGAAGTCGGTCGCACCGGCGTCGTCGGCCTGATCCGGGGGACGCAGGCCAACTGAATTTTTCCGCCCGCGTCCCCTGCACGGGGCGCTTCTGTTTCCATGTCATTGTCTAACGCCTCCCGCATGGGAGGACGAGAAGGGGTTAATCCAATGAAGGTTTATTACGATCACGACGCGGACATCGGCCTGATCAAGGGCAAGAAGGTCGCGATTCTGGGTTACGGCTCGCAGGGCCACGCCCATGCGCAGAACCTGCGCGACAGCGGCGTCGCCGAAGTGTGCATCGCGCTGCGCGCCGGTTCGCCCTCCGCCAAGAAGGCCGAAGGCGCAGGCTTCAAGGTTCTGCCGAACGCCGAAGCCGCCGCATGGGCCGACGTGTTCATGATCCTGGCACCCGACGAGCATCAGGCCGCCATCTATGCCGCCGACGTGCATGCCAACCTGCGCGCCGGCGCGGCACTCGCCTTCGCCCATGGCCTGAACGTCCATTTCGGCCTGATCGAACCGCGCGCCGACGTCGACGTCATCATGATCGCGCCCAAGGGCCCCGGCCACACCGTGCGCAGCGAATATCAGCGTGGCGGCGGCGTCCCCTGCCTGATCGCCGTCCATCAGGACGCGACCGGCAACGCCCATGACATCGCCCTGTCCTATGCTTCGGGCGTCGGCGGCGGTCGCAGCGGCATCATCGAAACCAACTTCCGCGAGGAATGCGAAACCGACCTGTTCGGTGAGCAGGCCGTGCTGTGCGGCGGCGCGACCGCGCTGGTGCAGGCCGGTTTCGAAACGCTGGTCGAAGCTGGCTATGCGCCGGAAATGGCCTATTTCGAATGCCTCCACGAACTGAAGCTGATCGTCGACCTGATGTATGAAGGCGGCATCGCCAATATGCGCTATTCGATCTCGAACACCGCCGAATATGGCGACATCAAGACCGGCCCGCGCATCATCACCGAAGAGACGAAGAAGGAAATGAAGCGCGTTCTGGCCGACATCCAGTCGGGCCGCTTCGTCAAGGACTTCGTGCTCGACAACCGCGCCGGCCAGCCGGAGCTGAAGGCCAGCCGCATCGCCGCCCAGCGTCACCCGATCGAGGAAACCGGCGCCAAGCTGCGCGCCATGATGCCCTGGATCGGTGCCAACGCACTGGTGGACAAGGAAAAGAACTAAGTCGGACTTAGCCCCTCCCTTTCAAGGGAGGGGTTGGGGTGGGTGCGAGCGAAGCGAGCTTGCGACTTCACCGTTGAAGCGCCGCTATAGCGACGCACCCACCCCCGCCCCCTCCCTTCCAGGGAGGGGAGAAATGAAAGCAAACCGGAACGAACCGTTTCCGGTTACGGCTCTGGAACAATCAAGGGGCGTTGCCTATTCTGGCAGCGCCCCTTGAGCGTTTTTGGAGTCCCATAGTCATGCGCAAATTTCTGATCCCCGCCGCCGCCCTCGTTGCAATTGCCGGCGGCACCGTCGTCATCGCTCAAGGCGCAGGCGCGCCCGGCACGAAGGACGTCGCCAAGGTGACCGGCGGCACCTATCAGGTCGAACCCAGCCACACCCAGATCGTCTTCGCCTATGACCATATGGGCTTCACCAACAATATGGGCGTCATCGCGCAGCCGACCGGCTCGCTGACACTGGACAAGGCGAACCCGGCTGCTTCGAAGGTCAGCATTGAAGTGCCGATCGCCAACCTGACCACCGGCATCCCCGCGCTGAACGAACATCTGGCCAAGGCGGACTTTTTCGACACCGCGAAGTTCCCGACCGCGACTTTCGTGTCGACCGGCGTGAAGCCCGAAGGCGCGACTGGTGCGACCATCACCGGTAACCTGACAATCAAGGGCATCACCAAGCCCGTCACGCTGGACACCGAATTTTATGGTGCCGGCGCAAACCCCATGAACAAGAAGGAAAATGTCGGTTTCGTCGCCACCGGCACGATCAAGCGCAGCGATTTCGGCATGGGCATGGCGGTCCCCGTCGTGGGCGATGCGGTCGAACTCAAGATCATCGCCGCGTTTCAGAAGTAAGCGGAAGTGCGCGCGCCGGCCCGGATCGCCCTGCTTTGCAGCATGATGGCGTTCCTGCCGGCAACCGCCGCGCCGCCTATTCTTCCATCGCCCGCGCCACCCGCGCGGGCGATGCTGTATGCGCCGGGCCATTATGCGGTCGATAGCGAAGCGACCAAAGTGCATTTCCATGTGAAGGCGCTGGTCGGCAGCTATGAGGGCAACTTTCTGGCGCCCGAAGGCAGCGTCGTCATCGACCCCACCCGCCCCGACCGCGCCACCGTCGACATCAGCTTCCCGGTCGAGAAGCTGACCACCGGTGACGCCTCGACCGATGCCATGCTGAAAGGCGACAGCTTCTTCGACATGGCCAAATTCCCGACTGTCCGCTTCGCCGCGCAGGCTGCGCCGCTGGTGAACGGCGACGCACCCACGCCGGTTGCCGGTGAACTCACCATGCACGGGCAGACCCGCCCCGTCACCCTCTCCGTCCGGCTGGTCGGCGTTACGGCGGATGAGGCGCCGGGGTTATCCGTCCTGCACTTTGCCGGCACGATGACGGTCGAGCGCAGCCATTATGGCATGGGCTTTGGCCGGCCTTTCGTATCCGACCACGTGGATCTGGCCATCGACGCAATATTCCGTCGCGGCTGAAACGCTCCGCGAAAGAAACATCTTTACCCCTACCCCCGAAAAGGGTTAAGGGGCGGCATCATGCAGAGCGTCTCGCTTCTTACCCTGCTACGACTTACACGCCCTTAGGCGTGGCTTTTGTGCTGCCTTCCGGCTAAGGGCAGCGTCGATCCGCCTAAGGGCATTCATCACAGTCAAGTCGTACCCCGGAAGCGCTATCATGCGCTCCGAGCCAGGAAGTAGTTTGATCCCATGATGCTGACCGATCCTTCGCAGAAATACCGCGCCTTCCCCCAGGTGGACCTGCCCAACCGCCAATGGCCCTCGCAGGTCATCACCAAGGCGCCCCGTTGGCTGTCCACCGACATGCGCGACGGCAACCAGTCGCTGATCGACCCGATGAACGCGGAAAAGAAGCGCCGCTTCTTCGACCTGCTGCTCAAGGTCGGCGTGAAGGAGATCGAGGTCGGCTTCCCGGCCGCCGGCGCGACGGAGTTCGATTTCATTTCCGGTTTGGTAAAGACCGGCGCGATCCCCGACGACGTCATGCCGCAGGTGCTGACGCAGGCGCGCGAAGACCTGATCGCCACGACGTTCGAAAGCCTGCGCGGCGCACGCCAAGCGATCGTCCATGTCTATAACGCGATCTCGCCGGCATGGCGCAACATCGTGTTCCAGATGGAACGGCCGCAAATCCGCGACATCGCGATCCACGCCGCCAAGCTGCTGCGCGACAATGCGGCGGCCCAGCCCGACACCGACTGGCATTTCGAATATTCGCCCGAAACCTTCTCCACCGCCGAGCTGGATTTCAGCCTGGAATGCTGCGAGGCGGTGATGGACATTCTCCAGCCGACGCCGGAACGGCCGCTGATCCTGAACCTGCCCGCGACGGTCGAATGCGCGACGCCCAATATCTATGCCGACCAGATCGAATGGATCTGCCGCAACATCTCACGCCGCGACAGCGTCGTGATCTCGCTGCACACGCATAATGATCGCGGCACCGGCGTGGCTGCGGCGGAACTGGGCATCATGGCCGGCGCCGACCGTGTCGAAGGCTGCCTGTTCGGCAATGGTGAACGCACCGGCAATTGCGACCTGGTGACGGTCGCGCTCAACATGTACACGCAGGGCATCGATCCGGAGCTGGACTTCAGCGATATCGACGAGGTCATCCAGACGGTCGAATATTGCAACCAGTTGCCGGTCCATCCGCGCCATCCCTATGCTGGCGAGTTAGTGTTCACCGCCTTCTCCGGCAGCCATCAGGACGCGATCAAGAAGGGCTTTGCCGCACAGGAAGCGCGCAACGACCTGTTCTGGAACGTCCCCTATCTGCCGATCGACCCCAAGGATCTGGGCCGCGACTATGAAGCGGTGATCCGCGTCAATTCGCAGTCGGGCAAGGGCGGCGTCGCCTGGGTGCTGCAACAGGACAAGGGGTACAAGCTGCCCAAGAAGATGCAGGCCGACTTCTCGAAGGTGGTGCAGAATCTGGCCGACCAGTCCAGCCGCGAACTCAACGCCGCCGATATCGGCGAAGCGTTCGAGGCGCATTATTGCCTGACCGGCGATCAGCCCTATGCGCTGATCGACTATCATGAAAGCGGCGCGGCGGGCGACCGCATCTTCACCGGCAAGATCGCGCATGAAGGCGGCGAACGCAGCATTTCCGGGCGCGGCAACGGCCTGCTGTCGTCGGTACTGGCGGCGCTGCGCGACGAACTGGGCGTATCGCTGGAAATCGCCGACTATAGCGAACATGCGATCGGCGCTGGCAGCGACGTGAACGCCGCCGCCTATGTCGAATGTCGCACCGCCGACGGTCGCACCGTCTTCGGCATCGGCACCGACAGCGACGTCGCGACCGCATCGGTCAAGGCCGTCCTGTCCGCCGCCAACGGGATTGCGGTGCGGGGTTAAGCTCCGCCTTCCACTCCCCGTTCGGTTCGAGCTTGTCGAGAACTGTTCTCGACGGACGCTTCTCGACTTCGCTCGAAGCTGCTCGAACCGAACGGATGAGGGTAGACCCGCGCCCTACCGCGCCAAAGCGCGCACCACCCGGTCCCATTGCTCCAGCGATTCCGGGATGCCCGCCACCGGCACCCGCTCGTTCAAGCCATGGGCAAAGCCATCCTCGGCCTTCATGAAAAGGCTGGACACGCCATAACTCGGGACGCCCAGGGCCCGGAAATAGAGGCTGTCGGTGGCGCCTGCCGACATGCCCGGCATTACCGCGATCCCCGGCGACCGCGCCAGCACAGCCCCGCGCACCGCCCGCATCACGTCGCCCCGCAGCGGTGACGCATCGCTCGCCAGCGGATCGCCCAGCGTCTTCACCGTCGCGCTGGGATCATTGACGACTTTGACCAGTTGCGCCTTCACATCCTCGATGGTCACACCAGGGAAGATGCGGCAATTGACGCTGACCTTCGCGCTCTGTGGCAGGGCGTTCAATGCATGGCCCGCCTGCGCCATGGTCGCGACGCAGGTGGTGCGCACCTGCCCTATGAACTCAGGCCGGGTGGACAGCAATTCCGCCGCCGCCGGGTCGCCGCTCTGGGCATAGCGCTTCATCGCCTGCCCCACCTCCCCACCGATCCGTTCGGATGACAGCGCCAGCGACGCCTTGGTCAGTTCGTTGCGCATCGGAGGGAATTTGTAGGCCGCGATCGCGTCGATCGCTTTGGCCATGCGATAGATGGGATTGCCCGGCGTCGGCGCGCTCGAATGGCCACCCGCGTCGGTGAAGGCGAATTCGAAATCGGCATAGCTCTTCTCGCCCGCCTGCAACTGGTACAGGACCGGCTTGCCCTCGTCATTCAGCAGCCCGCCGCCGCCGTCGCCGTTCAGCAGCAGTTCCAGCCCCTTATATTGCTGGGACAGCGCCTTGGTCGTCACCATGTCGGTTTCCTCGTCCCCCGACAGGATCAGGATGACGGTGCGGCGCGGCTTCCAGCCTTCCTTCTTCAACTGCGCCATGGTCGCGACCATCATTGCGACATCATATTTATTATCTTCCGACCCGCGCCCGAAAATATAGCCATTCTCCTCCACCGGGACGAAGGGATCGCGGGTCCAGTCCGCCCGATCCGCCGCGACCACATCCATATGGCCGATCAGACCCAGCGGCTTCAGCTTGGGATCGCTGCCCTTTATCGTCGCGGCAAAGGTCGCCGTTTCCCCCATCGGCGTGATGACGATATCGCTATCGGCAAACCCCGCGCTTTTCAGCACAGACGCATAATAGGCCGCCAGCTTGGGCACCTGCCCTTCCCCCTGCACGGTCTTGATCGCGACGGAACGCATCAGGATATCCTTGGCCGCGCCCGCATCGGCGGCGGCCTGCGCCCCTTGCGGCAGAGCCAGCAGCGCCGTTCCCAGAAATACGCCCCGCATATCCATATATTTGCACTCCCTGATGGACCGATGCTGCATCTGTGGCATAGCGGATCGGCCGGGCCAATGCGTTTGACCGGCTGCATGGAAAGAGGGCCACCTCATCCCTGTTTTACAGCAGTCAAGAATTGCTTGCGCGCAATCGGCCTGCCAGCGCCCATATAGGCCGCCGGTCGCCCAGAGGAAAAAGTCATGGCCCTCCATTATCGCAGTTTCGGATTTCAGGTTTTGGCCGGCATGGCCGTGGGGCTGCTGCTGGGCCTTGTCGCGCGACAGATCGGCGCGGGGCCGGATGGTGATCTCAACTGGCTGGCCACCACGCTCAAGACGGTCGGCTCGATCTTCGTCTCGTTGCTCAAGGCAATCGTGCCGCCTCTGGTCTTCGCCGCCATCGTCGCGTCGATCGCCAACCTGCGCGCGCTCGACAATGCCGCGCGCCTCGCCGGCCAGACCCTGCTGTGGTTCGCCATCACCGCCCTGATCGCGGTCGCCATCGGCATTGCCATCGGCGTCATCGTGCAGCCGGGCGCAGGCCTGCATGGCACCATGCTGGCCGTCGGCAAGACCGACAGCGTCGGCGGCTGGCTCGACTTCCTCAAAGGGCTGATCCCCGGCAACAGCCTGGCACTGTCGGCCGGCACCAAGATCACCGATGGTTCGGCAACCACCAGCATCAGCTTCAACATCCTGCAATTGCTGGTCATCTCTATCGCCATCGGCCTCGCCACGCTCAAGGTCGGGGACAAGGCCGAACCCTTCCTCGCCTTCGTCCGTTCGCTGCTGGCCGTGGTCCGCGCGCTGCTCGGCTGGGTTATCCGCCTGACGCCGATCGGATCGGCCGCGCTGATCGGATCGGCCATCGCCACCTATGGCTGGAGCGCGCTGGCGCAACTCGGCACCTTCACCGCCGCCATCTATCTCGGCCTCGGTCTGGTCCTGCTGGTCGTCTACCCGACCTTGCTGATCGCCAATGGCCTGAAGCCCGGCGCCTTCTTTGCCAAGGCCTGGCCGGCGATCCAACTGGGCTTCGTCTCGCGCTCCTCGGTCGGCACCCTGCCCGTCACCGAAGCCGTGACCGAGCGCCTCGGCGTCGACAAGGGCTATGCCGCCTTCGCCATTCCGCTGGCGTCGACCACCAAGATGGACGGCTGCGCCTCCATCTATCCCGCGCTGGCGGCGATCTTCGTCGCAGGTTTCTACGGCATCCCGCTCCATTTCATCGACTATGTGCTGATCGTTTTCGTCTCGGTGATCGGCTCCGCTGCCACTGCGGGCCTTACCGGCGCGATCGTCATGCTGACGCTGACCCTGTCGACGCTGGGCCTGCCGCTCGAAGGCGCTGGCCTGCTACTCGCCATCGACCCGATCCTCGATATGGGCCGCACGGCGGTGAACGTCGCGGGGCAGGTGCTGGTCGGCGTCATCGTCGCGAAGCGCGAGGGGATTTTGGACGAGACCGTCTATTATGGCGAGGCGGACTTGGCCGCGGCTTAGGCGCGGCTCGCTCTCCCGTAACATGCCCGCGCCGAAAATCCCCGCAGTGTCCAAAAGCTCTTGAAACGTGGACATGTTAAGGCTGTCCCTTTCGGGCAACGATGAAATCATAGGGTTCCAACCGTCGCCCGATCCGCATTCATGCCTAACGACGTTGACCCGGAACGCCGTTACTTTCTAATGCGTTATGTGCATGTTTGACGAGAAGAGGGGGTCGGCAAAGGGCATTATGACGTCTTATTATCAAGAAGCGCGAAGCGCTCTGGATTTTCTGGAACATCATCGGCTCGATCCATCCGTCAAAAATTACGATGTTGCGCTTCGCTATGTGATGGACCCCACATCCAAACTGGCGCGCGACATTGATGATCTGACATCCGACGGGCTGCGATTGACGGTGAATGCGATGATGATGCTCGTGCAGCGTCATGGCATGGAAGATGCGAGCTTTGCGATCGACCATCGGGAACGCACCGTCGCACGCCAGGCCCAGGAACTCGGCACATTGACGTCCGATGCGCATGATCTTACCGAAGCGCTTGGTCGCGATGTTGGCGAGATCGTGAACCAGCCTGACCGCTCCCTCATCAATACGGATAATCTCGTCACACGCCTGTCTGCGGCAGAGCGTGAACTCGCCGAACTGCGCGATGAATTCGTGGCGTTGCGCAATGCCGTCAACCTGCCCAGCCAGCCCCGCGCCGATCTCGGTCAGGACGAACTGACCAAGGCGCTAAACCAGACTGGTGCGTGGCGCGTCCTCGAACCCCTTTTGAAAGAGGGGCACAGCTATGTCCTGATCATGTTCATCATTGACGATCTGGTCAGCATAAACGCCAGATTTGGACGGGATGTCGGCGATAATGTGCTCAATGCCTTCGCCGCGACCTTGCGACAGCTATTCCCCAAGGAGGATTTGATCCGCTGGAACGGGAATGAATTTCTGATCGTCGTCACCGATGTCTCGGCTATGGCCGCCCGCATACAGGCAGACGAAGCACTGACCGCCTTTGCGGCGCGTCGCCTGCGACTGAGAGGGACCGGCGAATGGATCGGCACCGTCACGGCATCGGCGGGAATCGTGACGAGCAGGGGCGAAGAGCCGGAAGCCATATTGGAAATGGCACGATCCGGCGCGCTGGCTGCGGCCGAACAGGGCGGCAACCGGATATTGGGATAGAGGATCAGACGACGTCGCGATAATCCATTCCATGCTCCGCCCGTCCGCCGCCAAAGCCCCGCAACGCCCCTGTCCTACCCGGCCCTGCTCCGCTATACGCATTGCATCCCGCAACAATATACCCCACTGGCGACCGGAAATTCCCGGTCCCTCGGGACAATTGCGAAGTTAAGGCGAAGCACGTGTCTAATCATCAGGTTCATATCATCGGCGGCGGCATGGCGGGGACGGAGGCGGCCTGGCAACTGGCGCAGGCCGGCATCCGCGTCCGCCTGTCCGAAATGCGCGGAACCGGGGATATGACGCCCGCCCACCAGACCGATGGCCTCGCCGAACTGGTCTGCTCGAACAGCTTCCGCTCCGACGATGCGGACAAGAGCGCCGTGGGCCTGCTGCATCAGGAAATGCGACGGCTGGACTCGCTCATCATGGCCAGCGCCGAACCGGCCAAGGTGCCGGCCGGCTCCGCGCTCGCCGTCGATCGCCATGTCTTTTCCGACACCGTCACCCGCGCGCTGGCAGATCATCCCAATGTGGAGATCGTGCGCGAGCGGATCGACACGCTGCCGACCGAGGGCTTGACGATCGTCGCAACCGGCCCGCTGACCGCGCCGCGCCTTGCGCAAAGCATCGGCCAGGCGGCGGGCATGGAGCATCTCGCCTTCTTCGACGCGATCGCGCCTGTCATCCATCATGACAGCATCGACATGGACCAGTGCTGGATGGCCAATCGCTGGGACAAGATTGGCCCCGGCGGTGGCGAGGGCAAGGATTATATCAACTGCCCGATGGACAAGGACCAGTATCAGGCCTTCGTCCAGGGCTTGCTCGACGGCGAAAAGACCGAGTTCAAGGAATGGGAGTCCAGCACCCCCTATTTCGAAGGCTGCATGCCGATCGAGGTCATGGCGTCGCGCGGACCGGAAACGCTGCGCCATGGGCCGATGAAGCCGATGGGCCTTGATAATCCGCGCACCGGCCGCTGGCCCTATGCCGTGGTACAGCTGCGGCAGGACAATGCCAGCGGCACGCTCTGGAACATGGTCGGTTTCCAGACCAAGCTGAAACATGGTGCGCAGGTCGAGCTGTTCCGCACCATTCCCGGCCTTGAAAAGGCGGAATTTGCCCGGCTGGGTGGCCTGCATCGCAACACCTTCATCCAGAGCCCCAAGCTGCTCGATGCCACGCTGCGGCTGAAAAGCGCGCCGCATATCCGCTTTGCCGGGCAAATGACGGGCTGCGAAGGCTATGTCGAAAGCGCCGCCATTGGCCTCATCGCCGGGCGCTTCGCGGCGGCCGAGTTGCTGGGCCGCGACCTGACCCCGCCACCCGCAGACACGGCGCTGGGCGCGCTGCTTGGCCATGTAACGGGCAATGTCGCGACCGCCGACTATCAGCCGATGAACGTCAATTTCGGCCTTTTCCCGACGCTGGAAGACGTGAAGAAGAAGAGCCGCAAGGAAGCCTATACCGCCCGCGCCCGCGCATCGCTGGGCGTATGGATGGGCGCGATGGAGATCGCCTAAGGATAAAAGCCCCGTTCAGTTCGAGCTTGTCGAGAACCCTGCGCGACGGTTCTCGACAAGCTCGAACTGAACGGAGGGCCTAACATTTACACTTCGCCTTCACCGCCCGCTTGGGCGCGGTTGCGGCGAACTCCGCCGGGGTCAGCTTGCCGTCCTTGTCTGCATCCGCCGCGCCGAAGCGGTCGGCCGTCGCCGCCGCCCATTCCTCGAAGGACAGCAAATTGTCGCCATCCTTGTCGAGCGCCTTGAACGCCTTGGTTCGGCTGCCCATCATCTCGACGCGGGTGATGACCCCGTCACGGTTCCGGTCATAACGGGCGAAACGCTTCTGCTCGCGGCTCTGCGGGCTGGCCTCGCCGGGCATGGGCGGCGCCTCACCTACCGCATCGGGATCACCTTCCGGCAGGCTTTCCACTTCAGGCGGCGGCGGCGGCGCGGCGGCCAGTTGCGGTACCGGCGCATTGTCGGCCCGTCCCTGCCACCAGAACAGCCCACCCGCGACCAGCAGCAGAGCCGCCATGCCGCCCGCCAGTAATCGCCCCATGCCGCCCTCCTTCCATTTGTCGCAGGGCCAGCCTATCCCGACAGTCTAGCGCCCCACAAGCGCGATTCGCAGCAGCCGCCACGCCAGCGCCCGCGATATCCCGGTCGGTGCACCCCGCCCCTCCGCCACATCCTGCCGCGCCAGCGTGAAGGCGATGCGCAGCGGCTTCCAGTCCCGCGTCCAATCCGCACCGTCCACCTGCGGCAGCAAAGTCTGGGCCAGTTCCAGCGCCGCCGTCGCTAGCGCCTCGTCCCCGACATGGCCCGCCAGATCCCAGAGCGCCCAGACCTGCCCCGCCGCTATCAGCCAGCCCGGCGCCTCCGAAGCATCGGCCAGCGCCCGAAACAGGCCACCACCGCGTCCGACCGCATAGTCGCGCAGCCCCAGCAGGTCGATCTCCGGCTCGACCACCAGCACTTCCCAGCCATCGATCACCGCCGACAGTCCGGACGCCTGCATCGCGCCGGTCGCCCGCATGGCGTCGACCACGGGTTCACCCTGCCCTTTTATCCCGACAGCATCGTCAATGACGTCATTCCACCAGGCCAGCCGCATCTGGCCGATCATCGGCTCGCTGGTCGTCCGCGCCACCTTCGCCAGCCGCGCGTCGAAGGCCCACAGCGCCCGATGCCGTTCCGCCTGCCCGCTTGCCGCATGGGCCGCCAGCAGCACCGCCAGCGGCGGCAGCGCATCATCCTCCAGCCTCATCGCACGACTCCTGCGCGTGCGGGCGTTGCGCGAGTTATCGGTCCTTTAACCATCTTCCTCATACACATTCTAACGAGTGGGACTGCATAGGCAGGCTGCCCGGCCCAGATGTGGGGGGCTTCCGGGCGCGACATGGGTGATTGCGGGCATATGGGCAAGGCTAAGGATCAGCAACTGGGCTTTCTGGCCCGTCTGGCGAAAAACCAGGCAGGCAACACCATGGCGATGGTCGCTGCGGCGATCATCCCGCTGGCCGCACTGATCGGCGGCGGGCTGGACATGAGCCGCGCCTATATGGCCCGCGCGCGGATGCAACAGGCCTGTGACGCCGCCGCGCTGGCCGGCCGCCGCGCCATGACCGGATCGTCCATGTCCACCAGCGACATTGCCGAAGCGAAGAAATTCTTCGACTTCAACTTCCCGCAAAACACCTTCCAGACGGCGACGTTCACGCCGACGATCCAGAGCAAGGCCGGCGAGACCACGACAGTGCAGGTGACGGCGGAATCAACCATGCCCACCACGGTCATGAAGATTTTCGGCTATACTACCCTGCCGCTCAGCGTGACCTGCGAAAGCCGTTTCGACATCGGCAATACCGACGTCATGCTGGTGCTCGACACCACCGGCTCCATGTCCAGCAACATGACCGACACCGACGGCACCACCATGACGCGCCTCGCCGCGCTCAAACTGGCGGTGAAGGATTTCTACGACACGCTGGGCGCGGGGTCGGACACGACCGGCCGCATCCGCTACGGATTTGTCCCCTATAGTTCGACGGTCAATGTCGGCTATTCCCTGCCCACCAGCGCACTGATCGGCGGCACCGCCGGGGAAACCTGGAACTATCAGACCCGCCGTCGCTACATCAGCAGCTACAGCAGTTCCACCAGCTATGGCAGCTGGACATATGTGTCGGGCTCAACCACCAACGGCAGCGGCACCGATACCGATCGCTATTCCTGTCCCAGCAATCGTTCTGACACCGTCAGCCAGTCGAGCAGCAGTTCCACCGGCACGTCTTCGACGGCCAGCGATGGCACGATCACTACGCCCGGCACGGAAACGCGCGTCACCACTGGCATAAACTATACCAACGGTAGCTGCTATTATTCCAGCAGCCGTTATCGCCGCGACTGGACGTCGGTGACCTATAACAGTTACACCGAACAACGCACCACGACCACGACCCAGACGCCGCAATATAGCTGGCAATATGGGCAATATCCGCTCGACGTGTCGGGCTACATCACCGGCAATGCGACCGCGAACCCGACCTATGTGGCCGGCGCGACGACAGACACCAATGGCACCACCGTTTCGGCGACAAACACCTGGTCGGGCTGCATCGAGGAGCGCGATACCGACAATACGATCACGACGTCGACATCGACGACGTCGGTTCCAAACGGCGCCTATGACCTGCAAATCGACACCGCGCCCACCGACACGGCAACCAAATGGCGCCCGCACTGGCCCGATGTGGAGTTCGATCGCAGCGGTCGCTGGCTGAACGACAATCGCAACAACGACTATCGTGCCGGCACTGGCGGCTGGAATGCCTGCCCCAGCAAGGCGCGCAAGCTGGCCAGCTATTCCAGCCGCTCGGCCACGCCCACCGGCATGTCCGGCAGCTTCGACAACTATGTCGACAGCCTGATCGCCGTCGGCGGCACCTATCATGACATCGGCATGATCTGGGGCGCGCGCTTCCTGTCGCCCACCGGCCTTTTTGCATCGGAAAATGGCGCCGCGCCGAACGGCTTCAACATTTCGCGCCACATCATCTTCATGACGGACGGCGACATGAGTGCCTATGACGCGGTCTATGGCGCCTATGGCTATCAGAAGCTGGACGGGCGCGTCGCGGCGACCAGCACGGGCAACACCGACCTGACATCCATCCATAAGCGCCGACTGGAAATGCTGTGCAATGCGGTCAAGGGCAAGGGCATCACCATCTGGGTGGTCGGCTTCAAGGATCAGCCGCCGTCGGGCACGGCCGACTCCACCATGCTCGATGCCGAACTGCGCGGCTGCGCCAACAGCGACAACCACTGGTTCATGGCCTACAAGCCGTCGACCCTGCGCCAGAAGTTCAAGGATATCGCCAAGAATATCGGTGGCCTGAGGCTGTCGCAATGATCGGACGGATCGCACGCTTCCTCACCCGGCTGCGCGATCATGCGCGCGGCGCGACGCTGCTGGAATTCGGCCTGGTGGCCGGGCCGCTGATCCTGACCATCATGGCGATCGGCGACCTGGGCTATCAATCCTATCTGCGCTCGGTCACGCGCGGCGTGCTGGAAAAGGCGGCGCGCGCGGCCTCCGTCGGCACGCTCAACAGCACCGATATCGATACCTATATCGAGGCGCAGATGGCAGCGATCAATTCGAAGAACGGCACCACGTCGACCACGAAGAAAAGCTATTACAACTTCTCGCGCGTCGGAAAGCCGGAGAAGATCACGACCGACACCGCGCCGCTGGGCACCTATAATAGCGGCGACTGTTATGAAGATGCCAATGGCAATGGCAGCTATGACACCAACAGCGGTGCGGCCGGCCTGGGCGGCGCGGACGACATCGTCTATTATGAAGTGACGATATCCATGCCGCGCCTGTTCCCGATGGCCAAGCTGCTGGGCTGGAGCGCTACCCAGTCGGCCACCGCCTCCACCATGGTCCGCAACCAGCCCTGGGCCAATCAGGGCACCCCGACGATCCGGTGCAGCTGATGACGCCACGCACGCGCCTCGCCGCCCTGCTCCGCCGCCTGCGCCGCGACGATCGCGGGCTTGCGCTGATCGAATTCGCCTTTTCGCTGCCGGTCCTCGTCATCCTGTGCATGGCGGGGCTGGAATGCGCGAACCTGGCGCTCGCGCATATGCGCATCAGCCAGGTGGCGATGCTCGTGGCCGACAATGCTGCCCGCGTTCGCACGTCGATCGACGAAGCCGATATCAACGAGATCATGACCGGCGCCGATCTTGCCACCGATTCCCTCAAGCTGAAGGCGAACGGCCGCATCTTCCTGTCCGATCTGGAACCCAACGGCCTGTCCAGCCCCAATACCGGCCAGTTTATCCGCTGGCAGCGCTGTTGGGGCAATGGCAGTTTCACGTCCAGCTATGGCGTTGCCGATGATGGCAAGACCAGCGCAAGCATGGCCAGCGGCATGGGTCCGACCGGCAACAAGGTGAGCGCGGCCAGCAGCACCGCCGTCATGTTCGTGGAAGTCGCCTATAATTATCAGCCGCTCATCACTGACGCCATCTTCGGATCGAAGGTAATCCGTTACACCAGCGCCTTCAACGTGCGCGAACGGACGGATCAGACGATGAAGAACGCCAGCGGCCTGGCCACGTCGGCGACCGCCGCCTGCTCCTGACACGGCGCCGATAGACAAATGCACATGAAAAAGGGCGGCCCTTTCGAGCCGCCCTTTTCTTTTACCGTCGGTTGCCGGTCTTACTTGTAGCAGACCTTCTTCGCCGCAGCGACGACGCGGGCCGCGTCGATCAGCGCCAGCTTTTCGAGGTTGGCGGCATAAGGCAGCGGCACGTCTTCGTTCGTCACGCGCAGGACCGGGGCGTCGAGATCGTCGAAGCCCTGTTCCATCACGACCGCAGCGATTTCCGACGCGATCGAGCAAGTCGGCCAGCCTTCTTCCACCACGACGAGGCGGTTGGTCTTCTTCAGGCTTTCCAGCACCGTCGCGGTGTCGAGCGGGCGCAGCGTGCGCAGGTCGATCACTTCGGCGTCGATACCCTCGGCCGCCAGCGTTTCGGCGGCATCGAGCGCCAGGCCCACGCCGATCGAGTAGCTGACCAGCGTTACGTCCTTGCCGGGACGCATGATGCGTGCCTTGCCGATCGGCAGGACATAATCGTCTACCTTGGGCACGTCGAAGCTGCGACCGTAGAGAAGTTCATTCTCCAGGAACACGACCGGATCGGTCGAGCGGATCGCGGCCTTCAGCAGGCCCTTGGCGTCGGCCGCGTCATAGGGCGCGATGACGATCAGGCCGGGGACGGCGGCATACCAGGGACCATAATTCTGGCTGTGCTGCGCGCCGACGCGGCTGGCCGCGCCGTTGGGACCACGGAACACGATCGGGCAACGCATCTGGCCGCCGGACATGTAATTGGTCTTGGCCGCCGAGTTGATGATGTGGTCGATCGCCTGCATGGCGAAGTTGAACGTCATGAACTCGATGACCGGACGCAGGCCGCCCATGGCCGCGCCCGCGCCGATGCCGGCAAAGCCATATTCGGTGATCGGCGTGTCGATGACGCGCTTGTCGCCGAACTCGTCCAGCAGGCCCTGCGTGACCTTGTAGGCGCCCTGATATTCGGCGACTTCCTCGCCCATCACGAAGACGCGTTCATCCTTGCGCATTTCTTCGGCCATGGCGTCGCGCAGCGCTTCGCGCACGGTCGTCTTGACGAATTCGGTGCCGGCCGGAAGGTCCGGGTCCTGCACGGTCGCCTTGGCTTCCGACGCCAGCTTGGACGTGCCGCTTTCGGCCTTCTTGGGCGCTTCCTCGACCTTGGGCGCTTCCGCCTTGGGCGCAGGTGCCGGAGCAGCCTCGCCGTCCTCGCCCGCCATCGTAGCAATGACGGTGCCGACCTTCACGCCTTCACTACCTTCGGCGATCAGTATCTGGCCGATCTTGCCTTCATCGACGGCTTCGAATTCCATCGTCGCCTTGTCGGTTTCGATCTCGGCGAGGATATCGCCGGATTTCACATCGTCGCCTTCCTTCACCAGCCACTTGGCCAGCGTGCCCTCTTCCATCGTCGGCGAGAGCGCCGGCATCTTGATTTCGATACCCATTAATATTGCTCCACCAACACGTCGGTATAGAGTTCAGCCAGTTCCGGTTCGGGCGAGGTTTCGGCAAAATCGGCGGCTTCGGCCACGACCTTGCGGATATCCTGATCGATCACCTTGATCTCGTCTTCGCTGACGCCGGCTTCGATCAGATACTTCTTCACGCCCTCGATCGGGTCGGACTTGTCGCGCATCGCCTGCACTTCTTCGCGCGAGCGGTACTTGGCGGGGTCGGACATGGAGTGACCGCGATAGCGGTAGGTCTTCATTTCCAGCAGGATCGGACCATTGCCCTCCTGCACCCACTTCAGCGCTTCCTCGGTCGCGCCGCGCACGGCGAGCACGTCCATGCCGTCGACCTGGATGCCGGGGATGCGGAAGCTTTCGCCACGACGATAGAGCTGATCTTCCGACGAGGCGCGGTTGACGCTGGTGCCCATGGCATACTGGTTGTTTTCGATCACGAAGATGATCGGCAGCTTCCACAGCTCGGCCATGTTGAACGATTCATAGACCTGGCCCTGGTTGGCCGCGCCGTCGCCGAAATAGGCGACGCAGACGCCGCCGTCATTATTATATTTATGCGCGAAGCCCAGGCCAGCGCCCAGCGATACCTGCGCACCGACGATGCCGTGGCCGCCGTAGAATTTATGTTCGACGCTGAACATGTGCATCGAACCGCCCTTGCCGCGCGAGATACCCGCTTCGCGACCGGTCAGTTCGGCCATGATGACCTTGGGGTCGATGCCATAGGCCAGCATGTGCCCATGGTCGCGATAGCCGGTGATAACGCTGTCTTTGCCGGGCTTCAGAGCCGACTGGATGCCGACGGCAACCGCTTCCTGACCGATATAGAGGTGGCAGAAGCCGCCGATGAAGCCCAGGCCGTACAACTGGCCGGCCTTTTCCTCGAAACGGCGGATCAGGACCATCTGTCGATAGAATTCCAGCAGCTCTTCCTTGCTGGCCTTGTAGTCGGTCGGCGTTTCCGGGCGCGGCCGGTTATGGTCCGCACCGGCAGCGGCGGGTGCAGCCGCCTTTGCCTTTGCGCTCGCGGCGCGCGGCGTGGTTGGTTTCGCCAAGGCTATTATCCTTTTGCGTGGGGTAGGATGGAAGGAAGCCCGATATAGCGGCAGAGTTGCATAGTTTGCAACTGCGGACCCCCCGGAATCCGGCGAGAACCAATAGCTATTACCGAAAATTGATGGGTTTGAACGCTCTGGTCACAGAGTGGCAAAACGCGTTCGCAGCAAAGTTGCGAGGACAGGGATTTCCACGCAAAATCCTTTCACGGACCTTACGCTTCCGTACCGTCAGCGCCAATATCAGTTTAAAGGCACGACCACTTCGTCATGGTGAATCACACCCAGCTGGCGACGGATGAGTTCATCGCTCAGATCGGGATCGACCCGGCGTGGATTGAGCAGGTCGACGCGATTGCGCAATTCGGCCTGTGCATGCTGGGTCTGCTTCAGTTCCGCCTGCGCGACGTGCAACTGGCGCGAATAGTCGCCCCATGCCAGCACCCCGTTGGCGCCCAGCACGACATAGCCGGCGAAGAACAGCAAGAGGAGCAGCGCAATCGCAGGGCCGATAGCCGACCACAGGAGAAGACGAAGTTTCGCGATATGCGCCATGGACCAGAAGAATCACAGGAAAAGGCCGGCCGCAAGCGAAAAATGCATCGCTTGCGGCCGGCCGAGTCTCTTTACCTTTTTAACGGAAGATCGAGCGCCCGGCGTAGACCGCGATATCGCCCAGTTCTTCCTCGATGCGGATGAGCTGGTTATATTTGGCCAACCGGTCCGAACGGGCCAGCGAACCGGTCTTGATCTGACCGCAATTGGTCGCAACGGCGAGGTCGGCGATGGTCGCGTCCTCGGTTTCGCCGGAGCGGTGCGACATCACCGCGCTGTAGCGCGAACGATGCGCCAGATCGACGGCGGCCAGCGTCTCGGTCAGCGTACCAATCTGGTTCACCTTGACCAACAGCGAGTTGGCGAGGCCCTTGCCGATGCCCATGGCGAGGCGCGCGGGGTTGGTGACGAACAGATCGTCGCCGACCAGCTGGACCTTGTGACCGATCTTGTCGGTCAACGCCTTCCAGCCTTCGAAATCATCCTCGCTCATGCCGTCTTCGATCGACTTGATCGGATAATCATTGGTCAGGGCCGCCAGATAGTCGGCCATTTCGACCGGCGTCAGCGACAGGCCCTCGCCCGAAATCTCGTAACGGCCATTCTTGAAGAACTCCGTCGCGGCGCAGTCCAGCGCCAACACGACGTCGTCGCCCGGCTTGTAGCCGGCCTTTTCGACCGACAGCATGATGAAGTCGAGCGCGTCGCGGGTCGATGCGATGTTGGGCGCGAAGCCGCCCTCGTCACCGACCGAGGTTGCCAGACCCTTGTCGTGCAGGCCCTTTTTGAGCGTGTGGAAGATTTCGGACCCGATGCGGACCGCGTCGGCGATGCTTTCCGCACCGACCGGCATAATCATGAATTCCTGGAAATCGATCGGGTTGTCGGCATGTTCGCCGCCGTTGATGATGTTCATCATCGGCACCGGCAGGACATGGGACTGCACGCCGCCGACATAGCGATAGAGCGGCAGGCCGCGGGCATCGGCAGCGGCCTTGGCGGTGGCGAGCGACACGCCCAGGATGGCGTTGGCGCCCAGGCGCGACTTGTTTTCGGTGCCGTCGAGCGCGATCATCGCGGCGTCGACTTCGCCCTGATCCTCGGCGTCCAGGCCGATCAGTTCGCCGGCAATCTCGTCATTGACGGCGGCGACCGCCTGAAGGACGCCCTTGCCCAGATATTTGGCGGCGTCCCCGTCGCGCTTTTCGACCGCTTCATAGGCGCCGGTGGACGCGCCGGAGGGTACGGCGGCGCGGCCGAAGCTGCCATCTTCCAGCATGACATCGACTTCGACGGTGGGATTGCCACGGCTGTCGAGAATCTGGCGGGCGTGAATATCGAGAATGGCGGTCATGAACGCTCCTGCTCTTGCGGTCGTAGCGACGGGCTGTCAGCCCTGGATGCGCGCTCCGCTTAGCCAGCACCTCCCTTATTGGCAATGCAGGGGTTGCGCAGATGCAAAAAATGCCGATGCTCGAAAATGTAACGGCAACGGAACTGTAGGCCGTCGCGAGGCATTTGGACCATGATGCCCGCCGGCTTCGCCGGCCCCATGTGATTATGAAAGGGAGACTGAGGACGATGGCCGACACACCGGAAACCCCGCCCGTCAAGCGCGTCAAGAAGACGCCTGTCGCCAAGCCGACCAAGGCGAAGGCGGCCAAGTCGCCAATCGCCAGCCCTTCCTCGCCTGCTGTAAAGACCGCCCCGGTGAAGAAGGCCGCCACGCGCAAGGCGCCGGCCAAGAAGCCGGGCAATGGCGCCGCCTCGCACGGCTGGACCGCCCAGATCGCCCCCATCAAGGCGCAGGCGGAAAAGGCGGCCAAGGTCGCGACCGACAAGTTCAATTCGGTCGACTGGAAGGCGCATATCGATCCGATCAAGGAACAGGCGGGAAAAACCGCCAAGTCCGCCGCTGGCGTTGCCAAGGACAAGACCGGCACCGCCATGCAGAGCCTGGCAAAGCTGATCGCGGATACCGCCGGCACGGTCGATTCCAAGCTCGGCCCGCAATATGGCGATTATGCCCGGCAGGCTGCGGAATCGGTCGCTGGCGCAGCGGACACGCTGGACAGCAAGGATGTCGACCAGTTGCTCGGCGAGGCGCGCGATTTCGTGCGCAAGAGCCCGGCTGTGGCGATCGGCGCGGCGGCGGTGGTCGGCTATGTGCTGATGCGCCTTGCCAAGGGATCGGACGACAAGGCGTAAATATCCCGGATATGAAGGGGCGCGGCGCGGAAAGCCCGCCCCCCTGTTCCGACCGACGCACAGGCCCGCAAGGCGGGGCGGAGGGCTAATTGACTGACGAACCAGCGGATACGGCGGTGACGCCGCAGACCGATGGCCAACCCGATCGGCAGCACCATGGCGCGCCCGATGATGATGCGCGCAATGAAAGCGTGAAGGAGGTGCTCGCGCGCCTCTATGCAGATGGCCGGGCCTACGCCGCCGCCGAGGCGGAAAAGCAGAAGCTGCGCGCCGGCATTATCGGCGCGGGCGTACGCAATGCCGCCATCTTTGCCGTGGTGGCGCTCATGCTGGCCTTTGCAAGCATCGTCGCGCTACTGGTAGGCCTCACCATCGTGCTGGCACAGCTGGTTGCCCCGATCTGGGCAACGTTAATTGTGGTGGGCGGCGGCCTGCTCGTCACCCTGTTGCTGTTGCTCGCGGCGAAGGGCTGCATCACCCGTATGAAGAAGGCGATCGCGCCATGAATCTGGAAAGCCGCTATCGCGCGGCCTGCGACCGGGCCGACGCAGCCAAGGGCCGCCTGCACCTGACGGCGGAAGAGGCAAAGGCGCGCATCACCCCTGCCCGGCTCAAGCAGGATGCGAAGGACAAGGCCGGCGCTGCCGTGTCGAACGGCATCGCCCAGGTCGCGGCCAAGGCACGGCAGCGTCCCGTCGCAATCGGCGCAGCGGCCACCGCCTTCGGCCTGTTTCTCGCACGCCGCCCGCTGGCGGCACTTTTCGGCCGCCTATACGTTCGCTTCAAGAATAGACCGGAACTTTCGGAGACTGATGATGGCTGATATCCGCGCCCAGATCACCCGCGTTCGCGAGGCCGCCAATGACGCGGCGATCACCGCGACCGACAAGATCAAGGACACCACCGACAAGGCCCGCGAAAGCGCCGGCGACCTGATCCAGACCGGCCGCGACAAGGCGAGCACCGCCTATGGCGACGCCAGGGACCGTACCCAGCGGGTCGCCACGCGCGCCAATGAAATCGTGCAGGAACATCCGATCGTCGCCGTGGCCGGCGCTGTCGCGGTGGGCGCGGTCGTCGCTTGGATGTTCCCCAAGAGCCGCCGCGCCATGAAGGCGCTGCCGGGTCTGGCCGTCACCGCCGGATCGCGCGTATTGGAAGCCGCCATCGCCGCCCGTGCTGCTGCCGCCGAAGGCGCCGAAACGGTGAAGCAGGGCGCCACCAGCGCGCTGCATGCTGCTGCGGATAGTGCAGGCGGCATAAAGAAAAGCGCCACGAACGCCCTTCACGCTGCTGGCGATGTCGCCGCTGACGCCCGCGACAGCGTCGCTTCGGCCGACCTGCCGGCCAAGGCATCGAAGCTGGCCGACGATGTCACTGCGCTGGTCGCGGCAAAGGTCGATGCGCTAAGCGATGCGATCAAGGCGCGATTGCCCAAAAGCTAATCGCGATTGCGGGATACGCAATCGACGCTTGCCCCTCCTCTCCTTGGCTGATCGCGGCGGCGATGCTAAAGCCCCGCTATTAGCCAAAGGAGAAAATATAAAGCCATGAGCAAAATGCATCTGGTGATGGGTGGCCGCGTCACCAACCCGCAGACGCTGGAATTTCAGGATCTGTCGGCGGTCGATCTGGTCGGCATCTTTCCTGACTATGCCTCTGCAGAAAAGGCGTGGCGCAGCGCCGCGCAGCGCACGGTAGACGATGCCGAGATGCGTTATGTGATCGTGCACCTGCATCGCCTGCTCGAACCTGAACTGCCGAGCGCATAAAGTTTCCGTCATTGCGAGCGTAGCGAAGCAATCCATGTCGCTCCGATAGATTGCTTCGCTACGCTCGCCATGACGAAACGCATTAACTCAACACATATCATTGTATCGCGCGCGGTTTCTTCCGGAAGCGCCAGCGCAACAGGGGCCGGGTCAGCGCCAGCCCAACAATGAAGCCGCCAATATGCGCGGCGATCGCGATCTGCCCCAGTTCGCTCATGCCGGCACCGCTGGCGACCCCGATCATCAGTTGCACCGCGATCCATCCGGCCGCCAGCCACAGGACTCGCACCAGATTGGCCGACAGCGGCCCGATCGCGCGCACCTGTTGCTGGCTGTAGAGCAAGGCATAGGGTGCAATGATCGCGGAAATGGCGCCGCTTGCCCCCACCATCGGATTGGTCGAGGCCGGGTCGATCGCCCATTGCGCCAGACAGGCGCCATAAGCGCCCACGATATACAGCGCCAGCGTCCCGCCCCAGCCCAGCACATGCTCCACCTGCCGCCCGCAGAACAGCAGCATCAGCATATTGAAGCCGATATGCAGCCAGCCGGCATGGATGAAGGTGCAACTGAGCGGCGTCAGAAAGGCCGGCACGGCGGCCATACCGTCCAGCAGCGCCGGATCGCCCAGCCGGGCCGGAATGAAGCCGCCGATGATGGCGGCATTGTCCACCTGCCCGGTCAGATAGAGCAGCAGGAAGGCGGCGAAGGTGATCGCCGCGATCCCATTGGTCAGTCGGCCGGCCGGCAGGCGCACGATCAGATGAAATCGATCTTGTCGACCAGGTAGAATTTGTCGCCCGCAGGGACCGACACTTCCACTTCCTCGCCGACCTGACGGCCGATCAGCGCACGGCCCAGCGGGCTGTTGTACGAAATCATGCCCAGCTTCGCATCGGCTTCGGCCTGACCCACGATCTGATATTTCACCGGCTTGTCGTCTTCGTCCATCAACGTCACGGTCGCGCCGAAGATGATCTTGTCGCCCGACAGGGTGGTCGGATCGATCACCTGTGCCCGCGACAGCTTGTCTTCCAGATCGTTGATCGTTGCCTCGACCTGGCCCTGCCGTTCCTTGGCCGCGTGATATTCGGCATTTTCCGACAGGTCGCCATGCGCGCGCGCTTCTTCGATGGCGTCCACGATCAAAGGCCGTTCGGCCTTCAACTCGCGGAGCTGCGCATTGAGCTTGTCATAGCCCATTTGCAGCATCGGCATCTTCTCGACGGTCGCCATTCCCTTAAATCCTTCGTCAAAACTTCCCTCTGGCGGCCCGTCTCTCAGGGCCGCCCCGCAGCATCATTCCTGTAGAGGGGATCAAGCGTGCGACAGAGGATAATAGGACTGGAGCGAGCGCACTTCAAGGGCATGGCCCCGCAAAGCCTCGATCGCGTCCGCCGCCGCCACACTGGCCGCCGCCGTGGTGAAGCTCGCCACCTTTTGCCGCAGCGCACTGGTGCGGATCGCCTTGCTGTCCTTGAGCGACTGCCAGCCCTCGGTCGTGTTGAAGATCAGTTGCACGTCGCCGTCGGTGATCCGGTCCACGATATGCGGGCGGCCTTCGGCGACCTTGTTCACCTTCTCCACCGCGATGCCATGTTCGGTCAGATAATCGGCGGTACCGCCCGTAGCGATCAGCTTGAAGCCCATCGCCACCAGCTTGGCTGCCGCCGGCAGGATCACCGGCTTGTCGCTGTCCTTCAGCGAAATGAACACGGTGCCGCTGGTCGGCAGGACGGTGCCGGCACCGATCTGCGCCTTGGCAAAGGCGATCGCGAAATTGCTGTCGATCCCCATGACTTCGCCGGTGCTCTTCATTTCCGGCGACAGGACCGGGTCGACGCCGGGGAAGCGATTGAACGGGAAAACCGCTTCCTTCACCGCCACATGGTCGATCGCGTTCCGGTCGATCTTGGGCAGATCCTTGATCTTCTCGCCCGCCATCACGCGGCTGGCGATCTTGGCGATGGGCGTGCCGATCGCCTTGGCGACGAAGGGCACGGTGCGGCTGGCGCGCGGGTTCACCTCGATCAGGTACACCACGCCATCCTTGACCGCGAACTGGATGTTCATCAGGCCACGGACGCTCAGCGCACGAGCCAGCACGTCGGTCTGGCGCTCGATTTCCGCGATGATGTCGTCCGACAGGCTGTAGGGCGGCAGCGAGCAGGCAGAGTCGCCCGAATGGACGCCCGCTTCCTCGATATGCTGCAACACGCCGGCCACGACCACATCGTCGCCATCGCACAGCGCGTCGACGTCGACCTCGACTGCGTCACGCAGATACTGGTCGATCAGCACCGGGGATTCGCCCGACACCTGCACCGCCGTCGCAATATATTCTTCCAACTGCGCCTGACCGTCCACGATTTCCATCGCCCGACCGCCCAGCACATAGGAAGGCCGCATCAGCACCGGATAGCCGATGCGGTTGGCGACCGCGATCGCCTCTTCGCGGCTGCGCGCGATGCCGTTGGCCGGCTGGCGCAACTTCAGCTTGTCGATCAGCGCCGCAAAACGCTCGCGATCCTCGGCCAGGTCGATCGCGTCCGGGCTGGTGCCCAGGATCGGAATGCCCGCATCCTCCAGCGCCTGCGCCAGCTTCAGCGGCGTCTGCCCGCCAAACTGCACCAGCACGCCCGCCAGCGTCCCCTGCGACATTTCGACGGCCAGGATTTCAAGCACGTCTTCCGCCGTCAGCGGCTCGAAATAGAGGCGGTCGGACGTGTCATAGTCGGTCGACACGGTTTCCGGGTTGCAGTTGACCATGATCGTCTCATAGCCGACCTCGCTCAGCG
This sequence comes from Sphingobium sp. RS1, assembly GCF_056156825.1. Classification (NCBI taxonomy): domain Bacteria; kingdom Pseudomonadati; phylum Pseudomonadota; class Alphaproteobacteria; order Sphingomonadales; family Sphingobiaceae; genus Sphingobium; species Sphingobium sp. RS1. The sequence continues at coordinate 120,804 of NZ_JBLZXE010000002.1, read as the reverse complement.
CGAAGCAGGCATGGACGCAGCAATAGTCGAACTCGATCCCCTGCCCGATCCGGTTCGGACCGCCGCCCAATATGACGACCTTCTTGCGGTCGCTGGGCTGCGCCTCATTCTCCGCCTCGCCGAACAGCGGCGCTTCATAGGTGGAATACATGTAGGGCGTCTTCGCCTCGAACTCGGCGGCGCAGGTATCGATGCGCTTGAACACCGGGCGCACGCCCAGCTTGTGACGCAGCTTGCGCACCTCATCCTCGGTCACGCCGCCGGTCATCGCCTTGACCGCTTCGTGGATCAGGCCCGACCCACGCGCGATACCGCGCTCCATGCCGCGCAGGTTCGCCGACTTGAGCGCCAGATAGGCGAGCCGCTTGTCGGAAAAGCCCATGGACTTCAGGCGGCGCATGCCGTCCGCGTCCTGCGGCAGCCCATTTTCCAGAACCTCGGCCTCGGCATCGACGATTTCCTTGATCCGCTCCAGGAACCAGGGGTCGAACTTGGCGATATTGTGGATTTCCTGAACGCTCAGGCCCTCACGCAGCGCCTGCGCGGCGACCAGCAGGCGGTCGGGCGTCGCGGCGGCCAGCGCAGCGACGATATCGTCCTTGGGCGCGCCGACCAGATGATCGACATTGTTGAAGCCGGACAGGCCGGTTTCCAGCCCGCGCAGCGCCTTCTGCATCGATTCATGGATATTGCGGCCGATCGCCATGACTTCGCCGACGGACTTCATCGCCGTGCCCAGCAGCGGCTCGGCACCCTTGAACTTTTCGAAGGCGAAGCGCGGGATCTTGGTCACGACATAGTCGATGGTCGGTTCGAACGACGCCGGGGTCGCCCCGGTAATGTCATTCTCGATCTCATCGAGCGTGTAGCCCACGGCCAGCTTCGCCGCGACCTTGGCGATCGGGAAGCCAGTTGCCTTCGACGCCAGAGCGGACGAGCGCGACACGCGCGGGTTCATCTCGATCACGATCAGGCGGCCGTCCTTGGGATTGACCGCGAACTGCACGTTCGAACCGCCTGTTTCGACGCCGATTTCACGCAACGTCGCGATGCTCGCGTTGCGCATGATCTGATATTCCTTGTCGGTCAGCGTCAGCGCCGGCGCGACAGTGATGCTGTCGCCCGTATGGACGCCCATCGGATCGACATTCTCGATCGAGCAGATGATGATGGAGTTGTCGTTGCGATCGCGCACGACTTCCATCTCATATTCTTTCCAGCCGATCAGCGATTCCTCGATCAGCACCTCGGTCGTCGGCGACGCGTCCAGCCCCCCACGCACGATGTTGACGAACTCTTCGCGATTATAGGCGATGCCGCCGCCGGTGCCACCCATGGTGAAGCTCGGCCGGATGATTGAGGGCAGACCGGTGAACTCCAGCGCCTCCAGCGCCTCTTCCATCGTATGCGCGATGCGCGAGCGGGCACTTTCAAGACCGATCTTGTCCATGGCGTCGCGGAACTTGATCCGGTCCTCCGCCTTGTCGATCGCCTCGGCATCCGCGCCGATCATCTGGACGCCATACTTCTCCAGCGTGCCGTCATTGTAAAGCGCCAGCGCCGTATTCAGCGCCGTCTGCCCGCCCATGGTCGGCAGCACCGCGTCCGGCCGCTCCTTCTCGATGATCTTCGCCACGATTTCGGGCGTGATCGGCTCGACATAGGTGGCGTCGGCAAATTCCGGGTCGGTCATGATCGTGGCCGGGTTGGAATTGACCAGGATGATGCGATAGCCCTCTTCCTTGAGCGCCTTCACCGCCTGCGTGCCCGAATAATCGAACTCGCACGCCTGACCGATGATGATCGGACCAGCGCCAATGATGAGGATGGAGGAGATGTCTGTGCGTTTGGGCATGATTAGTTCGACTTTACCGCAAGAAGAGGAGCCATATCAGGATCGATGATCGTCACGTCGCCCGTCGATCCGCAGGCACCTTTAAGGCTGCCAGCGATCTTCCGAAGGCTATCTTTGATAACCTTGCGAGCGCGCCTTTCTGATGCAGGGAGGGGAATATAGCCGGAATTGGCTTTCATGACGCACGGTAGAACAGTTGCCATCACTATGACCGTTCGTCCACCTGAGCCACCATTTACACGAACACCCCATAAAACAGGATCGGCGTTGAAGCCTGCGGTGCACTCGTCTGTGGAACAGGGCGAAATTGAATATCCATCTACGCTTGGACCATATTGCCAACTGCCTTTGGACAAATTCCTCGCCCAATCAGCGCCCTCGAGCGTTGTCGCCAATGCGCCCCCGTTCGCCAAAAGAGCGAATGGTACCAAGAATAACGGAACTGTTCGGATCAATGCACACCCCCCGCCTGCGCCTCACACCCCCAGCCGTCATATTCGACGCCGCAGAGGATTTCGATCTGGAGGCACTTCTTCGTCAGCGCGCGGATCGAGGCTTCATCGACCGGCTGCACGCATTCCAGAAACAGGAACAGGTCGCCCTCCTCTTCTTCCTCCCGGTCCAGTTCGACAAAGCCGAACTGGCTGGCGATGATCAGGACGCGCTCGAAATCCTGTTCGCTGCCCCGGAAGCTGACGTCCACGGGCCGCGCGATGCGCGCGACGTCGCCATTGCGCTTGAGGTTGGCGAGAACCTCGCGGTCCGCCTCCCACTCGGCGGCAAGGCGCGCTTCGTCAACGGGGGGCAGGTTCTGGCTCACGCCGCGACCGCGCCCTTGAGGCCATCCACGAACTTGCGGAACAGATAGAAGCTGTCCTGCGGCCCCGGCGAGGCTTCGGGATGATATTGCACCGAAAAGGCGTTCTTGTCGGTCAGTTCGATGCCGCAATTGCTGCCGTCGAACAGCGACACATGGGTCGCCCGCGCATTGGCCGGCAGCGTGTCGACATCGACCGCAAAGCCATGGTTCATGCTGGTAATCTCGACCAGCCCGTCGTCCAGCCGCTTGACCGGATGGTTCGCGCCGCGATGGCCCTGATGCATCTTGATCGTCTTCGCGCCCACGGCCAGCCCCAGCAGCTGATGGCCAAGGCAGATGCCGAAGATCGGCATATTCTCGGTCAGCAGCGCGGCGATGACGGGCACGGCATAGGCGCCGGTCGCGGCCGGATCGCCCGGACCGTTGGACAGGAACACGCCGTCGGGCTTCAATTCCATGATCTGATCGAAGCTGGCGGTGGCGGGCAGCACGGTCACGCGCGCGCCGGCCTGCACCAGATTGCGGAAGATATTGTTCTTCGCCCCGAAATCGATCGCCACCACATGCGGGCGCACGGCCGGGGTCGGCAGATCCTTTTGGTCGAAGAGCAGCGCATTGCCCTCCGCATCGCTGGCGGGATAACCGGCGGCGACCGTCTCCAGCGCCTCGGTCGCGTCGATGGCATAGCCCTTGCCGAGCGTCCAGGCGCCGTCCTTCCACAGGCGGCTTTCCTTGCCCGTGACTTCGATGGCAAGGTCCATGCCTTCAAGGCCCGGCCAGGACGCAGCCTTGGCCGCCAGTGCCGCGATATCGAACTTGCCGTCGGGATCATGGGCAATCACGACATTGGGCGCGCCCTTGACGCGAATGAGGCGGGTCAACGCGCGGGTATCGACGCCCGACAGGCCGATGCGGCCCTTTTCGCGCATCCACTGGTCGAACGGTTCGACATTGCGGAAATTGCTCGGTGCAGTGACGTCCTGCCGCACGATGCAACCCAGCGCGTGCGGCGACATGGCCTCCACATCGTCCAGATTGGTGCCGACATTGCCGATATGGGGGAAGGTGAAGTTGATGATCTGACCCGCATAGCTGGGATCGGTCATGATCTCCTGATAGCCGGTGATCGACGTGTTGAAGCAAAGTTCGCCCACCGCATCGCCCACGGCGCCAAAGCCGCGGCCGAACACCGCGCTGCCATCGGCAAAAACCACGACCCCTGTCGCTCCTTTGGGCACAATGAGGGTCTTGGCGTCTGCCATGGTCTGCGGTCCTTTATGCTTTTGCGGGAACCCGTCTGGTGCGGGTTAAACGGCCGGTCACCTATGCCCGCACGGCTTTCAGGTCAACGTCTGTTAAAAATCTCTTTTGCCGCTATATCTGCTCCTTTCCCGAAGAAACAGGATTCGTTCGCCATGATTCGCGACACCATCAAGAGCGCCCAGATTGAATCGATGAAGGGCGGCGACAAGGAACGGCTGGCCGCCGTGCGCCTGATCCTGGCGAAGCTCAAGGATCGCGACATCGAACTGCGCACGGCTTCCAACGTCCCCGACGATGACGCCGTGGTGGTCGAAGTGCTGCAAAAGATGGTGAAGCAGCGCCGCGAATCCATCGACATGTTCAAGACCGGCGGCCGCGAGGAACTCGCCGCCAAGGAACAGGCCGAACTGGACGTCATCGCCAGCTTCCTGCCCCAGCAACTGACCGAGGACGAGACGAAGGCCAAGATCGAAGGCATCAAGGCCGAAGTCGGCGCGGAAAGCGTGAAGGACATGGGCAAGGTGATGGCCGTGCTGAAGGAACGCCACGGCAGCGTCATCGACATGAGCAAGGCGAGCGGGCTGGTGAAGGCGGCTTTGGGCTGACGTTGCACCCATAATCCCCCTCCCGCTTGCGGGAGGGGTTAGGGGAGGGCATGTTCGATCCCGATGGACAAAGGCTATTCCCGCCCCACCGCAAAAGCCCGCGCGCTGCGCAACAACGCAACGGACGCCGAACGCGCGCTGTGGCAAGCCATTAGCGCCCGCAAAGTCTCCGGCATCCGCTTCAACCGCCAGGTGCCGATCGGCCCGTTTATCTGCGATTTCGTGGCGCGATCCGTCAGCCTAGTGATCGAGGTCGACGGCGGACAGCATAATGAAGCGATCGATGCAGAACGAACGCGCTATATCGAAGCGCAGGGCTTTCGCGTGATCCGCTTTTGGAACAATGAAGTTCTGGGCAATATCGAAGGCGTGATTGAGGAAATCGAACGGGTGATTGCGGACATGCCCTCCCCCAACCCCTCCCGCAAGCGGGAGGGGAGATTTTGACCCTCACCCCGCAATGGCTGGACGAACTGCGCGCGCGCACGTCGCTGTCGACCCTCATCGGCAAGACCGTCAAGGTCACCAAGGCCGGCCGCGAATATAAGGCCTGCTGCCCCTTCCATAATGAGAGGACGCCCAGCTTCACGATCAACGACGAGAAGGGTTTCTATCACTGCTTCGGCTGCGGCGCACATGGCGATGCGATCCGCTGGATGACCGAAAATCGCGGCCTGCCCTTCATGGAGGCGGTGAAGGAACTGGCCGCCACCGCCGGCATGGACGTCCCCGCCCCCGACCCGCGCGCCGCCAAGCGGGCGGAGCAGGCGAAGGGCCTGCACGACGCGATGGCCGCAGCGCAGAGCTTCTTCGAAGATCAGTTGGGCGGCATCGACGGCGGTGAAGCCCGCGCCTATCTGCAAAAGCGCGGCATGTCCGACGCCACCCGCCGCGCCTTCGGCTTCGGCTATTCCCCGGATTCTCGCGGCAAGCTGAAAACCGCGTTACGCGACTTCGGCGAACCCATGCTGGTCGAAGCCGGGCTTCTGATCGACCCGGATGGCGCCGAGCCGGATGGCGGTAAAACCAAAAAGCGCGATACGTACGACCGCTTCCGTGGCCGCCTCATGTTCCCCATCCGCGACATTCGCGGCCGGGTCATCGCCTTTGGCGGCCGCATATTGGGCGCGGGCGAACCCAAATATCTGAACTCGCCCGACACGCCCCTCTTCGACAAGGGCCGCACCCTCTACAATATCGACAAAGCCTCCCCCGCCAGCCGCCAGTCCGGCCGCGTCATCGTGGTGGAGGGCTATATGGACGTGATCGCCCTCGCCCAGGCCGGCTTTGGCGAAGCGGTCGCCCCGCTCGGCACCGCGCTGACGGAGCATCAGATCGAGCGCCTCTGGAAGATGGTCGAAGTCCCCATCCTCTGCTTCGACGGCGATTCGGCGGGGCAGAAGGCCGCAATCCGCGCCGCCACCCGCGCCCTGCCCCTGCTGCGCCCCGGCCACAGCCTCTGTTTCGCCACCCTGCCGCCGGGGCAAGACCCCGACGACCTGATTCGCGCCAGCGGCGCGCAGGCGATGGAGGCGGTGCTGAATGCCGCCGAACCGCTGATCGAACGGCTGTGGAACCATGAACTCTCCGCCATGCCACTCGAAACGCCCGAGCAGAAGGCGGCGCTCAAACAGCGGCTTCGCGCCATAACGGATGCGATTGCCCATCCCGACGTCCGTGCCCATTATGCCCATGAATTTCGCGAGCGTTACGATGCCCGCTTCTTCGCCCGGCGCGATGCAGCCCCCTCCCAGCAACGCTTCCAGGGTAGTGGCGGTGGCGGCCCCGCGCGCTGGCAAAAGGACAAGCGCGGCAACTGGAAAGCCCCGCTCCAGCCCGCCGGCACCGAAGCGCGCGCGATCGGCGCCAGCGGCATGGAGCAGCGTTTGCTGCGTGCCATCCTCGCCGCGCTACTGCGCCATCCGGCCCAGATCGCGCCCCATCGGGAGATGCTTTCGGCCCTGCAAATCGGCGATCCGATGCTGGCGCAGATGCTCGCTGCGATGATCAGCCTGTCTTTCCGCAAAGAAACAGTTGAAACGCAGGCCCTCCTTACCATATTGGGGCAAGGTGAGTTGTATAATATGGCCAAGGGGATGCTCCGGGCCGACGCTTTCACACTCACTCCCGACAGGATGGCAACCGACCCTGATCGCCTTGCGCGCGATCTGGAGGAAGCCATTCGGGTGATGGCGCAGGGACCGGAGCTGGAAACGGCACTGGTGGAAGCAACGAAACGGTTCGAGAGCGACGTCAGCGAAGAAAATTTCGCTGAGCAGCAGCGTATTCGCATGCTGAAGGCCGATCACGACCGTCGCGTTGCGGAACTTGCGCAGTCCGAAGACATTGTTTGATTTAGGTTAGCCCTATTAATCAGGGCAACGAAGTTAAGGCGATTACATGGCGACCAAGGCGAACAGCAAAAATGGTGGAGCAGGTGATGGAGAGGAAGGCGGCGATGCCCCCCTGCTCGATCTCAACGAAGCCTCCGTCAAGAAGCTGATCGCCCGCGCGAAGAAGCGCGGCTACATCACCTATGACGAGCTGAACGACGCGCTGCCCCAGGACCAGATGTCCTCCGAGCAGATCGAGGATATCATGGCCGCCCTCAACGAGATGGGCGTCAACATCGTCGAGAATGAGGAAGCGAGCGAAGACGGCGACGAACAGCGCGAGCGTGAGGATGCCGAGGACGCCGACGATGATTCGGGCGACGATGACGGCCCGAAGCTGGTCACCGAGAAGAAGAAGGAAACGGTCGATCGCACCGACGATCCCGTTCGCATGTATCTGCGCGAAATGGGCGCGGTCGAACTGCTCAGCCGTGAGGGCGAAATCGCCATCGCCAAGCGGATCGAGGCCGGTCGCGACACGATGATCCTGGGTCTGTGCGAAAGCCCGACCACCTTCAACGCGATCATCGAATGGTCGACCGCCCTCAACAATGGCGAAATGCAGCTGCGCGAGATTCTCGATCTCGACGCCATGCTGTCCAAAGACCCTGCTCCTGAAAATATGGAGGAAGGCGCCGAGGACGACGATGGCGAGATCAGCGAAAAGACCGCCGGCCCCAGCTTCAAGGAAGAAGAAGAGCCGGAGGAGGAATCCGCCGACGGTGACGAGGATGAGGACGGCGCGCCGCGCGCGCGCCGCAACGAGGAAGAAGAGGAAGAGGACAACACCCTCTCCCTCGCCCAGATGGAAGAGACGCTCAAGCCGATGGCGCTTGAGAAGTTCGCCACCATCACCGAAATCTTCCGCGCTTTCTCCGCCTCGCAGGAAGCCCGCATGGTCGCCATGGCCAATGGCGAAACGCTCAGCCAGAAGGCAGAGGACGATTATCATGAGCTGCGCGAGCAGCTGACCGCCGAGGTCGAAAGCGTCCAGTTCCACCAGCAGAAGATCGAATATCTGGTCGATCAACTTTATGCCTATAACCGGCGCCTGACCGCGCTGGGCGGCCAGATGCTGCGCCTGGCCGAGCGTCACAAGGTCAGCCGCAAGGATTTCCTTGACCGCTATATGGGTCATGAGCTGGACGATGCCTGGCTGGAAAAGGTACAGGGCCTCGACAAGAAATGGGCCGCTTTTGCCGCTGCCGAAGGCCGCGCGGTGGATCGCATCCGCAACGAAGTGAGCGAAATCGCCCAGGCGACCGGCATGTCCCTGTCCGAATTCCGCCGCATCGTGAACATGGTGCAGAAGGGCGAGCGTGAAGCGCGCATCGCCAAGAAGGAAATGGTGGAGGCCAATCTGCGCCTCGTCATCTCCATTGCGAAGAAATATACCAATCGCGGCCTGCAATTCCTCGACCTCATTCAGGAAGGCAATATCGGCCTGATGAAGGCGGTGGATAAGTTCGAATATCGTCGCGGCTACAAGTTCAGCACCTATGCGACCTGGTGGATCAGGCAGGCGATCACCCGCTCGATCGCGGATCAGGCGCGGACCATCCGTATCCCGGTCCACATGATCGAAACGATCAACAAGCTGGTCCGCACCAGCCGCCAGTTCCTGCACGAGCAGGGCCGCGAGCCCACGCCCGAGGAAATGGCCGAGCGTCTTTCGATGCCGCTCGAAAAGGTCCGCAAGGTGATGAAGATCGCCAAGGAACCGATCAGCCTCGAAACGCCGATCGGCGACGAGGAAGATTCGCATCTCGGCGATTTCATCGAGGACAAGAATGCGATCATCCCGGTGGACGCCGCCATTCAGGCGAACCTGAAGGAAACGGTCACCCGCGTCCTCGCCTCGCTCACCCCGCGTGAAGAACGCGTGCTGCGCATGCGCTTTGGCATCGGCATGAACACTGACCACACGCTCGAAGAAGTGGGCCAGCAGTTCAGCGTGACCCGCGAACGTATCCGCCAGATCGAAGCGAAGGCGCTGCGCAAGCTCAAGCACCCCTCTCGCTCCCGCAAGATGCGGTCGTTCCTCGACCAGTAACGCACCACGTTTCGAGCGCAGGATGGCATCTCAGGCAATCGTCATTGCGAGCGCAGCGAAGCAATCCAATGGCGCGACGATGGATTGCTTCGCTACGCTCGCAATGACGGTGTGAATCTGATCGCTTTGACCAGCGGTTAAGCACACCGGTAAAATTAAAATGCACCGGTAAATTTAAATTAACCATTCTTGACGGAAAAGGGCGGCTTTCAGGGTCGCCCTTTCTGATTCCGTAAACCGGACGTTTACTCCGCCCGACTATGCCTGTGGTCACAGTCCGCACCTACGGGACCAACAGGGATGAGAGCATGAGCGAAGCGGCACCGCGCTACCAATTTGGCGACATTGCGCGAATTCTCGAAGCGCTGGTCGCTGCCGATGGCACGGCTGCCCACCCCTATGCCAATCGCGCCGCCGCCGGCGTGGCCCGCGATACGCTGCTCTCGCTGTCCGATCTGGCCGATGGCGCCTATTATCTCTGCATGCTTCATGGCCGCCATCCCGGCGTCATCGATCATGCCGCCACCCGTTCCGCCGACAATGCCGCGCGCCAGTGGCTGATCGTGGCGGGCGACGCCTTCGCCCGCGAACGCGCCTACCTTACGCAAGTCACCGTCGCCGTTGGCCCCGCGCCCAGCACGGCGGGCCAGGCCGATTGCGAAACCGCCGTCAGCCAGCAGCGCCACGCGCTCGATATGCTGGCCCAGTCCGACCGGCGCGGCTGCGCCATGGGCGCGGCGATGGCGCTGGTGCTCGACTGGCGCGCCGTACGCCATGTGCTCGACATGGCGGCCCTGCGCGCAGGCCTTGAGCCTCATCCCTGCGCCCTGCCCGAACGCGCCGCCACGTTGGACGTCGCCCGTGCCATCGGCGGCGATGACGGCATCGACCGCGCCATCCAGTTCGGCGCGCGTCAGCTCCTGAACCAGCATCGCGGCCTGTGGGATCTGCTCGCCGCCCGCGCCGACGTCCGCGCCAGGAGCGCCTGAGCGCACCTTTAGGAATTGCACCCGCCTGCCGCATTGCCTAGTCCGGTTGTCATCGACAACGGAATGGGACGGGATAATGCGCTTTGAAGGCACGCAGGACTATGTCGCGACCGACGATCTGAAGGTCGCGGTCAACGCCGCCGTACTGCTGCGCCGCCCCCTGCTGGTGAAAGGCGAACCGGGCACCGGCAAGACCGTCCTGGCCCAGGAAATCGCCAAGGCGCTCGATGCCCCCCTCATCGAATGGAACGTCAAGTCCACGACCAAGGCGCATCAGGGCCTGTATGAATATGACGCCGTCGCCCGCCTGCGCGACGGGCAACTGGGCGACGAACGGGTCCATGACATTTCCAACTATATCCGCAAGGGCAAGCTGTGGGAGGCGTTCACGTCCCCCAAACTCCCCGTCCTGCTGATCGACGAGATCGACAAGGCCGACATCGAATTTCCCAACGACCTGTTGCAGGAACTCGATCGCATGGCCTTCCACGTCTATGAAACGGGCGAAACGATTGCGGCGGCGGAACGTCCGGTGGTGGTCATCACCTCGAACAATGAAAAGGAACTGCCCGACGCCTTTCTGCGCCGCTGCTTCTTCCACTATATCAAATTCCCGGACCGCGACACGATGCAGGCCATCGTCGACGTCCATTTCCCCGGCATCCAGAAAATCCTGGTCGGCAAGGCGATGGATATCTTTTACGAGATACGCGACGTCCCCGGCCTCAAGAAAAAGCCCAGCACGTCCGAACTGCTCGACTGGCTGAAACTGCTGCTGAACGAGGATATGCCCTTGGACGTCCTCCAGAACAGCGACCCGTCCAAGGCGATCCCGCCCCTCCACGGCGCGCTGCTCAAGAATGAGCAGGACATCATGCTGTTCGAACGCCTCGCCTTCATGGCGCGCCGTCAGGGGCGGTAACCCAACACGGACCAACCGCCGTTCGCTTCGAGCGAAGTCGGGAAGCCACCAGCGCCGCGCATCTCATGTCTCGACACGAACGGCGCCAACATTGAGGAATTTCCATGCCCCACAAAGCTGGCTGCCTCTGCGGCGCCGTCCGCATCACGATCGACGCCGATCCCCTCGCTGCCCGCATGTGCTGGTGTCGCCTGTGTCAATATCTGGGCGGCGGCTCCGGCACGGTCAATATCTGCTTCCCCAGCGAGCATGTGACGACGACCGGCGAGGTCCGCTGGCACGACAGCGTCGCCGACAGCGGCAACGCCATGAAGCGCGGCTTCTGTCCCACCTGCGGCACGCCGCTCTTCAGCATGGCCGAATCGCGCCCGCATCTGACCTTCATCCGCGCCGGCGCGCTGGACGATCCTTCCCTGATCGGCCCGCAGGCGGTGATCTGGACCGGCGCCGCGCCGGACTGGGCGCATCACGACCCCGCCTTGCCCCATTATCCCGCGCAAATCCCGCCCGTCGCCTGATTTAGGCCCTTGCGCCCCCCGGTTTAGTCTGTAGCCTCCCTGTCATAGTTCAAGGCCGCGCCAAGACGGTCTGGATCTGGAGAGGGATGCTGATGCCGAAGTGCGCCCGGAGTCTCATTACCGCTTTTCTGTCGGCGTCGGCCTTCTGCCTCGCCGCCCCCTCGCTCGCGCAGGCCGCCGATGGCGAAGCCTGGACGCCGACGCAGGACGCCATTCGCGCCGACGCCGCCGGGATCAGCCTGCCCCAGACCGTCGCCGGCCTGTCCCTCGCCAAGAGCGGCGAAGCCTCCAATGGCGGCCGCGCGGTCGACAATTATGCGCAATATCTGTCGGAGGATGGCGCCGTTCAGGCGACCCTCTACGTCTATCTGCCCACTTATGCCGACGCTTCGCTCGCCGCCTATATGACTGACAAGGCGGTGATGGAGCGGTTCGGCGCCAAGACCCGCCGCACCGCCTATGCCAGCGCCCCTGCCGCCGGCCGGGCGGACAGCGCAATCCGCGCAGTCTATGACGACGCAGCCGACGGTGCGTTGACGACGGCGGCGGGCTTCATCCATGCCGGGCGCTGGATCGTGAAGATCCGTGTTACCGGCCCCACCGAGCGCCGCGCCGACGTGCTGAAGGGCCTCGACGGCATGCTCGCCAAGCTGTCGGTGGACGATCCCGCCAGCCTGCATGCCACCATGCCGGCCAGCTTCGCCGCCTGCCCCGCCGCGCCCACCGCCGACGCGCGCCTGACCCCAGCCAAACCCGCCGAACAGGCCGTGCCGCAGGATGTCCGCATCCCCCGCGACGGCAAGGACGCCCTGTGCGTCCGGGGCACCGTGACCACGGCCGAGGGCAGCTATGACATGCTGCAACAGGCCGGCCGCAGCGACGGCGCGATCATCGTGCCGGTCGATGACAGCGGCACCGTCCTCGCCTTCGACCCCGCCACCGATGCGCAGGGCTACAAGCTGTCGATTCATATGGTCGGCCAGACCGATCTCTACGGCCTCTACGACCGCGTCCCCAACCCGCACCAGATCGCCGCGATCCTGGACGGCAAAGACCCCCAGACCGCCCAGGCCCAAAGCGTCGCCACCTACGCCGCCAACGGGGAGGTCACGCTCAGCCGGTAGGGCTGCTGCGGCAGGCGGAACGGAGCATTTGGGGGGAAATCGGTGGTTTGCGTTTACCCCCTTTCTCTCACATCGTCATCCCCGCGCAGGCGGATATCCATCTCCCCAGCGTGGTGCGGGAAGTAAGGTCAGGAGATGGATTACCGCCTTCGCGGGAATGACGAAGATGGGTGGGAACGCGACATAAGCCCCTCCCCTTCAGGGGAGGGGACGGGGGTGGGGTCCATCCTCATAACGCAGGGCCTATAGGCGATCCCCCACCCCAACCCCTCCCCTTAAGGGGAGGGGCTATTAGGTCCGCATGTGGTCGATACCGGATGGTCCGATTTTGCGCGCCGGAGGCGCTGATATTTGTTCGCGCAGAGGCGCAGAGATCGCCGAGCAGATTCTCGCTTTCCCTCTCCGGCCTTTGCGCCTCTGCGCGAAATTCGCTCTGATTTTTGATTTACGCGGAGACTGTGCATGAATTCTCCGCGTCTCTGCGTCTCCGCGTGAACATTTTAGGCTGCGCCGTCTCGTCAGCAAAAGCCCGCCTCTGGTCCTTAGCGGAACGCCCCCTCCCGCCCTCGACCTTCAAATCAGATACCCCACCTCATACAGCCCCCATTTCCGCCCGCCGAAAACCAGCGGCACGAACACGCTGCGCAGCGCGCGATAGCGGCCTTCGCCCAGATCCTGCCGATAGGTGAACAGGAAGAAATCGCCCTCCTCCTGCAAGGCGCGCCGCGTCTGGCTGTCCATGAAGATTTGCCGGTTGCGCGCATATTCCATGTTCCAGTCCGACAGGCCCGGCCGCTGCGGCTGGCTGCGCGTGCTGATGTGGGTCGGCAGATAGCCGTTCATGTCGAGCAGGCAACAGCCGATGATCGCACTGTCCTCGCTCGTCCGCCGGTCCAGCACCGGACGGACCCGGCTGTCGGCAAAAGCGGTGAAGCCGTTCAGATATTGGGTCGGGCGTGATCCGGGCACCGCCCGATAATCCGTGTCGAACAGCGCCTCCAGGCTGATCTCGCCCCGATCCAGCGCCTCCCCGATCAGCGCCCCCACCTCCTCCGCGCCATCCTCTGCCAGCGCGATATAGCGGCTGTTACGCGTCTTTTGCGGGCCATGCGCGGCCTTGTTCAGCATCGCATTGGCCATGCCCTCCAGCCCCTCCAACTGCTCGCGCGCAATATCCACCCGCAACGCGCTGTCGCTGGCCGACTGGCCGAACGTCGCCAGCCCATCCCGCAAAGCGCTCACATCCCCGTCCGCCGCGTCAGTGCAAGTCACGATCGCATCCGACCGTTCGCCAAATTGCGTCACCAGCGACGCGATTTCCGCCATGCTCAGGCGCAACTCGTCGATATGGGTGCCCACGCCCCGGCCGCGCAGGATATTGGCCTCCACCCCGCCGATCAGCGCCCGCGCATCGCGATCCAGCTGGCCCAGCTTGTCTCCGACCGAAGCGGCGGACTCCCCCGCCTGCCCCGCCAGCCGCCGGATCTCGTCCGCGACCACAGCAAAGCCCTGCGTCGCCGCGCCGCCCCGCGCCGCCTCGATCGCGGCGTTGACGCCCAGCAGCCGCGTCTGCCGCGCGATCGCGCCCAATTCCTCGCTGATGTCGCCCACTGCCTCGATCACGGTCAGGAACTGGCGCAAATGCCCTTCCAGCCCGGTGACATGCTCTACCAATCCCGCCACCTCACCCAGCGACAGGCCGATCACATCATGCCCGTCCGCGATGATCCGCCCGGCGCGCCGCGCGGTCAGGCTCAGTTCCTGCGCGGCGGCCACGCTCTCATTCTGGCTCGCCGCCAATGTCGCCATATTGGCCTGCAAATCGGCCAGATGCACCGAATCGCCCTGTATGCGGCGGTTCAGCTCGCTCAGATATCCAGCCGTTTCGCTGCACTGCAATGCTATGTCGCCCGACCGTTCCCCCAGGTCAGCCAACAAGTCCCTGTTTTCCAAGTGCGCCCCGCCAAATCTATTATGTCTGGATGATGACGGATTAACCATGCACTGCAACACTTAATATTCGGACAATGGCGGCTGCGCTGCGGCTTGCATCGCCGCCCCGGCTGGCCGACAAGCGATCCATGCTGCTCAATTTCCTCGACGCCCTCCGCGCCGCCGGCATCAATGCCAGCATCAAGGAACATCTGCTGCTGCTGGAGGCGCTGGACCGCGACGTCATCGCCCGCCGGCCCGAAGATTTCTATTATCTCGCCCGCGCCACCTATGTGAAGGATGAAGGGCTGCTCGACCGGTTCGATCAGGTCTTCGCCCGCGTGTTCAAGGGCGTGCTGGGACAAGACGGTGTGGAGGCCGACATCCCCGAAGAATGGCTGCGCCTCGTCGCGGAAAAATATCTCAGCCCCGAGGAGATGGAAAAGATCAAGTCGCTCGGCGACTGGGACGAGATCATGAAGACGCTGAAAGAGCGGCTGGAGGAGCAGAAGGAACGGCATCAGGGCGGCAACAAGTGGATCGGCACCGGCGGCACATCCCCCTTCGGCCATGGCGGCTATAATCCGGAGGGGGTGCGCATCGGCGGCGAATCCCGGCACAAGCGCGCCATCAAGGTCTGGGAAAAGCGCGAATTCGCCAATCTCGACAGCACGAAGCAACTTGGCACCCGCAATATCAAGGTTGCCCTACGCCGCCTGCGCCGCTTCGCGCGGGAGGGCGCAGCGGACGAACTCGACCTGGACGAAACCATTCGCGGCACCGCGCGGCAGGGCTGGCTCGACATCCGTATGCGCCCGGAACGGCATAACGCGGTGAAACTGCTGCTCTTCCTCGACGTCGGCGGCTCGATGGACCCGTTCATTACGCTATGCGAAGAACTGTTTTCCGCCGCCACCGGCGAATTCAAGAATATGGAATTTTTCTACTTCCATAACTGCCTGTATGAAGGCGTATGGAAGGATAACCGCCGCCGCTTTTCGGAACGCATCCCGACCTGGGATATCCTCCACAAATATGGCCATGACTATAAGCTGATCTTCGTCGGCGACGCGGCGATGAGCCCCTATGAGATCAGCCATGCCGGCGGATCGGTCGAACATATGAATGAGGAAGCGGGCGCCGTCTGGCTCGACCGTATCACCCGCACCTATCCCGCCGCCGTCTGGCTCAACCCCGCACCGCAGGCCCATTGGGGCTATAGCCATTCGACCAGGATGATCCGCGAGTTGATGAACGATCGCATGTATCCCCTGACGATCGAGGGCATAGACAGCGCGATGCGGGAATTGACGCGCAAGCGCTAGCGGCTTGCGATCCCACAACTTAGAGCATGCTGCGTTAAATCGGACGCGGATCGCATGCTCTAAGCTTTTATTGTCGCATCGTTTTAAGCGGAAAACCGGTTCCCACTTTTCCGCACGATGCTCTATATCCGGCCAGACCCTTTATCTGGAGGACGTTTGCCATGTTTACCCGATGGCCGCTCATCGCGCTCATCGCGCTGGCACCAGCCCCCTCGCTCGCCGCCACACCGCCCACGGAAGGGACGATGGCCGTCGAAGCGAAGGAGGATCTGTTCCGCGACGCCGCCGCCAGCGCTCTGGCGGACAAGGGCTTCACCCTGCTGGACGGCGCCGGCCATGCCGCCCTCACGATGGAACTCGCCATCACCGTGACGGCGGTCGGGACCGTGGACGCAAAGGTCGCCACCACCGGCGCGAAGGTTGAAAATGGCGGCTTGCGCAACGGGGTCGGATCGGCGGTCAAGATCGCGGTGCCGACGGGCAAGTCCCGCAACGTGGCGCTTGAGCGCACGCAACTCGACATGGTCCTGCGCAAGCGTGGCGAGACGGACATATTGTGGCGCGGGTCCGCCGTGACGGTGCGCAACTCCGCGACGCCGGGCAATATCGCGGCCGACCTGTCCAACGCCTTGCTGCGCCAATATCCCGCCCAGCCCGAATCCGTGATCGGCGTTCCGTAAGCTATTACAATTCGCGACAAAATCGCATGGTATCCGGCACATTTTCGCGACAGGCGACTTCTACTCCTTGGTCCATCGAACAACGAGAAGGAGAAGTCGCCATGAACCGGATCACCACCCTGATCGCCGCTGCCGCCGCCACGCTGGCCATCGCCACCCCCATGGCCGCCAGTGCCGCCCCCTGGCAGAATATCAATGCGCGTCAGGCGCGCATCGACGCCCGCATCGACCAGGGCGTCCGTTCCGGCGCGCTCAATCGCAACGAAGCCTGGCGCCTGCGCAGCGACTTCCGCGCCCTGTCCGCCCGCGAAGCCGACTATCGTCGCTCGGGTGGCCTCAATGCCCGCGAACGCGCCGATCTCGACCGCCGCTTCGATGCGCTGAGCGCCCGCGTCAAGGTCCAGAAGCATGACGGCCAGCATCGCCGCTGGTAATGGCAAAAGGCGGCCCGCTGTCCTACAGCGGGCCGCCCTGCTATAATGCACTCGCCGCTTCCGATAGGATCAGCCCGGCGCAATAAAATGTCGAAATCTGCGGGAAATGTGCGAAGTTAGAGCATTTTGAAGTCATCTGGAACAGATGACGGCTCGCAAAATGCGGAAAGCAAAGGACGCTTGAAGCATGATTCGGTGGCGCCCAAGCGCATCATGCTTCAAGCCCGGAACAGCACGCCGCCGGTCATCGGCGCCGGCGCCCCGGTCGTCCCCGGAAAGCTGATCGGCAGCCCCTTCAGATGCCGTACCGCCATATAGGCGAACCCCTCCGCTTCCAGCGCATCGCCATGCCAGCCAAGCTCATCGACGCTCAATATCTGCGCCCCGATCCGCTCCGCCAGCATCGTCATCAGCGTATCATTATGCCGCCCGCCGCCCGCGACATGGATCTGAGCCGGCCGCTCCGGCAGATGCTCGATCGCCCGCGCCACCGCCGCCGCCGTGAACGCCGTCAGCGTCGCCGCCCCATCCTCCAGGCTGAGGCCCCGCACCGCGTCGATACTGAACTGCTCGCGGTCGATGCTCTTGGGCGGCGGCACTGCAAACCACGGATCGGCCATCATCGCCGCCAGCCGCGCCTCGTCCACCGTCCCCCGCGCCGCGGTCGCACCACCTGCATCATAGGCTGCGCCGCCATGCGTCTGCATCCAATTGTCGATCAGCCCGCTTGCCATG
This sequence comes from Sphingobium sp. RS1, assembly GCF_056156825.1. Taxonomy (NCBI): domain Bacteria; kingdom Pseudomonadati; phylum Pseudomonadota; class Alphaproteobacteria; order Sphingomonadales; family Sphingobiaceae; genus Sphingobium; species Sphingobium sp. RS1. Next base: position 103,156 of record NZ_JBLZXE010000002.1, on the reverse strand, counting down.
CCGGTGTCGCACGCGATCAACGTCCCGTCCGCCCCGATGAAGCTGATGTTCGCCACGCCCCCCAGATTGAGGATCGCCGCCGGCTTGCCCAGCCCATCGGCCAGCGCCCGGTGATAGACCGGCAGCAGCGGCGCGCCCTGTCCGCCCGCCGTGACATCGGCGCTGCGCAGGTCCGCCACGACCGAAATGCCAAACCCTCCGGCCAGCCCGGCGCCATCGCCAATCTGCCAGGTCCATCCCCATTCCGGCCGATGCGCGACGGTATGGCCGTGAAAGCCGATCACAGCCACATCCTGCGCAATATGCCCGCTGCGGCCCAGCAGGTCCGCCACCGCCTGCACATGCCGCTCGGTCAGTTCCGCCTCGACCGACGCGATCAGCGGCTCGAAGCCCGGCTTTTCCATAGCCATCGCCCGCTGGCACGCCTCGGCCAGCCGCAACCGGAACCCTTCATCATAGGCCATGGCATGAAATTCGACCGCCTCGACCCGTCCCTCGCCGTCCGTCTCGATCAACGCCGCGTCGATCCCGTCGCGCGATGTGCCGGACATCAGGCCGATTGCTAGCATGATCGAAAACTCCGCCTCTTTTACAGTTGCAACCGCAATGCTACAGGCGCGCGCCATGAGCAACTATCAGTCCGATCTCCTGCGCCTACTCGAAGCGCGCGGCTACATCCATCAGTTGACCGATGCGGAGGGTCTTGACGCCCTCGCCGCGAAACAGGTGGTGCCGGGCTATATCGGCTTTGATCCGACCGCGCCGTCGCTCCACGTCGGCCATCTGGTGTCGATTATGATGCTACGCCAGTTGCAGAAGGCGGGTCACAAGCCGATCGTCCTGATGGGCGGCGGCACCGGCAAGATCGGCGACCCCAGCTTCAAGGATGAAGCGCGCAAACTGCTGACGACGGACCTGATCGCGCAGAATGTCGCGAGCATCAAGCGCGTGTTCGAACGCTTCCTGACCTTCGGTGACGGGCCGACCGACGCCATCATGCTCGACAACGCCGAATGGCTCGACCGCCTCGAATATATCCCCTTCCTGCGCGACATCGGCCAGCATTTCTCGGTGAACCGGATGTTGAGCTTCGATTCGGTGAAGCTGCGCCTCGACCGTGAACAGTCGCTGTCCTTCCTCGAATTCAACTACATGATCCTTCAGGCCTACGACTTCCTGGAACTGTCGCGTCGCAGCGCCTGCCGCCTGCAAATGGGCGGATCGGACCAGTGGGGCAATATCGTCAATGGCGTCGAACTCGCGCGCCGTGTCGACAGCACGCAGGTGTTCGGCCTCACCACGCCCCTCCTCACCAATGCCGACGGCACGAAGATGGGCAAGACCGTGGGCGGTGCCGTGTGGCTGAACGAGGATCAGCTCTCGCATTACGACTATTGGCAATTCTGGCGGAATACCGCCGATGCCGACGTCGCCAATCGCCTGCGCCTCTTCACCGACCTGCCGATGGACGAGGTGAACCGCCTCGCCACGCTGGAAGGTGCGGAAATCAACGAAGCGAAGAAGATCCTCGCCAACGAAGCGACCGCGCTTTGCCGTGGCCTTGAAGCAGCACAGGCATCGGCCGAAACCGCGCGACGGACGTTTGAGGAAGGCGCGTCCGACGCCAATCTGCCGACCGTCAGCCTGGGCGGCGAAGGCCTGACCGTGGTGCAGGCCACCACCGGTCTTGGCTTTGCCACATCCAATAAGGAAGTGCGTCGCAAGCTGACCGAAGGCGCGATCAAGGTGAATGGCGAGGTCATCACCGATCCCGCCGTCACGCTCAAACCCGGCGACAAGCTGAGCTTCGGCGCGAAGAAGCACGGCCTGATCGTCGCCTGACCTCACGAAAGGAAAGAGCGTTAGCCCGCGGTTAACGCTCTCCCCTAGTAAAGCGTCCATTTTCGCGGGCGTAGACCGGCTCCATGTCCGTCTTCGCCAATCTCGGCCACGTCCTGCGCTCCCGCGATCCCGCAGTCGATCAGCGGCGCGCGGGTCGGGATCTGGTGGACATGCTCAGCCACATCACGACCGGCGGCCGTACCCATGGCATCCGCATCATCAACATCTCCGCGCTCGGCCTGATGTGCCGCAGCGACAGCAGCTTCATGGCGCAAGAACAGGTCAGCGTCTGGCTGCCGATCGTGAAAGACTATGCGGCGGAAGTCCGCTGGGTCGAGGATGGCCGGCTCGGCATGGAGTTTCTGGAGCCAATCACGCCGCAAATTTACGACGCGATGCTTGGCCTCATCCCCCCGCGCCGGACGGCATGGTAACGAAACCCTTTTCCGCTTCCAGTTTCTGACGCCCGCGCACCAGCGCTTCGGGCATTTCGGTGCGCAGGAATGTCAGCATCGCCTCCCGTACCTCGCAGCGCAGATCGAACGCGATGCCCGCATTGCGCGCCGACAGCAGCCCGCGCAGTTCCAGCGCGTCGGCCCGATGGTCCGTCACCTGCAAGATCGCGACCCGCCCGTCCCAGCGCGCATTAGCCTTCACTGCTTCCACAAAGCGCGTCCGGATTCGCTCGATATCGGCGGTCGGATCGACATAGAGGAACACCGTACCCAGCAGGTCCGACGTCTTCGTCGTCCAGTTCTGGAACGGCTTTTCCAGGAAATAGGATACCGGCACCACCATGCGCCGATCGTCCCAGATGCGCACGATGACATAGGTCAGCTTGATCTCCTCGATCCGCCCCCATTCCCCTTCGATGATGACGACATCGTCCAGCCGGATCGGCTCGGAAAAGGCCATCTGGATGCCGGCGATGAGATTCTTGAGCGCCGGTTGCGCCGCAGCACCCACCGCCAGCGCGGCTAGCCCCGCCGACGCCATCAGCGACACGCCGATCGTCCGCACGCCCGGAATGGCGATCAGCATCATCGCGATTACCAGAAAGCCGACGATGCACTGGCAGATGCGATAGAGGATGCTGATCTTCGTCCGCTGCCGCCGGGCTTTCAGATTATCCTCGACGCTGATGTCGGCCCTCGCCTCCATCATTGCCTTGCCGGCGCGCATCAGGCGAAACACCAGCCACCCGACCAGCAGCGCGAATATCATTCGCGCCCCGATCGCCCACATATCCTCGACCCGGTCTCCCAGTTCGATGGACTTGAGGCCCGCGCCCAGCGCCAGCAGCACCACCAGCCAGCGCGTCGGCTGGTATATCGCGGGCAGCAGCACCGGCTCCAGTTTCGAATGTTTCGCGATCCGCAGCCCGATCCAGTAGAGCGCCCAGTGGATCAGGAAAGCGGCAGCCACCGAAATGGCGATCGACATCACCGCCATCGGCGTGATGTGGGTCAGGCTGATATCGGTCATGCGTGGGGCAACGCGACCACGACCGATTTTGTTTCGCACCTGCGAAAGCTTTTTGACGAATGGAGACGAAGGGCCGGTCACCGCCAACCCTTTGGAAATCAGCCTTCCAAAATAGGATTTCGCCTGATCTACTCGCCGCGATGGATCTTGCCCTTCCTTCCGCGCACCGCACGTCATCTCCGTCGCCTGTCGGGCGCATCCCTGTCGTGCATGTGACGCGCCATCGTCGCCCCTCTGTCGCGTCGCAGGTGCGTCGGAGACGCTTCGCAAGCGCATTGCGGGCGCTTCCGGCCGCAAATTGGCTACGACGGTGTGAACTTTGCCCCGCCGCCGCCTGTCGCGCAAAAATCACCTGCGGCGAAAATTTCCACACCCCATGTCACATCCGGCAAAGCCCTCTCGTCATGTCAGCAGACCCGAAGGAAAGGACTGCATCATGACCGACAAGATCAACCCCTATACCGCCGCCCCGCAATTGATGAAGAGCTGGACCGCGCTGTCCACCACCATCGGCGACAGCCTGGAATCCAGCCTGATCGAACTGGTCAAGCTGCGCGCATCGCAAATCAACGGCTGCGCCAACTGTATCAACATGCACAGCTATGAAGCCCGCGCGAAGGGCGAGAGCGAACAGCGCCTCTACCTGCTCACCGCCTGGCGCGAAGCCCCCTGCTACACCGACCGCGAACGCGCCGCGCTGGCCTGGACAGAAGCGCTGACCACCCTGTCGCAGGGCCACACCCACGAAGCCGCCAGGGAAGCGCTCAACTGGGAATTTACCGAGGAAGAGCAGGTCAATCTGACCCTGATGATCAACATCATCAACGGCTGGAACCGCATCGCGATCGGCTTCAACCTCTGGTACGACATGCCGCTCAAGGCAGCCGCCTGATGAACGGGGGGACGCAGATGGACGCAGCCGCCAGTTTCGACCCGCTGCGTCCCCGCCTGATCCGCGTGGCCTATCGCATGCTCGGCTCCATCGCCGATGCCGAGGATGTGGTGCAGGATGCCTTCATCCGCTGGATGGGCACCGACCGCACCGACATTCGCGAACCGGAAGCGTTTCTGCGCCGCACGGTCACGCGCCTCTGCCTCGATCATCTGAAGTCCGCGCGCGTGCGCCGCGAAACCTATGTCGGCCCCTGGCTGCCCGAACCGCTGGTCGAGGATGCGGAGGAAGAGGAAGACGTCACCCTGCCCCTGATGCTGGCGTTAGAACGGCTGTCCCCTCTGGAGCGCGCCGCCTTCCTGCTGCATGACGTCTTCGGGCTGGGGTTCGAAGAGGTTGCCACCACCATCCAGCGCGATCCCGCCGCCTGCCGCCAACTGGCCGCGCGCGCGCGCACCCATGTCCGCGATGCCCGGCCGCGCTTTCAGGTAGAACGGCAGCGCGGCATGGACATCGCCACCGCCTTCTTCGCCGCGTCGCGCAGCGGCGACATGGGGGCGCTAGGCGCGTTGCTGGCCGCCGATGTCAGCCTGCACAGCGACGGCGGCGGCAAGCGTCCCGCGACCGTCCGTCCGGCACTCGGTTTCGGCCAGGTCATGCAGTTGCATCGTGCGCTGGCGGTCAACTTCCTGAAACATGGTTCGACCCTCCTGCGCACCTGCCGCATCAACGGTCTGCCCGGCTTCATCACGCGGGAGGCGGATGGCGAGGTGCAGACGACCGCGCTGGATATCGACGATGGAAAGGTCCGCGCCATCTACATCATGCGCAACCCGGACAAGCTGCAACATCTGCATTGAAGCTTAACAAGCCGCCAACCCTGTTCGTTGAGGGCATGGAAGGCCCTATGACGGATGAGAACGGCGGGGACGGGAGATATTTTAATGATCGGTGCGATCGGTAACGGCCTGGGCAATGCCTGGGGCCAGATCAAGAAAGCGACGGAAACGACCGTCGAAGCTGCTGCGGCTGCCGCCGCGGCACAAAATAGCACGCCCAGCCCTGCCCCGACGCCAACGGCCGACGCGTCCGAAACGACCGCCCCCACGACCAGCCCCGTGGTCATATCCGCCCCCAACGTCAGCGAACCGCTGACCTATACGGCGTCGGCCGGCCCACGGCAGGTAACCGCCAGTACGGCGTCGGAAACGCCCGTCCGCACTTCGCTGAGCGAGCGCCTCGCCGAGTCCAGCTATTATGCCTCGCCACAGGCTTCCGCCGTGGCCGATCCGGTCGCCTCCGCCCAGCGGGAGAAGGATGGCGCCGCACTGACACAGGCGCAGATCATAGCCCAGGCCGCCTACAGCATCGTCGCCCGCGCCGGGGTGGACGACCGCATGTCGCTGATCAAGGACAGCTAGAGCAGAATCCGGGTCGCGGCGGGCGACCGGCGGATGATGGCGTGGAGGCCGAAAGGCAGCGCCAGCGCCAGCAGGAGCAGCCAGGGCTTGCCCAGATAGGGTGATCCATAATGGATCACCGCGACATGCAGGTACATGATGACCAGCGACGCCCGCCCCAGCGACGCCAGCGGCCCGGCAAAGGATGCGATCCTGGCAGAAAGCCGGAACAGCAGCAGGCAGGTCGCCACCGCCGAGCCGATCGACAGCAAGGGCCAGCCATAATCGGCGATCTTCATGTTCAGCGTCGGCGCGATCCCCGCCAGCCCGAGCAGAGCCAGCAGGGCGATCGGCACGATCATGAAATTATGCCAGCGGACCCGCGGCCAGAGCGCCCCAACCCACAGCAGGCAGAAGGCCATGGGTACGCTCAGCAGCCCCAGTGGCGACGCCTCGGTCCAGCAGCCCAGCGCATAGGCAAGGAGGATAGTCGGCAGCAGGATGAACGCCCAGCGCCTGTCCAATATGTCGGGCCAGCGCAGCAGTGCGACGTTGAACAGGATGCGCGCGATCATGAGGCAGGGGACAAACCAGAAGATCGTATAAGGTCCGCGTAGCCAGAAACCGCCCAGCAGGATCGGCACCACATCCTCCGGCCACTGGTGAAAGATCGGCCGCCCGCCCTTCAGCGGCTCGATAATCTGGTCTGCAAGGATCAGCAGCGCCAGAAAGACGGCATAGGGCCGCATCTGGCTGCTCAGTTGCCGCCGGGTAAAGGCGCCGAGCGGATGCGGCCGCGACAGCATGCCGGACAGCAGGAAGAAGAGCGGCATATGGAAACTGTACATGGCGTCACGCACGCCCCCGCGCGTCCAGACATGGCCGATCACCACTGCGATGATGCCGATCCCACGCGCCACATCGACCCAGTCCAGCCGAAATTGCGCCTGCCGCCCGTCATGCCCCCTGTTGTCCATCGCTCTCACCGCCTATAGGAAGCCGCGCGCGCGTCAATTGTCCCACCTTTCTTTTATTCCGATCGGATACTCCTCTTGTCCCTGCTTGCCGACAAAGTCCTGTTCATCGATGGCGAGGCGCTGATCCTCGACAAGCCGGCCGGCCTGCCCGTCGATGCGCCGCGCGACGGATCGCTGGCGCTGGAAAATCACCTCGCTTCGCTGACCTTCGGCTTCCAGCGCTGGCCGCTGCCGGTTCATCGTCTGGACCGCGACACCAGCGGCTGCCTGCTGCTCGCCCGCAACCCCAAGGCGCACAAGCGCTTCGCCGCCGCCTTTGAGGCTGGCACGGTCGAGAAACGCTATGTCGCCGTGGTCAACGGCGTACCGGCAGAGGACAACGGCACGATCGAACTGGCGCTCAAGAAGATCAGCAGCGAAGCACAGGGATGGCGCATGATTCCGGCCAAGGCAGGCAAGAACGCCATCACCCATTGGCGCAAGATCGCGGAAAAGGATGGCCGCGCGCTGATCGCCTTCACGCCGCAGACCGGCCGCACCCACCAGATCCGCGTCCATGCGCTGCATGGCCTCGGTTTCGGCATCGTCGGCGATCCGGTCTATGGCAATGGTGAGGGCAAGATGCTGCTGCACAGCCGTTTCCTCAGCATCGCGCGCGGCGACAAGCCCGCTGCGGCCGCCACCGCTCCCCTGCCCGACACTTTTGCAGCCGCCGGTTTCGGCCCGGAGTTGCTGGACGATGCCGGGATTTGAGATTCCCGATGACGCGCTGGAGGAGCGCTTCATCACCGGCGGCGGTCCGGGCGGGCAGAATGTCAACAAGGTGGCGACGACGGTCCAATTGCGGGTCGATCTGTTCAGGCTGGGCCTCCCGCCCTATGCCTATCGCAAGCTCAAGGAACTGGCCGGGTCGCGCCTGACTTCCGCCAACGAGATCGTCATCCAGGCCTCCCGCTTTCGCACGCAAGAAGCGAACCGGCAGGATGCGCGCGAACGACTGGCGGAGATGATCGCCAAGGCCCATGTCCGCGATGCCCGCCGCATCGCCACCAAACCGGGCAAGGCCGCCAAGGCGCGGCGTGTGGACGCAAAGAAGGCGCGAAGCTCGGTCAAACAAGGGCGCGGCAAGGTACGGATGGATTAGCATGATGCCGGGGGGCCAGACGATCATGGGGGACGGAAGCGCAGTCACGGCATGGCTGAAACAGGCCAGCACCCGACTGCCGTTGCTGCTGGCCATGTTGCTGGCGATCGGGCTGTTCGGCGTGCTGGTCGATCCAGTGCACGACAAAAGGCAATTCAGTGCCTTCCTTTTCATCCGGCAGGATCTGGCTGTCGCGATGCTGATCGCATTGCTGCTGCGATACGGCCTTCAATCCACCGGCATCGTCCAATCCTTGCGCTGGATGGATGCCCTTGTCCACCGCCCCTGGTTGTTCGCACTCGCGCTCCTCATGGTCTGCGGCGCCGGTCATCATTGGCTGCTGCAATCCTATGACCTCACCCGCGACGAGCAGATGGCGAGTTTCGATGCAGCGATCTTTGCGCAGGGACGCCTCTTCTGGCCGATCGCACCCAACTGGCAACCGATGGCCGATTCGCTCAACCAGTTTTTCATGTTGCCGATTGCCGACCGACAGGCCTGGATATCAGCCTATCTGCCGATCAACGCGCTCGCGCGTGCGGGCATGACGTTGATCGGCGACGCCGGACTGACAAGCCCCGCCTTCACCGGCATCGGCGCGCTGGCGCTGTGGCGGATTGCAGAGCGTGTCTGGCCCGGCGATGCCGAAGCGCGAACGGTCGCGCTACTGCTCTATGCGGGATCGTCGCAGGTCGTCATCCAGGGCATGACCGCTCATGCCATGGCCGGCCATCTGGCGCTCAACCTTGTCTGGCTTTGGCTCTTCCTGCGCGGCGGCTGGAGCCACGCCGGCGCGATCCTTGTCGGCTTTCTCGCCACCGGCCTACATCAACCGCTGTTCCACCCGTTGTTCGTTTTCCCGATCCTGACCGGCCTGCTGATCCAGCGACGCTGGCCGCTGGCGACCCTCTACGTGGTGGCTTATGCCGTTATCTGCCTGTTCTGGCTGGCCTGGCCCAACATGATCGCGCAACTGGCCGGCGGGCCGATGACGGCACTGTCCAGCACCGGCGACCGGCTGGGCTATGCCGATCGGGTGATCGACATGCTGCGCGCGACAGGCCCTGTCAGCCTGTGGCTGATGGCGATGAACCTGCTGCGCTTTGTGGCCTGGCAACATCTGTTGCTATTGCCGCTGGCCGCTGCGGCTCTCACGCTCGCCTGGCGCGCGCCTTTGGTCCGGCCGCTCGTCGCCGGCATCGCCCTGCATGTCCTGCTAATCAGCTTGCTGCTTGCCTTTCAGGGGCATGGCTGGGGTTATCGCTATCTGCATGGTGTGATCGGCAGTTTCTGCCTGCTCGGCGGGCAGGGATGGATCGCGCTGCGTGGGCATTGGCCGGGCCCACGGATCTGGGCATGGAGCAACGCAGCCAGTTTCGGGCTGCTGCTGCCACTCCATATGGCGATGGCCGCCTGGCTGACCCTGCCCTATGCACGCGTTTCGGTTCAGATCGACCGCCTTCCTGCCGATATCGCCGTGATCGATGAAGGTGCGGTCGCTTTCGGCAGCGACCTCGTCATAAATCGGCCTGATCTGTCCAACAGTCCGCTGCGATTACTGTCGGGCTCCATGACGGCGCCGCAAATAGCCGCCCTGTGTCGGAAGAAACGCGTCACCTTCCTGGGTGCGCGGAGCCTGGACGCGATCCGGCAACGCATGGATGCCAAACCGGGCGACGACAGCCATTTTCGTCGCCTGAAAGCGATCTGTCGGGAGACGCACCGTTAATGCATATCTGTATCGTCTATGACTGCCTCTTCCCCTGGACGATCGGCGGGGCCGAACGCTGGTATCGCGCGCTGGCGGAACGGCTGGCGACCGACGGGCACCAAGTCACCTATCTGACCATGACTCAGTGGGACGCCGATGCGCCGCCGGGCCTGCCTGGCGTCACCGTCATCCCGGTGTCGCCCAGATCAGCACTGTATCAGGATGGCAAACGCAGGATCGCCCCGCCCCTACGCTTTGGATGGGGCGTGCTGACGCATCTAGCCCGCTACGGCCGGCACTATGACGTGGTGCATCTCTGTTCCTTCCCCTATTTCGCACTGCTCGCCGCCGGATTGCTGCGGCGCCTCTGCGGCTATCGCATCGTCTGCGACTGGTTCGAGATTTGGAGCCGCGACTATTGGCGCGATTATCTGGGCCGACTGGGATGGATCGGCTGGAGCGTGCAATCGCTGTGCGCGCGGGTGCGGCAGCGCGCCCATGTCTTCAGCCGCCTGCACGAGGCACGGTTGCACGGCCTGCGGCTGAATGGATCAATCGATTATCTGCCGGGCCTGGCGCAAGATCCTACGCGCGGTGAGATACTGCCCGCACGCACACCAGCGACGATCGTCTATGCCGGCCGCATGATCGTTGAAAAGCGGGTACCGCTCTTGGTCGAGGCGATAGCGATTGCACGCCAGTCCGTGCCCGACCTGCGTGCGATCCTGTTCGGGAACGGACCGGACCGCCCCCGCATCGAACAGCGGATCAATGCATTGGGCCAAGGCGACGCTATCACCCTGCCAGGCTTCGTCGAGGCCGATATACTAGAACAGGCGATGCGTGAAGCGCTGTGCATCGTCCAGCCCTCCGAACGGGAAGGCTATGGCCTAGTCGTGGTTGAAGCCTCGGCACGCGGCATCCCTGCGATCGTAGCCGCCGCGGCGGACAATGCCGCCATCGAACTGGTGACGCCGGGCGCCAACGGCTTCATCGCCGATCCCGCTACGCCCGACATGCTCGCTGCCGCCATCATACAGGCCGTGACGGCGGGCGATGCACTGCGTCAAGCGACGCGCGCCTGGTACGCGGCCAATGCCGACCGACTATCGATCAACAGTTCGCTACGGACGGTGGCGGCCAGCTACGCCGCCACGGATTAACCCCTTCCCGCGCGATCAATCGCGCGGGCGATGCCCCACAACCAGCAGGCAGGACTGCGTACCTGTCGTATCGGGATTATCCCCGCAGCCGATCAGCCTGGCGATACCCGAAGCGATCGGGGTCGGCAGCGCCATGCGATTTTGCAGATCGCGAATCTTGAGCGTGCGCTGGATTTCGATCGGCCGACTGCGTCCGAAGCTGAGGCTGTGCAGCAGACCACCGGTCATGCGCGACAGATGTTCCCAGCGCTGGGTTTCCTGCTGGTCGAGATAGCCGGTCGCGTTGTCCAGCGCCAGGCCGTGCCGTCCCGCCATGGCGGCCCAGTCGGCTGCCGACAGATAATGGAAATGCGCCAGCCTCTTATCGAGATCGGACAGATAGCGCGTGCGCGACACGCCGGGCAAGATGCTGCCGCGCAAATTCTGATGAAATCCGGGCGCAGGCACCGTGAAATAGAAACGTCCGCCCGGTTTGAGTACACGTCCGACTTCGGCGATCACGCCCTCCAGATCGGGGATATGCTCCAGAACCGAGTTGGAAATCACATAGTCGATGCTGGCATCGGGTTCAGGAATAGCCTGTGCCGGACGCGTGTGAATGCGTTCATAAAAGGCATAAGCCGCCGCCGCTTCCGTCTCCAGCGGATCGATATCGATGCCGATCAACCGCGGGGTCACGCCAATCCGCTTGAACAATATGTCGGTCAGGATGCCATCGCCACAGCCCAGGTCCAGTCCGACGCCTTCAGAATCGAACACTCGAGCGAGTTGTTCGATCTCGATGCCGCGCCAGAAGGCCGTGGCGGGCTGGGCAGGATAGCGCGATACGAAGGTGGCGAGCAGGTCGTTGCTGGCGATCATGAAACACTCCCTTGGGGATTGCGCCGGCGACTAAGCGCCCAGCTACTAGTGAGATAAGTCCAGAAAAAAAGCAGAATGGTGGCCAGCGGCGCGGCGATGACCATGTCGACGCCGCACAGATCATGGACGATCAGCAGGACCAGCCATGACAATGGTACATTGGTCGCCAGCGCGGCCGCATAGCGAAAAAAGGCATCGCTGGTCGGCTCCACCGCGAAGGTAACGCGCGCCTGAAGCAGGAATCCTACCGGGATCAAGACAACCGCACTCGACAGTACAGCCATGCCGCTAGACCAGCCAAGCCGGTCTGCCCCGATCAGGATCACGTTGCTCAGCATCAGGCAAAAGAGGGAAACGGCCGCATAACGCGGTCCACGACGGATCAGCGCCTTCATGACCGGTAGGCCCTTGATCCTAGAAAACGCGCATCATGCCCGGCCAATATGGCCAGTAGAAAGCCCCCGAAGATTGTTTGCGCACCGGTCGCGCCCAGCACACCTGCCAGCACCAGCGGCAGCGGATTGGGCAGTGCGACAAAACCATGGTTCGACCAGTACCAGCCGGTTGCCGCAAAAATCGTCATCGCCGCCAGCATCTGCGCAGCGCCGGCTGCCAACATAGTTTCCAGGCTGATCTTCCGCCCCAATCGTTCGACCACCGGCCGCAGTTTGCGATACCCCAGCGTCACGCCATGGAGATGCCCGGCAAAGGCCATCAGCAGCGCGAGGTGGCCAGTGGTAAACAGAAAGCCGCTGGCGATCGCCCAGCTGATCCCAAATGGCGTTTCGCCGTGGAAGAGGCCGAGCCAGAAGCCGATGGCGACCGCCAGGATCAGCGCCGATAGCCCCATCGCCATCATTGCCGGCACGCCGAATACCCATGTCGGACTCAGCATCAGCAAATAGCGCAGATGCCGCCAGCCATCGCGCCAGGGGCGCAGGTGGGGCGCACGGTCGCGCAAATCCACAGACAGGGTAGCTGGCACTTCGGTCAGGCGGAACCGCCGCAGGCTGGCCTTGATGACCATCTCGCTGGCGAATTCCATGCCGCTGCCCGACAGGCCGAGCGACGTGAAGCAATCGCGCGTGATGGCGCGCAGACCGCAATGCGCGTCGCTGATCCCCGAGCGAAAGAAGAGATTGAGAATTCCGGTGAGAACCGGATTGCCGATATAGCGGTTCTTCCAGGGCATAGCACCCGGCGCGATCCCGCCCTTGAACCGCGATCCCATGCACAGATCCGCACCGGCCAGCAATTCGCCGATCATCCCCACGCCATCGGTGAAGTCGTAACTGCCATCGGCGTCGCCCATCAGCAGATAGCGGCCATAGGCGCCCTCGCAGCCGCCGATCAGCGCCGCGCCATAGCCGCGCCGCGCCACTGGCACGACGCGCGCGCCCAGGTCCGTCGCCAGCTGCTGGCTGCCGTCGGTCGATCCATTGTCGGCGATGACGATTTCACCAAACAGCCCATGCTGCGCCTCGATCAGGTCCAGCGCGTTCCGGGCATTGGCGATACAATGTGGCAGACTGATCGCCTCGTCGAGGCAGGGCATGACGATCGTCACATCGATGGCGCGCGCGTCTCCACGCAGGTTGGACAAGCTATGCGCCGCGTCTAAGAACATCGTCACCCTCGATTATGCAGGCCTTGTGATGGCGATAGCGAACTTTGGTTAACGGATTCTTGTCGCACTGGCCGCAGCGCGAGCGCGCGCCTATATGAGCGCCATGTACGACTTTGCATCCACCGCCGCCGACAAGCCCACCCTTTATGCCGACCTTCTCTCGGCCGCCGACGCCCTGACTGCGTCCGAGCCCGATGCGGTCGCCAACATGGCCAACATATCCGCCCTGCTCTGGCAGTTCCTGCCCGACCTCAACTGGGCGGGCTTCTATCGCATGGTCGAGGATGAACTGGTACTGGGACCGTTTCAGGGCAAGCCCGCCTGCATCCGCATCCCGCTTGGCCGCGGCGTGTGCGGTACGGCAGCGGCGACCCGAGAAACGCAGCTGGTGGAGGATGTGCACGCATTTCCCGGTCACATCGCCTGCGACGCGGCCAGCGCGTCCGAGATCGTGGTGCCCGTACTTCATGATAGCCGTCTGATCGGCGTGATCGACCTCGATAGTCCTCGCCCGGCTCGCTTCGACTCGGACGATGCACGCGGACTGGAGGCCCTCGCCGCGCTTATCGGCGCGCGGATCGCCTGAACCGTTAACCGTCTTTCCTGCCCATGCAGCCGCCAGCTTCGGCTTTCCGCCCCGTTTCGGGACAGGATTTCGGGGTAGGAATCGTGGCTAGCTGCGGATCAGCATGCTAAATGATGCGTTAGGATTTCGGCCTGCGCATCCGGTTCGCACGCCATGCACAACAGGGAGTGTTAACCATGCGAACTCCAACCTTTTTCCTTTTGGGGGCAAGCGTAGCGCTGGCCTGCGTCACCGCACCGGCGGTCGCCGCGACCGGTGCAGGCGCTGCCCTGCCCGTGATGGGCAAGGGCTGGAGCGGGCCGCGCCCCGGTGGCTCCATGCCGCATCCTGGCACGCACATGCCCCGGCCGGGCGGCTGGAACGGCCAGTGGAACGGCGGCCATCGCTGGGGATCGCGCTATAATGGCCGTTGGTATGCCGGCTGGCGGGCGCCGGGTGGCTGGAACGGCTATCAGCGCCCGGTTTATGGCTATGTCTTGCCCCGCTATTGGGTCAGCCCCAATTATTATATCGCCAACTACGGCGCCTATGGCCTGCCCGCACCGGCCTATGGCTATGGCTGGTCGCGCTATTATGACGATGCGGTCATGACCGACCGTTATGGCCGTGTTTATGATTCGCGCAGCAATCTGGACTGGGACCGCTACGAAGGCGGCTATGGCCCCGATGGCGATGACGGCTATTATGATGAACCACGCCGCGACAATGGCGTGGGTGGCGCCGCGATCGGCGCCGTCGTCGGCGGCATCGCCGGCAATCGTATCGCCGGACGCGGCAATCGCACAGCCGGTACGCTGATCGGCGCGGGTGTCGGCGCCGTTGCCGGTATGGCGATCGACAAGGCCGAGGATGGCCCACGCCGCAACGCTCCGCCACCGCCGCGTCGTCCGGGCGCCGGCTATGATTATGGCTATGGCGCCGCAGACGACGGCGTGACCACGCAGAATGAATATGAAGGCCGCTGGACCGGCACCTGGACGACCGATGACGGCCGGCAGGTGAGCGGCACCTATGATGGCCGATTCGAAGGCGATGTGCGCGGTGCGGGCGTCGATTATGACGCGCCGCCCTATGCCGGTGCGCCGCATTGGTCGGGCGGTTCTGGCCCAGTATCGGTCAGTCAGGGGGGAGGCTACATCGCCAACGGCTATTACTATCCCGCACCCATCGTGACGACCGTAACGGTGCAGCCCGCCGTGACGACCACGACGACCACCACCTACGTCACGGAAACCGTGCCCTATCGCAAGGCCGTTCGCCGCCGCGCAGTGCGCAGTTGCCGCTGCAAATAAGGATCGGGCCGGGCCTTCGGGTCCGGCCTATTGTTGCAAACCCGCCTTCGGTGGCGAAAAGGCCGTGACCGGCTGGGGGCGACCAAGGTAAAAACCCTGCCCGACGATACAGCCCTGATGCAGCAGGAAGTCGGCCTGAGCCGCGGTTTCCACGCCCTCGGCTACTACCTCCATCCCGAAACTGCCGCCCAGTTTCACGATCGCGTCGACGATCGCGGCATCGCCCGCATCCTGCTCGATATGACTGACGAAGCTGCGGTCGATCTTCAGAACATCGACCGGATATTGTTTCAAATGGGTAAGTGACGCAAAGCCGGTGCCGAAATCATCCAGCGCTATCCTTACACCGGCATCGGCAAAATGCTGCAAAGTATGGCCGACCTGATCGGCGCCACGGCCCAGAAACACGCTTTCCGTCACCTCTATCTCGAAATGCGCCGTCGGCACATTGGCCCGGTCCAAAAGGCTCAAAACACGATCGGCGAAATCCCCACTTGCAAAATCCGCCGCCGCCGCATTGATCGCCACGCGCCCCGGATCAAAGCCCGCCCGCAGCCAGCATTGCAGGTCTACCAGAACCGCATCCAGCATTTGCCCGGTCAGCGCCACCGCAATCTCGGCATGGTCGAAGGCCGCGGCGATCGTGCCGGGCAATTGCACGCCCATGCGGGGATGATGCCAGCGCAGTAACGCCTCATAGCCCAGCACCTGACCGCTACGCATGTCGATACGCGGCTGGTAGAAGGGTGTGGCCAGTCGTTCCGCGACCACTTGCCGCGCCATTCGGATCATCGAACTCCGCTGTTGCGCCTGCGCGCGCAGGGTGGACTGGAACAGCGTCAGCCGCCCTCGCCCCGCGCCTTTCGAGGCATAAAGCGCCAGATCGGCCGCCTTCAGCAGATCCTCCGCCCGGTCGGCATGCACGCCAAACACCGCGCCGCCGATACTGACACCGCAATCGAGCGATCGCCCCTGATGCACGTGCGGCGTGCGGACATTGTCGATCAAGGTCGCACTCAATCGCTCCAGCGCTGCGCTATCCGACAAGGAGGGGGCTACCAGTCCGAACTCGTCGCCGCCCAGCCGCCCCAGCACGGCATCGGCCGGCGCCACCGATGCCAGCCGCTGCGCAAAGGCACAAAGCAGGGCATCGCCGGCATCATGGCCCATCGCATCATTTGTACGCTTGAGATCATCTATGTCGAGCAGCAGCAGGCCGAAGGTCCGCCCTTCCGCCTGTGCCCGCGCCGCCATCTCCTCCAGCGCCGCCTGCCACAACGTCCGGTTGGGCAGCCGCGTCATCGGATCATGGGTCGCGGCCCAGCGGATGCGCTCGTCGGCATCATGTTCTTCGGTGACGTCGCGGAAAGTGACGATGATCCGCAGCGGCCGCCCGGCATCCGAACGCGTCATCCATCCCGTGCTACGAATCCAGCGCAAAGCCCCCGTGTCGGCGCGATAGATACGCAACGTCGCCTCGAAATGCGGCGGCAGCGTTCCGGCCGCGACGGCTTCCAACATATATTTCAGCCGATCCCGGTCACAGGGATGCACCAGCGACAGCGCCAGTTCCGTCGTCGCAGGCTGATGCTCCTCCAGCCCCAGCATGCGACGAAACTCGTCCGACCAGGTTCGGGTGCCGGTGACGCAATCGAAATCCCAGATTCCCAGCCGCGCCGACTGCACTGCCAGGCGGAAACGCTCCTCGCTATCGCTGAGTGCCGTCTGCGCCAGACGCTCGGCATGGACATCCTCCAACGTCCCGTACCAACGCAGAATCGCGCCGGACGGATCACGGCGGGCCGAAGCGCGCGCCCGCATCCAGCGATAGCCACCGTCGCGCAAGCGAATGCGATAATCGATATCCACCGGTGCGCCGCTGGCCAGATGACCGCTCCACACCGCCACCGTCCGTTGCATATCGTCAGGATGCAGCGCGCCCAGCCAGCCAGTGCCCAACGCCTTGTCCGGGGCCATCCCGGTCAGATCGAACCAGCGCGGTCCTACCTCCTCAATGCTACCCCTTGGACTGGCGGTCCAGGGCACTTGAGGGCTGAGATCCACCGAGGATCGATAATGTTCGCGGCTTTCGGCTAGAGCGGCTGCCAGCGCGCGAGAATCGCGGTCGTGCCGCTCATGCACATCCTCCACCGTGCCATACCAGCGCGGTTGCCCCGCCCCTTCGACGCAGGCCATGCGAACCATGCACCAACGGTCCTGGCCGTCGGCGCAGCGGAGCGACAGGGTGAGCGCTTGCGGCCGATCGCTGGAACGGCCAGCCTTGAGCAAGGTGCGCCTGTCAGCGGCAGACAACAGCGCGCGCCAGCCAAAGCCGATCGGGTCAGCCGCGAATCGCGGTCGAAAGCGGCTGCTTTCCCGTTCGACCGCGATCAGCCGGCCGCGACGATCCGCGACCCAGCGAAGCAAGGGCGGCGACACACGATCGAAAACCGGCGAGAACAGAAGATCATTACGATGCAGGAATAATTGTTGCGCAACGATATCATCGCCCGGCGTCAACCTCAGGTCGTGAAATCTCCGATCAGCAAAGCGGTCCATAAGCCGCCCCCGATCTGATGTCTCTCTCTCCGCGCATGAAGAGGAGCTAGCAAAGAAAGTTAAACAAATTGACTAAGTTGATCCATCTACGCCGCCAATATTATTCAGCAACTTAGACTAAGGTCGAACCTGTTCGACGCTATTTGCGGAACATGCCTGCCAGTTCGATCGGCAGCGGCGGCTCGTCGCGCTGCTGAACGCTGCGAATGGCTTGCGCCTGTTCATGCGGATCAAAGCGCACCCAGCCGGCCCGACTGAGCTTTTCCAGCGGGCGATAACGGACCTTATATTGCATCCGCTGCGACCCATCGACCCAATAGCCCAGATAGACATAGGGCAGCCCGGCCCCGGCTGCCCGAGTGATATGGTCCAGGATGATATAGTTACCCAGACCCGGCCGATGCTCCAGCGTCGTATCGAAGAAACTGTAGATCATGGACAGGCCATCGCCCTGCCGATCGGTCAGGCAGGCGCCGATCAGCTTGCCGGGGCGGCCATCGAAGCCGGGTTCGCGATATTCGATGATATAGCTGTCGACCGGCGTTTGCTCGACCATGTCGGCAAAGTCCATCTCGTCCATCTCGGTCATGCCACCACCGGGATGGCGATCGACCAGATAGCGCTGGAGCAAAGCGAACTGTTCTTCGGTCGACCAGGGCTTGCAAGCCGTGACGATCAGGTCGCTATTGCGCCGGATCAGCTTGCGCTGGGTGGCATTGGGCTGGAATTCATTGGCCACAACCCGCACCGACACACAGGCGGAACAGTCCGCACAACTGGGCCGATAGGCGACATTCTGGCTGCGGCGAAAACCGATTCGCCCCAGCGCATCGTTCAATTCCGCCGCATTGTCGCCGTTCAGTTCAGTGAACACCTTCCGCTCGCTCTTGCCCGGCAGATAGGGGCAAGGCGACGGATTGGTCACAAAGAAACGGGGAAAACGAAAAGCGGCAGTCACGCTCCAGGCTCCCATTCATGGTGACGGCAGGGTTCGATCATGTTTCAGATATATGCCGTCACGCCGCCCCCCTGAAAAGAGCGTTTACCACGAAAAAACGGAGATACTTGTCCCGCTCTTACGCAACTTCGATCGGGGCGACCTCATAGCCTGCTTCACCCAGCGCCGCGATCAGCCGCTGGAGGTGCGCCCGGTCCCGCGTTTCGCATTCGACGTCCAGGCTAAGGCCCTTGGCCGGGAGGTTGGTGAAGATGCGCTGATGCGCCAGTTCCAGAATGTTGACCGCTTCCTGATCGAAGATGCGGGCGACATGGAACAGCGCGCCGGGGCGATCCTGGAGGATGATGCGCAGACGCGCGAGACGGCCCGAACGGGCGAGGTCACGCAGCAAAACATTGGCCAGCAGCCGCGTGTCGATGTTGCCGCCGGTCAGCACAAGGCCGACATTGCGCCCGACAAACTGCTCGCGATAGGTGAGCAAAGCAGCCAGCCCTGCCGCGCCGGCGCCTTCCACCACGGTCTTCTCGATCTGGAGCAGCAGGCTCACCGCCTCCTCCAGCCGCCGTTCGGTGACCAGCAAGATATCGTCCGCCAGCCGCTCGACCACACGCCGGGTGATTTCGCCAGGCTGCTTGACCGCGATGCCTTCGGCCAGCGTGTCGCCGTCGCAGGCAAGGTCCGCGCCCTTGATGAAATCATACATGGACGGGTAAAGTTCGGCCTGCACGCCAACCAGACGGATATCCGGCTTCATCGCCCGCGCCGCCGTCGCCATGCCCGAAAACAGGCCGCCGCCGCCGATCGGAATGACCAAAGTGTCGATCTGCGGCGCATCCTCCAGCATTTCCAGCGCCACCGTCCCCTGCCCGGCCATGACGTCGGGCTCGTCGAAGGGGTGAACGAAGGTCAGGCCCTGCTCCACCTCCAGCAGGCGCGCATGGGCATAGGCATCGTCGAACTTCTCACCATATTGCACCACGGTCGCGCCATGACCTTGCGTCTGCGTCACCTTCACCGTGGGAGTCGTCGTAGGCATCACGATGGTAACCGGCACGCCCAGCCGCTTGCCATGATAGGCAAGGCCCTGCGCATGGTTGCCGGCCGAGGCGCCGATCACGCCCTTGGCTTTCGCCGCATCATCCAGTTGCAGCAGGCGATTGAGTGCGCCGCGTTCCTTATAGGCAGCGGTAAACTGGAGATTTTCGAATTTCAGATAGACGTTGCAACCCAGCATGTTGGAAAGCGTCTGGCTAATCAGCGTCGGCGTCTTGACGATCGAACCCGAAATGCGGGTCCGGGCGGCAAGGATGTCATCGACGGTGATGGGCAGCGGCAGGGCGCTTTCGATCTTTGCGAGCGTAGTCATGAGCGCGCCCCTAAACGAAAATTGCGGGCGAAGAAACTGGCACTGACGTAAAACTGGCCCTATGGCAGGGGCGCACGCTAAGGCATGATAGGGCGGATAACCGTAGGATCATGTTTCATTGTCTTTTGTTTTCCGCAATTTCTGAATCGTCGGATGTGAATCCGACTTGAAATTGCTCCAGATGTACGAGGCATATGGCTAATATCGCGTTTATCGGGCTGGGCGTCATGGGCGGCCCTATGGCAGGACATCTGGCCAAGGCGGGGCATAGCCTAACCGTCTATAACCGCTCCATCGGCAAAGCGAAGCTCTGGGCGGAAGCCTATGGCGGCGCAGTGGCGATCACACCGGCCAAGGCGGCCGAAGAGGCGGATATCGTCATCAGTTGCGTCGGCAATGACGACGATCTGTCGCAGATCACGCTGGGCCGCGAAGGCGCGTTCCGGACGATGAAGGAAGGCAGCCTGTTCATCGACCATACCACAGTCTCGGCCCGGATCGCGCGACAGTTGTTCGTGGAGGGCGAAAGCCGCGGCATCCATAGCGTCGATGCACCCGTGTCGGGCGGCCAGGCCGGCGCCGAAAATGGCAAGCTGTCGATCATGTGCGGTGGCAGCGAGCCAGCAGTCGCGGCAGCGAAGCTGGTGATGCAGGCCTATGCCGCGCGGATCGTCCATGTCGGCACGGCCGGCACCGGCCAGACCACCAAGATGGTGAACCAGATCTGCATCGGCGGCGTGTTGCAGGGCCTGTCGGAAGCGCTGCGCTTCGCGCAGGCAGCCGAACTGGACCTCGACAAGGTGTTCGAGGCGATTTCCGGTGGTGCGGCGCAAAGCTGGCAGATGGAAAATCGCTGGAAGACAATGGCAGATGACAGTTTCGATTTCGGTTTCGCGGTCGACTGGATGCGCAAGGATCTGGGGCTGGCGCTGGAAGAGGCCCGTGCAAACGGCGCGACCCTGCCGGTGACGGCGATGGTCGATCAATTCTATGCCGATGTGCAGGCACTGGGCGGGAGCCGGCAGGATACCAGCGCGCTGGTACGGCGGATTACGCGCGCATGAAGCCTGCCTGGCTAGCGGCCATCGTCGCGCTCACCCTGCCCATGCCCGCGCTCGCGTCCGGCGTGATCGACAATGTCAACGGCATCGCGCTCGACGCCAGTGGCAAGGTCGTCCGCTTCGTCGCCTTGCAGATCGACGATGACGGCAAGGTCGAAAAGCTGCTGACCGAGCGTTACAAGGAACCGGAATATAAGCCCAAAAAGCCGAAAAAGGGCCAGCCCTGGCCCGAACGGCCCAAGGCGTTGTCATTCAAGATGGATGCTGGCGGCAAGACGCTGATCCCGGGCCTGATCGACGCGCACGGGCATGTCATGGGCTATGGCCTGTCGCTCATCACGCTGGACCTGTCGGACACGCATTCGCTGGCGGAAGCGCAGGCGAAGATCCGCGCCTATGCGCAGGCCAATGACAGCCGCAAGTGGATCATCGGCACAGGCTGGAACCAGGAACAATGGGGGCTTGGCCGCTTTCCCACCGCCGCCGAACTGGATGCCGCCGTTGGCGACATGCCCGTCTGGCTGGAACGGATCGACGGCCATGCCGGCTGGGCCAACAGCGCCGCGATCCGCGCGGCGGGCATCACGGCCGCGACCAAGGCGCCGATGGGCGGCCGGATCGAGATGGCAGGCGGGAAACCGGCGGGCGTATTCGTCGACAAGGCGATGGACTTGATCCAGCGTGTCGTGCCGCCGCCCGCTCCCAAGGATCGCGACATCGCGCTGGAAAAGGCACAGCGCGCATTGCTGGCCGTCGGCATCACCGGCATTGCCGACATGGGAACCAGCATAGAAGACTGGCAGGCTTTCCGTCGTTCCGCCGATCGTGGCGGGTTGCGCGTACGGATCATGTCCTACGCTTATGGCATCGACAATATGGTGCTGATCGCCGGGCCGGAACCAACGCCATGGCTCTATGACGATCATCTGCGCATGGGCGGCGTGAAGCTGCTGCTGGACGGCGCACTGGGCTCACGCGGTGCCTGGCTCCGCGCCGACTATGCGGATGCCCCGGGTCAGCGCGGCCTGCCGATGATTCCCGACACCCAATTACGCAACTATATGAGCCGGGCGGCGATGGACAATTTCCAGGTCGCGGTCCACGCGATCGGCGACGCGGCCAATCATGAATTGCTGAACGCGATCGAGGAACTGAACGACACCTATAAGGGCGACCGGCGCTGGCGTGTGGAGCATGCGCAGATCATCAGCCCGACCGACCTGCCACGCTTCGGTCCGCTAGGCGCGATCGCATCCATGCAGCCGGTGCATGAAGCGTCCGACTGGCGCATGGCCACGGCCCGTCTCGGCGAAGCCCGGCTCGACGGTGCCTATGCCTGGAAGACGATGCTGGACAATCGCGTCCCCCTCGCCTTCGGCTCCGATGTGCCGGTGGAAAGCCCCAACCCCTTTGCGGGAATCGCCGTGGCGATGAGCCGCGAGGATGCCAAGGGCGAACCCGCAGGCGGCTGGAAACCGGAACAGCGAATCGGCTTCGAAGCTGCGCTGGACGGGTTCACTCGCCAGGCCGCCTATGCCGGTTTTGCCGAAAAGAAATTCGGCAGCCTGGTCCCCGGCCAGCGTGCCGACTTCCTGCTCATCGACCGTGACATTTCCACGTCGCGCCCCGCCGACATCCGCCAGACGCAGGTGCTGGAAACCTGGATCGGCGGCAAGCGAGTCTATGTGAGGGGTCAGTAAATCCGACCCCGCCTAGCACGCCGGTCAGCGTGACTGGGCGGGGTTCCACACCGTGACCGTGCGTCCTGTCATAGCCTTGGCCACACCCTGTAATGTTGCCGCATAGGCGATCAGCACATCCACCAGCGCCGCGAAGAGCCCGCTCTTCGCCCGCATGCCGATCCAGATCACCAGCGCCACGCCCAGCGCGCCGACCAGATAGAGCGCCGGCGAAATCCGCATCGCCAAAGTACCTGCCGCCACTGCGCCGATCAGGATGAACAGCCCGCCAAACCAGCGCAGTATTTTGCGCGAGGCATATTTGAAGCGATCGATCGCACCCATGCGCCGCAATTGCGGGCGCAGATGCGCATGGGTATGCCATGCGCGAGCGGCGATCCGCACCTTGCGCCGATACTCATCTTTGCGGGCGGTCACCAGCCGTTCGCGCGCGATCACATTCTTCGCCTTGACGAGGCGCCGACCGGCAAAGACCACTGCCATGGACACGGTCAGATCGTCCAGCACGCTGTCGGGAAATTCGGGATAAAGATCGCGCCGGATCGAGAAGATGGAGCCATCCGCCCCCAGCACATTGCCGGTACGCGATTCCTCGTCCTTCAGTTTCTCCTCGATCCGCCAGTAGAGCGAGCCGACTGAAGCCGTCGCGCTGTCTTCCGCGCCGATATAATGAAGCGATCCCAGCACGCCGCCAATCTGCGGGTCGGCATAGCGGGCCAGCAGATTGTCGATCGCTTCCACGTCCAACAGCACATTGGCATCGGTGAAGATCAGCACATCGCCCTGCGCGAGCGCCGCCATCTGCTTCATTCCATGCGCCTTGCCACTGCGCCCCGGTCCGCGCAGCAACGTCACCAGATCGTCTTGCGCCGCGATCAGATCGCCGGTACCGTCCGACGATCCATCATCGAAGGCCAGTATCTCAAGGCCCGGATGCCGCGCTTTCAGCATCGCCAGATTAGCCAGTTTCTCCGGCATCGCCGCCGCCTCATTATAGGCGCAGAACAGCAGGGAAGCGCTTGGCGCCGCGCCTTCGACCTGCACCTCCGCCCGTGTCGGCAGCAGGCGCAGGATCAGCGGATAGAAGAGGAACGGCCACGCCACTACGATCAGGCAGAACAGAAGGATCGCGGCAAGGATCAGGTTGGTCGCCATCTCAATAGGCCTTGTGATGCACCAGCACGCCCAGCGTCGCGATGATGATCCGCAGGTCGCGCCAGATCGACCAGTCGCTGACATACTCCAGGTCCGACTGAAGCCGGTCGATCAGATCCTGATGATGGTCGGTGGAGCCGCGATGACCGCGCACCTGCGCCAGCCCGGTCATGCCCGGCTTGATGCAGTGTCGTTCCCAATAACGCGCGTCGACCTCCCAATAGAGGCTGTCGCCCGCCTTTGCGGCAGCGGCATGGGGACGCGGACCGACGATGCTCATGTCGCCCTTCAGCACGTTGAACAGTTGCGGGAGTTCATCGATGCTGGTTTTGCGCAGAAAGGCACCCACGCGGGTGACCCGATCATCGTCACGCTTCGTCAAAGTCGCAGCCTTATGGTCGCTCGCCTCGGCCCGCATCGACCGGAACTTGTAGATGGCAAAGGGACGGGCATCCTTGCCGATGCGCGGCTGGCGGAACAGCGCCGGGCCGGGGCTGGTTAGCCTTACCGCCAGCGCGGCGGCGATCAGAATGGGCGACAGCAGGATCGTGGCAACCGTGGCCACGATCAGGTCGAACAATCGCTTGATGAGGCGATCGCGGAAATGCAGCGGACCACCGGCAACGATGATCGTAGGCTGACCGTCAAATTCATCGACGCGCGCGGGCGCGAAACGCAGCAGTTCGGGTACGACAATTTCGCCCCGCGCCGACAGCGACTTTAGCGCCGCCGACCAATCGTCCATCCGCTCCAGCGGGCAGGCTACGATTACCCGCTCCGCCATACCGACCGCCGCCGCCAGCCGCGCCGCCATGTCGGCATCATGCCGTTCGGGATGGAGATTGGCGGCGTCCGCCTCGATCACGTCCATATGCGGGCCAGCTTCGATCGTGACGCCGTCCATGATGACAGCGGTCAGATGCGGCACGTCCCCCAGCAAGCTCAGCGCCAGCCGCGCGACCGCCAGCCGCACCAGCGATACTGCAACCGCCCCCAATGCCAGTCCCGTGATAAAAGTCAGACGCGACAGTTGCTCAGCAATCTTGCCCAGATAGACGATCAGCAGCATCAGCAACGCCGCCTGCGCCAGCGCCCAGAGTGCGCGCACAATGCCACGGCGCACCCGGTCTAGCGTGTTGATGCCATAGGCGCCGCCCTGCACCGCCAGCAGCGCGTAAAGCGGCGCGACCATGGCGAACATCACAAGGCCATGCGGCTTGCCCGGCTCCCCCCACAGCGCGCCCAGCACAAACCAGTTGGCGGCGAGGAAAGCGCAGAACAGGCCCGCCATGTCACCCGCCAGACACAGCAGATAAAGCCGCAGCCGCACGATTTCCTTGGAGACTGTCACTGCTGCGCCCTGCTAATCGTCATATGCCCCGTTGGCACCGCGGGCGGCGCGTTGCAAGGGGTAGGCGATCAAGTCCCGAACAGTCGGGTCAGCGACTTGTCCAGCATCAGCAACTGCCACAGCAACCGGCCATGATCCGACACGCCGGACCGGTGATCGGCCGCCATCTTGGCCAACATGGATGTATCGAACCAGCCGGTCTTCGCCAGCGCCGATCCGCCGGCAATTGCCGTCGCTTCACCTGCCAGCGCGCCGCGGAACCAGGCGCTGATCGGCGTGACGAACCCCATTTTCTGACGATAGAGAATGTCCTGCGGCAGGAACGGCTCCATCGCCTTCTTCAGCAGATATTTGCCGCTATTGCCGCGAATCCGCTGCGCTACCGGCAGGCGAGCGGCGAATTCGACCAGCCGATGATCCAGCAGCGGCTCGCGCGCCTCCAGGCTGACGGCCATGCTCATCCGGTCGGTCTTCGTCAGGATATCGCCGGGCAACCATATACGGATGTCGGCATATTGCGCCCGGTCGAGCGGATCGCGCGCCGGCGCATCCGCCATCGCCCTGATATAGCGGTCCTCCGCCCGATAGGCGCCGAGCCGACTCTTCATCTCCTGACTGAACAGGCGCTGGCGCAAGGCATGCGGTGTCACGCCAACCGAGGCGGCATAGGCTTCCCCGCCCTCCCCCGCCAGTTCGAGAAATGTCGTCTTGGCGCGCAACGCCCGCGGCGCCCAGTCGGCCTTGGGATAATATTTGCCCAGCGTTCCGAACAAAGGCTGACGCACCGATGCCGGCATCAGCGAGCGAAAGCGCTCACCCTGCATCTGGAAACGGTGGCGGCGATAGCCGGCGAATGCCTCATCGGCGCCATCACCCGACAACGCCACCGTCACCTGTTCGCGCGCCAGTTCGCACACCCGGAAGGTAGGCAGCGCGGAGGCGTCGGCAAAGGGTTCGTCGAAATGAAAAGCCAGCCGGTCGATCAACCCATAATCATCCGGTGATACGATCCGGGTCCGATGATCGGTGGCGAAACGCCGTGCGATGCGATCAGCATAGGCCGTCTCGTCCAGGCTGGCGACGTCGAAGCCGATAGTGCAGGTCTTGACCGCCTGATTGGACGCCTCTGCCATCAGCGCGACCACACTGCTGCTGTCGACACCACCCGACAGGAACGCGCCCAGCGGCACGTCAGCAACCATCCGTGATCGCACCGCCTGCCGCATCAGCGCAACCAGTTCTTCCTCCAGCGCCTCCGGCTTTGCCTTGGTGCGGTCGGCGAAGCTGACGTCCCAATAACGCTGCGGCTGCGGCAAAGGACGTCCGCGCACCAGTCGCAGCATCTCGCCTGCCCCCAACTTGCGCACGCCCGCGACCAGACAGGCATCGTCGGGCACATAGCCATAGGCCATATAATCCTCGACCGCCGACAGGTCCGGCGCGCGGCGCAGCAGCGGATGGGCGAGCAGGCTCTTCAGTTCCGATCCGAAGATCAGGCTGCCATCGGACAGCAGCGCATAATGGAGCGGCTTGACCCCCAAGCGATCGCGCACCAGCCACAGTGCCTGCGCCCGCGCGTCGAACAGCGCGAAGGCGAACATGCCGTTGAAGCGCTGCACGCAATCCTCGCCCCATTGGCGATAGCCGTGCAGGATGACTTCGGTATCGCTATGGGTGCGAAAGACATGGCCCTTGGCTTCCAGTTCGGCGCGCACCTCGGCAAAATTGTATATTTCACCGTTGAACACGACCGTCAGGCTTTCATCCTCGGTCAGCATCGGCTGTGCGCCGGATTCCAGATCGATGATCGACAGGCGGAGGTGACCCAGACCCACGCCGGGCGCGGTCCAGATACCGCTGCCGTCGGGGCCGCGATGCGGCATGATGTCCAGCATTGCCCGTACCCGAGCCGGGTCCACGGGCTTTGCCGTTTCGAGATGGAAGATGCCCGCTATACCGCACATAATTTGGCCCTTAATGGATCGCCCGGCAAATCATACCCCGTTCGGGCTGAGCCTGTCGAAGCCCTGTCCTTTTATCGGATACCGACGCTAAGATCTGCTAGAGCCTGCACATTTCCCAGATCTGTCAGGAAAGCACTGATGGCGGCATCGGACGACCGCCCTTCCCCTTCCTCTGCGGATACCAATATTGCCACGGCGCGCTGGTCTTGTCCCAGCAGCCGCGCCTTCATCGTCGCCATCTTGATCGCGGGCCGGCTGCCGGTCGTGGCGCCATGGCCGACGCGATAGAAGCTCACCACATGACGCACGACCGGGCCAGGCGCAGTGATCTGCTCACCCCGCGCACCACGCGGCGCGCGCGCGGGTGACGACCACACCCATTCGCTGTCAGGATCGGCGGCACCTTGCCCAAAGCCGACCAGCTTGCGATCCTCCCCCTGCGCCGCATAGGCCGCAATGGCGAGATCGACCACCTGCCCTCGTCCGTTGGCGTAACGGCCGATGACGAAATGATCGGCACCATCGAAACGCGGCTTCCATGGATAGGCCTGAGGCGCGGCGGTACGCGTCCAACCCCGAACATGAGGTATGTTCAGTACCGACGGCAACGGGTCGGCAGCGGCGGCGGTCGCCGCGAGCCAGAGCGGAGCGGCGACGATCATGGCCAGCGCCGCGCCAGCCATCACACCCGCCCGCGAAGGCCCACGAACGGCGCCCTGCAACGCACGTGGATCGAACCAGGGGTCGCCGGGCCTGCGATCGAAGAAGGGCCAGGCCGCCGCCATCACCACGATCATGACAATCGCGAAGAAGACCCAGCCATAGACGACATGATCGAAGCCTACGGCCGCATCCACCGTCGTCAGATGCGCGACCAATATGGTGGCAAAGGCGCGCACGCCATTGGCCAGCACCGACAGGCAAAGGGCGCCGGTCATGAACACCGCGCGGCGCGACCAGCTTTGGAAACAGACATTGCAGACCAGCGCGCCATAAGCGGTCATGGCGATCAGGAACTTGGCGCCCGAACAGGCCTCCGCCACCTCGAAATAGCCGGTCGGGGTGGTAATGAAGATGCCTTCCATATGCGCCGGC
The DNA here is from genome assembly GCF_056156825.1 of Sphingobium sp. RS1. Taxonomy (NCBI): domain Bacteria; kingdom Pseudomonadati; phylum Pseudomonadota; class Alphaproteobacteria; order Sphingomonadales; family Sphingobiaceae; genus Sphingobium; species Sphingobium sp. RS1. The sequence goes on along the minus strand of NZ_JBLZXE010000002.1, from coordinate 74,967 downwards.
ACGCCCGACAGGTCGAGCAGCAGCATGGCCAGCCGCGCCGTCACCAATTGCAGCGGCGGCACGATCTCCTCGCCAAAGGGTACCATGAAAAAGGCGTAGAAGAGCGGAAAGAGCAAGGCACGCGACACCGCCGGCCCCAGCAGGGCTATGGTCGCGCCCTGCAACATCAGGACCAGCGCACCATGACGGACCATGGCCACGCCGGCCGCCGCACCCAACAACCAGGCGAAGGCCCCTAGACCCAGCCATAACAGACCCGGCGCCCAGGCCAACGGCTCCAACTGGCGTAGACCGGGCATGCGCTGCTGCACCAGCCAGGCAATGAGGAAGGGGACGAAGAGACAATGACCGAAGGTGGATGCATTCCACCAGATCGAAACCATGCTGTGCACATCGGCAAAGAACAGCGCCAGGATCGCAAAGGCGACAACACCCAGCGCCGTCAGATGACCACGCCAGCCAGCCAGATCCGTGAGCGGCAGCCGGTCCATCGGGATGGCGCGATCGGTCACGGCGCCTGCACGCCGGCGGCAGACTGTCCGAACAACAGCTCCGGCAGATGGCCCAGCGTGGCGGACCAGCGATAGCGTTCCTCCATCCGTGCCCGTGCGGCAAGGCTGAGCCGCCGGGCATGGGCCGGATCGGCCAGCAGGGCGACGATCCGGGCGGCCTCCTCTGCCGGATTGGCCGCGACCAGAAAATGCACATCGTCGATAGCATCAATGCCTTCGGCCGCCTGTGGAGAGGCGACCACCGGCCGCCCCATCGCCATCGCCTCCAGCACCTTGTTCTGGATGCCGCGTGCGATGCGGAGCGGCGCGACGACGACATCCGCGGCCGCCAGCCAGCCACGCACATCAGGCACGCCACCGGTCACGATCACGCCCGGCAGATCCGCCAGCGCCTCCACCGACTTTGCGGGATTGCGCCCGACTATCGCAAAGCGCGCATCGGCATGGACCGTGCGGATCGCCGGCAGGGTCTGGCGTGCAAAACTCTCTACCGCCTCGATGTTGGGGCGATAATCCATCTGCCCGGTGAAGACGAGCAACGGCCCTTCCCCTCGTTCGATCGACGGGAACGCAGCGGCGGGATCGAAATAGTCGAGGGCGACGCCATTTTCGATTGCCACAACCCGGTCAGGACCAAGGCCGCAGGCGTCGCGGAACAGCGCTGCTTCCGCCTCGCTCACGAAGCTGCTGATGTCGGCACGGGCCGCCGTTCGCCGCTCGAAGTCGAGCAGCACTCGACCTTCGCGCCGGTTGATCCAACCCATCGGCCCGTTGCCCTGCGCGCCATAGGTCGCATATTTGGCGGAATCGAAATCGACGAAATCCATCAGGAAGCGAACGTCCGGCGGCAGGACGGGCACGAAATGCGCCATCTGCGCCGAATAGGCGACGACGGCCCGGATAGGCAACTCCGCCAATGCCTGCGCCACCCAGCGATGCAGTCCGGGATGATCGAACAGCGATATGAGCAGCGATTGCCGCTTTGCGAGGCCGGTCAGCCCGGCGACGACCTTCGACCGGTCGCGCATCAGCACGCACTGGCTGGTGGCGACCTGCGCCATTTCCGTTGCAAAACCCATGTCACGATCGTCGTCGGCGAAGCAGCCGACATGGACCGGGGCAAACTCGGCCAGGCGCTTCAGCAGATGATAGGATCGGATCTTGTCACCCCGATCGGGGGGGAAAGGGATGCGATGGCAGAGGAAAAGAATATCGCCGCTCATCCCAACCCCCGCGCGATATGCGGGCCGATCAGGTTCGCAATCGGTTCCGGCAATTTCTTCCACAATTCGACCTTGCGCCGATATTGGGGCGAGAGCGGATTGACGTCGCGGGTTTCCTTGCCTGGCGCGGTGCGCAGATGATAGCCGAGCGGTTCGCCCTCGAAACCCCATGTCTTCTTCCAGGCAGCCGGACCGGTGCCGACCTTGGACCGACCGAAATCGAAGATGGTGCAGCCCCGTTCCCGCGCAGCGCGCATCAGGCTGAAATAGAGAAATTCATTGGATCGCATCGCCCGCGCCCCGTCCGCGGCGCCATGCCAATAGGGCATGCAGGCGCCACGATGATAGAGGCTGATGACGGCCGACAGCGGCACGCCATCCTTCGACACCATGGCAATATCGGCATCCTCGCCGAAGCGGTCCATGATTCCTTCGAACAGCGCACGGGGAAAGACCGGCGTGCCCAGATTGTGAACGCTGTGTGCGTATAGACGGTAATGAATGTCGCGCAGTCGCTTATCCCGCCCCATTTCGAAGGTCAGGTCATTGCCGATCCCCTTGCGAATTTCGGCCCGGTGCCGCTTGGGGACAGCCTTCAGTTCCGCTTCGTCATCGGCCGCCAGAGGCCGGGAAAAGCCCAGATAGGCGTCCGCCTTTTCCTGCCATGCCGCACCACGGGGTGCTTCGCCACCGCGCAGTTCCATCGTGTCGCACCCCAGCCGTTCCGCCATCGTCCAGGCAGCGTCGGCCAGCGCCGGCCCAGCCTTGCGATCGGTGGACAATATTCCGCCATCCACGGCAAAGCCACTGCCCACCAACGCCCTGCCGAACAGAGCGGATCGCACCGACGTCAGCGGCAACACACCGACAATCTCCCGGCCGAAAAGGCGAGCGACCAGCATCTTCGCCTTCTGGCCGGTGCCGGCCTCCACGCCCATGATCCAGCCGGGCCGCTGAAAAGGCGTCGAATCCGGATGCGCCAATATCCATGCGTCCAGTTCCGCGACCGTCGCGCCATCAGACAGTCGCGCTTCGTCGATGACGACGCCCAGACCGGTTATTGCATTCATGGACGTTTCCCTTGTACCCCTGTCCCGATCCTATGGGCCAGGGTTGAATATTTGGTATGTGTTTCAGCCAAGACCCCGTGAAATCATCGGACCCAGCAGGTTGGCGACGGGCAATGGCAATCGCTTCCAGAGGTCGATCCGCCGCTGATATTTGGCACTTGTCGGATTGACGTCTCGGCCCGCACCATCCGCCGACCATATATGATAGACACGCGGGGCTGGTTCGAACCCGAAACTCTTCTTCCACGCCGCCTGTCCGCTGCCAGCCTTGGACCGGCCAAAATCGAAATGGGTCATGCCGCGCGTGCGGCCATGCCCCATCAGCCGATAATACATGAGTTCGTTGGAACGCAGCCGGCGCGCTTCGGCAACACCGCCCCCCCAATAGGGCATCACCCGTCCCTGATGATAGAGCGAGAGGACCGCCGACACTGGCCGGTCACCATCCCGCACCACCAGCAAGTCGGCATCCTCGCCGAAATGCTGCAACACCGACTTGAACAGCTTTGCAGGGAAGACCGGCGTGCCGAGATTGCGGACACTGGTCGCATAGACATGATAATGGTCGCGCAGCAGCCGGTCGGTCCGCCCAACCTCGACGCTGAGCGCAGGATTGCCCAGCGCCTTGCGCAGTTCTGCGCGGTGCTTGCGCGGCACCGCCAGCAACTCCGCCTCATCATCGGCGGCAATAGGCCGGGCGAAGCCCACATATTCGCCCGCGCGCTGGCGCCACTCGAAGCCCGGCGCCGGTCCACCGCGCAATTCTACCGACACCCCACCCTTGTCTTGCGCCAATTGCTGCGCGGCAGCGGCCAAAGGCGCCAGTGCCCGGTCATCGGAGACCAGCAGACCGCCATCGACGGCGAAACCAGCCGACACCAGTGCCTCGCCAAACAACCGACTCTTCACATGATGGAGCGGCAGCACCCCCTTTATATCCCCCGACGGCGCGACCGCCGCCAGCAAGAGTGCGCGGTGACCGGTCGCGTCTGTGATGGCGCGCAGCCAGGCGCTCCGATGGAAAGGCGTACCGTCAACATGCGCCGCGACGAAGGCGTCCGCCGCTTCTGCCTGCGGCGCATCCTTCACATCTATCATTATGACCGCCAAATCGGCGGCATTGCCGATCATCATGACGCCCGTGCTGCTTCAGCATCGGCCAGCGCATCGACGCGGGTCCAGGCAAAATCGCGCGTCAGGCGGCGCAGCTTGTCCGCCATTACCGACAGGTTGCTGTAGTGGCGCAGCCGCGACCGCAACGGTGCCTCCGCCACGCGCGGTTGATCGGGATCGATTTCCCAGGGGTGAAAATAGATGATCGCGGGCCGGCCCGCCTGCTCATTGACCTGACGGATTGCCCAGCGCGAAAAGCCATAGGGCAACAGACGGAAAAAGCCGCCACCGCCCGCCGCCAAAGTGCGCTTGCCCCATTTTGCGGTCGTCACCGGCAGTTCGACCAGCGGCGATCCCTCGACCGGTTTCCAGGCAAAACGCGGAGAATCCGGCCAGCCATAATGGTCGTGCCGGATCGGCGCGACGCTGGAGGAATAGCGATAGCCCTCCTCCGCCAGGATCGGATGTGCCCAGGGCGTACGCGGGTCGATGGAGAAGCTCGGCGCGCGATAGCCGGTCACCGCCTGCCCGCTCGCATCTTCCAAGATCGTGCGCGCCTTGCGTAAATCGGCGCGGAATTCTTCCGGCGTGAAGGTGAAGACGCGCGCATGGTCATAGCCATGGCTGGCCACCTCATGCCCCGCCTCTGCGATGCGCCGCATCAATGCGGGATAGCGTTCCGCCACCCAGCCCAGCGTGAAGAAGGTCGCCTTGACGTCCGCCTGCGCGAACAGGTCCAGCACCGCGTCGGTATTGCCTTCGACCCGGTGGGTCAGGCCGTCCCAATCGGCACGCTTGAGCGTACGCTCGAACGCGCCAACCTGGAACCAGTCCTCGACATCGACAGACAGGGCGTTCTGCATGACACTCCAACTTCAGTCATCAATGGCCATAGCCGGTCAGGCGGCAACGCCTTCCTGAAGGTCCGCCATCCGTTCCTCGCGCTCGACCCAGTCGACCAGCAGAGTCAGTACCCGGCGCAGCGCCGTATCCTGCTCCTCGGCCCGGAATTCCAGCGCCGCCAGTCGTTCCTCGATCAGGGTGAAGCAGGCCTTGAGCGCTTCGGGATCGACCTCCGGCTGTGCCGGTGCCGGCTGCGCGAAAGGCGCATGCGCCTGCATCGCCCGCAAAGAAGCGATCTCCGCGCGCAGGGCTTCGATCTCGCCCAGCATGTCGGCGCGCAGGGCATCGACATCTGGCGTTTCGATCGCTGCCAGAGGCTCGGCCTCATCTTCGTCTTCAGCGTCAGCAACAGGTTCGATCTCGGTGAAGTCCTCGACTTCCGTCACCTCATCCTGCGCAGCCGCTTCCTGCTCAGCCAAAGGCGCGTCTTCGATCTCCTCCTTCCAGGCATCGACCGCAACCGGCTCCGGCTCAGCCTCGAACGCCACCGGACGCGGCGGCGCAAAAGCCGGAAAGTTGGGACGGGCGAAGGGCGCGACCGTGCTCGCCGCGAAAACGGGCGCTTCGTCTTCCTCCTCTACCGGATCGACGGTTTCCGCGACCGGTTCGGCATCCACGACCTGCCAGTCCGGCTGTGCCCAGGCAGCGTCCAGTTCGATGGTATCGTCCTCGACCGGTTCTTCCGTGACGCTTTCTTCTACGACCGGTTCTTCAAACACAGGCTGATAGGCGAAGGGCGCGATATCGTCTGCCGCCTCTCCCTCTTCATCCGCGGTCACAGCGACCGGTTCGTCCTCAACCACATCGTCATGAGCGACAGCCGGCTCAGGCGTTTCGACCTCCGCAACCGTATCGAGCGCTGAAGGCGCAACCGGTTCGGGCGCGACATCGCTGTCCAGCCCCATGTCGGCGACGACCGCTCCCACGACCTCCTCGTCGATCAGCTGCAACTGCTCGATCGCACCCAGCAGCAGCACCCGGCTCGCCAGCGCATTAAGGCGACGCGGCACGCCACCCGTGGCCGCATAGAGCGCCGCGAACGCGCCCGGCGTGAAGGCCGGGTTCCCGTTCCAGCCGGCAATGGCGAGGCGATGGAGAATATAGGGCTCGATCTCATTGGCCATCATCGGTTCGAGATGATGGGTCGCGATCACGCGCTGGCGCAACTGCTCCAGTTCGGGCGACTTGATGAGGTCGCGAAATTCCGGCTGTCCCAGCAGGAATATCTGCAACAGCGACTGGCCGCCCAACTGAAAGTTGGACAGCATCCGCAATTCCTCGATCGCGGAGACGGGCAGGTTCTGCGCCTCGTCCACGATCAGCAGCGTCCGCCGTCCGGCCCGCGCCTGGGCATAGAGATAGCCTTCGACCTGATGCAGGATCGCCGCCTTGGACTGGCCATCGACCGACAGGCCGAAATGCTGCGCGGCAAGGCGCAGCATGTCGTCGCCCTCCACCTGCGTCGACACGATCTTCACGGCGGTCAGGCGCGCCGGATCGATCGTCTGCATCAGATGGCCGACCAGCGTGGTCTTGCCCGCGCCGATATCGCCGGTGATGACGATGAAGCCTTCACCCTGCGCCAGACCATAGCCCAGATAGGACAGCGCCTTGCGATGGGTCGCGCTCTCGAAATAATAATGGGGGTCCGGCGTCAGCTGGAACGGGCGGCCCTGCAAGCCGTAATATTGATCGTACATATCCTCGTCTCCCAAGCCGACCCGTCAGAAGCTGTAGCGCAGGCCGACCTGCCCCATCGCACTGATGATCGTTTCGAAATCGTCCGCCTGCACCCCGTCCAGCCCCAGCGAGGCCGATGCCGACAGACGGCGCGACAGGCCTTTATAATAGCTGGTGAAGGCACCATAGTTCAGCACATCGGGGCGACCCCCGCTGGCATCGAAATAATTGATGTAGGTGACCAGATCGATACTGTCGCGATCGTTGAACATATAGCTCACCGACCCGTTGCCGTACCAGTTCTCATCCCGCGACCCGCGGATCAGCACGGTCTGGCCATTGGGCGTGATGAACTTGCGCTGCGAATAGCCAGCACCCAGGCCCCAGCCCCACGGCCCGCGCCGCATCGAATATTGCGCCGATACGCCACGATAGCGGAAGTTTGCATCGGTAATGCCCGACAGCGCATCGTTGAAACACTGACCGCCACCAGTGGTCGAGAAGGCGCAGCCGGTGATGTCGCCGGTGAACGGATTGCGCGCCACATCGAAGCTGCTGCCCGACAGGGCGGCGACATCCGCCGTAATCATCCGGCCGAAACTGTCGATGCCGTCGAAGACGATAACCGCAAAGCTGCTGTCCCGGCCCTGCCACAGGAAGCTGCCCTGATAGGTCATGCCGCCATAACGTTCGCCGACCCGCGCCTGCAACGTCGTGCGACGGCTCGGCCGCCACAGCACGCCTGCGTCCCAGATGATGTCGTCGAAATCATAGATCAGCGCGCGCGGCGAACTCTTGTCCGTCACATAGCGGCCGTTCCGGATCAGCGGCGTTCCATCTGTATCCAGCGCAGGCGAACGCTGGCTGATCTCGATCTTTTCATAGCCGACACCGCCGACTGCGGCGAGCGTGGGCGTAAGCGGCACGGTCGCATCGACCCGGCCCCACAAATCCTCGAACCGCTGGTCGAGCTGGCTCGCTTCTTCGCGGTCATAGCCCGCGCTGGCGGTCAGGCCGATGCCCGGCAACACAGTGTTGGGTGAAAAGCCGACCGACCCGAACAGGCTGTGCGTCCAGCTATCGGCGAAGGAGCCGTTAGGCTGCGCCGCGCCAAAATTCTGGTTCACGCTGTCATCGACCCGCGTGTAGCCGAGGCGATAGGAACCGTTGACGTTGAAGTCGCCAAGCTGGGTCGTGTAGGACGGCCCGACATAGCCCGACCAGACCTGACTGGTGTAAGTATCGCGCTGCGTCGATGCCCCTGACAGGCCATCGGTGCGCACCCGCGTGGCGAGGCCACCGCTCATCAGCGAAAAACCTTGCCCTAGATTGACGTTGGCATGGGCCACGCCGCTCAGCACGTCCTGATCGACGGCCTGGCTGCTCCAGCCGAAGCTGTGATTATATTGCAGGTCGACCACCGCCTCGACACGGCGGTTCTTGACCTCTGCCGTCACGCCGGCGGTGACATTGGTATAGGTCAGCACATCGCCGCCGCCCTTCAGCGGCCCCATCACGACCTGATCGACCCCAATATAGGGCACGACATCAAGCCGCTTGTCGTCGGACGACGACTGCGCATAGGCAGGCATGGTAACGGCCAGCGCGGCGAGCGATGCGCCTGCGGTCCAGAGCCGAACACTCTTCACTGGGCTTCCCCCTTGGCATAATAGCTGCCGAAACGGCGACCGCCGCTGTTGAAGCGGACGGCATTGAGCAAAAGCTGTACCTGCGCCCCGCCCTTCAGCATCCCCGCGGCATCGCGCAACGCGCTCTCGGCCGTCTTGTCGGCACGCACGACCAGCAGCGCGATGGCGGCATGGCTGGCCAGCACGGCGGCGGGTGATGCCGCCAGCAGCGGCGGCGAATCGAAGATGACGATCCGCTCCGGCCGGCCATCGGTCAGGCGCTTGAGCAGTTGTTCGGTGCGAGCCGAAGCGAGATATTCGGTATCGTCGTGGCTGCGCTGCCCGGCGGGCAGAACGGACAGCGACGGGATATCGGTACGGATGACGCAATCCTCGATCGCGACCAGCGGATCGGCGAGTGCATCCATCAGGCCCCGCCCCGCCTCCAGCCCCAGTTGCGCCGGGATGCCGGGCTTGCCAAAATCGGCGTCCACCAGCAGGATTTCGCGATCCTTTTCCGCCGCAAGGCTGAGCGCCAGATTGATCGCGCAGAAGGTCTTGCCCTCCCCGCTATGGGCCGAGCAGACGAGGATGCGGTTGCCGCGCGGGTTGCCCGTCAATTGCGACAACAGGTCGCGCTTGAGCAGACGAAACTCTTCGCTCATCGTCGTAACCGCACTGTCGGGGCGCAGAAAGCCAGCTTCGGCCAGCTTGATCCTGTCGATCGGCTGCACGGGACCGGTCCAGTCCGGCGCACGCGGCGTAAAGGGCGTTGGTGCAGCCGGTGCATCGGCGACGAACGCCGCCCTTGCGGGTGCCGCAGGCGGTGGTGTGACGGCGGGCGCAGGTGGCAGATCGGTCGGATCGACCGCTGGCGCAGCACGACCGCGCAGCGCAGCGTTGAAATCATAGATTTCCGTCGCCCGCTCGATCAGCGATCCCCGGCCCTTGATGGAGCTATGCTGGTTCATTTTCCCTGGCTCCTTCACGCCATACCGCGCTGGACGAATTCGACGACGATCAGCAGCAGGCAGACGGCCGCCAGACCGCCACTCGCGCCGGCAAACCATTTCATGCGCTGGCGATCGATAGTGACCTGCGCCGCACTCACCGTCTGGCTGATAGATCCAACGACCGGCAAGCCGATCGCCTTTTCCAGCCGCGCGGCGGTCGGGAAGGTGCCCTTCAACTGGCCGAGCGCAAAAGCGACACCGATGCCCGCACCCACGCCCACGATCAGGACGCCGAGCAGCAGCAGCGGCCGGTTCGGTGCCGACGGTGCGGTCGGCGTGCTGGGCGGCTGAATGACGCGGAACTGGACCGAACCCGTCTCGGTCTTCACATCGCCACGCAGGCGGATTTCCTCACGGTCGGCCGCCAGCTTGTCATATTGCGCCTTGAGCGCAGCGTAATCGCTTTCGATCTTTTCCTGCTCCGACGCGACGCCCGGTTCGTTGACCTGACGCGACATCATGGTGTTGAGGTCGCCCTGCAACTGTGCCTTGCGCGTGCTGAGCGCCTGCACCGTGGCGGCGCGGTCCGCCTGCATCGACTTGATCGACAGATAGGCGGGATTGGGCGTGCTGCCTGCTGCGGCAGCGGCTCCACCGCCCGCCTTGCGCAACGCATCGACCTCACGCTGGGCGGCGATCACGTCGGGATGATTGGCGGTCCAGCCACGCGCCTTCATCGACGCCAGGTTCGACTGCGCCTGTGCCAGCGGCGACACACCGCCCGACGCCGTCATCCCCGGCAGGGTCGCGGGTGTACCCGCCAACTGGCCGTTCATTGCGCTGAGCGCACTTTGCGCCTGCACAAGCTGCGAATCGATGTTGCTGATTTCCGCGCGGGCCGCGTCCATACGCTGACTGATGGAGCCAGCACCGGGCAGCAGGCCGATATAGCGCTGCGCAAATTCGACGCGACGCTGGTCGGCCGCCTCCAGTTGCTTGCCGCGTGCGGCGATCTGCTGGTCCAGGAAGGCCAGGCTCTGCTTGGTCTGGTTGCGATCGCCCGACAGATTCTCTTCCTGAAAGATGTCGATCAGCTTCTGCACGACCTGCTGGGCGATACGCGCATTGGCGCCATCCGACAGGCCCGAGTCGGCCGATATGGCACTGATGTCGATCATGCTGGGATCGGCCTGCGCCATCACCGTGATATTTTCACGCAGGGTCGTGATCTTCGCGGCAATGTCACGCGGACCGGACACGGTCTGGGACAGGTCCGTGTCGCGCACGACCTTCTCCAGATTCTCGGCGCTCGCCAGCGTGCTGCGCACCCGGTCCAGATCCTGCTGTGACTGGACCTGGGTGATGCCCACCTTGTCCTCCAACAGCGACTGGGTGTTCACATAGACCCGTGCCTTGGACTGGTAGCTGTTGGGAATGAGCGCCACGCCCAGCCAGCCCAGCATGCACACGCCCCAGGCGACGGCAAGCGCCACCCAGCGGCGGCTCCAGATGCCGTGCAACAGGACCAGCAGTTCGTCGTAAAGGCCCGCCATGGTCAGAACATGCTTTCAGGAATGATGATGACGTCACCGGGCGACAGCAGCACGTTGGCGCGCGTATCCCCCTTCTTCAGCAGGTCGCCCAGGCGCACCTGATATTCCTTCTGTTTGCCCGTATCCTTGTCGAAACGGACAAGACGCGCCTTGTTGCCGGCCGCATATTCACTGAGGCCGCCGACCGCGATCATCGCGTCCAGCACGGTCATGTTCGCCCTATAGGGAATGGACGCCGGCTTTTCCGTCGCGCCCACAATCCTGATCTGCTGGCTGAACGTGCCGCTGAAATTATTGACGATGACCGACACCAGCGGATTTTCGATATATTGGGTCAGCGCCAGCTTGATATCGTCGGCCAGCATCTTGGGCGTCTTGCCCACGGCCGGCATGTCGGTGATCAGCGGCGTGGTGATACGGCCATCGGGGCGCACCTGCACCTTCGCGCCCAGTTCGGGATTACGCCACACGAAAATGGTCAGGTCGTCGAGCGGGCCGATGACATATTCCTCGCCCGGCCCCTCCTGCGTCGACACGAAGGATGCCGGCGGCAGTTGCGGCCCGGACGGCGCGGACGCACAGCCCGACAAGGCAACGGCGGGCAGTGACGCACCCATCAAAAGCCTGGAAACCGACACAAAACGCATAATCTCATCCCTTCGTGCGGCCATGCGCCAGCGACCGCCAACGAAGGACAGGCGACCGATCGGCATATGGCTCCGACCACCTTCATGGCGTGAAAGGGTAAAGATACCGTTAGGAGTTAAGTCCTGTGCAAATCAGCCAAGTAAAAGTTCACGAGGACTTGGATGACCAAGAAAAGCCGCAGGACTGGCAGACGCGCCATAGGCCCCAGCAAGGAAGATGGCGATCAGGTCACCTTCCCTCACAGACGGCAGGGCGACCTTGTCACCCAGCCTGTCTATCGGGGTACAGAGGCATCCCACCACTGTCACCGGATCGGCTGCCAGTGGCGCACCGAAACGGTTGGCGACCGCAATCGGATAGTTGCGCCGCACGACCGTGCCGAAATTGCCGCTGGCCGCCAGTTGGTGATGCAGGCCGCCATCGACCACCACGAAGGTTTCGCCCTGGCTAACCTTCACGTCCACGACGCGGGTCAGGTAGACGCCGGCCTCTCCCACCAGCCAGCGGCCCAGTTCGATCGCAAAGGCGCTGCTCTGCAAAATGCCTGGCAAGCTGTCCAACTCGTTGCCCAGCGCAACGCCGATCGGGCGAATGTCCAACCGGTTATCGCCGGGGAAATAGGCAAGGCCAAAGCCGCCGCCCAGATTGACCAGCGGCGGGGTTTCGCCAACCGCATCCGACAGGCGGGCCGCCAGCGCTATCGTCGCCGCCTGCGTCTCGATGATCGCCAGCGGATCGAGATTCTGGCTGCCGGCGAAGATATGCCATCCCTGCCAGTCCGCGCCTGCATCGATCATCGCGCGCGCCAGCGCCGCCGCCCGATCCGCATCCACGCCAAACGGCTTGGCCCCGCCGCCCATGCGCATGCCTGACCCTTTGAGGTCGAAGTCCGGATTGACCCGCACGGCCAGACGGGGCCGCTTGCCGATCCGATCGGCCACGGCAAGGGCACGGCGCCCCTCGCCTTCCGATTCCAGATTGATCGTCACGCCGGCAAAGATCGCCGCTTCCAGTTCGTCGTCGCGCTTGCCCGGCCCGGCGAAACTGATCCGATTCGGCGCCATTCCGGCCTCCAGTGCGATCGCCAGTTCGCCCCCGGATGCAATGTCGAAGCCATCGACCTGCCCCACCATGCGCGCCAGCAACGGCGCATAGGGATTCGCCTTGATCGCATAATGCAGATGCAACGCATCCGGCATGGCCTCACGGAAACGGCGCACCTGTGCCGCGACAACATCCATGTCATAGACGAACAGCGGCGTGTCGCCCGCTTCGTCCACCAGACTGGCCGCACCGCAGCCGCCGATGACCAGCATATTCTCTTCCTCGCCGAACCAGGTGGGGATCGGTCCCATCGGCTTCATGCGCCATGCTCCTTCGCCAGCGCGACCCGGTCGATCTTGCCATTGGGATTGCGGGGAAAGTCTGGAAGCACGACGATATCCTTGGGCTGCATGAAATTGGGCAGTTCGCTTTTCAGATGGGCCGCGACGGTCTGCGCAACATCCGAGTCAGCCGACCGCAGCAACAGGCGCACCGCCTGCCCCAGTCGATCATCCGTCACCCCCATCGCTACCGCTTCGGCGACGCCGGGCACGGCGACGGCTGCTTCCTCAACCTCGGTCGGGCTGATCCGGTTGCCCGCCGACTTGATCATCGCATCGTCGCGGCCGACGAAATAAAGTAACCCCTGTGCGTCGCGCCGCACCGTGTCCCCCGACCAGACCGCCATCCCACCATAGCGCGAGTCGGCCGGCGCGGGCTTGAACCGCTCTGCTGTCCGTACAGGATCGCGCCAATAGCCCTGTGCCACCAGCGGGCCGCAATGGACCAGTTCGCCCGGCTCTTCATCCTCGGTCAGGTTGCCGTCCGGGCGCACAACCAAGATCTCCGCGAAGGGAATGGCGCTACCCATGGAATCGGGATGACTGTCGACCAGCGCGGGCGGCAGGTAAGTGGAGCGGAACGCCTCCGTCAGGCCATACATGGGATAAAGATTCGCCTGCGGAAACAGCGCGCGCAGCTTAGCTACCAGCGGCCGGGTGAGCGCGCCCCCGCTATTCGTCAGCCGCAGCAATTTCCCCGCCACAGCTTCCGGCCAGTCCAGTTCGGTCAACTGCACCCAGAGCGGCGGCACCCCCGCCAGCGTGGTGATATCACGTCGATCTACCAGCTTCACCACGTCGCGTGGCGTCAGATAGTCGAGCGGATAGACGCAACCGCCCGCATACCATGTGGAAAGCAACTGGTTCTGCCCATAATCGAAACTGAAGGGCAGGACGCAGGCGGTACGATCCTGCGACGTCAGCTTGAGATAATCGGCAACCGCCGCCGCACCCAGCCAGAGATTGGCATGGCTCAGCATGACGCCCTTGGGCCGGCCCGTCGAGCCGCTGGTGTAGAGAATCGCCGCCAGATCGTCGGGCGCCGCCCCAGACGGGCCGATCGCTGCGCCGCCGCTCATCGCGCACGCTGCGTCATCCTCGCGGTGCAACTGGCATCCCGTCGGCACTTCGCCGGGCATCAGGCTGTCGAGTCGTGCCGCCGTGCCGATCAACAGCATCGCGCCGCTGTCCGCCAGGATATGCGCGACCTGTGCATGTTTGAGCAGCGGATTGATCGGTACATGGACCAGTCCCGCCCGAGGCGCAGCCAATGGCATCAACGCTGCGACTGGCCCTTTGGCGACCCAACTGGCGACTCGCGCGCCCTTCTCCAGCCCGAACCCGGCGAGCCACCCTGCCAGTCGGCCCAGCGTTTCTTCCAGTTCCGCATAAGTATAGCTGCCCGACCGGCCATCCAGCGCCGCCCGCGTCGGATCACCGCGCAGCAGCAGATGATCGAGCGGCTGCACCCGCACAGCGTCGGTCGGGGAGAAATAATCAGTCACAGATGCTTAACCCCATGGCGATGTTTTTATCCTATGCGTGATCCGTGGCTGGGGCGGAGATAGTCGGTTGCGGGGCCTAAGGGAATATCACAGGCTGGACGAGGCGAGGCAGGCGCTGGCCGGTCGTCTCGACCGTGGCGCTGTGCCCGGCTTGTTCGACCGTCTCGACTGGTTTGCCTCGCTCCATGCTCATTGCCTCGCCGACACGCCCGTCCGCATTGTTGCGGCGGAAGAGGAAAACGGTCGGGAAGCATGGCTGTTCCTGATTGCCCCCTCACCCCGCCATGTCAGCGCGCTCGCCAACTGGTACAGTTTTTCCTGGGGGCCGATATTTGTCGGCGCCCCCGATCCGGCGACGCAGCAGCGGTTGCTGGAACGGATCGCCCGCCATCTGCTCATGACCTGCGCGCAGATCAGCCTCTATCCGCTGGAGGACAGCGCGCCGATGATGCAGGCGCTGCGCCGCGCCGGCTGGTTCGCGGTGCAACGGGCGATGGGCGGTCGGCACCTTCTGCCTGTCGAGGGGCGCAGCTTCGCCGATTACTGGGCGTCGCGGCCGGGCAAACTGCGCAGCCTGGTCAAGCGCAAGGGGCGCGGCAATCCTTTCACCTTGTCCATCGCCCGGCGGCTGACCGACGATCTGTGGCGGGACTATGTCGATGTGCATGACCGTAGCTGGAAGCAGGCGGAGCCGGGCCTCGATTTCCTCCGCGATCTGGCCGAGCGGGAAAGCGCGGCAGGGACGTTGCGGCTCGGCTTTGCCCATCGGGACGGGCAAGCGGTGGCGACCCAGCTCTGGACCGTGGAAAATGGCATCGCACTGATCCACAAGCTGAGCCACGATGCCGCTTACGACCGCGTCTCCCCCGGCACCTTGCTAAGCCATGCCATGTTCGAACGCGCCATCGACCGGGATCGGGTGCGCCTGATCGACTATGGGACCGGCGACAATGGCTACAAAACCGACTGGATGGAGCAGCGCATTGCGCTCCATCAGCTCGATGCCTTCAACCCCCGTTTCGCCTCCGCCTGGCTGCCCGCCGCCCGCACCGCGATTTCCGCGCTTGTAGGTTAGCCAGCGAACCAGTAGTTAGGCGGCCATTATGCAGGCGCAAAATTCTCAACCGGTCGACCGGACCCTCGATGTGGACAGCCTGATGCGGGCGTTGCTGCGCGACGTGCTCGGCCTGTCGCAGGACAGGGTCGATGCGTTCGACGCGGACACCCCGCTGTTCGGTGCCCTTCCCGAACTGGATTCGATGGCGGTCGCGGGCCTGCTGACCGAGATCGAGGACCGGTTCGACATCCTGATCGAGGATGAGGATATCGACGGCGACACGTTCGAAACATTCGGCTCGCTGGTCGCCTTTGCGCAGGGCAAGGTCGGCTAAAAGCCGACCCGCCCCATGGAAGCTCAGGCTTCCACCAGTTCCTCGAAATCCTGTTCCGCCAGGAACTTCTCGACGTCGAGCGCGGCCATGCAGCCCATGCCCGCCGCCGTCACGGCCTGCCGATAGATTTTGTCGGTGACGTCGCCCGCCGCGAAGACGCCGGGGATGGCGGTGCGGGTCGTGCCCTTTTCCACTACGATATAGCCTTCGTCGAGCGGCAGCTTGCCCTCGAACAACTCGGTCGCGGGATGATGGCCGATCGCGACGAAGCCGCCGTCGGTCGCTTCATGCGACTTTTCGCCCGTTACCGTGTCGATCAGGTCGACGCCGACCAGACCTTCGGGCGTGCCGCCGCCGACGAACTTGTCCACCGCCTTGTTCCAGAGCACCTTGATATTGGGGTGCGCGTGCAGGCGCGCTTGCAGGATCTTTTCGGCGCGCAGGCTGTCGCGGCGGTGGATCAGCGTCACGTCATGGCTGTGGTTGGTGAGGTAGAGCGCTTCCTCCACTGCGGTGTTGCCGCCGCCGATCACCACCACCTTCTTGCCGCGATAGAAGAAGCCGTCGCAGGTGGCGCAGGCCGACACGCCCTTGCCCTGCAAATGCTCCTCGCCCTCGACGCCCAGCCATTTGGCCTGCGCGCCGGTGCAGATGACGAGCGTGTCGGCGACATAGAGCGTGCCGCTGTCGCCGGTCAGGCGGAAGGGGCGTTCGCTAAGGTCGATGTCGACAATCTGGTCATACATCATCTGCGCGCCGACATGTTCGGCCTGCGCCTGCATCTGCTCCATCAGCCACGGCCCCTGGATCACATCCTTGAAACCGGGATAATTTTCCACGTCGGTGGTGATGGTCAGTTGCCCGCCGGGCTGCATCCCCTGCACCACGATCGGCGCCAGACCCGCGCGCGCGCCATAGATGGCGGCAGACAGGCCGGCCGGGCCGGAACCGAGGATGAGCATGCGGGTGGAATGGGTGGCGGTCATGTCAGGCTTTCAACTGTGATTCGTGTCGGCCAGAGAGATAGGCACCCCCACGCCGCGCGCCAAGCGAAGGATTTGCATGGGGGCGGGCAAGCGGGACTTTGGGGGTGGCGCGGGATGGCGTGCGAAGTTCACAGTGTGAAGCCCGAAATGGGCCGGAAGCGCTCGCGAAGCTTTCGTGAAGCGTTCGCGAAGCTTCCCCATGGCGCTCGCGAAGCGTCACTTCCTATTGGGGGATGCGGGCGGGATTGGGGTGCGGGGATGTGGGGCGTGGTGCAGGGAGGGATGGAGGAAGGCTGGTCCATGCCGAGGGTAGATCAGACGAAATCCTATTTGGGAAGGATGTTGGAGCGACAGAAATTTGCTGATTTCAGACTGTCTGGCTACGAGCACGTAGGAAGGAATAGTTCCCTATCCGCTGTCACTTGAGGCACCGTGCGGCTGTCATGAAAGCTGCGGAAAGCTCGCCTCGCTCAGAAAAGGCTGCGCGGGTGGGAGCTTACCGATCTAGCGCAATTGTCGCACACCAATATGCGGCTAAAATGGGTACTTCAGACGTATGAGTAACCAACACGACGAAGCCGCAAAGACCGATGATTGCGTGGTCCCACCGCCACTCGATAAGAAAGAGTTGCATGCCTTCGTTCTCGGGATGAACGAGCATCAGGCCCGAGAAATTTCCGAATACGTCGAATGGCAATGCAATGCCAAGCGGGAAAGCGAACTTGAAGAATTCGGTGCGACCGGGCTTGAAGAGGAGTTGGTTGAACATGCCGAGAAAATAAAGTCAGAACGGGTGCATGGCACAGACTATGACGCTTGGGACGTGCATACCAACCACGGGCGATGGTGGGTAATCACCAGCCCTACCAATCTCTACTCGCAAACGCTCATGCCGAGCCTCGATTACACACTCTCATTTCATATCGGCGTGATGTCTCGCGTCGCGGCGAAGCGCGAAATTAGGCAAAACGACAGCGGCGACGAAATGCTTCTCATAACCTCACGGAAAATCTTTCAGGCGCAGGAAAGGTTTGATGCCGCTGACGAATCCGAGGATTTTCAGGCGGTGGGAATGCTTTGCCGCGAAGCCCTGACCACGTTCATTCGCGAAATTGCGGAGGCAGGAATGCTCGAAAAAGTCCTTGAGCCACCGAAACTGAGCGACTTCAAAGCATGGGCTGAACACGTCATCGGTTCAATCGCGGCAGGCGGTTCCGCAGAGTTCGTGCGCGGCTATCTAAAGTCGATGGCAAATAAGGGCTGGGAACTAGTGAATTGGCTTACTCATGCCAAAAACGCGACGCGCCACGATGCGCAACTCGCGCTCTCGGCGACCGAATACATTGTCGATCAGCTTATGATGCTCGCACTTCGCTCCCTCGCCGATGCCCCAGAAAAATGCGGGAAGTGCGGTTCGTTTAAGATCACCGTAACGTGGCGGCCCGAGATTGGCGATGAGGGCGAATATGTCGCACAATGCGACGTCTGCAATGCGGTGCGTGTCAGGAAACCTAGTACCGACACGTAATATCATACAAAAATTCGGACCGTCGAACTGCTAACGTCTGGCAATTATTCACTTCTGCCCGCACAGATCATTTGTAAGCCCGATCGGTATTCCCCGAAATACGGCGCACTCCCTGAATGTCTATCCGCTTTTGGGAAGCGGAAATAAACCGCACCATGGCGTGAAATGGCGCATCCACGAATGTCCGCTTCCCTCGCGTTCAAGCAACCTCCTTGCCTCCGCCCTTCCGACAGCCTATCTTACCCACGCCTTACCATCGGAGCATCGCATGGGCGCGCATGATCGGATCACGACTACCGTATCGACCAAGGGACAGGTCATCCTGCCCAAGGCGATCCGTGACCAGAAGCATTGGGGCGCCGGTACGAAGTTGCTGGTCGAGGAGACGGCGGACGGCGTGCTTCTGAAGCCTGCGCCGATCTTTCCGGCCACCGACCTCGACGCCGTTTTCGGATCGCTCCGGTCCGATCGACCGGCCCTGTCGGTCGAGGACATGAACGCGGTCATCGCGCGGGAGGCGGCGCGGCGTGCGCGCGATTGATACCAATATCGTCATAAGGCTGCTGACCGCCGACGATGCGGAACAGGCGCAGCAGGCCCGCAACGCAATCGACGGCAGGGACATATTTCTGGGCGCCACCGTGCTGCTGGAGACGGAATGGGTGTTGCGCGCGGGCTATGGATTTGCGCTTGCCAAGATTGCGCAAGCCTTTCGAGGACTGGCTGGCCTGCCGCGCATGCAGGTTGAGGAGCCGGCATTGCTGGCGGTCGCGCTGGACTGGATGGAAGGCGGGATGGACTTTGCCGATGCCCTCCATCTGGCACGATCTGCCCATTGCAGCGATTTTCTGACCTTCGATCGCCAGTTCGCCAAGCGTGCGGCCGGGCTGGATGCGGTGCCTGTCGTGATGCCGTGATGTGAAGGCGCTTCGGCTTCGCTCAGCCATGCCCTTCGACAGGCGCAGGGCGAACGGACGCCCTTAAGCGCGCTGTAGCAATCCCCTCAATCCAGTACGTTAGGCAAATCCTCGAACCCCTTGCGCAGGGCCGCGCTCCAGCCCTGGGAGATCATCAGGAATTCTTCATTGTCCGCCTCGATCCGGGTGCGGACGCGGAAGTCGTAGGCGTCCGTCGGGATCACCGTCAGGTCGAGCGGCATGCCGACCGAGAGGTTGGAGCGCAGCGTCGAATCCATCGACACCAGCACCGCCTTGGTCGCGTCCTCCAGCGTGGTTTCGCGGCTGATGATCCGGTCGAGGATCGGCTTGCCATATTTATGCTCGCCGATCTGGAAGAAGGGCGTGTCTTCCGTCGCCTCGATGAAATTGCCGGCGGAATAGATGAGGTAGAGGCGCGGCTTGCCGCCCTTGCGCTGGCCCGCGATCATGATCGACGCGCTGGAAGCGGAGCCGCCCATTTCGATGTTGGAGCGATAGCGTAGCTGCATCTTCTGCATCGCTTCGCCCACAATCTGCGCCACGCGGTGCATGGTGTCGCAATTGAGGATGGTTTCGACATCGGGGTCGAGCTGCGATTCCTTGATCGCCTTGCTCAGCGTCGCCTTCACCCCTTGCGTGATGGACAGGTTGCCCGAACACATCAGCGTGATCGCGCGCTCACCCGGCACATGATAGGTGAAACTCTTCCGGAAACGCGCGATATTGTCCATGCCCGCATTGGTGCGGGTGTCGGACAGCATGACCAGTCCCTGGTCCACGCGCACGGCCACACAATAAGTCACGGCCCCCCTGGCCTCCTGCTTCTCTCTGCCGCGATGCCTGAGTCGGACGCAGGCGGTCGCGTTGTTCAACCCGCAGAGTCGGGCGGCGGGGTGCTTTGTTGCTGCTGCCTTTGCAGCTGCCGTTCCTCGACTCCGTCCTCCGCCTGCGCGATACGGACGTCGGCGTCAATCCATATGTCGCCCGCGACCGTGACGGAGCCACGGATCGGCGCGGCTTCATCTGCATCAAGGCCGCTGGCAACGCGCAGATAGCGTTCGGTCACGCACACGCGGTTGGACGGGTCGAAGCCGATCCAGCCCAGTTGCGGCAGCCAGGCTTCGGCCCAGCCATGGGTTTCGTGGAGCGCATCCCCCTCCCCCGCCAGCAGATAGCCGGAAACGTAGCGAGCGGGGATGCCGATCGTGCGGGCGGCGGCGATGAAGACCTGCGCATGGTCCTGACACACGCCAGCGCCCAGCGCGAAGGCTTCGGCGGCGGTGGTGTCCGACGTGGTGACGCCGGCGCGGTAGTGGACCGCGTCGCTGACGGCGGCGGACAGGGCGTGCAGCGTGGCGAGCGGGCCGTCCTGTTCGGGCAGGTCGCGGGCCATGGCGGCGATGCCGGCCGACGCGCGGGTCAGGCGGGTGTCGCGCAGGAAATAACGGGGATCGACCCGGCTGCTGAGATGACCGACGACGCCATGGCTCTCGCGGGTGTCGACCAGCCCCTCCGCCACGATGGTCGCATGGTCGAGCCGGTCATGGCGAATCCAGATCGCCTCCTTCTCGCCATAGCTGTTGGGGTGGAAGCCGGTGAGCGGCTCGCCATTGACGCTGACCTGCCATTCCAGCACGCTCTGTGCGGGCGTATCGACCGGCATCAGCTTCAGCCGCATCGCCACCCGGCCGGCGCTGGCCGCGTAGCGATAGACGGTCTGGTGGCGAACGATCAATTTCATGGCCTGCCCCCTTTCCTCCTCCAATCAGCCGAAATGATAGGCCTGGGCAATCTCGCTGCCCAGCCGGTTGGTCATGGACAGGCCGTGCTGCACCGTTTCATGCAGGCCGAAACGGAAGATCTCGCCGCTGTCCAGCTTCTCCAGCGCGGCGACCATCTCCTGCACCGTGTCGTTGCAGGCGGCGCGCGCATCGTGCCAGCCCGCGAGGCGATTGAGCCGATAGGCCAGCTGGTCGTAGCAATAGGCGACGCTGCGCGGGAACAGGCGGTTCAGCATCAGGAAATCGGTGATCTGCCAGGGCGTGTAGGTGCCGCCATAGACATGATGATAGGCGCGGCTGCCCGACAGCGCGTGCAGCACCGACGTCCATTGATAATGGTCGCGATTGCCGCCGATCACCTCGGTTTCAGGGAGCAGGACATAATATTTGACGTCGAGCAGGCGCAGCGTCATCTGCGCCCGCTCCAGCGCGGAGCCGGTGCGCAGGAAGTCGTGCCCTTCATTGCGCAGCTGGCCCGAATGGGCGGCGCCGCGAAATGTCATCACGCGGGTCTTCACCCAGTCGATCAGCGCGGGGAGCTGCTGGCGCGCTTCGCCGACATCATAGCTGTCGAGCTTGCGCCAGCCTTCGTTCAGCGCCTCCCACAT
Source organism: Sphingobium sp. RS1 (assembly GCF_056156825.1). NCBI lineage: Bacteria > Pseudomonadati > Pseudomonadota > Alphaproteobacteria > Sphingomonadales > Sphingobiaceae > Sphingobium > Sphingobium sp. RS1. The sequence continues at coordinate 53,562 of NZ_JBLZXE010000002.1, read as the reverse complement.
ATCCTGCGTCAGCATGGTGCGGGCCGACTTGGCGTTGGCGCGGGCTTTCAGCAGGCAGGAGCGGATCGAGGAGGGGTTGTCGAGATCCAGCATCAGGAAGGCGACGACATCGCTTTCCGTCACCTGCTGTCCTTCGGGGAATTGATGGCCGGAGCCGGTGGCGCGCACGACGGAGCGCCATTCGTCGCGATGATGCGCGCCGGGCAGGATCGCCATCCGCTGCCCCATGGTCAGCAGCCGCGACGTCGCCTCCGCCCGCTCCATATAGCGCGCCATCCAGAAGAGATTTTCGGCGGTCCGGCTCAGCATGGGGTGATGCCCTTATTTTCTGTGGGGCGGGTGAAGGATATGGCCATCATCAGTCCTGCAACACCCATGTGTCCTTGACCCCGCCGCCCTGGCTGGAGTTGACCACCAGCGATCCTTCGGTCAGCGCGACGCGGGTGAGCCCGCCGGGAACGAGGCGGATCTGCTTGCCGACCAGGCAATAGGGACGAAAGTCCGCATGGCGACCGACCACTGCCGCCGGGCCCAGCGTCGGCACGGTGGACAGGTCCAGCGTCGGCTGGGCAATAAACTCATGCGGATTGGCCCTGATCCGGGCGGCATAGGCCTCGACCTCGTCCTTGGTCGACTTGGGGCCGATCAGCATGCCGTAGCCGCCCGAGCCGTGCACCTCCTTGGCGACGAGTTCGTGGAGGTTCTCCAGCACATATTGCAGTTCGTCGGGCTTGCCGCACTGCCAAGTCTGGATATTGTCCAGGATCGGCTTTTCGCCAAGGTAGAAGCGGATCATTTCCGGGACGTAGATATAGACCGCCTTGTCGTCGGCGATGCCGGACCCCGGCGCCGACGCCAGCGTCACGCCGCCATTGCGATAGACGTTGAAGATACCCGGCACGCCCAGCAGACTGTCCGGGCGGAAGACCAGCGGGTCGATATATTCATCGTCGATGCGGCGATAGATGACGTCCACCGCCTTCGGCCCCAGCGTCGTCTTCATCCACACCCGGTCATTGTCGACGAACAGGTCCGCCGGCTCGACCAGTTCCACGCCCATCAGGTCGGCGAGGAAGCTGTGTTCATAATAAGCGCTGTTGAGCGAGCCGGGCGTCAGCACGACCACCACCGGATCGCCCTTGCACGCGGGCGGCGCGACTTCCTTCAGGCTTTTGAGCAATTCGGCGGGATAATCGTCTACCGGCGCAACGATCCCCTGCGCGAACAGTTCGGGGAACATGCGCGTCATGATCTCGCGATTTTCGAGCATGTAGGATACGCCCGATGGGGTGCGGCAATTATCCTCCAGCACCTCGAAACTGCCCGGCCCGGTCCGCACGATATCGATGCCGACGATATGGCTGTAAACCTTCCCCGGCGGAGTGAAGTCGGCCATTTCGGCCAGATAGGCGCTGTTGCGATAGATGATGTCGGCGGGCATGATGCCGGCCTTCACGATTTCCCCGCGATGATAGACGTCGTGCAGGAAGGCGTTCAAGGCCCGCGCCCGCTGCCGGATGCCCTTGTCCAGGATGCGCCATTCGTTCGCGGTGAAGATGCGCGGCAAAAGGTCGAACGGGATCAGACGTTCCGGGTCGCCCCCCTCCCCATAGACGGCGAAGGTGATGCCGATGCGGCGAAAGATCGCCTCCGCCTCATCCATGCGGCGATTGAGTCCGGCTATGCCCGTTCGCTCCACCCATTTCTGCACTTCGTCATAACAGGCGCGTATCGAACCATCCGGCTCAAACATTTCATGGAAGGGCAAGTGGACGATCCTCCCTCGGCCAGCGGCCGGTTGTGCATTGCAATATGTGTGCGCCGCCCTGTGGCGAATGCAAGGCAAAAATGGCGAGGCGGAAAAAGGTTTCCCGGCAGTTCATGATATATGGCGGAAAAGCCGTTACATTTCGTTTCTGCGCACAGCCTTTTGAGGGGACAGTATAGGATGAGCCGTTTTCGCCGGACATTCGCCTCTTGCCTGATCGCCGCGTCGCTGACCCTGACCGGTTGCGCAGGTGCGGTGCGCGATCAGATCTACAAGGCCAGCGACACGACAATCGACATCGCACAATGGACCCATGTGCGACCACAGACATTCCCGGTCGCGACGGCGGATGGCCTGTCCCTGACCGGCTATTACTGGCCCGGCGAACCGATGGACCGCGACGTCATCCTCTTCTTCCACGGTCGCGGGTCCAATCAGGGCGTCGCCGCGCGCTATGCCGAACATCTGACCGGCCGGGGCGATCATGTCATCGTCGTGTCCTATCGCGGTTTCGGCGGCAATCCGGGCAGCCCGACGCAGGCCAGCATGGTGGATGACGGCCGCCGCTTCATCGCACAGGCGCGCAACCTGATCGGCTCCAATGCCCGCATCTTCCTGGTCGGCCATTCGCTCGGCGGCGCGGTGGCGCTGCATGTCGCAGCGACGATGCCGGTGGCCGGCGTCGTCACCCTCTCCACCTTCGACAAGCTGTCCGAATCCGCGCCGGGCGGGATGAGTGCCCTGCTGCCCGACAAATGGAACAATCTGGACGCCGCGACCAAGATCAAGGCGCCGCTGGTGATGATCCACGGCACCGCCGACGACCGGGTCGACATGGGCCAGGCCAGCGCCCTGTTCGCCGCCGCCGGCCACCCGACCGACTGGCTGATCGCGCCGGGCGCCGGCCATAATCCCGACATGGCCAAGCTCGGCCCACTGGTCAGCGAGGCGGTGGAAGCGGTCGATGACGACGCGCTGGCGACCTATCCGATGGCGCTGCCGGCCGGTTGGGAGGTGCGGCGAAAATGATTGCGCAACTTTTCTGCAAAGCCCTGTTGACCACCCCGCATCCCCTGCGTATAGCGCCGCCTCACCGCAGGGCGAAGCGCCCGGCGAGGCCCTTTGGGGCGGAGTAGCTCAGCTGGTTAGAGCAGCGGAATCATAATCCGCGTGTCGGGGGTTCAAGTCCCTCCTCCGCTACCATTTTTCAAGCACTTAGCGACATTTTCACCGACCAGTTTACAGTCGGTTTACACCTAATTGCCTTTTGAAGCCCTGTGCGCTCGACCGCGAAGGCGGCCAAAAACACGCTTCCGAAGGTCTCGCCCCTCGACCGTCAGCCGCTCCGCCTCTGCGAGGTCGGCGCGATCCTTATCGGTCATCAGATGCTCATACTTCATAACGCTACACATAGCGTTATATAACACCTCTAGGAAGCGTTATTTTTGGCGTTCAGCCGCTCGACCAACGACGCCACCACATGCTCCTCGTTCACATAGCGCATCCTGATTTCGGCAACCTGCTTCTCTGACCAGCCAACGATGCGGCCGATTTCCTGATCGGTCAGCCCCTTCCGGGCCAGCCATGTCGCATACGTTCCGCGAAGGTCGTGGATGCGCAGCGCCTTGTCGAAGCCAACCGCCTTAGCCTTGGCCTTCTGAAAAACGCCGCCAAGGCCGCTTTCGGTCCACGGCTTGCCCCGGCTATTCTGGAGGATGGTTCCAGATTCACGACCAATCTCATTCAGTAGCGCCCGCAACTCTGCCAGCAGCGGAACCACGACGCGCTTCTTTCGCTTGGCCGTCACGAACACGATGGCGCTAGGGCCGACATGCTCGGCAGCAACATCCACAAGGTCGCCAAGGCGAAATCCGGTCAGACTGCCGAATCGCAGCGCCTGCCAAAGTTCAGATGAGCAATGAGGCTCGATCGCCTTCCAGTCTGATTCGCTCCAGATGATTGCCGACCGATCGGCCTTGTAAAGCATAGGGATGCCCGCCGCGACGTTCCGGCCTATCATGCCCTCCGTCCCACCCCACGAAAGCAGGGTTGCGAGCATGACTATGGCCTTGTCGGCGGTGCGGGGCTTGTCCGCCATGGTTGCGCGCCACTCCATCACATCGACGCGCATCCGCTGATCGTTCCAGACGGGGAACGGCACCTTGCCGAATTTCTCGGAGAGTTTCTTCAACTCGATCCGGTAGTCTTTCTTTGTCCGGTCGCCCAACCCCTTCCATTCAGGGCTGCGCTGATACGCGGCGATGATCCGGTCAAGATTGTCGGAGGCAGTGGCAATCATGTGCCTGCGCGCCTCTGCCGCCGCGTCTAATATCGCTGGCGTGATGGTCGGGCGCTCGCCTTCGCAGGTATGGACCTGGGGGCCGCCACGGTAGGCATAGACATAGAAAAGCGCTGGCTTGCCGGGGCGCAGTTTGCGCACAACGTGCAAGCCAGTCTCAACTTTGGTTTTGCGCCTTCCAGATATCATAGGGGGATTGACCTTGGGCCTTGTCGGCTGGGTAGATTGTGATGCCATCGGGCCGAATGTCCACCGACCCGATCTGGATGCCGGCGTCCTTTGCCGCCTTGATGAGCCGCTTTATCTCAGGACTGCGGGGAAAAGCCTGCGCCCCCATCACCTCGCCCCACCATCATGAGAGCCGTGGGTGGAGAGGTTGCGGATGGCGGTGTGCGGTCCCGTGTCCAGCGGCTTCCAATGCGTAAACGGATCGTGCTTGCCGCCAACGTACTCGCCAAAGGTCGAGCAAATCCAGCCACGCTTGGTCAGGCTATGCCAGTCGCTATCACAATACTGGCCCATCTCTCCGCACTCATGGGGAGGGAATCCCCAGTAGACGGTTTCGCGGCTACTATCGCGCCATACATCGATCGTGCTGCCGTCCTGTGGCGCGGTTTCAATGGGTCGCCATCCGCATCTCTCATCAGCGAATTCCATCATAGCGTCGAGAATGACCTTGTTGAAGTACGGGTCATCGCCCTTCGCGATGGATGCTGCGGCTAGGGGGTATCCGTTTTTGAGCGCATGAATGGAGAGGATATCCCTCGCCCTCTCAGACACGGCGATCTGCTCGCTTTTGGGGGTCATTGGGTGGGTTCCTTCGCAAAGCTGTTGCCGCCGCGCCCGGTGCATGGCTGCGCGCAAGAATAGGGTGCTTGGCACCATCCATAGGCGACGGCCGGACATTGCGCTTTTACCCTCGCCAGATGCTCGCGGTCGCGCTGGGTCCACGGCATTTCGTTCGCCCCGCTCATCGGCCCGCGCCCTTCTGCTGGAATTTAGCCGACAGCCGCGCATATTCCTTGATATCCCGCTCTTCGCGGAGCCTAGCCGCCGTCTCATCTGCTGCGTTTTTGCGCTCAGTCTCGGCGGCCCGTTCTTCGTCAAGACGTGCCTGCTCTAGGGCGCGCCAGTCCTGCTCGATCCAGCCCAAAGGCATCGTCACCGCAAGGGTGTCCTCACCGCGCGGCCAGTAATACCGCAAGCTAAGGATAGGCGTCCCAACACCCCAGTCAGGCCCCTCCTGATCCATGTAGTTGCTGCCCGCGAAATTGCTCCTGATGTAGCAATCAAAGCCATATTGCGGACCAAGCTCTTCGCCCTCGCGCATCTGGTAAATCTCGCGGCCGATAGCTTGCAGCTTCACGCGAAGGTTCTTCATCGCGCCTTCTGCGACGTCGATATCATCAATGGTGACGTTCATGCCCCTTCCTCCCCGCCAGCTTGGCCGGATAGGGCGGCGAGCGTCAGCATGGCGCGGTAGGAGGCGATCAGGCGGGCAACGTCCTCGCTCTTCCATGACCCGGTTTCGCGCTGGCAGAGATAAATAGACTGCGCCACCCGCCTGTCATCGTCAGTCGGCTCCAGCATTGCCAACGCCTCATCTTCGCTGACCGCGTAAAGGTGCGGCTTCGCTTCCTCCACCGGGGCAGGCTCTGGGGTGAGGGCGGGCAGCATATCAATGATCCGTGTCACCAATGGCCCCGGCCCGTTCCACAATTCATCGTCGCGGGCGAATGCCTCAGCGGCGTCAAGTGCATTGCACAGGTCAACGAAGTTGCTCGCAGGAACACAATGTATCGGCGGGTCTTCGTTCGACCGGTCTTCACTATCATCGGCGGCGAAATGAGCCTCGCGGACAACGTCTCGGATGGCTTCAAGCCATTTTACGATATCGGTCAGATCGGCGGAATTGCCGCCGCAAGTTTTGCAGTCCTCCCCCGCCCCGGTGACAGCGGATGCGAGGGCGGCGATATCGTTGGCAAGGCGTTGCACATAGCGCGACCGCTCATCAACCGTCTGGAGGGAGGCTCCGACTGCCAGCATGTGCATGTTGGCGATCCGGAAGGCCTCAGTCGTCAAGCTATCCTTGGCAGGTGCGGCTGGCTGTCCATGCTCCAGCCACAACCGACAGTCTGGATCGCCGCACATGCAAGGCGCTTCATCCCCAACCTGTAAGCGATCGTTACAAGTTGCGGCTGGATTAGTTTCCGTAATGTCTGGCATGACCCGTCCCTTCCTGCGAGCGTATCCACTGCTCATTTTTCCAACCCTGAACCCATTGCTTCTCAGCATGTGATCCGGGCGAATAGCCGTGATCCAACATGGAAATTCCATTGCGGTACGCCCTGCAACCAGCCTGATAGTAATTGAGGCTCATGCGTCGTCTCCGGGATGCCAAGTCCCCTGCATGCGCTCCCAAATGGGCGGCAGCTCCTTCTCTGCGGCTGGCGCTTCGGGGAGAGGGATGGCTCGGATGGTTGCTATTTCAGCAAGTATGCGAACTTCATCCATGGTCCCAGCATAGTCGTCCGCGTAATCCTTCCCAAGTTTCAAAGCCTTCTCCAGCGCCTCCCGCATAGCCGCCACATCGGGGGTCGGTTGGGTGGCGGGCGCAATCAGTTCGTCACAAGTCGTGGAGCCGCTTACCGGCTTACCGTCGTTCGGACGGAACACATGAATTTTGCCCGTCTTGGTGACCGATACATGGTCGCCGTTTTCAGTGAAAACGCAAACGCTACCGTCGCTATCGTCATATTCGATGGGCACGTCGCGCACGAACGGCGGGATATCCTTTTCGGAAAACCCTTGGCTCAGGCTGGACCCGCCCGAAATTAGCTTCATGCCAGTCGGTTGGGTGGCGGGTGGATGGGCGTAGAGGGGCGTTTCGGTCCATCCTTTCAGCTTTTCATCATCAGTCAGGCGCTTACCATTCGTTGTGACGATACCGCCTAAGTCACCGGTAGATTTGCGGATCATCCACGCCACCGGCTCATCAGCCCCCGCCACACTGGGATCAAACGTCCCGCCGTTGCCGTAGTGCGTGCCGATGGTGGCGATTTCGGGGGTGGCGAGGGCTGCTTGCGCCTGCACAACGCAAAGTCGCAGTTCGTCATGATTGACAGATAATTGCGTTTCGCGATTTCTGCCGAAGTTGGTCAGGCTATTTACAAACCCGGCCAGCGCCGCCCTCAGTCCATTGTCGTCGGTCATGCTATCGCTCCCGTGGCGCGCAGGATTTCTTCCCGCGTCGGTACATGGTCCTCGTCACCAATCGCGTCGGCTTTGGATGTGCAGGCGCGGCAGAGGTGAAGGTCGCACTGGACAGACCCGCACTCGCCAGTGATCGGATTGCCGCCGCGCAGGGTGTCTTCGGCAAGTTCCGTCAGCGTCGGCAGAGCGGGCCGCGTATGTTCGGCGCAGTCCATCCCGACCGTAAACTGCTTACCGCAGCCGTCGCACTCGAAATGCGCCTTGATGTGCTGGATCGTCATGGCAATTCCTTCGGTTCGCGGGCGCTGGGGTCAACATCGTCGCTGAACACGACCGGCGCGCGATTGTCGTTGGCGTGGATGGCAAGGTCTTCGGCGCGGTGATGCTTGCACATCAGGCCGTGGTCGGCGTCCTTGCCCTCGCAAGCGACGGACATGGCGCACTGGTCTTTGCCGTGGTGGCGGGTCATTTGCGGTTGCTTTCCGCCATTTTGCGCAGCTCCGACAGGTGGTCGGCAATGCGGTGAAGAGGAAAGCCGATCCAGATAACGGCGATGATGGCGAGCGTGTCACCCATGACGCTTCCTCTCAGCCAACGGCACCATCCATTCCCGATGGCCGCGTGGCTTTTCCTTCGCCTCACGCGGCGGGTTCATCATCAAGCCCATGGTGCGGGCGCGGCGTTCTGCGCTGAACGGTGCCATCATCAATCTCCCGCGCCCCAGCTTTGCCATCGCTGGGAGCGCTCTATGCCCGTGTCCGCTGGGGGGAGCGGTTGGAGGCGGTGGAGGGGTTAGGCGGCGGCCTTGATCGCCCGCTTGGCATGAACAGCGTCGATGTATGATTGGCGGTTCTGGTTCGTGCGGATCAGGTGGAAGTCGTCGGTGCAAATCTCGACCTCGCCTTCCATCGCCATTGCTGGGTGCAGATGGGGATGGCGAGATTTGCATGACGGGCACGGATGATTGGGGCGGTTGACGTACATCATGCGCCCACACTCCCCGCCCGCTCAGCCAAGACCGCAGCCTTCTTCTTCGGGCCGCCGGGGATGAGGTTGCCGTTGGATCGGGCGCGCTTGGCCGCTGCATGCTCGCGGTCGCGGCGGCAGCGCTCGCGGTATTTCTCGGCGTCGGGAGCGAGGTCGAGAACCTGCTTGGCATAATGCTGAGTCGCGCGAATCTCGGCTGTCAGTTGGGCGTTTAGGCCGGCGATCACCTTATGCGTGGCGACGGTGTGATGATCTTCCTCGACCACGTCAGCATCGACCAAGATGCGGAACATAGTGGCCCACACATCGCCTTCCCATTCCTCGCTGCCGTTCTGGATAGACCAGTCTTCGACATGCAGCGCGTCCGCCAGCGATTTGAGGACATAGGTCGCGCCCTCGTCCTTCTGCTCCTGCGGCCCCGACACTTCCGCCAGCAGCCGAGCATTCTCCCGCTGCAACCGCTCGATCGTCGCATTGCGCGCCACGATCGTCTCGTCACGGCAGGCGATGAAATAGCGTTCATGCGCCACCGCCGCCTCATGCGCCTTCACTGTCATCAATCCGAAAAAGGACATATCTCGTCTCCCTGGGTTAAGCCGCGCGAGTGCGGCGGCGGTAATCCACGCGATTTTCGAAGCGGCGCTTCTCAGCGTAGACCCAATCTTTCGCGTACCGTTCGCGCTTGCGGGCATTGATCTCGGCCCGCCGCTTGGCGTGGTTGATGCGCTTCACCTCATTGTCGCGGGCGCGCTGTTCCGGCGTCCGGTTGTAGTAGCGGACGAGGCAGGCGAGCCGGGACGTTTCCAGTTCGGTCAGCGGGCGGGTCGCGGCGATCGCGTTGAGGCGGTCTAGGGCGGTCATGCAGCCGCCGCCATCGCATTGGTTTCCTCACGCGCACGCTGCGCCATGGCTTCGGCTTCCGCGTCGTTGAACGCCTCGCCGCGCTGCTCGTCCGCCGGACCTTCGCCGAACGGGTCTTCGTCGGACTGGTTGGCAGCGCGATCGGCATCGGCGGCAATCTGCTGGATTTCGTCCATGATCGGCCGCAAAGTCTGGCGGGCGGCCTTACCTTCGTCCGTTGCCCACCACTTCTTGAAAGCCTCTGCACCGCCGCGCGCCTTGTCGCGAGCCATGTCCATGATTTCCTTCTGGCGCTGCGCCTCGCCTTCGCCCTTCGCCCATTCGGCCATGGCAGCGCCGGTGGCTTCACCCATGGGGCGGCGCGGGTCGAACAGGTTCTTGAACTGGTCGGACACCTTGATCTGATGGACCGGGCAGCCGGGGGCGACGGGATCAAGGATAATCATCGCGGTCATTTCGAACATCAGGTCGCCGTCGCTCGCCGGATCCCAAGGTACATCCTTGCGGCGCGTCTTGGTCGCGCGCGCATTCTCAGCCTTGTCGCCGAAACCTTTCTGCATGACGGGCTTGGCGCGGGTGCAGATGATGATGTTCGTCTTGGCGCGGACGATCCGGTCTATCAGCCGGCGGTACTTCGGCTTGACCTCGGCCCATGCCAACTGGCCGAACTTCGACGGGTCCACTTCATAGCGGCCGTTTGCCCGCTTCTGCGCCTGCTCGACAAGACGGTCCAGCGCCTTGGCCTGCTCATCCAACACGCCGCCGACGCCTTCCCATGCGTGCGAGAAGCTATCAAGGATGACGACCGGCAGCTTGGCCGCCTCTGCCGCGTCAATGACTTCGATCCAGCGGTCCACGCCGAATCCGATCAATTCGCCATCGTCATCGATGGCGGTGAAGTCGAAATGCAGCATTTCCGGGAACGCTTCCTTGTAGTGCAGCGCCCGCTTGTTCTCAGTGTCCACATAGCCGATCGGCGCACCCTTCTTTCCGGTCATGCTTTCGGCGATGCCGCGCGCTACGCGCAGGGCGGTGAAGGTCTTGCCGGTGCCAGACCCGCCCGACAGCCCCAGGGCAATCGTGCGCGGGTCGGTGATTTCGTGGACAGGAATGAACCTGATGGTCATTGTGTTTGCTCCTGATAAATTTCGATGATCTTGGCGATTTTCTCTTCGGCAGCGGCGGCGGCCTCCAGAATGGCGGCTTGGATCACGTCGTCGGGATGGACGCGGATCACAGCCATCGGCAGCTTGTCGGAGAAGCTGATGAAGTCGATCCAGTCGAGTTCGCCGACCAGCATCCCGGTTTGGTGCTGCATGATAAATTCGGACGGGATTGCGCCGGTTTGGGCATGCTCCACCACCGTCTGAATTTGGTACTTCTGCTTGCGGGACTTGCACTCAATGCCGCCGCGCGTACCGACCGGCAGGCCATCGGGGGAATAGCCCAGCGTGAAGCCCCACTTGTCATTGGTGATGAAACCAACTTCCTGCACCGGGCCGAACTGCTCGGCGTAGCGGGCGCGGGCTTCCGCCTCATCGTTCTGGCCCCGGATCATGTCGAAGGTCTGGAAAAGCGGCTCCACGAAATTGGTGATGCGCTGAGCGGCCAACTCGTAGATATGCTTCCGGCAAGCGTCGTCGTCAGCGACCACATTCCATTCGCGCTGCTTGTACGGCTCACCGTTCTTCTTGATCCGCGTCTCCTCCTTAGGCGGGGCGGTAATGACCAACTTCATTTCACTGGCAGTCATTAGGCCGCAGCGCATTTGGAGCCACGCGGCACTGCCCTGCTCGACATTGTCATGATAGGTGACATTGCCAACTTTGCGCCGACCAAGGGCCGCATCACGCTTGGCTGAATCTGGCTCACGGTCAAAGGCTTCGAAGACACTGACGGCGTTCATGCTCCCAATCCTTCAGCTTTGGAGATCAGGACGCGCGTTTCGGCCATGAGCCGCGCCTTCTCGGCTGCGTGGCGGTCAACATGCCAAGCCCCAGCTTCAAGCGCCGCCCACCGACGCAACATCGCAAGAAGGGCCGGAGCCTCCGCGAATGTGTACGGAGAATGCTCGCCAAAAAAGCCCGAGACACTCACGTACTGGCTGTCAAAGTCATCGAAGCGCAGGGTGTCATTCTCGATTGTGAACTGCCGCGGCGAACGATCATAATCATCCACCACCTTGAGCGCGGGCGAATACTTCTCATCGAAGTAAGACTTTGCGGCCCGGCTCACAGCTCCGCCCCCGCGATATCGTCGAGCGTGACGCCATCGCAGGCGATCAGCGCATTGACGCGATCGACGATGGCCTTTTCCAGTGCCTCGATATTGCGCTGCGCTTGATCCGACGCCGAATTGTCAGCGACCGTGACCGCGCGATTGCGATGCAGAGCGACCAGCATGGCGGCCAAATTCGGCTGCAATTCGATGATGGGCGATGTTGCCATATCAGTAGGCTCCTGGGTTCGGCAAAAGCAGCAGCGCCGCCCCGCCGATGAGGATAATCGCCAGCACGACGGCCAGCATTTCGGGAATGGTGAGGAGGCGGGGTTGGGTCATGACCGGAGCGCCCGCTTTTCATCGGCCGCCCGTTGCCATTGCTCAGTCATCGATACAGGCGGCTCACCGTCGCACATGGCTTCGTGCTGCGCTTCGGCGGCGTCATCTATTTCGTCTTGCGTCATCGGCCGCCATCCATGTCCGCAGCAGTCGGGGCAGTCCTCCTGATGCAGGCCGCGCAAAATTCCGTGGCGGCTGACTTCAATCCAGCCGTTGCCATCGCAGCGTTTGCATTCGATGTCGGCGACGAAGCCGCTGAGGTAGTGCGTCATGGCATTGCCCTTTCGCAGTAGAAACAATTGTTCGGGCCGCTCTCCATCGACGTATCGACCTGGTGGCGGCTCGTCGGCGACGAGGGGCACTCGGGCAGCTCGTCGGTCACGATGCGAGGCTCTGACGCAAGCCAGATAAATCCGTGCGAGTAGGCGACTTCGACAGTTTCCCCGACTAGATCGTCTGGCCCGACGCTGTCCGGCATTTTTCCGTCCACAAACAGGTCGATGAACACCGTCTGCGTCGAACCCTCTACCTTGCATTCATGGCAGTTGAACTGATCGTGCCAGCTCTTGACGGTCAGGCGGTGGGGGCCGCGAGAGATATCGCTGTCGTATGAAGTCATGCCCAATACTCCCACCATGTGCGCTCATCAGGATTGAGGCGGAACGTCCCGCGCCGGATGCGGTGAACGTGACGGAGCCAAGCCCACTTGCCGGACACGAGACGCACCGGACGCCATGCGAACCAAAGGTCACTCATGGTTTTGGTCCTCCGCTTCGATGGCCCTGAGCAGGGGGTGCCGACGCCACTCAAACAGACAGTCGCCGCGCTCTTTCAGCGCCTCAGCGATCAGGTCATATGCCTGACCGAAGCGGCCATCCTTCCAGCCGCCAGTTTCGCCCTCGTAGAGGTGGCGAGCGGGGATTTTGTCGTTGGTGGCGCTCATGGCACCACCCGCAACTGAGCCTGCGCCCGCATCGCCTTGACCTGCAAAGCCGGCGGCACATAAGGCACGTAGACCCCAGCCCGCGAAATGCGCTCAACCTGCTCGACCAGCGTATCGACCTGCGAGAGGTGGCCATTCTTGCCGAAATATCCGCAGATGTGTGCGCCATCGGTCTGCACCCGAACGGTCAGCGAACGGTAAAGCCGCCGATTGCGCACCAGCTCATCACGAACCGCGCTGAAGGTGAATGGCCCGCAGCGGTGGCGATTGGCCTCCAGCATGGCGATGGCGGCGTCTATGCGCATGACCGTCGTGTTGATGAGAGCCGTTGCGCGGATGGTCGCATCGGCGTGGTATTCCGCGCTTGTTGGGGCGTCGAAGCGGAGCATGTCAGGCTCCTGCCTTGGCGATTGCGGCGTCATAGACGGCGATGAACGAACAGGCCGGGCACTCGACCAAGTCGAGAAACGCATCACCGGTCAAAGGTCCGGTCGCATAGCAATCATCGGGGGCGTGATGATCGCCTATTGCGCGCCTTGCCTTGTGGATCACATTCAGGAGGCGACTATTGCTTTCGCGTTCAACCTCTAACTGCTGGCGGGTTAAAGCCGCCTCGCGCTCAGCCACATCAATGCGGCTCGCAATGTTGAAGGCAACATTGTCCTTGAGATTGTCCTGCGTCGTGTCGAGCAGCCCGGCGTAAATATCGTCAGCAGCCCTCTTGAGCAGCGGCTGAACCGCCTTTTCGATGGCGTCGGCGACGTCGGACGCCACATCTTCCCACGGCTGATTTATGATGCGTTCATGCTTCAAATCGGTGGACATAAGATCCTCCTGAAACTGAGTTCATCCGCGCGGGCGCTCTGACCGCCCGTCTGGGGAAATCAGGCTGCGGCAGCTTCAATGGCGGCGTTGATGGCTTCGATCTCGCTCTTGGCGTCGATCAGCGCAGTGGTTTCCCGCGACTTCAGAAGTTCGACAGCCTCTGCCAGCAGCTCGTTGCGCTTGCGGATGATCACTGACAGAAGCGCAGAATTGAGGCAGGCCGGACTGTCCCAGTAATTCTTGCCACCTTCAGTATATTGGCCAGCAATCGTCAGCTTGATCGAACAATGAGCATGCGAAAGTTGCAGCGTGTCGGTGCCACGGCCGCGCGCGCCGATATGGGCCATCCACTCACTCGCCTGCGCCGTGTCGCGCTGTGCCTTCTGAAACTCGGCAAACTTGGCGATGCCTAAAGACATTTGTTTCCTCCATCCAAGCAGCACTGCTGCTGTGCGCCGGGTGTGGCCGGCTGATGGGGATGGATATACCGTTATGGTATTCTACGTGTCAATACCGTTTTGGTATTTTTCTTCGTGGCCAAGTTTTCCACAGATTTCTTGGCTCAGCAGGATTGATCTATGTTCCCGTATTGTTCCATCTTCGGATCAGCGATTCGGGAGTGAGGCGGATGGGTTATTGGTATCGCGCGGTTTGCTTTGATCGTCCGCTTGGGCCTTGGAGGCGCGCACGAAAGGAGGCCCAGGAAGACCTCCTTGACCACGGCTTAGGTGAGCGCACTGAATGGGGGTCGTTCTATATCACCGTGCCGGGCGATATTCAGACGCGCCACTTCATCGACGCGCGGCGCGTGGCTTAGTGCCTGCGGATGCTAGTGACGACGCGACCGATCACTTTGAAGCCGCCCTGCCCCAGCGGGATTTCCTGATGCTCTGGATTGCTTGAGCAAGGAACGAGGCGCGCGGGGTTGTCCAGATATTGCTTGAAGGTCGTTTCGCCTTCCTCATTCAGGACGACATAAAGCTTTTCAGGAAAGAGCGCGGTATCGTTGGGATTCACGATCACGGTTGTGCCAGGCATGACATGGAGATCCATTGAATCGCCAACGACCCGCAGGCCGAAGCTATCCTTCGGCGCGTCGGACTTCGACACATCGACAAACCCGGTCGCCCGCTGAATTGCCTCTCTCCAATTTCCCGCCTGCACAGCGCCTATGACAGGCACCTTCACGACCGTCTCAGCGTCGTCAGGAACCTCATAAGCCACGTCACCGCCGAATAATTGAGCGACCGTGACGCCAAGGGCAATAGCTAGTTTTTCGAGGTCCGCGTGCTTTGGTTCGCGGTTGCCGCTTTCCCAGCGCTGGATGGTCGCCTGCTGGACGCCAACGCGCTCTCCGAGCTGAGCCTGTCCCAGTCCGAGACGTTCACGGTAGCGCTTCAGATTCGCGGTAAATTCCATTCGGGCGTTTTCGCGCTCCGTCTCGCTGCATGGAATATCCATAACGGTATAATGCGCATTGACTGGAAATACCGTTTCGGTATACTCGCTGTTCATGAGCTACAGAGACGCACTGGCCGCCTTCCTCTCGAAGGAAGAAAACACCGAAAGCGCGCTCGCCGCCAAGGTCGGACGCACCCAAGCAGCGATCAACCGATACAGGCGCGGCGTGCGCTTCCCGGATGCTGATACGGCCCGCTCTATCGAAGAGCAGACCGGCGGCGCGGTGCCTTTCTCTGTCTGGCAGACGGAGTTTCTCGCGCGGTCGGGGATCGCAGCATGACCCTCCCCGACCTCCAGCGCCTCGGTCAGGAGTTTGACGGCGGATGCTGCCATAAGCGCATCGCCGAGCAGCAGGCGAACCGCTTGGCCGACATGGCGCGCTCCGGCCCCACCGATATCCCCGCCTGCAAAGCCTGTGGCTGCATCCTTTGCGATCATCCCGATCTGGTCGCTGCCGGCCTCTCTCCGTTGGAGGGCGATTAAATGGCTGACGATTGGCAGGTTGGTGACTTGGCGCTGTGCGTGGATGCAAATGGCACGCCGAAGGATTTTGGAGAATGGCGAGAATGCAAGCCTGACGCCCTTGCTGGCTTGGTTGCCGGGCGCATCTACGAGGTTCTTGCCATCGTTGCTGCAAAGTACGGCGCGAAGCATATTGGATTGAAAGTCGGCCCCGGAATAGGCGGTATTTCCACACGCTTCCGCAAAATCCGCCCTCTGACCGACGAAGAGCGGGACAGCTTCATGGCTGACTTGCGTCTCCCGCAGATCGTAGAGGCCTAAATGACCCACACGCTCAACAACGCGGGTGGCTGCGTCTCCGATCGTTTCCCAGGCGCAAAGTTGGTCCGATACGTCCACGGCGTTCGCACCTGGCGTCAACGCCCGATCGCGCACCTGTTCGCAAACCATCGCACCGTCGCTGAGGTCGATGCTGGCCAGCTTGTCAGCCGCTCCAACACGCAATTCATCCCCATAGCCGCCGCCCCTAGCGCCGGTGAAGGCGGGCGTCCTGCCATGGTCGCTGGTGGTTCGCTCGCCAATGTTTCCGATCAAATCCATGCTGCAACCGCTAACGGAAAGGCAGTCCACCATCATGCGTGACAGAAACGAGATTGTGCGCGAGCGCCAGTCTGCCATCCGCCGCGAACTGGATCGCCGGGGCATCGCCCTCAAGGTCGTCGCGATGGATGCTGAGATCAGCTATTCGTCCATCACCAGCTACTTCCCGCAGCCCGGCGGCGATCGTCCTGCGATGATCCCTATGGGCGTCGTCTATGCGCTGGCGGAAAGCCGGGCCATCCCCGACGACCTCCTGTCGCTGTTGCTGCCTGCCGGGTGCATGATCGTCCGCGCGCCGGAAGATGTGGATCATGACGAGCTGGAAACCGCCTGTCGCGAGTATCTGGCTGCCAAGGGCAAGGCGCATCAGGTGGATTCGCCTGCCGGTCGCGAAATCAGCGAGTGCGAGGACAATGTGCTGGATCTGCATGCGGCTCGGCTGCGGGCAGTGGCGGCATGACAAGGCCATACGCAGACTTCCTCGCCAGCAAAGCGATCAGCGATCCATGCACTGGCATGGTAGATGTTCCGGCCCTGCCCGACTGCCTGTTTCCACACCAGCGCGATATCGTCGCATGGGCACTGCGCCGTGGCCGCGCTGCCCTGTTCGCGGGAACCGGGCTGGGCAAGAGCCTTATGGAATTGGCGTGGGCGCAGGCCGTATCGCGCTTCACCGGCAAACCGGTGCTGCATCTGGCTCCGCTGGCAGTGTCCGCCCAGATGGTTCGTGAAGCTGAGAAATTTGGCATTGCCGCGCACATGGGTGACGGCGAAGGCATCTGCATCACCAACTATCAGCGGCTCGACCACTTTGACCTTTCCTGCTTCGGCGCGATCATCCTCGATGAGAGCAGCATCCTCAAATCGACGGACGGTCACTACCGAAACCGGCTTATCGAAGCTTCGCAAGCGATCCCGTTCCGGCTGGCTGCGACCGCGACGCCGGCACCCAATGATTTCATGGAGCTGGGCAACCATGCCGAGTTCTTGGGCATCATGTCCTATACTGACATGCTCGCTACATTCTTCGTCCACGACGGCGGATCGACACAGAACTGGCGGCTGAAAGGTCATGCCGAAAACGAGTTCTGGCGCTGGATGGCTTCGTGGGCGGTGATGCTGCGCAAGCCGAGCGACCTAGGCTATGACAATGCAGGATACGACCTGCCGCCGCTGCACTATCATCAGCACATCGTGGGCGTCGAGTACGCTCCGTCGATCGAAACCGGCATGCTGTTTCCGATGCAGGCAACCACGCTGGCAGAGCGCATCGCAGCCCGCCGCGGCACAGTTGGCGAGCGAGTCGCTATGGCGATCGACGTCACGCCGACCGATCGCCCGTTCGTCTGGTGGTGCAACCTCAACGCCGAGAGTGAAGCGATCACCAAGGCGATACCCGATGCTGTCGAGGTTCGCGGATCGGATGACCCGGACACCAAAGAGCGCAAGCTGATCGACTTTAGCGAGGGCCGTATCCGTGTTCTCGTAACCAAGCCCTCCATCTGCGGCTTCGGCATGAACTGGCAGCACTGTGCTGATACCGGTTTCGTCGGCCTAAACGACAGCTTCGAGCAGTTCTACCAGGCAATCCGCCGCTTCTGGCGCTTCGGCCAATCCAAACCGGTCAACTGCCACATCATCGCCGCCGAAACCGAGGGCGCCACGGTCGCCAATATCCGCCGCAAGGAAATGGACGCTGATCGCATGGCCGCCGCGATGGTCATGCACATGGCCGACCTATCCAGTAGCGCGATCAAGGGCAGTGTCCGCGACAAGCCGAATTACGACCCGCGCCAGCCGGTCATTCTCCCTGCATTTCTGGAGCAAGCTGCATGACGATCAACGCCGTCGACCAGGTCATCACCAATGACTATGCCATCTACCAGGGGGATAGCTGCGAGGTCATCCGCGCCATCCCCGGCGATAGCATCGGCTTTGGCATCCATTCCCCGCCATTCGAAGGCCTGTACAAATTCAGCAACTTCGATCGCGATATCAGCAACAATGATGGCCCCGCTTTCTGGGAGCATTACGCCTTCCTGATTTCCGAATTGCTGCGCGTCACCAAGCCCGGCCGCCTGCACAGCGTGCATGTGATGCAGCTGCCAATGTCTAAGATCCGTCACGGCAATATTGGCATGCGGGACTTTCGCGGGGAGGTCATCCGGGCCTACGAGGATGCCGGCTGGATCTTCCATAGTGAGGTCTGCATCTGGAAAGACCCCGTCGTCGCCCAGCAGCGTACCAAGTCGATCCGGCTTCTGCACAAGCAGATCGTTAAGGACAGCACGATCAGCGGACAAGGTCTGGCCGACTACATCGTCACATTCCGCAAGCCTGGCGAAAACGCAGAACCGGTTGCCGGTTGCTTCGACAGCTACAGCGGCACAGATGAGCCTGATCGTTCGAAGTTCACCACTCCGACCGATGGCCGGAACTGGTATTCGATCGAGGTATGGCAGCGCTACGCATCGCCCGTCTGGATGGACATAAATCAGTCGCGCACCCTCCAGTATCGCGGCGGCCGGGATGAGAAAGATGAGCAGCATATCTCGCCGCTGCAACTGGACGTCATCGAACGCTGCATCGACCTGTGGAGCAATCCCGGCGACACCGTCCTGACACCGTTTCTGGGCATCGGCAGTGAAGTCTATTGCGCTGCTCGTATGGGCCGCAAAGGCATCGGCATCGAGTTGAAGCCGTCATATTTCGCTCAGGCTGTCCGCAATCTGGAAGCTATGGACCGTGACGCTCCGGGCCTGTTCGCGGAGGCCGCCGCATGAAACCCATGACGCAAGAGCAGGCCATGGCCGAGGCGGGGAGAAAGGCGAGGCGGGGCCTGTGTAACGCCGACCTCAAGATTGTCGCGGCCCGTCAGGAGTTCGACGCGCTCGATAGCCTGTCGCGCACCCGCGCTTTGACCGAGCCGGAAAGCATCGCCTTGGAGCGCGCGCAGAACCGGGTTGCGAAGTGGGAGGGGCGGGTACGACCGAACTTCACCTCCGCCGCCACATGGCGATCAACCCGCACAAATTCGACCTTGAGCATAGCCGCTGGGCTGCGCCGTTGCGCGCGGCCGCTGCTGCCAACTTCCCGGCTGATCGGGATCAGGTCGGACGCTTCACCAACAAAGGGACTGCATGATGAGCGACAATATCGCAGCGGACGTTCTGCGCCAGCATATCGAGGCGATCGAGCGCCTGGAATCCGAGAAGGATGGGATCGGAGACGACATCAAGGACCGGTACGCCGCGCTGAAATCCGAAGGCTTTGATGTGAAGGCCTGCCGGAAGCTGGTCGCTATGCGCAAAAAGCGCGCCGACGAGCGGACGCAGGAAGAGGCGGTGCTTGCCACCTATGCCGCCGCGCTGGGCATGCAGCTTGGGTTTGATATCTGACCATGCCCGCGTTCTTTCCTTGGCAAGCCACTGGCAAAACGAAGCACAGCGTCGCCGTAAAGACGTCGTGCGCCCATGGCCATGAGCACGACAGCAAGCGCGAGGCAAAGCGTTGCGCCCAACTGCACATGCTCGCCAAGGCGGGGGCGATATCGGACATCGTGTCTCAGCCCTTCTATCCGTTCGGCACCGCCAAGATGTCGAACGGCCATCGCGCCGGCGTGACGCTGGACTTCTCCTATCGGGAGAACGGCGCCGCGATCGTGGAAGATGTGAAGGGCCGCAGCAAGAAGGCGGATTCCCGCGACTGGCCGCTGCGCAAGGCGATGTTCGCCTATTTCTATCCTGAGATCCAGTTGCGGGAGGTTCGCGCGCTGTGAGCGGCTACATCCTCATGCATCGTGGGTGGCAGGATAACCCGATTTTCGACCGTGAGGAATACTCGCGGCGCGATGCGTGGGCGTGGCTGATCGAGAGCGCGTCGTGGAAGCCGAGCCGGGTCCGCGTGAAGGGCGACATGATCGACCTCCAGCGTGGCGAACTGTGCTTTGCCCAGCGCTTCCTTGCCGAGAAATGGGGCTGGTCTAAGAGCCGGGTGGACCGCTTTTTGAAGGCGCTTTGCTCCGAAGGCATGATTACCGTGCGAACCAAAAACGGGGCAACAGCGGACCATGCGGCGGGGCAAGGTCAGAGCATCATAACCATATGTAATTACGACAAATATCAGGCGCCTGAAACAAGCGAGCGGGGCAACGTCGAACCGCAAAGCGGGGCAACACCGGGGCAACAGCGGACCAAAGAAGAAGAAGGGAAAGAATATACTTCGGTATCTAAAGATACCTCAGTTGTACCTCTCCCGCGCGCAAAGCCTGATCCATTCCCTTGCCCGGATGATGTTGATCCGGTGGATTGGGACGGCCTGAAAGCCAATCGCAAAGCCAAGCGCGCCCCGCTCACTGACGGCGCGTACCGGCAGATCATCACGAAACTGGACCGCTGGAAACAGGACGGGTGGCCCCCCGGCCCGATCGTCGCGTGCGCCGTGGAGCGCGGATGGACGACGGTTTTCGAGACGGACGAAATGAAGGGACAGGCACATGGGAATGATCGGCAAAGAGGCAATCACCGCCCTGCACAGCATCAGCCACGAGTTGATGGTTTCACCGCTGCACTCCGAGCGGTCGCTTCAGGACAAGCCGGATATCCGTCTGCCGGAAACGATTGAGGAGGCGCGGGCGCTGAAGGAATGGGCGAACGCTCAGACCGACACCGTGCCGGCCGCCAGCATCAGCCAGCTTGCCCGCCATTTGGAATATCTCGCCGTCACCCTGCCCCGCCAGACCGCAGACGATGAGAGCGGTGAGAAGCGCACGGCGGTCTATGCCCGGATGCTGGGCAGCTATTCGAATGACGCGCTGGCGTTCATGTCGCGCCGGGCCTGCGAGACGCTGAACTGGTTCCCGACGCCCAAGCAATGCCTGGATATTCTGGCGACCTATCGCGCGCCGGCCAGCGAGAAGGATCAGGCGCTGACCCTGTGCCACCGTTTCTGGCAGGGCAGGTTCGAGGATTTCATCGCACTGCTCAAGCGCGGCGAGGCCAGTCAGGACGATGTTGACGTTGTGCCGTGCCAGTGGCGCGCCATCGCCATGGAACAGGGCTATCTCCGCTGGATCGGCGAGGAAGAGCGCTACGTCATCCGCCGGCCTGTGATTGCTGAGGCTGCGCAATGATCCCTCCCCGCATCCGAGAGCTTAGTTGCCTTTGCACCGCCCGCGAGCGCGACGAGGGGCAGGCGCGGCCGAGGAAGTGCTGGGCGTGTGGGCGCAACACCATGGGCCGGTTCAGCATGACCAACATCGCGCAATCTTACTGGAGGATGATGGGGTGAGTGGGATCGAGCATATCGACAAGTACCAGATGTCCGAGCTGATCGGAGTGCCGCCGCGCGCGATATGCCGCTGGCTGCGCGCCAAGGTGCCGATCCCGCATATCGGTGCCGGGCATCAGGTGATGTTTCCGAAGGTCGAGGCAATCGCATGGATGGTTGAGCATGTGCCGCTGGTTCGGCCGCGACTGGCAGAACGGGGGTTGGTGTGACCGAGATCAGCGACCATGCTGTGCTGCGATATCTGGAGCGGGTCAAGGGCGTCGACATCGCCGCGATCCGCGCTGAGATGGATTGCCCGGCACTGGCGACTGCGGATGAGTTTGGTTGCCCGGTTGTGATCGGCAAGCATGGGGAGCGCATGGTGATACGCGGCGGTATCGTCGTCACGGTGATTGCTAAGGGGCCGTATGTTGGAAGGACTATTTCGCGATGACGCGGGCGGTTAAACAAACGGACAAAAACACGATCGGAAAAGGCAAGGCTGGTCCTGGCCGACCCAAGGGCGTGCCGAACAAAACCACCACGATCGTCAAGGATGCGATCTTGAAGGCTCTCGATGAGGCTGACCCCAAGGGGGCTGTGGCCTATCTCAAGCGACAGGCCAACGAGAATCCGGCGGCATTCATGACGTTGGTCGGCAAGGTGCTACCTCTGCAGGTCGAGCATTCGAATCCTGACGGCACTATGAAGCCCACCGAAATCGTCTTTCTCGCTCCCCAGGTGACCGATGCGAGCGACGATTGAGGAACTGCCCAAACTAACCGCGAATTTCGCCCGCCCTGCCCGCACCCGCGTGTTCAAAGGGGGGCGCGGCAGTGGCAAGACCCGAGGCCTTGCCAAGCGCTCTGCCCTGCGCATTTACCAACTCGCGGAAATGGGCGTAGAAGGCGTATTCCTAGCATCGCGCGAACACCTCAACAGCCTTGATGAAAGCTCCATGGAGGAGATTAAGGCGTCGATCCGCAGCGAGCCATGGCTGGCCGATTATTTCGACATCGGCGAAAAGTATATCCGCACCAAGAACCGGCGCATCAGCTACGCCTTCGCCGGCCTGCGCCACAACCTCGATAGCATCAAGTCCAAGGCTCGGATCATTGGCAACTGGACCGACGAGGCCGAAAGCGTTTCGGAGATCGCGTGGCGCAAACTGATCCCGACGCTGCGCGAGGAAGGGCCTGGCTGGCACGTCGAGAACTGGATCAGCTACAACCCGGAAAGCCCCGATAGCGCCACCCACAAGCGCTTCGTGCTGAACCGGCCTGACGACTGCATCGTCACCGACATCAATTGGTCAGATAATCCGTGGTTCCCGCGCGTGCTAGACAAGGAGCGCCGGGACGACCAGCGCAAGAGGCCCGAGACTTACGAGCATGTCTGGAACGGCGCCTTCCTGACCATGACCGACGCCCAAATCTTCAACGGCAAGTTCGTGGTGGACGATTTCGAGCCTGATGAGGAATGGGATGGGCCATATCACGGCGGCGACTTTGGGTTCAGCCAAGACCCGGCGGCGGCGGTGCGGTGCTGGATCGGCCATGACCCCTATGCGCGCGACGGGATGGGGCCAGAAGGCTATGGCGATAACTGCCTGTGGATCGAATATGAGGCTGGCAAGATCGCGCTGGAACTGGACGATTATGCCACGTTCATCGGCGACAGAATTCCGGATTTTGCCAAATATGTAGCCAGGTGGGATAGCGCCCAGCCCGGCATGATCAGCCACATCAAGCGCCATGGGCTGTCACGGACTGAGGCGGTAGAGAAATGGCCCGGTAGCGTTGAGGACGGGATTGCCTTCATCCGCAACTTCGATCGGGTCATTATCCATAGCCGCTGCACGGAGACGGCGCGCGAGCATCGGCTCTACAGCTACAAGGTCGATCCGCGCTCTCAGGACGTGCTTCCGATCGTGGTCGACAAGCACAACCACTACATCGATGCGATCCGCTACTCCTTGGCACCGATGATCAAGGCAAGCCTTAAAACGGGATGGGTTCTCACGCGGTAAGATTGTTGCTCATGCAATGGCAATATCGTAATGATGTTGCATGGTCGGGAAATCTTCAATCATCGCGAACGCAGCGGGGTTTGCCCGCGATCGGTTGGCACGCGCCTTCCCATGGTTCTATGGGGCAAGCACCAAGCACCATTTTGCGCGAGATTATGGCTGGCCGGAGGAGTTGTCTTTCCAGCAGCTCTACGATCTATACTGCCGGTATTCGCTGGCCACGGCCGCCGTTGACAAGACGATTGCCAAGACTTGGCAGACGATGCCTGAGCTGTGGGAGAGCGAGAAGCCGGGCAAGAGCGCGGCCGAGGCGGTGATCGCCAAGCACTTCGCCAAGCGGAAAATCTGGCGATCGCTGATGGACGCAGATCGCCGCAGCATGGTTGGTAGTTATGCCGGCGCTATCATCCTCCTGCGCGACGGCAAGCAGTTGTTTGAGCCTGTCGATCGTGTGCCGCGTGGTATCGAGAGCCTGGCTGGCATCATCCCAGCATGGGAGGGTCAGCTTACCCCGCTCGAATATGATCAGGACCAGACCAGCGAAACGTACGGCGATCCGCTGTATTTCCAATATGACGAGCAGGCTATTGGCGACCCTCAGGCAGTCGGGAAAAGTCAGGTCCGCATCCATCGCGACCGGATCCTGATCTGGTCCGATGATGGCACGATCAATTGCCGGTCGGCGCTGGAGCCGGGCTTCAACGACGTTTCGGACGCGGCCAAGATCAAGGGGGCCGGCGCGGAAGGATTTTGGAAGTCCGCGCGCGGCGCGCCGATCATCGAGGCCCCTACCGGCGTTTCCCCCGAGGATGTGCGCAACGGCCTTGGCGCGGCATCAAACGCGGACGCGATCGACAAGCTCAACGATCAGGTTGACCAGTTCCAGGCGGGTTTCGACAAGGCGCTGATGCTTGGGTCATTCAGCGCAAAGCCGCTGACCATCACCCTACCACAACCTAAAGAATTCTGGGAAACGGCTGTTCAGTCATTCGCCGCGTCCGTTTCGATGCCGGTCAAGATACTCATCGGCAACGTAACCGGCGAACGCGCCAGCACCGAAGATGCCGCCGAGTGGGCGCAGACCAACATGTCGCGCCGCACCAACCGTGTCATTCCCCTGCTGGATGACTTGGTTGGCCGCCTCGTCCGCTGGGGGGCGCTTGATAGCAAGCCATGGACTATTGGTTGGACCAGTCTCCTTGAGTCCTCCCCCGACGACAAGCTGGCCCGCGCCGAGAAGATGGCAAACATCAACAGACAGCAGGGGAATGAGCCTGTGTTCCTGCCTGACGAGATACGCGAGGAAGCCGGATACCAGCCCGGGGATGAAGTCGAGGGCTTTGCCGAATGGCAGCGCGAGCGGGAAGCCCAGCGCCAGCAGCAGGCCGAGGACGGCCAGACAGAAACCATGCCTCAAGAGGTGCAGAAATGAGCCGTCAAGTCCGCGTCAACGTCTCCACGCTGGTCAACGCCAGCAAGATCCGCCGCGAGAAGCGTGACGGTCGCGATGTCGTGATCGTGCCCAGCGCCACGCTGCCCGACAATGTAGTGATGAACGGCATCCGCTATCCCGCCGAGGTGATCGCCGCCAGCTTCCACACGCTGGAGGGCACCTTGGCGCCGCTCGGCCATCCCAAAATCGGCAACAACTTCGTCTCGGCTAAGTCGCCCGAGGGCCTCGCGCGCGGCTATATCGGCGCCCACAACGAGAACGTGCGTCGCGAGGGCGGCCGCGTCTGGCTCGACAAGGTAATCGATGTGACGGTGGCAAACCAGTCGCCCGGCGGCAAGGCGGTATTAGATGCAATCGAGCAGGAGAAGCCGATCCACACCAGCACTGGCCTGCTGGCCACGCTCAAGCCTCTGACTAACGCTGAGGACGGCGCCAAATTCGAGGCCGAGACGATGCTGTTCGACCAGGACGCGATCCTCTTGGATGAACCGGGCGCAGCGACACCGGAACAGGGTGTCGGCCTCTTCGTCAACGCATCTGGCGAGGAAATCGAGGTCATCAATTGCTCCATCGCGGAAGACATCGACCGTGACATGGGGTGGGCGATTGAAAGTATGTTTCGCCAAGTTGAAAGAAAAGAACGTCTAGGCTTGCTTGAACAGGCCAAAAATTATATCACCAAGCTGTTGCAGGGCGACCCGACGCCCGAAGCTACCACGGGCACCGCCCTCAACAGTGACGAGGAATCGATGGACAAGGCGCAGTTTGATGCACTGTCGGGGGAGGTGAAGACGCTGTCCGATACCGTCGCCGGCATCCCCGACACGATCGCAACCGCCGTGGCGAACGCGCTCAAGCCGTTCACCGACGCGCAGGCTGCTCGCGATGCTGCCGACAAGGCGAAGGCGGAAGGCGAGCATACTGCGCTGGTCAATCAGGCGGTGGAAGCTGGCCTGCTGACCGAGGAACTGGCCAAGGCATCGCCCGCGCCGGTGCTGACCGCTCTGCTGGCCAATGCTGCCGCACCCAAGGCGGCCTTCCGCGTCAATGGCGCCTTCAAGCCGCAGGGTGAAAAGCCCGGCTTCACCGCGCCGAAGGGGGAGTAAAGCACCATGGCACGCTATAACAAGATTTTCGCTGGGCCGGTCGATTACAGCAAGCCGCAGGTGCAGGAGCGTATCTGCGCCGCTGCCATCCTGCCCGGCACTGCCCTGATCGAGAGCGGCGCGAACTTTGCGCAGGCCGGCGCTGCCGCCGCAACCAAGGTCTACATCGCCCAAGACAATTATCTGGCGCAGAAGGGCGTTGATGACGCCTGGCCGGCGAACGATCGGATCGTCGGCATGGAGCCGTTGGACGAACTGTTCTTTAACGTGCGTGTCCCAACCGCCACCAACGTCGCGCGCGGCGCGAACCTGACCACCAATGCGGCGGGCAAGTTCGTGGTCGCGACCACCGGCCAGCGAGTCATCATGATCGCGGAAGAGGCCTACAACAACACCTCCGGGGCTGACCAGTTGGTCCGCGCGCGCAAGGCGCAGCCCGGCATCGTCGTTCCTTAAGGGGGTCGCACCAATGCGCTATTTCGATCAGCAGCTCATCGCCAACAACCCCCGCCAGCATGGCGTGTGGTGGGACGACGTAACCGCCGACCGCGAGTTCTTTCATCAGACCGAAGAAGGCCATGCCATGATCGGCAACGCCGCGTCGGTTCTTCCGCGCGACGCCTGGCTGGACATGGACAACATCACCCGTCGCGTCATGCGCGCTGACGAAGGTGAGGCGTGGATGCGCTACCTGATGCCGCTGGCCAAGCCGGTGAACATCGGCAAGCTGGTGCATCTGAACCGCGTTTCGTCCGACGCCGGCAGCGTGGTCCGCAGCATGTCGGGTCAGGTTCCGGTTCCGATGGACAAGGTGGTCTATGACTATCGCGGCACGGTCGTTCCGATGTTCCACACGGCCTACGGGCGTGAGTGGCGCGAATGGAACAGCCTCCAGTCGGAGAATTTCGACGCGCTGGCCGACGACCAGGAAGCGCATACCGCGAAGATCCGCCGCGACATGGCGCTCTATGTGCTGAACGGCGACACCTCGATCGTGTTTCAGGGATACCAGGGCTATGGCATCCGCAATCATCCTCTCTCGAAGTCGATCAACATCGGCGCGAGCGGCAACAACATCGATCTGCGCACCGCGACCGCCGACGCTCTCGATGCGTTCTTCACCGGCCCGTTCGGCGCCGTTCTGGATGCGAACTACATCACGCAGGGCGTGGTGCTGTTCATTTCGCCGGAAATCGCGCGGGGCTGGGACAAGACCTATTCGGGCAGCGCTGGCTTCAAGGCCGGCACCATCATGGACTTCCTCAAGACCAATCGCCGCATCGCCGCGATCGAGGTTTCTTACGAGCTTTCGGGCAACGAGTTCTTCTGGTTCGTCCCGAGCGCCGAATATATCCGCCCGCTCATCGGCATGGCGGTGGCCACGACGGCGATCCCCCGCGATCGCCCGCGCGCCAACTATCAGTTCGATGTCTGCGGCGCCCTCGGCCTCGAAATCCGGGCCGACTACAACAACCGCAGCGGTGTAGGCTATTCGGTCAGCACCTAAGCGGCCGATTATGTGATCCAGTAAGGGGCGGGCCGTCAAAAGCCCGCCCTTTTTCGTCAAGGAGAAGGCGCGATGAAGATCCGTATCACGACCGGGGGCATTTTCGGCCTCCCGCTAAGCGAAGAGAACCCCAACGGTGAATATCCGATCGGTCATGAGATCGACCTAGGCGACAATGAGCCGCCGGCAGGATGGGCGGGCCGCTATGAGATTGTTGGAAAGGCGCCGAAGGACGCCGAGTTCGTCACCGGCGAGGCCGAAGATGGCAAGCCTGCGCGTCGCGCGCGTCCGAGTAACTGACCATGAAGCGCCTCGGACAAATCTTCGCGCTTACCCTGGCGCTCTTGTCAGCGCCCGTTCTGGCGCAGGTCACCGCGCCCACCTATTCCACGGCAACGGGCAACACGCTGAATGCTCAAGGCGTCGTCATCCTCAATCCCGATGGCAGCGCTGCGGGTGGGGCTGGCTCATCCGCCCCCCAAACGCAGGGCAATGCCGCCGCTGGAACTGCTGACAGCGGCAATCCGGTAAAGATTGGCGGGGTCTACAACTCCACCTTCCCAACCTACACCACCGGCCAGCGTTCCGATATCCAGACCACGGCGCGCGGCCTCCCGATCGTCGCGCTCGGCAATAATGGCGGCTCGCTGGTCGGCATCGCCACCCCCGTCGATGGCCAGGCTGCGACCGACGCTCTGGCAATTCGCGGCCTCGGTCAGGTTTTCAACGGCACGACGTGGGACCGCATGCGCGGCGATACGACCGGTCAATATGTCGTCAGCAAGGGCGGCGGATCGCTGGCTACGGGGCAGGTTTCGGTTGGCACTTCTGCGACCCTAATCGCGGCGGCGCGCGCGGGGCGCCAGAAGATCGGCGTGACGGTCACGACCGCCGTACAATGCGCGTTCGGGAATCCTGGCGTGACCCTGTCGACGGGCTGGCCTCTCGCTGCCGTGGCCTATGCGTCCGATAGCTGGGACACGGCTGCGGCCCTGTATGGCGTGTGCGCTTCCGCCGCGACGACGGTCGCTTTCCGTGAGCAATATTGAGGTGCCACCATGCGCTATCTGCTGTTCGCTGCTGCTCTTGTAGCCAACCCGGTTCTTGCACAGGTTGCCTATCCCCCGGCTGATGTGTCGGGGCTGGCGACCAAGGCAGAGGTGACGGCGGCTGTCCCTCCCGCCTGCCCCGTAGCGCCCTCTGGCGACACGCTGAACGGATCGATCGGCACCGGCGTCAACTGCACGCCCAAGCAGGACAGCACGCGCCCGACATCGGTTCAGGCCGGCAACACGACGCTGTTGGCGAACTGCACCTTCTCGGTCACCCTCGCGCGCGCCTTCACCAGCTCGTCGCCCTTTGCCTATGCGGCGGTGGTCGATACGGCGAACAACCAGATGCCGTGCAAGGTGCAGACGCGTTCGGCCACGGCATTTACGGGTATCTGCAACGCGGCTCAGAACACGGTCCTGTCGCTGTCTGTCGTGACGACGGGCCTGACTGTGCTGCCATTCGGAACCACCTGCACCGCCGGCACGCCGGTCATGTGGGTTGCTCGGGAGCCAACGCAATAATGGCTGCTTACGGGACAGACGACGGCTTCACCGCATGGCTTGCCGAACAGGGCTATTCGCTGCCGAGCGGCGCGCCTGCGGCCTCCGTGCTGCGCGCCCGTGGTAGCTCCTATGTCGATGGCTATGAGGCCTTTTGGACGGGGCAGCGCGCAGCCGGGGCCATGCAGGAATTGGGCTGGCCCCGCACAGGCGCGCGCCTCAACTGCATCATGGCCATTGCCGATGATGTGATTCCTCCGTCCGTGGTCAACGCCTCATATCGTGCTGCATGGCTGGAAGGCACGACATCCGGCATCCTGACCGGCGCGACTGCGGCCCCTGGCAAGCGGATCAAGCGCCAGCGTGTCGAGGGCGCGGTGGAACGCGAATTCTTCGATGACGGCAAGCGAGAGGTTGGCGCAGGGCCAACGTTCATAGACAGCATCATCGATGGCGCGATGCAGCAGTTCATATGCAACAAGGGTGGCGCCTTCATGTGGACGCTGGGCGGCTGCTGATGGACGACTTTTACGACGAAATGGCGCAGATGACGCGCGAAATGCTCGCCCCGACCAGCGAGGACGGCCTTGGGCAAGGCTCGCTCGTTCTTGCCCGCTACCTGTCTGCTATGCCGGAGCCGAACGCATGGTCGGCGCCCACCCCTCCGATCAGGCGCATATATCCACTGGACGGGGCGGTGCGCGGCGTTGGCAAGGATCTGGTCGACACGCCGATCGAGAATGGCGGCAAGATCGTAGCCACGGACCTGATCGCCATCGTCGCCCCTCCTGACGACGGATTCAATGCCAATGCCTATGAGCCGACCGATGTCATAGAGGTCGATGGCGTTGCTGTAACTGTCCTGTCGGTGAAAAACATCCCCGCAGCCGGCAAGGTATGCGCCATCCAATTCCTGTTGCGCCGATGAGCGACGACCTATCCGAACTGATCGACCAGCTTGAGCCAGTGCTGGCGGCTGCATTCATCGCGGCCATCATTCTGCTGCGCAATGGCATCAACTATTCCGCCCTGCTGATCGCCCTGCGCGATGGCGATATCGAGGCCGCCATTGACGCCCTGAACATCGATCGCGGCGTGTTCAGCACATACGCACTGGAGCGCCAGGCAGGCTATGCCAAGGCCGGCGCCATCGTGTCAGAAGCGCTCACCAAGGATCGGGTTGCGTTCTTTCGGCGCGAAGGCCGTGAGCCGTCCATTCGGTCGCCTAACCTGTTCCCCGCCCCTTCCGGCCCGGCTGTTCCGCCTCGCGTTCCTCCACCATCGCTTTCGCTGGACGGCCCGGAGCCGACGAACATCGTCTTTCGGTTCGACATGACCAACCCGCGTGCAGAGGCCAAGATCCGGCTTGAAGCGGCCAGCAGGATCGCGGGCTATGTCGATGAGCAGATGGAAACGGCGCGCAAGGTCATTGGCGACGGGTTCCAGCGTGGCGAAGGTCCGCAGACGATCGCCACCGCCATTGCCGGCAAGGTGAACCCGATCAGCGGGCGGCGCGAGGGCGGGATAATTGGGCTGTCCGATCCCCAGGTCGGCTATGTCGATTCCATGCGCTCCCGCCTCCTATCCGGCGACCCTGACGAAATGCTCAAGGTGCTGGGCCGCTTCAAGGATGGGAAATGGGTCGAAGGCACCGGCATGACGCTGCGCGATCGGCGCTTTGACCGGTCCATTCAGAAGGCCATCCGTGACGTTGCCGCCGGCAAGGAGAACCCGCTGAGCGCCGACAAGATTGAGGAAATGGTCGCGAAGTATAGCGACCGGCTGTTGGCGAAGCGTGCCGATGACATCGCCCGTACCGAAACAGCGCAGGGCGTGATGGCTGCGCGCGCAGAGGGAACGAAGCAGGCGCTCGACAAGAGCAACCTCAACGACGACGCTGTGACGAAGACATGGCGTCACCTTGGCGGCCTGCACCATGCGCGGGACTGGCATCTGGCAATGAACAACAAGACTGCGGCGGGTCTGGAAGCTGTGTTCTTCCTGCCTGATGGGTCTGTCATGCTCCACAGTCATGATCCGCAGGGTGGGGCAAAGAACAACGTCGCGTGCCGGTGCGACACGACATTTGATATTGATTGGGCCGCTGGCCTGTAGAAGGAGAATGACCATGGCTTGCAAGGATTGCGAAGAAAAGCGGAAGCGCCTGCGGGATGCGATCATGCACGGTCGCATGGCTGAAGCGCTGGACGTGACCGTGGAAGGCCTGCGGGTCATGATCGGCATCGATGCCGCTGCGGATCACCGCAAGGATGCCGTCGATACTGCCAAGCCTGCGAAGCCCACCAAGGCCGAGTAAATGGCTGGCTGGCAAGGCGTCGATCCTGCGAAATGGGCGGCCGACCTGTCCAAGGCAGGATTGACCGCCTTGCTGCGCAACAGTGTGCAGGCGCTGGCGAATGAGGCGGGCAACACCATCCCGAATGGTGGCAGTGTGCCGGTCAAGACAGGCAATCTAGCGCGCTCGGTGGTGATTGATACCAAGCCGCCCCAGATCATCGATGTACTGGCTACACAGAAGGATTTCAGCCTTGGCGTGGCCGACATAAAGCCCGGCGATACCGTCTATATCGGATGGCAAGCCGCCTATTCGCGCCGCCTGAATTACGGTTTTGCTGGCGAGGACAGCCTGGGCCGCACTTACAACCAGAGCGGCTACGGCTTCGCTGAGGCGACCGCTGCGAAGTGGCCGCAGATCGTGCAGGACCAGGCCATGAAGATGAAGGGCCAATAATGGCAACCATCCCCTCAATCGAAACGTCCGACTGGCTGGCCTTGAAAGCCCGCGTCGACACGCTTGTGACCGATCCGCGCATGAAGTGCCATGAGCCAGGTGAGATCGTGACGCCCGACAAGGATAATTTCGGCCCCAAGCCCTTCATCCTGCTATCCGACGTGACGAACGCCCCAGATCGCGGCGGCCGGATTGATCCCGCGCTGCATGAGCGCAGTGGCACGCTGATGCTGACCGTCCAATGGCCCCTGTCGCGGGCCATCACGCATGCCCAGCTCAAGGAAATCGGCGGCCAGATCGCGGCGCATTTCCCTGCGGACGCCTGCATATCGTTCGGTCGATCGCGGT
Source organism: Sphingobium sp. RS1 (assembly GCF_056156825.1). NCBI lineage: Bacteria > Pseudomonadati > Pseudomonadota > Alphaproteobacteria > Sphingomonadales > Sphingobiaceae > Sphingobium > Sphingobium sp. RS1. The sequence continues at coordinate 21,568 of NZ_JBLZXE010000002.1, read as the reverse complement.
TGCGGGTGGCGCAGAATGCTTCGGCGCTGCCGGCCTATGTCGATGGCGCATACCGTGTACTGGTGGTTCGCGTGTTTTGGTCGAGCATGTAGCTTGAAAGAATAATTCATCACTGCGCATCATTATTGCTTATCGACACGCTTCCTTGTAATGTTCCGTCAATTCGGAACCGCCCGCCTATGGGCAACAGGAGCGCCGCGTCATGGGTTTGCAGGCTGTAGCAGGATCGAAAATCTACATCGGGACGCGGGTTGCGCTGCCGCCTGACCTCACCGTCGACCTCTCCGACTTCGTGCCGCAGGAATCCGAATGGCTCCAGATCAAGGGCTGGACCAATGCTGGCGCAGTCGGTGACGCGCGGGAAGCGATCAGCCAGAATTTTATCGATGCCGACCGCACTCTGACCATCGGCGGCACCAAGAATTCCGCAGAAATTCAGAACGTCTTTTCGCCGCTGCCCAATGATCCTGGCCAGAAGCGCCTGCGCGAGGCGATGGAAGGCTGCTCCAACTACGCCATCAAGATCGAATGGGGCGCTGGTTGCGTGCAGGAAAGCGTCGTCACGGTCAGCGTGGCCTCGCCCGGCATCATCACATGGCCCGGCGGCCACGGCCTTGAACCCAATTCGCCGATTGTCTTCGCCGCGACCGGCGGCACCATGCCCACCGGGCTTGTCGCCGGCACGGTCTACTATGTGCGCGAAACCGGCATCACTCCCACCACCTTCTCAGTATCCGCCACCCCCGGCGGCGCGGCAATCGCCGTGACCGCTGCCGGCTCGGCAACCGCCATCACCGCGACCGCCTCCCCCGTGGGTCAGACGGACCTGTTCTATGGCCTTGCCATGTCGCGCGTGAAGAATGGCGGCGAAGCGAACACGGCGCAGATGCTCAACGCGAGCATCAAGCCCAACACGAATATCGTGGAAGTCTGAACCAGCTAAGGGCGGCGGCTGTCGGGTCGGCCGTCGTCCTTAGACCCGAACGACCCGGTGAGAATGAAACATGGAATTCGACAAGCTGACTGCCCCGGTGGACCTCGCGCCCGGTGAATGGATCGATGATATCCCCGCCCTGCCCGGCGTGCGGCTCAAGGTTCGGTCAACATACTTCAAGCCCTACGAGATCGGAATTCAGAGCCTTGCTCGCCGCATGGGCAAAAAGATGAATACCGATGAAGGGATGCTGAAATTCAGCCTCGCTACCGGCAAGGTTCTTGCTGAACAAATCCTGCTCGATTGGGATTTGAGCGGTGCAGATGAAGACGTGGCAATCACGGATGGTGGCGCGCCCAAAGCCTACTCGCCCGAGTTCGCTCTCCTGCTGCTGACCGCCAATGACGAACACGGCTTCGGCAGGGCATATCGCAACGGCGTGGAATGGGCCGGCGATCGGATCGCTGACCGTATCCGCAAGCGCGCGAAGGAAGCGGCGGGAAACTGACCCATGCGCTGCGCTGGTGGCTCGACAATGGCGATGCCTACCGCGCAGCGAAGGAGCAAGCGGGCGAGGATGACGCTGTCCCTGACGCGCTGGAGCCGCCCGAACTGCTGGAGGGATTCGAGGGATGGTACGCCGATTTCTGGCGGCTTTCCTCCGAACGACAGATCGGCTTCGGGGTCGGGCCTATCCCGGCGAGCAGGATAGCCGATCACACTAAGGGCTGGCTGATGGAGGATGCGGACATGTTCGAATACTGCATCAGCGAAATGGACGGGGCTTATCTGATGAAGGTTAACAGGTCAGAGCAGCCCAGCACCGAGCAGTCCGCCGTGTCGCCACGTGATGCCTTCCGTGCAGCCACCGCCAATCGACGGGGGCGCTGACAGTGGACGCAGCAGCCCTCAGCCTCAACGTCGAATCCAGCAAGGTCGTCCAGGCTGCGAACGATCTTGACCGTTTTGCCGCGTCGTCGGACCGCGCAGCAGCGGCGGCGGCGAAAGTTAAATTCGGGGATCAAGGCGGTTCTCTGGCCAAGATGGTTGCGCTGGTCCAGTCGATCGATAGCAAGATGTCGTCGCTCATCAGTACAATGGCCAAGGCGCAGCAGGCCGAAAAAGCGATGGCGGCGGCGAATGATAACAGCGCATCGAGCTTGGCTAAGGTTGGCACAGCGGTTGCCGTCGCGGACAGCCATGTCATCGCCTACACCCAGCATTTGGCGGGTTTGGTGCGGGCACAGCAGGACGCGAATTCGCATGTTGTGGCATGGCAGAATAGGGTTCAGGCAGTTTCTCCAGCCTTGGCTCAGGCGGACAGTCATGTCGTTGCTTATCGCAATTCCCTCGGCAAGGTGGCTGAGGGAGCCAACGCGGCCAGCACGGCAATCAAGTTCACGGCGCAAGACACGCTCAACGCAAGCCGGCAGATGGCCGATATCGGCGTGACGCTGGCGATGGGCATGAACCCCCTCATGGTCGCGATCCAGCAGGGTCCGCAGCTTCTCGACATTCTGCAAAACAAAGCGGCCATGACCGGCCAGACACTTGGTGCGGTATTCAAGGCCGCAGCCGCTTCGATCGGCGCTGCACTTGCACCCCTTCTGCCGTTGATCCTTCTGCTCGGAGTAGCGGCGGCAGCAATCGCCACGCTCAACGCAGAGGCGAACAAGGACGCTGGCCTAAAGAAATACACGACCGCCATGGGCTACACCAAGGAGGAGGTGAAGAAGCTCAACGCGGTGACGGTCACCTGGGGCGACACCATGAAAGCGGTGTTTCAGGTCGGCTTTGAGCGCGCGGCGTCCGCACTTGGCATCAGCTCTGCAAGCATGAGCAAGGCATGGAAGTCCGCGCTCAACTTCATGATGACAGCGACCCGCGAAGTGGTGGCCGGCATCTACGCCTCTCTCACCGGCCTCGGATACGCAGCGGCCCGGGTCTACGACAATATCAAGAACCGCAAGTTCGAAAATCCTCTCTCGACCTTGGTAGAGGGCTATAAGAGCGCTCGCGGCGATGCCATGAAGTTCATGGATGATGTGGTCAAGCAGTCCCAGAAGAACGCTCGCGCTCGTCAGGATGCAATGGCTGCGGCGATGTACGACAAGCCCAGCACGCCCAAGGGCGGTAAATCCGATGCTGAGAAGCTGGCCGATATCATCAGCAACGCCGAAGCGGAGATAAAGGCTGAACAGGCGAAGGCCGCTGCTGTCGGCCTGTCTGCCCGTGCTGCCATTGAACTGGAGCAGCGGACAAAGCTGCTCAACGATATCGAGAAGGCCAAGATTCCTGTCACGGCGGCCGTCACCAAAGAGGTTGACCGGCTCGCGAAGGCATATGCGGACGCCAAGATCGCGACTGATGTGGCGGCGGCCATCCAAGGCGTCACCGATAGCATCGAAAAGCAGCGGACGTCGATAAACGACCAGACCAATCTCATCGGACTGTACGGCGACGAACTGACACGCGCGCGTATTCAAATGGAGATGCTGACCGCTGCACAAAATGCGCTCCCCAAAGGCGTGACGCTTTCGACCGAAGATGCGAACCGGGTATCTAAGGCCGCATCCGGTCAGGCGGATGACCAGATACTTCAGGATCGCAACCGGCGCATGGAAGCAGTGCGTAAGGATGCAGAAGACGCCATGTATGCGCTGGACCTTGAGCGGAAGGGCTTGGGGCTGACTGGAGCAGCGGCAGAGGCATATGCTTACATTGTCGATCGTCTCAACGATTCAAAGCGCGCGGGCATCGAACTATCCCCCGACGAGGTTCGCGCGATCGAGGCGGCAGGCGCGGCTTATGGGCAGGCGCGATATGCCATCGATCAGCATGCGCAGGCCATTGCTGATGCGCGAGAGGTAGCAAAGGGCTTTTTCACCGATCTGTTGGATGGAGTACGGCAGGGCGCCAGCGCATTTACCGCTCTTGGGAACGCCGCTGTAAACGCGCTGAACCGCATCATTGATAAGCTGCTCGACAAGGCACTGGACAGCTTCTTGAATAGCATGATCGGCGGCGGTGGCGGCGGCTTCAAGCTGTTCGCCAACGGCGGCGCATTCGGCACCGCGCAAAAATACGCGAATGGCGGCGCGTTCGACCAAGCCCAGCGCTTCGCGAACGGCGGGGCCTTTACCAACACCGTCGTCAACACCCCCACCCTCTTCCGCTTCGCCAAGGGGAGCAAGTTCGGTCTTATGGGCGAGGCAGGCCCGGAGGCTGTTATGCCTCTGTCTCGCGATTCCAACGGTCGGCTTGGCGTTAAGGCGAGTGGTGGCGGTAGCCCATCAATCCGCATGGGCGACGTCTACAACAGCTATCAGGTGGAGGGCGGCTTCAAGCCTGAGGATGTGATGGCCATGATAAGGCGCGGCGGTGAAGCGACGATCGCACAAATGCGCCGCGACCTTCAATCCATGCTTCAGCAGCTTGATAATGACGGGGGCATGATCTGATGAAGGTCTACCAGTTCCCGACATTCCGCATCGCGAACCAGCTCTTTCATTGCCCTGGGGCAGGCTATGACGGCGGCCTGACCAGCGGCGCGGCGCAGTTCATCACGCCTGAGCCGGGCGGCTTCTCGGTGCTGGAGATTACCCCGGCGCTCATCGATACCGAATGGGACGCCCCCCTTGCATCGTGGATCATGTCCAAGATCAGCGGGCAGGTTTTCCGCGTCCGCCTGGCGCCCTCGCCCCAGATTGCTTACAGCAAGCGGCGCGGCATGCTCGCCCTGCCTTGGTCGAACAACCAAACATGGTCGAACCAGCAGAATTGGGATGGTGATTTTACGGCTCAGTTCAGCGCGTCCAGCCTCAAAGGTTCCCTAGAGGTCAAGATCGACCTAACCGGCGTCGGCCCCATCGTTGCGCCGGGCCATGTCATTGGTCACGCCTTCGATTGCTACAAGGTGGATGAGATCACCTATGACGGCGATGTTGGAACCGCCATATTGATGGGGCCGCTGAATCGTGACATCGCGGCCGGCGACAACTGCTATCTGCGCCCATGGTTCACAGGCCGGATCAGCAATGGTGCGGAGGTGCGCGCGGCCTACAATTCCATGGGCCATGTCCAGCCGGGCAAGATCATCTTGCAGGAGGCGCGGGCTTAAAAGTCTATCTTTGGCTTCTCAGGAGGCGGCGCATTCTTCTCAGACTTAAACATAAAGAACGACTTATCCACGCTATTACCCATGGATTCTAGCGTCAAACGGCCATCCTCAAATTGCCATGTGGAGACTTCGTTATCGAATGTTGCCCCACCTTTTGACTGCCATTTTGCCTTAGTTGCGACTGGTTGGCCGTATTTTTCTGAGAATGCAGCATAAATCTTGAGGTAATCTCTGTTGTAAAATGACCCCATCACCCTGAACAGCAGGCCGCCGTTATACGAAAGGGTAAGGTAGCCCATTTTGACATCTGATATGGTAGCGTTGAGATAGGCCGTGCAGTCGAGGACTCTGCCTTCTGTTTTGCATAGCTCTCCATTTAGCGAGGTTCGTCCGGTTTGGGTTTTTGTATCGTCCCCCATAAACGAAAAAACCGGCAGATGGGGAGGCTTTGCTGGCACCGGCTGAGCAATGGCACCGGAAGAAAAAGCTACGCTCGCCGTCAGAACCAATGAAAAGCCCCTCATAACACCCTCACTCTTTGTCCAAATCTTTAGAAAGATCATCCTCGCTCATTGTGGCCACGATTCCAAGCGAGTCCTGCAAGTCCTTCACGCGATCCGTCAAGGCGTACATCCGGCGGTCTAGCCCCTCAAGGACTCCTGCCGCCTTCTCGCCTAACCTATCGGCGGCCATCGGGCAGCTTTTCCATTGAACTAATCATGCGCAGCATCGCACAGATATTGCGTACAAACCCAGCGTTCGGTAATCTCCGAACCCATGAGCGCCTTCTACGACCAGATAGACGTAATCCTCGGCGCCGCCGACGACCTGACCGATATCGTGGCGACCGTCCGCAAGTGCTGGCTGTACGACTTTAAGGATGAGCCTGTCAGGCTATGGGATGGTCAGGGCGACTTCATCGACTCCGAAGGCAATGAGTGGCTAGGCACCATCAACGCCGATGGCGGCAATCTGCACAAGACGCCACCCCTGCAAGATGGCCGGGACGCAACCAGCCTGACCTATAACTTCTCGCTCAACATCCCCGCCCTGCCCGATGGGGAGACGCTGAGGCTCTACAACGAATTGAAGGACAATCAGGATAAGGTTTTTGGCCGCGCCCTGACGTGCTACCTTGTGCTGTTCATAGAGGGCGAAGGGCTGCGGCCAAGCACCCCGCTATCCTTCTATAAGACGATGACGATGTTCAGCCCGAAATTCTCGGAAGGGATCGACCGGGGGGAATCCGGGGCCATCGTCAAGACCTATACCGTTTCGATCGTGGCCAAGGACAACAACCATGGCCGCAGCGAAACGCCTGACCGGACTTATGCGGACACGATGCAGAAGCGCCGCGCTGCCCAGCTTGGCGTTCCGGTAGATCGAGGGTCCGAGTTCCTGGCCCTGCTCGCTAACCGCACATATCAGGTGCCATGATGGACGCAGTAGACGAAACGCTCCGCGAGTGGCGCCGTACCGCCTTCGTGTGGGGCAAGACGGACTGCCTGCTATCTCTGGCGCGGTACTTCGCGCTGACCGGGTTGCCGGATGCAGCGCCAGCCTATGCAGGAACCTACTCAAGCGAAGATGAGGCGTCTCGCGTGCTGACGGACCTTGGCGGTTTCGGCTGTGCGATGGCCCTGATGGGTGCGGTGCCTGTGGATGGGAACCCGCGCAGGGGGGACGCTGTCGGCCTTCGCTACGGCGAGAACGAACTGATCGCGGGCCTTTGCACCGGCGATAGCGTTGCGGCCCGCCTTGAACGTGGTGTCATAGAGGCCCCTTTGCGCCTCATCCAATGGAGAGGGGTATGGCGTGGGCGTAGTTAAGAAAATCGTCGGCTATGTCGCGCTGGCGGCCCTTATCTATTTCGCGCCGCAGCTCGGGATGTTCATCGGCCCCAGCTTCTTGGGGGCTGCGATCGGCGCGGCAATCGTCGTCGCCGGCACATATCTGATCCAAGCCACATTGCTGGGAGCCAAGCGCGCGCCGGATATCGAGGCGGGCAAGACCAATGTGCGCATATCTGACCCGCCACGGTGGCTGAATGCCGGGCGCGCGCGGTCGGGCGGCGGCGCGCTGTTCGGTGAGTTCGATGCAGACGGTCGCTTCTGGTACATCATCGTCCATAGCGACGAAATCCTACATCCCGGCTACTCCTACTGTCTTGATGATGACGCTGTGACTGTCGGCGCGGATCGCTATGTCCAGCAGGCCGATTTCCGCCTCAAGACCAATAAGGACAAAGACCCTGCCGAAGTTGATGGCGAGGGCCGGGGCTACGTGCGCATCTGGACGACGACCTATAGCGAAACGAACCCGGTCCCGCCCGGCATTTCTCAGCTTACAGCAGCCCTACCGCAGTGGACGGCCGACCAGCATTTGCTTGTTGGCACGACCTATAGCGTCATTTGCATGGACGCGCTGGCGATCGAGCATCGCCATAAAATCTACCGGTGGCGCGGTCCATTCGGGCTGGGCGAGCCGGCGGTCAGCGTCATCGGAGATTGGGCGAACGTCTATGACCCGCGCGATGAAACCCAAGTCCTTGGCGATCGGACCACCTACAAGCCTAGCCGCAACGCCGCGCTGATTTGCGCATGGTTTCGCACGCACAAATTTGGCCGCAACAAGCCGGAAAACTCGGTCAATTGGGATCGCATCGCCGAACAGGCGGACATCTGCGATCAGGTCGTTACCGGCATCGAAGGCGACCAGCCCCGCTATGAGGCTGGGGTAGCGATCGTGGACAGTAAGCGCCGGGTCGATGCTGAAAAGGAAATGCTGACAGCCTGCGACGGCCAGATCGTCTTTGACGAAGACGGCAAGTGGTGGGTCCGCGTTGGCCATTGGGAGGCGCCCACCCTTTCCTTCTCCCGCAACCGCGACATCATGGCCATGTCGAGTATGGAGGCACAGGACGGTGAGAGCGAAACCCAGGGCGTCATCGTCAAATATATGGAGCCTGACGCCAACTTCACGGTCCAGCCATCGGCGGCATGGATCAACCCGCTCTATTACGACCCGCTGACCACCCCTAAATTCCTGACCGTAGAAATTCAGGCCTGCCAGAACCACAATCAGGCGATGCGACTGGCGAAGGCGATCGGCATGCGCTCGCAGCCCCGCCACAAGATCGGCCCTACCGTCAACCTGCGCGGCCTGCGCGCCCGGCAGGAGCGCATCGTCACGATCAATTATGATAACACGTTCGCGGGCGACTATGAGATCGCCACCCCCGTCGAACTGGACAGCGCCGGCATCTTCACTGGCTTCGGTGCGGTCCCCGTCAGCCCGACGCGCTGGACACTCCTCCCCGGCGAGGAGCAGCCCAAGCCGGTGGTGGACGGAAGCGAAGGCACGGTGTCATTCCCCGCAATCACCGGCGAAAACGTATATTTCTCAGACGGTACGATCAAGATCGACTTTCCGGCGCTGCCCCGTGATGATGCCACCTATGTCGCGGAATATATCCTCACCTCCGAGATAACCGGCGGCGAGAATGACCCATGGCAACCGCTGGCGATCAACATCAATACGGCGGTCAGCTCCACCCTTCCTGATGGCGATTATACGGTTCGCTACCGCTATGTCGTGACTTCTGGTCGCGGCCCGGCATGGGAGTATGCCGCCCTGTCAGTGGCAAGCGCGCTGCCTCCGTCGACCAACCTGACAGCAGAAGGGGATGTTGGCCAAGCCGTGTTCGCATGGAAGAACCCGAACGACCTGCGGTTCTTCTCCTCCGACATATGGCGCGGCTCTACATCGGTTTTCAGTGCTGCGACAAAGATCGTGGACAGCTTCGGCGGGGGCGTGGGGCAGGTCCAGTCCATCACCGATACGGTCGCGCCGGGGGTCTGGTATTATTGGAATGTCGCGACAGATGGCGCGGCGCTGGAAGCAGTGGAATCCGGCCCGGTCAGCGCGACCGTCACATGAGCGCCATCGCCAATCCGGTGATCGGCGCGGTGGTCAAGAGAGACGGAAAGCTGGAGCCGGTTGAGGGCGCCGACCCTTCTACGCCCGGCACCTATCGGGCAAATGCGCCAGCCACCCCCACCGATGGAAATTCCGTGGAACAAAGCGCCCCTCACACTATGTGAATATTTCAACGCGCTTGTCTAATATTGCGTCATTCGGTATGTCTTGGACATATCGTTTCAAAGGTGACGTTGTGAGCGCAATAGACATTCTCAGGGACGCACTTTTCGGAAACCCGCCATCCCCGACGACCAAGCCTTCTCGCGAGGGCGTGTTTGCCGCATTCGCTGCGCTCTATGATCTTCTCGTCACCTCTGGCTTTGCTCAAGGCATCTATGAGACGACGGCAGCGGGCATCGCAGCGACGACCAATGGCGAACTGTTTCTGGTCAAAGGCGACGGGACCAACACGTTCGTCGGCATCTACAAGAACAATGCGGGTGTGGCGCAGGACTTGGGCATTTCACTGCCCTCTTCCGCGAGCGTCCTAGCTCTATTTGAGCAGGCCATGGATGAGGCGGCGGCGGCGTCCGATCTTGCGGAATCAATCCGCCTCGGCTCCGGCGAAAAGCTACCGGAAACCTCTTCCCTCTCCTCTACCAGCGGTGGCGCGTCGATCATCACCTCAGGCGGTCGCCCGGTAGGGGTTTCCATCCCGGCAGGCCAGACCGGCGCCGGCTCCAACGTGATCCCGCGCATCCCCTTCGACGCGGACGTTGCCAAGCTGCTGACCGGCGCGACAATCCGCATCCGGGCAAAGGCCAACGCGACGGCCGGCTATCTCGCGGCCACGCCTTTCGGCGGCAATGCCGTGCGCGTCGATCGCCAGAACGGCACGACGGATTCGAACGAAGGAACCGCCCTCCCCGCTACCCAGGTCGGCACCGAACTGACGCGCGATTTCACCTATGTCATGACCGGCGACGAGCGGCTTGTTGGTCCCACCATGCAAGTCGGCGCGAACACGGCAACCGAGGCAGTGCGCTCGTTTGCGGTCACGTCGGTAAGCTGGGATGTCATCGACATGCCTGCGCTCACCGGCCTTACCGGATCAGACCTTGCGCTGGAGGCCCGGCTGTCCGCGCTGGCCCCTGCTGCCAACATCTTCGACAAGATCGTGCCTGCGTTCCAGCTCGACAACGGCGCGCTGGCTGTGGCCGATGAAACGGGGCGGCTTGTCGGCGCGACGATCCCCGTGGGCGAAAATGGTCAGGGCACGATCCTCCAATGGCGCCTCCCTCTCACTGGTCGCCTGCGCAAGATGCTGGTCGGCAAGCAGCCCTTCATTCTGCTGGCTTTCGATGTCCCGACTGGCTGGGCGCGGGCGCACACGCTCAACATGCAGGTGCGCGACACGAGGCTGAACGTCACGCCCATCGTCACCTCCAATGTCAGTGACAGCCTGATCGCCCCGGCGCGGCAGAAGGTCTATTTCACCTGCCTCGTCCCCACCGGGGCCACGCTGGACGACTTGCGCCCCTATCTGCTGCTGAACGACGCCACAGACGCGGTTGCTGATGAGACGATCGTCCTGACCGATGCCATCATCGGCTATTACCGCAACGAGTCTGACACCGTGCAGGAGGCCGCCAGCACCGCGCTGTTGGGTGACGAACTGACGCGGGCGGCGGCGGTGGAGCAGGCCATTGCCACGCTGACCGGGACCGGCAAGCGGGTCGGCGCGATCGTGCAGGCTTCCGACTATGCGAGCATCGCGCTTGCTCTGGAGCAGGCGACCGCTCTGGCAAGCCCCGGCGCGCTCGCTGTGGTCGAGCTGGACGACAAGACCTATTATGAGCGCAGCCTTGGCCTGATCGGGTCGGGGCAGGATGGCGCTTGGATTGTTCTGCGCGGCAAAGGCATGGGCCGCACCACCATCGACGGATCGCTGCCGGCGAACACCGACGTAGACACGATCCGCGAAACCAGCACGGTCGATTTCAACGGCAACCAGTATCTCGAAAAGCTGACGATCGCGTCAGAAAACGAGCGCTATGCCGCGCATATCGATAGTGTCCGGTTCAAGGATGATGTCTGGCTGCTGTGGCGGGAAGTCGAGGTCGAGCATCGCGGCAATGATGCGGCCGACGCCTATCACGGCATTTCCGTCTGGCCCTCGCAGCACGCTATCGCGATCGGCGCAACGTCAGGCTCCTATTTCGGCTTCATCGATTGCCGGGCAAAAGGACGGCGAGCAGCCTTCTCCGCGCATGACCAGATCGATTTCGCCAACGCCGCCACCGTCGAATGGGACGGCGGGCCGCTAACCGGCGTCAACAACGCAGACTGGTGCTTCCGGCTGGAAAGCATCGGCTCAATGGTCATGAACAAGGCCATCCTCCGCAATGCGCCGCTATCGGGCGAAATCTCCATGGACGTGCAGCCTTGGCTACCCGACGCACTGGAAGATCAGCCCGCCGATCATCGCTGCTGGGAACTGACCGGATCGGGCAACAGCCCGGCGGCGTTCCGTATCCGCGACCCTGGTCGCGCGCTTCGCATCACGTCCGCCACGACCGGCGCAGCGTCCAAGGTCGCGATCAGCGGCACGGCGGCACCGATCCTGTTCGGCAAGACCGGAACCGCAGGCGTCACCCGTGTCGATGGCGATGTGGGGCTGGCTGGCTATGCCTATGGTTGGGCGGACATTCAGGAAACGCAGCCCGTCGGGCCGGAGTCCGACCTGTTCATCACGTCGCTGGGCAAGCGCCTCGGCAACCGCAGTGGATCGCCGGTCACGCTCACGGTTCAGATTGATGCCATGGCGGCGGTCAACATCACCCTGAACGACAATTACACGGCCATGACCAACGCGGCCATTCTCGCGATCATCAATGGCGCGCTGGGCAGCACGGCGACCGCTTCGGAATATGCGTCGGGCGAACTCTATCGCCCGCTGTTCGCCGACGAAGAGCGGCAGATGAAGAACAGCACCGGGACGACGATCCTGCGGCGGATGGCGCTGGCCTACGATAGCGAAATCCGCACCGTGCGGCCCATGACCTCCGCCGACCCCTTCGACCGGTTCGCTGGCGTGGCGCTGGAGGACATCAGGCCGGGCAAGTTCGGGCGGGTCAAGAACCGGGGCTGGATCATCCTTGGCGATGTGCTGCGCATCGGCGGCGCGACCATCAACCTGTTCGAACGGTTCGGAATCTCGCCCGCCAATCCCGGCTATGTCGTATCGGGGCGCACCGATGGAACCGGCATCCTCAAAGTGGTCCGCCCGTCGCTTGGCGCGGGCCTCGAAACGCTGGAGGTCGCGCCGTGATCGAGTTCGGGGGCGAATATCCACGGGGGGGCGTCATCCGCCTCGCAATCGACTTCTCAGCAACCGATGGCGAGACGCTGGCTGACATCGATCTCATCGAGGCCGATCTTCGCGCAACAGGCTTCAAACCGTCCGCCATTACCGAGGACATGCCTCTGGTCGGCAGCTTCACGGTCGAAGAGCGCGACGACAATGCCGGGTGGCTGCTGACCTTCACCGATACCAGCGCCCTCGCCTTGGGCTGGTACGCGGTGGACCTGCGCATGGTGATCGGCGGTGAGCCGCAGATCAGCCCGCCCGCCTGTCTTGAAATCACCGAAGCCGTCACGCGGAGGCCTGCATGACCATCTATCTCCAATGGGCCAGCCGCGACGGCCATTTTCTGAACCAGATCGTCGGGCCATCGGGCAAGTCGGCTTGGCGGGGTATGGCCGACACGATCAACCCTGACACGGGCCTGCCCTATATCTCCGATCCGACCGTACCCGCGATGGTTGAGTTCCTTTCCGAGGAAGGGCGCGCGGCGGGCGCAGAGGCCGGGGCGGAAGCTGGCGCAGAAGCGGCGGGACCATTCGCAGCGGCTGCGGGCGTAGCGGCTGACAGTGCGCTTGCCGCCGCCGGTCGCTCGGAAGATGCAGCAGATGCCAGCGGCAATTCCGAGGCGCAGGCGCTGGGCTATCGCAACCAGGCGGGCGCGTTCGCTGCCGGCGCTTCGGCCTATGGTACGTACAAGACCGTTGCGGAGGCGCAGGCGGATACCGCCTTGCCGATCGGCCGCCAATTCTATGTGCCTTCCGCTGATGGACTGGGGCTGGACCTCTACACCAAGGGCGCCGGCAGCGCGACGAAAGAGACGCTCCAGATTCCCGGCGCGCAGGTCGTCACCGATGTGAGGGCGCGGACGGGGTTCAAGGTGCCCAAGATCGGGCGCCTTGATCGCAGCGCCATCGCCTCAGGCGGGCAGCTATTCACCGATCTGACGCCGAAATTCTACGCTGTGCCCAAGATCGGGCGCGGCGCCGCATCAGTCTCAGGCGGCGTGGTGACGCGCATTGCCGATGCCATGCAGCTTCGCTTCGGGGCGACGGACGATTTCCTTGCCGGCGTTCCGGTCACCATCCCAGTTGCCGGGACCGTGACTGGGATGGTTCGGCCGCAGATTTGGGTTGAGCGCACGGATGCGGTGATGGCGCCGGTAACAGGCGGCCCTTATCCGGCAACCCTGATCGCGGGCGGCAATGGCTATGCCTTTGTCATGCGGCGCGGGGTCCAGCAGCGCACGCGGTGGCGCACGGTGACGCTATGGGCCAATGCTGGCCTGCAACTGATCCTTGTCATCATCTGGGGCCAGAGCCTTGCGCAGGGCTATGCCGAAAGCAATGCAGCCCGCATCGGCCCGACGTGGCGCGACAATGTGGGCGAACGCGCATGGCAGTTCGACGGGCGCGCGATCGACGGGCTGGAGCGTGGCCCGCGCCCGTTCCAGCTGATCCCTGAGGGCAGCAACAAGGATCATGTCATCGATCCGATCCAGTTGCAGCGGATCGTGCCGATGCGCGGCGCCGGCCATATGGGCAATCGCGTCTTCGCCCAGACCAGCGCGGAAAGCTGTGCCCTGTCCCTGATCGGGCAGCACCTTCACCCCCTGTCCAATGTGCTCGGCTGCATCGTAGGCACCGGCGGCACCAAGCTGATCGATTTCACGCCGGCTGAGTATCAGAAGGACGGATCTGGCAACCTCGTCCTGGACGGCAATGGCAATCCGATCCTCATCCGGGCAGCAAGTGAGCATTACCAGTCGCTTGAAGCCGTCATCGATGCCGCGAAGGCGCAGGCCGATCGCCTCGGGCTAACGCTCAATGTCGTCTCGGTCAGCAACCAGGGCGAGGCGGACAATGGCAGCACGTCGGCGGCGACATGGAAGAGTCAGTGGCAAGCGATCACCGATGGCCTGAAAGCCAAGACGCAGGCCCTTAGCGCGAACTGGCTAGGCGCGATCATCCAGCAGACGGAGCAACGCCCGAGCGGCAATACTGGCATGTCCACGCTGGCGCAGGCGGACCTCATCCGCGCCGGGCTGGCTGTGGGCGTTCCCGTCTACCCCATGCTGCCGGGCCACGATCTCGACACGCACCTGCTGCCGGAAACCTATTTCCCGCTCGGGTCCGCCACGGCCTATGCGATCGGGCGGCTGGTCGATACCGCCGGGATCTACAGCGAACCCTATGTGCCAGATGGAGCGGCGGTCCTGACGATCGGTACGACCACCACCGTCACCTTCTCGGGCGGCACCGGGAACATGAAATTCGACACGACGACCATCCCCGACATGGCGGATGGCTGGAAAGGCGTCTCTATGGTCGATGATAACGGCCCGGTCGCCATTACGGGCCTGTCGGTTTCCGGCGCAACCCTGACCATCACCCATGCCGCGACCGGCCTCCCGCTCCATCCGAAGGTGCGGCTTGGCCTTGTCGGCAGTGTGAACCCGCCACCTGACGCGGCCGGCGCGCGTATCAACATCCGCGATGACTCCGAATGGCTCTGCCCCGTCACGGGCCAGATCATTTCCGGCTGGCCGATCCAGCAAGAAATTGCCCTCGTTTAAGGACTGACCGACATGGCCTTTGACCTTGCTCATATCGAAACCGTGCTGGCTGGCGGCGTGGCCGTGCCGGGAGCGCCCGCCCTTCCGCAGACCGCATTTGCGCTGGAGGAAGCGATTTGCGCGGCGCGTGCCGACTTGCTCTACATGTGGGCGCAGCCGGGCCGCCGCCCGCTCGGCGCTGCTGGCGATCCGATCGCAGATCAGGACGGGCTGGACGATCGGAAATATTACACCCTGCCCGCCGCCAGCGCGACGACGACACGCGTTGATCCGACCACTTCGAAGCTGGGCTTCTGGAACTGCAATCGCGCTGGCACAGGGCACCTGAAGGAAGGCCTTCAGATGGTGGCGCCCGCGAACGGCGACCTGTTGAACGCGCCGGGCTACAGCTTCCTGACGATCTTCCGGCCGACCAACATCAGCGGCGCCAACGGCATCCTTGGGCAGGGCACAAGCACCCCCAGCATCGTGGGCTTCTACCAGAACACCAGCAGCCAGCTCGTCATGCAGCATGGCTCCGGCGACCGCCACCCCGGCGCTAACTCGGTCGCGCCGGTGGGCCAATGGTCAGCGGCGATGTTCTGCAACCGGGCATCCGATCGCAAGTCGCAGATGTTCTGCAACAGCCTGACCGTGAGCGATGAGTTCACGATGGCGGTGGGCGTCCCGTCGCAGTCGCCGAACTTCCGGCTTGGCGGCTTCGCTGACGACCAGTTCTCGGCAGACATGGACATCGCCCTCATCGTCGGCTGGCTGGGCTACCTGCCCGACACGCCCGGCGCCTGCGAAGCCATCATGAACGCCGCCATGGCCATGCGCGCGCTCTGTCCGCAGACCTAAGCAAATGCATACACAACAGGGAGCAGCGGCGATGACGCCATGGGGTGAGGCGGCCATCGCGAAATATGGCTGGATACTGATCGGCCTGACGTTCGGGCTGGCGGCAAAATATGCGCTTCTAATCAAACGCGGAGTGCAGATTAAGGGGGTGCTGGTTCTGGCGGATGTGCTGCTTCTGCCGATGGTTGCCCTGATCGCTTACTGGCTGGTCAATCAGGCCGGCGTGCATGGCGAAGGCGCTGCTCTCGTCACCGCAGCGGCAACGGTCGGGGCTGATCGCTTGGTCAAGCTCTATACTGACCGCTTCATCCGGGGCGTCGACGCAATGATGGCCGATGAGGTCATCCGCCGCAAGGCTTTGATCCGCGAGGAGGTCCAGACCGAACTCAGCGCCAATCGGACGCTTCAGGACATCGCGGTCGGCAAGCGGCCCATGGGAGGCGAGTGATGACCGTAGACTGGCGCAAGCTGCAAGGCGAACTCGGCGTGGTCCAGGACAACGCACCGGCCCGCCTGACCTTCACTGCCCTGTTCCGCCGCCTCGGTGCTGCGCAGGACCGGGCAGAGGAACTGGCAATATCCGCTGCCATCCATTTCCCAGCTTTCGGCATCATGGATAGCAAGCTGAGGCTGGCGCACTTCATGGCGCAGGTCGGCCACGAAAGCGGCTCCTTCAAATATATGGAGGAGATCGCCAGCGGGGCGGCATATGAGGGGCGCGCGGACCTTGGTAACACGCAGGTCGGCGACGGCAAGCTGTTCAAGGGGCGTGGGCCTATCCAGATCACCGGGCGCAACAATTACCTGTTCTTCGGCCGCCTGATCGGCATCGACCTTATCCGCCATCCTGAACTGGCCGCGAATCCATCGATCGGCCTGCACTTGGCTTGCCTGTTCTGGGGTAACCGCCAACTCAACGCCTTTGCCGACAAGGACGATGTCGACGGGATCACGCGTCGGATCAACGGCGGGACCAACGGCCTGGCTGATCGAAAGTCTCGGCTGGCTATCATTAAGGGGTTGATCGGATGAACGCCCCCAGCGACCACTTTTCAGAGATCGTCCTGCTAGGCATCATCGCTATCGGCGTGATGATCCTCATGGGCCTCGCAATCCGCGATAACAGCGCAGGCGAGGCGTCTGCATGGACCGCGATCCTGATGGCCATCATCAACGCGATCAAGGAACGCTGGCAGCAACGCAGTCTGGACAGGATGGGCCAGAGCCTTGCCAATGCGACCCCGCCTGCAACGCCGGTGGAGGAGCAGCCATGATCTTCATCGCCGGATTCGTGATGGGTGCCGCAACCGTGATCGGCGCCCTCGTCATTGCTGCCTGCGCTATCTGGAAGCAGATCGCATGACCCGCCTTCTCCCCCTCGCCTTTGTCCTGCTCACCGGCTGCGCGCACAACCTCGCCACCTGCGACAACGCCCGCGCGGCTGCTCAGGCGGCTACGGTCATCATGGCGCGGATTTGTCCGATGGCGGTGCGCTAAGTCCCGCCATGGTAGATCCCAACATGCGTATACCGCGTCGATTCCTTCGATGAAATCGCCAGTTCTATAGCCGCGTCAACGGCGGCTTGCGGGTTATCGCCCATCGCCTGATGAATAGATCGGTCGCCACCCCAAATAAGCTGGGCCTGCGCCTCCCACTGGTCGCCATTCTTCCGGTAGCGCCACATCCACGCCATCTTGCGAGAATCAGCGTAGGCTATGAGGCGGGATGCGTCGGGTGGCATGCTGATTGTTCGCGTATTGTTCGCGAGTCGGTCAAGGGCTAACGAGCTGCCTTGCACTCCTTGGCCAGCCTGCGCGGCCGCGCTCAAGCAGTTCGTTCAGCCTGTCACTCATCACCTAGAGCCTTTGCTAGTGCGGTGCGGGCGCATATGGCTATGGGGCCGTACTCAATATACCGTTCCCTATTGGCGGGCGCGACAATCTGGCTATCCATGCCAATTATCGCCTCCAACCCCTCAAGCAGACCCGACACGCCAGCGGCTTCTAGGGCAGCTTTGGCCTGCTGCCGGAATTCTCGCCAAGGCTTTTTACCGTCGCCGCCAAAACTATCGTAGTCCGCCGCGGCTTCCCGCGCAATCGCCCGCGCTACCCTTTCGATCAGCTTATCATCCATCTTGATTATCCATTAGGTAAGAGCGGACTTGCTGGCCGAGTGGGGTTAGGCTCATCCGGTGCGTTAATTTTTTCTTTGCAAGCTTTTGACTGGTTGCCTCACTCCCCTGCTGATAAAGGTTTTCGGCAGGCCATCCATAACCTCTACGTTTTGCGTTAAGAAGGGCCGACCTTTCACTTTCAGTCAGCCCAGCCGCTATGGCCGCAATGTCCTCCATATCACCCCTCCCCCATGCTTGCGCGAGCGCGGAGTGCAGCGGCGCATAGGGCGAGTGCGGGGGTGGCAGATGATCTCCAGTCCAGAAATCCTTGCCCGTCGAACCAGCAGCAAGCCTGCCAGTCGCCCTGATGCCCAGCGGTGACCGACCATTTCCCGGGGTCAGGCACCAGCGTCATGGCTGCGTCGAGCGAGGCTGTCCATTGCGGCGCGTGGGGTAAATTCCGGCCATCGCTCACCACCTGAGTGCGCTTCGGTGGCTCGGTAAATTCCACCTGCGTTTCCTGCGATCCGTAGGCCTGAAAATGGCCCTTATAGCGCTTGCCATGGATGGCGCACCAGATGAGCGCATCCACCTCCCGATCAGCCCCCTCCAGCGCCTCCACTCGATCAGCCAGTTCGATTAGGTCAGTCTTGGTCATGGGTGGGTTCCTTCACGACTGCCCAGCATATTTGAACTGCGTATGAGGTCGGGACGCGGCGGACGCGGCCAGCGCGCTCTAGCCGCTCCAACTGGCGGCGTATCCATGGCGTCTCTCTACGAAAGCCGTCCATCCATAGGACGTTTCGGATCACATAAGTCATCGCCCGCGATCCGTGCGCCGTCATGGCGCGAATGATATCGTCATCGGTAGGGTCTGGTTTCCTCACCGCGCATAACTCCCCCGATGCCCGCTCTCGCCATATTTTGCGCGACGGGTCGCCCATGCCTGCTTGCGGATTTCCGATATCGAGCGGGCCGGGGTTTCAGGAGGCGGCACCTCGAAAACATAGTGCCCGCCCCGCCTCCAACTCAGCATGTGGTGACGCAGATCGACGCGGCGGTTGATAAGGGCGATGATCGATTCCGCGCCCGACCATCCGCTTGTGCTGAACTCGATCAGCAGGACAGGCTCACCAGTGATGCCCTTGCCTTTCCGCACCCGGCAGGAGCAGCACATATTTTCAGCAGCGCGAGGCAGTTCGCGGAGAAGCCATTCGCCAGCCAGCTTCATGTCCAGTCGCGGCGACGAGACATTGCCCCAAGCGACGAAATCCTCATCGACCGGATAGCACTCTTCGTACTCGATTTCGGGCCAGTCGCTCACCGCCCCTCTCCCTTATCGGTGGGGGACTGGTTGGCGATCTCCAGCAGGACGTCGGCGTGGCAATGCGGCCCGCCGCACCAGCAAGCGAGGTTCTTGCCGCGCAAAGGGGATAGGTCATCTGGATAGCCAGCGGCCGCGCGCAGTTCCAGGTCGGCAAGCATCTGCCGGAAGAAACCAACCGCGCCTTCATGGTCGAGAGCGTGGCGCCCCATTGGGCCGCCGCCAATCACGAACGGATTCCCCCACTTCGTCGTCCGATCCACCTTCACGGTGTTTGCCGGCATCCTCCAGCCCTTCGTGCGCCGAAGCTGGACGCGGATTGGCTTCTCACTGGACATGGGCTGTGCCTTCTTTGAGGTGGGTGGGGTCATGCGGCCATTTCTTCTTCGGCCAACGCGCACATGATAGAACATTCGATTTCCGGCTCGGTCGCCGCATCCCCGCGATTTGGGTCCAACTCGTCCAGAAAAACGCGCTTACCGCCCTTGCCATCTGGGATGATCGCCATGCCCAAATCGCGCTCAAGGGCGGCCATGCGAGCGAACACATGTGGGAAGTGGCGACGAGCGTTATTCCAGTAGCCCATGCCGCCGCGCGGACATCCAAGACAGTTGTTGTTTTTGAAGCCGAGCGCGTACATTTCGGGCAGGGCGATCCCCGCACGCTGAACTATTGCAAGGCAATCCGATTTTCCAAGCCGCCCATCAATCAATGGCGCTTCGATTGTCTCACCTGGGTTGCGCTTCCGAACCCGGTCAAACCGGTGCTTTTCTTCGCTCGTATAGCCCATGACAATTGTGTCGCCGGGACGCTGCGCCATCTCAGCGGTCATGCGTTTCAACTCTTCGGTGCATGGAGCAAACCCGGTACGACCAGACACTAGCATCCGGCGTCGGGTCCACACGTCCCATACGTCGTGATAGCGTTCGGAGGTCAGGCGCGTGACCGGACGACCAAACCACCGCTCGCACTCGGTCAAGAACCGTTCATTGTCGGGATGCTCTGAGCGGGTGTCGCTGTAGTGGATCACGACGTCATGCGTCTGACCATATTTTGCGAGAGCTAGTTTGGTAGCTACTGCGGACGCTGCGCCACATGAGAAGCGACAAACAATTCTTGGGATCTCACCCACGGCCAGCCTCCCCGCGAGAGGTGAGCGGGCGCATCCACCTCTGAATAGGCAGCGAGTACGGCAGCATCAGAGGGTGCTTCGGATGCCCGCACTTGGCCGGCTCGCCGATGGACATAGGATCTAGGCCAGCGCCATGAATGAGGCCAAGAACATCAAGGTATCGGCCGCGCCATCGTTTCGGCTGCTTGCTGAGAGGCCCCCAGGCGCAAATCACCTGATCGCACTCAGCGAGGATGCGAATAAGATGATCGTCGTTCTCAGGCCCGACAGGATCGACAGCCTTGCCTAAATCGCGAACGTCTGTGGCGCGGTAGGCGAAGAGATTTCCGATTATGATACGGCCCCACCTGTTGCGATTGCCGAATCCCATCAGCTTGCGGATGGTCGCATCGTTCTCGACTGCATCGGCCGTTGACGGGTTGACCATGATTATAGCTGTAGACCAATCGTCTACGCCGGGGCGCTCAAGGCGGTAGCGGTACAGCCCGCAAGCGGAGACGATCGCGCTCATGCCGCCTCTCCATTCCGCTCATTCCACGCTATCGCCGCCTCAGAAGCGCTATGCTTTAACGGCCCCTTCGCCCCGCACTTGGTGCAGCGGACGAGATAGTTCGACGTGTCGCGCTTCTCGCGCTCCATCTGCTTCTTGAGGAAGTAGCCCTTGGCGCGGGTGTTGGTGTGGAATTTCCGGCCGCCGCAAAATGGGCAGGGTTTCAGAGTGATTCCGCCTGATTCGTCAGCCATTATGCGGCCTCCCCGTTCAACCTGTCGATTTCCGCAAGGATTTCAGGGCATCGGGTGAACCATTCGCCGTGGAGGCGGTGGACGTCAAATCGCGCCTGATAGAGCCGCTCCAGACCAAGTCCACCATCGACGGTCGTAAGCACTTCTACGGGGGTTGAATGCTGCTTTTCGAGCATGCGGCGGCGGTTCTTGACGTTGGCCGCATATCCGATCTTGATCGCGCCATCCGACTTGCGGGCCATGAAGTAGACCGAGCAACCGGCATGCTGCAAAGCGTCACTGTCGGCATAGGCGTCCACAATTTTCCGCCCGCCATCGCCATATTGCTCCTCCATCATGGGGTAGAAGGAGGCATACAATTGGTTTACATCGCTACCCGCAGGTATTTGATTCTCCACGGCCTATCTCCATAGGGTTTACAAATAACCCGTTGAATCAAGCCGCTAACTGCCTGTATCATAATCCGCGTGTCGGGGGTTCAAGTCCCTCCTCCGCTACCA
>NZ_JBLZXE010000001.1:0-292503 GCF_056156825.1 Sphingobium sp. RS1 | reverse complement strand
CATCAAGCCGCTATTGTGTAATCGAGACCGATATCGGCAGCCGGTGCGCTCTGCGTAATGCGGCCGACGGAGACGTAAGTAACTCCCGTTTCCGCGATCGCACGGATGGTATCGAGCCGCACGCCACCTGACGCTTCGATCGGCACGCGGCCCGCAACCAGCGCCACACCCTCGCGCAGCATTTCGACCGACATATTGTCGAAGAGCAGCCGATCGGCGCCTGCCTTCAGTGCCGGCTCGATCTGGTCGATTGTGTCGACTTCGACTTGGACCGGGAGTGCTGACTTGCCCGCCTTGGCCGCGCGCACGGCCGCCTCGATCGAGCCGCAGATCGCGACATGATTGTCCTTGATCAGGATGCCGTCGTCGAGCCGCATACGATGATTGTGCGCCCCGCCCATGCGGGCAGCATATTTCTCAATTGCGCGCAGGCCGGGTATGGTCTTGCGGGTGTCGAGCAGGATGCACGACGTGCCCGCGATCATGTTGGCATAGCTTCGAGTAAGGGTGGCAATACCGGTGAGGTGCTGCAGCGTGTTCAGCGCCGAGCGCTCCGCCGACAACATCGGGCGGGCGCGACCCTCCACGCGCATGATCGGGGCACCCGCCTGGAGCTCATCTCCATCCCTGGCAAGCCGCTCGACCCGGACATCGGGATCAAGGGCCTCGAAGAAGACCTGGGCGAGATCGATGCCCGCAACGGCAATCTGCTCGCGAGTCTGGATCGTCGCGATCAGCCGTGCGTCGGCGGGGATGGTGAGGTCGGTGGTGACATCACCACCTAGCCCCAGATCCTCCTTGAGTACGGACTGGACGAAATGACTGACGGCATCCGCGTCGAGCCCGGCAATGGGCGGCAGGGACATCATCAAGCGCGGACGTCCCCGAGAGCGTCGACATCTGTCGATACGGTCCGCATGATATCCGCCTCTTCGTCCGAGACATTGAGCAGCCGCCAGTCGGTGCCCTTAGGCACGATGCCTTCGAACGACATGAGCTTGGCGTTCGGAATGTGCGGCTCGGTCGTGCCGATCGCCGGCTCGCCCTTTTCCACCGCCTGCGCGGCGCGGTACATCTGTGTGCGGAACGTGAAGATCGCCTTGTCGCTCGACCCCAGGCGATCATCGCCACGATCGGCGAGCGTACCCATCGATTCCCACATCGCCATGTCCTGCGCCGGGATGCCGTAGATACCGGTGAAATCGCCGTCCTTCATGGCTACGCGATCCTGGAGATAGTTGTTTCCTGCGTTGCGCATCTTTTTGAAGGTGATCGGCTCGACATCCTTGCCGATCTCGGCACCGCAGAATTTGCGCCATGCGTCGGTCGAAATGCCTTTTTCGGGATGCCAGGCGACCCAGTAGAACATCGTGTTCTCATCATCGATCGGGACCAGCATCTGGCTCAGATGATATTGGTCATTCGATGGAATGTGGACGGTATAGGGCGCCACATAGAGTGTCATGCGGATATAATCAGTGGCATCGGCGTCGACGATCGGCTTGCGGATCGCGACATAGCGGAAGCCAAAGCTGGTCTTCTGGACCTCAAGGCGTGGCGCCTTGTCGGCCGACGGCCGTAGCCAGGCGGTGTCGGTCGCGGTCGATCCGCTGACCTCGGTTGCCGTCGGCATGTTGGACGAGTGCAGGCTCGAACTGTGCGCCGAGTCGATGGAGCCTTCGAGCACCTGTGCCCAGTTGCATGCGCCATGCATCTTCACGATGCTGATCTTGTCGTCCGGTACGGTCGCCCAGTTGGGCTTGTCGAACGGCGTCACCTGATCGGGATTGCCCATCCACACCCAGACGAACCCGCCGGCCTCCTGGACCGGATAGGCCTTGGTCTTCATCGTGCTGCGCAGCTTGGCGTCGACCGGCTCGGACGACATGTCGATGGCGTTGCCGTTCACGTCGAACTTCCAGCCATGATAGAGGCAACGCAGGCCGCATTCCTCGTTGCGGCCAAAGGCCAGCGACGCGCGGCGGTGCGGGCATTGCTCGTCAAGCGCGCCCAGACGACCCTTGCTGTCGCGGAACACCACCATATTCTCGCCGAGGAGGCGGACGCGCAGCGGCGTACAATCCGGTTCGGCCACCTCTTCGGACATGCACGCGGGCATCCAGTGCTGGCGCATCAGCCTGCCCATCGGCGCGCTGCCCTCGACTCGGGCGAGGATGTCATTTTGTTGGGGTGTCATCGCCTATCCTTATCGCAAAGTGGCTGTGCCAAGGCGCCGTGCCACGAAGGTGTTTCATCCACTTCTTGAAAACACTTCTACATAGAAGTATTGTGCGTTTCAAGCGGGCCGCATTTCAAGGACCGACCTGGCAGATCGAGGATAAACATGAAGGCACTTCGGATCGGCATTGTCGGCCTTGGCCGGGGGTTCATGCTGACGCTTCCGGCGTTGCGCGCGCACCCACGGGTCGAGATCGCCGCGGCGTTCGATCTGCGCGCGTCCCCACGTGCTCAATTCACGCGCGAGTTCGGAGCCAAGTCATATGAAAGCCTGGAGGGGTTGCTCGCCGCCGATATTGATGCCGTCTATATCGCGACGCCACACGAACTGCACGCGACGCAGGCAATCGCGGCCCTCGGTGCGGGCAAGCATGTTCTGGTCGAAAAGCCGATGGCGATCTCTGTCGCCGAGTGCGTCGCGATGGAAGCGGCGGCACGCCGGGCCGGCAAACTGCTCCTGGTCGGCCCCAGCCATGGCTTTGATGCCCCGGTCCGCCGAGCCGCCGAGTTGATCGCCAGCGGCGGCTTTGGTGCGGTGCGGCAACTCACGGCGATGAACTTCACCGATTTCATGTATCGGCCGCGTCGCCCCGAAGAGCTGGACAGCGCGCGTGGTGGGGGCGTTGTCTACAGTCAAGCCGCTCACCAAATTGACGTGGCGCGGCGGCTTGTCGGACGCGATGTGACATTCGTGCGCGCGGTTGCGGGCAATTGGGATTCCAGTCGCCCGAGCGAGGGCGCATATGCCGCGATGATGGGATTCGAGGGTGGGGCTGTCGCATCGCTGACGTACAGTGGCTACGCCCATTATGATTCCGACGAACTGGTTAATTGGATATCGGAACTCGGCCGCGAGAAGGATCCGGAGCAATACGGTGACACGCGGCGCGCGCTCAGGAACCTCGAACCAGCGACCGAAAGCGCTGCCAAGATACGCCGAGCGTATGGCGAGGACGGCGCATCGACCAGCGAACCGCCGGCGCCGTATCATGAGCATTTCGGCTTTGTGCTGGTCAGTTGCGAACGCGCCGATCTCAAGCTCTCGCCCCAAGGCATCACGCTCTATGGCGATGAACACCGTGAGTTTCTCGCGATCGATCCGCCAAGCCTGCCGCGGGTCGAGGTCATCGATGAATTCGTTGAAGGCGCACTCGGTCTGGTCCAGCCGATCCATGATGGCCGCTGGGGCGTGAAGACGGTGGCGTGCTGCGCAGCCCTACTCGAATCGAGCCGCACCGGCAGCGAAATCGCACCCACAGCCATGATTATCGACACTTTGGAGGCCGTTTCCGTATGACTAGATTGAACCTCTCGCTCGCCTGTTGGGGCTATGATCGCACCGAGGCGCTGCTGTCGCAGACGGTCCGCCCCGATGGGATCGATCTCAACTTTCAGGTGCTGTCCGTCGAGGAAACGTTCTTCCGGATGCTGCGCAATCGCGAGTTCGATGCCGCCGAGCTTTCGATGTCATCGTATTGCGTGACTCTGGGCCGGGACAATCCAGACTTTATCGCCATCCCGGTGTTCCCGTCACGTTTCTTCCGTCATTCCTGCATCTTCGTGTCGGCCAAGAGCGGCATCGAAAAACCGTCCGACCTTGTCGGCAAGCGCATCGGCGTCCCGGAATATCAGATGACCGCGCCGGTCTGGATCCGCGGTATCCTGCAGGACGAATATGGCATCGACCCGGCGTCGGTCACTTATGTCACGGGCGGCGAGGAAGAGCCGGGCCGTGAGGAAAAGCTCAAACTCAATCTGCCGGACAAGTTCAAGGTTGAGCCGATCGGGCCAAACCAGACGCTGACCCGGATGTTGGCTGATGGCGAGATCGACGCGCTGCACACCGCGCGTGCTCCATCGACCTTCTATTCGGAACCGCACAATGTGCGGCGCCTGTTCCCGGACTTCGTCCAGGTCGAGAAAGCCTATTTCGGCAAGACGAATATCTTCCCGATCATGCACGTCGTTGCCATTCGCCGCGACATTTACGAGAAGAACCGCTGGATCGCACAGGCGCTCTACAAGGCGTTCGTCCAGGCGCAGCAGCTAACCTACGAACAGCTGCGCGTCTCAGCCTCGCTCAAGACGATGCTGCCCTGGCAAATTGCCGCGGTCGAGGAAACGATCGCGACGTTGGGCGATCAGTGGTGGCCTTACGGAATCGAGAAGAACCGCCACGTACTCGAGACCTTCACGCGCTATCATCATGAGCAGGGTCTGTCGCCGCGCCAGCTGACGATCGAGGACATGTTCGCGCCGGAGACGTTCGCGGAGTTCAAGATCTGACGTGATGCAATCCGGGAAATGACGGGGCGGAGCATAAGCGGTGCGGGAGCAGCGTGGTTGTCGATGCTCCGTCTTTGCCGGGCTGCCGCAGGATACCCGGCGAGCGGCCGCTGACCGGTTGCGCCCTGTCAGTCCTCGGCGGGGGTGTTCGGGATAGAATCGAATTCGGCGGCGAGATTGGCTGACATGCGCGAAAGCACGTCGACGCACGTCGCAACCTCGGCCGGATCGATCCCGGCGACGGCGATGCGGTTAATGTCGATCGCATATTGCATGAGCTCCGCTTCCAGGGCTTTGCCTCGTTGGGTCAGCGTAACGCTCAACTTGCGGCGATCAACCTTGTCGCGGGTGCGCTCTACAAGCCCGTGCTGCATCATGTTGTTGATTATCGACACAGTCGTGTTTTCTGTGACGTTGGTCATGTCGCTCAGATATTTCTGGGTGACGCCG
This sequence comes from Sphingobium sp. RS1, assembly GCF_056156825.1. Taxonomy (NCBI): domain Bacteria; kingdom Pseudomonadati; phylum Pseudomonadota; class Alphaproteobacteria; order Sphingomonadales; family Sphingobiaceae; genus Sphingobium; species Sphingobium sp. RS1. The sequence continues at coordinate 287,529 of NZ_JBLZXE010000001.1, read as the reverse complement.
TCGCGGATCCACAGCACACGAAGGTAATACCAGAAGCCCGTCTTTAGATCGTGCTTCGCCAGCATCGCATTGAGCAGGCGATCGAACCGCCGATGGCAGCGCCGGACCTGATAACCAAGGCTCCATTCCGGATTGAGCTGGGCGGGCCTGTTGGACAAATGCACTCTCCCTGGGGCGTGTCGCCATGTTCGCCCTCCCAATGAGGCAGGGGCAACGGCTTTGATGGTGCACCTGCCCGCCAACGTCCAGTTGGATACTGACGGCAGACTGGGCCTTGCCACGCTCTGCATCGGCGTCGGCATGGGCCTTGCGCTCGCGGTCGAACGGGTCTGAATCGTGCTTCGGTGACACCCTATCTATTCCACGCGGATTGAGCGTGGGTTCTCCGGCCCTTTGAATCCCGCCCGAACTAGGGTGGCCCTCGTGCCCTTACGTCGGTTGAATATATGGCAGTCACGACCATCAAGGCCGCCGAACGAACGCCGGAATCTCGCCCTCGACCCGGATGAGAAACCGCGGGACCGTCAAGTCATAATCCATTAACAAGTCAACCGACCCACGCGGCTGGGGCGGTTGCCAAGAAGGAATGCACGCTGGTTTCGACATTCAACAGGCCCGATGGTTCGGGTCATGCAGGGCCGATTTCGATGAGCGGAGATAGCGGGGAAATCAACCTGCCGTTCGACCTGAGTATCGGATATCAAATCCGACTCACGCATCGACTTATGCAAAAGCTGCTACAGCTGAAGATCGAGCAGTTCGGCGTCACCCTGGGCATGTGGTACTTCTTGCGCGTCCTGTGGGACCAGGACGGCTTAACCCAGAAGGAACTGTCCGACCTTGTTGGAACGATGGAGCCGACCACGCTTTCGGCGATCGCTTCCATGGAGCAACGGGGAATCGTTGCCCGGGTCCGCAACGCGGCGGACAAGCGGAAGATCAACATCTTCCTCACCCCTTACGGTCACGAGCTGAAAAGGAAGCTTCTGCCCATTGGCATCGAAGTTGGGGATATCGCTAAGACCGGCATTTCGCGCCGCGAAGCGGATCTCCAGATCGCCCTATTGGGCGAGCTGCAGACCAATCTAGAAGCTGCGATTCGGAGCCTCTCCCCCGAGGAGCCCGACGCGAAGCCGGGTCGGCGGCGCCGAGAGGACCGAGGGGTCGCCGGCATCACTCATGAGGCAGGCGACTGATGCGATAGTGGGTGTCCTCGCCACCATGGATGCCCCACATCAATGTTGCGCGCCGATACTTACATCACTAATGGTTAGATAACTAAGGAACTGCACGGTGGCGGTCTGCGACGTGAAGGTTGCATGGAGAGGTGTGCTGATGGTCAGGCCTTGCCTCCGACCGAATCGTCGTCGCTCTCCACCGCGCGGTTGATGACTGCAATCGCTTAGGTGCGGGCCGCGTCCGGTCTGCGAGAGTATCGGGAGAGTTTGAACTTATGAGTTCATCAGCCTTTAAAGGCGCGGATGTGTCCGATCGCCTGGATCGCGCGATAGACAATGCTCTCGCCGACAATCGTTTGGTGGGAACGGTCGTGATCGTCGCCCGGGGCGGCAAGATCGCCTATCGCCGCGCGGCGGGATTTGCAGACCGTGAATCGCAAAAGCCGATGCAAACGGATAGCATTTTCCGATTTGCATCGGTGACCAAACCCTTTGTCACCGCCGCCGTGATGCGCCTGATCGAGGATGGTGTTGTGAGGCTGGACGATCCAGTGACGCGCTTCCTGCCCGACTTTCAGCCGCGCCTGTCCGATGGATCGGTTCCGGTCATCTCGATCCGCCATCTGCTCACGCACACATCGGGGCTCGGCTATCCGTTTCAGGAAGGGAGCGATGGCCATTATCGTCGCCTCGACGTCTCCGACGGGTTGGATCAACCGGGATTGTCGCTATCCGAGAATCTTCGGCGCCTGGCTGCCGCCCCGCTTACCGCCGCACCGGGGTCGGGTTTTCGCTATTCCCTTGGCATGGATGTGATGGGAGGGGTGGTTGAGAGCGTTACCGGTGGTTCGCTACGCGATGCTGTGCGCAAACTGGTCACGGATCCGCTGGGTATCGTCGATACCGGCTTTGCCGTTGCGGATGTTGAGCGGCTCGCGACGAATTACTTCAACAGCGAATCCGTTCCCGTCCGCATCACGGACGGCATGGTAGTGCCTCTGGATGCCTTCAACGGGTCGCTAACGTTCGCGCCGAGCCGTATCCTGGATCCAAACTCCTATCCGTCAGGCGGGGGTGGGATGGTGGGGACTGCGGGCGACGTCCTGCACTTTCTGGAAACCATCCGGCTCGGGGGTGGTCCGATCCTGAAGCCTGAAACAGTCGAGATGATGGCGACCGATCAGCTCGGACCTCAGGCTGCGGCCTGGGGGCCGGGTTGGGGCTTCGGCTTCGGCTGGGCAGTGCTTGCAGATCCGCACGCCGTCCCGTCGCCGCAGTCTCCCGGAACGCTTCACTGGACCGGCGGATACGGCAATAGCTGGTTCATCGATCGTGCAAACGCGCTGACGGTCGTGGCCATGACCAACACGGCCTTTGAGGGTATGTCGGGGAAGTTCGTGTCCGACATCCGGGACGCCGTCTACAACTGATCCCCGCAAGGAATCCGCGACCGGCCGGCGTAAGCCGGCCGCGCCGCAGCGAAAATGCGGAGGCGCCGCGTCGATCGCGGCGGCCAGATCACAAATCGTTGCGGTGGCTCCAGTCGATGATCCCGTCGATACAAGCGCTGATATGTTCGGGCTGGCCCTGGTAGAAATGGGTCGCGCCCTTGATGCTCACAAATTCCTTGTTCGCAACGGTGAGCGCGTTGTGAATGATCGGATTATGGCTCGCGGGAACCGCGTCGTCCGCTTCATTCTCGATCTGCAGCACAGGGGTCCGATGGATCTTTGTCGCGTTAACGGCAGCCTTGGAGTTGGATAGGTCGTAGGACCATTGCGACAGCCACGAGCGCAGGGTTGAGAATCGCGCCAAACCAGCGGGTCCCACGTTCACCGTGCGTGGATTGCCAAGATAGGATGCCCCCGGCGCGCGTCCATTGGGGTCGATCGTCGGATCAATCCAGCGCACGTCGCACATCGTGCGGTGCGTGACGAAGGCGCGTTCGGTTTCGCCGTCGTTGCGACGACGGAGCGTGGCAAGCATTTCCTCGGCCCAGGCGGTAATTCTGCGATTGCGGGCCCGCTGCCTCTCGCGGAAGGCGGCGATGAAGTCAGCGGTGAATGGTGGTTTGTTCGGGCAGTCCGGACTATAGATATCGAATTCGAGATCGCGCGTGTCCGGGTCGAATTCGTCGATGACGGAGGGGTCAAGCCATTCGGTCAGCACTTCCGCCCGGCTGAGGTGGGCGGCGATTAAGACTATTCCGTCAACCCGCTGCAGCCGCGCTGCTGTCAGGTCATAAAGGTCGCCGGCGGGCGTGTGGGTGATTGTCGGATGTTCAGACTGGGCCGCATAAAACAGCGATAGCGAGCCGCCGCCCGACCATCCCACCAGGATCACCTTTTCATAACCCAGCGACTCGCGCGCGTGGCGCACCCACTGGCCCATGTCGTAGGCGACCTTTTCCATAATCAGCGCACTATCGTTTCTCGGGTAGCGACTCGACGCGCAAAGTACGTGCAACCCCGCATCGGCAAGCGCCTCAGGCATTGGGAGCAGCTGGAGCGTGGCTGTGGGGTGCATGAACAAATAGACCGCCTTAGATGGCCGCGCTCTCTGCCGGAACAGCTGGCCTTCCAGCTCGGTCGTGCCCTCGGCGCCCGCAAAACTGTAGGTCTCCGTCATCCCCGGTTGATCGCGGAAGCGAACGATTTCGGGAAGGCGATCCCATAGCGCCTTTGTCGGCAATCCTCTCTCCATGGCCATATCCTTAGTTATCCAACTATAATTGCGTATTACCGTACTCCAGTCAAGGGAAGGGCTTCCCATGCGAAGGGGCGCGCACTGAGCAACCATCCCCTCCCCTGTTTGCCCAAATAGGTAGCGGTTTTCCGTTGTCCTCGGTCACGATAGGTACGTTTTTAGGGCGGTACAGCCTATAGAGCACCTCCGACGGGACCGTCGCTATGGGCCGGAGCGACGCTGCTGGCCGGGTGCCCTGAATATGGCTTGCGTCGCGTTTCCTTTCATATATTACTTAGGTCTCTAATCATTTTTGAAAAGCCGGCTTGCGAGCACGTCCACAGATGGTTAGATAACTAAGGAACTGCACGGTGGCGGTCTGCGACGTGAAGGTTGCGTGGAGAGGTGTGCTGATGGTCAGGCCTTGCCTCCGACCGAATCGTCGTCGCTCTCCACCGCGCGGTTGATGACTGCAATCGCTTAGGTGCGGGCCGCGTCCGGTCTGCGAGAGTATCGGGAGAGTTTGAACTTATGAGTTCATCAGCCTTTAAAGGCGCGGATGTGTCCGATCGCCTGGATCGCGCGATAGACAATGCTCTCGCCGACAATCGTTTGGTGGGAACGGTCGTGATCGTCGCCCGGGGCGGCAAGATCGCCTATCGCCGCGCGGCGGGATTTGCAGACCGTGAATCGCAAAAGCCGATGCAAACGGATAGCATTTTCCGATTTGCATCGGTGACCAAACCCTTTGTCACCGCCGCCGTGATGCGCCTGATCGAGGATGGTGTTGTGAGGCTGGACGATCCAGTGACGCGCTTCCTGCCCGACTTTCAGCCGCGCCTGTCCGATGGATCGGTTCCGGTCATCTCGATCCGCCATCTGCTCACGCACACATCGGGGCTCGGCTATCCGTTTCAGGAAGGGAGCGATGGCCATTATCGTCGCCTCGACGTCTCCGACGGGTTGGATCAACCGGGATTGTCGCTATCCGAGAATCTTCGGCGCCTGGCTGCCGCCCCGCTTACCGCCGCACCGGGGTCGGGTTTTCGCTATTCCCTTGGCATGGATGTGATGGGAGGGGTGGTTGAGAGCGTTACCGGTGGTTCGCTACGCGATGCTGTGCGCAAACTGGTCACGGATCCGCTGGGTATCGTCGATACCGGCTTTGCCGTTGCGGATGTTGAGCGGCTCGCGACGAATTACTTCAACAGCGAATCCGTTCCCGTCCGCATCACGGACGGCATGGTAGTGCCTCTGGATGCCTTCAACGGGTCGCTAACGTTCGCGCCGAGCCGTATCCTGGATCCAAACTCCTATCCGTCAGGCGGGGGTGGGATGGTGGGGACTGCGGGCGACGTCCTGCACTTTCTGGAAACCATCCGGCTCGGGGGTGGTCCGATCCTGAAGCCTGAAACAGTCGAGATGATGGCGACCGATCAGCTCGGACCTCAGGCTGCGGCCTGCGGGCCGGGTTGGGGCTTCGGCTTCGGCTGGGCAGTGCTTGCAGATCCGCACGCCGTCCCGTCGCCGCAGTCTCCCGGAACGCTTCACTGGGGCGGCGGATACGGCAATAGCTGGTTCATCGATCGTGCAAACGCGCTGACGGTCGTGGCCATGACCAACACGGCCTTTGAGGGTATGTCGGGGAAGTTCGTGTCCGACATCCGGGACGCCGTCTACAACTGATCCCCGCAAGGAATCCGCGACCGGCCGGCGTAAGCCGGCCGCGCCGCAGCGAAAATGCGGAGGCGCCGCGTCGATCGCGGCGGCCAGATCACAAATCGTTGCGGTGGCTCCAGTCGATGATCCCGTCGATACAAGCGCTGAGATGTTCGGGCTGGCCCTGGTAGAAATGGGTCGCGCCCTTGATGCTCACAAATTCCTTGTTCGCAACGGTGAGCGCGTTGTGAATGATCGGATTATGGCTCGCGGGAACCGCGTCGTCCGCTTCATTCTCGATCTGCAGCACAGGGGTCCGATGGATCTTTGTCGCGTTAACGGCAGCCTTGGAGTTGGATAGGTCGTAGGACCATTGCGACAGCCACGAGCGCAGGGTTGAGAATCGCGCCAAACCAGCGGGTCCCACGTTCACCGTGCGTGGATTGCCAAGATAGGATGCCCCCGGCGCGCGTCCATTGGGGTCGATCGTCGGATCAATCCAGCGCACGTCGCACATCGTGCGGTGCGTGACGAAGGCGCGTTCGGTTTCGCCGTCGTTGCGACGACGGAGCGTGGCAAGCATTTCCTCGGCCCAGGCGGTAATTCTGCGATTGCGGGCCCGCTGCCTCTCGCGGAAGGCGGCGATGAAGTCAGCGGTGAATGGTGGTTTGTTCGGGCAGTCCGGACTATAGATATCGAATTCGAGATCGCGCGTGTCCGGGTCGAATTCGTCGATGACGGAGGGGTCAAGCCATTCGGTCAGCACTTCCGCCCGGCTGAGGTGGGCGGCGATGAGGACTATTCCGTCAACCCGCTGCAGCCGCGCTGCTGTCAGGTCATAAAGGTCGCCGGCGGGCGTGTGGGTGATTGTCGGATGTTCAGACTGGGCCGCATAAAACAGCGATAGCGAGCCGCCGCCCGACCATCCCACCAGGATCACCTTTTCATAACCCAGCGACTCGCGCGCGTGGCGCACCCACTGGCCCATGTCGTAGGCGACCTTTTCCATAATCAGCGCACTATCGTTTCTCGGGTAGCGACTCGACGCGCAAAGTACGTGCAACCCCGCATCGGCAAGCGCCTCAGGCATTGGGAGCAGCTGGACCGTGGCTGTGGGGTGCATGAACAAATAGACCGCCTTAGATGGCCGCGCTCTCTGCCGGAACAGCTGGCCTTCCAGCTCGGTCGTGCCCTCGGCGCCCGCAAAACTGTAGGTCTCCGTCATCCCCGGTTGATCGCGGAAGCGAACGATTTCGGGAAGGCGATCCCATAGCGCCTTTGTCGGCAATCCTCTCTCCATGGCCATATCCTTAGTTATCCAACTATAATTGCGTATTACCGTACTCCAGTCAAGGGAAGGGCTTCCCATGCGAAGGGGCGCGCACTGAGCAACCATCCCCTCCCCTGTTTGCCCAAATAGGTAGCGGTTTTCCGTTGTCCTCGGTCACGATAGGTACGTTTTTAGGGCGGTACAGCCTATAGAGCACCTCCGACGGGACCGTCGCTATGGGCCGGAGCGACGCTGCTGGCCGGGTGCCCTGAATATGGCTTGCGTCGCGTTTCCTTTCATATATTACTTAGGTCTCTAATCATTTTTGAAAAGCCGGCTTGCGAGCACGTCCACAGAAGGCGGCCGCCCGGAAGGAGAGGGATGAAAATATGAGACTAACTGCTCTCGCGCCGGTCACGCTTGCGACACTGCTGACCTTGTCCCAAGGCGCATACGCTCAATCACAGACCGCCCAACCAGCTCCGACGCCGCCTTCTGACGCCCCCGCGGCGCAAGACCCAAACGCTGAGGGCGACATCATCGTGACGGCGCAGAAGAAGTCGGAAAATCTTCGCGACGTCCCGATCGCGATCAGCGCGATCAAGGGACAGGATCTCACCGCCCGCGGCTTCACAACGTCGATGGATCTTCCAGATCTTGTTCCAGGTGTGCGCTCAACTACCCCGGGTGGCGGTGCTTATGTCACGACGATCATCCGTGGGGTCGGCCAGCAAGATATCGCGCGTCACCAGGAAGCACCGGTCGCCACCTATGTGGACGGAGCGTATGTCGGCCTCACGTCCGCGCTGACTCAGCCGGTTTTCGACGTCGACCGTGTCGAGGTTCTCAAGGGGCCGCAAGGAACACTGTTCGGGCGCAATGCGACGGGTGGCCTTGTCCAATATATTACCCGAGCACCCAGCCAAGAGTTCGAGGCTTATGTCACGACCGAATATGGGAGCTACGACAAGTTCATGACGGAAGGGGCCGTCGGCGGCAGCCTTGGCGGTGACTGGTCAGGCCGTATCGCATATCATGCCGAAAAGGGTGGCGCATACATCCGCAATCCGATCGGGCCAGACCATAACGGCACAGATGTTCAAGCTGTCCGTGCGCAACTCCAGTATAAGCCCAGTAGCGATTTCCGGGCCCTGCTCAGCGTATATGCAGACCGTTTTCCGGACCAACCCGGCCCTGTCGCGAGCACGACGCGCGCGTTTATCGGGGCGAACGGTAAGCCGGTCGGCGTCACGCCCGGCAATTTTGCCGCGTATCAGAATTTCTGCCGCACGACAGTTGGGACAGTTCCGACCACTTATTCTCCACTCGGTGACTGCGCGGCATCACTGAAGAGCCCTTACAATGTGCCAACCGCCAACTACCTAAAAGTCAACGGAAAATATCTTAACGCCACCGCGACAATCGATTGGACGATTGGGTCCGGAATCAAGCTGACGTCGATCTCAAACTATCAGTACTCCGATCAACTCTACAACACCCAGCTTGCGAGCGGATTCCCGACAGCTATTGTTAATGCAAGCGATTCTGGGAGCCGCCAATATTCCGAAGAGATCAGACTCTCCGGAAAGGTAAGTAATGTTGACTGGGTCGCCGGTCTTTATGGGTTGTGGATCAACAACCATACCGGCGCAAATGTTAATCTAAACGATATACCGTTCTATGGAATCAATCTCAATGCGGCCCTGCATCTGAGAACCACGTCTTACGCTGGATTTGCGGAAGCCACCTACCACTTTAGCCCCAAGTTCAGTGTTATTGTCGGCGGCCGCGTAACCAGTGACCAGAAGCGTGGTGTCAATCAGTCCTCCTGCACGACCAATCCTACGATCCCGGTCAATATTTGCGCAGTGATCGCAGGGGCGTCGCCGGTTCCGCTCGTGCAGTTCGTCGGATTCGACAAGTCAATATCAACGACATCCTGGTCAGGACGCATCGTTGCTCAATATAAACTCGATGAAAATGTCAATGTCTACGCTGGCGTAAACAGGGGCACAAAGGCAGGTGGGTTCAATACCGGTGCAAACGAGCTTTATCCCGTTTCCGTAGCCGAGTTCAAACCTGAGACGCTTGTGAACTATGAGGCCGGTGTTAAATCGAGAATGCTCAACGGAGTGCTCGATTTCAACGGTTCGATTTTCTATTACGATTACAAGAATCTACAAACCTTCTCGACCCAAAACTTGGCGCTCTACGTCTTTAACGTCGACGCATGGGTAAGGGGTGCCGAGTTCGACATGGTTATCCGCCCGATGCGCGGACTTAATTTTTCCGCATCCGCCAGTTATCTCGATTCAAAGGCCAAAAATGTTCCGGTTGGTGCGGGGTTTGCCGACTTTGTGCTCCCGAACGCGCCGAAATTCAGCTCGAACGTCTCGGCCCGCTACGAGTTCGACCTCGGCCCGGGCAAGGCTTCGATTTTCGGAAGCTACGCGAGGGTTGGCCGGCGGAGTACCTCGGCGGTTGATTACGCGATCGAAAATACACCTGCCTACAACAAAGTGGATTTCAGGCTCGGATACGAGCTTGATCGCGTCTCATTTGCTTTCAACATCCGAAATTTGACGAATGCACTTATCTATAATTCCGGTGTTCCTTCTGAGACTATAACTGGATCGGTGTTCAATTCAGTTCTTGCGCCAAGAACTTTTTCAGGATCCATATCTCTTAGATTGTGATCGATCTTCAATTGATCCCAATGGCGTCTGCGGATGATGGCGACTATGCTGCTAGAGGTTTGGTGTAGGCTCCTGGCGGTGCATTATTCACCTTGGTCTGGAAGGAGCCGATATAGGCGATATTGCCTACCCAAGCGTCACAATGACCGCGGCGGCACCCGCAATTTCGGCTGCGGGGCGCAAACCCGGGACCAAGCACGAGTTCAAGGCACCACTTTTTCTCAACCAAGGGGGTATGTCGAGTGCTTGCAGACTATCTAGTCGCCATGTTTCCGGCGGTGAGGTCGAACCGATGACCGAGCGCGCGGATGTAGTCATTGTGGGCGCCGGGCATGGTGGTGGACAGACGGCGATCGCCCTGCGGCAAGCGAAGTTTGCGGGGACGATTGCGCTGGTCGGCGACGAGCCAGAACTGCCCTATGAACGGCCGCCGTTGTCCAAGGACTATCTTGCCGGCGACAAAAGCTTCGAACGCATCATGATCCGGCCGGCCGCCTTCTGGTCGGAACGCGAGATAACAATGCTGACCGGCCGCCGCGTGGTCATGGTCGATCCGACGGATAAAACCGTGGCCTTCGCCGATGGTGGCTCGCTCGGTTATGGCACGCTGGTGTGGGCGACCGGAGGCAGCCCGCGTAAGCTAACCTGCGCAGGGAATGACCTTGCCGGTGTCCATTCCGTGCGGTCGCGTGCCGATGTCGACCGGATGATCGCCGAACTGCCGGACGTTCGCCGCGTCGTGGTCATCGGCGGCGGCTATATCGGGCTCGAAGCGGCGGCGGTGCTGAGCAAGTTCGGCAAGCACGTCACCGTGCTCGAAGCGTTGGACCGCGTGCTTGCCCGCGTCGCCGGTGAACCACTGTCACGTTTCTATGAAGCCGAACATCGCGCGCACGGTGTCGACTTGCGTACCGGCGTCGCGATCGACTGTATCCTGGGTGAGGGCGGCAGGGCGACGGGTGTCCGCCTTGCCGATGGATCGGTCCTCGCCGTCGAGATGGTGATCGTCGGCATCGGGATTATTCCAGCGGTCGAGCCGCTAATTGCGGCGGGTGCCGAGGGCGGCAATGGTGTGCTGGTAGACGCACAGGGGCGCACGAGTCTGCCCGATATTTTCGCGCTCGGCGATTGTGCGGCCCACGCTAACCGTTTTGCCGATGGCGCGACGATCCGGCTTGAATCGGTTCAGAACGCCAATGATCAGGCTAGTGTCGTTGCCCGGACGATCACTGGCGATGCCGCGCATTATGATTCGGTGCCCTGGTTCTGGTCGAACCAATATGATCTTCGCCTGCAGACCATCGGCCTGTCGATCGGTCACGACACCGCGCTGTTGCGAGGCAATCCCGCAACGCGCAGTTTTTCGCTGATCTACCTCAAGCAAGGCCGAGTGATTGCGCTCGACTGTGTCAATGCCGCCAAAGATTTTGTCCAGGGCCGGAAGCTTGTGATCGACGGGCTTTCACCCAAACCCGACAGGCTGACCGACCCCTCCATCCCGCTGAAGGAGCTGATCGCCTGATATCGAGTTCCAGTGGTACTGGGATAACGGATCCACGTGATTGCGGGGTTGCGGGGTTGCGGGGTTGCGGACGGGACCGGGAAAACCCCCGGAGATGCCGGAATCTTTGAGTCCTCGATGAGGGAGACTTCGGAGCGGAGCTTGCCGAGAAGGCTGCTGGCATGTTCGCCCGCATCGACGTGGCCAAGTTACTCGGCGCGACACTGGCGGCCGTCCACAAGCGGCGCCAGTGCGGCCGGACCCTACTTGTAAGGGCTCGCGATCGTTGCGGTCTCAGCTCGCAATTGGAGCAGTTTGTTGCTCGAAATAGCCGACAGTAGAGGCCGGCCCCTGCCCACCCTCGGATGAAGGAAGTAGATCGGCATTGATCACGTCAGCATGGTTGAGCGCCATGCCATGCGAATAGCCCCTGTAGAGCCTCAGCGTGGGTTTCTTCACCAGCTTGGCTGACAGCAAGTTGGCGTGTCGGAGCGTGACCCGGGAAATGCTGGTCAATTCGGCTTGCGCACATCAAAGGCTTGCAAGCCCCGCCGCACGCCGTCTCGGCTACCTACCAGATCGAACCAGGCCTTGAGGCGTCCAAGCCGATCCCATGCCACGCTAGCCTCGCTAGCCCGTGCAATCGTATAGCCGGCGATATCCGCTAGGGTGAAGCGGTCACCGGCCATGTACGGGCCGTCGACCAGGAAACGTTCGGACGCCTCCAGTTTAGCAACGCTGCGCCAGACGAGATAGTCCGCCTCTTTCTCCTTGCCTGCCAATTTCATCTGAAACGCCGCATTGTTCGGGGCAATCACGTCAGTGATGAAGTAAAAGAAGCTTTCGTGAAATCGCGCCCTCCTAATCGCGCTTTTGCCCGGCAGAAGACGTTCGGGCGCTGCGTTGGCGATATGCATCATGATGGCATTGGACTGAGTGAGCACCATCAGCGAGACGCGCCGGTCGACCAGAATCGGAACTTGCCCAGCCGAATTGAGCGCCAGGAAATCCGGCTGCCGATGCGCACCAGCGCGAAGATCGATGAATTGCTGGACGTAGGCCAAGCCTGCTTCCTCCAGCGCGATCGCCGCGCGAAGCGAGTTTCCGGTCCGCGCACCATAAAGTGAGAACGGCGGAGCAATATTCGACCACGGTAGCGGCGGGATAGTCCTGCTGCGGGCGGCGTAAAAGTCGTCCACCTTGAAGCCTTTCTGCCGAGTCAGGGAGGTGTGGGGATCTACAGCGTGGAACTTTATCTTCAGGTCCGTCTGGCTTGCGCGGATGGCATGAGCCAACGGGCGGCGGCGAAGCGTTTCAATGTGTCGCGCGAAACGGTACGCAAGATGCTGTCGTTTTCATCGCCGCCGGGTTACCGGCGCCAGTCCGTACCGCAGCGCCCGAAGCTGGACGGGTTTGTGGCGATCATTGATGGATGGCTTGAGGGTGACCGCAGTGTCCCGCGCAAGCAACGCCATACGGCGAAGCGGGTATTCGACCGTTTGCGCACCGAGCATGGTTTCACCGGCGGCTATACGATCATCAAGGATTACATCCGGGAGCGCGAACAGCGCAGCCGGGAGATGTTCGTGCCGCTGGCGCACCCTGCGGGAGATGCGCAGGCCGATTTCGGGGAAGCGCTGGTGGAGATCGGCGGGGTGGAGCAGAAGGCCTACTTCTTCGCGCTCGATCTGCCGCACAGTGATGCCTGCTATGTGCGGGCCTATCCGGCGGCGGTGGCGGAGGCCTGGGTGGACGGACACGTGCATGCCTTCGCGTTTTTCGGCGCGGTACCGCGCTCGATCGTCTATGACAACGATCGCTGCCTTGTGACGAAGATCCTGCCCGACGGCACGCGGCAGCGTGCCACGCTGTTCAGCGCTTTCCTGTCACATTACGTGATCCGCGACCGCTATGCTCGCCCGGGCAAGGGGAACGAGAAAGGCAATGTGGAGGGGCTGGTAGGCTATTGCCGGCGCAACTTCATGGTGCCGATCCCGAAGTTCCCGACCTGGGAGGCGTTCAACCTGTGGCTGGAGGAGCAATGCCGCAAGCGCCAGCAGGACAAGGTGCGCGGGCAGAGCGAGACGATCGGTGAGCGGCTGCAGCGCGATCTCGCGGCCATGCAGCCTCTGCCCGCTACACCCTTCGAGGCCTGCGATCAGAAAGGCGGGCGGGTCTCCTCGCAATCCCTGGTGCGCTACAGGACCAACGATTATTCGGTTCCGGTGGCCTGGGGCCATCAGGAGGTCTGGATCAGGGCCTATGTCGATGAGGTGGTGATCGGCTGCCGCAGCGAAGTCATCGCCCGTCATCCTCGTTGCTATGCCCGCGAGGAGGTTGTCTTCGACCCGCTCCATTATCTCCCGCTGATCGAGCAGAAGATCAACGCATTCGACCAGGCTGCGCCTTTGCAGGGCTGGGACCTGCCCGAAGCGTTCACGACACTGCAGCGGTTGATGGAAGGGCGCATGCACAAACATGGCAGGCGCGAATATGTGCAGGTACTGCGCCTGCTGGAAACGTTCACCCTCGCCGATCTCCAGGCGGCGGTCGAACAGGCCATCGATCTTGGCGCCATCGGCTTCGATGCCGTCAAGCACCTCGTCCTGTGCCGGATCGAACGCGTACCGCCCAGGCTGGACCTGGACGTCTATCCCTTCCTGCCACGCACCACGGTCGAGAAGACCTTTGCCAGAGCCTATCTGAGCCTGCTCTCCGACCGGCAGGAGGCCGCATGAGCGATCAGGCCCCGGAGATCCTTCTCGCTCACCATCTCAAGGCGCTCAAGCTGCCTACGTGCCTGCGTGAGCATCACAATCTCTCGCGGCAATGTGCCGCTGAAGGCGTCGATCATATCCGCTTCCTCGCCCGCCTCGTCGAGATGGAAATGATCGACAGGGAGCGTCGCATGGTCGAGCGGCGCATCAAGGCCGCGCGCTTCCCCGCCGTCAAAAGCCTCGACAGCTTCGACTTCGCCGCCATCCCCAGGCTCAACAAGATGCAGGTGCTCGAGATGGCGCGCTGCGAGTGGATCGAGCGGCGTGAGAACGCCATCGCTCTGGGGCCATCAGGCACCGGAAAGACGCACGTAGCGTTGGGGCTCGGACTGGCAGCATGCCAGAAAGGACTGTCGGTGGGCTTCACCACCGCGGCAGCGCTGGTCAGCGAAATGATGGAGGCCCGCGACGAGCGCCGTCTTCTGCGCTTCCAGAAGCAGATGGCCGGATACAAGCTGCTCATCATCGACGAACTGGGCTTTGTGCCGCTCTCCAAGACCGGCGCCGAACTGTTGTTCGAGCTGATCTCCCAGCGTTACGAACGCGGCTCCACCTTCATCACCAGCAACCTGCCCTTCGACGAATGGACCGAAACCTTCGGATCTGAGCGTCTCACAGGCGCGCTCCTCGATCGCCTGACCCATCACGTCAGCATCCTCGAGATGAACGGCGAAAGCTATCGCCTCGCGCACAGCCGGGCCCGCAAGGCCAAAACCAGACCCTGAAAATTACACCAATGCCGGGGGGAGTGGCCCTCGGGCTACGCCCTCACGCCACTCCCCCCGGCATGTAACACGATGGCCTGGTTTTACGCCGCCGAATGGCCGACTTTTGCTCCGCCGTTGACAGTCAGCTCCTGATCCTGCAAGGGCCGGTACTGGTGGGCGAAGCCGACACGGCTGAAAAGCTGTGCGTATCGCTCCATGCGCTTTTCGATGCCCGGCATCCCGATCAGGATAAGGCCGATGCCCTGCCGGTCGAACAGGTCACGCAGATATTCCAGCCCCGTGTTGGACAGGCGGTCGGCTTCATCGACGATCAGCAGTTCGACGAAATGCTTCCGGGGCGAAACGACGATCTGATCCTTGGGCCGGACATGCTGATCGATACAGATATCGACCCGATCGATGAGGCGGGGCAGGTCCTGACGAAGCTCGCGCAGCGTGCTGCCGACTGTCGACGTATAGAACACGGCACGCGCACGGGCGAGGTCGGCATATATCTTGAGATCGGACGCCTGCCGCGCACCCCAGGTCATGAGCAGATCGACTGCGCCGTCCCAGCGCGCGTAGCGTCGCGCGGAAAGGGTTTTGCCGACGCCGGCCGTGCCGTGACACAAGCCAATGTAGCGGTGCTTGCGGACGGCGTTGGCAAACTCGGTGAAGCGGCGATGTTCCTGCGTCGAGATGAAGCTGGTGGCGCGAGCGCTGCCGTCTGCCATCACTCGCCCTCGTAATAGGTGCGGAGACGCGGCTTGCTCCGTGTCACCTCGGGGGACGTGGCAGGCGTGGGTTTTGGCGTTGAGGCGCGCACCGAGCCGGAACCCAGCGGGCGCAAGATCGCGGGCAGATAGTCCGCAACGCGGGCCTTCCGCTCTCCGATCTCGCTCCGCAGGCGACGACGATAGGCGATGCGGGCGGCTTGCACGTCCTTGAGAGTGATACTCAGGCCGGCATGGTCGGGGCTGACGGCCCGGCACAGAAAGACGTTGCGATGGAATATCCGAACCTCGCCTACGTCGCGAGGATCGTAGCGGATCGTCACCGGCTCGCCGACATAGGCGGCGAGCGTAGGGTTGAAGTATCGCAGCCCCTCGAAACGGATGCCGTCGCGGTGGACGATGCGCGGCTTGGCGACCATGACCAGCAGCGCGTCCAGTTCCTCCAGCGTTTCCGGCATCCGGGACAGCCAGCCATCGCCGCGCCACGCATCGACGGGCGGTACGCCGATCGCCCTGTGCGGGCGGACGTTATAGGTCGCCACGATGTATGTGCCGATCGCAGCGTCCAGTTCGGGAAGCGTCAGGCGCGGGGGCGATACCGGTTTGCCGTTACGAAGATTGCCCGGCAGTTCCGCCAACAGTTCGGTGTTGATGGTGCGGAACAGCCGCTCGATCTTGCCGCGCCCCTGTGGACGCGCGACGGCAGAGTAGATCAGGCGGATACGCAGATCGGCCGCAGCCTGTTCGAGATGAAGGCTGGTGAAGTCCGATCCGTGATCGACGTACAGGACGTCGGGAATGCCGCATACCGGCCAGGTCGGATCGGCCTTGCGCCAAATCGCCTGTCGCAGCGCGAGCGACGTGTTGAGCGCGGAGGGCGCGCCGAGGAAAACCATGTAGCCTGCTATCACGCGCGAGTGATCGTCCAGCACCGTCGTCAGCCACGGCCGCACCGGGCGACCGCCGGCATCGAGGATCAGGATATCGAGCTGGGTGTGATCGGCTTGCCAGATCGCATTGGGGTGTTCGGCGCGGTGCCGATGCACCAACTCGAACTTGTCGCGGAAGGCGGCAGCACCTTCATGTGCCAAGGTCAGCATCGCCGGATCGATCCGCCGCACGATATCGCGCACGCTGCCATAGGACGGCATTCGCCATTGCCGTTCGCCGACGATGGCGGCGAGACGGCGATGGATGGTCACGATCGATGGCGGCGGTTTGAGCAGCGCCATGCCCTCGATCAGTTCGACTAGTTCTTTCGGGAAGGTACGCTTGCCGGCTTCGGGTCGGGTAGGACGCGCCAGCCCCGCCGGACCATCGGCGCGGTAGCGGGCGAGCCAGCGGCGAGCGGTGCGGAGCGAGATGCCGGCGTCGGTCGCGGCTTGGTCCAGCGGCACCGCATCATGGAGGTGCCGACGGAGCACAGCCATCCGTGGCGCGACTTCGGCACTTCCCGATTCCGACTTACGATCATCGGTCATGGTGATCTGCCCCGTCCGAAAGAGGATCGTTCAGCGGACGGTCGCCAGCTGACCTGTCGAGGCACGGGAAACCGCCAAAAGCCGAGTCTCATATAGATGGTACTATATCTTTTGCGTTGAGGGACCCCTTTACGTTACAGATTTCACCATGACACACACGCTGATCGGCTACGCCCGATGCTCCACCGACAAACAGGACCTTGCCGCCCAACAGGACGCGCTGGTCAAACTCGGCGTCGCGGCCAATCGCATCTACACCGACAAGGGCTTTACCGGGACGAACCGGACCCGCCCCGGTCTGGATCAGGCGCTCGCGGCGGTCCGAAGCGGCGACACGCTGGTGGTGCCCAAGCTCGACCGTCTTGCGCGGTCGGTGCCCGACGCGCGCGCGATCGGCGACGACCTCGCCATGCGGGGCGTAAAGCTACAGCTCGGGGCCAGTGTCCACGATCCGTCCGACCCGATGGGCAAGCTGTTCTTCAACATCCTCGCCACCTTCGCCGAGTTCGAGGCCGACCTGATCCGGATGCGGACCCGCGAAGGCATGGTGGTCGCACGTTCGAAAGGGAAGCTGCGCGGCAAGAAGCCCAAGCTGTCGGATCGCCAGCAGAAGGAGTTGCGCCGCATGTACGACACCGACGACTATTCGATCAGCGATCTCGCCGAGGTGTTCTCGATATCGCGGCCAACCGTGTATCGGACGCTTGGACGCCAATCTTCCGCGCCTGCGGCAAAGCCGGCGTGATCCTACCACGACCGCGCCTAGGTGTTGGCCCCATCGATAGAAGCTATGAGTATAAAGGGGCATCAGTGATCCGCAGAATGTTGGCGTCACCGTTAGCCGGGACGGCTCTGGGGTTGCTGTGCAGCCCTGCGTTCGCCGCCAACAGGCCTGGGGATGGATTCGAGGTAGCGAGCTACAGGCTCGCGCTTACCCCGGACATCGAGAACAGGACCGTCGCGGGACGTGAGAAGATCACGCTACGCGCGACGGTGGATGGCGTCCGGCGGCTGAATTTCTCCGCCAACACTCTCGGCATCGACAGTGCAACCCTCGATGGCGTGGCGCTCGCTCATACTGTGGAAGGCGATGTGCTCGGCTTCGATCTGCCCCGGCCGCTCCGGCGTGGACGCACGGTCAAGCTGGAGTTGTCCTATCATGGCCGCCCTGCACGTGGGTTCGCCGGCTCGGCGACGACGCTCTACACCAGCTATTTTGCCTGCGACTGGATGGTGTGTTCCCAGAACAAGTTCGGCGAGAAAGCGGCCTTCTCGCTCGATCTGCGTGTTCCGGCCGGGATGACCAGCCTGTCAGTCGGCAACATGATCGTGCGGCGACCGGGAGCGGACGGCAGCGAGATCCATACCTGGAAAGCGCCTCGGCCCTACTCGGCCTATCTTTACGGCTTTGCGGTGGGTCGACTCACGCGGGTCAGCGAACGGGTCGGATCAAAAAGGCTCACCTATCTGAGCAACACTGCCGACGCGGGCGAGCTGAAACGACGCTTGGCAGGGACAAAGGATATGGTCGCCTTTCTCTCCGCCAAGGCGGGCATGCCGCTTCCGGTTGCCGACTACAGCCAGCTTCTGGTCGAAGGCGATGAGGCGCAGGAGGCGGCGACATACTCCGTCCTCGGCAGCGATGCGCTGCCGAGGCAGCCAGATGATCCGTCGCAGGATTGGGCCATCGTACACGAACTTACCCATCAATGGTGGGGCAACCTGATCACATGCGAAACCCTCAAGGACTTCTGGCTGAACGAGGGCATCACGACATTCATGACGGCCGCATGGAAGCAGCATCGCTACGGTCGCGCCGCGTATGAAGCCGAACTCAATGAAGCCAGAAGCCGGTTTGAAAAGGCGCGAGCGATGGGTTTTGACAAGCCGCTGGCTTGGAACGGCACCTACCCGACATTGGGCGTCCGACGCGCGATCCAATACAGCAAGGGCGCGCTGTTCATGGCGCAGCTCCGGGTCACGCTCGGCGATGCCGCGTTCTGGTCTGGCCTGCGCCGCTACACCCGTGACCATGCGGGCGGCACGGTCACCAGCATAGACCTAAAGCGGGCGATGGAGGAAGCGAGCGGCCGGGACTTGCGTCCGCTGTTCGCCGAATGGGTGTTCGGCGAGGGCCTTTCGGAAGGGCAGTCGCAATAGCTTGGCCGTGATGACATTTACCGCTGACAGAACCATGCCAATTAGCTCTGACATCCACAGCACGTGTTCGCGCGCTTGCCGTCGGGCCGGGTCTTTCGACCGGCGCGGATCAGGGGCCATTGATCGATGAACGTGCCGTTGCAAAGGTCGAAAGCCATATCGAAGACGGCGTCAAACATGGTGCCAGGATATTGACCGGAGGGCGACGAGTGCCCGGGGCAGGCCATTTCTTCGAGCCGACCGTTCTCGTAGATGTTTCGCCGGATGCTCTCCTATGTCGGGAGGAAACCTTTGGCCCCCTTGCCGGCCTCGTCCGTTTCCAGACAGAGGATGAGGCGATCAATTTGGCGAATGCCACGGACAGCGGCTTGGCGGCTTATGTATACACGCAATCCCTTGAGCGCAGTTGGAAGGTGAGTGAGGCTCTTGAATATGGGATGGTTGGGCTCAACACCGGCCTGATTTCGACGGAGGTCGCGCCTTTCGGTGGGGTGAAGGAATCCGGTCTCGGGCGGGAAGGATCACGATATGGGATCGATGAGTATCTCAATTTGAAATTCGTCTGTCATCAGATCGGTTAGGACGCATCCGATTCCAAGCGTTTCTTTAGAACTGGATTGTCAAAGAGAAACGGCAAAAAACGAACGCGCTGGCTGTTGATGACAGGCCGTTACTACGGTAGCTGAATCGACCGCGCGATTAAGCTCGTGCGACAGTCGAACAACGTAGTGCGTACGAGCTTATCATGGCGAAGAAGACCGACATTATCAACGAATATGAAGCAGCGGCTGTCGCCTTACGCCACCTATATAGCGTCTGTTCGGCAATCCCGATCTGACGACAGGCCTCGTCGGTGGTCCCGCCTCGCCCGACAATCACATCAACCTCACGCAGCTTCGCGATGATCTGTTCCGGCGTAAATCGCTGACGTCCCATATATTTCTCCATTCCTTTCGCCCGCTCGGGCTCTCTTCAGAAATGGACCAATTTTCTCAAGGCAGACCAATTTTATGAAAATCAATCGACCAGCCGCGCAAAAAGTAACGGCCATACTGCGTCGGCGAACAAAAGATCATGGAGGCGCTCAACCGCCAGTGACGTTCATATGGCGTTCGACAGCCGGCTGTGATCGCGCAATGTCGAACTCGTGGCGGAGTGGCTTGGCGGTCATTACGGCATCCAGCGCCGCGTCGATCGCATCCCGGCCACCAACACGCATCGCATCGCGCAGTTCGATGCGCTGGTCGCGGCCGAGACAACCAAAAATGGTGCCAGTAGCCGATATGCGGATGCGGTTGCAGCCGGCGCAGAAATTGTCGGTGAGGGGCGTAATGAAGCCTATCCGCCGACTGGTTTCGGCAACGTCATAATAGCGCGCCGGTCCGCCGGTTCGGTGGAGCGACGGAATCAGGACATATTCGCGCGCCAGCCGACGTTTCACGAGGTCGAGGGGCAGATAATGATTGGTCCGGTCTTCTTCCACCGCACCCAACGGCATCGTCTCGATCAGCGAGAGATCGAATCCCCGTTCGCCGCACCAGCCAACCATTGTTCCGATTTCATCTTCGTTGAGCGCCTTGAGCGCAACCATGTTGATCTTCACGGCGAGGCCCGCGTCTTGCGCGGCGGCGATCCCGGCCAACACCTGGTCCAGGTCGCCGCGCCGGGTGATCGCCCGGAAGCGCTCGTGGTCGAGGCTGTCGAGGCTGATGTTGAGTCTGCGAATGCCATATCGATGGAGGTCGCGCGCGACTGTGGCGAGCTGGGTAGCGTTGGTTGTCATCGTCAGCTCATCAAGGCCGTTGCCGATGTGTTGGCCGATCGCCTCCACCAACCCGACGATGCCGCGACGGACCAGAGGCTCGCCACCGGTCAGGCGGATGCGTCGCACACCTCGCGCGATCAGGGCATCGGCCAGTTCCGCCAGTTCCTCCAGGGTGAGGAGGTCCTGGCGCGGCAGGAACTCCATGCGCTCGGCCATGCAATAACGGCAGCGCAGGTCGCACCGATCGGTGACGGACAGGCGGACATAAGTGATCGTTCGGCCGAAACGGTCGGTCAGGCTGCGCCAAGGCTTCCCTCTATCGGGAGTTGGAGTGGCCGTGAGGCCTTCCCGTTCAGCCATGGCGCACACGTCCCTCCCTGTTCATGGCCTGTTGCCCCTGATCCAGGGATGATGTGGAGGAGTCATCCTTCGTCAGCAGGCTTCGCAGGCAGCCTATCAAATTCGGCAGCGAGATTGGCTGATATGCGCTCGAGGACCGATCGACAGATTTCAACTTCGCGCGGCTCGATGCCAGCAACAGCGACCTTGTTGATGTCGATCGCGTATTGCATCAGCTCCTTTTCGAGCGCACGGCCATGATCTGTAAGAGTAATCCGCAATTTTCGACGATCATCCTTGTCCTTGGCGCGTTGCACCAGCCCTTGCCGAAGCATGGCGTTTATCATGGCGACCGTCGTATTTTCGGTGACGTTAGTCATGTCGCTCAGATATTTTTGGGTCACCCCGTCCCTGAGCCATAGGACACGAAGATAGTACCAGAAACCGGTTTTGAGTTCGCGCTTGGCCAAATAGGCACTCAAGAGCCGATCGAACCGTCGGTGGCAGCGCCGAACCTGATAGCCCAAACTCAGTTCCGGATCGAGTTTGGGGGCGTGCTTCGACATCTGTTCACTCCTGACGGGTTCAACCGATCCTCCACTCGCACAGACGCCGCACGAACGCATCGCAAAACCGTACCCGGCACCCGAAACCCATATTCCTATGATGGTCCTCGGGATATTAAACGTGTCCCGAGGACCATCATGTGAGCAGTAGACTGGCCTCGTGCAGGATGGTTTCTTAGATGCGGAACTCGGCGAAAGTCTCGGGCGCGAACATCTCTTCTATGGTGAGCTGGCGGGGCGACAGGCCCTGCTCGTGATGGTAACGCGTGAATGTCTCGATGACGTGGCGGTTCTTTTCGATGCCATAGGGCCACCATTCCCTGCCCATCGTAGCAATAGTGTCCTCCACTGCGGCGATCTGCCATGGCAACATCGTTTTCAGCGATGCCGACACCAACAATTGTTCATAGCTCAACCGCTGGGCTTCTACGAATGCCTTGTAAAGCGCCTGAGCAATCCATCGATTCTTCTCATACACGTCTCGCCGGATGGCCACGACATGCATGATCGGGAAGATTCCTGTCTTCGCGAAATAGGCTTTTTCAACGTCCACAAAATTGGGGAAGAGGCGCCGAACCTTGCCCGGCTCCGAATAGAAGGTCGACGGCGCCCGCGCAGTATGCAGCGCATCGATCTCTCCATCCGCCAGCATGCGCTTCAAGGTCTGGGTGGGTCCGATCGGCTCGACCTTGAACTTGTCGGGTAGATTGAGCTTCAGCTTCTCCTCGCGCCCCGGCTCCTCTTCACCACCCGTGACGTAGGTGACCGACGCAGGATCAATGCCATACTCGTCCTGCAGGATGCCGCGGATCCAGACCGGAGCCGTCATCTGATATTCAGGCACGCCGATCCGCTTGCCGACGAGATCCTCGGGCTTTTCGATGCCGCTTTTGGCGGAGACGAAAATGCAGGAGTGGCGGAAGAAGCGCGAAGGAAAGACGGGAATGGCGATGAAGCCAGGATTCTCGCGGCCCAGGGTCACGCAATAGGACGACATCGACAGTTCAGCGACATCGAATTCTCGATTGCGCAGCATGCGGAAGAAGGTTTCCTCGACATCCAGAACCTGAAAGTTGAGGTCGATGCCGTCGGGCCGGACCGCGCCCGTCTGGAGGGCTTCGGTGCGGTCATAGCCCCAACAGGCGAGGGAAAGGCTCAGTCTGGTCATTGTCACGGTTTCTCCGATAGAGTGTCGAGAAGTTGGTTGGGCGCTACGTCCGTATTGCGTCGGCTCGATTCGAGGAGCGCGACGCAACAGGCCATGGTATCAAGTCCCCAGCGCCCGTCATGGATCGGGCGGCGAATGCCTAGGCAACCGCCGACAAACTCGTCGATGACTTCCTTGCGCGGCAGGGCAGGGGGCTCGATCGGCTGGAAATCGCGTTCGGTGTCCCCATAAATTGAGAGCCCCTTGGGCGACAGTTTCAGGTCCGCGCGGTCGCAGCTGACGATGATGAAACCGAAATGCTCATGATGCGGCGCTGGCGTGTCGGCAGCGACAGCCGGGACGCCGTATGTGCGCTTCAGTTTGGCTTCGATTTCATCCTGCGATGATAGCGTCGCAAGCCTCTTACGCGCCTCGCCGTAGCGATCCGGGTCCTTGTCATAGCCAAGCTCCGCTATCCACCCCACCAGTTCGTCGCTGTCATAATGCGCATATCCGCTATAGGTCAGCGACGCTGCAGCACCGGCTTCAAATGTCACCAGCGCCGTATAGGCGCCTTCGCTCGGGCGGCTGCTATCCCAGTTGGCGGCGACGGCGCGAACAGATGAAACGGGCTGCCCGACAAGGCGGCGCACGACATCGATCTGGTGCGCCGCTTGGCTGTAGACGACGCCGCCGCCACGGGCGCTATCCAGTTCTTCCGGACGCCTGGGCCGGAACATGAAATCGGTGAAGTTGAGCGCCGTGACCATCCGCACGGCACCGAACCTGCCTGAGGCAACCAATTGCGCGGCAGCCTGTACGGGTGCATCGAAGCCGTGGCTGGGTCCGACCACGAGCACCTTGCCGGCATCGGCGGCGGCGCGCTCTATACGCGCGCAATCTGCAAGCGTTGTCGCCATCGGCTTTTCGACCAGCACATGCTTTCCAGCCCGCAGAGCGGCGATGGCCTGCTCGGCATGCAACTCATGCGGGGTGGCTATATAAACCGCATCGATAACCGGCGAATACAAGAGCGCGTCGAGCGTATCGAACGCCGGCGCGCCGAATTCGTCCGCGAAGCGTTCCCGAGCTTCGCGGCGCAGGTCGAAAGCCCCGGCAAGCGCTACGCGAGAATCGGCCTTCAGCGCGGGCAGAGTGAGCATGAAACCCCGGCCGAGCCCAATGATTCCTAGTCGCAACGCATTTGCCATTCTTTGCCTGCCGCTCCCTTCAACCCGAAAATCAGGCTTGAAAAAGCCATTACTACGATATAGAAGTAATTTCAAGGGCGCATCCTGAGGGTGATTCGTCTTCGTGCCAAGCCAAAATGAGGAGGGTAGCTAATGACTCCGGAACAAAATGATCTGCTTTGCCGTGTGGAGGGCGAGGCCCCAATGGGGAAGCTGATGCGGCAGCACTGGTTGCCCGCCTGCATGATCGAGGACGTCGCCGAGCCAGACGGCACGCCGTTGCGTGTTCGCTTGCTGGGTGAGAACATGGTCGTGTTCCGCAATACGGAGGGGCGCATCGGTGCGCTCGACGAGCTGTGCCCGCACCGGCGCGCTTCCCTTGCCTTCGGTCGCAACGAGGAATGCGGCCTGCGTTGCCTTTATCATGGCTGGAAATTCGATGTGGACGGCAATGCCGTCGACATGTCTTCCGAGCCGGTCGATGCAAAGCTACGCGGCACGATGAAGACCAAGGCATATCCGGTGGTAGAATCTGCTGGTTTCGTCTGGGTGTGGATGGGTGACCCGGAAAATGTCATCCCTTTCAGCCCGCCGAACTGGTCGGCCGCGCCGGCTGAGAAGATCAGCATCGTGAAAATGCATGGCGGCTGCAACTGGGCGCAGGTTCTCGAAGGGTCGATCGATTCGGCGCACAGTTCGAGCCTGCATTCATCGAACATGCCGACGGCCACCGAAGTAAGCGGCTCGACGGCTACGGACACCGCGTGGCTTCGCCCGTCGGCCGACAAGGCGCCCAAGATTGAAGTGCAGAAAACGCCGTTCGGCTTTCGTTATGCTGCTATCCGCAAGCCGATCATCGATGCGGACAAGCAGGACTATGTACGCATGACTCTGTTCCAGGCTCCGTTCACGGTGCACATCCCGTCCAACGACCAATATCATCTGTCACAGATGCTGGTTCCGATCGACGATGTGAACACCATGTTCTATTGGATCGCCTGGCATCCGACGAAGGGCATCAGTCAGGATGCCTGGCGCAAGTTCTGCGGGGCGGAGATTGGCAAGGACGTCGAGCCCGTTACCTTCAAAAAGCGGCGCAACGCCGAAAACAACTATCTGCAGGACCGGGCCCTGATGAAAGCCGGCGACTTTACCGGCATCTACGGCATTCCCTGTCAGGACATGGCGATGTGGGAATCGATGGGGCCGATCGCCGACCGCAGCGAGGATCTGCTCGGCTCGAGCGACAAGGCGATCTTCACCTTCCGCACCCAGATGTATCGCGCCGCCCAGGCTGTTCAGAAAGGCGAGCCGGCACTGGGTGCTGTAGAACCGCGCGTGCCACTGGCGAAGCTCATGTCGTTCGAGGGCATGGTCCCCAAGGGCGATGACTGGCGGCTGATCAACGTCTCCGAGGAGGAGAGGCGCTTGACCGGCGTCTTCGCCGACAAGGAAGAAGTTGAAGATCTGGCGGACGCGGTTTCCTGATGCGTGAGTCGGATTTGATCGCGGGCCTGGATCAGCAACAACTCGACAACTTCGTCGATTATGTTCTGAGTGAGGATCTGGGGAGCGGAGACGTCACGAGCCGTGTGTCAGTCCCCGCCAGCGCGCGCTTTTCCGCCGTTCTGGCTGCCCGGCAACCGATAGTGGTTGCCGGGCTCCAGCTGGCAGCCGCGTTTTTCGGTAAGCTCGACCCCGAGGTCGCTATCGAATTCCTGGTGCAGGATGGGGACAATGTTGCCGCTGGGCAGCCCCTCATGCGAATTGCGGGAAGCGCGCAGCTCATGCTCGCGGCCGAGAGGTCCGCTCTCAATACGCTCCAGCACCTGACCGGCATCGCGACGGTGACGCGATCTTATGCCGAAGCGATCGCCGGTACGGATTGCGTCCTTCTCGATACGCGCAAGACAATTCCCGGTCTTCGGGCGATCGAGAAATATGCCGCCAAGGTGGGCGGGGCGCGGAATCATCGCATGCGTCTGGATGACGGTATCCTGATCAAGGACAACCACATCGCCGCCGCTGGCAGCATTGTCGAAGCGGTCAAGGCTGCGAAAGCCGCCAATACCGGGCTGGAAGTCCAGGTCGAGGTTGACGGGATCGAACAAATCGAGCCTGCGCTGATGGCGGGGGCGGATCGTCTGCTTTGCGACAACATGTCTCCTGCCAAGCTCAAAGAGGCCGTCGCCCTTGTCGGCGGCCGCGTCCCCATCGAAGCGTCAGGCGGCGTGCGGCTCGATACGATTAGGGAAATCGCGTCGACTGGCGTCGATTTTGTATCAGTCGGGCGCATCACCCAAAGTGCTCCCGCGGCCGATATCGGATTGGACTACGCGCTTTCCCCATGAGCCTTGCGCGCCAAGGCGGCGTGGAGGTTTTTCAGTCGATAGCAGACTGCCAAAAAGCATATTTGGAAATTAGAGGACTAATGGAGATTACCGTTACAACGCGCACTGGCGAGCGCGTGACCGTCACACCGAATGGCGCAACCACGTTACTGGAAGCGATCCGCGACGCAGGCATCGACGAGTTGCTTGCATTGTGCGGAGGGTGTTGCTCCTGCGCAACCTGCCATATCCAGGTCGATGAAGCGTTTCTCGATCGCTTGCCACCCATGAGTACGGATGAGGACGATCTTCTGGACTCGTCCGAGCACCGTTGCTCAAGATCTCGGTTATCCTGTCAGTTGACTATCTCTGATGCTCTGGACGGACTTTGCATCACGATTGCGCCGGAAGATTGAGGGCACTTGAGTTCGCAAAGAGAGCTCAATCAGGCTCTTGCCGTTAACCGACGGCGTGACAAGCAAAGCACGGCTTATGTAATCCTGTAAGGAAGCTATCTATCCCATGAGCGAGCGGTACGATGTTCTTATTGTTGGGGCCGGGCATGGGGGAGCTCAAGCCGCGCTCGCGCTGCGCCAGCATAAATATGCGGGAAGTGTGGCACTGCTGGGAGATGAGCCAGATCCGCCATATGAACGCCCGCCGCTCTCCAAGGAATATTTCTCAGGCGAAAAGAGCTTCGAAAGAATTCTCATTCGACCTCAGGCAATCTGGGCCGAGCGCGATATCGAGTTGCAGCTCCTGCGACGGGTTGTGGCCGTCGATCCGGCGGAGCAAAATGTTGTGCTCTCCGACGGAAGCCGCATTGGCTATGGCAAGCTGATCTGGGCAACTGGCGGTGCGCCTCGTCGCTTGAGCTGTTCGGGAAGCGATCTCATGGGTGTCCACAACGTCCGCACTCGTGCTGACGCTGACCGCATGCTGGCCGAGACGCCGAAAGTGCAGAATGTCGTGGTGATCGGTGGCGGGTATATCGGCCTCGAGGCGGCTGCGGTACTCGCCAAGCTCGGCAAGCAAGTGACGGTGCTGGAAGCGATGGATCGTGTGCTGGCAAGGGTCGCTGGTGAACCGCTTTCTCGTTTTTATGAGGCTGAACATCGGGCGCATGGCGTTGAGATCCATTTGAACGCCAAAATGGATTGCCTGATTGGACATGATGGATGGGTAACGGGTGTCCGGATGTCTGACGGCTCGGTCTTACCCGCAGACATGGTTGTCGTCGGCATCGGGATCGTTCCGGCCGTAGAGCCATTGATCGCGGCGGGTGCGGCAAGCGGGAACGGGGTAGAAGTCGATGAATTCTGTCAGACTTCGTTGCCGAACATTTACGCGATCGGCGATTGCGCGATCCATGCCAACCCCTTTGCTGGCGGTCAGCGGATCCGGTTGGAGTCAGTTCAGAACGCCAATGACCAGGCCATAACGGCCGCCAGGCATATTGCTGGTGACGCCGCGCCGTACCACGCCGTTCCCTGGTTCTGGTCGAACCAATATGATCTCAAGCTCCAGACTATCGGGCTTAGCTTGGGATACGATGAAGTCGTCGTGCGGGGCCAGAGCGCAGCGCGCAGCTTCACGCTCGTATATCTTAGCAAGGGTAAGGTGCTGGCCCTTGACTGCGTCAACTCTGTGAAGGACTATGTTCAGGGTAAGGCACTCGTTATCACGCAGGCCACTCCTGATAAATCTGTACTTGCAAACCCTGAGATTCCTATCAAGTCACTTTTGGTGAGTTGATAGAACTGTTGTTATAATAACAATTCTGATAAATTTCTGAGTATATACAAAATTAACTGAAACTTTCTCTTTACACATGTGAAGGTTTTTCTTGTATTTTCTAGAATCAGTTTGGCAGTACATAGACATAGTTGATATGTATTTTTGATTTCGGGTGGCCGGAATTGCATGTTTTGCGACGAAAAGGCAGGTCGTGCCTGCCCGTACTGATTTGCCGCTTACGATGGATAGCATCATGCACGCCTCCGTCCTTATCATCCTGCATGAGGGTCATAAGATGCTCCAGGTCCACGCAAGCGAGGCGGCTTCCTGGAAGGCACTCCTGGGTTTTGTAGAGCAGCAATGGCAGGCCCGCTTCGGTTCGCTTTTGCCACCTCTGGACGAAACGAAGCGGATTGAGGCGTTTTTCAAGGATGAGGGGGATTACCTGATCGGCAAGGTGGACGTATCGGAAATCCGGCAACAAATCGAAGACCAAGACAGCAACGTTCCCGATGCCGGGGAGCAGGTCCGTATTTGAGTGCCTCATATTGGGCGACAGCATCGGGCTGGGGACCGCACGCGCCATCAACGCGAAATATGCCCCCCAGTGCGATGTGCTAGCGGCCGAGCGTGTGCATGCACATCAGATACTTGGATGGCGTTTCCCAACGAAGAAGTACGGCGCATGCGTCTTTTCGGTCGGATCCAACGACGATGCAAGGTCTGATCTCGCCGCCAGGCTGACGAGTATCCGTATCCGGACCATCTGCCATCGGGTCATTTGGCTTCTTCCTTACAGTCGTCAACATGCCTACATTGTGAACTCGGTCGCTGCGACCTATGCTGATGAGACGATCGATCTGCTGCGCTTTCCGACGCGGGATCGGATACACCCGACGCGCTACGACCTCGTAGCGCGGGTACTACTGCGGTCGGACCCGGACTGACGCGCACGCATCTTCTGCATCGCGTTGCAACGCCGACCTTTGGCATCTGTGCATCTCAGATGAGGCAAGTTCCAATTTTGCGGTACCTGATACTCCGATTAGCCTTTGTGCACGATTATCGGCTATACAGGTTGCTGAGATGCGATATCTGACGGCGATCGAACTGGCGAACTGGATGGCGCTTTATGTCGCTGCCGGTTCGTGCTGCGTGATCGCCATGGCGCTCTCCTGCGCGACGACAATGGTGGAAGTGGTTCGCGAGCGCGGCTGGTCCAGCGTCAATTCCCTTCGGTCCGCCATCCTGTTTGTCCCGAAAATATGGTGGCGCTGGCAAAAGCTGTACCTGACTTCCATGCCTGTGACGCTCGGCATCGTCATTCTCTTCGCCACATCGATGCGCTGGAGCTAGGCGCCCGCCGCGCGACGGACGATAGCGCCGATGCGGCCCGTTTCCACATCCGCCGGTGATACACACACGAGTGGACCAATTTGCGCCATGCGCGGATGAGTGACAGCTTTTGCGGCTAGATACGTCTCATCAGTTGATCCCATGGCTTCCACGATGATCGACCTGATCTCGCCGGTTTCGCGAGAGCGCAGTTCCAGGATGAAGTCAGGCCGGCAGGCGCCGATCGGCGTAAGTGTGTCGAAAACCGGTTTCTCAATGGTGAGGTCGATTCCGATGCGATCGAACGTCCATTGGAGTTTGATCAATTCGCGGAGCACTGCGCGTTCAAATTCGGAATCTACCGGAACGAAGCGTTTCCCTGAGAAAATAGGCTGGGCGTAGGCACGGAGCGGCGCATACCCATGGGCTTCAGGATATTCCCCAGCAACGACGATCGTCAGGTAAGGCCCCTTGATCTGGTTTCCACGGATCGACGGCGATTGGACGCGATTGGCGAGGACAACCGGATCGCTTCCCGGCACATATATGGTGGAGCCGCGGACATCCTGAGCAAATAGGGCCAGGAACGCCTGCGGAGCATGGCCGCGGGGCCAGCCTCGGGCAAGTTCACGCAGACGCGCGTACATGCGTCGGCTGTGTAGCGCCTGAGCATGCGTCCAGAACGCGCGACCCAGTTCAATGCCTGGCGCGATTTCGACTTTTCCGGCCGCAACGGAGAGCACGCGGAATTCGGTTTTGATGGAACGCTCGGCCGTATCGAACGATGGAGGCAGGCAACGATTCAAGCCGGAAAGAGCAAGAAGCCGCCAAAGCAACCGCGCCAGGCGCGGGATCGATGCCTGACGGGTACGATCATCGGTGCTGTCCTCCTCGGGACGTTGGGCAAGCTTCTCGGGCGCGGGGCGCAGAACCTCGAAATAGCCGGCGGGCGGTTCCGCAGGGCTTTCCTGTGTCCACACTTCGGTGATGCGGTTTGTTGCCTGTTCGCGGAAAAACGGGCAATCGGGTTGATGCTCGGGCCGATCAGTGCTCGTAAGACGCCGCAGGTAGTAGGTTTCAGCTTCCGAGAGGAAGGCGGGAGTCAGGATGGGCGGCGGTTCACCTGGCGGCAAGCAGTCACAGGCGATCCACTTTTCGCCGATGCGCGCTTGCTGGACGAGCATGATCCCCGCTTCTTCATCGGCCCGGGCACCTTGGCCGATGTACCAGCGAACCAGGGCATTCCGAACGGCCTCTGGAAGAGGAATTCGGCCCTTTCCGCAGCCATTGCTGTATCGCGCGATCAGCCACATTTCGCTCTCGCAAGAGCTGTGCGGCCGGCCGTCAGAGTGTCTCGGGGCGGATTGACAAGATGGACTCGGCTGGCGTCCATTTTCCTCGGTTCAAGAATGGGGAGGTCGTCATGCGTGCTTTTTTCTTGGGTGTCGCCACCGTCGGCCTGATCTGTTCCGTCGAAGCGCCCGCCGTCTCGAGGCCTGAACACGCGGTCCGAAGCGTCCAGCTCATCGCGATGGGCGCCCCGGTGAAGCAAGACGTCGCGGCGCCGGCTGCGCCAGTTCGGGATCTGCCAGATGCGACACTGTTGCCGCCGGTTGGGGACTTTCGGGTGCATGACCTCAGTCGGCAATGGGTGGAATTCCAGATGGCGAACAATTTCATGGACACAAATCCCCGGTCGGCGCCTGCCGATGCCGAAGATCCGTTCGCCCATGTGGGCGTCGCGCAGTTGGGCGCGATGGCGGTCGAAGCACAGCTCCCGCCTGCATCCAGCGTGCCTGTCCCGCTCTGGATGCGAGGCGGCGCCATGTTCGCGTCGGCGGCTTATCATTATGTGCCTGGCTGCTCTTCGCCGGGTTACCGGCCGACCGGATTTCTGACGTCCGATGCCGAGATGCGCCGGGCTAGTTACTACGACATGATGAGCAACATCGCATGCCAATATGGCATTCCGGTTGGCCTGTTCGATGCCATGATCATCCGGGAAAGCCGGTATCGGCCCGACGCTTTCTCGCGCAAGAACGCATTCGGGCTCACACAGTTGATGCCCGACACGGCAGTTGCACTGGGCGTCAACCGTTACAGCATCAATGAGAACCTGCGCGGGGGCGCGAAATATCTGCGCCAGCAGCTCGACCGTTTCGGCCACTATCATCTCGCGCTCGCCGCCTACAATGCAGGACCGGGGCGGATTCGGAATGGCCTGGTCCCGCAGATCCCTGAAACGCAAGCCTATGTGGACAATGTTCTGCTCAACTGGTCGCGATTGAGCGGGATCGGGCGCCAGGCGACAATCATTTCGACGACAGCCGGCCCTAACACGCAGCTGCGCCCAACAATCGGAAGGAAGGCGTCCGTCTCGACATTCTAGCCGCATGGTTTGCTGATCCATGTCCACGAACAGTTCGGCTAGAGGTCGAAATCGTCGCCATGGGTGAGGCGATTTCTGCGCTCATGAATAGCTTGGACCTCCTCGGTCACCTTCTTGATCAATGCGTTTTGGAGCGACGGGCTCCAGGCCAGCCTGATCTCGGTTCCATCGAAGCCACCCAATTCCTCGAGCACATCAATCATTCGCTCAGGCGCGCGCACGCATATGTCGCAGAGCATGAAGACAGCCGTCGAATAACATTTCTGATAATATTCATCGAGACCTTTGAAGGTTTTCAGGCACACATATGCGTGCACTAGATTCATGCCGAGCGCGTGCAATATTGTTTCAAATTCAGGAAGCGTCATGGTGACGCGTTTTTCGGGCTTGCTGTGCAGCAAAACGCCCAGCCTCGATTTGCTGATACCGGTCAGGTGGGCGAGTTTGCGTTGAGTTGCTTTCTTGCAAGCCATCGCCCGCAGGATCAGAGGCACATAGTCCCTCTGCAGCTCGTCGCCTTGGGCGAGCTCCACAACTTACGCCCCTAACTTGGCAAGAGATGTCATATCGATCCCCCAATGCCGTTCGGATGGGGAAGACAATCATAGCAGAAAAGCCAATGCAAGCGTGGTTTCGACCAGATTTGTCCGAACCGAAAGGCTAACGCATTGGTGACCGCGCTTGTTAGTGCCGGGACCCCTTGAATGGGCCGGTCTCGCGAGGTTGATCGAACTCGTCCAACTGGAGCTTGGAAATCACGCGAGCTGCCCGCTGCTCGACTATATAGTTGAATAAAAGGGCAGAAAGAGCGTCCCCAACAGAAATGTTGGTTTCGAGTCTTGTTTCGAGCAATTCTTTTATTCTCTCAAGATTTTTGGCACTCGTCTCCGTAATCTCTAAATGGATCTGAATGCTTCCGCCTGTAGGGACAGCCACCAGATGGCGCTTTAGGTTCTCCGCATCCTCATCATCTATCTTTTCTATTCCTGGAACGCGGCTGTTCACGAGATTTTCGAGCGTCTGATAGCACTTAGTACTATTAGAATGAAGGCGAAGGCTCTCAGTCGTGAGATGAAAGAAGCGTTCGGAGATATCCAGTGTAAAGTCTCGTGAGTCAGCGCCCATAGTGCCCACGTCCTGAACTGCCCTCATCCATTAGAGCCCGATCGATGGTCGGTTGCCTTGCCGGGATTATGAACAGGCAATGGTTAATATCTGACGAGTCTTGCGCCGCGAATCTACCGCGAATGAAGCCTGTCCGCAATTGCAGGGCATAACGCCCCGTCAACCCGGCCAATTTGCCCCATATGACGGGGCAGGATGCCCTGATCACCGGGACACGGTGCCCCATTTTCATCACCGACATCGAACATGATCGAAAATTTTCCCGATTCGGGAGGGGGCTGATCCCATACGTCGTTGCGGTGCGGCGATGTGATTGGCCAGCTTTGTTTGGGCGCGGTTCCGTCGCGTCTCCAATCGAAGGAAATCCACATGCAGTCTGTCCTCCAAAAGAGCGGACACGCGGAGCTGGCGATCCTCGCCCTCGCCGTACTCCTGTTCGCTTTTCTCTTCTTCGCCGGTCCCGCCTTCGCCGGCGCCGACACGACGTTCAACACCGCGCTCACTAAGTTCACCGACTTCCTCGAGGGATCCGGCGGCAAGATCATCACGGTGCTCAGCCTCGCCGGCGGCGTGGTCGCCCTCGCTTCGGGTCGCTTCTCGATGGGGCAGATCGCGATCCCGGTCGGCGTCGGCGTCGGTGCCGGAACCGGCGTGCCGATCGTCACGTCCACCGTGACCGCGA
Organism: Sphingobium sp. RS1; assembly: GCF_056156825.1. Classification (NCBI taxonomy): domain Bacteria; kingdom Pseudomonadati; phylum Pseudomonadota; class Alphaproteobacteria; order Sphingomonadales; family Sphingobiaceae; genus Sphingobium; species Sphingobium sp. RS1. The sequence goes on along the minus strand of NZ_JBLZXE010000001.1, from coordinate 254,076 downwards.
CGATCTGAACCGATCCCAGGCCTGTGCGGAGTAGCAGCTCCGCCCAGGTCCAGGAGGGGGTGGTGCAATGGCCGCAGACAAGTACGTCATTCCAACTCATCTCGACGATCCCGAGCTGATCGGGCTGTGGACGCTGGATGAGTTCCTGGCGATGGTTATCCCATTCGTCTGGGGGATCCTGTCTCAGCACATCCTTATCGGCATGCTTCTTTCGGGGGCGGGCTGGTGGGGTCTCAGAAAAGCTAAGGCAGGCCGGGCGACGTCCTGGCTGCTTCACCTGGCCTATTGGCATCTTCCGGCCGGCTTCACCGGCCTGAGAGCCACGCCACCCTCATATCTTCGACTGATGGCGGGGTGATATGGAACTTTCCTACAGCCATACGAACAGCCAGCGGATCCTGCGCCAGCGCAACATTCTGGCCGTCGCCGCGGTGGCGCTCGCCGTGATCACCCTGCTGCTCTGCACGGTCAGCCTGTCGCGCGACCGCGAGGTGGTGCTGCAACCAGTGCTGCGTTCTCCGCTGACGGTCAGCTCTGCCGGCGTCAGCCGCGAATATCTGGAGATGATCACGCGCGACACGGTCGTGCTGACGCTCGATCGCAGCCCGCAGAACCTCGAATACTGGATGAATGCGGTGCTCGACATTGCGAGCCCGCGCACGCAGGGCAAGATCAAGGCCGACCTGCTCAAGATCGTCAGCGAGCAGCGCGGCTCCTCGATCTCGCAGTTCTTCACCATCCAGAAGATGGAGATCGACACCAGGAACCTCCGCTCGGAGGTGACCGGCGAACTGCACACGATCGTCGGCAACAAGGTCATCTCCAGCGAGAACCGCACCTTCCGCTACGACTGGGAATATTCCGGCCTGTCGCTGAAGCTGGTGGGCTTCGGGATGGTGAAGACCGGCTCCGCGAAAGACCAACAGGGGAGCTCATCATGATGCCGGTCTATGCTATCGGGAGTGCCGCGCTCGGCACTGCCTTCCTCTCGCGCGTGACTTGCCACGCGAGCCGCTTCATCGGCGCAAGCCTCGTCGCCCTGGCGGTCTTCCTCATCGCCGAGCCGGCCTTCGCCGATCAGACGATCATGGCGAGCGACAGCGCGCAGGTTGATTGCACCGCGTCGGCCAAGGATCTGACCCGCATCAGCCTCGTCGAGGACGAGTTCGCGAGCGTGTCGAAGATCTCGACCGGCAATCCGCAGGACGACTTCTCGGTCGTCAACGAGCCGGTCCGCGGTGACATCTACCTGTCTGTGCCAGACGGGTTTGGCCGACCCGCGCTTTCCTTCTTCGCGACCAGCAAGCGCGGCTACGTCTACAAGTTCGTGTGCCGGATCAGCGGGGACCAGGCCGCCCAGGTCTTTGTTTCGAACCCTGCGATCGCCAACGAAAAGGCGGCCGAGAATGGTCCCGCCAATCAGCTGGGACCCCAGGATGCCGCCGTCGAGCTTGTCCAGGCCATGTATTCGAATGCCGTCGCCGATGGCTACGAGATGCGCCAGCGCACCCTGCGCCCCGTCTATGTTGGCACTCTCAAGGTCCAGATGATCGCCGAATATCGGGGTTCCGAGCTGACCGGCCGGGTGCTTCGGATCGAGAACAAGGGTGACCAGAGCGTCGAGCTTACCACAAGCATGGTCGCTCCTTCGAGCGCGCTCGCCGTCTCGATCGCCGACACCAAGCTCGCACCGGGCAAGGTCACCACGGCCTACCTCGTCTCGCAAAATGGTCCGAGCCCCTTGGCTGGCCAAAATACTCCTACGGGAAGGTGAGGATATGGCTCTTTCCGATTTCCTGAAGCGCAGTCGCCGTCCTCTCGACGGCGGCAGCGAGGGCGGCACCGAAGAGGGAGTTTCCCCGCTGTCGGGCGATCTCGGTGCCAATGACGCAGTCCGCCGCCGCCAGCGTCTGCTCCTCGCCGGCGTCGCGGGCGTGGGCCTGGTCCTTTCGTCCTTCTGGATCTTCGGCGGCGACGGCGACAAATCGAAGGAGACCGACGACGGCGTCAGCGAGGTCGACGTCTCCACCAAGGATCTCGTCAACCGCAACCTCTCCCAGCAGGAATGGATGGCGCTTTCGGAGAACCGCTTTCAGTCGACAGAAAACCAACTCAAGTCGATCGACGGGCAGAATAGCCGGCTCGAGGCGCTGACCGCGCAGGTCGAGGCGCTGAAGGGCCAGAATCAGGCGATGCAGGCCGATGGCCAGCGGGTCCTGTCCGCCTACCAGGCCGAAAACGAGCAACTTCGCCGGCAGGTCGCTGATCGCCGGACTGCCGCAGCACCGGCGCCCGGCCCGGCCGCAATGTACGGGCCCTATGGTCCGCAGGCCTATCAGCGACCGGGCGCGCAGGGCGGAACGCAAGCGGCGGCTCCGATCGCTTCGGCCGCGGAAGTGAAGCTCGTCAACTTCACGACGACGGATAGCGGCAACGCCTCCCGCATTGCCAAGGGCAACACGGTCTATACCGACAGCGTCAACTATCTGCCGCCCAACAGCTTCGCGCGTGCGAAGGTGATCGTGGGCGTGGATGCGAGCGCGGGGGTCAACAGCCAGAGCGATCCCTTGCCCGTCGTGCTGCGTGTGACGGGTCCGGCGCGCTCGGTCTACCAGAACGGCCGCCTGCTCACGACCAAGATAGAGGGCTGCCTCATCAACGGCGCGGCGCGCGGCGACCTCTCGAGCGAGAAGGTCTACGTCAAGCTTCAGAAGATGACCTGCCCGCAGCCCGGCGGCCGCTACGCGGTCTCCGAGGTCAAGGGCTTCATCGCCTTCGGGGGTAAGACGGGCGTGCGTGGCCGGGTGGTGTCCCGCGAAGGCTCGCTCGTGACCCAGGCCTTCCTGGCGGGCCTTGCTGGCGGCTTCGGCCGTGGCTTCTCGGCGAATGCCAACTCGGTCTTCCAGGGCACCAACATCACGACCAACGGCCAGCGCCAGAAGCTCTCGACGGGCGACATCCTCGAGGGCGGTTTCGGCGAGGGCGTCGCCCAGACTGGCGACATGGTCTCCAAATATCTGATCGAACGCGCCGAGCAATACCAGCCCGTGATTGAGATGCCGACCGGCATCGATGTTGAGATTGTCTTCCTGGAGGGTGTCTATGTTCGCAATTGATCGTCTGCGCGCGCTGGGCCGCCCGTCGCGCCTCGTCCTCACCACGCTCCTCGGGCTGAGCGTCGCCGGCATCGCGCTCGCGGCCGACACGAACAGCCCGGAAGACCGGGTCCGGTTGCTCCTAAAGACGCGGCTGCCCAAGACACCGGTCACCGCTATCGATTGCGGCAAGATCAGCGGCCTTTGCGAGATTACCGCGGGCGCCAACCTGTTCTACGTCGATACGGGCGCGCGTTTCCTCGTCATCGGCCGCGTCTATGACATGCAGACCCGGCAGGACATCACGGCCGCCCGTCTGCTCGAGATGAACCCCGACATGCTCGTCGGCGCAGCCGCGAAGGCCAATGCGGCGGCAAATGCGGGCGGCGAAGACGATACTTCACAGCTCGCTGCGGCAACGCCGGGCCGGGTGGAGAAGCCAGTCCGCCCTGCGACGCCGCAGAAGCTCTCGCTCGCCGAGCTGCCCCGAGACGGTGCGATCGTCTGGGGCAATCCTTCGGGCCAGACGATCACGGTCTTCACCGATTTCCGCTGTGGCTATTGCCGGGCGCTCACCAGTGTCCTGAAGGACATGAACGTGCGGGTCGTCGAACGGCCGATCTCGGTGCTCGGAAGCCGCGATGTCGCCGACCGCGTCTACTGCGCCAGGAACCGGGAGGCCGCGCTGCATGCAGCCTATGCCGGAGAGGAAATCAAGGCAGGACCTTCCTGCAACACCTCGGGGCTCGATGCGAACGAGGCCTTCGCCCACCGCCATGGTCTCAGCGGCACGCCGGTCATCGTGCGCGGCGACGGTGCGGTGATCGAGGGCTACCGGCCGCGCGCCTTCCTCGAGAATTGGCTCAAGGGAGGCCAGTCGTGATCCGGCGGTCCTTGGTTGGGCATGGCGGCGGCCGCCGTCGTCTGTGGCTGCCGGGTGTGCTCGGGTTGACCAGTCTCCTGGCGCTCAATGGCTGCGCCAGTTTCGGCGGCAATGTGCGCGGCAGCTTTTCCTGCGCGGCGCCCGACGGCATCTGCGCGCCGAGTTCGACGATCGACGACAGGGCGCTTGCGCTCATCTCGGCGGACCCTTCGGACGGCGATGCTCTGCCCACCGGCAATATGCGGCAGCCGATGCGCGGGAAAACCAATCGCGTGGCGATGGGCCAATCCGCGCGCCTTGCCTCGACCGATGCCGGACGCAGCCAAGAGAAGGTGCTGCGGATCGTCTTTCAGCCCTATATCGACGAGCGTGGCCGGCTCCACGAGGCCAGTGCGGTCCATGCGGTCGTCGCGAGCGGGGAATGGCGGCAGCAGGCTCTGATGCAGGCGTCCATGCCGGCGCGGGCGTCGGCGGTGGCACCAGACATCCAGGAATCGCTTGGTGATGCGGTCGACCGCATCGATCCGCCGCTGACAGGCTTCGCCGACAGCGATCCGAACGGACCGGACCCGGCGGCCGTTGCGGCTGCCCGGGCGCGCAAGCCTGATCCGGCCCCCGATCCGGTCAGTGCGATCAAAGCGGATGTCAGGGCGCGTCTCGCTCCCAGGGCGCCAGCGACATCCGGTTCGGGAACGGCGGCGGCTTTGAGCCATACTCCGCCGGCTGCCGCTTCGACGGTGCCTCATCCCCCCTCTGATGCACCGGCGAGCGGCAGTCCCGAAGCCAAGGCGGCCTCGGCACCCGCTCCGCAGCCTATGAGCGCGACCGGCGCGGCGGCGGTCGCGCGCGTGAAGGCCGATCCCCACTATCAGGAGGTCGCCAATGGCGCGGCTAAGGATGCCCGGGATGCCGGCGTTGCGCAGACCGGAGCGGCAGCCGCGCCGGCGGCGATCGGCGCGACGGTGAAGGCCGCGAACTTCCCTGCTGCCGTGCCGGAGGACAAGTGAGATGGCGGGGAGCTTCTTCGAGAGCCTGCTGTCCGGGATCCTGGGCGACGCCAAGCGGCCCGACGCCGAGCGGCCGGAGTTTGGCGTGCCGATGCTGGCGCATTGGCTGCCCTATCGCAGCTATGATCCCAAGACCGGGATATTCTACAACAGCGCATCGCGCGGCTTCGTGATCGAAGCAGCGCCGCTCGTCGGCGCGGACGAACGCACGGGCGAGATCCTGACCCAGTTTCTCTCGGAGGCGATTCCTGCCCCCGGCTGTCTGCAGTTCCACCAATGGATGAGTCCGCGGATCGGCGAGCGCCTCTCCAAATGGTATCTCCCGCGCTATTCCGCGCGCGGCGTCTATGAGCGCATGGCCAAGCACCGGGTCGACTTCCTGACCGACGGGGTCTGGAAGTCGCTTTCGGCCGACGCGCCCTTTTCGCTTCGCAATCACCGCGTGGCGATCTCCTATTCGACGCCCGAGAGCTCGAGCGTGACGGCAGAGGAGATCGTCGCCGTCATGGACGGCATCATCTCGGCGCTTGCCTCGATCAATGTGTCGGCCAGGACGATGGATCCGCAGGCACTCATTGCCTGGATCGACGACATTACCTCGCCGACTACTGCTGCCGGCGAGGACGTGGTCAGCTATAATCCGCTCGATCCGATCGCGGACCAGGCAATCCGCCGGGACGTCGAATTGCATATCGAGTCTGACCGGATGCTGCTTCGCACCGAGCGATTCCGGCCCACCGGCAAGACCATCGACGAAGCGCCGGAGATCGGTGAAATTCTGCCGGACGTCTTCGACGTCCGCTCGTTCTCGGTGCGCAACCTGCCGGCACGCTGGGCGCCATGGGACGTCGCCCGGCTGATCGGCGACATGTTTACCGACAAGCTGCGCATGCCGTGCCCGGTCGCGACCAATCTCTGTGTCGAATTCCCCGATCCGATGGCCGCGAGCAACAAGGCCAGCTTCAAGTTCATGCGCACAACGAGCCTGGCCGATTCAAAATCGTCGCGCTTCCTGCCGCAGCTGCGCGATCAGAGCCAGGAATGGCGCTATGTGAACGACGAGCTGCGCCAGGGCCGCAAGCTCGTGCGCGTCTTCTTCAGTGTCACCGCCTTCTCCCCGAAGGGCCGGGGGGACGCGAACGAACGGGTACTCAAATCCGTGTACCGGGCAGCGGGCTGGGATCTTCTCGACGATCGCTACCTGCAGATCATGGGTCTGCTCTGCGCGATGCCGATGACGATGGCCAACGGTCTCGCGCGCGATCTCGAGCGCATGAAGCGGATGCGCACATTGCTGACCACGACCGCCGCTAATCTCGCCCCCATTCAGGGCGAGTTCCTCGGGAGCCAGGTGCCCCATCTGATGCTGATCGGCAGACGTGGTCAGCCCTTCTTCTGGAGCCCGTTCGAGAATGCGGCCGGCAACCACAATGTCGCTGTCTTCGGCAAGTCGGGCTCCGGCAAATCGGTGACGCTGCAGGAGCTGTGCGCGTCATTCTGTGGCGCCGGCGCCCGCGTTGTCGTCATCGACGACGGACGCTCGTTCGAGCATTCCGCCAAGCTCCAGGGCGGCGCTTTCGTCGAGTTCACGATGGCTTCGGGCTTTTGTCTCAACCCGTTCAGCATGATCGACGAGGAACTCGCGGCGACCGATGAGGACTATCTCCTCGACTGCATGGCAATGCTCAAGGCCATCGTGAACCAGATGTCGCGCCACATGGATCGGCTCAACGATACCGAGCGCGGCCTGATCGACGGCGCAGTCAACACGGTCTGGGCGGAGAAGGGGCGGGCTGGTTCGATCGATGATATCATCACCGCCCTGGATGCGACCGGCAACCAGCAGGCCACCGATCTTGGCATAGCTATGCGGCCATTCTCCTCCGCCGGCACTTATGGCCGCTTCTTCCAGGGCGAAGTGTCCTTCGAGTTGTCGGCCCAGCTCACCGTTTTCGAACTCTCCGATCTTTCGTCACGTGAGGAACTGCGCAGCGTAGTGCTGGCCGCGATCATGTTCATGTCACAGCAAATGATGCGTAAGGTCGACCGTTCGATCCCCAAGGCGCTATTCCTGGATGAAGCGTGGCAGATGATGCGCGGCGGGGCGATGGCCGAGTTCATCGAGGCCTTTGCGCGTACCTGCCGTAAATATTATGCGTCGCTCATCACCGCGACCCAGTCGCTCAACGACTATTACAAGTCTGCGGGTTCGATCGCCGCCCTTGAGAACAGCGACTGGTTCGTCATTCTCCAGCAGAAGCCGGAGACCATCGCCGACTTCAAGAAGCATGATCGTTTCGAGATGGACGACTATACCGACGCGCTGCTGCGCTCGCTGAAGATCAACGGCCGCGAATATTCCGACATTCTGATCAAGGGGCCAGAGACGTTGGCGGTCGGCCGCCTGGTGCTCGATCCCTTCTCGTCCACGGTCTATTCCTCCAGTCCGGCCGTCTACGCCGCCATTGAGGATCTCGTCACGCAGGGCCTCACCATGGATGAGGCGATCGAGCGGATCGCCTTCCCGGACAACCCGGAAAAATGGGCCTCTCACGAGGATCCCGAGCTCGCGCAAGCGGCGGAGTGAGCCATGGCCAGCAGCACAGAGCCGAGGGTACAGCCATCCGCGCCGCCGTCGATCGACGCGCGCGCGATGCTTCATTTCACCCTGTATTTCGGCGGCTTCCTCGCATCAACGCTGCTCATGACCTGGGGCCTGTTCGCGCTGTTTTTTCTCGCCCTTGGCGGCTTCTCGCTCGATGGCCTGATGAACCAGCTCAACAACCTCAGCACCCGCTACGTCATCGCGACCCCGGATCGGGTCGCATCGTTCAAGACCATCTTCGCCGTCGCACATCTCATCCTTTCCGTGGGGCTCATGGTCCTGCGGAGAGGCAGGATCCTGCCTTCGGCCCGATCGCAGGGAGACCCCCGCCATGGCTGAGCAACCCCAACTCGACCTTCCCGCGCCACCGGTATCGCCAGCAGCGCCAGCGAAGCCCAGACGAACATTCTTCGCTGGCTTCAGCCGTATGCAGATCCTCGCCGGGCTGATCCTTCTGGCCACTGTGGTCTGGGGCATGTGGGTCACCAAGACACTGGTGACGCCCAAGCAGGATCATATCGTCTCGGCGCGGCTCTCCTCGATCGTCGGGGAATATGTGCAGGCGCAGGCGCGCTCGACATCGCCTCCGGCGCAGGTCGAGGCCGAGATGCGGGGCTTCATGGCGTCGCTCGACAAGGAACTGCAGCGGCGCAGTGCTGGCGGCCAGATCGTGCTCGTCGGCGAAGCCGTGCTCACGAAGAACGTGCCCGATATAACCGACAGCCTCAGACAATCGGTCTACGCCTCGGGCGTCCCGCGGCCGCGCCAAGCTTCGGCCGAGGAGCTGCAGCAGATGAATGCCCAGGCGATGGCGGCCGCGAGACCCCAACTTGCAGCCCCGGCTCAGATGCCGGGCCAGATGCCCGGGGCTGCTCCTCCGATCGATCCCATGATGGCCGCACAGGGCATGGCGGCGCCAGGAATGGTGTCTTCAGGGCAGCAGCAGCCGGTTCCGCAATATGCTCCGCCAGCTGCGCAAGTTTCGACCTTCGGAGGCTCCGATGGCATCGGCGGCCAGTGAGGCGCGCCCAAGCTGGCGGCCACGCACGCGGCTATGGCTGTTGTTCGGCCTGTTCATCGCGGGCAGCGTTCTGCTCAGCGCGATCAGCGCATGGCGCGACGATCATCTGCTGCTGATCAACACGACGGGTTCGCTTCCGAACTGGGCCTTCCTCATCCAGCGCCACAAGCTGCCGGCGCGCGGAGACTATGTTTTCTTCGACCCGCCGCCAAGCACGCTCCTGCGTCGCCACTTCGGCGCGAAGCCGCGGATGTTCGGCAAGATCGTCTACGGCATGCCGGGCGACACGATCAGCCACGTTGGCCGCCAGGTTGCGGTGAACGGCCACCTCGTCGCGCAGATGAAACCGCTCACACGCTTTGGTGAACGCCTGACGCCGGGCGCAACCGGCCCGGTGCCGCAGGGATGCTATTTCGCGGCTACGCCGCACAAGGATGGCTTCGACAGCCGCTATGCCGAAATCGGCTTCGTATGCGCGCGCCAGGTCATAGGAACCGGGGAGCCGATCCTATGAGGGTGCTCATCTCAGGCGGGCTGGCCATCGCCGCAACGGTCGGCGGGTTGATCGTCGTTGGGCCGATGCGGTCGGAGGCCAAGGACTATGGCCAGGCCGCGCAGGCGTTCCCGGTCATCGAGCCCGATCTGCTCTCCACCATTGAAAACCGCCTGCGCCGCGCAGAGGCAAGCGGCGAGCTCGCCCGGACCAACGAGATGTTCGCCAAGCGCGTCGAGGCGAAAGTTCGTCGACCCGATCCCGTCACGGGGGTCACCCCGGCCCGGACCGCCCGGAGCTGGGACTTCGATCCGTCGGTCACGATGGAACGCGACATCCGCGACCAGAAGGGCAACCTGATCGCCCCAGCGGGACAGCGGATCAACCCGCTCGACTTCGTCTCGATCCGTCAGGACCTTGTCTTCATCGACGGTGACGATAGCGAGCAGCTCGCTTGGGCCACGACGCGCTACACGGACCTCAAGGCGAAGATAATCTTCGTGCGTGGATCGCCGGTCGAGCAGATGACCGCGAAGAAGCGGCGTTTCTACTTCGATCAGCAAGGCAAGCTCACTTCCCGCTTCGGCATCGAGCATACGCCAGCCGTGGTCACCCAGGCTGGCAAGGTGATGCGCGTCTCCGAGGTGGTGTTGAAGTCCGGGAGCCCGGGCTGATGCCGCTGTGGCTCGACATGCTCCGAACGCCGATGGCGGCACCCGAGACTCGCGATCTTCGGCGGCTGCGCCGGATCTGGCAGGTTCTTTGCCTGCTACTGGCCGCCAGTGTCGCGGGCTTGCAGCCGTTGATGCGGATCAGCGGTCAGGCGGCGCCCTGTGCGATCGCGTCGCTGCTGGCGGCCACGCTGTTGACCACGGCGCTTTACCTCGCGCGCAAGCATCGCGCGGACACCGCCTTTCTCGAACCTGCCGGGGAGGATCAGTGATGCGCGGCTTTCGATCAGCTCTGCGGCTTCTCGTCATGGCGCTGGCAGCCTTCTTTCTGGCGCCGAGCGCACAGGCGGCAGGGCCGACCTGTCACGGGAAGTTCGTCAATCCGATCACCGACGTGTGTTGGTCTTGCCTGTTCCCACTCTCGGTCGGCGGCCTCAAGATCTGGCCGAGCGGCCGGCCGGATACGAGCAATCCCGCTTCCCCGATCTGCTTTTGTGGCAGCCCGCTTCCCAGGATCGGCATCTCGGTCGGCTTCTGGGAGCCGGTGCGGCTCGCGGACGTCACAATGAAGCCCTGGTGCTTTCCTAATCTCGGGGGTGTGCGCATCGCGCCGGGGTTCGACATCGGCCAGGGCTATCTGGCCGGCCCCTCGATGGTGGGCGGCCGCTCGCAGAGCACGGCCAAATGGCACGTGCACTGGTACGTCTATCCGCTGCTCTACTGGATGGAGATCCTGACCGACTTCGTCTGCTTCGAGCAGGCGAGCTTCGACATCGCCTATATGACCGAGGTCGATCCGCTCTGGCAGGACGATAGTCTGACGGCGCTGATCAATCCGGAAGCCGTCGTCTTCGCTAACCCGATCGCCCAGGTCGCCTGCGCCGGCGACTGCATCGCCGGGACCGTCCACCTGCCGCTCGATCCGCTGTTCTGGTGTGCGGGGTGCCAGGGCAGCATGTATCCGCTCAACGGCAACGTGCCGTCCTCGATCGGCCATGTTCAGTCCTCGCGGCTCGCACTGTCGCGCTTCGCCTACAAGATGCACCGCGAAGCTCTTGCCTGGGGGACGATGGGCTCGGCCGGGCTCTGCAAGAAGTACCTCATGCCGATCATGCGCAAGCAGCAATACCGCTTCCAGATGGTCAATCCGATCCCCACCGTGAGCGGCCGCTTCGCCTGCTCCACGATCGGGGCATCCACCATGCCGCCTGACGCAGGTCGCGCCTATCCCGCCGCCGGCGAGGACATGGGCTACCTCGTCTGGCGCAAACGCAATTGCTGCGTGCGAGCGCCGTGACGGCGCGGAAAGGAAATATGTATGTAGAACAACATCATAATCCTTTCGATCGTCTTGCTGACGATTGACCGGTGGCTGCGATGCCACCCCACCCGATGGAAGGAATCGGGTCGGAAGGGGGTCTCCAAGGTTTGCCGCGTTCCGGCGGTCGGCCTCAGAGCAGGAGACCTGAAATGTACCGGATGCGGCCCGTCAGCCGCAGGTCGGGCTACCACAGGACCTAAGGTGAGATACAAGCGAATGACGTGTCTGAAGCCTCTTTATTTACAGTTGAACTCCCGATCACCTGACGGGGTGGGGAGATCGCGGTGTGAACCGGTTGGTTTGTTGTGCTGCCTACTGGTGAATGCTCGTCGAGCATTCGTGTGCGGGTCGTCCTTTCTTGTCCGCACGCCCGAGCCGCAAGGGGTTAAGCGTTGCACCTACGGGTCCAAGGTTGATCGTCGGAACACGGGAACCATCATCGTCCGCCTGCTTCGGAGCAGGCTATCCGCGGAGACCGGGGATGGGCGCTGGTGGGGCGGAGCCTGCGTAGTAGTCCGAGGGCGGGAAAGCCGTCCACATGGCGAAGGCGGGCAGGAAGTCGGTGGGCTGTCATGACGGAGGAACTACCAGTGGACTCTGGTAATCAAGCCCCACAGGCTTGGCTCCTCGGCGTTCAAAGAAAGCTTTACCAGTGGAGTCGGGAAAACCCCGAAGAACCATACTACGACTTGTGGAATTGGGTGACCGATCCCCGCAACTTGTACATGGCCTGGAGGACGATTGCCGGTAATCGCGGCAAGCGCACTCCGGGGATCGACGGGGCGACCGTAGAGAAAATTGCTGCCGGAGTTGGTGTCGACAGATTCCTTCATGAGCTCCGCGAGGAACTCCGGGCGGGCGAATATCGTCCGTCTCCTGCACGAAGGAAGTGGATTCCAAAGCCGGGCAAACCGGGGAAGTTCCGACCCCTCGGTATCCCTACGGTCAAGGATCGCGTGGTGCAGTGCGCGGTCAAGCAAGTTCTGGAGCCGATCTTCGAGGCCCGGTTCTGGCCTGTCTCATACGGGTTCCGGCCCGGACGCGGCAGTCAGGCCTGTCTCGAACATATCCGTGTGACCATCCAGTCGCGGGGTAAGCCTGCGGCAGATGGCTACCGACACAATGCGCCGTACCAATGGGTAATCGAAGGCGACATTGAGGCCTGCTTCGACAACATCGGACATCATCCCCTGATGGAACGCGTGCGCCACGGCGTCGCGGACCTCAAGGTGAACCGGTTAGTCGTGCAGTTCCTCAAGGCCGGGGTCTTGGAGCATGTCACGTACAGCCCCACCGACACCGGCACGCCTCAAGGTGGCGTGCTCTCACCGCTGCTGGCCAACATTGCGCTGAGCGTAATCGAGGAACGGTATCGGGATTGGGTACGCCGCCCCGAAAGCCCGGAGCTGAAATCCGATGGGATCAGGCTCGCGGCGATCAAGCGCGACAAGGATCGAAAGGCCGGTCGAACGGTCTTCTACCCTGTCCGCTATGCCGATGACTTCCTGATCTTCGTGTCGGGGACCGAAGCTGACGCTCTTGCCGAAAAGCAGGCGCTGGCGACCTACCTGCACGAAACGATGGGTCTGACGCTATCGCCCGAAAAGACGCGCATCACTGCGCTGACTAAGGGTTGTCGGTTCTTGGGATGCCGTGTGCGGCTCAAGTGGGACAAGCGGTTCGGGCTTCATGCCCGGATCGAAATCCCGCGCGAGCCAATCAACGGCTTCCACATACGGGTAAATCAACTGGCCCGGCGGCAGACGCTCCGGCGTTCGCTCACGGCCATGCTTCAGGAACTTAATCCATACCTCCGGGGGTGGTCCGCCTACTACCGCTACTGCGTGGGGGCCAAGCGCATCTTTGCCAGTCTCGACTGGCATGTGCGCCAACGTCTCTGGCTGTGGCTTCGGGCCAAGCACCAACGTGTTCCCGGGAGGAAAGTCGCATCGTGGCGTAGGCCGAGCACCGCCCATCCGGGCAACTCGGTCTGGGCCGAAGGCGGCACGGAGCAATTCTTGATGAGCTACGTGCCGGTTCGGAGGTTCGATCTCAAATGGATGAAGAAACCCGAGTTCGCCAAGGCTTCTGGAGAGCCGGATGCACAACGAAAGGTGCACGTCCGGTTCGGAGAGCAGGCGTGGGAAACTGGCGGTGGAGACACCCCACAGCGCCCACGTCTGACTCTACTGTAGGGGGCCGTCCAATGCGCAAATACCTCTGGGGCTTCGCAGCGATCCTTGGCTTGGCGAGCGTGACGGCCTTGCTCGCGCAGACCGTCGACGGGATCGACGTCCAGGCGATCAAGCAGCGTTCGGCGGACCTACAGGCGGATGCCGAGGCTTTCGTCAACCATGTGAAGGATAGGGGCGACGCCTTCCGCGAGGACGCGCAGACCGTTCGCGACGCTGGCATGGAGAACATGCAGCGGGTCGCCAAGAGCGATCTGCCCAAGGGACCGGCAGGCCCCGTCGATTTCGACGAGATCGTGGCCGGTGCCGCGTCGAACGCGACGGCAGGGAAGGGCGAGGCGCCCCAGTTCATCGTCTTCGCGAGCCTGTCGATGCCACCGCAGTCGCTGCAGAAGCTGATCGGCGACACGGCCAGGGCCGGCGGGGTGGTCGTGTTCCGCGGCTTCCCCAACAATTCGATGAAGGAGTTCGCCACGAGCCTTGGCAAGATCATCGACCGGCAGGACGATTTCGCCAATGTCGGCATCGATCCGCGGCTGTTCCGCGCTTTCGATGTCCAGGCAGTGCCGACATACGTCAGTGTCTCGTCGGACTTCGATCTTTGCGCCGGCTTCTCCTGCCAGACCAAGCTGCCGCCCTATGATCGGCTCGTCGGCAACGTCTCGGTCGAATATGCGCTCGAGCAGTTCGCGGACGGTAATGGCCCGGGCGCACGGGTCGCAGCGGTTGGCCTCGCCAACATGCGCAAGGCCCATCCATGAGGGCGTATCTCGTCCTGGCTGCGCTCTTCGGCGTCGTTATGGCGAGTTCGCCCGCGCTTGCCCAGATGACGCTCGACGAGGCGCGCCAGGAGGGGAAGGCGCTGGGTACGGAGAAGCGCAACGATTCCACGCTGGTGCCGTCCAGCGATGCGCAAGCCGCCGCGGTCCCCGGCTATTCCGGCACGAGCTTGCCCGAAGGATCCTATTTCGACGATCCCGGTAAGCTTGAGTCCGACGCCCAGGCGGCCAAGTCGTCCAACGAGCAATATCGCATCACCACCGATGCCGATCACAGCCGGGCCACGTTCAGCAATTCCGAGATCCTCGCGACCACGGCGCGCGCGACATCGGTCGAAAACGATCCCTCGACCTATCTCGCTGGCGAGGAAATGGGCGGCACCAAGGGCACATGCGTGCCGCTGCCCGCCGCGCCGGGGAGCGCGGGCTATTATGAGGCGAGTTGCAACGCCGGCAGCAAGGTCACCACGGAAGCCCGGACCTGCAACGTCAGCCTTGACGTTCACACCGAGAAGCGGACGATCTACACCTATTACACGGGTCGGTTGAGCTTCCTGCCGACAGATGGCGGGCCCTATCCCGCCCGCGCGGCTTTTGACGACGAGATCGCCACCGGCATCTGCTGGGAAAGCCGCCCGATCGACTATTGCGACAATATGAGCGCCTATGGATATACTGCGGCGCCGACCTGCAAAAGCCTTGGCCACACCGCCGTCGAGGTCAAATGCACCGCCGAGGCCCAGGGGATCACGCCGGGCGAGTATCATCCGGGCTATGTGCTCTCGACCGGCAATTACTGGCTCACGAAGCAGGAAGAACCGGCCGTGCCGGTCATCACGCGCAACGAGGGGCTATGCGCCGCCAATGCCGGCGACCCGAACTGCACGCTCGAGACCGAAGTGTGCACGTCGAGCGACCCGGTCACCCGGATCGTCGACGGCGTTCCTGTCACCCAGCCCTGCTGGGCCTGGCAGCGGACCTATCAATGCCACCGGATCTCAACAGCCAATGACTGCGGTGATCTCGAGGCGAACGGGAGCTGCACCTATCTGCGCACAGAATGCCTTGACGAGGAGCCTGATGGCGGGCCCTGCAAAGTCGAGAACCGCGTCTACAGGTGCCCGACGCCTTCCGGAGGCACGAGCGATGCGCCGCAATATATCTGCGGCGACGACGTCTATTGCATCAACGGCGACTGCGAGCCGATCGTTCGCGAAGCGTCGACCGAGTTCAAGGACGCGCTCGTTGCGCTGCATGCGATCGACCAGGCGGGCAAGGAGTTCAACGAAGCCGATCTCCGGGTCTTCAGCGGCACGCGCGAGACCTGCCACAAGCCGGTGTTCGGCCTTATCAACTGCTGTGCGGGCAAGACGTCGGGTTTGTTGACGGTCGGCGCTGGCGCGGCTGCGCTGGCGGGCGGTCCCGCGGCGATCGCCGCGCTCGCGACCCCCTTCCTGGTCCTTTTCGCATGTTCACAGGACGAGATGAGGCTCGACATCAAGGACCGGATGGGCCTGTGCCATAATCTCGGCACCTATTGCTCGTCGAGTTTCCTCGGCATCTGCAGCACGCGGCGCACCGCTTATTGCTGCTTCGAGAGCAAGCTCTCCCGCATCCTCCAGGAGCAGGGCCGTGTGCAGCTCGGCAAGCCGTGGGGGGCGCCGAAAAAGGAACAGTGCATTGGCTTCACGATCGACGAGTTCTCGCGGCTCGACCTGTCGGTAATGGATTTCACCGAGGTTTATGCGGACTTCATGGATGCGGCCAAGCTGCCGGACGAAGTCCAGACCATGACCGAAATCCAGCAGAAAATTCAGAACTACTACGACCTCCACGGCAAGTGAGATGGGCCGATCCGATCTCCTTGCCGCAGGGGCCGCAGCGCAAACCCAAGGAAAGTGACCATGCCTATCCCTGTTCTCGAGCTGCCCCTCGTCCTGGCATCCCTGGCGCTGCAACCGTCGGCCCCAACGCCCCACCATCGTTGCGGTGGCTCTCCCGCGACCGTGGCCGATTGCTGCGTCCACCCCGCAGCCTGGGACAGTCTGACACCCAACCCACCGCTCGCACTCCCTTCCGCGCAAACCGCCTCAGCCGATGAAAGGACGAAGCGTGATGTCCCCCGTCGCTAAACTCTCGATGCTGCTCGCCCTGTCGATTGGGACTGCTGCTCCCCTGTTGGCGCAGGATGCGCCGCCGTCACGCGACACGATCGAGCAGAACCGGCCGGATGCTTTCTACTGCGGCGAGCGGAAGCTCGGACAATGGTTCTATTGCGACAAGCCCAGACCCTTGCCGCGCGAGGCGCAACCGTCGCCGCCGCCGAGCGCGGTCGACCGGATGGCGGCGATCACGAAGCAGCTCGACGAATTGAAGGCCAAGGCGATCCTGGAGCCGACCGAAGAGAACGTCATCGCCTACGTCCGCTTCCAGCGCGAGCAGCTCGACCGCGCCTCGACTTTCTCCGACGTGTGGCAGCGCGCGCTCTGGCAGAACCCCGACATCGACTACACGTTGCAAAGGCCCGTCTCGACGGTCGGCAAGCGTGCCTGGCTCGACAATCGAAAGGCCGATCGCGACGCGGTCCTGACCAACCTGGGGCAGCGCTACGGGCTGTTCTACTTCTTCGCGCAGAGCTGCGGCGCCTGTGAGCTGTTCGCCCCGATCCTTCGCTCGGTGACCGACAGCCACCGGATGGCGGTCATGGCCGTATCGATGGACGGGGGGCCGAGCCGCGATTTTCCGGAACATGTCGTCGATTCCGGGCAGCGGGCGCGCATGGGCGTGCCGGGCAATGAGACACCGGCGCTGGTCCTCTTCGACACGGTGACCAAACGGACCATTCCGGTTGGATACGGCATCCTGAGCGCCGATGAGATCATGGATCGCATCTTCACGCTCACGAACACGAAAGTGGGGAGCGATTACTGATGGGACAGGATCATCGCAAAGGGCGCGCCCGCCGCTTCTTCCGCTCGGCCGCCGGCTCGATGGCCATGATGGCCGCGCTCAATTTTTCCATCGTCGGGGTCGCGCGCGCCGACGTCGCGTCCGAGATGAACAACTTCTTCTCCGACGCGGGCGGCGCTGCCAACGTGACCGGCCCCTCGGCCTATCAGGGTCAGTCGGCCGGCTATTACTCTCTCGGCAATGTCTGGACGCGTTTCCCGCAGAAGAGCGTGCAGCCGTTCAATCTTCAGCTTCCGAGCGCCCGTGCGGGCTGCGGCGGCATCGACCTGTTTTCTGGAAGCTTCTCCTTCATCAATGCGTCCGAGATCGTGGCGATGCTGAAGGCGACGGCCAACAACGCGCTTGGGTTCGCCTTCAAGCTGGCCATCGATTCCGTCTCGCCCGAGATCGGTAAGGTCATGGACGAGTTCAGCCAGAAGGCGCAGCTCCTCAACCAGATGAACATCTCCAGCTGCGAGACCGCTCAGGCGCTGGTCGGCGGAATCTGGCCCCAGATGGATTCGACCCGGGCGACCATTTGCGAGGCGGTCGGCAACAGCCAGGGCGTCTTTTCCGACTGGGCCGCCTCGCGTCAGGGCTGCAACAACGGCAATCGGCGGGATTCGACAATCGCCGGGAACACCGATGCGTCGATGAAGGACCAGCTGGTCGGCGAACCGCACAACTATACCTGGGAGGCGCTGAAGAAGTCCGCCAAGTTCGGGGCGTTCGACCAGTCCTTCTCCGAATATATCATGACGCTCGTTGGTACGGTCGTGACGACGCCGTCGACGGACCCGAGCGTTGGCGGCAAGGTGGTGATGTTCGGTCCGGCGGAAGACGCCGTCGTCACTGCGCTGCTCGACGGCACGGCGGACGCGCCGCCGGTCAAGATGCTGAAGTGCAACGACGAGAATTGCTACGATGTCGGCGAACAGACCCTGTCGGTCCCGGCATCGTCGGCGCTGCGCCCGCGGATCGCCACGATGATCAAGTCGATGAGCGACAAGATCCGGTCGGACACGCCGCTCAACGCCGCCGAAAAGCAGCTCCTCAACCTCGCGACCGTGCCGATCTACAAGATCCTCGCCGTGCAGGCCTATGCCCACTATGCGCTGACCGACGGCGAGATCCAGACGCTGTCCGAGATTGTGGCCGTCGACCTGCTCTCTGCCATGCTCGACAATATGCTGGACCGGGTCGAGCAGGCGAAGGTTCACTACCAGACCTTCGACCAGGAGACCGCGACGCAGTGGAAGCAACAGATCGCGGCCACGCGCGCCAAGTTCAGCCAGCGGGATGTCCGTCTCAACAACAAACTGCAGGTGACGATGCAGATCATCAACCGCAGCATCATGCTGGAGTCTACCCTGCAGAACTCGATGACGCCGGGGATGGCGTCCGCGCTCAACTTCTCGCGCGGGCTGAACGCCCAAGGTCTGAATTAGTGCGGCTGAACTGAAGCGGGAGCGCGTCGATGCTGGAGGTCTTCACGGTCGGGGGCGGCGAGTATCTCGTAAACGTGTTCAACGCCGTCGCTGCCTGGTCAGGGGGAGGGGGCTACCGCTCGCTCCTGCGGGTCGTGATGGTGATGGGCCTCATCTACTCGCTGCTCGTTGTCGCCTTCACGCTTAACTACAAGGCGTGGATGAACTGGTTCCTCCAGGCGACGGCGATCTATCTTTGCCTGATGGTGCCCACGGTGAGCATCAAGGTGACCGACCGGATCAACCCGAGCCTCGCGCCATCGACTATCGACAATGTGCCGATGGGCCTGGGTGTGCTGGCGAGCTTTACGACGAAGGTCGGGGATTGGCTGACGCGGACGGCCGAGACGGTGTTCGTCATGCCCAGCGAGCTCAATTATTCGAGCAATGGCATGGTCTATGGCGCGCGCCTGTTCGACGCGACCCGCAATTTCGTTGTTCGCGACGCGGAGTTCTCGACCAACCTCGAAAACCATTTCAAGAACTGCGTGTTCGGCGACGTGATGCTCTATCAGAAGTCGCTCACGAACCTCGCCAAGGCGCCCGACCTGTGGGCCGCGATCGGGCCGGGCTCGGAAGCGCGCTCGCAGGAATGGCTGGAGCGCCAGGGCGACGGCACCGTTCAGAACTTCATCATCACCTGCCGCCAGGCCTACCAGGCGCTCGACGCGCAATGGGCGCCGATGATCGAGGCCAATGCTCCGATCTGGGGTAAGGAGGTCTATCCCAGGCTCAGCAACGCCCTGGCCGCCGACAAGCTCAAGCATGACGTGCCGATCGCGAACACGGCGTTCACCGGATCGGGGAGCAATTTCACCGAAACGATGCGGCAGAACACAGCGATCAACGCCTTCATGCAAGCACGCAACAGCATGGCTGGTGGGGCAGGCGCGGCCGCGATAGACACCTTCGCCCAGACGCGCGCCGACATCCAGGCGCGCAACACCTATAATTCGATTGCCCAGCAGGCGATGGCCTGGGTGCCGATCCTCAACATCGTCCTGACCGTCGTCTTCTTCGCGATGTTCCCAGTCATCTTCCCGCTGTTCCTCATGCCCCAGACGGGGGTTGGCACGCTCAAGGGCTATGCCATGGGCTTCTTCTACCTGGCTGCCTGGGGCCCGCTCTATGTCATCCTCCACATGATCTGCATGACAAGGGCGGAATCCGCGGCGAACGGCGTGGCCGGGGGAGGCGTGACGCTTGGAAGTTATGCCGGCATCGGCGCGGTCAACGGCGAGACGGCGACGATCGCCGGCTTCATGCTGATGAGCGTGCCTTTCCTCGCGGCCGGTCTTGCTCGCGGCGCGATGTCGATTGCTGGCCAGTCCATGTCGATGCTGGCGCCGGCGCAGAACGCGGCGGAGGCCGCCGCGCTCGAGCAGACCACCGGAAACTACTCCTATGGCAATGTGAGCTGGGCGAACTCGACTTCGAATATGCGGCAGGCCGATCAGTGGACCACGGCGCCGAGCTATATGAGCGGCGCCCCGAGCATGGGCTGGCGCCAGGATAATGGCGCGATGATCAACGGCTTTGGCAATGGTCAGGACGTCTTCGACACGTCGGGGGCCATTTCGCGCCTCGGCTTCACCCCTACCATGACGACCGGGTCGGTCGCGGAATGGCGGGAGATGGCGAGCGAGGCGCACCGACAGTCGCAGGCTTATGAGAATGCCGCGGCCGAGGTCCTGACCGCTACGCATGCCAACCGCAGTGCATTCGGCACCTCGACCGAGCGGTCGTCCGGCTGGGATTCGAGCAGCGGCCGGCAGGCGAACACGTCCGTCGATCAATTCGACCGGCGGACCGGGAGCAGCACGCAGGGTCTGGAGGAACGGGATACGATCTCTCAAGGTCAGCGAATATCTCAGGGCCATGATCGTCAGGCGCAGACGAGCGACCAGATCTCCGGGGTGGTGTCCGCAGGAACGGGACGGCAGACGGCTGGAGGGTCGGGCGGTCGCGGAGGAATTTTGGGCCGCCTTCCCGGCATTGGCGGCAGCGTATCGAAATCAGGGTCTCAGACAGATGCGCTAAGGCATGCGACTGACGAAACCCGCGGCAGCGACAGCGCCAACACATCCTCGAGTGGCGTGCGTGACGAACATTCGAGCGGAAGCGGCGCCTCGATGTCCGATGGGACCTATTCGCGCAGCGGTAGCTTCAGCCGGGCATCCGCCACATCATCGGCGTCGGCGAGTACGGAGGATTCTCTGGCGCTGGCAAAGTCGTACTCTGAGACGGCCCGGCGCCTTGAGGAGCTTTCCCAGCAGGTGTCACGCGACGCCAGCTATGCCGAGACGCATGGCATGCAGCTCAGCGAGAATCTGAGCCAGGATCTTGCGCAATGGTATCGCCGCCAACAGGTCGAAAATCCGGGGCTTGACGCGCCCGAGCTTTGGGCAACCGATCTCACAGACCAGCAGCGGCTTGTGCGCCAGGAGATGATCACGCGCTGGATGCATGACAAGCAGGATGGCATCCGGGCGGAGATTGCGGGGCGCCTCCACGATCCGGACCTGGTCGATGTCAATCGGCCGAGCGTGGGGAACGAGGCGGATGTCAGGGCCTCCTACCGGCCGCATGGTCCTGGGCGGCTGCCCGCCGGTCCTGGCGGCGGCGGGGATGTCGGCGCCGCTGCGATCATCGAGGCCGGCAAGGCAGAGCTGGGGGGCGACCGCGCTGCGGCGCAGACGATGCGAGGGCAGCGGGTTCAAGGGGCCGCTGATCTTGAGCAGGAGGTGAACCGCGACCACGATCGCGGATTCTTCCAAGA
Organism: Sphingobium sp. RS1; assembly: GCF_056156825.1. NCBI lineage: Bacteria > Pseudomonadati > Pseudomonadota > Alphaproteobacteria > Sphingomonadales > Sphingobiaceae > Sphingobium > Sphingobium sp. RS1. The sequence continues at coordinate 232,794 of NZ_JBLZXE010000001.1, read as the reverse complement.
CCCCAAGCTTCGCGAATAGAGCTTAGAGGATGTAGAACATCGCTCCCACGAGGCCGGCCATGCAAACGTAGGCGAGGGCGTAGCCTATTAGACCGCCACGAGTGGGGTTCCCGTTTTCGTCGGTGATCATTTCGATCTCAGGAATCTCTTCCTCGACAATCGCGTAGATGGGACCGCCGGACAAATCCTTCGTTCGATTATATGTGTCGAGGTCGAATTTTGGGAAGCGCATGCTTTCTCCTGTGACGGAGAATAGCGGTTGGGGCGCTTTTCCGCAACCCTTGAGACGCGACTTATAGCGAGATTATCAAGTTTACAAAAAAACGATAAACCACCATAACCTCGCTATGGATGCTCGTCGTAACCCCTTCGCGCCTGGCGCCGGCACTCGCCCTCCAGAGTTGGCGGGGCGAGATGCGTTGCTTGAACGCAACGCGGTCGCGCTCGACCGAATCCGCGCGGGGCGCGCGGCACGCCCGAGCGTCCTCTATGGACTGCGCGGTGTAGGCAAGACCGTTCTGCTCACGACGATGCGTGACGCAGCCGAGGGGGAGGGCATGGCTATCGTCGCCATCGAGGCTCCCGAGAACCGTTCGCTCCCCGGCATCCTCGTGCCTGCCCTTCGGGCGACGCTGCTGAGGCTCGATCGCATGAAGCAAGCTTCGGACGGCGTTAAGCGCGCGCTTCGCGCGCTGGCCGGGTTCGCAAAGCTCAAGGTCAAATATGACGATCTCGAAGTGGGACTCGATTTCGACGTCGAGCCGGGCCTGGCCGACAGCGGCGACCTTGAAGCTGATCTCGCCGATCTGTTGGTTGCAATCGGCGAGGCGGCGCGAGAGAAGGGGTCAGCTGTGGTACTCGTCATCGACGAGCTCCAATATGTGCCTGAAGAGCAATTGGCCGCATTGATCAGTGCGCTCCACCGGGCCAGCCAGAAGCAGCTTCCCATTACAATGATCGCCGCTGGCTTGCCGCAACTCGTTGGGCAGATGGGCCGGGCCAAGTCCTATGCGGAGCGACTTTTCGAGTTCGTCTCCGTCGGACCGCTCGATGATCACGCCGCGCGCGATGCCATTCGGCTTCCAATCGAGCGGGAAGGCGAAGCTGTCGATGATGCGGCGTTGGACGCGATCTGCGAGCAGACCCAAGGTTACCCTTATTTCCTCCAGGAGTGGGGAAAGCATAGCTGGGATGCAGCTGAGGCGTCGCCGATCACCCAAGACGATGTTGCGGCGGCAACGCGTAGCGCGCTCGCGGAACTTGACGCCAGCTTTTTCCGCGTTCGGTTCGATCGTCTGACCCCTGCCGAGAAGCGCTATCTGCGCGCCATGGCCACTTTGGGCACTGGACCGCACAGGTCGGGAGATGTTGCCGATGCCTTGCACGTGAAGGTTTCAAGCGTGGCGCCGACGCGAAACAGCCTGATCGCGAAAGGAATGCTCTATAGTCCCGCGCATGGAGATACAGCGTTCACCGTGCCCCTGTTCGATGCATTCATGCGAAGAGTGATGCCGGAAGGATGATTTTTGAAGCACCGCCCCGAACGACCGGGGAAGGGCACCAAGCTATGAGTCATCGTTCCCTTTTGTGTCTTGGTTAACGTCAAGAGTGGATTTGACCGCCGCCAAGGAGCGACGTTTGGTGCGAAAATGAACGGGGCTATCTTCATCATCACGAGGTTCACGAGCGAAATTCACCAAGAGGAGCTGAGGGCCTGACCCAACTGCGCCCAACCTGTCTTCGGGGTTTCGCAAGGGGCAGTCGGTGAGGGACATACAGCCGCATCCAATGCAGGTTTCGAGGCGGTCACGCAGCCTCATGAGACTAGCTATCCGCTCGTTCAATAGCGTACTCCACTCGGCACTGAGCCGACGCCAATCCGTTGACGTAACCGGCCCCTCTGGAATCCGGTCAAGAAAATCCTTTAGTTCGGAGAGCGAAAGCCCGACATATTGGGCGGTTCTGATAATGGCGATCCGTCTCAATACGGATCGAGGATACCGCCTTTGATTGCCGGCTGTGCGCTCGCCCTTGATGAGGCCTTTCGCCTCGTAGAAATGGATCGTCGAAACCGCGACTCCGCTACGTTGCGCGATGGCGCCAACAGATAGAGGACGTGTTTTGTCAACAGTCATTGCAAAGACTCGTTACCAAATGTCGGTGCTAGAGCACCGGCAAACTACTTCAGGACTCAGGATGTGGTCATTTCTCGACCGCGCAGACCAAGCCCGTGCCGTGCATCCGCCCCTACATCTACGACGGCGACTATAATCCGGTGCGAGGCGTTTGGTCACTCCCGGCTTTACGGTATCGACGTGCCCGAATTCAGCACTTGCTCTGCGTGCGGGACAATCCCTACGATAGCCGCGAGAATTTGCGTACCTTGCTCGCGAGGGGCAATGTCATGTACCGCCAGCTCGACATCGACCGCTACGAACGACCAATCCTGCAATGCTGGAACATGGATGGCGATCTGTCGTGTCAGCAGGTCCAGGCAGGTCACGCCGTTCGCCGATACAGGCCGTTGCAATGTTCTTCCCGGAGATTATCGCGTCGTTCGATCATTAAAGCCGCGAGTGGCGGTCTTGCGGGAAGCCTCTTGCGGGGAAGGGGGACGCCTCGATCTCTTGGTATCGAGGCGTCAAGCCCGCTTTAGCTGTTGAGCCGGTCCTTGACGGCCTTCGCCACGCTGAAGGAGAGTTTTTTCGACGCTGCGATCTTGATGGTTTCGCCGGTGGCCGGGTTCCGGCCTTCGCGGGCGAGAACGTCCTTGACCTTGAACTTGCCGAAGCCGTTGAGGCTCACCTCTTCGCCTTTGGCGGCGGCGTCAGCTATTGCGGCGAAGACGAGATCGACCGCCTTGCGGGCATCAGCCTTGGTGGCCCCGGTCGCACCGGCGAGATGATCGGCAAGGTCGCTATTGTTCATCATGCTGTTCCTTCTGCAATTTTTCGGGATTCCTCTAATAGTGGCGAGGAGCGTGCGGCGCTATCTCAATGCTCGACCTTATTGAAGGATTCCGGCTTATTGGCCGGACAGGCCATGAGCGATAGTTTTTGCCGGCACCTAGTGGCAAACGCCGGTATCAGGCGTGTCCATAGTTGCGAATTTCGCAGTTGCAATATTCTATGATGCAATGCACAAGAGACGGGCCTTTCAGGCATCCTCTCCCAACTATCAAGCCGCCTCCTTGTGGGCGGCTTTTTTCTACCCGAAACAGAGTCGCCGACTCGACCTGAACGATGTGATCCGGCTGACCATGTCGCAGAACTGCTTCTCGACCTCGAATCGTCTCATCCACGGACCCTATTTGTACATGTCGGGTGGATAGAGCGTCACATACTGAAAATCGCTGTTGCGAAACCGCAAGGCTTCAATCTCCTCGGGATTGCCTGCCTCGTCGACCGCGATCGACATGGCGACGTCGATGGTAAGCTCGATCTCGGTCTCCCCGCTCTCATCCTCGAACGGGATAAGCACCTTGTCCTCGGAATCATACATCGCTTCATCCCAGTTGGGATGAGTGAAAGACACCAATGCTGCGACCTCGATCGTGCCGACCACAAGGATTGATTTACCTGCCTCACTTGGTTTGAAGGCGGTGAGTTTTTTCACTTCGACCGAATTGACGGTGATCTCGTCGATCTCCGCATCCATGACGTCGCTACTGTGCAGTCCCCAATTCGTAAGTTCCTGACTGACGAGGTCGACGATCTGTTCCTCCTGCGTCTCCAGGAAGGGATCGAGTTGCGGCGCGGCCATCTCGAGGCCAAGCGCCGCGAACAGTTCGGGCAACGACTTCACCAGCGAAATATGCTTCGCAGACCCGACCGGGCCATCAAAGTCGCCATCGTTCGAAACGATGATCACCGGGCTATTTCTCGACGCCTCCTTCTTGAGGCACTCGAAGGCAAAGGCGTCGGGGAACTGGTCCTTCTTGCCGTCGCCTGAGAAGAAACCTTCCCCTGCCGCATAGGCGCTGAACACTGCCGACGGCTTCACCTCGTCGATCTGGAGCGTCTTGGCCTCCAGCGCATCGAACATCTGCGTAGTCGACTCATCGTAGATCGATTTCAGCTTTGCGCGAAGCTCCGGCCGCTTGAGCGCGGGAAGCGCAACGCCGGTCGCTCCCTCGACAATCTTCCGGAAATGCGGCTGGCTGATCTCCTTGATCGCGTCGAAATCACTCTGGATGTACTTTTTGGCAACCTCGGTGATGGTGAGATCGGTGGTCAACACCGTTATCAGACCGGCATCGACAAGATCGACGACACGGGCGATTTCAGGCCCGCCTGGTGGTTTGCCGGCACTGATGACGATGTTCGCATCCAGGAAGACCTTCGGCGTTCTTTTGGTCGTTTTCTTCGCCATCGTCAGAGTAGATCCGTGTTGAGGTCATGTTGGGCAGATGCTTGACGGACAGGCAGCATTTTCTGGAACGTAAGGCTTGGTCAGTCCGCCACCCGTCCCCTATCGAAGCATCGCTTTGAACGTGCTGCTCGCCGAGGCTCCCGCATAGGCGTCGCGCGCGAGCTGTCCCAGGATCTCGGCCGCTTTGTCGGTTGCCCGATCGAGCGCAAGTTCCTTCTGCTGCTGGAGCGAAGGCACCCTATCGATGCGGACGTAGCTCGAGCCCAGGACGGACTGCACGAGGTCGAGCGACAGGCTCTCCTGCGCCTTCATCGTCCTCGACACGAGCTCGTCTTTTGCGATCAGCATCACACCGCCGCGGCGCCTGGGCGCACGCGGCACATCCCATCGCAGCTCTCCTGCGGTCCCGACGCTGATGAGGTCGATTTCCTGGGGCGTGCGCCCATAGCGCCCAAGCGCCCGCATCAGGGCGATACTATCCGGAGCGTTCGCGATCAGTCCGCCGTCGACATAGGAATGCCCGTCGATCACATGGTCGGGGAAATAGGTTGGCGCCGCGGAGGTGGCGAGGGCAATGTCCCGTAGCGAGGTTCCTTCGAGCTTCGGTGACATGCCAGTGGTTTCGTATATTGCCGGCGCCCAGGCGCCGAAATCGACCGCGGTCACGATCAGGGGTGTCTTCAGGCCGGACAGGGGCGTCTTTCCCGCTTCGCCAAGAACGGCGTCGATCGTCTGCGCGAGGCCAGCCGCGTCATAGCGCGAGCGCGCCAGCCCCCAGCGACCGAGTAAACCCCGCTTCGGGAAGATCGCCTGGCCGTGCTTCTCAAACGCGGCGCCGATCACGGCTGGGCGAATGCCTTGGGCCAGGCCGATGGCCACGATGCCGCCGATCGAAGTGCCGGCGATGATATCGAAATGGTCTTTGATCGGCTTTCCGATCGTCCGCTCGATCTGTTCGAGGATCCGAACGGTAAAGAGGCCACGATACCCACCTCCGGTCAGCGCCAGAATGCGGAACCGTTTGGCCGGCTGCGCGCGCGCACCTTCCCTGATCCCGACGTCGCTCTCGGTCATATCAAGGGTTCACCACCGTCAGCCCGCTGACGCCGCTATGGTAGGGCTGCGGATAGTCGACGAAGACAAGATTGGTAGCGAGAGCCGAGGCAACGACCATCGTCGTCGCCTCGCTGACCGGGATCACGGCACCGGCCGGGTTGGTGGCGATCAGCTTCTGAGCCCGCAGACCAGGCCACAGCATGGCGGCCTTTTCGTCGAACGGCACGATATTATCGAAGCTGCGCACCATGCCGACATAGCCGCGCAGCGCATCGCGGTGGCCTTGGCGTTCACCCGCCGGGCTTTGCTCGATGGCCAGCAGCGCCTGCCCGAGGGAAACCGCGCTCAGGTGGATCTCTCGGGCAGGCAGCGCATCGATCGAGGCCGGCGCCTGACCCGTGATCCGGTCAAGCAGGCATTGGGTCGAAAGAAGATACATGGCCGCTTAGGCGCTGGCCTGCTGCCAGGAAGCTTCTCCGGATCGGACAGTGAATTCCTGGCTGCTGTCGTCGTCGCTCTCGACATGGACGAGCTTTCCGCGTGACGGCTGGAACTGCGTGGCGGCAAGAAATTCTCCGGCGGAAATACCGCCAGCGGCTGCCTTAATGACATTCGCCAAAGCCGCAACCGAGAGGATCACGGTCTGCTCTCCCTTGTCTTTGCCGACAAGCTGAACCGATCCGTCACGCGCACGCGCAAGCAGCTTGGTGAAGCTGTCACGCGCGGCGCGAATGGTGATAGTGGCCATCGGAGCCCGACCTTCGAGCAGTTTGCCGAGTTCAACCTCTAGCTGATGCTCTGGAAGGGAGCAGATCCTCTCGATTCCGGCTAGAAGCTGCACGTCCATACCAACCAACCTTCGCTGCCAATGACGATGGTTATAGGGCGTGGCCACAAAATGTCAATGATTGTGGCCACGGGGCAGATGCATCGATCAATGACGGCTGCGTCACTTTACCCTTCAGGTACCGGTCGGGTAAAGTGACACGGATGGCAAAACGTCTTTCGGTCGTTTCTGTGAGCGATTGGGGGATTCACAAGAGTCGTGCTTTGTGCTTGATTCGTTCCATGCTTCAGTTCGATCTCTTCGCGCCATCGATCCCAACCCCGGCGCCAGCACCAGTAGTTGGCCTGCCGGATATCGTGCGCATCATCGCGGAGCACTCGGGTCGGCCGCGCTACACCTTCATGGTGCTCGATCTCATCGCCAGGGCCGCCCGGACGAACGGGGAGGCGGGGCCTCTGGTTCGAGAAGGCGAGGTTCTGGTGCCCATCCGCGAATGGCTGGCCGCGGCGATTGCGCCGAGCGGCGCGCGTCACCACCAGCGCCGGGCCACCGCCGATAAGGTCCGGGCTGCGCTCGCAGCCAAAGGAGAATTGCCGGGCGATCCGGTGGAGGCCGCGCGCCGCGTCGACGCGGAACTCAGCGAGCGCATCCGCGAAACCGGCATGACGGCGATCAGCCGGGCGGTGTCGGAGTTGGTGAAGGCAGGACTGATCAGACGGCATTACCAGGGCTTTTTCGTGGACCATGAGAACCGCGGTGCGCAGCGTCATGCGGTCTATACGGTCACGGATGCGGTCCGCGCCGCGCTTCAGCCGAGCATCGTGACCAGCGAAAACCGGCGGCAGCCTTATGTACGAGGCGCACACGCTCAGCCTCGAGCGGCTGCGGCGCGGTAGGATCGCAGCTTCACATTTCTCGGCGACGATCGGTTCCTGCTGGTCTCTCCAAGCGCATTCAATGGGCTTGGCGTGTGCACGACCCAGCTCCACAACGAGCCCGTGGTCTATAATCGCAAACGCCATGGCCGGTTCAAACTGGATGGCCGGATGTACGATTTCCGGATGCGGCCGTCGGTGCCCAGGCGGCTGTCCAAGGAAGTCCTGCTTGTCGACCTCCTCCATAACATCGACAGGCTGCCCGAGGACAAGGTGGCCATCCTGCCGCGTGCGCTTGCCAAGGCAGGGGAGATGAATAGCGCGCAGCTCGCGCGTGCGGTGAAGGAATACGGTTCGGCTCGTGCCGAACGGCTCCTCGCGCCCGTGCTGCGACCGTCTTAATCGGAAAGTGAAGCCCCTAAAATTCGGTGCGTAATCGCCTGCGCCTCTGCGACCAGATGGCTGTTCTTTTCCCTGTACAGCAGCTGGCCAATCACCGTCTCGACAGCCTTCGGGTTGACCTTCTCGACGACTTCCAGCGCCTTGCGGCATCGCTCATGGCCGCATTCACGCAATGCTGACACGACATAGTCGTCACCATGGTGCTCGGCGATGGCAGCAAGATCGAACATGTCGCGTGGCTGCAAGTTCCAGCCCCGGAAGTAAACTTTCTTCGCTGCAATCTCGGCCGGAGTTTCAAGGTCGACCGTCCGCCCCCTCACATCGTGGCGCTCACTGGAAACATCGAGGATGGCGGACGAACAAATGAAGTCGATCTCACCCAGTTCGTCAAAGGCGAGTTTGAGCGCCTGCGTCCCGTCGCTCTTATATTCGTCCGGCCGACGGGTCATTGCGAAATCCTGGATCTCTGGATTGAGAAAAGGCAGGATTTGCGGATCATCAAGGAAGATATCGATGTCGTGGCTTTCACGATGATCGATCTGGAGCATGAGCGCCGTCCCGCCGCCGAAGCTCCACGAGGGCACGAAGCCGACGTTCTCCTCGAATTGGGCGAAGATTTCCATCGCAAGATCGAACAGGACCGGCCACTGGCTTGGGCCGCGCTCGACCATGCGTTACGCCGCCAGCGGGAGCGCGTAGCCCGAGAGGTGGGAGAACTGGTCGGCGACCGCGCAGACCTTGTCGGCGTCGACACCCATTTCCTCGACGAACTGCAGCTGCAGAGCCGGGCTTACTTCCGAGAAGAAGGAAAACACGGGCGCGTTGAAATCGCTCGCGCTCTTTGGGTCGGCGATCAGCGCAGCGAGTTGATGCGCGGAAAGGTTCGCCCCATAAGGAGCGTTCACCGTCGCCAACACCAAGCTTACCGCCTTTGCCATTTCTAACCTGTACCATGATCTCGTGGATCGTTCAGCGCATATAGCGCTTCGGCGTTATCAAAACAAGAACGGCGCCAATCCGCTATCCGGCCAGGCGGGATGTGCAAGGCCGATTCTCCGCGTAAACCGCCCTCCCCGCGTGATTTTCTCACTTACCATAATGGGAGATTATGGTAAGTACAGGGCTGCTGGAACGGCAGGGAAGGGCAAATTTTGCGGATGATGACGAACGGGGAAAAACCATGCGGCACAGATGTGTCGCGCCTTGTGCCGCATGTTTTGAGCAGAACGCCGCCGCTCGCCTCAGTCAGCGCCGATCTCGGGAACCTCGAACAGTTCGATTGCGAAATCGGCGATCTGGTCGGCGGCAAGATGCATCATGGCGATCGGCGCGCTGTCCATGTCGACCCGCTCGATCTTGTCGTCCGTCATCCGGACAATGAAGCGATCGCACTGCTCGAGCACCACCATGCGGATTCCGTCGTCATCGTCGAGCGTCAGGCGCCGGATGCTGCCTTCATAGGCGACCCAGGCACCGTTGTGGCCGCTCGTCGTGCGCACATAACCGACCGCGACATGGCCACCGGCCTCGACCTTCTCGACGATCGGCAGGAGCCATCCGAAGCGCAAGGGCGCGGTTCGGGTCGTAATCGGCTTGGCGCGCGCCATTCTCTCGCAGACCCAGCCGGTCCCAAAGGAAAGCGCCAGGCAGAACAGCAGTTCCAGTTCGATTGCGAGCGCGGAAAGCCCCGATGGGACCTGGCCGGACAGAAGTGCCTTGTAGGGATTGGGATCATAGGGAAGCGAGATCAGCGGCTTCCACGCCGCTATCGCTTCGTTGAAGGCAAAAATTCCCGCCCCGGCGGTGTGCGCAGCGAGCGCCAGCAGCACAATCAGGAAAATGGTGAGATTGGAATTGGGCCGGTCGGGCCGCGGCGACACAAAATCACTCGCCTCGCCAATACGAAGACCGAAATAACCCGCAAACCCGGGAAGCAGAAGAACCAGAGCGCCAAGCAGCGCGTAGCCGAATGTCATTCGAGATCAGGCCGTCTTGGCGAGCTTCTTGGCCTTTTCAGCACGAATCTTCGCCCGATCGATGACATAGACGCCATCGCGCTGGACGGCCGCCTCGCGTGCCTTCTTCCAGCTGCCGAAGGTTTCGCGGACCTCCCGGCCAAGGGCCAGAGCTTTTGCCGAGTTGAGCTGCATCATATCCTCCGGGAAGACATATAGCGAACGATGACCGAGAGTTCCACCAAATCCTCCCCCATGGAAATCATCGTCGTCAGGACGAACGACACTGCTCTGCCGACACGATCGCGCAAGACAGACGCCGAATCCGTCGATGTGCGGCTGCTGCGCACGATCGGGGAAATCATTCCGACCGATCTACCGCCGATCAGTCAGCTCGGTCTCGAGACGACCCTGGCGGCGATGGCCGACGCGACGAAGGCGGCGATAGCCGCCGATCTCGACTGCTGGCGCGACTGGTGCGGTGAAGAAGGCCGCAGGCCATTGCCAGCCGATCCCGAAGATATGGTGCGCTATGTAAACGCGCTGGACGCCAAAGGCAGGAAGCCCGCGACGCTGGCGCGGCGCATCGCCAGCATCGCCTCGGTCCACCGCATGCTGGGCTTGGCCTCGCCCGCCGCGCCGACCGACGCCCCGATGGTTCGCGCCGCGCTGAAGGCCATCCGCCGGCAGAGAGGCGCACTTCAGCGTCAGGCTGCGCCTCTGCGGTTAGGCAAGGCGCTGGATCACCACGCCGCCAAAGGCTTCACCCTGGCTGCGCTACTCGAAGCGTGTGGCGGCGATCTTCAGGGGTTACGGGACGCGGCGTTGCTTTCGCTCGGCTATGACGCAGGGCTCCGGGTCAGCGAGCTCACTAGGGTTGAAGCCACGCATATCGATGCGCAGGACGACGGCTCGGCGACCTTGTTCATCCCCTTCTCCAAAACCGACCAGGAGCAGGAAGGCGCGTGGGCGTGGCTGTCGGCCGAGACGATGCGCAGGGTCGCCTTGTGGCAGGCCGAAAGCGCGATCGAGGACGGGCTGCTGTTTCGCAGGGTTGGTGTCTATCGCCGGCGCGCGCGCGGCTCCGATCCGGAAACGGCACTGGCCCGAACGACCTACACCATCGGCAAGGAGGCCCTCAGTCGGCAGGGGGTCAATGGGATCTACAGGCGCGTGGCGAGTGCCGCCTACGAAATGGGGCTGGTCAACCTGAGCGCCAGCAAGCTGGCCGATGCGGTTCAGGCGCTGTCCACACATTCGCTGCGCGTTGGCCTGACCCAGGACCTCTTCGCCGCCGGAGAGGACGGAGCCGGCATTGCGCAGGCGCTGCGATGGAGTTCACCGACAACCGCGCTACGTTACGGTAGAAAGCTCGCGGTGCGAAGCAATGTCGCCGCACGGGTTCTTTCAAGAGTACGTAGCTGACCTTGACGCCTCGCCGCTCGTGGTTCGGCAGCAGAAGGAGGCATGATCTCTCCCAAATATGGAAGATAGCCTAAATATGGACTGCGCGCCCGAAGGCAGCAAGCACGCTTTCATGCATCGTTTCGGAAATGGTCGGATGCGGAAAAACCGTTTCCATCAGCTCCGCCTCGGTTGTTTCCAGTGTACGACCGATGGTGAAGCCGTGGATCATTTCGGTCACCTCCGGGCCGACCATGTGTGCGCCCAGCAGCTCGCCAGTTTGGGCATCAAATACCGTCTTGACGAAGCCTTCTGGCTCGCCGAGCGCGATAGCCTTGCCATTGCCGATGAAGGGAAAGGTGCCAATCCTCACTTCGTGACCTGCTTCCCTCGCATTTGTTTCGGTGAGGCCGACACTAGCGATCTGCGGGTGGCAATAGGTGCAGCCGGGAATGTTCCTGGGGTCCATTGCGTGCGGATGCTGACCCGCTATGGTTTCTGCCGCGATAACACCTTCATGGCTGGCCTTGTGCGCTAGCCAAGGCGGCGCCGTGGCGTCTCCGATCGCCCAGATTCCCTCGACATTGGTGCGGCATGCGCCATCGGTAACAATGTGGCCACGCTCCGTTTTCACACCCAGTGCCTCAAGCCCAACGGTTTCGGTGTTTGGGACGATCCCGATTGCCACGATGACATGGCTGTATTCGTCCGAAACAAGTTTGCCATCCCGGGCTTTGATCGCGACTGTTACGCCGGTGGCACCGATATCGAGCTTTTGGACACCTGCACCCGTCAAGATCTTCATGCCCTGCTTCACCAACGCTTTTTCCAGGAAGGTCGAGACATCTGCATCCTCGACCGGAACGATCCTGTCCAGCATCTCGACGACTGTCACTTCCGCGCCCATGTCGTTGTAAAAGCTGGCGAACTCGATGCCGATCGCGCCCGAGCCGATAACAAGCAGCTTGTTCGGCATTTCCGGCGGGTTCATCGCGTGGCGATAGGTCCAGACGCGCTTTCCATCGGCTTTCGGGAACGGCAGATCGCGAGCACGCGCGCCCGTGGCGATGATAATATTCTTCGCGGTCAACTCACTGGTCTTACCATCCGGCGCTGTGACAGAAAGCCTCCCTTTGCCGGTGAGCTTCCCCTCACCCATATAAACGGCGATCCCGTTCTTCTTCATCAGGTGCGAGACACCCTGATTAAGCTGCCTGGCAACGCCGCGTGAGCGCTTCACCACTGCATCCAGATCGGCGGTTATCTTCTCCGCGACCAGGCCATAATCCTTGGCATGCCGCATGTAGCGAAAAACCTCCGCCGAGCGCAGCAACGCCTTGGTGGGTATGCAACCCCAGTTGAGGCAGACACCGCCTAGATTCTCGCGCTCGACAATCGCCGTGTTCAACTTGAGCTGAGCGGCGCGGATCGCGGCGACATAGCCGCCGGGGCCTGAGCCAAGGACAATCACGTCGTAACTATCAGCCATGTTCGGAAATTCCTTGAGATTCAGGCCAACAGTGTCAGCGGCTTCTCAACGATGCGCTTGAAAGCGGCCATCAGTTGCGCACCGTCCGCCCCATCGATCGCGCGGTGATCGAAGCTGCCGGTTACCGACATCACCGTGGCAACGGTCAGCGCATTGTTCACTACATAAGGCCGCTTTTCGCCCGCGCCGATCGCCATGATCATGGCCTGGGGCGGGTTAATGACAGCCTCGAACTGCTTGATGCCGAACATGCCCATGTTCGACAGGCTGGCGGTGCCGCCCTGATATTCATGCGGCTGCAATTTACCGTTGCGCGCGCGCTCCGCCCTATCCTTCATCTCGCTGGAGATTGCGGCAACGCCCTTGGCGTTCGCGCCCGCGATGATCGGCGTGATCAGGCCGCCGGGGATCGATACCGCCACCGAAATATCGACGCGGCTGAACCGCAGCAGATTGTCGCCGGCAAACTGCACATTGCAGCTGGGCACTTCGATAAGGGCGGCCGCCAAGGCCTTGACCAGCAGATCGTTGACCGAGAGCTTGACACCGCGTTCGGCAAGCCCGTCGTTGAGATCGGCCCGAAGCTTCAGCAATGGATCGAGGTGGATATCGGCCGTGAGGTAGATGTGCGGAACCTGCTGCTTCGATTCGGTGAGCCGTCGGGCAATGACTTTCCGCATGTTTGACAGCTTGACGACTTCGTGTGGAATGTCGGGTTCGATCGACGGTACTGCGGCGGCAAACGCCGCGGGGACCCCCGGAGCGACGGCCGGCATCGAGGCAGGCGTCGCGCCATCAATGTCAACCTTGACGATGCGGCCATTAGGCCCGGAGCCTCTTATCGTAGAAAGATCGATGGCGCTTGCCTCCGCCAGACGACGGGCAAGCGGGCTGGCCTTGATACGGCTGGCACCAATTGCGGGTGCGGCTGACGACGCGACAGGAACAGCGGCGGGAATGGATGTAGCGACCTTGTCGGCAATCTCGGGGGCCGGCAGAAGCGCGGGAACAGCCCCTTCCCCGATAGCGGTGATATCCTCGCCTTCGGCGGCAAGCATGGCGACGACGGTCCCGACCTTCACGCCTTCTGTACCTTCGGGGATGAGGATTTTCGCGATAATGCCTTCGTCCACCGCCTCGAATTCCATCGTCGCCTTGTCGGTTTCGATTTCGGCCAGCAGGTCGCCAGACTTCACCACATCGCCCTCCTTCACCAGCCATTTGGCGAGCGAACCCTCCTCCATCGTGGGAGACAACGCGGGCATCTTGAGTTCAATCGGCATTTTCGAAACTCCGCAGGCGTCAGCGATAACGGACGCGCTTGACCGCCGCGACCACGTCATCCGCCTTGATGAGCGCGGCCTTTTCCAGATTCGCGGCATACGGCAGCGGCACGTCCTTGTTGGTGACGCGGAGCACCGGGGCGTCGAGGTCGTCGAAGCCTTCCTGCATGGCGATGGCGATGATCTCCGAGGAGATGGAGCAGACCGGCCAGCCTTCCTCCACCACCACCATCCTGTTGGTCTTGGCGAGCGACTTCAGCACGGTTTCCTTATCGAGCGGGCGGAGCGTGCGCAGGTCGATCACCTCCGCGTCAACACCTTCATCTGCCAGCTTGTCGGCGGCTTCCAGCGCGACACCGACACCAATGGAGTAGCTCACCAGGGTCACGTCACGCCCCGCGCGGGCGATGCGGGCCTTGCCAATCGGCAGGACATGATCGTCCAGCTTCGGCACGTCGAAGCTCTGGCCGTAGAGCAACTCGTTTTCCAGGAACACGACCGGATCGGGCGAGCGGATCGCGGCCTTCAGCAGCCCCTTGGCGTCGGCGGCCGAGTAAGGCGCGATCACGATCAGGCCAGGAACGGCAGCATACCAGGGCCCGTAATTCTGGCTGTGCTGGGCGCCGACGCGGCTGGCGGCGCCGTTGGGGCCGCGGAACACCACCGGGCAGCGCATCTGGCCGCCGGACATATAGTTGGTCTTGGCCGCCGAGTTGATGATGTGGTCGATCGCCTGCATGGCGAAGTTGAAGGTCATAAACTCGACGATCGGCTTCAAGCCGCCCATCGCCGCGCCTGTGCCTATGCCGGCAAAACCATACTCGGTGATCGGGGTGTCGATGACGCGGCGATCGCCGAACTCTTCCAGCAGGCCCTGCGTCACCTTGTAGGCGCCCTGATATTGCGCCACTTCCTCGCCCATCACGAAGACGCGGTCGTCGGCGCGCATCTCCTCGGCCATGGCGTCGCGCAACGCCTCGCGCACCGTGGTCTTCACGATCTCGGTGCCGGCGGGAATATCGGGATCGGCAACCGCCGCGCGGGGCGCAGGCGCCGCAACCGGCTGCGGGGCCGGCTCCGCCGCCTTGGGCGCGGGTGCCTCGACCTTGGGAGCGGGGGCGGCGGCTTGGACCGTCACGGCGCTTTCACCCTCGCCAGCGATCAGCGCGATCACCGCGCCCACTTTCACGCCGTCGGTGCCTTCAGGAATGACGATCTTGGCGATGATGCCCTCGTCCACTGCCTCGAATTCCATCGTCGCCTTGTCGGTCTCGATCTCCGCGAGGATGTCGCCGGATTTCACCGCATCGCCTTCCTTGACGAGCCACTTTGCGAGCGTACCCTCCTCCATGGTGGGAGAAAGCGCCGGCATCTTCAGTTCAATCGCCATCAATATTGCCCCACCAGCACATCGGTATAGAGTTCGGCAAGCTCGGGCTCCGGGGCCTGCTCGGCGAAGTCGGCGGCTTCCTGAACGATCTGGCGGATCTCCTTCTCCAGCGCCTTCAACTCATCCTCGGTGACGCCGGCCGCCTCCAACTCCTGCTTGAGATGCTCGATGGCATCGGACTTGTCGCGGACCGCCTGCACTTCCTCGCGCGAGCGGTACTTGGCCGGATCGGACATGGAATGGCCCCGATAGCGGTAGGTCTTCAATTCCAGGAGGATCGGCCCCTTGCCGGACAGCACCCACTGCCGGGCTTCCTCAGCAGCGCCACGGACAGCGAGCACGTCCATGCCGTCCACCTGGATGCCGGGGATGCGGAAGCTCTCGCCGCGCCGATAGAGTTGGTCCTCGGCCGACGCGCGGTTGACGCTGGTTCCCATGGCGTACTGGTTGTTCTCGATCACGAAAATCACCGGCAGCTTCCACAGCTCCGCCATGTTGAAGCTTTCGTAGACCTGTCCCTGATTGGCCGCGCCGTCGCCGAAATAGGTGAGGCAGACGCCGCCATCATCCGCATATTTATGCTTGAAGGCTAGGCCCGTGCCCAGCCCCACCTGCGCGCCGACGATGCCGTGGCCGCCATAGAAGCCATGATCGACCGAGAACATGTGCATCGACCCGCCCTTGCCGCGTGAAATGCCCGCAGCGCGGCCGGTCAGCTCTGCCATGATGACCTTGGGATCGATCCCGTAGGCCAGCATGTGGCCGTGGTCGCGATAGCCGGTGATGACGCTGTCCTTGCCCACCCTCATAGCCGATTGCAGGCCGACGGCGACGGCCTCCTGCCCGATATAAAGATGGCAGAAGCCGCCGATCATGCCGAAGCCGTAAAGCTGGCCGGCCTTTTCCTCGAAACGGCGGATCAGCAGCATCTGGCGGTAGAGTTCCAGCATCTCCGCATTGGTCGCCTGATAGCGGACGGGCTCGGCCGGACGTTCGCGATTGGAGGCGGATCCAGATGAAACCGAAGCCCGCCTTGCCGGCCCGGCTCGGCTCTCTGCCTTCACATGCTGCTCTTTGGCCACGAACCCTTCCCTTCCCCTGCCTGCTGCGCTTTCGGGGTCTGGCCATGAGATAAATGTCACATCAGTTCAAATCATAGTTCATTCGATGTATGTATAACCAATGGTGATGAATCGGATCGCGCTCTACCATCTGGAAACCCTGCTTTGGATCAACCGCCTTGGCTCGTTCAGCGCGGCAGCGAATCGCCTCAACACCACGCAACCGGGCATTTCCGCGCGAATACGCGAACTTGAGAATCACCTGGGAATTCCGTTGTTCGCGCGACAAGGGCGTAACATGATCCTGTCTGTCCAGGGCCGTGAACTGGTGCGCCGATGCGAGCAGGTGTGGCCGTCGCTTCAACAGGCCCTGCTCAATCCGGTGGACCTCAGCAGCGTGGCCGGCATCGTCCGTATCGGATCGGGTGAAATTGCGGCCGCCAGTTGCCTGTCCGCTTTCGTGAATGCGATCCGTCAGGAGATGCCAGGGCTTTCACTGGAGATCGAAATCGACCTGACATCGAAACTGATCGATGGACTTCTAAGTGGCGCGGCCGATCTGGTTTTCGCGATCGGTCCCGTTGAAATGCCCGGCATCAAGACGCGGCGGATCGGCGAGGTCGAGTTGATATGGCTCGCGTCTCCCAGCCTCGCGAACATGCTGGAGCAGCGACTCGTGCCCCCAAAAGACCTGCTGTTCTGGTCATTGGCACGAAGCTCCCCCATGCATGCGATCATGCATGATGCCTTGGGTGGACTGGGATATCATGACGGGAAGATAAACACCTGCAACGACCTGCATTCTCTGATCGATATCATCGTGTCCAGCGGCGGCGTAAGCTTGTTTCCTCTCAACATGGTGGGAGAGAAGATATCTAGTGGCGAGATCGTTCGCGTTTTCGATCAGTCACCGCCTCCTATTCTGTTGCAGGCAGCGATCCGATCTGCTGAGAAGGACCCGATCATTCTTCATATCTTCGAAATTGCCCATGCGCTGAAAACCGAAGAGGTATCGGCGCCCGCCGCTCGATAGGACCGGGTCTTCGGCCGCGCTTCCGCATGATCGTTCGTTACAGGGGCGCTGGACCGCGCCAGTTGGGCCGTGTCGGCAATGTGCCGTTCGGACGCCTGTGCAGGTCGATGCCATTGCCCCGTTGTCTGGTGAACACCATCAGCGGCACGACGGCGTCATAGGTCGTTGACGAACCGAAAAAGTCCACCGGGCCGTGCCAACGCTGCCCTTCCGCCACTTTCATCCGATAGGTTCCAGGTGGAACCGCGATTATCGCCCGATCGTTCTTGCGGACATAGACCGAGATCACATGCCGCCCGCTTTGAGGGTCGAAGAGCTGAACGACGGCGTTCGCATCGGAGGTCGTGACTGCCATCCGCGATGTCGCCCCGGCCGGATCCAATGCGGGGTTGACCGTCACGCTGCCCGTTTCGGGGAAGGGTAATCCGGGTTCACTATCCGCCAGCCAGCCTTCCCGCTTCAGCGAATGCCACACCGGGATAGCGATGAGAAACAGGCTCAACGCGAGCGACATCCAGCGCAGCATCCCGCCGGCATTACCGCGCGATCCCCTCAACCGGCCGCGCTGATAATCGAAACCGCGGTTGACGGGATCGAACCAGGCGCCCTCGACGCGCCCGGCCCGATCGTTCCATCGGGTTCCCTTCGCGCGCGCGCGATAGCGCTCGCGCATATAGTCGCGATCTTTGAGCCCCATGCCGGTTATCCCTGATATGCGGCGCTCGCCGCACCGTCGCGAAGGTCACCCACGAAACCGAGCACCGTCTGTACCGTGGGGCTTGCACCAGCGGGGATCCGCAATGTGTGATAGCCGGCCCGGGCGGTCATCGCGTCACGCTCCCGATCCTTGCCGGGATCGTGCGAACGATCGTCGATCTCGATCAAGGCGACCACCCTTCCCGTCGTGGGATCCTCGACCACAAAGTCGATGATCTTTCGCTGGAAGCGATTCCAGTCCGCTGGGGTCGGCCGCCGGCCCGGCACCGATGGAACCTTGAGGAGGGCTCCCATCGAGACCTGGGCATGGAGGCGGTACATGGGCAGGATGTGCTCGAGCGCGGCCAGCATGGCTTGCTCGCGCTGCGTCATGAATGGCCGCGCCACTGGGTCGAGCGGTTTCTGTGGAGTGAAGCCTCGGGACATTTTCGACCAGCCAAGCGCGACGATGACGCCCACCAGCAGAAGCGAGGCGAGAAATTCAAATGTGCTCATTGTAGCCCTCCGTTCAGCCCCAGCCGTCCCGGCGACCTTCGCCATTGTCGCGCAGCTTACGGCCATCGAGGGCCGACCGGCGGATGTTGAGTTCGACCTCCTCACCCTTGCGGGTCAGCTGGACATCACGCGGATCGATGTTGTTGCGCTTCGCATAGTCTTCGGCTGCCCGTTCGCTCCCGAACTTGCCAGCCTCATCGAATTCCCAACCCATCGTTCGTCTCCTTCTCTTCGCCGCAGGCACCACGCCGGCGACTTCTCCATTCACAAGTCGAGCCCGAGGCTGCGCTCGGGCAGCGGTGGCAGCGGATCGCCGCGATCGGGTTTCAGATCGGGCGGCGCTTGTGGGGCCTTCGCGGCCGGCGCAGATGCCGCGCCATCGGGCAGAGGCGGCAGATCGCTTGGAACGGGAGCAAGATCGGACAGGTTGACGCCGTCGATCGGACCGGGATCGAACTTCTCGCGGGGTTGCGCGCCCGGCCCCTTCCTGCCGTCGATATCGAGGCGGCCGAGCGTCTCGAGCGAGGAGGTCTTGTTGCCGGGATTCATGTCGAGCTGCCGCGCGAGCTTCTCCTTGTCGTCCACGACCATTGTCAGCTCGTCGCGCACGCGCGTGACCCCGACGTTGAAGAGGCGCTGGTTCGAGAGGTTGCGCTCATGCGACGACATGACGGTGATCGCCTTGTCGGTGGTGATCCCCTGGGCCATGTGCATATTAAGGCTATAAGCAAGGTCGAGCCGAGATAGCATCGGGTCACCGAGGCTGAGCGTGAGGAGCACCTTGTCCGCAGTCTCAACCTTCACGCCATCGGCATCGACGCCCACAACGCGCGCAAGCGCGGCATTGTGCAGGCCGCGCTGCTTGTCGTTGGCCGTCCAGCGGATGCGGTCCCCTTCGCGCAGCTGAAGGTCCTTCTTTTCAGAAAGCTGCAGGCGATCGCGCTGCTCGGTCGGCGACAGCTTCTGGGGATCGAAGCGTATCCTGCGCCGACCGTCCGACAGTTCGACCTTCCCGTTGGCGTGGACCTTGAGGACGTCGTAGCGTCCCGCCTTGATCCCGACGTCCTGCGCGCCGCCGCGGCCGACCTCGAGCGTCTGGCCCTGACGGTAGGTCGAGGCATAGCGCAGCTCCTCGCGCGTGGTGTTGACCCGCTCAAAGACAGTGAGATGGATCGCCTGGCCCTTGACGCTCCCTTCCGCGATCAGGCCATCTTGGATGCGCTGGTTGATGACGGCGCGCGCGTCGCGGCCCGAAGCGAAGACAGCGGTCGCCTCCCGTTCGCCAGGGGAGAGCTCGAGCCACATGTCGGCCGCAGCGGCGGCCGGCTCCCCCGCCTCGACGACACGGTCCCCCAGCACTTTCAGCGCCGCGCCGGCCTTGCCGATATTGGCGAGCGCCGCGACGGTGCGCAGTTGGTCGGTGCGTTGGCGGATATTCTGATCCATCCGCGCCATCGTGCCGCCGCCCGCCTGGATCATGGCGAAGGCCTTGCCCGCGTCGATCGAAGAGAGCTGCTGCCGGTCACCGACCAGAACGAGCTTGTCGACGCCCAAGGCTGCTGTGATCTGGTGGAGCTTGAGCATTTCGTTCGACGACACCATCGAGGTTTCGTCGACGAGAAGCATGGTACCGGCGAGCTTCTCGCGCGCAGCCTCATATCCCAGCGTGTCACGCTCGGTCACGAACCGCTCGTTGGCGAGCACGAAGGAAGCGATCGTCTGGGCCTTGATGCCCGCCCCTTCGGCGAGGTCCGCGACCATCTTGTTCTGGAAGGCAAGTCCGGTGATCCGGGCGCCCTCCTCCTCGGCGACCCGCGCGACCGCCTGGAGCATGGTGGACTTGCCCGTGCCGGCGGCGCCCTGCACCGAGACGGTACGATCGGCGGATGACAGGATCATCGTCGCGGCGGCGAGCTGCCCAGGATTGAGCGGCCGTTCGGCGGCATCCTGCAATCGCTGCGGCGCATCGGCGGCCGCCACAATTGGCTCGGACTTCCCTTTCCCCTCCTCGACGGCGGCAAGAATCTTCTCTTCGGTCCGCAGCGCCTCCTGCGTGGTCACCATGCGGCCAGTCCGGTCCGCGGCTGTCGCGACGCCCGGGATGAGCTGACGGTTCTGCACGAGCCGGTCGATCCGCCTCTCGATCAGGTCGACGGTGACGCCCTTGAGACCGAGATCGAGCGCGGTCTTGCCGAGCAGATTGACGGGCCATGCGGCCTCACGTTCGGAGAGGATCCGGACGGCGGACGCGACCGCGAGCTGCGCGCGCGCTTCCGCTGGCGACTTGACCGCGCGGGCGAGCGCATTGTCCACTAAAGGGTCCTGGGGGCGGAGCAGCGCACCCAGCGTCTGGCGGGCACCAGTTACGGCATCGACAATGGCGCGGTAGCCGCGCTCGAGAGCATTTTCCGAAGACGCCATCCCGGCGCGCGCCTCGGCTGCTGCCCGCAGGTCCTTGCCGTCGAAGCCGTGGGCAGCGGCCTGGTCGATCCAGCCCTGCTTCAGCGCGGCGCGGTCCTCGACGTCGAGCTTGGGATCGCGCGAGCGTTTGGTGATTTCGCGCAGGCCCTCCGGCGACTTGATGCCGAGCCGCGTTGCGTGATCGAGGATCTCCTCGCGGCGCTGGCTGAATTCGCCGATGACCGCCTTGGGAACGCCGGCAATCTCAAAGGTGCCATGCTTGCCCTTGAGGTCCACCTGATAGCCGATCCGCTCGAGCCCGGCGCGCAGGAAAGCATGGTAGATCGAGCCGATGATGCTGTTGTGGCTCCAGAGTTTGTCGGCGTGGAGTGCCTGCCATTTGCCATCGGGCATGCGGGTGAGGTTGGCGATGACGGCGTGGATGTGGGCCTGCGGATCGAGCGCCCGGCTCGTGTCGTGCTGGAAGAGCGCGTAGACGAGATTGCCCGTCTGGACCGGGACCTTGCGCCCCTCGATGTCGCGACGCCCTTCCGCGAGGTTCTTCTCGACCCAGGCCATGGTCGCCTTGACCGCGGCCATATTGGCGTCAAGCACGCGCTTGTCGCCGGCGACATAGGCCATGACCGAAGCCGACTTCGGCATGGAGAAGGTGAGGTCGTAGCCGGCGCGCCGGTTCTCGACCTGGGCGACCGCTTCGCCGCTTGGGAGGATACCGTTCAGCACGCCCTCGAAGGCGTCCTTCGAGACTTCTCCGGACAGGCCGATCGCCTCGGCGCCCTCCCCTCCCCAGGCGCTGATCTCGGACGAGCCCTCGACCGTGTAATAGTCGTCCTTCGCGAAATAGTTCGCGGCACCGGAAGCGGAGCGGACGCCGGCGACCGAGAGCATCAGATGCCCATGTCCATGCCGTCATCCTCGCGGCCGGTGGAGAAG
Organism: Sphingobium sp. RS1; assembly: GCF_056156825.1. NCBI lineage: Bacteria > Pseudomonadati > Pseudomonadota > Alphaproteobacteria > Sphingomonadales > Sphingobiaceae > Sphingobium > Sphingobium sp. RS1. The sequence goes on along the minus strand of NZ_JBLZXE010000001.1, from coordinate 211,122 downwards.
TCGTGGCGCAGCTCGATCAGGGTCTGGTCCTCGACCTGTGGGCTCGTCTCCCCGTGCCGGTGGCCATCACGACGATCGTCCCGGTCGCGCGCGGAAACCGGCTGTTCCTCGCCGCTGGCGCGCGCCGCCTGCGCCCTGTCCGCGCTATGCGTGCCAGGCGTCGCCTGTTCGTCCCGGTCGTCCGCCCGCTGCGCCGCGCGGCGGGCGGCATCGTCCTCCTCCTCGACCTCGGCCGACAGGATCCGTGCGGCGAGATCGCGGGCGAGATTGGTGATCTCGGCCACTTCCTCCACGACCTGCAACGAGCCGTCGCGCCCGCCCGCCTCCCCTGCCCCGTCTTCCTCGAACACCTCCTCTCCGCGCCTTGAGCGTACCGGCCCGACATCGGGCCGTTGGACGAAGCCCTGGGCGACCTGGGGATAGTCCTTCCACTCGAGCAGGATGCGCGCGGCGGGGAAGCCGTCGGGGAATTTCACGAAGCCGTGCATCGAGGGCAGGTTGGTGATGTCATCGGCGATGACGAGTGGTTCGACCTGCTTGCGCGGGGTCAGGGTCGAAGCGTCGCGGGTGTTATTGTAGCCGTAGCTATAGGCCTCATCCATCTGGCGAACCTCGCGGTTGCCGATGTAGCGCGCGCACTGCTCGGCCGTGTCGAGATCGGCCGTCGCGAGGATGAGCTTGGAGCGGGCGAGCGAGGCGAGATTGCGTGCCCCTTGCTCGCCATAGACTTCGACCAGCTTCTCGAAGCTGTGGATGCCCAGGATCATCGCGCCGCCAAACGCGCGCGCCGTCTGGAGACCATTCTCGATCGCCGGAAGGCGATGCAGTGCGCCAAGCTCGTCGAACATGAACCAGGTGCGCAAGCTGCGGGTGCGCGGCAGCGTCATCAGCCGGTTGATCGCGAGATCCATCCACAGCGTGAGCAGCGCCCGGTTCATCGGCAGATCGACATAGTTCGACGTCACGAACAGGATCGATCCGGGCTTCTTGTCCCGCGTGATCCAGTCGCGGATCGAGAAGGATTCGCCCTCGTCGGGAAGGAAGCGAAGGACCTGCGCATTGGTGTTGAAGACGGCGCGGATCGATTCCGCCATGCGGGCCGCTTCGGGGGCAGTGAGCGGGTCGGCGATGGTGTTGGCGAGGAAGCGGTGGACGCGCTTCAGGTCGGCCGTCATCAGGTTCTCGGACAGCGCCAGATTGCTGGTCTGCCCCCGCTCCATCAGGCGAATGCACATCTCGATGAAGAGGGTGCGCGCTGCGAGCGCCCAGAAGGGTTCGGACGAACCGCCATCCGAAGGGATTAGCGCCGCCGCGGCGGCCGTGAATTCGCTGTGGGTGCGGCAATCGTTGAAGATCGACCAGGCCGGGCAGCGCGCGTCCATGGGATTGAGGATCGTGTCGCGTGTGGGATCGTAGAAGGCTTCGACATAGGCGCCGGTGAGATCGAAGATGACGGCCGTGTCCTGGCGCTCGCGCATCTGGGTGACGAGGCTTCTGAGCTCGGTCGTCTTGCCTGATCCGGTGGTGCCGATGAGCATCGCATGGGATTGTTCGGTGCGGTGCGGAAAGGGGATGCCCGCGAGCGTGTAGGGATGATGGATGCCGGCTTCCTTGCGCGCTCGGAACGGGAGCGCGAGAACCTGCCGCGAGGACAGGCCGGGGAAGAGGTCGGCCGCCTCCTCTTCGAACTTCACCCGGTTATGCTCGTTGATCTCCACCAGAAGCACGCTGCGATCAACCAGCATGGCGCCGCGTTCATGCCGTTCCTGAAGGATCGAACGGCCGCGCCGATGCGAGATGTCGACGAACCAGATGGCGGCCGGAATGGTGATGAAGACCGAGATCAGGAAAGCGCCGATGAGGCCCCGCATCGCGACGGCCCAGGCTGTGATGACCTCGGGAATATAGGGCACCGCTTTCATCACGGTGCGCATGAGGTCGCCGTTCGGCAGCGTGACGTTGACGCGCTTGTTCGGATTGAGGTCGATCCAGTTCCAGAGGGTCGCATAGACCTTCATGCAGACGAGCTGGAAACCATGCTCGTCGAGCTTGAGCGACATGATGATGAACCAGGCGGCGAGAAAGGCGAAGAACCAGAGGATGAAGGGCAGCTTGGCGCCCGAGAACCACATCAGCATCTCATGGGTGAGTAGCTGGCTGCCGCGGGTGAAATTGCCGGCATTGCGCTGCACGCGGCCGCGCGCCGAATGATGGGTGAGCGGGACGGGACGCCCGTCCGTGCGGATGTCCTCACGCGCCATGATATTGCTCCAGACGTTTGTCGGTTTCCGCGATGATGCGGTCGCGATATTCGGGGAATTGTTCGCGGATGATGATGTCGAGCGCGAGATGCTGGAACTCGCTGATGCGGGCGATCCGACGGTGGCTTGAGGTCAAGAGCTGGCCGGATCCCAGGAAGGCATCGACGGCCGCGCGCAGCAGGTCGGACGGCGTGCATCCGCGCTCCGCGGCGAGCGCTACGAGGCGATCATATTTGCTCCGGTCGAGCCGGACCGAGCAATGCTTGTAGGGAATGGTCAAACCGAGCCTCCTAGCAGGGAGGCTGGTGGGGTCTCAGAAACCGATCCGACTTATAGCGCAATCGTGTCGGTGGAGCAAGAAAATCGCATGCGCGGCGCGGAGCGTGTTCTCGTGTAACACGCTGAAATGGCCGATTTTCGTGTGTTTTGTGGGCAGCGAAATCCTGTCCCACAGCCGCACACGCACCAAGACCGCCATAAGTCGCTGGAATTGTTCCAGAACCCAATGCACCGAGGTGCGTTCGGTGTGCTTCTCTGCACCAGGGCTGATCCACTCCCCGGGGCGTCTTGTGACGCGATCAAATGGCATGGGGAAGCGCCTCCGGCGGGACGCCAGGCCGTCCGGTGGACGGAAGGAAAGCCATGGTTGCGGCAGTTGACCAACCGCTTGGCGGGCGCGCATTCCGTGCTTCCGGCATGGCCGGTGAGCGCTTATAGTGGGCCTGTTCATAGCCCGATCAGCGTGAACCGAGAGGCCCTTCATGGCACGCACATTGGAACAGGAAAGAGCAGCGATAGAAGAGGAAGGCCGCAAGCTCGAGGAGCGACGGCAACGGCTGGAAGAGAAGGAACGCGAGGCCGCGATCCAGGCTCTTGAGAAGACCGGCCTGCTGAAGCTCGACGGCAAGCGATTGGGTGGGCTCGTTGCCCGTATCCGGTCGCTCGGCATCGACGAAGTGGAAAAGCGCCTCACGGCCTGAACAGCCCCCGCCGCGACCCTTGTCGCGGCACGGGCATGGGGGGTTCGATGCCCCCCATGCCCGTAACATCGCCACACAAAAAAAGGGAGAGGCGCGTGCGCGCCCCTCCCCGTCTTGCCTCAATATTCGTCGAGCAGTCCGCCCGGCACGCTGTGGACGATCCGGTCGATGATCGTCATCGGCAGCGCGCCGTAATCGCCCTCGTCGATGGTGATGTAGCCCGCCTCGTCGTCCGCCACGACGTGCTGGTCGAAGTAGCTGTGAAGCGCGCGGCGTTCGGCGTTCGCGATGGCTGCGAAGAAGGCGGCGTTGTCGGCGGCGGCGCTGGTCGAGATCATCTGCATGGATTCGCTCCTGTCTGTCTTGAATGACAGGAGCGGCGCGTCAGGCGGCCGAGGCCGGGTCAAGGACCCGCGAAGCGGGCCGCGAAGCGGCGGTGGGGGTCACGATTTTCTTCGGCGGCCACCACGCCGAAGGACGAGCGCCTCCCCTCGATCCGCCGAAGAAAATCGTGGGGCCCCGCCGTCCTTGAGGCGGCCTCGGACGTCTGACAGAATGGGAAGACTGTGAGAGATGTTCCCTCTCGTCGGGAGACCTCGGCCGAGGCGTAGCGACGTGCGGACCGAAGGGTCCGCATGGCACGCGAGCGAGCCGGGGCATCGAGCCATCTCGTCGAAAGAACGGGACCGAGCGCGTGGCCCGGTCCCGGCTGCCGTCAGGGGTGACGGCCGCAATGGCAATAGTGTTCGTCGATGCCGGTCAGGGAGCATAGGCCGGGTCCGAAGTCGGCATATCGCTCGTCCTCGCCCGCGATGTAGCCGTGGTCATTGGCGATCTTGACGGCGTAGCGGCGCAGGTCCGGATCAAGCTTGTTGATGGCGCGTGCACAGGCCGTGGAGAACTGGCGGGCGTAGAGTTCGTACGTCGCGCCGGCGGTGGCCCGCATCTCCGCTTCGGCGAGCCGTTCCGCGTCGGCACGCAACTGTTCGAGGGTCAGAAACTGCGGCGTCTCCTTGATGCACGAACCCCCGGATAGAGCGATAGGCTGGTTCTGGATCACCACGCGATAGGCCGGGCTATCGTCCGAGAGTGCTCGAAGGATCGCGTAGCCGTTCGATCGGGCGACCTGGCGTGCGATGCGGCAAGTTAGGCGGTAGAGCCGGTCATGCTCGGCCCTGAAGAAATCCCGTTCGGTGGAGGTTTGGGCAACGCTGACTAAGCGCCCGCAGGTCTGGGTAAGTGCGAGATATCTTTCGAGCAGGCGAATGAGCCGGAAGCCAGTCGCTTGCGCTGGCCAGTAGCCCGGCTCGTGCGGTTGGACAATATGGGCGGTATCCGGCCGGACGTCGTCGATGTCGTCATCCGGATTGTCCGGCACATGGTCGTCGGGGATCCGATAGACGGTTCCGCAGTGCGAGCAGCGCGCGCGTTCGTCGACATGATCATATTGCTCGGCGTCGAAGAGGGTCGTGCAGTTTGGACAGAATGGGGTGCTGAACAGCGTGCGCAGGGAGTGGTGAAGATTGTCCATCGAAGCCTCCGTTGATGATGGTGCGCTCCCCATCTCGCATCGATGAGGATGGGCTCATCTGGACGCGGTGTTGAGGCGGTCAGGGACGGCATGGCCGCCGCGTGAGCGGGCAGCGGGGGGAGCCGATTTTGTCGCCGGGAAGCGCAGCGCGCCGGCCGGCAAAATTGGGGGGACCGCTGATCCTTGACGGCCGATCGACACCCAGCGTCATGCTTTGGCGATGAAGCCTCGTCTGATGCCGAGATGTGAGAGAGCTTGGGTCCCGTCTCCCATCTTAGGCACGTGTCCGTGCCTGCCGGCAAGGCACTGTGGCTCGCTGTTCAGACGACCCACCTTGGTGTCTTCCCATGTCTGTGATAGGTGGCTGTTTGCGCCGCGAAGGCCGTGGCGCCGGGACTGGTAATCCCGTCGAGAAAGGCAGCTCGGTGTGATCTCACGCCGGGGTGCCTGCGCATATGTCCAGGTGCCTTGGTGCTAAAAGCGTAGGCGCATGTCTCGACGTGTTACCAGCCCCGGCTCCCGCGCCTCGTGCGCGGGAGTTTTGAGCAAGGGTTCGACCTTTGCGCATTGCGGGGAGCCTGGGGATGACCAATTCGGGACGAGAGATTGTTCCCCGCCGCGCGAAAGCCGCACCGCGCACGCCGGAATCAATCGACATATATGATCCGCAGGGAATCGATTCAAACGTCCGCCGGGCCCTCGCAGTCGTGCTGATGCGTGAGGCGATGGCGGCGCTCGAGCAAGCTGGCGAGCAGATGGCGACCTGTCATTTACAGGCGGCGATCGACAGCCTCATGCGTCGAAGGACCGACAGGATCCCGCCGGAGAAGAATTGCCGGGACTAACGCATGTCAGGCCCATGCGAAGCGGGCAGCCTCGCGCTCCTGCGCGCTCGCGACGAGACGCTCTAGTCGGGGCAGGTAATGACCGACACCGCGCAGCGCCGCGCGGCTCGGCGTGGCCGGATCGGACAGCCGGGCGCGTAGGAGATCGATGGGGATGTCACCGACGCTGTCAGGCTCGATCGCGAGCGCTTCGAGCAGCGCGTAGGCATTGCCGTAGGCGAGATCGAGTTCGACGCCCTGATCGGACGTGAGGGCGACGCGCAGGATGATCTCGGCGCTGCTCGGGCAGTGATGGATCGCGATGCGCTTGCCTCTGAACTGGGCCTCCTCGACGACTGCGATGACAGTGGCCTCGTGGTCGAAAATGCCCGTGATCGCGGCGAGCGCGAGTGGACAGACGCGCGCCTCGAAGCTGTCGCCAAGATATTCGTCGGGTTCGAGCAGCGCGATGCCGATACGATCTCCTTCGGAACGGAGGAACCGGCGGAAAGCCGCAAGCTTGCGGGCTGTGATGATGGCGCTGGGCGAGGCTGTATCGTCGGCCGGCTCGGTGATGCGGAACAGGATGGACACGGGCTTGGTCTCCTCGGCTGAAAGCGCCTCGCCTCTCCCCTCTTTCCTTGGCCCTTTCGGGTATTGTCCGTGCGGCGCGCGCCAGCGCCCGGCGGTGCGCGGGGGTTCGATGCCCCCGCGCACCGCATCCTCGCAGCGAAAAAGCAGGAGAGGCCCCGGCGATTGCCGGAGCCTCTCCCGGACGCGTCACCGACGACGGCGACCACCGCCGTTCACCATGGCGGCGTAATAGTCGTCCTGGGTCCAGGGATCGAATTCGTCCCGCGACTTTGCGGTTCTGCCGGTGGGCTGGGCGGGCTGCGGCTTGGCTGACGGTTCGAGCTTCACGATGTGGAGGGGAACGCCTGCCTGCCGCAGCTTCTGGGCGAGGTTCATCTGGATGCCGGAGCCTTCGCAGACGACAGCTTCGACCGGCTTGAGGGCGAGCAGCCGATCGTTGCGGACGAAGGCGGCCTTGGCCCCCAGCCGGCGGTCGAGGCGGAACATGATGACCTTCACGCCGCGTGCTGCTGCCCATGCCTGCGCGATGGCATCGCAGCCCTTGGTCTGTGCTGTCGTGGCGAGGATCATCTCCGGGATGCGGGCCAGGATCGAGTCCAGACCCTTCCAGAGCATGTCATGATCCTCCCAGACCTGACCGCCCGAGAAGGCAACGACCGGACCTTCCGGAGCGAACTGCTCACGGCGTTCCCGCATCCGGGCGGCGAGATAGTCTCGGGCGTCGATCATCGAGGCGGTGACGCCCTTCGAGACCCGGCTGCCGCGCGTCGGCGAATAGGGCCGTCCGGTCTCGACCCGGTAGACGTCGGCGGCGTGGTCGCGCATGCATTCCATGGCATCCCGGCACCCCTGCAGCGTCTGGCAGAGCAGCTGCGCCTCCTCGATCTGCGATGCGTAGATTTCGCTGGGATCGAAGCTGCGCGCGAGTTCGCCAAGCTCCTTGGCCGCATCGTCCTCGCGGTCGCTGATGCGCTTCGCCACCACATGGAAGCTGTTGACGAAGCCCCAGGCGAGATCGCTCGCGAAGGGTTCGAGGCGGGTGTCGCGGAACACATCGAAGAGCGTCGCCATCACCATTTCGACGGCGGCTCGGCTCTGTTCCGGATCGGGCATTTCCAGTTGCTCGCTCTCGTCGACAGGCGAAAGCTTGGCGCGCTCGTCATGCTCGATGAAGGCGGCTTCGTAGAGCGGGCTACGCTGGTCGGTTCCCGTCTCGCTGGCGATGAAGCTGGCGAAATCGGCGAAGTTCGAGAAGGACTTGGACATGTTGGCCTCCGTGGCTTTTGGATGTCTCATCCACGCGATGAGGCCTTGTTCAGGACATGCGGCGGTCAGGGAGGTCGGGGACGTTAACCGGGAAGCCGGCCGCGGCCGGACCCCGGTTGACGCCGCACCAGCGGGGAGCGGGGGAACCGATTTTTTTCGGGTGGGCGCGGCAGCGGCCGCACGAAAAAATTGGGGGGACCGCTCATCCTCGACGGACTGCCAACCCCGCATGCCAAACTAGGCAGACACAAGAGAGGAATAGGGATTTCAAACCTCACCGGGGGAATCCCGCAAGCGGGTTCGTCACCCGAATGGGCGGAGACGGGCCGAAGGCCTGGCTCCGTGAGCTTGGCCGGGGCACGTGCGGTACGCGCGGGCGGCGGCTTAGCGAATAGAGCCCCGGTCCCGCCCGGCGCGAAGCGTTGGGCGGGATGCGCCGAAACCCTCTTCTCTTCTTCTTGTCCGGGCAAAACCTCGCCGGCCCGCCCGGCACTGGATGGTCACCGCAAACCTCCCCGGTGCCTGACGTCCTGGGGCGTCACGGTATCGATCACCTGGATTGAGGAGCTGGCTGCGAGGCAGTTCGATCGCCGGCTGACACGCTCGCGCCCGCATGTCCGAACGGGGCTGAGCGATAGGGCCCGGGCGCAGTGAACGCGGCTCGCGGCAGGGCGATGAACCTCACGCGGCACAAGGCGCGGCACAACCTGCGGCACGCATGAGAGCCGGGTCACGACAGGAGCCGCCGGCGTCCGGATTTCACCGGGAGGTGGGCACGGCAAGTGGAAAACGCCACCAGCGGTGGTGGCGCCCGGCTGTGCGCTCGCGCGGGCAGATGATAGTCAGGCTCGAGCGAAAGGCAGGGCGAAGCCAACGACACTCGCCGGCTTCGCCGCACGGATCAGATAGGCCTGATCCAGTCGGCCGCCGGCTGCCAGCCGATGATGTCGCTGCCGCTATCGCTGACCGCATCGGCCGAGATGTCGCGCCAGGGCGACCGCGGCCGATAGGTCGGCATATGCCGGGCGGTGAGCAGTTCGAAGGTCGAACAGGTGTAGCCGCTCAACCTGATCGCGAGCACGGGCTGGTTCTCCGGCGGTAGGCCCGTGAAGACTGAGATGAAGCCCGCGGGAACCGGATGCAGTGTCGCATCGATCATCGTGCGCGCGAGCCGGGTCTCGAGTTCACCGGCTTCGCTGCCCCAGGGATGGGCATCGATGTCGATCTGGTCGGCGGCGCCGGCCGCGGGGAGGTAGGAGAATTCGCCGGACCAGCACCGGCTCTGGGGATGGAGCGCAGCGACGTCGGCCGCGAGACCGGCATCGCCGGTCTCGGAGCGGAGCCAGTCGGCCATGCCCGGCGTGAGCTTGCCCGAAAGCTTGCGCGCGGCGGTCGGCGCCGCGTCGAGTTCGGGAAATTCGACCAGCCACCAGGCGAGCCGATGGTGAAGGACGATGCCGTAGCAATGGGCGGCGGCGGTGTTCGAAGGGGCAGGTTTGATCATGACGGTACTCCGTTCGAAAGGCGTGTGACGGGTCAGTGGACCGACCCGTCGTGCGCGAAGATGGAATGGGGAATGGTCAGCTGATGCTCGCTGGCGATCAGCGACCAGGCTGCGGCGAGATCTTCGTAATATTCGCAATCGACGATCGCATCGGCGCTCGCCTCGCCGAACTGCACTTCCTCGAAGTCGCGGACATGCGCGGCGTCGGTCGCCTCGGTGATCGCCTGGCCGAGGTGCGCGGCGATCTCGTGGCGGTTAAGGCTGTCTGCCGCGCGGCGGATGCGCTCGACCATGTTGGGGTTGGTGATCTCGACGCCCTGGGCGATTCCGGCGATGTCGTCGAAGCTGGTGAGAGTGAACATCTTGCTCTCCATCTGAAGGAAGGTGGAGGGCGGCCGCGAGCGACCGCCCGGGAGACGGTCAGAGGAACTCGATTTCCTCGGCGACGATGTCGGTGTTGTAGTAGGTGCGCCCGTCGCGCTCGTTGCGGCTGTAGCGGATCTCGCCGACCACCAGGAGCTTGTCGCCCTTCTTCTTGTTGTTGGCGACCGACTTGCCGAGGCCGTTGAAGGCCTTGACCTGATGGAACTCGTCGTAGGTTTCGGTGTAGCCGTTGTCGTCCTTCTGGACCTGGCCGTCCTTGATCACCGGCTTCGAGGTGACGAGGCTGAAGCTGACGCCGCCCTTGCTGTCCGTGCCGAAGCGGGTGATGTCCGAGGTGATGCGGCCCGAGAGAAAAACCTTGTTCATGGCCTGATGCCTTTCGCGTTTCACGCCAGCGGGCCGATCCCGCTGGGATGAACAATCGCGAAGGCCCGTGATCGAGGGGGCACCGCACCTGCGCTTCAGCGCGGGGAAACCCCCATTTTTCGAGTGGTGCGGGCAGAGGCCGTCAGGCCTCAACACGGTCGGAAAATGGCGGGTTGCGGGGATCCCGCACGGGCGTAGCGTTCATCCAGACAAGCGGATGGCCCCGCGGTGATATCGGCAAGGCGCGCGGCATGGACGGTCTTCACACGGACCCGCCACGGCGAGACACGCCGGCAGCACGACTGCAGCGCGCGTCAGACATTCATCGGTGCCCAAATGGTCGGGGACGGCCTGCGTCGCAGCTTGACATCGGCGCGCCTTCCACGGCGGCGTTACGCCGTCAGGTCATGCCGGGCGGCGCTCGGCTAGCGCCAGACACGAGAAGGGCGCGGCGCCAAGTGGTCGGGCATGATCACCGGCCGCGTGGACGGCGATGGGCGCAGGTTCTGACGCCGTCCACGCAACTCGGTCAGGCTCCATGACCATCGGGCCGCGGGGCACCGGCCTGCTTCGTCCTTGGAGCGGTCGGCGAAGCCTCGCCAGCCATGTCAGTGCTTGCGGACGAATTCCGCGCGCAGGACCAAGCCCTTGATGCCTTCGTAGCGGCAGTCGATTTCCTGAGCGTCGCCGGTCAGCCTTATCGCCTTGATCACGGTACCCTTGCGCAGGGTCTGCCCCGCCCCCTTCACTTTGAGGTCCTTGATCGTGATGATGCTGTCGCCATCGGCGAGGACGTTGCCAACGGCATCGCGGACCTCGATCGTCTCGGCGGTCCGGGCATTCACGGCTGCCTCGGCAGCGGTGATCCAGTCGCCAGAGGCTTCGTCATAGACATAGTCGTCGTTTGCGTCGGTCACGATCGATGGCGCCCTTCACGCCAGACGGGCTTCGAGCGCGCCGAGTTCGGCGGTCAAGGCGGCGGGCAGGCGGTCGCCGAAGCGCGCATAGTCACGGCGGATGCGCTCGGCCTCGGCGCGCCATTCATCGTCATCGACGGCGAGCAAGGCGGTGACCGCGTCATCCGACAGATCGAGCCCCTGCAGATCGAGGTCGTGCCTATTGGGAAGGCGGCCGATGGCCTTGTCTTCCGCCTCGACGCACCCGTCGAGCCGGTCCGCGATCCATTTGAGGACGCGGGCGTTGTCGCCGAAGCCGGGCCAGAGAAAGCGGCCATGGGCATCCTTGCGGAACCAGTTGACGTAGAAGATGCGTGGCAGCTTGGCTGGATCCGCTGCTTCTGCTCCCAGCTTGAGCCAATGCGCGAAGTAGTCGCCCATATTGTAGCCGCAGAAGGGCAGCATCGCGAAGGGGTCGCGGCGGACATCCCCGATCTTGGTCTCGGCCGCAGCCGTACCTTCGGAGGCGACATTCGAGGCCAGGAACACACCGTGCTGCCAGTCGAAGGCCTCGGTGACGAGCGGAGCGGTCGTCGCGCGCCGGCCGCCGAACAGGATCGCCGAGATCGGGACGCCCTTGGGATCCTCCCATTCGGGTGCGATGGCCGGGCACTGGCCGGCGGGACAGGCGAAGCGCGCGTTGGGATGGGCGGCCGGCGTCCCGAGATCGGGAGACCAGGCCTGGCCGCGCCAGTCCGTAAGCCCGTCGGGCGGCTCCTTCGTCAGGCCCTCCCACCAGACATCACCGTCGGCGGTGAGCGCGGTGTTGGTGAAGATCGTGTTGGCGTTGAGGCTGGCCAGGGCATTGGCGTTGGTCGTTGCGCTTGTCCCGGGTGCGACGCCGAAGAATCCGGCCTCGGGATTGATGGCATAGAGCCGGCCATCGTCGCCAAAGCGCATCCAGGCGATGTCGTCGCCGATCGTTTCGGCCTTCCAGCCTGGAATGGTTGGCTGCAGCATGGCGAGGTTGGTCTTGCCGCAGGCCGAGGGAAAAGCGGCGGCGACATAATGCACGCCGCCTTCGGGCGAGGTCAGCTTGAGGATCAGCATATGCTCAGCAAGCCAGCCGTCGTCGCGGGCCATGACCGAGGCGATGCGCAGCGCATAGCATTTCTTGCCTAGCAGGGCGTTGCCGCCATAGCCCGATCCATAGGACCAGATCTCGCGCGTTTCAGGGAAATGGACGATATATTTGGTCTCGTTGCAGGGCCAGGCGACGTCGGCCTGGCCGGGCGCCAGCGGAGCGCCGACCGAGTGGACCGCGGGAACGAATTCGCCGTCATCGCCCAGGGCTGCCAGCGCCGGTGCGCCCATCCTCGTCATCACGCGCATCGAGAGCACCACATAGGTACTGTCGGTGATCTCCACGCCGAGCGCGCTGATGGGCGAGCCGATCGGCCCCATGGAGAAGGGCACGACATACATGGTGCGTCCGCGCATGCAGCCGTCGAATAGGCCGTGGAGCGTATCGCGCATCTCATGCGGTGCGCGCCAATTGTTGGTAGGGCCGGCGTCGGCCTCGTCCTCGGCGCAGATGAAGGTGCGGCTTTCGACGCGCGCGACGTCGCGTGGATCGGATGCGGCCCAGAAGGAGTTGGGACGCTTCGCGGGATCGAGGCGGCGCAGGGTTCCGGCGGCGACGAGCTGCGCGGTAAGCGCGTCCCACTCGGCCTCGGAGCCATCGCACCAGTGGACCCGGTCCGGTTTGGTAAGGGCGGCGATCTCGTCCACCCAGGCGGCGAGGCGACGATGGCGAGTCGGGGCGGCCAGCGTTTCAGCGATAAGGGCGTCCGACATCGAAACTCTCCGAATACCTGGGCGTCGCGTCGAGCGCGCGCGGTTAAAAAGGTGGTTTGGGTGCCTGAGCGTTAGCAGTTTGATGGCGCTGAAAGCAAGTTTAGGATAGCATGATAGATACTCTACAACGCTTTTAAGCGATCCTTGACGTCATTTCTGATGTATTTTACATCATGCCGATGCTCACTCCGGCCCAGCTTCGCGCGGCGCGCGCGCTTCTCGGAATCGACCAGCGCACGCTCGCCGAGCGCGCCGGCGTATCGCTTCCCACGATCCAGCGGATGGAAGCGGCGAGCGATGGCTATGTCCGGGGCGTCGTCGACACCTTGACCAAGGTGGTCGACGCGCTCGAACGCGAGGGCATCGAACTCATCCGGGAAAACAGCGTTAGCACGAGTGGCGGGCGTGGCGTCCGGCTGCGCGATCCCACCAGCCCGACCCTGCGCGAGCCCGTGCGGCGCACGCCGGACAATGCGTCGGCGTCATAGCGATGCCTGACGGAACGGCGACATCGCATCTCTTCCGGCCGAAGCTGCTCACGGTCCTGAGCGAGGGCTACTCCTTCTCGTCGTTTCGCAAGGACGTGCTGGCCGCCGTGACGGTCGCGATCGTCGCTCTGCCGCTGTCGATGGCGATCGCCGTGGCTTCGGGGGTGTCGCCCGAGCGAGGGCTCTATACCGCGATCATCGGCGGATTCCTCGTTTCGGCCTTGGGCGGTAGCCGCTATCAGATTGGGGGTCCCGCCGGGGCTTTCATTGTTCTGGTCGCGGCGACCACGACGAAATTCGGTCTGAACGGCCTCCTCGTCACCGTGATGCTGTCCGGGGCCCTGCTGACGCTGATTGGACTTTCGCGGCTGGGCTCATTGATCCGCCATATTCCCCATCCGGTGACGGTGGGCTTCACCTGCGGCATTGCGGTGACGATCTTCTCCGGAGAAATCCGGGACCTCTTCGGTCTTCATCTCGACGGAGCGGAACCTGGCCCCCTCATCCCCAAGCTGGTGGGGCTGGGCAACGCGGCTTCGACGGTGACGCCCGCGGCCGCGGTGCTCGGCCTGGGATGCGCCGCGCTGATTTTCGTGGTGCGCCGGTTCCGGCCGAACTGGCCCGGTATGCTGATCGCGGTCGTCCTGGCCTCGATAGCTGCCGCCTGGCTGCAGCTTCCGGCAGAGACGATCGGCAGCCGTTTCGGAGAGATCCCGCGTGGGCTTCCGACGCCGCAGGCGCCGCAGCTGTCGTGGGCGCTGGTTCTCCAGCTGCTGCCGTCGGCCCTGTCGTTTACGCTGCTCGGCGGCGTCGAAAGTCTGCTGTCAGCGAAGGTCGCCGACAGCATGTCCGGGCGCAAGCATCGCTCCAACATGGAGCTTGTTGCGCAGGGGCTTGCCAATATCGTGTCCGCCTTGTTCGGAGGGATCAGCGTCACCGGCACGATCGCACGCACAGCAACCAACATTCGGGCCGGCGCGATCAGTCCGCTGTCGGGCATGATGCACGCGCTGTTCGTCCTGCTCTTCATGCTCGTCGCGGCACCGCTCGCACGGTACGTTCCGCTCTCCGCGCTCGCCGGCGTCCTTCTGGTGGTGTGCTGGAACATGGCCGAGAAGGCGGAGTTTCTGCGCCTGATCCGCAGCTGGCCCACGGCCTTGGTGCTCCTGGCGACCTTTGGGCTGACCCTGGTCAAGGACCTGACCTTCGGGATCGTCGCGGGATGCGTCGTCGCTGCGCTGCTGGCCATGGCACGACGACGGGTTCCGCAAGAGGGAGACTGAAGCCGGAATGCAGACGTGCGGGCTGCCGGGTAAATGAAAACAGGGCCCGCTTCGCGAGAAGCGAAGCGAGCCCAGCGGGAGGGTGTGCCCGGCCTGGAGGTGTGGGACCGGGCACGGGGAGGTTCAGACGGTTTCGGGCTCCTCCGCCTGCTCCGGCGCGCGCTGACGACGCTGCCGGCGTCCGCCTTCCTGCTGCTGTTCCTGCTGCGGCTCGCAGCCGAAGGCATGGCTTGCGGAGGACTGTCCGAGGCCGGCTTCGGTGCCCTGTGTGGCGGGGCCGGCGGTCTCGTCGGCGCCGGGCAGCGGCGGCAGGCCCTCGTCGGCCTTGGGCGCCATCTCCGAGGCGAGGTCGCGGCGGCGCGTCGGGCGCGACCACACGACGTTGTAGCTGCCGTCCTCCTGACGGAACGCCGACACGTAGAGCGGCGCGGCCAGGCTCGGATCCTCGATCTTGCCGTTGAGGAACGCCTCGCCCGTGCCGTTAGAGAAAAGCTCGAACAGCGCACCCACCTGCACCCACGCCCGCGATGCCGACAGCGCCAGCACCTCGTACTTCGGCGCCTTCGGATTGGCCGAGTGCACCTCGCGCAGCGCGATCGTCATGGCAATCGTCAGCGTCGCGATCTTGCCGACGAAAATGCCGGCGTCATTCTGCTTGATCGAACCGATATTCATGGGAAAGTCTCCTGAAAGCCGGTCTCGAACACTGTGTCCGAGCCAACTTCCTCCTTCCCCACTCCCCTCCTCGGCCGTTCGGCCGAGCAGGCGCGCAAGCGCCACATCCGAGGCCCGCTTCCGCGGCCTCGGGGCGAAAATGGATCTGTGAGGGGATGCCGCTGATCGCCTTAAAGCGGTCAGGCCGCCCCGGGCCGCCGGTACTGGCTGGGCGATGACAGCTACAAGGAAGCAGGCCGCTCGCTCGCGGTCCTGCTGCGGTCGAAGGCCTCGACATGGCGACGGGCGAGGTCGCGCTTTGCGATGCCGTGCCAGTAATGGTCGTCATGGCCGTCATAGTCGCCGCGACCATTGAGCCGGATCGTGTCGCCATATTGCTCGATCCGCTGGCCGTTATAGGTCAGCAGCACTTCGCCTTGGGTGACGCTGAAACGCTTGCGCTCGATGACCAGCTTGTCGGAATCATAAGGCGGCGGCTGACGCAGATAGTCGGCGCGCTGCCTGTTGGCCGCGATCGCCGTGCAGAGCCGGTCGACATGATCCGGATCGTTCGAGACGATGCTGAAGATATGAGAGCGATCGAAGAAGTTGCCGAAGAAGCTGACGGCATTCTCGACGCCTTCCAGCCATTCGCCGCGCAGATTGCGGGCGTCGCGTTCGACAAAGTCGCCATATTTTTCGAACAGACGGTTGAGCGGATGATCGCGCAGGATCTCGATCAGCGCGTCGATCGCCGCGTCGGCGGTCTCTGTGCGCAAATGGCCGTTGCTCAGGACGATGGTGGTCATGGTCGTTCCCCTTGGGACTGAACGTGGTCGGACGAGGGAGAGCCGACCGGCTTGGCCAGCTCGGCCGCGCGGCGCTCGAAGATGTCGGCGAGCTGCGCGGGATCGCTGCCGGGCCGGGCTTCGATGATGTTGTCGCGGAAGCTGACGTCGATGCCGACCCTCAAGGCGTTGCAGTGTTCGACGGCCTCGCGGCATACATCTGCCGGGTCGCAGCAGGCTGGGGCGCTGGCTGCCAGGACCTTCCATCGCAGGCCTGAAATTACGATCATGTGATCCTCCATGTCGGAAGCGGTAGGTCAGCGGGCCGCGACCGATGGCATGCGGTCACAGCAACGATCGCGGTAGCGCGTGGGCGAGTGCTACGTGCGTGACCCCGGTCAGACTTCAAGATAGCAATCATGGGCGAGGCAGAAGGCCTCGGCGACGGATTCGCCCTCGCACAGCAGCCGCGGTTTCCGCGAACCGCCCCAGACAGGGCGCGGTAGGTCGTCGCCCATGGCGAAGCGCCAGCGGGTCGGACCGTTGGCGGCCTCGAGGATGAAGCCGGTCTCGCTCGCGTCGAACCGCAGGATTGTGGGCCTTTCGGCTCCGAAGTCAGGCATGTCGAGGATCTGATGTTGACCGGCATAGCGATGCTCCCAGGGCGGGAAGTCCGCGAGCTGATCGGGATGCACACCGAGGATTCGCTGATCGACAGCGATCGCAAGTGACCGATGGTCCGGCGCTGGCCGTATCTCCTCGCGCGTGAGCCAGATCCATCCGTCGGAGTAGGTCAGCGGCAGCACCATCCATGATCCCCCGTTGCATTGCCAGCCCGCGAGGCCGACCCCGCCTTGTCCATAGCTCCCCAGATGGCTCGAAAAGGCGGTCAGCGTCCGGTCGATGGGCCACTGCGGCGGCATCGGTCCAATCAGCGAACTGCCGCGCACGGCGCGAAACGAGCCGCGGTCCAGAACGTCCCAGCGGTCGGCCTTGCGGCACAGCGAGTCACGGCGGCGGGACAGATCGAGCACGCGGCGCGCTTTGTGGATCGGATCCTCGCCATGGCGAACGCCTACCTTGACGGTGAACGCGAACGAGGCGGCGCTGGGCCTGTCGGTTTCGGGACAATCGAGATCGAGAATGACCTCATGGCGTATCGGGGAGTGGGCCTTGTCCGGTTCCACCGTAAGCGTGGCGTTCCATTCGAGCCTGCGGCGCTCATACCAGCCTTGCAAGAGGATCCAGCTGCGCGCACGGTCCGTGTTCCCGGCCTCGGCGTGCTCGAGAATCCAGTGAGGGACACGCGCCGTGAAGGCGACATGATAGGTCGACATGGAGAATCCTCCTTGGGATGGTCGGTCTGGGGGGTCAGGAGGGAGCAGGCGCGGACCGGTTGCCTGCGCGTGCGTGGTCAGGCGTATTGCGGCCGGACTTCGGGAAATGCCGGCGGCGCCGTCCATTCGAAGACGATGGCGGCATAGCGCCCACCGTCGTAGAGGACGGAATCGACGCGGCGGCGGTGGCGCTGTAACCGCTCGAGCAGGCGATTGGCGCGATCGGCAAGCTGGACGGCGCGGGTCTCGGTGGGCGCGAGCGCCAGCAATCGAGCCAGTTCGCCGGTATCGTACCACCAGGCACCTTCTTCAGGCCCACCATAGGCGCGGTCGATCTCGTAGAGAGCGATGATGAAGCGCATGGGCGGGCTCCTTCAGGAGATCGGCGCCGGCATGGCCAGCCATTCCGGCTGATCATGGGCGATGGGAACGTCGAAACGGCCGGCCTCGGCTTCGGAGAACACGGTTGCGGTGCTTAGCTCGCCAAAGCCCGTGTCATTGTTCCAGAACAGCAGACCCTCTTCAGCATCTCGCGTGGTGAGGACGTAGCCGTCGGCGCCTTCACGGTGCTCGCGCGAAAGCGCCCGCTCGAGGAGCTGGGCCGATGAGGCGAATTCGAAGCGATCCTCGCGGATCACGACATAGCCGCCGCCGAATTCGCCAGGGCGCAGGCGGTCGCAATCGAGGCAATATTCGAAGCCGGCCGGCAGCGCGGATTTCGCGACCTTCTGGATCAGTTGCGCGGCGGTTTCTACGTCGAACTGATCGCCATGGAGCCAGACCTTGCACCGCCCTGTCCCATCCGACGGATCGACCTGGACGGAGAAGCCGAGCCGTGGATAATCGGGATCGCTCAAGATCGCGAGGAAGCCGCCGAAGGGATCGGAGTCGATCGGGGGAAAACAGGCGGCGAAGCCCGCGCCAAGGTCGGCATAGGCTGCAGCGCGCTGATCGGGTGCGAGGCGGGAATCGCCAACGATCTCGGCAGCCTCGCCGACATGCCGGAAGATTTCGGCCTCGGCATCGGTGACAGCGAAGGTGAAGCTCGCCTTGGTAAAATGGTTGGCCATAATGGCTCCTCAGGAAGGGCGTGCGGCGCAAGGCCGGTCCCCGGCCTCGGAGACAGGCCCGGCCGCCATCCTCTTCCCCCCTTCCCTCCCCGTGCGCGGAGCGCGGACGGCAGAAGACGTGCGGAGAAGCTTCTCGGCCTCGGTCAGCGATGGTCGGAAGGCCCGGCCGGCGTCACCGCCGGGTTGGCGCGTTCAGCTCGTACGCTTGCGCCGGCGGGGAGGCCCGACATGGTCGGCCGACACTTCGAGATCCACCGCGAGCTGGGTGAGCGTACGGTGCGCACCCAACCGCTGGAGCCCGTCCATGCGCCCGTCGAGCTTTATGGTCTCGATCCGCGAGCGAACGAGCGAAGCGGCGACGCGCAGCGTGTGGGGATCAAGCTCGGCCATGGGACTCGACAATAGCGCCGATAGCGTCCCGATGCGAGCGCTCAGCCATCCTCGTCGGCGAAGTCGCGCCAGCGCCCGACCAGTTCGATCATCTCGGCCTTGCGACCGAAGGCATCGGGGTAGATCGCACCTTCATGCTGGCCAAGAAATCCAATGATGGTCGTGATATGGGTCGCGATCGTCGCATCGACACCGAAGAGATCGGCGATGGGAAAATGACCGCAATCCTCGCCATTCCACCAGGCGAGCAGGAAGTTGGCGGCGCGGCGCGCCTGGCCCGTGTCGGACCGGGCAAGATCGATCAGGCGATCGAGAGCTTTTCCCGCAGCGGCCTTGCCGAAGGGTGCCGCGGTCACGCCGGCCGCGTTTCTTCATTGAAAGCGTCCGCTGCTACCGGAGGACGAGCAGCTGCAACATTTTTGCGATCATCTGCATTGAAGTCGGGGAGGCGCAGCACTTCCCGCCTGGATGTGTCGCCTGCTTTCGGATCTTTGTGCCGAGACTTCATGGTCTGTCACCTCAAATCAACTTCGGCTCAGCGCCAGTTCAATGCCAGGGATTTAGGAGGTTGGCCGGCGTGCGCTCGAAATCCGCAACGTTGCGGGTAACAAGCGTCATCGAATGCACAACCGCCGTCGCGGCGATCAGACCATCCCGCTCCGGTTGGGGATCCGGCACATGCAATGCGGCGCACCGCATCGCGACTTCGGTGTCGATCGGGATGATGCGATCATCGAACGCCGCCAGCACGTCGGTTTGAAACCATGTCCGCAAAATGCGGCCGGTAGAAGCATCGACGCGCTCCTTGGCTAAAATGCCTAGTTCAATTTCGAGGACCGATATGACCGAAATGTAGCACTGGTCGACATCGGCTTCGTCCGCCCAGGATGTCACCTCGGGAGGCAGCCGTTCAGGTCTGCGAAGCGCGGAGATGACGTTCGTATCTAGGAGAAACATCAATCCAGATCCGCCGGTCGGACGATATGATCCAGCTTGCTGGGTTCGAAGTCAAAGTCAGCATCGTCGCCGGCTTGCGCCAAGGTCGCGAGCAAGCTGCGGGGCTTCTTGCCCTGCCGTCGATGATAATCCTCGATCGTCATGAGCACATGGGTGGGCCTGCCCCGTTCGGTGATATAGACAGGGCCCTTGCGGGCAGCTTTCTTTGCCCGGCTCGCACCTTGGTTGAAGTCACGACTTGAAATGGTTGTCATGTTCATAAGAGCCTCGCACTTGGGCATGTAGCCATGTTACTACAATTGCGTCGCTGGAGCAACCCGGCACATGTTTTCAACATCTGGATCCAATCCCGGTGACCCGGCCGGGTTGCCCCGAAGAATCCACGGCATCGGCTGGATGAGCCGCGCCCAGTCAGCGAAGGAGGGAATACGGCCAAGATCCTCTTGGACGTGCTGTTCCCCGATCAACCGCACCGGGATATCCCGTCCATCAGCGTTTCGGATCGTCACGCCGAAGACCGTCTCGAGCATGAATATGCCCTCTGCATGGTGGCGCAAGGAACGGTGGCGGGGGTCCGCGACGATCTTCTTCGACTCGTCGAACCATTGGTGGAGGGGCAGATAGTCCTCGGCCTCGCCGCCCCAGCGCTTCACGGAGCTGAGCGCGTGATAATAGCAGTGCGACATCGCCTATAGCTCCGCCTCGGTCGTGTCATAGTCGATGAACCGGCTGTTGTGCGTGAGGGTCACCGCGCCGCTGGCGACGTCTATGGCGATGGTGCCATAAGCGCCCTCCCCGTCCTCCCAGCCGGCGTGCCGCGCGCAGATGGCGTTGTCGACGAAGGCGCTCAGAGCATCCTCGAGGTCGATCGTGCGGGTCGACACTTCGCCGCTATAGGCGAGGCTATGGTGATCGCAGAGGATGCGCGGCAGCGCGATCTCGCCTTCCAGCGTGTAGGCATTGACATCACCGACGCTGCCTTGGTCGCCGCCGCCATCGTAGTGGATTTCGACACGGACAATGCCATGATCGAGCAGATGCGGGAGGAAGGCATCCTTGCAGCGCGCCTCGACTGTCCGCACGGCGGACAGGGCCGCCTGCAACTCGGCCTCGATCGGATCGGTGATGGCGGCATCGGCAGATTGATCTGTCGCGGTCATGGTCAAATCTCCTCGGGGAGGCGCTGTGCGGCCTCGGCGCTGCGGGGATAGCCTGCAGCCAGATTGCGGTGGAGTATCGCGAAGTCGGCGACCGGGAAGTGTCCGTCGGGGCCGGGCCGCGTGGCGAGGAGCGCCCCCATGACGATGTCGTCGATCGAGCTTCGCTCGACCTTGGGGGCCTCCCCGTCCTCATAGCAGACCGGCGCGGCGAAGCCGGCCTCGATCCAGCTGCCAAGGCCGTTCTCGACGGTCTCCGCATAGGTGGCGACGGTGGAATCGCGCCGCGTGGCGCTTGCATCGACCTTGAGACCGAGCGTGTAATAGACGCCGAAATCGTGCCGGTTGGTCAATGTGAGCAGCGCGCAGCCGTCAGGCGGCGGACCGAAACGGGCGATGATTGCCGCGCGGTAGGTGGCGACCTCAAGGCGGTTCAATCGCTCGAAGTCGGATGTGTGCCCGAGCTGGGCGCAATCCTCGTTCGCTGGCGCGCCGCCCAGATCGATGATGTCGGACATGGCCTTCTCCAATTCGGTGAGCAACCAGCCCAAGCCCCCTCTCCTCTGCGGCCGCACGGCCGGGGAAATTGCGAAAAGCCCCCGCTCCGCGAAGAGCGAGGGCCTTTCGTGACTTGGCGTGTGCGATCAGCCAGCGAAGGCATGGCTTGCGGAGGACTGTCCGAGGCCGGCTTCGGTGCCCTGTGTGGCGGGGCCGGCGGTCTCGTCGGCACCGGGCAGCGGCGGCAGGCCCTCGTCGGCCTTGGGCGCCATCTCCGAGGCGAGGTCGCGGCGGCGCGTCGGGCGCGACCACACGACGTTGTAGCTGCCGTCCTCCTGACGGAACGCCGACACGTAGAGCGGCGCGGCCAGGCTCGGATCCTCGATCTTGCCGTTGAGGAACGCCTCGCCGGTGCTGTTGGAGGCAAGCTCGAACAGAGCACCCACCTGCACCCACGCCCGCGATGCCGACAGCGCCAGCACCTCGTACTTCGGCGCCTTCGGATTGGCCGAGTGCACCTCGCGCAGCGCAATCGTCATCGCGATCGCCAGCGTCGCGATCTTGCCGACGAAAATGCCGGCGTCATTCTGCTTGATCGAACCGATATTCATGGGAAAGTCTCCTGAAAGCCGGTCTCGAACACTGTGTCCGAGCCAACTTCCTCCTTCCCCACTCCCCTCCTCGGCCGTTCGGCCGAGCAGGCGCGCAAGCGCCATTTCCGAGGCCCGCTTCAGCGGCCTCGGGGGGTTTAGGAGCGAGTGCCGAAGAGACTCAATTTGGCTCGCGTCTGGTGGACGCCGTCCACCATCCCGATGGTCGCGTGCCGGTCGGCGGCGAGGGACGCCGCCAGCGTTTCGGGAATGTCCGCATAGGCTTCGACGACGCGGATCGCGGCCTCGGGGGTCGGCAGTTCCCCCGGCTCCGTGCCGAGCCAGATCGTTGCTTCGCCCTCGTCGGGCTCGTCTTCGGTGGGCGTGAAGACTTGCGCGAAGAAGCTCTGCAGCGGGCGATCCCATCCGATCACCGCCTTGATGACACCGTTTCCGGGCCTCGGCTTCAGTTCGTAGCGGCTCATGTCTGGCTCCTGCGGATACGATGGTTGACGTGCCGGGCCGCGCCTTCGGCGCTGCGCAGTGCCTTGCGAACGGCCCTGGCGGCACGCGGGGCGCCGCTCCTGGCGAGAAGGTTACGCGCGGCGCGCAGATGGTCAATCGCCTCCGCCACGGCGGCGCGATCGGCCGGCGCCGCTCGTTTGATGGATCGCATGGCTTGGTCCTCCAATTATGCCGTCAGGATGCCGCCACCTGGTTGGTGGGCTGGAGCTCGATGGCGATCGCGTCGCGGCCGATCACCGCCGAGAACTGCCGGCCTTCGGGCACGAACCATTGGGCGCGATAAGCGATGATCGCCCGCAGGCGCTCGACGAGCGCGGCATCGTCGCCGAGCAGAAGGCGGGTAGCCATTTCCCTGGCGTCGAGAAGGAAGCGGTCGTTTTGGGTCTCCCAGCTATCAGCGTCGCGATCGTCGCTCGCGCAGAAGCAAGCGGCTTCCAGCAGATCAACCAGCTCCTCGGGCGAGACGGCGTCGCGAGAGCCCAGCAGGATATTCGCATCTTCGAAGGTCCAGAACAGGCCATCGTCATATTCGATGACGACAGGTGCCGGGACGGTAATCGTTTCGGGCTGCGGACCTGTGATTTCAAGCACGAGGTCGAGCCGTTCGACCGGGCCGCTTTCGAGACCGGGTAGCTCGGTGCAGTCGAAGACATGGGCGCGGCCATCGCGCTCGATCTCGAAGCGGAGCGCGGCGATGCGCTGCAGTGCGTCGTACCAGCTATATCCGGCCATGGCAGTGTCGGGGTCAGCCAAGCGTCCTCTCAGACGGCCATCGCGGGCAAGCGCGAACGCCGCGCATTGTTCGAGTGGCGGACCGAAGTCATCGACGAGCATCAGGTTATCGGCGGGGATGAGCCCCTGACTCTCGCGCCCGCTGTTCTGGTCGGCAGTCGCCGGGATCCATGCCCGCAAGAGCGGCGTCGCCTCGGGCAGATCGACGCCAAGCTGGGCGGCCTCGGTCCACTGCGCATGAGACAGTCGATGGCTGCCGAGCGAGGCGATGTGCCGGTAGATCGTCTTGAGCACCCTATTGCGAAGCGCTTCGAGGGCGGCGTTTTCGACCATCTCCTTGCGGGCCGGCAGGACGAGCTGCAGGGCCGGCGCATCGACGATATCGACCCGGGCCCACCAATGGCGATCCTTCTCGTCGACTGACGGCAGGACGCAAGGAACCGTGAGGCCGTGAAAATTGATGCGCGGTTGATGGGGCGTCGTGCGCCCGTCGGTGAACAGGCCGATCCGCACGCCATCGACCTCCTCGACCACATCGGCCCCGGCGAGCCAGTCGGCTTGCGTAAGGGGTACGCCGTTGAAACGGATCGGTGTGGGACAATAGCGCGCCGCGCCGCTGGCCACTGCTTCGAGATTCCTAGTGCAATCGTCGTCGAGCAGAAGACGGATTGCAGTTCCGAAGCCATGATCGCAGGGGGCGACAGCTATCGGTGCGCCCGATTCCCAATGGTCTGGTCCGATGGTGATAGCCCAGCCCTCGCCCGGACCGCGCGGGCAGGAGCGGATTTCGACATGGCGACCGGCAAGGCTGAAGACGCCCATGCCGGCAGGGTCTTCGCGCCGCGCGATGTTGTCGTCCCAGCCCGAGCGCCCGAGCGCCAGGATCACGGCGGGATCGGCGATACCCGCGCCGTCATCCGCGATGACAAGCCAGCTCTGCCCGTCGGCCTCGGCAACATCGAGATCGATGACCGTCGCGCCGGCTCTGCGCGAATTCTGGATGAGCTCAGCCAGGGTGTCGACCAGCGTGTTGTTGAAGAGGCGCGTCACCTTGGTGATCGCGGCGGGATCGACCTGGCTGTGGATGACGGTGGGAAGGGGCATCGGGGTCTCCTGGACAAGAGCGGACCTGCTCCCCCGGCCCTCCCCTTCTCCCCTTTCGCAACCGATCAGGCACAGCGGCGCTGGTCTCGGCCTCGGTCTCGATGTGGACGTAGCGCTCGCCGTTCGGACGCCGCTTGCGGATATGGAGTTTCCTCGGGACGGCGATTTCGGATGGGAGGACCAGAGCGCGCGGTCAGGTGCCGGACGCGATCTGGTTATCGTACAGTGGCCGGTCGTCCGGACGCCACTCGCCTGGAAGCCAGATACGGCCGTTGTAGCTGATGCGGCCGACAGGCATGTGTTCGAGGAGCAGGGTGGCTTCAGGGAACATACTTGCGCCCAGGCCGTTCATGTCCCGCCGATCGCAGTAAAGGCGCGAGGCGTCAGCCCAGTCAGCCGCCCAGATGTCGGGATAGCCCTTCTGCACGATACGGAATGGTCGGCGCCGACGCGGAGGGCTCTGGCAGACGGCGCCGCCCTTGACGATGAGGGCCATGTCTCACGCGGCCTTTTGCACTATCCACTCGTACAGCAGATGGGCGTCCGGCTCATATTCCGATCCGATCGAGATGCGAACGAACTTGCCATCGCACGCGAAAGCCGACGCCCGCGGGAAACCGAGATAGGATTTGCCTTCGAGGATCAGATCGCCCGAGCGCACCTTGGTGATCGTCCGCGTGGTCCCAATTGCGCGATGCCCTGCCGGCGCATCGACCAGTTTGAGGGCGTCGCCCGCTTTTACGCGCTTCTTGAAGGCGGCCAGCGATACGATCGCGTCGACCGGATTCTTCAGTCCGTTGCGTTTCGCGAGCGCCGACCAATAAACCTGTCCAATGCGCGCTTCGCAGTAGAAGGAGCAGGACCAGAAGTCCTGTAGAGGGTTGGTGCGGGTAGTTCCGAACCGCTCCATCTGGTCGCGGATCGCGACCTGCGCGGCCTCCTGAGCGTCACGCCCGGTCAGATCCTCGGGCCAGTCGAGGATCTCAGCGGTGATCTTGCGTCCTCCCGCGAATTTCTGGGTCTGGATCGCAAAGGACGCGTTCGGAAAGCACCGCGCCAGATGCGGTTCGATGCGGCCAGCGAGGGTCGCAAGATTATCACTGGGACGATAGAGATCGCCCTGATAATGGAAGTTGCCTCGATCGTCATATGGGGTCTGGCTATAGAGGCGCGCGGGCGCGCCCGACGAAGTGGTGTCGGTCATTACATATTTCCTCGGATGATTGGTTTTCCGCCGTTCGCGGGCGGAGAATGTCAGGCGCCCGGAAGAGACGCCTCGATTTCGTTGGTGAGAGGCTCTTCACTCAATGCAGCTTCATTTGCTTGAGCAGGTGAAGGAGAAAGAGCCCCTCAACGAAGCTGTCCGCCATAAATTTTCTCGATGAGACAGTTGCGCGGCCCAATCGCCACGCCATCCATGAGTTTCTTTCTCCCTCCCTTTGACTTGCACGCCGAATGACGGCACGTATCTGTTTACGCTTGCGCAATCACGCATGGGTCAAGACCAGTCTATCCAAACAAAAGAAGGAACCTGCATGGCCGAGGCCGAACAGTCGGACGTGATGTCTCTGACCGTGGCGCTGCTCAGCGCCTATTTTGCGAACAACACCGTGCCGAGCAGCGAACTGCCCGCGCTGGTCGAGGGAACTCGAAAAGCCTTGTTGGGCGATGCACCAGTGGTGTCGCCAGCCCCTGAAGAGACAGTGTCCGCGCCGGTGTCAGTTGAACCAGCGGCTGTGCCGCCGACACCAGCCCCCGAGTTCAAGCCAGCGGTGACGGTAGATGCAAGCCTTGCGTCGCCCGATCAGATACTGAGCCTGATCGACGGCAAGCCTTATAAGTCCCTGAAACGCCATCTCTCGACTCACGGCCTGACGCCCGCAGAATATCGCGCGCGCTATGATCTGCCCGCGGACTATCCCATGGTCGCACCCGGTTATTCCGCCGCGCGCCGGGAGGCCGCCCTGAAACTTGGTCTTGGCGGCAAGCGGAAGGACGTCGCCGCTAATCCGGCGCTAGCCGAGGCGGGCAGCGAAGCCCCGGCAGCCGAAGTGGCGCCTGCGGAAGTGGTCGCGGAAGTGCCCGCGCCGGTGCGCAAGGCTCGAGTGAATGCCTCTGCCCCGGCAACTAAGGCGAAGCCCAATGCCGTAGCCGGGAAGGGCAAGCCCAGCGCTGTCGCCGAGACCGTTGCGGCGCCGGCAGGCGAGCCGGCCCCAACGCCCGAAGCGACTGCCAGCGAAGCTGCGCAAGTGAAGGCGACGCCCGCTCGCGGGCCGCGCGCGAAGGCAGCCCCTGCAAAGGCCTCGCCAAAAACGTCGAACGCCAAGGCCGCCATCGGCAAAGGGAAACCGGCAGCGGCTGTCGAGCCTGCAAAGCCAAAGCGCAGCCGTGCGACGAAAGCTGACACCCCGCCGACAGCACCGGTCGAAATCGCTCCTGCTGAAACGGCCTCGGCAGAATAATGCTATGGTCCGAGCGCGGTGACGCAACCGGACCATCACCGTTCACAGGGGTGGCGAGCCACCTGCTTTAGCACAGGGAAACGACCTTCATAGGTAGCGGGATCGGAACGCTGTACCCGGTGGCAAGATTCACGAAGGCGCCGGCGTGGCCAATCGACCCGCGTCCGAGCAGATCGAACAGGAGCGCCAGCGCGTGGCTCGCAAGCACCCGGTTGACGAAGAGCGACTGGCGCTCGAGCGCCTCGGCGACCGAACAGGAGGGCGCATCGTCTTCGGCCAGGCCCTCGTCGGCGAGTTCGGGAAAAGCCTCGAGCACCGTTGGAAGGCGATTATCGTCGCGGCCGGTTCCACGGCCCGGGCATCCGATCAGATATTGGCCGTCGCTGGCGCGGTTGCCGAGGTCCAACCAATAGATGGGCGGGTTCCGCGCATCCTGCAGCGCCGCGCCCAGCGCGCGGCGGGCCGAGGCCGTGTCGACGCAGCTGATGAGCACATGGCTGTTGTCGACGCCGATCGCTCCGGGTGCGCGGCCGTGGACCGCCTTCCAGGCCAGACCATGGGCAAGGTTGATCCGTTCGGTCAGCGTCCTCGCCTTCGAATTGCCGAGATCGCAGCGGTAGAAGGGCTGGCGGCCGAGATTCGCCTCGGTGACGATGTCTTCGTCGACCACGGTGACCTCGAGCGAGCGTGAGGAAATTGCGCGCAATGCGGTATCGAGCGAGGCGAGCCCCATCAGCATTTGCGCTCCGTTTCCACCGCATCCCACGAGCAGGATTCGGACAGCGCTGTTGTCGAAGGCGGCGGGAAGATAGTGGCGCTTGGGGCTCTCAGGCTGCATGGATTGTCTCCGGAAAATGGACTGCGCGGTACGGCCAGGAACATGCCGCCCGCGCAGAGCCGCGCTGCCATGACCGGGCCAGCGGGATCGTGGAGCCGGCCGATGACGAGCGAAATTTTCGTAGCGTGGGCGTCGTCCGCATCGTCGGTCGCGCTGAAATAGGCGGGCCCCCGCCCGTGGCTGTGGATGTCGCAGACCATGTGCCAGCCCGGCTCGCAGACCGGGGGGCGATAGACGAGGCGTGTCGGCGTGGCGTCGTCGATTGCCGGAAAATCGACCGCGAACGTGTTGGTCGTCTCGTTCCAGAGGATGAAGGCCGCAGCCTCGTTGGGCAGAGCCGCCCGGAAGTGATCGAGGATCGCAGCCAGATGCTCGCCAGGGATCAGTCCGCAGCGCAGGTCGGCCTTGGGTGACCCGATGCTGCCATAAGGAAGATAGGCGGCGATCGGCGGCGTCACCGGCGCATCGAGAGCAAGCCATGGCCGGCGCAGGATGAGCATTACGCCATCCTTGCCCACCGCAAGGCCGTGGCCGGCACGGCTGCCGCGAAGCGCGTCGAGTGCCGGCGAGCCACCGCTCGATGGCACCGGATAGCAGGGCACGACAGCGAGCAGTGCCGCCGCGGTCGGATCTTCGGCGATCATGATCATCTCCCTGCCGCTGCGGCAACGAGCATACCGACCGTGACCGCATCAGCGGCGGGACGGACTTGCCGCTGGCCGGCGGCAGGATGGAAGGATCGGAGCCGCTTCACCGGAAAACGACGCGCGCCGCGCGCGGCAAGATCGTCCCAGAGCCTGACCAGGCCGCCCTTCCCCGTGACCGTCCGCTCCTGGCCGGGGTTGGGGTGAGTTGACCAGCTGTCGAACACCGCGCGCTCGAATTCCGAGATGGCGGCAACGCCCAGTGTTTTCGGCCTCGGGATGTTGCCCCAGCACAGCCGGCCTTGGATGAAGACGTTGAGGATCGGCGAATGGAGCACCGGCGTGTCGGCGGCAGGGCGCTCGCTTGCGGCAAGCGCGTAAACGCCGAGGCCGGAGCGCGTGGCGACGAACAGATGGGCCGGGTATGGCACCGCGACGGTAGTGCGCCGTGCGAGCGCCCGAAGGCCATCGGGGGGCGACGACAGCGCAAAATAGGCTTGGCGCACCTGCTCCGGCACCCACCAGGCGAGGACGTCCGGGTGGGAGACAAGCACATTGGCCGGCAGGATCTCTGGAACCGCGGTCCGGCCCAGCGCCTCTGTCCATTGGCGCAGCTGTGCCCGCGACAGGGGCACGCCGGCGGCGATCGTCGGACGCCCGTCCGCATCGTGCTCGACGGCATGCATGCTGGCGAAGGCCGCCGCATCCGGCCTTGGAGCGCCATAAGGGCTGGGCGTGCGGGGCGTTCCCGCCTGATAGAGCAGAACGGCGTTGGTCAGGACGAGACCGCCGCCAGTGGTTTCGAAGTGGCTGCTGTGATCGGACATGACGGCCTCACGGATTGGGTGGGTCGAAGCGGACGAGGTCCTGGGCGGCGAGCAGGAACTGGACGCCGAGGCGCAGGCTTGCGAACCAGTCGTCGATCCGGCTGACATCGGGCAGCGGGCAGATGCCGCAGACGTCCATGAAGCCCATTTCCATGCCGTGGCGGGCGACATCGTCGAGCTCGCGCGCGAACTCATCGAAAGGCACGAGCGTCAACGGCGGCAGGGACGAGCATTCCTCGATCCCCGGCACATATTCGTAGAGAATGTCGGTATCGAAGTGCCAGGCGTTGCGGTCCGATGGCAGCCGCTTGAGCGCCTTGTGCGCGTCGCGAAGCTGGCAGAGCGCCTCGCGCAGGCCCTTCGGAAGGGCGGCCGGTTTCGCCGCGTTCGCGCCGATCATCCAGTCAGGCCGGCGCGCGTTCATCTCCGAAGGCATGGTCTGCTCTTCGAGTTCCTCGGCGCTGAGGCCGTGATAGGCGATCAGGCTCTGGCGCGCGCCCTCGTCGTCGATCTCCCCGTCCCAGTAATACATGGAGATTTCGTCGAAGAGGTCCTGGTAGCCGAAGATCGGGAGCGCGGTGCCGAGGGTTTCGCCGAGCGCCGCATAGGCCGCGGCACGCCAGGGGGTGGGCGCCTCGCCGGTTTCGATCCAGCCGAGATCCAGCTGTCCGAGGCTGTCACACGCGACCGCGATCGCCGGCGGGTTGGCGTCTTCGCCGGTGAGGACCGCGATCCGCAGGTCGACGATTTCGATCGGGTCCAGGATCTCGAGCACGGCAGCGTTGAAAACCTGCTCGATGCGGCGGCGGGCACTCACACGGGTGTATTGCTTGGCGCTCGGCTCTCGCCCCGCGACCCAGCGGCCGATCAGCTTGTGGTGATTGCTGAGGGGCTGGTCGAAGGTCGCGGGAATGTCGGCCGATAACGCGACCGTTCGCCCCGCGAGGTCAACCGAGGGGCGCGAGCCTGAGACCGGGAGGAGGCTGGAGCGGCTCCGGCGCTTCGCCTTTGCCGTTGTCGGGATCGGGGAGGATCCGCGCGTGAAGCGCCTTGGCCTGGGCGCTGCAGGAAGGCTGGGGGAACTCGCTCGTGTTGCCATCGTCGTGCTCGATCCATTCGAGGAGCGTCTTGCGCGGTGCGGCGGGGATCGGCGCGTCGTTGCCGCAGGGCACGATCAGCCCTTGGTGCCGACGGCGCGGCGATATTCGGTGACGTGGGCGGTGCCCGACACGCCGGCGTCCACCGCCTCGGCAGTGAGAATCGCCGGGTAGAGGGTAGCATGATAGGCGCGCAGAGCTTGGCGGTCGTCCGCAAGGTGCGGCGGCACGGGCAGGTCGATGCCGTCGTAGCGATAGGCGCGGGTGAGCTGGTTGATCTGCATGGCTGGCCTTCCGGGCTGGTGGTGATCGGGAAGTTCAAGGGCGGCGCGTCACCAGAGGCTGGCGGGCTCCTCGGCCTTGGCATCGACCGGCGGGCTGCTGGGAGCCGGCGTCTTCGGTGAGGCTGCAGGCGCGGGCGTCTTGGGCGCAGCCGCCTTGGCTTTGGCTGCCTCGGCGGCGGCCGCCCGTGCGGCTTCGGCAGCCTGTCGCTGCTCCGCGATCTGATCGGCAAGGGTGCGGCGCGAGGCGATGAGCTGGCCGAGCGCGCCGTCAGGGCCCCGGGCGAGCTCCGCATCGATTTCTGCGGCGGTCGCCGTGATCGAGATCGGCCGGGTTTCGCTGGCCTCGAGATTGTCCTTTGCGCCTTCGGCCTTGCGCGGAAGGATGGTCAGGGTGACCGTGTCGTTGGCGCCGGCGACAAGATCGAAGCCGAGCGAGTAGCGGGCGAGCATAGGAAGAAGGCTGGAGATCAGCATGGCGTTCGGTCCTTGTGTGAGATTGGAGAAGCGGGTCAGGCGGCTTGTCGGGAGAGCGGCTCTTCGGCTTGGGCCGGCACGGGGGGCGGGCCATATTGGCCGTCGAGCGTCATCGAGCTCGGCAGGCGGCCGGCCCAGTCGAAGCCGGTGGCGTTGAGCATGCCAGCGATCAGGTCGGCCTTCTTCGCACTGAGCAGCTTGGCGAACGCTTTTTCGCTTACATGCGCGACGAGGCCGCACTCCTGGGCGATGAACCTGAGTTCGTCCTTGGTGTAGCGCTCGAGGAATGTCTTATCGACCTGCCAGACATCGCGCAGGTCGACGTCGAAGGTCCGGGCGAGGTCGGCGACATGGCCGAAGGTGAGCACATCCTTGGCATAAGCGGCGCCGATCGCGGAAAGCACCTTCTCGGCCTGAGCCTCGGGCAACGCGCGGATCTCCGCGATCTTGGCGCTGTAGGCGAGCTCCGGGAACGAGGCGCCCACCAGCAGGCCGGCGCGGGCCTTCAGCGTCTCCGGTTTGATCTGCGAGAGCGTGCCCGACATCGCGGCGACCAGGATCGCGGTCTGGGCGTGCGCGGCATTGCCGGCGAGCGCACGGGCGAGCGCGGTGCGCCACGTCGCCTCGCGCAGGTCGCTGGTGCGGCCGGCGATCGACTTGACGGTGACCGTTGGCTTGTGCGCCTGGACTATACTGCCCTTGGATTGAACGACAGTGGGCGGCGTGGATGCGGGCGTGGCTGCCGTGCCCGAAGGCGAGGCGCGGTCGCCTGCCTCTTCCTGATCGTCCGCTTCCGGCGGGCTCTGGTCGATGGCGTCGTCTTCGTCGTCATCCTGTTCCTCGTCCTCGATGTCGTCTGCGGGCGGCGGCGCCGCTGCCTTGGCCGCGGCAGCGGCGCGCTCCTGCTCCTCGCGTTGGGCGGTTTCCCACGCCTCGGTCTTGAGCTGGAAGCAGCCCGGATTGGTGCAATGGCCGTCATCGACATGGGTTTCGAACAGGGTTCGCTGTGCGGCCGAGTTGAACGGACAGGTGGTGCAGTCGGTCTTGTCGAAGCACGCCGCGCCGAGATTCTGGGTGACGCGCATGAGGAGGTCGCGGGTCTTGCTGACATCGAGACCGGAGCCCAGGATGGTCTCGAGGGCCTTGTCCTGCTTGTCGGCGGGGATCGCGGCGAGGAGTTCAGCATGGCCGACCTTGATCCGCCGTTCGTCGAGCGCAAGTTTGACCGCCTCGGAGAGTTCGGCGAGCGCCAGGCGGCGATCGAGCTTGGCCCGCGACCAGCCCAGACGCCGCGCGGCCTCGGCGCGATCGTTACGGCATGCGGCGAGCACGCGAACGGCCGCGTCCGCTTGTTCCGTCTCCGAGGCGTCGTCGCGATTGTCGTTCTCGTCGATTGCCGCCTCGAGGGCCTCCTGGTCGGTCATCTCGCGGATGATCGCGGGCACCTCGCCGTCGGAACCGAACGCTTCCAGCGCCGCCCTGTACCGGCGCTCGCCGGCGACGATGGCGTAGCTATCGTCCGAGCTGGGTGCCGGACGAACCAGGATCGGCTGCAGGATGCCACGAATGCGGATCGAAGCGACGAGATCGTCGTGCTTTTTCCGGTCGAAATAGCGACGCGGATTGTCGCCCTTGACGATGCGCGAGAGCGGCAGCGTGGCGCAGCTCGGTTCTGGAGTGCTCAAGACGGATCTCCTCGTGGAATGGGAAGGCCGGGTCGGCCGGGGTCGCGTGCCTTCGGTTCTGCGAGCCTCACGCTCGCCTTCCCCCTCCCCTCGCGCGGCCCGGAGGGCTGGAAGAGCGCGCAGTCGATTTCGAAAGGTTGGATTTGCCCGCGGACGCGGTCAGTAATCGTCGGCGAGCATGACGGTGAGGACGCGCCGAGTGATCGAGGCATCTGCCGGGTCTTCGGAGCCGCACTCGAGCGCCATGTCGTAATAATCGATCTTGAAGAGGACTCGCTGCCCCTGCAGGTCGAAGGCGCCGAAGTCGCGTTCGGGGCCATCACCCGGCTGGAACGCGTAACGGCGCACGGCCGCAAGCAACGCGGCCTGGGCGAGTACCTCAGCGATCCCCTCGCCGTCGCCTGAAAGCCGGGCGAGACAGTTGCGCGTGACCATGATCCGCGCGTTGGGGTCGAGGCCGTGCCGGCAGCGATCGTTGAGCTGGGTGATGCGTTCGGTGACGGGGACTGTCATGCTGCCTCCAACAGGCCGGCGTTGAACATGTCGAGCCACTCCGCCATTGTCGGTCGTTCGGGGAGCGGGACGTGCCCTGCCACGTCCTGGAAGCGGATGAGATCGGCCGGCGCATCGCGGATGATCGCGTCGATGTCGGCCGCAGGGAGCAGTTCTTCGGCGCGGATGAAGTCGGTCATTCGGCCCGGGCGGGTCGCAGTCGAACGGCGCCAGAGGCCTTCGACCGTGCGCAGGCGTGGAGCTGCGCGCGCTTCGACAAGGACGATGAGCCTGAGGCACCAGGAAGGCAGCGCTCGGACCTCGTCGGGCTTCATCGCCCCGCAGATGAAACAGCTCGATTTTGGTGGCACCGGCAGACCTGCGGCCTCTATGCGCGCGATGCAGGCGGCGCGGTTCCAGCCCCATTCGCGCAAGGGGTAGCGGCATTCGAACAGATCGTTCGCGATGGCGGACGCATGGTTATAGCGGCGCGTGTCGGCGGGCGAGGCATCATACCCGATGAGGCGTATGACCTTCTGGCCTCTGGCCCAGGCGGCCTTTGCCGGCTCCCATTGCTTCAGGAAAGCGTCCTGCGGAGCCACTTTCCACTTAAGACTGCAGCTGTGGCGCCCGAGGCTGATGCTGGGGAGTGTGGCATTGGTGAGGACATTGGCCAGCAGGTCGTAATAGGGCGGCCAGTGCTTGAAGCGCTTTGGCGTGTAGCGGACGGTCTCGTAGCGGATGCCGCGCGCGGCCATCCACGCCGCCATCATCTCCTGATAGACATAGGTCTCCGGCTTCTCGATGCCCGGGTCACCGGTGATCACGAGATCAGGCGGCGTGCCGCGGCTTTCGAGCTCGACGAGGAGCGCCGTGCTGTCGACGCCGATGCCATAGGCAAGCACGACGGGAGCCGGCTCGGCGACGCGGATATAGTCGATGTCACGGGGCCGCGCGGACGGCGCGGGGCGATCGCTGGCCAGCATGGGAGTCGCTCCGGTCTCGCGCAGCCATTCTGCGCGCCCGGCTCCCTTCCCCTCACCTCTCTGCCGTAGTCGCCGCCCGCTTTAGTCGCTGTCCTGCAGGCAAGATGTGCGATCGTAGAGGTCGAGATGACCCCCGAACTCGGCCGTTTGCGCCGTTGTCAGGTCGCGGTGGTCGTCGGCCTCTGCGGTGCTGGCCATCTCGATCATTGGATGGACGGACACGGGCGATGGCTCGTTTCGGGACGGCAATTTTACGTCGGGCTGCCCTAAGATAATGCATGTATCAAATGATGCCGGAATCGATGGATGACCGGCCTTCGCTGTCCTATAGAACTTTGTGCGAAGCGCCGAGTGCGTAGTTTGTGTGTCGGTTTGAACAAGTCCGCCGAGATGAGCATAGATGGCTGAACGTAGAATGAGCTAAGCGGCTCGATAGCGTTGCGTCAACCTGGGGCGCTTGACGTCTCGATTGTCGCAGAAGCGGTCGTTCAAGGGCTAGGATAGACCGGTAGAGAGGACCCGGCTCTTTGGACAACTCTATTATTGCAGTCCGAACCTCTAACCACGACTTGTCTGGCTAACTCGCCTGTGCCCATCAACCGGAAGTCGAAATCGAGGAGATGCTCATTGCCGCTTTTGAGCCTTTCAGGCTGCGTTGTCTCGAAAATCAGCGTTTCCGAGACCAAGCGATATATCAACGATTTTCGCCCTCGCCCGTAAACTGATCTGCTCGTCCAACCGGCATCAGGTTTTGATAGGATGAGGCATGGCTAACGAACATGAGTTGGTTGCCGATTCAAGAGTTGTGGCGACTTGGATCGAAGGATGGACCATTGCCCGCGAAACGCCGCCTCCGGTCGAAGATCACGGTGGTTTCAGAGTCGATGTGGGATGGCCGCAACAACGGACGCGCTATGTCTTTACCGATATCTCGCCGGCCCTGCACGAATTGGCCACCACGATCGAGGAGCCGTGGGTTTTTTTGAAAGCTTGTGTCTCGGCGACAGCAATGCGCGTCGCCTTACCAGAACACTGGGTAATACAGCCACCGGGCTTCATGATGAAATATCGGCGCATCATGCCCGGCGATTCCGCGCCTCCTGACGGCTATCTGCTCGATGCGGCTGAACCTCGCCCCATTGTAATCGTGCGGGCGCTTACTCCGAGCGGCGCGCTGGTCGCAATCGGACGTGTCGTTCGCGTCGGTGAGTTTGCCATATACGATCGGATCGAAACCAACGCCGCTCATAGACGGCGCGGCCTCGCGCGAACCGTCATGAAGAAACTTGAATCCATCGCGCGCATCATGGTGCGACGCGGGAGGTGTTGGTCGCCACTGCAGAGGGTCGCGGTCTCTATGCATCCTTAGGATGGGAATTGCATTCCCTCTACACCACAGCAGTCATTTTACGGGCTGACTGATATCCACAAATCGGCACGTAGGTGTTAGTCAAACGCTCTGTTCGTTCGCCTTTGCAGTAGAGGCGGGTACTTCCGGTATGGGCCGAAGCCATTGCAGCGCGACAAACGCCGTCAGCAGCAGCGCGCCAGCGGCAAATACCACATCGCCGGGGGTGCGCATCCACACGAGGAAATGGATCAGCGGCCGATCCATAAACGCGGCCGACCGCGCATAGGCGTAGCCATGATCGAGCGCCGCCTGAAGTTGCAGCACGCCCATCGGCAGCAGCGTGAGCAGGGCCATCAGGGCAAGCCCGATGTTGAAGCACCAGAAGCTCGCGCGTAGCCAGCCTTCGTTCCAATGGATATGATCGCGCAGGCCGCGCAGGCAGAAGAGCATCAGGCCGATGCCGAGCATCCCATAGACGCCGAAGAGCGCGGTATGGCCGTGCAGCGGGGTCAGGTTGAGTCCCTGGACGTAATAGAGCGCGATCGGCGTGTTGATGAGGAAGCCGAACAGGCCGGCGCCGACCAGATTCCAGAAGCTCACCGCGAGGAAAAACATGATCGGCCATTTGTAGCGCGCCATCCACGGCGTCGCGCGACTGTGCGACCAGGTGTCCATCGCCTCGAGGCCGATTAACGCGAGCGGGACCACCTCAAGCGCGGAGAAACTGGCGCCGAGCGCCACGCCCGCCATCGACGTGCCGACGAAATAGAGATGGTGGAACATGCCAAGCACGCCGCCCGACAGGAAGACGATCGTCGCGAACAGCACATTGACCGTGGCCGTGCGGCCGCGCACCAGCCCCAGCTTTACGAACAGGAAGCTGATGACGGCGACCGCGAAAATCTCGAAGAAGCCCTCGACCCAGAGATGGACCACCCACCAACGCCAATACTCAACCTCGGACAGGTGGCTGCGCGCGCCATACATGAGCCCCGCGCCATAGAAGAGACCGATCGCCACCGTGGAGAGGAACAGCAGGCCGACGATCGAGGACATCTCATCCCGGCGCCGGATCGCGGGCCAGAGCGCGCGACCCACGAGGAAGAGCCACAGCAGCAGGCCGATGAAGAGGTATATCTGCCAGAACCGGCCAAGATCGACATATTCCCAGCCTTGATGCCCGAACCAGAAGTTTTCGGTGAGGCCCATCTTCTGCATCACCGCCAGCCATTGTCCGGCGAACGCGCCGACGACGATGACGATCAGGCTGACGAACAGGAAGTTGACACCGGCGCGCTGCCACGGCGGCTCATGGCCGGAGATGGCGGGCGCGATATAGAGGCCGGTGCCGAGCCAGGCCGTCGCGATCCACAGCACCGCGAGCTGGGTGTGCCAGCTTCGAGTCAGGCTGTAGGGTAGCCAGTCGGCGAGGTTGATGCCGTAGAAATGCTGGCCCTCGACCTGATAATGCGCGGTCGCCGCCCCCAGGCCGATCTGCGCGAGCAGGAGCGCGATGACGATCCAGAAATATTTGGCGCTGGCACGCATCGAGGGTGTCAGAACGATCCCCTTGAGCGGATCGGCCGCGGGCGGGGTGAGCGGCGGTTCCTTGCCGTGCCAGACCGCATAGTGCCACGCGAGAAGGCCGATGCCGGCGAGCATGAAGAGGATGCTGAAAAGCGACCACATGAAGGTGCCGGACGTGGGCACGTTGCCGACCAGCGGTTCGGAGGGCCAGTTGTTGGTAAAGCTCACCATATCGCCGGGCCGATCGGTCACGGTCGCCCAGGCTGTCCAGAAGAAGAAGGCCGCGAGTTCCCTGCGCCGCGCCGGATCGGGAAGTGTGTTCTCCTTCATGGCGTAGGCGACGCGCAAATCGCGCGTTGCCGGGTCAGCGGAGAACAGGCTGTCATAATGCCTTGCCACGCCGGCGATCGCTGCAGCGCGCGCGTCGCTGATCGTCAGCGTGCCGGTCGCAGCGTCATAGGTGTTGGCACGGAAGCCGGGACGTAGCTCGGCCTGCAAAGCCGCCTTATCTGCCAGCGACAGCATGTCGAAGCTGGCCGCGCCCTTCGTGCGGGCAACGGCGTCGAGCTGGGCCAGCGCCTCCCGGTGCAGCCAGTCGGCGGACCAGTCGGGCGCGATCAATGCGCCGTGACCCCACACGCTGCCGAGCTGCTGGCCGCCCATCGACTGCCAAACCTGTTGGCCGGTCTCGATATCGTCGCGTGTGAAGACGGTGCGCCCGGAAGCGGTCACGACCCGTTCGGGGATCGGCGGCGCGGTACGCATAAGGTCCGACCCGAGCCACAGCATCACCGCGAATCCTGCGAAGATGACGGCAGCCAGGCCGATCCACAGCCGTTTCGTCGTCGACATCGTTCCCCGTCCCTCTTCCTTTAGAAAAGCCCGTGACTGCCGCCGACGGCGCCGATCAGCGCGATGACCGATGCCGCCAGCAGCAGACGGTGCATACGCTCCATGCGTGCGAAGTCGGCCGCCGGATCGGGGGAAGCGGCCATGCGGCGGTGCAGATAAAGCGGCTCGATGACGAACAGCATGGCGACGAACACCAGCCAGATCGCCACCATCGCTTGCATCCACCAGAGGCGGGGATCGGCGAAACGCTCCCACAGGTCCGCCCGCCAGGTCATCCAGAAGCCGCTAGCGCCGGCAAGGAGAACCCACAGCCGAGCCTGCGGCGCGAAGCGGCCTTCGATCCGGTGAAATGCCGCCAGCCTCTCAGCGGGCGGATTGCCGGCACGCACGGCCGGCATCAGCACCAGCGTCACGAAGGCGACGCCGCCGATCCAGAACAGGACGGCGACGACATGGATCACGCGCGCAAGAGTGAAATCGTCCGCGATCATCAGCTCTTCGGGGGCGGCTCATGGTAAAATTCGACCTGCATCCGCATCGGACCCAGCGGGGTCACGAAATGCGGCTGCTGCGGTTCGATCAGACCGGGATGACCGGGCTTCAGGATGACTTCCGACGCCGGCTCGAGATAGGTGAGCTTCAGTTCACCTTCGAGGACGCGGATCAGTCCCCACACCCCCGCCTTGGTGTCATGGCGCGCGCGCAGCGCCGCCGGCAATGTGTCCTGATCGAACACCGGCGACGAGCTGTAGGGCGCCGGCCCCGTCATGCGGCCTGGGCCTCGTCATAAAGCTCGGCCTCGCGCGCGATCAGAATGTCGGCGAGGAACCAATAGGCTTCGCCCCATGCCGCCAGGATTTCGTCCGTCGCGGCCTCGCCCAGGATGTCGCGAATGGCCGGCAGCAAGGCATTGGCGACCGCAGGATAATGCTCTGGTTTGATATGGGTATCGACGTGCCGCCCGGCGATCCGCTCGATCGCCGGTTTCAGGACGTCGAGCTTGTCCACATTCTGGGCGAACGCCAGGATCGCCGCCGCAAGGCGCTTGGGTTGCGCGCCCGACTCCTGCGCGGCCATGTCGAACAGCGCCTTGATCTCGGGATCGACAAATAGCCGCTGATACATGCGCGTGGTGATGTCCACGCCATGCTGTTGAAGGGCTGGCGCCGTCGCTTTGACCAACGTCATGGTTTGGGGAGACAATGCTTTGGTCACGACGATCCTCTTCATGATAACAGTTTGCTTGTAGAGGCTGTCGGTGCGAGCCGGTTTGCGCTGGCGCAAACTCGGCTCTGTTATTTCGACTAGATCGACCCGAACGAGAGAAGGCAGGAGGCAAATCATCGTTCAGACCCGAGGCCTTGCTTCACACCTGAAGATTATCGGCGCGGTGGAGCTATTTCGCGATCTGCCTCACGAAGCGCTGGTGCATGCCCATGCCTGCGCACGCATCGAACGATTGCCAAAACATGCGAGGATTTTCGAGCAAGGAGCCCGTGCCGAGCGGGCCTATGCGGTGGCGAAGGGCAGCGTGAGAATCATCCAGACCGGCAGTGATGGCGGGCAGGCGATCATTCGCTTTATCGGCTCCGGCGAAATGTTCGGAACAGTGCCTCTCTTCACTGACCACCTTCTTCCGGCGGACGCGATCACAGCGGAGGCGTCGGTCGTCCTCAGTTGGAGCGAGGCGGATATAGTAGTGCTGATCGGCATATATCCGCAGGTGTCGCTGAACGTCATTCGAGTGATCGGGACGCGGCTTATCGAACTTCAGGATCGGGTCCGCGAGTTGGCCACCCAGCGCGCCGATCAGCGTCTCGCCCGTGCGCTCCTGCGCCTGATCCGTAACGATGGTGGCGACGAGGTAGCGTTCCCGCTACGTCGTAAGGACCTGGCGGAGTTCTCGGGAACGACCCTTCACACTGCGAGCCGAATGCTCTCCGCCTGGGCCAGGGCCGGCCTGCTCACAAGTATCGGACGACGCATCCTAATCCATGATCGTACTGCTCTGGACTCCCTCGCAGAGGGCAGGCCACTCCTCTAGCAATTGGGGCGTTAACTTGATGAAAACCGCACCCCGGCCAATTTGCCTCACTGTGGCCCGCATAGAATTATTGGCTTTGGCGGCGACAGCCGCGCTCACGATCGGCGCGACTGCGCCGATAGCCGCGCAGTCCTCTGACCAGAAGCCGGCAGCCCCGCAACCGCGCATGTTATATCTGCCAGGCCGCGGCACTGTTCTTGTTCAGCCCGCGCCGACAGACGATCCTCGCGCGGTTGCGCGCACGGTCATCGTGCCGGGCTACGGCGAGGTCTATACCGTGCCTGTGCGGCCGAAAGACACTCGAAGCCCGAGGCAGCGTTGCGTTGACGAGGAGATAGCGCGCGAGGGAGGTTCTCCCTCCGCGTTGGCGATGGGCGCAATCGACCTGAAATACAGCCAGCGGTAACGGCCTAACCTGGGGAGCGGATAGCTCATGTAGGCCGCATGCGTCTCGAAATTCGAGCGTTTTAGAGACGGGTTGGTTTAATTGTGCAGCCTCAGAGTCACCCCGATCAGCCGGGGTTCGCTCGGAGTGCCGACGATCAGGCCGCTATTGCCCGCCTGAACTGTCAGGTTCTGCATGTAGACCTTGTGGAACAGGTTGCGCGCAGAGCACGAGCCCGCTCCGCGGGAGGGTCGCTTGGGGTGACGTAGCCATCGGGTCAGCGATTTCGTGGCGCATCAGTTTGGCGCCGACCGCGAGAAAGTAATGCCCAACGCCCATTTCATTGATGATCTCGGGGCAGACAGCCTGGATGTCGTCGAGCTGGTCATGGCGATCGAGGAAGAAATTCGGAATCGCGATCCCCGATGCCGACGCGGAGAAGAACCAGACGGTCGGTGAGGCGATCACCTATGTCGAAGGCGTCAAGGCCTGAGAGCGATCACGGCCCCGGCAATAGTTTAGGATAGGGCAACCGCGGGAGTGCGCGGCCCTGTCGGCGCGCGTTGCGGGTGAGCTCGAAGCAGTAGGTGAAGAGTCCGGATTGGCGGTGGCGGGTCAGGAGCTGCTCGGCCTGAAGGCGGGCGAGCCATGCGGCTGGGCTCTCGCGCAGGCCGGGCGCCGGTAGACCGAGGCGGACGATCTGGTCGATGGCGCCATCCATCCCGCGTTCGCGGAGCCGGATCTTCGAAAGCGTCCGATCGGAGATCGTCTGGCCTGCGGCGCGAAGGACTGTACGCGGGCGCGTGGTGCCCCGGTGCGCCCCGGAAAGAGCGGCGTAAACCCGGCCGGTATGCCCGAATTCGGGGTCGCTGTAGGAAACGACGGCTTCGATCGCTGGCCGCGCCTGGCGAAGCAGTCGGAAGGCCCGTGCGCAAAAGAAGCTTTCCCCGTTCTGCGGGACCCGGTCGAGAAGAATCAGGCGTGCGAGAACGCATCCCTTTGCCGGATCGGTGAAGCCCGTGTGCCGGGTGATGACGGCGTCGGTCGCGGGAACCGCGAAGACGGCCACGCCTGCCAGGACCGCGCGGAGTCCAAAGAGGCCGACTGCGACCTGGGCTGCCGGATAGCTCGGCAGATAATGATGCTCGGCGATGAACGTACGCGCTACGGCGTGATCGATGATGTCGACCGAATAGGCCTTCGGATTGATGATGAGAGAGTCCGTCGCCCATAAGGCGCGGCGTTCCCGCCATCGCTGGCTTCGTGAGGTCTCCATGTCCTGGCTCCCGGGTGGAAGGGGTCGAAGGCGCTTGGCCTCCGACCGGTCTCCCCGGCCCATTCCCCTCTTCTTTGGACATGAATCGACATGAAGGGATTTACGGAATGTTCGGGTTTGGACGCGATCAGATATCGTACGTCCCTGTTTGGCGCGGGTGAATAGGT
Organism: Sphingobium sp. RS1; assembly: GCF_056156825.1. NCBI lineage: Bacteria > Pseudomonadati > Pseudomonadota > Alphaproteobacteria > Sphingomonadales > Sphingobiaceae > Sphingobium > Sphingobium sp. RS1. The sequence goes on along the minus strand of NZ_JBLZXE010000001.1, from coordinate 169,695 downwards.
GCTCCTGTGAGCCTTTGGGAACTTCACAGGGCGCCATGTTCCCGGTAGCGAATAGTCTTCCGGGTTCTTCAACCAGAGAAGGCAAGATCATCATGAGCGACGTATCGGAAAACGATAGCACGCTGATTACCCTGACCGCTGATATCGTCGCGGCGCATGTGACGAACAACAGCGTGGCGGTGGCGGATTTGCCGTCCCTGATCCAGAATGTTCACGGAGCGTTGAGCAATCTCGGCAAAAGTGAAACGGCGCCCGAGACAAAGCAGGAGCCGGCGGTATCCGTGCGTGCCTCGGTGAAACCTGACTACATCGTCTGCCTGGAAGACGGCAAAAAGCTCAAGATGCTCAAGCGTCATCTCATGACGCACTATCAGATGACGCCGGCGGACTATCGTTCGAAGTGGAATCTTCCGGCCGACTATCCGATGGTCGCGCCCAATTACGCCGAGCAGCGTCGCACGCTCGCCAAGAGCATCGGACTTGGCCGCAAGCCCAAGGGGTCCAGCGCTGCCGCATCGGCAAAGGCGACGAAATCTGCGCCGGTTCGTCGCGGAAGTCCGAAATCCACCGAAGGGCAGCCCGCCTAATAGGACTTCCTCTGGGGAGACGGCCGGTTTGGAAAAGGGACCATCGGATCAAGATATTTCGACGCGGCGCTCGACAACACCTCCGGGGCTGATCGAGACTCGCACCCCGTCCTATCCCGGCACGGAGGCGTCGGTTGGTACGGTCATGACCTTGGCCGACGCCTACTGGGATGCCGCGCACAGGCTGCTGCCGCAGATCGAGAAAGGCCGGAGTGTCTCGTCCACCCCGGCTAGGCTGTGCGCCATTCAGTCGATCGAGACTTACCTCAATGCGTTTCTGCTCTTTCATTCGGTCGATCGAAAGCAGGTCCGGGGATTGCAGCATGATCTCGCCGAACGGACGCGGTTGGCTGTCGAGAAGGGATTGTCTCTCCGGCGCCGTACCGCGGAGCATCTGGTCCGATTGAGCGATCAGCGCGATTATCTCATGGTGAGATATGGGCCGGAACAGCTCAGCGATCTGTCCGAAATCAATCGGATGTTCGCCACGCTCAAAGAGATCGCGGAGAAGGTGCGGGCAGCGATTTTCGAACAGCCCTATGATCGCTCTGACCGGAGGTTCCGGGTATATTGGTGATCCAGAGCCCGCCTCAGAGTGTGATGTCCAGAGCCGAGGCGCGCTGGCGGGATTGCAATTCAGAATAGGGTCAACTGCTCGCCGACCGTTCTGGTCCTTGGCTCTTGGGCTTGCTTATCGTGGGTTGTGCGTTCCGGTGTCGTTTCAGTAAAAAATCGCGGGGGTTGTTCGACCAAGCGTTCCTGGCTGGCAAGCCTGGCGCCCCAGCCGCCGAGGATGTGGGCCGGCGTGAACCAGTGTTCGCGGACCTCGTTGCTGAGAGAGTTACCAACGATCACGTGGGCCGGAATGTGGAGCAGCGAGAACTGGATATAGCCCATGTGTACGGCGCGTTGGTCGATATCGATCGCCGTCACGTGGAGATGGCGCTGATAGTTGATCCCGGCGGCGCGCATCGCTTCGGCGAGAGCAATGACCATGGCGCCGGCACCGCAGGCGGGTTCCATCGCGCTGACGAAACCCTTGTCGTCGATCAGCGCCAGGGCGTCCTTGGCATCGCCAAGCGTGACCTGTGCCATCATCTGGCAAACCGGATAGGGCGTGAAGAATTGCCCACGGTTCTTGTTGTGGATCTCGAGCGCGGTGAAGATGCTCCCGAGGACGTCCCCTGGCGCTTCCTCCAGTGCCATTGTGATCTCTCCGAAGACGCGAGGGAACATCTCGATGGTGTGCTGCTCATATCGTCCCACGATCTCGAGATAGCGCGCCTCGCGCGTTTCCCGGGATCGGCTGTCGACGCTGTTCGAGATGCTGATCGCTATGAGCTCCATGCAGTCGGAGAAGAGCGTGTAGCGGTCGTGACGATAGCAATGCGCATCGAAGAGTTTCAGGACGTTCCTGATGTGTCGATCCTGCGGCGGCATGAGAGATCCCCGGTCACGGGGCCGCTTCGCGCGGCATCGCGACGTTCTGATTGGCGGGCGTGGAAGGGCTCGGGCGAATGGCTCGGCGCCCGAGCCCGGGTCAGTTCGTGGCCAAGAGCGCTTCGAGCGTCACGGCGCGGCGCGGCCGGCGGCCGAACTGATAGCCATGGTTGGTCGCGTATTTGCTGAGCGACATGGCCTTGCGGTTGAGCGCCACCGCGAGATCGGCGAGCGACACACCGGTGTTGAAGGCGACGTCGAGCGCGCGCGTTTCATCGTCGCTGAAAGGCCGAATGTAGCCGTGGACAAGGCCGAGGCTATTCGCGCGCGAGGTGAGCGCAGCTTTGGTCCGTCCCAGGCTTGCCGCCAGGACCTTGGTCGGGACACGGCCATAGTCCGCACGAAGGCGCGCCTCGTCGGCCTCGGTCCAGTCCGGACCAAGCCGCCAGCCATTGCGGTTGGCATGAAGCCCGCGCAGGCCCAGATATTCGGCGCGGTGGCGCAGCGATCCAGCGGTGCGGCCAAGCTGGCGGCGCAGCGGGGTGAGACTCGTACCGTCGATGTAGGCCTTGCGCAGCAGGGCGTCTTCTTCCGGCGTCCAGGCCCTGCCCCAGCCGCGGCCATAGCCCAGCTTGCGGATGGCGAGGCCGAAGCCGCGGACCGTGCGTTGGGGAAAGCCTTCCTGGCCGAGCATCCCGACGATCGCCGTGTAGCGATGACCCGCTTCGGCCAGGTCGAGAGCCCTCGCCGTTTCCGCCTCCGACCAGTCCGGCGGATGGTTCGCATGCACGATGCCGAGAGCTCCGGCCCGGCTGGATAGGCCGCCGAACGGCCGGCCGATAAGGGTGGCGATCTGCGCCAACGGCACGCCGCGGCGATAGCCTTCGACGAGCTGGGCGTCCTCCCAGGGCGTCCATTCCGCCGGATTACCCTCGGTTAGGTCGAGGATCCTGGCGCGGGCATAGACCGCCGAGCAGGATCGACCGAGGTCGGAAGCTATGGCCGCCGTGGGTTCGCCGCCGTAGCGCCGCGACAGTTCCGCATCATCGAGTTCGGTCCATGTCCGCGTGGAATTGCGGCGGAGCCCGAGCAGCGCAATACGTTCGGCGACCGCTGCCCTGCCCCGGCCGATTGCCAGCGCGATGTCGGCGATCGCGGTGTCCTCGAGGAAGAGCGCGCGCAGCCGTTCGCTCTCCTGCGGTGTCCATGCATCGGCCCGATAGGCCATCTCGCGCAGCGGCGTGGCAGGCAATACCAGCCTTGGCGCGGGTACCAGCTCGACGATGTCGGCATCCAGATCGAGCGGTTTCATGCCAGCGCCACCACGGGGATGTCGCTGATCTTGGCGCGGAGGCGGGCATGAAGCCGGGCGATGCGATCCTCGCCTCGAGGCATCGTGTCCACCGCGGAGATGGCGGCGAGCATGTCGAGGGCGTTGTCGACGGCTTCGCGCGGGGCACCGATATGGCCCGCAAGATCGTTGGCGGTCGTGGCGTTCGGCGCGATGCTCTTGAGCGCGCCGATGATCGAGGCCGCGTGCGGCGCGGAAGGATCGAGGAGGAAGGCATCGAGCGCCCGGGTGCCCTTGAGCGTCAGAGCCGCATCGCGCGAGCCGTTCGAGACCTCGCGGAGAGCCGACAGGTCGAGCAGCTTCTCCGCTTCTTCACTGTCGACCGCAGCGGCCGCGGTGAGCCTTGGCGTCGCGCCGAGATGCTCGGTGATCGTCTCTTCCATATGGGCGAGGACAGGCAGCGGCGACATCGCTGGGCCCATCGCGAAGAACTCACCGGGCGCGAGCTTTCGCAGGGCATCGGCCTCCTTCGCCGAGAAACCGAGGAGATCGGCCGCGCGCGCGATGTCGCGATCGAACACGTTGAGGCCAACGAGGAAGTTCTGCAGCTCCGAGATCACCGAGGATGAGAGCTTGGCGAGGCGCTGCGTGGCGATGACCGGGGCGATGCCGCGCTTGCGGCCGCGGGCACAGAGGTCGGTCAGCGTGGCAACGCCAAGGCGCCGGGTCTCGGCATCGCGGGCCGATCCGGCATGATGTGGCGCGAGCAGATGGCCCTCGTCGATGCAGACCAGGACGGTATGCGCCCAGTACTCGCGCGGCGCGCCGATCAGTCCGGCGAAGAGCGCCGCCGCCTTGATGATCCGCTGGTCGGGATCGAGATCGGTGAGGTCGACGTGAAGCGACAGGCGGTGCTGCCTGGCGCGGGCCGCGGCTGCCGTCAGGCCATCGGAGGTCAGCTCGCAGCCCTTTAGGGAGGTTGCGCCGATGTGGGCGGCGAGATTGCCGAATTCGCCTTCGGGATCGACGAGCACGATTGTCGTGAAATCGAAGGCCTCCTCGATAATCTTGCGCAGGGTTCTGCTCTTGCCCGCGCCGCTGCTGCCCTGGATGAGCAGCCGCCCGGCGAGCAGGCGTTCGAGGTTCAGCATGAGCGAGCCACGGCTGTGCCTGCCGATCGGCACGGACCATTGGTCGGCGGAGGGGTCGATCTGTACGACTGTTGCCATGGTGGGATCTCCTGGGGCTTGGCCTGTCTGGCCACCACCCAATCGCTCCCCCTTCCCTTTGCCTGCTGGTGCTACGAGCTGGCAATCGGCGCAGCGTTGTCGCCGCGGCCGCGCAGGCCCCAGTCAGGCTCGTAGTCCGGTCCGTAGTTAGCGCTCCGCATGAATTCCGGGTCACCCGCTTCATCGACGAGATAGCCGGTCACTTCCCCGGCATAGTCCGCATCGAGCGCGCCTTCTGCGGTCGGGATAAGCCGCACACCGAAGCCCCTGGCGAAGAGTGCGGCATCTGCTGCGAGCATCGCTTCGTGATGATCGTCGGCGGAAACGGCCATCTTGACCCTGACGGTCGCATAGACGTGGACGAAGTGGGTCGGCTCGGACATCATCTGTCTCCGGTCTTGGAATGTGGGGGGCCGCCGCCGCGATCAGGCAAGCGGCACGTCGTATCCGGGCTCGCAGCCCGGCTCGCCGGGATAGGTGCCGCCCGGATCGCAGAGCAGGATCTGCAGCACGTCGTATTCCTCGTGGCGGAAGTAACGTCCTGCCTGGAGCGTATAGGCCTGCCGGGCCCCTGCGGAGGCTCGGCGCACGCGAACCGGGAAGCGGCCGCCCACGTCGATGTCCCCTTCGAGCGGCCTGCCTGCCTCGCGCATGCGCTGGCCGAGCTCGTTCACGATGCCGCCGGCAACGCGCGGGGGGAAATTGCCAATGAGAAGCAGCTCCGGCGGTCCCCGCAGCGCGTTGCCGATGGTGTAGGCGAACGCCGGCGTTTCCCCATCGGCGAAGATCAGGAAGAGATGCTGGCCGCTTTGCGCGATATTGCGCTCGATCGCAGCGTAGAACTCTCGGTTGTCGGGGATATTGGGTTGATGAGTGCGTCGCACTGATACCTCCTCACGACAGGATATCGGGTTGATTTTGCTCGAGGCATGCCCTGATCAGCGGGAGGTGGACCCAGTAACGCTGGGCGCCAGCCAGGCTGTCGACCTTAGGATCATTCGTGCCTCGCGCCTGGTAGCCCCACTTCGTGCGGTAAGCCGCGCTCTCACGATCATAGCGCTTGTAGGCGGCGTCGCTGCGCTTGGCCCATTCGGGCCATCTCCGGGCGATCTGCTCGGTAGTCATGGAGGAGCCGGACGCAATGAATGCCAAAAGGTCGAGAGGGTCGATCTTGGCCATTACAGGTCTTCCGGCTTGAACCCGTGGTGCTCGACGAGCGAATGCATCACCGCATCCCACAGCAGCTCCTTGAAGGCTGCGCGGTTTTCCAGGTCGGTGTCGTAGACGTAGAGGTCGGCCAGCTCCTGGGCCGCCTTGCCGATTCCCTGATAAAACCGGCTCCGCATCGTGTACGTTTTTGGCGAAGGTTTTAGGCATGTACGCCTCCATATCGGTTGGAGCGGTTCAAATGGCAGAGGCCGGAGCCAGAACTTCGAGATAGGCCGCTTCGACCAGTTCGGTCTTCTGACTGCGTTCGCGGGGCGTCATGTCGAGCTTCACATAAAAGCCCGCGAAATGCGTCTTCACGATCACGCCCTCGCGGCCCGCAAATCGGTCCCCGCCAACGCGCGGACGTACCCGGATGCGCACGCGGTCGCGGATCCCCGGTTCACGCACCGCGTCAATCGGCGTGGATCGCTCGGCGAGGAACAGCGCGAGCCGCGCTGTGTCGTCCAATCGGTCGGATGCGGGAGCACAGGCCCGGGCAAGGATCCGCCAGGCCCGCAGGCTCATCGCGTCGCCGGCGAGGTGACGGTCACGTGGCTCGCCTTGGCCATGATCGAGGTGCCCGGCGGAGACGTGAGCGTCGGGATCGAAGGCGAGGATCGTCGCGGCGTGATATTCGGTCTCGGTCAGTGCCACGGTTAGCCGGTCGAGCTGATCAATGAGATCGGAATCGGCGGCAACGGGGACGCGAGAGGGGGCAAGCGTATCGGACATGGTGAGTTCCCGTGTTTGAGGGGGCGAAGATCCGGTCTGTCAGCCTGCCGGCTCTTCTCTCGCGCTCCCCCTTCCCTCACCCCAGCGCCGGCTCAGGCGGCGAGCGCATCGAGAAGATCGGAAATTGGAGCGGCGGACAGGCGCGTGGCGCCGCCGAAGGCCCGCAACCGCGCGGCCATTTCCTTGCGGAGATGCGATCGATTGCCGATCACGGTTTCGGGTGAGAGCGGTTCGCCCTGCGGCGTCACATAGCGATGGGCGGGCTCGCCATCCTCAGTCTCGACCACGATACGATGGCCGCCGGCGGGCGACTTGCCGGCATAGCGGGCGGTGAATTCGCCGAGCTTGCCGGTCAGACCCTTGGCCGCCTTGCCCCACCGAATGTGACCGGCGCCGACGCTCTCGCCCGCCGACAGGCCGCGATCGAGCCATATCCGGAAATGGGCGCGCTGCTGGAGGACGGTGTTGCGCGTGCGTTCCATGGTCCGGCAGAGCGGCAGCGCACTCGCATGGGCGTCAAGGAGCGCGAGATAGCCTTCCTGGGCGGCAATCAGGACATCATCGAAGTCGCGGCCGGCAAGCAGTGCGCGGAGCTGGCGATCCAGTCGCGGATCGGATCCCGACACAACGCCGGAAGCGGCTTCCAACGGTCGAGCGTCCGGCGGCTGATTGCCGAACGCATGGAAACCGGCGCCGGAAATGATGATGACGAAGAGTTCGCCATAGCCCTGACAGGCCTGCAATGTCGGGAGGAGCACGGCGACGTCGGGCTTCGCGTCACCGCTCGGCGGGACCAGGCCTGCCTCGGGCGCGCCGAGCAGGAGCAGCCGCCGGCTCCAGCGGGCGGGCAAAGGCTCGTCGGTCGGTTTCGGCCACTCACTCGGGCGCGGCCGGCCGGTGGCAAGCAAGGGCGGCTCGATCTGGGGCGCGGCCGCTTCGAAGGCGCGCCGGGCGGTATCGAAAAGATCGTCGCGGTTGCCGCCGCCCTCAGCAAAGCCCTGATCGTAGGCGATCGTCGCGGCCGTCGAACATCCCGGCCGGCGCACCCGCGGTTCCCATCCAGCGATCGCAGCATACCAGCCATAAGCGTACTGCACCGCCCGATCCCAATCGTAGCCGTGGAGGCTGCGCGCAGACAGGATCGCGCGATCGCGATCGTCGCCCTCCCCTTTGGCGATGCGGGCTTCGGTGAAGGCGAAGTTCCGCGCCTGGCGCTCTTCCTCGGCGGCGCGCGACATAGATTCCATCACGGGCCGCAGCGCCAACGCGCGCTGTCGCATGCGCGCGAGGCGATCTTCCGGTGCCGCCGCCGCTGGCAGATCCGGAAAGTGGCGCCAGGCCTCGGCGATGACGGCGGCATGCTCCGGCCTGCGTCCTCGGGCGATCCAGGTGCCAGCATCGGCCGGGTCGAACGGCTCCGAGATCATCGGTCGGTCTCCAACCGGAAGCCGAGGCTCGCGGCGGTGAGGCTATCGCGCGCCTGGACGAGCATCTCGTAGCGTCCTGCGAGGTTTTCGCTTCGCCCGAACCGCCGCGCGTTGGGCGGCACGGACGCGACATCCAGGCGGAACGGAAGGATCCGTTCCGTCATCTCGGGAAAGGCTGCACCGAGGAGGACGGCAGCGAGACGATCGGCAACGCCATCGATGGCCTTCGCGACGTTGTGCTTGTCGAGACCGGACGCGGCCTCGAGGTGCGCCATTGGCGCGATAACATCGGGCAGACGAGCGAGGAGCCCGGCGCCGTGGCCATAGTCCGAGTGCATCGAGATCAAGGCCTGACGTTCGAGCGAGATCTCGGTGAAGGGGACATAGGTGCGGTAAGAATAGCTCGGCACGTCCACGCCGATCCTGATGCGGGTGAGAAGGATGCGCATGATTTGCCCCCTTCAGGCGACGAGCCGCGGCGCGGTGGGCGCCGCCGCGGGGAGCTTGAGTTCGCGGCGAACACGCGCGGCGAAACGATCCGGCTCGACCAGCTCGCGAACCGATGCCCAGTGGTTGCGCTCGCCGATATGATCCTGCCGGCCCTGCACCTTGCGAAAGCAGACCTCGCGGTCGGGTCCGAACGGCCCGATCGAGAGCTGCACCCACAGCGTTTCGCCGTGCAGGGTGATCTCGCCGGATACGGCCGGCCCGGCCTTGTTGGAGCGGATATCGAAGCTGCCCTCTTCAAGGCCGAGCGCCTCGGCGAGTCGTCGCAGCGCGGCGCGGCCCTCGGAGTGGAAGAGACGCTTTGCCGGTTCGTCATAGGCGACACCGCGCAAGGCGAGGGTCTTGAGCATGGGACGGTTCCGCAAATCGGCGATACGCGCCATGCAGTCCCGGCGGAGATCGGCGTCTGTGCCGCGATCGGCGCAGACCTGCGACAGATGCCGCACCAGCAGGATGACGGCGGGGTCGGTTTCGACATCGATGCCGGCGTTGCGGCAATCCGTGATCGCCGCCTGCACGGCGTGCAAGGTGGTACCGATGGTGATCAGCGCGCTGGGGTCGAGCGCTTGGCTATAGCGAAACGCCACGTCGTAGCTCATGGGGTCCTCCGGAAATCTCGAGCGGTCTTTCCACTCGCGACCCCGGCCCCCCTTCCCTTTTCAGCCTTGCCGCATGGCTTCGCGATTGGTCCGTCGCCGGAGCGCACAGATCAAGCTTGTGATGACGATAGCGACGCGCACTGCGGCAAAGCCCAGTCCCTCGCCGCCATGATCACGGCAATGATTACTGCAGCAAATCTCGGCGCGAAGGCAAAGAGATCGGGTCAAACATGCTGCACTTCATAGCGAGGGTCACAGTTCTCCTCGCCAGGGTAGCGGCCGAGCGGATCGGCAAACAGGAGCTGCACAACCGCATAGTCGGCGTGACCAAGATATTTACCCGCGCTGTCGGTATAAAACGTCATTGCCGCCGGCCCTGCGATACGTGTTTTGATCGGATAGGTACGACCCAGATCGATGTACATTCCCGGCGGCTTTCCCGCCTTGCGCATTTCGTGACCGATCTGGGCAAGGATTGTGAAAATGCGCTGTGGCATGAAGGCGCCAAGCCCGAGAAGCTCGGGGAGGCCGCGATTGGCGTTGCCGATAGTGTGGGCCTGAGAAGGTGTTCCTTCACCGTTTACGACCGCGACGACGCCTTGGCCGCAACGATCGACGCTCTCTCTGACCGCGCGGAGCAACGGTGTATCATGATGATCAATCATACGATTTTCTCCGGGAAATAGTGCTAGAAGCTGCTGCAATCAGGTGAGCGGAAGGTCACAGCGGGCGTCACAGTCGGTCTTGCCTGGACAGCTACCACGCGCTTCATGAGGAATAACCGGACAGCTCCTAAGGGGCTTTGGACAACTTACGCTCGCTTTCCGCGCCGGCGGCCGACGCCCGCCCCGATGGCGCGAGCGATGTGGCCTGCATAGACGCCGCAGGCTGCCCAATATGCTGCGACCGGCGGCTTGCGCCGCCGCCAGCTCGTCTCCGCGCGCGCCCTAGCGTCCTGCTGCAGATCCAGCAGCAGTTCCTGCAGGGCGACACGGACTTCAGGATCGAGTTCCCGTAGTCGCGCAATGGCGGGGAGCGCGAGGATGGGGTTGCGGATTTCTGCGCGGTTCGAGCGTTCGGTTGCCCGGTGCGTGACGATCGTTCCGAAGTGCATGAGGGTTCCCCAAGGCTGCAGGAGCCTTCAGGCCCCAGTTTCGTCGTCCCCGCCTTCCCGCTCTCCTTTCATGCGCGCTTCCAGGTTCTGGCGATTGAGGATGACGGGACCATTCAGCGCGTCATGCGTTCGCGATAAATGTCAGCCGCCCATTGCTCGATCCAAGGAGCGGTGGTTTCGTCATGATCGAGATCACCAAATTCGATCAGTTCGCGGATTTGCTGCCGCGCTTCCGCGATGGCCGCCTCCCATGGGTCGTCGGGTCGCGCGGGTTCAGCTACAGGCACCTGCATCGGAAGCTGGCGCTGCGCTTGGCGCATGCGCGCATGCTGGGAGCAGACCCAGAGTTCCATATGGTCCGCCACGATGGCGTCGCTCTTCGCAATGCCGCCGCGTCGCGCCGCATTCCTGGCCGCTACGCCGTAGGCTTGGCTGTCGATCGAGGCGATCCGATGCGCGAAGACCGTAAGATAAGGGATGGCCTCGCCCTTCACGCCGAAGAGGTGGAGCCGGATGCCCGGCGGTAGCACGCGATCGAGATGATCGACGACCGCCATCAGGCCTTCGGGCCCGTGGATCGGGCGCCGGCACATCGACCCGACACCGACCAGTCCGGCCCGTTCGATCGTGCCTGAAAGCGCGTCGGCGCAGCGCTCGTAGTCGAACGGCAGTCGTCCCTGGATCACCGGCATGAAATTGGTCAGGATGCCTTGATCTTCAGCGCGCAGGCGACACTCGACATTGGCGCGAATGGTGCGCGAGATCCGGTCGAGCACCTCGTCGCGGTCGCCCGCGACCTGATGCTCGACGCAGTAGTCCAGACTCGCCCACCACTGGAAGGGAAAGGCCGCGGCGAGGCGAATGTAATCGTCGATTGTCCACGGATAGCCGCCATAGGTCACCATGGCGCTGAAGCCGGCGCTGTCGAGGCTAAGGCTCTTGAGGCCGGTGGCGTTGGCGAGCGCGCTGATCCGCCAACCCGCCCACTTGCGCCAGCCGCGCTCCTTCGTCCAGCGCGAGAGCGCGTTCGCCGAGATGAGGACCGGCTGCTGCAACCGCCTGGCACGCTCGAGCAGCTTGCCGTCGGCGAGGTGTGGCAGACCCACCATGACCGTGATTGATCTTTTCTTTGGGAGCGGATCGTTCATATAATGTTCCTCATGAAGGAGAATCACCGTGTCCGCTTCGACCGCCCGCTATCTTGACCATTTCGATCTGGACGTGACGCTGCGCGATGCGGCGATCGACGAGCAGAACCGCCCGACGCGCCGGATGATCGCCAATGCGGCCATCGGCATGCATATCGAGGACGCTTTCTATTCGGTCCGCGAGCTCCGCGAGGCGGTGAGCTGGATTCACGAGGGCGAGCCGGGCGGCAAGCGCAAGCTGGCCTCGATCCTCAGCAATCCGGTGGGCGACGACTTCCAGCGCTGCATTTATTATTGCCTCGCGGGCCGCGGTGTCGTCGAGATGATCGACGATCTCATGTGGCTCGAGGAGCTGCTGGAGGCGCGCGGCCGGATCGCCGGCGACATCCATCGGCGCCGCATTAAGGCGCGGCCGCTCGTCTCGCCCTATGTCGCGGACGAGCCCGATGGGCCGATGGTGTCGGCAGCGGACGATTTCCGGCAGGGGCGTTCGTGGTGGGCGGATCCGGAGCTCGGTGTCTGAACCCGGGCTTGCCTCGCTAGATCGAGGCTTGGCTTGACCCATCGGACCGGGTCGGGTGGATAATGAGCTACGTCAGTCGAATCGAGGTTGGCCCATGGCCGGTGATTGCTGCGGAGGCGGATGCGGCGAGGAGCGTTCGCGGGACGAGAGGTGAGAACGCGTCCTGCTGATCGCCCTCGGGCTCAATGCCGGCATGTTCGCGGTCGAGATGATCGCGGGCGTCTCGGCGCAGGCGGCTTCCCTGATGGCCGACGCGCTCGATTTCCTCGTCGCTATCGCTCGCAGGTGAGACGACGCCCACGTCGCCACTGGGTGGGTTCGATCCATTCGCCCCCGAAGGCTCCGGCGCCGCGGCGCTTGGCATCCGCGAAGACTGCCGCATAGCGCGCGGCACGATCGGGATCGGCCTTGAGGAACTGGGGCTGGGGAATGGCGAGTCCCGAGCCGATCATGACTTCGCCGAGATCGCGACCGTTGACCGTGACGACGGCCACCGGCCGTCCGTAGCTTGATGGCGAGGACAGGCGGATATTGGCATCGCCGCCATGCAAGGTGCGGGCGGCAAGATCCTGCGCCGCCTTCCCGCACTCCCAGCACGCGCCCGCCTTCTGGCAAAGTTGCCGTCGCTCGAAGGCGTCAACGCCGAGAAGCCGGAAATCGGCCGCGACCGTATCGCCATCAAGCGCCCGCGCGGTAGCATTGAAGGAGGTGTCCTCGGCGGCATCGCTCGGCGTGCAGGCGGCGATAAGCAGGAGAGCCAGGGTCGGAACGCGCGTCATGCGACCATTTCAAGGACGACGAAACCCGGCGCCGACGGATCGGTGGATACGCGAAAGGGCTGGAGCGGGTCCGCCGTGCGCAAAATGCTCACTTTCCTTGGGTAATGATCGAAGATGCGCCCAGCGACGCGCATGGCGTTCTCGCGGCTGCAGAGCAGCGCGCGTTTGGGAGAGAGGCCGTCCCTGTCGATGCTGATGGTCATAAAATGATCCCCTTCGTCACGAGGATATATCGATTGAGGTTCAGGCGAACACCGTCTTGTGGACCTTGGTGACGGGCACGACCGACCAGGCGCGCTCCATGAGGCGGCTGATCCGGTAGAAACTACCGTTGGTGGGATCGCGAAGGAGGAGCTTTCGCCTGCGCTTGGACACCACGAACTCCTGCCCGACGTGACCGTCCGAGAAAGTCACCGGCGCCTCGAGCCGGATGCGATCACCGTCCGACAGTTTGCGTCCACGCCTCGCGAGATTGGCCCGGCAACGCTCCCGCCAGTCGAGAGCGTATTTGTTGTCGGTCGCCGTCAGGAGATCCAGGATATGCGCGGGACATCCATCCTCACAGGGACCCATGGATTCCTCCATATCCTTGTATCCGAGGATCATTCCCTCCTTGTCGCGAGGGTTCCATCGGACGAGGCAGACGATCGCGAAGATTTCGCCGCCGACACCGTTCGTCATCACCTGGGTCGCGGCGTAATAGACCCGGTTTCCGGGGCAGGCCGAAGCCAGGACCTTGAGCCCGCGCGAGCCGCCCTCCTCCTGCGGGCGTTCATGGGTGAACTGAGCGTCGAGATAGGATTTCGCGGATGCGTGTCCGCCGAGCGATTGGCGAGGCATGTAGAGCCAGCCCATGGTGGTGCTCCTTCGCGATATGAGTGGAATGGAAAATCGATCGGACGTGGCGATCAGGCGGCGAGAGCTGCCGCCGCCGTTGGCTCGTCCCGAACGCTGTCGTCGGCTGCGCCACCAAAGCTCTTCAGGTAAGCAAAGGCCTGCTCGGCCTTGGCGGCCGCGTGGATGATGGCGGTCTTGTCCCCGCGAAGGATGCCGAGCCAGTGTCCGACATAGCTTGCGTGGCTGTCGTGTAGGATATTCGGGAGATCCAGATCGGCGCAGCACAGCCCTGCCCCGATTTCAGCGCAATATCCTGACAGTCCAGCGAAAAACGGCGGTTGGGGGATCAAAATCATCGGTAGCCTCCAGCCCCACCCAAAACCCCAAGGCTCCCCCGAGGCGGGGGTGGGCGGCGAGAACGACCGGAGAGGCCCGCTGAAGCGGCGGGCCGCACCCGGAGGGGCGAAATGCAATGGAGCAGCGCGGCGCAGCCGGGCTTGCGGCGCGTCGTGGCGGGCCTAGTAGGGAGCGCCGACCAGACCCGCATCGAGGGAGGCCCCACAACAGCGTCGCCGCGTCAGCGGCGTCCGCTGTGCGCGGGCGTCAGCCCGCGCCTGTCGCAAGGGCGCAAATGATGGTTTGTCGGCTAATCTGGGGCGATCAGTCGCGGTGTCGCGCGCCAATGCCGCTCAGTCGTTGGCCAGTCTCAAAGCACTTCGCATCGCTTCGAAGAGCGCGCGGCCTACCTCGAGCGCCTCCGAGAGGTTGAGGGGCACGCCTTCGTCATCCTGGCGGGATTTGTCCGCACGCCAACGTTCCATGTGTTCGGAAGTACAGAAGAAGCCTTGCTGGGTGCAGAGCGAGGTGGCTGCGCAGTCGTCGGCATAAAGCTGACCCGACCATATGACGATGCCGGCGGGTTTAGCGAAGTCGAGGGTCTGGCCATTGTCGCGCGTACGAATAGAAAGTGTCTGTCCGCACGAGCGGCAGACCGAACGAATGACGCTAGCCTGGCCGAGCATTGCGCCGATCCCGAGCGCATCGATGGCGCACATGGCGCTCACCGTGATGCCGGCGACGGTCACGTGATGCTCGCTCGGACGTTCGGTGAATGGATATGCGCCGACTATACGACCGGCATCATCGAGTACGACCAGATCGCGCCCGGCAAGACGCCGTAGCGCAGCGGTGACCTCGTCGAATGAAGGGCCGACCGCACCAGCAATCTGTGCCCCTGCCGGCGCGCGGCCCGTGGCTGCATAGCCCTGCAGCACGTAGCGATGGACGCGGTTCTCGGCTTCATCCATCCCGCGCCATCTGGTGCCGATGAACGATCCGCACAGCCCACGCAGGGCCGCTTGCGCCATAGGCGTCGTGACCACGGTCCAGTCCGCAACGATATCAACGCCGGAGCGGACGCTCATACGCCGTGCTTAGCCGCAGCACGCGCCGTCCTTGCCGTCGACCTGGATCGGCGGACACGGCACGGTTCCATAAGAGCAGAAGACGCAACAGTCGCCGGACCTGGGCCTGAGCACCGTCCCGCACCCGATACAATCATAGAAGAACTGGCAGGCATTGGTTGGCATGGTCTCGGTCGCCTGATGGCCGCAATGCGGGCAAGTCAGCGTGGAGCGCAGCTCGATGACGGGATCAGACATAGCGATAGCCGAGATAGAGCAGAACGAGGCCGATGAGCAGCCCGACGAGCGTGACGATCCGCACCGCCGGGGGTGTGCAGACGCCGTCCGGTCCGCAGCGGGAGGCGGTGATCTGCTGGCGCGCCAGCGACACCGCCCCGGCGGCGAGGCACAATGCGCCGATGAGGAGTAGCGGCGTGCGATAGGGCGCTGCCGCAAGACCGATGCCGCCAAGCCATGCGCTGCCGATACCGATCGACGCCAGCAGGAATGGGAGAGCGCAGCATGAAGCGACACCGAATGCCGCGGCGATGCCTCCCAGCGTCAGCGACGCGGCGCCAACCCCCTTCGATGGGCGCGATTGCTGCGTCACGGGCGAATCCTTGTTCTGGTCATGCGCTCGTCCTAGCGTCTGTAGTTGCTACAGACTCAAGAGGTATTTTTACGATGGCTGGAACCGGCGCGATCCAGATCGGTGAGCTCTCCCGCCGCACCGGCTGCAATATCGAGACGATCCGCTATTACGAGCGGATCGGGCTGCTGCCGATCCCGCCGCGGCGTGGCCGCTATCGCAATTACGGCGCTGAGGATGTGGCGCGTCTCGGCTTCGTGCGCCGCGCCCGGGAACTGGGGTTCACGCTCGACGAGGTGCGCGCGCTGTTGGGGCTGGCGGCGGGTGGACAGGCCTCCTGTGCCGACGTGCGTGAACTGGCGGCCTCGCACCTTGAGGACGTGCGCACGCGGATCGCCGACCTCAGACGAATGGAACGGGTTCTGGCTGCGTCGGTGCGCGCCTGCGATGCGGGCCAGGATCCGGGCTGTCCGCTGTTGCAGGCGCTCCACGCAGAGATATCAGATGCCTGATCATGGCTGCTGGGCGTGCATCCAGTCGGCCGCTGCCTGCGCCTTGCTCGCCGCGGTGAAGATCGCCCGGGGCTCGTCCTTGAGCAGTTGCAGCCAGGAGGCGATATAGGCCGCGTGATCGGGTCGCGGTTCGTGCGCGATCCCGAGATCGGCGAGCAGGAACGATGCGGTCAGTTCGGCGGTCGCTTCCTCCATGGCAAGCGCGTGCCTGGTCCACTTGGCGCTGAAATCCCGGTCGAGCCGGTGGGCTGCGCCACTGGCATGAGCCGCCTCGTGAATATGGGTGGCGTAGAAGCCGTGGGCATCGTGGAAGGCTCTGAAATCCGGCATGTGAATGCGGTCTTCGGCGATATGATAATAGGCGCTGGCCGAGCCGTAGACAGTCTCGATGCCGAGCGCGGCGATAAAGGCTTCGGCGGCGGCGAGGCGTTCGCTCTCGGGCAGGTCCGGCCCCGGTTCGGGCGCGTAGCCATCGACCTGATCGGCGTTGAACAGGCTGAACGCCTTGGCGAAAAGCCGGCGGTGGTCGTCATCGTCGCCGGCGTCGTCATCCTTCGCGCGAAACTCCTTCCAGAGGATGCCGAGGCTGGAGTGCTCACCCTTGCGGACCTGCGCGCCGAGCGCCTGCCACTGGCGATAGGTGCCCCAGACCCCGCTCGTATAGCCGCTGCCATAGGCGGCCGCCCAGAGCGAGACCGTATTTATGCCGCGATAGGGCCTGCCGCTGGCGACGTTGGTCGGGCGGGTGACGTCGGCGCCGGAATGATGCCATGGCATGCGCCAGGTGGCGGTGCCGGCTTCGATGGCGTCGACGATCGCTTGCGTGACGCGAGCATAGACGTCTGAGCGTTGTGAGGCTGACATGATCTGTTCTTTCGTTCTCGCGCCGGGGACCATCCCCGACGGCGGAGGCCCGTTCGCGCCGGGCACAGGGGGGCTCGCGCACCCGTCAGGGCCGCAGCGAAGCGAAGGACGGCAGAGCCGTTGCGCGGGCGCGCCGACCGGCGCAGGACTCCGCCAACAGCCGGGGTGGTCTACGGCGCGGGAGGATCGATCCCGGCAATCACCGCGGTCAGGCGATCAAGCTCGCGCTGGAGAGCCTGACGCTGAAGATCGGAGATGCGCCGTTCGCGTAAATGCGCCCTGGCATCGGCCGCCGCGCGTTCCCAGGCCGGCCTATGGCGAGCGGTGATGCAGGCGTTGGGACAGCGGGTCGGCTCGCACAGGGCGGTGAGCGGCTGTGCCGGATCGGGGGTCGTCACGCGCTTGAGGCAGAGCGCGGTCGCGGGATCGAAGAAGCAATCCGCGAGCGGGCCGACATGGAAGGTGCGCGCGACGCTGGCGAGCATGACGCGCAGGCGGGCGCGATCGGCGATCATGGCGGGCAATGGCCCGAGCTTGACGGCGGCATCGTCGAGCGTCCGTGCGATACGCGGTCCCGCCGGACCGCCGAGCGATGCGCCGCCCTGACGCCGGTCGAAATAGTCCAGCAGGTCGTCAATCTGACCGAGCCGGCGCTGCGCCTCGACCTCAGCGCGAAACCCCGATGCGCTGGTCCCGGCATAGCCTTCGAACGCGGCGACCGAGGCGTGCTTGTACTGGATCATGCCGGCGATGGTGCCGAACGGACGGTTGGCGATGTGCCACGCGATGGTGCGCCGGAACTGCCTCGTCGTGATGCGCCATGGGTTGCCATCGGGACCGGGCGGGATGACCGGCTCATCGGGGCTGCCGAAGGCGGTGTTGAGGTGATCGCGGAAGGTGTTGAGCTGGCGCACCACCTCACTCGACAGATGCGTCTTGCTGACAGCGCGGGGACGAAGCACCGGCCAGAGCGTATCGCTGCCGCTGGCGCGTGCCGCGCCTGCCGACAGACGTTCGAGCACCGCGATCGCGTCTGCGACCGGTTCGATCGTCACCCAGCTCGCCGCCTCGCCCGCGGCGGCGCGGCGCTTGTAGATGGTCGATCGGATGCGATGCCGTTCGATCAGGCCGTCCTCGCTGCGCGCGATCGAGAGACACCCGCGCCGCATCGCCTGCACCTCGCAGTCGCGCATGCCGGTCAGGTAGGCGCACACGATATAGGCGGCGGCCTGGAGCATCCGTTCCTCGTGTGCGAGAGTCTTCGCGTCGAAGCGCTCGCGCCATGGCCGACCGCTCTCGGGATCGATGGTGATCGGCGTGTCCATGCCGCCGACCTCGACCCCCAGCTCGGCCGCCACTGCGTCGATCAACCTCGCTTCACCGCCAGTCAGCATGAAATGCGCGCCAGGCTCGGCCTGCACGTCTATCCCGGCATGGAGATGCAGGAGATGGGCGTTGATCGGTGGGGTCACGGCGCCGGTGCCCGGATCGATGCGCAGCTTGCCGTTATGAGCGGTGCCCCAGATCGGTACGCCGCGCCCCTCGCGGCGGCGGCGATCGAAATAGGCGTTCAGGCGGGCGCGGCGACGCTGCCGGCGATCCGCGTCCGGAAGGCCCGCGTCGTCGGCGGCAAGGCGATCCCGGCGCGCTTCGAGCCGATCAAGCTCGTGGCGGGCGGCGAGAATATCGTCAGCGAACATGGTGACGTAGCGCAACGACCAGGCGAGCAGCGCGGCGATAACCACTTCCGGGAAGCGCGGCGTGCAGTTCTCCCGGACATGGCGGTAGCCCGCAACGCGGGCGGGCGCCTGTCCGGCCCAGGGCTCGAATGCAAGGCCTCCGCCAGCGAGGTGGTCACGATAGTAATAGAGATCGGAGACCACTTCGAGGAGGTGACCGACGATGACGGGTCGTCGGGCAGGATCGTCGCGGAGATGACGGACATAGGCATCGACCAACGGCGGATCGATACGGGAAACGTCGAGCCGTCCGAGCCGCTCACGGGCGAAGGCGAAGAACCGGCGAGCACGGTTGAATACCTGGCGTATGCAGGCGGGTGGTAACTTCGTTCGATAGCCGGGAAGATCGACGTTGAGGCGCGCGTAGAGATAGGCACGCATCGCTGCCTGGACATCGGCATGTTCGAGCACGTCGAAATGCACGGTAACGTGGCAGCGCCGGGCGTTCTCGCGGAAGACGGCGGGACCGAGATCCCAACTCGGGTCGCCGACGCGCGATAGCTCCTCACGGATATGGCCTTCCTTGAGCGGCGCACTCGCCAGCACGGGGCGATCGTCGAAGGCGGGCGCCTGGGCATGGGCGGGCATGGTCATGTGCGGACCTCTGGCGGCAGATAAAGCCGCTCGCTCTCCATCTGCCGGCGCGCATCGGCGATGACGGCATCGGAGAAGGCCGGCAGGACCTGGGCGGTGATGCGGGCATGGACGCGGCCGAAATTGGCCGCCCAGTCGGTCGCGGGCAGGCTCAGCCTCTGCTCTTCGACGAATGCGAGGAAAGCGAGGATCGCGGGGAGCTTGCGCGCGGTGATGACGGCGTTGGGACAATCGAGACAGCCCCAGAAGGGCTGCGCGCAGGGTGATCCGGCCTCGGCGAAGGGGCTGCTATGGAAGCCCGCGCAGGCGGCGAGCCAGACATCCAGTTCGCCGTCGAGCAACGGCCCCACGTTAGCCAGCGGGATCAGCGGCGCAGCTTGATCGGGCGCTTCGCGCAACGTCTGTTCGGCGGTGGGCGGAAGCACGGTCGGCATCGCGGCAGCGACCGCCGCGCGGAAGGCGTCGGCGATGGCCGTCTCGTGCAGGGGCCGGAGCGACGGCAGATCGGCATAGTGGCGCGCCGCCACCTCGCGCGAGTGGCCGACCGCGAAGCGGGTCATGTGCCCCTCGGTCTTGGTGTACCATAGCGCCTTGTGGGTCTTGCGTAGCCGGGAGAGCAGCAGGTGGAGCGGCTTGCCGTCATCATCGCTGATGCCATGGCGCAGAGCCCAGGCTGCAAGTTGGTGCTTGAGATCGAAAATGCCACCGCGAAGGCCGCCGACGTTGTGATAGGCCCAGAGGCAATCGTCAGGCAGGTGCTCGCGGGCGGCGGCGGTGACGTCGATCAGGCGACGGATCAGGCCGCCCGGTGTGCCGCCACCGCCATCGCGCACCCGCATGCTCTTGTGCTCGGCGCCGCGGGCGCGGCGCTTCAGATAGCGCAGCTCCACCGTGCCGGCATGGGGGTTGGTGAGACAATCTGTGGTCAGCGCCTTCAGGCACTCGGGCTCGAGGCCGGTATCGAGCGTGAGCAGCACGAGCAGCGCCGGCAGATCGCGCGCAAGCAGGTGATGGCGGCCATGCAGATCGTCGATGAGCGTGCTGATCGGCAATCCGCGCCGCATGCGCATGAAATAGAGGCTCTTCAGCGCCGGATGGTCTGCAACGATAAAGCCCTGCCGCGCGATGATGGCTTCGACGTCGGCCCGCGCTCTGGCGATGACCGGGTCGCCCTCATCGATGCGGTCGTCGGCACCGAGACGGCGGAACATCGCTTCGACGTCGGTCCTCGCGGCGTCGCGCAACACGCGGGCGACGAAGGGGCTATAAGCATCGCGCGGGGTCGAGCGGCCCGCCGACGTGGCCAGTGTGTAGCGCAGCCGCTCATGCAGGTCAGGCGCAATCCGATCGGGCCAGTCTGCCTCGATCGCGCGCAATGTGTTGACGATCTTGCCGACCGTTATGTGCCGGTGGATCGCGCCCATCCCGCGGCGGTCGAGCGCGGAGGCGAACCCATCGATATGGGCTGCGCGCAGGTCGCCGACGCCAGCCACGTTCAGCGCTTCGTCGCCACGCCAGGCGAAGAACAGGCGGTAGGCATTTAAATACTGCTTGATGACGCTCGCCGCACCGATCGGTCCTCCGAGTGCGGCCGACCGACGCAGCGCGCCGGCGAAGGCGATGGCGAGCGGACGAGGATCGAGTGCGGCCATATCGATCAGGACCGTCCCGCCATGCCGCGCCTCGATGGTGAACTTGAGGCCGAGCACGGGATCAGGCTGCACGGGCTCGGGCGTGATCGGCGAGAAGACGACGGGCCGACCCTTGCGGGCACGCCCGCTCATGCGCCCTGCGGTCCCGGCAGCAGCGCGAGCAGCTCCTCGACCGCCGCATCCACCGTATCGGCGCGGGTCGCAATATGGTCGAGGTAGATATAGGTGGTGGTGAGGCTCGCGTGGCCGAGCAGGCGTTGCACCTGTTGCAGCGGGTCGCCCAGGATCAAACGATAGCTCTCCACCGGCCCCGCCGGCAATGCCGCTTCGCGCAGCCGCTGCTGGATCAGCAAGGCGAGCATATGGACCGCGAATGTGTGGCGAAGCTGGTGCGGGCTGATCGACAGCGGGAAGCCGTTCTCCGCGCACCTCTTGCAGGCGCGGGTGAAGATCACCTCCCACGAGTTGGGGCGGACAGGCTGCCCGACCTCGGTCAGCCATAGCGCCGCCGGCTCGCGGGGCGATCCATCCTCGTCGCACAGGATCAGGCGGCATCGTTCCTCCGGGGTGCAGACATCGCGCATGCGGTCGAGACCGGCGCGGGTGACAGGGATCGGTCGCTCGAAGCGGGCCGCGCCATCGCGTGCGGCGAACTTGGCCACGCCCGCTGCGCGCTCGACGGCAACATAGGCGGCGATCTGACGAAGCAGCCGGCGTGGGACCAGAACGCTGCGTCCCCGGTCGCCCTTGGTGAGCGGCGGCGGGAGAGGCAGCCAAAGTTGCCCAGCATCGCCGTCCGCGCGGTCGATCGCCGCGAGCTCGGTGGTGAGCAAGCCCGACGCCTCTTCGAGGCGCAGGCCAGTGGTGACGAGAAGATCGGCGAACAGCGCGTTGCGTAGCCCATTACGGTCGCGAGCGCCGGGGCGCTCCGTGCCGTCAGGGGTGAGCCCGCGCAGGCCGACCTCGCCGAAAATGCGGTAGTCGTCCATCGTGACGAACCGGACATCCGATCGCCTGGCGACACGTTCATAGGCGTCGTTGCGCGCCGCGATCATGCCGCGACGGCCACCATGCGCCGGTCGCCACACGGCGCGGCGGCTGAACGGCGCGTCGGTGATCAGCCCTTGCTGTTCACCCCAACGGTAAAGGCGATCGAGACTGGCGACGGCGCGGTTCCAGCTTGCGGCCGTTATCCGGTGATCGGCCTCGTCGCGGCGTCGCTCACGATGATAGGCATCGACGTCGTCGCGGGTCGCAGCCCACACGGTCTTGCCGCAGGCATCGAGAAAGCGAAGCCAGACAACGACATCATAGGCATAGGCGCGAAGCGAGTGCCGCGAGCGGACGTCCGACAGCGGCAGGTCGAGAAAGAAGCGATCCAGATCGGGATCATAAAGCGCGTCGCCGCGCTGGATCAGCGGCACATGCGCATCGAGGCCCTTGGCCTCGCGGCGCTCGTAAACAGAAATGATCGACACCGGCGCGAAGCCCTCCCCCCGGACCCCCCACCCGGAAGCTGACCTTCACACCGATGCGCGCTATGGCCCGGCAGCAATCAGGCTGGCCTCCGCCAGCTCTTGGGTCAGCGCTACGGCCAGCCTGATTACTGCCTACCGTGGGCGTCCATCGCCGACCTTACTGCAATGTTGCGGGCGGCGCAGACTGTCCAGATAAGGCGACAAGCTCTTCAAATGCATAGGCTTTGTCGCCGAAGCGCTTGCCGAAGGTGCGAGCGAGTCTGTCGGCATGGCCCGACCAGTGGACTGTCTCATGGCACCTTGTCGATGCGTACAGATCCATGCTGCGGAACGATGTCCGATTTGGCATCTGGATATAATCAAAGGTCGGCGTGAAGTAGGCTTGGTTGCCGCCATGGCGCACATCGGCGGGGATGCCGGCGAAGAAAGCATCGATTGCCGCCTGGCGGAGGGAGGGCGCCACCGGCATCTGCGGCTCGTCTGGCGCATAGAAATAGGCGGGCAGCGCATCGATCTGGTCGGCGTTGAAGACGATGTAATGGCGAAGGAAGCGGATGTTGCGCTCCACCTCCTTGCCCGTTTCGGGATGCTCCTCCAGCTTCTTGAACGAGGAATAGTAGACCGAGATTGCGCCGGTTTCGCCGCGCCGAACATTGGCCCCGAGCGCCTCGGCCTGGCGATAGGTCATCCAGAACCGGGAACGATATCCCATCGCGTCTCCGAGCGCCCATAAATAGAGCGTGTTGATCCCCGTGTACGGAGTCCCGCAATGACGGAGCGGCCGACCGCCGCCGCCGCTTATGCGCCACGGCCTCGACCACGGTGGGACGCCTTCCTCGAGCTTGCGGATGATGAGGTCCGTGATTTCCGCGGCAACATCGCGGCTGGATCGCCGAGAGACTGGCATGGCGGGGACTCCCGAGTGGAGAGGAAAAGGAACCGCCGACGCGGGAAAGCACGCCGGCGGTCAGGACATCCAGAAGGCGAGGCTTCAGGCCGCGAGCGCGCCTTGTTCGTCAGCGTGCGGTTCGAGCCCCGTTTCGCTCGCTTCAACCGCGTCGACGGTCTCGGCATCGTCCGGCTGTTCGCCGGCACCCTCCTCGAGGTCGAGATCGTCGACGTCCACCTGGTCGCGGAACCTCATCGCGTTCGGTACCCAAGCGAGCGCCGTATCCCGAACTTCCGGCTCGACGATCGCCTCACCTGCGAAGAGCTTCGCGCAGGACTGCGAGATCTCCGTCTTCTTCATGGTGGCGTGACGGGCGGTCAGCGCGGCGCCGCCGACTTCGGCGAGCAAGGTCAGGATCGAGCCCTTGCTGACGCGGTCGAAGAAGTTCTCCGAGGTCGGCCGCCACCAGCTTGCGACGTCGACTCCCATGATCGTCGCGAGACGGTTCTGAAGCGGGCACTGATCGGCACGGTAGCTCGGCGCTTCGAGCGACATCGCGACGATATAGGCGAGCCAAGCCGCCTTGCCGTCGTCGTCAAGCGCCCGGAACGCCTCGAACCGCTCGACTTCGCTGCTGTGCTCCGTCCAGACCGCGTCGAGCCCGTCATGGGCTTCGGCCAAATAGGCTCGGGCCCGCGTCGACGGCAGCTCGCCCGATACCGGATCCTGAGGGGAGCGGGCGCGAATGGTCGAGCCGTAGGCGGCGGAGCTGCTCATGCGGTCGTCGATCATGACGAACAGCGCATAGTCGAGCGCGAGCGCCGGATGGCTGAGCAGCGTCGCGGCCAAGACGTCGCGGCGCTGCATGGCGAGCTCATCGTAGAGGCGCGCGCTGAGCGGCTTGCCTCCGGGGGCCACGGCCTCGGGACGAGGGACTGGAGCGGCGCCTTCCCGGCCTCCCCCGGTGGGACGACCGATCGTGACGCTATCCTCGCCTTCCTTCGCCTCGTCCTCGGTGCCGCCGACCCGCACCGGCTCCTCGCTATAATATTCCGTGTCGAGTACCATTGCGCCCTTGGGCGTGAGCTTGAGGAAAGCGCCGACTTGCGGCCGCAGCTCATCGGGCAACGTGGGCGCCACGTTCCGGATCGCATAATCCTCGTCGGTGAGCGCGTCATATTCCTGGTCGAGGGCCTTGCAGGCATCCTCACCGATGGAATCGTCGGCCATCTCCTCGGAAATGGCCTGTTGCCGCGCCGAGATTTCTTCGAGCCGGGTCTCCTGCTCCTCGGTGAGTTCGGGTGCAGGCAGGATGACGCGATAAAGACCAGCGGCGGCGCTGTGCGTGAAGTTGGACGCGATCGGGCGGATCCATCCAAGGCCGAGTTCCTCGCCGACGCGCTTGGCTTCCGCCTCCATGATGTCCGCGGCGAGCCGCTGCGCGATCTCGGGATTGACCCACTTGTCGCCGCTGTCGCTGAAGAGATCGCGATCGACCTTGCCGCCGGCTTCCGCGTAGCGGTCTTCGCCCACCAGGATGGCGACGGGATCGGTCGAATTCATCGTCTCGTTGGCGATGACGCGGCGGATGGTGTCCGCGTTCGAATAGCTGCTGCCGTAGCTGCTCCAGACGAGGAGCTGTTTCTCCTGGTTCTCGGTCGATGCATAGGCCTTGGCGACGTCGAGCGTGATTGAGCCCTCGCTCAGCGCTTCGAAGATCGGCTCGGCCAGGGTCGCGAGGCGCAGGCGACCTTCGACGAACCGGCGGGTCAGGCCGAAGCGCTTGGCAACGCCGTCGATGTCGCCCTTGAGGCCGATGAAATACTGGAACGCGCGGCATTCCTCGGCCGGCGTCATCTTCAGCTGATGAAAGTTCGCCGCGGTCGAGGTCTCCGACAGCGTGGCTTCGTCGCCGACCAGGACCTTGACGGGAACATCGTAAGTCTCGGGGTCGATGACGCCGCGCTCGACGAGCATCCGCAGACCGCGCAAGCGGCGCCCGCCGTCGAACACCTCGAAGGTACCGCGCGGCTTCTTCAGCGGCGTGACCAGCAGGTTCTGCAGGACACCCCGCGCCTCGATATCGGCCGCCATCTGGGGGATTTCGAGCAGGTCGTCGGGCCGCTTGCGGACATTGATGGGCGAGAGCGTGAGCTTCGCGAGCTTAACGGAAGTGGTCATGGGAAGAGCTCCATCTGGCGTCCGGATCAGCCCGAACACCAGCTTCGCTTCCCCCTTCCCTCTCTCGAGCTTCAGGACTCCAACGACCCGGACACGGCCGGGAGCCGAGCGTCCGTTTGACGCTGATGCCAGGTACGACCAGACAAGGGCATCCCCCTAGCCAACTCGGATCGGCTCGACACCGTTCGTCGAGGATTCAAAGGGCGCGTAGTAGTCATCCGGGCTCGGCGAAAATCTGGGCCAGAAGCGTCTCAGCCGAGGCCATCGGCACGAAGATGCGGGTGCGGTACTGGATCACTTCGGTGAAGCAACCGATGGATTTGAGCCAGGCCAAGCGGTCATATGGGCAACCGACGAGCTCAATTCGCGGTGAACCGTTGACGACCGACCGCTTGATCGTGAGCGGAAACGGATGGGAGACGTCGATGCTGCGCCCGGCCGTCACCGCCCTGACCACGGCATCGGCCGGCAGTGTTTCGGACCGATCGATGCCCAGCTTGGTGAAAAGCTGGGGCACATGATCGTCGAACACCAGGCGCCCGAGCCAGGACCGCCCTTCCCCGTCGACGATGCGGTTGACTGCCATGTGATCGCTCGGCAGCGCCGACCAGATCGGCAGGAGCAGGCCCGTTGCGAGGCGGATGGTCTCACTGTCGACGGTCTCGCGTGCGATCTCGACTTCCGCTGACCATTCGGTGCAAAAGGCTTCGCGGTCGACCTCCTCCCAGGAGGATTCGTAGAGATCATCCTCGCGCATATATTCGTTGCGCGTCGGCCGCATCATCTCGACGCGCGGGATCGGCGTGCCCTCCTTCTCCTCCATGAGCGATCGCGCCCGCATCCGCAGCGCCGCCTTGCCCGACTTGCGGTTGATCATGAAGCCGGCGCTTCCGTCGCCATCGGCGATCCGCAGGATGCGCTCGAGCGAGACGGGATTTCGGCGCCGCGCGATCTCGATGGTGAGCAGATGCGAGGTGGCGCCGGTGCGCGCGTCTGTGCGCAACACCACGTCATCGATCAGCGTCGCCTTGTCGACCAGGATCGTTTCGACGCCGACATCGAGGCGCCCCGCTTCGCGCGCGGCAGACACGCGCGTTTCAATCAGGGAAAGGAACTCGTCGAAGATGCTGTTCTGGAGCGCGATCGGCAGCGCGAGGATGCGATTGAGCCAGCGCTGGATCGGTGGCATCTCGTCCTTGAGGACACCGTCCTCGTTGGCCAGTTCAAGGCCGGTGCGATGCTGGAAATCGTCGAGTGTGGTGCTGGAGAGCTTGCCCGCAGCCAGCAGGTCGAACCAGGAGAGAAGCGCGGCGCAGGCATATTCGCTTTCGAGGTTGTCGGCGGGATCGAACAGGCCCTGCCCGCCGGTCTGGCGCTGGCCGCGCGTGAGCGCCCCGAGGCTGTCGAGACGCCGTGCGATCGTACTGGTGAAGCGCAGCTCGCCCTTGCAGTCGGTGGTCACCGGGCGAAACAGCGGCGTGGTGGCCTGATGCGTGCGATGGGTCCGGCCTAGCCCCTGGATCGCGCGGTCGGCGCGCCAGCCCGGCTCCAGCAGCAGATGCACGCGCTGCTCCTGGTTCGCCACGTCGAGCGAGGCATGGTAGCTGCGCCCGGTGCCGCCGGCGTCGGAAAAGACGAGCATCCGCTTCTTGCCCGCCATGAACGCCGCGGCTTCGGCTTGGCTCGTGCGGGCCGACCGGTTCTCCAGTTTCTGCCGTCCATCGCTCGCGGTGATGAGCCTTTTGGTTCGGCCAGTGACCTCCGCGACATTGTCGTGCCCGAAATGCTCGAGCAGCGCGTCGAGCGCCGACTTGATTGGCGGCATCGCGCAGAGCTTCTCGATAAGCGCGTCGCGCGCTGCCTGCGCCTCGGGATTGTAGACCGGATGGCCGTCCTCACTCACCATCGGCAGCGATCGCGGCGTGCCGGTGTCGTCCTTGAAAACGCGCATCTGGCGGGTCGGAAAGGCGCGTTCGAGGTAGTCGATTATGTATTCTTTGCAGTCGAGATTTATGTCGAGCGGTTCGCGCGCAGGCGCGGATTTGCGGGATGAGGGCATCGATTCTACTCCAGATAATTAAAATGACCCCAGCCCCAACAAGCTGGAGGAACTGCTATGTTGCTTGGAGCGATCATTCGACGGGATGACAAATGCGCTCCTTGTTTTGTGACCCGACATGGGCTAGATATGCCTGAGCGCTTGCTGGCACAGCGCGGCTACGGCAGGCTCAGTGATGGGCTTCGAAGGGGTGATCCCAGCCAGAATTCATCGCAACGATCGATCCGTCGATATGCGGGAGTGAAGAGCCGTACGTGACTCCTGCATTGTACGACTGGAGGATTGTACGATGTCGCGTTCCAAGCGCCCCAAAACGTATGCCCAGGGAATTTTTTCGGAGCGTGCAGCGCAACTGGAGAAGGCTGTCTCCGAAGTTTTATCCCGTCCCGAATACCAAGACCTGTCGGCCCCTAAGTACACGTGGTATCGGAAGGCTATCGCGCAGGCTGCCGGTTATCGCAGCCTAGCGGCGGCAGAACGATCATTGAAAGAATCCACCGATAATGCGGGTGTTTTCTCGGGATTAAAGTGCGGGGATTTAAATTACGAGTCTCGTTTGAGCACTGTACTCTATGAATTGTACGGCGCGTCCTTTTCGGCGGCTGTTGCTACAGTACTCGACATGGGCAGCAGACTCGAAAGTGGTGGAAGGATATTGCCGACGATCACTGTGACAAGCCGCAACCCTAAAGGACTTTTCGGACCGGTGAGTTCAGCCAACTTTTCGCCATTTTCCCGGAACGAGAAAGCGACCACGGCGGGAGAGAGCCCGGAAGTGAGAGCGGACTTGGACGACTTCTTCATCAGGGTCGAAGGTAATCTCGAACCGAGAGAAACGGATTTATCAGCCAGTTGGACACCTCGAAAAACTCTGGCGTTTGATCGGCGGATTTGATTCACTTCGTCGGCGATGCGTAGGAGGCGATGATGGCAAGTCAGCCTGGTTTCTTCGATCTTTCGGACCGGTACGATGCGCTGAGCGCGGCGGGCGATCCGCTGGAGCGATTAGCGGCAGTTGTGGATTTCGAGGTTTTCCGTGGTCCGCTGGTGGCAGCGCTTCGTCGCTGCGTTCGCGGCAAGGGTGGGCGACCGCCCTTTGATCCGGTGCTGATGTTCAAGATTCTGGTTCTACAGGCGCTCTATTCGCTGTCGGACGAGGCCGCCGAGTTTCAGATCAAAGACCGGTTGTCATTCCAACGGTTCCTGGGCCTTGGGCTCGATGGCACCGTGCCGGATGCGACCACGGTGTGGCTGTTTCGGGAACGCCTGGTAAATGCCAAGGCCATAGACAAACTTTTCGCTCGCTTCGACGCTGCCCTCAAGGATCGGGGCTATCTCGCCATGGGCGGGCAAATCATCGACGCTACGGTCGTGCAGGCACCCAAACAGCGCAATACCGAAGCGGAGAAAGCAGCGATCAAGGAAGGCGGCGTGCCCGAGGGCTGGAAGCCGGCCAAGACCCGGCAAAAGGACCGTGATGCGCGCTGGTCGATCAAGTACAGCAAGGCCAAGATCAAAGAGGGCGCCGATCCCAAGGCGGCTAGGCCGGTCGATCTGGCCATCCCGATGTTCGGGTACAAGAATCATATCGGCATCGACAAAACCCATGGGCTGATCCGCACCTGGGATGCCAGCGCCGCCAATGCCCATGACGGCGCACGGCTGCCGGTTCTGATCAGTAAGGACAACACTGCCTCCGGCGTCTGGGCTGATACCGCCTATCGATCCAAGAAGAACGAGGCGTTCCTGGCCAGTGGCATGTTCACCAGCCACATTCACCAGCGGCGTAAACCGCGGCGAGCGTTGCCTGAGCGGATCGCCAAGGCCAATACCCGGCGTTCCAAGATCCGCGCCCAGGTCGAGCATGTGTTCGCCGGGCAAAAGAACCGCATGGGGCTGGTCGTGCGCACCATCGGCATCGCCCGCGCTACCATCAAGATCGGCATGGCCAACTTGGCCTATAACTTCCAGCGCTTGGCCTGGCTCGAAGGGCGAACTGCGCCTGCTTGATATGAACCAAGCGCCACCGACGGTAAATCCGGCCACTGCGGCACCGGCAATATCGAAATCACCGACAAATACGCTGCAACATCACTCCTTCCACGCCGCCTCAATCCGCACCGTCGACCCTACACGCAAATCCAGCGGTTCTTCGAGGTGTCCAGTTGGCGAGCGCCGTTTATGAAATCAAAGAAATATTAGGCAAGTTTTCTGCCTCATCAATGAATTGATAGATCGCCGAGTAGATGTGACAAATACAACTACTCGGCGATGGGTTTCTTGCTGAAATCGGAGTGCGATCATCAGCACCGTTTCCTGATATCGTTTAGCATCATGATCAGCGGATCAGCTGGGGGCCTGAACCGGCCTGGCTTGACCATCGGCGACCCGTGCGCGGCGAGAATCTGCAGCTTCTCTTCAGGATCGGCACGCAGATAGGCTTCCGTGCTCTGGATGCTGGCGTGGCCGAGCCAGAGCGCGACTTTGCGGATGTCGCCAGTCGCGGCGAGCGTGTGCATTGCGCAGGAATGCCTCAGCACATGGGGCGTGACCCGCTTGCGTAACAGCGATGGCTGCTTCTTCGCCGCCGTGGCGACATGCGTGGCCAGCCTGAACGCAAATCCATCGCGCGTCATTGGTTTACCCCCGGCGTTGAGGAATATCTCCATCGCTTGACATGCCGGCCTGACGGCGAGCCAAGCCCGCAATACTGCCTGCGTCTCGCGCCACAGGGGCAGGACACGCTCGCGTCGGCCCTTGCCAATGATGTGGACCGTTGCGAGCGAGCGTTCCGGAAAGTCCTGCATCTGTAGCGACAGCAACTCGGCGACCCGCAGACCGCCGGCGTAGGCGAGGTGCAACATGGCGCGATCCCGGGTGCCCAGGCGAGACCGGGGATCGGGTGCATCGAGCACCGCGGTGATCTCGTCCCGTGTCAGATAATCGATCAGGGTCGTGTCGGTTCGCTTTGTCGGCACGGCGCGAACACGCAGCGCGAGATCAAGGCAGGCTGGGACGCGATACTCGATGTAACGGAAGAACGCCCGGATCGCCGCAAGCCGAGCGTTGCGGGTTCTGGGGCTGTTTTTACGTGCATCCTCTGCGTGGTCGAGGAACGCCATGATAAGCTCGGGATCGAAATCCTCGATCGCCAGGTCGGTAGGTCGCCGCTTAAGGTGGTCGGCTGCGAACCGGACCAGAAGCGCGAAGCAGTTGGCATAGGTCGTAACCGTATGCCGGCTGACATTGCGCTCCTTGGGAAGATGATCACGCAGGAACGCGGCGAGATGGGGGGCGAGCGCGGTCATGCTGCATCTCCCAGGAAAAGCTGCTCACCTGCGACGGCGATGTCGCGAAGGAGGACAGGCGTTGCTTCGAGATACCAGTATGTGTTGGCCACATCGGTATGGCCCAAGTAGGTGCTGAGCGCCGCCATATGATGCCGGATCGCCTCCCGATCGCGCGGGCAGGACTCCAGTGACCTAACGGCGAAGGTGTGCCTCAGGTCGTGGACGCGAATGCCCGGCGTTCCGGTCGGCCCGCGGAAACCCAGCTCGCGAGCCAATCTGACGAAGACGATGTGAACGACGGTCTGGCGCGGCGCGCAGCCTCTCGTGGTAACGAACAGATCATCGCCACGGGCGTTCAGCCTTCCGCGGATGTCCAGATACGTGTCCAGAGCCTCCCGGGTCGATGACTGGATCGGCAAGAGGCGTTGCTTGCCGAACTTGCCGTTGCGGATGATGAGGCCATCGCTGACCACATCGTCGCGTTGGAGTGCGAGCGCCTCGGATATCCGCAGACCCGTCGTCGCCAGCAGGCCGAACAGGTAGTGGTAGGTATGCGGGCTGATCTTGCCTTTGGGCGGAAGATCAAGGGCAGCCTGCATGATCGCTCTGAGTTGCTCGGCCTCGATGATATGTGGCGTCGGACGGCGTCGCTTCCCTCTCCCGAAGACGCCTGCTGGCGGCACTTGGTGCTGCCGATCCTCGGCATGGGCATAGAGACAGAAGCGGCGCAGATGATCGAACCTGTCCCTCGCCACGTTCTGGGAGCTGGCTGACCGGCACCAATCGTAGAGCCGCTCGACTGTGACGTGCCGATCGCCAAAACCGTGAGCATAGTTGGCGAAGAGTCGGAGGAACCGCTCCTGGACGTCAAACTTGCGGCCGAAACTGCGATGCAATGCGACATACCGCTCGATCTGCGTGTTCATCATGCCGCGTCTCCCGGCCAATCCTGGGCGACCTTGAGCAGCATCGGGACGTCGACCTTGGCGTAGATGGCGGTGGTCGCCGGGGAACGGTGGCGCAGGATCGTGCCGACCGACTCAAGGCCGGCGCCGGCGCGCAGCATCCGTGTTGCCAGCGAATGCCGGAAGGCGTGGGCGCCCGTCGGCACGCCCTCGATGGCGCCCCGATCGAATACACGCGATACGATGCCGGCGATCTCGGCCGACGAACTGAACGGCCGGAAAGGAGGTTGCACCCGAATGAACAACCGCTCCTCGTCGATCGGCGGACGAGCCCGCTCAAGATAGTCGAGGATCGCATCCCCGGCATCCTGTGGCAGCGGTAGGCGGTCGGGCCGTCTGCTCTTCCCACTCACCCGAAGATATCCGTCGTTCCAGTCGATATCGGTCAAGCGCAACTGGCAGATATCGCCAGCCCGCAATCCGAGCCTGGCCAGCAGCAAGATGATGGCCTTGTCGCGGATCTCCACCGCGGTATCGGTCTGGCAGGACGCAATGATCTTCTCGACCGTCGCATCATCCATGTAGCGTGGCAGGGTGCCGAGCCGATAGCGCCTGATGGGCGGAAAGGCATGCTGGAGCGCCGGCTCGCACTCGCCGCGCGAAATGAGGAAACGCACGTAGCTCCGCATGATGCCTGCAATGGTCGAGGCGGAACCCGGCGCCTCGGCAATGCGATGGCTGACGATCCGTCTGATGATGCCCGCGTCCAGTTCCGAAGGCCTGGTCAGTTCCGGAAGCCAGTGCTTCACCTCTCCGCAGTAGCGCCGGATCGTCTCGGCAGAGCTGCCGCAATGGGCCTTCAGCCATGTCTTGTAGGCGGCCAGATTATCATCCTGGTGATCCCGGTAATCGAGTTGCGAGAGAATGTTCCGATCGCGAAGAAACCCAAGGAAGCGCCGGGCTCCTTTGCTGCGGCGAAGCGGCCCATGGTGACCGACGAGCGTCCCGCGCTTGCGGTAAACCGGGCATCGACAATCGTGGCCGGCATACTGGGCAACATGTTCGTCTCTGACATCTTCCCAGCGCAGGCGGATGACCCGGACCCAGGCGGCAAAGTGCGCCGCCTCCGATCGATAACTCTTGATGCTCGCAGCGCTGTAATGCTCCTGCACGAGGAATGTCGCGAAATCCGCCAACAACGTGTCCAGATGATCGATATCATCGGGCACGGCGACGATGCCCTGATCCTCCAGGAAGCGAACGAAGCGGCGGACCTTGCTGGTGAAGGTCGGCCGGTTGGGCTTGTGACGGGAAAACCCCTGACAGCGACAGCGATGCTTCTCGAAACGTCGGACGACAGCGTCATCGACCGTGGTCACCGCGATGCCCTGCTGCTCGATCCAGAACAGGAAATGGCGAGCGGCCGCTTTGTAAAGCGCTGCTGATCCCGCCGCACTCCCCAGAAGAGAAGAGTGGAAGGCGGTGGATAGAGCATCTGAGGTGGGAGCGTCCCCCGTCCAGGGTTTGGGCCGTCCGTATGAAACGACCGTCTTTGGCAACGTCATAGTTCCTCCAGCTTGTTGGGGCTGGGGTCATTTTAATTATCTGGAGTAGAATCGATGCCCTCATCCCGCAAATCCGCGCCTGCGCGCGAACCGCTCGACATAAATCTCGACTGCAAAGAATTCCTCTTATCTGGATCTCCGGATAACACGATCTCCCGAGGACTCAGATCAATTTCCAAGTTCGCGCGCTCATCCGGCGAGAGCTCGCCCAGCCGCCGGTCGAGGATCGATTCCGCGGTCGTCACCAGCTGGAGAACGACCGATTGTCCACCGGCCAGGTGCGCCTTCACCGCAGCGATCACGGTCGGAAGCTTCATGCTGAGGAGAAGCTGGCCGAAGAAGCGCTGCTTGGTGGATTCGAAGCGAGATCGCGCCGACGCCTTGGCCCCGCTGTTGAGGGTCGCATTTTCGATCCCGTCGACCACGGCCGTCAGTTCGAGCGCATGTTCCATGTTGCGGTGAATGATGCCCCAGGCGTCGGCATAGGCATCGTAGATCGCGATCTGCTCGGAACTGAGCTCGTGGCGCAGAATCTCATATTCGACGCCGGCGAAGCTGAGCGCCCTCGCCGTGTAGAGTCCGAGCGCCTTGAGGTCGCGCGCGACCAGCTCCATCGCCGCAATGCCACCCTTGCGGATGCCCGAGATGAACTGCTCGCGATTGCTGAAGGCCGTTTCCGGGCCCCAGAGGCCCAGCCGCACCGCATAGGCGAGATTGTTGACGTCGGACGCCCCCGTCGCCGACGCATAGAGGACGCGCGCGCCGGGAAGATGGTTCTGGAGCAGCACGCCGCAGATTCCCTGCTGCGAGCCTTCCTTCTTGCCCAGCGCGCCCTCGCCACCGGCGACCCCGCCCATCTCATGGGCTTCGTCGAAGCCGATCACGCCCTCGAAGTCCTCTCCCGCCCAGTCGATGATCTGCTGCAGCCGGCTATGATCGCCACGCGCCGAGCGGAGCGTCGGGTAGGTGACGAAGAGCACGCCCTGTTCGAGCGGGATCGCCTGATCGATCTTCCAGTTGGCGAGAGGCTGGATGTCGGCGGCGAGGCCGCCCAGCGCGGTCCAGTCGCGGCGCGCGTCTTCGAGCAGCGCCTCGTTCTTCGAGATCCAGATGTTGCGCCGGCGTCCGGCGAGCCAGCTGTCGAGAATACAGGCCGCGACCTGCCGCCCCTTCCCCGCCCCGGTGCCATCACCCAGGAAATAACCTTTGCGATAGGCGCGGCCGTCCTCGGCATCTTCGAGCCCGACGCCCTCTTTGGCGGGCCTGAACTTGCCCGGCAGGAACTGATCCCAGGCGTGGCCGGCATAGACCACGGTCTCAAGCTGCGAGGCTGAGAGCAGGCGCTCCGATACGGTTCGTTCGGGAAGATTGGGGACATAGGCCGGGATAGGTGCCGCGATCGAGCCCATCGCGACGGATTCGACCAGCGCGGTCGGATGCTCGCCGGCGGCATCGAAAGCGATGCGGCTCGGACGATAGGGAAGATAGACGCCCACCTGTTCGAGCAGCGGCGCAGGCGTGTCGAGCGGCATATAGTCGACCGGCAGCACGTTGTTGCGCACGGGAGCATGATACGGACGGGGCTGAGCGCGGCCGCTTTTCATCGCTCGGAACAGCGAAGGACTGCTCGACCGCTTTGGTGCCGGTGCCGAGGGTGCGCCAAGGGGCCCGCGTTCGTGGATGGTGAGAGCGCTGATGAGCTCGCGGATGGAGCTGCGCTGGATCGTTGCGGGGATGGCTGTGCCGGGCATCTTGTCGATGACAAAGAGCCTGACGGCGATCGACGTGCCATGCTTGAGATAGCATTTCTCGAGACGCACGGATGTCCGGACGCTGACGTCGCGCAATGTCGTCTCGAAGAGATCGCGCATCCGCGCATTGGGCCCGAACCAGTCGGGCATGATCGCGACCAGCCGTCCGCCGATCTGCAGCCGCCGCAGCGCCGCCTGGAGATGGCGCACCGCGGCGTGGGCGTCCGCGCCCAGTCCTACCGAGCGGGAAAAGGGCGGGTTCATCAGGATGAGGTTGGGGCGCGGCGCATCGGCGAGGGTCGAGTTGATCGTGGCGCCGTCATGTCCGGTGACGACCGCGTCGGGAAAGACGTCGGCGAGCCGCGCGCGGCGGGCGGGCGCATATTCGTTGAGCTGGAGCGCGGAGAAGTCGCGGCAGTGTGCTACGAGGAGACCGTTGCCGGCGCTGGGTTCGAGAATGACATCGCCGGTCTGGACATTGGCGAGCAGGACCGCGACCGCGGCGAGATCGACGGGCGTCGAGAATTGCTGCCATTCGATCTGGTCCTCGCTGCGCACGGTCTGGGTGGGCAACCGGTCGAGCAGGTCGCACGCCGCCGCGACATCGCTCAGCGAGCCGAGCGGATAGGGCCTGAATTGGAGGTAATGCGCGAGAACGTGCTCCAGGATTTCGAAGCTGTCGCGCTGGGTCCAGAGGCCATCGGCATCCGTTCCGCCATAGCCCTCGACCATCGCGGCGTTGAGGTCGGCGCGGGTGATCGGCTCGGTCGAACGCAGACGATCGACGAGAATCGTGGCCGCGCGGCGCTCGGCCGCGGTGGTGGTATCGAAGAGATCGGACATGGTGGGGTCTCCGGACTGGCTGCCCCATCGGCAGCATCAATCCTTCGCTCCCCCTTCCCTTTGACTTCTCCGCCGCGGTGCCCGACCGCGCCGGCTGCACCCATAGGGTGGCAGACGCCCTGCCGAACAGCGCGCCGCGTCAAGGTTATTGATGTTTCAAACATCAAAACTCGCATCTTAACGATGCAGGCAAGCGTTTCGTATAAGGATAGGGCCAAACGATGGATCATGCCGATCGGACGGCAGTCCTGTGGGAGTTCGCCTTGCCTGGCCGGTTCGCGTCACCGTTCGATCCCCAATCTCTCGATAAAGAGGAGCGGAGCAGCGATGACACCGACACGCGCGCTCCGCGTGCTGGTGTCGGGATCCTACGCCGGCTGCGCTGGCCACGTCGATCGGGCGGGCGCCGCGCGGCCTGATGAGCACACCATCACACGCCTGCATTCCCACGCGTTCCGCAAGAAGGTAATCATGGTCATTTTCGCGATCATCGTCGTCTCGATCCTGCTGCTGATCCTGTGTTTCGCGGTCACTGTCGCTGGGGGACGCGCGCATGACCGGCAAAACGCGCGCCGGAAAAACGATGACAGATAGCGGCAGCCTGCTTGCCAACCGGGCATTCGTTCAGAGCGCGTTAGAGGGATGTGCTCAGCTCGAGTACGCGTGCCCAATCCTTGATGCGGGGCGGCGGCGGCATCCGCTCGATCACGAGACCGGCCCTTGCATAGGCGTCTTCGGCAAGATCGGCGGCTCGGCGACCCTCAGCATCATTGTCCTGCGCAAGAACGAGCGTGGTGACGTGCTCCGGTAGCAGGATCTGGTTGAGGCGCCGCGCGCCAAGGCTCGCCCAGCAGGGAATCGCATTGAGCAGCGTGAATGCGCGTGCGGTCTCGAACCCTTCGGCGAGCGCAAGCCTGCCCTCCTGGGTCCCGCCGCATTGCCATGCCCCCCGCAGCGGCCTGCCGAGCATCAACTTCATGCGGTAGCGCGCCGTTTCCGGAACGAGGAAGATCCGCTGCACCGCCGTAAGCGTCCGACCTTCCCGCACGGCCACGAGTAGGGCTGGATGATAGGTGGTCCAGGGACGCGGTCGATAAGGGCAGCGCGGATGGAAACGCAGGTCGCCAGGGATCGGCAGCAAGATACGGCCGCTCAGATAGCGCTCGGCCAGGGTTCCTTCGACCGGCAAGGCTTCGTCCCAGAGACGTAGCGCATTGCCCGCGACCGTGGTCGGCGTGTCGGTGTAGGCGAAACGGCGGCTGATCGGTATCCGGCGCAGCTCGCGAAGCACGTCCTCCCGGCTGCAGCCAGCAAAGCAGGTCACCAGGATTCCCCGATCCCCCTGCCTGATCGACAGGCTTGGTTCCCGGTCGGCATGGGCGGGGCAAAGGCACATGGCAGTACGACCGTGCCAGCTGCCTCCGAGGCTGCCGACGAGATCGATGAGGTCTTGGGTTGGTCGTATCGCGGTGAGAGCCATTGATCAGCTCCTTTCACCAGCGGGTCTCCCCCTCCCCTTTTTCAGAGCGCCAAAGATCGCACATGGGCAGCATTGAGGATGGTGGAATGTCGGAACGCCAGGCTCTTGGGCGAAAAAGGCGCTCAACCATCGAACCACGCTCCTCAATTCATGTCGTGCGTGCAAGGATCAGGCGTTTCCCCACGGTGAGTCGCAAGACATCGATTTGCGCGTCTTGGGCCTGCGCGATTCGGACGAGGTTCGTGATTGGGATCGCTGGTGGCTGCGGTCTTCTTTGGATAGGGGCTCGCGGAAATCTATACGCCGCGCCGCATGGCATTTGTGAGTATTGCCTGCCGTGTGTAGATTTTTGGGGTTATTTCGGCTGCTGGACGCGTCCTGAAAGACTCAGCCGTTCTCGGGTCTGTACCGGCTCGTTGACCCGCAATGGCACCAATTTGACTAACCACCCTCAATTTGGCATAGTTGTCCCGAATTATGGTCATTTCAGGGTCCGTTTTCACGAACCCCTGCCAAATATTGCTGAGAAGGGGGACATCACGATGCTTTCGGGTCAGATTCTCGACGCGATGATCACCTCGTGCGAGAATGCCAAAAGCGTGCTTCGCCAGGCGGCGATCGACCCCTCCGACCGGAAGACCTTGAACATCTCCATGGGCGCTACGGTCGCCGCGGAATTTCTCGGCCGCACGCCTGAGGCGTTGTCCAAAGCGGAAGCGCGCGGGCGGCTTCCCGCGCCCAAGACGGCGGCCAATGGACGCCGTTTCTATACCGTTGAGGACCTGATCGCGATTCGCGAGGCCCTGGGTATCAAAATGGGCAAATTGCCCGAGGAACGGGCGGTCGTGCTCGCCACGCAGAACTTCAAGGGCGGGGTCAGCAAGACCACGACCGCCAAGCATCTTGCGGATTATCTCGGTCTGCGCGGATACCGCGTCCTAGTGGTCGACTGCGATCCGCAGGCCTCCATGAGCGTGATGTTCGACGTCAATCTCGAAGCGCTGGTCGACGAAACGCACACGCTATCAAACTTCCTGTCGCCGCGCATCGACGAGGCCGATTCGCTCCGCAAGACGATCCAGAGGACCTGCTGGCCGAATATCGACATCTGCCCGGCGAACCTCGGATTGCAGGATACCGAGTGGGAGTTGACGGCGACGATCGAGGAGGGTCCGACGGCCATCGCCGGGGCTTTCCGGATGCTGCGGATCGGGCTGGAAGAGGTTCGCTACGACTATGACGTCGTCATTCTCGATCCGCCCCCGGCAATGGGGTTCCTCGGCGTCAACACGCTGACCGCGGCTGATGGCTTGTTGATTCCCGTTCCCGCGAGGCAGCTCGACTATCTGTCGACCATTCATTTCATGCAGACCTGCCGTGAGGCCATGGAACTGGTGTCGAAGTTCGATTCTTCGATCGACTACGGGTTCATCCGGATCGTCTGCACCATGTTCCAGCCCAGTCGCACCAATGAAGCGCAGATGTTGCAGGTCATGGAAAAGACCTATGCCGGGCAGATGCTCTCGACACCGATCCTCCTCTCCGAAGAGGTCAAGAACGCCGGGCTCTCAATGTCGTCGATCTACGAGATAAACAAGCCCTATGGCTCGCACCAGACCTACACGCGTTGTCGGGACAACCTGAACATGGTGTTCCGGGAGATTGAGAAGGATATCTGCAAGCAGTGGCCGTCCCGGATGGCGCAGCTTGGCACCGATCGGCTGACGGAGGCGGCATGAGCAGCGCGGGCGGCAAGCGACGGAGTCTCCTGACAAACGCCATCGAGAGCATCGGCACGACGCCGGTGCCAACCCCGATTGCGAAAGACGATGGCCAGGACCTCGCGGTCCAGGAATTGCCGGGCGAGGAGCCCGCTGCCCCGTCCTTCTTGGAGCGGCGCGGCATCGCGTTCGATGAGATCGCCCGCACCGTCAAACGGCCCACGATTCGCCTGAAGCCCTCGGAATGCTCGATCTGGCGCGGCAACGCGCGCGATTACGCGGCGCTCAGCTACGATCGTTGTTCCTCGTTGATCGAATCCATTCGGGAAGAAGGCACGAACCGCGAGCCGGTGGTCGTTCGCCGGACTCCCAATAGCGATCGGCCCTACGAGCTCATCGTCGGAACGAGGCGCCATTTCTGCGTGTCCTGGCTCCACGCCAACAACCACTCGGAAATCGAGTTGGTGGCGCGGATCGAAACGCTCGACGACGAAGGTGCCTTCCGGCTAGCGGACCTTGAAAACCGCGAACGGGAGGATGTCACCGATCTCGAACGCGCGCGCAACTACCGTCATGCCGTCGATGCCTATTATGGCGGTGTCCGGACGCAGATGGCTGACCGGCTCGCGATCCCCAAGCAGAACCTTCACAACCTCCTGCAGCTCTCGGAGCTCCCGGACGAAGTCGTTTCCGCCTTTGCTGATCCAGGCGATATCAAGGTTCGTCACGGCATGCGCCTGGCGCCTCTGCTGAAGGACGAGCGGCATCGCGATGGCATCGTTGCAGCGGCGATCGAGATCGCGGCTGAGCAGGCCGCCTTGCGTAATGCCGGTGCCGACCGGATCGAAGGCAGCAAAGTGTGCGAACGCCTTGCCGGCGCAGCGCAGCCGACCAAGGCGCAACCGGCTCGCAGGGCAAAGGCGGCTCTGACGATGGCCGGCGGTGCGCAGATCGGGCAGATCCTCGTCGACACCAGGGCCAAGGGGATTACGGTCAATATCAATCCGCGCGGCGCGGCCTCGATCGATGAGATCCTCGAGACCCTGCGGCCGGTTTTGGAAGCTGCGAAATTCACTCGGTGACGACGGACGGATTTAGGGATTATATTTGTAAAACAATCAGTTAGATGAGAGTAAAACGTGTTTTACTCCGCCCAGGACATGCGATGCCAAAGAACGCCCGCGAAGACGGTCAGGTCGACCTCTTTCTTCCTCAGCTCACGACGCTGCCCCTCCGGGACCAGCGCGAGACGATGGAGCGGCCGTTCTTCTCTCTGTCCAAGCGCAAGCGCCTGAAGCCGATCGATTATGTAAGCCCCGACCGGAAGATCACCGTGCATGTCACGGCGAACTCGGAGTATGGGCTGGCGACGATCTACGATCTCGACATTCTCATCTACTGCGCGTCGGTGCTCATCGAACACAAGCGCCGCGGAACGAACGACATTCCCCAGACCCTGCATGTCGTGCCCTATGACATGCTCCGGACGCTTAAGCGCGAAGTTGGCGGGCGCGCCTATGATCTCCTCGGCAATGCGCTCGACAGGCTGCAGTCGACGACCGTCAAGACGAACATCCGCTCGGGAGACTCGGTCGAAACGACATTCTCCTGGATCGATAGCTATAGCCAGCTGAAGGATCGCACGGGCAATATCCGCGGCATGCGGATCACCCTCGCCAAATGGTTCTATGACGGCGTGCTCATGGAGGGCGGCGTCCTCGCGATCGATCCTGCGTATTTCTCGCTAACGGGCGGACGCGAGCGGTGGCTCTATCGGGTTGCCAGGAAGCATGCCGGCGGCGCTGGTTCCGATGGATTTGCCATTTCCATGCCCACCTTGTTCGAGAAATCCGGCGCTGAAGGCGACTACCGTCGGTTCAAGTTCGAGATGACCAAGATCGTGAAAGAGGATTCCCTACCCGGTTATTCGCTCGAGCTGGAATCGCGGGATGACGCTGAACCCTTCCTGCGCATGGTCCGCCGAGACCTGTCCCAGGAGGCAGTAGGAACCCCCTCCCCTGCCCCGGTCCCCGCGCCAGCTTCCAAAACCGTGTTGAGCAAAGCTTCGGCCGACGAACGGGAGATCGTCTTCCCTGACGGTCATATTGCGCACACACCGTTCGGCGCGATCGCTCGCGCCAACCTACCGAGCCCGCAGCGAGACTACGGCCTGGTGGCCAGCGACTTTCGTGCGTTCCTGCGTCAACGCGAGATCGCCTACAACGCCAAGAACATCACCCAGATATTCGCGACGTTCTGCTCCAAGCAGCGCCCTGCCCTCTAGGTCAACAGCCGCAGACCGTGGAACTGCCCGACCGACCGTTCCTGTAGTACCGCGTCAAACCCGCCGGCATCGCGGCTGACCAATCACCCTGCCCGGCGGCCCACCCTCACCTGCGGATTCTCCGCCCGATCCGTACGCCGTGATCGCAATAGGGTCCTCGCAATGGCGACGGTCAGTGAGACGTCCAGCGCCCGGCACTCAGAAATCTGAAAGCAGAACAGCACAACAGAGCGCGACCGCAAGATATCGGTATATTGGGAACGCGCGCCAGACGCCTGCAAGACGCGCCGAGGCCGGATCAGGCTGCACGACGTCAATGTTCAGGCTCGCCCGACGGTCACGGGAGCCACGCCGAGCGGGCGGGTAGGGGGCCTCTCCATGTTGACCAACAGATGCGCAAGGCCCTGAGCGCAAGGCCGTTCCTGAAATACCGTGAGAATGCCCCACACTGGCGGAGCCGGCGCCCAACTCCGTTGCGGGGCCACTGGAATAGCCGTTCCCCAAGTACCGTGTACGGCCCGATGAATTCGGTCCAAAGGCCAGGAGGGCGCCCGAACGGCCGGACGAAGTCGCTGCCGGCACGCACCTATGAGCCAGTCTCGCGCCATCGATTTAACCAAACGGCGATGTCCTACAGCGGCGAAGCACCCCAGAGGGCACCTCGGCGTTCCTGAAATACCGTGGCGAGTCGCTATTGCGAATCTGGGGTCGCCGAATCGATCCGTAAGCCGCTAACCCGCGGACGCAACCGCCCGCCAAATGAGGCAATCTGAAATAGCCTGAACGCTGGAAAAGACCCTGTTTTCCGGTATATAGGTCCCGGTAAAACGCATTTTACTCACAGGACAGCACGAGCCGAGGCACGGTATTTCAGGAACGCAGCACGGTACTTTGGGAACCGAATCACGGTTCAATGGGAACGGATAGCTAGGTACTTCGGGAACGGCCGAACGGTATTTTAGGAACGGGGCAATGCGCGCGACTCGTGATGAATCCGTGAGTCGCAGGCAAGCCGTCCACAGGCTAACTTTTGAACCTTAGAGTCTAAACGAAGTAACGCCGCCTGCGGCGCTTCCTCTCTTTGAAAGAGATTCAAGAGGGAAGGGGAAACGAACTCGGAAGGCTGCAACACAAGCGAGAGCATCATAGCAAGGCCGGTGGTGACGAATTCCAACGATGGTAGCGCCAGCCTGAAGAGTGTTTCGATTCGTGGCTTGACCGGATCGCGCGGCGCCACGACACCTCGCGCAGAACCTTGTTCCGCTATTTCGATTTCGATACCGATCCGGAAGATTATGATCCGGCGCGCGGCAAGCTCGACCTGCCGACGTGGCATCATGCGGCCATCGACGAACTCGTTACCGGGCTGGGATGGGCAGTGAATATCGGCAGCGCTGCGGTGATGGACGGTTTTTCCGCGTGGCCCGCGCATTGGTTGTTGCCACCCGCCCTGCGCCACTATGGGTGCGCATGCTGCTGGTCCGGCATGCTAGCCGAAGGGCGGTCGCTTCATATCGCAAGGAATGAATATCGAGCGCCAACTTGTGGTGTCACGAGCATCAATTGCCCTTGTCGGTGATGCCGGCATCCGATGGGTCTCGCCGCGATGACAGGCTTGCGACGTCGCTGGCACGCCTCGATAAGGCCGCGCGCGACTTGGCGCGTGCGGTGCGCCCGACGGGGCGGTCCGATCGGTCGCCATGCGGCGCGCGATTACGGACATGGCTTGTTCGGCTTCATAGGCAGCTCATTGGTGCAAAATTGGGTGGATGACGGTCGGCGTGGCGCGCTCGGCATGTAAATTTGCCCTGAGAAGCCCGTACAGCGCGATTTGAGGCCCTTGCTATAGTCGTGCCTGGCTCAGTGTCGTTTTGGCGCTGTAAGGGGCATTTGCGGGGACGCGATTTTCGCCGGATTTCAGCTTTCGCCGTCCGATCGATCGTCTCGATCGTCGTAGCGCGCCAGCAGGGCGTCGATCTGCGCGAGCGCGGCATCATAGTCCTCGAGCGCCTCACTCGAAAAGTGGCCCGGTTCATCGGTCAGCGCGGATGGCGCAAGGGGCGCCCGAGTGTGCGTAACCGAATAGAGCTTGACCCCCGACAGGGTTTCGATGGTCAGGTCGCCTGCCTGCGACAGGGCGGCAAGCATGGTCCGCACCCCGAGGCGGGTGGCGCCCAGCACGGCTTCGATCTGGGACGAACGCAGCGGGCCAAAGCCGGAGAGGAGGCCGTAGAGTTGCGGGGCACGTGAACTCGCGCGCTTCCCGCTATAACGATCGGCGAGGTCTCTGCATATGTCGCGGGCCTCAACCAGAAGGCTGTTGAGGTGATTCAGGGCATCGCGCAGCGCTTCGGACTGAACGATGGCGGCATGTGCCGGTTTTTCGTCGACGTCGGCCGCGCGCACCGTATCGAGCCGGATCAGGCCGTTCAGCGGCAGTACCGCACTCAATGCGCCGGTGGCTCGCAGATGGGCGGCAAAGGCGTATTCGACCGCCCAGCGCGGCGAGGGCGGCCGCGCCCGCTCAATCGCCACTTGTCGCCCACCGAGCGTGATCGGCTCGATTGCACGCTCGGCGGGGGCAAAGCGCGGACTTTGGCCGATGGCGCGGTGGAGGGCGGCCAGGGCCGCAAAGGGGAGGGGGGCCGGCTCCAGATCTGCCACCAGCGTCGCGGCCTCGTCGATGGCGGCCAGCGCGGCTTCGACGGCCGGATGGTTGTCGAGGTCCCGCAGGGCCAGACAGGCTTTTTCAAATCCACGTGCCGCGTCCGCCAGCGGCGCCCAGCTGCTGCGGGTCATCTCGGCGAGCAGGGTGGTCACCAGAGCGCGGGGGGCGAGGGCGAACTGGAGCGGTTCGTCGGAAAGTGGTACAAGCCCCGCGAACCAGGCATGGAAGCGAGCGTCGGTGAACGCATGCCCTTCCTGCCGCAGCGCCGAGATCAGCGTCTCGCGAATGAGACGCGCAGCGAGGATGGGATATATGTCGGGCGGACACCACGTGAGGGCGGCATCAAGCTGACCGAGGGCGCGGGCCGCGTGCACCTGGGTTGCGCACAGCGCCTCGATATCCGCGGGGGAGGGCGGTTCATCGGGTCCGTAACACGGAAAGGCCAGCGGTGAGGTCATAAAACCCCGTCAAATCAATGCGCTCTCA
Organism: Sphingobium sp. RS1; assembly: GCF_056156825.1. Taxonomy (NCBI): domain Bacteria; kingdom Pseudomonadati; phylum Pseudomonadota; class Alphaproteobacteria; order Sphingomonadales; family Sphingobiaceae; genus Sphingobium; species Sphingobium sp. RS1. The sequence goes on along the minus strand of NZ_JBLZXE010000001.1, from coordinate 125,320 downwards.
GATATGTATAGCAAGCAAGCAATAACTATACAACCAGTCGGATGCTTTCGGATATTAACCCTTGATAATTGCAGTTATCACATAAGCAGATTTGACCGTTCTTTATAAGGTGGGCTACAAGCGCGGCTGAGGAGCGAGGCGCGTCGTGAGCACCGAAACCGCCCGGGAAGGGCCAGAAATCCCCGTAGCGCCGCCTGAGGCTGTCCTGCCGGCCGTCAGGGCGCCGGCCGACCTTGCGTGGACGATCGTGCAGATGCGCGCCGGCGAGCGCATCACCGTCAACGAGGGCCTGATCGCCGCCTATCAGGCCGCTTCATCGCCCCATAGCATCCGTGCGCTCAAGTCCGACGTCGAGGCGTTCGATGCGTGGTGTAGGCGCAACAACCGGATCGCGCTGCCGGCCACGCCCGAGACCGTGGCCGATTATCTCGACGCGCGGGCCGGGAAGGGGAGCCGGCCGGCCTCGCTATCCCGCTACAAGGCGTCGATCGCCAAGATCCACCAGCTGCTCGAGCTCAAGGATCCGACGCCGGCGCCGCTGGTGAAGCTGCGGCTCCAGACGGTGCGCCGCGAGAAGGGGGCTGCGCAGAAGCAGGCGCGGCCGCTGCGGTTCAAGGGCCCGGTGCGCGACGTCGAGCGCGACAAGGCGCGGGGGCTCAACATCCGCGCGCTGCTCGAGAGTTGTGGCGAGGATCTGCCGGGGCTGCGTGATCGGGCGCTGCTATCGGCCGCTTATGACACCGGGCTGCGCGCCTCCGAACTGGTGGCGGTCGCCATTGAGCATATTGAGGAGGCGATCGATCCCGAAGCGCGGCTGCTGCAGATTCTGCGTCATAAGGGCGATCAAGACGGGGAGGGGGCGACCGCCTACCTCAGCCCGCGCACCGTCGCGGCGATCGCGGCGTGGACCGAAGCGGCGGGGATCACGACAGGGCCGCTGTTCCGGCGGGTGCAGGTGCGGCGCTACAAGGCGCGGGCAGCCGTGCGCGGTCGGCCGATCGACAGCATCTCGGGCCGGGAGACGTGGGATCTGCGCAAGACGCTGTCCAAGCCGGCGGTGAAGGCGCGCGTCGAATATGACATCGGCACCGTGGCGCTGCACCCGGGCTCGATCGGACCAATCTTTCGGTCGATCATCGGCCGCGCGTTCGACCGTGGCGCGCTGCCCGATTTGACGGCGGACGATCTGGCGCGGTTGCTGAAGGGGATCAGTGCGCACTCGACGCGGATCGGGCTCAATCAGGACCTGTTCGCCAGCGGGGAGGATTTGGCCGGCATCATGGACGCGCTGCGGTGGAAGTCGCCGCGGATGCCGCTCGCTTATAATCGCAATCTCGCGGCAGAGCAGGGGGCGGCGGGGCGCCTTATGGCGAAGATTGGCTAGTCATGACGGCCTAAATAGGTCTTTGGATGATGCCGTGCGACCACACGACGGCGGCAGGTAGATCGAGGGATTTGCGCAGCGGCAAGAACCGGAGAAGGGAGGCTGAGCCCCCGGGGTCTTGAGCTACAACGTTAAGCCTAAGAAACGGGCAGGGGCCTGGTAGCGCGTAGTGTATGAGCGAAGCCACCATCGCTCAAACTCATCAGCACAGTCCAATTTCGAAGAGGAAACAAGAAAGTGGTTCCGGAAACGGTATGGATCTTATCCTGTGTAAACGCTCGCGCTAAATGGCGGCGTTCTGATCGCGCTATTTGTCAGTTGCCGGGTCCGATGACGAGGCAATCGCGCGCGGCCTGAACGATGTCAGCGGTGACCTCCTCGACGCGGTTGAGGGTCATGATCCGCCGCATCTGCGCGAACAGGCGCTCCATGAGCCGGAAGTTGCCGCGCGTGATGCGGATCACGGCTGCCTGCGCTTCGATCGCGTCGAGTTGGGCCGGGTCGAAGCTGATCCCGAAATCGCCGGCGTGGGTCGCGAGCAGCAGCCGCATTTCGGTCTCGGTAAGCGGTTTGAACTCGTGGACGAAGCCGATCCGCGAGTAGAGCTGGGCATAGCGGGCGAGGCGCTTCTCCAAGCCCGGCATACCCATCAGGATCAGCCCGAAGCCGTGGCGATCGGCCATGTCGCGGAGATGTTCGAGCGACTTTATGGTCAGGCGGTCGGCCTCGTCGACGATGACGAGGGGGCAGGCGATGCGGGCGGCGTCATGGGTGATTTCGTCCTGCGAGCCGCCCGCGACCGTCAGCCGGGCATAGCCCAGCTTAATGAGGTTGAGGCCCAACACCGCGTCGATCGTCTTGGGCGTGTTGCTGACCGACACGGTGTAGAAGACGGCGCGGCAGCGAGCGACCTTTTCGCCAAGGAGCGCGGCAATGGGACGGAGCGCGGCATATTCCCCCAGGTCGGGGAAGCTGGAAAACTCGCGCGCCGATCGCGTCTTTCCGACGCCCGGCCGGCCATGACACACGCCGATATAGCGGTAGTGCGCGCAGGCTTCGGCAAACTCGACGAACCGGGCATGTTCGCGGGTCGCCAGGAACGGCTGCTCGACCAGGAACTCAATCGTCAGCGGCGTAGAGCCGGAGCCCTCGGTAGGTGGTGGGCCGGGAAGCCGTATCCTCTTGGTCGCCATCGAAGGTCTCTGTGGGGGCAGGCACCTGCTTGTCGCGCTCCTTCGCGCCGCGCCGGGCGCGCTGGATCGCGCGCAACGACGGGTGCCCAGCGTGCTCGGAGCTGAGCGCACGGCAGACGAACCGGCCCTGGTGGTAGACGTGGATCTCGGTCAGGTCGCGGGGGTCATAGACCGCCTCGACCTGCTCGCCGACGAAGGCCGCGAGCGTGGGTTCGACATAGCGCCTGCCCATCAGACGGATGCCGTCGCGCAGCACTTTACGGGGCTTGGGCACGTGCACGAGCAGCATGTCGAGCTGTTCAAGGCTGTCGGGCATTGCGGGCAGGAACCCGCCCTTCTGCCAGCGCGTGATCGGCGGTTCGCCGGTGCTGCCATGCGGGCGACGATGATAGACGCCGCACACGAACGCCTCGAAGCGGGCGCGCAGCTCGTCGAGCGTGAGCACTGGCGCCGACAGCGGCTTGCCCGCGATCAGGTGGCCGGGCAGGTCGGGCAGGAACATGTCGTTGATGGTGCGGAACAGCCGCTCGATCTTGCCGCGCCCGCGAGGACGCCCCGGCAGCGAATGGATGAGGCGGATTTTGAGGGCGATGCACGCCTGCTCGATATGCTCGGAGATGAAATCCGAGCCGTTGTCGACGTAAAGCTGTTCGGGAATGCCGCTGACGATCCATTCGGGATTGGGCTTGCGCCAGATCGCCTGCCGCAAGGCGAGCGCCGTGTTGAGGGCACTGGGGGCATCGAGGCTGAGGAAGTAACCGGCGATGGCTCGGCTGTGATCGTCAACGATGACGGTCAGCCAAGGACGCACCGGGGTTCCGGCATCATCGAGCACGAGAATGTCGAGAACGGTATGATCGGCCTGCCACATCTCGTTCGAGGTCGCGGCTTCGCGCCGATGCACTAGCTCGTGCTGGTCGCGGTAGACGGCCGGATCGGAGGCTGCGGCGATCTGGCTTGCCGGTATCGCCCTGACGACACGCGCGACGGCCGCATAGCTGGGGGTTCGGTGTCCATGCGCGATGGCGAGTTCCTGCACCTTTCGGTGAATGGCGGCGACCGGGGGTCGCGGGCGCTTGGTGGCGAGAGTGCGGGTCAGTTCGACCAGATGTTCCGGCAGGTGCAGCCTGCCCCGATCGTTGCGCGGCAGACGCGCGAGACCGGCAAGTCCTTCGGCACGGTAGCGCCCGAGCCAGCGCTGCAACGTCCGCTCGCTCAGCGTGCCGGTGCGGGCGAGGTCCGCGAGCGGGATGCCATCGGCGAGGTGCGGTTCAAGGACGCGGTAGCGCTCGATCGCCAGCGGCGGGACAAGCGCCGGATGCGTCACCGCCGACGGTCCGTGTCGCAGGTAAGGAAAACGGAGATTTGCCTGCCCATCGCCATGCGAGTCCGCTCGCGTTGCCAAACCGGCCTGTTCGACGTAAATCTACCCGGTAAAGAAAACTAGGGCAACATAGACCTGCCGATGACGACTTTCTTCCCAAACCGCGCCCGATCGGGGCGCCACCGGCCCTACGCATGAAAATCGGTTACGCCCGCGTATCGACCGCCGAGCAGAACCTGGACCTCCAGCGTGATGCGCTGAAGGCTGCCGGCTGCGAGAAGGTCATCACCGACAAGGCCTCCGGGGCGACTGCCGCTCGCCCTGGATTGGAAAAGGTGAAGGAGCTGCTTCGCGCCGGCGACACACTGGTGGTCTGGCGCCTCGACAGGCTCGGCCGCTCGCTCCGTGATCTGATCGGATGGATGACCTACCTCGACGAGGAAAAGGTCGGGCTGCTGAGCCTGCACGAGGCGATCGACACGACCACCACGTCGGGCAAGCTTACCTTCCACCTGTTCGGGGCATTGGCGGAGTTCGAGCGCAACCTGATCCGCGAGCGGACCCAGGCCGGTCTCACCGCAGCCCGCGCTCGCGGCAAGAAGGGTGGCCGGCCGGCCGCACTCGGCAAGGACAAGCGCGACCTGCCCGTCAGGCTCTACCACGAGAACACGATGCCGATCGCCAAGATTTGCTCGATGCTCGGCATCTCCAAGCCAAAACTCTACGCCTATGTGCGATCGGCCGAGACCAAGCCGGTAGCCGCGTAGCGACGCTCGCCGACAAATAGCGCGATCAGAATGCCGCCACTTAGCGCGAGCGTTTACACCGTTCGCGGTCCCGATCGGCCCAGCGTCCCCCGGAACCGTTCGTTATCGGGAAGGCATCTAAGCGGTCTGCACCATCCTTCATCTAAAGTTCTCCAAGCGCTTCTGAGGATTTTCGGGCGCACCAAAAGCACTTGCTCCTCCAGTGGCTGGAGCATGTAACCGCAATTTGCTCTCCTGCGGACGGGGGGCTGGAGGTGGCTTTTTGACGGCCCGTGTTGAAGCAATCGGTATGTCTCGACGCTCATTAGTGGCGCGGCTGGTGGCCTGTGGAACCGGCTTGGTGCTCGGTTCTCCAACGCTCGCGCGACAGACTTCCCGGTCTGCGGGCTCGTGGAACTTCGGTGCGGCTCACCTCGAATGGGAGCCGCTGGAAGTCGGCACGGGTGATACCCTCCTTGTTTCGGCACAAGTGCGCGGAGTGCCGGTGCGGGCGGTGCTCGACAGTGGCAGCGGCGCGTCGATCATGAGCACGGCGCTCGCGGCGAAGCTCGGCTTGAACGATGGTGAGCGGCGCATGATTAGCGGGCTGAGCGCCAAGGCCCCGGTGCTGCTGGTCCGCGACATCGACGTACAGCTCGCCCGCGAAACCCGTCGCTTACCCTTTGCCGTCGTTGGTGATCTGAGTTCAGTGTCGGCGGCCTTCGGACGACCGATCGATATCCTCCTCGGTGCCGATATGTTCACGGGTAGCTGCATCGCGCTCGATTTCGCGAAAAGGCGTATGGCGGTCGTCAAGTCAGGCACGTTTCTCGCCGGTCCCGACTGGCGCGCTGTCGCGCTCGGGCGCGGTGCCAAGCAGGAGCTGTTCATTCGAGCTTCCGTCTCGGGTTTGCCTCCCGTGCCCTTGATGATCGATCTTGGCAGCTCGGCCGCGCTGATGCTCTCGTCGGCCTATGCCCGCGATCAAGGGCTGTTGAACGGGAAGCTCGTCTCGACCGCGGCGATCGGCGGCGTCGATGGTGTGCGTATCAACGATGCTTTCACGATCCAGAACATCAACATCGAAGGGCTTGGCGTCTCGAACGTCCCCACACTCGGGATGAGAGCTTGGCTCTCCACCAGCACGGTTGGCAATGTCGGCCTACCGCTGATCGCTCAATTCGACGTGGTGTTCGACGTGACCGCCGGATTCGTGTGGCTCCGGCCACTCGGTCCTCGTCGTCGCCTGCCGATGCTGAAGGACCGTAGCGGCCTTGGCCTCGCAGCCTCACCAACGGCGCTCACCGTTGTTCATGTGGCGGCGAACAGTCCCGCGGAAAAGGCTGGCTGGGCGGTCGGCGACCGGATCGTGGCGGTGAACGGCCATTCGATCGATGCGAACTATACGCGTGGGGAGCTCTGGCAAGTGCGCTCCCGGCCTGCTGGCACCCTCGTAAAGCTGACGATGGCCTCGGGTGATGTGCGCGAGCTCAGGCTGGCCGATTATTATTGATCGGCTTGAGGGTGGCCTTTGCCGATCGCCTTCATGATCCGACAATCGGCCATGCGCGCCTTGGTGCAGCTCTGGCTGAGCATTGCCAACTCATCCCGCAACACCGCGAGTTGCGCCAGTCTCTCCTCCACATCCTTGAGGTGCTGAGCAGCGATAGCTGAGGCGGCACCACAATCCTGGTCCGGGTTCTGCGCCAGCCCCATCAACGAACGGATCTCGTCGACGGAGAAGCCAAGCCGGCGACCGTTGCGGATGAAGTGCAAACGCTCAATGTCACTGGCATCGTAGGTTCTGCGACCCGACGCCGTGCGAGGGGCGGATCGGAGCAACCCGATCGACTCATAAAAGCGGATCGTCGTCACCTTCGTCGAGGTCTCGCTGGCGAGCTGCCCAATCATCACCGGCTTCATCATGCCATCCTTGCTTATGCGAACGTGTCGCACATTTCGCTTGCTTCTACAGCGACTGGAGGTGGTAAGGAAGGCCGCATGAATGCTTCTACCGAAAGCTGCGGGTGCCACGGGGAGCCCGCGCGCGCGCAAACCGATCCGGCCTATCGCCGTGCGCTGCTGACCGTCGTGGTGCTCAACCTCGGCTTCGGAGTCGCCGAGCTGTTCGGCGGGTTCATCGCCGATAGCCAAGCGCTGAAAGCGGATTCCCTCGATTTTCTCGGGGACGGGTCGATCAGCCTTATCGGTCTTCTCGCGCTTGCCTGGTCCGCACGGGCGAGGGCAAAGGTCGCGCTGACGCAGGGGTTGTTTCTCGGTGCGCTTGGCGTGGGCGTAATCGGTTTCGCGATTTGGCGCGCCCTGAACGCAACCGCGCCCGATGCCGAACTGATGGGCACAATCGGCGTTGTCGCGCTCGCGATCAATGTCGTGTCCGCCTTGGTGCTTGCGCGTTTCCGGGAAGGGGACGCCAATGTTCGCGCGATCTGGCTGTTCAGCCGCAACGACGCGCTCGCCAACGTGGCGGTGATCGCCGCGGCCGGTCTGGTGGCGTGGACAGGAAGCGCCTGGCCGGACCTCGCCGTCGCCGGCCTCATCGCCCTCCTGTTCCTCCACTCCGCTTATGAAATCGTCACTGGCGCTCGGCGCGAATTGGGAGAGCGGTAGTGCGTCTGCTCGCGTTGATCCGGGCAATGCTCTCGTTGCGGCTGCTCTCCGCGCTCGCGGCGCTGCTGATCCCTGCTGCGGCAATCGCCGAACCCGGCGACGTGCAAACCGCATGGCGGCTGCTCGACTATATGGCCGTCGATTATGGCGGCGCGGTCGCCAACGGTCGGATCAAGAGCACGTCGGAATATGCCGAGATGACGGAGTTCGCCGCGTCGGTCTCGACACGGCTTCAGGGCCTGCCAGCGAAGCCGGAGCGTCAAGCCCTCATCCAGCGGGCTGCCAACCTCCAGGCGGTGATCGCGGAAAAGGGACCGACTGAACCGGTGGCAACATTGGCGCACGGGCTCGCGGCCGATCTGTTGCGCGCCTACCCGGTGCCGCTCGCGCCCGATAAGGCTCCGAACCTCGTCTCCAGCGATGCACTGTTCCGACAATCCTGCGCGTCCTGCCACGGGATGACGGGCAACGGCCGTGGCCCTGACGCCGCCAAGCTCGCTACGCCCCCGATTGCTTTCACCGATGCCGAGCGCGCGCGCCAGCGCAGCGTGTTCGCGCTCTATCAGGTGGTGACGCAAGGCATCGACGGGACCGCGATGCAGAGCTTCGCCGATCTGCCCAACGATCAGCGCTGGGCGTTAGCATTCCGAGCCGGGAGCTTCGCCTTCACGGATGCGCAGGCGCGCGAAGGCGAGCGGCTTTGGAAATCCGACCCGACCCTTCGCCGGCGCATTCCGGACCTGAAAACCCTGGTCGCGCTCACCCCGGCCGCGCTCGGCGCGGCGATCGGCGACGCCAAGGCTGACCCAGTGCTCGCGTTCCTGCGTCGTCATCCCGAACAGGTGATACAACAGGCTCCCGGCTCGCTCGCGGTCGCCCGCGCCAAACTCGCCGAAAGCGTGGCGGCTGCGCGGCGCGGCGATGCGCGCATGGCGAAAGAGCTGGCGCTGTCGGCCTATCTCGATGGGTTCGAGCCGATCGAGCCAACACTCACCGCGCGCGACGCGACGCTGATGGGTCGAATCGAGGGCGCGATGGGGGAGTTCCGCGCCTCGATCGACCGGGGCGCGTCGCCCGATGATCTCGCGGAGAAGGTCGCAGTACTGGGCGGCCTTTTCGACGATGCGGAAGCGGCGCTCGCGCCTGATGCCGCCACCGAAGCGTCCACGTTCCTGGGCGCGTTCACGATCCTGCTGCGTGAAGGGCTCGAAGCCCTGCTCATCGTTGTCGCCATGATCGCGTTCCTGCGTAAAGCCGAGCGCGGCGAGGCGCTGCGGTACGTGCATGGCGGCTGGGTCAGCGCGATCATCGCGGGCGGGATCACCTGGGCGGTCGCCACCTATGCGATCGGGATCAGCGGTGCGAGCCGGGAGCTGACGGAAGGGTTTGGCTCGCTGTTCGCCGCGGTCGTGCTGCTCTCGGTCGGGATTTGGATGCACGGCAAGGCGCAGGCCGATCAGTGGCAGCGCTATATTCGCGAGAAGATGTCGCGGGCGCTCTCGGGCGGGTCGGGCTGGTTCCTGTTCGGGCTGGCGTTCGTCGTAGTTTATCGCGAGGTCTTCGAGACGATCCTGTTCTATGCCGCGCTTTCGGCGCAAGGTGACAACGGGATGCTTCTCGCGGGGGCCGGGTCGGCGATTGGACTGCTCAGCCTGATCGCTTGGGCCATGCTTCGCTACAGTCGCAAGCTGCCGATCGCGCAGTTCTTCCGCTATAGCTCCTGGCTCATGGCGGTCCTGACCGTCGTGCTGGCGGGTAAAGGCGTCGCCGCGCTCCAGGAAGCCGGCCTTATCAACATCGCACCGCTCGCGGACGTGCCACGGCTGTCGATGCTCGGCGTGTTTCCCACTTGGCAATCGGTGCTGGCGCAACTCCTGATGGCGGTCGCCATTGCGGTCGGGTTCGCCTGGAACGGGCGCGACCGATCCCGCTCGGGTTCCGGCTCAGTGACCCTTGGTTCGAATTAGTGCAATGACATGAAAACCCTTCCGTGATAGAGGCAAGCTAGTGCGAGCCTTTTTGCCTTTCCTGACATGCCTGATGCTGGTCCTGACCAGCTTCTCCGGCATGGCCCATGCCGCCGATCTGGCGGGGGGAAGCATCGCGGGCGTTGAGTTCACGGTCCATACCGCCGGTGACATCGATCAGGTGCCATCGGACTCGGACAAGAATGTCCCGCATCATCACAATTATTGTCACGGACACGACGTCGGCGCGCCTGCGCGCACGACGATGGAATATACCCCCGTCCTCACAGTGCCCAAGCCGACAATCTCCGCCTCTGCGTCGCTCGACGGCCGCACCGGCATGGTCCATTTGAGGCCCCCCCAAGCCTGACGTCCGATTTGGGCGTGCGTTGGCGCGCCCCTGTCGATCATCGTCAGGAGTCCTATTTTCATGAATCGTATCCTCGCGGCCATGCTGGCCGCAGCGTCTTGCGCCACGATGGCGCAGGCGCAGGTCGGACCGTCCGCGCCTGTTGCGCAGGATGCGCCGGTCTACACGCTTGACCAAGCGGTCAGTGCAGCGGGCGGTTCGGCCCCTGCTGCGGAAGCGGCGACAGCTGGAATCGACGCGGCCCGTGCAGGTCGCACAGTCGCCGGCTTGCGGCCCAATCCGGTGGTTCAAGGCCAAGTCGAGAATGTCATCGGCTCCGGGCCGTATCGGGGGGTCCGCAGCGCGGAAACCACGGTCGGCTTTGCGATCCCGATCGAGCTAGGCGGCAAGCGCGGCGCCCGCGTCGCGGTCGCCAATGCGCAATTGTCCCGGGCCGAGATCCAGGCCGCGATCATCGCGGCGGATGTCCGGCTTCAGGTAACGCAGCTCTATGTCGAAGCGGTCGCGGCCGATCGCCGGGTAATGACAGCCCGCGATCAGGCCCGGATCGCCAGCGATGCGCTGCGGGCCGCGAGCGTTCGCGTGCAGGCAGGGCGGGCATCGCCACTCGAGCAACAGCGCGCGGATGTCGCGCGTATCAATGCCGACGCCAATGTGGAGCGGCAGCTTCGCTTGGCCGAGGCGGCCCGCGCCAATCTGGCGCGTCGGATCGGACGGCCGATCGACGGCCTGCTCGATGACACGCTGCTCGATCGCCTTCCCGATGTGAACGTCTATGGGCCGTTGGCACCGGTCAACACGACCGGCACACTCGCGCTGGCGGCAGCCAACGCGGATTTCTCCATTGCCGAAGCCGGCGTGCGGCTCGCGCGCGCCAATCGCGTGCCTGACCTGAACGTCGGGCCGTCGATCCGCCGCCTGGAAGCGACCAACGACATGGCGGCGGTGTTCAGCGTGTCGATCCCGATCCCGGTGTTCAACAATGGTCGCGCCGCGATTGCGCAGGCGACCGCGCAGCGGACCCAGGCGGATGCGCAGCGCCGCGTGACCGCGCTCGACATCGAACAGGCGATCACGGACGCGCAGGCGCAGGCGGCCAATGCCGCAACGACGGCTCGTGCGGCGTCGGGGCCGGCGCTGGCGGCTGCACAGGAGGCCGCCCGCATCGCGCGGATCGGCTATCGCGAGGGCAAGTTCGGCCAGCTCGAATTGCTCGATGCTGAACGCACGCTCGCCGAAACGCGGGTCGCCGCGATCGACGCGCTTGCCAATTACCAGAATGCCCGCGCGCAAGTGGAGCGACTGACCGCTCGTGCGCCCAATGGGGGGAATCAGTGATGAAGAGCTTTTATCTCGCGGGCGCGGCGTCGCTCGCCCTGCTCTTGGCTGCCTGCGGCGGCAAGGATGGCGGAAACGAGGCAACTGCCGAAGGCGCAGCTGCCAATGAGACGGCAGCGGGCACGGAAAAGGGCGGTGCTGAAGGCGGTCATGCCGGTGAAGGCGTCGTCACATTGGGTGCCGACCAGATCGCCACAGCGGGCGTCCAGGTCGGACGGCCGATCATCGGCGGGGCCGGGACGATCGAGCTGCCCGCGATCATCGAGGGCGACCCACAGGGAACGCAGGTCGTCTCGGCCGCAATTGCGGGACGCGTGGTCGCGCTCACCCGTAACCTCGGCCAATCGGTCGGACGCGGCCAGACCATTGCGGTCATCGAAAGCCGCGAGGCGGCGCAGATCAAGGGCGAGGTCGAGGCGGCGCGGGCGCGGCTTCAGCTCGCTAATTCGAACCTCGCGCGCGAACAGCGGCTGTTCGCGCAGAGAGTCTCCCCTGAACAGGATCTGATCGCCGCCCGCACAGCGGCGACGGAGGCGCGGATCGCCCTGACGCAGGCGCAGAGCATGGTTTCGGCGGCGGGTGTCGGCGGCGGCGGGCTCAACCGGCTCGGCATTGCCGCGCCGATCTCGGGCCAGATCATTGCGCGCCCCGTGACGCTGGGACAAACGGTCGCGGCGGATGCCGAACTCTATCGCATCGCCAACCTGAGCCAGGTGTCGATCGCGCTTAATCTCAAGCCCGAGGATGCGGGCCGGGTGCGTCCCGGCAATACGGTGCTGGTGAAGGCGGCAGGCCGTCAGGCGACCGCCCGCGTGACCTTCGTGTCGCCGGCGCTTGATCCGCAGACGCGGCTCGTGCCTGCGCTCGCCACCCTCGACAATCGCGGTGGCGAATGGCGGGTCGGCGAGCCTGTGACGGCAGCCGTGCAGCTCACGGGCAGCGGCGGGAGCGGGGCGGTCCGCGTGCCGACGACGGCGGTCCAGAGTTTCGAGGGCAAGTCGGTCGTGTTCGTGCGCACGCCCACCGGCTTCAAGGCGACCCCGGTCCAGCTCGGCGATGCGTCGGGCGACACGGTGATCGTCCGGTCGGGCCTGACCGGCAACGAACAGATCGCCACCACCGGAAGTTTCACGCTCAAGGCCGAGATCGGCAAGGGCGAAGCGAGCCACGAGGATTAAGCCATGATCGCCCGTATCGTAACCTGGGCGGTCGAGAAGCGCTGGCTAGTCCTGCTCCTCACCGTCATCGTCGCCGCCATCGGCGCCTTTTCCCTCTACCGGCTACCGATCGACGCGGTGCCGGACATCACCAACAATCAGGTCCAGATCAACGTCCGCGCGCCTGCCCTCTCGCCCGAGCTGGTCGAGAAGCAGGTGTCGTTTCCAATCGAAACCGCGCTCGCCGGCACCCCCGGCCTGGAATATACGCGCTCGTTGAGCCGCAACGGCTTCGCGCAGATCACGGCGGTCTTTTCGGACGCGACGGACATCTATTTCGCCCGCCAGCAGGTGGGCGAGCGTCTGCGGGGCGTGCAAGAGAATCTGCCCGACGGCGTGAACCCTGAAATGGGTCCGATCGCGACAGGCCTGGGCGAGGTGTACATGTACACCGTTCGTCTCGATCATCGCGAGGACGACAAGCACAAGCCCGGTGAACCGGGCCAACAGCCCGATGGCAGCTACATCACGCCAGAGGGCGAGCGACTGACGACCGAAGAGGACAAGGCGACCTACCTGCGCACCGCGCAGGACTGGATCGTGACGCCGCTTCTGAAGACCACACCGGGCCTCGCCGGTGTCGACTCGATTGGCGGTTACGCCAAGCAGTTCCTCGTCGTGCCCGACGTGCAGAAGCTGGCCTCGCTCGGCATCACGCTGACGGACCTGGGAAATGCGCTGGAGCGCAATAACACCAGCGTCGGCGGTGGCTTCGTCAATCGCAATGGCGAAGGTCTGGCTGTTCGCTCGGATGCGCTCGTTCGCAATGCCAGCGAGTTGGCCAGGACCGTGATCGCGACACGTAACGGCGTGCCGATCACGGTCGAACAAGTTGCGACTGTGAAGACGGGTCAGGCGATCCGCATGGGTTCGGCATCGGAGAACGGTACCGAAGTCGTCGTCGGCACGGCGATCATGCGGATCGGCGAGAACAGCCGCATCGTGTCGACCGCGGTCGCTGAGAAACTGAAGACGATCAACGCTTCGCTGCCTCCTGACGTCGTAATTCAGCCGGTGCTGAACCGCACCGAGCTGGTCAATTCGACGATCAAGACGGTCGCGAAAAACCTGTCCGAAGGCGCGGTGCTGGTCATCGTCGTGCTCTTCCTGCTGCTCGGCAACTTCCGTGCGGCCCTGATCGCGGCGTTGGTCATCCCGATCACCATGATGCTGACAGGCTTTGGTATGCTGCGCGCTGGGGTCTCGGCCAATCTGATGAGCCTTGGGGCTTTGGACTTCGGTCTGATCGTCGACGGCGCCGTCATCATTGTCGAAAACGCGCTGCGCCGGCTTGCCGAGCAACAGCATCATGAAGGCCGATTGCTCAGCGTCAAGGAACGGCTCGCGACCGTGGCAGCCGCTGCGCGTGAGATGATCCGTCCCTCTGTGTACGGGCAGGCAATCATCATCCTCGTCTATGTACCGCTGCTCACGCTGACCGGCGTGGAGGGTAAAACGTTCGGACCGATGGCGCTGACCGTCATCATCGCGCTCGCCTTCGCCTTCATCCTCTCTCTCACCTTCGTGCCGGCGATGATTGCGATCTGGCTGTCGAAGAAGGTCGAGGAGAAGGACGGCCGCATCATCACGTGGCTGAAGAAGCGCTACGAACCCGGTCTCGACCGGGCCATGAAGCGCCCGACGCTGACGATCGGTGCGGGTGTGGGAAGCCTTGTGGTGGCGGCGCTTGCTTTCACTACGCTCGGCTCGGTGTTCCTGCCGCAGCTCGACGAAGGCGATTTGCTGATCCAGTCGCTCCGCATTCCGGCAACGTCGGTCCAGCAGAGCCAGGCGATGCAGGTGCCGATCGAGCGGATGATGTCGAAGCAGCCGGAGGTGCAATTCGTCTATTCCAAGACGGGCACCGCCGAGCTGGCGGCCGACCCGATGCCGCCGAACGCGACCGACATGTTCGTCATCCTGAAGCCGCGCAAGGATTGGCCGGATCCTGAGCTTCCCAAGGAGGAGCTGGTCAGCCGGATCGAGGGTAATCTCGCGAAGATTCCGGGAAATGCCTACGAGATCACCCAGCCCATCCAGATGCGCTTCAACGAGCTGATCGCCGGCGTGCGCGGCGACATCGCGGTGAAGGTGTTCGGGGACGACTTCAACCAGATGAACCGGACGGCCGAGCAAATCGCGGCGGTGCTGCGCAGAACGCAAGGCGCAGCGGACGTGAAGGTGGAGCAGACGACCGGTCTTCCCATGCTCGACATTCGCGTCAACCGCGACGCGATGGCGCGGTTGGGCGTTACGGCTCAGGATGTGCAGGACACCGTGACTGCGACGATCGGCGGGCGAACATCGGGCCAGATCTTCGAGGGCGACCGTCGCTTCCCCGTGGTGATCCGCCTGTCGGAGGCGCAGCGTGCCGACATCGGCCTGCTCCAACAGGTGCAGGTGCCGGTGGCAGGCGGCGGCTATGTACCGCTGTCCAGCGTCGCCGAGATCAAGGTGGTCGATGGTCCGAACCAGATCAGCCGCGAGAACGGCAAGCGGCGCGTGGTGGTGCAAGCCAACGTGCGTGGCCGCGACGTCGGATCCGTCGTGGCGGATGCGCAGGCGGCGATCGGCAGCCAACTCCGGCTGCCTGCCGGCACCTATCTCGAATGGGGCGGCCAGTTCGAGAACCTCCAATCGGCAAGCGAACGGCTGAAGCTGGTCATTCCGGCTTGCTTCATCTTGATCCTGCTGCTCCTCTACGGGGCGTTGGGATCGGTCCGCGACGCCGCGATCGTGTTCACCGGCGTGCCTTTCGCGCTGGTGGGCGGCGTCCTGTTGCTGTTCCTGCGGGGCATGGACTTCTCGATCTCGGCGGCAGTGGGCTTCATCGCCCTCTCGGGCATCGCGGTCCTCAACGGCCTCGTCATGGTCAGCTCGATCCAAGATCTGATCCGATCAGGGATGAGCCGCGAGGAAGCCGCGCATGTTGGCGCGATGCAGCGTCTGCGACCCGTCATCATGACCGCGCTAGTCGCCAGCCTCGGCTTCGTGCCGATGGCGCTGGGCGAAGGCGCCGGCGCAGAGGTTCAAAAGCCTTTGGCGACGGTCGTCATCGGCGGTCTGATCTCGGCGACGCTTCTTACGCTGTTCGTGCTGCCGACACTCTATGCCCGGTTCGGGCAGAAAGTGATCGAGAAACCCGAGCACTACAATGAGGAGCATGAAGGGGACGACCACGGTCAGACCTTCGTGAACAACTTGGCCTGATGGATGGGCGGGGCGATCCGCGATCGCCCCGCCCATCTCTGGGAGATGGGGATATGCCTCGCACCATAACCAGCTCGATGCTTCACGGCGGGCCACTGCGCATCTGGTCGGCACTCACCGATCCGGATCATCGCCGGGCGTGGAGTCCGCTCGTATTTCTCGATGATCCGTCCCGGCTCGGCGACACAGAATGCACCTTTGCGATCCAGGGCATCACCCGGCCAATTCGGACGCCAGCACGGATTGATCGATTCGATAAACCGCACGCCTTCGCTTGGTCCTGCGGCATCCCCTATCTGTTCACGCTCGAAGAGCGGTACGAGCTGGCGGGGGACGATGGCGGCACCAGGCTAACGCATAGCTGCACGCTGCGCGGGGCGCTCTCCCTGCCGTTCGCGGCGATGATGTTGCGCCGCCTGCGATCCCTGATGGTCGAATCTGACGATCGCCTCGCAACCTATCTCCGCTGGCGGGTAGGTCAGCCTGCCCGGGCTATCAATCGTCAGCGCGTCCCCTTCCGCTACAGGAGGAAGGCGCGATGATGATGCACTGTAAGCGGGTGCTGCCCGCCGTCATCCTCGTTGTCGGGCTCGCGGCGTGCTCGGAAAGAAAGCCGCCAGCCCCGCCAACGGAGCAGCAGATCCATTCGTCCGACAGCGCCGTGGCGACCGGGGAAATGGGGCGGCATAGATATCGCTGTTCCGACGGGGAACCGCTGTTCGTCGATTACAAGGACAACGGCCTGCAGATCGATTTGCGGCGCTCCAACGGGGGACCGCCGATGATGCTGACCGCGCCAGCGCAGGGCCTGCAATATGTCGGCGAAACAGCCACCGCGACCTTCAAGGGGTCGCAGCTCACCATCGTGGAAGGCGATGGCCGTACCCGGATCTGCGAGCAGGAAGGCACGCGATGAACTGCCCTGCCTTCGAACGCCACAGGGCGCTTCGTCGGAAGAGACCGATGTCTGACACGTCGATTTCAAATGTGACAACCTTGTGCGGCCTGAATCGGGCCGGTCTGGCGATCGCGCGCCTCGGCGTCGTTCTCGTCTCCGGGGCGGTTATAGGGGCGTGTAATCCAGCGCCGACCCAGCCTACCGAGCCGGCGCATGAAAAGCATCTGACGTCGAAACTAATCGCGCAGCGCATCATGTACTGCGACGACGGCACACGCGCCGATGTCGACTTCATCGATGACGGCTTGAAAATGGCCGTCACCTGGCTGCCGAAGGGCAGGACCGAGATCCTGCGCGCGCAGCGAACCGGTGACGAGTTTCGCGGCGACCATTCGCGGGCTGTCGTGGCGGGCGGATCGATCGCGTTCACGCGACGCGGGAAGATCCGCGTCTGCCACCGAACCCCGGAGGAGTCCTAGGAAATGCAGGCACTGCTCTATACGCTTGCGCCTGTGCTGGCGGTCGTGCTCGGCGCGATTGTCGCGAGCCGCACCAAGTTGAAACCTGGCCTCGTGGCGGGCCTACAGCATCTCGCTGCCGGCGTCGTGTTCGCGGCGGCAGCGACCGAAATCCTGCCGCAGGTCAAGCATGAGGCATCGCCCAGCGCGACGTTGATCGGCGGGGCGGCGGGCGTCGCGACCATGCTGGGGCTCAAGGCTCTTGAGGCCCGCTTCAAGGGGCCGATGGCGCTACTCGCCGCGATCGGCATCGACATTCTGGTCGACGGCCTGGTGCTCGGCCTCGCTTTCGTGGCGGGCGAGAAGGCAGGTCTCCTGCTGACGATCGCGCTCACTCTGGAAGTGTTATTTCTGGGACTGACGCTGACCGACGAGCTGGCGGAAACCTATCGCTCGCGCTTGCGCATCATCGTGATCGTCTCGGCATTGGCCCTGCTGCTGCCGATCGGCGCGCTCGCTGCCGTGCCGGTCGCCGCGCTGTCGCCGGTGATGATCGCCGGCTTCCTCAGCTTCGGGCTGATGGCGCTGCTCTACCTCGTCACGGAGGAGTTGCTGGTCGAGGCGCACGAGAAACCCGACACCCCGCTCATCAGCTCGATGTTTTTCGTCGGCTTCCTGGCCCTGCTGACACTTGAGGAGATGATGGGATGATCCCGGGCAACGACAACAATGGCGGGCAGGAGCGCCGCACACTGTGGATCGTCCTGCTGCTGAACGCGGCGATCGCTGCGGGCTTCTTCGTTTCCGGCTTCTTCGCGGACTCGAGCGCGCTGATCGCCAACGGCGTCGACAACCTGTCCGATACGGCTGTGTATGCGCTGAGCCTTGTGGCGCTCACCCGGGGCCAGACATGGAAGACACGCGCCGCGGTCGCTTCGGGCGTCATGCTGCTGATCTTCGCGGGCGGCATCTTGATCGATGTCGGACGGCGCTACGTGCAGGGCAGCGAGCCCATCGGACCTACCATGATGGTCATGTCCGCGATCGCCGGCGTCGTGAATTACCTCTGCCTGCGGCTGCTCCAGCGCCTCAAGGATCCGGACGTCAATCTCCGGGCCGCAACCACCTTCAGCTTCAACGACTTCATTTCCAACGGCGGCATCCTGATCGCCGGCGTGCTGGTGCTGTGGTTGGGTACCAATTGGCCGGACCTGCTGGTCGGCTTCGCCACCGCCATCATCGCCATCAAGGGCGGTGTCGAAATCCTGCGCGACGCGCGCGCCGAAACCAAGAAAAGCGAAAGGAGGTCGTCATGAACGACAAGCTCGAACTCGACATTCCAGTGTTGTTGCCGGACCTTCCTGACGCGGCCGATGCCTGCCTGGACCGTCTCGTATCAACCCTGTCAAAGCGCGAAGGTGTCGAGCGGGCGCATGTGATCTGTCTCGACGGCAACACGCCAGCGGCGCTGTGCATCCATTTCGATGCCGCCAAGCTGCCGCTGCCACGGTTGCGCGAAATGGTGCGCGCCGCAGGTGCCGAAATCACCGAGCGCTACGGCCATGCGATCTGGCAGGTGACGGGGATCAACCACGAACGTCGGGCGCGCACGGTCAGCGATGCGCTGTGCGCCTTGCCCGGCGTGGTCCAGGCAAGCGCCAGCACCAGCGGGTCTGTCCGGGTCGAATATGATCGCCGCGAAACCACCGAAGAGGAGGTGCGCGCTGCGCTTCGCAAGCTGAAGGTGAGGGTGGGCAAGCGGGTCGCTGCCGATGAACATGCCGGCCACGACCACGGCCCCGGGGGCCACGGCGCGGGCGAAGAGAAGCACGGCCCCGGCGATGGCCACGACCATAGCCACGCCGAATTTCTCGGCCCCAATACCGAGCTGATCTTCGCGCTCGCCTGTGGCGCGCTGCTGGGGATCGGCTACGCGATCGAGAGGCTGGTCGCTGGCGCGCCCGAATGGCTGCCGACCGCCTGCTATATCGCAGCCTATTTCTTCGGCGGATTCTTCACGCTGCGCGAGGCGATCGACAACCTCCGGATGAAGAAGTTCGAGATCGACACGCTGATGTTGGTCGCTGCGGCCGGCGCCGCTGCGCTGGGCGCATGGGCCGAAGGTGCGCTGCTGCTGTTCCTGTTCAGCCTCGGCCATGCGCTTGAGCATTATGCAATGGGCCGCGCCAAGAAGGCGATCGAGGCGCTGGCGAAGCTCGCGCCCGAAACCGCGACCGTGCGACGCGGCGGGCAGACCAGCGAAATCCCGGTCGAGCAGATGGTCGTCGGGGACATTGCCATCGTCCGCCCGAACGAGCGCCTGCCTGCCGACGGCTTCGTCATCAAGGGCACCAGCGCGATCAACCAGGCCCCGGTCACGGGTGAAAGCATCCCGGTCGACAAGGTGCCGGTCGCAGATGCCGCAGCGGCACGCGCCAAGCCCGATGCAGTCGACGCGGAAAGCCGGGTTTTTGCTGGTACGATCAACGGCGGCGGCGCGATCGAGATCGAGGTGACACGCCGTTCCAATGAAAGCGCGCTTGCCAAGGTCGTGAAGATGGTGAGCGAAGCGGAGACGCAGAAGTCGCCGACGCAGCGCTTCACCGACCGGTTCGAACGGATCTTCGTGCCCGCCGTCCTGGTCCTGTCAGTGCTCCTGCTGTTCGCATGGGTGGTCGTCGACGAGCCGTTCCGCGACAGCTTCTATCGCGCGATGGCGGTGCTGGTGGCGGCAAGCCCGTGCGCGCTCGCGATCGCAACGCCGAGCGCGGTCCTGTCGGGCGTTGCCCGTGCAGCGCGGGGCGGCGTGCTCGTGAAGGGCGGTGCACCGCTCGAAAACCTCGGGTCGCTCAAAGCGATCGCTTTCGACAAGACGGGCACGCTGACCGAAGGTCGTCCGCGCATCACTGATGTCGTGCCCGTCGATGGCGCCGATGAAGGCGAGTTGCTGGCGCTGGCTGTCGCCGTCGAAGTGTTGAGCGACCATCCCCTGGCCCAAGCGATCGTCAAGGACGGCCGCGAACGTCTGAACGATCGTGCCGTGCCGACTGCCGGCGACCTCAAGAGCCTGACCGGTCGGGGCGTCACCGCGAGCGTGGATGGCGAGACGGTGTGGATCGGCAAGGCCGAGATGTTCGGAAGTGAGGGCATTCCGGCGCTGGGGCAGGGCGCGCAGGACGCAATCGCGAAGCTGCGCGAGAACGGCCGCACGACAATGGTGGTCCGCAAGGGGGACCGCGACCTGGGCGCGATCGGCCTGATGGACACGCCTCGCGAAGCTGCCAAGACCGCGTTGCGTCGGCTGCACGAGATGGGCGTGTCGCGGATGATAATGATCTCCGGCGATCACCAGAAAGTCGCCGAAGCGATCGCCGACGAAGTCGGGATCGACGAAGCATGGGGCGACCTCATGCCCGAAGACAAGGTTGCCGCGATCAAGAAGCTCGCCGGCGAAGACAAGGTCGCGATGGTGGGCGACGGCGTGAACGATGCGCCGGCGATGGCAAGCGCCACGGTCGGCATCGCGATGGGCGCGGCGGGGTCGGACGTTGCGCTGGAGACAGCCGACGTGGCGCTGATGGCCGACGATCTGGCGCACCTGCCATTCGCAGTCGGTCTTAGCCGCCATACCCGTGGAATCATCCGGCAGAACGTCTTCGTCAGCCTGGGTGTCGTCGCCTTCCTGGTGCCTGCTACCATCCTCGGCCTCGGCATTGGGCCAGCGGTGGCGGTTCATGAGGGATCGACGCTGCTCGTCGTCATCAATGCGCTCAGGCTGCTCGCCTACCGCGATCCGGCAGGGAAGGCGGCATGAAGTGGCTGATCGCCTTCGACCTCGACGGCACGCTTGCCGAGAGCAAGCGGCCGTTATCGGAGGATATGGCCGCAATCCTCGCCCGATTGCTCGCCATCACGGATGTGGCGGTGATCTCGGGCGGGGACTGGCCGCAGTTCGAAAAG
Source organism: Sphingobium sp. RS1 (assembly GCF_056156825.1). NCBI lineage: Bacteria > Pseudomonadati > Pseudomonadota > Alphaproteobacteria > Sphingomonadales > Sphingobiaceae > Sphingobium > Sphingobium sp. RS1. The sequence goes on along the minus strand of NZ_JBLZXE010000001.1, from coordinate 104,627 downwards.
CAGATCGCCTCGCGCCTTCCTGCCGGCGTCGCGCTCGACCGTCTCTGGTTGATGCCGACCACAGGCACGAAACTCTATCGGTTCATCAATGGCGCTTGGCGCGCGGTCTATGCCGAACTGTTCGACGACGCGGAGAAGGCGAAGATCCGCACGGCCTTCGATCAGGCGCTGACCGATGCCGGTCTCGCCGACGAACGTATCTGGGGCGAACGGATCGAGGACCGGGGCAGCCAGATCACCTTTTCGGGCCTGGGGCAGGCAGCGCCGCTGAAGGAAAAGGAAGCGTGGGATCCTGACCGAAAGAAGAGGACCGCGTTGCAGGCCACGTTGCGCGCGAAGCTGCCGGAGCTCTCGATCAATCTCGGTGGCACGACATCGATCGACGTGACCAGAGCAGGGATCGACAAGGGCTATGGCCTGAAGCGCCTGAGTGCCGAGAGCGGTGTCCCGCTCGACGGGATGCTGTTCATTGGGGATGCGATATTCCCCGGTGGGAATGACTATCCCGCTGCTGAAATCGGCCTCGACACAGTGAGGGTGCGCGACGTCGCGGAAACCACCGCCGTCGTGACCGCCATCATCGCGTGTCTGCACCGATAGGATCAAGATACATGGTCGGCTCCATCGCGGAATGCCGCATTGTCAAAGCTCTGGCTTCTGTCGCTTAGGGCAGCGCTTCCTAAAACGAAAAGAAGGCAATGTGCGCGTCTCCGCGAACAAAGCCTCCAGCGATCAATCTAAGAGATTCCGCCGCGCTTCTCAATCGTAGGGGGCGTTTGCGGGAGGGGGCGGAATCCTACGCTAAGGATTTGGGCCAGCGATATTCCCCGGTTAGATTGATGTGTTCCCATCCCAACGGCGAGACGTGGGCGAGTAGATCAGGCGCGATATGGGTACCGCTGGCGGCCCGGGTATTGACGACCTCGCCGAGCTTCATGGTGTTCCAGAATATGATGATGGCGGCGAGCAGGTTCATTCCGGCGATGCGATAGTGCTGGCCTTCGCCGGATCGATCCCGGATTTCACCTCGGCGGTGGAAGCTGATGGCGCGCTTTAGGGCGTGGTGGGCCTCACCCTTGTTGAGGCCGATCTGAGCCTGGCGCTGGAGGCCGGCATCAAGAATCCAGTCGATCATGAACAGGGTTCGCTCGATGCGGCCCACCTCTCGCAATGCGAGGGCCAGCTCATTCTGGCGCGGGTAAGAGGCGAGCTTGCGAAGAATCTGGCTGGGGGCGACGATCCCCGCTGCGATCGTCGCCATGATGCGCAGGATGTCGGGCCAGTTGCGCTCGATGAGCGGTTCATTGATCTTACCTCCGACCAGCGCTCGCACATTGGCCGGCGTCGCGTTGGGCGTGAAGGCATAGAGTCTTTTCTGAGGGAGATCGCGGATACGGGGGGCGAACCTGTAGCCGAGCAAGGCGCAGGCGGCGAACACATGATCGGTGAAGCCGCCCGTGTCGGCAAAATGCTGGCGAACGCGGCGGCCCGCGTCATTCATGAGCAGCCCGTCCAGGATATAGGGAGCCTCGCTGACCGTTGCCGGGATCACCTGGGTTGCGAACGGCGCATATTGATCGGACACATGGCTGTATCCCTTGAGGCCCGGGACGTTGCCATATTTCGCGTTGATCAGATTCATCGCCTCGCCCTGCTCGTTAGCAAGGAAGAACTGCCCGTCGCTGGATGCCGATTGCCCTTGTCCCCAGAAGGCGGCCATGGGCAGGGCGGCGTGGGCCTCCACGATCATGGCGAGCGCCCGATCATAGGCGCTGCCTTCGACATGCCAGCGCGCGATCCGCAGCAATTCCCAGAAGCTGTGCGTGTTGGTCGCCGCCGCCATTTGCGCAAACCGAGATTGACGCCTTCCGCCAGCAACACGTTCATCAGGCCGATCCGGTCGCTGCAGGGCGCGCCGGTGCGCAGATGCGTGAACGCCTCGGAAAATCCGGTTCGCTCATCGACTTCCAGCAACAGATCGGTGATCCTCGCGGGCGGGAGCTGTTGATAGAGATCGAGCACGAGATCCTCGGCCCCTTCGGGCGTGTCGGCCCTCAGCTTGTCGATGTGCAGCTTGCCGTTCTCGATGATGCCGCCTGGGATCGTGCCGGTTCGCGCCGCGCGGCCAAACTCCTTCAGCCGTGTATCCAGTCGAGCCCTGCGCTCGGCCAGCCATTCGCCGGGTCGCAGCGGCACGGCGAGCCGCGCGGTCTGCTCTATCGCCTGTGGCGGGACCAGAAGCTGCTTGAGGTCGCCATAGCGGCGCGATCCCGCCAACCATATGTCACCGGACCGGAAGGCGTCGCGGATGTGGAACAGCACCGCGATTTCCCAAAGCCGGTGGTCGCCGCTGGGCTCAGCGCGAAGATGACGATGCCATTTCGAGTTGGGACGTAGAAAATCCACCGGCGGATCGACCTTGATCCCGTTACGCAGCATCGCAACGGCCGCCAGAAGAGGCGTGGCGATCGGCGCCGCCTGCATGTCGAGCAGGCGCAGCATCCTGGGCGCGTAGAGGCGGAAACGGTGATAGCCGTCCAGCACACGGCTGAGCGGGTCGGCCGCGAGCACGTTGGTCAGCGCGGAGGCCGTGGCGACAAGGGTTCTGAACCGTTCCCAGCCAGGCCCGGTGGCGATTATCCCGTCCAGGGCCGTGCCATCGTCCTGCGCTCCAAGCAAAGCACCACCGATTTCGGCAAAGGACTTCAGCGTGTCCCGAACGGCCGCCTTTTCGTCGGCGATCCTGGTGTTGCAAAGGCGTTCGGAGGCCCGATAGAGACGGCCTACGATGCGATCGTGGGTCTCCACGATGACATCGGCCAGCGATGACCGCCATTCCAGGGTGCAGACAGCGAGGATCGCAAGCCGCCTGTCTTCGGGCAGATCACGCATGCCGTCGGCGTAATAGCGCTCGCCCTGCCGGCGAAGCCGGGTCACACGATGCGCCGGCACGCCGTCCAGCAAATCCGCCGGAAGATCGAACCTTTGAAGATATTCCAGTCGATCCATCAGCCGGTTAGCGGCTGCTGAATTTGCGCCAACCTCGAACTGTCGCAGCCATACGAAGCGCGTGACGCGACCATCCACCGTATCCTCCAACAGGTGAGCCAAATTCTCGCTCAGGGTTGGCGTGATGCGATGGGCGATAAGATCCTCGATCCGGCGCTCGGCCTCAACCAGCGCATCGGCGCAAAGGCGCTCGATCGTCGAGGAGCCGGGAAGGATCGTGCGGGTGCGGCGACACTCCGCAACGAAGCGACGGGCAAGATCCTCATTCGATGTCGCCGCCTCGGCTTCCCGAGCGATCCATTCGCGCAAATCCCGTGCGCCCCGCCCCGAAAAGGAGCGATAGCCGTAGATTCGGCGAAGGTCCGCCAGATGCTCGTGCCGGGTCTCCTCGCGCGCGGCATAGAGGAGTAGATCGTCGCTGGTCAGGCCGAGCTGGGCCGCGACGAAATCCGATACCTGCGCCGGGATCAACTCGCCAGGAGCGAGCACCCGGCCCGGGTAGCGCAGGACGCACAGTTGCAGCGCGAAGCCAAAACGATTGTGGGCGCGCCGGCGCTGGCGGATATGCCCGAGATCCTCATCGCTGAGGGTATAGTGCCGCAGCAGCTCACCTTGATCGACCGGCAAGTGAAGCAGCGCCTCGCGCTGTCGATCGGTCAGGGTCACGCGACGCGGCATACATGCTCCTTATTCTTTCCGAGCTACGGTTTGAGATAGCTTGATTGAGATGCTGGTTAAGATACACAATAGCCCAATCTTATGTGCTCATGTTCGTCACCGCCTCAAACCTTCGTTTGTGATCCATGCTGATCGGCTACGCCCGCGTGTCCAAAGCCGACGGCTCGCAGTCGCTCGACCTGCAGCACGATGCCCTTCGCGCTGCAGGTGTCGAGCCAGGCAATATCTATGATGATCGTGCATCCGGTAGCCGTGATGATCGCCCCGGTCTTGCCGCCTGCCTGAAATCGTTGCGCGACGGCGATGTCCTCATCGTTTGGAAGCTCGACCGGCTCGGCCGAACGCTCACCCACCTGGTCAGCACGGTGCAGAATCTGTCGGATCGCGGTATCGGTCTGCGGGTGCTCACCGGCAAGGGCGCGCAGATCGACACCACGACGCCATCGGGCCGGATGGTGTTCGGCATTTTTGCCACACTGGCGGAGTTTGAGCGGGATATGATCCGCGAGCGCACCATGGCTGGCCTGGCCGCTGCCCGCGCGCGGGGACGCAAGGGTGGCCGCAAGTTCGCCCTCTCCAAGGCCCAGGTGCGGCTCGCTCAGGCTGCTATGGCCCAACGCGACACGTCCGTTTCCGACCTCTGCAAGGAACTCGGGATCGAGCGCGTCACTCTCTACCGCTATGTCGGTCCCAACGGGGAACTCCGGGATTACGGTCAGCGCGTGCTTGCTGCCAAAACGCGATGATGATGACGGGAGCCCCGATCAAACTTACCCAAGCGGACGCCGCAGACGTTGCAGACCTGTACAACCGTTGCAGCGACTATTTCCTGTTGCAGGACGGGGCCGCGCCCACGCTGGACGATGCTCGCGAGCTTTTCTCCGATGTGCCGCCCGAAAAGAGCGCCCACAATCAAGCTGTCCTGGGATGGAAGGGGCCTGGCGGCCTATATGCAATCGCGGCCATCCTCCGCGATTATCCGCGTGATGGCACATGGTATCTCGGCTTCATGATCGTAGATGCCGCACAGCGTGGTCGTGGCGTCGGACGCTCAATTTACTCGACGGTCGAAAGCTGGGCCGCTGCGAGAGGTGCCACAGAGATTCGGTTGGCCGTGCTGGAAGCGAATGAAGCGGCAGAGCGATTTTGGCGTTCTCTCGGCTTCATTGAGTATCGGCGCGTTGGGCCAGACACCTTCAAAATGCGTAGCCATCGCCGGATAGAACTGAGCCGTCGCCTTTCTGGCGCGACCGTAGAAGGCAGCAACAAGTAAGATCTCGCGCCGGCTATCTGGGCGAGCTTGGCGTAGGATTCCGCCCCCTCCCGCAAACGCCCCCTTTCAGGGAAGGGGGCTTGAGATCGCCTTGATGGCCTTCAATCCCGTTCCAAAACGAGCGATCGCGTCCCTGTTTCTCTCCAGCTCGCCATAGGGCAGATAGGCGAAGTCGAGATCGGCAATACGGCTGAAAGCCGGGCGACGGAGTTGCGCGCGAACGTCCTGCTCGCGCGCATTCGGTGCGACCAGGAATAGCCCGGCGGCAGCGTGCAGATCGCTCCCCGACAGCGCCAGATCGAGCATGCGCACGATCCCCGAGTAGATCGAGGTCGAATGTTCAACCTCGAACGCGGCGGCGACGCCGTCGCCACCCTTCGCCAGCCACAACACGTCGATGAGGCGGATCGAGTCCGCTCCGGGAGAGGTCGCAATGGCGTCTGGAAGGCGCTCGAGGCATCCCTGTCCAAGCGGGCAGCCAGCGTGAAGTCGACCGCGGTCATTGGCGGCGATCCACACATCGTAACCGAGGGCATGGCCGAGGTCGCGCAGCCAGGCCTGGATTTCGGCGTGCGTGCGATCGGTTTCGCCCTGCGCGGCGGCTGTCTTGTCGAGCCGGCTTGCCTCCGCTCTGGCATGTTCCAATCTGCCGAGCCAGTCGTCGGCCGCCGTTGCGTCATCCTCCAGCGGTGGCGCGGGATAGCGGCCCGAGCCAATGTCGAACAACAGTCCGCCGATCGCGCCGAGATCGTTGGAGAGCAACTCGCGGTAACGGTCGTTGAGGTCGAGGATGCCGGCGCGCATGGCGAGAAAATGATCCCATGACCCGAGCTTCACCTTGGCGCCGGTGACGGCATTGTAGCCCTTGACGATCGCGGTATTGAAGGGCGGCACCAGCGTCGGGTGAAGGAAATAGAGCAGGTTGGCCGCCGCCGGCCCCAGCCCCTTGATCTTGAGCGCGTCTATGCTGCGGATGTGGCTGATGATCTCCTCGGCGGTATCGCAGCACGAGCAATTGTCGAGCAGGCGACCGAACGCCCGCTGGTTGTCCGGGCTTTCGTAGATGTCTGGAATGCGCAGCTTGGGCTTCCACAGCCAGGCATGGTCGGCGCCCTTGAAGATCTGCCGCTGTTCGGCGATCGAGTGGACAACCGTTTCCAGTGACGAGCCGCGATAGGCGACGCCGAACCGCCCACTTTCGATTTCTGCGACCACCTGCTGCAGCCCGCGACGGATGGAGCGGAAGTTTTTCAGCCGTTCGTCCCACAGAAACCAGGAGCGATAGGTGGCGCCGGGATCGTCTCGCCAACGACGGACAAGCTCGCTCACGAGATCATGATGTGTCGCGGGTAACAAGGTCATACTGGCTGGGTCATCTAAACTGGGCTCCTTGCCGTTCAGGCTATCGCGAGCAAGGGCGGCTTGCACGTTCAATGTGCGATCCGCGAAGCGTGCTCAAATTGTCGGTGATCGCGCAGGGAAACGCCGCTGGCATTGGGCGTTGCCGGTCGCAACCGTCGACCGGGCGCACAGCCAGGCAGACGGCCGGCACGGGCGTCGCCGCCCGGGAGCGGCGACGCAACCAGCTTTTTCCGGTCGAACTTAGCGGATCACTGCTTTGCGATCGCGGTGACCTCGCCATCGCTGCCCTTGAGCGAGAGGTCGAAATCGACCTTGTCGCCGACCTTGACCGCATCGGTGATCGACGGCGCGGCCTTGAACGCCATCGTCATCGCGGGCCACTTGGCCTCCGGGATCGGACCATGATCGAGCGTGATCGTGCCTGCCGCCTTGTCGATCGCGGTGACGGTGCCATGGCCCTTGGCCTTGATCGCGGCGTTCGCGTCAGGCGCCATCGACATGTTGCCCATGTCGCCGCTCATGGTCGCGGCGGGCGCCGCCTCGTTGGTCTCAGTCGCAACGGGGGCCTCCGCCTTCTTGCCGCACGCGGCAGTCAGGGCGGCGAGGCCGAGGGCAATGGTCAGTCGTGCATGGTTCATCGTCTTCTCCTTCATGATGAAACGGGTTGAGGGATGGGATCGGTCTTGGGCCGGCGCAACAGCAGATAGGCGGCGGGCAGGACGAACATTGAGAGCAAGGGCGCGGTCAGCATGCCGCCGATCATCGGCGCGGCAATCCGGCTCATGACCTCCGAACCCGCGCCTGATCCCAGCAGGATCGGCAGCAGGCCGGCCAGGATCACCGCCACCGTCATCGCCTTGGGACGGACGCGCAGCAGCGCGCCTTCGCGCACGGCGGCCTCGACTTCGGCGGCGTCCGGATTTGCGGTGTGCTCCGCCAGCGCGTTCTTGAGATAGATCAGCATCACCACCCCGAACTCGGCGGAGATGCCGGCGAGCGCGATGAACCCGACCCCGGTGGCAACCGACTGGTTGAACCCCAGCAGATAGAGCGTCCAGATGCCGCCGGTCAGCGCGAACGGCAGCGTGCCCATGATCAGCGCAGCCTCGTCGAAGCGGCCGAAGATCAGGTAGAGCAGCACGAAGATGATCAGCAGCGTCGCGGGCACGACCAGCTTCAACCGGTCGACTGCGCGCTCGAGATATTCGAACTGGCCCGAATAGGCGATGCTGACCCCCGGCGAGAGCCGAACCTGTCTCGCCACCGCGCGTTGCAGATCGCCAACCACCGAGGCGAGATCGCGCCCGCGCACATCGACATAGACCCAGGTCGAGGGCCGGGCATTCTCGGTCTTGAGCATCGGCGGCCCTTCGGCGATCGTGACATTGGCGACCGTGCCGAGGGTGATCTGCTGGCCCGCGGGCGTCAGGATCGGTAGCCCCCGCAGCCCGTCGAGGCTGTCGCGCAATTCGCGCGGATAGCGCACGCTGATCGGGTAGCGGGCGAGGCCCTCGACCGTCTCGCCGATCGTCTCGCCGCCGATCGCGCCGGAGACGATGGCCTGGACGTCGGCGATGTTGAGCCCGAACCGCGCGGCGGCGGCGCGGTCTATGTCGACATCGACATAGCGTCCGCCGGTCAGCCGCTCGGCGAGCGCCGAGCTGACGCCGGGCACGCTCCTGGCCACGGTCTCGACATCATGCGCGATGCGGTCGAGCTCGGCGAGGTCACTGCCCGACACCTTGACCCCGATCGGGCTCTTGATGCCCGTCGCGAGCATGTCGATGCGGTTGCGGATCGGCGGCACCCAGATATTGGCGAGACCCGGAAGCTTCACCCGGCGATCGAGCTCGTCGACAAGGCGTTCGGGCGTCATGCCCGACCGCCACTGGTCGCGGGGCTTGAATTGGATCGTCGTCTCGAACATTTCGAGCGGCGCGGGATCGGTCGCGGTCTCGGCGCGGCCGGCCTTGCCGAACACGCTTTCGACTTCGGGCACGGTCTTGATCAGGCGGTCGGTCTGCTGGAGCAGCTCACTCGCCTTGGCGGCCGAGAGGCCCGGCAGCGCCGAGGGCATGTAGAGCAGGTCGCCCTCGTCGAGATTGGGCATGAACTCGCCGCCGAGCCGGCTGAGCGGCCAGGCCGTGGTGGCGAACACCAGAGCCGCGATCAGCAGCACTGCCTTGGGCCGCTTCATCGTCCAGTCGATCGCGGGCCGGTAGATATTGGTGAGCCAGCGATTGACCGGATTGGCCTGCTCGGCCGGAATGCGGCCCCGGATCAGCCAGCCCATCAGGATCGGCACCAGGGTCACCGACAGGATCGCGGCCGCGCCCATCGCATAGGTCTTGGTGAAGGCGAGCGGCGCGAACAGCCGGCCTTCCTGCGCCTCCAGGGTGAAGACCGGAATGAACGACAGCGTGATGATCAGCAGGCTGAAGAACAGCGCCGGCCCGACCTCGGCCGCCGCCTCGGTGACGACGATCCAGCGCATCTCGCCATCGAGATGTCTGTCCGGGTGATCCTGCTCCCAGCGTTCGATCCTCTTGTGGGCGTTCTCGATCATGACGACCGCCGCATCCACCATCGCGCCGATGGCGATGGCGATGCCGCCCAGCGACATGATGTTGGCGTTCACCCCCTGGAACCGCATTACGACGAACGCGGCCAGCACACCGAGCGGCAAGGTCAGGATCGCGACCAGCGCCGAGCGGACGTGCCAGAGGAACAGGGCGCAGACCAATGCGACGACGATGAACTCCTCGACCAGCTTGCGGGTGAGGTTCTCGACCGCGCGATCGATCAGCTGCGAGCGGTCATAGACCGTGACCACCTCGACGCCCGGCGGCAGGCTTTTCCTGAGATCGGCGAGCTTGTCCTTGACCGCCGCGATGGTCTCACGGGCGTTCTTGCCTGACCGAAGAATAACGACGCCGCCGGCGACCTCGCCTTCGCCGTTCAGTTCGGCGATGCCGCGCCGCATCTCGGGGCCGACCTGGATCGTGGCGACATCGCCGAGCCGGACGGGCACGCCGCCCGCCGCAGTCTTGAGCGGGATTGCTCGGAAATCGTCGAGCGTTTTCAGATAGCCCGAGGCGCGGACCATATATTCGGCCTCGGCCATTTCCAGCACCGAGCCGCCGGCTTCCTGATTGGCTTGGCTGATCGCCTGCACTGCCTGGGCGTGGGTTACGCCGTAGGCCGCGAGCTTCACCGGATCGAGCAGCACCTGGTACTGCTTGACCATGCCGCCGATGCTGGCGACTTCGGCCACGCCGGTCACGGTCTTCAGCTCGTAGCGCAGGAACCAGTCCTGCAACCCGCGAAGCTGCGAGAGATCGTGCCGGCCGGTGCGGTCGACCAGCGCATATTCATAGACCCAGCCGACCCCGGTCGCGTCCGGCCCGAGCGCGCTGCGGGCGCTGGCCGGCAACCGACCCTGGACCTGGTTGAGATATTCGAGCACGCGGCTGCGCGCCCAGTAGAGATCGGTGCCGTCCTCGAAGATCACATAGACGAAGCTGTCGCCGAAGAAGCTATAGCCGCGCACCGTCTTGGCGCCGGGCACCGACAGCATGGTGGTGGTGAGCGGATAGGTGATCTGGTTCTCGACGATCTGCGGCGCCTGACCCGGATAGGAAGTGCGGATCACGACCTGCACGTCGGAAAGATCGGGCAGCGCGTCGATCGGGGTCGAGCGCACCGCCCACAGGCCCGCGCCGACCAGCGCGAGCATGCCGAGCACGACGAAGAAGCGGTTCCTCACCGACCAGCGGATGAGATGGGCGATCACTGGCCCGCCACCTTCGCCATATGCCGCAGCGTCGGTCCCGCCGGGGGCCGGTCGAACCCGAACCGGACCCGGTCACCCGCCTTGAAGCCGCGCGCGATGCCCGGATTGGCGAGCGCGAAGGTCATCGTCATCGCCGGCCAGTCGAGCGCGGGAACGGGCTCGTGGCTGAGCGTCACCGAATTGGCCGTGATCCGCTCGATCTTGCCCGTCGTCTCGTACAGCGTGGCTTTCGACGCCGGCGCGGCGATGGTCGCCGATGCCGCACCGCCGCCGATCGGCCGCGCCTCGATTCCCGACAGGCTCGCCTCGGAATCGATCAGGAACTGCCCCGAGACGACGACGTTCTCGCCGGGCGACAGGCCGGCAAGGATCTCGGTCTCGCCGCCTGCCTCGCGGCCGATGCGGACCTCGGCGGGATGATAGCGCCCGTCGCCTGCGGCCAGCATGACGAGCGTGCGCCTGCCCGTGCGGATCACCGCTTCGCTCGGCACCAGCAGCGCCGGCTTGGCATCGCCGCCAAGCGCGACGCTGGCGAACATGCCCGGCCGCAACCGGCCGTCCCGGTTGGGCAGCTCGATCCGCACGGTGAGCGTGCGGCTGTCGGCCTGCGTGGTCGGCAGGATCGCGATCACCCGGCCGGCGAAGCGCTCGCCGGGGAAGCCCGCCAGCGTGGTGCTGGCATTCTGGCCGACCCGGACATCGCCCGCGCGCGCTTCGGGCACCGCGGCATTGAGCCAGACGGTGCCGAGCCCGCTTACCTGGGCGAGCGTCTGGCCCATGGCGAGCGTCACGCCGGCACGGGCGTCGAGCGTCTGGATCGTGCCCGAGATCGGCGTCGTGATCGTCACCACGCCGTTCGGGCGTCCGCTCCGCTCGACGCTGGCGATGAGGCCGTCGGACATGCCCATCAGCCGCAGTCGCTGGCGCGCGGCCGCGGTGAGGTCGGGCTTGCCGAGCCGCCTGACGCTCAGATATTCGGTCTGCGCGCCGCCCCATTCGGGCAGGAGCAGGTCCGCGATCGGCGCGCCGGCGCGGACCACGTCCCCGGGCGCTCGCGCATAGACGCGGCTCACGAACCCGCCCGAACGCGCCTGGATGACGGCGACGTCGCGCTGGTTGAAGTCGATCGTGCCGGTGACCTCGAGGGCCGAGGCAAGGCTGCCCATCTTCGCCGCGACGACCCGCAATCCCAGGCTCTGCCGCGCGGCGGGATCGACGGCGACCGTGGGGGCCGCGCCGGCGCTTCCTCCGTCCGCGTATCGCGGCACGAGCTGCATATCCATGAAGGGCGACTTGCCGGGCTTGTCGAACTTCTGGTTGGGGAACATCGGATCGTACCAGTAAAGGACTTTGCCTGCCCCGGCGGGCGTGGTCGCCTCCGATTGCGGTGCCTGGCGATGGCCAGCCCAATAGCCTGTGCCGCCGGCCAGCAGCGCGACAGCCAGGATCGATGCGCCCCAGCGCAGCGCGGATTTATCGAGCGTCATGGCCGCTCCTCCCCATAGGTGATAGTGATGCGGACCGCGTCGCGCGCGACGTCGGCTTCGCGGTTGAGCGCCTCGACCTCGGCCTCCGCGAGCCCGAGCGTCGTGAGCAGCGCGGCGCCAAGGTCGAGCTTGCCGGCGCCATAGCTGTCGCGGTCGAGCTCGGCGCGGTGCCTGCCGAGTGGCACCAGCGTCTCGCGGGCATTGCGCAACCGGGAGAGATGCATGGCATGGTCTGCGAGATCGGCGTCGAGCTGCGCCACCAGCTCGCGGCGGATCGCCTCGCGGTCGAACCGACCCCCTTGCGCAAGGCTCTCGCTTGCAGCGATCCTGGGGTTCTGGCGCTTGCCGGCGAACAGCGGCAGGTCGATCGACACGCCGACCGAGGCCATGTCGCCGTACATGGGATCGCGCCGGCCATAGGTGACGCCGACCTTCCAGTCGGGGCGCTTGTCGGCGCGCGCGAGACGCACGTCCGCTTCGGCGACTGCGATCCGCGCGTCCTGCGCGCGCAGGGCGGGAAGCGCATCGATTTCGGCCCGCAGCCGGATCGGATCGACATCGAGCATCGGCGGGTCGCCCGTCGCCTGCGGGTCGGGGTCGCCGGTATAGCGCGCGAGCCGGGCCCGCGCCTGCGCCACCACCGCAGCCATCTCGGCGCGGCGATCGGCGATGGCGGCGCGGAGCTGGTCGGGCTCGAGCGCCTGGCTCGGGCGCGCGCTGCCCGACGCCAGGCGTGCGGTCACGGTCTTCTGCAGGTCGTCGAGGCTGGCATCGAGCAGGTCGAGCTGCCGGAGCCGGCGTTCTCCATAATAGAGATCGACCCAGGCGAGGGCGGTCTCGAGCCGCACGTTGCGGCCTTCGACCAGCTCGCCCGCCTCGGCGATACCGATATCGGCCGCGGCGCGCGCGGCGCGTGCATGGCGCTTGGCGAGATTGGGGAAGGTCTGGCTGAACCCGATCGTCGCCATAGTGAAATCGTCGCGCGTGAAGCTGCCGGCATTGGGGCCGCTCACCGGGAAGTTCTGCAGGCCCAGGTCGAGCGTCGGATCGGGCAGGCGATCGGCCGCGACCGCCGAAGAGCGGGCGCCGGCTGTCGCCGCCGCGCGCGCCTTGAGGCTTGGCGCGTTGGCGGCAGCGAGCCTCACTGCCTGCTCGTAGGTGAGCGGGCCGGCCGACACCGGCACGGCCCAGGCGCTCGCAAGCGTCGCACCGATAGAGAGCAACAGGCGTCGCACAGCGCGCCTCGGCATCATGATCATGGATATCATCCCCTCATGACAGAGGCGGCGCGCCAAGATGTGACGCGCCGCTCCGGAGCGGGTTTAGCCCTTGTCCGACCTGACTGCGCCGCGCATGCAGTCGGCGGCGCTTGCCTGCATCATCGCGCAATCGCAGCTGGCCATGTCCCGGCTGTCGGGCACCCATATGCGGACACGCGCAGGGCCAGTCGCCCGCGGACCATATTGCGGCGCCGACCGCCATTCCCAATGGCCTTGCGGCGTGCGGCTCGCGTCGGTTGCAAGCGCAGGCGCGGCGAGACTGAGGGCCGCCACAAGGGCGGCCGGAAGCAGTTTGATCATCACGAAAACCTTTGACTGAAAAGAAGGAAACCGGGCGCGCACGCATCGATCGATGCGCGCAGCCCGTGCTCGTTCAATCAGGCAAGGCTGGTGGGAGGATCCGGCTCGGGCGCAACCGCCTTGCCGGTCAATATCGTGTCGGTCGTCCAGAAGCTGGGCGCGTCGTAGAGACGCGCAGGCGCAACGCCGCCTGCCAGGTCCGCTGCGACCAGCGGGATCACGCACCCCATCGCGGCGATGCAATCGAGCGTCAGGCCCTTGCAGGGCTTTTCGCTGGGCGCAGGCTGCTGCTTGGCCATCATCGCCATGCAGTCCGCATCCATGCCCTTGGCCAGCGGCGCGCCTGCCGCCTGCGGCACGCTGTGCGCGGCCGCCATCTGGGCTCCGAAGAGACCGGACAGCGCTCCGATGACGAGCAGGAGGGCGAGCAGGCGTTTCACGGGCCTCGATATCTAGCGGGTTTCGCGGGCGCAGCCAACCAAAGTCTCGCGCCGCGCGGATTTTGAAGTGCTGACGGCTGATTCCGTCAACTCCGCGTCAATAAAGATCCGGCCCGGGGAAGAAGATCGGCTGCGGCCTCTACGTATATCGAGGCTGGACCCGGGACCGTAGTCCCAAGCCTGAAGAGACGCTCTTCCCCTCGGCAAAGTCCGGGCGGTGGCTTACCATCCAAGGAGGTGAATATGGTCAGAAAAACTCTCATGGTCGCGCTTGCCGGCATTTCGATGCTTGCTGCCGTCCCCGCTATGGCCCAGGGCATCGGGCACAGCCTGTTCATGCGCGGCTCGATCGTCGACACGGGCAGCAACGGCACGGTCGTCTGCATCGGCAAGGCCGATGGCGCCGAGGTCGGCCAGAAGCTCGAGGTCTATCGCGTCGTGACCCATCCGGGTCCGTCCAAGGGCGTGGCGCCGACCTATCACCGCCAGCTCGTCGGCCATGTGACGATCGACCATATCTTTGACGATCACTTCGCGCACGTGTCCGTCGCCGACGGCACGCCTGCCAGGCACGACATCGTCGAGCTTCGCAAGAACTGACAAGCCGGTGGCCCGGCGGCACGGGCTGCCCTGCGACGCGTCGGGGCAGCGGGCCGCCGGCGACGAGGAGACCGTTCGGGGTCAAAGCGAAACCGCTTGACCCTGGACCATGGTCCAACCGGCATGATCGAGCGGATGACATGGGCAATTTCAAGATCGGCGAACTGGCCGCGGCCGCAGGCGTGGGGCGGGATACGATCCGCTATTATGAGCGGATGGGCCTGCTGCGCGAGCCCGCGCGCACGGCAGCGGGCTACAGGCTCTACGACGCGACCGACCTCGAGCGCGTCAATTTCATCCGCTCGGCGCAGGAGCTTGGTTTCACACTCGAACAGGCCCGGCAGCTGCTGGCGCTCAGGGCGTCGGACACCGCGCATGCCCAGGCCGTGCTCGATATCACGCTTGCCAAGATCGCGGACGCCGAAGCCCGGCTCGAGCGCCTGTCGGATATCCGCGACATGCTGCGGATGCTCGCCGACGAATGCCCGGGCGAAGTGCCGGTCTCCGATTGCCCGATCCTCGCCTTCCTGACGGCGCGGCGGAAAGACCAGCAGCATAACAAGAAACATCAGGCAGCGCAGGACGAACGATCACCACGAGCGAAAGGGGTTTTGTCATGAAGAAAATGCGTTTGATCGCCGTCCTCACGCCGGCGCTGCTTCTAGGCGCCTGTGTGACCACGCGGCCGACCTCGGCGCAGGTCGAGAGTTGCCGGGCGATGGAGGGCAATATGGGTCTCCAGACGCCGCATGATCATGGCGAGATGAAGGGGCAGGGGCGCAACCCGATGAACCTCTCGCACGACCGGTGTCTCCGGATTCTGCGCAGCGCGCAATGAGCCGGTCCGGACGCCAGGGATGGCGCCCGGACACAGTTTTCAAGCCAAGGAGCAAAGCCATGATCGACCATGCGAAGAAAGCCCTTCCACTTGTCGGCGGAAGCCTGTTGCTGGCGCTCGCGCTTTCGGGCTGCGACCGCCAGGCCGACCAGACGGTGCCGCCCGCGGCGAACAGCGTCGCCGCCACCCCGGTCCTGACCGACAGCGGCAACGCTGCAGACGCGGCGCCGATGGACGCGATGAGCAACCAGGCCGAGATGGAGCGGCATCACCGTCAGGCGATGGACCATGACGCGATGCGCGCCGGGGCCGGCAACCAGACCGCGCCGGCACCCGATCCCGCGCCGGGCAATGCGGCGATGCCGATGAAGGATATGTAGGCTCGCACACTAAGGGGATGAGGATGTCCAGGCGGATCAGCCTTCGACGCTTGAGCCTCGGCTGCGCAATCGCTCTCAGCCTGTCCGCGAGCGCGGGCGCGCAGGAGGGCGAGGATCATGCCGCGCATCATGGCGCAGGCATGCCGGCCGGCGGGGGCATGTCCGCACCGGCAGAGCCGGGGTCGTCGGACATGGCGAAGATGATGAACCCCATGATGGATCGCATGATCAATGGGGAAGGGGAGAATGAGCACGGCCACGAATCGCGCCGGACCGGCTTCATCTCGCAGCTGCTCGCCTTTCCCGCGCTTGACGAAGCGGCAAGGCAGCGGGTCGCTGCGCAGGCCGGCGAACGGGTAAGCACGGGTCTGGCGATGATCAACGCCGCCTCGGCCGACGGCGCGCGTGCGACCACGGTCTCGGCCCGGCTCGATGCGGCGCGGCGCCTGCGCGAGGGAACCGACCTGTTCCGCTCCGGCACCGCCGCGCAGGGCGCGATCGGGGGCTTGCAGCCGCCCCGGGAGGTCGGGCTTGCCTGGCTGCGCGATCAGCTCGACATCGACCAGGCCGCGCCCGGCCATGCCGATCACTGGTTCGGCATTTCGCCCTCGCACCTCCTTCTCATGCTGTTCCTGGGGCTGGTGAGCGCCACGCTTATCGCGCTGCAGATCTTCCGCCTGCGGCGGATCGGGGCGATCGCCGGCGGTGTCGCCACCGCCAAGGTTCCAGCAAAGCCGGAGCCGAAGGCTGCCCCTCCCGCTACCAGGGTTGCGCCCGCGCCTGCACCCGTTGCCGACAGCGCCGGGCTCGCGCCGAGCAATGCGGCCGCACCCGCTGGGGCGTCGCTGCGCAAGCCCAAAAGCTGGGCGGGGCAGCTGCGCGTGGTCCAGATCGTGCGAGAGACGCCGAGCGTGCTGACCTTCCGGCTCGCGGACCCGACCGCCGACCGGCTGCCGTTCGACTTCCTGCCGGGCCAGTTCCTGCAGGTCGAGGTAGAGCCCGAAGCGGGCAAGACCGCGCGCCGTTCCTACACGATCGCCTCTTCGCCGACCCAGCGGGCCTATGTCGAACTGACGGTCAAGCGCGAGGAGCAGGGCGTGGTCTCGCGATACCTGCACGACAAGGTCGTCGCCGACGATCTGCTGAAGGTCAGCGGACCGTTCGGCGCCTTCACCTTCACGGGAACGGATGCCCAGAGCATCGTGCTGATCGCGGGCGGGGTCGGCATCACCCCGATGATGTCGGTGCTGCGCTATCTCACCGACACCGCGTGGAAGGGTGATATCTTCTTCTTCTACGGCGCACGGTCGACCGAGGAATTCGTGTTCCGCGACGAGCTCGAGCGGCTCGAACGCCGTTTTCCCAACCTCCATGTCGTCGCCGCGATGCAGCGCGCGCCCGGCACCGTCTGGATGGGCCCCGAAGGGCCGATCACGCGCGAGATGATCCTGGCCGCGGTGCCGGAGATCGCGAGCCGGCGCATCCATATGTGCGGCCCGCCGGCGATGATGGGCGCGATGCGCGGCGTGCTGGCGGAACTCGGCGTCCCCGAAGCGCAGCTGCACACCGAGGCGTTCGGTCCGGCCTCGCTGCCGGCCGACCACGAGGATCTCGAGGTCAAGCCCGCGCCCCCGCCAGCGGATAAGCCGGCCCCGAGCGCCGAGGTGGCGCCGAGCACGGTGACCTTCTCCGTGTCGGGGGTGTCGGCGGCCTTGCCCGCGGACGAGACCGTGCTGGAGGCGGCCGAGGGCGCGGGCGTCGAGATCCCCTATGCATGCCGTGCGGGCACATGCGGCGCCTGCGTGGTCAAGCTGCTGCAGGGCGAAGTGACGATGGAGGTCGAATCCGGCCTTGCGCCCGCCGACAAGGCGCAAGGCTATGTGCTCGCGTGCCAGGCGAAGGGGACGGGCACGCCGCTCGTGGTCGAAGCCTGATGCGCGAACGCAGCGACATTGCCGTGGGCCTGCTGGTCGCGTTCCTGCTGCTGTTCCCGTTCGGCTATCTCGTGCATGTGTCGCCCCGCTTTCCGGGTAGCCTGGCCGGCGGGATCATCGGGATCGCAGCGCTCGTGCTGATGCTGCTGACGCTTCCTTATGTCGCGGCCAAGCACATCGCCTGGGTCGACAAGGCGCTCTCCCGGGTCGTCAGCAAGCCAACCCTGCTCGCCATCCACATCTATGCCGGCGTGCTGGCGCCGATCCTGGGTCTGGTCCACGCCGCGCACAAGCTCGAAAGCCCGGTCGGCCTGCTTCTGACCGTCCTCCTGCTGATGACGGTCATCACCGGCTTCATCGGCCGCTACCTGCTTGCCCAGCTTGGTCGGGCGCTGCGCGGACGCAGGTCAGAACTGGCCTCGCTTCGCGCCGCCTTCCTCGAGGAGCCGGCGGCGCCGACGCAGGCCGATACCGCAGCCCCGCCGCTGTCGGGCTGGAAGCGCTATCTGTTCGTCGCCGGGGATGCGTCCGCGGGCCAGCGCCCCCAGGACAAGGCGGGGATCGCCGCAGCGCTGGCCGATACCGAATTCGCGATCCGTGCCGAAGAGGCAACCAACACCCTGTTCGCGCGGTGGCGGTTCCTGCACATCCTGCTGGGCTGTCTCATCTTCGCGCTGCTCGCGCTCCACGTCGGCGCGGCGATCTATTACGGGCTGCGCTGGCTATGAGCTGGCAGCGTCTTTCCTACGCCGTCTTCATCGCAGCCCTGCTGGTGATGGTCGCCGCGGTCGCGATCCGGATGCGATCGGACGCGCCGAGGGATGCCGGCCTGGTGGCGCAGCTCGTCTCGCCCGGCCCGCTCTCGAGCGCGCACCAGTCCTTTGCCGGCCAATGCACGGCCTGCCACACGCCGGGCAAGGGCGTCGAAACCCGGACCTGTCTCACCTGCCATGCGGGCACCGATTTCGGGACGAAGCAGTCGACGCAGTTCCACGCGAAAGCGACGCAGTGCACCTCCTGCCACGTCGAACATGAGGGAGAGCGCGGCATCGTCCGCATGGATCACGCCGCGTTGCTCGACATGGCGAAGTGGCGGCAGCCTTTGGCGGGCATGTCGACAAACACTCGAAGCCTGACCCCCGAGACCGCGCTCAATTGCGCGAGCTGCCATGCGTTCCGCGATCCGCACCAGGGCCTGTTCGGCACCGACTGCGCGAGCTGCCACAAGACCGACAGCTGGAAGATCGCCAATTACCGCCATCCATCGGTCAATTCGACGCAGTGCGCCGAGTGCCACAAGGCGCCGCCGAGTCACTTCATGGAGCATTTCAGCATGGTCTCGCAGCGCGCAGCCGGATCGAAGGCGCGCGTCGACCAATGCTATGCCTGTCACGCCACCGACAGCTTCAACAATATCCGCAAGCGAGGCTGGTATGATCACCATTGAGGCCGACTGGCTGAGCGCCTTCTTCCGGCTCGCGGTGATCGGCCTGGAACTGGCGGGCACGCTGACCATCCTGGTCGGCGCGGGGCTCGCAACCTTTCTGTTTGCGCGGCGGGCGAGGGCGGGCGACCGAACCGAGGCCTATAGCGCGTTCCGCTCGGCGCTCGGCCGCAGCATCCTGCTCGGCCTGGAATTTCTGGTCGCCGGCGACATCGTCAAGTCGCTGGTGATCAACCCAACGCTCGACGATCTCATCGTTCTGGCCGGGCTGGTGCTGGTGCGGACCTTCCTGAGCATCTCGCTCGGGGTCGAGATCAACGGCCACTGGCCCTGGGAGGAAACCCGGATGGCGCGGGAGAAGGCGCGTGCGGCGTCGGATGGGTCGCCTGCGACGGCTGAGGCCGCCGGATGCGGCACAGCGCTCAAGGGATAGCAGATGGGAGGTGCATGATGATCGAGAGACGCGAATTGCTGATGGCCGGCGCCGGCCTTGCCGCCGCCGGAACGCTGGCTGTGCCGGCGGCGGCGCAGCAGCATCGAATGGAAGGGATGGCGATGTCGATGACGGACTGCATCGACGATTGCGTGGCTTCGCACCGCATGTGCCTGGAAACCGCCGCTTGGCTGACGAAGCAAGGCGGCGCGTCAGCTACGGCGTCGCTGATCGCCATGCTGAACGACTGTGCGGAACTGTGCCAGGCGACCGCCAACTCGATGCTGCGGGAATCTGCCCTGCACCGCATCGTCTGCCGCGCCTGCGCCGACGCTTGCGAGCGCTGCGCCGAGGAATGCGGACGCCATAGCGCGGACCAGCGGATCGCGCGTTGCTCGGCCACCTGCAAGAAATGCGCGGCGAGCTGCCGAACGATGGCGGACATGTCGAGCTGAGCGGCGCGCTTCGCACGTGCCCCACATAGTCACGTTCAGGCCAGAGCCCCCGGTCACAGCTTGTGTGTCCGACAACTACGCCAGGACAGCGATCATGGCACGTGGCACAAAGTCCGAGTATCCGGCAACGGCGGAAATCATCGCACCCGCCATCGCCGGAGCCTTCCGTGCCGCCACCCGATAGTCGGGTAATGCCGAGCACCATCTTTACGATTGCGTGAACGCTCCACGGTCGATCTGTATTGGAGAAGTCAGTGTCAACCGCCGAATTTGTCAACCGGCTACCCGAATTGCTCCGCCCCAATCCAGCAAGGGTAGTGATCAGACCCTATATGCCGTCGACGGAAACCTATAAATATGCGGTACCGGATCAGCCACGTGCGCAGCGCATCGCCGACCGCGTCCTGGCGCTCGACCCAGCATCGCTCCACGATGAGTTGCAACGCATTCTTGATGATTTCTCGGGAAGGCATCGTGAGGTTCCGTCCCTGTTTTTGCGGCGGTTCCACGAGGTTGATGGCATCATCGTCTGTGATTGCGAGGTCACCCATGAACAGGCGCTCTTGATCGGTGCCCATTTTTGCAACGAATATTCCTATGAGGCAGCAGCGCTTTTCAATCCGAGCATCGTCCTGCATCCTGATCAGTCTGCTGTACCTGAAAACTCTCTCCGATTCATTCTTTCCCTGCGAGGCGTGGGCGAGGGGCATATCTCCTCCGTCACCTTTCGCACCGGGTTTTGCGCCGCGGACGGAACCATAGCAATCAATCCTCCGAGCCCCATGCCGCTCGTGCTGGAGACTGAAAACATCTCCGGCGAGGACGGGCCGGACGCGGGCATTCGGATCAAGTGCGATGGCAGCCACGATCTCTCGGAGATCGTGATCTTTCCGACAACCCCCAGCCAGCGTGGTGGCATCGAAGACCTTCGCTTGGTCCGCTTCCTGGACGACGATGGCCGAGCCACCTATTTCGGTACATATACGGCATTTAGCGGCCAGTCCGTCCGGCAGGAGTTGTTGTCCACGCCGGACTTCCGGACATTCGAACTCAGACCGCTGCGTGGGGATGCCACCGGTAGCAAGGGCATGGCGCTTTTCCCCCGACGCATTGCCGGGCACTTTGCCATGCTTGGGCGCGAGGATAACGAAAATATCTGGTTCCTGACGTCCGCGGACATTCACGACTGGAGTGGCGGAGCGAAAGCCATCGAACCTCGCTGGCCTTGGGAGTTTGTCCAGATCGGTAATTGCGGATCGCCGATCGAGATCGACGAAGGCTGGCTGGTCGTAACTCATGGAGTCGGCGCCGTTCGGAACTATTGCATCGGGGCGTGCCTGCTGGACCGTGACGATCCCTCGAAGCTGCTGGCGCGGACGAAGCTACCGCTTTTGCGGTCGGACATGGATGAGCGCGAAGGTTATGTGCCAAACGTAGCCTACAGCTGCGGCGCGATGGTACATAATCGGGTGCTGGTACTGCCTTATGCCATTGCTGACAGCTTCACCACTTTTGCCACTATTCCTCTCGAGCGTCTGCTGGCCGCCATGGATTAGTCACTGTTGCCGACCTGTCCTGCTCTCGAGTCCGAACCATAGTTACACATCGGCACAACAACGATGCCAGTGCGATAATTTATGGCCATCTCAGAGACGGACTTCGCACATTACGTATACAGCAAGGCGGAAGGTGACACCATTTCACGGGCAAGCTCCGGAAGGGGCGACAATCGACCGGGCATATGCTCGATCGAACGGGAAACCCAGACTTGAAGGAATGGATACTTGCGCAAGAAGACGGCAATGATCGCTTCGCTCGCAGCTCTCGGCTTCCTCGCCGTCAGTGCCGGACCGGTGCTGGCGGACGGGATGCCGCCGGGCATGCCCGATCTTGAGGAGACCCTCAAGGCCAGGCCGGCGCCTGCCCAGCCCGATCCTGCCCACATGCAGGGCATGGCTCACGGTAAGGAGCAGATGCACGGCCAGATGATGCAGGGCCATCGAATGGCGATGCGGGATTCGCAGGACCAGGACGGCGCCTCCGGCATGTCACACAGGTCGGACGGTGGTTGCTGACCCTGCCATCATTCCATCAGACGACAAGGTTGACGGACAAGATCATGGCCGCTTTCAACCGAAGCCTTGGTCCGCCGTTCCCACGGCGGGCCAATCGCTTTTCTGGCCGGTCTCAGGACGAGAAAACCAGGCCGGGTCACATTTTTGATCGATCCCGGATCATCATTTTACGCGCCTGCTCCAGCAGGCACACGGCCGATCGGATTTCGATTCGTAACTTACGTATACAGACAGCGTCTCGCTAGCAGCATTGAAGCTTCGGAATTGCCGGGATCGGAACGTCGATCGGGCAACAGGAAGAACACTCGGAGACCCTCAATGCGACAGACGACATTTCTCGCGGCGCCCGTCAGCCTCTTCGCGACGCTAACCTTCGCCGCCGGCACCGCTCTCGCCCAGTCGACGCCCGCGCCCGCGCAGGCTGCGCCGGCCCATGCCCACCAGCAGGGCATGGATCATGGCGGGCAGCAGATGCACGATCAGATGATGAAGGATCATCAGGCCGGCGCGCAGAAGCAGCAGGGGCAACCGGCCCAGCAGGATCAACAGGGCATGTCGGGGATGGCCGGCATGTCCGGCGGCTCGCCTGCATCGAACGGCTCGGGCATGGCCGGTAAGGCGAAGAGTGGCTGCTGCAAGATGCCGATGAAGAAGGCCAAGCCGGCGGCGAAGAAGAAGACCGCCAAGCCCATGGCCGACAAGCCGATGAGCGACATGTGAGGTTTCCAGCCCCGAGAACAGACCCCAGGGGCTGAGGGCCCGCCGTTCCCCCGCGGCGGGCCAGTTCTTTGACGATGCCCAGCGTCGCCCCGTGCTCCCAGCTTTCAAAACCGGGTCCGAGCGTCTGACTTGACAGAGGAAACAGCGATGCGAAAACATCTTGGCGTCGGTGCTGCTGTTGGCTTTCTGCTCTTTGGCAGCACGCCGCTCCTCGCACAGGGTATCGGCCATAGCTTGTTCATGCGCGGCAAGATCGTCCGTATGGATGCGGGCGGCACAGTGGCCTGCCTGGGTAAGGCCGATGGCGCGCACATCGGGCAGATACTCGAAGTCTATCACGCAACGCCGCGCCACCGCCGTCTTGTCGGTCATGTCGAAGTCGACCAGATTTTCGACGACCATTATGCTCATTTCCGCGTGAGGGACGGGACGCTTCAGAAAGGCGATTGGGTGAGCCTAAAGCGCGTCCGGGCGTAACGCCAGAATTGGAATGCCAAGCGCCGCCCTCGCCAAAAGAAGACTCGGCCGAGTAACGCCTGTCTCGGCATAATTCCGATCAGGCGTGCGCGAATACGTTCAGGAGTCGATGAATAGTCATCGGCTCTGTTGGCGTGTCTGACCCTCAAGCCCGCGACCCCGATACCAGACTACCTTCTGCGGAACTTACTTATAGGCCACCCGGGCAAAGAGATTACTCCGTCAGGCCATCGATAGAGATGGAGTCAGGTTATGTTCGAGAAGGCGATCGGGACCATTAACGCGGCGGCCTCCTTCCGACACCGCTATGATAATTTCATCGGAGGCCGCTGGAGCGCTCCTGCGGGCGGCGAGTATTTCGCCGACACGAGCCCGATCAATGGCGCCCAGATCGCAGAGTTCGCGCTGTCGACGCCGGAAGATGTCGAGCGCGCGCTCGATGCGGCGCACGCCGCCAAGGATCAATGGGCAAGGATCGCGCCCGCCGAACGCGCCAGGATTCTCAATCGCGTCGCCGACCGGCTCGAAGACAATCTGGAGTTGCTGGCACTTGCCGAGACGATCGACAATGGCAAGCCGATCCGCGAGACGCGCGCTGCCGACGTGCCGCTCGCGATCGACCATTTCCGCTACTTCGCCGGCTGCATCCGGGCGGAGGAAGGCGGCATCTCGACGATCGATGCGGACACCATCGCCTATCATTTCCGCGAGCCGCTCGGCGTCGTCGGCCAGATCTTCCCGTGGAACTTCCCGCTGCTGATGGCGGCGTGGAAGATCGCCCCGGCGCTGGCGGCGGGCAACTGCACCGTCATCAAACCCGCATCCCAGACGCCGCTCACCTTGCTGATGTTCGCCGAGCTCACCGCCGACATCCTGCCGCCCGGCGTGCTCAATGTCGTTACCGGCCCGGGACGGACCGTTGGCCAGGCGATCGCCGCCAATCCGCGCATCGCCAAGGTCTCGTTCACCGGCGAGACCGTCACCGGCAAGCAGATCATGCACGCCGCGGCGGACCATCTGATCCCCCAGACGATGGAGCTTGGCGGCAAGTCGCCCAACATCTTCATGGCGGACGTGCTCGACGAGGACGATGCCTTCTTCGACAAGGCGCTCGAAGGCTTTACTTTGTTCGCCTTCAACAAGGGCGAGGTCTGTACCTGCCCGTCGCGCGCCCTGATCCATGAGTCGATCTTCGACCGCTTCATCGAGCGCGCCGTGGCGCGCGTCGCCGCGATCCGCCAGGGCGATCCGCTCGACCCGTCGGTCCAGGTCGGCGCGCAGGCGTCGGAGGACCAGCTCCACAAGATCCTGGGCTATATCGATATCGGCAAGGCCGAGGGCGCGCAGTGTCTGGTCGGTGGCGCCAGGGCGCTGCCGGGCGGTGCGCTCGACCAGGGCTATTTCGTGCAGCCGACCGTGTTCGTGGGTCAGAACCACATGCGCATCTTCCAGGAGGAGATCTTCGGTCCCGTCCTGTCGGTCACCACGTTCAAGACGGTCGAGGAGGCGATCGCACTTGCCAATGACACCGCCTACGGTCTTGGCGCGGGCGTCTGGACCCGGAGCGGCAACACCGCCTACCGGCTCGGCCGCGCGATCGAGGCCGGGCGGGTCTGGACCAACTGCTATCATCAGTACCCCGCCCATGCCGCCTTCGGCGGATACAAGGCATCGGGCTTCGGGCGTGAAAACCACCGGATGATGCTCGATCATTATCAGCAGACCAAGAATCTGCTCGTCTCCTATGACGAGCACGCGCTCGGCCTATTCTGACCCCCCGCTTAAAAGGAGAAACGGACATGGCGAAAACCATGAAGGCGGCGGTCGTCCGCGAATTTGGCAAGCCCCTGGTCATCGAGGACGCGCCGATCCCGACGGTCGGCCCCGGGCAGGTCCTGGTCAAGATTGCGGCAACCGGCGTGTGCCATACCGACCTGCACGCGGCAGAAGGGGACTGGCCGGTCAAGCCCAACCCGCCCTTCATTCCTGGCCATGAGGGCGTTGGGCATGTCGCCGCCGTTGGTGCCGGCGTCACCCATGTGAAGGAAGGCGACCGGGTCGGTGTGCCCTGGCTCTACACCGCCTGCGGGCACTGCGTGCATTGCCTGGGTGGCTGGGAGACGCTTTGCCACGAACAGCAGAACACCGGCTATTCGGTCAATGGCAGCTTTGCCGAATATGTCCTCGCCGATCCCAACTATGTTGGTCACCTTCCCGACAATGTCGACTTCCTCGACATTGCGCCGATCCTCTGCGCGGGCGTCACCGTCTACAAGGGATTGAAGGCCACCGAGGCCCGACCCGGCGAGTGGGTGGTCGTCTCCGGCATTGGCGGGCTCGGCCACATGGCGGTGCAATATGCCCGAGCCATGGGTCTCAATGTGGCCGCGGTCGACATCGACGATAGCAAGCTCGACCTCGCTACACGCCTTGGCGCCACACTGACGGTCAACGCGCGCAACGAGGACCCTTCGGCAGCGCTCAAGAAAGCCATTGGCGGCGCGCACGGGGCGCTGGTGACCGCCGTTTCGCCCAAGGCGTTCCAGCAGGCGCTCGGCATGGTCCGGCGCGGCGGCACGGTCGCGCTCAACGGCCTGCCGCCGGGCGACTTCCCGTTGTCGATCTTCGACACCGTGCTGAACGGCATTACCGTGCGCGGCTCGATCGTCGGCACGCGGCTCGATCTGCTCGAGGCACTGGCGTTCGCCGGCGAGGGCAAGGTCAAGGCCACGGTCCATGCAGACAAGCTGGAGAACATCAACGACGTCTTCTCCCGCATGCATCATGGCGACATCGAGGGCCGGATCGTCCTCGACCTCGCCTGAAGCCGACTTCGCGAAAGTACAGTTCATGTCTCCCTTACATATCCGGCCGATCGCGCGGCGCCGTTTCGTCCAGGGGCTGGCGATCGGCGGCGCGGTCGCCGGTTTCGCCCCGGCGCTTCTCGCGCGATCCGCACCAACCTTGCCCGCTGAGCTGAGCGGGACCGAGTTCGACCTCGAGATCGCCGAGCTGCCGGTCAACTTCACCGGCAAACGCCGTATCGCGACCGCCGTGAACGGCAGCGTGCCCGCGCCGGTCCTGCGCCTGCGCGAAGGCGACACGGTCACGCTGCGCGTACGCAACGGCCTCAAGGAGATGTCGAGCATCCATTGGCACGGCATCATCGTGCCGGCGGAGATGGACGGCGTGCCCGGCATCAGCTTTGCCGGCATCGCGCCGGGCGAGACCTTCACCTATCGCTTCGAGGTCCGCCAGAGCGGAACCTACTGGTATCACGCTCACACGCTCGCCGAGCAGACGGGACTCTATGGAGCGATCATCGTGGAGCCAAAACAGGTGCCGACGGCGCGGGCGCCCGATCGCGACTATTGCATCGTGCTCAGCGACTGGTCGGACGAGCCGCCGCTGCAGATCTTCCTCAATCTCAAGAAGCAGAGCAGCTACTATAATTTTGCGCAGCCGACCGCCGGCGATTTCCTCAAGGATGTCGGCACCATGGGCTTGGGCAAGGCGCTCGAGCGGCGGCGGATGTGGAACAGCTCGCGGATGAACCCGACCGACTACAGCGATGTCTCTGCCGCGACCTACACCTATCTGATGAACGGCGCGCCGCCCGCCGGCAACTGGACCGGTATCGCCGCGCCCGGCGAGCGCGTGCGCCTGCGCTTCGTCGGCGCGGGGACGGCGACGTTCTTCGACGTGCGGATCCCCGGGGTCGAGCTGACGGTCGTATCGACCGACGGGCAGCCGGTCGAGCCGGTCACGGTCGAGGAATTCCGGATCGGCCCGGGCGAGACCTACGACGTCGAGTTCACCATGCCCGAGGGCGGCGCCCGCACCATCTTCGCGCAGGCGATCGATCGGAGCGGCTATGCGCGTGGCACGATCGCACCGGCCCCGGGCATGGCGGCAGCCGTGCCGCCGCTCGATGCCCGGACCTGGCTCGAGCCGGTCGACATGATGGGCGCGATGGCGACGATGGGCGCAATGGGAGGCGACGCGCATGCCGGGCACGGCATGACCGAGATGCCGGCCAGGGCACGGCACGCCCGCACCGAATATGGCGCCAATACCGACATGCGCGTCGACTATCCGCGCACCAATCTCGACGATCCCGGCGCCGGGCTGCGCGGGCGCGGCTGGCGCGTGCTGACGCTGGCCGATCTGCGCACGCCGGGCGGCGATCCCGACCCGCGCGAGCCCGAGCGCGACATCGAGCTGCATCTGACGGGCAATATGGAACGGTTCATCTGGTCGCTCGACGGCATCAAGCTCAACGATTCCAGGCCGCTTCATTTCAAGCCAAACGAGCGGCTGCGCGTCACCTTCGTCAACGACACGATGATGGCGCATCCGATGCATCTGCACGGCATGTGGAGCGATGTCGAAGGCCCGGACGGCGCCTTCCAGGTCCGCAAGCATACGGTCGTGGTCCAGCCCGCCCAGCGGGTGAGCTTCCGCGTCACCGCCGACGCCATGGGCCGATGGGCCTTCCACTGCCATCTGCTCTATCACATGGCGGCCGGCATGTTCCGGGAGGTGATGGTCGCATGATCCGGATTTTCCCCTCGCGCGGCATCGCTCTTGGCGCTGCCCTCTTCCTGGCGCCGGCGATCACGGCTCCCGCCCTCGCGCAGGATGCCTCGCCCCCGTCGCCCGCCGCCACCCCTGCCCAAACGGCCACTCCCGCTCAGCACACCCCTTCCGCGCAAGGCTCTCAGGACCATGCGGGCATGGACATGCCGGGCATGGATATGACCGACACGAAGGCGTCCGGTAACGGCGCCACGATGGACATGGGCTCGATGCAGGGCGGCCAGGCCCCGCCGGACGCGCGCAACTCGGACGATTATGCCGACGGCTACCGCAACTCGACGCTGCCGGGCTATGAGATGGCCGACAAGCTCTCAATCCCCAAAATACTTGTCGATGAGCTTGAGTTCACCAGCGGCAACGAGGGTCAGGGCGTGGGCTGGACCGTGCTCGTCACCAAGGGTCAGGACAATGACAAGCTCTGGCTGCGCAGCCAGGGGCTCAAGAACTCCCGCGACCAACGTCTCGATCCGGAGAGCAGCGTCGAGGCGCTGTGGTGGCACAGCAAGAACCCGTTCTGGGGCACGCTGCTCGGGGTCAGGCAGGATCTCGGCAAGGGTGCGACCACCTGGCTGGCCGCCGGCGTCGAGGGACTGGCGCCCTATTGGTTCGACGTCCAGCTCACCGGCTATGTAGGAACCGATGGGCGTCTCGCGGCGCGCGCCAAGGCGTCCTATGAGGTCTTGTTCACCAATCGGTTGATCCTTACGCCGCAGGTGGAGACCAATATCTATTCGAAGCGGTCGAGCGATCGGCAGCTCGGCAGCGGCTTCAGCAATGTCGAGCTGAGCGGACGGTTGCGCTACGAGGTGTCGCGCAAGTTCGCGCCCTATATCGGCTTCGTCTGGGAGCGCGCATTTGACGGCACGGCCGATTTCCGTCGCCTGCGCGGGGAAGGGCCTTCCGAACACAGGCTGGTGATCGGCTTGCGCGCCTGGTGGTGATCCGCGGATGGCCACTCGAGGGGTCGACCGCGAACGCGCCGCGTGACAAGGCTGGATCGCAAGCCAACGGTCGCTGGCCGGCCTCCTTTTTCGTCTTGTTGCTCGCGGCGGCTGCGGCGTCGGCGGGACAGACGGCCATTCTCGCCTTCCTTCCGGCACTGGTCGACCCGGCTCGTGGCGCGCTATCGTCAAGCGCTCATGATTTTCATGTCGCGAGCCTGACCGCGGTCCATCCCCTGGCAGCCTTGCTGGCGGCGCCGCTCTGGGGCTGGATCGCGGACCGGGTCGACTATCGGGCGATGTTGCGCGCAGCGCTGGTCATCCTCGCCCTGGTGACCGCGCCGATCGGCCTCGTCGGGCTGCCTGAGCTTTATGCATTGCGCCTGGTGGCGGGGATGGCGTCGGCCGCCATCATACCGTTGGGCTTGCTCTGCGCGAGCTTTGCCGCAAACGAGCGCGCGGACCAGGCGCGGCGCTTCACCTGGCTGACCGCCTTCTTGTTTCTGGGCGATCTCGCCGGTCCGCTGGTGGCGGAGGTCTCGGCCGCGATCCTGCCCCGCGCTCCCCTCATGATCCTCGCTTTCGGCATCGGTGCCGTCGGGGCGGCGCTTTGCGCCGTGCGTCTGCCGCGCTGGTGTGCACCTTGCATCGATGGCGGAGACCTGCCCGCGCCGACGCTCGGCGCGACGCTGATCCTGCTTTTCGTCACGATCGTCGCGGGCGGCGGGCTGGCGGCGATGCATGTCAATCTCCTGGTGACGCGGAGCGTCATTTCGCTGAGCCGCGAAGAGATCGCCTGGATGCTCAGTCTCTGCGGATTGGGCATGCTGGCAGCACAGATCTTCCATGCGAGGCTCGATTGGCTGGTGACCATGCCGAGGCGGCTTGCGGGGCTGACGCTCGGCCTGCTGGCTGCGGCGCTCTTCCTGTTCCCTGTCGCCGCGAGCATGGCCGAACTCAGTGGGATCATCGTTGCTGCCGGCTGGAGCTCGGCAACCCTTCGATTGGTCACCAGCTTCTGGATCAGCGGTGCGGCAGCCCCTTCGGGTCTGAAGCTCGGTCTCCAGCATTCCGCCGCCAGCATCGGGCAGGCGCTCGCGCCGCTGGCGATCGCCGTCGTCGCTCCCGGGGCGCAGCACTTAGTCTTGTGGGGGATTGGTGGTCTGTCGCTGGCGCTGCTTGTGTCCTTGCCGCTCGCCTGGAGGCCGCGCGCCATCGTGAAATCTTCAGCGTGATGAGGGGTAGGGGGCATCAATGCGTATAGATCATTAGGAACCCTATCGCATGCTTCCGGGAGCCGTTCATGAAGACCCGTCTTTCTGCCGCCTTGCTGTTCCTCGCCCTGCCCGGCGCAGCGCTTGCGGCGAATGATGTCGTCGTCCACCGGGACCCGGGTTGTGGATGCTGTGAGAAGTGGGCCCAGGCGCTTCGCGCGAAGCTGGGCCGCACGGTCGTCATGCGCGACGATGCGTCGCGCGGGGCGCTTCAGCGGAGGGCCGGCATGCCGGGCACGCTGGCATCCTGCCACAGCGCGATGGTTGATGGCTATCTGATCGAGGGCCATGTCCCGGTCGCCGATATCAAGCGCCTGCTGGCAACCCGTCCCGTAGGCGTCAGAGGCATTGCGGTGGCGGGGATGCCGATCGGCTCGGAGGGCATGGAAGTGGCAGGCGCCGCCCGCCAACCCTATGCGGTGGTGTCGTTCGGCAGTTCGGGCCAGAAGGTCTTCGCGCGGCATTGATCACGCACGCCTCGGCTCTCGCTGGTGATTTCCTGTTTGAATGACTGGGACTTGCTCGCCCCCACCTGTATAGTCATTTGATGCATGCTCCCGCTCGCCCCCATAGCCGCGCATCCGCTCCCCGGACGAAAGCTGCTTCTGTGGGCGAACCCGCGGTCGACGCTGCCGGTGCGGAGAAGCAACCTCGCTATGTGGCGATCAAAGACAGCATTTTCGAGGACATCCGGGAAGGTCGCCTGAAGCCCGGCGACCAGACGCCGTCAGAGGCCGAGCTCGTCGAGACGTTCAAAGTCTCGCGCATGACCGCAAACCGGGCGTTGCGGGAACTGCAATCGGCCGGTGTCGTGGTACGGCGGGCGGGGCGGGGCAGCTTTGTCGCCGAGCCCCGGCCGATCGGGCAGCTGATCGAGATCCGCAACATCGCGGAGGAGGTGCGCGGCAGGGGCCACGCCTATCGCGCGCGCGTCATTTATAATATCGAGATACGGGCTGATGCGGAAAGGGCAGCTCTGCTGGAAGTCGGCTTGGGCACGCGCCTCTTCCATTCGCTTATCGTCCATCACGAGACCGAATTCCCAATTCAGGTCGAGGAGCGCTTTGTGCTGGCATCTGCTGCGCCACGCTACGGAGAGAGGGATTTCAGCGCCTCGACGCCGAATGAATATCTGACACGTGTTGCCCCGCTCGAGCGAGTAGAGCACCGGGTGTGCGCGGCGATGCCGGATACAGCCATGCGAACAATGCTGGGCCTCGCTGAAGGAGAACCAGTGCTAATGATGACGCGCAGAACCTGGAGTCGCGGACGTCTCGTATCGCACGCTTGGCTCACGCACCCGGGCAATCGGTTCGAGCTATCGGCGGCTTTTTCTGTTGGGACCTAGCGATCAGCCCGCGCCCAACTTGACGGCCGATTTGCGCCTGCGCCGCAACCATCGCACGTCGGCGCGACTGAAGCTCTTAAACAGCAGGTAGAAGCCCGTCCCCGACAGCCACAAAGTACCGAACGCAACGAAGACGATCAGCGGGTGATTGAAGCTGGTGCGGTTCACATAGTCCATATTGTGGAGCATCCAGAAGAAATCCCAGGTGCGCCATGTGTCGCCGCGCATGACCAGGAATCGGCCGGTGTCGGCGGAGATGTAGGCGCTGCTGTTCTCTGCGTCCGCGAAATCCAGTCGCCACATGGTGCCTTCGTGCTCGCGCGCTTCCACATTCGGTTCGGCGAGCAACGTTGCCTTGCGGATCGGTGCTTCATTCACCATCGTCGCGACGTCGCGCGCGACCTGCTCGTCGACCCGAACCGGGGCGCCGCTCGTCGCGTCGATTAGCCGCGTGCCCGTGGTGGATCGAAGCTCGTAGACGGGGCGTGTGGCAAGGGACCGCAAGGCGATGCCGAGCACGGGACCATCAAGAGCGAGCTTTGCCGGCGCAATATAGTCACCGGCAGGTAGGGCGTGCTGATGGCTGGCCTGCGCACTGTGTCCGCCGACCTTCTCCTGATCGAGCAAGGCCATCATCGAGCCGCTCAGAGCCCAAAGGAGAAACTGCACGCCCAGGATCAGGCCGACCCATTTGTGGATGCGCCGAAAAAAGAGCGGGGTGAACCGGATTTTCTTCATGCCTTCTTCTTCCTGCGCCGCGGGAACGACCAAAGCAGCAGCCAAGCCCCGGCCAGCGCCATGGCAAGGGCACTCCAGGTCGCCACGCGCAGCAGCGGATTGTTGACGTCGGAGCGATCGTCATAGTCCATGATGTGCAGCATCCACGCGAAATCGAACACGCGCCACAGCGCATGGCGGCGCGAGATCAGCTCACCGGTCTGCGGAGAGAGATACAGGGTTGGCCGGTTCCAGGCATCGAATTCGACCTGCCAATAGGGAGGCTTGCGCGCCTGCATTTCCAGTGGCGCCGTCGTCAGCAGCCGGGCTGCGACGATGTCCCCGGTGCCGCTGTAGATGCGCCGAGCGGCGGCGCGGATTTGTGCCTCGCTCAAATCGGGGATGGGCTGTCCCGAACCTGCATCGAAGAGTCTTGGACCACCCGAGGTTTGCGCGCGCCAGACGGGCTGATCCATGAACCGTTGCAGGCGGATCTCGGACGCGTCGGGAGCCGATTGAACAATCCGCGCCGGCGGGACGAAGCTCGCAAGGTCGATGGGGGCGACGACCGGTGGGCGGACCAGATCGTCGCCATGGATGATGTCGATATGGACGGCCACCATATAGAAGCCGGTCAGCGTCCAGAGCAGAACCTGGACGCCGACGATCAGGGCCAGCCACTTGTGCGTCCGGCGGATGACCAAAGGCCAGCGAATTGCCATGTGCTGCCCTTCAGAACGCGGTTCGGAAGCCGGCGTAGAAGCGCCGTCCGAGCAGATCATAGGTCATCGTGTCGGTGTTGGCATCGGTGAAGCTCTGGATATAGGGCGCCTTGCGGTCGAACAGATTATCGGCCCCGATCTGGAAACGTGTCTTCTCGTCGATCGCGAAGGCAAGCTGAAGATTGTGGTAGAAGACGTTCGGCGTGCGGTAGCCGATGTCGCCGGCCGATGCGTTGAAGTCGGTCGCCTTGCCGATCCATTGTGTCGACCAGGTCGCGCTGATGCCGTCCTTTTCCGCCGTCAGCACGCCATAACCACGCCATTTCGGATAGCCGCCATTGCCGCCCCCGATAAACCCGTCGAAATAGATCGGCGCGCCGCCGGGGAAGGGGTTTACGACATATTTGTTGAGATAGGTCATGTTGAGATCCAAGGAGATCTTCACCTCGCCCACCGCACCACTGTACACCAGACCCAGATCGAGACCATTCATCTCCTCGCGGCCGGTGTTGATGGGCTGGGCGGAGAGGTAAGTGACCTCGCCGGTCAGCGCGCTGCGCGTAAAGTCGCTGCAGAACGGGTGCGACAGGTTCTGGCTCGCATAGCAGACTGCGAGCTTGGTCGAGCCGGGAATGGCCCGGATCGCGTCCTTGATCTTGATGTCGAACCAGTCTGCCGTCAGCGACAACCCTGGGATGATGCCGCGCGGCGATATCACCGTACCAACGGTCCAGGTCGTGGAGCTTTCGGGCCGAAGGCTCTGGTTACCGCCCACTGTGGTGAGGATCGTGGTGCCGAGCTGCGTATAGTTGGCCGGCACACCGGACGCCTGACAATTGGCGATCAAGGTCACGTTGCCGCTGGAGGTGTAGCGCGAGCAGGGATCGGTCGTGGTCAGATTGCCTTCCGAGACGCCGCCGAAAAGCTCCGGCACGTTGGGAAGGCGAAAGCCCGTCCCATAAGTGCCGCGCAGACGGATGCTGTCATTGACTACCCAGTCGGCACTGAGCTTGTAATTCCAGTCGCTCCCGAAGAGATTATAGTCTGAGTAGCGGACTGCGCCATCGAGCGTGAGCGCCTTGGCGAAAGCTGTGTTGGCAAGCACCGGCACCGATAGCTCGAGATAGGCTTCCTTGGCGGTGCTCGAGCCCGAAATAGGATCCTGCTGATTGACGTTCGCCACGCCGAGCACCGTCAACGGGTCGGGATCGCGCCAGCCTTTTTCGCGCCGATAGACCACGCCGGTGGCGAAGGACACCGCGCCGGCTGGAAGGGAGAAGAGATCGCCGTTGAGGTCAGCCGTGACCGTGCCGAGTTCGTTGCCTCCGCGATCGCGCGAGGTGAACAGAATATAATCCAGAACCTGAGGTGTCAGGTCTCCGAACCCAAGATAGTCACCGCAGGGGATGGCCGCGCCCGCCGTGCTGGAGCATTTGCTCCTGTCGAGCGTGTTCGCGACGCGCTCGAGATTGGCGATGTTGGTCGAGCCGTCGACGGCCGTGTTACGCCCGAAGCTGCCCGCGACTTCCCAGGCCCAGTCGTTCGCCAGCTTGCCGCGCAGCCCGAAGGTGCCTTGCCAGGTATCGGTCTCCTGGAAGAAGTGGCGCGCGCCGGGTTCGGCGAGGCGGCGCTGGGCCAGGACCAGGTTCTGGCCGGTCGGATTGGTCGGATTGCTGGCTGGTATCGAGAGATTGCGCAGCGTGCCGGGTGTCGCGATCTGATTCGACTTGCGGAACGTATAGAGGAACTCGCCGAACGCCTGGATACCGTCGGTCAGCGCATAGTCCGCGAAGAAGGCCGTGCTGACGCGCTCGACTGGGCTGACCGCATTGAGAAACGGGTTCGAGTTGAAGTTGTGCTTGGCGGGACTGTAAGGCTCGTAGAAGTTCCCGTTCCCTCCGGGTACCTGGTTGAAGTTGATCTGTTGGCCGTTGGGCAGCACCGCGCGTCCGCCGATCGTCGAGGCGCTGTTGACGCAGCTCAGCGAGCCCGGCGTCGTTTCAGCGAGCGAGCAGGGCGCACGCGAGGCCATGTTGACGGCGCTGGTCTTCTGGTAGGTGACTGCTGCCATGAACCCGCCACGATCGTTGCGAATGCCCCAAAGTAGGTCCGCGGTGAGATCGGAGCCGTCGCCGCGCTCGGTAATGCCTTGTCGGACGCTGAGACCCAGGCCTTCATAATCGGTGCGCGTGACAAGGTTGACCACGCCGGCCATGGCATCGGCCCCGTAGATAGCGGACGCGCCATCCTTGAGGACATCGGTGCGTGCCAGCGCCACGACCGGGATCATGTTGAGATCGGGTGAGGAATTGGCGCCGGTGCCGCCCGCGACGAGGCGTCGGCCGTTGAGGAGCACGAGTGTGCGCTTGATGCCGAGGCCGCGCAGATTGACCTGAGCAGTGCCATAACCGTTGTTGGTCCAGTAGGCCGATGTCTGGTTGCCCGCGAAGCCGGCATTGGCCGGCAAACGCTGCAAGGCGGTTTCGATATTGACGATGCCGGTATTTTGGATCTGCTCGGCGGTGACCACGGTGGCCGGTCCAACCCCGGCCAGATCCTGCCGACGGATTCGTGAGCCGGTAACGACGATGTCGCTGTCATCCCCCAGGACTTGTGCTTTTGGCTGCGGTGTCGGATCGGCCTGAGCGAGAGCCGGCGCGGCGTAGCCCGCGACGATGGCGGCGCTGCCGAGCAGGGCCATCCTGATGGTCATGTGCAATCCCCCTGACGTTTTAGAACAGCCACAGACAAAATCAGTTGTATATACAGGTCAACAGTATTTTTCCTGTTTTTCCAATACCTTATTCTCGTGAAATTTAGATATAGATATAGCTATAATACGCACGCCAGACGTCGAACCCTCATGACTGAAGAGATATTTTTGCGAGCGCTCATTTGCAAAGCTGCTGAGATAGGAGATAGAATATCATATCGTAATACAGCCTCGCACGCTTCGATTTGATGATCGGGACATTTGGCCGGCAAGAATGCGAAGCGGCATGATCACATGTTATTGGTGTCGGCGTGATATACCTAGGTATAGCGCTAGAGATGCTCCGGGAACATTAGTCCTTTGCTGAGCTTGCACGCGCCAGGGAAAGTAATACCGATGCGGACCGCATTTGATCCTCGTTTCCTGGATGTGTCGCGCCTTCTTCCGGATTGAGCCGCAGGTTCGCCTTTTGAGGCAGATGAAACGACTCCTGACGAAACGTCGTGCGACGAGTCCGGCGACCTGAGATCGTCGCGCAGCCACTGGGTCACTTGGCGATGATCCAATCCGGTTCGGCAGTGGCGGCGCAGTCCTCGAACGTCGATCGCATCCGCGGAGCCGACGGGCCGGCTTGTGCATGAGCCGCCCTGATTTTGCCGCTGGGCAGTACGGCAGGTTGCGAAAAATGCTTGCTGTGTCCCGGTCGGCGCGCGGGCGTGCAGCTCGCGCCTCGCACGATCACACGCGCAGCAGTCGCCCCACCGCCCGCATGATCGTCGCCCGGCGCGCCGCGTGCTCGGCAGCGTCGCGTGCAGCTCCGGTCATGCACCAGAGCTGGGTGAGGGCGGCGACAAGCCGGACGACATCCAGGGGCGTGAAGTCGGCGACGATCCGCCCCTCGGCCTGCGCCGCTGCGATCCCGTCCAGCTTCTCCCCGAGAAGGACCTCGCCGGCCGGGAGCATCAGAACATCCTGGCCACGCTCCAAATGATGCCAGGTCAGCAGCCTCCACAGGCGCGGGCGTTCGACCAGCAAGTCATAGGTGCGCCCCGCATAACCCTCAAGATCATTGGGATCGAAGCGATCGGCCTGCGCCGCGTCCATCACTTCCTGCGTCAGCGCGGCATCGAAGAGCGCCTCCTTGTCCCCGAAATAGGTGTAGAGCATCGGCTTGCTGATACCCGCCGCCTGCGCAATCCGGTCGATCCGCGCGCCCGCCAGCCCATGGGACGCGAACTCCTCGGTCGCTGCAGCCAGGAGCGTCTCGCGGCTCTGTGCGGCATTCCGCCGGGTTCGTTGCTTCATCACACCTCCAAGCATTGACGCATTCCAGGTTTCAAGTTACCTACCAGTTGGTAATATATGGAGTAACATATGTCCAATCACTGGTTTCTCACGGGCGCGTCCAGCGGCATCGGCCGCCATCTGGCCGAACTGATCCTGGCCGCTGGCGACGACCTTACCGCGACGGCCCGCAAGCCCGAAAGCCTCGATGATCTCGCGGCGAAATATCCGAGCCAGCTGCGCGTCGAAGCGCTCGACGTCACGGTCAAGGACGATATTGCTGCGGTCGTGGCCCGGGCGCAGGCGCGT
This sequence comes from Sphingobium sp. RS1, assembly GCF_056156825.1. Classification (NCBI taxonomy): domain Bacteria; kingdom Pseudomonadati; phylum Pseudomonadota; class Alphaproteobacteria; order Sphingomonadales; family Sphingobiaceae; genus Sphingobium; species Sphingobium sp. RS1. The sequence continues at coordinate 67,742 of NZ_JBLZXE010000001.1, read as the reverse complement.
CGACCCGTCGATATTCTGGTCAACAACGCCGGCGGCGGCGTGATCGGCGCCACCGAAGAGATGTCGGACGCCGAGGTCGAAGGCCAGATCGCGCTCAATCTCATGGCGCCCATCCACATCACCCGCGCCTTTGTCCCCGCCATGCGGCTGCGCGGGAGCGGCCGGATCATCCAGATCTCCAGCGCTAGTGGTCAGGGCTCGCTTCCGACGAGCAGTCTCTATCATGTGGCCAAATGGGGCCTGGAGGGCTTCAGCGAATGCCTCCGCCAGGAGCTTGAACCCTTCAACCTGTTCGTGACGCTGATCGAGCCGGGCGGGGCGCGCACCAGCTTCAGCCACAATCTGCAATTCGCCAGCGAGATCGCCGCGTATCGCGATACGCCCGCCGGCCATATCCGCAAGATGTTCGAGACCGCCGGAAACGAGCTCTACACGCTCGACCCGCAAAAGATCGCGCAAGCGATCGTTGATGTCGCAACCAGCGACCATCCGCCGCTGCGCGTGACTCTGGGGGGTGACGCTTTCGGCGTTGTCCAGGCGGCGCTGCAATCGCGGCTCGCCTTTCTGCAGTCCCAGGAAGCGCTCGCGCGCTCGGTCGCTTTCGACAGTTGAGCTTTTCCGTCTTCCAGCTTTCGTCTCCGCGCGGTGCGACGCGCCTCACCGGGGCCCGGCAACCCTGTCGTCAGCGCCGTTATCCGATACTTAGGTATAGTCATCCGACACGATTGCAGAGGCGCCACACGGGCAATCGCTTGGTACCATCGCAAGAGAGGAAAACCCTCGCGGTCGCCAATCAAGGGTGCGCAGACCTTCGCAGTCTGCGTGCCCTTGATGTGGCAGCGCGCCGCCCAGCCACGCGCGTCATGAACGGGAGCGGCCTTCTGCGAAACCCAACGCTCCGCCGCATTTTCTATAAGCTCTCGCTCGAATTGCTGCGCGCCGCCTTCTTCTTCCTGCGATTGGGCTTGAAGAATGACGAGTGTTTGTGCGCGCGTCTCAATAGGCGAGGCACACGGCTTCCGGTCGCCGCCGCCGTTCTTTGTCACAATGGCAAACGGCTACGGCCGGCGACCCTGATCGATCCGGCGTGCGAGCACGTCGGCAAGGATGACTTCGTGTGGATCAAAATGTCCCAGCCCAGCGAAACAGAACTTGCCGACATCGCCGGGAATTACGGCCTTCACCCGCTTGCCATGGAAGGTGCCGACAACGGCCACCAGATTTCGAAGCTCGACGATCACATGCTCAGGGTTGAGAGCGCCATCACCGGCATCCGCGACATCCTGATCTCGGTGTTCGAGGCGAGTCACCTGCTCGAACAGCAGCGCCAAGGTGCGATCACCCGTTAGCTTGCCGCCCGGGCTGCGATCCTCGCGGTGCCTACCGCGATTGCCGGAATCTACGGCATGAATTTCGAGAATATGCCCGAACTGAAGACGCAATGGGGATATTTCGTCATCCTCGGCGTCATCGCTGCGGTCTGCATTGGGCTCTACATCCGGTTCAAACGTAGCCACTGGCTTTGACGGCGCAGATCGGCTTTCCACATCGCGCCGGGCTGAGGCTGCCGGGGGCCGGCCGCCACAATTCAATGCTTTCGAAGCGTCTCGATGCGGTGCCGGTCCAACGCTTCGAGCAAAGCCCTGCCGATCAGCGGCTTTGCGAGAACATGATCGAAGCCCGCCTCAGCGGCCCGCGAGGCCAGCAGCGTGTCATGAAAGCCTGAGATCATGATCGCGCGTCCCGACCATCCGATCTCGCGAAGGTGACGCAGCATCGCGAATCCGTCGATGTCGGGCATGCGATAGTCGAGGATGACGCAGTCTGCCTCCTTCGCGCGGGGGTCGGCCAACAGCGCGTGGCCGGTCGTATATCCCCACACGGCATAGCCGCGCGATCTCAGCAGCAGCTGGAGGCCACGCCGCACGCCGGGATCGTCGTCGGAGACGAGGATGGTGTATCTGCCATCATGCTGAGTGGAACGGACCGATGGCATTGCGAGAAGCGGACACCCGTGTGACGATTGCACCATCGATCGCATATCGCGCCTCGTCCCGTCGCTACGTAGAGGTCGCAGTCACTTCGGCTTGCGGCCCATGCCCGCGGCAAAGGCGATCCGCAGGGCTTCGGACAAATTGCGGACCTCGAGCTTGGCCATCAGGCTCGCGCGATGGACCTCGACCGTTCGCGATGAACAGCCCAGGTCATAGGCGATCGTCTTATTGGGCAGGCCGTTCGCCAGCCCTTCCAGCACTTCACGCTCCCGGGGCGTCAGTGCAGCGACCCGCACGCCGGCTTCAGAGGTTTCCAGAGTGCGAAGGTCGACATCGTCGAGACGCGCGAACGCGCGGCTGACGGCGCCGAGCAGGGCGGCTTTCTCGAAGGGCTTCTCGAGAAAGTCGACCGCGCCGCCTTTCATGGCCTGCACCGCAACCGACACGTCGCCATGGCCGGTCAGGACGATGACCGGCATATTGACCCCGCGTGCTGCCATGGCGGCCTGAATCTCGAGACCGTCCATCTCGGGCATGCGCACGTCGAGGATGACGCAGCCGACGGCCGCCGACTTCGCCTCCTTGAGAAACTCCACGCCCGAGGCATAGGTCACGACGTCGTAGCCCGCGGTCTTGAGCGCAAAGCTCGCCGCCTTGCGGATGCTCTCCTCGTCGTCGACCAGATGGATGACGCGTCTATCCCCCATGTTCCTCCTCCGCCCGCGCATGGATCAAGGTAAAATGAAAGCGCGCGCCGCCGCGGTCGGGGCGCTCCATCCAGATACGGCCCCCATGCGCTTCGATGATGGTCCGGCAGATCGAAAGGCCGAGGCCCATGCCGTCGGCCTTTGTCGACTTGAACGCCGTGAAGAGCTGCTCCCGGACCTCGTCGGCGATGCCGGGGCCGGTATCCTCCACGGTCACCTCGATCAGCCCGTCAGGGCGCAACCTGGTCGCTACCTTGAGGTCGCGAACAGGACACGCCGCCATCGCCTCGATGGCGTTGCGCATCAGGTTGACCAGCACCTGCTGGATCTGCACCCTGTCGACGAGAACCGGCGTCGCGGCGGGATCGACCGCGAAGAAGCTGCGGATGCCGCGCTCGCGTGCACCGACCAGCGCGAGCTCGCTCGCCTCGGCGACAACCTGCGGCAGATCGTGGAGGCTCTTGTCGACCTCGCCGCGGGCGACGAAATCGCGCAGGCGCCGGACGATATGGCCGGCCCGCAGCGTTTCCTGTGCCGCATCATCCATCACCGACCGTAGCGACACGAAGGGTTCGTCGTCCCGCTCGTCGAGCATGTCGCGGATCGTCTCGAGATAGAGCGCGACCGCGGCAAGCGGCTGGTTGAGCTCATGCGCGAGGGTCGAGGCCATCGTGCCCATCGCGCTCAGCCGGGAGACATGGACCAGCTCTGCCTGCAGTTCCTTGAGCCTGAGCTCATCCTGCTCCTTGGCGGTGAGATCCCGGATGAAGCCGGTGAACAACCGCTGCCCGTCTTCACCGGCCTCGCCAACCGACAGCTGCATCGGGAAGGTCGAGCCGTCGCGGCGCTGGCCGACCACGACGCGGCCGAGGCCGATGATCCGGCGCTCGCCGGTCTGGAGATAATGCGCGATATATTCGTCATGCCGGTCGCGATCGGGCTGGGGCATCAGGCAGGAGACGTTGCGGCCGACGAGCTCGGTTTCCGAATAGCCGAACAGGCGTTGGGCGGCCGCGCTGAACGACGTGATGTCGCCGGTCTCGTCGATGATGATCATCGCATCGGGGACGGTCGCCAGGATCGACTGGAGATGCTGCTCGCGGGTCTCGATTGACGCCCGGACCGCCGCCTCGTCGGTGACATCGCGACTGATGCAGGCAAAGCCTCGATGTGCGTCGCCTTCGAACAGGGCGCTGATCGTCAGGCGCGCGAGATACTCCGCTCCGTTCTCGCAGACCCGCCACGCTTCGCGCTCCAGCGTGCCTTCGTGAAGGGCGGCCGCCAGGTCTGCGCACGGGCGGCCGGCCGCAATCTCGTCGGGCGGGTAGAACAGGTCATGGGGCTGTCCCAGGACGCGATCGAGGGGCCAGCATTCGGCACGCTCGCCTTCTTCATTATAGCTCAGCACGATCCCGGCAGGATCGAGCAGCGTCAGGACATGGCCGCCAGCCTGTCGCAGGAACAACGGCGCAAGCCGCACCACCTCCCTGGCAATCTCGTCCGCCCCGCGCCTCGTGTCGACCATCGGCCGGCTCACATACCTGGCCGGGCGCACGTATCCGGGCGTAGCCCGACCGTGCCACTCAGCGCCGCGCGAGTATGGCCTTCATCTCGTCGATTTCCTGCCGCTGCGAGCGCTTGATCGCTTCGCAAAGCCGGATGACTTCCGGATCGCTGAGCTTTGCTTCCTGGCACATCAGGATCGCCCCGGAATGATGCGGGATCATCGAGCGCAGAAAGGCCGTGTCGCCGATCGTGGTCTGGGTGCGGATGAGTGCAAAGCTGCCGAAGAAGGCGACCAGCGACGCGGCGATCAGCGCGATGTTGGCGGCCTTCGACACGAACATGTGTCGCATGGCGAGGATCATCAGCACCACCATCGGTGCGACCATCATCAGCGTCATGTAGAGCATGTTGAGGTTGTTGTAGAAGCTGTCGAGCCCGTCGATCATGACGAACATCACCAGATACATGATGACGCCGCTGATGACGGTCTGAACGGCAAGGCTCCAATAGGCACCCATCTTCCGGGTGTTCATGTGGGACGAATGGTCCATGGCGTATCTCCTTCGCTCGGCGCCGGCCGACCTGGGTATGAGTGTAACGCCCCGCTCTCTTGTTCGCCCCCGCCATCAGCCGTCCTGATGCTAAAACCAGAAGCGAACGCCGGCGACGAAGCTGGTGGCATGGACGTCCTCGCCCGCAAGCCTCGACAGCCGCGCCGTGTCTCCGGCTTTGCGCAGATAGGAAACGCCGATGTAAGGTGCGAACTGGCGGCTGAATTCGTAGCGCAGGCGCGCGCCGAGCTCTATGTTGACCAGCCCCGAACCGATGTCGTTCTCCGGAATATCCTGCGCGGCGAAATTGACCTCGGCGCGCGGCTGCAAGATCAGGCGCTGGGTGATGCGCTGGTCGTAATAGCCCTCGACCCGGCCCAGAACATCGCCCTTGGTCGAGAGGAACAGCGCGCCTTCGACCTCGAACATGCCAGGAGCCAGGCCCTCGACGCCGATCGTCGCGTAGGTGCGGTCGGGCCCGCGGCCGAAGTCCTGGCGGATACCGCCCTGAAGATTGAAATAGGGGTCGATGGCCCGGCTGTAGAGCACCTGCACCTCGGCGCTGTCGATGCCGCGGCCGAACTCGCCTTCGCCCTCGCTCTTGAGCCAGAGGCGGTTGATGTCGCCGCCGTAAAAGCCTTCGCCATCCCAGCGATAGCCATCGCGGCCGCTATGCGCCTGATACTCGAACAGGTTGAGCAGCACCTGCCCGAAATTGTTGCCGCCGCTGTCCTTCATCATGATGTCGCGCGAGCGCGCCATCTCGCCGCCGGGAAAATCCCGATCGGCGAAGTGGTCGCCTGGGGGCGGCGGCGGGGGCGCATTGCCGGCCGGAAGTGCGGTGCCGGTCATTTGCATGCCGGGCATGGCGGGCGTTCCCGGCGTCGCTGTCTGGCCATGCTGCGCATGGTCCATCCCGGGCATGTCGGGCATCGCGCCGTCCTGATGCTGGGAGTGGTCCATGCCCGGCATCTCCGGCATTGCGGGAGACGTGGATTGCGGCTGACCGGCCGCATTTGCTTGCGCCGCGGGAGTGGTCTGGTGCTGCGAATGGTCCATTGCCGGCATGGTGTCCGGCGCTGGCTTCTGAGCGCGCGGCCTGGCAGTGGGCTTGGGGCGCGGCGCGGCGGCCTTGTCCTTCTTTTTCTCCTGCGCCGGCCGCGCCCCGCCCGGCGGCGCCATGCCGGGCATGTCGTGCATCGAATGATCCTGGGCAAAGGCGGGTGCGGCGGCGAGAAGGGCGATCGCGCTCACCAGCGGCGTGAGGATGCGGGTCATTGCGCGTCTCCCTTCGGACGCACGCTCACGACCCGCATCATCCCTGCATGCATGTGGTAGAGGAGATGGCAGTGGAAGGCCCAGTCCCCGACCGCGTCGGCGGTGAAGTCCCAGCTCACCTTGCCGCCGGGCTGGACGATGACGGTGTGCTTGCGCGGCGCATGGTCGCCATGCCCGGTCACCAGCTCGAAGAAATGGCCGTGGATGTGGATCGGATGCCCCATCATCGTGTCGTTGATGAGATTGACGCGCACCCGCTCGCCTTCGATGAACGGGATCGGCTCGTGATGGTCCGACATTTTCTCGCCGTCGAACGACCACATGAACCGCTCCATGTTGCCGGTGAGGTGGATGTCGATGCTGCGGCTCGGCGCGCGCACGTCTGGATTGCGCTCGAGCGCCATCAGATCCTTGTAGACGAGCACCTTGTGGCCGACGTCGGTGAGGCCCTGGCCGGGCTCGCCGGTGCGGTCGACGGGCATCGGCGAGATGGTCTGGACGCTCGGATCGCGCTTCACCTGCGGCGCGTTCGAGAAGTCGCGCATCTTCATCGAACCCATCGCGTGCCCGCCATGATCCATGCCCGCCATCTGGCCATCGGCGCCCATCGCGCCGTGGTCCATGCCGGCCATCGATCCATGATCCATCCCGCTCATCGCGGAATGATCCATCCCCGAATGGTCCATGCCCGCCATGGCGCTGTTGTCCATGGTCGCCATCGCTGCCGCCGCGCCGGTCGCGAGGCGCGCGGACGCGTTCTTCTCGGCCGTCGGATCGACGCCCCGCATAGCGCCGCCCGACATGTCCATGCCTTCCATGCCCGGCATCGAGGACATGTCCATGCCCATGTCCTTCATGTCGGCGAGCGGCCGTTTGCGTAAGGGAGGCACCTCGCCAGCCATGCCGGCGCGCGGCGCGAGCGTGGCACGCGCCATACCCGAGCGGTCGATGGCCTCGCCGACAAGAGTATAGGCCTTGTCCTCGCCTGGGCTGACAACGACGTCGTAGGTCTCGGCGACACCGATCTGGAACTCGTCGACGGTGACGGGCACCACATTCTGCCCGTCGGCCTGGACGATGCTGAGCGGCAGGCCGGGTACGCGGACGTTGAAGGTGGTCATCGCCGACGCATTGATGACGCGCAGCCGCACCCGCTCGCCCGGGGTGAAGAGCGCGGTCCAGTTGTCCATCGGACCATGGCCATTGACGAGATAGGTGTAGGTCGATCCGGTGACATCGGAGATGTCGGCGGGGTCCATCCGCATCTGGCCCCAGTCGAGCCGGTCCTTGAGTGGCTGGTCCTTGCCCGAGAGCAGCCCGGCCAGCGTCTGGCGCTGGAAGTTGAAATGGCCGGGGTTGACCTTGAGACGCCGGAAGATCGCCTGCGGCGAGAGTGCGCTGTGATCGGCGAGCACGATGACATGCTCGCGGTCATAGGCGACCGGATCGGCACCGGCGGGGTCGATGATGATCGGGCCGTAATGGCCTTCCTGCTCCTGCAGGCCCGAATGGCTGTGATACCAGTAGGTGCCGCTTTGCACGACGGGGAACTGGTAGAGGTAGTTCGATCCCGGCTTGATGCCCGGAAAAGACACGCCCGGCACGCCGTCCATATTGGCCGGCAGGATCAGCCCGTGCCAGTGGATCGAGCTGTCCTCCTCGAGTTGATTGACGACGTTGAGCCGCACGCGCTGGCCTTCGCGCAGCCGGATCAGCGGGGCGGGGACCGTGCCGTTGAGACCGATTGCGCGGAACTGGCGCCCGTCGATGCTCATCGACTGCCGGGCGATGGTCAGCGTGATGTCTTCGCCCGACACGGTCGGTAGCGTCGGTCGCATCCCCGGCGAGATGGTCTGCGCCCAGGCAGGCAGCCAGGCTGATAATGCGGCGCCACCACCGGCGAGGGCCGCGCCGCGAAGGAACTGGCGGCGGTCGAGGGCAGAAATCATTCGGTTTGTCTCAGCTTGCGGAAAGAGGGCGGACCTATTGGAAATACGCAGCCCACCCGCCTGCCCCTCAAACTTTCTTCAAACTTTCCGCGAGGCGCGCCCGGGCGCGGTAGAGGCGGGTCTCGACGGCCTTCTGGGAGATGCCGAGGATCTCGGCGGTTTCGGCTTCCGATTTCTCGTCGATCGTCCGCAGGATGAGCGTGTCCTTGAGCGAGGCGGGCAGGGCGGCGATCGCCGTCATCGCCTCGGCGAGTTGCTGTTCGGCATCCAGGGCGCGGTCGGCCGAGGGGGCGTCGTCGACGATATGTTCGGCTTCGCCCAGAGGAAGGGCGAAGGAAAAGAAATTGCGGACCGCACGGCGACGGCGCCAGTCGTGGCATTTGTTGATGACGATCCGCGACATCCAGACCGGGAAGGGCCGCGTCCCATCATAGCGGCTGAGCGCGGAAAAGGCGGCCACGAAGCTCGCCTGAGTGACGTCGAGCGCCTCGTCGGGGCTACCGACATGGCTGCGCACGAGACGGTGTACCCAGCCCTGATGCCGGCGGACCAGCTCGCCATAGGCCGCTTGCCGGCCCCCCAGCGCCAGAGCCGCAAGCTCCCCGTCCGAGCAGTCGGGGAGGTGGAGCGTCATTTTTTCTCGGCCGTCAGCGCTTTCACGACGGCGTCGTCGAACTTCACCGTCTGGTCGGGGCGGAGCACCGCACGCATCGCGAAGATATGCTCGAGCGTTTCCTTCTGCAGCGCGCCCATCGCCTGGTGTGACCGGTCGACGGCGGCGGAGACCTGAGGCCCATAGCCATGTTCCGACCTGATGGCCTGCGCGAGCCATGCATTGTCGGCGCGCAGTTCCGCTTCCAGGGCCTGTCGGCGGATGGCGTAGCGGGCTTCGATAGCCTCGAGCCGTGCATGTTGCGCGCTATCCAGCTTGAGATCGCGATGGAGCAGGTCGTGCAGCTCATTCTCGACAGGGGGCGCCGGCACGACATAGAGCCGGCCGATCACGACCCCCGCTACTGCCGCAACAAACGTCAGCAGCACGAGAAGGAGAAGGCCGCGGCGATCGCGCATCATTGCGCGCTCAGCAGCGTCGAAGGAGCGAGCGCGAGCCGCGCGTCGAAGGGCGATGCCGCAGCATCTGCCGAACGCACTGGCACCGCGGAACCGGCGATGCCGATGAAGAGCGCGACCGCGGCTGCGACACCGAAGGTCGTGGCGCTCAGGCGCGGCATGGCCTGGAGCCGGGCGATCTCGGCCATGACGCGGCTGTCCAGCCCGGCAAGCCGGGGATCGAGGGGGGCTTCCCGCAACCGGCTGAGCATGTCGTCGAGGTGGTCCATGATGTTTCTCCGTCTTCTCTTCTCAATACGCAGGGTGGTCTTCTAACCCTTGTCCGGGAACAAAAAGAAAATTGCGAGGGGTGCAGGTCGCGGCTGCGTATTCTCTCATGTCACTGACAGGAGAATGTCCAAATGCGCTTCTTTTCGCCGCTCGCAGCCATCGCCGCCGTCGGCCTGAGTGTTTCTGCTCCGGCCTACGCCCATCCCAAGCTCGTGTCCTCGACGCCCGCCGCCAACGCCAGCGTCCCGGCGCCGTCGCGTATAACGCTCACCTTCAGTGAAGGTCTGATGCCGAAGCTGTCGGGCGCCGAGATCGTGATGACCGGCATGCCCGGCATGCCCAACCACCGCATGGCGGTAACCGGCTTCAAGACGTCCGTCGAAGGCGACAAGACGCTCGTGCTGACGCTCGCCAAGCCGCTCATGGCGGGCAGCTATCAGGTCGCCTGGCACGTTGTCTCGACCGACACGCACCGCATCCAGGGCAATCTCGCCTTTACCGTCAAGTGACGCCATGAACGACGTGGCACTCGTCGCCGTCCGCTGGGCGCTCTACGTCGATCTCGGCCTGCTGTTCGGCCTGCCGCTGTTCGCGCTCTATGCGCCCGGCGGCGGCCGGATGGTGCAGCGGCATCTGCCGATGGCGGCAATGGTGGCCGGTCTCGCCTGTCTCGCCCTCCTGCTGTCGGCGCTGGGGTTCGCGTTGCAGGCTGCGGCGATGACCGGGCTGCCACTCGCCCAGCCTGATCTTTCCATGGTCGCAGAGCTGTTCAACGGCACTTCCATGGGAACGGCGCTGAAGGCGCGCCTCGTCGCGCTCCTCGTTCTTCTGCTCTGCATCCCCTTCTATCGCCGGCAATCCCGTCCTGCCTTCATCGCCTCCACTCTGGCGGGCGCGGTCGCGCTCGCGACCCTCGCCTGGAGCGGGCATGGCGCGGCCGGCGAAGGCGAGGCGGGCTGGCTGCAACTGCTGGCCGATCTCATCCATCTGCTCGCCGCCGGCGCCTGGGTCGGCGCGCTTGCCGCCTTCCTCGCGCTGGTTCTTCCCAGGCTCGCAACCGATGATGTCGCCGCTGAAGACATGGACCAGGTCACACTGGCCGAGGAAGCCCTGCGGGGTTTCTCCCTCGTCGGCACGATCATCGTCGCCCTGCTGATCCTGACCGGGACGGTGAACGGCTGGTTTCTGGTCGGCCCGGGCAACATCGCCTCGCTCGGTCAGTCGAGCTACGGCCTGCTGCTCATCGCCAAGCTGGTGCTGTTTGGGGGCATGCTGGGCCTTGCCGCGCTCAACCGCTACCGCCTGACCCCGGCACTGGCACAGGCGATCGAGGAAGAGGACGCGCCACGGGCGCAGGCGCTGTTGCGCGCGAGCCTCTTCGTCGAAGGCGGGCTTGCGATCGTCATTCTCGGGCTCGTCGCCTGGCTGGGGACACTATCGCCGCCCATGTCGATGTAGCTTATCGTTTCGGACGCCTCGCGTTGGGAGAAGCCAATGCAATCCTACACCCCGCCGCTCGGGACCGGATCGACGAAAGACTATGATCGCGCGATCCGCCTGTGGACGCGGGAGAAGCGGTGGCGTGCCGCCATGCTCGCCGCCCTGGCGCCCAAAGCCGGTGAGACGGTCGTCGACGTCGGCTGTGGCACCGGCAGCTTCGCGCTGATGCTCAAGCAAGCCGAGCCCAGGACGCAGGTGATCGGTCTCGATCCCGATGCCGAGGCGCTCGACATCGCGCGGCACAAGGCCGCTGCGCGGCAGGCCGATATCGACTGGCGTCAGGGATTTGCCAGGGACGTGGCCCCGGGCACCGCCGACGCTGTCGTATCGAGTCTCGTGCTGCATCAGATGCCGGTCAGGGAGAAGGCGGCAACCCTGCGCGCCATGTTCGCCATGCTGCGCCCGGGTGGCCGCCTGGTGATCGCAGATTATGGCCGCCAGCACGGTCTCATGCGGCTCGCCTTTCGCCTGACCGTGCAGCGACTCGATGGCATCGATGATACCCGACCCAACGCCGACGGCGTGCTCCCCGGCCTGATCGCGGCGGCCGGCTTCAGGCATGTGGCCGAGACGTTTCGGCTCTTGACCATCACCGGCGCGATCGAATTGCTTACCGCGCATCGACCGGCGCAGGCCCAGGGCCTTACGGTTGCGAACGACCTTGGCTGATCCCGGCCGAGCGACCGGGTACGCCGATTTGGCCGCTTAGGCGATTACGTATTGACCCTGACACGGTGTCAGACCCTAGATCGTCAGGCGTCGAAAGGAGCAAGGCGATGAACGAGACACATGGAGCGGCGCATGGCGGCGGTTGCTGCGGCGGCCACGGCGGCGCGAAAGCGGCGACCGGCATCAAGGACCCGGTCTGTGGCATGACCGTCGATCCGGCGACCACCGCGCACCATGCCGATCATGGCGGTGAACGCTATCATTTCTGCAGCGCGGGCTGCCGGGCAAAGTTCATCGCCGATCCCGAGCGCTATCTCGGCCCGCCGGCACCGCCGTTCGCAGCGCCCGTGGGCACGATCTGGACCTGCCCTATGCATCCCGAGATCCGGCAGGACCATCCCGGGTCCTGTCCGATCTGCGGCATGGCGCTCGAACCCGCGACCGTGACCGCCGACAGCGGTCCCAGCCACGAGCTGGTCGATTTCACGCGGCGTTTCTGGGTTGGCCTGGTGCTGGCCCTGCCGGTGCTGATCCTCGAGATGGGGGCGCACCTGTTTCCTGTGATCCATCGCCTCGTGCCGATGTCGACCTCGGTATGGATCCAGTTCGTGCTGGCGACGCCTGTCGTGCTCTGGGCGGGCTGGCCGTTCTTCGAGCGTGGCTGGGCCTCGCTCAAGACCCGCAACCTCAACATGTTCACCCTGATCGCGATGGGGACGGGGGTCGCCTGGATCTACAGCGTCGTCGCGACGCTCGCGCCTCAGCTGTTCCCGCCTGCCTTCCGCGGCGAGGACGGCATGGTTGCCGTCTATTTCGAGGCCGCCGCGGTGATCACCGTTCTCGTGCTGCTCGGCCAGGTGCTCGAACTGCGCGCGCGTGAGCGGACCTCGGGCGCGATCAAGGCGCTGCTCAACCTCGCGCCCAAGACCGCGCGCCGGATCGCCGCCGACGGGAGCGAAGAGGAGATCAGTCTCGATCTGGTCGCGGTCGGCGACCGCCTGCGCGTGCGGCCGGGCGAGAAGGTGCCGGTCGACGGCGTAGTCGAGGACGGCCGCTCCTCGCTCGACGAGTCGATGGTCACCGGTGAATCCATGCCCGTCACCAAGGCCAAGGCCGACACGGTGATCGGCGGCACGCTCAACCAGACCGGTGCGCTGGTGATCGTCGCCGACAAGGTCGGACGCGACACCATGCTTGCGCGGATTGTCCAGATGGTCGCCGAGGCGCAGCGCTCGCGCGCGCCGATCCAGCGCATGGCCGATCAGGTGTCGGGCTGGTTCGTGCCCGTGGTCATCGCGGTTGCGGTGGTCGCGTTTATCGCCTGGGGTATCTGGGGCCCCGAGCCGCGCTTCGCCTATGGGCTGGTGGCGGCGGTCGCCGTGCTGATCATCGCCTGTCCCTGTGCACTGGGTCTCGCCACGCCGATGTCGATCATGGTGGGCGTCGGCCGCGGCGCCGGACTCGGCGTCCTTATCAAGAATGCCGAAGCGCTCGAGCATATGGAGAAGGTCGACACGCTCGTCGTCGACAAGACAGGCACGCTGACCGAAGGCCGCCCTGCCGTCACCCAGGTCGTGCCGGCGCCCGGCTTCGACGAAGCCGAGTTGCTGCGGCTTGCCGCCTCGGTCGAACGGGCTTCCGAACATCCGCTCGCGCTGGCGATCGTCGAGGCTGCGAAGGATCGCGCCATCGCCACGAGCGACGTCACCGACTTCGACTCGCCGACCGGGCGCGGCGCGCTCGGTACGGTCGAAGGGCGGCGCATCGTCCTCGGCAATGCGCGGTTCCTCGCCGACGAGGGCGTCGCCACCGAGGCGCTCGCCGGCCAGGCCGACGCACTGCGACGCGATGGCGCCACCGCAATCTTCATCGGAATCGACGGCACCGTCGGCGGTGCCTTCGCCATCGCCGATCCGGTGAAGGCCACGACGCCAGAAGCGCTCGCCGCGCTCAAGGCGGAGGGTATTCGCGTGGTCATGCTGACCGGCGACAACCGCACGACAGCGGAAGCGGTCGCCCGGCGCCTGGGCATCGACGAGGTCGAAGCCGAGGTGCTGCCCGATCAGAAAAGCGCCGTGGTCGCCAAGTTCAAGCGCGAGGGGCGGGTGGTCGCCATGGCCGGCGACGGTGTCAACGACGCCCCCGCGCTGGCCGCCGCCGATGTCGGCATCGCCATGGGCTCGGGCACCGACGTCGCCATCGAGAGCGCGGGCGTGACCCTGCTCAAGGGCGACCTCACCGGCATCGTCCGGGCGCGTAAGCTCAGCCAGGCGACCATGTCGAACATCCGCCAGAACCTCGTCTTCGCCTTCATCTACAATGTCGCGGGCGTGCCGGTGGCGGCGGGCGCGCTCTATCCGCTGTTCGGCATCCTGCTCTCGCCGATCATCGCGGCCGCCGCCATGGCGCTCTCCTCGGTCAGCGTGGTCACCAACGCGCTGCGACTCAACCGGAAGGCGCTGTGAACATCGGCGAGACGTCTCGGCGGAGCGGCGTCTCGGAGCGGATGATCCGCCATTATGAGAAGATAGGCCTCATCCCGGCGCCGCCGCGCCGGGGTGCGGGCTATCGCGACTATGACGAGCGCGATCTTCATCGCCTGGGGTTCATCGCCAATGCGCGCGATCTGGGGTTTCCGATCGAGGAGATCCGCACTTTGCTCGGCCTTTGGGCGGATACGGGTCGCGCGAGTGGCGAGGTGAAGCGGCTTGCGCTGGCCCGTGCCGAGGAATTCGAGCGCAAGGCGGCAGCGCTGACGGCGCTGCGCGACACGCTGGTCGATCTCGCCGAACGCTGCCACGGCGACGCGCGGCCGGATTGTCCGATCATTGCCGAACTCGCCACGGGCCGATCCGCATAACGTCCGATGTCGCAGGATGGTGAAGCCTAATGGCGATCGTCCTCAGGCGATCCGTTCAGGTCCACAGCAAACGCGATCCGTAGCAAGTCGGGCAAACTTTGGGCTCCCAGTTTGACCATCAGGCTGGCTCGATCCAGCTCGACCGTGCGCGGCGTGGTACCGAGTTCATCTGCGATAAAGCTATTGGGATAGCCTCGCGCAATCCCTCTAAGAACGGCCCGTTCGCGCTGCGTCAGTCTCGCGGCTTTCGACAGCGCGTCGGCCTGTTCTGCGGCACGCCCGGTTATATTCTCCAGCGAGCTGAAGGCGCGGTCGATCGCGCCAAGCAATGCGGCCTTTTCGACCGGTTTGGCGAGAAAGTCGGCAGCGCCCGCCTGCATTGCCTGCACGGCGAGCGTGGGATCGCCATTGCCGGTGAGCATGACGACAGGCATATCAATCCCGCGTCGCGTCAGCTCCACCTGGACCTGAAGGCCGTCCATGTCCGGCATGTGCATGTCGAGGATCACGCAGCCTTTCTTAGCGTCACCCGCGGCCGACAGAAACTCCGGCCCCGAAGCGTAGGCCTCGACGGCGAAGCCGGCGGTACGCAACGTGAATCGCAGTGCCTTTCGGATTGTCTCTTCGTCATCGACGATGTGAACGACGCGCTTGTTCCCCATACTCCTCGGATCGATCTGGAGTGCCGCGCCGCAAAGGCACCGCTATTGGGGAGGCCTCTTACGGGCAGGACCATGGTCCAAGGTCAAGGCCGAAATATTGCCGCAGCAGTTCCAACGGCGCAGGTGCTCGACATCGCCCCGATACGGCGGCTCTTACCACTGGAGTTCGGGCACCTCCGTCTGGTCTCCTGGAAGGGGGGCGCCCCAAAACGCGGCGGCCGAAAACGTACACGCCCTCAACGGGGCTGAACGCGCTACCTGCAAAAAGGGGCGTGAGGCCCAAAAGTGCGTCTGTCGGGCTCGACTTCAGAGCCGCAAAGCTCGGGCACCTGCTGGGGACATAGGAGCCGTTCTAGGCCGAGAATCTGACGTCGCTGACCAATCCTCAGGTCCGGACAAAAATTGGAAACAGTACACATGCGAGAAAATTGTGAGCGGCCAGTCATTCGCTATCCCAAGGACGTACCGGACGCACCCTTTGACGTTTCCCGAGACCGTCGTGCCGGACGTGTGCGACAGTGAACATAGGCGCCGCACCCCATCGACCCCCCTTCTTTTAAACGGCAGTCTATCGCACCCAATGCGTAATCCGACGAGTTTCATTCTCTCGGAAGGTGCATAGCGATAGGTTTGCGCTTATGACGCGCTGCGGCCCTCCAGCGTGTGCGGCTGACCACTCCCGGCGGCAACCTGTTTGTCGCCGGGAGACCAATTGACCTATCGGCGCGGCTCCGGCGCATCGGGATACCGCGCGTCATAGGCGGCCGCATGAGATCCGACGCCAAAGCGCTGGATCGCTGCTTGTTCGGCCGCGATGGCGTGCGCCAGCGTGACGGGCTTGTCGAGTGCATCCGCCTGCGCATGCGCTAGCTCGGCTGCGTGCCATGCCTCAAGAATATCGCCATCCGAAAGAATCGGAACGCCATGCTCCTCCATCAGCACGTCAAGCTGGTGTAGCAACTCGGCGGCGCGATAGGGCTTGGCGATAAAGCCCGCACGGTCGGGTAATGCTTCCGGTTCAGGTCGGACGCGGCCTGAATTTACGAGAACGACCGTTTCGGGCCAGCGCTCCCGGATCGTGCTGGCGAGCGCCAGGCCATCCATGTCGCCGGGCATTTCAATATCGGTCATGACGATCCGAATGTCTTGGCGCTCTTCAAGAATTGTGAGCGCGTCTTGTGCGTCGCACGCCTCGAACACGCGGTATCCCGCATCCTGAGAATTTTGGTCGCGAAGACGCGCACGAGCGGTTCATCCTCGACAACCAGAGCAACACTATAGTCCAGCGCCGGACCTTGCGGTTTCTCCATCAGACTGGTTCCTCTACACCCCCCTTGGCGTCCTAAGTCTCCCCGCGCTGTGCCTCCGCGACGTCGCGGAGGATAGCGCTCCAACACGCGATAAGCAGCCCCTCATCGTCCGATCTCTCGTTGGTCGCGGCCGCGTAGATACCAAGGAGGCGGGCAACTTCATCGACCGGAGCGCCGCCCTGGCGCGCCATCAGCGTGGCGAACATCGCCAGCGCGCCGCCGATCGCGCGTACCAACGCAGGATCGGCGGCAAGCTGCGACGTGGATTCTGGCGTGTCGATGCTGTCGTCCGGCAGCGTGTCACCCGGCTTCATCGGGGAAACCCTTTCAGCGGCATCGATCGCCGCCTGCAAATGGTTCGCCGCGCGATGCTCTCTCGCCTCGTCGAGCATCGCGATAGCTTCGCGCATGAGGGCGATGGCACGCCGGCGAAGCGAAGCCAGATCTTTCATGTCCTGCCCTTGCGGAGGCAGGCCGTGGCCAACACCGGCCTGAGCGCTGGCGGATCGCCGGCCCTGGCGATCTCGACGGCATTCTTACCCGTCTGCCTGGCGCGATACGTTGCCTGACCGGCAAGGTGCATCAATTCGTCAGCGTTGCGCGGGGCATCGGAAGGGATCAGCACCGCCCCCATGCTGCACGTCACCGGATAAGGCGGGCCTGCCAGAACAGTCCTCAGGCGGGCGTGGATGTCCTGTGCGAAGCTCTGGCCTTCGGCGATAGGGCCAAAAATGCTCGGGCCTGTCGGAGGCCCTACCTGCAGGCCAGGCATGACGGCCAGGATCGCTGCAAACACTGCGACGGAATAGCCCTCGCGCGCGCCAAGGCCCCATGCGGATCCACAGATGATCGGCATATAGAGGCGCGCGAACCCGACGGTGGGCACGGCGTGGTCGAGCGCTGCGAGGGCCCCGGTGGCGGCGACGATCGCGAGCCAGATTTTCTCTCGCGAAAGAGCTTCAAGATACCCGGCCAATCGGCCGACAGGCAAATGGCTGTTCATGCGCGTTTTCCAAACTCGGCGAATCTTTCAACTTAGCAGCGGTCCGAAAAATGATACTTAAAACCCGTCGCCTTATAACCATCTTGCAGGCGATTCATGAAGGGTGAAACGCGCCGATCCTGGATGTTTACGTGCTACCGTTGCAGCGAATATCCGCCGATACCGGAAAGCCCTTGGTGTCAGCCAACAGGTCTTCGCCTATGATATCGAGATGGATCGCACCTATTTCGGCGGGATTGAGCGCGGCGAGCGCAATGTTTCGATCGACAATATCGAGCGCATCGCCACGGGATTGAAGATCAGCGCGCATCTTTTGCTGATGCAGCCCGAAATTCTGGCTGTGGAAGCCGATAGCTAGGCGAAATGTGGCCGGGCACGGCCTTTTACTGGCAACGCATGCGTAGCCATATTTCGAAGCTGTGCGGGCCTTGCGCGATGCGCCGGATCGCCGCCAGCATCCTGCGGCGGACAACCCACTGGAAACCTGCCCACGCTGCGCGCAATCTCGGCGTAGCTTTGGCCGCTGACTTTATTCAGCACGAATGTCTCGCGCGCTGCCGGCGTCAATGTGTCGAGAGTGGCCCTCACCACGGTTTCGGTGTCGTCGGCGCTGCCAAGCGCCCATTCGATCGTGATCGCAGCGACTGCTTCGGGGCGGCCCAGTTGACGGGCAGGGCGCGTTGTCGTGCGATATGGTCCGTGATCGTCATCGTCGCGCGTCTCGCCTTGCGGTTGGTTGGGGCACTGCCCGGTTGAGAAACCGACATTGAAATCCCGTTCACGGGCGCTGTCAGCCCGACTTGGTAGGGGCGCATCTCGTGCGCTAGGGGATGCGCCATCCATGCCTATCGACAGTCCTTCTTGAAACCGCGTGGCGCTTTACTAATTAAAGTTGCCGGGCGCCGTGTTCGGGTCCGGTGGACATGGAGGGCGCCGGCTCTTCCCGGCGCATCTCATGCCCAGATCGCTTCCCTAGGAGGATTTGGAAATGAGAAGGGCGTCACCTCAAGGTTTGTTCGCCAGACAACGATTTCTCGGACATAAGCGGAACATGGGCTACGCTACACGCTTCAACCGCGCCATTGGCTCGTTGAGTGGGTGGAATTCACCTGCTGGAAGTCGCCTGGCCTGCTCCCAGAGGTAATCGCCGGTCAGACTGATGTGCGCCCAGCCCATCGGAGAAAGGTGCGCAAGCAGTGCCGCATCGAACGTCGTGCCGACAGCGTTGAGGTGCTGGGCGGCCCGGTCGAGATAGACCGTGTTCCAGTAGGAAATCGCCGCAATCAGCAGGTTCAGCCCAGATGCGCGAAATTCCTGATTTTCCAGCGAGCGATCGGTGAACCGACCCTGCCGGTTGGTATAGATGGCGGCGGCAAGCGTGTGCCTCGCCTCGCCTTTGTTGAGACCGGCCTGACAGGCACGTCGCAGTTCCGGTTGTTCAAGCCAATCGAGCGTGAACAAAGTGCGCTCGATACGGCCCAGTTCAGCCAATGCAAAATCCAGCCTGTTCTGGCGTTTGTAGGCGGCAAGTTTTCGCAAGATTACTGACGGCGCCACCGTGCCATCCTTGATTGAGGCGACAATCCTGACGATGTCATCCCAATCGGCCTCGATCGCTGCCGTTTTGATGGTGCGGCCCATCAGATTTTCGATGCCCTTGTATGTCGATGGCGCAGCGATCGAACCCAGCTTGCGGTCGCCAATATCGCGCAGCCGGGGCGCGAAGCGGAACCCGAGTAGGTGGCAGAGTGCGAAAACATGATCGGTGGCGCCGCCGGTATCGGTATAGTGCTCATGCAACGGAAGGTTGCCGGCGCCCAGGACAAGCCCGTCGAGCACGTAAGGCGCTTCACCTGCCGTCGCGGACATGATCCGTGATCCGAATGATGCGAAGTGATCGGAAAGGTGAGAATAGATTTTCACGCCAGGTTCGGCGCCATATTTGGCATTGACGTCCGCCGCCCCTGAACGGCTCCGCCCCGACCGGAAGAACTGGCCATCGGACGACGAACTGGTGCCAGCGCCCCAATGCCGCGCGAAGGGTAATTCGTGATGGGCTGAGATGATCATGGCCAGCGCGGCCTGATAGTTCTCGGGTGAAAGATACCAGTTGTGGGTCCATGCGAGTTGGGCATAGCTGACGCCTTCGCTGGCATTGGCCATCCGCTCCAGCCCGAGGTTGGTGCCATCAGCCAGAATTGCGGCGAGTACCGTGCTGGGGTTGTCGTGCTCCTTGCCTGAGCGCAGGTCACGGAATGCGTTCAAAAAACCAGTGCGTTCGGCGACTTCAAGCAGCAGCTCGGTGATGCGCACGCGGGGAAGCAGGGTATCGAGCTTGCGATCGAGGGCTTCAGCTTCCGGTGGGGTGACAGGCGGCATTTGCTGAAGCTTGAGCCGGTCTCGTTCGAGCGACACTCCCTCAAGCTTGTTTGTTTTCAACTGCTTGGCAAATCGGCGCAGCCGCCAGTCAAGATTTCGTGCCCGGTCAGCGAGGTAGGATGCAGCATTTGAATCGAACGGAAGCACATCCGCCACTTTGGCGGCGTCGCGCCGACCCAGCAAATAGGCATCGAAGCGCTGATAGTTGCGGGTTCCCTCGATCCATACATCACCGGCGCGCAAACGATCACGCAAGGTTGCCATGATCGCAATTTCATAACGTCGGCGGTCGATACGGCCGCTTTCGGTGATGAGACGCTTCCACTGCCGATTGGGGAATGGCAGTGGAACGCCATCGGGAAGGTCGCGCGACTTTCGTGTGTTCGCATCGCGAATGACATCGATGGCTTTGATCAGTGCCGTCCCTGTTCCAGACGCCTTGAAGGTGAAGGCGTCCAGAAATGCCGGGCTGAAACGCCGTAGCGTGGCGTAACGCTCGGTTGCCGTTACCAGTGCGTCCTCGCCGGCAAGATCAGCAAGGGCATCTACTTGGGCCTTTGCCGCAACAAGCCGGTGCCAGCCCACCGCTTCGTCAATCAATTCGAGCGGATCGCCGCCATTCTGGACAGCCTCATCAAGTGCTGTAATCGTGGCGCCAAACAGCCGCATGAGTTGCCCCACCGACTGAATACTATCTTGGTAGCGACGCTCGCGCCCACGCCGCGCGCGCGTGAACATGCCGCCGATAAGTCGGTCAAACATTTGGATCGCGGCATCGGCAAGTCTGGCCTCAAGGTCGATCACTGCGGCCGTCAACGTCGCCCGCCTGCGATTGACGCTGTAATCCGAAAGCAGGAATGCCGGTGCCACGCCGCCCTCGCGGACAAATTGGGCAAAGCGGAATTCCGGAATGGCGCCCCCAACTACCGGGTGGATACCTATGCCGCGAACATAGCGCAGGCGCTCAAGCAAGCCATTGATATTGGCCGCAGTCGGGGCTTCTTCGAAATTACGCAACCACGCCAGCGGTGTCATGCCGAAATCCGGGTTGTTGATTACGAGTTCGTCTAGCCGTGTCAGTTCAGCAGAGCTGAGGCCTTCGACGATTGCGGCTGCGGCAGCTTTGCGTGCGCGTGCCCGGCCAGCAAGACCGGCGCGTTCCAGTGTGTCGCCTGACGGAAGAATGAACCGCTCACCCTTCAGGCCAACCATGAGGGCGCGAACAATCGGTTCACCTCTGTCTGTATACTCGGCGGCTTGCGCGGCAAGATTCAGGGCAAGTGCCAGGTCGCCGCGTCGAAACGGGCGTATGCCAAGATAACGCGCCACGAGATCGGCATGATCGGTACGGGTTTGCGCGCGCTGACCATATGCAGAGAAGGAGGAAGGATCGACGAATAACTGTGCCGCGAGGTACTGAAGAATGACGTCGGGAAGCCCGATCTCGGGTTGCAGACCAAAGCCGGGATGTCGCATCAAAGCGATTTGTGCAGCCAGACCGAGGCGATTTGCTGGACCATAGCGGCGCCCAACCAATTCAACATCTTCCGCAGAAAGGGTATAATGCCCAATGATCGCGGTTTCTTGGACAGGAGGATCGAACAGGCGCCGGCGCTCGTCTCCGGTCAGAAGTCGGCGTCGTGCCATTTTGCTCTCCCGCTGAGGCGAATAACAAAATTGACACCAAAGCGGCTTGCACTGGAGGGAGGCCATTCGTTGCCGGTTGATCCCCGAGCAATCACCCGGCGCAGCAAGACAGTTTGGCGACATCCTTATCAAACGTTTGGGCCGCCAGTTTGAGGCCTTCCACAGTGGTCAGGTAAGGAAATATCGTTGCACCCAATTCCAGGGTGGTCATGCCGTGTTTGATCGCCAGCACCAGTGTCTGGATCGAATCCGCGCCTTCGGGTGCCATGATCTGGCCGCCCAGCAAACGGTCGTTCGCCTTGTCGGCAATCAGTTTGATGAGACCCCGCGTATCGCGTGCTGCCAGTGCCCTTGGCACAGCATCGAGCGGGAGCAGCGAAACCTTGATGTCCAGGCCTTGCGCCCGTGCTGTCGTTTCAGTGAGGCCGGCGCTGGCGACTTGCGGGTCGGTGAAGACGACGGATGGCATGGAGGAATTGTCGTAGCGGTATTGGTTGCCCGTCACCGCGTTGCGCGCGGCCAGTTTTGCGCCATAGGCGGCCATGTAGACGAACTGGTCCCGTCCCGTTACATCGCCCGCCGCGTAAATGCCTGGAACCGACGTTTCGAGGTGGTCATCGACGACGATTCCACCATTACGGGCAAGCACTATGCCGCGCTCCTCCAGCCCAAGCCCGTCGCTATTGGGTCGGCGTCCGGTGGCGATGAGCACCTGTTCCGCCGCGACGGTGTCACAATGCCCCTCGCAGGTCAATTCGACCCCGCTCTGTGTTTGGGCGATACGCTGATAGCCGACACCTGCGCAAACCCGCACGCCCTCGGCTTCCAAATAGTTTTTCAGCGCGGCACTCACTTCCGGGTCCATTTCGGGGAGCAGGCGGCTTCGGCAGCAGATGGTGACATCAACGCCCAGACGCGAAAACATCTGTCCCAGTTCTACCCCGATCACCCCGCCACCGATCACCAGCAGCGATTTGGGCAAGCGATCCAGCGCCAGCGCCGATGTGCTGGTTAGGTAGGGCACGCTGTCCATCCCCGGAATCGGCGGCACGGCGGCGTGCGCACCCATCGCCAATATGACCTTGCCGACCTTCATGGGCGCATCGCCGACAATCAGCGCACCATCGGCAAAGCGTGCCTTGCCCTCGATATAGCTCACACCGTCATAGGCGGGCAGCAGATCGACATATTTTTTTTGGCGCAGCGTCGTGACAAGATCGTCCTTCGACGCCGCCAATACGGACCAGTCATCCATCTGGACAGCGCCCCCAAGGCCGGGAAAGCGCGCGGCGGCAAGCCCACCATGCACCGCTTCGGCGGCGCGGATCAGCGTCTTGGAAGGAACGCAGCCAACATTGACACAGGTGCCGCCAATCGTGCCGTGACCGACGAGCGCCACTTTCGCGCCCAGATCGGCAGCGGCGATCGCGGCGGAGAACCCGGCAGAACCCGCGCCGATGACGGCCACGTCAAATCCTTCCTGCCCGGGGCGGTTGCAACAGTCGTTCATTGCTTATCGCTTTCTTGAGGCGCTGGCGGCGCCCCGCTCAGTTTTGAATAGCGCGCGCCGGATAACCCGCGTTGGTTGATGCAGCGGCAATCGCAGCAGCATTGGTGCGGCGCGGGTTATAGGTTGCGCGCGCGGTCTTGGCTGCGAAATCGACCGTGACCGCCGTTACCCCGGCGACGCCTTCCATCGCCTTCTTCACGGTGATCGGGCAGGTGGCGCAGGTCATGTTCTCTATGGCAAAGGTGGTTTGCTTCTGAGCGGTTGCGGTAGCCGCGGGGCGATCTTGCGCCGTGCCACTAACTGCATAGGCGACCCCGCCGCCAGCCATAGCCAGCACGGCCATAGCGATACATACTGTCTTTTTCATGGGTATTTCCTTTCAATAGAACCAGGGTGCCCACCAGTCGATGGTGAGCGCCAGGATGGCGACGGCAAGGCCCAGCCACAGCACCGCCTTGGTGGTCCAAGCCGATTGTGGACGAGCGCAGTAGGAACCGTCTTCACAGGGCGGTTTCGGCTTGAAATAGACATGCCAGAAGCCGTAGCCGAGCAGCGCGAGCGTTACGCCTGCGACATAGGGCTTGTAAGGTTCGAGCGCCGTCAGGTTGGCGATCCACGCGCCGGAAATTCCGAGCATAACCAACAGTAGCGGGACGACGCAGCAAGCCGAGGCGAGCCCCGCGCCGATCAATGCGCCCGCCGCAACCCAGTTTGCCTGCTTCGGCTCGTGGTTTTCGGTGAGGGCTGGCTGTCCCGCTTCCGGCGTTGAGACCATGGCTTGAATCCCTTGTTCCAACTGAGTGATTCGCAGTGTAGGCTCTGTAGCCACTACAGACTCAAGAGGTATTTTCATGGAGCAACAGGTCGGCATCTTGCGTGCCCAGCTTGCCCGGAAAACAGGCTGCAATCTCGAAACCATCCGCTATTACGAGAAGGTGGGATTGCTGCCGGGGCCGCCTCGCAGTTCCAACGGCTACCGCGTCTATTCGCCGGAACTGGTGCAAAGGTTGCAGTTCATCCTGCGCGCGCGCGACCTTGGCTATGCAATGGATGAGATACGGTCATTGTTGTCGCTCACCGATACCGGTGCACAAACCTGCGCGGAGGTTATGGCGAGAACCGAACTCCACCTTGAAGATGTCCGCCGCCGCATTGCAGATTTGCAGAAGATAGAGGTGACGCTGGCGACCACGTTAGCCAGATGCACTGGAGATGACGTTGCCGAATGTCCCATCCTGGAAGCACTCCAGTTTTTACCCCATCAAGGCAATTGACGCCATCTTTGAGGGATTTGATTTTGTGATGTCAGCTTGGAGTATAGCCTAACCGGACGTCAGGGCGCTACCGCGGTTTCTGTCAGATTAGGGTACTAAACGGAATTTGTTGACGAATGTCGTTGCGTATCATAGATTTCAACCTGACATTTTGATGGAGAGAGTGCGCAGTGAAGGGGCAACGGATCGGCTATGTCCGGGTCAGCACGTTCGATCAGAATGTGGATCGCCAATTGGAAGGTCAGTCGCTCGATCGGACCTTCACCGACAAGGCATCGGGCAAGGACGTCAACCGCCCCCAGCTTGAGGCTCTGCTCACTTTCGCCCGCGAAGGCGATACCGTCGTCGTCCACAGCATGGATCGGTTGGCCCGCAATCTGGATGACCTGCGCAAGCTGGTCCAGGGCCTCACCAAGCGAGGTATCCGGATCGAGTTTGAGAAGGAAAGCCTGTCCTTCTCGGGGGAGGACTCCCCGATGGCCAATCTGATGCTCTCGGTCATGGGTGCGTTTGCTGAGTTCGAGCGCGCCCTGATCCGCGAACGGCAACGCGAAGGCATTGCGATCGCTCGGCAGCGCGGCGCCTATCGGGGGCGGAAACGGTCGCTCTCGGATGAGATGATTGCCGATCTGCACCGCCGCGTTGCCGCCGGTGAACGCAAGGCGACCATCGCGCGCGACATGGGCATCAGCCGCGAAACCCTCTACCAGTACCTTCGCGCCGCTGCCTGACACCAATGTTCACATTATGTCCGGAAAATCGTTGTTCAGCGTACAAAGCTTGAGGTGACGCCTACTCGCCGGCCCCCGCTCGTGCGGGGTGGGGTCGCCACAATGCCGACGCGCTCGAAATAGCGGATCGTCTCGATGTTCACGCCGGTTCGGCGCGACAACTCGCCGATAGCTAGGCCTTTCTCATCCCTCATAATTCGCTTGCTCCTGTAGCCGCTACAGGAGGCATTAGGGGGTTATTCCGCCGGAGACGACTGATGAATAAAAGGATTTTGCCGCACGAAACCCTGGCCGCTTCCGCATCGCCACGCCGCGCCGACGCGGGGCTATCCGCCCTGGGTGCGCTGGCGAGCTTCGGCGCGGTCCTAGCCGCCGCATCCTGCTGCGTCTTGCCGCTCGCGCTGGCGGCGCTGGGCGTGGGGGCGGGCCTGTCGAGCACCTTCGCCGCGCTGATGCCTCTGCGCTGGGCCCTGACGGCGCTTTCCCTCGTCGGCCTGGCTGCCGGGTGGTGGGCGTATGTGCGGCGTCGGAGGACCTGCGCTGCGGATCGGTCCTGCACCGTGACCCTACCGTCCCGCGCAACTCCGATCATGCTCACGATCGGCACGACCCTGACGCTGACCGCGCTGATATGGGATCGCATTGAAGCGCCGCTTATAAAGGCGCTTTCCTGATGCAGCTCACCTCCACGCTGACCTGTCCCGAGTGCGGCGGTGTCGCGACCGAGACGATGCCCACCAACGCCTGCCAGTTCTTCTATGATTGCCGACATTGCGCGGCGGTGCTGCGGCCCCTGGCCGGCGACTGCTGCGTGTTCTGCTCGTTCGGCGATGTCCCATGTCCTCCGATTCAGGAGGCGAAGGCGAACGGGACCGTGGCGGGCTGCTGCGGGTGAGGGGGTATCGCACCTTTCAATCCGGGATGAGCGCGTAACCCCGGATTTGTAGATTCGCCAAGGTTGTAAGCGCCGAATCATCGATCTCAACGCCCGAAGCCACTTGGTTCGGCATGATCTCATTTCCGACCATGGCCTGACTGCAAACGCGGATTGAAACACCGGCTTTCTGGAGAGCGGCAATCAGCGCAGCGTTCGGGTTGGCCGCTACCTTCATACGCGCCGCATATGGCGCGTTCTGCAGGACGAGCGGGGTCGCGGGACCATGAATGATGACGGCGATGTCACCAGCCGGATGGACCTTGTCCGCGCCTAGCAGGTTCACGAAGCGCGCGACCTTCTCAAGGCTGGGATTCACTTTGTCGGGAGAGCTTGCGGCCTTGGTGACATTGAACAAGACGCGGTAGCGAAGCTTGGGATCGGGCCGCTCGGCAGCACTGGGCACGGCCACGATCCCGCCAAATCCCGGTATTACGGGATAAACCAGATTATCCTGTGCAGCTAGCGAGGTGCCGCCGGTCAGCATCGTTGCCGCGAGCAGAAATGTGGCGAAAGCTCTTTTTGGCAACCTTGCTCTCCTGTTGGACGGTAGGCGCTGCATAAACTCTCCAGAAGTGGGAGCCTACGCCTACGCAACACTGAACTGGCCCATCATTCCATTATCCTCATGTTCAAGGATATGGCAGTGATACATGAAGGGAGCGCTCTTGGCCGGCTGATCAAATCGGATGAGAAGCTCCACCGGTTCCTTGACGAGGACCGTGTCGCGCGGCCCCTGGTCGAGAACATCGGGCTGCCCGCCACCGCGGGTGAGAACATCAAAGTGGACGCCGTGAATATGGATCGGGTGGCGCATCATTTCGCCAGACACCTCCCATATTTCGGTGGAGCCTAGCTTCACCGTCTCATCGATGCGATTCATGTCGAATGGCTTGCCATTGATCGTAAGGCCGCCACCGCCGCTTCCTGAGCCCATCATGCCGCCCATGCCCATGTTGAGGCTCAGACGGCGACGGCGCACCGCCTTGCTGGCGTCGGGCCCAGTTCGTGATGCCAGAAGGGTCGGCACGACGCCGCTGGCACGAGCCTGTCCCAACGGCCGTGGTTCAAACCGCAGCACGGTCGCTGGTGCCGCGGCATCGGTCCTTCGGGCGCCACGCCCCATCATACCCATGCCGCCCATCATCGAGCTGTTGGTATCAGCCGCCGTCACCAGCGAGGCGGACCTACCGTCCGTGAAGTCCACGAGAAGCTCGGCACGTTGGCCCGGCGCCAAGGTTATGGCTTCCAATGCCACTGCGTGTTCGAGCAGCCCCCCTTCGGTTCCGATCCAGTGAAAGCTCCGCCGATCGGAAAACGACAGCTCATAAATCCGCGCGTTCGATGCGTTGACGAGCCGCAGGCGAACCAACCGATTTGGCACCGCCGCCAGCGGATTCACCGCGCCGTTCACAAGGATCGTGTCGCCGCGCCGGCCCTGCATGGCGACCATCATGCCGCCTGGCATGACAAGGCGACCATTTTCGAACTGGCGATCCTGGATGAGCAGGGGCAGATCGTCCACGCCATATTCTGACGGGAGCCCCAGGCCCTGCTCTTCGTCGTCGGTTACCAGCAACGCCCCAGCCAGGCCCGAATAGACTTGCTCGGCCGTCAACCCATGGACGTGTGAGTGATAAAGGAGGGTCGCTGCGGGCTGCCGGATCGGGAGCGTGGGCCGCCAGGTCGCGCCCGGCGCGATGATCTGATGGGGGCCGCCATCCAGCTCTCCGGGGATCAGAAGCCCGTGCCAATGCACAGTCGTGTCCGCGTTGAGCCCGTTGGTCACGACAGCCGCCACGTCGTCGCCACGGCGCACCCTGATCGTCGGTCCGAGATAGCTGCCATTATACCCGAGCGTGTCACTCGGCCGGCCTGGATAAAATGAAGTCGTTCCGGACTGGACCCGTAGCGCGAATGAGCGGCCAGGCCGTGCGTCCAACAGCGGCGGCATCGGAAGCGGGTTTGCACCTCCCCCGCCGAGGCCCGGCGTGGAGCGCGAGCAAGCGGTGGTTGTGGACCTATCGGCGTTCTCGAAAATCGGCATACTAATCAATATGTTGCAACAAGACACGGTGGGAGTGGAGCCGTTAATAGGGGTATGTAATTCGCCTCGACTAGTCGAAAATTCGGTGTGCCCGTGCCGATCCCGCAAGGGACCGGACCTACACGCTGATGCATGACTTTCATGACTCATCGCCACTGCAACAACAAGGGCTGACCTCCGATGAGCCTGCGGACCGCAGTCGTCAGGTTTCTGAGGCCAGCCCCCATCTCAATTAGTGTCGGCCTCAGATTGATCTGTGGCGGCAGACGCGAACGATACAGGCCGATAGCGCAGACCCGGATGCGATCACGCGCGCCGTGAGCGAGGCCGTCTCGGCGCTCGGTGGTCTTGATATTCTCGTCAATAGCGCGGCGATCGGCCATTCCGGTCTGATCGCCGACCTCGATGTGGCCGAGTATCAGAAGCTGATGGACGTCAACGTGCGAGCACCAGTGCTATTCGCGAAGGCCGCCATTCCGCATCTCTCCGCTGGGGGGCGCATAATCTCGATTGGGTCGGGGCTCGGCGAACGCGTCCCATTTCCGGGCGTAACGGCCTATGCGATGTCCAAGGCCGCGCTTACGTCCTTCACTCGCGGGTTGTCACGTGAACTCGGGCCGCAGGGCATCACCGTGAACCTCGTGCAGCCCGGATCTGTGGATACTGACGCGAACCCCGCAGACGGCCCGGCGGCAGATTTCCAACGGAGTTTGACGTCTCTGGGCCGCTTCGCCAAGCCGAGTGAAATCGCGAATGCGGTCGTGTTTCTATCAAGTCCCGCGGCGAGTGTAATTACAGGCGCCACCTTGACCGCCGACGCGGGCGCGATCGCCTGACAGCGGGCGCTCGGTAGCGGTTGGGCGCGAAATCGGCGTCAGGGGATCAGCACGATACGGCCGAGGACCTTGTTGTCCTCGGCATACCGATGGGCGGCCCCTGCCTCGGCGAGCGGAAACCTTCTGTCGATTGGCACGGTGAGACTGCCTTTCGCAACGTCGGCGAGCATCATGTCGATGGTTTGGCGCACCGCTGCACGTGACAGGACGGTTCCCATGAATACGCCGATGACCGTTTGATTTCGCTGCACCGCTGGCCAAAAATCCACTGTCAGAGCCCCGCCGCCGGCATTGCCCACGGACACCAAGACTCCTTCGTCGCGGAGCGCGGCGAGGGATGTCGCCAAGGTGGAACCTACCGGATCGACGATGAGGTCAACGCCTCGGCCGCCGGTGAGGTCACGGACCACGTCCACGACCGATTCGACGTTATGGTCGATTACACGCGATGCACCGAGCTCGATGACGCTGCGGACGCGATCCTCACCGCTAGCGACGGCGATTACGGTCGCGCCGGCCTGGCGGGCGAGCTGTACTGCCGCGACCCCGACACCCCCCGCTGCACCTTGGATGAGGACGGAGCTTCCGCTTGAGAGCCGCCCTCTCGCGAACAGGCAATGATGGGCAGTTCCGAAGCCGATCGGGATCGCCGCGGCTTCTGCTACGCCTGCGCCTGCGGGCAGCAGCCAAGTCTGATCTGTCGGAACTGCGCGGAGTTGGGCGTGGGATCCATCCAAGCCCCATGAGGTAACTCGGTCGCCGGGCTTGCGGTCCGTGACCGCGTCACCGATCGCCACCACCGTGCCCGCTGCGGCATAGCCGACGACATATGCGGGGTGCCCCGGCGGCGAACTGCGACGGTTGATCAGGTCTCCGCCCTCAACGGATATCGCCTCGACCTGGATCAGGACATCCCGCGAACGAATTTTGGGGTCGGGCACGTCCGTGTAGCGAAGGACTTCCGGTGGACCGTTATGATCGTAGACAGCCGCTTTCATCGTCGTTCCTTTCGATGCGCGACGGACCGAGGCGGTTGCGTAGGAATTGCTGGGACCGGAACGCAAATTTATCTGCATGTGGCACTGCCGATCACGATCCGGTAGCATCGGCGAACGTGCATCTGTGTTGCATAATCAGGAGCGCTGCCGCCGACATCAATCGCCATCGGTGGAGTTAGGTGCTTCCTCAGCGTGCGCAGCTGCTGTCATCAGTGTTCCCCTATCGGCGACGGAGTTTTCAGGACGCGGGACTACCGAGACGGTGTTGGCAACGCCAAACTCCGGCACAAAACGCGGCCGTCCGAAGCGGATATTGGCATGGGGGAGTGATGTTTGCCGAATATGATCTTGGATCTGCGAAATCTGCGCTGCGCGATCGCGGCGGCGGAAACTGGCAGTTTCGATGAGCGAGAGAGATGCTGGCATTGTCCCAATCGTCACTCAGCCGACGCATTCAGCATCTTGAGCACCGATTAGGCGTTCCCCTGTTCAAGCGAAGTCGAATTGGTGTTTCGCCCACAACGGCAGGCGCTGCCTTCTTGGAACGGGCAATGGCCGGCGCCCAGCAATTAGATCTCGCCGCTCGTTACGCAGTTGCTGTCGACAGTGGGGAGGCGGGGCAAGTCCGCATCGGAGTTACATCATCGCGCACCGGCGGGTTGTTTGGTGATGTGCTGCGTCAGTTTAAAGCTCTATTTCCATCGGTGAACATCACCCTCACGGAAGATACGACGAGTAGGACAAGCCATAACGTGGCCATGGGAACGCTCGACGTCGCCTTCGCTGATGATGCCGAACGAAAAGGTATCGATAATCACGTCCGTGGGTCCAGGTCCATCACGAGCGCAATGGTCCGCGCATTTTGCTGATCCATAGGTCCGTTCCTCGACCTGCGGCAAGGGGTCGAGAAACGGCCTACGCGTGGGTGGTCGTGATCTCCATTGCGAAAGCCTCTGGCCGAACAACAAGATTTGCTCACGCCAGTCCGAAATTGCCTTGGCTCGCGTCCGACGTGCTGCTTGTCGGGCGGAATATCGGCGGATGGCTCCTCGCAAATATGACAGGAGAGATAGCAATCCTGTTTTGATCGGCCTGGATGCCGAAGCTCTCGGTTTGATCCATCTGCCAAGGTGAAACCTGACGATACGGGTGTCCGAATACACCTGTTCTATTTCGTTACAGTTAGCTGAGACGCGTTCCCCCAACCGTGGTCATTTTCCAGCAGATTGGACAATCTCCGATTTGGCACGCTTTGTGCTTAGGGGTTACCAACTATGATATAATGGAGGGAGAGGATAATGGGTAATCTCAATAAAGGTTCGCTTTTGAAGGCGGCCCTGTGGGGAGGCGTTGCGTTGTGTACGCCGATGGCCAGCACGGCGGCATGGGCGACCGACGTTGATGCCGGCGACTATGTCGCACTGCCGCCGGGATCCAATCTGGCCATTGTCTATGCGCAATTTGCCGAGCGCGACGCCATTGAAGGCGGCCCTGTGGGGAGGCGTTGCGTTGTGTACGCCGATGGCCAGCACGGCGGCATGGGCGACCGACGTTGATGCCGGCGACTATGTCGCACTGCCGCCGGGATCCAATCTGGCCATTGTCTATGCGCAATTTGCCGAGCGCGACGCCATCTATGCCAAGGCAGCCGGGTGATCCCGGATTGGACTCGACCGTATTCATTCTGCGCGGCGTTCACTATATGGACATTGCCGGCCTGACGGTCGACCCGCAGTTTCTGCTTCCGCTCGGTCAGCTGGAAGGGAAGGGCGATACGCACGCTTTGGGTAAAAGCGGCGGCGCGGCCGGCGATCTTATCCTCGCAGCCACCGTTTGGCTGGTGAACAAGCCCAAGAGCAATACCTATTTCGGTATCACGCCATTCGTCTATGTGCCGACAGGATCATATGATCGCACCCGCCCCCTGAACCTGGGCGAGAACCGTTGGAAGTTCGTGCTCCAGGGCGGCTTCGTTAAGGGGGTCACGCCCAAGATCTCGATCGACCTCGTCGGCGACGTGACCTTCTATGGCAAGAATAACGACTTCGGCTCGTCTTCCGCGCGTCTGACGCAATCCGCAAGCGGGCAGTTCCAGGCTTTCGCCCGTTATCAGCTCAAGCCGAACCTCGATTTCCGCGTCGGCGGCTCGTTCGTCACGGGTGGCGAGACGAGGATCGATGGCATCAGGCAGCAGGATCAAGCGAGCAATTGGAAGGGCAATGTCGGAATGGCCTGGTTTCCGGCGAAGACCGTGCAATTGCTCGCCACCTACGGCCGCGACATTTCGGTGAGGAGCGGATTTCGGGAATCGAACCGCCTCAATTTGCGTCTTCTGAAGGTCTTCTAAGTATTTGAGAGAAAGAACAAAGACATGTCGATCATCTTTTTCGGGCGGGGAAAGCCGGGGCGAATGGCCCTTGTGGGGGCGGGCTTCCTCTTGCTGGGTACGACACTGAGTGGTTGCTCGCGGTCGAACGAAGCGAGCAACCGGGCACCCGTCGATACCTCGAAAATCGCCGGGAAAATTAACGGTGACTTTATTGTCAAGAACGCTGCGACTTCCGAGGAATGGCCCAGCTACGGCCTCGACTATTCGGAAACGCGCTTCAGCAAGCTGTCCCAGATATCCACTGACAATGTCGCCCGACTGGGTTTGGCCTGGACCTATGATCTGGGCTCGACCCGCGGCGTAGAGGCAACGCCGCTTGTTGTGGACGGGATCATGTACGTGACAGCATCCTGGAGCGTCGTGCATGCAATCAATGTACGGACGGGGAAGCAGTTGTGGACGTTCGATCCGCAAGTGCCGCGCAGCGCGGGCGGCAAGGGGTGCTGTGACGTCGTGAACCGGGGCGTGGCCGTCTATGAGGGAAAAGTCTTCGTCGGAGCCTTCGATGGTCGTCTCATCGCGCTTGATGCGGCGTCCGGCGCCAAATTGTGGGAAGAGGACACCAGACTATCGCCGGACTCGCCAGCCACCATCACCGGCGCGCCGCGTGTGTACAAGGGCAAGGTCATCATTGGTAACGGTGGCGCGGAGCTGGGGTTGCGTGGCTATATCACCGCCTATGATGCGTCGTCGGGCAAGAAGCTCTGGCGCTGGTTCACGGTCCCGGGAGATCCATCGAAGCCGTTTGAGAACAAGGCGATGGAAGCCGCCGCCAAGACCTGGGACCCCAGCGGACGCTATTGGGAGGCGGGCGGTGGCGGCACCGTCTGGAACAGCATGGCGTTCGATCCGCAGCTCAATCTCATGTATATCGGCGTCGGAAACGGGGCGCCTTGGTCGCGCAATCGCCGCAGTCCCAAGGGCGGCGACAATCTCTATCTCGGATCGATCGTCGCGCTCAATCCTGATACCGGCGAATATGTCTGGCACTATCAGGAGACGCCGGGGGACAACTGGGATTACACGTCGACGCAGGATATGATCCTGGCCGACATGACGGTCGACGGCGCGCCGCGCAAAGTGATCCTGCATGCGCCCAAGAACGGCTTCTTCTTCGTCATCGATCGGACAAACGGCAAATTCATCTCCGCGAAGAATTTCGTGCCGGTGAACTGGGCCTCGGGCTATGACAAGGCGGGCAGGCCTATCGAATTGCCCGGCGTCCGCTCGGCCACGCCCTATGAGATCATTCCCGGTCCTTTTGGCGGGCACAACTGGCATTCCATGTCGTTCAATCCGGCTTTGGGGCTGGCGTTCATTCCCGCGCAGCATGTGCCGCTTTCGCTGGCGGACGATCCGAAATGGAAATATCGCTCCAACATTCCAGGCCAGCCCATGAGCGGCATCGGTTGGAACACAGGCAGTTTGCTGGGAGGCGCGGCGACGAAGGCCAAACCCTTCGGTCGCCTGATCGCATGGGACCCGGTGCGCCAGAAGCAAGTCTGGAGTCAGGAACAAGTTTCGCCGTGGAATGGTGGCACGCTGACCACAGCGGGGAATCTGGTGTTCCAAGGAACCGCAGATGGGCATTTCGTAGCCTATGATGCGCGCAACGGCCATAAAATGTGGGAGTCGCCGGTAGGCAGTGGCGTCATCGCGGCTCCGATCACCTACCAGATCGATGGCAAGCAGTATGTCTCGATTGCGGTGGGTTGGGGCGGTGTTTTCGGTGAGTCCCAGCGCGCTACCGACCGCAGTTCGCCTGGTACGGTCTACACCTTCGTCATCGGCGGCAAGGCGCCGTTGCCGCAGTTCGGAAAATATGAGCAGGGGGAACTGCTCTCGGGCGTGCCCTATGACAAGAAGGACGTCGCTCCTGGAGGCGCACTCTACGTCAGCAACTGTCTGTTCTGCCATGGCGTTCCTGGCGTCGACAAGGGAGGCAATTTGCCCAACCTGGGTTATGCGCCCCGCGAGGCGATCGCCAATCTTGAAGCGTTCGTTTTCGAAGGTGCGATGGCCGAGCAGGGTATGCCCGATTTCAAGGGCAAGCTTACCGCAGAGGACGTCAAGAAGCTCAAGGCGTTCATTCAAGGCACTGCAGATTCTGTGCGCGGACAACCTGCCGCGAGCGCAAAACCGAAAAAATAGGCTCGCTTAGAGAGGATGACCGGCGGTTTCGGCGCCCGCCGCCGGTCATCCGATCCTTTGTGAAAAGGCGGCGACAAACGCTTGCGCCGGTCAGGACTGAAGACCGGCGACCATGGGGCGCTCTGGATGCCCTGCATATTCGATTTTCCCACGTATGTGGCTGGAGACAAGCATGTCTGATTATAAGTTGCTGATTGGGGGCCAACTCGTGGAGGGCGATGGCACGCTCGAGGTCATCAACCCCGCACTCGGCGAAGCGTTCGTGACCGTGCCGCGCGCTTCAGCGGCTCAGGCCGACGAAGCCATCAAAGCCGCCAAGGCAGCCTATCCCGGCTGGGCCGAGACGCCCTTCGCGCAGCGCCAGGCCAAGCTCATCGAGCTTGCCGATGCCATCGCGGCCGATGGCGACAATCTCGCGCGCCTGCTGGTGCAAGAACAGGGCAAGCCCTTTGCCGAGGCCCAGGGGGAAGTTGCGTGGACGGAAGGATATCTCCGGCACTACGCCACTCTCGAGCTTCCCGACCGGGTCATACAGGACGATGAGCAGGCCCATATCGTCGTCAAGCATCGGCCGCTAGGCGTGGTCGTCGGGATCATCGCATGGAACTTCCCGCTGCTCGTCGCCTGCTGGAAGATCGGTCCCGCCGTGCTGGCGGGAAACAGCATCATCTTGAAGCCGGCCCCTACCACGCCCGTCACCGCCCTTGCATTAGGCGCGCTGTGCCGAGACATCTTCCCGGCGGGCGTGGTCAACATCATCACCGACGATAATGACCTGGGGCCGCATCTCACCGCCCATCCGGATGTCGCCAAAATTGGCTTCACGGGTTCGACCGCCACCGGCAAGCGGATCGCGGCGAGCAGCGCTGATACGCTCAAGCGCGTCACGCTCGAGCTGGGCGGCAACGATCCGGCCATCGTGCTGGAGGATGTCGATGTGCGTGAGACGGCGCTGGCGATCTTCAACGGCGCGTTCCTCAACTGCGGACAGGTCTGCCTGGCGGTGAAGCGGGCCTATGTGCATGAATCGATCTACGAGGCGATGTGCGACGAATTGGCAAGGCTGGCGCAGGAAGCCGTCGTCGATGACGGACTGAAGCAGGGAACGAATATCGGTCCGATCCAGAACCGCGCGCAATTTGAAAAGGTGAAGGGATTCCTGGAGGCGGCCCGGCGCGACGGCAAGATCATCGCCGGTGGCGAAGCCATGGAGCGAGCCGGCTATTTCATCCAACCGACCATCGTCCGGGATATCAGCGACGGCCATACGATCGTGGATGAAGAGCAATTCGGACCCATATTGCCGGTCATCGCCTTCTCGGATGTGGACGACGTGGTACGCTGCGTCAATTCCTCCGAATACGGCCTGGGTGGATCCATCTGGTCGAAAGATGTCGAGCGCGCCGCGGCGATCGCCGAGCGTATCGAAAGCGGTCAGATGTGGGTCAACCAGCATATCGCGATCGGCCCGCACATCCCCATGGCCGGCTTCAAAAATTCCGGCCTGGGTGTCGAGCAGTCCGTCGAGGGCCTCGCCGAATATACGCAGCTCCAAGTGATCAACATCAAGAGGTGACCGTGCTCTCAATTGCGAAAGGCGCGGCTGATGTTCCGCTGCTGGAGATGACGCTGGGAGAAGCCCTATCGGTGGCTGCCCGGCGCTGGGGGAGTGAACTGGCATTGGTTTCCCGGCATCAGAATATATGCTGGAGCTGGCAGGAACTGAACCGCGAAGCGGAACGGGTCGCGTGCGGACTGCTCGATCATGGGGTGCGTCGCGGCGATCGGGTCGGCATCTGGGCGCCCAATTGCGCCGAATGGACCGTGATTCAATTCGCGACCGCCAAGATCGGCGCGATCCTGGTAAACATCAATCCTGCCTATCGTGTCAGCGAAATCGAGTATGCGCTCGCAAAGGTCGGCTGCAGCGTGCTGGTGACGGCATCTGCCTTCAAAAGCAGTAACTACATCGCCATGCTACGCGAGATCGGGACGCGTAGTTTACCTGACCTTCGCCTGGTGATTTCGCTTGGTGAGCAGGCACATGACGGTTTCATTCCTTGGGAGCAACTGCGCGTGTCGGCGGATCCCCTGCTGCTGGGCGCGGCATCGGAAAGTCTGCGACCGGACGATGCCATCAACATACAATTCACCAGCGGCACGACGGGTTTTCCAAAGGGGGCAACGCTTACGCATCGCAACATTCTCAACAATGGTTATTTTTCGGGACAAACCATCAATCTCACCGTCAAGGACCGCATCTGCATTCCGGTTCCGCTCTATCATTGCTTCGGCATGGTCCTGGGTAATCTTGCATCCGTGACGAGCGGGGCTGCGATGATCTACCCCGGAGAGGCTTATGATGCGCGGATGACACTTGAGGCGGTGCGAGATGAACGTTGTACGGCGCTTTACGGAGTGCCGACCATGCTGATCACGATCCTCAACCATCCGGACCTCGATCAGTTCGACGTCTCGTCCTTGCGCACCGGGATCATGGCGGGCGCCCCTTGCCCGGCGGCCATGATGGAGCAGA
Organism: Sphingobium sp. RS1; assembly: GCF_056156825.1. Taxonomy (NCBI): domain Bacteria; kingdom Pseudomonadati; phylum Pseudomonadota; class Alphaproteobacteria; order Sphingomonadales; family Sphingobiaceae; genus Sphingobium; species Sphingobium sp. RS1. Next base: position 30,980 of record NZ_JBLZXE010000001.1, on the reverse strand, counting down.
TCATGGATCGGTTGAACATGCGCGAGGTGACTATCGGCTATGGCATGACCGAAACCAGTCCCCTGACGACGCAGACGTCGATAGACGATCCCGTCGCAGAGCGAGTGGCGACGGTGGGCCGCGTCCACCCTCATGCCGAAGCAAAGATCGTAGGGTTGAACGGCGAGACATTGCAGGTGAACCAACAGGGCGAATATTGCTCGCGCGGATATGCGGTGATGCAGGGATATTGGAACGATCCGGAAAAGACCGACGATGCCATCGACGCGGAAGGATGGATGCACTCGGGCGATCTCGCGGTGATGGATGAGCGGGGCTATGTTCGCATTACCGGCCGCATCAAGGACATGATCATCCGGGGCGGCGAGAATATCTATCCGCGCGAGCTCGAGGAATTCCTGCTTGGCCACCCGTTGATCGTCGATGTGCAGGTCTTTGGCGTCAGCGACGCTAAATTTGGTGAGGAAGTCTGCGCATGGGTCATAGCGCGAGCCGGCCATCGGCTGAGCGCCGACGATGTGATTGCCCACTGCCGGGGTAAGATCGCCCACTACAAGGTTCCCCGCTATGTCCGCATCGTCGAGGGCTTCGCTATGACGGTCACGGGCAAGGCGCAGAAGTTCGAGATGCGCAAGACGATGGAAGCTGAACTGGGCTTGGTGGCTTGAGTATTCCTCTCCCCTTGAGCCACTATGGTCGGCCAGGCGCATGTGTCGCCTGGCCGACCATTTTTGTGATCGCCAGGCATCGATCTGTTTCGGCACGATCGGATCTTCCAGAGAAGGAGAGATGGTTGTTCGCGTCCGTCGAACAAGCTAGCATGACGGGCGATAAAGATGTTCGAATGGAGAGAGGGATCAGCGCCGTCCGGTCCAGGCGCCGGGCACCCCACCGTTCGGAAAGACAACGGTACGAGAGGCAATCCATGAATCTGGAACAGGTCCGCCAGACAAGGAGGGCACGAGATCTTTTCTTCTCGGGCGAGAGTATCGTGTCGCAGTGGGTGCCCGAGCCGATCACGCGTTCCTGGGAGCGATCAAGACGCCTGGGTTTGAGCGCGTCCGACAAGAGGTTGTTCGACATGGCGGCGCCTGGCGAACGCCGGATCGCCACAGAAAGGGGTGAACGGCTCATTCGCTATGCGATGCCGGAGATGACACGGCTTTACAAAGCGTTTCACACGCAGGATTGGGTGCTGGCCTGCCTTGACGTCAGCGGATTTGTCATTTGCTCGATCGGCGACGCCGAAGGGCCGTGCCGCGAACTGGAGAGTCTTTTCCGGAACGGGGTTTCCCTCAGCGAAAGTGCGATCGGCACCGGAGCGCCGGGATGCGCGCTCGTGGAACAGAAACCCTTTATTGTCCACGCCAACGAGCATTTCCTTGACGAGATTCATGGCTATTCTTGCGCGGCCGTTCCTCTGTTCGACGTTAACGGGGACCTGATCGGCGTCTTGAATGCCACCTGCCGCAGCGGCAGGGATCTGTCATCAGTTTGCGAGGCGTTGCGGGTTGCCGCCCGAGCCATAGAAAATCATATGCTGCTTGACCTTCCGGGCGCTCTGCACGTCTCGTTACATTATCACCCTGACCTGCTTCGCACGCCCTTGGCTGCCGTTCTCGCTTTCTCGGAACATGGGCAATTGCTCGGTGGGAACCAGATCGCGCGCAAGCTGCTTGGGCATACGCGTTCGGCGACAGAGTTCGATCACATGTTCGACCTGCCTTTTGCGCGTGCGGTTGACGAGCTTAGCGGCCGCAATGCCGAACCGATCGTGACAGACACGCCGGCCGGCATCCGCGTCCACCTCAGTCTCGCCCGCCATGCAGATGACGTTATGCGGGTTGGTAAGGCGCTCTTGCCGCCGCCCTCGGGCAAGCGTTCGTCTCATGCCTCTTCTGACATGTTCTGTTCCGATCCCGCCCTGCTGGACACCATTGGCGACGCGAAGCTGGCGTTCGCTCGTGATATTCCTGTTCTCCTAACCGGCGAGACGGGAACTGGAAAGGAGGTTCTTGCGCGGGAGCTGCACGCCTCAGGGCCGCGGCGAAACGGGCCGTTCGTGCCGGTAAATTGTGCGTCCATTCCCGACGGACTGATCGAGGCCGAATTGTTCGGATATGTGGAAGGGGCGTTTACCGGCGCTCGCCGGGGAGGCGCTCCGGGTAAATTTGAGCAGGCCCATGGTGGAACACTCTTCCTGGATGAGATCGGGGACATGCCGCTCTCGCTACAGGCTCGTCTTCTGCGGGTTCTGCAGGAGCGGGCCGTCATGCCGGTGGGCGGATCGAAGGACAGGCCGATCGATATCTCTCTGGTCTGTGCGACCCATCGTGACCTCAAGGCGCTCGTCGCCACGGGCGAATTTCGGGAAGACCTTTACTACCGCATTGATGGACTCTGCGTCACCTTGCCCCCCTTACGCGAGCGAGCGGATTTGTCGGAACTCATAGGACAAATCGTCGATCGCGAAATCGGCGATCGTTTGACACTTTCCCTCTCGGATGACGCACTGGAATGTCTGCGGTCCTTCGCATGGCCCGGGAACATCCGCCAACTGAGCCTCATTCTTCGTCGGGCCATCGCGCTCGCTGCCGGGAGCGCGCTGATCGCGCCAAGGCATCTTCCAGAGGAGATGAGGCAAACTCGTTCGAATGTGGGGCGCGAGGTGGCTTCGCTCGAACGAACGGAGCGGGATGCGGTATTAATGGCGCTCCATCAATGTGCGGGAAATATTGCCGCTACGGCTCGTCAATTGGGGGTCGGCCGGCCGACGCTTTATCGTAAGATGCGTAAGTATAATATCGAAGTGCAGGGCGTTAAGACCATATTTTAACTCTCCATGACGTGTTAGTTGGTTGCGCATTAGCCTTACCGCAAGGTTTTTCGGTTATTTGCGCGAAACAGATAAATGAGAATCATTACGTAGATTTGATCTGCATCTGCGACTTGCTCGGGCAATGTTGAGTGATATCCTGCTCATCTCATGCCGGCGCATGCTGTGATCTAACTCAGCTCTGTTAAGCCCGGGTTTCCGCGGCGTCGGCACATGCGTGCGACGCGCGATGGCCCAATCAACGAAAGCTCCAAACTCCAGAGGGCGTGGACGCATCATGAAAGACTATCTGCTGCTGATACTTCTGCTGGTGCCATCCGGAGTGCTGGCGCAGCCCCCCGATGATGCAGGCGCCGATGCACCTTCGATCATCGTAACGGGACAGGGGCTGGGCCTGCCACCCGGTACGCCCGCCTATGGATCGGTGGCGATCGACCGGCAACGGCTGCTCGACAATGCGTCGGGCCGGCTGGAGAATGTGCTGGCCAACGTCGCCGGCTCCCAGCAGTTTCGTCGGTCGGACAGCCGGGCGTCGAACCCGTCCAACCAGGGCGCGACCCTGCGGGCGCTGGGTGGCAATGCATCCAGCCGGACGCTGGTGTTGCTGGACGGCGTGCCCGTGGCCGATCCCTTCTTTGGCTATATTCCTTTCTCCGCGCTGGTTCCGGACCGTCTGTCCGTTGTGCGGGTGACGCGCGGCGGCGGGTCGGGTGCGTTCGGCGCGGGCGCTGTCGCCGGCACGATCGAGCTGGCCAGCGCCACGCGCGACCAGTTGCCGGATTTCGCTGCCAGCGCCTTCTATGGCAGCCATGACGCCGCCGAGATGTCGGCCAGCGTCACGCCGGACCTAGGCGGCGGCTATGTTTCGCTGTCGGGGCGCTGGGACCGGGGGAACGGCTTCCAGACCACGCCAAAGTCGCAGCGCGTCGCGGCGACCGTGCCCGCCGCCTATGATAGCTGGTCCACCAATTTACGCGCGGTCGCGCCGCTCTCCGTGACGTCCGAATTGCAGTTCCGCGCCACGATCTTTCAGGACGACAGGACGCTGCGGTTCAAGGGCGCGGACTCCGCGAACGAAGGGCAGGACGCCAGTGTTCGCTTCATCTCGCGCGGCGATTGGCAGGTTGATGCGCTCGCCTATATCCAGGCGCGCAACTTTTCCAATATCGTGATCTCCGCCTCCACCTTCCGCAAGTCGCTCGACCAGCGCAACACGCCGTCCATGGGGCTTGGCGGCAAGATCGAGATCCGCCCGCCGGTCGGGTCGGATCATGTACTGCGGCTGGGCGCGGATACGCGCTTCGCGCTGGGCGACATGTATGAGGACGCCTATGACGCCAATATCGCCAGCAATCCCGTCACCTTCCGCCGCCATGCCGGTGGGCAGCAGGTGACGACCGGCCTGTTCGCCGAGGACGACTGGACGCTAGAAGGCCTGGTGTTGACCGGCGGCGTGCGGGCGGATCACTGGACGATCAGCGACGGCTTCTATCATCAGGCCAACGCCAGCACCGGTGCAGTGACAGCGACCGATTACGCCAACCGGTCCGACTGGCAGTTTTCGGGGCGGGCGGGCGCGATCCTGCGCCTGAGCGGCGCGCTCGCGCTGCGCGGGGCGGGCTATACCGGCTTTCGCCTGCCGACGCTGAACGAGCTGTACCGGCCATTCGTGGTCTTCCCGATCACGACGCAGGCGAACGCGGCGCTGAAGCCCGAGCGCCTGAAGGGCGTGGAGGCGGGCTTCGACCTGACCCCGCTGCCCGGCGTGACCCTGGGCGCGACCGCCTTCTACAACCGGCTGGACGATGCGATCGCCAATGTCACCATCGGCACCAACACCCGCCAGCGCCAGAATGTTAACCGCATCGTCGCCAAGGGGATCGAACTTACGGCCAGCGCGCGTCTGGGCGATTTCGGCCTGTCGGCCTCCTATGCCTACAGCCACAGCGAGGTCGATGCGCCAGGCAAGGCGTTCGACGGCTTCGCGCCCGCGCAGACGCCGCGCAACAGCGCCAGCGCGACGCTGGCCTGGACGCCGGCGCAGGGGCCGACGCTCTCCGCGTCGGTCCATTATGTGTCGAGCCAATATGAGGATGATCTTCAGATCGACACACTGCCCAGGGCGCTGACCGTGGATGCGCTCGCGCGCTTGCCGCTGGGCCATGGCGTCGCGCTGACGGCGCGGGGCGAAAATCTGTTCGACGAGAAGGTGGTGACGCCAGATTCTTCGCAAGCTCGCCTCTTACCCGCGCCAGAATGAGCTGGCCCTCGCATTGCGAGAGGTGGGCCGCATCGAGCGAACCCTGTTCATGATCGACTGGATTCTTGATGCCGGCCTCCAGCGCCAGGCTCAGATCGGCCTCAACAAGGGTGAGGCCCACCACGCCCTAAAGCGCGCCATCAGCTTCCACCGCCGAGGTGAAATCCGGGATCGATCCGGCGAAGGCCAGCACTATCGCATCGCCGGAATGAACCTGCTCGCCGCCATCATCATATTCTGGAACACCATGAAGCTCGGCGAGGTCGTCAATACCCGGGCCGCCAGCGGTACCCATATCGCGCCTGATCTACTCGCCCACGTCTCGCCGTTGGGATGGGAACACATCAATCTAACCGGGGAATATCGCTGGCCCAAATCCTTAGCGTAGGATTCCGCCCCCTCCCGCAAACGCCCCCTCATGAGGCACGATGAAGAAATCTGACAGGGCAAAGAAACATACCGGCAAGGTAATCGAGGCGGCTGCACGCGCTCATGAAGCTCTCGACTATTTCAACGGCAACGTCACAAATCCGTTCGATGAGCTAACATGGCCCAGCATTGCCGAAGGTTATCTTCTAGTCGCACAGAAGGCGGTATCAGACGCATTGGTCGCTTTGGAACGTGCAAACAGCGTTGGTTGGACCAAGCACGGCCAATAACTATCGTCCTGGCCCTTCCCGCGAACGATCGCGGTTCCTAGATCGTTCGCTCTGCCGCTTCCGCTCCATCGCGGCTACCGATCGCTCATGAATTGTAGGCGTTCGCCCTGCCCCCACAAATTGCCGCACCTGGTCGGCAAGCTGGCGGTCAGCTGGATCGCTGCTTGTCTCAAGCCGCTTGGCGGCAGCTAGATAGCGGTGTTGCGTCTCATTCCATGCCTGCCGCCCGCGCACCACGAAATCGGGTCGTGCGGCTGAGCGGAACAGGAAAGTGTCGTAAGGGGCATTATTTCCTTTCAAAAGTCCCATTCGGAATTAGGTTGGCGTAGCGGTCTGAGGCCGCCGTTTGCGACGGCGTCAGGCACGGAGAAGTCGTAGCGGCCGAGGAAATTGATGTGACGCCAAGATATCGGCGAGAGCCGAGCGATATCGGCGGGCAGCGGCGGCGTCCCGGCCTCGCTGAGTTGGCGCACGGTTTCCTGCATGTAGACAGCGTTCCAGTGGACGATGGAGTTGAGGGCCAGACCGAGGACCCCAAGCTGCTCCTCTTGGCCCTGACGCAGAGGGCTTCTGATTTCGCCCCGATCGCCGTGATGGACGCGCCGACCGAGCTTGTGGCGCAATTCCTGCCGGTTGAGCTGAAACAATATTCGTCGCCGGAACGGCCGGTCATCGATGTATCGCAGGATATGCAGCGTCTTGATGATGCGGCCGAGTTCAGACAGGGCCTTGGCCAGCGTTGTTGGGCGGTCTTTGACCTGCAGCATTCGCATGACGCCTGCGGCCTTGAGGTGGCCGAGCTTGAGCGATCCGGCCAAGCGGATAAGGTCGGACCAGTTTTCCCGGATCAGATTGATTTTAACCCTGCCCCAGGCGGTCTGATCGAACGGCCCATAGCTCGCCTGGCGGTCGATACGCCAGAGTTTGGCGTCGCCGATGTCCGCCAGACGGGGGCTGAACCGGTAGCCCAAGAGCCAGAACAGACCGAAAATGGCGTCGGAATAGGCGGCGGTGTCGGTCATGATCTCCAGAGGATCGAGCTCGGTTTCCTGCTCCAGCAGGAGAGCCAGGACGACCAGGCTGTCGCGCAACGTGCCGGGGATGACCGCTCCGGTCAGACCGCTGAACTGATTGGAAATCATGTTGTACCAAGTGACGCCGCGCTCCTGGCCGTAATATTTGGGGTTGGGCCCGGCGTGTATGGCGCTCGACGGAGCGACAAAACGCATGCCGTCGGCGCTGGCCACCTCGCCTGCGCCCCAATGTTGGACGATATCCAGACGACTGTGAGCGGAAACGATCGCGGCGTTGGCCGCGGCGATGGTCTCGGGCCGAATGAAATTCTGACCGACCCAAGAAAGACGGTCGCGACGCAGAGCCGCAAATTCCGGGCGCACGATCGGCTCAAGACCGATGTTGCAGGCGCCGCCGACCAGGGTCGCGCACAGGCTTATCTCGAAGTGCTCGACGGTGGCCTGACGCTCGCTCAGATGCGTAAAGGACTTGGCAAATCCGGTTCGCGCCATGACTTCAAGAAAGATGTCGGGCATTCCGGCCTTCGGCATGCGCGTTTGGACGGCGGCGCGAAGTGCTCGAAGGCTCTCGGGTTCATCAAGCTTGTCGAGGGGCGTGACCACAATCCCCATCTTGTCGGCGACCGTCTCAAAACGCAGGTCCGGATTGTCGCCGGCGCGCGCAACGACATGTCGATATGCCTCGTCGAGAAGGCGGGAGAGACCGTCAATCTCAATGTCGGCTTCCAGAGATCGGCCCAGGGCGCGTGCTACCATCAACCTGGAATTGTGCCAGGACTCGCCCTCGAGCATCCCGCGCCGGGGATCCCCGTATCGGATGCCGGGCTTGGCGAACACATCGCGACGCTTGATCGCCAGACGCCACGCATCGATGATCGCGAAGACATAGGCCTTCGGGTCGCGCATCCTGCCATCGTCATCCAGGACATGTTGCCTCCACGCCTTCGAGACCGCAGCGATCGGTGCGCCGCGCATCTTGACGAGAGAGGACCAGTCGTCCACGCCCTTGAGGTAGCTGATCGCGGCCTTGACGTTTTTGCCACCTGGGGCAGCGTCGGTCTCGATGCGGGTAGCGATTTCAAAGAACAATCGCCGGGCGCTCCGCCATTTTGTTCGCAGTTGATCATAGGGCTTGGTCTCCGCGGGCTTGGCGATCGCCTCCACCTTGGACATGGCGGCCTCGATGTCGGGACGGGGCAACCGCTCGAAGAGCACATCTCGCCATTCATTGAGGGGCAGGGCGTCGTCGGTCAAAACCAACAGACCCATTGCGTGGAGCAGCATCGCGGCGCCATCGAGATCGCGCAGACTGCGCAGGCGGGCCTGTTTGTCGGCGGCTTCAGCCCCTTTCATCAAGTCGGCGAGCAGAGCCTCGGCCAGCTCGGCGGCGTCGTCCTGGGCCGCCGCTTCGAGCGTATGGAAGAGCGCGGCTACGGTCGCGGTTCGACGAGGCTCCTGAAGGGCGGCGATGGCCGAGGGCTTGCCGACGCGCGCTACCCGCGCGAGCCGCTCAAGGGTTGTGGCGGGAACGCCCCGCGGTGGCGCCGGCCGCAGATTGAACGCCCGGACCGCATCGAGCCGATCAAGGTGTCGGAAGAGTTCGGTCGGCATGCGCTTGGAGGGAACGGTCCGGAGCGCGTCCAGGGCGGCGAACGTGGATGTGTCGCCATCGTCAAACAGCGCGGCGATGCGCACGCGCTGGTCATCGCTCAAGCTGGCGACCAGATGGCGCCAAAGCCTGGTCCGCGCACGATCGCGGATCCTGCCAACCAGGCGCTCGACGACCGTGACGCCCGGCAGCAGCACCTTGTTGGCGATCAGCCAGGCCGCAGCTCGATCAATCAGGGGGCCGGGCCGATCGTCGCCGCTCCAGCAAAGGGCGTAGAGCCATCGGGTCAGCCGGAAACGTGCCACCGCGTTGTCGCCAAAGTCCGTGAAGCCGCAGTGCGTCCGGATGAGCGCGAGGTGCCGGATGCGTCGGCTTCCCGCAAAATAGGCGTCCACGTCCGTGCCGGGTTCAAGAGCGAGTTGTTCGATCACGGCCGCCAGGACCGACGCTGGGATCTCGGCGGGCGAGACTGGAAATGCGCCCAGAAACCGGGCGCTCGTCAGCATCACGGCAAAGCCGAGCCGATTGTGGTCGCCGCGCAGAGTTCCAATGAGGTCGCGATCAGTTTGGTCCAGATGGAAATATCGCGCGAGTTGATCGGCCGACGGTTCGCCATCAAAGCGGGCAAAGCCCTGACGCTGGGCGTCAGTGAGGTGACGGGTGGGCATACCGTGCGAAACTTTCAACTTTTGCGAAGGGGACGGCCCATGCCGATAAACAAGGCGAATTTCTTCGCAAAACATATGTGCGAAACAAAATTGTTTTGCAGTAACTTTCGCACAATATCTGGAGCAGTCGCATGAAGCTCGGCTACGCGCGCGTTTCCACCGAGGATCAGAACTTGGAAATCCAGCGCGGTCGGCTCTCGGAGGCGGGCTGTGAAATGATGTTCGAAGAGAAAATATCGGGGGCCGCTCGTGGCCGGCCCGAGCTTGAAAAGCTGATGGGTCACCTGCGCAAAGACGATGTTCTCGTCGTCGCCCGCCTCGATCGTTTGGCGCGATCCACCATCGAACTCCTGCACATCGCGGAACGCATCAAGGAAAAGCAGGCAGGATTACAATCGCTTGATGAACCTTGGGCCGATACCACGTCCCCGTCTGGCGTGATGATCATGACCGTATTCGCTGGGATCGCCCAGTTCGAGCGGACTCTCATATTGAGCCGAACCGAGGAGGGGCGAAAGGCGGCGATGGCGCGCGGTGTGAGCTTCGGACGCCCAAAGAAAATGCGCCCAGATCAGGCGGAGCTCGCTCGCCAACTCGTTCTCGAGGGTAAGTCCATTAGCGCCGTCGCAAGGACCTTCAACGTTCACCCGGCCACCATCTATCGCTGTATCGAGCCAAACAGTGCCTTATGACACTTTCCTGTTCCGCTCAGCCGCACGACCCATAGCCTGCTCGACATCGAGCGCGGTTACGCGCCGCACCGCGTCCGCCCGCGTCCGCTCAGCGGTCGCCTGCGCGATGGCGGCCCGGCCATTGTTGAACACCGGGATCGGGATCGAGATCGCGAACACCGCGGCGGTGTCGTTGGTCGCTTCCAGTCGCCGCAGCGCCGGTCCGACGTTGATGTCGGGCACCCGATTGGCCCGAGCAAGCCGGATGCCGGCGTCGGCGATGGCCAGATCGGCATCGGCCGCCGCCAGCGCCAGCGTGCCTTGCGCACTTGGCGGGGCGACCGGCCCGAAGGTCGCGGCAGGGAGGCGATCGAGCAGTGTTACGTCCAGCGCGCCATCTATCGGACGACCGATCCGGCGCGCGAGATTGGTCCTGGCCGCCTCCGCAAGCCGCGTCAGCCGCTCGACGTTGGCATCCGCGTTGATCCGCGCCACGTCGGCGCGCTGCTGTTCGAGCGGCGATGCCCGGCCCGCCTGAACGCGGACCCCGGCGCCGCGCAGGACTTCCGCCGCGATCCGGGCTTGGTCGCGTGCCGTCGCCAAGCGGCGTTCGGCCGCGACCGCCTCGACATAGAGCTGCGTCACCTGCACGCGGATATCGGCCTCTGCGATCGCGGCTTGGAGCTGCGCCCGAGATAGCTGCGCGCCGGCGACGGCGACACGCGCGCTTCGCTTGCCGCCCAGCTCGATCGGGATCGCAACCCCGACCGTCGTTTCAGCGCTCCGCAGCCCCCGATAAGGCCCGGAACCCACGACATTCTCGACCTGACCCTGAAAGGTCGGATTGGGGCGGAGGCCCGCGACGGAGCGTCCAGCCTGTGCGGCTTCGATGCCCGCTGCTGCCGCCGCGTTGGCCGGTGCCGACCCACCTGCCGCCAACACGGCCTGATCGAGCGTGAAAGCCGGCATGGGCTGTGCCGATGTTGGCGCAGCCGGGACCGGCGCTTGTTGCGCCTGTGCTTGCGCCTGCGCGATCGATGCGCAGGACGCCGCAGCCAATACGGCCGCGATCAACTTTTTCATTATCTGGTGATCCTGACAAATTGCGTCGAGCCGGCTGATGCCGGCCAGCGGAAGATGTCAGGCGGTGGGCGGCCTCAGCCCAGGATCGACCAAGCGCGATGCGATGGCCGCGTCGGAACCGGCAAATGGGCGCATACCGCCGGCACGGGCCATCGCCGCCAGCTCATCGGTTGCGGGAAGGTTCAGCGACGGCCCATGGCATGTGCCGTGGTGGTGCGGAACGGCCTTATCAGAATCGCCCTGCGACTGATCGGCATCGCCTTCGCTATGCACGGCGCCGCTGCACTCGATCGTGATAGCGCCCGGTCTCTCCTGCGCGTGCACGGTTCCCGTCACCACCAGGGATGACGCGATCATGACAAGCAAAAGGGACCACAACTTACGCAGCATTGAGATTCGTTTAAGTGAAATGGCGCGCAAAGTCATCGTAGAACTTCCGGAGGAACCGATCGCGCCTCGCGCCACGCCGGGATGGCCTCCGTGATTTCGTCGCTGATGGTGGAGAGCGTCAGCGCAGCCAGCAGCAGCCATCCCCATCCCCGTCGAAATCTGAATGTCATCATGGAGCTTTCATGGCGGCTCAGCGCCAGAGGCGAAACCGCAATCGTGCCGCGCGGGATTCACGCCACATTCTATGTATGATAAAGGACATTATCACACATTCAGGGGACCATGATCGCCATGCCCGAGACGGCCTCGACACCGCCGCAGCGCCGCCCTGTCATCCGGACCGTAAGCTTCGATGAGGCCGGCGCGGCGATCGGCCGCTTGCTGCCGATCGCGCTGCCGCCCACGCGCGCGGCCGAGACCGGCGCGTCGGCCAAGGTCGCGGATTTTCTGTTGGCCTGGTGGAATGGCGACGAGTGCGGGCATTTCCCGATCCTGCATCTTTGCAACGTCGATGCCGTCATTGCCGAGGATATGCTGACGGTCATGGCCTATCTGGCGCAGGAGTCGACCACCTATGCCGATGCCTGGGGTTACCGCGACGCGATGCACGACCTTTGGGTGCGCTATCGCGGCGACCCCGCCGAGAGCGTTTAAACGTCTCCGAAGATCCACCGTAAAAAGGGATGCCGGCATGATCGAAAATGACGACGAGGCTTTTGCCGACAACTGCGCCGAGCGCGACCAGGCCAAGGCGCTGCGCGAGCAGGCGCGCGGGGGCGGGCTGCGTTTCGAGGTGTATCTACCCGGCGACATGGCCGATTGGCTGTTGGCGCAGGTCGAGCGGGGCCATTTCGTTGATCCGTCCGAGGCGGTGTTCGCGATCGTCCAGAACTTCATCGAGATGGAGCCGCACCGCGATTTGCGCGACGAGCTGTTGCGCCGGATATTGGACGAGTCGGTTGGACGCGGGCTTGAGGACGTGAAGGCGGGCCGCGTTCGTCCCGCCGATGAGGTGTTTGACGAATTGCGCCGGGAGCTGGCGAAGCCCCGCCGCGAGCCGGCCCGCTGGCAGAAGATCGCACGATGAACCAGCTCGCCCTCCTACCCTCGCCCGCGCTGGCGTTGCCGGCCTTGATCGCGGCGGCCGACGACGCCACGCGGCTGCGCTTCCTTGAGTTCTTCGCCGTCACCATCCGCAATCCGCATACGCGCCGTGCCTATGCGCGCGCGGCGGGCGACTTCCTGGCCTGGTGCGAGGCGCGCGGCGTTGCCTCTCTCGCTGGCGTGCAACCGCTCCACGTCGCGGCCTGGGTCGAGGCGCTGGGGCGCGAGCTGGCCGCGCCCAGCGTCAAGCAGCAGCTCGCCGGCGTGCGCCACCTGTTCGACTGGCTGGTAACGGGCCATATCGTGCCGGTGAATCCTGCCGGATCGGTGCGCGGGCCGGCGCATAGCCAGCGGCGCGGCAAGACGCCGGTGCTCGCCCCCGACGAGGCGCGGCGGCTGCTCGATACCATCGACGTGACGACGCCGGCGGGCCTGCGCGACCGCGCCCTGATTGGATTGATGGTCTATTCATTCGCACGGATCGGCGCGGCGCTCGCGATGCGGGTGGAGGACGTGTTCGTGCAGAATCGCAGGCTTTGGGTGCGCCTGCACGAGAAGGGCGGCAAGCGCCATGAAATGCCCTGCCACCACAACCTTGAGCATTATCTCGCTGAATATCTCGACGGGTGCGAGTTGCGCGAAGACCGCAAAGGGCCGCTGTTCCGCACGATCGCGCGCGGCACTAAGCGCCTCAGCGATACCCCCCTGCCCCAAGCCAATGCGTTCGCGATGGTGCGCCGGCGCGCGGGCGCGGCCGAGATCGGGACGGCGATCGGCAACCATTCGTTCCGCGCGACCGGGATCACCACCTATCTGAAAAACGGCGGCACGTTGGAGACGGCCGCGACGATGGCAAACCACAGCTCGACGCGCACCACCCAGCTTTACGACCGGAGACCCGATGACGTGACGCTGGACGAGGTGGAGCGGGTGTTGATCTAGGCGGCGATCGCCGGCGCACACGCCCAGCGGTCGCCATCCCAATGAAACCCTAGCCGCTGCGCGTTGCTGATCGCGGGCGGCTCGCCCTTGCGCCAGAAGGCGCGCATCTTGGCGCGCTCGTCCAGATCGGCGTCGGCGACGATCGCGCGCGCGGCCTGGATGAACTGCCCATGTCCGAACACATAGACGAGCGAAGCGGGCGGCATGGCCGCGAGGCGGGCCAGCGCCGCCTCGCAGCGCCCGAGCAAGGCGCGGAAACTCTCCGCCCCTTCCCCGTCGCAATAGTCCGGATCGGCCGCGCTCCAATAGCGTTCGAGGTGCGGCATCCGTTCGGCGCTGCGCGTGCCGTTCCAGCGCGCCGGTTGCAGATAGGTAAATTCTTCGATCGGCCACACTTCGACCGGCACGCCAGGAAAGCGCGCTATCGTCGGCGCGGCCGTCTGCCGGGTGCGGGTATAGGGCGACGTGACGATGAGCGCGGGCGCTTGCGTCCAGCTCGCCGCGACCTGGCGCGCTTGTTCGTGGCCGCGCTCCGTCAGCTCGATCGCCGCGAGATCATGGCACGGCACGCCGGCGTTGCCGGTGGATTCGCCGTGGCGGATGAAGATCGCCCGCATGTGCGTCATCTATCCGAATACCTCGCTATGCGAGCCAAGGCGCGCGAGGCGCAGCGTTTCGTCGTCGGGCTTGGCGTAGATCAGCACCAGATCGGGCTTGACGTGGCAATCGCGGTAGCCCGCCCAATCGCCGCTCAGATCATGGTCGCGGTATTTGGGATCAAGCGGCGTGTCGGTCGCGAGCGCGGCCAGGACAGGCAGAAGATCGGCATCGAGGGTCGCTCGATGCCGGCCCTTTGATTCCCGCTTGTAGTCGCGCTTGAACCGGGTCGAACGATCAATCGTCCGCACGGAGGTCCGCCATCAGCGCATCGACGCTGGCGAACTTGGTCCCCTTCCCCGCCGCCAGCTCTGCCATTGCCTCGCGTGTCGCGGCGTTCGGAACCTTGACCTCGAAAGGCAAGCGCCGTTCGTCGGCGATACGCAGCATCAACAGTCGGATAGCGTCGGAGATCGAAAGGCCCATCGCGCCCAGCGCGGCGGTGGCGCGTTCCTTCGTCGTATTGTCGATCCTGGCGCGGACATAGGTGTCGGAAACAGCCATTGGGATTTCCTTCTGAAAACGTAGTCCCAACGTAGTCACAAAATCTGATTTTGGCAATGGGTGCGGTGATTATGCGCCTGCCGCTGACGCGGCATCGTGGCTCTAGTCGCTCACGCTCCCCAAGCCCGCAAGCGGTCTTGGCCCAAGGTGACGATCCACATGGCGGAAGCGAGATCGCTGCGCGGATCTCGCGCAGCAATGCCGGCGTGCGCCGGCGCCGATCCTGTTTGAAGGGGGAAAGGCGGTCCCGGCCGCCTCTCCCCCGCAACGGGATAGACGGGCCGTGCCTCGCTACGCTGCGGCCGCTCCACCCCGTCGATTCCCGCTGCCCCCCTCTCCCGCCGGCGTTCTTGGGCGTCCGTGTTCCGGCCGATGGCATGGCCATCGCCGGACAGGCGATTTGAAGGGAGTAAAGACGATGACCCACGAAACCCGCGAAAGCTGGCTCAATGCCGTGGCGCAGGGCATGGCTCCGCTGTTCGAGGCGCTGGACGCCCCCCTGCCCGACCGCGTGCGCGTGGCGATCGGCTTCACCAGTAGAGGCGCGAAGGGCAAGGCGATCGGTGAGTGCTGGGACAACCGGCTCAGCGCGGACGGGCATTTTGAAATCTTCATCCGCCCGGACCTAGCGCATGCGCCTGACGCCATGCCCGCGCAGATCGCCGCCATCCTCGCCCACGAGCTGGTCCATGCCGCTGTCGGCATCCCGGCAGGGCATGGGAAGGCGTTTAAACGGGTCGCGCTTGGGCTGGGCCTTGTCGGGCCGATGCGCGCCACCACTCCCGGCGACGCCTTACTTGCGGCCATCGCACCGATCCTTGAGGCCGCTGGCTCCCTCCCCCATGCCCATCTCGACACCGGCGGGGAGTCGACCGCGCCCAAGAAGCAGAAAACCCGGATGCTGAAATGCGAGTGCGCGACGTGCGGCTATACTGTGAGGACCGCGCGCAAGTGGCTGGAATTGGCCGGAGCGCCGCTTTGCCCGATTGAAGGGCACGGGATCATGCAGCATGAGCCGCTGGACGCCGACGATGACGAGGGTGGTTAAGCGTCCTCCCCCTGCCCCTTTCATTCAGGCACGGCTTGCACTATGCCCACATGCAAACATGCGGTCATGTAAGGATATTCACATGCCAACAATCGCCATTATCAGCCAGAAGGGTGGTGCGGGGAAAACCACCCTCGCCCTGCATCTGGCCGCCGCCGCCGAGGATGCTGGCCATACCGCGCTGGTGATCGACCTCGACCCGCAGGCGACAGCGAGCCAGTGGGCGGCGTGGCGCAAGGATGCGCCCCCGGTCGTGATCGACAGCGCCCCCCCTCGCCTTGCCGCCAAGATCGAGCAGGCGAGGGCGCAAGGCGCAGCGTTCATCGTGATCGACACCCCGCCCCATGCCGACAGCGCCGCCAGCGCCGCCGTCGAGGCGGCCGACCTGGTGCTGATCCCATGTCGGCCGAGCGCGTTCGACCTGGCCGCGATCAAGACGACCGCCAGCCTTGTGAAGATGCGCGGCAAGCCCGCTTTCGTGATCTTCACGGCGGGAAGCCCGACCGCGCCGCGCATGTATGAGGAAGCGACGCAGCTTGTGCAGGATTATGGGCTGGACGCCTGCCCGCACCGTGTTGCGGATCGTGCCGCGTTCCGTCACGCGGCGGCCGAGGGGAAAACCGCGATGGAGATCGAGCCGGACGGCAAGGCGGCAGACGAGGTGCGCCAGCTTTACAAGTGGACATGCGAGCATGTAAACATGCAAGCATCAACGAAGCGGAGGGCCAGCGCATGAGCCGGAAGGGATCATTGCTTGCATTGCGGGATCGCGATCCCGCACCAACGCCGGCGTCGACCGAGCCGGAGGGAAGGGCGGCCGCGCTGACCGCCCGCAGCACTGGCGTAGGCACCGGCAGCAGTTCGAGCAGCAGCCCGGTTGCGCCGAGCCGTCAGGGCAAGAAGGCGATGACGGGCTATTTCAGCCCGGAAATGTCGTTCGCCATGCACATGACCGCCCGCAAGCACGGCATGAGCTTGCAGGACGCGATGGCCGAGGCGTTCAACGACTGGCTCCGAAAGATGGGGGAAAGTCCTGTAGGCAAGTGAGCATGTTCACATGCAAACATATAGCTTAGGGGAAAACTCATGCCGTGCTAATCGTGTCCGCCATCTTCGCACTGGTGATGATCGGATTGTCCATCCGGGCAAACGCCCGTTTCCGGCAGGAAAGGAACTGCCGATGCAATAGCGGCTTTCACGATCAGAGCCGCTTTCCAATTTGGTGAATTGGTCCGCACCTCGCGTTCTAGCTCTCAGCTTCACGCCCTTCCTTGCGATCTGTGTGCTGGGGCTGTTCAATGTTGCAGCGATGACCCTAACGCCGAGGCCGGGGCAGGAGGGGATGCTGTTACCGTCCCTGATCTTTATTGGAGGCGCGTTCGTGGCGGCCCATGTTTTCCACCTTTGGTTGATCGGAAGGAGCCTGGGCCGAAGTTAAACTCAATGTCGTCATGTTCACATGCAAACATGGCAGTTAACGCCACGACACTGTCCTATTGCCGCCACGATTTTCGGCGAAGCAATCACGCCATGGTAGTTATTAGGCCCAGTCGGCCCGAAGCTGCGATTTTGGCCAGGTTGAAGAACGAACACTGAACGCTTGATTGATTCTACCAGGACCGTTGCTGACCACCGACCTCGTAGATATCGGCTTCCATGGAGCAATTGTAGCTCTCTGCGATGTTGAACATCTCGGAGAGGAGGCTTTGGATTTCCTCATCAAGGGAAATGCCATCCGGATCGGGGTCATAGGCGACGGTCAGTTTGTAATCACAATTGCCGTTTTTTACCATGGCGTAGTCGCGTTCCAGCATCGCCTCAATCCGCTCCCGAGCGGGTTTTCTACCTCTTCCACGCTTGTTGAAGTTCTCGATAATCAGATGCAGGGCGATGCTGGCAGTGGGCGGCTTTTCCGGCAGTTTGGTCTGTGACGGAATAATGTCGAGCGCCCGATAGACGGTCATTCGTGAGACCTTCAGGTCGCGGGCAACGCGGGCCTTGCTGGCGCCGGCGGCAAGGCGACGGCGGATTTCATCGTCATCGACGTTCTTCTTCCGGCCTTTGTAAACGCCTTCGGCGCGCGCCGCTTCGATCCCGGCGCGCTGACGATCCTTGATGAACTTCAGCTCCATATCGGCGACCATGCCGAGTATGGTGATGACCATTCGCCCCATGTCGCCCGCCGTCGTCACCTCTGGCTCAAGGATGCGCAGCGAAGCTCCCTTTTCATCAAGCTCATGCACCAGGTTCAGGACATCGCGCGTGGAGCGGCCGAGCCGGTCGAGCCGCAGCACGACCAGCTCGTCGCCGGTGTGCATAAACTGCATGATCGTTTCCAGTTCCGTGCGCCCGCTCCGCGAGGCCCCCGATCCGGTCTCGGAACGGATAATTTCGCAACCTGCATTCTTGAGGCGGCCAATCTGGATATCCAGATCCTGGTCCGTGGTGCTGACGCGGGCATATCCGATACGAGCCAAGTGCAAAATCCGTCACATTAGGGTGGCTCTTGCAGTGTATCGTCACATTGAGCGCAAACCCACCCTTTTGTGACAGACGAATGGTGTCACTCGGCCCTATCACTCTGGGGTGTACCCAAATGTTATAGGCCGATCAGCCGCCTCACGCTGCAAGCCGTCCAAAATCAATCCGGTCGTTCAGGTCGAGGTCGAAGCGGCCATAAGGGTTCACATGACTGTAGATCAACGGCGTGAGACCACGATAATCTTCCGGCGTCATCCGCCCCGCCCACTTCGGCTCAACCAGTACGGTCTGAAGCATGCGGGTGTTCACATACACCAGCGACGCTTGCAGGAGGTGTAGCGCCAGAACGGAGATTTCCTGCTCATGGATGCGGTTGGTGGCGATCTCGCCGCCCTTGCCGAAGAACACGAAACCATTAGCGCCGTTCCAGTTCTCAACCACATTCAGCCCTTCGTGGATCTCGCGGCGGAATGCCTCCTGACGCAAATACCGGCATAGGAAGATTGTTTTGACCGCGCGGCCGAGTTCACTCAGCGCCTTGTAGGTCGGGTGCATCACTTCGGCTCTGGCAAACCGGAGCAGGATCGCTTCCGGATCGGCGGTGCGCGATTGCATGGCAGCGGCATATTTGACCATTTCGTCATATTGTTGCTCGATCTCGTCCCAGTCGATCGGGCTGGAGAGGATCGGCAGTAAATTGGAAAGCCGCGTGCGCATGCCGGCTTGGGGAAGGGCCAGTTTCTGGCGTGCCACTGCTTTCAGCCGCGGGGCAAGCTCAAATCCAAGGAGTCGGCAGAACGCAAAGCCGACTGCGCTCTGGCCGTGGCTATCGACGTACTGGCGCTGGATTTCCATGTCGGTGCAATGGCGTAGCACGCCTTCGATCATGGAGGCGACCTCCGAGGAAGAGCACCGCTTGAGCTGGGAATAAACGCAGGTCGCGCGCTTCTCCACATGCCAGTAGATCATGACGCCACGGCCGCCATAGCGGGCGTGCCATTCCGTCATCAGGTTGCGGTCCCACGCGCCGAACTTCGTTGAATCGGACGCGCATGCCGTGCCCGCATCTCCCCATACTGCGGCATTGCGGATTGCCAGTGTCGCGTTTGCTACCCGCGCGCACGCCTCCCTCAGCGCTGGCGCGTGGATGAAACGGCGATGGACATGCAGCAATTCCTCGTAACTGACATCGGGTGTTGCGCCAGCGACCCGCTTGAGCCCGGCGTTCGTGCCCAAGCCATAGAGACACAGCAAAAGACGCTGAGCCAAGGCTGCTTTCGACAGGGTAACCCGCGAGGCCGACGTTTCGAAAGCATCCATCAATCCCGTGTCCAGAGCAGCCTCTTTCAACACGTCCAGCAGTCCGGTCATCGGCCAGCGCTGACCGATCTCGCTTTTGATCGAAGCGAGACCCTTCGGTTCGGGCAAGGGCTTGAACGGTGTAATCGATATCCGGTTGTCGCCGCGCCACAGGAGCCGGACCTTGTCGTTTTGTGGAATATTGGCATTGAGGAGCAACAGTTCCCGTTCAAGCTCCTCCCGGATCGAGGCGCAAAACGCCTGCGCATCTGGCGTCAGGCTGAGGCCGGAATAGTACGCATCTCGCCTGATCTCGAAGTCCTTGGGAAGATCGTCATCGGGATTGCGATAGCGATCCGCCCCGACCACCCAGATTTCTTTGGAGCGGATGCGGTCGCGCAGTTGCGTCAGGACGCAAAGCTCATAGCTGATCCGGTTTACCCGCCCATCGTCATCAATGACGGAACTGCGCCATCGCGCTGGAATCACCTCATCGATCGGAACATCCTGCAATGGCACGAAGCGGCATCCGCCATCCACCTTGCTCCTGATCCAGTCGAGGGCCGCCAGGACCGGCCGCCACACCGCGTTGTTCGACCGGAACTCAAGTACGGAAAGCAGGCTTGGCAGCATGCGCCGGTAATGATTGGCCCAGGAACCACGCATCACCTTGTAGATGCGCCGGTCCAGAGCGCCCTTCGCATGGCTCTCCTTGACGATCGCCGCCAGCTTGGCCTTACCGGCGATCGGGAAAATGACATCGCAGATGCGCCCCGATGGTTCATTGATCGAAGCGCTGGCGATCTCGACCAGCAGGCGCTCCTTTCCATAGACCCGCTCGATGTCTTTCGCGATATCGCCCACCACCTTGCGTTTCGAGCGCGTTCCGATCTTGTGAACGGTTTCGATCAGCAGGTCGATCATCGCGTCAGTGAGTTGCGCCTCCCGCGACATTAGATAAATCGCATAAAGGCCGAGCTGTCGCGCCGGCGCATGCCGGCGCATCTCCGAGGCCTTTTCACCGGCAACGCGGCGAACAATCTGATCGACCCATGGCTTGCCCGTAGCCGTCAGGAGATCATGGGGAAGATCAAGTCTCTGGATAAAGGCGAGTTTCTCGGTCACGTCGAGAATGTTGTCGAGCGTTGCCTGTCCGGCGTCACCCTTCATCCTGTTGAATCCGGTCGAGCTGTCCGGATCGGCAAGCGAGGCTTCCAATAACGCCACCGCATCTGACGAAAGCCGATCACTGGTTCCGATCAGCCAGGTGTCCAGATAATCTTGCCGTTGTGAGCGAACGACACGTTCAAGCTCCTTGCGCGACGGCCCATAAATACGCCGGTCCCGGCACCACAGGAAAACATGCTCAAGCATGGCATTGATCGACTGGCCGCCCGGGCACAGCTCGCCAGCAATCCATTCCGTCAATTGCGCGCGATCCACCCGCTTCATGCGGTGATATCCAAGATGGATCAGGATCTCCGCACAATGCCGTCGTGCTGTCCGACTGGAAAAGTCATAACCGGCTATCTCGCCAGCCTCGACACCGAGTTGCTCGGCCAGATACGAGAGGCCATCGGTAGGGATTGAGCCGGGATCGATCGCGAAAAACCCCAGGGAAGCGAAGAATTTCAGCTGCGCGGCGAGGCCAAGGCGCGTCAGGGCCGGCTTCGAATTTACAAAATCAATATCGGCAAAGCTCAGGCTCCATCGTCCGATCAAATCCCCGCCCGGAATACTCCGATCCATCAACCCACTCCCTATGATGGAGCGAACTGTCCTCTTCTATGATTTCCATCGTCAATACCGAATGCCACGTTCCCAAAACGTTCTCCGACTTGGCCAAAATCGCAGCTTGGGGCCGACTGGGCCAACTTGCTGTCAGCCAAGCTGGTGAAGAAACCCACGCTGAGGCTCTACAGGGGCTATTCGCATGGCATGGCGCTCAACCATGCTGACGTGATCAATGCCGATCTACTTCCTTCATCCGAGGGTGGGCAGGGGCCGGCCTCTACTGTCGGCTATTTCGAGCAACAAACTGCTCCAATTGCGAGCTGAGACCGCAACGATCGCGAGCCCTTACAAGTAGGGTCCGGCCGCACTGGCGCCGCTTGTGGACGGCCGCCAGTGTCGCGCCGAGTAACTTGGCCACGTCGATGCGGGCGAACATGCCAGCAGCCTTCTCGGCAAGCTCCGCTCCGAAGTCTCCCTCATCGAGGACTCAAAGATTCCGGCATCTCCGGGGGTTTTCCCGGTCCCGTCCGCAACCCCGCAACCCCGCAACCCCGCAATCACGTGGATCCGTTATCCCAGTACCACTGGAACTCGATATCAGGCGATCAGCTCCTTCAGCGGGATGGAGGGGTCGGTCAGCCTGTCGGGTTTGGGTGAAAGCCCGTCGATCACAAGCTTCCGGCCCTGGACAAAATCTTTGGCGGCATTGACACAGTCGAGCGCAATCACTCGGCCTTGCTTGAGGTAGATCAGCGAAAAACTGCGCGTTGCGGGATTGCCTCGCAACAGCGCGGTGTCGTGACCGATCGACAGGCCGATGGTCTGCAGGCGAAGATCATATTGGTTCGACCAGAACCAGGGCACCGAATCATAATGCGCGGCATCGCCAGTGATCGTCCGGGCAACGACACTAGCCTGATCATTGGCGTTCTGAACCGATTCAAGCCGGATCGTCGCGCCATCGGCAAAACGGTTAGCGTGGGCCGCACAATCGCCGAGCGCGAAAATATCGGGCAGACTCGTGCGCCCCTGTGCGTCTACCAGCACACCATTGCCGCCCTCGGCACCCGCCGCAATTAGCGGCTCGACCGCTGGAATAATCCCGATGCCGACGATCACCATCTCGACGGCGAGGACCGATCCATCGGCAAGGCGGACACCCGTCGCCCTGCCGCCCTCACCCAGGATACAGTCGATCGCGACGCCGGTACGCAAGTCGACACCGTGCGCGCGATGTTCGGCTTCATAGAAACGTGACAGTGGTTCACCGGCGACGCGGGCAAGCACGCGGTCCAACGCTTCGAGCACGGTGACGTGCTTGCCGAACTTGCTCAGCACCGCCGCCGCTTCGAGCCCGATATAGCCGCCGCCGATGACCACGACGCGGCGAACGTCCGGCAGTTCGGCGATCATCCGGTCGACATCGGCACGCGACCGCACGGAATGGACACCGGCAAGGTCATTCCCTGCGCAGGTTAGCTTACGCGGGCTGCCTCCGGTCGCCCACACCAGCGTGCCATAACCGAGCGAGCCACCATCGGCGAAGGCCACGGTTTTATCCGTCGGATCGACCATGACCACGCGGCGGCCGGTCAGCATTGTTATCTCGCGTTCCGACCAGAAGGCGGCCGGCCGGATCATGATGCGTTCGAAGCTTTTGTCGCCGGCAAGATAGTCCTTGGACAACGGCGGCCGTTCATAGGGCAGTTCTGGCTCGTCGCCGACCAGCGCAATCGTCCCCGCAAACTTCGCTTGCCGCAGGGCGATCGCCGTCTGTCCACCACCATGCCCGGCGCCCACAATGACTACATCCGCGCGCTCGGTCATCGGTTCGACCTCACCGCCGGAAACATGGCGACTAGATAGTCTGCAAGCACTCGACATACCCCCTTGGTTGAGAAAAAGTGGTGCCTTGAACTCGTGCTTGGTCCCGGGTTTGCGCCCCGCAGCCGAAATTGCGGGTGCCGCCGCGGTCATTGTGACGCTTGGGTAGGCAATATCGCCTATATCGGCTCCTTCCAGACCAAGGTGAATAATGCACCGCCAGGAGCCTACACCAAACCTCTAGCAGCATAGTCGCCATCATCCGCAGACGCCATTGGGATCAATTGAAGATCGATCACAATCTAAGAGATATGGATCCTGAAAAAGTTCTTGGCGCAAGAACTGAATTGAACACCGATCCAGTTATAGTCTCAGAAGGAACACCGGAATTATAGATAAGTGCATTCGTCAAATTTCGGATGTTGAAAGCAAATGAGACGCGATCAAGCTCGTATCCGAGCCTGAAATCCACTTTGTTGTAGGCAGGTGTATTTTCGATCGCGTAATCAACCGCCGAGGTACTCCGCCGGCCAACCCTCGCGTAGCTTCCGAAAATCGAAGCCTTGCCCGGGCCGAGGTCGAACTCGTAGCGGGCCGAGACGTTCGAGCTGAATTTCGGCGCGTTCGGGAGCACAAAGTCGGCAAACCCCGCACCAACCGGAACATTTTTGGCCTTTGAATCGAGATAACTGGCGGATGCGGAAAAATTAAGTCCGCGCATCGGGCGGATAACCATGTCGAACTCGGCACCCCTTACCCATGCGTCGACGTTAAAGACGTAGAGCGCCAAGTTTTGGGTCGAGAAGGTTTGTAGATTCTTGTAATCGTAATAGAAAATCGAACCGTTGAAATCGAGCACTCCGTTGAGCATTCTCGATTTAACACCGGCCTCATAGTTCACAAGCGTCTCAGGTTTGAACTCGGCTACGGAAACGGGATAAAGCTCGTTTGCACCGGTATTGAACCCACCTGCCTTTGTGCCCCTGTTTACGCCAGCGTAGACATTGACATTTTCATCGAGTTTATATTGAGCAACGATGCGTCCTGACCAGGATGTCGTTGATATTGACTTGTCGAATCCGACGAACTGCACGAGCGGAACCGGCGACGCCCCTGCGATCACTGCGCAAATATTGACCGGGATCGTAGGATTGGTCGTGCAGGAGGACTGATTGACACCACGCTTCTGGTCACTGGTTACGCGGCCGCCGACAATAACACTGAACTTGGGGCTAAAGTGGTAGGTGGCTTCCGCAAATCCAGCGTAAGACGTGGTTCTCAGATGCAGGGCCGCATTGAGATTGATTCCATAGAACGGTATATCGTTTAGATTAACATTTGCGCCGGTATGGTTGTTGATCCACAACCCATAAAGACCGGCGACCCAGTCAACATTACTTACCTTTCCGGAGAGTCTGATCTCTTCGGAATATTGGCGGCTCCCAGAATCGCTTGCATTAACAATAGCTGTCGGGAATCCGCTCGCAAGCTGGGTGTTGTAGAGTTGATCGGAGTACTGATAGTTTGAGATCGACGTCAGCTTGATTCCGGACCCAATCGTCCAATCGATTGTCGCGGTGGCGTTAAGATATTTTCCGTTGACTTTTAGGTAGTTGGCGGTTGGCACATTGTAAGGGCTCTTCAGTGATGCCGCGCAGTCACCGAGTGGAGAATAAGTGGTCGGAACTGTCCCAACTGTCGTGCGGCAGAAATTCTGATACGCGGCAAAATTGCCGGGCGTGACGCCGACCGGCTTACCGTTCGCCCCGATAAACGCGCGCGTCGTGCTCGCGACAGGGCCGGGTTGGTCCGGAAAACGGTCTGCATATACGCTGAGCAGGGCCCGGAAATCGCTACTGGGCTTATACTGGAGTTGCGCACGGACAGCTTGAACATCTGTGCCGTTATGGTCTGGCCCGATCGGATTGCGGATGTATGCGCCACCCTTTTCGGCATGATATGCGATACGGCCTGACCAGTCACCGCCAAGGCTGCCGCCGACGGCCCCTTCCGTCATGAACTTGTCGTAGCTCCCATATTCGGTCGTGACATAAGCCTCGAACTCTTGGCTGGGTGCTCGGGTAATATATTGGACAAGGCCACCCGTCGCATTGCGCCCGAACAGTGTTCCTTGCGGCCCCTTGAGAACCTCGACACGGTCGACGTCGAAAACCGGCTGAGTCAGCGCGGACGTGAGGCCGACATACGCTCCGTCCACATAGGTGGCGACCGGTGCTTCCTGGTGACGCGCGATATCTTGCTGGCCGACCCCACGGATGATCGTCGTGACATAAGCACCGCCACCCGGGGTAGTTGAGCGCACACCTGGAACAAGATCTGGAAGATCCATCGACGTTGTGAAGCCGCGGGCGGTGAGATCCTGTCCCTTGATCGCGCTGATCGCGATCGGGACGTCGCGAAGATTTTCCGACTTCTTCTGCGCCGTCACGATGATGTCGCCCTCAGCGTTTGGGTCTTGCGCCGCGGGGGCGTCAGAAGGCGGCGTCGGAGCTGGTTGGGCGGTCTGTGATTGAGCGTATGCGCCTTGGGACAAGGTCAGCAGTGTCGCAAGCGTGACCGGCGCGAGAGCAGTTAGTCTCATATTTTCATCCCTCTCCTTCCGGGCGGCCGCCTTCTGTGGACGTGCTCGCAAGCCGGCTTTTCAAAAATGATTAGAGACCTAAGTAATATATGAAAGGAAACGCGACGCAAGCCATATTCAGGGCACCCGGCCAGCAGCGTCGCTCCGGCCCATAGCGACGGTCCCGTCGGAGGTGCTCTATAGGCTGTACCGCCCTAAAAACGTACCTATCGTGACCGAGGACAACGGAAAACCGCTACCTATTTGGGCAAACAGGGGAGGGGATGGTTGCTCAGTGCGCGCCCCTTCGCATGGGAAGCCCTTCCCTTGACTGGAGTACGGTAATACGCAATTATAGTTGGATAACTAAGGATATGGCCATGGAGAGAGGATTGCCGACAAAGGCGCTATGGGATCGCCTTCCCGAAATCGTTCGCTTCCGCGATCAACCGGGGATGACGGAGACCTACAGTTTTGCGGGCGCCGAGGGCACGACCGAGCTGGAAGGCCAGCTGTTCCGGCAGAGAGCGCGGCCATCTAAGGCGGTCTATTTGTTCATGCACCCCACAGCCACGGTCCAGCTGCTCCCAATGCCTGAGGCGCTTGCCGATGCGGGGTTGCACGTACTTTGCGCGTCGAGTCGCTACCCGAGAAACGATAGTGCGCTGATTATGGAAAAGGTCGCCTACGACATGGGCCAGTGGGTGCGCCACGCGCGCGAGTCGCTGGGTTATGAAAAGGTGATCCTGGTGGGATGGTCGGGCGGCGGCTCGCTATCGCTGTTTTATGCGGCCCAGTCTGAACATCCGACAATCACCCACACGCCCGCCGGCGACCTTTATGACCTGACAGCAGCGCGGCTGCAGCGGGTTGACGGAATAGTCCTCATCGCCGCCCACCTCAGCCGGGCGGAAGTGCTGACCGAATGGCTTGACCCCTCCGTCATCGACGAATTCGACCCGGACACGCGCGATCTCGAATTCGATATCTATAGTCCGGACTGCCCGAACAAACCACCATTCACCGCTGACTTCATCGCCGCCTTCCGCGAGAGGCAGCGGGCCCGCAATCGCAGAATTACCGCCTGGGCCGAGGAAATGCTTGCCACGCTCCGTCGTCGCAACGACGGCGAAACCGAACGCGCCTTCGTCACGCACCGCACGATGTGCGACGTGCGCTGGATTGATCCGACGATCGACCCCAATGGACGCGCGCCGGGGGCATCCTATCTTGGCAATCCACGCACGGTGAACGTGGGACCCGCTGGTTTGGCGCGATTCTCAACCCTGCGCTCGTGGCTGTCGCAATGGTCCTACGACCTATCCAACTCCAAGGCTGCCGTTAACGCGACAAAGATCCATCGGACCCCTGTGCTGCAGATCGAGAATGAAGCGGACGACGCGGTTCCCGCGAGCCATAATCCGATCATTCACAACGCGCTCACCGTTGCGAACAAGGAATTTGTGAGCATCAAGGGCGCGACCCATTTCTACCAGGGCCAGCCCGAACATATCAGCGCTTGTATCGACGGGATCATCGACTGGAGCCACCGCAACGATTTGTGATCTGGCCGCCGCGATCGACGCGGCGCCTCCGCATTTTCGCTGCGGCGCGGCCGGCTTACGCCGGCCGGTCGCGGATTCCTTGCGGGGATCAGTTGTAGACGGCGTCCCGGATGTCGGACACGAACTTCCCCGACATACCCTCAAAGGCCGTGTTGGTCATGGCCACGACCGTCAGCGCGTTTGCACGATCGATGAACCAGCTATTGCCGTATCCGCCGGTCCAGTGAAGCGTTCCGGGAGACTGCGGCGACGGGACGGCGTGCGGATCTGCAAGCACTGCCCAGCCGAAGCCGAAGCCCCAACCCGGCCCCCAGGCCGCAGCCTGAGGTCCGAGCTGATCGGTCGCCATCATCTCGACTGTTTCAGGCTTCAGGATCGGACCACCCCCGAGCCGGATGGTTTCCAGAAAGTGCAGGACGTCGCCCGCAGTCCCCACCATCCCACCCCCGCCTGACGGATAGGAGTTTGGATCCAGGATACGGCTCGGCGCGAACGTTAGCGACCCGTTGAAGGCATCCAGAGGCACTACCATGCCGTCCGTGATGCGGACGGGAACGGATTCGCTGTTGAAGTAATTCGTCGCGAGCCGCTCAACATCCGCAACGGCAAAGCCGGTATCGACGATACCCAGCGGATCCGTGACCAGTTTGCGCACAGCATCGCGTAGCGAACCACCGGTAACGCTCTCAACCACCCCTCCCATCACATCCATGCCAAGGGAATAGCGAAAACCCGACCCCGGTGCGGCGGTAAGCGGGGCGGCAGCCAGGCGCCGAAGATTCTCGGATAGCGACAATCCCGGTTGATCCAACCCGTCGGAGACGTCGAGGCGACGATAATGGCCATCGCTCCCTTCCTGAAACGGATAGCCGAGCCCCGATGTGTGCGTGAGCAGATGGCGGATCGAGATGACCGGAACCGATCCATCGGACAGGCGCGGCTGAAAGTCGGGCAGGAAGCGCGTCACTGGATCGTCCAGCCTCACAACACCATCCTCGATCAGGCGCATCACGGCGGCGGTGACAAAGGGTTTGGTCACCGATGCAAATCGGAAAATGCTATCCGTTTGCATCGGCTTTTGCGATTCACGGTCTGCAAATCCCGCCGCGCGGCGATAGGCGATCTTGCCGCCCCGGGCGACGATCACGACCGTTCCCACCAAACGATTGTCGGCGAGAGCATTGTCTATCGCGCGATCCAGGCGATCGGACACATCCGCGCCTTTAAAGGCTGATGAACTCATAAGTTCAAACTCTCCCGATACTCTCGCAGACCGGACGCGGCCCGCACCTAAGCGATTGCAGTCATCAACCGCGCGGTGGAGAGCGACGACGATTCGGTCGGAGGCAAGGCCTGACCATCAGCACACCTCTCCACGCAACCTTCACGTCGCAGACCGCCACCGTGCAGTTCCTTAGTTATCTAACCATTAGTGATGTAAGTATCGGCGCGCAACATTGATGTGGGGCATCCATGGTGGCGAGGACACCCACTATCGCATCAGTCGCCTGCCTCATGAGTGATGCCGGCGACCCCTCGGTCCTCTCGGCGCCGCCGACCCGGCTTCGCGTCGGGCTCCTCGGGGGAGAGGCTCCGAATCGCAGCTTCTAGATTGGTCTGCAGCTCGCCCAATAGGGCGATCTGGAGATCCGCTTCGCGGCGCGAAATGCCGGTCTTAGCGATATCCCCAACTTCGATGCCAATGGGCAGAAGCTTCCTTTTCAGCTCGTGACCGTAAGGGGTGAGGAAGATGTTGATCTTCCGCTTGTCCGCCGCGTTGCGGACCCGGGCAACGATTCCCCGTTGCTCCATGGAAGCGATCGCCGAAAGCGTGGTCGGCTCCATCGTTCCAACAAGGTCGGACAGTTCCTTCTGGGTTAAGCCGTCCTGGTCCCACAGGACGCGCAAGAAGTACCACATGCCCAGGGTGACGCCGAACTGCTCGATCTTCAGCTGTAGCAGCTTTTGCATAAGTCGATGCGTGAGTCGGATTTGATATCCGATACTCAGGTCGAACGGCAGGTTGATTTCCCCGCTATCTCCGCTCATCGAAATCGGCCCTGCATGACCCGAACCATCGGGCCTGTTGAATGTCGAAACCAGCGTGCATTCCTTCTTGGCAACCGCCCCAGCCGCGTGGGTCGGTTGACTTGTTAATGGATTATGACTTGACGGTCCCGCGGTTTCTCATCCGGGTCGAGGGCGAGATTCCGGCGTTCGTTCGGCGGCCTTGATGGTCGTGACTGCCATATATTCAACCGACGTAAGGGCACGAGGGCCACCCTAGTTCGGGCGGGATTCAAAGGGCCGGAGAACCCACGCTCAATCCGCGTGGAATAGATAGGGTGTCACCGAAGCACGATTCAGACCCGTTCGACCGCGAGCGCAAGGCCCATGCCGACGCCGATGCAGAGCGTGGCAAGGCCCAGTCTGCCGTCAGTATCCAACTGGACGTTGGCGGGCAGGTGCACCATCAAAGCCGTTGCCCCTGCCTCATTGGGAGGGCGAACATGGCGACACGCCCCAGGGAGAGTGCATTTGTCCAACAGGCCCGCCCAGCTCAATCCGGAATGGAGCCTTGGTTATCAGGTCCGGCGCTGCCATCGGCGGTTCGATCGCCTGCTCAATGCGATGCTGGCGAAGCACGATCTAAAGACGGGCTTCTGGTATTACCTTCGTGTGCTGTGGATCCGCGACGGCGTCACCCAGAAATATCTGAGCGACATGACCAACGTCACAGAAAACACGACTGTGTCGATAATCAACAACATGATGCAGCACGGGCTTGTAGAGCGCACCCGCGACAAGGTTGATCGCCGCAAGTTGAGCGTTACGCTGACCCAACGAGGCAAAGCCCTGGAAGCGGAGCTCATGCAATATGCGATCGACATTAACCGCATCGCCGTCGCCGGGATCGATCCGGCCGAGGTTGCGACGTGCGTCGACGTGCTTTCGCGCATGTCAGCCAATCTCGCCGCCGAATTCGATTCTATCCCGAACACCCCCGCCGAGGACTGACAGGGCGCAACCGGTCAGCGGCCGCTCGCCGGGTATCCTGCGGCAGCCCGGCAAAGACGGAGCATCGACAACCACGCTGCTCCCGCACCGCTTATGCTCCGCCCCGTCATTTCCCGGATTGCATCACGTCAGATCTTGAACTCCGCGAACGTCTCCGGCGCGAACATGTCCTCGATCGTCAGCTGGCGCGGCGACAGACCCTGCTCATGATGATAGCGCGTGAAGGTCTCGAGTACGTGGCGGTTCTTCTCGATTCCGTAAGGCCACCACTGATCGCCCAACGTCGCGATCGTTTCCTCGACCGCGGCAATTTGCCAGGGCAGCATCGTCTTGAGCGAGGCTGAGACGCGCAGCTGTTCGTAGGTTAGCTGCTGCGCCTGGACGAACGCCTTGTAGAGCGCCTGTGCGATCCAGCGGTTCTTCTCGTAAATGTCGCGGCGAATGGCAACGACGTGCATGATCGGGAAGATATTCGTCTTGCCGAAATAGGCTTTCTCGACCTGGACGAAGTCCGGGAACAGGCGCCGCACATTGTGCGGTTCCGAATAGAAGGTCGATGGAGCACGCGCGGTGTGCAGCGCGTCGATCTCGCCATCAGCCAACATCCGGGTCAGCGTCTGGTTTGGCCCGATCGGCTCAACCTTGAACTTGTCCGGCAGATTGAGTTTGAGCTTTTCCTCACGGCCCGGCTCTTCCTCGCCGCCCGTGACATAAGTGACCGACGCCGGGTCGATGCCATATTCGTCCTGCAGGATACCGCGGATCCAGACCGGCGCGGTCATCTGATATTCCGGGACGCCGATGCGCTTGCCGACAAGGTCGGACGGTTTTTCGATGCCGCTCTTGGCCGACACGAAGATGCAGGAATGACGGAAGAAACGTGACGGGAACACCGGGATGGCGATAAAGTCTGGATTGTCCCGGCCCAGAGTCACGCAATACGATGACATCGAAAGCTCGGCGGCATCGAACTCGCGATTGCGCAGCATCCGGAAGAACGTTTCCTTGATACG